>NZ_JBFAYK010000001.1:0-2694687 GCF_040681225.1 Nocardia sp. NPDC051833
AGACAACCGTAACCAACCGTAGGAAACCCCAAGGTCGCGCAGAAGTTCGGGTGGCGCAAAACGCCAGGACCAGTAACCTTGCCATATGAGATCGATCTGGAAGGGCTCGATCGCATTCGGGCTGGTCAATGTCCCGGTCAAGGTCTACACCGCGACCGAGGACCACGATATTCGGTTCCATCAGGTCCACGCCAAGGACGGCGGCCGGATCAAATACGACCGTGTCTGCCAGGTGTGCGGCAATTCCGTCCAGTATTCCGACATCGACAAGGCCTACGTCTCCGCCGACGGCGACCAGGTCGTGCTCACCGACGCCGATTTCGCGAAACTCCCGGCGGCGGAGAAACACGAGATCCCGGTGCTGGAATTCGTGCCCTCCGAGCAGATCGATCCGGTGCTGTTCGACAAGAGTTACTACCTCGAACCGGATTCGGCCACGCCCAAGGCCTATCAGTTGCTGGCCGCCACGCTCGAACGCATCGACAAGACCGCGCTGGTGCACTTCACCCTGCGGCAGAAGACCAGGCTGGCGGCGCTGCGGGTGCGCGACGGCGTGCTCGTGCTGCAGACCCTGCTGTGGCCCGACGAGGTGCGCGCCGTCGACTTCCCCGCCCTCGACGACGCCCCCGCGCCGCGCCCGCAGGAATTGAAGATGGCCGAAACCCTGGTCGAGTCGATGTCGGGCGATTTCGATCCCACCGAATACACCGACGAATACCAGATCGAATTGCAGAAACTGCTCGACGAGGCGATCGCCAGCGGATCCGGCAAGGTCGAGACCGCCGCCTCGGCCGAACCCGCCGAACAACCCGATGCCGAGGTCGTCGATCTGGTCGCGGCGCTCCAGCGCAGCCTCGAGGCCAGCGGTCGCCGCGACGCCGACGCGGCGCCCGCGCCCGCGAAGAAGGCGGCGAAGAAAGCGCCGGCGAAGAAAGCGGCGCCGCGCAAAGCCGCGGCGAAGAAATCCACGGACAGCAAGACCGCGGCGCGCAAGGGCGCGTAGGGCAGACTGGCCCGCATGGACTCCTCGATCGCTGTCGTGCCGATGGGGCTGGGACATCTGCGGCAAGTCCTCGACCTCGGCCACCAGGTGTTCGACACGACCACCAAGCCCTACACCTCGTGGTCGCTCACGGCGGTCGCCGAGCATCTGGACGGCCCCGACAACGCCTGCTGGGTCGCCCTGGACTCCGATCGGGTCGTCGGCTTCGTGCTCGGCTCGATGGAATTCGAGCACCGCGACGACTGGGCGTATCTGGAATGGATCGCGGTCGCCCCCGACATGCAGGGGCACGGCATCGCGCGGCGGCTGGTGAACGTGTGCTCGGAGGCGCTGTTCGCGCGCGGCGCCCGCCATATCGTCACCGATGTCGAGGACCGCAACAGCGCCTCGGCCGCGCTGATGACCAGCACCGGCTTCGTGCCCGCCGCGACCGTCACCCTGCTCGTGCGCCCGAACCCCGACGAGGCGGGCGGCGAGCAGCCGCTGCCGCCGATGTCGGCCACCACCCGCCACGACCTCATCCGGCGCGGCCGCTTGTCGGTGGAGCACCCGCGTCGCTGAGCGGAGCGCCGTCGCTAGGACGGATCGGCGGGCACCACGCCCGCCGCGAGCGCGTCGCTGACCATCCGGGCGACGATGCGCGCGAGTTCGGGTGCGCGCGCGGGATCTTCGTCGAGCACGACGATCCAGGCGAACAGCGGACCGAGCAGTAGCGCCTGGGTGATCGCCGGATCGGGGCGCCGGGTCAGGTCACCGCGGGCGATCGCGCGGTCGAGCAGCTCGCCGATGACGGAGCGTTCCACCGCCAGGTAGGTGGTGGTGAAGCGCTCGGTCAGCGTGGCGTCGGCCCGGATATCGGCGAGCAGCCCCGTCATCACGTCGGAGCCGGAGCGACGGAGTTGCTCGCCGATCCGCTCGATCAGCGCGCCCAGGTCACCCTCGAGCGTGCCGGTGTCGGCGGGCGGGGCCTCGTCCAGGTCGTGCAACACGACCGCGAACGTCATCTCCTGCTTGGTGGCGAAGCGGCGGTAGATCGTCGCCTTGCTCACCCCGGCCCGCGCCGCCACCGCGTCGACGGTGAGCGCCGCGTACCCGGACTCCGCCAGTACCCCGGTCACCGCCGCCGCGATCGCGGTGTCGACCCGGCTCTCGCGGGGGCGTCCGCCCGCTGATTTCGACGTCCTCATGCTCGCAGCATACGAAACTCCGATTCTCGTATGCGGCGATCCCTCCTCGCGGAACCTCGCCGCCAGCTCACGCGGCATCGCCTGCGGATCGGCCGGGTCGTCGGTCTCGAGGATCCGGCCGCAGACGGCGCAGAACTCGCATCGTCCGCAAAGTAGTCGCACGTCCAGGAGTTGCCGAGGGTTTCGCTCGAGGCAACGCAAACCGTTGTTTCGGCGTACGAACGGCGGCTTGGATGACCGGGTTCATCCTCAGCGAGCAATTCGGGAGCATCAAGTGAAATTCCGGCGGGTACTGGCGATCCCGGTCCTGGTAGCAACCGCGGCCCTCACCCTCACGGCGTGCGGTTCGGACGACGCGGACTCCGGCACCGTGGTGCGCATCGGCACCACCGACAGGGACAAGGCCTGGGACGTCTTCGAGCAGAAGGCCAAGGAACAGGGCATCACCCTGAAGATCACCAGCTTCTCCGACTACAAGCAGCCCAATGCCGCGTTGTCGCAGAAGCAGATCGACGTCAACCTGTTCCAGCACCTGCAGTTCCTCGGGCAGTACAACGTCGCGAGTTCGGACACGCTGACCCCGATCGGCGCGACCTACATCGTGCCGCTGGGCCTGTACTCCAAGAAGCACAAGGCGCTGGCCGACATCCCGGCCGGCGGTCAGATCGCGATTCCCAACGATCCGACCAACCAGGCCCGCGCGCTGTTCGTGCTGCAGGCCGCCGGGCTGCTGAAGCTGACCGGCACCTCCGCGCAGCCGACCCCCGCCGACATCGACAAGGGTGCCTCCAAGGTCACGGTCACCCCGGTCGACGCCGCGCAGACGGCGCTGTCACTGGCCTCGGTCGACGGTTCGGTGATCAACAACACCTTCCTGGACCGCGCCGGGATCGATCCGCATTCGGCGCTCTACAAGGACGATCCGAAGAACCCGGCCGCCGAGCCGTACATCAACGTGATCGTGACGCGGGCCGAAGACAAGACCGACCCGACCTACCTGAAGCTGGTCGAGATCTGGAAGGACCCGGCCGTGGCCGCCGCGCACGCGGAGGTCACCAAGAACACCGCGGTCGCCGTGACCCGCCCGGGCCCCGAGCTCGAGCAGATCCTCGACCGGGTGCAGCAGGGCATCCGCGCGAACAAGTGAGCGCACCCGACGCCGCGGTCGAATTCCGTGCGGTCAGCAAGGTCTTCGGCAGCGGCGCCGAGCGGCACGTCGCGCTCGACGACATCGATCTGCGGATCGAAGCGGGCGAGATCTTCGGGGTGATCGGCTATTCCGGGGCGGGCAAGTCGACCCTGGTCCGGCTGATCAATGCCCTGGAGAAGCCCACCTCGGGCACGATCACCGTCTCCGGCGCCCCGATCACCGGGGTGCCGGAGTCGGCGGTGCGCATCCTGCGCCGCGATATCGGCATGGTGTTCCAGCAGTTCAATCTGTTCCGCTCGCGCACGGCCGCGGGCAATATCGAATATCCGCTCAAGGTGGCGGGCTGGAAGCGCGCCGAACGCAAGGCGCGCGTCGCCGAGCTGCTCGACTTCGTCGGTCTCACCGAGAAGGCGCGCGCCTACCCCGACCAGCTCTCCGGCGGGCAGAAGCAGCGCGTCGGCATCGCCAGGGCACTGGCGACCTCGCCGTCGCTGCTGCTCGCCGACGAGGCGACCTCGGCGCTGGACCCGGAGACCACCGCCGAGGTGCTGCGGCTGCTGAAGAAGATCAACGCCGAGCTCGGGGTGACCATCGTGGTGATCACCCACGAGATGGACGTGATCCGCGCGGTCGCCGACCGGGTGGCGGTGCTGGCCGAGGGCCGGATCGTCGAATTGTCGCCCACCTTCGACGTCTTCGCGGCGCCGCGGGCCGCGCCGACCCGGTCGTTCGTGGCCACCGTGCTGCACAACCGGCCCGACGCGGCCGAACTCGCGCGCCTGCGGGACCTGCACGGCGGCAGGCTGGTCACCGTCGACATCGACGACGACAGCGGGATCGGCGCCGCGCTGGCCGCCGCGACCGCCGCCGACGTGCGCTTCGAAATCGTCTACGGCGGGGTGAGCACGTTGCAGGACAAGACGTTCGGCAGCATCACGCTGGCGCTGCACGGCCCCGACGACGCGCTCGACCGCGTGGTCGCCGACCTGGAGCGGAAGGCGAGCTGATGGAGACCAACTGGGAGAAGCTGCGGCCCACGCTGTTCGAGGCGATCGGGACCACCGTCTATCTGGTCGGCGTGACCTTCGTCGTGGCCGGGGTGATCGGGCTGGCGCTCGGCACCGCGCTCTACACCACCCGCCGGGGCGGGCTGCTGGCGAACGCGCCGGTCTACCTGGTGCTCAATGTGCTGGTGAACGTGGTGCGCCCGATTCCGTTCATCATCCTGCTGGCGGCGCTGGGTCCGGTCACTCTCGAGGTCGTCGGCACCACGATCGGGACCGAGGCGGCGCTGTTCGTGATGATCGTCGCGGCGTCGTTCGGCATCGCCCGGATCGTGGAACAGAATCTGGTGACGGTCGATCCGGGCGTGCTCGAGGCGGCGCGCGCCGTCGGGGCCGGTCCGCTGCGGATCATTCTCACGCTGCTGATTCCGGAAGCGCTCGGGCCGCTGATCCTCGGCTATACCTTCGTGGTCATCTCGATCGTGGACATCTCCGCCATGGCGGGCACGGTCGGCGGCGGCGGACTCGGCGATTTCGCGCTGGTCTACGGCTATCAGCAATTCGATTGGGAAGTCACGATCGTGGCGACGCTGATCATCATCGCCGGCGTGCAGGGTGTGCAGTTCTTCGGCAATTGGCTGGCTCGGAAGGTATTGCGGCGCTGAGAATTCCCGATGGCGAAAAAGCGGGGTGCGGACCGGATCGGTCCGCACCCCGCTTGCTCTCGTTCGTCAGACGTTCGCCGTGCAGGCGGACAGGATGACGCTCGCCGCACGCGGCGAGGCCGAACCCGGGTCGGGGAACGGCGGCGCGCTGATTCCCAGCACGTCGACCGCCGAGCGCTCGGCCGCGGCCAGGGAGTGATCCCAGGACCAGCCGAAGCGGTAGTCGGCGCCCTGCGCGACGGCACCGCAGGCATTGCGGAACTCGACGACGATCTGGCAGTCCCAGACGCCGCACTCGGCCAGCGCGGCCTGGCTCGCGGCCGCCCAGCTGCCGTAGTTGACCGCCGAGGCGACCACGGCCTCCTTCGACGACAACGCCAGCGCGCCGTAGAGATCACCGGCGGCGGCCTGGAAGCCACCGTCGCGCGAGACGGCGGTGTAGCCGGGCGCCTCGGCGATCGCCACGCCGCTCTCGGCCGCGGCGGCCGAGCCGGCGTTCACGACGGTGAACGCGGCCACCGCGGACATGGCGGCCACACCCAGGGCATATTTGCCCACAACAGACATCAGTGAATCTCCCCATCGAAAAATCGGCTTCGCGGTCGAAGCCGAACCAATCATGAACCGCCACACGGGCCATCGAGAAATAGCTTTCCCGAATTGCCCGCCCGGCCGGGTTCCGCGAATTCCGCCGCGCGCCGGCATGAGCACGACGCCAACCGAATTCGCCTACCGTGACGCCCGAATCCTCCCGGTCCGTCCGTCCGCCACAGACTAACAACCCCCACCGACAACCGGGGATCGCCGGCGGCTAGGCCGCCGCGGCGAGCACCTCGCGAGCGCGCATCAGGGCGAAACCGAGCAGGTTCAGGCCGCGCCAGCGCGCCGGGTCGGTGGCGCGCGCGTCGTCGGCGGCCAGGCCGATCCCCCAGATCCGGTCCACCGGGCTGGCTTCGACGAGCACCCGCGCACCGGTGCCGAGCAGGTAGCCGCGCAGGGTGTCGTCCTGGCCGAACTTGGCCACGCTGCCCGCGACGACGATCTCGAATCGCGCACGCTCCCAGACGGTGTCGTCGAAGGCGCTGATCTGCCTGCCCAGCTTCTTGGCCACGCTCGGATGGTTCGCGTCGAGCACGCGAGCCGCCGTGCGCTCGTCGTCGAACAGCAGCGCCTTGCGCCACATCATGTAGTGCTCCGCGCTGCGGAACGCGGTGCCGTCGACGACGAATTCCGCGGGCCACCACTGGCTCAGGCAGCTCGCGCCGACAGCGCCGTCGGCGCGCGGGGTATGCCCCCAGAACGCCAGGTATTTCGGTGCCGCGCCCTGCTCGATCGCGTGACACAGCTGCTCGACGGTCTCGACGGTCATATCCCCTCCCAGGTTTTGGTCCACTGAACCATATACCGGGGAGGGGACACCGCGCCAACGGTTTCCGGATCAGGCCAGGCGGGCTTCCACGGTCGGCCCGGAGTGGAAGCTGCGGGCGATCATGGCTGAGCGCAGCTGCCACAGCCCCGAGCCCTGCGCCGGATCCAGACCGGTGAGCTGCGCGATGCGGCGCAGGCGGTAGTCGACGGTGTTGGTGTGGATGTGCAGCAGGCGGGCCGTGCGCCTGCGGTTCATATTGTTGGCGATGTGCACCCGCAGGGTCTCGAAGAGCTCGGGGTGGCTGTCCAGCGGTGCGAGCAGCTCGCCGAGGCGGGCGCGGCCGGGGCCGGGACGGGTGAGCTGGTACTCCAGGGCCAGATCGCCGAAGCGGTACAGGCCGGGCTCGCAGTCGAGCCGTTCGACCATGTCCAGCAGTTCGTGCGCGCGCTCGGCGGCCGAGGGGATCTCCGCGGTGGTCGCCGGGACCAGCGCGCCGGTCACGTCGACATCGGCCGCGCGCGACAGCGCCGCGATCAGGGCGTCCAGGGTGCTGGAGTCCATCAGCTCGGCCGGGATGAGCAGGGTTCCACCGTCCACCGACAGCAGCGACAGCACCTGGTCGCCGCCGTGGTGCGCGAGCGCGGCCTGCACCCGGCGCAGCGCGCGGCGAGCCACCACCGCCCGGTTCACCCGCGGATCGGCGGTCTCGGGGCGACGCCGGATCGACAGCGCCAGTACCGAATACGCCTCGGCGACGGCGATTCCGCACTCGCGCGCCATGGTGACCGTCGGCTGCCCGGCCAGCAGCGCCGAGGTGAGCGTGTGCACGGCCGTGTGATGCTCGCCCGCGACGTCGCGATGCTCCCGGATGTAGGCGCGGGTCACGGTGGTGCACAGCTGATCCGAGATCGCCACCGCCCGGCGGAAGCCGTCGAGCAGGCTCGCCCGGTCGTCGTCGGCGACCGCGTCGAAGACGGCGTCGAAGCTGATCCGCACACCCTCGTGGAAGGCGTGCAGGATGGCGTCGATCGGCACGCCCTCGCGCGCCCAGCCCGCCGCGGCGACCGAGAGCCGGTTCAGCCGCTCGGTCTCGTCGCGACCGTCGAGCATCCCGCCGACGATCTCCAGGCACAGGCGGGTGACCGCGGTGACGTCACCGGAGATCGCGTCGCCGGGTAGCGTCCGGCAGGTGGCCACGGTGTCGACGAAGTGGCTCACCAGCGTGCCCGTCAGCGTCCGGACATCGCGCAGCGGCTGCCACATCGGGGCTCCATCCACGGGGATCGTCATCATCGTCGACTCCTTCCACACCGCGTCGGCGCGGCCGGCGGTGGTTCAGCTGCCGTAGTGCCCGGCCCCGGTGATGGCCTACACTCCGGTTTCTCCATGATCATGACTCTAGGATGAGCAACTGCTCACCTTCTACTCCTCTTTCGACCGAGGTCTCCGAATGCCACCGCACGCCGACAAGCAGCGCAAACGCCCCAAGCAGGACCGGGCGAAGGAAACCCGCGCCCGCATTCTCGCGGTGTCCGCTCATCTTTTCGGCAGCCGCGGAATCGGCAACACCTCGACCAATCGGATCGCCGCCGAGGCGGGCATGAGCATCGGCACCCTGTACCGGTATTTCACCGACCGCGACGAGATCGTCAAGGAACTCACCGACAGCCTGTTCCTGCAGGTCGAGGACCGCTACAGCCGCCTGCTCACCGGCTCCGCCGACAAGACCCCGCGCGACGCCGTCGCCGAGGTGATCCGGATCGCGGTCGAGATCCTGATCGCCAACGGGCCGCTGGTGCGCGCCCTCGTCGCCGATCTGCACTTCTACGGCAGCGGCATCCCGGAATTCGAGCCGCGGCTGCGGATGATCATGAAGCTGTACCTGATCCAGATGCTCGGCCCGACCGAGAACCTCGACATCGACACCATGGCCTTCGTCGTCCTCAACGCCGGCTTCGCCACCGCGCTGCGCTCAGTCGAGATGGAGAACGACGGCCTCGATCGCGAGGTCGTCATCGACCACACCGCCGACATGATCGGCGCCTGGATCGCCTCGCTCACCCCGCCGGAGCCCGCCTAGGCCCACCCGACCCCGAAGGGCCCGGATCCGTGCGGATCCGGGCCCTTCGGCGTGCGGTGATCAGCGGGCGTTGGCCGTGCAGATCGTCTTGACCACGTGGGCCCCGCTGAGCGCGGCCGAACCCGTGTTCGCGAGCAGCGCCTTCGGCTCCAGCTCGCCCAGGCTGGCGTAGGCCTCGGTCTCCGCCTCACGGCTGGTGGCACCCGTGCCGATGCCGATCGCGCCCCCGTCACCCTCGACGATGACACCGCACCCGTTGGCCCAGGCGGCCCAGATGTGGCAGTCGGCGGCGTCGCAGGCGGCGAGCGCCTCGTCGGCGGCGGCCTCGGCGGTCGGCTTGTTCACGCTGTAGGCGAAGGCCCAGTCCGCGTCGCTGAACGAGATGGCGGCGTGCAGGCTCTCCGCGTTCGCCGCACCGGCGCCGAGGACCGAACCGGCCGCAAGGCCGAGCGCCGCGACGGCGAGACCGGCCTTACCCAAGAAACTCATCGAACAATTCTCCTCTGGAATCTGTCCCGGAAGTCCGGAACCTCCGGATTATTGCCGAACAACGGCGTACATCCAATAGCAGGGAGGAAAATCACAGCGCGACAAAGGAACACATCACCACGGCCCGACGAGGAATTCCAGCAGCGCCAGCCCGACGGCGCCCAGAAACGCGACGAACAATCCGGCCGCGCCGGCGATCAGATAATTGCGCCGGGTCGGTGCCGGATTCCCCCACGTCGTGAGCAGACCACCCAGCGCACCGGCCGGCGCGAGCACCACCGCACCGCCGAGCACCAGATAGAAGATGCTGCCGACCGCCGCCGTCGGGGCGCCGCCTATTCCGCTGGTATAGCCGACGAGCGGCACCGGAAATCGATAGACGGCGGCCGTCGTCGCGGCCGCCACCGGCGCGAGAACGACCGCGGCGAGACCGCCGACGAGCGCGTGCCTGCCGCGTTCGGCGGCACTGCTCCTGCTCGACTCGGCCATTCCTCCATAATCCTCGTCGCGGCCGCACCCGCAACCGGATATCGGCGCCCGGCGGCGAATCCAGCGGGCCTACGGGAACCGAAAAGGCCCGGATTCCCATGGAATCCGGGCCTTTTCGCGCAATTTCTAGACCGTGAAGCCGAGGGCGCGCAGCTGTTCGCGACCGTCCTCGGTGATCTTGTCCGGGCCCCACGGGGGCATCCAGACCCAGTTGATCTTCAGGTCCTCGACCAGGCCGCTGCGCACCAGGGCGTTGCGGGACTGGTCCTCGATGACGTCGGTCAGCGGACAGGCCGCCGAGGTCAGCGTCATGTCGAGGGTGGCGATATTGTCGTCGTCGACGGACATGCCGTAGACCAGGCCGAGGTCGACGACATTGATGCCGAGCTCGGGGTCGACCACGTCGCGCATGGCCTCCTCGAGATTCTCGAGGTGCTCGACCTGTTCGGGCGTCAGCTCCACCTCGGGAGCGGCGGCCTCGGTGGCTTCGACAGCCGGTGTCTCACTCATCACGCTTCCCCATTTCCCATGGCAGGCTTGACTTCTTCGGCCGAGGCGATCCGCACGACGGCGTCCTTGAACGCCATCCACCCCAGCAGTGCGCACTTCACCCGCGCCGGGTACTTGGCGACGCCGGCCAGGGCGATGCCGTCGCCGATCACGTCCTCGTCACCCTCGACGGTGCCGCGGCTGGAGATCATCTCGCTGTAGGACTCGACCACCTTCAGCGCCTGCTGCACCGGCAGCCCGATCACCTGATCGGTGAGGATCGAGGTGGCGGCCTGGCTGATCGAGCAGCCCTGCCCGTCGTAGGACACGTCGGCGACCTCGCCCGCGTCGTCGATGTGCACGCGCAGGGTTACCTCGTCACCACAGGTCGGGTTCACGTGGTGCACTTCGGCACCGAACGGTTCCCGCAGCCCGCGGTGGTGCGGGTGCTTGTAGTGGTCCAGGATCACTTCCTGGTACATCTGCTCCATGCGCATGACTTATGCAACTCCGAAGAAGCTCTGAGCCTTCCGCACGGCCTGCACCAGCGCGTCCACCTCGTCGAGGGTGTTGTACACGGCGAACGACGCGCGCGCCGTCGCCGCGACACCGAACTTGCGGTGCAGCGGCCAGGCGCAGTGGTGCCCGACCCGGATGGCGACACCCTGGTCGTCGAGGATCTGGCCCACGTCGTGGGCGTGGATGCCGTCGACCACGAACGCCACCGCGCCACCGCGGTCCACGTTCTCGGTCGGCCCGATGA
Source organism: Nocardia sp. NPDC051833 (assembly GCF_040681225.1). Lineage (NCBI taxonomy): Bacteria > Bacillati > Actinomycetota > Actinomycetes > Mycobacteriales > Nocardiaceae > Nocardia > Nocardia sp. NPDC051833. The sequence continues at coordinate 10,689 of NZ_JBFAYK010000001.1, forward strand.
TCCGCACGCCCTCGATCCCGCGCAGGCCGTCGAGCGCGGCGCCGGTGAGCGCGTGCTCGTGGGCGGCGATCGCGTCCATGCCGAGGTCTTCCAGGTAGCGGACCGCGGCGGCCAGCCCGACGACCTGCGAGGTCATCGGCGTGCCCGCCTCGAAGCGCTGCGGCGGCGGCGCGTAGGTGGTCTGCTCCATGGTGACGGTCTCGATCATCGACCCGCCGGTGATGTACGGCGGGGTCTCCTCGAGCAGCGACCGTCGGCCGTACAGTCCGCCCACGCCCATCGGGCCGAGCATCTTGTGGCCGGAGAACGCGGCGAAGTCCACGCCGAGCTCCCGGAAGTTCACCGCCATGTGCGGCACCGACTGGCAGGCGTCGAGCACGACGAGCGCGCCGACTTCCTTCGCCCGGCGCACCAATTCAGCCACCGGGGCGACCGCGCCGGTCACATTGGACTGGTGGGTGAACGCGAGCACCTTGGTCGCGGGCGACAGTTCGAGCGAATCCAGGTCGATCCGGCCGTCGTCGGTGATGCCGTACCACTTGAGCGTGGCACCGGTGCGACGCGCGAGTTCCTGCCACGGCACGAGATTCGCGTGGTGCTCGAGCTCGGTGATCACGATCTCGTCGCCGGGACCCACCCTGTGCGGGAACCGGTCGTCGCCGAAGGCGTTGGCCACCAGGTTCAGCGACTCGGTCGCGTTCTTGGTGAACACGATCTCCCCGGCGTCGGCGCCGACGAAACGGGCGATGGCGACGCGGGCGTCCTCGTAGGAGTCGGTCGCCTCCTCCGCCAGCTGGTGCGCACCGCGGTGCACGGCCGAGTTACGGGTGAGCAGGAAGTCGCGCTCGGCGTCCAGCACCTGCAGCGGACGCTGCGAGGTCGCCCCGGAATCCAGGTACACCAACGGTTTCCCGTCCCGAACCGTACGGTTCAGGATCGGGAAGTCGGCCCGGATCCGGGCCACGTCGAGGGCCGGCACCGTCGCGGTCATCTCAGGCTCCAGCGGTCGCGGAGGTGAAGCGCACGTAGCCGTTCGCGTCGAGTTCCTCGGCCAGCTCGGAGCCACCCTCGGCGACGATCTTGCCGTTGACGAACACGTGCACGAAGTCGGGCTGGATGTAGCGCAGGATGCGGGTGTAGTGCGTGATCAGCAGCACGCCGCCGTTCTCGCGCTCCTTGTAGCGGTTGACGCCCTCGGAGACGATGCGCAGCGCGTCGACGTCGAGGCCGGAGTCGGTCTCGTCGAGGATCGCGATCTTCGGCTTGAGCAGACCCAGCTGCAGGACCTCGTGACGCTTCTTCTCGCCACCGGAGAAGCCCTCGTTGACGCTGCGGTCGGCGAAGGCGGCGTCGATCTCGAGCTCCTTCATCGACTCCTTCACCTCCTTGACCCAGGTGCGCAGCTTGGGGGCCTCGCCACGCACGGCGGTGGCGGCGGTGCGCAGGAAGTTCGACATCGAGACACCGGGGACCTCGACCGGGTACTGCATGGCCAGGAACAGGCCGGCGCGAGCGCGCTCGTCGACCGACATCTCCAGCACGTCCTCACCGTCGAGGGTGATGGTGCCCTGGGTGACGGTGTACTTCGGGTGACCCGCGATCACGTAGGACAGCGTCGACTTGCCCGAGCCGTTGGGGCCCATGATGGCGTGCGTCTCGCCCGAGCGCACGGTCAGGTTCACACCGTTGAGGATCTTCTTGGACTCACCCTCGGGGGTGGTGATCTCGGCGTGCAGGTCCTTGATTTCCAAGGTGGTCATCGAATTCGAATTCCTTCGTGGGAGGTAAGAGTGGGTCAGATACCGACAGTGGCGAGCTCGGCCTCGATGGCCGCCTCCAGCCGCTCCCGGACCTCGGGGACCGCGATCTTCTGGATGATCTCGTGGAAGAAGCCGCGCACCACCAGGCGGCGGGCGACGTCCTCCGGAATGCCGCGAGCGCGCAGGTAGAACAGCTGCTCGTCGTCGAAACGGCCGGTGGCACTGGCGTGTCCGGCACCGGCGATCTCGCCGGTCTCGATCTCCAGGTTCGGCACCGAGTCGGCGCGCGCGCCGTCGGTGAGCACGAGGTTGCGGTTGGCCTCGTAGGTGTCGGTGCCCTCGGCGGCCGCGCGGATCAGCACGTCGCCGACCCACACGGTGCGGGCATCGCCCTTGGCCGAGGCCGGATCGCCCTGCAGCGCACCCTTGTACAGCACGTTGGACTTGCAGTTGGGCTCGGAGTGATCGACCAGCAGCCGCTGCTCGAAGTGCTCACCCGCGTCGGCGAAGTACAGGCCGAACAGCTCGGCCTCGCCGCCGGGACCGGCGTAGCGCACGGTGCCGGTGAGCCGGACCAGGTCGCCGCCGAGGGTGGCCGCGAAGTGGCGCACGGTGGCGTCGCGCCCCAGCTTCAGGTGATGCGCGGTGGCGTGCACGGCGTCTTCGTTCCATTCCTGGACGGCGACGACGGTCAGCTTGGCGCTGTCACCCAGCACGAATTCGACGTTCTCGGCGTAGGTTCCGCTGCCCCGCTGGTCCAGGACCACGGTGGCGACGGCGAAATTGTCCAGGCGGATCTGCAGGTGACCGTAGGCGGTCTTGCCCTCGCCCGGACCGGTGACGGTCACGGTGACCGGCTCGGCCACTTCGGTTTCCGCGCCGATCGACACCACGGTCGCCGACTCGAAGCCCGAGTAGGCCTGGGCGGCGACACGGTCGGCGGGGGTGCCGGCCTGGCCGAGGCGGGCGTCGGTGCGGTCGACGGTCTCGACCGTGACCCCGGCGACCGGGGTGACCTCGACCGTGGCCTGTCCGTCGCGCACCGCGGTGCCGTCGTGCAGGCCGCGCAGCCGGCGCAGCGGGGTGAACCGCCACGCCTCGTCACGGCCCGACGGCACCTCGAACTGGTCCACGTCGAATGAGGTGAAGACCTCGCCCTTGTTGACCGCGGCGCCCGCGCCCGGATTCTGGGTCGGCGTCTCGAGCGACGACATCAGCCAACGGCCCCTTCCATCTGCAGCTCGATGAGCCGGTTCAGTTCCAACGCGTATTCCATCGGCAGTTCCTTGGCGATGGGCTCGACGAAGCCGCGCACCACCATCGCCATCGCCTCGTCCTCGGTCAGACCGCGGCTCATCAGGTAGAACAGCTGGTCCTCGGAGACCTTGGAGACGGTCGCCTCGTGGCCCATGGTCACGTCGTCCTCGCGGATGTCGACGTAGGGGTAGGTGTCGGAGCGGCTGATCGTGTCGACCAGCAGCGCGTCACACTTCACGGTCGACTTGGAACCGTGGGCGCCCTTGTTGATCTGGACCAGGCCGCGGTACGACGCGCGACCGCCGCCACGCGCCACCGACTTCGACACGATGGTCGAGGAGGTGTGCGGGGCCAGGTGCAGCATCTTGGCACCGGTGTCCTGGTGCTGGCCGACACCGGCGAACGCGACCGAGAGCACCTCGCCGTGGGCGTGCTCGCCGGTCATCCAGACCGCCGGGTACTTCATGGTGACCTTGGAGCCGATGTTGCCGTCGACCCACTCCATGGTGGCGCCCGCCTCGGCCTTGGCCCGCTTGGTGACCAGGTTGTAGACGTTGTTCGACCAGTTCTGGATGGTCGTGTAGCGGCAGCGGCCGCCCTTCTTCACGATGATCTCGACGACCGCGGAGTGCAGCGAGTCGGACTTGTAGATCGGGGCGGTGCAACCCTCGACGTAGTGGACGTAGGCGTCCTCGTCGACGATGATCAGCGTCCGCTCGAACTGGCCCATGTTCTCGGTGTTGATCCGGAAGTAGGCCTGCAGCGGGATGTCGACGTGCACGCCCGGCGGCACGTAGATGAACGAGCCGCCCGACCACACGGCGGTGTTGAGCGCGGAGAACTTGTTGTCACCGGCGGGGATCACCGAGCCGAAGTACTCCTGGAAGATCTCCGGGTGCTCCTTGAGCGCGGTGTCGGTGTCGAGGAAGATGACGCCCTGCTTCTCCAGGTCCTCGCGGATGGAGTGGTAGACGACCTCGGACTCGTACTGCGCGGCGACACCGGAGACCAGCCGCTGCTTCTCCGCCTCGGGGATGCCCAGCTTGTCGTAGGTGTTCTTGATGTCCTCGGGCAGGTCTTCCCAGCTCTCGGCCTGCTTCTCCGACGAACGCACGAAGTACTTGATGTTGTCGAAGTCGATGCCGTCGAGGTTGGAACCCCAGTTCGGCATGGGCTTGCGATCGAAGATGCGCAGCGCCTTGAGGCGGATGTCGAGCATCCACTCCGGCTCGCTCTTCTTGGCCGAGATGTCGCGAACGACAGCCTCCGACAGGCCGCGTTGCGCACTGGCACCGGCCACATCCGAATCGGCCCAGCCGTAACCGTAGTTGCCCAGCGAGGCGATGGTCTCGTCCTGGGTCAGCGGTTGCACCTGGTCGGTGGTCGTCGTCATTCGGCACTCCTTCCGGAGTCGTTCGTTCGTCCCGCCGCGGGCTGTGCGGCGGATGGGGTGGAAGCTGTTTTCGGGAGCGCGACCAGCGGTACGTGGGTGGTGCAGGCGCAATCGCCGTTGGCGATGGTCGCAAGTCGCTGAACGTGGGTCCCCAGCAGGTCCCGGAAAGCGTCCAGTTCGGCGTCGCACAACTGCGGGAACTCCTCGGCCACGTGGGCCACCGGGCAGTGATGCTGGCAGATCTGCACACCGGCGCCGACCTGGCGGGTGGTGGCGGCGAAACCGGCGTCGGCGAACGCTTCCGCGATCTCCTCGACCTTGGCCTCGATGACGGGAGCCGTGTGCTCGGCGACCGGCTCGATGCCGTCGACGATGACCCGAACCCGCTTGCGCGCGAACTCGGCGATGGCCGCCTCGCCGCCGATCTCGCCGAGCTGGCGGATCGCCGCGCCGGCCAGATCGTCGTAGGCATGGCCGAGATTGCCCCGCCCCGCCGCCGTCAGCTGGTACTGCTTGGCCGGGCGGCCGCGGCCCTTCTGCTGCCACGGCGCCGACCGGCTCGCCCGCGCCTGGCCGGCGTCGATGAGCGCGTCCAGATGCCTGCGCACGCCCGCGGGCGCGAGCCCGAGCGCGGTGCCGATCGCGGTCGCGGTGATCGGGCCGTCCTCGAGCAGCAACTGGACGATCGCCGCCCTGGTGTGCCCTTCGTGCACGGTCGCCGCTGGACCGGCGGACGACCGGGCGCCGGTCGTCTTACGACCGGTCCCGTCCACGTCTGTCCGCAAACCCACGGTTTTCACAACACCAGTGTGGCGGAATTACTTCCCTAAATCTAATAAGGGTCCCCTGACAAAGGGTGCCCTGACCTGCGACGAAGATCGCCTGGCACCGCGACCGCCCGGCAAAACCCCAGGTGCGGACGCCGCGGCCGCGACGGCGGCCGCCGTCGGGGTGACCCATCGCACACGACCGGGGGCCGCCGTCCGGCCCGCGGAATTACGCAACACCGGTGTTGCGGCCCCGGCGGACGTCGCCGCGCGGTCGGCCCGCCCCGGTCCACGGGCCGTGGCACGATGACGAGGTGTCCAACCCGCCCGCACCGACGTGTGTCCGCCATCCCGACCGCCCCACCGGCCTCGCGTGCACCCGGTGCGGCAGGCCCGCCTGCCCCGAGTGCCTGCGGCCCGCCGCCGTCGGCCAGCACTGCGTGGACTGCGTGCGCCAGGGTCGGAGCGAGGTGCGCCAGGTGCGCACCGTGGGCGGCGCGACCGCGGGCGCGGCCGCCGTTCCGTACGTCACCTACGCGTTGATCGCGGTCAACGTCCTGGTCTATCTCGTCACGGCCGCCCAGGCGGGCAGCGCGATGGACAACTACCGCGGCTCGGCGCTGTTCCGGGAGTTCGTGCTGGTCCCGCTGCTGGTCGCCGACGGCGAGTGGTGGCGGCTGATCGGCTCGGGCTTCCTGCACTACGGCGCGATCCACCTGCTGGTCAACATGTTCGCGCTCTACGTCGTCGGCCGGGATCTGGAGCGGGTGCTCGGCCGGGTGCGGTTCGCGTGCGTGTACCTGATCTCGCTGCTCGGCGGGTCCGCCGCGGTGATGGCCCTGTCCGACACCGTCGTCGCCACCGCGGGCGCCTCCGGCGCGGTGTACGGCCTGTTCGGCGCGGTCACCGTGACGCTGATCCGGCTGCGGCAGAGCCCGACGCCGATGCTGGTCGTCATCGGCGTCAACGTGCTGATCAGCTTCTCGCTGCCCGGCATCTCGCTGTGGGGTCACCTCGGCGGGCTGGCCGCCGGCACGCTCGCGGCGCTGGGCATCCTGTTCGTCCCGGAATGGCTGTCGGCGCGCACGCCCGAGGCCGCGCGCCGGATCGGCTGGGCGTCGCTGGGCGCGGTCGCGGTGGCGTGCCTGGCCGTCATCGTCGGGGCCACGCTGATGGTGCGCGCCGACATCCCTGGCCCACCGCCCCAGGTGTCGGCCCCCACCGCCGAGGCGCCGCAACCGCGCTAGCCGCCGTGATCGGCGCTGGTCGAGGACGCGGCACCGACCGGAGCACCACCGGTCGCGGCGCGCCGCACTAGGCTCGCTCTCCGTGGCGGTACTGGAGGGCGCGGCGCGCAAGACACTGGCGTTCGGGAGGCGAGCTCTCGGGCTCGACGTGCCGACCCCTGATCACACCGTCGCGGTGCTGCACCGCGACGAGAACGAGGTCCCCGGCCTCGACCGGCGCGAGCGCGCGCAGCTGGACCGCATCCGGCTGATGGGCGCGACCGGCGCGGTCCTGATGGCGATCGCGGCGCTGGGCATCGGCGCGCAGCCGGTCCACCAGAACCCCGTCTCGGGCATGCGGGTCCTCGGCATCTTCGCCAGGGCGCACACCGGTTCGCTGGCGATGTGCATGTTCGGCACCGTGCTGGTGATCGGCGCGTGGCTGCTGCTCGGCCGGTTCGCGGTCGGCGGTCTGGCCGGGTCGCCGGTGCACCGGCTGACCCGGTCACAGCTGGACCGCACGCTGCTGCTGTGGATCATCCCGCTCAGCGTGGCACCACCGATGTTCAGCAACGACGTCTATTCCTATCTGGCGCAGAGCGAGATCGCCGCGCGCGGTATCGACCCGTATCTGGAGGGTCCGGTCGCCGGGCTCGGCATCGACAATGTCCTCACCAACAACGTGCCGACCATCTGGCGCGACACCCCCGCGCCGTACGGCCCGCTGTTCCTCTGGATCGGCCGCGGCATCGCGGAGCTGACCGGGGACAACATCATCGCCGGGGTGTGGGTGCACCGGTTGCTCGCGCTCGCGGGCGTGGCGCTGATCGTGTGGGCGCTGCCGCGGCTGTCGGTGCGCTGCGGTGTCGCGCCGGTGAGCGCGCTGTGGCTCGGCGCGGCCAACCCGCTGGTGCTGTTCCACCTGGTCGGCGGCGTGCACAACGACGCGCTGATGCTCGGCCTGATGCTCGCGGGTGTGGAGCTGATGCTGCGGGCGATCTACGGCAACGGCGGCACCCCCGATCTGCTGAACGGCACCGGTCTCGCGCCGTTCGACGCGCGCGCCTACGGGCTGCTGATCGGTGGCGCGGTGGTGATCACCCTGTCGTCGTCGATCAAGTTCACCTCGATCATCGCGCTCGGCTTCGTCGGGATGGCGCTGGCCCGCCGCTGGGGCGGCGACCTCAAGGCGGTGGTGAAGGCCGCGCTGCTGCTCGGCGTGATCGCCGGGGTGACAACGCTGTTCGTGAGCTCGGTGAGCGGTCTCGGCTTCGGCTGGATCTTCACGCTCAACACCGCCAGCGCCGTGCGCAGCTGGATGTCGCTGCCGACCGTCATCGGCATCATCACCGGATTCGGCGGTGTCCTGCTCGGGCTCGGCGACCACACGACCGCGCTGCTGTCGATCACCCGACCGATCGCGGCGGCGGTCGCGGCCTACATCACCGTGCGCATGCTGGTCGCCACCGGCACCGGCCGGCTGCATCCGGTCGGCGCGCTCGGTGTCGCGCTCGGCGCGATCGTGCTGCTGTTCCCGGTGGTCCAGCCCTGGTACCTGCTGTGGGCGATCGTGCCGCTGGCCGCCTGGGCCACCCAGCCGGTGTTCCGCGTGCCCGCCGTCGCGTTCTCCGCGGTCGTCTCGATGCTGGTGATGCCACGGGGGGCGGAGTTCCAGGTCTTCCAGATCATCGGCGCCGCACTGGCCGCCGCGGTCTGCTTCGCGTTGTTCTTCGCACTCACCCGTCACTCCCTGCCCTGGCGGGCTCAGCCGGGGGTGTCGGCTCCGTCACAGGAGGGCACGGCTTACCGTGTGACATCGTGAGAAGTCGCTCCGGACCCGCTGTTGGCGTCGACGGCGTGGTCAAGCGCTACGGCGAGACGACCGCGGTCGACGGCCTGCGGTTCGAGGTCGAGCAGGCCCAGGTGTTCGCGTTGCTCGGCCCCAACGGCGCTGGCAAGACCACCACGGTGGAGATGTGCGAGGGCTTCGTGCGCCCCGACGCGGGCACGGTCCGCGTCCTCGGCCTCGACCCGATCGCCGACTCCGAGCAGCTGCGCCCCCGCATCGGCGTGATGCTCCAAGGCGGCGGCGCCTATCCGGGCGCGCGAGCCGGTGAGATGCTCGATCTGGTCGCCGCCTACTCGGCCGACCCGATCGATCCCGACTGGCTGCTGTCCACCCTCGGCCTGCAGGACAACCGCCGGACGCCGTATCGCCGCCTGTCCGGCGGCCAGCAGCAGCGGCTCGCGCTGGCCTGCGCGCTGGTCGGCAGGCCGGAGATCGTGTTCCTCGACGAGCCGACCGCCGGGCTCGACGCCCAGGCCCGGCTGATCGTGTGGGAGCTGATCGACGCCCTGCGCCGCGACGGCGTGAGCGTGGTGCTGACCACGCACATGATGGACGAGGCCGAGCAGCTCGCCGACCAGCTGGTGATCATCGATCACGGGGAGATCGTCGCGCAGGGCACGCCCGCCGAGGTCACCGCGCACGGCGCCGCGGGCCAGCTGCGCTTCTGCGCCCCACCGAAGCTCGATATCGCGCTGCTGAAATCGGCGCTGCCGGAAGGTTTCTCACCACGGGAGACGACGCCGGGCACCTATCTGGTCGAGGGCGAGATCAACCCGCAGGTGCTGGCGACCGTCACCGCCTGGTGCGCCAGGATGGACGTGCTCGCCACCGACATCCGCATCGATCAGCGCCGCCTCGAGGATGTCTTCCTCGAACTGACCGGACGGGACCTGCGCGGATGACCGAGACCACCAGCCGGTTCCTGCCCGGCACCTTCGCTCCCGACCCGCGCCCCGCCACCCGGCGGACGATGCTGATCGCGCAGACCGGCCTCGAACTGAAGCTGCTGCTGCGCAACGGCGAACAGCTGCTGCTCACCATGTTCATCCCGATCACCCTGCTGATCGGTCTGACCCTGCTGCCGTTCGGCGAGCTCGGCGAGCACCGGGTGGACAAGGTGGTGCCGATGGTCATGATGACCGCGGTGATGTCGACCGCGTTCACCGGCCAGGCCATCGCCGTCGGCTTCGACCGCCGCTACGGCGCGCTCAAGCGGCTCGGCGCGACCCCGCTGCCCCGCTGGGGCGTGATCGCGGGCAAGTGCGCGGCGGTGCTGATCGTGGTCGTACTGCAGGCGATCCTGCTCGGCGCGATCGGCGCCGCCCTGGGCTGGCGGCCCGGGATCGGCGGCCTCGCGCTCGGCGCGCTGGTGATCGCCCTCGGTACCGCGACGTTCGCGGCGATGGGCCTGCTGCTGGGCGGGACGCTCAAGGCCGAGGTCGTGCTGGCACTGGCCAATATCCTCTGGTTCATCATGCTCGGCGTCGCCAGCCTGGTGCTCGTCGGCGACTCGCTGCCCGCTGCGCTCACCGTGCTGGTCCGGCTGGTGCCCTCCGGCGCGCTGGCGTTCGCCCTGGAATCGGCGCTGACGGGCGCGGTCGACTGGTTCGCGGTCGCGGTGCTCGCGGTGTGGGGCGTGCTGTGCGGCTGGCTCGCGACCCGCCTGTTCCGGTTCAGCTGAGTGATCAACGACGCACTGTAGTAGCCCTGGTATCGGTCGGGATTTCGCGGCCAGTACCATCGTGACGTGCTGTATCGCGCCTTCGTTGGCCTCGTCGACCGGCTGCCGCTCCCCTCGCTGCGGGTGCAGCGGCTCATCGCGCTCGCGGTGATCCTCAGCCAGGCCGGAATCTCGGTGACCGGCGCCGTCGTGCGCGTCACCGCGTCGGGCCTCGGCTGCCCGACCTGGCCGCAGTGCTTCCCCGGCAGCTTCACCCCGGTGGGTGTCTCGGAGGTGCCGGTCCTGCATCAGACCGTCGAGTTCGGCAACCGGATGCTCACCTTCGCGGTGACGCTGTGCGCCGCGCTGATCGTGCTCGCCGTGGTCCGCGCCCGGCGCAGGCGCGAGGTCCTCGTCTACGCGTGGCTGATGCCCGGCGGCACCGTCGTGCAGGCGATCATCGGCGGGATCACCGTGCGGACCGGCCTGCTGTGGTGGACGGTGGCCGTGCACCTGCTGGCCTCGATGGTGATGGTGTGGCTGGCGGTCGTGCTGTACGCCAAGATCGGCCAGCCCGACGACGGCATCGACACCGTCCAGGTACCCGCTCCCCTGCGCTGGCTCACCGCGCTCAGCGGCGTCGCGCTGGCCGGGGTGCTGATCGCGGGCACGCTGGTCACCGCCGCGGGCCCGCACGCGGGCGACAAGAGCATCGACCGGCCGGTGGCCCGGCTCGAGGTCGAGATCGTCACGCTGGTGCACCTGCACTCGCAGCTGCTGGTCGGCTATCTGGCGCTGCTGATCGGCCTGGCCTTCGGCCTGTTCGCCGTCGGCATCACCCCCGCGATCCGCGTCCGCCTGTACGTGCTGCTCGGGCTGGTGCTGTCGCAGTCGCTCGTCGGCATCGTCCAGTACTTCACCGACGTCCCCGCCGCGCTGGTCGCCATCCATGTCGGTGGCGCGGCCGCGTGCACGGCGGCCACCGCCGCGCTGTGGGCCTCGCTGCGGGTCCGCGAGCAGGTGTGCGTGCCCGCGCCGGTGTCGTCGGCCGCCGCGCACTGAGTTCCCGAAACGACGACAGCCCGCGATCCGAGGATCGCGGGCTGTCGGGCGTTCGGGCCGGGATCAGGCGCCGGCGAAGAGCTTCCAGTTGCGCGCCTTCGGGAACTTGGTCTGGTGGGCGACCCAGCCCGCCATCTTCTTCCAGTGCGACTTGGTCGGCGTCACGACGGAGACCAGCTCGCGGTTCCACTCGTCGGTCTCGGTGAGCCCGTCGACCCGCTCGACCAGGGCCTTCGCGGTCGCCAGGTCGGCCACCACGCGGTCGCCGAGGATGCCGTCGGCACCGACCAGCGTGATGCGCACACCCTGCTCACCGATGTACTGCAGCACGGCCGTGCCCGAACCGCCGTGCTCGGCGACGAACTTGGCGACGGACTTCTCGACCTCGGCAGGCACCTTCACGGCGACGGGGGCGGCGGTGGTAGCACTCATGGGCCATGAGTTTACCGGCCGGTAGTCGCGAGTCCACCCCCGAGTGGCGTCGAACACGGGGTGTACAAAGGAGACTCATGCGCGCCATTCAGGTTTCCGAGCACGGTGGTCCCGAGGTCCTGCGGTACGTCGAGGTGGCCGATCCGCAGATCGGGCCCGGTCAGCTGCTGGTCGACACCCAGGGCGTCGGCGTCAACTACATCGATATCTACTTCCGCACCGGCCAGTACCCGCAGGCGACTCCGTATATTCCGGGCTCCGAGGGCACCGGTGTCGTCGCGGCGGTCGGCGCCGAGGTGACCGAGTTCGCCGTGGGCGACCGGGTCGCCTGGGCGGCGGCGCCGGGCAGCTACGCGGACAGGGTCGCCGTCGACGCGGCGGTGGCGGTGCGGGTGCCCGACGCCGTCGACCCGACCGTGGCGGCCGCCGCCCTGCTCCAGGGCATGACCGCGCACTACCTGATCGAATCGGTGTTCCGGCCCGAGCCGGGCGACCCGGTGCTGATCCACGCGGGCGCGGGCGGCGTCGGCCTGCTGCTCACCCAGATGGCCGCCGCCAAGGGCGCGCGGGTGATCACCACCGTCTCCACCGACGACAAGGAGAAGCTGTCCCGCGAGGCGGGCGCGTCGGAGGTCCTGCGCTACGGCGACGACCTGGCCGCGCGGGTCCGCGAGCTCACCGACGGCGAGGGTGTCGCGGTGGTCTATGACGGTGTCGGCGCGAGCACGTTCGAAGCGAGCCTGGCCGCGCTGCGCGTGCGCGGCACCCTCGCCCTGTTCGGCGCCGCCAGCGGCGCGGTCCCGCCGTTCGACCCGCAGCGCCTCAACCCCGCCGGCTCGCTCTGGCTGACCCGCCCGTCGCTGGGCGCCTACACCCGCACCCGCACCGAATTCCTGTGGCGCGCGACGGATGTCTTCGACGCCATCGCGGCGGGCACGCTGACCTTCCGGATCGGCGCGACCTACCCGCTCGCCGACGCGGCCCAGGCCCACCGGGATCTCGCCGCGCGCAAGACCACCGGCTCCCTCGTTCTGCTCCCCTAGGGCCGCCGGCTCACCTCGGGCTCCCGGCAGATCCATGGCCCACCGCCGCATCCGCCGGGACCCGCACACCCCGGCGGGGCGCGAGGTCAGTAGTCGCGACCGGTGAGTCCCCGGTAGACGAAGCGCGTGATCGACTCGATCGCTTCCTCGTCGCCGATCATCACCGAGCCGTCCGCCACCATCCGCAGCATCCCGTCGACCGCTGCGAACATCATCGCCAGACTGGCGTCCACGGTCCCGGGCAGCCGGAGCCCGCGCTCGGGGAAGTCGGCGATATGGTCGGCGATGTCGGCACGCTGCGCCGCCCCGAATCCCGCGATGACGCGGGCGAATTCGGGGCTCACCTGTGCCGCCTGCTCGATCGCCCGCAGCACCGCGGCGTGCTCGCGCGCGAAGGTCCAGTAGCCGCGCACGTGATAGCGGATCGCCGCCGGATCGGTGAAGTCCCCGTTGTGCTCGGGATCGGCCGCGCGCTCGTCGCCCGCCGCCGCGATATCGGCCAGCAGCGCCTGCAGCAGCTCCTCTTTGCTCGCGAAGTGGTTGTAGAACGACCCGGCCGCCCGGCCCGCGGTGGCGGTGATGTCGGTGATCTTCGCGTTGAGGTAGCCGTGTTCGGCGAACACCTGCCGGGCCGCGTCCTTGAGCGCCTGCTCGGTCTCCGCGGATTTCTCGCGCCTGCCTGCCATCCGAGGCCACCTCCTTGACAAGCACCGTACCAACGCTGAAACTGAATTCATATTCACTGAATATGGATTCAGTTCTTGTTGCAGGAGGCAGTTCTCATGACAGACCAGGTACTCGTCGCCGGTGCGGGCCCGACCGGGCTCACCCTCGCCATCGATCTCGCGCGGCGCGGCGTCGCCGTCCGGGTCGTCGACCGGGCGGCGTCGGCCTTCCAGGGCTCGCGCGGTGACGGCATCCAGCCGCGCACGCTCGAGGTGTTCGACGATCTCGGCGTCCTCGACGCGGTGCTGGCCGCCGGGCGCGACCTCCCGGTCATGCGCGCCTATTTCGGGGGCGAGTTCGCCGGTGAGCGGCGGATGGCCGAGCCGGTCGCGCCGACCCCCGATGTGCCGTACCCGAACGCGTGGGTGCTCGGCCAGTCCGACACCGAGGCGATCCTGCGGGACCGGCTGGCCGAGCTGGGCGGACAGGTCGAATTCGGTACGGCGCTGGTCGAATTCACGCAGGACGCCACCGGCGTGACGGTGATCCTGGAACGCGACGGCCACCGGGAGACGGTGCGCACGCGCTATCTGGTTGGTGCCGACGGCGGGGCGAGCACGGTCCGCAAGCGCCTGGGTATCGCGTTCGAGGGCAGCACCGACGATTCGATCAGGATGCTGCTCGGCGATGTCCGCGTCGACGCCCTCGACCACGAGTTCGGCTACTGGTTCGCCGCGGCGGCCGACCAGCCGATGACCGGATTCGCCCTGTCACCGCTGCCCGGCGGGCGCCGCTTCCAGTTCGCCGCCCCGCTCGCGCAGGACCAGGCCGCCGACCTGGCCACCCTCCAGGAACTCGCCGACCGGCACGCGCCCGCGCTGGAGCTCGAGCTGACGGACCTGTCCTGGGTCACGGTGTGGCGCCCCAACATTCGCCTCGCCGCGCGATTCCGCGACGGTCGGGTGCTGCTCGCGGGCGACGCCGCCCACGTCCACCCGCCGACCGGCGGCCAGGGCCTCAATACCGGCGTCCAGGACGCCTACAACCTCGGCTGGAAGCTGGCCGCGGCCCTCGCGGGCGACCCGGCCCCGCTCGACACCTACGAACCGGAACGCCGCACCGTCGCCGCCCAGGTCCTCGGCCTGAGCACCGCGCTCCTCGACAAGCTCGTCGACGGCGACGAGGACGCGATGCGCCGCGGCCCCGAGACCCGCCAGCTCGGCATCTCCTACCGCTCCCCCGCCGAGCAAGGTCCGCTCGTCGCGGGCGACCGCGCGCCGGACGCCCCGCTCGTGGATGCCGCCGGTCGTCGTGTCCGGCTCTTCGACCTCTTCCGCGGCCCGCACGCCACCCTGCTGCGTTTCGCGCCGACGCCGTCGCCGACACCCGACACCGATCGCCCGCTGTCCGGACGCTCCGCGAAGGACGCGTCCGTCGGCGATCCCGCGATCCACACGGTCGAGATCCGCCGCGCCGACGACCCGCACCACCCCGCGGCCACCACCCTGGTCGACACCGACGGACACGCCTTCACCGCCTACGCGGCCACCCCCGGCACCCAGATCCTGATCCGCCCGGACGGCCATCTGGCCCGCCGCTGGTGAACGGAACCGATGCCGGACACAACGGCGGCCGGGCAGTGTCTGCCCGGCCGCCGTTCGTGCGCGGGATCTACAGCCCGATGAAGGAGCCCACCGTGTTCCAGCCGAGCACCGAGTCCACGGCCAGCCCGCAGAACACCACGGCCAGGTAGTTGTTCGACTGCAGGAACAGCCGCAGCGGCTTCACCGACTCACCGCGCCGCACCCCGGCGTAGAGCTGGTGGGCCATCAGCAGGAACCAGGCGCCCGCGACCAGCGCGACCGCGGTGTAGATGACACCGGTCGCCGGGACCAGGGCGAGCGTGGCCAGCACGGTCAGCCAGGTGTAGATGACGATCTGCTTGGTGACGACCTGCTCGGTCGCGACCACCGGCAGCATCGGCACGCCTGCCGCGCGGTAGTCCTCCTTGTAGCGCATGGCCAGCGCCCAGGTGTGCGGCGGCGTCCAGAAGAAGATGACGGCGAACAGCACGATCGCGGGCCAGCCGATGGTGCCGGTGACCGCGGACCAGCCGACCAGGGCTGGCATGCAGCCCGCGGCGCCGCCCCAGACCACGTTCTGCGAGGTCCGGCGCTTGAGGCCCTTGGTGTAGACGAAGACGTAGAACAGGATCGTCGCGACGACCAGCACGCCGCTGAGCAGGTTGGCCTGCCACCACAGCCACGCGAACGAGATCGCGCCGAGGGCGACACCGAAGACGAGCGCGTGCCTGGTCGGCACGGCGTCGCGGGCCAGCGGGCGCCGCGCGGTCCGCTTCATCACCTTGTCGATGTCGGCGTCGGCGACACAGTTGAGGGTGTTGGCGCTGGCCGCGCCCATCCAGCCACCGAACAGGGTGACCAGGATCAGCCGGATGTCGACGGTGCCGCGATCGGCGAGCAGCATGGTCGGGATGGTGGCGACCAGCAACAGTTCGATGACGCGCGGCTTGGTGAGCGCGATGTAGGCGAGCGGCTTGCGCAGTACCTTGGAGACCAGGCCGTCGCCGGAGAGGCGATCGGCGAGCGCCGTCGAGGAATTGTGCGCACCGCTACTACCCGGCTGGGGATCGATCCGCACTGTTTCTCCTCGCACGCTGTGCTTCGCATCCGGCATTGGAACGAGCAGCGCGCGGCTGCGGCGCGGCCACTACTACAGACGATGGTAGACCCACGCCGATGCCGCTCCGCGCCAGGCCCCTGCCACCGTGGGCGCGGTCACCGCGCCGCTCGCGGCCCTCGCCCGGCCGCACGCGGTGGTGAACCGGCATCGACATGCAGGTGAACGGCACCGCGGACACGCCACCGTCCGGCGCGCCGATCGATGCCGCCCACACCGGGAGACGACGCCCGGGTCGGCACTAGACTCACAACCAGGGTTCGCGCCGGTCCCACCGAGCACCACCACTAGGGTATGGATGTACATCGGTACGCACCCCCGGCCGCGTGCGATCCGCATCAGACACCCATCGCCGCTGCCATGTATCGCCGTCGACGAAACCTAGGTCAGGAGAACCACGGTCGTGTCAGTCACAGACGACATTCGCGCCCTCACTCAGCGGAACTACCCCAGCGACTGGACGGACCTCGACACCAAGGCCGTCGATACCGCCCGCGTGCTCGCCGCCGACGCCGTGCAGAAGGCGGGCAACGGGCACCCCGGCACCGCGATGAGTCTCGCGCCGGTCGCCTACACCCTCTTCCAGCGCACCATGCGCCACGACCCGGCCGAGCCGCGCTGGGTCGGCCGCGACCGGTTCGTGCTCTCCTGTGGGCATTCCAGCCTCACCCTGTACGTGCAGCTGTACCTGGCCGGTTTCGGCCTGGAGCTGACCGACCTCGAGGACCTGCGCCAGTGGGGCTCGCTGACCCCGGGCCACCCCGAGTTCCGGCACACCGACGGCGTCGAGATCACCACCGGCCCGCTGGGCCAGGGTCTGGCCTCCGCGGTCGGCATGGCGATGGCCGCCCGCCGCGAGCGCGGCCTGTTCGATCCCGAGGCCGCGCCGGGCACCAGCCCGTTCGACCACTTCATCTACACCATCGCCTCCGACGGCGACCTGCAGGAGGGCGTCACCGCCGAGGCGTCCTCGATCGCGGGCACCCAGCAGCTGGGCAACCTCGTGGTGATCTACGACGACAACGAGATCTCCATCGAGGACGACACCGACATCGCCTTCACCGAGGACGTCGCCAAGCGCTACGAGGCCTACGGCTGGCACGTGCAGATCGTCGAGGGCGGCGAGGACGTCGTGGCGATCGAGGCGGCCATCGCGGCGGCCAAGGCCGAGACCGCCAAGCCGTCGATCATCATCCTGCGCACCATCATCGGCTTCCCCGCGCCGAACAAGATGAACACCGGCGGCGTGCACGGCGCGGCGCTGGGCGCCGACGAGGTCGCCGCGGTGAAGAAGGCGCTGGGCTTCGACCCGGAGAAGTCCTTCGACGTCGACCCGGCCGTCATCGAGCACACCCGCGGGGCGCTCGGCCGCGGTGCCGAGGCGAAGGCGAAGTGGCAGCAGGGTTTCGACGCGTGGGCCGAGGCCAACCCGTCGAACAAGGCGCTGTTCGACCGCCTGCAGACCCGCACCCTGCCCAAGGGCTGGGTCGAGGCGCTGCCCGCCTTCGAGACCGATCCCAAGGGCATGGCCACCCGCAAGGCGTCGGGCAAGTTCCTGGCCGCGGTCGCCGACGAGCTGCCGGAGCTGTGGGGCGGTTCGGCCGACCTGGCCGAGTCCAACAACACCACCATGCCCAACCAGCCGAGCTTCGGCCCGGAGTCGATCTCCACCGGCATGTGGAAGGCGCAGCCCTACGGCCGCACTCTGCACTTCGGCATCCGTGAGCACGCGATGGGCTCGATCCTCAACGGCATCGCGCTGCACGGCCCGACCCGTCCGTACGGCGGCACCTTCCTGGTGTTCTCCGACTACATGCGCCCGGCCGTGCGCCTGGCCGCGCTGATGCGGGTGCCCGCCATCTACGTCTGGACCCACGACTCCATCGGTCTCGGCGAGGACGGCCCGACCCACCAGCCGATCGAGCACCTGGCCGCGCTGCGCGCGATCCCCGGCCTCAACGTGGTCCGCCCCGGCGACGCCAACGAGACCGTGCACGCCTGGCGCACCATCCTCGAGCGCGACTCCGACGAGCACACCTCGCATTTCCACACCTACGACGCCCCGCACCAGGACGGCCCGTCCGCGCTGGCGCTGACCCGCCAGGACATCCCGACGCTCGAGGGCACCAGCTACGAGGGTGTCAAGAAGGGTGGCTACATCCTGGCCGAGGCCTCCACCGGCACTCCGCAGGTCATCCTGATCGGCACCGGTTCCGAGCTCCAGCTCGCCGTCGCCGCGCGCACTACGCTGGAGGAGCAGGGCATCCCGACCCGCGTGGTCTCGATGCCGTGCGTGGAATGGTTCGACGCGCAGGAGCAGGGCTACCGCGACGAGGTGCTGCCGCCTTCGGTGCGCGCCCGGGTGGCCGTCGAGGCCGGTATCGCGATGCCGTGGCACCGGTTCGTCGGTGACGCGGGTGAGGTCGTCGGGATCGAGCACTTCGGCGCCTCGGCCAACTTCAAGAAGCTGTACTCCGAGTTCGGTATCACCGCCGATGCCGTCGTCGCCGCCGCGCTGCGTTCGACCGACAAGGTGAAGGGGTAAAACCAATGGCACAGAACGAGAATCTCGCCGCGCTCTCGGCCGCGGGCGTCTCGGTGTGGCTCGACGACCTGTCCCGTGAGCGGATCGAGTCCGGCAATCTTGCCGACCTGATCGCGACCAGGAGCATCGTCGGCGTCACCACGAATCCGAGCATCTTCCAGGCGGCGCTGAGCCAGGGCCACGAGTACGACGGTCAGCTGAAGGAACTCGCCGCCCAGGGCGCCGACGCCGACGCCGCGATCCGCACCATGACCACCGACGACGTGCGCGCCGCCTGCGACGTGCTCGCCCCGGTGTTCGAGGCCAGCAACGGCGTCGACGGCCGGGTGTCGATCGAGGTCGACCCGCGCTTCGCCTTCGACGCGGACAAGACCGTCGCCCAGGCCATCGAGCTGTGGAAGATCGTCGACCGCAAGAACCTGTTCATCAAGATCCCGGCCACCGAGGCGGGCCTGCCCGCCATCACCTCGGTGATCGGCGAGGGCATCAGCGTCAACGTGACGCTGATCTTCTCGGTGCCGCGCTACCGCGCGGTGATGGGCGCATACCTCGACGGTCTGCGCAACGCCAAGATCGGCGGCCACGACCTGGCCAAGATCCATTCCGTCGCTTCGTTCTTCGTCTCCCGCGTGGACACCGAGATCGACAAGCGGCTGGAGGCGATCGGCACCCCCGAGGCGCTCGCGCTGCGCGGCAAGGCCGGCGTCGCGAACGCCCGGCTCGCCTACGCCGAGTACCAGGACGTGTTCGACGGTGGCGCGCACACCTCCACCTACAACCACCTGGCCGCGCAGGGCGCCAACCGCCAGCGGCCGCTGTGGGCCTCGACCGGCGTGAAGAACCCGGACTACCCGGACACCCTCTACGTCACCGAGCTCGTCGGCCCGAACACCGTGAACACGTTGCCGGAGAAGACGTTGCAGGCCTTCGCCGATCACGGCGAGGTGCGCGGCGACACGCTCAGCGGGCTGGGTGTCGAGGCTGCGCAGGTCTTCGCCGACCTGAGCGCGGTCGGCATCGACCTCGACGACGTGTTCGAGCTGCTCGAGCGCGAGGGCGTCGACAAGTTCGAACAGGCGTGGAACGAACTGCTGGAAGCCACCACCGGCGAACTGAACTCCGCGGCGGCGGGGGGCAACTGACCCGATGGCCGGCACAGCATCGAGCGATCGGGCGGCGGGGCTGTGGCATAACCCGCTGCGCGACGAACGAGATAAACGGGTTCCCTTCATCGCGGGACCCTGCTGCATGGTGATCTTCGGTGTCACCGGAGATCTGTCCCGCAAGAAGCTGATGCCGGCCATCTACGACCTCGCGAACCAGGGCCTGTTGCCGCCCGGGTTCGCCCTGGTCGGCTTCGCCCGGCGCGACTACGCCCACGAGGACTTCGCCGCCGTCGTCCTCGACGCCGTGAAACAGCACGCGCGCACCCCCTTCCGCCAGGAGGTCTGGGACCACCTGGCGGAGGGCGTGCGGTTCGTCCAGGGCAGTTTCGACGACGACGCCGCCTTCGCGACGCTCGCCGACACCCTGCGGACCCTGGACGCGACCCGCGGCACCGGCGGCAACTACGCCTTCTACCTGTCGATTCCGCCGAACATGTTCCCGGTGGTGCTCGACCAGCTCTCCGAGCACAAGCTCGCCCAGCCAACGAGTACCGACGCCGACGGCTACCTGCCGTGGCGCCGGGTGGTGATCGAGAAGCCCTTCGGGCACGACCTGGCCAGCGCGAAGGAACTCAACGCGCTGGTCAACCGGGTGTTCCCGGAGGAACAGGTCTTCCGCATCGATCACTATCTCGGTAAGGAGACGGTGCAGAACATCCTGGCGCTGCGCTTCGCCAACGAGCTGTTCGAGCCGATCTGGAACGCCAACTACGTCGACAGCGTGCAGATCACCATGGCCGAGGACATCGGCCTCGGCGGGCGCGCCGGGTACTACGACGGCATCGGCGCCGCCCGCGACGTCATCCAGAACCATCTGCTGCAGCTGCTGGCGCTCACCGCCATGGAGGAACCGACCTCCTTCGAGCCCCAGCAGCTGACCACCGAGAAGATCAAGGCGCTCTCGGCCACCAAACTCGTCGAGCCGCTGGACGAGACGACCGCGCGCGGTCAGTACACCGAGGGCTGGCAGGGCAGCGAGCACGTGGTGGGCCTGCACGAGGAAGAGGGCTTCGACCCGCAGTCGCGCACCGAGACCTACGCCGCGATCACCGCGCACGTGGAGAACCGCCGCTGGGCCGGTGTCCCGTTCTACCTGCGCACCGGCAAGCGCCTCGGCCGCCGGGTCACCGAGATCGCGGTCATCTTCAAGCGCGCGCCGCACCTGCCCTTCGATCAGACGATGACCGAGGAGCTCGGCCAGAACGCGCTGGTCATCCGGGTGCAGCCGGACGAGGGCATCACCCTGCGGTTCGGTTCCAAGGTGCCGGGCTCCGGCATGGAAGTGCGCGACGTGAACATGGACTTCAGCTACGGCGAGGCGTTCACCGAGTCCTCGCCCGAGGCCTACGAGCGGCTGATCCTGGACGTGCTGCTCGGCGTGCCCTCGCTGTTCCCGGTGAACGCGGAGGTCGAATTGTCCTGGCGCATCCTCGATCCGGTGCTGGCGCACTGGGCCGCCGACGGCAAGCCCGAACCCTACGAGGCGGGCACCTGGGGTCCGGCCTCGGCCGACGAGATGCTCGCGCGCAGCGGGCGGGAGTGGCGGCGCCCGTGATCGTCGACATGCCCGACACCACCACGGTCGACGTGGCCAAGAAGATGGTGCAGCTGCGCGAGACCAACGGCGTCATCACCCAGGGCCGGGTGCTCACCCTGGTGGTCTGCACCCTGGACTCCTCCGAGGCCGAGGACGCGATCGACGCCGCCAACGACGCCAGCCGCGAACACCCCTGCCGGGTGATCGTGCTGGCCCGCGGTGACCGCGACGCCGACACCCGCCTCGACGCCCAGATCCGGGTCGGCGGCGACGCCGGTGCGGCCGAGGTGATCGTGCTGCGGTTGCAGGGTCCGCTGGTGAATCACGAGAGCAGCGTCGTCACCCCGTTCCTGCTGCCCGACACCCCCGTGGTGGCGTGGTGGCCGCGGGGCGCGCCGGAGTTCCCGTCCATGGACTCCGTGGGCAAGCTGGCCAAGCGCCGGATCACCGACGCCACCTTCGCGCCCGATCCGCAGGCCGCGATCAAGAAGCGGCGCTACTCCTACGCGGTGGGCGACACCGATCTCGCGTGGAGCCGGATCACCTACTGGCGGGCACTGCTGGCGGCCGCGCTGGACGAGCCGCCGTTCGAGCCGGTCACCTCGGTGACCGTGTCGGGCCTGGCCAGTGAGCCCGCGCTGGACACGCTGGCGGGCTGGCTGGCCGCGCGGCTGAACTGTCCCGTCGTCCGCCGGACGGGCGAGCTGAAGGTCGAGCTGCACCGCCGCACGGATTCGATCGCCATCAGCAGGCCGCAACTGGGAAGAACCGCAACGCTGACCCGCACCGGCGAGCCCGACCAGCGCATCGCGCTGGCGCGCCGGGAAACTCGCGACTGCCTCGCCGAGGAACTGCGCCGGCTCGACGCCGACGAGATCTACGCCGAGGCACTCGCCGGAATCGAGAAGGTGACCTATGAGTGAGCACATCGACGTGCACGACGAACTCGGCGCCGAATTCCCCGCCAACACCGTCGAAGTCCACGACGATCCCGACGGTCTCGCCGATGCCGCGGCCGAACGCTTCGTCGAGGTGATCGTCGCCGCGCAGGCCGAGCGCGGTACCGCCTCGGTGGTGCTCACCGGCGGCAGCGACGGCATCCGGCTGCTGGAGCGGGTCCGGCGCGACCCGGGCGACATCGACTGGTCGACCCTCTACGTCTACTGGGGCGACGAGCGTTTCGTGCCCGACGGCGACCCGGACCGCAACGAGCTGCAAGCCAGGCAGGCGCTGCTCGATTTCGTTCCGCTGAACCCCGCGCACGTATTCCCGATCGCGCCGTCGGACGGCACCTACGGCTCCCCGGAGGCCGCGGCCGCCGCGTACGCGCAGATCGTGCACACCGAGCTCGACGAGCGCGGCGAGTTCGACCTGACCGTGCTCGGCATGGGGCCCGAGGGACACATCAACTCGCTGTTCCCGCATTCCCCGGCGATCCGGGAGACCACGGATTACGTTGTCGCGGTTCATGACTGCCCGAAGCCGCCGCCCACCCGGGTGTCGCTGACACTGCCCGCCGTGCACCGTTCCCGCCACGTCATGCTGGTGGTCAGCGGCGTCGGCAAGGCCGCCGCGGTCACCGCCGCCGTCAACGGGGCCGCCCCCGACGACGTGCCCTCCGCGGGCGCGGTCGGCATCGAATCGACCACCTGGGTCGTCGACGAAGCCGCCGCCGCGGACCTGCTCCTCGACGAGGAGTAATCGCGTCATCGAAAGGGCCGGGTCCGGCGGGACCCGGCCCTTTCGTGTGGACACCCTGTCGGCCTGCGGCGCCGCATCGATATCGTCGGAGGTGTTCGACCGGCCGAAAGGGTGACCACCAGCATGATCCAGACCGAGACGGTGACGATTCCGGCCCATGTGCACGGCTATCCGCGGGTGGCGTTCGGCGGGTACGTCGCAGGCCTGCTGGCGCGCCGCTCCGGCGCCGACACGGTGCGCGTCGATTTCCGCCGCGCGGTCCCGATCGAGACTCCGATCGCGCTGCCCGCGGGCGCACCGGGCCACGCGACCCTGACCGACGCGAACGGTACCGTCCTCGCCACCGCCGCGCCCGCCGACCTCGGCATCACCGCACCGCCCGGCCCGTCCTGGTCCGCCGCCAAGCGGGCGGCCGACGCCGCCCTGGCCAGCCCGCACCGCCCGGTCACCGACTGCTTCGGCTGCGGCGTCGAGTGCTCCCCCGGCCACGGCCTGCGCCTGTTCCCCTGGCCGGTGCCGGACCGGCCGATGGTCGCCGCCGCCTGGACCCCCGATCTGAGCCTGGCCGACGACACCGGCGAACTCCCACCGGAGATCGTCTGGTCCGCCCTCGACTGCCCCGGCGGCATCGCCGCCTGGACGTTCCAGAAGATGGCCCGCGGCGCGGTCACCGCGGCGCTCACCGCCACCCGCTTCCGTCCGGTCCCCGCCGGCGCGGAGTACATCGCCCACGCCTGGCCGATCCGCGCCGAGGGCCGCAAATTCACGGTGGGGGTCGCCCTCGCCACCCGCGACGGCGACCTCTGCGCGCTCGCGGAGGCGCTGTGGGTCGTCCCCCGCGAGCAGACACCACCGGCCGAGTAGCGCCCGCCTCCCAGGCACGCGCGCCGACCGGGCAGGCATCGCGGTCGCGGGGCCGATCGCGACATCCACCGAGTGTCCGGGCCGGAACGGCCGAGTTCGGCGGCCGGAGCGCCTAGCATCGGAGTCCTGGCAAGGCCGGCGAACGGACGTCGACTCGACTCGAGCGAGGAGTGGTGACGATGCGCGATCTGCGAGGAGTGGGTGCGGCCGACGGAGCGCGGCCATGAGCGGGGCGGTCGATCTCGACGCGGCCTTCCGGACGGCGCTCACCGAACTGACGGCCCCGCCGCGCACCGACGGGCCACCCGCGATCGACGCGGCCGTCGGGCTGGAGATCTTCGAATCCCAGGTGACCAGCAGGCATCTCGATCTGACCGCCCGGCGGCTCGGCGCGGCCCGGCAGGGGTACTACAGCATCGGTTCCTCGGGGCACGAGGGAAACGCGGCGGTGGCGGCGGCCCTGCGGGTCGACGATCCGGCTCTGCTGCACTACCGGTCCGGGGCCTTCTTCGTGCAGCGATGCCGTCGGGTGACCGGCCTCGACCCGATCCGGGACGTGCTGCTCGGCGTCGTCGCGGCGGCCGCCGATCCCATCTCCGGCGGCAGGCACAAGGTGTTCGGCAGCAAGCAGGCCGCGATCATCCCGCAGACCTCGACTATCGCCTCGCACCTGCCCCGCGCGGTCGGCCTGGCCTTCGCCCTGGATCGGGCCGCCCGCCAGGGGGTTCCGTGCCCGTGGCCCGCCGACGCGGTGGTGGTGTGCAGTTTCGGTGACGCCTCGGCCAACCACTCGACCGCGGCGGGGGCGATCAACGCCGCGGTGCACGCCTCACACCAGGGCGTGCCGATGCCGATCGTGTTCGTCTGCGAGGACAACGGGCTGGGCATCAGCGTGCCGACGCCGCCGGACTGGATCGAACGCGACTACGGGCCGCGGCCGGGTCTGACCTACCTCGCCACCGACGGCTGCGACCTGCCCGATGTCCTCGGCGCCGCCGACGACGCGGTGCATCTCGCCCGGACCTGGCGGGTGCCGGTCTTCCTGCACGTGCGCACGGTGCGGCTCGGTGGGCACGCGGGCTCCGATGTCGAGGGCGCCTATCGCGGCCCGGCCGAGATCGCCGCCGATCTGGCCCGCGATCCGCTGCTCGGCACCGCCCGCTACCTGCTGTCTGCGGGGATCGCCGACACCGCCGACCTGCTCGCCCGCTACGACCGGATCGGTGGCGCGGTGCGCGACACGGCGGAGAAGGTGGTGCGCGAACCCCGGCTGAGCTCGGCGGGCGCCGTCACCGCCCCGCTCGCGCCCGCCACCCCGGACGCGGTCCGCGCCGATGTCCTGCGCGACCACGTCGATACCACCGACCAGCCCCCGATGACCGTGGCCCAGGCGATCAACCACACCCTGGGCGACCTGCTCGCCCGCGACCGCGACGTGCTGGTCTTCGGCGAGGACGTCGGCCGCAAGGGCGGGGTCTACGGCGTCACCAAGGGGCTGCGCAAGCGGTTCGGCGCGCGCCGGGTCTTCGACACCCTGCTCGACGAACAGAGCATCCTCGGTACCGCGCTGGGCACCGCGCTCGCCGGCTTCGTGCCGATTCCGGAGATCCAGTACCTGGCCTACGTGCACAATGCCGCCGATCAGATCCGCGGCGAGGCGGCGACGCTGTCGTTCTTCTCCAACGGGCAGTACCGCAATCCGATGGTGGTGCGGATCGCCGGACTCGCGTATCAGAAGGGCTTCGGCGGTCACTTCCACAACGACGACTCCCTGGCGGCCCTGCGGGACATCCCCGGGGTCGTGCTGGCCGTGCCCGCCCGCGCCGACGACGCGGCGGCCATGCTGCGCACGTGTGTGTCCGCCGCCAGGGTCGACGGCCGCGTGTGCCTGTTCGTGGAACCGATCGCCCTGTACCACACCAGGGATCTGCACCCGGGCGACGAATCCTGGCTCGCCGCACCGACCTCCGACCATGTGCCGATCGGCCGCGCCCGCGTCTACGGCGAGGGCACCGACCTCACCCTGGTCACCTTCGGCAACGGGGTGCCGATGAGCCTGCGCACCGCCGACCGGCTCGCCACCCAGAACATCCGGGTCCGCGTCGTCGACCTGCGCTGGCTCAACCCGCTCCCGATCGCCGACCTGCTGCACCACGCCGAGGCGAGCGGACGGGTGCTCGTCGCCGACGAGACCCGCCGCGCCGGCGGGGTGTCGGAGTCGGTGTTCGCGGCACTCGTCGACGCGGGGTTCCAGGGCACGCTCGCCCGCGTCACCAGTGCGGACAGCTTCGTGCCGCTCGGCCCGGCCGCCGACACGGTGCTGCTCGGCGAGGAGGCCATCGAGGCGGCCGCGCAGCGGGTCGTGTGGTCGGTGGTCTAGCGACCTCGGCACAGACGAAACCCTGCCGTCACGCGAGGCGTGGCGGCAGGGTCGAGCACGGGAGTTCGGCCGAACTCAGGCGAACTTGATCTCCAGGCCGATGCCGAGGATCGCGATCAGCCAGACGAGGCCGACGAAGATGGTGATGCGGTCGAGGTTCTTCTCGACCACGGTGGAGCCGGACAGGCTCGACTGGACGCCGCCGCCGAACAGGCTGGACAAGCCGCCACCCTTGGCGCGGTGCAGCAGCACCAGCAGCACCAACAGGACGCTGGTGATCACAAGGAGGATATCGAGGAACAGCGACATGGCGCCCATCCTATGGGGTCGACGGGCGGCAGGTCTAACCAGGCTCGACCGCGACCAGGTGGGACACCGTTTCCGCCCCGGCCGACCAGCCCGCGACCATCAGCTCGATCTCCTGATCGCGAGCGGTCAACCGGACCTGGTGCTGGTGCATGTGCTCGGCCCACGACCGCACCACGAACGCCTCGACGAACCGGTCGACGGTGCCGACGTCGCGGTAGAGCCGCCACTCCATCGCCCCGGTCCGCTGCCGGGACCGTCCGACCAGCGCCATCGACTCGGTGAACACCGCTTCGTCCTCGGGCGGTACGTCGTAGCCGCGCATCACCAGGACCGGGCCGTCCTCCGGGTCGGGCTCGACGACGAGCTGCGGTTCCGGCCAGAATGCCGCCGGGGACAGGTCGATGTCCTCCACGTTGTGCCGGATCGGCCACCACACCGTGCTCACCGCGCAGCAAGCCAGCAGGACCGCCGCGATCAGCAGTGCCGTCACCGCGCCGTACGCGCCCGCGACCAGACCCCACAGCAGCGAGCCGATGGCCTGCCCGCCCATGAAGACCAGCATGTACACCGACAGCCCGCGCGCCCGCACCCACGCGGGCAGCAGCAGCTGCATCGTCGAGTTCAAGGTCGACATCGCCAGCAGCCAGGCGAGACCGGCGCCGACCAGCAGGATCAGCACCAGCGGCACATTCGGCACCAGTGCGGTCGCCACCGCGCCGAGCCCGAACAGCGCCGCGGCCAAGGCGAGTCGCTGGGTCGGGGTGAACAGCACCCGCAACCGGGACAGGCCGAGTGCGCCGCACACCGCGCCCAGCCCGAGCGCGCCGAGCAGCAGGCCGTAGCCGTCGGAGGCCAGGCCGAGCCGGTCGTGCGCGATCACCGGCAGCAGCGACCACACCGCGCTCGCCGGCGCGATGAACAGGATCGCGCGGAACAGCACCCGCCGGATCGCGGGCGCCGCGCGGATGAACCGGGTGCCCGCCTGGAGCGCCGCGAGCGGGCGTTCGCTGGGCAGGGTGCGCGGCCGGGTCGGCCACTTCGACACCAGCAGCACCGCGACGATCCCGACGAACGACAGGGTGTTGAACCCAAAGACTACCGTCGGCCCGGCGATCGAGACGATCACACCCGCGACCGCGGGCCCCACCGCGCGGCCGATATTGATGCTCATACTGCCCAGCGCGGCCGCGGAGGTGATCTGGTCACGCGGCACCAGCTCGGGCTGGATCGCCTGCCACGCGGGCGCCGTGAGCGCCTGCCCGCAGCCGAGCAGGAACAGCAGGGTCAGCAGGACCGACGGGGTCGTGTGCCCGGTCGCGGTGAACACGGTGAGGGTGAGCGAGGCCAGCGCCATCCCGGTCTGCGCGCCGATCAGCAACCTGCGCCGGTCGACCAGATCGGCGAGCACCCCGGACGGGATGGACAGCAGCATCACCGGCAGGGCCAGCGCGGTCTGCACGAACGACACCAGCGCCGCGGCGTTCGGCGCGTCGACCAGAATCCACTGCGCGCCGACCGTCTGCATCCAGGTGCCCAGATTCGACACCAGCTGCGCGATCCACAGCGCCCGGTACACCGGCGACCGCAACGGCGCCCACGTCGACACCGGTCCCGCCGTCACGCTGCTCACCCGCCGAGCATATCCCCGGCGAACGGCCGGGAACGGGTCCGCAACGGCGCGCGACCCGGTGCGCTCGGGCAACGGATTCACCGCACCGCGAGCCGTACGATGGGCGACATGTCGGCAACACTGATCCGTCTCGCCGCGCTCTGTGTGCTCGCCACCGCCGCGGCCACGGCCTGTTCCTCCTCGGACGAACCGAAGGCACCCGACGACGCGGCGACCCCGATGGGCCACACCTACATCTCCACCGAGGTCGACGGCGACACCATCCCCGGCGGCGGTCCGATGACACTCACCTTCGCCGACGGCCGCATCTCGGCGAACTCGGGCTGCAACACCAGCAGCGGCACCGTCGACCTGAGCAACCACATCCTGCACACCTCCCCGCTGGCGGGCACCCTGATGGCGTGCACCGGTGACCGCGGCCGCGCGGACGCCTGGCAGAACACCTTCCTGGAGTCCGACCCCACCTGGCGCCTCGACGGCGACAAGCTGACGCTGACCGGCAAGACGGTCACCGTCCACCTCACCGACAAGAAGATCGTCACCCCGGACAAGCCGCTGCTCGGCACCACCTGGGTGGTCACCACGCTGCTGACCCCGCAGGGGCAGGTCCGCTCCACCACCCTCGACGAGGTGAGCCCGAACCTGACGATCGGCGAGGGCGGCACCGTCAGCGGGATGGCAGGCTGCAACCGGATGACCGGCACGGCGGGCATCGGCCCCGGCGACGCGGTGAACTTCGCCGTCGCCACCACCAAGATGATGTGCGCGCCGGAGGTCATGGAGGTCGAGAGCAGCGTGCTGACCGCCCTGGACGGCCGCACCACGGCCACCGTCGACGGCGACACCCTCACCCTGCGCAACGACAACGGCAGCGGCCTGGTCCTGCACGCGCAGTAACGCCGAACGACGAAGGGCCGGAAACCAGTGCGGTTTCCGGCCCTTCGTCGCTGTCTACCCGATCAGGGCAGCGGTCCACCCGCGGCGATCGCCGACAGGGTGGCGAACTCGTCCGCCTTGAGCGAAGCACCGCCGACCAGGGCGCCGTCGATGTCGGGCTGACCGACCAGCTCGCCGACGTTCTTGGCGTTGACCGAACCGCCGTAGAGCACACGGACACCCGCGGCGACCTCCGGCGAGGCCAGCTCGGCCAGCTCGGCCCGGATCGCGCCACAGACTTCCTGCGCGTCCGCCGCCGAGGCGACCTTGCCCGTGCCGATCGCCCAGACCGGCTCGTAGGCGATGACGACCTGCGAGATCTGCTCGGCCGTCAGGCCCTTCAGCGAACCACGCAGCTGCTCGAGGTTGTACTCGACGTGCGTGCCCGCCTCGCGGACGCCCAGACCCTCACCGATGCAGACGATCGGGGTGATCTCGTTCTTCAGCGCCTGCTTGGCCTTGGCCAGCACGGTGGCGTCGTCCTCGTTGTGGTACTGACGACGCTCCGAGTGCCCGACCACCGCGAAGGTGCAGCCCAGCTTGGCCAGCATCGACCCGCTGACCTCGCCGGTGTAGGCACCGGAATCGTGCACCGACACGTCCTGCGCACCATAGGTGAGCAGGAGCTTGTCGCCCTCGACCACCGACTGCACGCTGCGCAGGTCGGTGAACGGCGGGATCACCGACACGTCGACCTTGGCGAAGTACTTCTCCGGCAGCGCGAAGGCCACCTTCTGCACCAGTGCGATGGCCTCGAGGTGGTTGAGGTTCATCTTCCAGTTGCCCGCGATGAGCGGTTTCCGTGCCATCGCTCAGCCCTCCAGCACCGAAATACCGGGCAGCTCTTTGCCTTCCAGGTATTCCAGGGACGCGCCACCACCGGTGGAGATGTGCGAGAAACCGTCGTCGGGCAGGCCGAGCGTGCGCACGGCGGCCGCCGAGTCGCCGCCGCCGACCACGGTGAACGCACCCTTGCCGGTCGCGGTCACGATGGCCTCGGCCACCCCGCGGGTGCCCGCGGCGAACTTCTCGAACTCGAACACGCCCATCGGGCCGTTCCAGAACACCGTCTTCGCCTCGGTCAGCAGCGCGGCGAACCGCGACACCGACTCGGGGCCGATGTCCAGGCCCATCCAGCCGTCGGGGATTTCGGTCGAGGCGACCGTCTTCGCGTCGGCGTCGGCGGCGAACTTGTCGGCCGCGACGATGTCGACCGGCAGGTGCAGCACGTCGCCGAAGCGCTCGAGCAGATCCTTGCAGGTGTCGATCATCTCTTCCTGCAGCAGCGAGGTGCCCACCGAAAGGCCCTGTGCGGCAAGGAAGGTGAAGCACATGCCGCCGCCGATCACCAGGGTGTCGACCTTGGGGGCCAGCGCCTCGATGACCGCGAGCTTGTCGGAGACCTTGGAGCCGCCGAGCACCACCGCGTACGGGCGGGCCGGGTCCTGGGTGAGCTTCTGGAGCACCTCGACCTCGGCCGCCACCAGCGTGCCCGCGTAGTGCGGCAGCTGCTGGGCGACGTCGTAGACCGAGGCCTGCTTGCGGTGCACCACGCCGAAACCGTCGGAGACGAACGCGCCGTCGTCACCGACCAGCTCGACGTAGGCCGCCGCCAGCTTCGCCCGCTCGGCGTCGTCCTTGCTGGTCTCGCGCGCGTCGAAACGCACGTTCTCCAGCAGCAGCACGTCGCCGTCGGTGAGGCCTTCGGACCGCGAGAGGGCGTCGTAGCCCACCACGTCACCGGCCAGCTGGACATTGCGGCCCAGCAGCTCGGCCAGCTTCACGGCCACCGGTGCCAGCGAGTACTTGGCGTCCGGCTCGCCCTTGGGACGGCCCAGGTGGGCCATCACGACCACCTTGGCGCCGGCCTCGACCAGCGCCTGGATGGTCGGCACCGAGGCGATGATGCGGCCCGGGTCGGTGATCTGACCGTTGTCGTCGAGGGGGACGTTCAGGTCGGAGCGCACGAGCACGCCCCGGCCTTCGACGCCCTCGGCCAGGAGATCCTGCAGTGTCTGAACAGTCATCGCGGTCAGAGCGACTTGCCGACGAGGCCGATGAGGTCGGCGAGGCGGTTGGAGTAGCCCCACTCGTTGTCGTACCAGGACACGACCTTGACCTCGTTGCCGATGACCTTGGTCAGCGGGGCGTCGTAGATCGAGGAGTGCGGGTCGGTGACGATGTCGCTCGACACGATCGGGTCCACGTTGTACTTGAGGATGCCCTGCAGCGGGCCCTCGGCGGCGGCCTTCATCGCGGCGTTGATCTCGTCGATGGTGGCCGGCTTCGCGAGGGTCGCGGTGAGGTCGGTGACCGAGCCCGTCGGGACCGGAACGCGCAGCGCGTAGCCGTCCAGCTTGCCCTGCAGCTCGGGGAGCACCAGGCCGATGGCCTTGGCGGCGCCGGTGCCGGTGGGCACGATGTTCAGGGCCGCGGCGCGGGCGCGACGCAGGTCCTTGTGCGGCGCGTCCTGCAGGTTCTGGTCCTGGGTGTACGCGTGGATGGTGGTCATCAGGCCCTGGACGATGCCGAACTCGTCGTTGAGGACCTTGGCGATCGGGCCGAGGCAGTTGGTGGTGCACGAGGCGTTGGAGATGATGTTCTGGCTGCCGTCGTACTTGTCGTCGTTGACGCCCATCACGATGGTGATGTCCTCGCCGGAGGCCGGCGCGGAGATGATGACCTTCTTGGCGCCCGCGGACAGGTGGCCCTTGGCCTTGGCGGCGTCGGTGAAGATGCCGGTGGACTCCACGACGATGTCGACGCCCAGGTCGCCCCACGGCAGCGCCGACGGGCCTTCCTTGATCGCCAGCGCCTTGATGCGCTGCTCGCCCACGACGATGACGTCACCGTCGACGGAGACCTCCTGCGGCAGCCGACCCAGGATCGAGTCGTACTTCAGCAGGGTCGCCAGGGTGTTGATGTCGGTGAGGTCGTTGACCGCGACGATCTCGATATCGGTCTTGCCGACAGCCTTCAGCGCCTCCACCGCACGGAAGAAGTTACGTCCGATACGACCGAAGCCGTTGATACCTACCCGGACAGTCACGTTATCGCTCCTCAGCTTTCAAGCGGATTCATTCCGACGGGAACCACAGTAGTAGCCGTCACCTGCTTCACGACAGCCACCTGTGATTTGTGAGGTTCCCGGCCCCCTGCCTGCGGGAACCACAGAATAAAGGGCAGAGCGATCATGCATGACCGCTCTGCCCTAAACGTCGGATTCGCCACAGCGCGCGGCGAATGCCGCCCTACGCGTCGTCGAGCAGCTCCGCCGTCACCGCCGACTCGGTGTCGGGAATGCCCAGGTCCTTGGCCCGCCGGTCGGCCATCGACAGCAGGCGCCGGATCCGGCCCGCCACCGCGTCTTTCGTCATCGGCGGCTCGGCCAGCTGACCCAGCTCCTCGAGCGAGGCCTGCCGGTGCTGGACCCGCAGCCTGCCCGCGGCGGCCAGATGGTCGGGCACGTCGTCGGCGAGGATCTCCAGCGCCCGCTCCACGCGCGCGGCCGCGGCCACGGCCGCCCTGGCCGAACGCCGCAGGTTGGCGTCGTCGAAATTGGCGAGCCGGTTCGCGGTGGCCCGCACCTCGCGGCGCATGCGGCGCTCTTCCCAGGTGAGCCGGGTGTCCTGCGCGCCCATCCGGGTGAGCAGGGCACCGATCGCCTCGCCGTCGCGCACCACGACCCGGTCGGTGCCACGCACCTCACGGGCCTTGGCGGTGATCCCGAGGCGCCGGGCCGCACCGACCAGCGCCAGCGCGGCCTCCGGCCCGGGGCAGCTCACCTCGAGCGCCGAGGACCGGCCCGGCTCGGTCAGCGAACCGTGCGCGAGAAACGCTCCGCGCCAGGCCGCTTCGGCATCGCCGATACTGCCGCCGACCACCTGGGCGGGCAGGCCGCGGACCGGGCGTCCGCGCACGTCGAGCAAACCGGTCTGGCGGGCCAGCGCCTCGCCCTCCTTCGACACCCGCACCACGTAGCGGGAGGTCTTGCGCAACCCACCCGCACCGAGCACGTGCACGTCGGAGCCGTACCCGTAGAGCTCGAAGATCTCCCGGCGCAGTCGTCGCGCGATGGAACCCATGTCCACCTCGGCCTCGACGATCACCCGGCCCCCGACGATGTGCAGACCACCCGCAAATCGCAGCAGGGCCGACAATTCCGCCTTACGCGAGCTGACCTGCGACACCACGAGCCTGCTCAGCTCGTCCTTCACCTCGGCTGTCATCGCCACGAGACGCGCTCCTTTCCCACCGACCCGGAACGCACATCCGATCCCGTGTGCCGTCCCTCGACTCGAAGCCCTGCCAGTTGCGGCCGCGGCGCCCGGATCAGCTGATCCAGTGCGGCGGCAAGTTTTCCGGGATGATGCCGATCCGTTCCCGGCTCGGCGACATCGCTGAACGTTACCCGTGCACGCAACTGTTCGGCGGCTCTTGCCACATGTTCCCGTTGCCGCCCCTCGGGCACCGACGCCGAGTCGACGAGCACGTCGTCGACCGCGAAATCCGGTGCGTGCTGGGACAATACATGCAGATGACGTTCGGCGGAAAAGCCGGCCGTCTCCCCCGGCTCGGCGGCCAGGTTCAACACGAGCACCTTGCGCGCCCTGGTGTGCACCAGCGCGTCGTGCAGTTGCGGCACCAGCACATGCGGGATGACGCTGGTGAACCACGAACCCGGGCCCAGCACAACGACATCCGCGTGCTCGATGGCCGAGGTGGCCTCGGGGCTGGCAGGCGGATCGGACGGAATCAGCCGCACCCGCCGGACCTTACCCGGCGTGGTCGCCACCGCAACCTGACCGCGCACACTGCGCCCGATCCGCGGATCCGACTCCAGGCCCGACACTTCGGCCTCGATGTCGAGCGGGACCGGCGACATCGGCAGCACCCGGCCGGTGATCCGCAGCAGTCTGCCCACCTCGTCGAGCGCGGCCACCGGATCACCGAGGACATCGGTGAGGCCGGCCAGGATCAGATTGCCCACCGAGTGACCGGCCAGTGCCCCGGTGCCACCGAAGCGGTGCTGCACCGTGGTGGTCCACACGCCGTCGGCGTCCTCCGACAGCGCGGCCAGCGCCATCCGCAGGTCACCCGGAGGCAGCATGCCCAGCTCACCGCGCAACCGGCCCGAGGACCCGCCGTCGTCGGCGACCGTCACGACCGCGGTGATCCGCCTGGTCAGCCTGCGTACCGCGGTCAGGGTCGCGTAGAGCCCGTGTCCGCCGCCCAGCGCGACGACGGCTGGGTCGGCTTCCCATCCACTCATTCGCGCCCCAGATCCCGGTGCACGACGCGGACGACGTCCACGGCCGCGTGCCCGGTATCGGCGCCGATGCGCTCACCGAGCGCCTCGGCGATCGCGACGCTGCGATGTTTGCCGCCGGTGCACCCCACTGCCACCGTCATGTATCGCTTCCCCTCTTGCCGGTATCCGGTCGTGGTCAGGTCGACGAGATGGTGGCAGGTCTGCAGGTAGTCCTGCGCGCCGGGCCTCGACAACACGTAGTCACTGACCACCGATTCCTGCCCCGTGTGTTCCCGCAGCTCGGGAATCCAGTGCGGGTTGGGCAGGAATCGAACGTCCAACACCATGTCGGCGTCGAGTGGAACACCGTACTTGAACCCGAACGACTGCACGGTCAGTTGCAGCGCGGCGGGCGCGCCCGCGCCGTAGACCTCCTCCAGTTTGCGGTGCAGCTGGTGGATCGACAGCTCGGTGGTGTCGATGACGACATCGGCGGCCGCCTTCACCGCCGCGAGCCGGACCCGCTCGGCGGTCAGGCCGGCCGAGAGCGTGCCGTCGGGGCTGTCGCTCTGCAGCGGGTGCCTGCGGCGGGCGAAACCGAAGCGCCGGATCAGCACGTCGTCGGAGGCCTCGAGGAACAGCACTCTTGTCCGGATGCCCGCCGAGCGCAGGTGCTCGGTGACGCCGGAGAGGTCACCGGTGAAGAAGCGGCTGCGCACGTCCATGACCAGCGCCAGGCGCCGGACCGGTGGTTCGGCCGCGGCGCCGAGCTCGATCATCCGCCCGATCAGTTCGGGCGGCAGGTTGTCGGTGACGTACCAGCCGAGATCCTCCAATACGCGCGCGGCGGTGCCGCGGCCCGCGCCGGACAAGCCGGTCACGATGACCACTTCTACTGGTTGCTGTGGATCGGGGACCGCCCCGGCCTGTCCGGGTACCGCCCCCGCATTGTTGTTCGATTCGACGCGTGTCATGTCCTACCGGATCCGTTTCTGGGTGCCTTTCGATCATCCCGCACCGGTTCGGGTATCGGGCGCAGACACACAACGTACGGCACTCGCAATGTTGCGTCCTGCGATCCGCCCCTCCCGCGCTACGGGCTGTTCAGTGCTTCCAGCACTGCTTTCGCCGTGGAGACGCCGATGCCGGGCACCGATGTGATCTCGTCGACAGTCGCGTCCTTGATCCTGGCCACCGAGCCGAAGTGGGTGACCAGCGCGGTGCGCCTCGCCTCGCCCAGCCCCTTCACCGAGTCCAGCGCCGATGCCGTCATCCGGCGCGAGCGCTTGCTGCGGTGGAAGGTGATCGCGAAGCGGTGCGCCTCGTCGCGCACGCGTTGCAGCAGGTAGAGCGCTTCGCTGTTGCGCGGCAGGATCACCGGGTCGGGTTCGCCCGGCACCCACACCTCTTCCAGCCGCTTGGCCAGGCCGATCACCGCGACATCGGTGATGCCGAGTTCGTCGAGCACCTCGGCGGCCGCGGCGACCTGCGGCGCGCCGCCGTCGACGACGTAGAGGTTGGGCGGATAGGCGAAGCGGCGCGGCTTGCCGGTGGTCGGGTCGACGCCGGGACGTGAGGTCGGCTCGTCGGCCTCGTCGGGCTCGACATCGACGACCTGCTGCCGGTCCTTGGCGAGCCGGGCGAACCGGCGGCGGGTCACCTCGGCGATGCTGCCGACGTCGTCGGAACGGCCGTCACCGGCCGCCTCCTTGATCGCGTAGTGCCGGTAGTCGGACTTGCGGGCCAGGCCGTCCTCGAAGACCACCAGCGAGGCGACCACATCGGTGCCCTGGACATGGCTGATGTCGACGCACTCGATCCGCAGCGGCGCGCTGTCCAGATCGAGGAAGTCCTGGATGTCCTGCAGGGCTTGGGATCTGGAGGTCAGATCGCCGGCGCGCTTGAGTTTGTGCTGGGCCAGGGCCTCGCCCGCGTTGCGCTGCACCGTCTCGGCCAGCGCCTTCTTGTCGCCGCGCTGCGGGATGCGCAGCGAGACCGCCGAGCCGCGCAGCCTGCTCAGCCAGTCCTGGATCTCCGCGGCGTCGGCGGGCAACTCGGGGACCAGCACCTCGCGCGGGACGACCACCACGTCCCGATCGGCGTTCTGCTCGGCCATCGCGGCCTGCTCGCCGTAGAACTGGGTGAGGAACTGCTCGACCAGCGCCGCGAGCTCGGTACCGGATTCGGCGACGTCGAGCGCGTCACCGGACTTGTCGACCACCCAGCCGCGCTGGCCGCGCACCCGCCCGTCGCGGACGTGGAAGATCTGGACGGCGGCTTCGAGTTCGTCTGTGGCGAAGGCGATCACGTCGGCGTCGGTGCCGCTGCCGAGCACGACCGCCTGCTTCTCCAGCGCCCGGCGCAGTGCCTGGACGTCGTCGCGCAGGCGGGCGGCGGTCTCGAAGTCGAGATCGTCGGCGGCCTCGTGCATGCGCCGTTCCAGCGCGCGCACCATCCTGTCGGTCCGGCCGGAGAGGAAGTCGCAGAAGTCGTCGACGATCTGGCGATGCTCGTCCGCGGTGACCCGGCCGACGCACGGCGCCGAGCACTTGTCGATGTAGCCGAGCAGGCAGGGCCGCCCGATCTGGTTGTGCCGCTTGAAGACTCCGTTGGAGCAGGTGCGCGCGGGGAACACCCGCAGCAGCAGGTCGAGGGTCTCGCGGATCGCCCAGGCGTGCGCGTAGGGACCGAAGTAGCGGACGCCCTTCTTGCGCGCGCCGCGATAGACGAACAGCCGCGGGTACTCCTCGTTCAGCGTCACCGCCAGCACCGGGTAGGTCTTGTCGTCGCGGTAGCGGACGTTGAACCGCGGATCGAATTCCTTGATCCAGTTGTATTCGAGCTGCAGCGCCTCGACCTCGGTGGACACCACGGTCCACTCGACGCTCGCGGCCGTGGTCACCATCTGCCTGGTCCGCGGGTGCAGCGAGTACACGTCGGCGAAGTACGAGTTCAACCGGCTGCGCAGGCTCTTGGCCTTGCCGACGTAGACGACCCGCCCGTGCGCGTCCCGGAACTTGTACACACCGGGTTCGACGGGAATTGTGCCCGGCGCCGGCCGGTACGTCGCGGGATCTGCCACCCATCCAGCCTAGCGAGCGCGTCCGACAGACCCACACCGCCGACCGGGTGCCACGGCGGTGCGCCGAGCCGGGAAACCCACCTGTGTAGCGTGGTCGGCGTGACGAACGCGCCCACCGCCCCCGCCCCCGCCGACGACGACCTGTTCGACGAGGCGACCCCGGCGGGCGTGATGCCGGGCAGCGTGCGCGGTGCCAGGTTGATCGCCGCCGTCGCGGCGCTGGTCGGCGTCGTGCTGATCGTGATCACGGTCGCGCTCGGGACGAACGGCTCGCTCGCCACCCTGCTGGCGGGCTACCTGCCGACCTTCGCCCTGGTGCCACTGATCGTGCTGTTCGGGCGGGGCGGCGAGCTGATCAGGAAGGCCGCGGTCGGCGTCGCCGGAATCGCGGGCCTGGTCTCGTGCACCGGGATCCTCACCGGACTGCCCCCTGGCGCGGTCGGCATCGTCGCCAACGGGGCGATCGTCGCCCTGCTGCTGCGCCCCACCGCTCTCGCCTGGTTCACCCGCGAGCGCTGAGCCCGCTCCGCGTCGTTCAGGCGTCGAGCCGGACGCCGTGCGCGCCGAGCGCCTCGATCAGGGCGCGTGGGCGCTCGGCCGTCGGCAGCGGCTCGACGAGGGCGAACCGGGCGCCGAGCGCGGCGGCGCCGCCGTCGGCCTCGGCACTGTCGCCGATCATCAGCACCCGTTCCGGCTCGACGCCGAGGCGGTCGGTGGCGTCGCGGAAGATCGCGGCGTCCGGCTTGACGGCGCCGATCTCGTAGGACAGGGTCATCGCGCCGACCAGGCCGTCCCAGCCGTGTTTCGCGAAGGCGGGGCGGATGTCGAAGGCGATATTGCTGACGATGCCGATCGGAATGCCCTGGGCGGACAGGGCTTCCAGCACGGTGCCGGTGTCGGGGTACGGGGTCCAGGCCAGCGGGTCGATGAGGCGGTCGTAGAGGCGCGCGGCGTGGGTGCCGGGAACGCCGGTGCCGCGCAGCACCTCGAGGTAGGCGTGCCGGTGCAGGGCCGGGTCGAGATCGCGGTGGTCCCAGGCGTGCTGGCCCGCCGCGTCGAAGGTCATGAACTGCTCGACGGGGGCCGTCATCCGGCGCAGCACTTCGGCTTTCGCCGCGACGTCGAACGGGGTGCCGTCGTCGCCGACCAGTTCGTCGGCCCAGGTCCGGTCGTCCTCCAGCCGGAAGACCGTGCCGGAGAAGTCGAACAGCACCGCGTCGATATCCATGTCGCCAGGGTAGCGAGGCCGCGGCCGGTCGCCGGGGGAAAACTGGTTCGTCTACCGAACATTCGCGCGGCCGTCACCGAGAAATAATCGGCGGGGCCGGGCCGCGCGGGGTTACGCTGCCAGGATGACGCCAAGGCGACAGACGTGGATCGGGGCCGCGGCGGCCGGAGTCCTCACGGTGGGTCTGCTGACGGGCTGCTCGTCCGGCGACACCGCGGCGGCCGAGTGCACCAGCACGCCGAACGGCACGCCCGTCTCGGCCGCTCCGGCGACGAACGCCCCGACCTCGCAGAACCTCAGCACCAACCCGGAGATCGCGTCGGGCTACCGCGCGGACATGACCGCGGTGCGCACCCGCACCTACGCGGTCTCCACCGCGAACCCGCTGGCCACCGAGGCCGCGTGCCGGGTGCTCCGGGCCGGCGGCACGGCCGCCGACGCGCTGGTCACCGCGCAGGCGGTGCTCGGGCTGGTCGAACCGCAGGCCTCCGGCATCGGCGGCGGCGCCTTCCTGGTGCACTACGACGCGAAGTCGCGCACCGTCGAGACCTACGACGGCCGCGAGACCGCACCCGCCGCGGCGACCGAGAACTACCTGCGCTGGGTCAGCGACACCGACCGCACCGAACCCGCTCCGAACACCCGCGCCAGCGGTCGCTCCATCGGGGTGCCCGGCGTGCTGCGGCTGCTCGAACTCGCCCATCGCGAGCACGGGCTGACCGCGTGGAAGGAACTGTTCGATCCCGCGATCGGCCTGGCCGACAGCGGCTTCGAGATCAGTCCCCGGCTGGCGGGCCAGATCGCCGAGTCGGCCAAGGATCTGGCGGCCGACGAGGGTGCCCGCGGGTATTTCCTCGAAGCCGACGGCTCCCCCAAGAAGTCCGGCACGGTGCTGACCAATCCGGCCCTGTCGAAGACGCTGTCGGCGATCGCGGGCGACGGCGCGCAGGCGTTCTACAGCGGCGCCATCGCGCAGGACATCGTCGAGGCGGCGGGCAGCACGGCGGGCGGGCGCACGCCCAGCCTGCTGACCACCAGCGATCTGGCCGGCTACCAGGCCAAGAAGCGCACCGCGCTGTGCACCGGCTACCGCAAGTTCGAGCTGTGCGGCATGCCCGCGCCGTCCTCGGGCGGCAGCACGGTGGCCGCGACGCTCGGCATCCTGGCCAACTTCGACATCCCGTCGCTGCGTCCGCAGGACATCGACGCCAACGGCGGGCGGCCCGACGCCCAGGCCGTGCACCTGATCTCCGAGGCCGAGCGGCTCGCCTACGCCGATCGCAACAAGTACGTCGCCGACCCGGATTTCGTTCCGCTGCCCGGCAATTCGGTGCTGTCGCTGGTGCACCCGCAGTACCTGAAGCAGCGGTCGACGCTGATCGACCCGCAGCGCAGCATGGGCACCGCCAAGCCGGGCGATCTCGGTCCGGTCCCGCTGGGCAACGGCCCGCAGCCGCCCGAGCACGGCACCAGCCACATCTCCGTCGTCGACAAGTACGGCAACGCCGCCGCCATGACCACCACGGTCGAGTCGGCCTTCGGGTCGTTCCACTTCGTCGACGGCTTCGTGCTCAACAACCAGCTCACCGACTTCGCCGCCGACCCACTCGACCCGGACGGCACGCCGGTCGCCAATCGGCTGCAGCCGGGCAAGCGCCCGCGCAGCTCCATGGCGCCCACCCTGGTCTTCGACCGCGACGACGCGGGCAACCGCGGCGACCTCGCCCTCGTCACCGGCTCCCCCGGCGGCTCGGTGATCATCCAGTTCGTGGTGAAGACCCTGATCAACACCCTGGACTGGGGCCTGGACCCACAGCAGGCGGTCTCCGGCGTCTCCTTCGGCGCCGGCAACACCCCGGTCACCGGCGTCGGCGGCGAACACCCCGACATCGACGCCACCGACAACGGCGACCACGATCCCCTCGTCCAGCGCCTGCGCCAGATGGGCCACCAGGTCTCGGTGGCCCCGCAATCGAGCGGCCTGAGCGCCCTGCAACGCGACGGCAAGGACGGCTGGATCGGCGGCGCCGACCCCCGCCGCGAAGGCGCCGTCCTCGGCGACACCCGCTAGCGTTCCAGTCCCATCGGATACAGTTCGACCTCGGCCACCCGCAGCGGTTCGGTCACCCGGAATCCGAACCGCTGGTAGAACGGCACATTCGACGCCCGGGTCGCCACCAGGAACGCGGGTGCGGCGACGGCGTCGAGGCGCCGCCGGATCAGCTCGGCCGCGTGCCCGCGGCCCTGCCGGTCCGGGCGAGTGCCGATGGTCGCGAGATACAGGTGCGGCTCGTGCGGCCGGGTGCTGTCGATGCCGCGCAGCGCGGGCAGTGCCCTGGGCAGGCTCCGGCCGAGGGCGCGCAGCAGCGTGATCCGCTTGGCGAGCGCCGACTCGACGCCGGGTGTCTCCCACATGGCGACGGCCGCGACGGCCCGTCCTCGTCGTGGGCGAGGTCGACCGCGCCCTGCCGCTGCCGAGAGGCCAGCCGCGATTCCCACAGCAGCGGCAACGCCTTCCGGCGCCGTGCCGGGTCCGGCCAGACGTAGCTCATCAACGGATCGTCGGCGAAGGCGGCGGCCAGGACCTGCGCGGGCGTCATGCTCGCGAGACTACCGAGACCGGTCAGTCCGGGGTGGACGTGTACTTGGCGCCGAGGTCGCGGAGGCGTTCGATGGCGTCGGCGGCGTGGGCCTTGTCGTTGGAGCGGATCGCCAGCATGGGGACGTAGTCGTCGTCGGCGAGTTCGAGGCGGGCCCAGGACTTGCGGTCGGGGAAGGACGCGCCGCGGATGTAGGACCAGGGGTACTCGTGGTCGCCGAGGATGTTGCGGACCGAGACGCCCGCGGCGCCGGCGCGCACCCGGGGGCGGGTCAGCAGCAGGACCGCGCCCGCGCCGAGGACGCCGATCAGGATCATCGCGATCTGGTCGGCGAACCGGAAGTTCACGCCGGTCGAGCCGGTGCGCAGCAGCAGGCCGCCGAAGGTGAAGAACACCAGGATGACGATCGCGACGGCCACCGCGGTCCGGATCGCCCGGCGCGGACGCACCTCGAACTCCCAGGCTTGCCCGGGTTCGGGGGCACTCGCGCCGCGTCGCCAGGTCCGCACCACCGGCACGGTCACGCCGATCGCAGCGCGCGCAGCGTGAGCGCGGCGTCGAGGGCGGCGGCGCAGGCCTGCTCGCCCTTGTCCTCCGCCGAGCCGGGCAGCCCGGCGCGGTCGCGCGCCTGCTCCTCGTCGTTCGTGGTCAGCACGCCGTTGGTGACGGGGGTGGCCGCGTCCAGCGAGACCCGGGTCAGACCCGCCGTCACCGCGTCACAGACGTACTCGAAATGCGGTGTGCCACCACGGATCACGACACCGAGCGCGACAACGGCGTCGTGCGTGCGGGCCAGTTCCTGGGCCACCACCGGCAGTTCCATCGCACCGGCGCAGCGCACCACGGTCACCTGCTCGACGCCGGCTTCCTTCGCGACCCGCTGCGCGTTGGCGACGAGGGTGTCGCAGATCTCGGTGTGCCAGCGCGAGGCGACGATGCCGAGTTTGACGTCTTTGGCCTGGGCCAGCGCGAAGGACGGGACACCCGTGCCGCTCATCGTTGCCGCCTTTCGGGAGTATGCGTGGTGATCACTGCGCGGTCTCGCCCAGATCCAGGTCGTCCAGGCCGATCAGATCGTGGCCCATCCGGTCCCGCTTGGTCCGCAGGTAGTGCAGGTTCTCGGCGTTGGCCCGCAGCGGCATCGGCACCCGCTCGGTGATCCGCAGGCCGTAGCCGTCGAGCCCGACGCGCTTGGCCGGGTTGTTGGTGAGCAGGCGCATCGACCGGATGCCCAGGTCGACCAGGATCTGCGCGCCGGTGCCGTAGTCGCGCGCGTCGGCGGGCAGGCCGAGGTCGAGGTTGGCGTCGACGGTGTCGCGACCGGTGTCCTGCAGCTGGTAGGCCTGCAGCTTGTGCATCAGGCCGATGCCGCGACCCTCGTGCCCGCGCATGTAGAGGACCACGCCGCGGCCCTCGGCGTCGACCATCTCGAGCGCGGCGTCCAGCTGCGGACCGCAGTCGCAGCGCAACGAACCGAAGACGTCGCCGGTCAGGCACTCGGAGTGCACCCGCACCAGCACGTCCTCGCCGTCGCCGATGTCGCCGCGCACCAGCGCGACGTGCTCGGCGTCGTCGAAGATGCTCTGGTAGCCGACCGCCTTGAAGTCACCGTGCGCGGTCGGGATCCGGGCCTCGGCCACCCGCACGACGTGCTTCTCGTGCTTGCGCCGCCAGGCGATCATGTCGGCGATCGAGATCATCGCCAGGTCGTGCTCGTCGGCGAAGACCCGCAGCTCGTCGGTGCGGGCCATGTGGCCGTCATCCTTCTGGCTGACGATCTCGCAGATCACGCCCGCCGGGCGCAGACCGGCCATCCGGGCCAGATCGACCGCCGCCTCGGTGTGGCCGGGGCGGCGCAGCACGCCGCCGTCCTTGGCGCGCAACGGCACCACGTGACCGGGCCGGGTGAACTCGTCGGCCTTGGCCTGGGCGCTGGCCAGCAGCCGCATGGTGACCGCGCGGTCGGCGCCGGAGATGCCGGTGGTGATGCCCTCGCGCGCGTCGACCGAGACGGTGTAGGCGGTGCCGTGCTTGTCCTGGTTCATCGCGTAGGCGGGCGGCAGGCCGAGCCGGTCGCAGTCGTCGCCGGTCAGCGGCACGCAGATGTAGCCGGAGGTGTAGCGGATCATGAACGCGACCAGCTCCGGGGTGGCCTTCTCGGCCGCGAAGATGAGATCGCCCTCGTTCTCACGGTCCTCGTCGTCCACGACGACGACAGCCTTACCGGCCGCGATATCGGCGACCGCGCGCTCGATGCTGTCCAACCTGGTCACGTCTGCTTGCTCCGTAATCTTGGCGGCCGGGGCCGCGTGTTCCTCGGCCGCACGGCCTCGATTCGCATCGGATACCACATTACGGCGTGCGATCGGGGGTTCCGATGACCGCATGCCGCCTGGTGGTCATCCGCGTTGGGCGAGTCGCTCCACATACTTGGCGATCACGTCGACCTCGAGATTCACCGTGGTGCCGACCGGGGCGGTGCCCAGCACGGTCAGCGCCAGCGTGGTCGGGATCAGCGACACCTCGAACCAGTCGCGCGTGCCGTCGGCGGCGGGCTCGTCGGCGATGCCGAGGCCGGA
Organism: Nocardia sp. NPDC051833; assembly: GCF_040681225.1. NCBI lineage: Bacteria > Bacillati > Actinomycetota > Actinomycetes > Mycobacteriales > Nocardiaceae > Nocardia > Nocardia sp. NPDC051833. The sequence goes on from NZ_JBFAYK010000001.1 coordinate 54,312, forward strand.
GACCGTGAGGGAGACGCCGTCCACGGTGATCGAGCCCTTCTCCACCACATAGCGCGCGATCGCGTCGGGCAGCGAGATCCGCACGACCTCCCAGTTCTCGGACGGGGTCCGCGAGAGCACGGTGCCGGTGCCGTCGACGTGGCCCTGCACGAGGTGACCGCCGAGGCGGCTGTTGAGCGCCGCGGCCCGCTCGAGGTTGACCCGGGAGCCGGTGACCAGGGCACCGATGCTCGACCGGTTCAGCGTCTCCGCCATGACGTCCACGGTGAAGCTGTCGCCGTCGACCACGTCGACCACGGTCAGGCAGACACCGTTGACGGCGATCGAATCGCCGTGACCGGCATCGGAAGTCACCAGCTTGCCGCGGATCGTCAACCGGGCGGCGTCGGCCAGCTGTTCGGTGGCGACGATCTCGCCCAGCTCTTCGACGATCCCTGTGAACATGCCTGCACTCCCTTGTCGCGTCATCCGTACCCGTTGGGCCCAACAGCAGGTGCGTGGCCGCTATTCCCGGCGGTACCCGCTCGCGCACAGCCTAGTGGCGGGGCGAGTGAGCCTCGACGGGTCGGGGTCGAATCGGACCGCGAGCATGATCGAACCGACGGAAACGAGCACCACCGCATCGAACGGTCGGCAAACAGACATCGACATGACGCAACCCCACCGTTAATCATTCCGGTGGTAATCGTTCAATCGAATTTTCGGCGAACCGGTCGCGCCCATTCACCCGACGGCTCTAACCTGGCTTTACCCCGGAATTCCGAACTCGAAACACGGTGATTCGAATGCTTGCGCCGATGATGCCATTGACGCAATATTGTTACGTCACCGATTCTCGCCGTTCAACTGATGATCATGGGCAGGTCGGTGGCGCATCCGACCTGCGGCGAGACCGTGGGGAGTTCGACCCAGGGATAGTCCACCACTCCAGGAAGTCAGACAACACTGTGGGTCACAACAGGTTCGAAAGATGTGGGGGTGCCGCGTGAGCACATTGGTCGATTCCACGCTGGAAATTCGGTGCGTCCGTTATCGGCGCGAACTCCATCTGCCCGCGACGATCGATCCGGATTCCCGTCGCATTCTGCTCCAGATCGGCGCGCATTACGGCGCGGTCACCATGCCGGGTGATCTCGGCGAGCGCGTGCAGGCCCGGTTGCGTGGCGCCGCGATCGCGGGCCCGGTCGTCGACCATCCGCGGGCCAGGCGCTGGACGTTCCTGACCGGCCCGTGCCGCCCCGATACCCTCACCACCACCGCGTCCGCCGAGCTGTTCCGCCTCTACGCGACCGTCGCCTGCACCGGCAGCCAAATCGTGCTGCCCTCGCCCGACGACGAGCGCACCGGCTACCGCACCTGGGTGCAGGCACCGGAGGCCGCCGACAACCGGCCCCCGCTGCACGCCGTGATCGACGCCGCGCGCGCCCTCGGCACGCGCAAACTCCGCTCCCTGTAACCGAATTCGCGTTCTACAGCCAGGCCGACGTCGCCATGCTGCGCAGTGTCTGCACGGCGGCGCCGGGATCGGCGGTGTTGTAGACGGCCGAGCCGGCGACGAAACAATCGATGCCCGCCGCGGCGGCCTGTTCGATGGTGTCGGTATTGATGCCGCCGTCGATTTCCACGACGAGCCGCAACTCGCCCGCGTCGACGAGATTACGGACGATCCGCGCCTTCTCCAGCACGCTCGGGATGAACGACTGCCCGCCGAAGCCGGGTTCCACGCTCATCACGAGCAAGGTGTCGAATTCCTTCAGGATTTCCAGGTACGGCTCGATCGGGGTGTTCGGCTTCACCGAGAGCCCGGCCTTGGCGCCGGCGGCACGGATATCGCGGGCCACCGCGATCGGATCGTCGGTCGCCTCGGCGTGGAAGGTGACGTTGTAGGCGCCCGCCTCGGCGTAGCCCGGCGCCCAGCGACCCGGGTCGTCGATCATCAGGTGGCAGTCGAACGGGATGTCGGTCGCCTTGAGCAGGCTCTGCACGACCGGCAGGCCGAGTGTGAGGTTCGGCACGAAATGGCCGTCCATCACGTCGACGTGGAGCCAGTCGGATCCTTCGACAGCGGCGGCCTCGGCGGCCAAATTCGCGAAGTCCGCAGACAGGATGGACGGGGCGATCATCGGCACGGCCGGGCGGGTGAACGTCGGTGTGGACACAGCGCGCAAGTGTAGCGACCAAATGGTGATTGCCCTGCCGGGATGTGGGTAGCCTCCATAGGGTGACCAATTTTTCGGCGGAACAAGGGCTGTTCAGCGCCCCGGTGGAGATTCGCGTAGCAGCATCGCTGACCCAGCTGCCGATCCTGCGCGGGCTGGCCGAAACCCTGGTCCTACTCAGCGATTTCACCCTCGACGAGGTCGCCGACGTGCGCCTGGCCGTGGACGAGGTCTGCTCGACCCTCATCGCGATCGCCGCGCCCGATTCGGCGCTCACCTGCGAATTCGTCGTCGGTGACACCGAACTGCTGGTGCGCGTCGACGGTGTGGCCGCGGCCGAGGGCATGCCCGACCAGCGCAGTTTCGGCTGGCACGTGCTGCGCACGCTCAGCGACGAGGTGAGCGCCGACCAGCAGGGCTTCGACGCGGCCGTGTCCGGCTATCCGACGACGGTCCGATTCCGTCGGGTCCGGGGGAAGGCGTAGTGCACGGCGAGGACACCACCGAAGACCACAAGCCCGACCAGGAAACCCGCGCCGACACCACCACCGAACCGGAGAACCCCGCCGAGGACACCGTCGACGACACCGAGACCGAGGAGCCGGTCTCGGGCTACGACGACGTCAGCGCCCTGTTCGAGCGGCTCGCGGCGACCGCGCCCGGCAGCGTCGAGCACGCCGTGGCGCGCGACGCGCTGATCAACCGCTGCATCCCGCTGGCCGATCACATCGCCAGGAAGTTCAGCGGCCGCGGCGAACCGTTCGACGATCTGTCGCAGGTGGCGCGCGTCGGCCTGGTGCACGCGGTGGACCGGTTCGACCTGAGCCGTGGCTCGAACTTCCTGTCGTTCGCGGTGCCGACGATCATGGGCGAGGTCCGGCGCTACTTCCGCGACAACACCTGGGCGATGCGAGTTCCGCGGCGGGTCAAGGAGACTCACCTACGCATCGGGGCCGCGGTCGACCAGCTCTCGCAACGGCTGGGCCGCTCCCCCACCGCGAAGGAGATCGCGGCCGAGCTCGACGTCGACCCCGACGAGGTCACCCAGGCCGTCATCGCGGGCAACGCGTATCAGCCCACCTCGATCGATGCCGCCTCGGTCGGTCGCGACAGCGACGCGTCCCTGCTCGACACCCTGGGCGAGGAGGAGTCGCAGTTCGACCGGGTCGAGGAGTACATCGCGGTGCGCCCGCTGCTGGCGGGGCTGCCCGAACGCGAACGCCGCATTCTGACGATGCGCTTCTTCGAATCGATGACCCAGACCCAGATCGCCGCCCAGCTGGGGATCTCCCAGATGCACGTCTCGCGCATCCTCGCGAAAACCCTTGCCCGCCTGCGCGAACTGTCCGAACGGGACTGAGTTCCCCGTCGCGCCGGGACAACGACGTCCCCTACGCGCCCTGTCGCTCGCGCCGCATCCGGGCCGGCGCCCGCCACCACCAGGCACTGTCGATGAGTTCGGCGAGCTGTTCGGGGTCGACCGCCGTGAGGTCGATCAGGATGAACGGATGCCCGTCGTAGTGCGGTGTCGTGTAGAACACCGGGTCACCGGAGGCCAGCAGCGCTTCCTTCTCGGCCGGTTCGCACAGCAGCGCCAGGCCGCCCTCGGCTTCGACCCGCAGGCGCGCGAAGCCCTTGCCGCCGACTTTCAGTCCCGGAGTGCGCCACCAGGTGCCTTCCTCCACACCCGGTAGCTCCGTCGCCACCGCCACCACTTGTTCCCACGTCATCGCCATGCACCGATTCTGCGCCCGATGCGGGGCGCGACGATTGGACGAATGTCGCGTGTCGTCGACGGCCGAACTCGGACACGGGAACCAACGCGTGGCCGGCGTCGTTGTCGCCGGCCACGGATGGGTCAGTCGAGCGGCTTGCGCAGGGCCGCCAGGAACATGGCGTCGGTGCCGTGGCGGTGCGGCCAGAGCTGTGCCGACGGTCCGTCGCCGAGATCGGTGACGCCGGGCAGGTACGCGCGGGTGTCCAGTTGCTCGGCACCGGAGCGGCGCACGAAATCGCCCACGACGCCGACGGTTTCGGACAGGTGCGGCGAGCAGGTGGAGTACACGACCACACCGCCGGGACGCAGCAGGTCCCAGGCGGCGGCGAGCAATTCGCGCTGCAGGGTCACCAGTTCCGGCACGTCGGCCGGGGTGCGCCGCCAGCGGGCCTCCGGGCGGCGGCGCAGCGCGCCGAGACCGGTGCACGGCGCGTCGACGAGGATGCGGTCGTACCCGGGGGTCAGACCGCTGTCGCGACCGTCGGCCACGTGCACCGTGACCGGCAGGCCGCGGGTCGACTTGCGGACCAGTTCGGCCCGGTGCTCGGCCGGTTCGACGGCGTCGACGGTGAACAGGTCGATCGCGGCCAGCGCGCCGAGCAGGGCCGCCTTGCCCCCCGGGCCCGCGCACAGGTCGAGCCAGCGCCCCTGATCGGGGCCGTCCAGCGGTGCCCTGGTCAGGGCGAGGGCGACCAGCTGACTGCCCTCGTCCTGCACGGCTGCGATGCCGTCGCGGACCGGTTCCAGCTGACCGGGGTCGCCGCCGTCGAGGTACACCGCGTACGGCGACCAGCGACCCTCCTCGCCGCCGGTGACCAGCGCGAGCTCCTCGGCGGTGATTTCCCCCGGCCGCGCGACCAGGTGCACGACCGGGCGCTCGTCGTCGGCGGCCAGCAGCGCGGCCAGCTCGCCCGCCTGCGCGCCGAGCGCGTCGGCGAAGGACTGGGCGATCCAGGTGGGATGGGCGTATTCGAAGGCGAGTCCGCCGACCGGATCGGCGGGCGCCAGCTCGGCCACCCACTCCTCGGCCGTCTTCTCCCCCGCCCGGCGCAGCACCGCGTTGACGAAACCGGCACGGCCCTGGCCGAATTCGGCACGGGCCAGGTCGACGGAGGTGTCGACGGCGGCATGCGCGCCCGTGCGGGTGCGCAGCAGCTGGTAGACGCCGAGGCGCAGGATGTCGAGGATCGGTCCGTCGATCTCGGCGACCGGACGGCCCGCGCACGCCGCGATCACCGCGTCGAGCTGCCCCTGCGACCGGCTCGCGCCATAGGTGAGTTCGGTCGCGAACGCGGCATCGCGTCCGCTGATCTTGCGCTCGCGCAGCAGCTTCGGCAGCACGAGGTTGGCGTAGGCGTCGCGATCGCGCACCGCCCGCAGCACATCGAGGGCCACTTCGCGCGCCGGATCGACGGGTTCGCCGCGCCGCTTGCGCGGGCTCGGCACACTGGGATCCGGCCGATCCTCGCGCCTACGCTCCCCACCGCGCCCGGCCTGGCTACCACCGCGCTCACTCGCCGGCCGTTTGCCACCGCGGCCGGAATCGCCCGACCGCGAACCACCGTCGCGCCCCGCTCCACCACGCGAATCTCCCGAGCCACCACGTGAGTCTCCGACGCGGGCACCACGATCCGCGGCAGCTCGGCCACCGGCCGCACCACCCCGACTCTGCGGACCGCCCGACCGCTCGTCACGCCCGCGCCGATCGCCGGCAGTGCCACCACCGGCCCGCGCACCCGAGCCACCACGCTCACCAGCGTCGGTGCGCCGGTCGTCGCCACGACTCCGACCGCCGAAGCCACCACCACGCGAATCGCTCGGCCCACGACCACGGTCGTCCCGCCGCCAGTCGCTCGCGCCACCACCCGCACGCCGGTCACCGGTGGTGCCGCGGTCGTCCGACCAGCTCGAACCGCCCGCACGCTGCGTGCTGGCGCCGCCGGCGCGGACGGTGCCGCCGCCCTTGGCCGCGCGGGCCGCCCAGCCGCCGTCGACGTCCTTGCCCGTGACCTTCTTCTCGTCACGTGGCGTCGTGCCGCGTGCGTCGGCTTCGCGGCGACGCCGGCGATCGGAGGCGCTCATCCGATCACCTGGCCCGGTGCCAGGCGCGCGCCGCGGGCCCAGTCGAGCGCGTTCATCATCTTCTTGCCGGGTGGCTGGACCTGACCGAGCCGGACCGCTGTGGTCGACGTGCCGACGAAGACGCCGGACTTGCGCACCTCGATCTCGCTCTCGGGCAAGGTTTCCTCCACCATCTCGACCGGGCCGAGCTTGAGGCGCAGTCCGTTCATCTCGGTCCACGCGCCGGGCGCCGGGGTGACGGCGCGAATCCGGCGGTGGATGGCCAGTGCGGGCTCGTCGAACCGGATCCGGCCCGCCTCCACGGTCACCTTCGGGGCGTACGACACGCCGTCGGCGGATTGCGGAATCGCTTGCAGCGTCCCGTCTTCCACGCCGTCCATGGTCTTCTCCAGCAGGACGGCACCCGCCTCGGCGAGCCGGCCGAGCAGTTCGCCCGCGGTGTCGGTGACGTTGATCTTCTCGGTCATCACGCCGTACACCGGGCCGGTGTCGAGTCCGGCCTCGATGAGGAAGGTCGACGCGCCGGTCATGTCGTCACCGGCGTCGATCGCCGCCTGCACCGGCGCGGCTCCACGCCAGGCGGGCAGCAGCGAGAAGTGCAGGTTGATCCAGCCGTGCGCGGGAATGTCGAGCACCTGCTGGGGCAGCAGCGCACCGTAGGCGACCACCGGGCAGCAGTCCGGCGCGAGCTCGGTCAGCGCCGCGACGAACTCCGGCTCGGACGGCTTGCGGGGTGTGAGGACCGGGATGCCGTGCTCGTCGGCGAGCTGACCCACCGGCGAGCGCAGCAGCTTGCGGCCGCGACCGGCGACGGCGTCGGGCCGGGTGACCACGGCGACCACCTCGTGCCGTTCGCTCTCGATCAGCCGCCGCAGCGACGGCACGGCGGGTTCGGGGGTGCCGGCGAAGACGACGCGCATCAGCGGCCACCGCCGACACCGCTGGACTCGCGCACGGTCACCCCGTTGCGGAACCAGTCGGACTCGCGGATGGTGCGCATCGCGTCCTTGCGGTCGGCGGGCTCGAGCTTGCTGACGAACAGCACGCCGTCGAGATGGTCGGTCTCGTGCTGCACGCAGCGCGCGAGCAGTCCCTCGGCCTCGAATTCCACCGGCGCACCGCCACTGTCGACACCGGTGACCGCGACCCGCAGGGCCCGGCGCACGTCGTAGCGCACGCCGGGAATCGACAGGCAGCCCTCCGGCCCGACCTGCTCGTCGTCGCCGATCGCCGACCACACCGGGTTCACCACGTGGCCAGCGGCGTCGCCGGTGTCGTAGACGAACACCCGCAGCCCGACGCCGATCTGCGGCGCTGCCATCCCGACCCCGCCGTCGTCGTGCATGGTCTCGGTGAGATCGGCGATGAGCTGACCGAGTTCGGCACCGAACTCGGTGACCGCATCCGCACGGGAACGCAGAATCGGATCGCCGAACAGGCGAACGGGCTGAATGGTCACGCGGCGGCTCCCGGCTGGACGAAGTGCGGTCGTCCTATTCTAGTGACCGCCGCCGGTGCTCCCGTCCGGCGTGGTCGTCAGGAGTTCCCGGCGATGATCACCTGCGGGATGCCGGTGCCGAACGCGACCGGAGCGCACACCGGAGCCGGCGCGTGCGCCGGATCGAGCACCTGGAGCAGCAGTTGCTGCACGAACGGGTCGTAGACCATGTGGAAGTGACCGGTCAGGTCGTCGGCGCACAGATCCTGCAGGACGAGATTCTCCGCGCCCGCGCCGTGCAGCGCGATGTTGTCGAAGGGCTGGATCATCTCGTCCACGCGGCTGCCGACGGTGACGTAGCGGACCCCGGGCACGGTGTCGCCGCCCGCGTTGAGCTCGACCATGAGCGGTTCGCCCTGCGCCTGCTGGACCGCCGCCGTCGAGGTGACCTTGGCGAAGACGTCCATCATGCCGGGCACTGCCTGTCCCACCGGGACCAGGCCGTACATCACGCCGCCGTAGCTGGGTGAGGCGAGGCCAACCCAGGTGCCGACCTTCGCCGCGCCACCGAGCTTGTTGACGTAGAAGCGGCTGACCGTGGCGCCCTGGGAGAAGCCGACCAGGTCGACCTTCGTCGCCCCGGTCGCGGCCAGCACGTCGTCGACGAACGCCCCCACCTGCGCGAAGCTGACCCGCATGTCCTCGGTGCCGTAGGTGTCGGCGCCCGGAGCGCCGCCGTAGTTCAGGGCGAACACGCACATGCCCGCGTCGACGAGCTGCGGACCGATACCCGCCCAATCGGAGTACGCGCTCGAGTCGGTACCGTGCACGAGGACCACCGGACGCGGATGCCCGGCGGTCGGCTTACAGCCGAAGTCGTTGAGCCCCTGCGGAACAGCGGACGGATGGTCGTCGATGTAACGTGCGGCGGCGAGGTGATCGCTCTGCCGTGGACCCGGTTCGGTCGGGACGACGGCGGGCCGGTAGCCCGCGGGCTCCGCGGCGGCGAGCGGCGCCGCGTATCCGCTCAGCGCGGCCGCCAGGACCAAGCCGAGCGCGCCCGCGCGTCGCTTTTGTGCAGTTCCCCAAACCCACAACCGATTCCGCTGTTCCATATCCCAAACAAGTACTCCACTCGTTCGGGTTTCGCATCCTCAAAACCGGGTAATCTTTGCCCCTAATTTTTGGGGACACCACGGCGTCACTTCTCGTCGGTTACGTCGCCCGCGGGCGCGATGTCGTCCTCGGCGAGGATTCGGTACAGCGCCCGCCGGGTCTCGGTGAGCACCTCGGCCGCCTTGGCCGCCTGCTCCGCCGTCCCGACCTGGGCGACCTGACCGACCGCGCCCATGACCTGGCCGACCAGGCCGCGCAGATCCAGCGCCTGGGCGCCGACATCCTGCTTGACCTCGGCCCACGGGTCACCGAGTTCCTCGGTGTTGGCCTCGACGTAGGCCTTGCCCTCGTCGGTGAGCTGGGCGGTCTTGCGACCGGCCACCTTCTCGATGAGCACCAGTCCCTCGTCCTCGAGCTGGGCCAGGGCCGGGTAGATGGACCCCGGGCTCGGACGCCAGATGTCGTCGCTGCGCTCGCGGATCTGCTGGATCAGCTCGTAGCCGTGCATGGGCCGCTCGGCGAGCAGCAGCAGCACCGCGGCACGCACGTCACCGCGCCTGCCCCGGCCGCCGCGGCCGCGTCCACGACCGAAGCCGGGTCCGAAACCCGGGCCGAACCCGGGACCGAAGCCCGGTCCGAAATCGGGACCGTGCCCGTGTCGCCCACCCCGGCGGAACTGCCGCCGATCGGGACCGAATTCCGCATGGCCGGGTCCACGACCGCGACCGAAGTGTCCGAATTCTCGATTCTCTGCGTTGTGCATGACAGCCTCCTCAGGCTCTCTCGTTGTTCTTGACACTATCGACGATATATCGACAATGCATCGAACGCAAGGGGTATTCTGAATTCACCATGACGGAGCCGCGCCGGCCGATGCGCCTGGCCGAACTGGTCGCCTCGCTGTCGCTGGCCACCGATCTCGGCTTGGGCCAGCCACAGGAGCACGTCCTGCGTCAGACCGTGCTGGCCACCCGGCTCGCGGCGGCCGCGGGCCTGTCCGACGCCGATCGCGCTGCCGCGTACTACATTTCGCTGCTGGCCTGGGTCGGCTGCGTCGCCGACTCCCCCGAGATGGCGCGCTGGTTCGGCGACGACCTGCGGATCAGGGCCGACAGCTACCAGATCGACAAGACCGGGCTGCCGATGCTCACCTTCCTGCTCGGCCACCTCGCCACGACCGGCTCCCCGCTCCACCGGATCTCGGTGACCAGCCGGTTCCTCGCCGGCGGCGTGCGCGACAGCATGGACTCCCTGCTCACCCACTGCCGGACCGCCGCCGACATCGCCGAGCGCCTGGACCTGCCCGCCGCGGTCCGCACCGCGCTGCCGCAGGCCTTCGAACGCTGGGACGGCCACGGCGTGCCCGCCGGCCTGCGCGGCGACGGGATCATCCCGGTGATGCGGGTGGTCCACATCGCCGACGACGCCGAGGTGCACGCGCGGATGGGCGGCGTCGAGGCCGCCGTGCGGATGTTGCGCTCGCGCAGCGGCACCGAGTTCGATCCGGAGCTGGTCGAGCTGTGCGTTCGCGACGACGGCGCGCTGCTCGACGGACTGGACCGGGTCGACGCCTGGCAGCACGTCATCGACGGCTGCGCCGCGCTCGACCGCCCCGTTCCCGAGGCCGAACTCACCGAGGTGCTCACGGTGTTCGCCGACTACGCCGACGCGAAAGCCACCTGGTTCCTCGGCCATTCCCGCGCCGTGGCCGAGCTGGCCGAGGCGGCGGCCCGCGAATACGGCCTGCCCGCCGAGCAGGCGACGACGCTGCGCCGGGCCGGGCTGGTGTGCCGGCTCGGCACCATCGGCGTCTCCACCGGCATCTGGAACAAGCCGGGCCCACTGACCCCGAGCGAACGCGAACGCGTGCGGATGGTGCCCTACCTCACCGAACGCATCCTGGCCCGCAGCCCGCACCTCGCGCAGCTCGCGGGACCGGCATCGATGGTCTACGAGCGGATGGACGGTTCCGGCTATCCGCGCGGGCTCACCGGCTCGATGCTGCCGCCGGCCGCGCGCCTGCTGGCCGCCGCGCAGATGGCGCGTGCCCTCGCCGAGGACCGCCCGCATCGCCCGGCCGCCGACCCCGACGACCGGGCGCGCGTCCTGCGCGCCGAGGTGACCGCGGGCCGGCTCGACGGCGACGCCGTGGCGGCGGTGCTGGCCGCCGCCGACGGTCGCAGGCCGCGCAAGCGCGCCCAGGTCGCCGGGCTCACCGCGCGCGAACTCGATGTGCTCGCGCTGCTGGTGCGCGGCCGGTCCACCCGCGAGATCGCGCAGGCCCTCGGCATCAGCCCGCGCACCGCGGGCAGCCACGTCGAGCACATCTACACCAAGATCGGGGTGCACAGCCGGGGGTCGGCGGCGGTGTTCGCGATGCGCCACGGTCTGCTGCCGGACGAGGATCAGCCCGCGAAGATCGGGTGATCACCCGATGTCCGGCCGCCGCGCACGGGGCGACACTTCCGGTATGACTACCTCCACCACTCCCCGGCAGACGACCGACTCCCCGGTCGCCGACACATTTCTCGCCGCGCTCATCCGGCGCGACTTCACCGCCATGACCGCCTGCCTCGCCCCCGAGGTGCGCCTGCGCGGGCTCATCCCACCCGGCCCGTTCGACGCGGTGGGCGCGGGCCCGACCATGGACCGGTTCCGCGGCTGGTTCGGCGGCCCGGACGATTTCACCGTCGTCGACGCCGGTCACGAACGGCGTGGCGACAAGCTCGCGCTGCACTGGCTGGTCCGGATGCGACCCACGCACGATCCCGGCGCGGCCCGGATCGCCGAGCAACGCGTCTTCCTGACGACCGAGCGGGACCGGATCACCACGATCGATCTGCTGTGTTCGGGGTGGCAGCCCGCCGGGTGAGCTCAGCCCTGCCCGGCCAGCTCGTCGATCCAGCGGGTCAGCCGCGCGCCCTCGGTGACCATCAGTTCGGGGTCGCGGAAGGTGTTGGCGAGCAGGGAGATTCCCTGATAGGACGCGACGAAGGCAATAGCGAGTTCGGCGGCATCGGACCGGCCCAGTTCGGTGAACTGGGCCCGCGCCCAGTCGATGAGCAGGCTCATCAGCCGCGCCGGTTCGCCACCGAAGGCGTCGGGCCGCTTGTCGAGTTCGGCGGCCAGCGAACCGGTCGGGCAGCCGTAGCGCGCGGCGAGGTCGCGCTGGTCCACCCAGCTCGCGACCATCGCCTTCAACCGTTCGGCGGGCCCGGGCAGCGGCTCGATCCCGGCGACGATCTCGGCCAGCACGCTCGCGTGGGTGTCGATCACGGCGTGGACGAACTGATCCTTGGTCTTGAAGTAGTAGTAGACGTTGCCGACCGGCACGTCGGCCGCGGCGGCGATGTCGGCGATGGTCGTCTTCTCGACACCCTGCTCGTAGAAGACTCGCGCGGCCGCCTCGACGAGCCGCTCCCGCTTGCCGATCTTCGGCCGCGCTCCCGCCACTGAGTCAGTCATGCAACTAACTATAGACAACCCCACCGAGCGTTGCTACGGTGAGTTAGTCAGCCAACTAACTCAGGAGTTTTCATGATCGTCGTCACCGGAGCCACCGGCAATATCGGCCGCCAGCTCGTCGGACTGCTCGCCGAGGCGGGCGAGCGGGTCAGGGCCGTCTCCCGCGGCGCCACCCCGGTCGACCTGCCCGCGGGCGTGGAACACGTCGTCGCCGACCTGGGCGACCTCGACAGCCTCTCCCCCGCACTCCAGGGCGCGGACGCCCTGTTCCTGCTGATCACCGGCGAGCAGCTGATGACCGGCCCCGAACCGGCCGACCTGCTGAAGGCCGCGGCCGCCGCCGGTATCCGCCGGGTGGTGTTCGTGTCCTCGCAGGGCGCGGTGACCCGGCCCGACTCCGCGGGATACGCCCGGACCATCGCGTTCGAACGGGCGCTGGCCGAGTCCGACCTGGCCTGGACCGCACTGCGCCCGGGCGCCTTCTTCTCCAACACCTACGCCTGGATCGAGCCGGTGCGCACCGCACGGACCGTCGCCGCGCCGTTCGGGAATGTCGGTCTGCCCGCGGTCGACCCCGGGGACATCGCGGCGGTCGCGGCCGTGGCCCTGCGCGAAGACGGGCACGCCGGGCGCGCCTACACCCTCACCGGCCCGGCCGTGGTGACTCCGCGCGACCAGGCGGCCGCGCTCGCCGTGGCCATCGACGATCCGATCGGCTTCGTCGAACTCACCGCCGAGCAGGCGAAGGAGAACATGCTGCGGTTCATGCCGGCGGCGGTCGCCGACCACACGCTGACCATCCTCGGCACGCCGACCGCGGCGGAGCAGCAGGTCAGCGGTGATATCGAGCGGGTGCTCGGCCGTCCGGCGACCGCCTACGCGGAGTGGGCGCTGGGGCAGCGGGCGATGTTCCGCTGAGCGGAGTCCGCTTCCGACCGCGGCCCGGCTCAGGTCTGGTCGGCCAGACGATCCAGTACCACCGGCAGACCGGGGCCCGCGAGCGCGTCAGCACCGGTGGCGCGGCCCGCCATCACCATGACCAGCGCGATCGTCGGACCGCTGACCAGCGGACCGGTGCCCGTGGCGAAGGGCCCGTCGGTGGCTTCCAGGCGCAGGCCCGCGATGGTGGTCTTGCTGGGCACGGTGAAATCGCGGCTCGCGTAGAAGTCGGCGACGGCCGTGGCGGCCGCCGTCGACGGGGTAGTGGACAGCCCGAGTGGTCGCCGGATGTCCTGGCCGTGCACGACGACCTCGCCGAGCCAGGCGGCGGTGTGCCCGGACGCCGCCGTCGTGCTGGTGACGACCGCCCGGAACCGGGCGAGGGTTTCGGCGGGGGTGGCTCCGCGATGCTCGGCGAGCCGCCGGGCATTGTGCAGATCGAAGTCGAAGCGGGCCCCGAGCACGCTGGCCAGCCAGCGCAGTCGCCCGATACTCGCCGCCGCGGTGAGGTGGGCGACGACCTGCTCGACCGTCCAGTCCCCGCACAGCGATGGCCTGGCCCACTGGTCGTCGTCCAAGAGCGCGAGGTCATCGGCGAGGGCCGCGCGTTCGGTGTGGGTCATCGCCCACAGTTCGTCGCGAGAGGGGGTTGTCGCCACGGGACCTCCAGGGCGCGGTTCGGGGGACGCGCGGGCGCGCGCCGTCGTCAGTGCAGACGACGGCGACCGCGCGAATTCATCGGGCCCGGTGTCAGCCCTCGGCGGTCGCCGGCATCGGTTCGCCACGGTGGGCTGGGATCGACCGGCGCCGGTCGTTGGCCACGGCGGTGATCACGCAGGTGCCGAGCGGGCCTTCGCGGTCGTACATGGTGGCGGTGCTCACCGCGACACCGGCGTTCCCGACGTGGTCGAGGGCCTGCATGCCGAGTTCCGGGCCCACCGGCAGCCGGGACAGGGTGAGGGTCATGTCGGCGTTGATGTAGCCGACGCCGCGCGAACCCCAGTGGCAGACCAGGTTGGTGAGGTCACCGGTGGCGGCGGCCCGCTGGAACGGGGTGAACGGTTGCCCGGCCACCAGCGGGGGCAGGTTCTGCCAGGTGACCTTGCGCTCGGCGTCGCGCGCCGCGCCGAAGTCGGCGATCCAGTCGGCGTCACCGGACTTGAACAGCGGCAGGGCACCCTGCGGATCGTCGCGGCGTTCCGCGGGGGCGGGCAGGGTCCGGGGCGGCTGCCAGACCGTTCCCGGCGGATCCTCGGTGGCGGCCAGGAAGGTCACCGTCGCCCTGGCCCGCGTCTGGTCCCGCTGGACGAGCCAGGAATCGACGACCTTGATGCGGTTACCGGCCCGCACCACCGCGCTGTGCAGTGTGATCGGGTCCCGGGTGACCTGCTGGAACAGGTCGACCGAGAGCCGCGCGGGGACGAAACCCGCACCCGGGCTGTGTTTCTCGGCCTCCAGCGCGAGCAGGCCGCACACCGCGACACCGTGCAGCTGGTTCGGCGACCAGCGGCTGACCGCCAGATCGTTCGCCACGTACGTCCCGTCGCGCGTCGTGAAGAATTCCACCACGATCCTCTCTGCTCGCCCGAGGTCATGGTAGGGCAGGGCGCGGCGGCGTCTGATCCGACAGGTGTCCGCACCGTGTCCGACCGGTCGCGCCCGGCGATCCGGGCGCGCCGATCAGCCGATGTCGACCGGGTCGACCTGGACCCGCAGGGGGTCGTCGGACCGATGGGAGCTGCGGACCGCCTGCGCGGCGGTCAGGGCGCGGGCCAGGGGCGCGCCCGCGGATCGGCCGACCCGCAGCAGCATGCGCTCGACCTCGGCGGGCGAGTCGCCGCCGGAGAACGGCTTGCGCGCGGTCGGCGGCAGCGGGACCGGACCGAGCACCTCGGTGCCGTCGGGCAGCGCCGCCGCGTCGAGGAACTCCGCGATCGAGGCGGACGTGCCGTCGACGGCGGCCAGCCGCACGGCGGGCGGGAACCCCACCTCGGCGCGCGCCTCGAGTTCGGCCGCGGCGTGGTGCACCGGATCCCAGCGGACCAGCGCCTGGACGGTGGGCAGGGCCGGTTCGGCCATCACGATGACCTGCCCGCGCGGGCGGACCAGGGCGGCGGCGCCCATCCACCGCCGCAGCGTGTCCTCGCTCGCGCGCAGGTCGGCCCGGCCGAGCAGGGCCCAGCCGTCGAGCAGCAGCGCCACCCCGTAGCCGCCGCGCACCAGCGGTTCGGCACCGACCGTGGCGACGACCACCTGGGCGCCGGGCTCGACGGTATCGATTACCTCCCCGCCGCCCGAGCCCCGGATCGGCACGCCGGGAAAGGCCCGGCCGAGTTCCTCGGCGGTGCGCGCCGCACCGATCACCATCGCCCGCAGTGCCCGCGCGCCACAGGCCTGACAGCGGAAGGCCGCCTCGGTGATCCCACACCACTTGCACTGCGGGCTCGCCGCCTGACCGTCGGTCGAGTGCGGCAGGGACAGCGGCCCGTTGCAGTGCCGACAGCGGGCGGGCGTCCGGCATTTCGCACAGGCCAGCGAGGGGACGTAGCCGCGCCGGGGCACCTGGACCAGGACCGCGGCGTTCTCCTTGATCGCCGCGCGGGCGGCAGCGAAGGCGACGCCGGGCATCCGGACCGCTCGCGCCAGCGCGTCGCGTTCGAGGGCGAAATCGGTGTCGCCGGGCGCGCTGATCCGCGGCATCACCTCGCGGAGCACCTGACGTTCGGCGAGCAGGTCACGGGCCCAGCCGGATTCGACAACGGCCTGGATCTCGGCGGTGCGGGCGAACCCGGCGGCGACGAATGCCGCGCCGGTCTCGTGGGCCCGCAGCATCGCCACTTCCCGCGCATGCGGGTACGGGGCTCGCGGCTCGGCGTAGGTGTCGTCGCCGTCGTCCCAGATCGCGATCAGCCCGAGGTCGCGCGCGGGCGCGAACACCGCAGCGCGGGTGCCGACCACGATGCGCGCCTGCCCACGCAGCACCGCCAGCCACCGCCGGTACCGCGCCGCCGGCCCCAGCCCCGCCGACAACCCGACCGCCGAATCCCCTACCAGCCGAACACATTCGGCGAGCAACCGATCCAGGTCACGCTGATCGGGCACCATCAGCACCGCGCTGCGCCCACTCGCCACCACCGTCGCGGCGAGTTCGGCCAGCCGCGCCGCCCAGTCCTCCCCGGGCAGCGCCTGCCACGCGGCCCGCGCACCCCGGCGCTGCCGCAACGCCCCGACGAACGCCTCGCCGTGCACATAGCGGCCCCACGCCGAGGTATCGACGCTCGGTTCAGGCACCGCGTCGGTATCTCCACCGTCGGGACCGATCGTGGTCCGCCGCCCCACGGAATCGGCCGCGGCCGTTCGCTGCACGGCCTCAGCCTGCGCACCGAGCGCTGCACCCTCGGAACCGGCCACAGTCGGCCGCCGCACCGCCTCGGCCTGCGCACCAGACGCGACATCCGCGGAATCAACCACGGCCGTCCGCTGCACCGCCTCAGCCTGCGCGCCGAGCGCTGCACCCTCCGAATCGGCCACAGCCGTCCGCTGCACCGCCTCGGCCTGCGCGCCGGACGCTGCATCCTCGGAACGGATCACCGTCGGCCGCTGTATCGCCTCGGCCTGCGCGGCCGCAGCGACATCGCCGGACGCGGGCGCGGCGTCCGCGGGTTCTGTTGCGGCGGTGGACTTCTTGGTTCCGCCGGACTCGGTGCGGGCGTGGCGGGGCGGGATGGCCAGGCGCAGGACGTCGGCGCGGGTGCCCGCGTAGCGGGCGGCGACGGCGGTGGCCAGGCGCAGCACGTCCGGGGTGAGGACGCGCTCCGGGGAGACGACGCGTTCGAGCTTCACCATCTTGCCGGTGTGCTCGCTCCGCGGAAGACGTTCGAGCAGGTATCCGTCGACGAGCCGCCCCGCGAAGCGGACCCGCACCCGCACGCCCGGCTGCGCGATCTCATCCAGTTCCGGGGGGACCAGATAGTCGAAGTCACGGTCCAGGTGCGCAGGCGACAGCAGCGGGAGCACCCGAGCGATCGGGTGTCCCGCTGCTGTCGTCGTCTCGTCCGCTGCCACGCGGGCGGTGGGTCTTACAGGCCGACGGCCGCGCGCAGCTTGTCGGCGCGGTCCGTGTGCTCCCAGGGCAGATCGACATCGGTGCGGCCGAAGTGTCCGTAGGCCGCGGTCGGCGCGTAGATCGGGCGCAGCAGGTCCAGATCGCGGATGATCGCGCCCGGACGCAGGTCGAAGACCTCGGAGATGGCCGCCGAGATGCGGGCCGGGTCGACCTTCTCGGTGCCGAAGGTCTCGACGAACAGGCCGACCGGGGCCGACTTGCCGATCGCGTACGCGACCTGCACCTCGACGCGCTCGGCGAGCTCGGCGGCCACGACGTTCTTGGCGACCCAGCGCATGGCGTAGGCGGCCGAACGGTCGACCTTCGACGGGTCCTTGCCGGAGAACGCGCCGCCACCGTGGCGGGCCATGCCGCCGTAGGTGTCGACGATGATCTTGCGGCCGGTCAGGCCCGCGTCGCCCATCGGGCCACCGAGCACGAACTTGCCGGTCGGGTTGACCAGCAGGCGGATGTCGGAGGTGTCCAGGGTCGGCAGGTTCAGATCGCCGATGACGGCGTCGACGACCTTCGTCCGGATATCGGGGGCCAGCAGGTTGTCCAGGTCGATATCGGCCGCGTGCTGGGTCGAGATGACCACGGTGTCGAGCCGGACCGGCTTGTCACCGTCGTATTCGATGGTGACCTGGGTCTTGCCGTCGGGACGCAGGTACGGCAGCACGCCGGACTTGCGGACCTCGGTGAGCTTGCGCGAGAGCCGGTGCGCGAGCGCGATCGGCAGCGGCATCAGCTCGGGGGTGTCGGTGGTGGCGTAGCCGAACATCAGGCCCTGGTCACCGGCGCCCTGACGCTCGATCTCGTCGTCGGACCCGTCGACGCGCGCCTCGTGCGAGGTGTCGACACCCTGCGCGATATCGGGCGACTGGGCACCGATCGCGATGTTCACACCGCAGGAGTTGCCGTCGAAACCCTTTGCGGAGGAGTCGTATCCGATCTCGAGGACCTTTTCCCGGACGATCCGCGGGATGTCGGCGTAGGCGGAGGTGGTGACCTCGCCCGCGACATGGACCTGACCAGTGGTCACCAGAGTCTCCACCGCGACCCGGCTGCGCGGGTCAGCCGCGAGCAGCGCGTCGAGGATGGAATCGCTGATCGCGTCACAGATCTTGTCCGGATGCCCCTCCGTCACGGACTCACTGGTGAATAGCCGACTACCTGTCGTACGCACAGTTATTCCCTCTCCCTCAACGGGTTACTCGTGTCGGCTTGTGACGGTAACTTCTCGGTGCTACCGCACAACCCTTCTTCTCAGACTATTCCAAACCACCGACGAGGTGGCGCAGTGCACACAGACTGTCCCGGACTGTTCACCGAAGCGGCGAAGGCGCCCACGGACGGTGTCCGTACGCAGTACACTGCGCGACGATCATTGCAGCGCAACAGATCTCGCGAAGCTTTCGGCGACCGTACCCGGTCAGCGCAGCAGCGGGACGAGCGCGTCGAGCACCCGGCTGGCCAGCAGCGCCTTGGAGCCGTGATCGAGGGCCTGTTCGGTGCCGTCGGCACCGAGCAACCAGCCGTCGTTGGTGTCGACCTCGAACGCCTTGCCCTCCCCGACCGCGTTGACCACGAGCAGATCGCAGCCCTTCCTGGCCAGTTTGGCGCGCGCGTGGGTGAGCACGTCACCGTTGTCGTCGCCGGTCTCGGCGGCGAAGCCGACGATCGCGGTGCCGGCGAGCCTGCCGTCGGTGCGGGCGTCGACCAAGCCGGCGAGGATGTCCTCGTTCTTGGTCAGCGGGATCACGTCGGGCTCGTCAGCGCCCTTCTTGATCTTCGCAGCGGCGACATGGGTCGGACGGAAATCGGCCACCGCGGCCGCCATGATCACCGCGTCCGCGCCGAGCGCGTGCTTGTCGACCGCGGTCTTGAGCTGGTCGGCGGTGGTGATGTGGACCAGGTCCACGGCGGCGGGCGGCGCGAGCTCGATGGTGTTGCCCGCGATCAGCGTCACCTGGGCACCGCGCTGGGCGGCGACCCTGGCCAGGGCGTAGCCCTGCTTGCCCGAGCTGCGGTTGCCGAGGAAACGCACCGGATCGAGCGGTTCCCTGGTGCCACCGGCGGTGATCACCACGCGGCGACCGGTGAGGTCGCGGGGCAGCGCGTCGGGACGTTCGAGCAGCAGCGAGGCCAGACCGAAGATCTCTTCCGGCTCGGGCAGCCTCCCCGGACCGGTGTCGGTGCCGGTGAGCCGGCCCGACGCGGGTTCCATGACATTGGCGCCGTGCGCTCGCAGCGTCGCGACATTGGCCACCGTCGCCGGATGCTCCCACATCTCGGTGTGCATCGCGGGCGCGAACAGCACCGGACATCGAGCCGTCAGCAGGGTGGCGGTGAGCAGATCGTCGGCGCGGCCCTGAGCGGCGCGCGCCATCAGGTCCGCGGTGGCGGGGGCGATGACGACGAGATCGGCCTCCTGGCCGATCCGGACATGCGGCACTTCGGGCACGTCGGCGAACACGCCGGTGTGCACCGGCTGGCCGGACAGTGCCTCGAAGGTCGCCTTACCGACGAACTGCAGGGCCGACTCGGTGGGGATGACCCGCACCTGATGGCCGGTCTCGGTGAACCGGCGAACGAGGGCACACGCCTTGTAGGCGGCGATGCCCCCGCCGACCCCGACGACGATCCGCATGGTCTCTACGCCTCCGGAAAAGAGATTGTCACTCGCCCTCGGTGTGCTCGAGCAGGTCCGAGTGGATTTCACGCATGGCGACCGACAGCGGCTTCTCCTGCAGGCCGGGCTCGACCAGCGGGCCGACGTACTCGAGGATGCCGTCACCGAGCTGGTTGTAGTAATCGTTGATCTGACGCGCGCGCTTGGCGGCGTAGATCACCAGGGCGTACTTGGACGACGTGCGCTCGAGCAGCTCGTCGATCGGCGGGTTGGTGAGGCCGATCGGGGTGTCGTACGCGGGCGCGGCTGCGATGTCCGTACTCACTAGGGGAGGCTCCTGCGGGGTTAGTGGGTCAAGAACTCGAATTTGTGCTAACGAATAACGATACCAACTGCTCGCAGGCGGTCGTCACCTCGCTGTTCACGATGACCGTGTCGAACTCGTCACAGGCCGCCAATTCGACCCGGGCGGTCTCGAGTCTGCGCTCGATCACCTCGGGCGTCTCGGTGCCGCGGGACCGCAGGCGCGAGACCAGTTCTTCCCAGCTCGGCGGCGCGAGAAACACCAGCAGCGCTTCCGGCATCGCCTGCCGGACCGAGCGCGCACCGGCCAGATCGACCTCGAGCAGAACGTGATGTCCGGCCGCCAGTGCGTCCCGCACCGGGGCCGCGGGGGTGCCCGATCGCTGCAACCCCCCGTGGATGTCCGCCCATTCGAGCAGTTCGTCCGCCGCGATCATGGCGTCGAACTCGGCTCGGGAAACGAAACGGTAGTCCCGGCCGTCGACTTCCCCGGGCCGGGGGGCCCGGGTCGTCGCCGACACGCTGAATACCAGTTCGGGCAGGCGTTCCCGCACGCACCGCACGACCGTGGACTTACCCACGGCCGAGGGGCCGACCAGTACAACCAGCCGACCCTTCCGCGTGTGTTCGACCACCTGAATCAGGCGTCGAAGTCGAAGCGAGCCAGCAGCGCCTTGCGCTGACGGTCGCCCAGGCCACGGAGCCGCCGGGTGGGGGCGATCTCCAGCTCGGTCATGATCTCGGCAGCCTTGACCTTGCCCACCTTCGGCAGAGCCTCGAGCAGCGCAGAGACCTTCATCTTGCCGAGAATCTCGTCGGACTCGGCGTCGGTGAGGACCTGCTTCAGGTTGGTACCGCCACGCTTCAGGCGCTCCTTGAGCTCCGCCCGAGCACGGCGAGCGGCAGCCGCCTTCTCCAAAGCAGCGGCGCGCTGCTCGTCAGTCAGCTGGGGAAGGGCCACGGTTCCTCCGTCTCATCGTTCATTGCTAGATCTACCGCCGGTTACCCGGACGGTCTGTGCGACCGTACCCACGACGCCCGCCGATTGCGAACCCGACCCCCAGGTCAGGGCCGGATTACGGATGCCGTATGGGGCGCGCGGGCCCGATGCGGTGACCGGCGATTCTTCCGCCCCGATCGTACCGCCGAATTCAGAAAATGCACCCCCACCTGCGGTTATGCCGATTTGGGCGGTGTTAGCCATTCGGTTGCGCCCGCAGCGATCACGGGCCCCGCAAACCCGGTGGCGCGCGACCAGCGGGTTTCCGGAAAATCCCCGCGTGTCGCTGGATTTCACACCGCGTGTCGTCAAGATCGGGAACGAAATCGATCCAGAACGGCCCCCGTCGCGGTCGCGGTGACCTCGTCGACCCACCCCGGAATCGGCGCCGCCCGCGCGATGTAGTCGCGCACCAGACCGTACGGAATCGCCTTCACCGCGGCCTCCGCGACGGCGGTGGCCTCGGGGTCGGCGGCACCGAATTCGGTGACCACCGCGGCCAGCAGGGCGGCGTTCATGGCGTCGTTGACCGTGGCGATCTCCTGCTGGAGTTCTTCGGGACCGACCGCGAGCAGTTCGTCGCGATGGAACATCTTCATCGCCCTGGCCTCGGTCGGATGATCGCGGCAGTAGCGCACCAGGTAGGTCGCCGCGGCCAGCAGCGGCGACGGCCCGGCCAGCGCGTCGAGCAGCCCCTCGTGGAAGCGCCGGATCGAGCGCAGCCAGAGCCGGGCGAGCAGTTCGTCACGTGAGGCGAATCGCACATAGATCGACCCCGTGTGCACGCCCGCGGCCCGACCGATCGCGGTGATCGCGGGCCGGGTGATCGCCGGATCGGCCAGCAGATCGCGGGCCGCGTCGAGCACCTGGTCGTCGGTGAAGAGCCGGGGTCTTGCCACCGCGTCAGCCTAGTGGCACAGTTTATGAATATGAATTCAAGAACTAGATTCCCCCTGGCCGGGGCGGCCTTGGTGGTCATCGCGACCGTGCACACGATCATGGGCGTCGCGCTGCTCGTGGCCGGTGATCAGGACACCGAGCTGTCGTTCTGGTTCACCCTGTTCGGGGTGCTCGGCATCGGGCTCGGGCTGGCCATGATCGAGCTGGAGCGAGTTCGCGGGTTCGTGCCCGGGTCGGTGCTGCTCGCGTTGGCCGTGACGACCATTGCCGGACTGGTCTACATGCCGCTGTCGGGTTTCGTCACCCTGTTGGTGCCGCTCGGTGTGGGCGCGCTGGGCTGGTGGCGCGGGCGGATTCCCGCCGCGGCCGAGGCCTGACCGCGGCGGGCACGGGCTAGGCGTCGACCGCGCCCGCCCGCAGGTGCCGCAGGATCGCGAGCACGCGCCGGTTGTGCGCTTCGCCAGCGGGCAGGTCCAGCTTCGTGAAGATCGCGTTGATGTGCTTCTCGACGGCGCTGCGGGTGACGAACAGCTGCTGACAGATGGCGGCATTGCTCAGGCCCTGCGCCATGAGCTCGAGCACCGCCCGCTCACGCTCGGTCAGCCGGTGCAGCGGCGAATCGGCGCGATTGCGCAGCAGCAGCTGACGCACCACTTCCGGATCGAAGGCGGTGCCGCCCGCACCGACCCGCTCGACGGCCTCCAGGAACGCGCCGATCGCGGCGACCCGGTCCTTGAGCAGGTAGCCGATGCCGCCGGTGCCGGTCAGGAATTCCGCGGCGTGCCTGCGCTCGACGTACTGCGAGAGCACCAGGACCGCGATGCCGGGCTGCTCCCGGCGGATCTCGAGCGCCGCCCTGATGCCCTCGTCGACGTGGTCGGGCGGCATCCGGACATCGGCGATGACCAGATCGGGCGGCCGAACCCGCACGGCGGCCAGCAACTCGCTCGCGGTGCCGACGGAGTCGACGATCTCGTGGCCCTCGGCCGTCAGCAGCTGGGCCAGGCTCTCGCGCAGCAGCGCGGAATCCTCGGCCAGGGTTATCCGCACGGAACCTCCACGGTGATCGTCGTCGGGCCGCCCGGTGGGCTGTCCACTCGCATCGTGCCGTCCATCGCGGTGACGCGGGTGGCCATCCCCGCCAGCCCATGGCCGGTGGGGTCGGCGCCGCCGATCCCGTCGTCGCGCACCCGCAGGCGCACGACCGGCCCGTCACGCTCGACGGCGACCTCGACGGCCGTGGCCCCGGAGTGCTTGATGGCGTTGGTGATCGCCTCGCTGGCGGAGAAGTAGCAGGCCGATTCGACCGGCCGGGGCGCGCGCTCGGAGAGCGCGTAGTCGAGCCGGGTCGGCAGCGGGGTCCGGTCGGCCAGGGCCTCTAGCGCGGCGTGGAGTCCGTCGCGGGCGAGCATGGCCGGGTAGATGCGCCACGACACCTCGCGCAGCTCGTCGAGGATGTGACCGGTCTCGGTGATCGCCCGCCGCTGCAGTTCGGCCCTGGCGGCACCGTCGGGCTCGCGTTCCACCCGGCCGAGCAGGATGGACAGGGCGACGACGCGCTGCTGCACGCCGTCGTGCAGGTCGCGTTCGATGCGGCGGCGTTCGTCGTCGATGATGCCGACCGCGTCGGCGCGGGTCGTGGTCAGCTGCGCCACCCGCTGGGCCAGCTCACCCTGCCCCGGCCGCACGCTGCGCCGCAGCGCCCACGCGTCGGCGCGCACGACTCCGACCAGTCCCTGCACCCCGAGGAAGCACAGCACCGCGCCGGGCAGCACGACCACCGCCACCGTCGTCCAGGTGATCTGGCCCGGTTCGGTGGCATCGACGATCGGCACCGCCGCGCCGGTGCCTGCGCCGTACACGAGTGCCGCCGCGGACACGACGCCCGCTCCGCAGAGCCCGAGCACCACCGCCCCGAACAGCCCGATCACGGCGCGGGCCGCCAGGTACCCGGCGGCCCGCGCGCCCCGGGGAGCAGCGGTCGGGGGAACACCGAGCAGGTGCGTCACCCGCCATCGCTCGATCGTCGCGACCCGGTCGGTGAGCGGCATCGCGACCGGCGCGGCGAGTGCGGCGAGCAGATCGAGCGGAACGGTCGCGACACCGAGCAGGAACCCCGCGATCGCCGCGGCACTTCGCGACGATCGTGCCGGAGCAGAAACCATCTCCCGATCCTCCCCTGTCACAGCCACTTCGGCGACCGGCGTGCGGTCACGGCCCCTGGCCGCGCAAACAGCGACGGCGCGATGATCCCGGCCCCCGGCCGATCCCGGCGCACCGGATGTGGTGCCGCGGTAGCTGTCGCGGTCATCGTCGGACACCGGCGCGCGGACGCCGGTCACGGAGGCGGCCGACGAGGAACCACGTCACAGCCACGAGCACCGCCGCGATGACCAGTTTCTGCAACACACCCGCGTAGGTCTCCACGACGTGCCAGTTCTCGCCGAGGGCGTACCCCGCGAACACGAAGACCGCGTTCCACAGCAGGCTGCCCGCCGTGGTCAGCACGGTGAAACGCCCGATCGGCATCCGTTCGACACCGGCCGGGATCGAGATCAGGCTGCGGAAGATCGGGATCATCCGGCCGAAGAACACCGCCTTGTCGCCGTGGCGGGCGAACCAGTCTTCGGTGCGGTCCAGGTCGGACAGACGCACCAGTGGGAGCCGGTCGACGATCCGGCGGAGCCGATCGCGGCCGAGGGCGGCGCCGAGTCCGTAGAGGGCGAGCGCGCCGAGAACCGACCCCAGCGTCGTCCACAGCAGCACCTCGGCCAGGCCGAACCGGCCGCGGCTCGCGGTGAATCCCGCCAGCGGCAGGATCACCTCGCTGGGCAGCGGCGGGAAGAGGTTCTCGAGCGCGATCGCGATACCGGCGCCGAGCCCGCCGAGCTGTTCCATCAGCTGGACCGCCCAGCCGGCGATGCCGGTGAGGTCGGTCGAATTCCCTGTCGTCTCCATGCTTTCGACGCTAGGGAGCCGGCCCGCGCCGGTCGGTAGCGTCGATCCCCCGGTCCGGGCGGGACGACCGCAGTCCGGGGGTGGGGTTTTCCGCACCCCGATCGCGGGGCGTACACCCTCGTCGGCGGCGGATCCGCTGCCTAGCGTCGAATATCATGCGACAGAAGCTATTTCGTGCCTGTGTGGTCGTCCTGGGGACCGTTCTGGTGGCCACGACGGTGGCCGCCACCGTCCTCGTGACGGCCCGGTGGCGGGTTGTCGGGGACACGGTCGAGGCGACAGCCCGATGGCACGGCACCGACGTGCTGCTGCGGGTCTCCGACGGAGAGCGACCTCGCGAGTGGCAGCACGGCGGCGACGGGCGGCCCACACCGGACCCGCACAGCCGGTTCCGGATCGGCAGCATCACCAAGACCTTCGTCGCGACCGTGGTGCTGCAGCTGATGGACGAGGGCCGGATTCGCCTCGACGACCCGATCGCGACACACCTGCCCGGCCTGATCCCGAGTGGCGACCGGATCACCGTGCGGCAGTTGATGAATCACACCAGCGGGCTGTACGACTACATGAAGGAGCCCGGACTGTCGACCAACCGGTGGCGCGGCGCCGACCGGTTCCGCGGCTACACACCCCGCGACCTGCTCGCCGTCGCGACCGCGCACGAGCCCTACTTCGCGCCCGGCGCCCGCTTCCGCTACTCCAACACGAACTACGTCGTCCTCGGCCTGCTGATCGAGCGGCTGACCGGGCACCGCTACGGCGACGAGGTCCGCGACCGGATCCTCACCCCGCTGCGGCTCACCGCCACCACGATTCCCGGCGACGATCCCGCCATCCCCGCGCCCGCGCTGACCGCGCACCGCGACATCGACGGTGTCGGCCGCACGGAGGTCACCGAGATGAATCCGTCGCTGGACGGCGCGGCGGGCGAGATGATCTCCACCACCGCCGATCTGGACGCGTTCTTCGCGGCCCTGCTGGGCGGACGGCTGACCAGCCCCGCCGCGCTGGACCGGATGCGTGAAACCGTCCCGATGGGGATGGGGTTCCACTACGGCCTCGGCCTGCAGCGGTTCGACCCGCCGTGCGGCGACCGGTTGTGGGGACACGGCGGCGAGTTGCTCGGCTACGTGTCGTACGCGTTCCGCTCGACAGGGGGACGGTCGCTGACGATGGTGCTCGGCTCGGCGGATTCGTCGGACGCGCTGTCGCTGTTCGCCACGGTCACCGCCACCTACTGCCTCGCCTGACCGCGGTCCGCCGCCACGCGGACCGATCCGCCCCGCCGGATCGCGGGGTGCGGCCCATGGAAACGATCAGGCCGGGGGCAGCTTGTCGCTATCCCCGGCCTGTCGCGTTGTCGTCAGCCCTGCAGGAAGGCGAACTCCTCCTGCAGCCGGGCCGTCTTGTCGCACAGCGCCGTGACCGACGGGCCGGCGCTCAGTACCTCGCGCGACACGTTGGGTACCACCGCGGCCAGGTTCGCCGCGGGGACCAGGGCGCGGATGGAGTCCGCTCCCCCGCCCTGCGCGCCGACACCGGGCATCAGGATGGGGCCGTTGAGGGCCGAGAGGTCCGGCGCCTCGGTGAGCGTCGCGCCGACGACCACGCCGACCGAGCCGAAACCGTGGCCCGCGTTGCGCGCCGCCGCCTCGTCGACCATGGTCTGGGCGATCGTGCGGCCGTCCGCGGCGGTGATCCGCTGGAGTTGCGCCCCTTCGGGATTCGACGTCGCCGCGAGGACGAACACGCCGCGATGATTGTCGTGCGCCAGGCTCAGCGCCGGGTCGAGGGACCCGAATCCGAGGTACGGCGAGACCGTCACGGCGTCGGAGCCCAGCGGGCCGTCACCGAGCCAGGCGTGCGCGTAGGCGTCCATGGTGGACCCGATGTCGCCGCGCTTGGCGTCGGCCAGCACCAGGGTGCCCGAGGCGCGCAGCACCTCGATGGTGCGCTCGAGCACCGCGAGACCGCCGGAACCGTAGGTCTCGAAGAACGCGACCTGCGGCTTCACCAGGGCGACGCGGCCGTCGAAGGCCTCGACGCAGATCTCGGCGAACGCCTCGAGCCCGTCGACGTCCTCGGACAGCCCCCACGCCCGGAGCAGGCCGGGGTGGGGGTCGATGCCGACGCACAGCGGGCCGAATTCCCGCATGGCGTGCTGCAACCGGTGACCGAAGCTGTGCATGTCAGCCCCGCAGCACCGAGTGCAGCTGCTGCAGCGAGCGCACGCCGATGCCGCCGTTGATGCTCGCCTCGATGCCCTGCACCGCCGCGGCCGCGCCCTGCACGGTGGTGATGCACGGGATGTTCGCGCCCACCGCGGCGGTGCGGATCTCGTAGCCGTCCACGCGGGGGCCCGAGTTGCCGTAGGGGGTGTTGAACACGATGTCGATCTCGCCGTCGCGGATCTGCTCGACGATCGAGGCCTCCGGCATGCCGGTCGCCGGGTCGGTGGCTTCCGGGTCGGAGTGCTTGCGCACCTGCTCGCACGGAATGCCGTTGCGGCGCAGGGTTTCCGCGGTGCCCTCGGTGGCGAGGATGCGGAAGCCCAGGTCGTGCAGGCGCTTGATCGGGAACACCATGGCGCGCTTGTCGCGGTTGGCGACGGATACGAACACGGTGCCCTCGGTCGGCAGCGAGCCGTAGGCGGCGGCCTGGCTCTTGGCGAAGGCGGTGCCGAAGTCGGCGTCGATGCCCATGACCTCGCCGGTGGACTTCATCTCCGGCGACAGCAGCGAGTCGACGCCGGAGCCGTCGGCCCGACGGAACCGGTGGAACGGCAGCACGGCTTCCTTCACCGCGACCGGCGCGTCCAGCGGCACGTGGCCGCCGTCGCCCTCGGGCGGCAGCATGCCTTCCTTGCGCAGGTCGGCGATGGACGCGCCGAGCATGACGCGCGCGCACGCCTTGGCCAGCGGCACCGCGGTCGCCTTGGAGACGAACGGCACCGTGCGGCTCGCGCGGGGGTTGGCCTCGAGCACGTAGAGGATGTCGTCCTTGAGCGCGTACTGCACGTTGAGCAGGCCCTTGACGCCGATGCCCTTGGCCAGCGCGATGGTGGAGCGGCGCACGGCCTCGATGTCGCTGCGGCCCAGGGTGATCGGGGGCAGCGCGCAAGCGGAGTCACCGGAGTGGATACCGGCTTCCTCGATGTGCTCCATCACGCCGCCGAGGTAGACCTCCTCGCCGTCGCACAGGGCGTCGACGTCGATCTCGATGGCGTCTTCCAGGAAGCGGTCGACCAGCACCGGGTGCTCGGGGTTGAGCTCGGTGGCGCGGGAGATGTAGCCCTCGAGGGAGGTCTCGTCGTAGACGATCTCCATGCCGCGACCGCCGAGCACGTAGGACGGGCGCACCAGCACCGGGTAGCCGATCTCGGCGGCGATCTTCTTGGCCTGCTCGACCGTGGTGGCGGTGCCGTACTTGGGCGCGGGAAGGCCGGCGGCGACGAGCACATCACCGAACTCGCCGCGGTCCTCGGCCAGGTCGATCGCGGCCGCGGAGGTACCGACGACCGGCACGCCGGCATCGGTGAGCCGCTGCGCCAAGCTGAGCGGGGTCTGGCCGCCGAGCTGCACGATCACACCGGCGACGGTGCCCGACTCGGTTTCCGCGTGGTACACCTCGAGCACGTCCTCGAAGGTGAGCGGCTCGAAGTAGAGGCGATCGGCGGTGTCGTAGTCGGTGGAGACGGTCTCGGGGTTGCAGTTGACCATGACGGTCTCGTAGCCCGCGGCCGAGAGGGTCTGGGCGGCGTGCACACACGAGTAGTCGAACTCGATGCCCTGACCGATGCGGTTCGGGCCCGAGCCCAGGATGATCACCTTGTCGCGCTCACGCTGCGGCGCGACCTCGGACTCCGCACCGGGATCCAGCTCGTAGGAGCTGTAGTGGTACGGCGTCTTGGCCTCGAACTCCGCGGCGCAGGTGTCGACGGTCTTGTAGACCGGGCGCACACCCAGGCGGTGGCGCAGCGAGCGCACCCCGGCCTCGCCCGCGAGCTCGGGCCGCAGGGCGGCGAGCTGACGGTCGGACAGGCCGTAGTGCTTGGCGCGGCGCAGCAGGTCCTCGTCGAGCACCGGCGCGTCGAGGACTTCCTGGCGCAGCGTGACCAGGCCGGCGACCTCGGCGACGAACCACGGATCCACACCGGAGGCCAGCGCGGTCTCCTCGATGCTCGCGCCGAGGCGCAGCGCCCGCTCGACCTGGTAGATGCGGCCTTCGGTGGGCACGCGCAGGTCGGCGAGGATGGCCTCGATCGCCTCGCGCACCGACGCGGGATCGCTCGGGTCCTTCGGCGCCCACTGCCCGTCGTCGAGGGTCCAGAAGCTGGCGGCCTTGGTCTCGAGCGAGCGCAGCACCTTGCCGAGCGCCTCGGAGAAGTTGCGGCCCATCGACATCGCCTCGCCCACCGACTTCATGGTGGTGGTCAGCGTGGCGTCGGCGCCGGGGAACTTCTCGAACGCGAACCGCGGCGCCTTCACGACGACGTAGTCCAGGGTCGGCTCGAAGCAGGCCGGGGTCTCGCCGGTGATGTCGTTGACGATCTCGTCGAGGGTGTAGCCGATGGCCAGCTTGGCGGCGATCTTGGCGATCGGGAAGCCGGTGGCCTTCGAGGCCAGCGCCGAGGAGCGCGAGACGCGCGGGTTCATCTCGATGACGATCAGGCGACCGTCCTTCGGGTCGACCGCGAACTGGATGTTGCAGCCGCCGGTGTCGACGCCGACCTCGCGCAGGATGGCGATGCCGAGATCGCGCATCTTCTGGTACTCGCGGTCGGTGAGCGTCATCGCCGGGGCGACGGTGACCGAGTCACCGGTGTGCACACCCATCGGGTCGACGTTCTCGATCGAGCAGACGATGACCACGTTGTCGCGGCCGTCTCGCATCAGCTCGAGCTCGAATTCCTTCCAGCCGAGAATGGACTCCTCGATCAGGACGTTCGCGGTCGGCGACGCGGCCAGGCCGCCACCGGCGATGCGGTCGAGGTCCTCGTCGTTGTAGGCCATGCCGGAACCGAGGCCACCCATGGTGAACGACGGGCGCACCACGACCGGGAAGCCGAGCTCGCCGACGGTCTCGCGGACCTCGTCCATGGTGTAACAGACCCGGCTGCGGGCACTCTCACCGCCGACCTTGGCGACGATGTCCTTGAACTTCTGCCGGTCCTCACCACGCTGGATGGCCTCGAAGTCGGCGCCGATCAGCTCGACGTTGTACTTCTCCAGCACCCCGCGCTCGTGCAGCGCGACCGCGGTGTTGAGCGCGGTCTGCCCACCGAGGGTGGCCAGGATGGCGTCGGGACGCTCCTTGTCGATGACCTTCTCGACGAACTCCGGGGTGATCGGCTCCACGTAGGTGGAGTCGGCGAACTCGGGGTCGGTCATGATGGTCGCCGGGTTGGAGTTCACCAGCGATACGCGCAGTCCCTCGGACCGCAGCACCCGGCACGCCTGGGTACCGGAGTAGTCGAATTCGCACGCCTGGCCGATCACGATCGGGCCAGAGCCGATCACCAGGATGTGCTTCAGATCCTCGCGGCGAGGCATCAGGCTCCTTCCATGAGACCGGCGAAACGGTCGAACAGGTATGCGGCGTCGTGCGGGCCTGCGGCGGCCTCGGGGTGGTACTGCACCGAGAAGGCGCGACCGTCGATCAGTCGCACACCCTCGACGGTGCCGTCGTTGGCGCAGATGTGGGAGACCTCGGCCTTGCCGAACGGGGTGTCGAACACCTCGCCCTTCTCGCCTTCCAGCGCGAAGCCGTGGTTCTGCGCGGTGATGGAGATGCGGCCAGTGCCCGCTTCGACCACCGGGATGTTGATGCCGCGGTGGCCGAACTTCATCTTGTAGGTGTTGCGGCCCATCGCCCGGCCCAGGATCTGGTTGCCGAAGCAGATACCGAACAGCGGGATCCCGCGCTCGAGCACACCCTGGGTCAGCGCGATCGCGCCGGTCTGGGTGGCCGGGTCGCCGGGGCCGTTCGAGAGGAACACGCCGTTGGGGTTCAGCGCCAGGATGTCGTCGAGGGAGGTGTTCGACGGCACCACGTGGGTGCGCACGCCGCGCTCGGCGAACATCCGCGGGGTGTTGGTCTTGATGCCCAGGTCGACCGCGACGACGGTGAAGCGGTGCTCGCCGACCGGCTCGATCGTGTACATGCCGTCGGTGCTGACCTCTTCGGCGAGGTCGGCGCCCAGCATGGAGGGCTGGCTGTTGACGCGAGCCAGCAGCTCGTCGTCACCGGCCAGGGCGGCGCCGGAGAAGATGCCCGCCTTCATCGAGCCGCGGGTGCGCAGGTGGCGCACGACCGCGCGGGTGTCGATGCCGGCGATGCCGACCACGTTCTGCTTGTCGAGCTGGTCCTGCAGGGTGCCGGTGGCCCGCCAGTTGGAGGAGATCGGCGAGGGGTCGCGCACGGCGTAGCCGGCGACCCAGATCTTGCCGGACTCGTCGTCCTCGTCGTTCCAGCCGGTGTTGCCGATCTGCGGGGCGGTGGCCACCACGATCTGGCGGTCGTAGCTGGGGTCGGTCAGGGTCTCCTGGTAGCCGGTCATCGCGGTGCAGAACACCGCCTCGCCCAGGGTCTGGCCCTCGGCGCCGAAGGCGGTACCGCGGAACACGCGGCCGTCCTCCAGCACGAGGGCTGCCTTCACTTTGCTCATTCGTCGTCTCCCGTCGTCGCCCTGGTCGCATCCGCGGTCCATGCCGGGTACACCGTCTTGTCGTCGCCCCGGAATCCGGTATCGATCTCGGTTCCGGTCGGCAGTGTCCAGCGAATTACCAGCACACCATTCTCTGTCATCACTTTGCCCGCGTGGCCGCGTTCGGTCCGCACGGCGACCACGGATTCCTGCGGAATCCAGATCACCGTCGCCCCGTCGCGTTCGAGCAGGATTCCGCGTTCGAACCGCGTCAGTTCCGCAGTCGCCCGGAATCCCAGGTCACCGACCGCGATCCGGTCCTGCCAGCTGGGCGCGAGGGTGCTGCCCAGGTAGAGGCCGGTGGTCGGTTCCAGTAGTTGCGCGCCCAGCTCGGCGGGCACGGTCGGCAGCTCGCCGATCCGGTCCCGCTGCCGGGTGGCTTTCTTCTGCCAGGCTCGGTACATCAGCCACAGGCACAGGAGGAACAGGGCCAGACACCCCAGTACCCACAGAGTTCTTTCCACGTTCCTGGCCTCCCTAGATCCCGACCGCCTTGCCCTCGCGGGCAGTTACCCGGCCGCGCAGCACGGTGGCTGACACCTGAGCCGGGAACGTCATGTCCTCGAACGGGGTGTTGTTCGAGATGCTCGCCAGTTCGGCGCCGTGCACCGTCCACTCGGCGTCGGGGTCGATCAGCGTGAGGTTGGCCGGTTCACCGACCGCGATCGGGCGGCCGTGGTCGTCGAGGCCGACGATCGCGGCGGGCTTCTCGCTCATCACCCGGGCGACGCCGCGCCAATCGAGCAGGCCCGGCTGGACCATCGTCTGCACGATGATCGACAGCGCCGTCTCCAGCCCCAGCATGCCGGGCCGGGCGGCCGCGAACTCGCAGCACTTGTCCTGCTCGGCGTGCGGGGCGTGGTCGGTGGCGACACAGTCGATGACGCCCTCGGCCAGTGCCTGGCGCAGGGCCGCCACGTCGGCGGACTCGCGCAGCGGCGGGTTCACCTTGTTGACCGCGTCGTAGGTCTCCAGGCGCGAGTCGTCGAGCAGCAGGTGGTGCGGGGTGACCTCGGCGGTGATCGAGATGCCCTGGGACTTGGCCCATTTCACCAGTTCGACGGTGCCCGCGGTGGAGGCGTGGCAGATGTGCACCCGGGCCCCGGCGTCGCGGGCCAGCAGCGCGTCGCGCGCGACGATCGACTCCTCGGCGGCGCGCGGCCAGCCGGCCAGGCCGAGGCGGGCGGCGTTGGGGCCCTCGTGCGCGACGGCGCCCTTGGTCAGCCGCGGCTCCTCCGCGTGCTGGGCGATCAGCACGCCCAGCGAATTCGCGTATTCCAGCGCGCGGCGCATGATCAGCGGGTCGTAGACGCAGTGGCCGTCGTCGGAGAACATCTTGACCTGGCCGATGCCCGCCGCCATGGTGCCCATCTCGGCGAGCTGCTTGCCCTCGAGCCCGACGGTGACCGCGCCGACCGGGAACACGTCGACCAGGCCGACCTCCTGGCCACGCCGCCACACGTGATCGGTGATGACGTGCGAGTCGGCCACCGGGCTGGTGTTGGCCATCGCGAATACCGCGGTGAAGCCACCCAGTGCCGCTGCGGCCGAACCGGTTTCGATGGTCTCGGTGTCTTCACGACCGGGCTCGCGCAGGTGGGTGTGCAGGTCGACGAAGCCGGGCAGCAGGATCTGGCCGTTGCCGTCGATCACCTCCGCGCCCGCCGAAGCCTCGATGCCGGAACCGATCTCGGCGATGACGCTGTCGCGCACCAGCACGTCGACCGGCTCGCCCTCGCCATAGGGCCGGACATTCTTGATCAGAAGCTCGCTCACGCCGCCACCTCCTGGGTGCCGACGAGCAGCCGGAACAACACGGCCATTCGCATGTGCACTCCGTTCGTCACCTGTTGCAGGACCGCCGCTTTCGGCGAATCGGCGACCGCCGAGGCGATCTCCATGCCGCGCAGCATCGGACCGGGGTGCAGCACCACCGCGTCGTCGCCGAGCAGGCCCATCCGCCGTTCGGACAGTCCGTAGTTGATCGAGTACTCGCGGGCCGACGGGAAGAAGCCGCCGTTCATCCGCTCGGCCTGCACGCGCAGCATCATGACCGCGTCGGCGCCGGGCAGTTCCGCGTCCAGCGAGGTCGCGACCCGGCACGGCCAGCTGTCCACGCCCACCGGCAGCAGCGTGCGCGGCGCGACCAGCACCACTTCGGCACCGAGGGTGTTGAGCAGCAAGACATTCGAGCGCGCGACCCGGCTGTGCAGGATGTCGCCGACCAGCACGATCCGCTTGCCGTCGATGTCGCCGAGACGCTGGCGCAGGGTCAGCGCGTCGAGCAGCGCCTGGGTGGGGTGCTGGTGGGTGCCGTCGCCCGCGTTGATGATCGAGGGGGCGGCGCGGTTCTCCTCGCGCGCCCACTGCTCCATCCAGCGCGCGATCTGGTGCGCGGCGCCGGAGGCCGGGTGGCGCACGATCAGCGCGTCGGCGCCCGCCGCGTGCAGGGTGAGCGCGGTGTCGCGCAGGGATTCGCCCTTGGAGACCGAGGAACTCGACGCGCTCACGTTGATCACGTCGGCGCTCATCCACTTGCCCGCGACCTCGAACGACACCCGGGTGCGGGTGGAGTTCTCGTAGAACACCGTCATCACGGTGCGGCCGCGCAGCGTCGGCAGCTTCTTCACCTCGCGGCCGAGCAGAGCCTGTTCGAAGCGCTCGGCTTCGTCGAGGAGTTCGGTGGCGGTGCCGCGATCCAGGTCGGCCACCGTCAACAAATGCTTCACTGCTGCGCCTCCTGGTGCAGGTACACACCGTCGTGTCCGTCGTGCTCGGTCAGCAGGACCGAGATGTCCTCGGCGCGCGAGGTCGGTACGTTCTTGCCGACGTAGTCGGCGCGGATCGGCAGTTCGCGGTGGCCGCGGTCGATGAGCACCGCGAGCTGGACCGCGCGCGGGCGGCCGAGGTCGCGCAGGCCGTCGAGGGCCGAGCGGACGGTGCGGCCGGAGAACAGCACGTCGTCGACGAGGACGACGAGGGCGTTCTCGATCCCGCCGTCGGGCACCGAGGTCCGCTCGAGCGGACGGTGCGGCCGGCTGCGCAGGTCGTCGCGGTAGAGGGTGATGTCGAGCGAGCCGAGCGCGGGCCGCACGCCGGAGAATTCCTCGATCTTGGCGGCGAGCCGGTTGGCCAGTGTGGTGCCGCGGGTCGGGATGCCCATGAGAACCACCCGCGGTGCGTCGGCGTCGCCGGAATCCAGGGCGGTCTTCTCGATGATCTGATGCGCGATGCGCGCGACGGTCCGGTTCACGTCCGACGGCGACAACAGCTCGCGGCCGGCTGCCACCCACTCGGGAGTGTGCCGCTGCGATGTTTCGCCCGCGCCGGTTCTGGCCGCCCGTTCGGGCACAGCCATGCCGACCTCCTTCCCCGCCTCACCGGACGGTCCGTTAAAGGATGCCTAACTCGCGCTCCACCCTATCAGCGTCCCGACCGGCCTTTGACCAGGTAGGCCCACCTGTGAGCGCGACCACGACGCCCCACCCCACCACACCACGTGCGGCCCCGATCACACCCCACCCGAAACCCCTGTGAGCGCTGCGGTTTCACCTCCCACCCGACCCGGCTCCCCCACGAGCACACGTGACGCCATTCACGAACCACCCGACCGGCCACCGTCGCCCGCTCCCCCGACCGGCGGCAGGCCGAACCACCCCGACAGCCGTGAGCACAACCCCGCCAGCCCGGCGTCGTCGACGTGTTCGCGATCGGCCCACGAGTCCACGTCGTGCCAGTCGATGTGCTCGGGCGTCGCCCACGGCCGGACGAACACATGCTGATGGACGTGCGCCACCGAGCGCCCGGCGATCATCGTGAAGACATGGCGGGGTGCGAGCTCGGCATCGAGCGCGCGGGCCGCACTCCACGTCGCGTGCGCGACGGCCCGCGCCTCCCGCCACGTCAGGTGCGCGAGACTCGCCACGTGGCGGCGCGGCTCGACGAACAGATAGCCCGGAACGATCCCCGCGCCCCGACCGAGAACCCGATGACTGACGACCACAACGTCGTCGGCATGGACGATCGGCCCGACCAACGGGCCGCGCCCGCGATGCTTCGCGCAGATCAGACAGTCGTGAGCGTCCGCCGCGTCGTCCGAGAGCCGGGAGGGAGTCATCTCTCCCATAATCCGGGACGGCATGGCGGGGTCCAGGTTTCGCGGCACGGTGATTCCAGGAACGGTCGAGCGCGGAGGCGCTTGTCGGTGTGAGGGGGGCCGACTAGACTGTGACGCGCACCACACCCGTTCGCCCGGATGTGGTGCCGATCTTCAGCGCACAGCGTGGCCCGATCGGAGCGCCGGGTCACGGCGATCTTCTTCGACGGGCTCGTCGACGAGCCGGGTTCGATCGTCGCTCCCCTTCGGCTCGACCGCCCGAGCGGTGCGGACGAGCGATTCCGTGCACCCTTCCGCACGACCATTCGGCAAGGAGATGACGTCATGGCTGTTGCCGTCGAACTAGATTTCCCCGGCGCGACGCTGGAGCAGTACGACCAGGTGCTGGAGAAGATGGGCTTCACCCACGGGGGCACCGGCGGGCCCGGGATGATCTTCCATGTGGTGCGCAAGACCGACGACGGGTTCCATGTCACCGATGTGTGGGAGTCCGCTGCCCAGTTCCAGGAGTTCGCGGAGACCACGATCCGGCCGCTCAGCCAGGAGGTCGGTCTGACCGCGGAGCCGGTCATCACGATCCACGAGGCCCACAACTTCCTGACGCGGGGCTGAGCCGCTCGCCGACCGTGACGCGGGGTCACGGCCGGCGAGCGTGGCCCTGGGCGCACCCGGATTCGCGTCGATCGGCGAGCCGGTTCGGGCCGCTATGTCGCGAGCAAGGCCCGTTCCTCGACGACGATGCGGGTACCGGCACCCAGCAGTTCGGCGGCGGTCAGGCCGAACAGGGCGTGGAAGGTGTCGCTGAAATGGGAGGGGCTGGCGAATCCGGCGGCGGCCGACGCGGTGGTGAGATCGGCGCCGTCGGCCACCGCCCGGCCGACGGCGAGCATCCTGGCCCACACCCGATAGCGGCGGAAGGTGGTGCCCGCCTGGGCGGAGAACAGGTGCAGCAGCCGGGATTTCGACAGATGGACCGCCGCGGCGAGCTGATCGGCGGAGACGTCCGCGGCGGGGTCGGCACACAGCAGGGCGGTCGCGGCGACGATCCGGGGATCGAGGGCGGGGCTCGCGGTTCCGGACGCCAGGTCGAGGAGGTCGAGCGGCGCGGAGTCGGTGGCGGCGAGCCGGATCAGCGCGGATTCGTCCGCGTGGGCGACACCGAAACCCCCGATGTCCTCGCGCATCCGGTGCCGGCAGGCCGCGGCGCGGGGTGAGCCGGGATCGAGGTAGCAGAACAGCATTCGGCCGTCGGCGACGATCCGGTGCGGCGTGCGCGGCGGCACCAGCACGCTGCGGACCGTCGGCGCGCCGATCGCGTCGGCTTCGACCGTGAACGCCGCGTCGAGCCCGACGGCCAGGCAGGCCACCGACCCGGAGTGCCGGTCCAGCCGCAGCGACGGGCCACGGTAGATCGCATGCCCGGCCCACAGCCACACCGTCGCCGGAGGTCGGCACGTTTCCGGAAGTGGTGCTGCGCCCATACCCGCCATGCTTGCACGAACAGTGTCGAAGGAGAGGTGGACGGATGGTCGGGGATATCGTCGGCGCGGCGTTGCTGGTGGGCGTGGGGCTGGTGCATGTACTGCCCGGGGTGGTCGCGGTGGCGCCGCGACGGGTCGCGACGGCCTACGGCACGGAGGTGCCGAACCGGGATCTCGAGTTGTTGCTCCGGCATCGGGCCGTTCTGCTCGCGCTGGTCGGGATCGGGCTGATCGTCGGCGCGTTCGTGCCGTCGGTCCGGGCGGTGACCATCGGGGCCGGAATCCTCAGCACCGCTTCGTTTCTCGTGCTCACCGCGACGATCGGCCCCGGGACGCTCAATCCGCGGACGCTGCGGGTGGCCCGGGTCGATGTGGGCGCGCTCGCCGCACTGGTGGTCGCGGCGCTGGTCTTCGCGGTCACCGGCTGAGCTCGGGCGTCGACCGGATCACGACAGGCGCGCGAACCGAAACCCAGACCTTCGGGGCTATCCGCCAGATCATCACTGTGACAGCTCGTTTCGCGGCGGACTCAGGCCCAGGTGGCCGTCTCGGGATCGACACCGTTGGCCTGGGCATTGGCGTCGATAGCCGCACTCAACCAGCTGGTCAGACCGGGCTCGATGGCGTCGTAGAACGCCGTGTACTCCGGGTCGCCGACGTAGCGGCGGCCCAGGCAGACATGCATCGCGTGCGTGCAGTCGAAGTAGACCGCGATCGACGCGCGATGCCGTTCGGCCAGCGCGCCCGCGCGCGCACTGCCGGGCGCGACACCGGCGCGGAGGGCGTCGGCGAGGTCGGCGTGCAGGGCGGCGGTGTCCTCGGCGATCCGCTGCCAGTCCCGCGCCGAGCGCTCCGCCGCGCGTTCGGCGTACTGGGTCCACTGCGGGGTGTCGCCCCATCGCTCGCGGGCCTGCGCCACCCAGGACGGCTGCCAGTCACCACCGAAGATCGCGACCTGGTCCTGCGGGCTGAGCCGGATGCCCGATTCCCTGGCCTCGATCATCCGGTCCATCGCCTCGGTGGTGCGCCGCAGCCGCCGCAGCCTGGCGTGCAGCGCGTCGCGTTGCTTGCGCAGGGTGGCCAGCGCGTCGGCGGCAGGCGCGTCCAGTAGCGCGCCGATCTCGTCCAGTGGCACCCCGAGCTCGCGGTAGACGACCACGCGCTGGGCGCGGACCAGATCGGCCGCCGTGTACAGGCGATAGCCGGCGCCGGTGCGGTCGGACGGGTGCACCAGCCCGACCGCGTCCCAGTGGTGCAGGGTGCGCGTCGTGACGCCGAGCAGTTCCGCCGCGACGCCGACGGTGAGCGGTTCGGACACGGCCTCCAGTGTGCCGTGCCCGGCGCCCGTCATCGCTCAGGCGCTTCGATGCCGAT
This sequence comes from Nocardia sp. NPDC051833, assembly GCF_040681225.1. Taxonomy (NCBI): domain Bacteria; kingdom Bacillati; phylum Actinomycetota; class Actinomycetes; order Mycobacteriales; family Nocardiaceae; genus Nocardia; species Nocardia sp. NPDC051833. Next base: position 92,864 of record NZ_JBFAYK010000001.1, read on the forward strand.
CGACCGGAGGTGCGCGGCCGCCGGGCTGTCCGGGTCCAACGGCTGGGCGGCCGTCATGATCACGCGGAGGTTCTCCGGGGTGCGGACCTCGACTTCGACGGAGTTCCACGGCATGACCCGGGGCCCGATCGTGCACCCGGGTGTCACCGCCTCGCACGCGGCGACGATCCCCTCGATCTCACCGAGCACACACGAGAAACTCACCGTGGTGGCCGGCGCGTCGGCCGGGCGCTCCCCCGGCACCAGCAGGACGTCCTGAAAAGCCCAGCGGCGCAGATGCGTCAGCTGCCCCGGCACCGTGAACAGGTCGAAGAACCCGAGCCCACGAACCCAGAAATCCACCGATGCGGCGAGATCCCCGGTCGGCACGGTGACGAACATCGGCATGCCGTAGAGACCGCGGAACGGCTCGGGCGCAACGGCATCCGGTCCGGGAACGGGAACCGGGCTCATCTCGAAAGCGGGAAATGTGTTCATACCGGCATGGTCGACCCTGACGCTACGTGAGGGTCAAACCGCGTGCCGCTCCCGCTACAGCGGGGCGGGTGGCTCCGGGGCGGGCTGGCGGGCGGGGAGCGCGCTGATCGTCAGGGCCAGCATGACCAGGGCGATGCCGGTCAGTTCGAGGGCGGTCGGGCGCTGGGCCAGGGCGATGGCACCGACGACGGTGGCGGTGGCGGGCAGCAGCGCGAGCAACAGCGCGAAGCGAGCCCGGCCGACCGCGGTCAGGACGACCTGGTCCAGCGCGTACGGGACCGCGCTCGACAGCACGCCGACACCGAGACCGAACAGCCAGGTGCGGGGGTCGGCGAAGACCGACGGGCCGATCGCGAGCTGCGGGACCAGGACGAACGGCGCGAGCAGGGCCGCGGCGGCCGCCATGCCGACAGCGAGCGAGTCCAGCCCGTCACCCGCGTCGGCCACCCGCTTACCGACCAGGATGTAGCCCGCCCACAGCACTGCCGACGCGACCGCGAACGCCAGCCCGACCGGCTCGACGTCGAACTGCACCCCGGCCAGCAGCAGCACCCCGGCGGCGACCAGCACGACCGCGAGCACATCCCTGGCCCGGCGCGAGCCGAGCGTGGCCACCGCCACCGGACCGAGGAATTCGATGGCGACGGCGGTGCCCAGCGGAATCCGCGCGATCGCCTCGTAGAACACGATGTTCATCGACACCGTGACGACGCCGAACCCGGCCGCCACGGCGACACCGCGCCGGGTCCACCGCGTGCGCCACGGTCGTCGCCAGGCCAGCAGCGCCAGCCCGGCCGCGGCGGCGCGCAACCACGCCACGGTCGCCGGTTCGGTGGTGTCGAACAGGAACACGCCCAGCGCGGCGCCGAGGTACTGCGAGGTCGCGCCGACGACGAACACCAGCGGCACCGACCAGCCGGGCAGGACGGGGCGGGTCGGCCGCTCGGTCGTCGAGATCGCATCCACTCCAGGAGTAATCCACAGCCGACCGTGGATTTCAACGCGTGACCGACCCCACTGTCACACCGTGGCCGGCCGCGGCGTCTCATGGGGAAGACCGGCACCGAAAGACAGGACCACGCATGAGCGAGGGAACCGACGCCGCCACCGCGGCCTTCGTCACGCACCGCAACCTGCTCTTCACGGTCGCCTACGAGATCCTGGGCTCGGCCGCCGACGCCGAGGACGTGCTGCAGGAGACCTGGTTGCGCTGGGCCGACGTGGATCAGGCCGAGATCCGCGATCCGCGCGCGTATCTCGTCCGGGTCGCGACCCGGCAGGCGCTGACCCGGCTGCGCACCCTCGGCAGGCGCAAGGAGACCTATGTCGGGCCGTGGCTGCCCGAACCGCTGCTCACCGCACCGGATGTCGCCGAGGACGTGGAGCTGGCCGACAGCGTCTCGATGGCGATGATGCTGGTGCTCGAGACGCTCGCCCCGGTCGAACGGGCGGTGTTCGTCCTGCGCGAGGTCTTCGACCTGGCCTACGACGAGATCGCCGCCGCGGTGGACAAGAGCCCGGCCGCGGTGCGCCAGATCGCGCACCGGGCCAGGGCCCATGTCGCCGCGCGCAGGCCGCGCGGTCCGGTGTCCTCCGCGCAGAGCCGCGACGCGCTGGCGGCGTTCGCCCGCGCGGTCGAGACCGGTGACCTGCAGGGACTGCTCGATCTGCTCGCGCCGGAGGTGGTGCTGCTCGCCGACGGCGGCGGTGTGGTCAAGGCGGTCGTGCGCCCGATCGTCGGCGCCGACAAGGTCGCGCGGTTGATGGCGGGCGGCCTGCCCCGGTTCCCCGGTGCGGTGTCGACCGAGCCGACCCAGATCAACGGCGCGCCCGCCCTGATCGTGCGGCGCGACGGCACGGTCGACAGCGTCGTCACCGTCCGCCTCGACGACGGAGCGATCACCGGTGTGTACGTGGTGCGCAATCCCGAGAAGCTGTCGCGGATCGAGCGGGCGACCAGCGTCGCCCGCTGATCCGCGACGGCGTCGTCAGGGCGTGCCGACCCAGGTGTCGAGCGCGGCGCGCAGGGCGGGCGCCGCGGCGTCGGCGGATTCGTCGACGCCCGCGGCCCAGGCGACGTAGGCGTCGGGCCGCAGCAGCAGCGCGTCGGCGGGCCGGTCCGCGGTCTCGGCGGTGACGATCACGATCCGCGGTTCCCGTGCCAGGGCGAGCTCGCGCAGCTCCGCGCGATCGGCGAGGTCGAGCAGGACCGGCCGCGCGGCGTGCAGCAGTTCGGCGACGCTGGTCGGGCCCTGCTCGGTGCGCAGCGCGAGGTCGGGCGCGAACGCGCCGGCCAGCGGGTGCGGGTCGGCGCCGGGAACCGGATAGCGGACGTCACCGGCCGAGATCATGCCCGCCAGCTTGCGCAGCGCGGGCTCGTCGGCGAACAGCTCCTGGAACACCGCGCGCAGCGCGTCGGCGGCCTCGTCCTGGCCACGGCGCAGCGCGGCCTGGGCGCGGGTCTGCTGCAACGCCCGGCCCGCGGCGGCGTACCGCTCGTCGTGGTAGGTGTCGAGCAGACCGGGCGCGGCGGTGCCCTGGACGGTGGCGGCCAGCTTCCACGCCAGGTTGACCGAGTCGAGCATGCCGACATTGAGCGCCGTGCCGGTGGCGGGCAGCAGATGCGCGGCGTCGCCGGCGAGCAGGACCCGGCCGACCCGGTAGCGCTCGGCCCGGCGGGCCTGGAACTGGTAGCGCGACAACCGGACCGGTGCGCCCAGCGGCAGCTCGGCACCGAGGACCCGCTGGGCGCTGGCACCGAGTTCGGCCAGGGTCAGCGGGTCGTCGTTGTCGTATTCGGTGAACTCCTCCTCGGTGGTCTGGAAGAACATCACCCGCTCGTCGGCCCGCACCGGGCCGATCGCGAAGACACCGCGCTCGGTGCGGGTGAAGCCGGGCCGGATCGGCCCGAAGCCGGGCACGTCGATGCCGCCGTCGTCGAGCACGTCCACCGAGTCCGGCAGCGCGACCACACCGAGCCGGTTGACCTCGGGAAAGGTGTTGCCGGGGAACGGGATCGCGGCCAGTTCCCGGATCCGGCTGCGTCCGCCGTCGCACCCGACCACATATTGCGCGCGCACACGGTACGGCCCGTCCGGCCCGGTGACTTCGACGGTCACCGCGTCGTCGTCCTGCGCGAGCGCGATCACCTCGTGCCCGCGGCGGATCTGCGCGCCCAGTTCGACGGCCCGCTCGGCGAGCAGCTCTTCGACCCGCGCCTGCGGAATGCCCATCGCGTCCATCGGCCCGTCGGCCAGCGGACCGAAGTCGACGTGCATGCCGCCGAACGGGAAGATCGGGGCCGGGATCGGGCTGCCGACAGCGGTGAAGCGGTCGAGCAGGCCGCGATAGCGCAGCATGTCCAGGATCCGGCCGCCCAGGCCGCTGGCCTTGTGCGCGGTGCCCGGCTCCGCGCGTCGTTCGAGCACCACGGGGCGCACCCCGGCCAGGGACAGTTCCCCGGCCAGCATCAGCCCGGCAGGTCCGGCGCCGACCACGATCACGTCGGTCTTCATTTCACGCACTCGCGTCACTCCCATTTGTCGCCGGTCCGAATGTCGAGGTGAGATTGTGCAGGAGGACCGGGGTCTTGCCGCAAGCCCCCGGGTCGGCTATACCTTGAAAGGGGCGACGAGCGATTCGGCCTCGCCCGCTCCGGCTTTCGCCGACTCCCCGCCGCCGCTACGGCTCGTCGAGCAGGCGCAGATAGCCGTCGAGCTGGGCCGCACCAGCTAGCAGGTGCCTGCCGCGCGCGGTCAGCCGATCCTGCCAATCCTCGAGAAAGACGCGCAACGCCTCGGTTCCGCCCGCCGCGCGCAGGGACTCGACGAACTGCGCCACCTGGACCAGCCGATAGCCGCCGCGCCGGAGCTGGCGCGCGATCTCGGCATCGCGCACCGCCGCTGCTCCGTAGATTCGATAGCCCGTTCCCACGTCGCGTTCGGGACGCAGGATGCCCGCGTCTTCCCACGTGCGCAGCGTCGCCGGATGCACACCGATCCGGCGCGCGAGCTCACCGACGGTCAACGCGCGACCGGCGATCGGCGCGGGCTCGGCGGTCGACAGGCTCCCGAGGGCGGTGGCGACCTCGGTGCGGGTGGCGCGCTCGTCGAGCAGCGCGACATGGGCGACATCGAGGAGCCGGTACGCGGATTCGCGATCACCGCGATGGACGGCCCGCAGGATCGCGGCCGCCTGCTGATGCCCGTGCCCGCCGCGCAGGGCGAGGAAGGCCCGCAACGCCTGCGCGTGCCGGGGTGTATAGCGCCGGTATCCCGACGCGCTGCGCTCGGCCGCCGGGAGGATGCCCGCCTCGTCGTAATTGCGGATCGCCTGGGCGGACAAGCCGTGTTCCCGGGCCAGATCGATCGGCCGCAAGCTCTGCCTCCTTTGAGACTTTTCTCGACTATCACCAGGAAATATTCGCGAAAGTTTCACCCGAACCTTCAACGATACTGTCGAAGGCATGCCTTCCGACCAAGGAGTGTTCATGCCTACCGTCACCACCCCGCGCGACCTCGGCCGCGAGCTCGACGACGCGGCGAGCCTGGGCCGCGCCGTCGACGACCTGCTCGCCACCCGCGCCGAACCGCCGGTCCTGCTCGCCCTCGGCGAACCCACCCACGGGATCGCGGCATTTCCGTTGCTGCGCAACGAACTCCTGGCCCAGCTGGCCGAGCGGGGGTTCCGATCGATCGCGCTGGAATCCGATGTCTTCGCCGCCTCGATCGTCGACGACTACATCAATGGAGCGGCGACCGATCTCGAGACGGTCCTGGCGACCGGCTTCAGCCACCACTTCGGCGCCGTGCCCGGCAATCGCGAACTCGTCGAATGGCTGCGCGCGTACAACGCCGACCGCGCCCCCGCCGACCGCTTTCGCTTCCATGGCTTCGACGCGCCGACCGAGCAGACCGACGTGCCCAGCCCCCGAGTCGCTCTGACCACGGCCGGCGAGTATCTGCCCGAACCGCTGCGGCCGACGTCGATGCGCGAGCTCGAGGCGCTGCTCGGCGAGGATGCCGACTGGTCGAATCCGGCGGCCGTCTACGACCCGGCCGTCTCGATCGGCGATTCCGAGCGCGCCCGCGCGCTGCGCGTCGTCGCCGACGACATCGCGAGCGCGCTGCGTCGCGCGGCACCGTCGGTGCGGCCCGCCGACCCGGCCGGATACGACCTCGCCCTCGCCTACGCGCGCACCGCGCTCGGCCTGCTGCGCTACCACGCCGCCATGGCCACGCCCGGCCCCGATCGCATCGCGAACCTGCTCAGCGTCCGCGCGGAGATGATGGCCGACAACCTGCTCGCGATCGTCGCCGCCGAGCAGGGACGCGGACCGACCCTGGTCTTCGCGCACAACGTGCACCTGCAACGCGCCGGATCCACCCTCACCATGGGCGGCGAGGACGCGCACTGGTCCGGGGCGGGCGCGCTGGTCGCGCTCACCCTGGGTGAGCGCTACACGTTCGTGGCGACCGACGCGAACCCGGCCAGCGCACCGGGCACCCTCCAGTTCGAACTGGCCGCGGCCACCGCCCGCCGCGCACTGTTCTCCGCGCCCGCCCTGCGCGCCGCGCTCCCGGCGTCGATCCGCGCGGGCGAGCCGATCGTGCCCGGTCACCTCCCGTTCGAGCCGGACGGGCTCGCGGGCGCCGACGCGATCGTGTTCGTCGCCGACACCGACGGCACCCGACACGAATACTGGCACTGATCCGAACATACGTTCGAACCCGCGCTAGACTGTCGACATGTCGCTGCCCCTGCAAGGTTCACTGTTCGACGGTGAGGCGGTTGCGCTGGGTTCGATCGAGCCGATCCGGCGCACCCAGCTCGACGCGACGGCCTGGGTGGACGTCCTGCCCGGCTGGCTGAGCGGCGCGAGCGTGGTGTTCGACCGGCTCGCGGAGCGGGTGCCGTGGCACGCCGAGCGCCGACCCATGTACGACCGGGTCGTCGACGTGCCACGCCTCGTGTCGTTCTTCGGCGAGCACGACCCGCTCCCCGACCGGATCCTCGTCGCCGCCAGGGACGCGCTGAGCGAGCACTACGCCGCCGAACTCGGCGAACCCTTCCGCACCGCGGGGCTGTGCTTCTATCGCGACGGCCGCGACAGCGTGGCCTGGCACGGCGACACGATCGGGCGCGGCGCCACCCACGACACCATGGTCGCGATCGTCTCGGTCGGCGCACCACGCGCCCTGCTGCTGCGCCCACGCGGCGGCGGGGCCAGCGTGCGGTTCACCGCAGGACACGGTGACCTGCTGGTGATGGGCGGCGCCTGCCAGCGCGCCTGGGAGCACGCGGTACCCAAAACCACGCGCCCGGTCGGCCCACGCATCAGCATCCAGTTCCGCCCGCGCAACGTACGCTGACGATCCCGCCGGAACCCGTGCCCGACACGGAGTTCCACGACTCCGCGCAGACCGCCCCGGCCCGGCTACCGCACGATCCCGCGACACGCTCGATCGGGCATACCTCAGCGGTCCGGCTGACTGCCGAGCAGTTCACGCGGCCAGCCGCGGGCACCGTGACCGACTGCGCCGCAGCGGGTCACGGCACGGTCAGCACCGAGTGCACGAGTTCCCGCACGCCCGCGCGCAGCCGGTCGACCTCGCCCGCCCTGGCCATCTGCTGCGCGAGTTCCCCGCCGATGATCGACAGCAACAGCGCGCCCACCGTCTCGGCGTCGATCTCCGGGCGGACCTCGCGCAGCAATGCCGTGATGTGTTCGGCCCAGAAGGCATGGAATTCCGCGCTGCGCGAGTGCGGGGGCATGGCCTTGTAGGCGGCGATGAGTTCGACGTCAGCGGTGACCATCGTCGTCATCGCGTCGAAGAAGGCGAGTAGCCGGTCGGTCGCCGGCGCGCCGGGACCCAGCGGCGGCGGTCCGCCGGCCACCGCCGCCATCAGCTCGGCCGCCCCCTCGGCCACCAGCTCGTACAGCAGGCCGGCCCGGCTGCCGAAGCGATGGAAGATGGTCCCTTTGGCAACACCCGCGGCCGCGGCGACCCGATCCATGGTCACCCCCGCCGCACCGTGTTCGGCCAACAGTGCGGCGGTCGCCTCGAGGATCGCTCGACGGTTGCGCGCGGCGTCGGCGCGTTCGGTGGGGCGTTGGCCTGTCATCGCGTCGCTTCCTCGGCATCGGCCGATCCGTTGACAAGTTGACCGCCGGTCCATATCGTTCGAATATCTGGACCGGCAGTCAACTTATGGAGTTCTGATGCAGGCAATCGTAATGACCGAGACCGGCGCCCCCGAGGTGCTGGTGCCGCGCGCGGTCGACGCACCGCGACCGGGCGACGGGCAGGTCCTCGTCCGCGCCGAGGCGATCCCGGTGCTCTACCCGGAGACCAAGGTGCGGGCGGGCGAGTTTCCCGTCCCCGTCGCACTGCCCGCGGTGTTCGGGTTCCAGGCGGCGGGCACGGTGACCGAGCTCGGCGCCGGCGTGGACCCGGCGCTGCTCGGCACCCGGGTCGTCGCCGCCACCAGCGGCGTCGGCGCCTACGCCGAACTCGTGGTGGCCGAGGCGGATTCGGTGACCGTCATCCCCGACGGCCTGCGCACCGACCTCGCCGCCGCCACCCAGATGCCCGGCTCGGTCGCCTTGGCCCTGGTCGCGACCGCGGCGCTCGCGCCGGGCGAGACCGTCCTGGTCGAAGCGGCCGCCACCGGCGTCGGCAGCGCGCTCACCCAGCTGTGCGCGGCGCGCGGGGTGCGGGTGATCGCCACCGCGGGCGGCGCCGAGAAGGCCCGGCTGGCCCGCGAGCACGGCGCCGCCGAGGTCGTCGACCACACCGCGCCCGCCTGGGCCGATCAGCTCCGCGACCTGCTGGCAGGCGGCACCGTCGACGTCGTCTTCGACTCCATCGGCGGCGATTCCGTGACGCCGCTGCTCGACCTGATCACCCCGCGCACCGGCCGCGTCCTCAGCTACGGCTGGCTCGCGGGAGTCCCCACCCAGCTCACCGCCGTCGACCTGATCCTGCGCGGCCTCACCCTCACCGGCTGCGCGGGCCCCGCCTGGCTCGGCGAGGTGGCCCGCCGACGAGCGGACGCCCTCGACGCCGCCGCGCGGGGACAGCTGACCGTCGGCATCGACTCCGTCCTGCCGCTGACCGGAGCCGCCGACGCCCACCGCAAACTCGAGGAGCGGAGCGCTCTCGGCACGGTCCTGCTGCGGCCGTGATCCCGTCGGCCCGCGGCGATCAGCGACGGGCACCCACGGTTCGAGTCCACGGAATCGGCCTCGGGGGCGGGCGATGAGGAGGGAGCCGGAGCCGGAGATCGGGCACTGGCCGTAGGATTCGGGACATGGGGAGTCGATTGGCGTTGCCTGTCCGTTCGTCGAATGCGCTGACCGCGCGATGGACCGCGACCTTCGCCGACGATGACGCCGTGGTGTCGGGCGCGGGCGCGTGGGTACTGCTGGCGCTGCTGGCGGGGGCTGCCCAAGGGGCGGCTCGGGCGGAATTGGCGGCGGCGGTGGAGGTTTCGGCCGAGTCTGCGCATCGGGCCGGGCTGGAGTTGCTGCACGCGCTCGACTCCTCGGCCGACGTGGCGCTGGCGACCGGCGCCTGGGTGCGGCCGGGGATCGCGCTGCGGGACGAGTGGGTCCGCAGCATGCCCGAGGGCTCGGCGGGAACCCTGGTGGATCAGGCCGCGCTCGATGCCTGGGCGAGCGAGCGCACCGGCGGATTGATCGAGACGTTCCCGGTCACCGTCGACGCCTCGACGGTGTTCGCGCTGGCCACCGCGCTGGTCGCCCGGACCCGCTGGGTGACGCCGTTTCAGCTGATCCGCTGGACACCGGAATCCGGACCGTGGCAGGGACATCAGGGACCGGGGTTGTACCGCACCGGGCACGCCGACGGCAGCGTCTCGGTCCTCGGCACCGACGTGACCAGGGTGATCGTCACCGGCACCGGTGATCTCGACGTGCACCTGCTGATCGGTGCCGACGGGCCACGGCAGGCGCTGGCCGCCGGGCTGGCCGCGCTCGACGGCGCGATACCCGATGCGGTCGCGCCCACCCCCGACACGACAGCCCCGTGCCTGACGGTGCTGCGGCGCAAGATCTTCGGCGCGGCCGGTGACCGTGTCCAGGTGCAGCTCCCGCCGTTCGAGGTTCGCGGCGCGCACGACCTCACCCGCCATGCCGCCCTGTTCGGCCTCGGCGCCGCGGGCAACGCGGAGTCCGGGCACTTCCCCGGGATCTCCGACACTCCGCTGGCGGTGAGCGCCGCCGGGCAGCACGTGATGGCCCGATTCGACGCCGAGGGGTTCGAGGCCGCCGCTGTCACCGCCGTCGCGATGCGCTTGGGCAGCGTCCCCCAGGAGCAGTGGTCGACGATCACCTCCGTACGCATCGACCGGCCGTTCGGCTTCCTGGCCGTACACCGGCCCACGGGAACGGCCGTTGTCGCAGGTCAGGTGACCCGCCCGCCACTGGAATGGGCGACCTCGTCCCCGTCCCGCCACACCCCGGGCGGCGCCCGGTGAGAGCGGTAATCGTCATTGCCGATTCTGTTGCTCGACAACAGGATTCGGTTTCGATGTCGCGGACGGAGGTCGTATCCTGGTAGGGGTCCGCAATCGGTTGCTCAGGGGGTCGTGGTGATCGTCGTTGTCGCGGACGAAACCGAACTCGAAGGCGCAGAAGAGGTCGTCGCGGCGGCGATCCGGGAATGGGCCGCGTCCGAGGTAGGGGGCGTGGCGATCTTCCGCTGCCATGTGCCGGAGAGCCGGGGCGGATCGGTCGAGGTCGACGCGCTGGTGTGTACGCCGCAGGGAGCCACCGTGGTGGAGGTGAAGGGGTTCACCGCGCGCCAGGACGGTGTGCTCGCCACCCCGCCCAACGGCCCCTGGACGGTCGACGGCGCGGAGGCCGCGCTCTATCACGCAGTGCGGGTGCCCAATCCGTTCGTCCAGGTGCGCAGGCAGGTCTTCGCCGCCAAGAACCTGCTGCAGCAGTCCGGGATCTTCGGCTGGGTGAACGCCGTGGTCGCGCTGGTCCCCCAGCCCGGCGCGCAGATCACCCTCGAGGAGGCCCGCATCGCCGACGGGTACCGGGCGGTGCTGGTCGAACGCGACGATTCCTCGTCTCTGCGCGACTACTTCCACGCCGAGACCGGGCGCACGGTCCGGCTCAATGTCAACGATGTGCGCCGCGTCTTCGCGGCCCTGAATCTCAGCCACCTGCTGCCGTCCCGGGTCGCGTTGGCCGACCAGGGTTTTCCGGCGCGGCTGGAACCGTCGACCTCGACCAGGGCCGCACCGGCCGCCGCCGGACTCGGGCAGGCCGAGGAGGGCGAGACCGCCCCCGGCCGTGGCGCCTCCCGGGTGGGCACCCGAGTGGCGCAGGCGAGCACACCCGGGTTCCTCGCCGCGATCGATCGGCTCACGCATCGGTCACGGACCTCCGCCGACACCGAGGAATCAGGTCCGGCGGCGCGGGAATCCGCCGACCAGGCGCCGAGCACCGTCTCCGCGACCTCGGACGACACTGCGGGGCACAGCGAGGAGTCGAACGGTGCTGTCGCGCCGTTGGCGGGATTGGTGAGTATGGCTGCCACAGAAGACGACTCGCAGACTGCGTTGACGCCGAGAACCGAGGTCTCGGCGGAGCTTCCCGACGACACCGCGGGTGAGCCCGAGCAGGCCGCGGAGTCAGCCGCGTCCCCCGGAGCCGATCTCGCCGAGCACGCGGCAGATGCCACCCCTGCCCCCGACACGGAACCCGTGCGAGCGACACCGTCCGCACCCGGCTCCGGTACCGAGACCGCACCTCCGGACGCTGTCGAGAACACGGAGGAGCGGCACCCTGTGGCGGCTGAGCCGACGCGGTCGCCTGCCCACGAGACCGGAGCGGCCGACCCCACACCGGATGACATCGACGCCCACGATCCGGAAAACCCCCTGACACCAGTGGCTTCCCCCACCGTCGGCACGCTGCCCGAGCGTACCGACGCCACCACGGAGGAGCCCACCGACGACGAGGTCGTGACCGAAGTCCACGGACCGGACGGCTCCGCGGACCAACCGGACACCGGGGTCGAGGTTTCCGGCAGCGCGGAAGACGGATCTGCTCCGTCACCCGACGAAACGGCCATTGCCCCTGCGGAGCCGGACGAATCCGTCACCGGTACGGACGTCACCGCAGCGACACCCGTCTCCGGCGAGGATGCGGGAGAGGCTGTGTCGCTGGTGAAGTCGACCGATGACCGGTCCGCCGAGTCTCCCCTGGATTCGCCGAGTGTCGCCGCGAGCAACTTCGCCGCACCGGGCGATGACTCGGACGCCGAGGTCCCGCACGAAGTCGAGCCGACAATGGCCGATGACGATGACTGGCCCGAGGACGAGGGTCCGGACGATCCGGCATACCTGGCACCCGGATACGCCGCCGCTGCCGGTACCGCCGCCACCGCCTGGTCGGCGTCATCGGGCAGCCCCGATTCCGCCCACCACGGCGGCGCCGAGCGATTCGACGACACCGACCACTGGAGCGACTGGGTCGATCAGGATCGGACCCCGGCCCGCCCGGCCGCCACGAACCGGTCGCAGGAGCGGGTCTCGAGCAGGTCCGGCGGGCCGTCGCTGCTCGAGCGGTGGCGCAACACGCCGGTGCGCGAGCGTCGCCCGCGCGAGCGACGCAGGCTGCGGATCGGGCCCGGCATCGGACTGCTGTTGTTCATCGCCCTGTTCGGGGCGGGCTTCTTCGCCATCACCGCCGTGCAGGCGAGCCGGTTCGAGATGGCGGACTACGACCGGATGTGCGACGACCGCAAGCCGTTCCCGAACGCCGCGGAGTACCAGCGCGACGGCGCGCGGCCGACCTATCTGTCAGGCGACCTGGCCACCATGGTCGCGACGAACAGCTCGCCCGCCTGGCATCCGACCGACCCGGCCACGGTCCAGCTCATCGCCTGCATGCGCCAGACCAGCCTGGGCGACCTGGTCCAGACCTGCCAACTCCCCGCGGCGCCGGGCTCCCCCATCGGCCGCACGGTCAATCTGTTCCGGGCGACCTACGAGATCACCGTCTACGAACTGCGCACCGGGCGGGAGGCCGGACGCGCGATCATGGTCGGCGAACGCTACTCGGCCGACCCCGCCAACACCGACCCCGATCGGTGCCGCGCTGTCGCCGACGCCCCCGATGTCCTCGGCCGCAGACTGGGCCAGCCCTCGACCGCGCAGGTCACCGGGTTTCTCGCGCCCCTGGTGCACGCCGACCGCTGAACCGGCTTGACCTCGAGCGCACTCGAGGTAGCAAGATCACCGATGTGCCCCGCGCACACCCGACACCGCGCCACCCAGCGTCGGTCGCGCCTCCGCCGGTTTCCCGTACACCCACCGGCGGAGGCCGTCGGGATCCGGCTCAGGCCACCGCCGCCTGCGTCGCGGGCTGGTCGCTGTCGGATTCCTGTGCCCTGGTCAGCTTGGCCTGCGCGCGCCGCAGATCCTCGGCGATGATCTGCAGGGCGGGCGGCGCGGCGAGCCCACGCGCGCGGATCAGGTCACCCACGGTGACGAGCCGGCTCAGCGACGCCGCGACATAGCCCTGCAGGACGGCGATGCGGTCGGCGGGCACCGACTGGATCGACTTGCTCACCAGCGATTCCAAGTCGCGTTGCGCTTTGAGGGTGTCGGAGGTGAGCACCGCGAACAGCCCCCACAGATCGTCGATCGGTTCGCCGGCGACCTGCGCGCGCAGCGCCTCGTAGGTCTCGTTGCGCCGCGCCGAGGCCTCCCTGACATCGCGCAGCGCGTCGGTGAGGTGCGACCTGGTCGCCTCCGGAATGCGGTACACCTGCGTGGTTTCGGTGGTACCGATCCGGTCGGCGACCCGGTTGACGATGGCGAGCGCGTCGTCGAGGTCGGTCAGCGCCACCCGCAGCAGCGGCGCCGTCGCGTGGAAGCGCGGCTCCATCGCCTGCAGATCGTAGAACTCGTTGATCCGCTTGCTCGCCACCGCGATATCGCGGCTGAGCAGCGCGACGTTCTCGTGCAACCCCATCGCGTGCAGCCGCTGATCGACCGCGGAATCCAGGGCGGCCAGCACATTCGGATCCCGCGGTTCGTGGATGTGGTGCACCGCCGAGGCGATCCCCGACCGGGAGAACGCCTTGGTGAAGAAGATCGTACTGATCGACAGCGAGAGGCCGAGCACGAAATCCGGCTGCACCTTGAAGATCTCGCGCACACTGCCCCGCGCCATGATCAGGATCGCGAAGACGACCGCCAGACCGAGTGCGGCCCAGAGCAATTGCGCCCGGGTCATGTGCCAGCTGCTCAACGATGGATGCTCACTCACGGTCTCCCCCAGCCCGCCGATCCGACGGCGTTCGATGCTGGTTGCATTCTCCTGCACGCCATCGTGATCCGCATCGGAAGTGGCCCGGAAACGGCGACAGCCGCGCATCCCGGCAGGATGCGCGGCTGTCGCCGGAAGGTCTCACGCCGAGACGGCGATCTCCCATTCGTAGATCGTCAGTTCCGACGCTCCGGTGGTGTGCACCGGATCGGCGTGCGCGATAGCCGTTGCGGCGTCCAGGCTTTCGGCCAGGACGACGTAGGCGCCGCCGGTGCCGTCGGTGAACCGGCCACTCTCCTGCAGCTGCCCCTTGGCAAGCAGTTCCTGCAGGAACGCGCGGTGCGGTTCGACCACGGACTGGTCGAACGCGGGGGTGCGCATGACCATGACGAGGTACTTGTTCGTCACGACCGGTCCTCCGGCGCGGGACGCGCGGCCCTGGTGGCGGCCGCGGCGGCGCGCACCTGCGGCGCGACCTGCACGACCTGCCCCAGCACACCGTTCACGAACGACGGCGAGTCGTCGGTGGACAGCTCCTTGGCCAGCTCGACGGCCTCGTCGACCGCGACCACCGGGGGGACGTCGGTGGCGTGGAACAGCTCCCACACCGCGATGCGCAGGATCGCCCGGTCGACGGCGGGCAGGCGCGACAGCGTCCAGTCCTGCAGGTAGCCCTCGATGGTGCCGTCGACCCGGTCCAGGTCGTCGGCGACGCCTTCGACCAGGACCGAGGTGTAGGCGTGCACGGGAGCCACGCTCTGGTCACGAGTCGCCAGGTCGGCGCGTTCGGAGAGCAGGTCGGAGACGTCGACGTCGCGCGCCTCCGCTTCGAACAGCAGGTCCACGGCCCGGCGGCGCGCCTTGTGGCGTGCGCCGAGCTTCTTGAACGAGCCCTTTTTGTCTGCCGGGGAGTCCGTCACGATCAGGCGTTGACGCGGCCGAGGTAGTTGCCGTCGCGCGAGTCGATCTTCAACTTGTCGCCGGTGTTGATGAACAGCGGGACCTGCACCTCGGCGCCGGTTTCCAGGGTGGCGGGCTTGGTGCCACCGGTGGAGCGGTCACCCTGCAGGCCGATGTCGGTGTGCTGCACGACCAGCTCGATGGTGACGGGGAGCTCGACGAACAGCGGCGCGTCCTCGTGCACGGCCACCTGCACGCCCATGTTCTCCAGCAGGAAGCGCGCACCCTGACCGATGGTGGCCTCCGGGATGGAGATCTGGTCGTAGGTGTCACCGTCCATGAAGATGTAATCGGTGCCGTCGTGGTACAGGTAGGTCATGTCGCGACGGTCGACGGTCGCGGTCTCGACCTTGACGCCCGCGTTGAAGGTCTTGTCGACGACCTTGCCGGACACGACGTTCTTCAGCTTGGTCCGCACGAAAGCGGGGCCCTTACCCGGCTTGACGTGCTGGAACTCGACGATCTGCTGGAGCTGACCGTCGATTTTCAGCACAAGGCCGTTCTTGAAGTCGCTGGTGTCCGCCACTGTCCTCGGATCTCCTCGTTCGTTTACTGCGGTCTCTGGGGACCGGCGTCACTCGACGACGGTCAGGTCCTTGCTGGTGAGGGTGAGCAGGTCCGGGCCCGCCTCGCGTACCACGAGCGTGTCCTCGATCCGGACCCCGCCGCGGCCGGGAAGATACACACCAGGTTCGACGGTCACCGCCACGCCAGCAAGTAGTGTACCGGTACTCGTTTTCGCCACTCCGGGCGCTTCGTGGATCTGCAACCCGACCCCGTGCCCGAGGCCGTGCACGAACTGCGGACCGTAGCCCGCCTCCTCGATGACGACCCGGGCGGCGGCGTCGACCTCGGCGGTCCCCGCGCCCGGTTTCAGCGCCTCGCGCCCGGCTCGCTGGGACCGGGCCACCAGTTCGTAGATCTCGCGCTGCCAGTCCTCGGGCCTGCCGAGGACGAGGGTGCGGGTCATGTCGGAGTGGTAGCCGTCGACGACCGCGCCGAAGTCGAGTTTGACGAAGTCGCCGGTGGCCAGGACCGCGCCGGTCGGGCGGTGATGCGGCACGGCGGAGTTCACGCCGGTGGCGACGATCGTCTCGAACGAGATCGCTTCGGCGCCGTGCTCGAACATCGCCCACTCCAGGTCGCGGGCGACCTGGCGTTCGGTGCGGCCCGGCCGGATCAGGCCGCGGTCGAGCAGGTCGGCCAGACCCGCGTCGGCGGCCGCGCAGGCCGCGCGCAGCTGGGCGATCTCGTAGTCGTCTTTGACCATGCGCAGCTGCTCGACCAGCCCGTTGGTCGGTACCAGCTGCAGTCCGGTGCGCAATGACTGGAACGAGGTGTGCTCGGCGACGGTGACCACGTGGCTCTCGAAGCCGATCCGGCCCAGCTGCCATTCGCCGGCCAGCTCGATGATCCGCCGCGCGGTGGCCCGGGAGATCTCGGCGCTCAGATCGGGGACCTGCACGGCCACCTGCGCGGAATAGCGGCCGTCGGTGCCGATGACGGTGCGGTCCTCGGCACCGCGCATATCCCAGGAGTGCACCAGGAGCACGGCATTGGAGCCGGTGAACCCGGTCAGGTAGCGGATATTGACCAGATCGGTGACCAGCAGCGCGTCGACGCCGTTCTCCACCAGCAGGCTCCGCAGAGCACCACGCCGTGCCGCGTGATCGGGACGCGGGGTATCAGCACACATGGGTCAACGCTACCGCTCGACGACCGACACGTCGGCACCGAACTCGGCACTTTTCCCGGCGTCGGCGCGTCCACCGCGCGCCCGACTGGACACCTCGTTGTCCACATCGCGCGGAGTTGTCCACATTCGCCGATCGGGCCTCGCCGGGGCGCGCGCCGCCGCGCACGATCGAACGCATGACCACTGCCGCGTTCTGCCTGCTCATCGCCTGGTGCTTGCTGCTGGGTGTCCTCGATATCCATGCCCGCCGGCTCCCCAACGCCCTCACCGGCGTCGGCGCGGCGGCGGTGTTCCTCTACGCGGGGTACACCGGGAACCTGGCGACGGCGCTCATCGGGGCCGCGTTGCTGACCATGCCGTACCTGGTGATCCATCTGCTCTCCCCGGCCGCGCTCGGCGCCGGTGACGTGAAGCTGGCGGTGGGTCTCGGGGCCGCCGCCGCGCTCGCGGGACCGCCCGCGTGGGTGTGGGCGGCGATCGCCGCGCCCGCGCTCACGGCGGCGATCGCGGTGGGCATGCTCGGTGGGCACCGGCTGCGCGCGGCACTGGGTCACGGCACGGGCGGGTCCCGGTCGCGGCGACCGGTGCCGCACGGTCCGGCCATGTGCCTGGCCACCGTCACCGCGATGGCGCTGGCATGACCGGCAGCGCGACGCGCCGGGCCGATCACACACCTGGCGCCGGTACCCCGATACCGGTCGGGACCGGGTCGGTGCAGCACGATCGGGGCGGTGGCCGCCACCGCGCGGCCCGGCGCGGCGGCGACGTGCCGCTCATCACGTCGGCCCACGTGCCCGACCACGCGCGGCGACATGGGAAGATGGTCGGCGTGTTGCGCTGGATAACTGCCGGAGAATCCCATGGTCCCGCTCTCGTCGCCCTCCTGGAAGGGATGGTCGCCGGAGTCGAGGTGACAACGGACGACGTCTCCGCACAGCTCGCGCGCCGTCGGCTCGGTTACGGGCGCGGCGCCCGGATGAAGTTCGAGGCCGACAAGGTCACCCTGGTCGGCGGCGTGCGCCACGGCCGGACCATGGGTGGTCCGGTCGCGATCGAGGTCGCCAATTCCGAGTGGCCCAAGTGGACCGAGGTGATGTCGGCCGACCCGGTCGACGAGGAGGCGCTCGCCGGGATGGCGCGCAACGCGCCGCTGACCCGTCCGCGGCCCGGTCACGCCGACTACTCCGGCATGCTCAAGTACAACTTCGAGGACGCCCGCCCGGTGCTCGAGCGGGCCAGCGCCCGCGAGACCGCGGCCCGCGTCGCGGCGGGCACGGTCGCCCGCAACTTCCTGCGTCAGGCCTTCGGTGTCGAGGTCATCTCGCACGTGGTGTCGATCGGCACCGCGGCCAACACCACCGGTGTCACCCCCGGTGCGCACGATCTCGACGCCATCGACGCCAGCCCGGTCCGCGCGTTCGACGCCGACGCCGAGGCGGCGATGATCGCCGAGATCGAGGCGGCCAAGAAGGACGGCGACACCCTCGGCGGCGTCGTCGAGGTGATCGTCGACGGTCTGCCGATCGGGCTCGGCTCGTTCATCAGCGGCGAGCAGCGGCTGGACTCGCGGCTGGCCGCCGCCCTCATGGGCATCCAGGCCATCAAGGGTGTCGAGGTGGGCGACGGTTTCGAGACCGCGCGCAGGCGCGGCAGCCAGGCCCACGACGAGATGCGTCCCGGCCCCGACGGTGTGCTGCGCTCGACCAACCGTGCGGGCGGTCTCGAAGGCGGCATGACCAACGGCGAGGCGCTGCGGGTGCGCGCCGCGATGAAGCCGATCTCGACCGTGCCGCGTGCGCTGTCGACCGTCGACATGTCCACCGGCGAGGAAGCCGTCGCCATCCACCAGCGCTCGGATGTGTGCGCGGTGCCCGCGGCCGCCGTGGTCGCGGAGTCGATGGTCGCGCTCGTGCTGGCGCAGGCGGCGCTGGAGAAGTTCGGCGGCGACTCGCTGACCGAGACCCTCGACAACATCACCAGCTACATCAAGCGGATCGGCAACCGCCCGCACGTGCCCGCGGACAGCCGCACGCCGTGACCGGGCAGGGACAGGAGGGGGCCGCGGAGGACAACGACGCGGGTCCCCCATCGACTGTCGGCACGAACGATCGCGCCGACCGAGTAGTCAGCCCCGTCAACGCGACCGGCACCGCTGACACCGCTGGCGCGACCGACGCGACTAGCGCAGCTGGCACTGCTGGCGCGACCAACACTGCCGACACGACTGGCGCTGCTGGCACTGCTGACGCGACCAACACTACTGACACGACCGGCCCCGCTGGCACGACTGGCGCTGCCGACGCGACTGGCGCTGCCGATGCTGCCGACGCGACTGGCGCTGCCGACACGACTGGCGCTGCTGGCGCTGCTGGCGAGACCAGTACCAGCGCCGCCAATCCGAACGGTGACGCCGACACAACCAGCGACCCCGAGGCGTCCCGAACCGCTGAAGCGACCGCTGACGCCGAGCCGGCCGGGACCCCTGGCGTACCCGGTGACGCCGGGCCGACCGAGACCACTGACGTACCCGGTGACGTCGAGCCGGCCGAAACCACTGACGAACTCGGTGACGTCGAGCCGACCGAAACCACTGACGAACTCGGTGACGTCGAGCCGACCGAGACCGCTGGCGCACCCGCTGGCGCCGAGTCGGCTGGGACCACTGGCGAAGCGACCGGGACCGCCGAGCAGACCGGCGCTGCCGATATCGAGGCGGTGGCTGAACCTCGCGCGCGTGTGGTGCTGGTCGGGCCGCCGGGGTCGGGGAAGTCGACGATCGGGCGCAAGCTCGCGCGGGAGCTCGGGGTCGAGCTGTACGACACCGATGCCGGGATCGAGGCCGACACCGGGCGCGGGATTCCGGAGATCTTCGCGACCGACGGCGAGCCGGAGTTCCGCCGGATCGAGGAACTGGTGGTGCGCCGGGCGGTGCTCGAGCACGATGGCGTCGTCTCCCTCGGTGGCGGGTCGGTGCTGTCGGCGCGGACTCGCGAGGTGTTGCGTTCCGCGACCGTGGTCTACCTGGAAATCAGTGTGGCCGAAGGACTTCGGCGTACCGGCTCCAGCAATGCGCGACCGCTGCTCAACGGTACCGATCCCGGTGCCAAGTACCGGGAGCTGATGCGGATCCGGCGCCCGCTCTACCGCGAGGTCGCCACGGTGCGCGTGCGGACCGACGGGCGCAGCCCCGGCCGGGTGGTGCGGATGATCCTCACCAAACTCGGCCTGGAATCGGTGCGCACCGATCTCGACGCCGAGCGAGCCACGGGCGGATCCGGTACCGCCGCTTCGGGTTCGGCCACCAGCAGGCCCGGGATCGGCAGCAACCGGTCCAGGGCGCGACGCCGCGCCAGGGCACGCGCCGCGGCCGCGCGCCGGGCGACCGAGCAGGCCACGATCGACCGGACCGGTTCGGCGGCAACGCGATCCGGCTCCGAGCAGGCACCCGGTGGTGACGCGGGCACGCCGCAAGGCGAGGCGCGCACGACCGGCGCCCGCCGGTCCCGGCGCACCAGGTCCCGGCGCGGCGGGGTTCGCATCCGCTCGGCGGGCGCGAACCGCGAGACCGACGCCAGGTCGACCCGCGCGCCCGGCGGGGAACCCGCGGCCCAGCCCGGTGCGACGTCACCGGATCGCCCGGCGGGCCAGCGCACCGGCACTCCGGCGCCGACCGGGCAGCGGTCCGGAGCGGGCCAGCCCGGCGACGCGGATCGCGCGACCGCCCAGGGCGAGCGCACCCGGCGCAACCGGCCGCGCCGACGCGGCGGCCGGCGCAAGACCAACGACCAGAAAGAATCGGAGCAGCGCACGTGACAGAGCCGACCACCATCCAGGTCCGCACCGCCGACCCGTACCCGGTGATCATCGGACGCGGGCTGCTCGGCGATCTCGTCGAGGCGGTCACCGCGGGCAACGCCGTGCGGACCGTGGCGATCTTCCATCAGCCGCCACTGGCCGAGACCGCCGAGGTCGTGCGGAAAGCGCTGGCCGACACCGGGATCGACGCGCACCGCATCGAGATCCCCGACGCCGAGGACGGCAAGGACCTGGCCGTGGCCGGGTTCTGCTGGGAGGTGCTCGGCCGGATCGGGCTGACCCGCAACGACGCCATCGTGAGCCTCGGCGGTGGCGCGGCCACCGACCTGGCCGGCTTCGTCGCCGCCACCTGGATGCGCGGGGTGCGCATCGTGCACGTGCCGACCACGCTGCTGGCGATGGTCGACGCCGCGGTCGGCGGCAAGACCGGCATCAACACCGAGGCGGGCAAGAACCTCGTCGGCAGCTTCCACGAGCCGAGCGCCGTGCTGGTCGACCTGGCCACCCTGGAGACGGTGCCGCGCAACGAGATCGTCGCGGGCATGGCCGAGATCATCAAGGCCGGTTTCATCGCCGACCCGGTGATCCTGGATCTCATCGAGGCCGACCCGGAGGCCGCGCTCGATCCCACCGGTGACGTGCTGCCGGAGCTGATCCGGCGCGCCATCCAGGTCAAGGCCGATGTCGTGGCGGCCGACCTCAAGGAGTCGAGCCTGCGCGAGATCCTCAACTACGGCCACACGCTGGGCCACGCCGTGGAGCGCCGCGAACGCTACCGGTGGCGCCACGGCGCCGCCGTCTCCGTCGGCCTGGTGTTCGCGGCCGAGCTGGGCAGGCTGGCCGGCCGTCTCGACGACGCCACCGCCGACCGGCACCGCACCATCCTGGAGAGCGTCGGACTACCGGTCAGCTACGACGGTGACGCGCTCCCGCAGCTGATGGACGCCATGCAGACCGACAAGAAGACCCGCTCGGGCGTGCTGCGGTTCGTGGTACTCGACGGGCTGGCCAAGCCGGGCAGGCTCGAGGGTCCGGATCCGTCGCTGCTGGCCGCGGCCTACTCGGCGATCGCGCGTGAGGCCTCCACCGGCGGCCCGATTCTGCTCTGACACGGCACTGTGCCCGGCGAGAGGTCCTCGCCGGGCACAGTATCGGTGGACTCAGACGACCGGCGCGAACTCCGGCTGGGTCTGGGGAGCGGTGGCGGTGGATTCGGGGGTGCGCCGTGCCCGTCGACGACCGAGGGCGACGCCCGCCATCGCCGGCAGGAACACCAGCAGCAGGATGAACGACGCCGCCGAGGTCAGCTCGAACAGCGCACCGGCTTCGCCGAGTTCGATGCCGGGCACCTGATCGAGGACCAGGCATACGGCCCCGCTCGCGAGGCCGGCGACGGCCCCGGCCGCCAGCCAGCGCACGGTGAGATCGGTGGCGGCGCCCGCCTGGCCGTCGCGCATTCCCCAGGCGACCACGACACCCACGATCACGGCGAGGCAGGCCACCCGCCAGATCGTGCCGTAGGTCGGCGCGAACGCCATCGCGACGGCGAGCAGCAACCGTAAGCCGACGACCAGCGCGCCCAGGACAGTGGCTCGTAACACCCAAGCGGTCATGAGCAACACCTTAACCGGAAAAAACTAGAACAGGTATCAATTCCACCGGATCGGGTGATTCCCGGAGGCGCCGGGACGGTTAGTTCGACGGCACCCAGAGGTCGTACCTGCCGCTGCCGTCGGTCCGCGCTTCACAACGCGCCCG
Source organism: Nocardia sp. NPDC051833 (assembly GCF_040681225.1). Taxonomy (NCBI): domain Bacteria; kingdom Bacillati; phylum Actinomycetota; class Actinomycetes; order Mycobacteriales; family Nocardiaceae; genus Nocardia; species Nocardia sp. NPDC051833. The sequence goes on from NZ_JBFAYK010000001.1 coordinate 114,886, forward strand.
ATCACTCCACAGCGGCGCGTCCTTCAGACAACTCGCCAGCGAGACGTTGGATGCCGACGCCACGCAGGTGAACCCCCAGGACGGTTGCGGCGAGGCACAACCCCCTTGCGCCGAGGCGGGACCCCCGACAACTATCGCCGAGGCGACAACCGACAGCACCATGACCACGATTCGACCGAACACAGCCAATCCCTCCCCTAGATTGCGTTGGGCACCAGGGTAATACGACGCTCAGGCCGACGGAAGGGTCTCGTCGAGCGCGGCCGCCATCGCAGCGCGCGGTGCGGACTGCCCGGTGAACAGCTCGACCTGACCATAGGCCTGGTTGAGCAGCATCTGCAGACCGCTGACGACGGTGTGCCCGGCCGCGGCCACCGCCGCGGCCAGCGGGGTCGGCCACGGGTTGTAGATCGCGTCGAGCACCACCGGCGCCGCCGCCACCCGGTCCGCGACCGCGGCGGCCGCGTCCGCGGGAATGGTGCTGACCACCGCGCCCGCCGTCGCGCAGACGGTGGCGAGAGCGTCGGCCTCGAAGTCGATCGTGGAAAAAGCCAGACCCAGGCGTTCGGCGAGCTCCAGCGCGTCGCGGGCCCGTCCGGCATCGCGCGCGACCACCGTCACCGATTCCGCGCCGAGTTCCGACAGTGCCAGCAGGGCGGGCCGGGCGGTGCCGCCCGCGCCGAGCACCACGCCCTCGCGCACCCGGTCGACGCCGCCACCGCGCAGCGCGCCGAGCACGCCGTCCACATCGGTGCAGTCGGCCAGCCAGCCCGCCTCGGTGCGCACCAGGGTGTTGGCCGAGCCGACCAGGACCGCCCGGTCGGTGCGCGTGTCGGCGTGGGCGAGCGCGGCCTCCTTGCCCGGCATCGTCACCGAGAGCCCGACCCACTCCGGTCCGAGCCCGTCGACCAGACCCGGCAGCTGCTCGGCCGAGCACTCGACGCGCTCGTAGGACCAGTCCAGCCCGAGCGCCCGGTAGGCGGCCAGATGCAGCTGCGGCGACCGCGAGTGCGCGATCGGCTTGCCGAGCACCGCGGCCTTGCGTGGCTCAGCCACCGTAGGGCTTGGAGCTGTCGAGGATGCCGCTGCGCTGTGCCTGGGCGACCAAGCGCAGGTGTTCGGAGTAGCTCTCGGTGAACAGGGTGGTGCCCTCCTTGTCGACGGTGACGAAGTACAGCCACGCCCCCGGCTCCGGATTCTCCATGGCCCGCAACGCGTCCAGCGACGGGGCCGAGATCGGCGTGACGGGCAGGCCACGCATCGCGTAGGTGTTCCAGGCGGTTTCCCTGGCCCGGTCGGCGTTGGTGGTCGCCACCTCGGTGGTGTCCAGGGTGTAGTTGACCGTCGAGTCGAACTGCAGCATCTGGTCGGCCTTGAGCCGGTTCACGATCACCCTGGCCACTTTGCTCATGTCCTGTGGCTTCGCCTCGCGCTCCACCAGCGACGCGGACACCAAGGTCTGGTACGGCGTCAGGCCCGTGGTGGCGCCGGACTGCAGCAGCCCGGTCGACTCGTAGCGCTCCACGCTCGAGGTCACCAGCTGCCGCAGGATCTGCTGCGGGGTCCCGCTGGGATCGAAATCCCAGGTGCCCGCCGCGATCAGGCCCTCCAGCTGCCGGGACCGGTCCGGGGATTCCCGCACGCCCTTCATGGCCCAGTCGGGCACGCCGAGGGCGGCCAGGTCGGTGCTCGCGCCCGCCGCGTCGAGCTGCTCGTAGGTGACGCACTTCTGCTCGGCGCCGATGCAGCTGGCCTGGGCGACCTTGCGGTAGATGCCGTCGTAGCGGCCACCGGTGTTCGCGTCGTGCTTGTCGTGCAGCAGCCGTCCCTCGGAGACGGTGACGTTGCCGACGCGCGACTTCCCGCCCACCAGTGTGGAGACGGCGGTGGCCGCCGGGCTGTTCACCCCGATCGCGTAGTACCCGGGCTGCACGTTGTTCATCCCCGAATTGCGCACGGCCGCTTCGTAGAAGGCCTCCCGGCTGGCGACCACTCCGCGCTCGTGCATGGCGCCGGCGATCTGCGACGCGGTGTCACCGGGATGCACCTGGACCACGACGAGGGCACCGGGCGGACCGGCGAAGTCCTCGGCCGGGGCGAACCGGCTCATCAGCTTGTAGCCGGCGAAACCGGCCGCGGAGACGATGAGCACGGCCAGCAGGGCGCCGACCACCCAGAGGTTGCGGCGGCGCCGTTTGCGCTCGGCGGCCTTGCGCGAGGCGATCCGCGACCGCTTGCGGCCCGACGCCGCCTTGCCGCGGCCCCCTGGCTGCTTGTCGCGACCGGACGGCGGCTTCACGCGGCCACGATCGGACTCGGGCCGTCCACCCGCGGCGCGGCCCGCCGGGGCGGCCCGCTGACCGACCCGGCGCGGCGGAGCCACCGGCTCGGGTTCGGGCTCGTCGTCGTAGTGCTCGTCCTCGTAGCGCGGGATGACGTTGGTGTCGTCATCGTCGTCCCAGCCCGCGGGACCGGCCTGCTGCGGCTCCTCGCGCGCCTCCCGGGCGTCCAGACCCCAGTCGTCGCGGCGGGGATAGCGCCGATCAGCTTCCCGCGCCCGGTAGCGTTCCTCGGCCCTGGCCCATCGGTCGGTCATGCATCGTCTCCGACCACGCTCGCGTCTGCTGCGTCCTTCAACACCGAACTCCGCTCGTCCAACCATCCTTGCAGAATCGACACGGCTGCCGCCTGATCGATCACCTGCCGCTGGCCACGTGCGCGAACTCCGCTGTCGCGCAGCGCACGTGCAGCAGACACCGTAGTCAAACGTTCGTCGGAAAGGCGTATCGGAATCGGGTCGATCACCCGGCGCAACTCCCGGGCAAACCGACGCGCGATCCCCGCCGCCGTGCCGTTTTCACCGCGCAGGGTACGCGGCAGCCCGATGATCACCTCGACGGCTTCGTACTCCCGCACAATGTCGGCAATTCTCGCGATGTCGGCGGGCGGACCCGCCGCGCGCCCGCCGGACTTCGACGGCTTGGCGCGCGGCACGGTCTCCACCGGAGTGGCGAGGATTCCGTCGGGGTCGCTCGAGGCGACCCCGATCCGGACGCTGCCGACGTCGATCGCGATCCGGCGGCCCCGGCCGGGGTCGGTGGCCGGATCCGGTCGGTCGGCCGGTTCCTGGTCGGCTGGACCTGCGGTCGGTGGCATCAGCCGGCGAGTTCGGCCACCCGGGCACGGACCGCGGCCAGACCGGCCGGGATACCCGACGGATCCGAACCGGAGCCCTGCGCCATCTCCGGCTTGCCGCCACCGCGACCGGCGATGCTCGGGCCGAAGCTGGCCACCAGGTCACCCGCCTTGAAGCCGAGATCCTGGGCGGCCTTGTTGACCGACACCACGAACGGCGCCTTGCCGTCGGTGTTGCCGAGCAGCACGACCACCGCGGCGTCGCTGCCGAAGCGGCCGCGGATATCGGTGGCCAGGGTGCGCAGATCGCCCGCGGCGACGCCCTCGGGCGCGGCGGCCGCGACCAGAAGGACCGAGCCGATCCGCTCGGCCTGCTCGACGAACGTGCCCGCCGAGGACAGCACCGCGGCGATCTTGGTGCGCTCGAGTTCCTTCTCGGCCACCTTGAGCCGCTCCACGAGCTGCTCGACGCGACCGGGCACCTCGTCCGACGGCACCTTCAGCGAGGACGCGACACCGGCCAGCAGCGCGCGCTCCTTGGCCAGGTACTTGTAGGAGTCCAGGCCGACGAACGCCTCGACGCGGCGCACGCCGGAACCGACCGAGGACTCACCGAGCACGGTGATCGGGCCGATCTGCGAGGAGTGCTCGACGTGCGTGCCACCGCACAGCTCCATCGAGAACGGGCCGCCGATCTCCACGACGCGCACCTCGTCGCCGTAGTTCTCGCCGAAGAGGGCCATCGCGCCCATCTCCTTGGCCTTGGGCAGGTCGGTGACGAAGGTGTTCACCGGGAAGTCGGCGCCGACCGCGTCGTTGGAGACGGCCTCGATGTCGGCCTTCTGCTGCTCCGACAGCGCGCCCTGCCAGTTGAAGTCGAACCGCAGGTAGCCGGGCTTGTTCAGCGAACCGGCCTGCACCGCGTTGGGGCCGAGCACCTGGCGCAGCGCGGCGTGCACCATGTGCGTGCCGGAGTGGCCCTGGGTGGCGCCCCGGCGCCAGGCCGGATCGGCCTGCGCGAGCACGACATCGCCCTCGGTGATCTGGCCCTGCTCGACGGTGGCCTTGTGCACCCACAGCTTCTTGGCGATCTTCTGCACGTCGTTGATGCGCAGCTTCAGGCCCGAGGCGGTGATGGTGCCACGGTCGGCGATCTGACCGCCGGACTCGGCGTACATCGGGCTGCGGTCGAGGATGACCTCGACATCGGACCCGGCCTGCGCGGCGGGCACCCGCACGCCGTCGGCGATCAGGGCCAGCACGTTCGCCTCGGAGGTGAGCTCGTCGAAGCCGGTGAACTCGGTGGCGCCGCGGTCGACGAGTTCCTTGTAGACGGTCAGGTCGGCGTGCGCGTGCTTGCGGGCCTGGGCGTCGTCCTTGGCGCGCTTGCGCTGCTCGGCCATGAGCGAGCGGAAGCCCTCCTCGTCCACCGACAGGCCCGCCTCGGCGGCCATCTCGAGGGTGAGGTCGATCGGGAAGCCGTAGGTGTCGTGCAGCGCGAAGGCGTCCGACCCGGTGATCTGCTTGCCGCCCTTGGACTTCACCGCGGTCGCGGCGTTGTCGAAGAGGGTCTCGCCGGTGTTGAGGGTCTTCAGGAAGGCCGTCTCCTCGCCCACCGCGACGGTCTCGATCCGGCCGAAGTCGGTGGCCAGCTCCGGGTAGGAGGGCGACATCAGGTCGGAGACGACCTTCATCAGCTCGCCCATCACCGGCTTCTCGGCGCCGAGCAGGCGGGCCGAGCGCACGATGCGGCGCAGCAGGCGGCGCAGCACGTAGCCGCGGCCGTCGTTGCCGGGGTTCACTCCGTCGGCGATGAGCATCGCGGCGGTGCGAGCGTGGTCGGCGATGACGCGGAAGCGCACGTCGTCGGTGTGCTCGACGCCGTAGGAGCGGCCGGTGAGCTGCTCGGCCTTGTCGATGATCGGGCGCATCAGATCGGTCTCGTAGACGTTGTCCACGCCCTGGAGCAGGAACGCCACCCGCTCGACGCCCATGCCGGTGTCGATGTTCTGCTTGGGCAGCGGGCCGAGGATCTCGAAGTTGTCCTTGCCGATCCCGGCGCCGCGCTCGTTCTGCATGAACACGAGATTCCAGATCTCGATGTAGCGGTCCTCGTCGGCCTCGGGGCCGCCCTCGACGCCGTACTCGGGGCCGCGGTCGTAGTAGATCTCCGAGCACGGGCCACACGGGCCGGGGATGCCCATCGACCAGTAGTTGTCGGCCATGCCGCGACGCTGGATGCGGTCGGCGGGCACGCCCATCTCGAGCCACATCCGCTCGGCCTCGTCGTCGTCGAGGTAGACGGTGACCCACAGGCGCTCGGGGTCGAAGCCGTAACCGCCGTCGGCGACGCTGCTGGTGAGCAGCGTCCAGGCCAGGGTGATGGCCTCGCGCTTGAAGTAGTCGCCGAAGCTGAAGTTGCCCGCCATCTGGAAGAAGGTGTTGTGGCGGGTGGTGATGCCGACGTTCTCGATGTCGAGGGTGCGCACGCACTTCTGCACGCTGGTCGCGGTGGCGTACGGCGGGGTCTGCTGACCGAGGAAGTACGGCACGAACTGGACCATGCCTGCGTTGACGAACAGCAGGTTGGGGTCGGCCAGGATCAGCGAGGCACTGGGCACCTCGGTGTGTCCGGCACGGACGAAATGGTCCAGGAAACGCCGTCTAATCTCGTGGGTCTGCACAGCTGTCCAGCTTACCGCCTGCATTCCGCGGGTTTTGCGCCGGAGTCGGTGGTCTCGGCGACAATCCGGACGTGACCAAGACCGAGCGGCTCTACGCCCTCGCCGAAGAGCTGCGCGCCTACAGTCCGCGGCCGCGCACCGCACGTCAGCTGGCCGCCCGCTTCGAGGTGTCGATCCGCACGATCGAACGCGATCTGGCCGCACTGCAACAGTCCGGGCTGCCGATCCGGACGGTGCCCGGCCGCGCGGGCGGCTACGCCCTCGACCGGCACCGCACCCTGGCGCCGGTCAGCCTGACCGCGGCGGAGGCGACCGCGCTGGCCGTCGCACTGCCCCGGCTGGCGGGCACCCCGTTCGCGGCGGCCGCGCTGTCGGCGGTGCACAAGGTGGTGGCGGTGCTGCCCGAGCAGGACCGGCTGCGGGCGGCGGCGCTGGTCGACCGGGTGCGGTTCTTCCCGGTCGCGCCCGCGCCCGCCCTCGCCCCCGCGATGCTGGACGCCGTGGTCGGCCGACGGGTGCTGCGGCTCGACTACCTGGACCGTCTCGGGGTTCCCACCGAACGCGACGTCGAGCCGCTGGCCTTCGTGGCGGGCAGCGAGCACTGGTTCCTCTACGCCTGGTGCCGGATGCGCTCGGGGCTGCGCGGATTCCGGCTCGATCGGGTGGTGCGCGCGCGGATGCTCGACGACACGGCGCCCGACCGGGGCATCGACCTGTCGACCGTTCCAACCAGCGACGGACGGCTGATCGATGTGATGTCGATCACCGACACACCGTTGTCGCGGACGGACTGAAGTCTGGGGACACAGGCCGCCGCCGGGGCGGCCCTTCGCCAGGGAGCAGGCCATGACCACCACCGCATCGACCACCGCAGACCAGCTCGCCGCCCGCTGGACCGAGCTCTGGAACACCGACCCCGCCATTGCGCACGAGGTGCTCACCGACGACTTCCGGATTCGATTCGCCGCCCCCACCCGGGAATTCACCGACGCCCTGCGCGGCCCCACCGACCTGGCCGACTTCGTCACCGGGTTCCGGGCGCAGCGGCCGGACGTGCGCTTCGTGGTCGACTCGGCCGCGAGTGCGGAACTCGATGCCGAGGGCTCCGGGACCTTCGCGGTCCGGTGGCATTCCGAACGGTCGGGGAACCCCGAGCACGGCGGTATCGATCTGATGGAGGCCGTCGCGGGCAGGTTGCACCGGATCTGGTCGGTCGGCGGGACGGCACTGTTCGCCGTCGACTGAGTCGGCGACGCACGCTGGACCGCCACTGGCCCGCTCTTCGCGGTCGGACTAGCTCCCGCGGACGATGCGGCGCAGCTTGGTGACCCGCGGACCGACTTCGCGCTCGAAGCCGTGATCGGTCGGCTCGTAGTAGTCGGTGCCGACCAGATCGTCGGGCGGGTACTGCTGCGCGAGCACACCGTCACGGGCGTCGTGCGGGAACTTGTAGCCCTGCGCGTTGCCGAGCGCGGCGGCCCCGGCGTAGTGGCCGTCGCGCAGATGCGGGGGCACCGCACCCGCTTTGCCCGCGGCGATATCGGCCATGGCCGCGCCCAGCGCCGAGGTCACCGCGCCGGACTTCGGCGCGGTGGCCAGATGGATGGTGGCCTGGGCCAGGGCCAGTTTCGCCTCGGGCAGGCCGACCAGTTGCACCACCTGGGCGGCGGCCGTGGCGGTCTGCAGGGCCATCGGATCGGCCATCCCGATGTCCTCGCTGGCGTGGATCATCAGGCGGCGGGCGATGAAACGGGGGTCCTCGCCCGCGGTGAGCATGCGCGCCAGGTAGTGCAGGGCGGCATCGACATCGGAGCCGCGGATGGACTTGATGAAGGCGCTGATCACGTCGTAGTGCTGATCGCCCGCGCGGTCGTAGCGGACGGCGGCCTTGTCGACGCTGGCCTCCACCAGCGCCACGTCGACGACGCCGTCGAGCGACGATTCGGCCGAGGCCTCCAGCGCGGTCAGCGCGCGGCGCGCGTCGCCGCCCGCGATCCGGACGAGGTGCTCGAGCGCGTCCTCGGCGACGGTGTACTGCCCGTCGAGCCCGCGCGGGTCGGCGATCGCGCGGTCGAGGACCTGGCGGATGTCGTCGGGGGTGAGCGACTGCAACTGCAGCACCAGCGACCGCGACAGCAGCGGCGACACCACCGAGAACGACGGGTTCTCGGTGGTCGCGCCGACGAGCAGCACGATCCGGTTCTCGACCGCGGCCAGCAGCGCGTCCTGCTGGGTCTTGGAGAAGCGGTGCACCTCGTCGATGAACAGGACGGTCTGTTCGCCCACCGTCAGCCTGCGCCGCGCCACGTCGATGACGGCGCGGACCTCTTTGACGCCCGCGGACAGCGCCGACAGCGCCTCGAAGCGGCGACCGGTGGCCTGGGACAACAGCGAGGCCAGGGTGGTCTTGCCGGTGCCCGGCGGGCCGTAGAGCAGGACCGAGGCCGCGCCGGAGCCCTCGACCAGGCGGCGCAGCGGTGAGCCCGGCCCGAGCAGGTGCTGCTGGCCGATCACCTCGTCGAGCGACAACGGCCGCATCCGGACCGCCAGTGGCGCACCGGAGTCGCGCCGGATCACCGCGTCGAGACCGTGCTCGGGCGCGGCGGGTTCTCCGGGCACGTCGAACAGGCTCTCGCTCACGTCTGGCAGGGTACCGAGGCGGTCGGACAGGTCCGCGGCGGCGGAGGCGACCCGACGCGGAATTGAACGATTGACCAACTTTACGAACAGGACTTGCGCGTCACCCCGTCGGTGGGATGAGATCGCTCCTCGTGGTCGAAAACAACGGCGTCATCACCTCCGCGACAGGGCAGTTCGCCCGGCGCACCCTGTTCAAAGGCGGGACGGCGGCGGCCGCGGTGGTGGTACTGAGTACCGCGACGGCGCACGCGGCGGGCGCGGTGTTCCGCCACGGCGTCGCCTCCGGCGACCCGCTGCCCGGCGCGGTGATCCTGTGGACCCGGGTCAGCGTCGCCGAGGACGCGGTCCCCGGCTCCGGCCTCGGCGCCCCCGCGACCGTCCGTTGGGAGATCTCCGCGCACGAGTCCTTCGCCGGTCTCGCCGCCTCGGGCACCGTGACCGCGACCGCCGACGCCGACCACACCGTCAAGGTCGACGCGACCGGCCTGGCACCGGCCACCGACTACTACTACCGCTTCACCGCCCTCGGCGAGACCTCGCCGGTCGGCCGCACCCGCACCGCGCCCGCGGCCGACAGCGAGGTCGACCGCCTGCGCCTCGGCCTGGTCTCCTGCTCCAACTGGGAAGCAGGCTGGTTCGGGTCCTACCGGCACCTGGCCGCCCGCACCGACCTCGACGCGGTCGTGCACCTGGGTGACTACATCTACGAGTACGCGCGCGGCAAGTACACCGGCCGCAACGGCGCGGTGCGCGCCCACGATCCGGTGAACGAGATCGTCAGCCTGGCCGACTACCGGACCCGGCACGGCCAGTACAAGACCGACCCCGATCTGCTGGCGCTGCACGCGTCGGTGCCGTTCATCTGCACCTGGGACGACCACGAGTCGGCCGACAACTCCTGGCGCGAGGGCTCGGAGAACCACGATCCCGCCGTGCACGGTCCGTGGAGCGCCCGCCGGGCCGCCTCCGCGCAGGCCTACCTGGAGTGGATGCCGGTGCGCGCCGCCCGTACCGGCACCGAGGTGCAGATCTATCGCCGGCTGCGGTTCGGCACCCTGGCCGAGCTGTCGATGCTGGATCTGCGCAGCTACCGCGACCACGAGGCGGGCCCCGGCGCCGGCTGGCGGCAGGCCGACGACCCGGCCCGCACCATCACCGGCCGCGCCCAGATGGACTGGCTGACCGCGGGTCTGAGCTCCTCACCCGCGCAATGGAAGCTGATCGGCAACTCGGTGATGATCGCGCCGCTGGTGTTCCCGCCGCTCGAACCCGCCACCACCCAGGCGATCACCGAGGCGATCGGCGTGCCGCAGGGCGGCCTGACCGTCAACGGCGACCAGTGGGACGGCTACACCGCCGACCGGCGCACCCTGTTCCGCACCATCGCCGACAACACCGTGGGCGACGTCGTGTTCCTCACCGGCGACATCCACACCTCCTGGGCCGCGGACCTGCCGCTCGACGCCGCGAACTACCCGGGCGGGCCGACCGTGGGCGCGGAGTTCGTCGTCCCCTCGGTCACCTCGTCCAGCGTCGGCGACATGCTGAAGGTGCCGAACCGGACCGTCTCGGTGCCCGCCGAGGAGGCCATCAAGGCGGCCAACCATCACCTGCGCTACACCGAGCTCGACTCGCACGGCTTCGGCGTGCTCGAGGTGACCCCGACGCAGACGCAGATGGACTGGTTCTACGTCCTCGATGTCACCGACCCCGCGACCGGGCTGCGGCACGGCGCCTCGTTCGCGGTGCCCGCGGGCGGGCGGCTGGAACCCCGGGCCACTCCGGTGCACTGACCCGGAAATCGGCGCAGAATTCTTCGGACAGGCTGTCGATCGCGGCCTCGGTCGCTCGTCGGGTGAGTACGGCTACCCGACGAGCGGGCAGCCCGGATCCGAAGGAGCACCGTCATGAGCCAGTACCTGGTCCTGATCTACGGCGACGAAGCCACCTACGCCGCCATGTCCCCCGCCGAACTCGGTGACATGCTGACCGCGCACCGCGCCTTCCAGCAGCTCGCCGGCGACGCCAACCTCGGCGGCAACGCGCTGCAGCCCACCGTCACCGCCACCTCGATCCGCCACGACGCCGGCGGCGAGGTCGTCATCACCGACGGCCCCTTCGCCGAGGCGAAGGAAGCGCTCGGCGGCTACTACCTGATCGAGGCGCCGGATCTGGACGCCGCCATCGCGATCGCCGCGCAGGTGCCCGCGCCGACCGGTGGTGTCGAAGTGCGCCCGCTCCAGGTCTTCCCGCAGCCGTGACCACGACGGCGGCCGCGGCCGTCGAGCAGGCGCACCGTCGCGAGTGGGCCTTCGTGCTCGCCGCGACGGTGCGGCTGGTCCGTGATTTCGACCTGGCCGAGGAATGTGTCCAGGACGCCTACGCGACGGCCCTGACCGCCTGGGCGAGCGACGGCGTTCCGGCCAGGCCCGGCGCCTGGCTGACCACGGTCGCCCGGCGCCGCGGCCTCGACCTGCTGCGCCGCGAGGGCACCTTCCGCCGGGCACTGCCCGAGCTGGTCGTCGACGAACCGGCCGACGACACCGCCGACCTCGCCCTGGCCGCCCTCGACGACGCCATGATCCCCGACGACCGGCTCCGGCTGATCAGCACCTGCTGCCACCCGGCGCTCGCGCCGCAGGCCCAGATCGCGTTGACGCTGCGGCTGGTCTGCGGCGTCACCACCGCCGAGGTGGCGCGCGCGTTCCTGGTCAGCGAGTCGACCATGGCCGCGCGGATCACCAGGGCCAAGAAGAAGATCGCCGTCGCGGGCATCCCGTACCGGGTGCCGTCGGTGCGGGAGCTGCCCCAGCGCCTCGACGCGATCTGCGCGGTCATCCACCTGCTGTTCACCACCGGCCACACCGCGCCTGCGGGCGACCGCCTGGTGCGTGCCGATCTCGTCGAACGCGCACTGCAACTCGCGCGGATGATGCGCGCGCTGGTCCCCGACGACCCGTCGGTCACCGGGCTGCTGGCGCTGATCCTGCTCACCGACGCCCGCCGCGCCGCCCGGGTCGACGCGGCGGGCGAGCTGCGCACACTCGAATACCAGGACCGCGCCCGCTGGGATCGCGCGGCGATCACCGAGGGCATCGCGCTGGTGAAACAGGCACTGCCGCACGTGGATCGGTACACGGTGCAGGCCGCGATCGCCGCCGTGCACGACGAAGCACCCAGCTGGGCCGAGACCGACTGGGCCGAGATCATCGGCCTGTACCGGCTGTTGCTGCGGGTGTGGCCGTCACCGGTCGCCCGGCTCAACTACGCGATCGCCGTCGGCCTCGGCGGCGACCCGGAGCGGGCACTCGCGCTGCTGGGACCGCTCGGCGCGGAGCCCGCCCTGGCGACCTACGGCTACCTCGACGCGGCGCGAGCGGCCTTCCTGGCCGAGGTGGGCCGGGTCGACGAGGCGGTCGCCGCCTACGAAGCCGCGCTGCTGCTCACCGACAACACAGTCGAGCGCACGCACCTCCGTGGCAAGCTGGCCGCACTGATCACCTGAGTGAAGTCGCGGGCCCCGGCGGTGCGCCGCGACCGGAGCGCGCCCAAGGCCACCGCGCAGCCGACGGCTGACGCCGCGGGTGACCGCGCGCGGATCAGGCGCCCTCGGCCGCCAGCGCGCGCTTCCACTCGCGGAAACCTTCCTCGGTGCGGCCGCGCCGCCAGTACCCCGAGATCGACAGCCATTTCGGCGCCACCCCGCGCTCCTTGCGCAGGTAGGGACGCAACTGCCGCATGACGGACTCCGCCTCGCCGTGCACGAACGCCTGGACCTGGCCGGGCAGCCATTCGGCCGCGCGCACCGCCGCCACCAGCGGCGCGTGCTCCCCGGCGAGGTCGTCGGGGATCCGGTCCGAGGACACGCCGCGGTGCACCCAGTGCAGGCGCAGGTCGGCGGGCGAGGTGAGCGCGATCTCGTCCTCCGGGCCGCCCACCTCGACGAACACCTGCGCCGGCGCGCCCGCGGGCAGCGCCTCGAGCGCGGCGGCGATGGCGGGCAACGCCGACTCGTCGCCGGCGAACAGGTACCACTCGGCCGCCGGATCGGGCGCGAACGCACCGCCGGGGCCGTTCAGCCGGAACCGCGCGCCCGGCTCGACCGAGCGCGCCCACGGACCCGCGATGCCCTCGTCGCCGTGCACCACGAAGTCGATGCTGATCTCGTTGCGCGCGGGATCGAAGGATCGCACGGTGTAGGTGCGCAGCACCGGCTGGCTCTCCGGGCCCAGCGTCGCACGCACGGTGTCGAGATCGAACGGCTCCGGGTACTCGACCCCGGGCGGCGGGAAGATCAGCTTCACGTAGGCGTCGGTGAAGACGTTCGGGGTGAATCCGTCGGCGGTGCCGACGACCCGCACCAGGTGCGGGGTCAACCACTGCTTGCGGACGACGGTGACGGTAACCGGTTTCGGCACTGCTGCTCCCAACTCCTCGGACCCTCGCCGACGGTACTCCCGTCGGCGAGGGAAGTGGGGAGCCTGCGCCGCGCGGCTACTCCGACCAGCGCTCTTCCAGCATCGCCGACACCTGCTCGGCGAAATCGCCGACCGCGTCGTCGCCGGTGACCCGCGCGTCCTCGGCCAGCGCCGACCAGCGATTGATCAGCGCCTCCGAACGCGGCACGGACAGGCCGTGTTCGCGCGCGGTGGCGATGCGGGTGTGATCGGCGGGCAGGAACCAGTACGTCGACAGCCACACCCAGATCAGCCGGGCCTCGAGGATCCGCTCGGCGAGCACGGTGTCGTCGGCCAGCGACGGCCACACACCGACCACGGCCGAGCGCCAGGCCTCGACCATCTCCCTGGCACGGCTGCGCGAGAGCTCGAAATCGCACAGGCACCCCGGGAACGAGACCAGCGCGTAGGCGATGTCGAGGGTGGCGTCGCGGAAGCCGCCCCACTCGTAGTCGAGGAAGCGGGCGCCCTCGTCGTTCATGATCACGTTGTCGGGGCACAGATCCGACGGGCTGAACGCGCGGTAGCGGCCACCGGTGAACAGGCGATTGCCGTGCACGATCCGCTCGGCGATCTCCCCCGGCACCTCGATGCCCAGTTCGGTCTCGAGCAGACCCGGCACATCGGCGATCGCGGCGTGGGCCTGCTGGGCGATCCCGTCGACGCGATGCACCGAGTCGACCCGGCGCATCAGCGCGACGAAGTCGGGCTCGCGACCCACGGTCGCGGCGTGCATCCGGCCCAGTGCCTGCGCGAACGCCATCAGCGCGTTGCGGGTGCCCGGCTCGGCGCGGGTCTGCAGCACCGAGGTGAGCAGCGCGTTGTCGCCCAGATCGGAGAGCACCAGCAGCCGGTCGGGCACGCTGTGCGCGATCAGGTAGGCGCCGGGGCGCTGTTCGCGGCTGAGCGCGGTGGTGAACTGGTAGGACACCGCCTCGCGCAGGAATGCCGCGTCGATGCTGGCGACTCCGGGCGCCAAGCCACCGGTGCGGCGGTCCTGTGCGGAACCGCGCACCTGCTTCACGATCAGCGTGCGCGGCAACGAAAATGCGTTCTCCGCAACACGCACGCGTAGGACTGTCGTCCTACCACTGCCGCTGAGCTCCATCGGATCGCTCAGCTTCACCGGAGCACCCATTCGCTTTGTGAGCAACTGTTGTGCTGCGGACACGACGTCGGCGGCGCGTTCGGCCAATAGTGCGGTCATCGCCTCTCAAGCTACTCGTACCTGGTCACTTCTAGCGAGCGGTTACACAACCTTTCCGCGTCGCTCGGCGTGTTGGCACCGTGGTTGCGCGAGTGTCACTGTTCGCTTGACACACCCGACTGTCGTCGGGTTTTCTCATCGTCAACTGCAGTGCGCCACACCGCAAACCGGTTGAGTCGAAAGGTCTACCACAGTGACCGACACGCCGTACGCCGCATCGAGCGATTCACCCGGTGGGCCACCGGTTCCCGGAGGTGGCGGACAGTTCGCCGATGGCACGGGCAGGCACGAGGCGCCGGGGCGGGCCGGTGCGGCGGGCCCCGGGCCGAGCAGGCACGGAATGGCCGGTGGCGCAGGCTATCCGCAATTCGAGGGTCCCGGCGCCGCGCAGTACGGCGAGGAGCCGCTCGAGCCTGCACCGCCGATTGCCGGACCGCCCCCCAGCGCACCGCAGTACGGGCCGGCGGGCACCGGACCCGGTTACCCCGCCCCCCAGGCGAAACCCGACAATCCCGGGTATGCCACCGCACCCGCACCCGGCGTGTCGGCCACCGGCGGCGGGCAGACGCCGGGTTACTACCATTCGGGAGCACAGGCCCTCGATGTCGGCCGCTCGCTGAGCTACGGCTGGGACCGTTTCCGCGCCAATCCCGGGCCGTGGCTCGGGGTCACCGCGGTGGGCGTGCTCATCTATCTCGCCTTCCTCGCGATCGTCCAGATCTTCGAGCCGACATCGCTGTTCACCGTGCTGTTCCTGTTCCTGGTGGTCCTGGTCGCGCTGTGGCTGCTGCAGGCGGTGATGATCCGTGGCGCGCTGTACGAAACGGACGGATATCCACCGGCTTTCGGATCGTTCTTCCGATTCGTGAACGCGGGCAATGTCTTGTTGACGGCCCTGCTGGCCTTCGCCGCCACCCTGCTCGCCGCGTCGCTGTGCCTGTTGCCCGGCCTGATCGTCGGATTCCTGTGCATGTTCTCCCTGCACTTCGTGATCGATCAGGACTACGGTCCGCTGGAAGCGATCAAGGCGAGCGCGCAGCTGGTGCTGGCCAATCTGTGGGCCGCGCTGCTGCTGGCCCTCACGGTCACCCTGGTGACCGTCGTCGGCGCGGCGGCGTGCGGGCTCGGCCTGTTCATCGCCGGCCCGGTCTGCGCGATCGCGGTGACCTACGCGTACCGCATGCTCACCGCGGGACCGGTCGCCAGGATCTGAGCCGGGAGCTCAGTGCCGCAGCGGGGTGCTCATCCCGATGGCCCGTTTGAATCGTTCGAACGGGCCGGGATCGTCCCCCGCGCGCGGCCGCAACTCGAGCACCAGCACACCGGCGACGACGATGCCCACCAGATTCACCGCGAGCTGACCGGCCGACTCGAACGCGCGATGCCACTGCCCGATGGTGGCGGCCACCACCGCGTACCCGGCGGCGGGCACCGTGGTGACCGAGATGAACACCCCGATCAGCGCCGCCGACTTGGCCGTCACCAGCGACAGCATGCCCGCCGCGCCGGCGAGCACGGCCACGACCAGGGAGAACGGCCCGACCTCGTAGATGAAGTCCACGTCGTGCGCGTCGATGACCCCCTCGGTGGTCACCCAGCCCAGCCGCTCCCACAGCAGGGTCGCGAACAGCGTGATCACCATCGCCACCGGGAAGGCCACGGCCAGCGCGATGACCGAGCGCCGGGCCAGCCGCCAGTTGCGGCGCACCAGGGCCACCGACAGCGCGGCCAGCGGCCCGAACTCCGGACCCACCACCATTGCGCCGACGATGGTGACCGGCGAGTTGGTCGCCACACCGATGGAGGCCAGCAGGCAGGCGATGGTCAGGAACGCGACGAAGGTCGCGTTGAGCGAGGACTCCTCGTGCGTTTCCTTGAGCAGTTGCTCCCAGACCACGGCATCGCTCGGATCGCCGGGCGCGGCGCGCACCGCCCGGTCGGCCGCGTCGGACAGCACTGCTTCGACGGGACCGAGCGTGATGCCGCCGGTCTGCTCGATCCCGAGTGCCTTGACGTCGGCGAGGACCTTGTTGGCGGCCTCGCGCGCCACGTCGGCCTGCACGAGATCACCGTGCGGGTCGACGGCGATCCCGCGCGCGACCGTCAGATGGGTGACGCCCGCGTCGGCTTCCAGCGCCCGCACGAGCGCGTCGGTCTGCTCGGGCGGACTGATCACTCGCAGATGCAGCACCGGTGGCCCTTCTGATCAATGCCGCCACGACGGCGGGGAACTGACCAGAAGGTACCGGGCTACCCTCGGTGACCGCTATTTCTCGGAGGCAACGGCTTTCGGCGCGTCGGCGGCGGCCTTGGCCTCGCCCTTGACCTCCGGCTTGGCGTCGATGCCCGCCTCCTTGCGCTGCTGCGCGGTGATCGGCGCGGGCGCGTCGGTGAGCGGGTCG
Organism: Nocardia sp. NPDC051833; assembly: GCF_040681225.1. NCBI lineage: Bacteria > Bacillati > Actinomycetota > Actinomycetes > Mycobacteriales > Nocardiaceae > Nocardia > Nocardia sp. NPDC051833. The sequence goes on from NZ_JBFAYK010000001.1 coordinate 131,411, forward strand.
ACGCCGCCACCGGTCTTCGGGAAGGCGATCACCTCGCGGATCGAGTCCTCACCGGCCAGCAGCGCGGTGATGCGATCCCAGCCGAAGGCGATACCGCCGTGCGGCGGGGCGCCGTAGGCGAAGGCGTCGAGCAGGAAGCCGAACTTCTCCTGCGCCTCGTCGTGGCCGATGCCCATCACCTTGAACACGCGTTCCTGCACGTCGCGGCGGTGGATACGGATGGAACCGCCACCGATCTCGTTGCCGTTGCAGACGATGTCGTAGGCGTAGGCCAGCGCCGCGCCCGGGTCGGTGTCGAAGGTATCGATCGACTCCGGCTTGGGCGAGGTGAAGGCGTGGTGCACGGCGGTCCAGGCCGAGTAGCCCAGGGCCACGTCACCGCTGGCGGTGGCGTCGGCGGTCGGCTCGAACATCGGCGCGTCGACGATCCAGACGAAGGCCCAGGCGTTCGGGTCGATGAGGTCGCACTTGCGGGCGATCTCGCCGCGCGCGGCGCCCAGCAGCGCCCGGCTCGACTTGGTGGTGCCCGCCGCGAAGAACACGCAGTCGCCCGGCTCGGCGCCGACCTGCTTGGCCAGCCCGTCGCGCTCGGCGTCGGTCAGGTTCTTGGCGACCGGGCCGCCCAGGGTGCCGTCTTCGTTGATCAGGATGTAGGCCAGCCCCTTGGCGCCGCGCTGCTTGGCCCACTCCTGCCAGGCGTCGAGCTGACGCCGCGGCTGGCTCGCGCCGCCGGGCATCACGACCGCGCCGACGTACTCGGACTGGAACACCCGGAACGGGGTGTCCTTGAAGTAGTCGGTGAGCTCGGTGATCTCGACCCCGAAGCGCAGGTCCGGCTTGTCCGAGCCGAAGCGGCGCATCGCCTCGGCGTAGGTCATGTGCGGGATCGGGGTGGTGATGTCGTGGCCGACCAGCTTCCACAGCGCGACCAGGATGTCCTCGGCCAGCAGGATCACGTCCTCCTGGCGCACGAAGCTCATCTCGATGTCGAGCTGGGTGAACTCGGGCTGACGGTCGGCGCGGAAGTCCTCGTCGCGGTAGCAGCGCGCGATCTGGAAGTAGCGCTCGATGCCGCCGACCATGAGCAGCTGCTTGAACAGCTGCGGGCTCTGCGGCAGGGCGTAGAAGCTGCCCGGCTGCAGGCGCGCGGGCACCAGGAAGTCGCGGGCGCCCTCGGGCGTCGAGCGGGTCAGCGTGGGGGTCTCCACCTCGATGAACTCGTGGCTGGCCAGCACCTCGCGGGCGGCGGCGTTGACCTTGGAGCGCAGCCGGATGGCGTGCCCGGGGCCCTCGCGGCGCAGGTCGAGGTAGCGGTACTTGAGGCGGGCCTCGTCGCCGGGCGTCTCGTCGAGCTGGAACGGCAGCGGCGCGCTCTCGTTGAGCACGACCAGCTCCTTGGCGTCGACCTCGATCTGCCCGGTCGGCAGCTCCGGGTTCTCGTTGCCGTCGGGGCGCTGCTCCACCACACCGGTGACCTGCACGCAGTATTCCGCGCGGAGCTTGTGGGCCTGCTCGGCCGCCTCGCCCTCGCGGAAGACCACCTGCGAGACACCCGAGGCGTCGCGCAGATCGATGAAGGTCACACCACCGTGGTCACGACGCCGGGCCACCCAGCCGGTGAGGGTGACGGTCTGACCGGCGTGCTCGCTTCGCAGCGAACCAGCCAAGTGGGTGCGCAGCACGGTATTCCTTTCGACAGACTTCGTACGGACTCCCCGCCATCGTAGTGAGACACGATCCCCGAGAGGAAACCGATATCTCGGTCGCCGTGTCAAGCTTGTGACGCGTGCCCGCCGGCCGTGGGTCTTCCGGCGGTGAATCGTGCTGCAGGACAGCTGGAACACCGAGCGAAGGCGAGTACCGCGATGACCTTCAACGAAGGTATGGAGATCGATCCCGGCCGGGCCTCGTCCGGTGGCGGCCCCGGCATGGGCGGCAAGCTCGCCATCGGCGGCGGCGCGGGCGGTCTCATCCTGCTGGTGATCACGCTGCTCCTGGGCGGCGACCCCGGCTCGGTGCTCGGCAACTTCACCGGCGCGCAGGACACCCAGCAGAGCCAGCCGGGCACCGCGGGCACCCCGTCACACTGCAAGACCGGCGCCGACGCGAACAAGTACGTCGACTGCCGGGTGGTCGCGACCGCGCAGAGCCTGGACGGGGTCTGGTCGCAGGAGCTGCCCAGGCAGACCGGCAAGCGCTACATCGAGCCGAAGCTGGTGCTGTTCTCCGGCGCGGTGTCGACCGGCTGCGGCAACGCCACCAGCGACGTCGGCCCGTTCTACTGCCCGGCCGATCAGACCGCCTACTTCGACACCGCCTTCTTCCAGGAGCTCACCGACCGCTTCGGCGCCAGCGCGGGACCGCTGGCCCAGGAGTACGTGGTGGCCCACGAGGTCGGTCACCACATCCAGAACCAGCTCGGCGACATCGGCCGTGCTCAGCGCGACCCGCAGGGCGCCCAGTCCGGCGCGGTCCGCACCGAGCTGCAGGCCGACTGCTACGCCGGGATCTGGGCCCACTACGCGGACAAGCAGCCCGCGCCGGGCAGCAGCCAGCCGTTCCTGAAGCCGCTGTCGGACAACGACATCCGCGACGCGCTCTCGGCGGCCAACGCCGTCGGCGACGACCGGATCCAGCGCGCGGCCGGGCGCGGCGTCAACCCGGAGTCGTGGACGCACGGATCGTCCGAGCAGCGCCAGAAGTGGTTCCTCACCGGGTACAAGACCGGATCGGTCAAGTCGTGCGACACCTATTCCGCCGGTGACCTCAACAACCCGACCGGGCTACGCTGACCCCGAACGAGATACCGCCACATCGTCTTTCGAGGGGAAATATGCGCCTGACCATGACCGGACTGCTCGTCTGCGCGCTCGCACTGCCCGGTGCGAGCGCCGTCGCCCAGGCCGAGCCGGCGCCGCTACCGCTGGTCAGCGTGACCTCGATTCCGGACGGCTGGTCCCAGCGCACCGATCTGCGGCCGGTGCTGCAGGTCTTCGCCGACGGGAAGGCCGTGCACTCGCCCGACGCGGTGAGCAAGGACCGCAAGCCCGAGACCGCCGCCAAGCGGGTCGACGGCACCGTGCCCGAGGACGTGCTCGCGGCGGCGCGCGAGGAGATCACCGCGCTGCGCGAGGTCGATTTCGGGATCCCGGCCGGTGAGGGCAAGGGCACGACGATCATCGATCTGATGCCGGCCGACGTCGAGGGCGAGACCCACCTCGTCGTCTACTCCCCCGATTCGTCCGACGGCCTCAACGACGAGCAGAAGGCCGCACGCAAGCGCTTCACCGACCTGTCCAAGAAGCTGATCGACGCCTTCAAGGAAAAGCGCTGAGCTGAGACCGAACGACAGTGCCCCCGGCCGAAGCCGGGGGCACTGTCGTTCGTCGCCGGGGATCCGGTGGCTAGAACCGGTCCTCGTCGGCGTCGCGTTCGTCCTCGTGCACCGCGCCGATGACCTCGGGCGTGGATTCGCCGAGCGGACCGGTGAGGTCGTCGTTGCCGGTGCGGCTCTGGTAGGGCTGCACGGTACGACCGTGTTCCTCGTCGTTGTTGCCCTTGCCGCCCGCACCCGCGGCACCGCCGCCACCCATGAAGCCGGAACCGCTGGTGCCGGCGGTGGAGGTGGTGCCGAGGCCGGTGGAGCCGAGGGCGGTGGACATGACCCGACCGGCGGGCATGGCCGACCCCGGCACGGCGGTGGTCGCCTTGGGCGTGCCCGCGCTCGGGGTGCCGCCGGTGCTACCACTCGAACCGCCTCGCGCGGTGCCGAGGGCGCCGAGCGCGCCACCGGTGCTGCCACCGGAACCGCCGGTGCTCAGGCCGGCGGTGGTGGTCGAGCCCGGCGTGGTGGTGGTGCTGCCCGGCGTGGTGCTCGCGGCGGTGGTCGAGTCGTCGGAGGTGCCCGACAGCGCGTCCTCGGCCTGGGTCAGCAGCGGCTCGGCGATGTTCTCCGAGGCCGCCGACAGCACTTCCTCCGGCGAGGGCAGGCCGCTCTGGGCGACCAGGTTCTGCACCACGCCGTTGAGCTGTCCGGTGTAGCCGGCCAGCTCACCACGGGTGGTGTTGACGACCGTGACCGCCGAGCCGAGATGCTCGGTGGCCAGACCGATGAGGGTGGCCTGCGTCGGCGGCAGCATGATCGTCGGCGCGAGCGCGGTCGCCTGGGCGGCGAAGGTGGTGGCGATCGCCGACAGCTGCGCGTTGCCCGACTGGACCACTGCGGCGGCCTGTTCGGTCAGCGCGGAGATGTCGAAGCCGCGCTGGCTGGTCTCCTGCCCCTCGGTCTGCGCCTGCTGGCTGGCGGTGGTCGCCGCGTCGGAGGCCTCGCCCTCCCACAGCTGCTGCACGGTCTTCAGACCGCCCTGGGCGACGCTCATCGCCGATTCGATCAGCGAGGAGGAGTTGCTCAGCAGGGTGGTCGGGTCGAGCGAGCCGAAGACACCGGTGCCGAAACTGCTCAGCAGCTGCAGGATCGGCTCGAACAGCGAGTCGATGCCCGGCAGCGCGGGAATGGACACGCCGTTGAGCAGCGCGGAGACCGGATCCTCGGTGAGCGTGGTCGACGCCGCCGAGGCGGTGGAGTTCGTCGTGCTCGCGGTGCCGCCGGTGGCGGCGCTGGTGAGCGCGCTCTTGGCCTGGTCGAACGCGGTCTGCGCGGTGGCCAGCGCGGGCCCGGCGACCTGGTTGACGGCACTCTGCGCGCCGCTCAGCGCGGCGGAGGCGTCGGTCGAGATGCCGGACAGGATGTCCTGCGCGTCGACGGTGCCGCCGGTGCCGAGGCCGGACAGGCCGGAGAGCCCGGCCGGGGAGACCGCGGTGTTCTGCGCGTCGTCGGTGATCTTCTGCGCGAGAGTGAAGACGGGTTCCTCGACGGCCTCGAAGTCCTCGGGCAGCTGCACCAGCGGTACATCGAGGATCGCCTGGGCGGCGGCGCTGTAGTCGACCGGGACGGCGCCCAGCGCGGACTGCGTCGCGGCGTCGGCGGTGGCCAGCGCGGTGTCCGGAGTGATGACGCCCGCGTCGTCGGTGCTCAGCGGCCTCATGCCAGGCCCCCCATCCCCGCGGCCTGGCGGGCCAGATCCACGGCCAGCGAGACGTCCTCGGTGTTGTAGGTCACCGAGGACTTGAAGGCCGCGTCGGACAGCTTGGAGAACTTGGCCGACAGATCGTTGATGTCCTTGGCCTGCAGGGCCTGTGCGGCGGCGAACATCGCCAGATAATCGGCGCCGATGAGCCCGAACACCGGCGTCATCGCCGCCACGTTGCCCGCCGCGTCGGTGATGCCCGCCGCCGCGATGTCCCCCGCCACGGTCGCGTTCGTCGTCGCGAAAGCGGCGACGGCATCGGTATCGACCGAGAGATCGGTCATGCGAATCCCCCCAACTCGTCGTGAAAATCCTGCTCTGCGAGCGCGATCGGCGGCCGCGGAACTCCCTACGCGCCCGCGCGAAGGCGCAGTGTGCGCCAAATATAACCGAACACCCCGACCTCGTTCGAGCCGTGTCGGCTCCGATCCACCCGATCCGCTTTCAAAACTAGAACATGTTCTATATCCTCGGCGGAATGAAGGTCGCAGTGACCGGCGCAGCCGGCTACCTCGGTACCAACCTGATCCCGCAGCTCCTCGAGCGTGGCCACGAAGTGGTGGCCATCGATCGTGCTGCGCCGACCACGTCCGATCCGGCCGTCACCTGGGTGTCCGGTGACGTGCTCGATCCGGCGTCGATGCGCGGCGCCCTCGACGGCGCCGAGGTGGTCTACCACCTGGTCGCGCTGATCACGCTGGCCGAGAAGAACGACCTCGCCTGGCGGGTCAACACCGAGGGCGTGCGGGTCACCGCGGAGGCGGCGCTCGAGGCCGGCGTCCGGCGGTTCGTGCACACCAGCTCGATCCACGCCTTCGACCAGTACCGCGCGGGTGGGCACATCGACGAGACCACCCTGCGCTCCACCGATCCGGGCCTGCCCGTCTACGACCGGTCCAAGTGGGCGGGCGAGCAGGCGCTGCGTCCGGTCATCGAACGCGGCCTCGACGCGGTGATCGTGAACCCGACCGGCGTCTACGGCCCCGCCGACAACCCGAAGAACCTGTCCCGGCTCAACCGCACCGCCGCGGAGGCGATGCGCGGCCGGATGCCGGTGATGATCGGCGGCGGTTTCGATCTGGTCGACGTGCGCGATGTGGCGCAGGGCCTGATCCTGGCGGGCGAGAAGGGCCGCACCGGCGAGAACTACCTGCTCGGCGGGTACATGACCCAGCTGATCGACCTGTGCCGGATGGCCGCGGCGCGCTCCGGCGCCAAGGGCCCGCGGTTCGCGATTCCGGCCAAGGCGCTCGGCGCCGTGCTGCCGGTGGTCGAGCCGATCAGCAAGCGCCTCGGCTCCGACATCCTGTCCAAGGCGGCGCTCGGCGCGATCCTGTCGGCCCCGATCGTCGATCACGGCAAGGCCGAACGCGAGCTGGGCTACCACCCCCGCCCGACCGAGGAGACCGTCGCCGACCTGGTCGACTTCCTGCGCGCACCGCGCACCGCGTAGTCCGCGTGCCGGTCACCCCGGCGCCGTCACGGCCGCGCGGAGGATCTCCGCGGTGGCCTGCTGTCCGGCGGCGTTGGGGTGTACCGGGGTGGCGTTCGCCTGCGCGGGCAGCACGGGTTCGACCCAGCGGGACGCGGGGTCCCGGCAGGCGTCGTGCCCGATGGCCGAGGTGTAGATGTCGACGTAGATCGCGCCGTTGGCCTCGGCCTGGCGCCGCAGCGCGGCATTGAGTTCTTGTTCGATGCCCCGCGCGTAGTCGACGTCGCCCGTGCTCAGCGGCATCTGCGGGTAGCAGTGCCCCGCTTCCGGCAGCACCGCCGGATAGCCGACGACATAGACCCGCGCGTGCGGTGCCAGCTCCCGGATCCGCCCGATCGCCGCGCCCATCGCGGGCTCGCCCGCCGCGATGTCGTCGCTGAATCGCGAACCCTGGCTGTCGCGACACGGCGCCCCGACGGCACCGACGTTCCCCGCGTTGAGCGCCGAGCAGGTGAGCACCATGGTCTGGAACAGATTGCGGTCGTTGCCGCCCGCCTGATAGCTGACCACCCGCGTCCGCGCCGACAGCGCGTCGAATTGCGGTGGCTGATCGGCGTATTGGGCCGTGGTCATGTGCGCGGTCGCCGCCGAGGCGCAGCTGACATCGGTGAGTTCCCATCCGGTCGCCGCCGCCAGCCGGTGCGGATAGTTCTGCGCGGATCGCGTGCACAGCGGCGGACTCCCCGGCACGGGATCGAGCAGACCCGGCGCGGCGGTATAGGAGTCGCCGAGGGCGACATAGCTCACCGCGGGTGCCGAGCCGGCACCCGGAAACAGCAGGCCGAGCACGAGCTGAGCGACGACCGCACCGACCAACGGTCCTTCCATCGACCACTTCTCACCGAGTCACCCACATCGCGGATCGCGGGGCCACACGGTCCGCCACCTGCGATTTTACGCCGGTGTGGACCAGCGGGCTGGCCGCTGCCGCCCGGCCCGAACCGGCCAGGCTTGACACCACCTCGAACACATGTTCGACTCAGGGCATGCGGTGGCAAGCGCAGGCACTCGATGCCGAGGACGGCGCCCTGCCCGGACTGACCCGGGCGGGGCTGGTGCGCACCGTCCGGACGCCCGAGTTCGACGGCATCACCTTCCACGAGGTGCTGTGCAAGAGCGCGCTGAACAAGATGCCGGAGAGTTCGACGCTGCCGTTCCGCTGGACGATCAACCCGATGCGTGGGTGTTCGCACGCCTGCCGCTACTGCTTCGCCCGGGGCAGTCACGAATACCTCGGACTGGACGCGGGCGAGGACTTCGATTCGCAGATCGTGGTGAAGACGAATGTGGCGGCGGTGCTGCGCAAGGAGCTGACCCGGCGGTCGTGGCAGCGCGAACCGGTGGCGCTGGGCACCAATACCGATCCGTACCAGCGGGCCGAGGGCCGCTACCGGCTGATGCCGGGCATCATCGGCGCCCTCGCCGATTCCGGGACGCCGTTCTCCATCCTCACCAAGGGGCCGCTGCTGCGCCGGGACCTGCCGCTGCTCACCGCGGCGTCGCGACGGGTGGCGGTCAGCGTGGCGGTCTCGATCGCGATCCTCGACCAGGACCTGCACCGCAGCCTGGAGCCGGGCACCCCGGCACCCCGCGCACGCCTGGATCTGGTCCGTGCGCTGGCCGACGCGGGCTTCGCCGTGCATGTCATGGTGGCGCCGGTCATCCCGTGCCTGACCGACAGCCGCGCCCACCTCGACGCCCTGTTCGCCGCGATCGCCGACGCGGGCGCCGACAGCGCCACGGCCTTCGCCATGCACCTGCGCGGCAGCACGCGCGGCTGGTTCCTCGGCTGGCTGGCCACCGAACATCCGGCGCTGGTGCGCCGCTACCGTCAGCTCTACGGTCGCGGCGGCTCTGTCACGCCCGCCTACAGCTCCTGGCTGCGCGAGCGGGTCGACCCGCTGCTGGCCGCCTACGATCTGCGCCGACCACAGGGCCGGACCGTGCCGGCAGGACCGGCGCCGGTGCCGCCGAGCGAACAGCTCGCGCTGTTCGGGTGAGGCCCGCCGTCAGTCCGCCTTGGCGAAGCCGAGATCGATGACCGCGTCGCGTTCGGCGATCAACTCGGCGACACCCGCGTCGATCTTGGCCCGCGCGTAGTCGTCGAGATCGAGATCGTCGACGATGCGGTACCGCCCACCGGCGCAGGTGACCGGGAACGAGCACACGAGGCCCGCCGGGACGCCGTAGGAGCCGTCGGAGGGCACCGCCATGGAGGTCCAGTCGTCGGCGGGGGTGCCGAGAACCCAGTCGTGGATGTGGTCGATGGCGGCACTGGCCGCGCTGGCGGCCGAGGACGCGCCGCGCGCCTTGATGATCGCGGTGCCGCGCTGCTGCACGGTCGGCACGAACACCTCGCGCACCCACTCCGGCTCGACCAGTTCCGGTGCGGGTTTGCCCGCGACGGTGGCGTGCGTCAGGTCGGGGAACTGGGTCGCGGAGTGATTGCCCCACACCGCCATCCGGGTGATGTCGGCCGCCGGGGCGCCGGTGCGCGCGGCCAGCTGGGCGATCGCGCGATTGTGGTCGAGGCGGGTCAGCGCGGTGAAGCGGTCGGCGGGCACGTCGGGGGCGTTGCGCATGGCGATGTAGGCGTTGGTGTTCGCGGGATTCCCGACGACCAGCACCCGCACGTCCGAGGCCGCGACCGCGTTGATCGCGGCGCCCTGACCGGTGAAGATCGGGCCGTTCGCGGCGAGCAGGTCGCCGCGTTCCATCCCGGGGCCGCGCGGTCGCGCGCCGACCAGCAGCGCCACGCTCGCGCCGTCGAATCCGGCCGAGGGATCGTCGGTGATCTCGATCGAGGACAGCAGCGGGAACGCGCCGTCCTCGAGCTCCATCGCGACACCCTCCAGCGCGCGCACCGCGGCGGGCACCTCGAGCAGCCGCAACCGCACCGGGGTGTCGTGCCCGAGCATCGCCCCCGCGGCGATCCGGAACAGCAGTCCGTAGGCGATCTGGCCCGCGCCACCGGTGACGCTGACGGTGACCGGCGTTCTGCTGGCTGGGTTGCTCACGACCGACTCCTCGCGCTGGACGACTCTGGCGCCTCCCACGCTAATCAGTCAGGAGTCCCCGCACGGGGATCCGTGAGGCAGAACACCACGCGGCTCAGACGAGCTCGGCGACCTCGGCGTCGGTCAGCACCACGGGCGACACCGCGTCCTTGGCCCGGACCAGCCGCACGCCGCGATACAGCGGCCGCTCCCCCAGCCCGGCATCGCGCGCCTCGGCCCGCAACTGCTGCACCAGGACCTCCGACACGGCCACGGCGGCGGCGAGCTCGCTGGCGGCCAGCGCGTCGGCGAGCTTGCGCAGGCCGAGCAGATGCAGTTCGCGGCCGCTGCCGGAATCGGTGTACATCGCCAGCGGCACCACCTGTATCTCGGCGCCCACGGTCACCTTCAGCACGATCCGGCTGAGCCTGCCCGGGTAGACCAGCAGCTGCACACCGGTCGCGCCCGCGAGGTCGATCCGCCGCGTACCGAAGAGCCGGTGCGCGTGGATCTCGGTGCCGCTCAACCACATCCGTCTGCGCCGGAACGCGAACACATAGCCGATGGTCGGCACCGCGACGACCAGTCCGAGGACGATCGCGAACGGCCAGCTCAACCAGATCGCGGACAGCAGCGTCACGCCGACGCCGACACCGATCGCGGCCAGCGCGAGCCTGCGCAGCATGGGCGCGAACATCTCGGGCGCGACCAGGTCGATGCCGACCGGTTCCGTCGCCGCCCGCCCGGACTCCCCGTCCACGATGTCCCTCTCCACCCGGTCCGGCCGGTCCGGTCCGAGGCGCGGTCAGACTACCGCGCCCCGGACCGCCGGGCTCAGTGGCCGAGCGCGGTGCGCAGCACGCCGACGACCTCGCCCAGCGGCACCTGCCGCTGCTCGCCGGTCGCCATCTCCTTGACCCCGATCGAGTTCTCCTCGAGATCGCGATCGCCCAGCACCAGGGTGAATGTCGCGCCGGAGCGGTCGGCGCCCTTCATCGCGCCCTTCATCCCGCGCCCGCCGTAGGCCAGGTCGACGCTGATCCCCGCGCCGCGCAGCGCGCCGGCCAGCGCGACCAGCCGCGCCTTGGCGGCGTCACCGAGCGCGATGCCGTAGACCTGGCAGCGCGCCGGGTCGGCCGCGGTCTTGCCCTCGGCCGCCAGGGCCAGCACGGTCCGGTCGACGCCGATCCCGAAGCCGATGCCCGAGAGCGGCTGCCCGCCCAGCTCGGCCATCAGCCCGTCGTAGCGACCGCCGCCGCCGATGCCGGACTGCGCGCCCAGCTGGTCGTGCACGAATTCGAAGGTCGTCTTGGTGTAGTAGTCCAGGCCGCGGACCATGCGCGGGTTCACCACGTACGGCACGCCCAGCGCGTCGAGGTGGGCGAGCACCTGCTCGAAGTGGGTCTTCGCCGACTCGGAGAGGTGATCGATCATCAACGGCGCGTTCGCGGTCAGTTCGCGCACCTCGGGCCGCTTGTCGTCGAGGACGCGCAGCGGGTTGATCTGGGCGCGGCGGCGGGTCTCCTCGTCGAGCGGCAGCCCGAGCAGGAACTCCTGCAGCAGTTCCCGGTACTGCGGGCGGCAGGTCTCGTCGCCCAGCGAGGTGATCTCGAGGCGGAACCCGTCCAGGCCGAGGCCGCGGAAGCCGGCGTCGGCGATCGCGATGACCTCCGCGTCCAGCGCGGGATCGTCGACACCGATCGCCTCGATGCCCACCTGCTGCAGCTGCCGGTACCGGCCGGCCTGCGGGCGTTCGTAGCGGAAGAACGGACCGGCGTAGCAGAGCTTGAGCGGCAGCTGACCGCTCTTGTCCAGGCCGTGCTGGATCACCGCGCGCATCACGCCGGCGGTGCCTTCGGGGCGCAGGGTGAAGCTCTCGCCGTTGCGGTCGGCGAAGGTCCACATCTCCTTGCTGACCACGTCGGTCGACTCACCGACACCACGCGCGAACAGGGCGGTCTGTTCGAATACCGGCAGCTCGATGTGCCCGTACCCGGCGAGTCGGGCGGCGTGGATCAAGCCGTCGCGCACGGCGACGAACTCGGCCGAGCCGGGCGGCACGTAATCCGGGACCCCCTTCGGGGCGGTGAAGCTGCTGGTCTTGGTCACGATCATCCAGTTTTCCCCACAGGCGCCCCTCGAGTCCAACCGGTTACCCTCTAGACGAATCCGACAACACGGGAGGAACGCGGTAGTGCCGAGCAACGAACAGCGACGGGCGGCGGCCAAGCGCAAGCTGGAGCGCCAGCTGGAACGACGGGCCGAGCAGGAGAAGAAGCGCAAGCGCCTGGTGATCGCGGGCTCGGTACTCGGTGTGATCGTGGTCGCCGCCGCGGTGACCGGCGTGTACTTCCTCACCAAGGGCGGTGACGAGGCGGATTCCTCGGCCACCGCGAGCACCTCCGCCACCAGCAAGCGGGAGCTGCCCCCCGCCGCCGACGCGCCCGCGGTCGCCGCCAAGCCGGCCACCGTCACCTGCGCCTACCCGGTCGGCGCCGAGCCCGCGAGCAAGCCGGTGGCGCCGCCGAGCACCACCACGGTCGCCTCCGGCCCCGACGCGCCGAAGACCAAGGTGTCCATCGACTCCACCCAGGGCCCGATCGGCCTCGAGCTCGACAGTGCCGAATCGCCGTGCACCGTCAACAGTTTCGTGAGCCTGGCGCAGCAGGGCTACTTCGACAAGACCAGCTGCCACCGCATCTCGGCCGAGGAGGGCTTCGAGATGCTGCAGTGCGGCGACCCGACCGCCAGCGGCATGGGCGGGCCCGGCTACAGCTTCGCCAACGAGTACCCGACCGATCAGTTCCCGACGACCGATCCGGACAACGATCCCGCGCTCAACAGCCCGATCAAGTACAAGCGTGGCGTGATCGCGATGGCCAACTCGGGCCTGACACCCGAGGGCACCAACGGCAGCCAGTTCTTCCTGGTCTACGGCGACACCATCCTGCCGCCGAAGTACACGATCTTCGGCACCATCGACGAGGCAGGCCTGAAGACGCTGGAGAAGGTCGGCGCCGCGGGCGACGACGGCTCCATGTCGGCCGGTGGCGGCAAGCCGAAGATGCCGATCAGCTTCACCACCGTCAAGGTGGGCTGACACCCCCTCGCCCCACCCGAAACGGGCCGGACGCCACCGCGGCGTCCGGCCCGTTTCCGGTTTTCCGGCCCCGACACCGCCAGAAGATCATCAGAGGCAAGGCAATCCTATTGTTCATCCGGCCGGCCGCCTCGACCGCCGTATTTTCTCCCTCGCCACTCCATGTCCACCGAAACTTCTCGACACCTCCCTTGCGTGGCTCCGCCAGACATACAGTCGTGTCCTTCGCGCGGTAGGCTCAGTTGTCCACTTCCACAGCGGCATCGGGGAGCAGTCATGGCGGAACTCGACGACATCGGCAGCGAAACGGCGTCCATGATGCGCACCATGCTGCAGATGGCCACCCTGGTCGCCCTCAAGTCGCGGGAGCACGGCCAGAAAGAGGCCGAGGCCCGCGCCAAGGCGGTCGAGGCGAAGATGAAGGAAGCCCGCGAGCTGCAGGTCCGCGAGGCCCGTGATCTGAAGGCCAAGGACCCGCGCAATATCGAACTCGTGCAGATGATGTCGGTCGGCTCGAAGTCGGCCCAGCCGCGGGGGCTCACGCTGGAGAAGGACCCGTCCTCCCCGTTCGCGGCGAGTGCCACCGCGGCAGGCGGGAACGCACCCCAGGTGGGCTACGACACCGTCGAACGGCGCGCGGCCATCGCCGCCCATCTCGAACGGGCTGGCGTCGCACCGGAATTGACCGAAGTTCGGATGCTGGTCGAGATGGGGCAGGGTATCTCGCCGGAGGAAGCGATCCGCCGGACGAACGCCGGCGCCCGGCGCTCCGGAATCGAACGCGGGATCGACCCGCGCGGTCTCGAACGCGGCCGCTGACCCACGACCGCGAGCACCGCGTCGTCGGGGGCGACCGTAGCGCCCCCGACGATCAGCGTGGCTAGAACGGCTTGGTCTTGTCCATCGTCCGGTTCACGTCGGGATCGGTGAACTGCGCCCGGTCCGCGCCGACCTGATCCTCCAGCGGAAGCCGGTCGAGCATTCCCTTGTGGCCGTTGCGAACACTGCAGTACTTGAACGGCCCACGTGGATCGAACAACTTCGCCATATGCGGGTCGGCGTGGTCGAGGAACCAGACACTGATGCCGGGACCGCCCTCCAGCCGGAAGTGCTCCCAGGCCTGCCACAGCGCGTGCAGCCGGACCGCGGCCTCGGGGTGGCGCCACCATTCCGTGCACCACACCGTGTCGCTGATATCGGTGACCTGCCTGCTGTACACCCTGCTGAGGTAGTCGTTCACGAAGTCGAACACGTTGGGATACCCGTTCACGATGTCCCGAGCACCCGAATTCTGGTCGCTCACAGGGGCTTGACCTCCTCGACGTCGCCGTACTGCTCCGGCGGAGTGGAATTCGACAGCACCGGCGTTCCGATCAGATCGTCGATGCGGGTCTTGCGGGTCGGATCGTTGTACTCGATCGACTGCTTGACCGCCTCGGCGTACTCCCCCTCCCACCAGGGCACGGTCCGGACCAGCACGGCGGGCTGACCCGAGGTGAACACCACCGCGCGACCGCGCGGCAACGTCGCCAGGCCCTGCGCGGTGAAGGTCACCGACGAACTGAGCGAGCGCGAGTAGCTCTTGCTGCTGCCCGACTGCGACATCGACTGCGAGATGGAGTCGTACTCGCCGATCGCCTCGGATCGGTCACGCAGGAACGCCATGTCATCGACACCGCTGCCGAGCACCTTGATGTTGGCCGCCGACCACAGCGCGCTCATCCCGGCGTCACCCCAGCAGCGCGCGCCCTGCGCCCAGGACTGCAGCACGGTCATCACGACGATGCCGCGCGAGCCGAAGTGGCTGTACTGCTTGGGCAGATCCTTCCAGCGCACCACATTGGCCGCCTCGTCGAGCACCGCCAGCAGCGGGATCGGCAGCCGACCGCCGGACGACAGCGAGGCCTTGCGCATGGCCACATCGATGACGGCCTCGGTCAGCGCGCTGACCAGTGGCGCGGCCGACCCGCGGCCCTCCAGCGACAGGCAGTACAGCGTGCCGTTGCGCTCGATGAACTCGAGCTCGTCGAACTGCAGCCGGTCGCCGTTGCCACGGGTGATCCACGGGTGCACATTCGACATCTGCAGGCAGCGCACCATCTTCTTGGCCGTGCCGAAGATGCCGCTCTTGGTGCGCTGTTCGGCGTTGTACTGCATCGCCAGGCCGGAGGCGGTGAAGTCGTGTCCGGCGCCGCGCAGATGCTCGATCGGCTCACTGTTCTGCGGGTTGGTCACCCATTCCCACACCTGGGTGATCGGCTTGCCCGCGATCGCGGCGGCCAGGAACAACCCGGCGAGCAGGTCCTCGGCCTCGGGATCGAAGAAGCTGTCGGTGTTGTCGGCGCCGCCGCTCTCGGCGTCGGCGAAGTGGCCCGCCAGCCGGGCCGCCCGCATCTCGCAGCCCTCCTTGCGGTGGTCGACCCAGGCCAGCGGATCCCAGAACCACACCGGCCGTTCGCCTGCCACGCCCTGCGGGTCGAACACGAAGGTCGCGCTGCCCTTGGCCTCGCGCACATTCCGGGTCGCGTCGACCACGTCGCGCTTGTTCGAGGTGGTCAGCACCGGGCCGATGGCCGACAGGATCGCCGGGATCACCCGCGAGGTGGACTTGCCCTGGCGTGGGCCCCAGATGTCGAGATGCAGGTCCTCGTAGGAGCCGTAGAGCGGCGACCCGTCGGCGACGGCCACACCGATCGGCACACCGGGCGCGTCGTTGCTGCCCAGCCGCACACCGAGATCGACCGCCTTCTGCCGCACCCCCGCCTCGGTGATCGAGGCGATGGCACTGCCACTGCCCATGTGGTCGGCCTTGTCGTCGATCGACAGCCTGCCCTTGACCGCGCGCTTCTTCATCTGCTTGCGGACCACCACGTAGGCGATGGCCGCGGCGATCACCAGCAGCACGATCACCGTGGACGCGCGCGGCCAGTGCAGTTTGCCGCGCGCGAGATCGGCGACCACCGCGATCGGGTTGGCCGGAATGTTCTGCGGCACCACCGACAGCGCGTTGCCCAGGTGCAGCGCGACGGCGAGGGTGATCAGCGTCGCAAAGCCGAACACGATCAGGATCAGCGTCGTGTCGGGTCCGACCGCGGCCGGATCCGTCACCTTCTTCTTCGCCACGTGTGCCTCCTTGTGGACCTTGTCGGATGGTGGTGGGTGCTCAGCGGAACGCGTCGAGGCGCCAGCCTTGCGGCGTCTGCACCACGGTCGCGATGACCGTGCCCGGTGGGAGGGCCTCGGACCGCCCGTTCGGGTAGACGACCGTCTGCTCGATGCCGATCTTGTACTGCGCCACCGCGGGATCCGCGCTCGCCGGCGCCTGCTCCCCGGAGGCGAAGGCGAATGCCTCGACGTGCGCCTTCGCCTTCGCCCAGTCCGCCCACTGCAGCGACGGTTTCGGCGTGTCGGTGGTTCCCGTCGAACTGTCCAGCATACGTATCATGCTGGGACCCAGCCATTTTCGCGCGCGTTGCAGGGAATCGCCCGGTTGCTCGGTGGCCGGGTTCCAGGTGTAGATCTCCCGCAGGGCCACGACCGCGACCCCGTCGGCCGTGGTCGGGTCGACCGTGGCCGCGGCGTCGAGCAGCCGGGTGGTCGAGGTCGCCGAGTCCGGGCGCGCGGCATCGGGATCGCCGCCGCAAGCGGCGACCGGGAGCAGGACCGCCACGAGCATCACCGCCGGAATTGTGCGGATTCGTGTTCTCTCCCACCAGGTTATCCCCGGTGTCGAGGGACGTGTGGTCACAACACCCTCCTCGCCCGCGCGTCGCCCGGCACCGCCACCTCGGTGACGCCACCGCCGCCACCGCTGCTCGACGGCGGCACCGCCTGGATCACCTGACCGTCGCCCGCGTAGATCCCCACCTTCGACGGCCCCTTCGGCCCGAAACCGCTGAACACCAGGTCACCGGCGGACACCTTCGAGATCGGCACCTCACGGCCCGACTCCCACTGCTGTTCGGCGGTGCCCGGCAAGGTGATCGCGCCCGAGGACGCCGCGAACACCGCGGCGGCGGTCAGGCCCGGCGCGTCGAAACCGCCACTGCTCGGGCCCTGGACGCCACCGCCACCCCAGACGTACGGCATGCCCAGCCAGTCGTGCGCGGCCTCGACGATCTGTGCCCCGCCACCGCCCGGTTCGGGCGTGAACCGGCCCTGCGCGCCGGGCGCGCGGTACTGCGGCTCCATCGACAGAATGTTGGTGACGTACGGCCGGGTCTCGGAGTAGTGCGCCGCATACTGATTGGGCATCCCGCCCGAGGCGAGCACCGCGCCCTCACCGGCGTTGTACCCGGCCAGGGTGAGCGCGGGCAGGTCACCGGAGACCTTGCCCGCGGCCATCCAGCCCGCGATCTTGTGCGCGATCGCGCACATGTAGCGAGCCTGGCCGATGATCGCGTCGCCGTCGTCCCAGACGCTGGCCGTGCCGTTGCCGTCGGCATCGATGACATACGGCTTGCCGTCGTCGGGATTGATGCTGACCGCGGTGCCGGGCAGGAACTGCGCCAGGCCCTGCGCACCGGCGGGCGAGGTGAGCCCGCGCCGGAACCCCGACTCCTGCTTGGCCTGCGCGGCCAGCAGCGAGGACGAGATCTCCGGGCACACCGTGCCCGCCCTGCGGTACCAGATCTCCAGCTCCGCGGGCACCTTCCCGTCGGCGAGCGCGCCACCGGCGCTGCCGAAGCCGCGCACGCAGTTCGCGTCGGTCGAGAAGGCCCGCGCGCCACCGACATCCGGGGTCGGCGCGCCGTCGAGCCACGGCATCGGATCGATCTGACGGCCGCCGGTGAAGCGGCCACCGGGGACGATCTCGAAATGCAGGTGCGGGCCGCTGGATTCGCCGGCCGAGCCGACCATCCCGATCGGCTGTCCCGCGGTCACGGTCTCCCCCGTGCGCACCTTCACGCCGCGGTCCCACATGTGGCCGTAGACGGCGGAGAAGGCGCGGCCGTTGGTGTCGACCGAGTCGACGACGATCCAGTTGCCGAAACCCGACGCGGGACCGGCGGCCACGACCCGGCCGTCGGACACCGAGTAGATCGTGGTCCCGTCGGCGGCGGCCATGTCGATGCCCTTGTGATCGCCGCCGCGCGAACCGAACACATCGGAGATGGTGAAGGTGCCGACCTCGAGCGGCAGCGTCCGGCGCAGCGGACCGACGCCGGCGGCCAGCGACGGCGTGCCGGTGACGGCCGGATTCGACGTGGCGGTCGGCGTGGTGGACCCGGCGGCCCGGGAATCGCCGGTCGCCGCACCGCCCAGCGGCGGCAGGGTCGGCGCCGCCGAACCGCTCAGCACGCCGGTGGTCTCGCAGGTCTCGTCCGAGGAGGGCAGCACGATGACCAGCACGAGCGCGATCAGCCCGATGACCGAGCCCAGCGCCGACATCAGCATCGTGCGGGCATTCACCGGCCGCCTCCTGGCGTTCCGCGCCGGGCGCCGGGATCCGGGTCCGCCGCGGCGGTGATCACGTGCGGCGCCGGGTTTCGTTGAGCGTGTCGGCGAGCGTGCGGTTCATCTCGGCCGCGGCGGCGAGCTGCTGTTGCAGCAGCGCCACCTTGCGGCGCAGCGCGGTCGCGTCCATCCGCTCCAGGCTCGGGCCCTCGGCCGCGCGCACCCAGTTGCGCACCGAATTGGCGTGCACACCGATCTGTTCGGCGACGACCCGGCACGCCTCGGATTCGCTGCGCAGCTTGTCGGTCAGCGCGACGACCTGGGCGACCGCGGCGTCGCGCACCTCGGGCGAGACCCGGCGGTAGGACCGGTGCGGCATCATTGCGCGCCCCCGTCCGCCGACGGGTCGGGCGCTCCGCGCGGATTGTCGCCGAACTCGCTGAACCGCTGGTTCGTGTCGTGGATTCCGCTTTCCTTCTCCGACACCGTGAACTCCATGTGGAAGGGGATGCCGGGGCGGCGATCCTCACCGATTTTGAGCAGGAACTTGCCGGTACCGGGCGGCGACGGCCGTTGCTGACCGGGTTTGAGCGCCTCCCCCGTGAGGGCCTGGGGCGCCGACCAGCCGGTGACCATCTCCTGCTCGGCGGCGGTGAACGGCACCGTCGAGTCGAGCCTGCTGATCTCCTCGGCGGGCAGGGCGCCGAAGATCTTGGCGCGCGCGCGTTCCAGGAAGCCGATCGCCTTGGCGATGGCGGCGTCGGAACCGAGCGCCTGCAGGTCCTTGATGGTGTGGCTGATCATGATCAGCGCGGTGGCCAGGCCGCGCTGCAGGCGGGTCAGTTCGTCGACCCGGTCGACCATGAAGTCGCCGAGGCCGAGCACCTGCCACAGCTCGTCCATCACCACCTGGAAATAGCGCTGCGGACCGAGTTTCGCGTCGGCCAGCACGTGCGCGGCCTCGACCGAGGCGAAGCCGTCGGCCCAGCAGGCCAGCATCACCGCGGCTTTGAGCTTCTTGTCGCCGGTGGGGATGTGCGAGACGTCGATGCACACCGCGACGGCGCCGGTGTCGATCGGCACGGTGGTCTGGCCGTTGAAGATCGCGCCGAACGGGCCCTGGGTGAGCGCGCGCAGCGAACGCCGCAGGTTCTTGATCGCGTTCTGGTACTCGTCCTCGTTGTCGGCGCCGGCGTCGAGCATGAGTTCCGCGCCGCCGCCGACGATCACCTCGAGCAGGTTCTCCATGATCGGCGGCTTGTCGGGGGCGTAGCCGCTGCCCGGCTGGTAGAGGATGCGCAGCGCGGTCGCGATCAGCGTCTCCTCGAAGTCGGCCACCCGCGCGCCGCGGACCAGTTCCACCAGGCCCGCGATGAGCGTCACCTGGCGGGCCCGCAGGTCCTGCAGCACCTGGCGTTGCAGCGCGGGGAACTCCCCGAGCCGGGGCACCACCGAGCCGAGCACACCCGCCGCGAGCGGGTTCAGCTTGCCGTGGCCGTAGCCGAGGTCGATCACCTGACCGCCGACGAGCTCGACCATCTTGCGGTAGTCGGGCTTCACGTCGGCCAGGATCAGCGGGGTGATGCCCTGGGCGATACCGCCCAGCACGATCCGGCGCACCAGCGAGGACTTGCCGAAACCGTTGAGGCCGAGCACGAACAGGCTCGGCGCGGTGATGAAGCTGCCGCGCATGAACCAGTTCATCGGGTCGAAGCAGACCGGCGCGCCGGTGTGCAGGTGCGAGCCGAGCGGGGTGCCGATCAGCGGCGCGCCGGCGCCCACCGACCACGGCCACAGACCGGCGACCTGGGCGGTGGTGGCCCGGTACTCGACCGGCCGGCCGACGACGTTCATCTTGCCGCCGCCGGGACCCGAGTAGCCGCGATCGGTCAATTCCGCGGTGGTGCGGTCGAATCCGTCGTTGACGACCGCCTCGGTGCGCGCCTGCGCGTTGTTGCGGCGCAGGTCGTCGGTGTGGATGCGGAAGGTCGCCCAGGCCGCGCGCAGTCCCGACTGCTCGCGGGCGATCATCTCGTAGCGGGCGCGAGTGGCGTCGTCGAGCAGCGAGGGCCCGGACTGGCCGCGCCGGTCGGACCGGTTGCGCGACTTGGCCGCGCGGCCGGTGCCCATCGCCCGGTCGGCGGCGTCGTCGGGCCGGTCGGCCCGCACCGGGCGCGGCGCCTTGGTGAAGGCGCTCGGCTCGGCCGGACGTGGCTTGCGGCGCGGATCCATCGCGCGTTCGTGGTCCAGCCGCGGCCCGTGGTCCTCGGCGCGCAGGCCACGGTCGATCCTGGCCTTGGCGGCGCGGTCGATATCGGGACGCGGACCGCGCGGTCGGCGCTCCCCCGTCGCTGGTCGCTCGCCACGGCCCGCGCGCGGCTCGTCCCGGCGGGCGCGCTGGTCGTCCTCGCGCGGCCTGCGGTTCTCGCCGGTGCGCGGCCTGCGGTGGTCGTCGTCCGCGCGCGACCTGCGGTGGTCCTCGTCGTGCTGCGCGCGCTCGGCGGCGGGCCGACGCGGCTCGTCCGCGCGGGAGCGGCCGCCCGGTTCCCCGGTGCGGGGCCTGCCCTCGCGCGGACGGCGCTCGCGCTCGGCGTGCTCGTCGGCCACGGAGCTACCGCGCGCCGACTCCCGTTCGGCGCGTTCGGTGCGCTCCTCCAGGCCGAGCACCTCGTCGCTCACGCGCGACGCGCTCCCGGCCGGTCGTGGTTCGCGCTCCCCGCGGATCCGGGGCGGCCGATGAACGGGCCGTAGCGCGATGTCGTCGAAGTCGCGTCCCATGATCGCCTCACCCCGCCAATGCCTTCGGAATGGTCGCGTGCTCGGGCAGGATGACGCCGCAACCGAGGGAGGCCGCGAACGCCGCGGCCTGGTAGCGGTAGCAACGCCGGATCTTGAGCCGGGCCTGCGTCGAGAGGTCGCGGGTGATGGCCTCGATGCGCGGCAGGTCGCCGCGCAGCGGCTCGGTGATCGTCACCAGCGCGCCGAAGCGGGTCACACCGTGCCCGCGGGCCTGTTCCTCGCGAGCCTGCTGGGTCGCGCCGACCCGCAGTGTCGCGGCGGCCGAGACGACACCGCGTTCGCTCTGCTGCGCCACGAGCGCGTTCTTGAAGTCGTCGTCGACGATCTCGGCGGCGTCGGCGGCCGAGTGCGGCCGGTAGACGATCGCGATGCGCTTGCGCGGCACTTCGGGATTCGGCGCGAGCAGTCGCTGCAGCACCCGCTCGTCGACCGCGCCCTCCGGCGCCGCGTCCATCTCCCAGGTGACCGAGCGGCCACCGTCGTGGATCAGGTGATCCCACTTCTCGTCGTGCGAGACCGGACCCGCGTCGTCCCAGCCCAGGCCGTGCCCGCCGGGATCGGCGGCGGCGACCTCGAGATCGGCCTGCGCGGCCGGGTCGTAGCTGCGGCGGATGAAGGAGATGACCTCCTCCGCCGACATCGGCTGCGCCCGCACGCCCGCCTCGGCCAGCGCCGCGCAGATGCCGGGCAGCCTGCGCCCGATCTCCACGGCCTCCTCGGCCGGGTTCTTGCGCCGCTCGGCGGTGGTGGCCTTGAAGGTGATCGCCACGCGCGGCAGCAATTGCACCCGCTCCTGCGGCAATTCGGTGGCCAGCTCGTACATCACCTGCTGGGCCAGGTCCGGCGCCTCCGGGCGGGTGATCGTGGAGACCTCGTTGAGCAGCCGGTTGCCGGTCTCGGGCACGGTGTCGATCACCGGCACCACCGCGACGATGTCGCTGGTCTGGCCGACCGAGGCGAGGAAGGTGCCCCACGCGGCGACCCAGCGGTCGATCACCGGCTGGTCGACCGCCTCGTGGCCCTGCGGCCAGGCCCGCAGCACCACGGTGTACTGCGCGAAGGCGGGCAGGTGGATCATCCCGAAGTGGTAACCGCCCGCGTCGATGCCCTCGTAGAGCTTCGACGGCGCGAGCAGCCCCGGCAGCTTGGTGACGCCGCCGGGGATCCGGGAGAACCGGCCGCCGCGGTACACGTGCTCGCCGTTGCGGCGCGAGCGCATCCAGTTGAACATCATCAATCCCGTCTCGTAGCCCGAACGGCCCCCCGTCCGCCACACCAGGGGCACCATCACCAGCGCGCCGAGGCCGCCGACGACGAAACCCCATTTGAACCCACCGACCATGGCGCTGATCAGGGCGGTGATCACCACGACGAAACCGATCACGGTCTCTTCCCAGCGCAGGCCGAAAAGGCCCGCGCTGCGCGGCTTCTGCCACAGCCCGTACGAGCGCCGCTCGTAGGTGTCGGTCGAGGTGGTGGTCATCGCGGGATCGTGCTCCTGCCGAGGTCGGGTGAACGATTCGCCCAGCGGTCACCGGCGAGGTCGCCCGCCGCCTGATCGGCGCGGGCCGCGCTGCCCGCCGCGGCGCGCGCGGCGACGACGTTGCGGGCCGCGCCCGAGGGTACCGAGCCCGAACTGGGTGCCGCCTGCGCCGAACCACCGCCGCGCGGTGGCGGCGTCGGGGCCGGGCCGCGCGGCGCGCCGCCGCCCGCACCACCGGCACCGCCGGGCCGCGGGCCCGAGCCGCCGCTGCCGAAGTAGCCTGCCGAACCGGGCGCCGCCGCGGGCCGCGAGGCGACCGCCTTGGTGCCGATCGCACCGAGCGCCATCGCGCCGACCGCGGTACCACCGGCCACCATCAGACCCGAACCGCCGGTGCCGACCGTCGCGACCGCGGGCGCCACCAGGCGCATCAGCGCGGGCAGCACGAACGCGACGCTGCACAGCAGCACCAGCGCGACCAGCATCCGCTGTGCCTGTTCACCTTCCGGCAGCCCGCCCGAGGTGGTGGTCTCGTCGACGTGTCCCGCGGTGGTGAACGCGATCATGTACACGATCGCCGCCACCGGCTTGAACAGCATGAACGCGATGATCCAGCCGACCAGCTTCTGATACGACTGCTTGCCCGTCCCGGTCGCCGACGCGGCCGCGGCCAGCGGCAGCACGCCGGCGGCGACCACCAGCAGACCCTGCCGCACGATGGCCAGCACGATCTGGGCGAGCGCGCCGAGCAGGCCGACGATCGCGATGATCAGCACCAGACCGGGCGAGAACGCCTGCAACTTGGACGTCTTCACCATCAGCTCGGCCATGTTCTTGGCATTGCCGCCGGTGGCGTCCTGGATGATCCACTCCGAGAACTTGTCCGAGGCCCGGGTGCCCGCGACGATCACCGCGCCGAGCATCCACGAGCTGAACACGACCCGGGCGAACAACCGGAACGATTCGGCGGCCTCGCTCACCGCTGCCCCGCGTCTGGCCTCGGCCAATCGCCCGCCGGTGATGATCACCGACGCGATCAGCAACAGCATCTGGATCTGATAGGTGTAGTCGTTGATCTTGGTGAACAGGGCGCCGGAGTCGCTCACCGCCTCGTTGGGCACCTTCATCCAGAAGGTCAGCGCCAGGATCAGGGCCTCGCCGAGACCCTTCATCAGGGAGTCGACCACCTTGCCGAAGGTGGAGTCCCACGCCTTGTCCTTGACCGCGGTGGCCGCGTCGCCCGGATGCGAGGCGGCGTTGCCCGCCTTGCACACCGCCGAGGCCGCGTCGCCCAGGGAGATCCCGGGAATGGCGACACCGTCGAGCGTGTCGTGCAGTTCGTTGCACGCCTGGTCGAAGCCGTAGGTCTGGCCGTAGGCCACGGTCGGCGTCGCGATCATCACGGTGAAGATCACCGCGACGATTGTGAGTATTCGCCTCAGCATTGTTGGCACCCCTCGATGGTCCGCAGGGAATCGATCCGGGCTGTGCTGCTGTACACCGATGCTCACCATTTCGTCCACCCCGCCAGCGATTCCACGTATTCCGTCTGGGTGTTGGTCGTCGACGACGGCTTGAGCCGCCAGTCGCCCGCGTCCCACACCACGATCATCCGCATGGCGGCATACAACTGCTTTCCGTCGATCACCGGCCCGCGCGAGGCGAGCCGCACGATCGCCATGTCGTCGGCGTAGTCATCGATCTTGAACGCGTCCGACGCCACGAAATAGCGGGTCACCTTCTCCGGCTGCTGCTTCGGCAGCCGGTCGCTCGACAGCGCCGAGTCGTAGGCGGCCAGCTGCGCGGTGCTGACCCGCACCTGTGTCACGTACAGCGAACGGTCGGCGGGCCTGGCGTTGAGCCGGTAGGTGATCTGCGCGGCGGCCAGCGCGGCGCCCTGCGGGGTGCGCGCGTAGCCGACGGCCAGACCGTCCTCGATCCGGGCCGGGCCGTCGGAGGTGGAGAACGGCACCGACGCGCCGTAGACCCGTTGCCAGCCGTGCGGTTTGGTCGTGCCCTCGGGCGCGGCGGTCAGCCAGTCCGAATCCACCGGCGAGCGCTGGATCGACTCGTCCTGTGCCAGCGGCTGTCCCGCCGGATTGTTCGGCACGTCCACCCGCCTGCCGAACAGGTCGACCTCGGGATCGGCGAACCCCGTTCCGCCCGCGGCCTGCGCGGGCGGGGGCGCGGCGTCCTCCTCGGCGCCACCACTGCTGGTGAAGTACACGACCGCGCCGACGACCAGGATCAGGGCGAGCAGCGCACCCGAGGCGATCATGCCGAAAGAAGCGCGGTCGCGCGCGCCCGGCTCCTTCACGCTCACTGTGGTGCCTCCAATGCCACGATGTCGGTGGGTAGTTCATCGATCGCGTCGACGGGTCGGTCGGTGGATTGTGGATCGGGTAACTGCAGTCGCCAGTCTCCGCCGTACCAGCCCACCGTGGTGTGGTTCACGGCGCGTGATCTGTCCGAATATTCGGTGTAGACATCGACTCGGGACTGTTCGTCACGGTATTCGGTAATTTTGTAGCCCAACAATCTCGGCGCGTACTCGGGCGCGGCGGGCCCGGTGATCGACAACTGCACCCGGTTGATCGCCCACTCGTCGCGGGCCGGTCCCGGCACCAGTTCCTGATTCACCACGGTGGCCCACTGGTTGTCGGGCGCCACCGACAACCGGATGGTGTGCGTCAGTGCCGCCAGCCCGGCGCCGCGCGGGGAGTGCTCGAAACCCGTTGCGGCGCCCTGGGTCACCGAGGCGGGGCCCTGGTCGGACTGGGGCAGGGCGATGCCCTGGTAGTCCTGCCAGCGCACCCCGGTCGGAGCGGCGGACAGATCGGGGCCGGTATCGCCGCCGCGGCCGCAGCCCACCGCCGCGGCCAGCAACGCGATACCGACCGCGACCGGCCGTGTCATGGTGCTCCCCCTCACGCCGGCAGGAACGCCAGCGCGATCGCGGACGCGGTACTGGCCACCGCGGCACCGAGCAGGCTCATCAGGACACCGTGCGAGGCGTCGTTGACCGCCAGGTCGGAGCGGAAGGCGATCCACAGCCGGCCTGCCGACAGGATCATCCAGGCCAGGCACGACAGCAGGACGAACCAGAGCAGCCAGTTGAGCAGCTGCATCATGGGCGCCAGCACGTCGGCCGGGATCTGCTTGTAGGCGAACACGGTGATCACGTACCGATGACCGCGTTCATGATGGTGCCCGCGCTGGTCGCGACGACGCCGCCGATCATGGCGCCCGCCACCATCTTCGGCGACTCGAGGCCACCACCGGTCCAGCGCTCCCAGGCGAACTTGCCGCCGGCGTAGGTGATACCGCAGATGCCCGACAGCAGCACGAACCAGGTGAGATACCGCACCAGCTGCAGGATCTTCTCCGAACCGGGGGGAGCTTCCGGGGTCGGATTACCCACCTGGGCCAGGACGGTGCCGTACGTGTCCTGCACGGCGAGGAGGATCATGCTCATCGGGTGCCTTTCTCCCACTGTAAAGGTGTTGTGCCACAAACACTTCGACGCCGACACACGTTTGTACACCACCGGCGGCCGGCTTGCCCGGCGATCATGATCGACCCTCCCCCGGTGCGGGATCGTCGATGCTCGCGCGGATCGCGGCGACCAGATCGGTACCGAGCTCACCGATCTCGGCCGGTACCTCGTCGAGCGGATCGACCCGGCGCTTCCTGGGCGCGATCTCGTCTCCGGGCGACCACACCGGCAGCGCCTCGGACTCGACGAGCGTCCATTCCTCGATCCACGGCACCTGCCAGACGTGCCCGGCCAGCGAGCCGACCACGTCCCGGTAGCGCCGGATCTCCGGCGGTACCCGGCCGGGGCGGGCCGCGACCGTGATCAGGCCGAGGACCAGCGCCGGACCGGCCAGCAACGCGTGGTGCTGGCGCAGCAGGTCGTGCGCGCGGGTGAGACCGGAGATGGTCTCGCGCGCGACGAGGACGACGTAGGGGGATTCGCGCTCGTACACCCCGGGCCACTTGCCGCGCGCATCGGCGGCGGGCGCGAGGACGTGCGCGAGGGTGGTGGCACCGGAGCCACCGTGGACGCCGAGCAACCACACCAGGGGCGCGCGACCGACTCCGGGCACCGGCCGCTCCCAGATCTGCGCGCGCAGCGATTCGGGTGGTGCGACGACACCGACACCGGTGGGCGCCGGTTCACGACGACGACGAAGATTCATAGCGGCCGTCATGATGCCACCCCGGCGAGCAACCGCCCATAGGCCGCACGCGTCGGCTCGGCCAGCTCGCTGTGCCGAACCAGCTCACCGCGGGCCAGATGCGGGTCGTACGGTATCTCGACGACCTCGCGGACCCAGCCGGACAGATGCTCGCGCAAATGCTCGGCTACGCGGGAGTCGTCGTGCGAATACTGATGGGAGACAACGATCGTCGTATCGGCCACCACCCCGGCGCCGTCGTCGCCGTAGTGGTCGTCGAGCCATTCCAGCGTCACCCGCAGGCGGTTGGCGGCGTCGACGCGGGCCGGAATGGTCAGGACCAGCGCGATGTCGGCGTCGTCGAGCAGCGGGCGCAGTTGCCGACCGGCAATCGGGCTGCCGCCGTCGTAGACCGCGGTGTAGCCGCCGGTGTCCAAAGCCCTGGCGACAGTGAGATATGTCGCGCGCCTGCGCAGCGGCGTCGCGTCGCGCCAGAGCAGTCCGAAGCCGGAGGTGGAGCGGGACAGGCAGTCCTCGATCGGCGCCGGTTCGTCGTCGCCGCGGCCGTAGACCCACGACTGCAGGTTCACCGGGTGCAGGTGTTTGTCGGCGCCGCGCAGCGCGAGATCGCTACCGGCGGCGGTCGCGTCGACCGCCACCGGCGCCGCCGCCTCGGTGACCAATTCCGCGGCCAGCCCCAGCGTCGTCGTCGTGGTGCCCGCGCCGCCGCAGCCGCCGACGACGAGGATCGGCCTGCGGGTGCCCTCGGAACGCTCGCCCGACCTGCGCCGCAACCGCACCACCGGAGCCGGATCACGCGCCGCGTCACCCGACGGCTCCCCCGCGGGGGCGTCGTCGAGCCATCGGCTCCAGTCGTCTGTCATCGCCTCTGCTCCTTACCCTGCCGCGATGCCCGTGATGAGCGTGCGATCGCCGACCAGCGCTGTGCGCACCGACTGCTTGGTGTAGGTGGCCGGCGCGCCCGCGGGCCGGAACTCGGTGACCTCCACCGTGAACCGGTCGGCGGCGACGGTGGTGATCCGCACGCAGTGGGTGGTCCCCACCGGGATGGAATCGATACCGCGCTGGATCACGGCGGCCGGCGAGACATCGGCGTCGGGGGTCACGACCGCACGGGCCTGCTCCCCCGATCGGTTCACGTAGTAGGCGTACTGGAAGGCGAGCACGGCATCGGGACCGGAGCCGGTGCCACCGGCCTCGGCGCTGCGCACGACGGCGCCGGTGTTCTCGGTCGGGCACTGGCCTACCGTCTCGGCGGTCAGGTTGCCCGCCGTGAAGTGCAGCGGCGGCGCGGCGTGCTTGGCGGTGTCGCCGCCGCGGCCGAACAGCAGGAAGAACACGCCGGTGGCGGCGAGGACGAGCACCAGGACCGACACGGCGAGCACGATCCAGGTCCGGTTGCGGTTGCGGCCGCGCAGCGAGCCGGAGGGCTCGAGCACCCGGGCCTCGTCGTACTCGTCGTCGGCGGCGTCCGTCCACGGGAACTGGACCAGTTCGGCGTCGTACTCGTCGTCGGGGCCCGGCGCGGGCCCGGCGACCCAGTCCGACCAGCCGCCGGTGAATTCGCTGCGCCGCGCGGCCAGTTCGGCCGGCGGTGCGGGTGGGGGCTCCGGGGCGACGTCGACCGGGTACGGGCGCGCTTGGTGGACCGGGCGGTCGTGGTCACCCGCGACGCCGTAGTAGTCGTCGCGGTCCTCGTCCCCCGGCGTCCGGCTCGGCTCCGCCGCCACCGCGGGGGGCGGCACGGGCCCGGTGAGCTCGGCTGCCGGTGCGGCGGACGGGGCGCGCTCGGGGCGCTGCGAATATCGGGCGGGACCGTCGTCCTCGCCCGCCGCCGGGTCGGCGGTGTCCTGGCGCGCGGGGTCGGCTGCCTCGGTCTCCGGTTCGAGCGCCGAGTACCAGCGCGACAGTTCGTTGTACGACTTCAACATTCACCCCTTTCCGCGGCGCCGGGCACAAGGATTCGCATTGCAGACCTCTCGGTGATCAGTTCACAGAGAACGGACGGGTGGTGGGAGCGGTGGTTCCGGGTAACGCGGCAGGCGGAGTCGTCGCGCCGCCGGATGAGGCGCCATCGGCTCCTGTCCCGAACGGAAATTGTCCCCCACCGGAAGGTTTGGGTGTCGTAGACGCGCCGGTCGGGCTGGTGAAGATTCCGGCACCGCGTTTGTCCGATCCACCGACCGGCACCGCACCCTGTCCGGAGGCGCCCGCCGCGTCCCGCGCGACCGCGGCGAACCAGTCCGCGACGTACTGGGTCGGGGTCGCGCCCTGCGCGCCGACGCCCATGCGCGAGTACGCGTCGTGGCGCTGGGTGGTGTTCCAGTAGCGCACCCAGGTGGTCACGTCGAGCAGCTCGGCGTTGTCGGTGATGTTCTGCTGCACGGCCGTGTACGCCTCGCTGACCAGGCGGACCCCGGTGGTCGGTGGTACCAGCTGCGGCACGGCGCCGACGAGCTTGGTGCCGAGCAGGGTCAGCCCGACCAGCGGATTGGACAGTGTCGCGGTGGCCAATTCGGCGATGCTCGCCGGGTTGAGCACGGTCTTCACCACGGTGGTGACGGCGTTGAGCCCGATCATGCCGACCTTCAGCAGCGCCTGGTAGGCGGCGTTCACGTCGAGCTGACCGCGCGGGTCGGAGGCGTCGGCGATGCGCTGGGAGATCGACTTCTTCGGCGAGAGCGAGACATCGGCCAGCGTGCTGCCGGAGATGTCCTCGTTCACCACGGTCGTCGCGGTCTTGATGGAGGTGTAGGCCAGCGCCTGGGCGATGGAGACCAGCGAGCCGATCGGGTCGCCGCCGGACAGCTTCACCTGGCTGACGAGATTGGTCACCGCCCGCAGCAGCGGGGCGCCCTGCGGCGCGTCGCAGGCGAGATCACCTGTCGCGCAGAAGCTCGCGACCCGGCCGGTGAGCTTGCCGAAGTCGGCGGGCTGGGTGTCGCTGGAACCGAGCCCGCCGCCGGGCGCGGGAGCCTGGCGGACCGCGGCGACGTCGTCGAGCGCGGCGCCGGAGGTCCCGGGCGCGGTGGTCGGCGTCGT
The DNA here is from genome assembly GCF_040681225.1 of Nocardia sp. NPDC051833. Lineage (NCBI taxonomy): Bacteria > Bacillati > Actinomycetota > Actinomycetes > Mycobacteriales > Nocardiaceae > Nocardia > Nocardia sp. NPDC051833. The sequence continues at coordinate 161,009 of NZ_JBFAYK010000001.1, forward strand.
CCGGTCGGGGGCGCCCGGGAACACCGGGGCATTGGCGCCGCGGGTCGGGTCGGCGAACAGCGCGACCGCCGCGACCTTGTCGGCCGCCACCGTGCCGGTGCCCGCGCCCACTTCCTGGGCGAACAGCGAGGCCACGTGGGCGCCTTGCGAATACCCGACCACCGCGATCCGCGAGTCCGGGCAGCGCTGCACGACCTGGGTGGCCATCGACCGCAGCCGCTCGAGGCCGCCGTCGACCGACTGGGTGTAGGGCACCACCCCACCGGGTACCGCGCCGCCGAATCCGGCCTCGTACGGCACATACGCGCGATCGACCAGCCCCGGCTCAGCAGCCTTGGCGAACATCGGCCGGAAGACGGTCGACAGCATGCCGGTATCGGTACTCGGCGCGGCGTCCGGCGACGATTCTCCTGTGCCCTGGATCCCCAAGGCGTACAGTGCCGGACACGCCGAGATCGACACCTGGGTGGACGGGGCACCGGGCGCGGCCTCGTCCGCGGTGGCCACGCCTGCCGATACCGTCACCGAAGCGACGGTGAACGCGATGATCGTCCCCGTGAGTCGTGTCGTGCACCGAGCCATATCGATCCGCATCACAGTCCGTTTCGGCTGACCAGTGGAGCGTTGAAACGCAGTAAACCGTAACAGATTCCGGGACCCCGAACCCCTGCCCAAAATGGCCCTTTCGCTGCCCCCGGCAAACCCCGTTGTCCCAGCAATCTTCTGGCGATCCACCAGCTATGTCCGGGCAGACAGCGGCCCGGGCACCCTCGCGAACGAGAGTGCCCGGGCCGGGGTTCGGGTCAGGCCGCGGAGGTCACCCGGTAGACGTCGTAGACGCCTTCCACATTGCGCACGACATTGAGCAGGTGGCCCAGATGCTTCGGGTCACCCATCTCGAAGGTGAACTTGCTGATCGCGACCCGGTCGCCGTGGGTGGCCACCGAGGCGGACAGGATGTTGACCTTCTCGTCGGCCAGCACCTTGGTGACGTCCGACAGCAGCCGGGTGCGGTCGAGCGCCTCGATCTGGATGGCGACGAGGAACACCGACGACGGCGACGGCGCCCACTCGACCTCGATGATGCGTTCCGACTGTTCCTGCAACGATCCGGCATTGGTGCAATCGGTCCGGTGCACGCTCACCGCGCCACCACGGGTCACGAAGCCCATGATCTCGTCGCCCGGCACCGGCGTGCAGCACTTGGCCAGCTTCGCCACCGTGCCCGGCGCGCCGGGGATGAGCACACCCGCGTCGCCGGTGACCCGCTGACGGGCGGGCGTCGTCGACGGTGTCGACCGCTCGGCCAGCTCGTTCTCGACGTCACCGATGCCGCCGAGCTGGGCCATCAGCCGCTGCACCACGTGGTGCGCGGAGACCTGGTGCTCGCCGACGGCGGTGTAGAGCGCGGAGATGTCGGAGTAGTGCAGCTCGTGCGCGACCGCGGTCATCGCGTCCACGCTCATCAACCGCTGCAGCGGCAGCCCGACCCGGCGGACCTCCTTGGAGATCTGTTCCTTGCCGCTGTCGAGGGCCTCCTCGCGACGTTCCTTGGCAAACCATTGGCGAATCTTGGCCTTCGCGCGTGGCGAGACGACGAAGTTCTGCCAGTCCCGGCTCGGGCCCGCGTTCTGCGCCTTGGAGGTGAACACCTCCACGACCTCGCCGTTCTCCAGCTGCCGTTCCAGCGCGACCAGGCGCCCGTTGACCCTGGCGCCGATGCACTTGTGCCCGACCTCGGTGTGCACGGCGTAGGCGAAGTCGACCGGGGTCGACTTCTGCGGCAGCGTGATCACGTCGCCCTTGGGGGTGAACACGAAGATCTCCGGCGACTTCAGGTCGAAGCGCAGCGATTCGAGGAACTCGGCGGGGTCGGCGGCCTCCCGCTGCCAGTCGAGCAGCTGGCGCATCCACGCCATGTCGTCGACCTCGGCCGCGTCACCGGAGTGCTTGCCCTTGGTCTCCTTGTACCGCCAGTGCGCCGCGATGCCGAATTCGGCGGTGCGGTGCATGTCCTGGGTCCGGATCTGCACCTCCAGCGGCTTGCCGTCGGGACCGACCACCGTCGTGTGCAGCGACTGGTACACGCCGTAGCGCGGCTGGGCGATGTAGTCCTTGAACCGGCCCGCCATCGGCTGCCACAGCGAGTGCACGACGCCGACCGCGGCATAGCAGTCGCGGACCTCGTCGCACAGGATGCGCATGCCGACCAGGTCGTGGATGTCGTCGAAGTCCTTACCCTTGACGATCATCTTCTGATAGATGGACCAGTAGTGCTTGGGCCTGCCCTCGACGACGGCGTTGATCCGCGAGGCGGCCAGCGTGTTGACGATCTCGGCGCGCACCTTCGCCAGGTAGGTGTCACGCGAGGGCGCGCGGTCGGCGACCAAGCGCACGATCTCGTCGTACTTCTTGGGGTGCAGGATCGCGAACGCGAGGTCCTCGAGCTCCCATTTGACGGTGGCCATACCGAGGCGGTGCGCCAGCGGCGCGATCACCTCGAGGGTCTCCTTGGCCTTCTTGGCCTGCTTCTCCGGCGGCAGGAAGCGCATGGTGCGCATGTTGTGCAGCCGGTCGGCGACCTTGATCACCAGCACGCGCGGGTCGCGCGCCATGGCGATGATCATCTTGCGGATGGTCTCGGCCTCGGCGGCCGCGCCCAGGTTGACCTTGTCGAGCTTGGTGACGCCGTCGACGAGGTGGGCGACTTCCTGCCCGAACTCCTCCTTGAGCTGTTCGAGCGAGTAGCCGGTGTCCTCGACGGTGTCGTGCAGCAGCGCCGCGACCAGCGTCGTGGTGTCCATGCCGAGTTCGGCGAGGATGTTGGCGACCGCCAGCGGGTGGGTGATGTAGGGGTCACCGGACTTGCGGAACTGCTTGGCGTGCCGCTCGTCGGCGACGTCGAAGGCGCGCTGCAGCAGCGCGAGATTGGCCTTCGGGTACAACTCCCGGTGCACGGTGGCCAGCGGCTCCAGCACCGGCTTGACCGCCGCGATGCCGCGCTGGCCGGTCATCCGGCGCGCGAGCCTGGCCCGCACGCGCCGCGAGGCCGAGCTGGGCACGGAGGCGGTGGGTGACTGTTTGGCCGGTTCGGGGGTCGCCGGGGCACCATCATTCCGCGGGGCGCCGGTGGATTCCTGCCCAACCTTCGCCTCGCCGAGTTGTCGAGTCATGCCACCGCCTCTCACGCTGCATTCGGACCTTGTCGGCCGAGTGCTGCAACCGCCCGGACCACCAACTTTAGTCCCCACACCGACCTGGTGTTCGGTTCCCTGCGGTCACAGGCGTGCGACGGTCGCGACTCGGCCCGAAAACCGTCCTCGACCTGCGGATTGTTCAGCGTTCGTCGACCGGTGGCCGCGAGCTGCGCAGGCTGTGGCCGTCGAGCCGCCCCGGTGGTGCGCCGAGCAGGTCCAGCACGGTCGGGGTGAGGTCGATCAGCGTGTACGCGCTGGTCGCGGTGCCGGGGGCGAAGTCGGCGCCGCGGGCGATGACGAAGTTGGCGGTCTCGTCCGGCGTCTGGCCGCCGTGCCCGCCGGCCGGGCGATGGCCGTGGTCGGTGGTGACCAGGACGGTCCACTGTTCGCGCGGATGGTCCGCGGCCCGGCGGTCGACGGCGGCGACGATCTGCCCGACCAGCGCGTCGACCCGGCGGATCGCCGCGAGATAGGCGCGCGAGGCGCCACCGTGCCGGTGACCCGCCAGGTCTATCTGGTCGAGGTGGGTGACGACCAGATCGGGCCCGGTGCGCTCGATCGTGCGCGCGACCTCGGTGGCGGTGGCGGCATCGGTGGCCGACTCGTCGAGGTCGCCGGCCTCGGGCGCGGTGGTCAGGGCGAGGTCGGCGCGCCGGTCGCCGCTGCGCGCGATGGTCGCGAACTGCTCCCAGGTGCCGATCGAGACGGTGTGCCGGGCGGGGTCGGCGCGTTCGATCCGGGTGAACACGCTGGGGTGGGCCAGGAAGGCACTCGCGTCGAACTCGTTGCCGGTGATGCCGTGCTCGGTATCCCACACACCGGTCAGCGCGCTCGCCCAGGACGGTCCGGAGACGGTGATGTGCCCGGCGATGCTGCCGCGCGAGAGCAGTCCCTGCGCGGCGAGGTGCCGCAGCCGGGGTGCCTGGACGCGATCGGCCTTGTCGAACAGCAGCCCGTCGATCCCGATCACGACGACCTTCGCGACCGGCCCGCCCGGACGGGGGACACCGAACGCGGCCGCCGCGTCGACGGCGGGGACGGGCCGGTCGAAGGCGGTGCCGGAGCCCGCGGCCGAGCACAGCAGCGGGAGGGTCAGCAGGGCGGTGGCCAGCGCGACGAGCACGCGCGCCGGCGCCGACATCTCGCGCATGTCCTCACGATGCGGCAGCGCGGGCGGCCCGGCGAGGGTGGCGCGGCGGTGTTCATCGACGTTTCACCGGTCGCGCGCGTCCCGGTCGCCCCGCTGAACGAGAAGCCAACAGCGCCTTGCCACCTCGCCTAGGCCGACGCGGCCAGTTCCTCGGCGAGGATCGCGACTGTCTCGCGGATCTGGTCGTCGGTGTGACAGGCGGTGACGAAGAACCGCAGGCGCGCGAGATCTTCCGGGACCGCCGGATAGATGATCGGATTGACGTTGATCCCCCGGCGCAACAGCGTGTTCGACAGCCGCATGGTCCGCAGGGAATCGCCGACGATGCACGGGATGATGGGGGTGTCGGCGCTGTCGCCGGTATCGATCCCGGCCGCGCGGGCCAGCTCCAGGAACAGCCGCGCGTTGTGCCGCAACCGGACCAGCGGGGCGGGGTCGGTGCGCAGCTGCCGGATCGCCTCGGCCGAGGCGGCGGCGTTCATCGGTGTCATGCCGACGCTGTAGACGAAGCCGGGCGTCGTGTACTTGAGGAAGCGGATCAGCTCGGCGCTGCCCGCCACGTATCCCCCGCATCCGGCGAGCGCCTTGGACATGGTGCCCGACCACAGTTCGACATCGCCGCGATCGACGCCGAAGTGCTCGCCGATGCCGCCGCCGTGCGCGCCGAGCACGCCGATGCTGTGCGCCTCGTCGATCATCAGCAGTGCCCGGTGCCGCTTCTTGATCTCGATGATCGCGGGCAGGTCGGGGATGTCGCCGTCCTGGCTGTAGACGCCCTCGATGAGGATCAGCACCCGGCGGTAGCGGGGCCGGAGTTCGCCGAGCAGCCGGTCCAGCGCCGCGTGGTCGTTGTGCGGGAAGGGCCGTCGCGTCGCGCCCGACAGCACACACCCCTGCAGGATGCTGTCGTGGGCGAGGCTGTCGTGGATCACCAGGTCGTCGGGTCCGACCAGGTGCCCGATGATGGTGACATTGGTGGAATGGCCGCCGACCAGCGCGATCGCGTCCTCGGTGCCGAGCAGCCGCGCGAGTTCGGCCTCCAGTTCGCGATGCACCGGCTTCTCGCCGGAGAGCACCCGGCTCGCCGAGCAGGAGCTGCCGTACCGGGCGACGGCGTCCTGCACGGCCGCGACGACCGCCGGGTGCCCGGACAGCCCCAGGTAGTTGTAGCTGGAGAAGTTCAGCACCGGGACACCGTCGATCAGCGAGGTGTCGCGGGTGACGCCGTCGTTGATCAGGAAGTACGGGTTGTCCAGGCCCAGCGCCGCCGCCCCGGTCATCCGTTCCTCGATCGCGCGCACCTCCGGGAAGTCGGCGATCCGGTACTCGGGCGCGACCGGCCCCGGCGCCGGTTCGGGCGCGACCGGGGCCGGCGCGGGCGCCGGGGCCGCTCCGGCCACCTGAGCGGTGACGTACCCGACCACGTCACCGACGGTGGTGGCGGCGCTCGGCCACGCCGGGTCGACCTGTAGCCCCGGCAGCTTGCGCATCAGGCCACCGAACAGATCCGACAGCATCATCGAGTCGAATCCGAGTTCGCCGGTGAGGGTTTCGCTGTCGCGCAGCCGCTCGACCGCGAATCCGCTGACCCGCCCGCATTCGGCCAGCACGATGGCGGCGACGGCGTTCGGGTCGACCTCGGGGGTACCGGGGACGGCCGACGGCGGCGCGAGGGTCGCCGTCGCGCCCGGCGCCATCCGCGCGAGCAGCGCGTTCTGTTCGCGGAAGAGCGCGATCATCTGGTCCATGGTGGTGTCCTCGGCCTGCGGGGCGGGTGGGGTGAGGGTGGTCGGTTCGATCCAGAAGCGGTGCTCGGTGGTGAAGTCGTAGACCGGCAGCCGCCGCCGGACCCGCTGGGCGGGCTCGTAGAGGTGGTCCCAGTCGGGGTCGAGGCCGTCGCGGTACAGCGCGGCGACGGTCTCGGCGAGTTCGCGCCCGGTCGCGCCGGGGCCGGGACTCGGCGCCAGGCACCGCGGCAGCAGTTCGGGGCGGGCCCGGCCGATGAGCGGGATCAGCTGACGGCGCGGACCGATCTCGACGACATGGGTGGGGTCGGTGTCGAGCGCGGCCGCCAGCGCGTCGCCGAAAAGGACGGTGGCGCCGATGTGTTCGGTCCAGTAACCGGCATCCATGGTCTCGGTCGGCTCGAGCAGCCTGCCCCGCACGGTCGAGTAGATCGGCAGGGCCGCGACCCGATAGGCGCGGTCCCGGGCGACGGCAGCGAACTCGTCCAGCATCGGTGCCATGAGCGGACTGTGGAAGGCGTGCGACACGGTCAGCGGCTTGGCGACGATCCCCCGTTCCGCGAGGGCGGACCGGTTCCGGTCGAGCGCGGCGGCGGCGCCGGAGAGCACCAGATCGGCGGGCCCGTTGACCGCGGCCACGGCGACCTCGGGCTCCCCCGCGAGCAGATCGGCGACCTGCGCGCGCGTCGCCCTGACCGCGAGCATCGCACCGCCGCCGGGCAATTCCTGCATCAGCCTGCCACGCGCGACGACCAGTCGGCAGGCGTCCTCGAGGTCGAGCACGCCCGCCACCGCGGCGGCGGTGAACTCTCCGATGCTGTGCCCGAGCACCCACGCCGGGCGGACACCGGCGTCGGCGAGTGCCTGGGCCAGTGCGTATTCCATGGCGAAGATCGCCGGTTGCGCGAGTCCGGTGCGATCGATGTCGACGGTGTCGTCGAGCAGCAGCTCCCGCACCGAGGCGCCCAGGTGCGCGGCCATCGCGGCGTCGACGGTCCCCAGCGCGCGCCGGAACGACGGGCTCGCCGCGGCGGCGGCCCCGGCCATCCCGGCGAATTGCGACCCCTGCCCGGTGAACACCCAGCCGACCCGCATCGGACCCGCCACGCCGCTGTCCGCACCGGCGCGCAGCCGGGCGATCGCGTCCGCCGGATCGTCGGCGACGATCGCGAGCCGGTGCCGCCCCGAGGATTTCACCCGATTGCTCGTCCAGCACACCTGTGCGAACCGATCCGGGGGCACGGTGTCCAGCATCGCTGCCAGCCGAAGCGCGTTGCGCTCCAGTCCTTTCGCGTTGTCCGCCGACACGGTGAGCACCCCGCCACCGCGCGCGGGCGCGGACTCCTGCGCCGGCGCGTCGGCCAGCACGAGGTGGGCGTTGGTGCCGCCGATCCCGAAGCCACTGACCCCGGCCAGCGCCGGTCCGGTCAGCGGCATCGGTTCGGCGAGCAGGCGCAGCCCGTGCCGTTCCAGCTGCAATCGCGGGTTCTCCTGCTCGGCGAACCGGGTCGGCGCGACGACACCGTGGTGCAGGCTCAGCGCGACCTTGATCAGCCCCGCGACGCCCGCCGCGCCCTCGGTGTGGCCGAGATTGCCTTTGATGGAACCGATTCCGCAGGGCCGGGCGCGATCCCGCCCGTGCAGCCCGCCCAGCGCCTTGACCTCGATCATGTCGCCGAGGACGGTCCCGGTCCCGTGCGCCTCGATGAAATCGACCGCCCCGGCCGCCACCCCGGCCCGGCGATACGCCTCGGCGATCACGTGCTGCTGGGCCCACCGGTTCGGCGCGCTGATGCCGTTGCTGCGCCCGTCGGAGTTCACCGCGCTGCCCTTGATCACGGCGTAGATCGGCAGTCCCGCGGCCTGCGCGTCGGCCAAGCGGCGCAGCACGAGCACCGCGACCCCCTCGCCGCGGACGATCCCGTCGGCGTTGCCGCTGAACGGTTTACAGCGCGCGTCGGGCGCCGACAGGCCCGCCTGGGTGTAGAACACCCCGACCGCCGGGGTGAGCACCAGGTTCACGCCACCGGCGACGGCCTGATCACACTCGCCGGAAGTCAGTGCGGCGCAGGCGAGATGGACCGCGACCAGCGACGACGAGCACGCGGTGTCGACCGCCAGGCTCGGGCCACGCAGATCGAGCTGGTAGGACAGCCGGTTGGCGGTCATGAAGTAGCCGTTGCCGGAGCCGTGCTGCGGGGTGATCGCCGCGTAGTCCGACATCTGCAGATTGGCCCATTCGTTGGCCATCACCCCGATGTACACGCCGGTGCGCGAACCGGATTGGGCCCGGGGATCGAGGGTCGCGTCCTCGAAGGCGCGCCAGGTCGCCTGCAACAGCAGCCGCTGCTGGGGGTCCATCGTCTCGGCCTCGTGCGGGGTGATCCCGAAGAACTCGTGATCGAACGCGTCGGCGTCGTCGATGAATCCGCCGCTGTGGGTGTTGATGGTGCCCGGCCCGCCCGCCGGATCGTGGAAGTCCTCGGCGTGCCAGCGATTCGCGGGCACCGCTGAGATCGCGTCCCGGCCGTCGAGCAACAGCTGCCACAGCGCCGCCGGATCGGCCGCCTGCGGAAAGCGGCAATCCAGCCCGACGATCGCGATATCGCTCATGCCGCCGCCTCCGGGCGCTGACCGTTCATGCCGCGTAGGCGAACTCGTCGGCGAGATAGCCGGCGATCGCGGCGATGGTCGGATAGTCGAAGACCAGCGTGGGGTCGATCTCGAGGGACCAGCGGTCCTCGATCTCCCCGCACAGCGAGACCGCCGAGACGGAGTCCATGCCGAGCTCGGCCAGCGGGATCGACGGATCCACCTGGTGCGGGGCGCGGTCGGTGTAGTCGGCGACCCGCTCGACGAGCCAGTCCTGGATCGAGGTCGACGGGTGGGCGGTGGTGGTGCGGAACATGGTCGGCTCCTGGCTGGTCGGTGTCGATCAGATGGTCAGCGCGTGGTCGAGCGCCGGTTCGAGGTCCTCGTGCAGTACCCGTTCGAGACTGTGGGTCAGGAACGCCTCGCGCATCGAGCCGCGCTGGATCTTGCCGCTGGTGGTGCGATGCACCGAGCGCGCGGAGCGGGCGGCGACGAGCACGACGTTCGGGGCGGGCACATCGAAGCCGCGGGCCACCGCGATCTTGATCGCGGAGGTCAGCTCGGCGAGCGTGGTGTCACCGAGCAGGTCCGGCCGCACGCCCTGCATCACGACCAGCCGTTCCTTGTCGAGCACGTCCACCGAGACCACCGCGCCCGCGTTGCCCGCCAGCGCGGGGTGCAGTTCCTGCACGCGTTCCTCCACATCGGCCGGGTGGACATTGCGGCCGTTGACGATCAGCAGGTCCTTGAGGCGGCCCGCGACGAACAGGTCGCCGTCGTGGAGCAGGCCGAGATCGCCGGTCCGCAGGAACGGTCCCTCGGTGCCGAGGTGGGCGTCGAAGGTCGCGCGGGTCTCGGCGGGCCGGTTCCAGTACCCGGCGGCGACGCTGTCCCCGCGGACCCAGATCTCCCCGGTGGCGCCGTCCGGCAGTTCTTCCAGGGTCGACGGGTCGACGATCCGGATCTCGAGGCCGTCGGCCGCGCGGCCACAGCCGACCAGCGGGGCGTCGCCCGGCCGGTCGTAGTACACCGGAGCCGCGCCCATCGCCGCGGAGCTGGCCAGCAGCGTCACCTCGGCCATCCCGTAGGCGGGCAGGAACGCGGTGGGACGCAGCCCGGCGGGCGCGAAACGCTCCAGCACCGCCTCGATCGTGCGGGCCCGCACCGGCTCGGCGCCGCTGAGGGCGGCCTCGAGGCTGCTCAGGTCGAGTTCGGCGAGTTGCTCGTCGCTGACCCGGCGCAGGATCAGGTCGTAGGCGAAGTTCGGGGCGGCGGTGTAGGTCGCCCGGTACCGGTCGATGACCTGCAGCCAGCGCACCGGGCGCTTGATGAACGTCGTGGGCGCCATGAACACCAGGTTCGCGCCCACGTAGGCGGCGCCGAGCAGCATGCCGATCAGGCCCATGTCGTGGAACTGCGGAATCCAGCTGACGCCGGTCGACCCCTCGGTCATCCCGCCCGCGACGATCGCGGCCTCGTTGTGCAGCAGATTGCGGTGCGTGACGACGACGCCCTTGGGCGTGCCGGTCGATCCCGAGGTGTACTGCAGGAAGGCGATGGTGCCGAGGTCGATCTCGGGCAACTGCCAGGCGTCGGCGTCGCCGAGCGGCTGGTCCGTGGCGACGACGGTCGCGCCGGTGGTGGACTCGACGAGCGGTGCGAAGTCGGTGGTGGTGAGCACCAGCTGCGCGCCGGAGTCGGCGATGACGCCGCGCACCCGCTGCGCGGCCCGGTCCTCGTGCGGCAGCGGCGCCGGAACGGCGACGACACCGGCGTACAGGCAGCCGAGGAAGGCCCGCAGGAAAGCCATGCCGTCGAGGTAGAGCAGCACCACCGGCTGGGCGGCCTCCGGCTGCTGCGACAACCACTGGGCAAACGCGCGGGCGTCACGGTCGAGCTCGCGGTAGGTGACGACCTCCTCGACCAGGTCGCGCCCGGATTCCCGCAGGTAGATGTAGGAACGGGTGTCCGCGTACCGGGAGAACTGCTGCCTGACGTGGTGCACGTAGCTCGACTGCATGTCGTGGTTCCTTCGGAGGGTTCGGGGGCGTAGCTACTACTCTGCGCTCCTCGGCCGCGCACCGGAAGAGACCTCAGGGGCCACCCGCCGAACCCTCAGGGTGGGCACTCCCGCCCCCTGGGGTGGCGCGGGGAATCGCATTGACAGCCGCGCACCGCTGTGGCCTGCTTGGCGGGTGGGGAACATCGCGCCGATCCGTCTCGCCGCCACCGCCGACCTGCATCTGCGACCGGCCGTCGCCGGGAAGTTCCGGCCCGGCTTCCTCGACCTGGACCGCCACGCCGACCTGCTGCTCCTCGGCGGTGACCTCACCGAGGGCGGAACCAGGGCCAACACCGAGTTGCTCTGCGCCGAACTGGCCGATCTCCCGATTCCGGTGCTCGCCGTCCTGGGCAACCACGACCACGACGAGAACCGCGGCGAGTTCATCACCCGCCGGCTCACCGAGACCGGTGTCGTTGTGCTGGACGGTGATTCGACGACGCTGACGATCCGCGGGCAGCGGGTCGGGGTCGCCGGGGTGATGGGCGGATCGGGCGGCTTCCCCGGCCATCCCGGTGATCCCGAGACGGGATCGGCCGAGCATCGGGCCAGGATGCGCCGCGGCCCGGTCGACGCCGCACGCCTGCGCGCGGCGCTCGAGCGCCTGGACTGCCCCACCCGGATCGCCCTCACCCACTTCGCCCCCGTCGTCGACACCCTCGTCGGCGAGCCCACGTCCATCTATCCCGGCCTGGGATGTCACGCCACGGGCGAGGCGATCGACGCGGGACGCGCCACGCTCGCGCTACACGGGCACGCCCACGCGGGCAGCGAGTGCGGGCAGACCGCGGGCGGGGTGCCCGTGCGCAATGTGTCCTACCCGGTGTTGCGCCGGACCTACGCCGTCTACGACCTGCCCGGCTAGTTCTCGGTGACGTCGAAGGCCCACACGACCGCGGGCCTGCCGGTGGCCTTCACCCGCCGCCGCTCACCGGTGCGGTCCAGCCCCGGGATCGCGGCCAGGGTGCGATTGAGGTTGGCGGGGTCGGGGCGCGTGCCGTGCAGCGAGGTGCTCAGCTCGACCGCGCGGGTGGCGGGGAACTCAGCGCCCGCCAGCGCCCTGGTCAGCGTCCGGTCCTTCCACAGCAGACCGGCGAGCAGACTCCGGCTGGTCTCGACGATCCGGTTGTGGTCGAAGGCCAGCGGGGGCACCGCGTCGAACTCCACCCACTCGGCCGTTCCCTCGTGCTCGGCGACGACCGCCCACATGGCGATCGACAGCGTCGGCCCGCGCGGATCGCGATGCGGTTCGTCGAAGGTGACCAGCTGACCGACCGCGCCGATCGCCTCGACCGGCACGCCCAGCTTGGTGTGCACCGCCCGCCGCGCGGCCTCGGCCAGCCGCTCGCCCCGGCCGAGCAGCACACCGGGCAGCGCGAGTTCGCCGGTGAACGGTTCGAACTCGCGGGCGGCGATCCCGACGCGCACCGCGCTGTCGGTCTCCCAGCACCGCAACGTGACGACATCGATCGATACGACGGATTGCTCCACGTCGTCCCATCCTGCCGGAATCCCGCGCCGAATGGGAACCCACGCCGACGTCGGCGGGCGGCGCGTGTCCGCCGTGCGGAGACCGCCGCCGAGCTCATGCCACGGCCGGCCCGGCGCCCTGGATTCGCTCACGCGGACCGGGCGGCCGTCGCGACGCGGTCCCCGGCGGTCGCGCCGAGCACAGGTCGGCGCACCCTGCGGTCCCGCCGGTCCGGCCCGTGCCCGGTCAGCACGACCGGCACACCGAGGCGGCGGGCGAGCCAGTCCGCCGGATCGCCGACGACGGGTTCGAGCACCGGGGTCGCCGCGGACAGCCGGTCGGTGAGTCGTTGCTGGTGCTCGAGATCACGCCATGGGCCGGGCCTCAGCTCGGTGACCCGACCCGCCGCGGTGTCGTATGCCGCTGCGGCACCGAGGGTTCCGGGCGCGTCGAGATGGTTGACCACCAGCCCGTCGATCCCACCGCAGACCTCGACGGCGTAGCGCAGCAGGATCGGATCGAGGTGCCCCTGCCGGAACGCGCCCTGATAGGGACCGGTGCCGTTGTGCGGCTCCGGGTGTCCCAGCGGCGCTTCGGTCGGCAGCGGGCCCGCGCCGTGCCTGGTCATATAGGTGCGGGTGACGCCGAGCACCCTGGCCGTGCCCCCGACCCCGGCGATCAGAGCGCGGGCATGGCGCGGCTCCACCGTCGACCACGTGGTGTGCGGATGCAGTCCGCGCCACTCGTCGAGCAGCACCCCCTGCGCCCCTTCGAAGACGAGCCTGCCCCGCGCCGCGGCGCGGGTGAGCTCGCCGTCGTCGCTGACGCGGACCGCGCCGGCGAAATCGCGGTACATCGCCACCAGCGCGTCGACCGATTCGTAGCCGTGCGCGCTGGGCCCGATCAGCGCGTCGTAGTGCGCGGCCAGCCGGTCCAGCTTGGCGCGCAGAATCGTGGGCGTTCGGCAGTCGGCGACCGTCGGCGCGTCGTGCTCCAGTGCGTACCAGGCGGTTTCGCCGATGCCCCGACCGCAGGAACCGTGCCGCGAGGAACCCCTCGCGTCCTCGCGGGCACGGTTCGCCGCGATGTGGATCGGCGTGGTGAGCAGGGCCCGGCCGTCGACGGCGAGCAGCCCCAGCGGATCGCGCACCCCCAGTGCCGCGAGCCGCTCGGATTCGGCGGCGAGCGCGATCGGCTCCACGAGCATGTGCCGCGAGAGCACGGTCGGCACATCGTGGAAGGTGCCCGCGCCGAACTGGGCGAAGGTGTGGTGGCGGCCGTCGGCGACGACATTGTGCGCGGCCTGCGCACCACCGTTGAACCGCACGACCGCCGCCACCCCGAGGTCCGCCTCGGGTGCGCACAGCCAGTCCACCGTCGCGCCCTTACCCGCGTCGCCGAAGCCCAGATCGACGACGACGAGGTGTTCGGTGTCGAACACGGCTGTACCCCTTCCCTTTTCGTGTGTCACTTGCCGGGCGGCAGGGCGCGGACGCCCCTGGGCGGCTGCGCGCCGAGAGCCCGGCTCACCGCGTCGGCCTCGTCGACCGACCCGACATCGCGCAGGTCGGCCAGGCCGGTGTCGACATCGACCCGGTCCTCACCCAGCCCGATGGTCAACGCGATCAGTTCGCAGACCGCGCCGGGGTCGTCGAGCTTCAGGAAGTTCTGGCCGAGCAGGCCGCGCCAGTGCTCGGCGATCTCCGGATCCCGGTAGTACGACGACTGATTCGGCAGGATGTAGTACACGTGCCAGCGTTCGGCCAGCTCGCGATAGATCGACTCCACCGACACATCGCGCCGCACGTGATCGCCGATGACCGCCCTGATGTGGCGAGCCGCCAGCCGCGGCTTGTTCAGCTCGTCGCCGATGATGAACAGGTAGCCCCGCTTCCCACGCTTGTCCCACGCGTCGGTCGCGACGTGCTGTGCCATGAAATAGGCGGCCAGCTCGTAGCTTTCGGACTTCTGCCCGCCCCCGCCGCCCTCGAGCAGAACGGCCCGCAGCTGCTCGTCCATCCGGTTGTCGGATTCGAACTGCCCGATCTGCAACGGCACCCGATCGGTGTCGGCGTCGCCGATCGCCCCGAACAGGATCTGCGGATCCTCCGCGTAGCCCTTGTTCTTCAGCAGTCCGTGCAGTTTGCCGAGCTTGTCCTGCATGATCCGCGGCACCCGCCCCATCGACCCGGTGACATCGAACAGCACGGCCACCGGCAGCGAGTTCCCGTGCTCGGCCGAATCCCGGCACTCCCGCTTCCCCACCCCGAACGGATCCAGCAACGGATGCGCGCACCACGTGTCATACGGCCGCTCCCGCATCTGCGCGGTATACCCGAAATCGTCCTCCCCCGCCCGCGCCCGAAACGTCTTCCCCGCCAGGTACGCACTGTCATCCCAATGCCCATACCCCATCAGAACCACTCCCTTTCGTCAGCGTGCTTTTAGTCTATTCAACCAAAACAACGATCGTCAAGAGCCCCAGCCGATTCGCCCTGCACCGACACCACCGCGCCCGGCGACGCGACAGTCCCGGCACCGACCGAATATCACGCCGACGCGGTGGTCGCGTTCCATCGTGGCGGCGAGCGGATCCCGGCCGTGGTCGTCGAGGTCCAATTGCGACCGGACCCCGACAAACGGTGGTCCTGGCCGGTCTACGTCGCCTCGCTGCGCGCCCGCCTCCGCTGCCCGACGCTCTTGCTGGTCGTGTGCCCTGATACCAGGACCGCGCGCTGGGCCGCGAAACCGATCGATCTCGGGTACGGCAATCCGTCGGTGGGATTGTCCCCACTGGTGCTCGACCCGGCGGGAGTCCCGGTGGTCACCGACCTCGACGCGGCGGTCGACCTACCCGAGCTGGCGGTGCTGTCCGCCCTGGCACACGCGCGACATCCCGACCACCGCGAGATCTGGAAAG
The DNA here is from genome assembly GCF_040681225.1 of Nocardia sp. NPDC051833. Classification (NCBI taxonomy): domain Bacteria; kingdom Bacillati; phylum Actinomycetota; class Actinomycetes; order Mycobacteriales; family Nocardiaceae; genus Nocardia; species Nocardia sp. NPDC051833. The sequence goes on from NZ_JBFAYK010000001.1 coordinate 176,146, forward strand.
CCCTGCTCGCAGCCCTCGGCGCCCTGGGTGGCGACCGGGCTGCGCTGTACTATGACTTCATCCTGTCGACGCTGCCCGCCGCAGCGCGATCCGAGTGGGAGGCACTGATGGCCGCCGGGCTCCAAGGCTACGAATATCGCAGCGAGTTCGCCCGCAGGTACTTCGCGGAAGGCGAGGCTCAGGGCGAGGCCCGTGGCGAGGCCAAATCCGTGCTGACAGTGCTCGACGCCCGCGGGATCGCCGTACCCGCCGAGGTCCGCGAGCGGATTATGAGCTGCGACGATCTCGACCAGCTCCAGCGATGGCTCCGCAAGGCACTCGAAGTCAACCGAGCAGCCGACCTCCTGGCCTGACGCCACCCGATCACCCGCTGCCCGACGAGTCGGGCAGCGGGGTGAGGTGGTGGCCGATGAGGGTGGCGCCGGGGCCGGGGCGGCCGCCGGGGCCGGGGTGCCAGGTGACGTTGGTGGCGGTGAGGGGGGTGGCGCAGTGGTGGCAGACGACGACGCCCTCGGTGATGTGGCCGCAGTCGCGGTGGACGACGTGCAGGGGTGGGCCGTCGGGGGCGGACAGCCAGCGGTCGCCCCAGGCAAGGAGCATCGTCAGGACGGGGTAGAGATCGCGGCCGCGTTCGGTGAGGACGTATTCGGTGCGGACCGGATTGTCTTGATAGACACGGGCTTCCACGATCTCGTTGTCGCGCAGCGTGCGCAGGCGATCGGCGAGGACGTTGGAGGCGATGCCGAGGTCGCGGCGCAGATCCTCGAAGCGGGTGATGCCGAGGAACAGGTCGCGCAGGATCAGCGGGGTCCACCGCTCCCCCACGATGCCCACCGTGCGGGCGATCGAGCACACGATGTCGGCGAACTCCGTCTTGGCCATACCGCCATCGTAGTCCATTGCTTTTTGCAAGCTACCTGGTTACGGTCGGGTTGTCCGGGAATTCCGTCCGTGAGGAAGGAGTGCGATCGTGACCGACGCACTCGCAGACAGCCAGGTGGGCGATCCGGTCGCCCGGTTCCGCCACGCCACCACCGCCAACGACATCCCCGCCCTGCTCGACACCCTGACCGAGGACGCCGAACTCGTCTCGCCGGTCTCGGGCCGGCTGGTGTTCCGCGGCCGCGCCGACCTCGCCCCGCTGCTGACGCTGATCTACCGCGCGATCGCCGAGCTGCGCTGGACCGACACCATCGGCTCGGGCGACACCCGGATCCTGTTGGGCGAGGCCAGGTTCGGCCCGCTGCGGATGACCGAGGCGATGGTGCTCGACCTCGCCCCGGACGGGCGCATCCACCGGATGCGCCCGCACCTGCGGCCCTGGCTCGCGATCACCGCGGTCGCGCTGTGGCTGGGGCCGACCATGCTCCGGTACCCGGCGGTCATCCGCCGGGCCGCCGCGCGGTAGCCCCCGCTACTCGACCAGTCCCTCGGGCGTGAGCTCGAGGGTGCGGGTCACCCCGATGTCGTCGAGGAACCGCGCGTCGTGGCTGACCACGATGAGCGCGCCCTCGAAACTCGCCAGCGCCTGGGTCAGGTGCCCCAGGCTGGGCAGGTCGAGGTTGTTGGTCGGCTCGTCGAGCATCAGCAGTTTCGGCGCCGGTTCGGCGAGCAGCAGGGTCGCCAGCGCGGCCCGCAACCGCTCCCCGCCCGACAGCGCCGCGGCCGCGATATCGGCGTCGGCACCGCGAAACAGGAAGCGCGCCAGCTGACCTCGGATCTGCTCGGCACTCGCGTGCGGCGCGGCATCGGCGACATTGTCGAACACGCTGCGCGTCTCGTCGAACACGTCGAGCCGCTGGGGCAGCAACCGCCACGGCACCTTCGGCTGTTCCTCGACGATCCGGCGCAGCAGCGTGGACTTGCCCGCACCGTTGCGCCCGGTGAGCGCGATCCGCTCCGGTCCGCTCACCCGCAGGTCCACCACCGGACCGTTGGCCAGCCGCGCCTGCTCGAGCGTGACGACGTCCTGCCCCGGATACAGCCGGGTCCCCGGCAGGTCGATCCGGATCTCCCGGTCCGCGCGCACCAATTCCTCGGCGTGGTCGAGGGTTTCGCGCGCGGAATCGAGCTTCTCGATGTGCGAGGTGCGCAGCTTGCCCGCCGACACCTCGGCGGCGTTCTTGCGCAACCCCGCCACGATCTTCGGCACCCGCTTGTTGTCCTGCATCTTCTGCGCGAACCGCTGCCTGCGGTCCAGCTTGGTCCGCGCCTCGACCAGCTCGCGGGCCTGCTTGCGGACATCGCTGCGCGCGTCGCGCACCGCCGCGCGGGCCGCCTCCTGTTCCTGCTCGACGATCCGTTCGTACTCGGTGAAATTGCCGCCGAAGGAACGGATCTCGCCCGCTCGCAACTCGGCGATGCCGTCCATCCGGTCCAGCAGTTCCCGGTCGTGGCTCACCACCACGACCGTGCCGGGGAACTGCCGGATGACCTCGTAGAGGCGCGTGCGCGCGACCGCGTCGAGGTTGTTGGTCGGCTCGTCGAGCAGCAGTACGTCGGGCTCGCGCAGGAGTTCGGCGACCAGTCCGAGCAGCACGGTCTCGCCGCCGGAGAGCGTGTCGAGGGTGCGGTCCAGGTCGGCGACGGAACCGGCGACATAGTCCAGGCCCAGCTTGCCGAGCAGCGCGATCGCCTCGTCCTCGATCTGCCAGTGCACGCCGACGGTGTCGAAGTCCTCGGGTGTGCCCTCGCCGCGCTCGATGCGGTGCAGCGCGGCACGCACTTCGGCGATGCCGAGCACGGTCTCCACTCGCTGTCGCGCTTGCATGCCGAGGTCCTGGCGCAGGTAGCCGATCCGGCCGGGCGCCGTGATCGAGCCACGGTTCGGGCGCAACGCGCCGGTGATCAGCCGCATCAGGGTGGATTTGCCCGCGCCGTTGCTGCCGACCAGGCCGATCTGGCCCGGTCCGACGACGGCGTCGAGCCCGTCGAACACGACGGTGCCGTCCGGCCAGTGGAAGGACAGATCGGAAAAAGAAAGAGAGGTCATACGGATCCCCTTGAGGTGCGACGGATACACGGTGCGCAGAGTGCGGACCGTCCGGGAGCGCTACCTCAAGAAATCAACGCATGACTCCGATCGCCGGGAACAAGACCACTCATTGATAGCACCGCACCGCACCTTCGCGCCACCCCTTTTCCGGCATGGTGAGCCCGCTCACCCGACGGCGTTCGATCGGGCGCAGGACCGTTCGGCCCCGTCCGCTACCGCTCGTCGTCACGGCTAGCCTGGACGCCAGGGCGATTCTCAGCCGACGAAGGCTGGACCTGTGATCGGAGGACCGTGATGACGGAGCCGAAACGACTACGCGCCGCCACACCGGGAGACGTGCGGGCCGCCGCCGACGCCCTCGGTGCCGCGTTCCAGCACGACCCGGTGATGAGCTGGATCCTGCCCGACGAGCACCGGCGCGCCGTCGGCCTGCCCCGGTTCTTCGGCACCATGGCCCGCCACATCTTCTTCCCCGCCGACGCCTCCGACCTCGCCGTCCGCCCCGACGGTTCCGTCGCGGGCGCCGCGCTGTGGACGCCGCCGGAGCGCCAGCCCGCCGCGAGCGCCGAACTGCGCGTCGTGCCCGGCCTGATCCGCGCCTTCGGGCGTCGCGTCGGGGCGGGCAGAACGGTCGGCGACCTGCTCAAACAGCATCACCCGTCGACCCCGCACTGGTACCTGGCGATGATCGGCACCCGCCCCGAGGATCGCGGCGCGGGCTACGGCCACACCCTGCTGCGCTCCCGGCTCGACCGGATCGACGCCGAGGGCGCGGCCGCCTACCTCGAATCCAGCAACCCCGACAACGTGCCGTACTACGAGCGCTTCGGCTTCACCGTCACCGACGAGATCCGGATCCCCGGCGGCCCGCCGCTGTGGCTGATGTGGCGCGCGGCTAGAGCTTGACGATCGAGGTCACCGGGTAGTCGCCCTGGTGCTCGCGGCCCTTCAGGAACTCGAGCTCCAGGACGACGGCGGCGGCGACCACCTCGGCGCCGACCTCGGTGAACAGCGCGGCCGCGGCAGCGAGCGTGCCGCCGGTGGCGAGCACGTCGTCGAGCAGCAGGATGCGCTTGCCCGCGAGCTCGACCCCGTCGGCCGGGATTTCCAGTGCGGCGGAACCGTATTCGAGCTGGTACTCGCGCGACACCACCGGCGGCGGCAGCTTGCCGCCCTTGCGGATGGCGAGCACACCGGTGCCGAGGGTGGCCGCGACACCCGCGCCGAGCAGGAAGCCACGCGCGTCCACCCCGGCGACGATGTCGGCGTCGGGGGCGACGGCGGCGAAGCAGTCGATGACCGCGCGGAAGCCCTCGGCGTCGGCGAACACCGGGGTCAGATCGGCGAAACGCACACCCGGCGTGGGGAAGTCGTCGTGCCAGCGGGTCAACCGCGACACCGCGTCGGCGGCCTTGCCGGTCCGCGCGCTGACCTGGTCGTCGGACTCGACCACCGCGTGCTTGCTCATCGACACCTCTCCCTCACGGTCACGCCCCGCGTGACTGTCACCACTGCTCATCGCTGCAACACCCAGCGATCCATGTTCCACCCGGTTCCGGCCTGGGTCGGCCCGGCGATCCCGTTCTGCATGCCGTTGCCGAAGGCGATCAGGCGCGGCGTCGCGAACAACGGGATGCTCGGCAGCTGCGCCCACAGCAGGTTCTCGGCCTCGGTCAGCAGATTCAGCGTCACGGTCGAGTTCGTCTCGCCCGCAAGCTGATCGGTGATCGCATCGTAGCGACCGTTGGCGAACCCACCGACATCGAGGCCGTTACCGGCCCGCAACGCCGCGAACGCGGCCACCCCAGTGGTCGATCCGGCCGGGCCGGGGACGGCCGCGGTGCCACCAAGCACCGCGTCGACCGCGCCCTCGGCCAGCCTGGCCGGGGTGAAATCCGGTGCGCCCGCGTCGACCACGGTGATCCCCGCCCCGCGGCAGGACTCGGCGATCATGGCGACGGTCTTCGCCCGACGCGCGTCCGGGGCCTGGTAACCGATCCGGACGGTCGGCTGGGGGGCACGGGCCGAGGCCAGCGTCGCCGTCGCGGCCGGGATGTCGGCGCCCTTGTAGCGGTCGGCCCCGCCGATCACGGCCGGGTAGTACAGCGAGTCCTGCTGCACGACATGAGCGTTGAGCGGACCGGCGCCCAGGCCGCTCTTCGGCGGGTCCCCGGCCTTGCCGAGGGTGTCGAACAGTGCCTGGCGCGGCACACACTGGGCGAACGCGCGACGGACCTCGACGGGACCGAACACCCCGGCGGTGGCGAGCACGAGCTGCTCGGCGCTCCGGCTGGCGACGGTCTGTTCGTCGAAACCGTCGAGCGTCAGGTCGGCGACCGAACCGGCACCCAGATCGACGACGCCGAACGCGTTCTCCTTCGCCTTCGCCGCGTAGTCGGTGCCCTTGGGCCACACCACGATCCGGCTGGTCGCCGGCGGGCTGCCCCACCACTTCTCGTTCGCGACCAGGACCAGACCGTCCTTCGCGGTGAAGGATTCGATCCGGTACGGCCCCGAGGACGGGAACTTGGTCAGGTCGAGCGAGCCCGCCTTCATGGTCCAGCCCGCGTTCCAGAAGTCGGCGATGCGGCCCAGCACGGCACCGTCTCCGGTCTGCAGGGCGCTCACCACGCTGGGCACGCCGACGGCCTGTGCCACCACGTGCGCCGGCATCAGCTCGGCGGCGGTGAACAGCGTCCGCCACGGCAGGTAGTGCCTGCCGGGGCGGAACACCACGGTGGCGTCCTTGGAACCCGGCTGGCAGTCGACCCGCTCGATGTCGGCGTAACCGGCGGTGCTCGCCGCGTCGAACAGCGGGACCGGGCCGCGCTCGCCCGGCCGGGTGAACCGGCCCGAGCGCGCCGACCAGGCGAGCACCAGATCGTCGCAGGAGGTCTTCACGCCGTCGGAGTACACCCCGTCCGGGTTGAGCCGGTACTGCACGGTCTGCGTCTCGCCCGGCACTTCCTTCGCGGTGCCCGCGTCGGTGTCGGCGACCTGCTGACCGTCCGGTCCGGTGTAGAAGAACCCGGTGAGCACCCGGCCGAACACCGCGGCCGCGCCGCTGGTCGCGCCGAGCGTGCTGCCGCCGTTGTAGCTGGCGACCGCCGCGTCGACGGCGTACCCGATGGAGGGCACCTGGTTCTTGCTCGAGCAGCCGGCCACCAGGCCGGTGCCCAGGGCCGCCGTGGCCAGGACGGTGATCAGTCGTATCGTGCCGCGTCGCATGATGAGACCCCCTGCTGTCGCCGTCAGTTCCTTCTCTTGTGCCGCTTCCCGCTGGGCCGGGCACCCGGCCGCGGCGCCCCGGCATCGCTCGGACGCGGACCACGCGGCGCACCGGCGGCGGCACCCACCGGTACCCGGGCGGCCGGACCTGCGGCACGCTTGGCCAGCACCTTCTTGGTGTGCGCGGCCACCGGACCCCAACGCTCCTTGATCGACACCAGCACCGGAACGGCGAGGAAGATCGACGAGTAGGCGCCGACGATCATGCCGACCAGCTGCACCAGCGCGAGGTCCTTGAGCGTGCCGACGCCGAGCAGCCAGACCGCGATCACCAGCATGCCGATGATCGGCAGGATGCCGATGACGGTGGTGCTGATCGACCGCATGAGCGTCTGGTTGGCGGCGAGGTTGGCTTGCTCGGCATAGGTGCGCTTGTTCAGGTGCAGCACGCCACGGGTGTTCTCCTCGACCTTGTCGAAGACGACCACGTTGTCGTAGAGCACGTAACCCAGAATCGTGAGCAGACCGATCACCGCGGCGGGGGTCACCTCGAAGCCGACCAGCGAATAGATGCCCGCGGTGACGATGAGGTTGAAGAACAGCGACACGATGGCCGCGACCGACATGTCCCGCTCGAAGCGGATCGCGATGTAGATCATCGTGAGCGCGACGAACACCCCGAGCGCGATCAGCGCCTTGTTGGTGATCTGCCCGCCCCAGGTCTCACTGATCTCGGCGATGCTGATCGCGTTGCGGCTGACCTGGCCGTCGGAGTCCTTCGGCTGGAACGCCTCGAACAGCGCGGTCTGGACCTGCTCGGTCTGCGCCGCGTCCAGGGTCTCCGAGCGCACCTGGATGGTGGCCGAGGCACCGGAGCCGACCTTCTGCACCGACACCGGGCCGTGGCCGAGGGTCTGCGCGTAGACGTCCTCCACCTGCTGGGTGGAGATGTCGGCGGCGGGGATCTGGATGCGCGAACCGCCGGCGAAGTCGATGCCGAGGGTGAAGCCGCGCACCGCGATGCTCAGCACCGAGATCAGCAGCAGGGCCGCCGCGATGCCGTAGAACAGCTTGCGGCGGCTGACGATGGGGAAACCGCCGGTGCCGGTGTAGAGCCGCTCGAAGAACCCGTGCTTCGGGGCCTGCGACGCCTCGGCCTGGTCCAGGTACACCGACTCGTCGGTGGGATGGGCGTTGGTCATCGTGACATCTCCTTCGGCCTTGGCTGGCCCGCGGCGCGCTCCCTGGCGATCTGCTGCACCGAGCCGAGACCGTTCACCGACGGCTTCGCCCAGAACGGCGAGCGCGAGACGATCATCATCAGCGGCGCGGTGACCAGGTAGAGCACGATCACGTCGAGGACGGTGGTGATACCGAGGGTGAAGGCGAAGCCCTTCACCTGGCCGGCGGCGAGCAGGTACAGCACGACCGAGGCGATCAGGCTGACCGTCTTACCGGACAGGTTGGTGCGCTGCGCCCTGGCCCAGCCGCGCGGCACCGCCGAGCGGAAACTGCGGCCCTCGCGCATCTCGTCCTTGATGCGCTCGAAGAACACGACGAACGAGTCGGCGGTGAGGCCGATACCGATGATCAGACCGGCGATGCCCGCCAGGTCGAGGGTGAACCCGATCCAGCGCCCGAGCAGCACGATGATGCCGTAGACGGCGGCACCGGCCGCGATCAGCGAGAACCCGGCGATCAGGCCGAGCATCCGGTAGACGAGCAGGCAGTACAGCAGCACCGCGATCAGGCCGATGGCGCCCGCGAGCAGACCCGCCTTCAGCGAGGACAGGCCCAGCGTCGCCGAGACGGTCTCCGCCTCCGAGGTCTGGAACGACAGCGGCAGCGAGCCGTACTTGAGCGTGTTGGCCAGCTCGGACGCGCTGTCGGCGGTGAAGCTGCCCGAGATCGAGGTGCGACCACCCATCTGCGGACCCTGCTGCACCTGCGGCGCGCTGACGACCTTCGAGTCGAGCACGAACGCGACCCGCTTGTAGACGTACTCACCGGTCAGCGCCTGCCAGGCATCCGCGCCCGCGGACTTGAACTCGAGGTTCACCTCGTGCCGGGCCTGCTGGGAGTTCAGGCCGGAGGTCGCGTCGGCGATCTCCTGGCCGTCGATGCGGCTCGGGCCGAGCAGGAACACCTCGGTGCCGTCCTGCGAGCAGGTGACCAGCGGCAGCGCCGGGTCGTCGTTGCCTGCCAGCGGGTCGGGCTTGGTGCAGTCCATGCTCGCCATGGCGACCTGCTGCACGGCCTGGTCGGTGCTCTGCCGCAGCGCCTTGGCGTCGGCGATCTCCTTGGCCTGCTGCTGCTGGACGGAGGTGCCGCCAGGTGCCGGGGTCGGCGTCGGCGGTGCCTGCGCCGGGAACACCCGCGACTGCGGGGCCGGCGTGGTCGGCTCGCCTGCCGCGGGAGCGGTGGTCTCACCGGTCGCGGGGGCCGACGTCTCGCCGGGCGCGGGCGCGCTCGTGGTCGGCGTCCCGCCCTGGGCGGGCGGCACCTGCGGCGCGGCGCCACCGGCCTGCGGCTGCGTCGCGGCCAGCACCGGCCGAATGTAGAGCTTGGCGGTGGTGGCCAGCGCGCGGGCCTGCTGGCTGTCCTCACCGGGCACCGTGATGACGAGGTTGTCGCCGTCGATGACCACTTCGGAGCCGGAGACACCGAGGCCGTTGACACGGTTCTCGATGATCTCCTGGGCCTTCTTCAGGCTGTCCTGGCTGGGCCTGCTGCCGTCGGGGGTGCGCGCGGTCAGGGTGACGCGGGTACCGCCCTGCAGGTCGATGCCGAGCTTGGGCGTGGGGGAATGGTCACCGGTGAAGAACACCAGCGCGTAGATCACGGCCAGCAGCGCGGCGTAGACGCCGAGCAACCGGTACGGATGCGCCGATCCTTGGGAAGGTGGCACAGCAGGTCATCTCCTAGGCGGAAGTCGAGGTCGGAACGGGTGGGCACGACGATGCCCGCGCCGGTGCCTGCCGCAATGCGGGGCACCGGCGACGAGGGAGTGCGATCAGTCCTTGGTCAGCCGGGTCTCGGTCTGCTCCGCGGACTCCTCGACGGCGGCGTCGGTCGCGGGGGTGGTCTCCTCGACCGCCTGCTCGTCGGCCCGCACCTCGCGGATCGCCTGACGCAGCCAGGTGGTGACGACGTCCTCGGCGATCTCCAGGTCGACGGTGGTGTCGTCGAGGTCGACGACGGTGCCGTACAGGCCCGACGTGGTGACGACCTGGTCACCGACCTTCAGACCCTCCTGCATCGACGAGACCTTCTCGGCCTCCCGCTTCTGTTTGCGGATACCGAAGAACATCGGCACGAGCAGGGCGAGGATCAGCAGCGGAAACAGGAAGTCCATCGTCGAAGTCAGTCCCTAGTCAGTGGTGGACGTGCATGTACGCCTGACAGTCTGCCAGTTCCCCGCCGCGACGACACACCGGACACCGTCTCTCCCTCCGCGCGCCGCTCAGGCGGTGCGGCCGTAGGTGTAGTCGTCGAGCGGGAAGGTGACCGCCTCACGGTGCGCGTTCGCGGTGCTGGTCGGGCGCAGCAGCGCCGCCTCACCGTGCTGGTTGAAGTAGTAGCTGCGGGCGGTGGCGCAGTCGCCGCCGTAGAACACCGAGGAGCCCAGCTTGTCGGTGACCCGGTCCAGGAACTCGGCGTTGGCCCGCTCGGTGACCTCGAAGGTCTGTTCGCCGCGCCGGAACAACTCGGTGAACAGCCTGCCCATGTGCTTCATCTGCGCCTCGATGGTCGTGAAGTACGACAGCCCGCTGTAGGAGTAGGGGCTGTTGAGGCTGAGGAAGTTGGGGAACTTGGGCACGGTGATGCCCTCGTAGGCCTGGAAGCGGTTGTCGCGCCAGAACTTTCCGAGGTTCACCCCGTCCCGGCCGACGATCTCGATGGCCGGGAAGTTCACGTCCCACAGGTTGAAGCCGGTGGCCAGCAGCAGCGTGTCGATCTCGGTCTTGTGCCCGTCGGCGGTGACGATGCCGTCGGGTTCGACGTGGTCGATCGAGTTCGTCTCCAGCCGCACGTGCGGTTTGTTGAACGTCGTGAAGTACCGGTTGGAGAAGGTCGGGCGCTTGCAGCCGAAGTCGTAGTGCGGGGTGAGCTTGGCCCTGGTCTCCTTGTCCCGGACCTGGGCGAACAGGTGCGCCTTGGCCAGCATGGCGGCCGCCTTGTTCAGCGGCTTGGCCTGCGCGTAGTGCAGCACGCCGACGACCATCAGCGCCTCGAGCATGCTCGTGTTGACCAGCCGGGCCGCCTTCTGGGTGAGCGGCACCTTGGCGAACAGCTCCTGGACGGCGCCGGGGATCGGGGCGTCCACCTTGGGCACCACCCAGATGGGTGTGCGCTGGAAGACGGTCAGCGCGGCGACCCGCTCGGCCACCTCGGGCACCAACTGGACAGCGGTCGCGCCGGTGCCGATGATCGCGGCCTTGCGCCCGGTCAGGTCGTAGTCGGCGTCCCAGTCGGTGGTGTGGATGATCTTGCCCGCGAAGGACTCGATCCCGGGGAACGGCGGGGTGTAGGGCTGGGACAGGAAGCCGGTCGCCGCGAGCAGGTAGCGCGCCGTCACGGTCTCCCCGCCGGCGATCGAGACCACCCACTGCTGGTTGTCCTCGTCCCAGCGGGCGCCGTCGACGACGGTGCCGAACCGCATCCGCCTGCGCAGGTCGTACTTGTCGGCCACGTGCTCGGCGTACTTCTTGAGCTCGGCGCCGGGGGCGAACAGCCGGGACCAGTGCGGGTTCGGCTCGAAGGAATAGGAGTAGGTCACCGAGGCGATGTCGACGGCCAGGCCCGGATACCGGTTCACATGCCAGGTACCGCCCAGGTCGTCCTCGCGCTCGAGGATCACGAAATCGTGCAGTCCGAGCCGGTCGAGCTCGATCGCGGCGCCGATGCCGCCGAATCCCGCCCCGACCACGACCGCGTCCAACTGAGGTGCCACGCCGAACCTCCACATACATCAGGTGTCTGTAACAGAATGACACATCATTCCGTCGGCGGCGACAGTAACATCAGCCCGGTGACGAAGCCATCCGCCCGCGTCGAACAGCGCAAAGCCGAATTGCGCAGGGAGATCATCGACACCGCGTTCGACTGCTTCTCCGAGAAGGGCTATCACGCCACCGGCATCGCCGACATCGCCGTGCGCCTCGGCATCGGGCACGGCACCTTCTACCGCTACTTCGCCAACAAGCGCGACATCATCGACCACGTCATCGACGACGTGACCAGCCGCGTGTTCACCGCGCTGGCGACCGAGCTCAGCCCCGAGACCGCCACCACCCTCGACGAGTACACCGCGCTGCTCGACCGGATCGGCGAATCGCTCAACCGGGTGCTGCTCGACGATCCCCGGGTGCCGCAACTGCTGCTGCTCCACGCGACCGGCATCGACGACGAGCTCACCGCCCGGGTGTTCGGGCTGCTCGACTCCACCGAGATCGTCATCACCGGGTATCTGGACCACGGCGTCCGCTGGGGTTATCTACGGGCCGATCTGGATACTCCCACCACGGCGAAAGCCGCACTGGGGATGGTGGTCGCCGGCATCGTGCACGGCATGCGAACCCCTGATCCGGCGCTGCTCGCGGTGTACAGTCACGCGGTACGGCGGCTGTTCATCGAAGGCGTCCGAGTTGCTGCGCGATGACGAAAACCCGTGGGATAGAAGGGCAATCCTGACACAATGACCGCTGTGACGCCCGACGATGTGAGCCGCACCCACTTCGCCATGCCGACCCTGGGTCATCGCGGCTACCACGCAGACGAGGTCGACGCGTTCCTCGAACTGGTCTCGGCCACCCTGGACGGGCAGGGCGTCCTCACCGCCGACGACATCCGTCACGTGCATTTCGGCGCCCCGAGGTTCGGTGGCCGCGGCTATCAGGCCGACCAGGTCGACGACTTCCTGGACCGGGTCAGGACCGAGCTCGAGTACCGGCAGAAGGGCGGCGCCCCGGTCCCCGCGGCCCGGCCCGGCGACGACGTGGCCGAGATGCTCACGCCCGACGACGTGCACCGCATGCGGTTCAGCCAGTCGACGGTCGGCAGGCGGGGGTATCACGAGGAAGAGGTCGACGCCTTCCTCGATCTGGTCGCCGCGACGCTGGCGCACAACGGTCCGGGCAGCCTGACCGCCGCCGACGTGCGCGGCGTGCGCTTCACCGACACCCGCCTCGGCACCCGCGGCTACTCCCGCGAGGAGGTCGACGCCTTCATCGACCTGGTGACCACCGCGCTCGAACACGCCGAACGCAGGCAGTGAGCGCGGTCTGATCAGCCCTGGATGCTGTGCAGTTCGGCCTCGCGCAGGTCGTCGGGGAAGACGTAGCGGCGGAACGCCCAGAACCGGAACGCCATCGCCAGCAGCACGCCCAGGATCTGCCCGGAGACGAAGTTGGCCACCGCCTGCACCACCGGATCCACGTGCGGCACCCGCAGATTCAGCACGTACAGCGAGATCGCCTGCGGGATCATCGTGACGCCGATACCCAGGGCGCTGACGGTGAAGAACAGCGCCGCCTCGTGGCTGCGCTGCCTGCCGCCCCTGGTGCGGAAGGACCACTCGCGGTTGAGGATATAGGAGGCGATGGTCGCGATCAGCGCACCGAGCAGGCGCGCGGTCAGCGGCTTGTCACCGAGCACCGTCAGCTTCACCGCGTATACGACGCCGGTGTCGATGAACCAGGTGATCGCACCGACGACCGCGAACTTCAGGAGCTCCCGATGCTTCAGGAGCAGGGAACGCAACGGCTCGGGGAATCGCTGCACCACCGCATGGACTGCCACCCGGCCGACAGTAGACGACGATCGGGCGCCTCGCCCACCTGGCTCAGTCGAGCAGGTCCATGCTCGGTTGCGGTTCGCGCCCACGCACTTCGATGGCGCCGATGACCAGATCGGGCGGGGGCACCAGCCCGAGATGCTCCCAGGCCGCCGCGGTCGCGACCCGGCCGCGCGGGGTCCGGGCGACGAGCCCGGCGCGCACCAGGAACGGCTCGCACACCTCTTCGACGGTGGCCGCTTCCTCGCCGACGGCGACCGCGAGCGTGGACACGCCCACCGGTCCCCCGCCGAAACCGCGCACCAGCGCGCCGAGCACGGCGCGGTCGAGCCGGTCCAGGCCGAGCGCGTCGACGTCGTAGACCTCGAGCGCGGCCATCGCGATCGGGTGGGTGATCACGCCGTCGGCCCTGACCTCGGCGAAGTCACGGACGCGGCGCAGCAGGCGGTTGGCGATGCGCGGGGTGCCGCGGGAGCGGCCCGCGACCTCCGCGGCGGCATCGTGGTCGATCTGCACGCCGAGGATGCGCGCCGAGCGCTGCAGGATCCGCAGCAGCTCGGCGGGCTCGTAGAAGTCCATGTGGCCGGTGAAGCCGAACCGGTCGCGCAGCGGGCCGGTCAGCGCGCCGGAGCGGGTGGTGGCGCCGACCAGCGTGAACGGGGCGATGTCGAGCGGGATCGAGGTCGCGCCGGGGCCCTTGCCGACCACGACGTCGACCCGGAAGTCCTCCATCGCCAGGTACAGCATCTCCTCGGCGGGGCGGGCCATCCGGTGGATCTCGTCGATGAACAGCACATCGCCCTCGACCAGGTTGGACAGCATGGCGGCGAGGTCGCCCGCGCGTTCCAGGGCCGGCCCGGAGGTGATGCGCAGCGCGGTGCCCAGTTCGGCGGCGATGATCATCGCCATGCTGGTCTTGCCGAGGCCGGGCGGGCCCGAGAGCAGCACGTGATCGGGGGTGGCGCCGCGCTGCCTGGCGCCGCGCAGCACCAGGGCGAGCTGTTCGCGGACGCGGGGCTGGCCGATGAAGTCGTCGAGCGAGGTGGGGCGCAGGCCGGTCTCGGCTTCGCCGTCGGAGTGCAGATACCGCGCGGTGACGGCGGATTCGTCGGGTTCGCCGGGCGCGAGCTCGAAATCGTCGTCCATGGCCTACCTGTTCTTGCCGAGCAGGCCGAGGGCGGCGCGCAGGGCGACGGAGGTGGTGGCGGTGGGCTGGTCGGCCAGGACGGCGTCGACGGCCGGTTCGGCCTGCTTCACCGGGAAGCCGAGCCCCACGAGCGCCTCGGTGACCTGCTCGCGGACGGGGGTGACCGGGACCTGCGCACCGGGCGGACCGGCGGGCACCGGCACCAGGTTCACCTTGTCGCGCAGTTCGACGACCATGCGTTCGGCGCCCCGCTTGCCGATGCCGGGCACCCGGGTGAGCGCGGCGACATTGCTCTCCGCCAGCGCCTTGCGCAGCGCCTCCGGTTCGAGAACGGCCAGCACCGCCATCGCCAACCGGGGGCCGACGCCGGATACCGTCTGCAGCAGCCCGAACAGGTCGCGCGCCTCGGTGTCGGCGAAGCCGAACAGGGTCATCGAGTCCTCGCGCACGATCATCGCCGTGTACAGGCGGGTCTCCTCGCCGCGGCTGAGCCCGGCCAGCGTCGCCGGGGTGGCGTTGAGCCGGTAGCCGACGCCCGCGGCTTCGATCACCACATGGTCGAGCGCGATCTCGAGTACCTCGCCGCGAACCGACGCGATCACCCGCGCACCACCTTCCGTTGTTCGGCCAGCCGTTCTTCGTAGCGGCGGCGGACCTCGTCCGCCTGCGCCTGCGCGGCCGCCATCCGGTCCATCAGCGGCGCCCGCCAACAATGACAGATCGCCAGGGCGAGCGCGTCGGCGGCGTCGGCGGGTTTCGGGGCGACCTGCAGCCCGAGAATCCGGGTCACCATGGCGGTGACCTGCGCCTTGCCCGCGGTGCCGTTGCCGGTGACCGCGGCCTTCACCTCACTGGGCGTATGGAAGGCGACCTTGATTCCGCGCCGGGCGGCGGCCAGCGCGATCACCCCGCCCGCCTGCGCGGTGCCCATCGCGGTGCGCACGTTGTGCTGGGCGAAGACTCGCTCGATCGCGACGGCCTCGGGCCGATGCGTGTCCATCCAGTGCTCGGCCGCGTCGGCCACCGCCATCAACCGATGCGCCAGCTCCGCCTCGGGTGGTGTCCGCACCACCCCGACATCGATCGCGACGACCTTGCGCCCCGGCCCACTGTCCACCATGCTGAGCCCGCACCGGGTGAGCCCGGGATCGACGCCCATCACCCGCACCGGCAGCCCCTTCGAAGACACGAACAATTGTTCGAAAGTCTAGAGCATTCCCCCGCTGCCACCGACCAACGACACGGACGCCGGCCACCGGTCAGGCCAGCCCGAGCAGGGCGTGATCCTTCGCGAACTCGGCCCAGACCCTGGCGGGATCGGCGACGAGCTTGCGCTCGCCCAGGTCGAGCAGACCGGCCACGTACGACACGGTCGCGGCGACCTCGCCGTCGTCCCTGGTCAGCGTGTGCTCGACCCGATAGGTCTTGCCACCGCTCCAGGTCCACCGGCAGTCGATCTCCACGGTGTCGTCGGCGCGCAGTTCCCGGTGGTAGCGGACGTTCAGCTCGAGATTCACCGGCCCGAGGCCCGCCGCCAGCAGGTCGGGCACCGAGACGCCCGCCGCCGCCACGCACGCGAACCGCGCGTGATCGGCGAACTGCTGGTAGGCCGAGCCGGTGACATGCAGTTGGGCGTCGAGGTCCGTGACGCGCACGGGGATCCGGACCCGAAACGGCACAGCAGATTCCGTCATGCCCGCCAGTGTGGCAGCGGGGTCCGACAGGTTCCGCGCTCAGTCGATGGTGGCGCTGCAGGTGACGAAGCCGAAGGTGCCGGTGGAGGTGTCCTCGTCGAGCACCTTGCCTTCGCGCAAGATCCGGCAGCTGACGGTGCCTTCCTCCAGGCCGGTCGTCGTCACGGTGATGCTGCCCATCTTGGCGAAGCCGGAGACGGTGACGTCCTTGCGCCAGGGCACGCTCGACCCGTTCGCGGTGTTCTGGTCGAAATCGCCGCTGTAGTAGGTGATGTCGACCTGCGAGGCGGTGCCGCCCACCTCGTAGACCAGGTCGGCGCTGCTGTTGACCTCTTTGTCGACCTGCCAGGCCGCGACGCCGATGATCGCCGCGCAGCCGCCGCCGAGCAGGACCAGCACCAGCACGACACCGCCGACGATCCACGGCCAGACCGGCTTCTTCTTCGGCGGCTGCGGATACCCGTAGTTCGGTGGGTACCCGCCCTGCGGATACCCACCCTGACCTTGCGGATACCCGCCCTGATACGGCGGCGGTGGCGGCTGATAGGTCATCGGTCCCCCTCGGGCACAAGCGGATAGAGCCAGGACACTACCCGACGGAACCGACCGGCTACGGCGTGCTCGGTAAGCCGATCGCCGGGTCGACGAACCGGTTGGTGACGATCGCGCCCGCGGTGATGCCGTCGGGGACCGCCAGCCCGCGGGCGCGCAGGATGGGCGTGACCACGCCGATCACCCGGTCGACGCGCCCGGTGTCGAAGTCGCCGAGGGTGGCATCGGGCCCGTTGCCGACGATCTGCTGCGCGAGTTGCACCCGCACCGAATCGGTATTGCCGCCCGCGGTCATCGGCGGGCCGTCCGGAATCGTTTGGGCGATCCGCAGCAGCGCCTGATTGACCGGCTCGGGATCACGGACGTAGTCGACCTGGGCCTGCTGCAACATCGGCACGAGCTTGCTCAGGCACGGCGCCAGCGCGTCCAGCTCGCCGCTGCGCACCGACCACGCGTGCGGGTAGATCTCGTAGCCGGATTCGTGCACCAGCAGCGATTTCACCGGCTTGAGCCAGCCCTTCACGTCGTGCTCCCAGCGATAGGGCTCGTTGGAGACGTACCCCTGCTGCATCGCCTTGCCCCGCTCGGCCACGAAGCGGCTCGGCGTGCCGTCGAAGGAGGCGTCGGCCTGGGCGGCGGAGACGTCGCCGTGCGCGATCAGGTAGTCCATGAACAGCTTGCCCTCGCTGTAGACCACCGGCGCGCCGGTGCCGGGCACGTCCTTCCACGAGGTGACCTGCGGATAGGTCGCCGGGTCGAACAGCACGATCTGCGGGTTCACGTCGAGGGAGGCGAACACCCCGGTCACCGGGAACTTGGCGGCGGCTCGCACCGCGTCGTCGGTCGGGACGAAGCCGAGGGTGATGCTCTGGTCCTGATACATCTGGGCGGGCACCGGCTGCCCGCCCAGGAACGGACCGCCCAGGCGCACTTCGACATTCACGCCGGTGTCACCGAGCGGGCCGGAGTAGGCGCCCTTCTGCACGTCGACGGTGCCGTTCGGCCCGACCAGCTGGTAGGCGGCCGCCCGCTCAGGGGTGGCGTACCAGTCGGTCTGGATGACGACGGTCGCCGGGCAGACCCCGGCGAGCGCGCCCTGACCGGTCGGCGCGGGCACCGAGGTCGTGCCGGTACAGGCGGTCAGCGCGGTGGTGCCGGCCAGCACGGCCGTGGCGAGGAGATGTTTCTGCACCGGAGGTTCCTTCGGGGTCGAGCGAATACGAGGGTGGGACAGTCGGGGTCAGGCGTCGCGGCGCAGACCCTGCGCGCGGTCGACGCGCCGGGCCAGGAAGTCGAAGAGCCAGAACAGGATCAGGCCGACGAGCGAGGACAGCAGCAGCGCGGTGAGCAGTTCCTCGGTGGCCAGCTGCTGGCGGTAGACGTCGATCATCCGGCCGATGCCGGGTTCGCCCTGCCGGAAGAAGAAGTCGGCGACGATGGACCCGATGATCGCCATGCCACCGGAGATCTTGAAGCCGGAGATCATCGCGGGCAGCGCGGTGGGCAACTGCAGCTTCCGCAGCCGCTGCCACCGGCTCGCCCCGTGCAGGGTGAACAGGTCGTGTTCGGCGGGCGCCACCGATTTCAGGCCGAACAGCGTATTGGTGACGACCGGGAACAGCGAGACCATCACGCACACGACCACCCGGCTGGAGAACTCGTAGCCGAACCAGAACCCGAACAGCGGGACCACCGCGAGGATCGGAATCGTCTGCAGCACCACCGCGTACGGATACAGCGAGTACTCGGCCCAGCGCGCCTGACTCATCACCACCGCGAAGCTCACCCCGAGCGCGATCGCGACGACCAGCCCGACCAGCGCCACCTGCACGGTCGACCACAGCGCGGCCAGGATGGCGGTCCGCGCGACCGGGTCGAGCAGGCCCTTGGCGACGACCTGTTCCGGCGCGGGCAGCAGGAACCGCGACTGCGGGTCGAGCAGGACGTGGCTCACCAGCGACCAGCAGGCCAGCACCGCCACGAACACCACGATCGGGGCGAGGATCCGGATCGGGGAGATCCGGAACGGCCAGCGGCGCCGGGCCCGCGGCGCCGCCGTATCGAGCCCGGCACCGGGCACCACCACGGCGGTCACGCGGCCGTCTCCTGCTCGGCACCGCGCAGCGCCGCCGACACCTCGGCCGAGATCGCGGCGAACTCCGGGGTGTAGCGCAGCTGCGGCAGGCGCGGGAAGTCGAAGGGCACCGCGATCTCGGCGGCCATCCGGCCCGGCCTGCCGGTCAGGACGACCACCCGGGTCGACATGAACACCGCCTCGCCGACCGAGTGCGTGACGAAGACACCGGCGAAGCCGTCGCGCCGGAACAGCGCGCCGACCTCCTCGTTGAGTCGCTGCCGGGTGATCTCGTCGAGCGCGCCGAACGGTTCGTCGAACAGGAACAGCTCCGGTCGCAGCGTGAGCGCCCTGGCGATGGAGGCCCGCATCCGCATGCCGCCGGACAGCTGCGCCGGCTTGTGCTTCTCGAAGCCAGCCAGGCCGACCCGCTCGATCGCGTCCCGCGCGTCCGCGCGCCGGGTCGCCCGGTCGACACCGGCCAGCTCGGCGGGCAATTCGACATTGGCGGCGACGCTGCGCCAGGCCAGCAGGGTCGATTCCTGGAAGACGTAGCCCAGCCTGCGGGTGCCGACCGCGACACGGCCCGCGGTCGGCTGTTCGAAGCCGGCGGCCAGCCGCAGCAGGGTCGATTTCCCGCAGCCGGACGGGCCGACCAGTGAGACGAACTCGCCGGGCCGGACCCGCAGGTCGATATCGGACAGGGCCCGGGTGCCGTCACCGAAGACGAGGGAAACGCCGTCGAAGGCCAGGGCCGGTTCGGGGTCGAGGCCGCTGTCGATTCTCGTATACGAGTCGGCGGCAGGCGACGCGGTGGAAGCCGTTGCGCTCATGGACTATTTCTAGTGACCGGTCGTTGCCGATCGCGGTCCGGCGGATTACACCCTTGTTTCGTATACGATCAATCCTCGCCGCTCAACGTGCCGTTCGCGGCGACCACCCGGCCCCGCTTGAGCACCAGGCGGCGCGGGGGCAGCGCGACGACCGCGGCGGCGGGCGTCGCCGCGTCCACGACGCACAGATCGGCGGGCGCGCCCGGCGTGAGCCCGTACTCGGCGAGGCCGAGAACCTGGGCGCCGCCGTGGGTTCCGGCCCGCAGCGCCAGCTCGATCTCCGCGTCGGCGACCAGGCGGTCCCGGTAGGCGACGGTGCCGATCCGGCGCAGCATGTCGCCGTCGCCGTAGGGCGTCCACAGATCGCGGATGCCGTCGTTGCCCAGCGCCAGCGTCGCCCCGGCCGCGGCCAGCACCCGCACCGGCACCACCGGCGCCTCGCCGACCGCGCAGGTCACCATCGCGACGCCGGCGGCGGCGAGTTCGTCGGCGATGCGGCGCTGCTCGTCGGGTTCCTGCTGACCCATGGCGTAGGCGTGGCTGATGGTGACCCGCCCCGCGAGCCCGAGCGCGCGGGTGCGTTCGATGATCAAGCCGAACTGCCAGGCGCCGAGGGAACCACCGTCGTGCAGGTGGATGTCGATCTTCGCGCCGTAGCGCTCGGCCAGGCCGAAGATCAGATCGAGGTGGCCCGCGGCGTCGTTGTCGTAGCCGGCTGGGTCGAGCCCGCCGATCACCTCGACCCCGTCGGCGAGTGCCGCCTCGAGCAGTTTCGCGGTGCCGGGGCGGCAGAGCAGGCCGCCCTGCGGGAAGGCGACCAGTTCCACGTCGACGCGGTCGCGGTGCCGTGCGGCGGCGGCCCGGACCACCTCGACACCGGTGAGCCCGATCTCGGGGTCGACGTCGACGTGACTGCGGACGTGGGTCGTGCCCGCGGCGACCATGGCGGCGAGCAGGTTTCCCGCGTAGTCGACGTTCGGGATACCGAGTTCGGCGCGGCGGCCCTCCCCGTTGGCGATGCGCCCGGCCAGGGTGCGGCCACCCGTGTTCGGGACCCACGGCCCGCTCCACAGGGTCTTGTCCAGGTGGCAGTGGGTGTCGACCAGGCCGGGCAGCACGAGCGCGCCGTCGAGGTCGATCACCTCGGCGGCGGGCGCGTCGAGTCCGGTGCCGATGGCGGCGATCCGGCCGTCGCGCAGATGCACGTCGGCCGGGATCGGCGGGGCGCCCGGGGTCCACGGCCTGCCGCCGCGCAGGAGCAGTTCGGTCATCTCGGGTCCTCCTCGGGGACGATCGCCCTGGTCAGGCGGTGAGCAACATGGCGGTGCCAGCACCGGCACCGAAGACGATCACGACACCACGGAACACGGTGGGCCGCAGGCGGTCGGCGAACCGCGCACCGAGCACGCCACCGGCGAGACACGCGGGCGCCAGGAGGGCCACGGCGAGCCAGTGCACGGGACCGAAGAGCGCGACCGCGATCATCGCGGTGGTGGACACCGCGACGGTGAGCACGCTCTTGAGCCCGTTGAGCAGCTGCGCCGAGGCGTCGAGACCGAGCGCGAGCGCGGTCAGCAGGACGATCCCCATCCCGCCGTTGAAGTAGGCGCCGTACGCGCCGCCCAGGAACACCCCGGCGAACAGCAGCAGCCGCGAATCCGATTGCCGCACGGCCAGTCTGCGGGAGAGCCACGGCTGCGCCGCGAACAGCGCGGTGGCCCCGAGCACCAGGTACGGCACCAGCGCCGCGAACACCGCGGGCGGTGCGGCGAGCAGCACGAGGACACCGCCGAGCGCGCCCGCGGTCCCGGTGATCACCAGGCGCGGCAGCAGTTCCCGGTACTCCCCCGCCCGCTTGCGCAGCGCCGCGGCGCCGCCCAGGTAGCCCGGCCACACCGCGACGGCATTGGTGACCGTCGCGGTGACCGGCGGCAGCCCGAACGCCAGCAGGGCGGGAAACGACAGCAGACTGCCACCGCCCGCGATGGCGTTGCAGAAACCTGCCCCGACACCGGCGGCCAGCAGCAGGGCCATGTGCACGGGATCCATGACTACCTTTCCGAAGAGCGTGGCGCGATCGTATACGACCGAGTATCGCGGGGCTCGGTGACCACCGGTGAGCCTCGCCACCGGCCGGTCGAGCGGCACCATGCCGTAGATTCGAGGGATATCGGCCGCGGATCGTAGACGAACAGCGCGGCACTCCCCCGTGATCGACCCTGGAGGCGATGTGAGCAGCACCGTGCGCCGGATGACGCCGCAGCAGGTCTGCCGGGCCATCCGCGACGACATCATCCGCGGCGACTTCGTCTCCGGCCAGCGCCTGACCGAGGACACCCTGGCCGAGCGCTACGGCGTCTCCCGGGTGCCGGTGCGCGAAGCACTGCGCACCCTCGAAGCCGAGGGTTTCGCCACGTCACGGCCGTACGCGGGCACCTTCGTCGCCGAGCTGACCGAGGCCGAGGCGGCCGATCTGCTCGAGATCCGCGCCCTGCTGGAGCCGCTGTGCGCGAGCCGCGCGGCCACCCGGCGCAGCCCCGAACAGCTGGGCAGGCTCAAAGAACTCACCTCGCTGGGCCAGGAGGCGGTGCGCGACGGCAGGCTCGACGAGCTGGCCCGGCTCAACAGCCGCTTCCACGAGGTACTGGCCGAGGCGTCGGGCAGCGCCCTGCTGACCCAGCTGATCACCCAGCTCAGCTGGAAGATCGCCTGGGTGTACGCGGTCGAGCTGCCGCGCCGGGCCGAGGACTCCTGGCACGAGCACGAACAGATCTGCGCCGCGCTGGAGGCCGGTGACGCCGAGCGGGCCCGCGCGGTGGTCGCCGAGCACATCGCGCACGCCGACTCCGCCTATCGACTGCGCAACCGCCCGGCGGACACGTAACACACCCGCAGCATCGCCTGCCTCCACCGGAAACACGAGGGTCGTATACAAAGACGGTCCCCCGTGTGTCCAGGAGGTTTTCGTGGCCGATCTAGTGCTGCGCCGTGCCCGCGTCGCCGATGACGCCGAGCTCGTCGACATCGCCGTCACCGACGGGATCATCACCGCCGTCGAACCCGACCTGCGGGGCCCGGCGGTGACCGAGATCGACTGCGCCGCACGGGTGGTCATCCCCGGCTTGATCGAACCGCACGTGCATCTGGACAAGGCACTACTGGACACGCAGGCCACCGCACCCGACAACACCCTGGCCGGCGCCATCGCGATCACCGGGGAGCTCAAGCGTGGTTTCACCGCCGCCGACGTGGCGGCGCGGGCCCGCA
Source organism: Nocardia sp. NPDC051833 (assembly GCF_040681225.1). Taxonomy (NCBI): domain Bacteria; kingdom Bacillati; phylum Actinomycetota; class Actinomycetes; order Mycobacteriales; family Nocardiaceae; genus Nocardia; species Nocardia sp. NPDC051833. The sequence continues at coordinate 198,732 of NZ_JBFAYK010000001.1, forward strand.
AGGTGCTCGACCTCGCGATCGCGCACGGCACCACCGCGATCCGCGCCCATCCCGATGTCGACCCGATCGTGGGACTGCTCGGGGTCGAGGTACTGTTGGACCTGCGCGAGGAGTACCGCGGCCTGATCGATCTGCAGATCGTCGCGTTCCCGCAGGAGGGCATCCTGCGCGCGCCCGGCACGCTCGAGCTGCTGCGCGCGGCGCTGGGGCGCGGCGCGGACGTGATCGGCGGGTGCTCCTACAACGAAGCCGACGTCGCGGACTGCGAACGCCACGTCGACCTGGTCTTCGAGCTGGCCGCCGAATTCGGTGTCCCCGTCGACATCCACGCCGATTTCGCCGACGACGCGACCGATCCGCGCTTCGCCATGGCCGACTACATCGCCACCGCCACCGAGCGCGCCGGGCTCGGCGGCCGGGTCGCGATCGGGCACGTCACCTCGCTCGCCGGCCGTCCACCCGGTGAGCGGCGGGCCACGATGGCGCGCCTGGCCGAGGCCGGGGTCGCGGTGGTCCCGCTGCCCGCGACCGACATGCATCTGGGTGGCCGCGGAGACGAGACCGCCGTGCGGCGCGGAGTCGCCCCGGTCCGGGAACTCTGGGCGGCCGGGGTCACGACCGCCTACTCCTCCAACAACATTCGCAATGCCTTCACTCCCTACGGCAACGCCGACCTGCTCGATATCGGCCTGTTCCTGGCCCAGACCGGCCATCTGTCGAGCGCCGACGACTTGCGCCGGGTCCTGGCGATGGCCACCGCCGACGCGGCGGCGGTGCTCGGCATCGGCGACCGGCACGGCATCCGGGTCGGCGCGCAGGCCGACCTCGTCGTCCTCGGGACCCACCGGCTCACCCACGCCCTGCTCGACCGCCCCGACCGCTGCTATGTCGTGAAAGCGGGTCGCGTCGTCGCCCGCACCACGCGCACCACCGAAATCCTGCGCCCGGTACCGGTGCGGTGACCGGTACCGGATCTCGCGCCGCCGTCTCCGCACGCGGGTCCGCAGCGCGCGGCCCCGATCGTGGCGGGACCGCGCGCGGGCCGGCGATCAGACCGGGGTGTGGTTTCCCTGGTGCACCAGCGCGTCGATGCGCCGCTTGTAGGCGTTGAATTCCGGGGTGGTGGAGTCGCGTTCGGCGGGCAGGTCGATCTCGACGATCTCGCGCACGTGCCCGGCATTGCCGTGCGCCGAGCCACCCGCCATCACCACCACGCGATCGGCCAGATACACCGCCTCGTCGATGCCGTGGGTGACGAAGACGACGGTCACCGCGGTCTCGCGGTGGATGCGCTTGAGCTCGGCCTGCATCTCGATGCGGGTGAGCGCGTCCAGCGCGCCGAAAGGTTCGTCCATCAGCAGCACGGCGGGACTGTTGGCCAGCACCCGGGCGATGGCGACCCGCTGCTGCATACCGCCGGAGAGCTGGTGCGGGAACGAGGTCCGCACCCGGGTGAGGCCGACGGTGTCGAGCCAGCGGTCGGTGATCTCGCGGATGTCGGGGCGGGTCATCCTGGCCTGCCTCGGTCCGTAGGCGATGTTCTCGGCGACGGTCAGCCACGGGAACAGCCCGTAGTCCTGGAAGACCACCCCGCGTTCCGGGCCGGGTCCGCTGATCGGTTCGTCCCCGACGGTGACGGTGCCGGTGGTGGTCTCCTCGAACCCGGCGAGAATGCGCAGCAGCGTCGATTTGCCGCAGCCGCTCGCGCCGACCACACAGACGAATTCCCCTGCGGCGATCTCGAGTTCGACACCGTCGACCGCGAAGCCGGGTGCGCCGGGATAGCGCTTGCCGAGTCCGTCGACGACGATCCGCGCCGGGCGATGCGGGCGACGGCGGGTGGAGTAGATCTTCATACCGGTCCTGTCTGCGTGGTCACGGGAGCAGGGGCCTGCGCCCCGCGAGGAGCCGGACCAGCAGCATCAGCAGCCGGTCGGCGAGGAATCCGGCCAGCCCGATCACGATCATCACCGCGATGATCAGATCGGTCCGCGATTGCTCCCTGGCCTGGGTGATCAAGGCGCCCAGCCCGATCCGGATGCCGACCGTCTCACCGACGACCAGGATCACCCAGGACAGCCCGAGCGCGATCCGCAGTCCGGCGACGATGCTCGGCACCGCGGCGGGCAGCACCACCTTGTACAGCGTGTGCGCGGGCTGGGTGCCCAGCATCGCGGCGGCCTCGAGCAACCGTTCCGGGACCGCCCTGACCCCCGCGATGGTATTGAGCAGGATCGAGAACACCGCCGCCAGGAACACCAGGAAGATGGTCGAGCGGTCGCCGAACCCGATGATCAGCAGCGACAGCGGCGCCCAGGCGGTGACCGGGATCGGGCGCACCAGGTTGATGGTCGGTTCGAGCATCCGGTACACCAGCCGGGAGCGGCCCATCACGATCCCGAGCGGGATGGCGACGGCAGCGGCCAGCGCGAAGCCCTGCACGACCCGCAGGGTGCTGGCGTAGAGGTGCAGCCAGAGGGTGCCGCTGTAGGTGTCGTCGATGACGCCGCCGACCGCGAGATCGGCCAGCCGCCGCGCCACCTCGTAGGGCGTGGGCAGGAACCGCATCTGGATGCCGAACGGCAGGGTCCAGCCACCCGCGACCCCGCGATCCCACAGCAGTCCGAGCAGCAGCGGGACCGGCAGCGCCCACAGCACGGCGACCACCCTGCCCGGCACCCGCGCCGCGCGCCGCGTGACGGGCGCGGCGGCGGGCGGCGAGGTCGGCCGATCGGTGGGTGCCGTGTCGAGCGCGGTCATCGTCCGACGCCCGCCGCGGTCAGGAACCCGGTGTCGAAGACCTTCGTCAGGTCCGGCGTGCGGGCCAGCTGGTCGAACGCCCGCATCTGCTCGGCGAGCGCGCCGACCCGGCCGCGGTAGGCGTCGTCGAGTTCCCAGCGCAGCCAGACGTTCCCGGTCGCGGTCTCGACGATCGCGCGGTCCAGGCCGAAGGTGCTGACGAGCCCGTCGACCCATGCCTGGTGATCGCCCTTCATGAACTCGATGGCCTGGACGAAGCTGCGCACGGTCTGCTGGACCCGGTCGCGGTCCTGCTCGATCAGCGCGCCCCGGGTGCCGAAGACGATGTTCACCCCGCCGATCGGGGTGTCGTAGGGCGAGACGATCGCGTGCGCGCCGGTCTGCTTGACGATCGACGGCGCGGTCTCGGCGCTGAGGAAGGCGTCGATCTGCCCGGACTTGTAGGCGTTGGCCATGTCCGAGTAGGCCAGGTTCACCAGCTGGACGTCGGTCGCCGGATCGAGGCCGTGCGCGCGCAGCGTCAGCTTCAGCACGATCTCCTGCGAGGAGCCGGGCGGGAAGCCGATCTTCTTGCCGCGCAGGTCGTTCGGTGTCGCGATCTCGGGCTTGCCGACGAACGCCGACCCGCCGTCGGCGGCCGAGGCCACGATCCGCACGTCCTGGCCCGCCGCGCTGCCCGCCAGCATCGACGGCGCGCCGAGGACACCGAAGTCGATGGCGCCCGAGGCGAGCGCGTTCTTGATGTCGGGTGAGTTCTCGAACAGCACGATGTCGTAGGTGGTGCCAGCGGGCGCGAACCGCTGCATGAAGTAGGGCGCGTAGAGGTGGGGCTGGCCGCGCAGGGTGCCGATCTTGATCGTGGCCGGGTCGCCGCCGCCGTCGGGTGTGGCGATGCACGCGGTCAGGCCGAGGACCAGCATCAGTGCGGTGAACAACGCCGAGAGGACGTGTCGCGATGGATGTTTCATGATGATTCCTATCGGGTGTCCGGCGCCGCCGCCCGCGATGCCGGGACCACGCCGTCGAGGTGGCGGGTCGTACAAAGGGTGGTCAGGCGGAACCGGTGAGGGCCGAGGCGCACCGGGCAGCCAGCCCGATCAGCGCGTGGTCGGTGTGGGCCGCGCCTAGCAGGCACAACCCGATGGGCAGCCCGTCGTGACGCGGTAGCGGCAGGGTGACCGCGGGCAGGCCCGCGATCGCGGCGAGACAGGTCAGGCGCAGGGTGGCGGTGCGCGCGGCATCGCGAGTGCGGACGTCGGCGTCGCGATACGGGGGCGGGCCGGCCGTGGTCGGCAGCAGCAGCACCCCGTCGCCCACGACATCGGTGATCCGCGCCGACGCCTGGGCCACGAGATTCCGTGCGGCAGCGGCGCCCTCATCGGTGACCGTTGCCGCCCAGGCGAACCGGTCGGCCACTTCGGGCTCGAGGGTGCCGGGATGGGCGACGATCCAGTCGCCGTGCGCGACCCACGCCTCGTGCGCCTGCACGGTCCGGAAGGCACCGAACCAGCGGTCCAGCTCGGCGCCGAGAGCGACCCGTGCGGCACCGAGTTCGCGTGCGGCCCACAGGCACTGCTCGGCCGACGACGGCGCGGCGGCGCACAACGCCGGATCGACGACAAGTCGCCCGGGCTCGGTTCGCTGCGCGGCACCCGGCACCCGCGGCGCTGCCGCCGTCCGAGTCCGGGCACGCGCGGCCGTGGGCGCGCCGGGGCCGCATGCTCCACCGACTGGCGGATCATCCGCAGCCGCGCGGCCTGGATCGGCCGGAGCCTGCCGCGCGGCATACACCGCCGCGGCGACGGCGGCGAGGGTCGCGGCGTCGCGGGCGAGCCAGCCGATCGTGTCGAACGACGGTGCCAGCGGCAGCAGGCCGGTGGTGTCGAGACTGCCGTGGGTGGTCCGGATTCCCCAGAGTCCCTGGTACGCGCCGGGCACCCGAATGGAGCCCGCGGTGTCGGTGCCGAGCCCGATACTCGCCTCGCCCCGGGCGACGGCGACGGCCGGTCCGCTGGAGGATCCGCCCGGAACCCGCTGTGGCGCGGCGGGATTCACCGGCATCCCGGTGCGACCGTTGCCGCCGGTGATGCTGTAGGCGAATTCGTCGGTCGTGGCGATGCCGGTGAGGTCGGCGCCCGCCGCGAGGAGCGCGGCAACGACAGTCGCGTGCCGGGATTCGGGGGCGCGCTCGGCGAGATAGGCGGCGACCCCGGCGCCGACGGGATACCCGGCTACCGCGAACAGATCCTTCACCGCCACGGTGTGCCCGGTCAGTGGGCCGGTGGCCGTCGCGGGGACCAGCGGCGCGCCGACCTCGCGCCACACCGTGGTGTCCACCGCGTCGCGCACTCGCGCGGTCACCGGGCCCGCTCCAGGACGTAGCGGGCCAGCTCGGTGCTCGCGGTGTGCGCGAAGTCGGCGATGCGGATCTTGCCGTGCACGCCCCTGGTCAGGTCGACCGCCTGCGAGACGGTGAAATCGGCCGCGGCGCTGAGGTAGAGGTAGGCGCGGCGCGGATCGGTCTCGAACAGCGCCACCAGCAGGTCGACCGCGTTGCCGACGCACCGCGACAGCGCCGTGTCGAGATCGGGGTCGAGCCCGGTCGGGATCACCAGGCCGTGGCCTGCGGCAAACGGGCCGATACCGAGATCGGCGACCTGGTCGGCCGGGATCAGGTCCATGCGGACGGTCGCCCGCAGCGGCGCCTCCAGCGCGGTGAGCGCCACTTCCCCATCGCCCTGCGCGAAATGCGGGTCACCGACGTAGAACAGCGCGTCGGGCACCTGCACCGGCAGGAACAGGGTGGCGCCGGGTGTGAGCAGCTTGACGTCGATATTGCCGCCGTGCGGACCGGGCGGCACCGAATGCGCCCGGTCCTCGGTGTCGGTGGCGACACCCATGATGCCGAGGAACGGCGCCAGCGGGAATCGCGCCTGGTGCGCGCTGCCCGGCGCGATCGGCATGGCGCCGAACCACGCGTCGGTCTCCCCGGTCACCGTGCAGAACTGGCCGTAGGACCCGTCGTACGCCGTGCCCGCCAGCATGCCGCGACCGTGCCGGGTGGAGATCACGCCGTAGGGCGCGCGCAGGGCCAGGTGCTCGACCCGGACGGCGAGCAGGTCGCCGGGGCACGCCCCGTCGACCGCGATCGGCCCGGTGACGATGTGCGGGCCCGCCCCGGCCGCGCGGGTCCGCCGCGCGACCACCTCGATCGCGTCGTCGAGGACCTGGTCCCTGGCCACGCCGTGGCCGCCGAAGTAGGCGGCCGGGTCGGAGCCCTGGTCGTCGAGCAAGCCCTCGTGGCTGATCGTGTCGATCACGACGGTCGCGCCCGGCGCCACGGTCGTCACCGGGGTGTCTCCCCGCTTCGGGAGCCTGCCCCACAGCACCCGCGCCGGATCCGCGGGCACGTAGGTGGCCCCGGGGGCGAGTCCGGCGCCCTGTTGCAGGACCGGGAATGCTGCCGCGATCTGGTCGCCTGCCACTGCGGTCACGTGGTTCCTCCGCTGTCAACGAGCCGATGCCGAACATTGGTCCGACCATCTGATTCGATAACGGTATTCCACTATGAAACCCCTTGCTACCGGGCGAAACTTGCGTAACAGAGGCTTTACGCCGCCGCAATATGCGCCGAAATCCAGGGGCGCGAGTAGGATTGGCCGGACCAATTCAGCCTCGTGAGGGAGTCCGTTCGTGAGCGTCGCGCCCATTCCCCCGCTCCGTCGCCGCATCGGCAGTGTCGGCGCCGAGGTGGCCGCGCACCTGGAACGGCTGATCATCGACGGCGCGCTGCGCGCTGGCGATCGGCTGCCGCCGGAACGGGAACTGGCGGCCACGCTCCAGGTCTCCCGATCCTCGTTGCGCGAGGCGATGTTCGAACTGGAGTCCAAGAAGCTCGTCGACCGCAGGCAGGGGCGCGGCAGCACCGTCACCGACCCGTCCCGCGGCGCGGCCGAACTCCACGACAATCTCGCCGACCTCGACACCGAACTCGGCTACGCGACCGAGCTCCGCGATCTGGTGGAACCCCGCATCGCCCAGCTCGCCGCCCAGCGGGCCCTGGAATCGAATCTGCTGTCCCTGCACGCGGTCCTCGACCGCTCCGACGAGTCGCTGAGCCCGGAGGAATCGATGGCCCTCGACATCGAATTCCACGCGCTGCTGGCCCATTCGGCGCAGAACCCGCTGCTGGTGACGCTGTGCACGATGACCACCGAGTGGACCAGACACACCCGGGTGCTCTCGCACCGCACGCCCCTGGGCCGCCGGATCTCGGTGCACGGGCACACCGAGATCCTGCGCGCGGTCGACGCCCACGACGGCCCGGCGGCGGCCGCCGCGATGGAACAGCACCTGCGCGAGGTCAGGGAGATCAGTTCGCCCCGGTAGCGCTCAGCTCAGCGCGGCGGTGAACACCGCGAGCGCGCGATCGTCGAACAGGACGAACCGCACCTCGTCGACGGCCGGGTCGGCCGCGCGCACGGTCTCGACGGCGATCCGGGCGCCGTCGTCCATCGGCCAGCCGAAGATGCCCGTGGAGATGGCCGGGAACGCGACCGTGCGGGCACCCAGTTCGGCGGCGACGCGCAGGGATTCGCGATAGCAGGAGGCCAGCAGGTCCGAGCGGTCCTCGGTGGCCGACCACACCGGGCCGACGGTGTGGATCACCCAGCGCGCGGGCAGCCGTCCCGCGGTCGTCGCGACCGCCTGACCGGTCGCCAGGCCTTTCCCGTAGTGCGAGGCGCGCAGGTCACGGCACGCGGACAGGATCTCGGGCCCACCCTTGCGGTGGATCGCGCCGTCGACGCCGCCACCGCCGAGCAGCGAGGAGTTGGCGGCATTGACCACCGCGTCGACCGCCTGTTCGGTGATGTCGCCGCGGACGGCCTCGATCCGGGTCATCGGACCATTGTGCTCGCCGCGCCGAGCGCGACACCAGCGGATATCGCGGCGTACCGTCGACACCGTCGCAGATCGTCGCTCCACCCGAGCCGAGGAGAACCGCGCATGCCCACACCCACCGGTGAGCTCCAGCCGACACCCGACGGCCGTGATCTGGTGATCACCCGGTCGCTGGGCCTGCCGATCGAGGAGGTGTGGGCGCGACTGACCGATCCGCACCTGACCGCCGGCTGGTACGGCACCTGGGAGGGCGAAGCGGGCACCGGCAACACCATCCGGGTGCAGATGCGGTTCGAGGAGGGCGAGCCGTGGACGGGCATGAACATCGACGACTGCACCCCGCCGATCCACCTCGGCCTGTCCTCGACCGATCAGATCGGGGTGTGGCGGCTCGAGGTGACGCTGCTCGACACCGGCGCGGCCACCGACGTGCGCCTGGTCCACCACCTCACCTCGGAGTACCAGCTGGCCGAGATCCCGCAGATCGGTCCCGGCTGGGAGTACTACGCGGACATGTTCGTCGCCGCGTGCACGCAGACCGAGCGCCCGAAGTTCGCGGACTACTACCCGTCGATGGCGGCGTACTACTCCGAGCGCGCGTCCTAGCCCGAAACACGCACCGCCCCGGCCGAAGTCCCGGCCGGGGCGGTGCGTGTGTGCGTGTGTCGCTACTCGTCGTCGAGCTCGGCGGCGACCTCGTCGGAGATGTCGACGTTGGTGTAGACGTTCTGCACGTCGTCGCTGTCCTCGAGCGCGTCGACCAGCTTGAGCACCTTGCGGGCGCCCTCGGCGTCGACCGCGACCGACACCGACGCCTGGAAGCCGGACTCGGCCGAGTCGTAGTCGATGCCCGCGGCCTGCAGGGCGCTGCGCACGGCGATCAGATCGCCGGGCTCGCTGATGATCTCGAAGGACTCACCCAGGTCGTTGACCTCTTCGGCGCCCGCGTCGAGGACGTGCTCGAGGATGTCGTCCTCGGACAGGCCGTTCTTCTCGAGGGTCACCACACCCTTGCGGCCGAACAGGTACGCCACCGAACCCGGGTCGGCCATGTTGCCGCCGTTGCGGGTCATCGCGACGCGGACCTCGCCCGCGGCGCGGTTGCGGTTGTCGGTGAGGCACTCGATCAGGACGGCGACGCCGTTGGGGCCGTAGCCCTCGTACATGATCGTCTGCCAGTCGGCGCCGCCGGCTTCCTCGCCGCCGCCGCGCTTGCGGGCGCGCTCGATGTTGTCGTTGGGGACCGACGACTTCTTCGCCTTCTGGATGGCGTCGTACAGCGTCGGGTTACCCGCAGGGTCACTACCACCAGTGCGGGCCGCCACCTCGATGTTCTTGATCAGCTTGGCGAAGAGTTTGCCGCGCTTGGCGTCGATTCCCGCCTTCTTGTGCTTGGTGGTGGCCCATTTGGAGTGGCCGCTCATGCCCTACTTCCTTCAGGTCGGTTGCGCGTCTGCCCGGGCGGACAAGCTCGATCCAGCCTACTCGGACCGTGCGCGCGCAGTGGCCGCGGGCGTTACCGTGCCGAACGAACCAGGTCGACGAACAGTTCGTGCACCCGCAGATCGCCGGTCACCTCGGGGTGGAACGAGGTCGCCACGACATTGCCCTGCCGGGCGGCGACGATGCGACCCTGCGCCGGACCGTGCGGTACCCGGGCCAGTACCTCGACGCCCGCGCCGACCCGCTCGACCCACGGGGCGCGGATGAACACGGCCCGCACCGGCGTGTCGAGCCCGGCGAAATCGAGGTCGGTTTCGAAGGAGTCGACCTGACGGCCGAAGGCGTTGCGGCGCACCGTCATATCTATGCCGGACAGGTGCTGGGCGTCGGCCCTGGTGTCGAGCACCTCCGAGGCCAGCAGGATCATGCCCGCGCAGGAGCCGAAGGCGGGCAGCCCGTCGCGCAGCCGGGCGCGCAGCGGCTCGAGCAGGTCGAAGGCCTGCAGCAGCTTGGAGATGGCGGTCGACTCGCCGCCGGGCAGCACCAGTCCGTCGACGGCGGCCAGCTCGGCTTCGCGCCGCACCAGCACCGCGTCGGCGCCACAGTGGTCCAGCGCGGCAACGTGTTCGCGCACGTCACCCTGGAGCGCGAGGACGCCGATGGTCGGCCGGGCGGCAGGCGAGGATGCGTTCACAGGCGCTGAGCTTACGAGGCGGGCCGGTGTGCGCCCGCTCACGGTCTTTGTCAACATTCCGTCAACGCCGGGGTGCATTCGCCCGGATCGGGTCGACACTCGGTTTGTGATTGCACTTCTGCCACGCAGGAGCTCCGGACCAGCGCCGATCGTCGCGCACCGTCGCGGGCTCACGGTCTCGACCGGATTGGCCGGTCTGTCCCTGGACGCGATGGCGTCGGTCTCCTACGGTCCCGAGGCGATCGTCCTGGTGCTGGCCACCGCGGGCGGTCTCGGCCTCGGGATGACCCTGCCGGTGACGCTGGCCATCGCCGCCCTGCTGGCGGTCCTCATCGCCTCCTATCGCCAGGTCATCGCCGCGTTCCCGAACGGCGGTGGCGCCTACGCGGTCGCCGAGCGTCATCTCGGGCACCGCTCCAGCCTGCTGGCGGCGGCCTCGCTGATCGTGGACTACGTGCTGAACGTGGCGGTGTCGATCGCCGCCGGTGTCGCGGCCTTGACCTCGGCGTTCCCCACGTTGCACGACTACACGATCTGGATCTGCCTGGCGGTGCTGGTCGGCATCACCGCGCTGAACCTGCTCGGCATCACCGAGAGCGCCCGCGCGTTCATGGTGCCGACGGCGGTGTTCGTGGCGGGCATATTCGTGGTGATCATCGGCGGGTTGCTGCGCTCGGAACCCGCCGCCGTCACCAGCGGGACGGCGGCGGTGAGCGATATCCACACCGTCGGAGTGCTGCTGTTGCTCAAGGCGTTCTCGAGCGGGTGCGCGGCGCTGACCGGTGTGGAGGCCATCGCGAACGCGGTGCCGAGCTTCCGGGAACCCCGGGTGCGGCGCGCGCAGCGGGCCGAGGTCGCGCTGGGCCTGCTGCTCGGCACGATGCTGATCGGACTGGCGGTCCTGATCGAGAAGTTCTCGCTGCAGCCGATCGAGGGCACCACCGTGCTCTCGCAGCTGACCGAGGCGGCGCTGGGGCACGGGGTCGGCTACTACGTCGTGCAGTTCGCGACGGTGGTGCTGCTGGCGCTGGCGGCCAACACCTCCTACGGCGGCCTGCCGACGCTGACCCGGCTGCTCGCCGACGACAACTGTCTGCCGCACCGCTTCGCCGTCGCGACCCCGCGCCAGGTGTATCGCTACGGCGTGCTGACCCTCGGTGTGAGTGCCGCGGTGCTGCTGGTGGCGGCCGCGGGCAAGATGAACGTCCTGGTCCCGCTGTTCGCTATCGGCGTGTTCGTCGGTTTCACCATCGCGCAGACCGGCATGGTCCGGCACTGGTGGCAGGCCAGGAGCGAAGGCTGGCGGTGGCGGATCGCGCTCAACGGCTTCGGCGCCGTGCTGACCTTCGTCGCCGCGATCGTCACCACCGCGATGAAGTTCGCCGAAGGCGCCTGGCTGATCGTGCTGGTCCTGCCCGCACTCATGGTCGGGATGGAGCGAATCCGCAACGCCTACACCAGGATCAGACATTCCCGCGGCATCGTCGGCGTCCCGCCCGCGCCACCGCGCCGCACCGGCACCGCCATCATCGTGCCGATCGCGGAGGTCTGCGAGCTGAGCCGGGAGGCGCTGTCGGCGGCCATGTCGATCGGAGACGACGTCACCGCGGTGCACGTCTGCCTGCCCGGCGAGTCGGCGACAGCGTTCGCCAAGGCGTGGGAGGCGTGGCATCCCGAAGTCCACCTGGTCATGCTCGAGGACAGCGACGCGACCGTCGGCGGACCCGTCGCCGCCTACGTCAGTGCGCATTTCGCGGGCCGACGCAAGGTGGTCGTCATCGCGGAGATCGATCCGCCCTCGGGCTGGGCGCGTGTCCTGCCGAGCCATCGCAGCGACGAGCTCGAACGCGTCCTGCGCAAGATGCCCGACACCGTGGTGTGCCACCTGCGCGTCCAGGTGAGCTGAGACCCCGGCCTACTTGTGGCGCGGGGTCCGGATCAGGCCCTCCTGGACGACCGCGGCGACGAGGTTGCCCTCGCGGTCCCAGATCCGGCCGCCGGTGAGCGCGCGACCGAACCCCGCCGAGGGCGAGGACTGGTCGTAGAGCAGCCATTCGTCGGCCCGGAACGGGCGCAGGAACCACATCGCGTGGTCGAGCGAGGCGTCCTGGGTCGGCTCACCGGGGTGGGCCACCTTGGACGAACCGAGCAGCGTCATATCGCTCATGTAGGCGAGGGTGCAGACGTGGAACAGCGGGTCGTCGGGCAGCTTGTGGCGGTACCGGAACCACACCTGCTGCTGGGAGACGAAGCCCTCCCGCTGGGTGACCTGATCCGACGGGACGGTGCGGATGTCCCAGTGCTCCCACTCGCGCATCGCCCACAGCCGCTCGGGGCTCATGGTGACGCTGGCGTCGGGCAGCAGGTCCGGCCCTTCGACCGCGGGCATCACGTCCTGATGCTCGGGCCCCTCGTCGCCGCGGTGGAACGAGGCCGACATCGTGAAGATCGCCTGGCCGTCCTGCACGCCGGTGACCCGGCGAGTGCAGAAGGACCGGCCGTCGCGGATGCGCTCCACCAGGTAGACGGTGGGTTCCTCCGGATTGCCCGGTCGCAGGAAGTAGCCGTGCAGCGAGTGCACCTGGAAGGCGGGGTCGACGGTGCGCACCGCCGAGACCAGTGCCCGGCCCGCGACCTGGCCGCCGAAGGTGCGCGTCAGCTGGGATTCGGTGGCCGCACCACGGAAGATGTCCCGTTCCAGCTGCTCGATCTCGAGCGCCTCTTCGATAGTCGCCATGCGCTCGAGATTATCCCGTCGCCGACTGTCTGGTCTGTCCGGCTCGGCAGTGTGCCCCGGAATTTGCTGTGATAGTGCGGTGCCGACGTTCACGCCAATCTCCCCCGCTGCGGTGGCGGGGCTCGTCGCCGACCGGCTGGCAGCCTTGCCGGGACGACGGGTGCTCGCCGTCGACGGTGCCGACGCGGCCGCGCCGGTCGAGCTGGCCCGCCGGATCGCCGACACGCTCACCGGGCGGGGACGGTCGGCCGAGGTGGTCGCGCTGCACGATTTCGTCCGCCCGGCCTCGCTGCGGATGGAGTACGGCCGCGACGACGAATGGTCTTATCGCACAGCCTGGTTCGACTACGACGCGGTGCGCCGCGAGATCCTCGACGCGGTCCGGACCGCCGGGCGCTGGTTGCCCGCGCTCTGGGACGAGGCGCGGGACCGTTCGGCCAGGGCGTCGATCCGCCCGGCGCCCGCCGATCTGGTCCTGGTGCTCGCCGGGCCGATGCTGCTGGGTCGCGGCCTGGATTTCGACCTCACCGTGCGTCTCGAGCTGAGCGACCAGGCCGCGCTGCGCCGCACCCCGCCCACGGAGCGGTGGACGCTGCCCGCCCTGCGCGAGCACGCCGCCGAACACCCCGAGACCGCCACCTGGACACTGCGCTGGGACCATCCGGACCGGGCGGCCCTGCGCATCGGCCCATGACCCGGACAGCCGAGAGCCCCGGCCGCTATACCGGCCGGGGCTCTCGGGTCACGGGATCAGGCGCAGGCGACCGACTGCTGACCCAGGTTGGTCAGCATGGTGCACGCCCAGGCCTTCTGGACCTTCCACTTGCCGTCCTCGGCCACAAACGGCACATCGACCACATTGGTCTGACCGTTCACCGTGAAATTCGCCTTCGCGTTCACACTGTCACCGAACGAAGTCACCTCGGTGACCTGCACCTGCACATTGGCGTCCTTGGCCGCCTGGGCCAAACGGTTCGGCAGCTCCGGATCGGCGGAGACACCCTGCACGAAGTCGATCTTCTGCTCGTTCGGGACGGCGGGATCCAGCGCGGTGGTGAGCTGCTCGCTCAGCTGCGGAACCGTCGGCACGGGCGGCAGGTTCGCGGCGTTCGTGGCCGGGGCCTTGGCGCTGGTGGTGGTCTTCGCGGCGGGCTTGTCACCCTTGTCGTCGCTGCACGCGCTCAGCCCGAGAGCCGCGACCACGGCCAGACCTGCGATAGCGATACGTCCGGTCTTACCAAACTTCATCCACTCGTCCTTACGTTCGGGTCAGGCGTCTTCGCCCTCCGGGCGACGGCACGGACCCGCGCCACACGACGCAGGCCTCGATGCCACGGCCCGGACGCTACCCAGTGATGGTGTGGAAACTCTGAGAACCCGGCAACGGTGGTCTGTGAGAGGTGGCCGGGCGCACGACATCACACCAGACGGTGGCCACCGTCGACGTGCAGGACCGTGCCGGTGACGAACGGGTTGCGCTGGACCGCGAGGAAGGCCTCGGCGAGGTCGGCGGGCGTGCCGAGTCGGCCGGCGGGGAGGCGGGCGGCCATGGCGCGGTGGCGTTCGGCTTTGTCGGCGGGGGCGAAGGCATTCCAGATCGGCGTGTCCACCCAGCCGGGCGACACGGCGTTGACGCGCAGCGGAGCGAGTTCCACCGCGAGCGCGGCGACCAAGCCCGCGAGCGCGGCGTTGACCATGGCGACCAGCGATCCGCCGGGGGCGGGCCGGTAGGCGGCGATACCGGAGGTGACCGTGATCGAGCCGCCGTCGGCGACCCTGGCGTGTTTGGCGACGAGGGCGGGGCCGATCATCTTGGCTGCCACCACTTTCGCCGCGACGTCGGTGTCGAAGTCGGTGATCGGCTGGTAGGCGCCGGTCATGTCGGCGGCGGTGACGACGACGTGGTCGACGGTGCCGGTCGCACCGAACAGGCGGGCGATGTCGGCCTCCCCGGTGATGTCGGCGACGACCGTGCGCAGGGTGCCTGGGTGCTGGTCGAGTTCCCGCGCCGCCGTCGCGAGCCGATCCGCCGACCGGCCCGCGATGGTCACCTCGGCGCCGTCGGCGAGCAGCCGGTGCGCCAGGGCCAGACCCATGCCCGAGCCGCCGCCGATGATCACTGTGCTGTTCTCACTCATGGACCAAGCTCAGCACCGAGGCAGGGCGAAACTCCATGTCCGGCAGCCGAACCGGCGTTCGCCGATCCCTAACAGCCCAGCTCACGGGCCACGAGCGCACCGGTATCGCACGATGCGCCCGTGCCCGCGACGGTCAGCGCAGCGCGGCGACCGCGGCGACCAGCCGGGCACCGGTCGACGCGTCGGCGGCCGCGATCAGCCCGTGCGGCGCGGTGTGCAGCGGCCCACCCGCCAGGTTGGTGACGGTGCAGCCCGCGGCCTCACACACCGCGATGGCGGCGGCGAAATGCACGCTGTCGCGCAGATCTCCGCCGGTGACGTACGCGGCCCGGCGACCGGCCGCCACCCAGGCCAGGGCCAGTGAGGTCGACAGCACGCGCGCGTGGAACTCCCCGGCGAAACCGGGGGCGTCGAACAGGCGCGCGGGGCTCGACCAGGGGAAGTCGTGATCCAGATCGACATCGACGAGCCGGCTGTCGGCCCGGGGTAGGAGCGGTTGATCCGCGCCGTCGCTGCGTAGGTAGGCGCCGTGGCCCGCCGTCCAGAACACCTCGTCGGCGAACGGATCGGCGACGGCGGCGACCCCGATGGCGGCGCCGGTCCGCAGCGCGACGTTCACCGCGACGAACTCCGTGCCGACCGCGAAATTCCTTGTCCCGCACAGGGGGTCGACGAGCCAGGTGCGGTCGCTGCGGGCCGCGCCGGTCACCCCCGATTCCTCGGCGAGAAAGCGATCACCCGGACAGGCGGTCGCGAGAACATCGAGAATGGCCTGTTCGGCGGCGAGGTCTGCCTGGGTGGCGAAATCGTCACCCTCCTTGGCGAACCGGGTGAGCGGCGCGTGGAACGCGGACCGGATCACTCCCGAAGCGACTTGTGTTGCGTGAACTGCGATTTCAACATCCGAGTGGTGCACCGTCTCCAGGCTACGCACCCCGAAGATCACCTGCGGGCGAACGAGAACCGGCCGTCACATCGGCGCACGCCACCGGCCCGCCGCGGTCGTCTCGGCCACCGCGGCGTGGATCGGATGCCTGCTCGCGGCCCGCCAGACCGCCACATAGTCGACGGGGATCGGGCCGTCGCGCAGCGGGCGCCACGCGAGACCGGGATGGTCGCGGACCCGATCGGAGCTCAGGCCGACCAGATCGGTGCGATGCGGGAGGACGGCGAGCAGCTGCGCGTGTCCCATCGCGCTGTCGCTCAACCGGATTCGGGCACCGCGTGCGGCCAGTCCGGCGAGCAGCGCGCGATGCAGGCCGGGCGCGGAGTCGCGGGCGAAGAGCACCAGCTCGTGGTCGTCGAGCAGTTCGGGGATGATCTCGGCGTGCCCGGCGAGGGGATGCCGCGCGGACATCACGACGCCGAGTCCCTCACTGGCGATCGGCCGCGCGGTGAACTGTTCGGGAATCTCGAGCGGCCCGCGGACCAGCGCGAGGTCCACCTCGTCGGCCGCGAGCATGCGCAGCTGATCGGCGGTGGTGCCACCGGTGAGGACCAGGCGCGCGCCGATCGCACCGGCGAGCGCTTCGAACCGCGCGGGCAGCCAGGCAGGCGCACCGTTGAGCAGGCCGAACCGCACCACCTGGGCACCGCCGGTACTCGCGCGCCGGGTCTCGCGCACCGCCGTCTCCGCGGCCGACAGGACGGCGCGGCCGGTGCGCACCAGGGTCTCCCCCGCCGCGGTGAGCTCCACCCGTGGCTCACGCACCAGCAGCGGACCGCCGAGTTCGCGTTCGAGCACCCGGATCTGCTGACTCAGCGTGGGCGTCGTGATGAACAGACGCTCGGCCGCGCGCCGGAAGTGCAGCTCTTCGGCGAGCACCACGAAATACCGCAACTGCCGAAGCTCCATCTCCGCGACCCTACCGACGTCAGCGGGCCAGGTAGACGGCCAGACCCAGGCCGAGAACGCCGACGGTCACCCGCAGCAGCGTCGGCGGGATCACCTTCACCACCGGCGGACCGCACCAGCCGCCCGCGAGCGCACCCAGCGCCAGCGCGAGCGCCGCGCCCCAGTGCACCGGGCCGAAGGCGGCGAAACCGACGGCGGCGACCAGATTGGCGATGCCGAGCAGGAAACTCTTCAGAACCGAAGCGCTCCAGAGCGATTCGGAGGTGCACAGCAGCATCATCGACAGATAGATGACCCCGGCGCCCGCGCCGAAATAGCCGCCGTAGGTGGAGATCAACAGAATCCCGAGCGGCACGATCCAGGGCGCGCTCAGCTCACCGACGTGACGGCGCACCAGCGGCTGCACCAGCAGGGCGATCGAGGCGATCGCGACCAGGAACGGCACCACCACCTCGAACGCGCCGTCGGGTGCCACCAGCAAGGCCAGCGCGCCCAGCAGCCCGCCGATCGCCGAGAGCACCGCCCAGCGCACCAGGGTCGGTCCACGATCGACGAGTTCGCGCCCGGAATTGGCCGTCGCCCCGACCCCGACGGCCACCATCGCGACCGTGTTGGTGACATTGGCGGCGACGGGCGGCAGCCCGGCGGCCAGCAGGGCCGGGTAGGAGACGATCGAGGCCATCCCGGTGACGAACCCCACCAGACCGGTGAAGAATCCCGCGACGACCAGCAAGAAGAAGTCGAGCGCGGTCACGGACCGACTGTACGGTATGTCCACACGGCAGCACTTCGGGCCTCAGGCCGACGACGGCGGGCGCCGTGCTCGCGCACGACGCCCGCCGGTACCGAAGATTTCGAGGCCGGATCGGCCTCAGTTCACCAGCCGCGCTCGGCGAGGCGGTGCGGCTGCGGGATCTCCTCGACGTTGATGCCGACCATAGCCTCGCCCAGGCCGCGGGAGACCTTGGCCAGCACGTCCGGGTCGTCGTAGAAGGTGGTGGCCTTCACGATGGCGGCGGCGCGCTGCTCGGGGTTGCCCGACTTGAAGATGCCGGAGCCGACGAACACGCCCTCGGCGCCGAGCTGCATCATCATCGCGGCGTCGGCCGGGGTGGCGATGCCACCGGCGGTGAACATGACGACCGGCAGCTTGCCGGTCTGGGCGACCTCGCGGACCAGCTCGTACGGGGCCTGCAGTTCCTTGGCGGCGACGAACAGCTCGTCCTCGGACAGCGAGGTCAGGCGGCGGATCTCGGCGCGGATGGTGCGCATGTGGGTGGTCGCGTTGGACACGTCGCCGGTGCCCGCCTCGCCCTTGGAGCGGATCATGGCCGCGCCCTCGGTGATGCGGCGCAGGGCCTCACCCAGGTTGGTGGCGCCACAGACGAAGGGGACGGTGAAGTTCCACTTGTCGATGTGGTTGGCGTAGTCGGCGGGGGTGAGCACCTCGGACTCGTCGATGTAGTCGACGCCGAGGCTCTGCAGGATCTGCGCCTCCACGAAGTGGCCGATGCGGGCCTTGGCCATCACCGGGATGGACACGGCGGAGATGATGCCGTCGATCATGTCCGGGTCGCTCATCCGGGAGACGCCACCCTGGGCGCGGATGTCGGCCGGGACCCGCTCGAGCGCCATGACGGCCACCGCGCCGGCGTCTTCGGCGATCTTGGCCTGGTCCGGGGTGACCACGTCCATGATCACGCCGCCCTTGAGCATCTCGGCCATGCCGCGCTTCACGCGGGCGGTGCCGACGGTGGTGGTGGTCTCAGGCGTAGTCACGGCTGTCTCCTGTGTCATGTGCGCCAATCAGGTCGCTCGGTATGGACACCGTCGATTCTAGAACCGTCCTAATTCGGCCTTCATAGCCAGTTGAGGTCCACTGGCCTTGCCGCGACCAGCGGCGATGCCGTCGCCACCCGTCGCTGGCCTGCTCCGGTGGCCCGCCGCTCAGCACGCGTCGGCCGTTTCCACGGTCGGCGCCGGGCGGCGCCCGAACCGGTCGGCGAGCACGATCAGCGCCGCGCCCGCGGCCGCCGCGGCGCCGCACCACAGCGCCGCGACCGGGTCGCCCACCCGATCGACCACCACCCCGGCGGCCACCGGGCCCAGGATCGCGCCGATGTTCAGCGCGGTGGTCGCCAGCGCGCCCGCGAGGCGTGGCGCGGTGCTCGCCGCGGTCCGCACGATGGTCGCGATCAACGCCGACCCGACGCCGAACGCGGCAGCGCCGGTGACGAACGTCATGACCGCGACGCCCGCCGTCGTCCGCGCGGTCAGGGCCGCGAGCGCCCAGACCGCGACGAGTCCGGCGGTGCCGACGGTGATGATCGACGGGCCGAACCGGTCGCTGAACCGGCCGGTGAGGGTCACCCCGGCGAACGAGCCGAGACCGAACACCGCCAGGGCCGCGGGCACCCAGCCGCTGTCCGTCCCGGCGACCGCGGCGGTGATGGTGCCGAGGTAGGTGAACCCCGCGAAGGTCGCGGCGTTGACCAGGATCCCGGCGGCCACCGCGACCCGCACCGGACGCACGCTGCGGACCGCCCACTCGGCTCGGACCGAGGTGCCGGCGGTGGCGTCGGCGGCCCGCGGCAGCAGCAGCGCCACCGGGACGAGCACCACCGCGCTCACCAGCGCGACCGCCCAGAAGGCCGAACGCCACCCCCACAGCTGACCGAGCACGGTGCCCGCCGGAACCCCGGCGACGCAGGCCACCGTCACGCCCGACACGACCACGGAGGTCGCCCGCCCGATCAGCGCGGGCCCGACCAGCGTCGGCAGCGCGGCCAGCACGATCGCCAGGAATCCGGCGTTGGCGACCGCGGCGACGACCCGTGTCGCGACCAGCACCGGGATGTCGCCGGCCAGCGCGCCGACGACGTGCGCGAGGCAGAACACCGCGAGAAACGTTGTCGCCGAACGTCGCAGCGGCCACCGGCCCGCGGTGAGGGCCATCGTCGGCGCGCCGAGCACCATGCCGACCGCGTACACCGCGGTCAGCAAGCCGACGGTCCCGAGCGAGACGCCGAGGTCGGTGGCGGTCCGCGCCAGCAGCCCCGACATCATGAATTCCGATGTGCCCTGCGCGAATACCGCGACAGCGAGCACGAAAACCCCGATGGGCATGGTTGATCAACTCTCCGGAGATCGGGACACCGCACGCGCGGTGTCCGAGCGGACGCGGCACGGGCGGAGCACGGCCCGCCGCGAGGAATCGAGGATCATCCGGCATCGCGAAACGACACCTCACCCCGGTCATCGGACCGAGGGAGCTCGTTCACGCGACGCCATCCGGCCCGAGGGCCGGACGGCTACCTTCTGGACGCCTCCGGAGAATTCACCCGCCCACCGTATGCGCAGGGACATCGTCCGCGCCAGTTGTTTTGCGGGCCGCGCTGGTCTGCACGAGCACACGCTCCGGCCATCGCGAGCGGATCCGCACCGGTCGCCTCGCTCCGGGACGCCCGATCGGGTCAGCGGATCGAGCGTACGACGTGTTCGGTGTCGTCCGAGGCCACCGCGGCGGCCTCGGTGAGGAGTTCGTCGAGGTGGTAGGGGTAGACCGCCTCGCCCTGATCGTCGAGGGCGCGGATGTCGGCGGGGGTGCACCAGCGGTGGTCGGTGATGGTGCGGCGCTCGAGCGCGTTCAGGGCCGCGGGCCGCCATTCGAAGCTCGGGGCACGCAGCGTGAAGAACAGTTCCTCGGAGCGGATCAGCTCACCGTTGAACGGGAACACCGCGACCCGGCGCCACAGCGGACCGCGCAGCGCGGCCGGATCGACCCGCTGGCCGGTCTCCTCGTACAGCTCGCGCACCGCGGCGTCGCGCAGGCTCTCCCCCGGTTCGACCCCGCCGCCGACGGTGAACCAGAACGCCACCTCGGGCAGCATCGGATCGTGGCCGCGCAGCAGCAGCACCCGGTCCTGCTCGTCGAGCAGGACCACCCGGGCGGAGGTGCGGGTGGTGTTCACGTCCAGGCCGGTCGCCGCGGCGGGCGTGGCCCGCTCGGTGATCTCGAAGTAGTGCGGCAGCGGCGCGGTACCGCCCAGGTGCAGCACGCGCACCGGCCGCCGGGTGCGCAGCGCGAGGGTGTCGCGGACGGCGTCGTTGTGGAAACGGCGCGCGATCAGCACGCGCGCCTCGGCGTCGGCGAGCTCGGCGACCAGCTGCGGCCGCAGCTGGTCGATGTCGACCAGGCTCAGCGCGCCGGAGAGCTGGTTCTCGACGGTCTCGCGGTCACCGCGATCGGCCCGCTCCGCGCGATCGGCCAGGGCGGCGAGCTGGGCGGCCCGCTCACCGCGCCGCGAGTCGGTGCTCACCGGCCCGGCGATCGCCATCGCCACCGCGCGCGCCACCACCGCGCGCCGGGCCAGCGCCGCGTCGAGCGCCTGCCAGGACTGATCCGAGCGCACGTGCAGCCGGTCGAGCCGGTTGGCCGTGGAGTACGCCCAGACACCGAGCGCGAGGACGAGGACGGCGATCAGCCCGAGAACGAGGACCGAGGTCGCGGAGAAGGTGATCATCCGGCGGCCCGCACGCGGAGATCGCCGACGGTGACGGTCTCGTAGACCCGCAGGATCTGCTCGGCCACCACCGGCCAGTCGTAGGCGGCGACCACCTGGGTCGCCGTGCGCACCAGTCGCTGCCTGGTCTCGTCGTCGGTGAGGACGGTGTCGATCGCGGTGGCCAGGGCGGCCGAGTCACCGACGGGGGTGAGCAGGCCCGCGGTCCCGTCGCGCAGCACCCGGCGGAAGGCGTCGAGCTCACTGGCCACCACCGGGGTGCCCGCGGCCATCGCCTCGATCAGGATGATGCCGAAGCTCTCCCCGCCCAGATTCGGCGCGACGTAGACATCGGCACTGCGCATCGCCGCGGCCTTCTCCGCGTCGGAGACCTGGCCGAGGAAGCGCAGGTGCCCGGCGTGCTCGCCCGCCTCGCGGCGCAGCCGGTCCTCGTCGCCGCGCCCGACGATGAGGATCTGCACGTCGGGATGCCGGTCGATCAGGGTGGGCAGCGCGCCGAGCAGCACGTCCATGCCCTTGCGCGGCTCGTCGAAGCGGCCGAGGAACAGCACCGTCGCACCCGCGCGCGGATAGCCGTCGAGCAGCGGGCCGCGGGCGAACGCCGAGACGTCGACACCGTTGGGGATCTCCACCGCGTCCGAGCCGAGCGCCTCGACCTGCCAGCGCCTGGCCAGCTCGGAGACGGCGATGCGGCCGTTGATCTTCTCGTGGTACGGCCGCAGCACGCCCTGAAAAGTGCTCAGTACCAGCGATTTCGTGGTCGAGGTGTGGAAGGTCGCGACGATCGGGCCCTCGGCGATCTTGAGCGCGAGCATCGACAGACTCGGTGCGTTGGGCTCGTGGATGTGCAGCACGTCGAAGTCGTTGCTGTCGATCCAGCGCCGGATCCGGGTGTAGGCCATCGGCCCGAACGACAGCCGCGCCACCGACCCGTTGTACGGAATCGCCACCGCGCGGCCCGCCGACACCACGAAATCGGGCAGCGGGGTGTCGTCGGAGGCGGGCGCGAGCACGCTCACCTTGTGCCCACGTTCGAGGAAGACCCGGGCCAGCTCGACCACATGGGCCTGCACCCCGCCGGGAACGTCGAACGAGTACGGGCACACCATGCCGATCTTCACCGCGCTCCCCCTGTCTGCGCGGCGGCGATGCGTGCCCGTCGCTCGGGCGACAGATCGGCTTCCCACAGCGGTTGCAGCATGTGCCAGTCGGCCGGATGCTCGGCGATATTGGCCGCGAACCGGTCGGCCAGCGCCTGGGTGGCGGCCGCGACGCCCACGGAGACATCCAGTGGCGCTTCGGTTTTCAGTCCCCAGTTCTCGGTGCCGTCGGCCTCGACGGTGAACCACCCGTGCACCGGCATCAGCGCGGCGCCGGTCTCGATGGCCAGCTTGGCGGCGCCGGCGGGCATCCAGGTGCGCTCGCCGAAGAAGTCGACCGGCACACCCTTGCCGGTGAGGTCGCGCTCGCCCATCAGGCAGACGATCCGGTTCTGCCGCAGCCGGTCCGCGAGCTGCCCGAACGGCGGCTGCTCACCACCGGTCAGCGGGAACACCTCGAAGCCCAGGCTCTCCCGATAGGCGACGAAGCGCTCGAACAGCGACTCCGGCTTCAACCGTTCGGCTACCGTGGTGAAGGTGTCGTAGTGCTGCACCAGCCACACCCCGGCCATATCCCAGTTGCCCGAGTGCGGCAGCACGAAGATGACGCCGCGGCCCCGCTCCAGGGCCGCGTCGAGGTGTTCCAGGCCGTCGACGTAATAGTCGATGGTGCTGTGGTCCATGCTGGGCAGCCGGAACGCCTCGCGCCAATACCTGGCGTAGGAGCGCATGCTCGCGCGCATCAGGTCAGCGGGCACCTCGTCGGGACGTACGCCGAGCACGCGGGCGAGGTTGCGCCGCAACTGCTCCGGTCCGCCGTTCTTCACCGCCCGATCGGCGCCGAGGTCGAACACCTTGCGCACCAGGGGTTCCGGCGCCGACCGCACCACGCGCCACCCGGCGGCATAGCCCAGGTCACTCACCCGCTCGGCGAGGGTCACGACGCCGCACCTCCGGTCGCGCCGGGCTGCGGGGTGGGCGGGATGACGGTCCGCGCGCCCGGCGAGTTACGCACCGCGAGCACCCGCTGGAACACGGTGATCACGCTGGCCACCACCAGGATCCACATGGCCACGTAGACGGCCCAGGTGAGCCATTCGATGCCCCAGTGCCCGCCGATGCCGGTGAGCCCGGCGCCGACCAGCACGATGACCAGCCGGTCCGGCCGCTCGATCAGCCCGCCGTCGGCGGACAGGCCACTGGCCTCGGCGCGCGCCTTCGCGTACGAGATCACCTGCGAGGTGACCAGCACGATCAGCGTCGCCGCGAACAGTTCCTTGCTCTGCTCGTGGTACACCGCCCACCAGGCCAGACCGCCGAAGATCGCGCCGTCGGCGACCCGGTCGCAGGTGGCGTCGAGCACCGCGCCGTACTTCGTGCCGCCGCCGCGGGCCCGGGCCATCGCCCCGTCCAGCATGTCGAACATGACGAACAGCCAGATGACCATCGTGCCCCAGAACAGGTGCCCGGTGGGGAACAGGGTCACCGCGGCCGCGATCGTCGCGGTGGTACCGATCAGTGTCATCGCGTCCGGGGTGAGCCCGGTACCGACGAGCGCTTTGCCCAGCGGCGCAGTCGCTTTCGCAAACGTCTGGCGGCCGAAGAAGCTGAGCACGGTTGTTATTCCTCCCACGCCTCCGCCAGCAGCTGCCGCGTCTCGCGCAACAGCTGAGGCATCACCTTCACCCCGCCGACCACGGTGATGAAGTTCGCATCCCCACCCCAGCGCGGCACGATGTGCTGGTGCAGGTGGTCGGCCAGCGAACCACCGGCCACGCCGCCGAGATTGAGCCCGACATTGAATCCGGCGGGCCGCGAGACCCGCTTCATCACCCGGATGGCCCGCTGCGTGAAGGCCATCAGCTCCGCGCTCTCGGCGGGCGTCAGATCCTCCAGGTCGGCGACCCGGCGGTACGGCACCACCATCATGTGCCCTGGGTTGTACGGGTACAAGTTGAGCACCGCGTAGACCTGTTCGCCACGCGCGATGATCAACCCGTCCTCGTCCGACATCTTCGGGATGTCGGTGAACGGGTGCCCGGTGGCGTCCTTGGGCTTGATCTCGCCGGTGATGTAGGACATCCGATACGGCGTCCACAGCCGCTGCAACCGGTCGGGCTGACCGGCGCCCGCGTCGACGATCGACCCGGCCTCCGAGGCGATGCTCTCACTCATGAGGACGCCTTCGCCGCGCCGACGACCTCGAACCCGTCCGCGGTGGGCGAGGTGTTCTCCCGGCGGGCGATCCAGCTCAGGATGGTGGCCACCGCGTCGTCGACCGGCACGCCGTTGACCTGGCTGCCGTCGCGGAACCGGAAGCTGACCGCCCCCGCCTCCACGTCGCGCGCGCCCGCCAGCAGCATGAACGGCACCTTCTGCGCGGTCTGGTTGAAGATCTTCTTCTGCATCCGGTCGTCGCTGCGGTCGACCTGGGCGCGCACGCCCCCGTCCCGCAGCCGCTCGATCACCGCGTCCAGGTGCGGGGCGAAGTTCTCCGCGACCGGGATGCCGACGACCTGCACCGGCGCGAGCCAGGCCGGGAAGGCACCGGCGTAGTGCTCGGTGAGCACGCCGAAGAAGCGCTCGATCGAACCGAACAGCGCGCGGTGGATCATCACCGGACGCTGCTTGGTGCCGTCGGAGGAGGTGTATTCCAGGTCGAACCGCTCGGGCAGGTTGAAGTCGAGCTGGATGGTCGACATCTGCCAGGTGCGGCCCAGCGCGTCCTTGGCCTGCACGGAGATCTTCGGGCCGTAGAACGCGGCGCCGCCCGGATCGGGTACGAGATCCAGGCCCGAGGCCTCGGCGACCTTGGCCAGGGTCTCGGTGGCCTCTTCCCACAGCTCGTCGGAGCCGACGAACTTCTTCGGGTCCTTGGTGGACAGCTCGAGGTAGAAGTCGTCGAGGCCGTAGTCCTTGAGCAGCGACAGCACGAACTGCAGCGTGGTGGTCAGCTCCGCGTGCATCTGCTCCTTGGTGCAGTAGATGTGCGCGTCGTCCTGGGTCATGCCACGCACGCGGGTCAGGCCGTGCACCACGCCGGACTTCTCGTAGCGGTACACCGAGCCGAACTCGAACATCCGCAGCGGCAGCTCACGGTAGGAGCGGCCGCGCGAACGGAAGATCAGGTTGTGCATCGGGCAGTTCATCGGCTTGACGTAGTAGTCCTGGCCGGGCTTGCGGACGGAACCGTCCTCGTTGAGTTCGGCGTCGAGGTGCATGGCCGGGAACATGCCGTCCTTGTACCAGTCGAGGTGACCGGAGACCTCGAACAGATGTCCCTTGGTGATGTGCGGGGTGTTGACGAACTCGTAGCCCGCGTCGATGTGGCGCTGCCGCGAGTACTCCTCCATCTCCTTGCGGATGATGCCGCCCTTGGGGTGGAACACCGGCAGGCCCGAACCGAGCTCGTCGGGGAAGCTGAACAGGTCCAGCTCGAGGCCCAGCTTGCGGTGGTCGCGCCGCTCGGCCTCGGCCAGCAGGTGCAGGTACTCGTCCATCGCCTCGGACGATTCCCAGGCGGTGCCGTAGATACGCTGCAGGTCCTCGCGGTCCTGGTCACCGCGCCAGTAGGCGGCCGAACTGCGGGTCAGCTTGAAGGCCGGGATGAACTTGGTGGTGGGGATGTGCGGGCCGCGGCACAGGTCGCCCCAGATCTTCTCGCCGGTGCGCGGGTCCAGGTTGTCGTAGATGGTCAGCTCGTTGCCGCCGACCTCCATGATCTCCGGATCGTCGATGCCGGACTTGTCGCTGATCAGCTCGAGCTTGAACGGCTCCTTGGCCAGTTCCACCTTGGCCTCGTCGATCTCGACGACGCGACGCGAAAAGCGCTGCGAGCCTTTGATGATCTTCTTCATCCGGGACTCCAGCTTGGCCAGATCCTCGGGGGTGAAGGGCCGGTCGACCCGGAAGTCGTAGTAGAAGCCGTCCTTGATCGGCGGGCCGATGCCCAGCTTGGCGTCGGGGAACTCCTGCTGCACCGCCTGGGCCAGCACGTGTGCGGCCGAGTGCCGGATCACGCTGCGGCCGTCCTCGGTGTCGGCGGCGACCGCCTCGACCTCGACGTCGGTGTCCGGGGTCCAGGACAGGTCCTTGAGCGCGCCCTCGGCGTCGCGGACCACCACGATCGTGTCCGGTCCCTTGGTCGGCAACCCCGCTTCCCGCACCGCCGCGCCCGCGGTAGTCCCGGCCGGCACCCGGACGAGGGCGACAGGGCTGATCGGTGCAGAGGTGGTCACGGGAATGCTCTCCTTGACGTCACGTCCGGCGGGGCTGTCCCGCACGGCGCAGGCTCGATCCTGCGAACGCGACCATGCTAGCTGTTCCGCCTCCCCGCGATTCTGGCCAGAGTCGTGTTCGTGTCGCGGATCGCGGGCGGCCGGCGGTTCGCATCGAGTCGCCGCCGCGCGCGGCACTCGGTCGCGAGAGCGAAATCCGGTCCCGCCGCCGTTCAGGTTCTGCGCGAGATGACCATGAGGTATTCGCAGGGAGCGTCCGTCCGGTTGGCGAAACCGTGGTCCGCGTCGGCCTGGAAGAAGATGGAGTCGCCCGCGTTCAGCGTCTCGATGATGCCGCCGATCGCGACGGTGAGGGTGCCGTCGAGCACCACGAGTTGCTTCTCGCTCCCCGGCGGGTACGCGGGCAGCAGGCCGGTGGAGACCTGTGCGGGCAGATAGTGGGCGACCATTTCGCCGCCGCCCACGCCCGGGGCCGCCGACACCATGTGCCGCTCGAAGCCGGTGTCGGGGTCGCGGAAAACGGGGCGATCGCGCTTGCGCAGCACAACGGCCACACCGGATGTCGTCGCTGCTCCCCCACCGATCAGGTCCGACAGCGACGCGTCGAGCGCGTGGGCGATCCGGGACGCGACGCCGATCGTCGGACTCTTCTCGCCGCGTTCGACCTTGGACAGCATTGCCCGGCTGACCGAGGACTGCGTGGACAGTTGCTCCAGCGTCAGACCCGCGTCCTCACGACGTCGCCGGACATTGGCGCCGAACGCACCGGCCAGGTCGTCACCGTGGGGTGGTTCGGCCACGTCTCCGTCTTGCTCGACCACCGCGCTCCTCGGTTGCTGGGTATCCGCCGCCCACAGTGTAGACATTCTTCTATAGGAGAACTAGTCTCCCAAAGTAGAGGCGCATCGGCGCCCACGACGGAGGCTTCCATGCGTTTGATCTCGACCGGCCGGCACCATGCCACGTTCGAATTCGGTGACCTACACGTGATCTCGTTGCGCGACGGGTACATCGACATGCCACCGACCCGGCTCCGCGACGAGGATGGGCGCCCGCTCCCTGTGCTGCCGACCGCCGTGCCGCTGGCCGGCGACAACCTGCGGCTGTCGGTCAACGCCTTCTTCGTCACCGACGGCACCCGGTCGGTGCTCATCGACACCGGCGCCTCCGACGTCTGGCACGACCCCACCATGGGCTTGATCTACGACGCACTCGACGAGGCGGGAATCGACCGCGCGCAGGTCACCGACGCCGCCATCACCCACAACCACGAAGACCACGTGAGCGGCCTGATCACGCCGGACGGCGCGGAGGCGTTCCCCGAACTGGAACGGGTGTGGATCGGTGCGGGTGACACCGCGGTGTTCACGGGGCGGCTCGCGCCGCTCCGCGACCGGGTCATCCCTGTGACCGAGCAGGTCGCGATCAACGACTGGGTCACCGCGATCCCGACACCGGGCCACACACCCGGCCACACCGTCTACGACGTCAGGAGCGGCGCAGGCCGCCTTCTCGTCTGGGGCGACACCGTGCACGTTCCCACGCTCCAGTTCGATCAGCCGAACGTGTCCTGGGAGTTCGACGGCGACCAGGCCCAGGCCCGCGCCGCACGAACAGCCCTGCTCGAACAGCTGATTCGACCGGACCACTTCGTCGCGGGCGCCCACCTCGACTCCCCCGGCATTGCCCGCGTAACCCCCTCCGGCGCCGGTTACGCGCTGGAGTATCTCGCGCCATCGATCGGCTGATCGAGCCTGTCGGCACCGTGCGTCTGCTGGATCACGCCTCGGCCAGCAGGGCCTCGCGTTCGGCCGCGGGGCGTTTCGGGCAGCTGGTGCACATCTGGCAGCCCGGCACCTCGTAGACGAGGCAGCAGGACAGGCGTTTGACGAAGGTGCGGTCGCCGACGGTGACGAAGCGCGGGGCGAGCAGGCGCGTGCCCACCTCGCCGGCCAGCCGGGTGGCGGCTTCCGGCGCGCCCGCGTCGAGCGCGCGATTGCCGATCGCGTCGGTGACCACGGCCCACAGCGCGGGCACGCCCGCGCCGGAGACGGCGGCGACCTGCAGGATCACCGCGGTCAGGGTCTCCCGCAGGGCGGCGCCGACCGCCTCGGCGGCGGCGGCGCGGTCGGCGGGCGAGGCGAGCGCGACCCGCGACCGGAAGCGCACGTGCTCGACGCCCCCGTCGGGGCGGATCTCGCAGTCGAGTTCGTCCAGCGCCGCGATCGGGGCCGGGACGCCCGTGGCGTAGGCGGTGGTGATCTGGTCGACGAGCGCGGAGGCGACCATGCACCACCACAGCGTGCCGCCGACGCGCGGGGTCTCGGCGCCCCACGCACGGCTCATCTCGCCGATCCGGTCCGCGACCCACGCGGGATCGGTGAGCAGGCGTCCGGGGACGGTGCTCACGACATCAGGGGACTGCGCAACCATGGCCAATCGACTCCGATCCACCCTGAGACCATCGAAAATGTGCCGAGCACCCACAGCGTCGCGACGACGAGGGCGAAGGTGGCCACCGCGCCGAGGATCTTGATCGTCCACCCGCGTGAGGTGTACCAATCCATGACGATCCGGTACTTGCCGCGCACCCAGGTCAGGGTGTGGTGGGCCCAGACGAACTCGGTGGCCAGGATGCCGAAGCCCGCGAACACCAGCGCCCAGCCGGGTCCCGGGTACGGGATCGTGACGATCCCGATCAACAGCACCAGCCCACCGACCACGCCGACGGCGATGCGGTAGCCGACGTTCAGGGTAGGGCGGTGCTCGATGCTCGCCCGGAAGGCGCGCCAGCGGTGTTCGGACACCGGCTCGGCCGCCGACGCCCCGGCGGTGGAATCCGCCGGGGCGTCGGTGGCCGGGGCGGTCGGCTTGCTCGTCATCGCTCCAGCCTACGAGCCGCCGACGCCGGAATCACCCCGTGACCGGGGCGTCGTCCCGATCGTCGATGGTGCGCACGCCCTCGGCGGTGACCTCGATCACCCGGGCGCCCGCGATGTCGAAGAACAATCCCGACACCGCCAGCCCGCGTTCGGCGACCGCGCGGCGCACGGCCGGATGCCGGTGCAGCGTCTCGAGCTGCACCGCGACATTGACCATCCCGAGCTGGTCGACCTCGTCGAAGCCCGCCGCCCGCGCCGCCACCGCGACCGGATGGTCGGCGCGGAACCGGTCCAGGCTCGCCTCCGCGTGCCGCAACCACGAGCTCAGCCCGCCGTCGGCCTCGGCGCCCCGGTAGACCGCCTTCATGGCGCCGCAGGCGGAGTGCCCGCACACCACGACCGAGCGCACGGCGAGTTCCTCTAGCGCGAACACCAGCGCCGCCTCGACCGAGTCGTCCCCGGTGGTCGGCACGAGATTGCCGACATTGCGGACGGTGAACAGGTCACCGGGTCCGCTCGAGGTGATCACATTGGGCACGATCCGCGAGTCCGAGCAGGTGAGGAAGAAGGAGTCCGGGTCCTGCCGGTCGCGCAGCTCGTCCAGGTGCGGGCGCACGACGTGGGCGTGACTGCGGTGGAATGCCGAGACGCCCGCGGTCAGCGCGTCGCTGCCGGACTTCTGGTGCCGCCACGGCCCGAGCAGCTCGTCCCAGGTCGCGCGGCCGAAGCCGCGGGCGGGCGGGGCGCCGACGGTGTCGGCCATCCTGGCGCTGCCGATCTCCACGAAATCGACACTGCCGCCGCCGCTTTCCTGCTGGTGCTGCCAGCTCTCGATGGCCTCGGAGGCGGCGTGGTCGAGGAAGTCGACCGTCATCTCCACGGTGACGTCGGCGCCCGGGGGCACCTTGCCGAGCTCGGCGGACAGTTTCGGCAGGGCCAGAAAGGTGCACGACCCATCGATGCGGACCAGCCACCGCTCGCCCACGGGCAGCGGCGTCGCCGCGACCTGCACGCGCACCACGCGCCACAGCAGCAGCCCGAAAGCCAGTGCGAGACCGATGATCACGCCCTCGAGCAGGTTCAGGAACACCACGCCGAGCACGGTGACCAGATACACCAGCAGGTCGCCGGTGCGCCGGGCCAGCCGGATGTGGGCCAGCTTCACCAGCTGGATGCCGATGACGATGAGCAGCCCGGCCAGCGCGGCCTTCGGGATCTGCTCGACCAGGCCGACCAGGGCGACCGAGAACAGCAGGATCCAGCAGCCGTGCAGGATCGTCGAGGCGCGGCTGCGCGCGCCCGCCTGCACATTGGTAGCGCTGCGCACGATCACGCCGGTGATCGGCAGACCGCCGACCAGGCCCGACAGCACGTTCGCCGAACCCTGGCCGACGAGCTCGCGGTCGAAATTCGTCCGCGGACCGGTGTGCATCTTGTCCACCGCCACGGCGGAGAGCAGGCTCTCGACGCTCGCGATGAGGGCGATGGTGAGCACCATCATGGCGATCGCCGACCAGTTCCCCGAGGGCAGCTCGGGCAGCTGCAACGCGTCGAAGAGCGAGCCGCTCAACACGATCCGCTCCACTTCGGCGGGCAGCACCATCGAGAGCAGGGTGCCCGCGACGACCGCGACCAGCGGACCGGGCACCGCGCGAATCTTCGGCGGCAGGTACTTCCAGCCCAGCATCACCACGATCACGACGGCGCCGACGAACGCGTCACCGCCGTGCAGGGACAGCAGCTGGCCGGGCAGCTCGATCAGATTGCGCCAAGCGGTGCTGTGCGAGGAACCACCGAGCAGCACGTGGACCTGCTGCAACGCGATGGTGATGCCGATCCCGGCGAGCATCGCGTGCACCACCACCGGCGCGACGGCGAGCGCGGCGCGGGCGATCCGGCTGAGCCCGAACAGGATCTGTAACACGCCCGCGGCGACAACGATGAAACAGGTGGTTCGCCAGCCGAATTGGGCGATGGATTCGGCGACGACGACGGTGAGGCCCGCGGCGGGGCCACTGACCTGCAGCACCGAACCGCCGAGCACACCGGCGACGATGCCACCGATGACCGCGGCGACGAGACCGGCGGCGACCGGGGCACCGGAGGCGACGGCGATGCCCAGCGACAGCGGCAGGGCGACGAGGAAGACCACGATCGAGGCAGGCAGATCATGGCGCAGCAGGGTCTGCCGCCAGGACGGCGGCGCGGGTTCGGGCGTGGGCGCCGCCGATGCGGCGGGTGGAGCTAGGTCGTTCGCGACAGACATGGTTCTCCTTCGGCGACGCGGCGCGCGGCCGTGGTCGATGGACGATCTACGTGTCGTGGGCGGTCGGTCGACCGCGGAACAGCTTCCCGTGATGAAGCGACGAGAACCCCGGTACGTCGGCGAACCGGGGTGAGGTGCCAACCACCGTATTGGTAAAGACTTGGCAAAACCAGTGTGCCGCACGAAGAGTGGGTGTCGCCATAACCGCAGGCCCGGTGTGGTGTGACCCACACCGGACCCGGGCGCTCACACCGGTTCGGCCGCGACACGGCGGTGACTGTCGTCGAATTCGGCGATCCCGTCGGCGGTCACCTCGATGACCCGCGCGGTCGCCAGATCGAAGAACAGACCCGACACCACGACCCCGCGCTCCGCGATCCCGTCGCGCACCGCCGGATAGTCCATCAAGGTCTGGACCTGCCGGGCGACGTTCACCATGCCCAGCTGGTCGACCGGGCCGAAGCCCGCCCGCCGGGCCGCCTCGCCCACCGGGTGCCCCGCGTGGAACGCCGCCAGCGTCGGCGCGGCGTGCGCGAGCCAATCGTCGAGGCCGGGACCGGCCTGGACCTGCGCGTACAGCGCTTCCATGGCCCCGCACCCGCTGTGCCCGCACACCACGACCGCGCGCACGTCCAGCTTGTCGAGCGCGTAGATCAGCGCCGCTTCCACCGAGACGTCGCTGCCGCCGACCGGCACCAGATTGCCCACGTTGCGGACGGTGAACAGGTCACCGGGCCCGCTGCTGGTGATGACATTGGGCACGATGCGGGCATCGGCGCAGGTGAGGAAGAAGGTGTCGGCGTCGGGACGGTGCCGCAACCCCGCCAGGTGCGGGCGCAGCAGGTGCGCGTGCCCGCGGTGGTAGGCCGCGATGCCGGCCGCGATCGGGTCGACGCCGCCGCTGCGGCGCCACGGCCGGATCGCCTCGTCGACCGCCTTGCGGGCGTGGCCGTGCTCGGGCGGCCCGTCGTGCGCGCGCGCCATCCGCGCGGTGCCGAGTTCGACGAAATCGACCGTGCCGCCGCCGGATTCGCGCACGTCGGCCCACTCGGAGAGCAGCTCGCAGGCGGCGTGGTCGAGGAAGTCGACGCTCAGCTCCACCGTCACGTCCACGCCGGCGGGCACTTTCGCCAGTTCACTGGTGAGCCGGGGCACGGCCAGGAAGGTGCAGGTGCCGTCGATGCGCACCAGCCAGGTGCCGTCGGTCCGCGGCGCCGCGGCGATGGTGAACTTCACGACCCGCCACAGCAGCAACGCGAACGAGGCGATCAGGCCGATCACCATGCCCTGCAACAGATTCAGCGACACAACCGCCACCACCGTGACCAGGTAGACGTAGATGTCACCGGTGCGGCGGGCCCGCTTGATGTGCGCCAGTTTCACCAGCTGCACACCGATCAGCACCAGCAGCCCGGCCAGCGCGGCGGTCGGGATCTGCCGGACCAGGCCGACCAGCGCGATCGCGAAGACCAGGATCCAGCAGCCGTGCAGCACGGTGGCGGCCCGGCTGCGGGCGCCCGCGTTGGCATTGGTGATGCTGCGGACGATGACGGCCGCGATCGGCAGGCCGCCGAGCGCGCCGGAGGCCATGTTGGCGGCGCCCTGACCGAGTAGTTCGCGATCGAAGTCGGTGCGCTGCTGGGGCCGCATCTTGTCGACGGCGACGGCCGAGAGCAGGGTTTCCACGCTGGCGATGAGCGCGACGGTGAGCATGGTCAGCGCGATCGGCACCCAGCCACCGTGCGGCAGCGCGGGCAACCCGATGCCGTCGATCAGCGAGCCGTCCAGGCGCACCCGGTCCACCGTCAGCGGCAGGATCAGCGAGACAACGGTCGCCACGACCACCGCGACCAGCGGACCGGGGACCACCCGGACGCGGCGCGGCAGGTACTGCCAGCCGATCAGGATGGCGATCACGAGCAGCCCGACGAACAGGTCGCCCTTGTGCACCGACATCACCTGGTTGGGCAGTGCCACGATGCTCGCCCACGGCGAGCTGACGGTGGTCCCGCCGAGCAGCACGTGTACCTGCTGCAGGGCGATGATCACGCCGATCCCGGCGAGCATGGCGTGCACCACGACCGGGGCGATGCCGAGCGCGGCACGCGCGATGCGGCTGAGCCCGAACAGGATCTGCAGCAGACCCGCTCCCACGGTGATGAAACACATGGCGGCCCAGCCGAATTGCTGAACGGCACCGGCGACGACGACGGCGAGACTGGCGGTCGGCCCGCTCACCTGGACCGACGAGCCGCCGAGCAGCCCGGCGACCACGCCGCCGATCGCGGCGGCGATGAGTCCGGCGACGACGGGGGCGCCGGAGGCGAGCGCCACCCCGAGGGAGAGCGGCAAGGCGACGAGAAACACCACGAGTGATGCTGGAAGATCTTGCTGAAGAACAGATTTCAGCGAATGGCCCGGATCATTGTCGGTCATCATTCTCCTTCGCCGGGGCCGCTCGGCTCCCGGTTCATCGGTCGAACATGCACTGGCAATTGATGCTGAGCTGCGAGCGAACGGCGGCGGAACGGCACTGCTCGAAGAGAGACTCGACCCGAGACACAGGGTCGGGCCAATAGTAAAGAACTACCCAAGCGTATGGAAAGTTCTCGAGGCGAATGGGACGAATCGCGACTCAACTGTGACGTGCACCACATGCAATACGTCGGGGTCCGCTCCCCTGTCGGCCGGAACGATCAAGAATCGAGAAGCGCGGTGCCCGGGGTTGGTGGAAACATCGTTTCCGCAGACCAGACAACGAAAGGGTTCCCGATGACCAGCACCTGGGTACGCCGATCCCACCGGTGGCTCGCCATCGCTTTCACCACGATCGTGGTCCTCACGGTGGTCGTGCTGGCGCTGAGCGGCCCGGAGTGGGTCTCCTATCTCCCGCTGCTCCCCCTCGCCGGACTCTTCCTCTCCGGCAGCGTCCTGTTCGTCCGGTACTACCGCAGCAACGCACGGCAGGTCGCGGCGACCGGCGGGCGCGCGAATGCCCGCCGCCTGCATCGCTGGTCGGCCGCGGTCTTCGTGGTCACCGTCGTCGCGACCGTCATCGCCCTCGCCCTGCCGGAGCCGATCGTCTGGGTGTCCTACCTCCCCCTGATCCCCCTCGCCGGACTGCTGTTCTCCGGCCTGTACATGCTGGTGGCACAGCGCCTTTCGGCCCGGCGCCGCGTCGCCGCCTAGGCCTCCCACCCCCATCGACGTCATGTCTCCTCGGCCCAGGAACTACCCTTTGCCGCACACACATGGGTCGAAGCAGACGGCAAGCTGGTCGGTGAGCCGGGCCCTACAGGCGGCTGATCGTCGTCGGCCGACGGGGGGGACGTGAGTGACGATGTCGGCTGACAACGATTATCCGCCACCGAGTAGCTCGTGGGTCCGCAGAGTCGGTGCTCTTGACGGTGCGCAGTCGGCTGGCCGGGCATCTGCTGAGATTGCGAATTCCCACCCTCGAGTCGCTGCGGGTCGGGGACCTGATTTCCCGCGTGACGCTCGATTCGACGGTGGTGCGCAACGCCATCGGTTCCAGCGTCGTGCAGCTACTGACCGGCGCGATCACCCTGGTCGGCACGATCGCGGTGATGATCTACATCGACTGGCTGCTCTTCTCGATCGTCATCGCCACCGTTTCGGTCGCCGCGGGCGCGATGTTGCTGGTCATGACAAGAATCGAGAAAGCTTCGACGCAGTTGCAGGCGAGCGTCGGCGCGATGTCCGCGGACATCGAACGAGCACTCACCGGGGTTCGCACCGTCAAGGTGAACAATGCCGAAGACCGTGAGCACGAACATCTGACCGAACTGGCCGAGGTCGCGTTCGCCGCCGGCATGCGCGCCGCCAGGCTGAAGGCGCTGGGAAATCCGGCCATGCATCTGGCGGTGACCGGGTCGTTCGTCGTCTCACTCCTCGTCGGTGGTGTCCGGGTGGCACATCACCAGATGGAGTTGAGTGGCCTGGTATCGATGATGCTTCTCGCCATGAATCTGCTGATCCCGGTCAGCGACCTCTTCAACGGATCGGTCGGGCTGCAACAGGCGCTGGGCGCGCTCAGCCGGATTCACTCCACCCTCGACCTGCCTTCCGAGGACGTCGACGACATCCGGCGGAACGGCGCCGAGCCGGCGAGCACAACGTGTGCGGAGCGCGCCGACGACGGCGATCACGCGCTCGAGTTCCGGGATGTGCGCTTCTCCTACGATGAGCGGACCATCCTCGACGGAGTGTCCTTCGCGGTGCCACCAGGCGGCCATGTCGCGCTGGTCGGGCATTCGGGCGCGGGAAAGTCCACGGTCTTCTCGTTGGTGAGCAGGTTCTACGATCCGAACGGCGGTGACATCCTGCTGGCGGGTCGGTCGTATGTCGATCAGCCGCGTCGAGCTTGGCGCTCGGAAATCAGTCTGCTGGAACAGAATGCGCCGCTGTTGTTCGGTAGCCTCCGCGACAATGTGACCTATCGACAGCCAGGTCTCACCGACGATGACCTGCGGCGCGCGATCGAGCTGGCCGGCCTGGCCGATCTCGTCGCGGGGCTGCCCCGTGGCCTCGACACCCCGGTGGGTGAGCACGGTGTTCTCCTTTCCGGCGGCGAACGGCAGCGAGTGGCATTGGCACGGGCCTTGATTCGGCGGCCGGTGCTGATGATGCTGGACGAGCCGACGGCGATGCTGGATGCCGAGACCGAGCAGGCGTTGAACGTGACGATCCAGTCCGTGCGGAAGGAGTGCGCGCTGCTGGTCATCGCGCATCGCTTGTCCACGATTCGTGAAGCGGACACCGTCGTGTTCCTCAAAGAGGGACGGATCGTCGACACCGGCCCGCACGACGACTTGGTTGCCCGCAACGGTGACTACCGGCAACTCGTCGGCGCGAAGGTCTGACCTGCCCAGGCCCATCGGTCTCAGCCGATGTCGACCACCCGCGCCCAGGCGGGAGGCCGGTCCGGAACGTAGTCCGGATCGGCCTCGCTCCACGCGCCCGGACGGCGGAACAGCCCGACGATCGTCCGGCACGGCGGACGAGTGGCCGGCCACGGCGTCTGGCCGTCGGTCAGGGCCACCACCACGTCCGGGCGGGTGCGCAGCGCCGCGGTGAATCCGGTGCGCAGGTCGGTGCCGCCACCGCCCATCAATGTCATGCCCTCGGCCCGGCACAGCGGGTCCGCGATCCACACCGCGGCGTCACACGACAGGACGGTGACCAGGTCGCGGCGGCCGCCGACCGCGCGGGTGATGGCGGCGACTTCCAGTAGCGCGCTGCCCAATTCGACATCGCTGACC
The DNA here is from genome assembly GCF_040681225.1 of Nocardia sp. NPDC051833. Taxonomy (NCBI): domain Bacteria; kingdom Bacillati; phylum Actinomycetota; class Actinomycetes; order Mycobacteriales; family Nocardiaceae; genus Nocardia; species Nocardia sp. NPDC051833. The sequence goes on from NZ_JBFAYK010000001.1 coordinate 235,552, forward strand.
GACCCCGAGGTATCGATGACGACCGCGACCCGAGGGGGAATGCGGCGCAGGCTGGGCAGCACCACCCCGGGCAGCGCGGCCGAGCGCCGCGCGGGGCGGCCGTAGGTGTAGTCCGCGCCGACGCCCGGCGCCGACGCCGCCGAGCGGAGCGCGGCGCCGAGCAGGTCCCGCCACGGCTGCGGCGGATGCAGAGCCGCCTCGGCCCACCGCTGCCATCCCTGGGGCGCGTCGCCCGGCCTGCCGACGATGCCCTGCGCCACCCGGAAGCGGACCGCGTCGCGTTCCTGCTCGCTGAGGCCGTCGGCGCCGTCGGGACCGAGTTCCCAGCCGCGGTCGAGGCCGTCGGCGCCGCTGCCGCAGTCGAGCCAGGCGAGGTGCTCGGTCAGCCGTCCCAGCCGGAACTGACCGAGGTAGTCCTCCATGAGCTCGCCCGCCGGCAGACCGAGGTCAGCGGGCAGGACCGCCCCCGCCGGCGTGACGAGGCCGTCGCCGAACGCGTCGTCGTTGATCTCGGCGTCGGCGGCGATGTTCATCCGCAGGCGCTCCGCCGCACCGGTCAGCTCGTGCGCGCGAGCGTAGCGATCGCTGCGCGCGTGATGATCGCGCAGCAGGTGCGACACCTCGTGCACCAGGATCGAGGCGAGTTCTTCCACCGGAGTACCGGCCACGAACGCGGGTGAGACATAGCAGCGCCAATACTTGTCCACCCCCATCGTCGGCACCTGCCGGGACTCGACGATGTGCAGCGCGTACAGGGCGGTGGCCAGGTAGGGCCGCGCCGACACCGCGTACAGCCGTGCGGCATACAGCTTCTCGTGATCCAGCACGGTCGTCATCGGCGTGCCCCGGTGACGCGGGCCGTGGCCTGCTCGGCCTGACGTGACACCGAGACGGAGCCGGCGAGGTGCTCGATCGCGGCCGGGATCTCCCAGTCGTCGCGGCGCAGGGTGGCCAGCGTGGTCGCGGGGACCACCACCAGATCCGGTGCCCCGGTCGCCACGGCCCCGGCCAGCAGCGCCCACGCCGCCTCCCAGCGCGCCTTCTCCGGGCGCCTGCGCACGGCGGCCACGACGGCGTCGAGCACGGCTTGGCGCAGATCGCCCCGTGCGGGCAGCACGGCGGCCGCCGGATCGGCCAGCAGCACTTCGGGATCAGGCAGGTCCATCCGGTCGATGCTGGTCAGCAGCTCGAAGCCGGGGCCGTCACCGACGGTGCCGCGCACCAGTGTCGACAGCACATCGCGGTCGGTGCCCGCCGCGGTGGCGAAGGCGATCAGCCGGACGGTCATCTCCCAGCTGCGCGGCGACGGCCACGCACCGCCGCGCCGGGTCTCGGTGGTCGGCAGCTGGTGCACCAGTTTCGGGCGGCCCGCGAGCAGCTCGCACACCGCGCGTCGCGCGAAAGCCACGGCCTCCGGCAGCTTTTCGGGCTTCAGCCGGGGCAGCGTCGCCCGCGGCCAGGTCCCGCCGAGGCCACGCACGACAACCTCGTGATCGTGCGTCCACTGCAGGTGCACGAAGCGGTTGGCCAACGGCGGGCTCAGTTCCCAGCCGTCGGCGGCCGAGGAGCGCGGGTTGGCCGCGGCGACGATGCGGACACCGGGCGGCAACTGCAACGAGCCGATCCGCCGCTCGAGCACCAGCCGCAGCAGGGCGGCTTGCACCGCGGGCGGTGCGGTCGACAGTTCGTCGAGGAACAGCAGACCGCGCCCGGCCCTGACCAACTGCACCGCCCAGTCCGGCGGCGCCATCGGCACGCCCTGGACCGCCGGATCGTCGCCGAGGATGGGCAGGCCCGAGAAGTCCGACGGCTCGTGCACACTCGCGATCACGGTGGTCAACGGCAGGTCGAGCGAGTCGGCGAGCTGGGTCAGCGCGGCGGTCTTGCCGATCCCCGGCTCGCCCCACAGCAGCACCGGCAGATCGGCCGCGACCGCGAGGGTCAGGGCCTCCAGCCGGGCATCGGGGCGTGGTTCGGTCGTCGTCTCACCGAGCAGGGCGAGCAGTTCGTCCGCGACGCGGAGCTGGGTGCCGGTGGTCGGACGCGGCGGGAAAAGGGTGCGCACAGTCATGAGGAATCACCTTGGGGTCGAAGAGGAATGGGGAGTCACACGCAGGTCGGCCGATGCGCGCCCGCAGCCTTGCCGGACGAAGGTCGTCCAGGCGATGGGTGAGCGCGGCGCGGGCCGTGCGGGTCAGGAGGTTCGGGTGTGGCGCGGATGCGCCGCCCGCTCGCTGCGGGGACGCGGGGCGGACCGGTCGAGACCGTGACCGGGCGCGGACAGCCCGGCCCGGAAGAGGCCGTAGGTGATCCGCCGCCGCACGGCGGATTCCAGTTCGTCGCGCAGCGGTCCATCGCGCAACTGCGCACCCGTACCGAGCAGGCCCTCGATCACGGCCAGCGCGCCGTCGGTGTCGCCGTGGTCCAGCCGCTCCCGGATACCGGCGAGGCGGTCGGGCCGCCGATGCGCCTCGTCGATGGCCCGCAGGCACGGCAGCGCGGTGCCGGTCAGCGCGACCAGCAGTTCCTCCCGCCGGATTTCGGCCGGGTCGTGATCCAGCGCGGCGAGCGCGCCGTTCACGAAGCCGATCCGATGCCGCGCGCCCCGGCAGTCGACGATCCGCGGACCACCGGCGTCCGCATCGCGGTCCGGGCCGACCGATCCGCCGTCCGGGTCGAGCGCCGCGGCGACCAGGGGATGGAGCCGATCCGCGGTGATCGCGCCGGCACGCAGCAACAGCAGATCGGGGAGGGTCCAGGTCGCGGCATCGGGCAGCACTGGTAGCGCGGATTCCGCTCCGCGCGTGTGGTTCCGCGCGATCCGCGGCACCGGATCGGCGTCGAGCACGCCCGATGCCGCGGGCTCCTCACTCAGATCGAGGACCATCCGCCGACGGGCGCCGTAGCGCACGAGCACCAGACCGGCCGGTGAGCGCTCGGCGCGCAGCAGGATCGCGGCCTCGGCGGCCCATCGGCCGACCGCGCACCCCTGCGACTCCAGGGCTGTCCATGGCCCGTCGTCAGCGGTGGATTCCGTTGTCCCGGTGAGCATCCAGCGTTCTGTGGGTTCGGAGCCCGCGCCGGAGCGGCCCGGCAATTCGCCGGTCCTGCGCGCGTCCCACAGGTGCCGGTGCAGATCGAGCCGGAAGCGCCGGTGCGGCCGGGCGTGCGGGTGCGGACTCGTTCCGGAACCGTCCCAGAGCGCGAGCGTGATCCGCTGCCCGGCCTCGGCCCACGCCGGTGCGGTCCGCACCACCAGGTGCACGAATCCGTCACTGCCACCAGAGGTTTCGGTGATCGGATAGCGCGCCAGGGTGATCGTCAGGCCTGGCCGGAGCAGTCCGTCGGGCGCGACTCTGGGCAGGTGCCAGCGCAGCAGATCCGGTGCCAGGTGACGCAGATCGGCGCGCACCCGCGCGGCGAGTTCCCCGCCGTGTGTCCGGCCGAGCGCGCGGAGATCGATGTCGACGTCGACGTGGGCCGCGGCGCAGGCTCCGGCCCAGTCGCCGACGCGCCGCCGTGCGGTGGCGCGATCGATCATGGTGGGTGGCACCGCGAATTCACGGACCCGCAGCCAGAAGGTCAGGCGGGCATCGTCGCCGGGTGGTCCGGACGCGCGAAGATACTGCGGAATTTCCGCTCTATCGAGCGGGAGGGAAGCCGGTGCGATGACCGGCAGGGGGCTCAACGGCCCGGGCGCCGAACGCCCTTTCGACTCGATGTCATGTGTCCAGTATGCACATCGCCGCCCGGCTCGACAACGCGAGGGCCGGGCAGGCGGGCGCCGACCGGAGGTCGCGCGCCCGCCTGATCCGCAGGTCGCGGTGCGAATTACCGCCCGTCGGCGGCCGCCAGCGCGGGCTCGGCGGTCGGCGCACCGATCTGCGGGTAGGTCGGGTACTCGATACCCGAGATGTACTGCACGGTGCGCACGACCTGGCACGAGTATCCGAACTCGTTGTCGTACCAGACGTAGAGGATCGCGGTGTCGCCCTCGACGATCGTGGCGTTGGCGTCGATGATCGACGCCGCGCGCGAGCCGATGAAGTCGCTCGAGACCACGTCGTTGGCCGCGGTGTAGTCGAGGTTGCGGCTCAACGGGCCCGCGAGCGAGACCTGACGCAGGTACGCGAGGACGTCCTCCTTGGTCGTCTCCTGCGCGAGCTGCAGGTTCAGGATCGCGACGGACACGTCCGGCGTGGGCACCCGGATCGAGTTGCCGGTGATCTTGGCCTTGAAGTCCGGCATCGCCTTCGCGACGGCGGACGCGGCGCCGGTCTCGGTGAGCACCAGGTTGAACGGCGCGGACCGGCCGCGACGGTCGGCCTTGTGGTAGTTGTCGAGCAGGTTCTGGTCGTTGGTGAACGAGTGCACCGTCTCGACATGTCCACGCAGGATGCCGAATTCGTCGTCCATCGCCTTGAGCGGCGGCACGATCGCGTTGGTCGTGCAGGAGGCGCAGGAGAAGATCTGCTGGGACAGGTCCAGGCTGCGGTGGTTCACGCCGTGCACGATGTTGGGCACATCGCCCTTGCCCGGCGCGGTCAGCACGACCTTGGCGATACCGGGGCGCAGGTGCTGGGACAGACCGTCGCGGTCGCGCCATCGGCCGGTGTTGTCGATCAGGATGGCGTTGTCGATGCCGTACGCGGTGTAGTCGATCGTGGTCGGATCATCGCTGTAGATGAACTTGATGACATTGCCGTTGGCGGTGATCGTGTCGTTGTCGGTGTCGACCTTGATGGTGCCGTTGAAGTGGCCGTGCACCGAGTCCCGGCGCAGCAGCGAGGCGCGCTTGGCCAGATCGTCGTCGCCGCCCTTGCGGACCACGACGGCGCGCAGGGTCAGCCCGTTGCCGGAGCCGGCCTTCTCGATGAGCAGCCGGGTCACCAGCCGACCGATGCGGCCGAAGCCGTAGAGCACGACATCGCGCGGGCCCTGCGGCTCGGCCTTGTTGCCGTCGATCACCTCGGCCAGCACGGTCGCGGTGAACTCCGCGATGGACAGTCCGCGGTCGTCGGCGCGGTAGGCCATGACCAGCTGTCCGAGGTCGATCTTGCACGGACCAAGGTCCAGCTCGCTCAGCGCCTGCAGGAAGGGCAGGGTCTCGTCGACGGACAGTTCCTCGCCGGCGATCTGCCGCGCGAACCGGTGCGTCCGCAGGATGCTGATCACCGACTTGTTCACCAGCGACCGGCTGTGCAGCAGGATCGTCACGCCCGTGCCGCGGTACAGCGTGCCGATGATCGGGATCATCGCCTCGGCGGCGGCTTCCTGAGCGTTCCAGCGGTCAAGTTGTTCGGTGGTCACCACACGTCCTCAGGTTCTCGTTGATAGTCACCCTCGATGCTAAGGAGCACCGCATTTTCACTGCGACCGGCTCCCCACCAGTGAGGTTTCCGCCACTCCGCAGGTCACGACAACATCACGATCGGCCGCACCACGGACCGAGGTTCACTCGCGCAGCCACCAGGGATCCGGACGGGCGCGGTCCCAGCGCAGCTCCGATTCCAGCTGGGCCGCCGTGGCGATCAGCAGCGGCTCGGAGTTCCGCGTGCCGAGCAGTTGCGCGCCGACCGGCAAGCCGGCAGCGGTGAATCCCGCGGGAACGTTCACGCCCGGCCAGCCGAGAACATTCCACGTCCAGGTGTAGGGACAGCTACCGATGATCAGGCGGTCGGTCGCGACACTGCCGAGTCCGTCGGGCGCGTGGACCGGAAACGGCGGTGTGGCGGTCGTCGGTGCGAGAACCAGGTCGAAGTCGTGGAACATCGCGCCGATCCGCCGCTGGAGCAGTGGCTCCAGCCTGCGCGCGGCGGTCAGTGGCAGACCCGCGAGCAGGCGACCGGTGCGGGCATTGGCCCGAGTGCGCGGGTCCACCCGCGCTGTATCACCCATCCGGTCGTACCATGCGGCCACCCCAGCCAGCGAACGCGGCAGGAACGACGCACTGAACAAGGCGTTGTAGGGAAGGTCCGCGACGACCACGACATGACCGAGTGCGCGCAGGCAGGCCGCGACGCGCTGCACACCCGCGCGGACTTCGGGATCGAGCCGAGCCGGGAAGCCGGTGAAGGGCGCCCGCAGTGCGACCGCGACCCGCACTCGCCCGGGGTCGCGTCCGACCGCGTCCGCAGCACGGATCGGTGGTGGGGAGTGCAGTTCCCGCGGATGGTTGCCGGAGCAGGCGTCGAGCAGCAGCGCGGCATCGGCGACCGTGCGGGCGATCGGGCCGTTGACCGTCAGACCGTGGAACGCTTCCGGCTCGGGCCAGGTCGACACGCGCCCGCGCTGGGGTTTGATCCCCACCAGATTCGTCCAGGACGCGGGGATCCTGATCGAACCGGCACCGTCGGAACCCAGCGCGGCGGGCACCAGCCCGGCCGCCACCGCGGCGGCGCTGCCGCCGGAGGACCCACCCGGTGTGTGCCCCGCGCTCCACGGATTGCGCGTGTGCCCGAAGGCCGCGCCGTTGGTGAACGGGTACTGGCCGATCTCGCAGGTGTTCGTCTTGCCGACGATGATCGCCCCGGCCGCACGTAGTCGCCGCACCACCTCGGCATCCTCGGTGGCGGGCGGGACGTCGCCGCCGCAGCCGAACGCGGTCGGCGCCCCCGCCACATCGGTGTCGTCCTTGACCGCGATCGGCACACCCAGCAGCGGCAGCCGCACGCCCGCGGCGAGCTGCCGGTCCGCGGCGCGGGCCTCGGCGAGCGCCTGGTCGCGGCGAACCAGGCGGAAGGCGTTGATGTCGCGCTGGGCGGCGTCGATGCGGTCCAGCGCCGCGGTGACCGCAGCGACCGCCGTGAGTCGCCCGGCCTCGATCGCGCGCGCGATGTCGGCCAGTCCGTCCGTGGACGTCTCCATCGGTGATTCTCCTGGTGCGCCGCTCATCGCGGCCCGTCGGTGTGCAGATAGACGATCGGCCCGTCACCGAACCGCCGATCCCGGTCGAGGTCGAGCACCGCGGCCATGGCCTTGGCGGTGTAGACAGGATCGAGCTCGAGCCCGGTCTCGGAATGCGCCAGTTTCATTGCGGCACTGCCGGATTCGGTGCCATGGCCATATCCGTCGCCGAGCTGATCGCGGATCAGCAGGAGGCGATCCGAGGTGAGGTCGAGGTCCGGCAGCCGCGCGCCACGCGTGCGGAGCAGGCGCTCGGTGCGCCGGGCCGCCCGGAGCAGGCGGCGGTCGTCCAGGCGCAGCTGGTCATTGACCACGACTCCGACCACGCGCGTGCGCAGACCCGCCAGGGCCAGGCCCAGGCTGAGCCCGGCGGCGGTGCCGCCGGAGCCGATCGCGGTGACGATGTGCGTCGGCTCGGGCAGGCTCCCGCTCGCGACCTGGTCGGCGATTTCCAGGGCCACCTCGACGTAGCCGAGTGTGCCGATCGGTGACGATCCGCCCGCCGGGAGAAAGTACGGCAGTGTGGCGCCGTTGCTGTGGCGCGCCATCAGCCACGGCACAGCCACGGCTGTGCGAGCCACGGAACGTGTGAGATACACAGTGGCACCCGAGTGTCGGATGCGTTCGAGCTGGGCGATCACATGATCGTCGAGTGGCTGATCGATCAGGGCGAGCACGGTGTGCAGTCCGCGCTCGCGCGCGTAGCGGGCGGTGGCGAGCCCCCAGTTGGTGCCGAGGCCGCCGACGGTGAGGATGGTGCGTCGGCCCCTGCGCATCGCGTCGGGCAGCAGCCATTCCAGTTTGCGAACCTTGTTGCCGCCCCAGCCGCCGTCGCCGAAGGTGCCTTCGTCCTTGCACCACATCTCGGCACCGGTGTGGGGGAAGGACAGGCGGCGGACCGGGGTGGGCGCCGCGCCGAGGGACAGGTGCGGGAGCGAATCGCGCAGGTTCGGGTAGCGCTCGTGCAGAAGTGGCACTGTCAGTTCCCCAACACTCGTTCGACGTAGGCGTTGGTGAAACGCCGCTGCGGGTCCAGCCGATCGCGCACCGCCGCGAACCGATCCCAATGCGGGAATTCCGGGGCCAGGTCAGCGGCGGTGCGGAAGTGCCGCTTGCCCCAGTGCGGTCGCCCCCCATAGCCGATCATGATCTGTTCGACGGCCCGAAAATAGTTGTCCCAGGCCATATTCTCGAACTGGTGCACCGCGATATAGCAGGTGGGCCGGTCACCGGCCGGGCTGAGAAACGCATCATCGGGTGCCACGAAACGCACCTCGATCGGCACCGGGACATCGAAGCGCGATTCTTCGGCCAGGGCCAGAATCCGGCGCACCGCCTCCGCGGCGTGCTCGCGGGGAATGGCGTACTCCATCTCGGTGATCGGCACTCGACGCGGTGTGGCGAACACCCGATAGGAACGATCGACGCGGCGGGTCGTGCCCGACAGCCTGGTGCACAGCCGATTCACCGCCGGAATCCATTGCGGCCGTGCGCGGCCCAACCGGCACATCGCCCAGAACGTGTAGTTGGTGAGCAGTTCGTCCTGGATCCACTCAGCGGCCGCGGGCAGCGGCCTGGGCGCTTCGGAGGTCCGATTCCAGGTCTTCGTCATCACCAGCGGACTGTGCGCGAAGGCGAAGAAGCCGAAATGATCGTTGCTGTCCACCAGGTCGTCGAGTTGCTCGAGTACCTGGGCGCGGGGTGCCACGGTGTCCACCCCCGACAGCGTGAAGGCAGGCACTGCCTGCAGGGTCACCGCGCTCACCACCCCGAGCGCGCCCACACCGACCCGGGCCGCACGGTAGGCCTCCGGGTCGCTGTCGGCATCGATCTCCACCCGCCTGCCGTCGGCTGTGGTCAATTCGATCGATCGCAGGCTCGCCGACAGATTCGGCAGGCCGATGCCCGTCCCGTGCGTGCCGGTCGCGGTGGCGCCTGCGATGGACTGCACGTCGATGTCGCCGAGGTTCGCGAAGGCCAGGCCCTGCTGCCACATGGCCGCGCTCAAGGCGCCGAGGGAGATGCCCGCCTCGCAGCGCACCAGCCCGGACGTGGAATCGATATCGAGAACCCGGTTCATCCTCGCCAAGCTGATCATCGTGCCCTCGGTGAGCACGGCATCGTTGAACGAATGCCCCGAGCCGGCGACCCGGACGGTCTCCCCACGGGCGTCGGCACGTTCGAGCACCGCGGTCAACTCCGCCGCGGTCCCCGGGTGCTCGATCGTCCGGGGACGGCACACCTGATCACCGGCGAAGTTCCGCCAAGACCCTTGATTCATGGAGTGAAACGCTAGGACCCGTGACCGATGTCGCGGAAACACTCAGATACGGGTGATCGACAAAATCTGGTTGTGAATCCTCAGCTCGGCCCGGCCGGACTCAGCGCCGGCGGTGGCGTGGGGTCGGTGAAGTCGGGTTCCGCCAGGGCCAGCACCAGATCCGCTCGCTCATCGCGCACCGTCCGTGCCAGCGCCACGAACGAGCGCACGAGTGCCGACGACTGTCCGCGCCGCCAGCCCACCGCCACCTGGCTGGGCGCCGCATCGCGAATAGGCACCAAGGTGACACCGGGGAAGGGCAGCCAGCGACAGGAGGCGACGGTGACCCCGATCCCCACCCCGGTCATGACCTTGTGCATTTCCTCGAGCAAGGTGGTGGACCGGGACACCACCGGCGCGGGTCGTCCACCCCGGTGGGAATCGAGTTCCCAGAACGCGTTCCACGTCCGGTCGGTGCAGGCCGAACTCAGGAGGGGTTCGTCGAGCAGTTCTCGGGCCGATACCTCGTGCCGCCGGGCGAGCCGATGCCGGGCCGGTAACGCGGCGACGACCGGTTCACCGAACAACGGCTCGAACTCGAGCTCTGGCGTCGAGACCGGCAGCCGGACGAAGGCGACATCGACCGCTCCCCCGTCGAGCCCCGCCGAGGGATCGTCGTACCCGAACTGCCGCAGTTCCACCTGCACCTGTGGATGCTGCTGCCGAAACGCCGACAGGATGGGATCGGTGAGGGTGAGCGCCGCCCCTTCGAGGAAACCCAAGGTCAGCTGTTCGTATTCACCGCGCTGGATTGTTCGCGCCCGGTCCACCGCCGTGTCCGCGGCGTCGAGCAGGGCCCGCGCGTCGGCAAGAAACGCGGTTCCGGCGGCGGTCAACGCCACATTGCGGGTATCGCGCACCAACAGCGTCACCCCGACCGCCTGCTCGAGCTGCTTGATCTGCGCGCTCAGGGCCTGCTGCGCGATATGCAGTCGCTGCGCGGCGCGGGTGAAGTTCAGCTCCTCGGCCACCGCCACGTAGTAGCGCAGGTGTCGCATGTGCAGGTCCATCCGCACCAGCGTACGGAGTACACCACGGTGTGGGTCCGGCCCGGGCACCGGCGATGGCGGCGGCGTTGACCAGGACATCGAGCGCGGGGAGTTCGGCGCGTAGCCGGGCGGCGAGTGCGTCGAACTCGGCGCTGCCGATCTCGGTTCGTCCGGGCCGATTACAGGGCTGTGCCGCAGTCCACGCATTAACAATACGGGTAGACCCGTATTGTTAATCGCATGAGTTCACCCGCTCCTGCCGGACGCCCCCGCGACCACCGCACCCACGCGGCCATCCTGCACGCCGCCGAACAGCTGGTTGTCGAGATCGGCTACTCGGCCACCTCGATCACCGGGATCGCCGCACGCGCCGGAGTCGGTAAGGACGCGATCTACCGACGCTGGACAGGGAAACCCGAGGTCGTCTACGAAGCGGTGTTCACCCGTGTCGACCTGGGACCGGTACCCGACGAGGGCACAACGCGGGCCGACGTCACCGCGCTGATCGACGCGTTGATCGACGAGCTCAGCGCGCCCGCCGCAGCCGCCGCGCTCCCCGGCCTGCTCGCCGACTTCGCCGCCGACCCGAAACTGCGCACCGTGCTGCGTGATTCGTTCCTGGCCCCCGCGAAGCTGCGAATGGTCGAGATCTTCGAACGCGCGCGTGCGCGCGGCGAGGTGGGCGAGGACGTCGCGATCGAGCTCGTCCTCGACGCGATCGCGGGCACGATCTTCTTCCACCTCGGCGTCCTCGGCGAACCACCGACTCCCGACCTCGCCGCCCGGCTCGGCAGAATCGTCACGGCCGGAATCGGGCCGCGATGAACGGGTACCTGCTGACCGCCGGCCTGCTCGCGACGGTCGTGTCGGCGATCCATCTCGTCGGCGGGCATGTCGATCCGGTGCGACCGCTGCTGACCTCCTCGCTGGCCGATGTCACGAAGCGGACGCTGCATGCGGTGTGGCACATGGTCAGCGTCGACCTGCTCGCGACCGCGGCGACCCTGCTCGCCTTGGCGTGGTGGCAACCGGCAGGGACCGAACTGGTCGCGGCCCTGACCGCGGCCCGGTTCGCGGGATACGCGCTGGTCTTCTTCGTGATCGCGCTACGGCTGCCCGGCCGGGCCGCGCTCCTGCGATTGCCGCAATGGATACTGCTGGCGCCCATCGCGATACTGGCCGGACTCGGCGCGACGTAGACGCGGGCAAGGGCCATTCGACCGACCACGCGGGCGGCGCCGCCCGCGGTCGACAGCTACGGAATTGTCCAGTTCCGTTCACACGGCAGTCGCGGCAACAACAGCGCGGCGGTATCGGCCAGCGTCGTGGCGACAGCGTCGGCATGAGTCGCGTTGAAAGAGGCCACGAATCGGCGTGCGGCGCTCGTGCACGCCTCATAGAAGAGGTCCAAGCAGTCGCCCCCGATTTCTGACCAGTGGATCCGGACGATCACATCCGGCTCCGGAAACCGTGGGGCGAACTGCTCGAACATGGTGGGGACCAATCAGTGAGGAGATGACGACAACTACGCGGTGTGACCGCTCCGGCGGAGTCGACTGGTGAACACGGAGGCGCGGCGGGGATCTCGACTCAGCCGAGGCTGAAGGGCTGACCCCACAGCGTCACCCAGCTGGTGACGCGGTCTGTCACGATTTCGACGCTGACGAAGGCGCGCGCTTGCGCATAACCACCACACCCGGTCAGGCCGATCGTCTGATCGGACCAGGTCACCGAACCGCTGGTACCGGAGAAGACGTTGTAGACCTTGTGGTCCTCGGCGCCGAAGTCGTCGGCCTTCTCTCGATCCAGAATGTAGAACGACCTGGCCTGGCCCGGCCCGAGCGACAGCTCACCGCTGGTGCCGACGCCCGCACTCGCGTTTCCTTCCCAGTCCGAGGCCCCTTCCACGCCGCCGCCGACACCGCCGCCTGCGATGTTCACCTGACAACCGACGACATAGCCCGGGATGATGAGCCCGCCCGCCCCGGAACCGGTGCCGGCGACGTCGACCTGAGCCGAGCCCGAGACCCACGCATTGCGGTGCACGGGTGTCGAGCCGAGCGAGGGGTTGATATTCGCCGACTCCCCGGTCAGCCGGACGGTGACCACAGTGCCGTCGGACAGGGTTTCGACAAGTTCGCCCCCGGGCAGCGGGACGAAGGTGTCGGCGGCCGACGCAGGCACAGCGGCCAGGGCGAGCGCGAGGGAAGCGACCGCGCCGAAGCCGAGTCGAGTGGAATACTTACGGTTGGACATCGAATTCACCTTGGTGGGTTCACGTTTCGCGATACGACGCGATGGACGATGGTTTCGGAAATTGCCGGCCGCTCAGCCGATGCTGAAGGGAGCACCGTAGAGCGAGGTCTTGGAATAGTGGTCACCGATGATCTCGACCACCGTGTACGCGCGGGCCTGCGCGTAGCCCGCACAGCCCTGGATCTCGATCTCGGCGTCGCGGTATTCCACCGAGTACACGCCGGGCTCCAGAATGTCCTTGTAGTCGATCTGCACGAATTTGACCTCGCCGGGACCGAGATTGACGCCGATCGAGCCGCCCGCACTGACCCCGGCCGTCGAGATCCCGCCGGATACACCCGCACCGATCGCGTCGTCGGCGATGCTCACCTGACAGCCGACGATGTAGCCGGTGTTCAGTTGCGAAGCGCCGTGGGTGGACGAGTTGTTGCTCCCCGGCAGACCGGCCGGACCGTTGGTCGGGCCGACTTCTCCCGCCGGCGTGACGGTGACATCCGCGCTCGCCCGTCCGGACACCCACACCACCCGACCCACGCCGTTGCCCGCCATCGATGGCGAGACCACGGCACGCTCACCGGTTCGTGTCACGGTGACACCCGGCCCCGACTTGGCCCCGTCCGGGAGCGGGACGAACACATCGGCGGCCGCCGGGATCGACGTCGCCATAGCGAAGGACACCGCGGCGATACCGGAGACACCCAGTACGACGGACAGTCGTGTCCTTGCCCAACGAGAACTCATGATGATCAGAATCTCCTCTTGATTCCGGGAATTCTCGATCTCCGGGTGGCAGACCGAGGGGCCCCGAGTGGCGCACATCACTCTCGCGATGTGATGCGAAACACTGCCCTTCGGCCGGGTGACCCGGCTACGTAGTTGTGCACCTTCCCGGCCTCGACCGCGCAGCAAACTGTCCTATTCCTCGATCGGTGCGGGAAAGCACAATGCCGGGATACACCCCCCGCATTCTTCGAGGTATGAAATGTCAGTTGCCCCCGCCCAGGCAGACGGCGGAACGTCGGCTCCGCTGAGCAAGGCCCGACTGCTGGCCCTGTGCGCTTCCGGCGCGATTCCGGCCGTCGGCATCGCCTCGTTCCCGCTGTTGCTGGTGGGACCGGCCGGCTACGGCAGCTGGGTGGCCGCGCTGCTCACTGCGGCCATCGGCTTCGCACTGGCCCGGATCGTCATCGTGTTCGCCCGCCGGTATGTCTCCTCGGGCTCACTGGCGTCGTTCGTCGGCGAGGTCTTCGGCCGGTGGGCACGAACTGTTGTCGCGGCCGCACTGATGCTGGGCTACCTGGGACAGCTGATCGGCATCCAAGTGCTGTTCGCGATCTATCTGTCGAGTTTTCTGGCCGGCATGGGGGTCGATGCCGCGACATCGCCGACGTCGATGGTCGTGATGTTCCTGGTGTCGGGCGTGGTACCCGCGGTGATCGCACGGCGTGGGCTCGACGCCTCCGCCCGGGTCGCGATACTGCTCACCGCGGTCTCGGTCCCGGTCCTGCTGTTCATCAGCGGTGCCAGTGCGTGGCACACCGGGCTCGAACTCGACCGGCAGCTCTCCCTCGAGGGCGCTTCGATCTCCGGCATCGTCATCGGCCTCGGTGCCGCGGCCGCATGGCTGGTCAGTTTCGAGAGTGGTGCGACGCTGGCCGAGGAGACCACCGACCCGAAGAAAACGGTCCCGCTCGCCGTTCTCGTCGTTCCGATCCTCGTCTTCGGCTATTTCCTGATGACGGTCCTGCAGATTCCCGGCCTGATGCGGGTCGGTGACCAGCTGGCCGCGGGGATCTCCGCACCGGCGGCACTGGCTGTCGAGGCCGGGCTCGGCGACGGCGTGGCCCGAGCCACCGATCTGCTGCTGGCGGCAGCGGTTTTCGCGGCCCTTCTCGGATACACCAACTACCTCTCACGGATCCTGGCCGCCTCCGCCGAGGACGGTCTGTTGCCACGGCTCTTCGCTCGGCGAAACCACGATTTCGGCACGCCGAGCCGCGCGATCGGGTTCGCGGCGGGCGCCTCGACATCGATCTTGATCGGCACCGTGGTCATCAGTGCGGACAGCTTGCTCACGATGTACTCGGCACTGGCGACGATGACCGTCTACCTCTGGGTGCTGCCCTACGTGCTGATCTGTGCCGCGGCGGTCGTTCTCCTGGTCCGCGAGAACGCGCTGGGAATCGGTGTGGTCTGCTGCGCGGCGATCGGTGCGCTGGGGATGGTCTGGCCGTGGGTCAACAGCTTCATCAACCCTCCGGCTCCGCCCATCGATGCGATGACCTACGCCGCCGTGGCCGCGGTCGCCGCGCTGGGTCTGACGCTGCGGATCATCAGACGTCGAAGCGACGCAGCGGGGTCCACCCGCCACGCCCGCGGCCTCGACAGGGAGCCGGCCGGCGACTGACAGTTCGTCACTCGGCGATTCAGCAGTTTGCACACAGAACCGCCGGAATCCGCACGCTTCCTCAATGGTTTGCCGGATGCCGGTGCAGCGAGTATCGATGCACCGCCGATCCGACGATCAGGAAGTAGGAGTCAGCATCATGGTTGCTGCGAAGACTCGACGAGGCCGGCCTCTGCCGACCGGGCATGGTCCGCGGTCGACTGTGCGCGTCACCGCTGCCGAGGTGGCGTGATGGCCGCGCGCACGCCGTCCTTATCGCAGCGGCTCATCCGTTGTGCGACCATCCTCTGCGGCAGAACTCCGGCGGCGATCCTGAATCTGTTCGCGGACGCGCCGACCAACAAGGCCGGCAGTCGAATGGCCCCGGAGATCGCCCTGCTGATGAAGGCGATGGCCGACGGGCCCGATTACAGCGATCACGAGCCGGTCCGGGCACGCGAGATGCCCGACGCAGACAGCGCCACCCTCGCCGAAGTGCTGCCGCCGCTGTACCTGGTGGAGGATCTCGAGTTGCCAGGTGGTCTGGCGGCGACACGCTACCGCGCCTCGGCGGAATCGGCCGGACTGCTGGTGTATTTCCACGGTGGTGGCTTCGTTCTCGGCAACCGTACCGGCTACGACGCACCAGCTCGTCGGCTCGCGATCCACAGTGGGCTCGACGTACTGGCCGTGGAGTATCGGGAGCACCCCTTTCCCGCTCCACTCGAAGACGCCCTCACCGCATGGGATTTCGCCGTTGCGCTCGCACCCGCGTGGGGGATACCGGCGACGCGGGTCGCAGTCGGTGGCGACAGCGCGGGGGCCAATATCGCCACCGTGCTCGCCAGCCGACTCCGTGGACGCGCGGTGGTCCCGGCGGCCCAGGCGCTGCTGTACCCGGTGACCGATCTGTCCGTGTTCTACGACTCGCATCGCGAGTTCTCCGATTCACCGGCGTTGTCGGTCAAGCAGATCGGGTGGTTTGTCGACCATTACCTCCCCCCGGGGATCGAACGCCACGATCCCCGGGTTTCGCCGATGCAGGCGCAGGATCTGTCCGGATTGCCGCCCGCGGTGGTCGCCGTGGCCGGTTTCGATCCGCTGCGCGACGAGGGCATCGACTACGCCGAGCGGCTCGCCGCGGAAGGCGTGCCGACGCGGCTGTTGCGCGAGGAGAAGCTGGTACACGGATTCATCTCCTTCACCGCGTTCAGCCGGACGAGCCGCGCGGCGACCGTGCGATTCGCCGAAGCCATCGCCGAAGTGATGACCCCGAATCCACTGGAGAAAGCGAAGAGATGAACGATCCCCATTCCACGCAGTTGACGCCGCTGTCGTATCTGCGGCGTTCGGCCGACGTCTACCCCGACCGCCCCGCCGTGGTCTACGGCGACATCACGATGACCTATCGGGAACTCGCCGACGCCTCGGAGACGATCGCCCGGGGGTTCCTGGAAGCCGGTGTCCGTCCCGGCGACCGGATCGCCTATCTGACCCCGAACATCCCGCAGGCGCTGGTCGCGCAGTTCGCCGTCCCGCTCGCAGGCGCGATTCTCGTCGCGATCAACACCCGGCTCTCCCCTGCCGAGATCGCCTATATCTGCGATCACAGCGGCGCCTCCGTGCTCGTCTACGACTCCGAATACTCCCCTCGCGTCGCGGAATTCGCGCCGGATCTGCAGACGGTCCAGACGCTGGTCGCGATCACCGATCCGGCCGCCGCGCCCGCCGGCGACCCGGTCGCGTCGTCCACTCCGCTGACCGAACTGCTCGAGCTCGGACTCACCTCGACACGCGAACTGTCGTGGTCGGTCCCCGACGAGAACGACGTCATCTCGATCAACTACACCTCCGGCACGACCGGCCGCCCCAAAGGCGTCATGTACACCCACCGCGGCGCGTATCTCAACGCGCTGGGCGGCATCGTCCACTCCACCCACACCGATCGCAGCGTCTACCTGTGGACCCTGCCCATGTTCCACTGCAACGGCTGGGCGACCGGCTGGGCGGTAGCCGGCGCGGGCGGTACCCAGGTGTGCCTGCGCGAGGTACGGGGCGAGGTGATCTGGGATCTGATCGACCGGCACGGCGTCACCCATCTCAACGGCGCGTCCACCGTCGTCAACACGATCCTCAACGCCGCGAACGCCCATCAGCTGACGCGGCGGCTGACGGTGACGACCGGTGGCGCACCGCCGAGCCCCACACTCATCTCCCGGATGAGCGACATGGGCCTCGAGATCGTCCACGTCTACGGTCTCACCGAGACCTACGGCCCGATGTCGATCTGCGTGGAGCAGCAGGCCTGGGCAACCCTGGATACCGCCGAGCTCGCACGCCTGCGCGCCCGGCAGGGTGTCGCGATGATCCAGGCCGATCGGCTACGGGTGGTACGGACCGACACCGCCTCCGACGAGCTGGCGGACGTACCCGCCGACGGCAGCACCATGGGTGAGATCGTGATGCGTGGCAACAACGTGATGAAGGGGTACTACCAGGACCCGGAGGGCACCGCGAAGGCGTTCACCGGCGGCTGGTTCCATTCCGGCGATCTCGGTGTCATGCACCCGGATGGCTACATCGAGCTACGCGATCGGGCCAAGGACATCATCGTCTCCGGCGGCGAGAACATCTCCACCGTGGAAGTCGAGCAGGCGCTGCTGTCGCATCCCGCCGTCGACGAGGTCGCGGTCGTCGGCGTTCCCGACGACAGGTGGGCGAACGGCCGAAGGCATTCGTCATCCTGCGGCCCGGGCAGACCGCGACCGCAGCCGAGATGCGCGAGCACGTGACCGCACGGCTCGCGCGGTACAAGGCGCCACGGGATATCGAGATCGTCGGCGAGCTGCCCAAGACGTCGACGGGCAAGATCCAGAAGTTCGTACTCAAGGACCGTGAGTGGGAGGGGTACCGCGACCGGGTCCGCGGCTGAGCACGAAAAACGGCTGACCCGAACGGGATCGCGAGACGCGCGAGGGGTGGCACCGTAGGTCCGGTGCCACCCCTCGGTCGACGCGGGCCTGCCCTGGTCGACTACCCGCCGATCATTCCGAGACCATCCGTTGGATCCACGGTGACAGCGCACGCAAGGTCGCGGCGATCAGCAGCCCGCCGACGCCGACGCCGATCAGATACGTCAGTGTCGGGATCACGGTGAACAGGATTCCGAGGATCCCCGACAGCGCCGCACCACCGCCGATGACGATCACGCCGAGCGCGGTCAGCTGGCTCCGGAAGTTCTCGGGGGCGATCCGTGTCACCAACGACAACGTCACCGGATTGACGAACACCTCGGATACTCCGGCGATCGCCATCGTCGCCATGACCAGGATCGGGGAGACGGTCTTGCCCGGGCTGAACTCGCTCAGCAGCAGGATCAAGTAGGACGAGGACACCAGGACGAGTCCGACCGTCACCTTTGTCGCCGCGCCGAACCGGGCAAACCAACCGCGTGCCCACAACCGCGCGATAACGGGCGTCAGGGAGACTCCGAATACCGAGAACGAGGCAATCAACCACGCCCCGGGCATCTCCCAGTCCAGCACGCGCAGATCGACCCGGTCCGCGATGAAGAGGGCCATCGTGGTGAAGATCTGCAGCAGAATCCCGTAGTACAGCACCGCGGCGACCCACAGCGGCAAGAACCCGAGAACCCGACGCCGCTCCACAGCGGTCGTGGTCGGCGCTCGCAACACGACGCCGAACAAGGCCGCAGCGCAGACGACGATGAGCCCACCGGCCAGGTAGGTCAGACCCTCCGGTGGAACGACGCCGGAGGCGACAACCGCGACGAGCAGCACCGCCGCCACAGCCCCGACCGTCGCGGGAACGAGGAGTGCGCGGCCGCGGACCGGGTCGGCGACGATCGCCGACTCCGCGGGCAGTCGCGAATAGCCGACGATGTACTGGACCAGGCCGAGAGCCATCCCGATCGCGGCGATCACGAAGGCCGCGTGGAAGCCTGCGACCGACTGCATCCACCCGGTGGCGAGCGGACCGATCAGGGCACCGGTGTTGATCGCCATCAGGAAATAGGAGAAGCCGGCGTCACGGTAGGCCGCGTCGGCGGGCAGCAGGCGCCCGACGATCACCGAGATGTTCGTCTTGAGCGCGCCGGTACCGACAGCGATGCACACCAGCCCCACCGCCAGGCCCGGTAGTCCGGGGACCACGGCGAGCGCGATGTGGCCCGCCATGATGACGACACCACCGGCCAGGACGAGAACCCTCGGTGGGATCAACCGGTCGCCGAGCCAGCCGCCGACGAACTGCATGATGTAGACGAACGCGCCGTAGGCACCCACGATCCCGACGGCCGAGTCCGTCGGCAATCCGAGACCGCCGTCGGTGATGGAGTAGAAGAGATAGAAACTGAGAACGGCCTGCAATCCGTAGAAGCTGAACCGTTCCCATACCTCGGTGGCTGCCAGTCCCCAGAACTGGCGGGGTAATCGGCCGGTCGGCTTCCGGCCGGCGGTGAGCTGCCCCGTTTCGATGGTGCCAGGAGACTTCATACCGCCACGTCCTGTCTTCCGGACAGCGCCAGTGCCGACATGCCACGCTCACCCAGGCCCGCGTCGATGGCCGCGCGCATTCTCGCCATGGCCGCCGAATACATCGACGCACGATGTCCGTGCGCCTCCATGGCGTGCACCACGGCCACGCTCGGGTCGTGGAAGGTGGTGATCGTGGCCTGATCGGTGCCGTGCTCGCCACTGCTCACCGCTGCCGAGATCGTGGGCACCGCCTGCGCCAGCAGCGCGATCATCATCGCCGTGAGCGCATCGATCTCGTCGCGGGTGACGCCCTGATCGGCGGCGAAGGCCACCGCCTCGATGTAGCTGACCAGCGACGGGACGAAGAACGCCCCGCACCACTCCGCCATCGCCTTCGCGGCCCCGATACCGCCCGGCAGATAACGTGTGCCACCACCGAGCGCCGTCAGGTGCTCCGCATGGTCGGCCCACACCGACGACGGGCCCGCGTAGCAGAGGAAGCCGTCCGGGGTCCCGATCGCGTCGGGATAGCAGACGATCATGCCGTCCAGGTACCGCGCGCCGGTAGCGACCACCCTGGCTTCCAGCTGCTCGGCTTCTGCCGGTGTGCCGGCGGTCAGGTTGACCACAGTCGTACCGTCCCAGCCGGACTCGACATCGGCAATCGCCGACCACAGGGTGTCGTAGCCGGTAGTACAACCGATGACGAGCGGCGCCGCGGCGATCGCGTCGCCGATGTCGCGCACAGCGGTGATTCCGTCGACGGCCAGCGCCTCGGCCTTGCTGTGCGTGCGGTTCCACGCGGCCACGGATATCCCCGTGGCGGCGAACGCTCGCGCGATGGCGGACCCCATCAGTCCGCACCCGATCACGACGACCTCATGGGGACGAATCGTTTCTGCCATGTCAGTTCCCCGATCGTGTCCGGCTGTAGCGAAAGACCCCGAGCAGGACCGCGACCGTCGCGATCATCACGTAGATCATCTTGCTGGCGGCTCCCGGCGCGGCGTCGGCGATGCCGCTGATCAATACCCACGTCATCGACACGGCGCCGATCACCGACGCGCCCCACAGCCAGGGGCGGATCTGCCCTTCGCGCACCGTCTGCACGACGGCCGCCACCGCGATCAGGATGTAGGGCAGCACCCAGAG
Source organism: Nocardia sp. NPDC051833 (assembly GCF_040681225.1). Taxonomy (NCBI): domain Bacteria; kingdom Bacillati; phylum Actinomycetota; class Actinomycetes; order Mycobacteriales; family Nocardiaceae; genus Nocardia; species Nocardia sp. NPDC051833. Next base: position 256,057 of record NZ_JBFAYK010000001.1, read on the forward strand.
GTCGATCACGAGCGCGGCGGTCATCGTGTAGACCTCGACGATGTTCCGCAGCAGGCTCGCGGAAACCACGAGCCATCCCAGGCTCGCCACCGCGACGCCGGCAATCGCGGTGACCGGAGTGCCGCGGCGGACATCCACCCGGGCGAACGCCGGGGGAAGCAGGCCGTCTTCGGCCAGCCGCACCACAAGTCGCGCACCGTAGTTCAGGAAGGCCAGCGCGGAACCGACCGACGCGATCGCGAGGACCAGGTCGCTGAACTGCCCGATCCAGGTGGGCAGTCCGGCCTGTGCCGCGAGCGCGGCGGGCGCCGATACACCGGCCGCGAGGTCATCACCGGCGGCCAGCAGGCCGGGAACCGTCAGCATGATGAAGATCGGCATCCCGCCACCGATGACCACGGGCGGCGCGATGATCGCCCACGGAACATTTCGCCGTGGATCGGCGGTTTCGGTCGCCAGCGCGGCGCAGCTTTCGAAGCCGACCAGCACCACCATGCCCAGTGCGGCGCCACGCAGCGCGCCGCTGATCTCGAAGCTCGCGAAGTCCAGCTGGGCCGCGACGTCGATCCCGGTGTGGACGGCACTGGCACCCACGATGAACAGCACCAGCGGCAAGGAGACGACGGTCAACACGATCGCCGCCCAGATCGAGGTATCGAGTCCGCGCACCGCGACGACGGCGATGACACCGATCGTCACCGCGCCGATGATCAGCAGGGAACCGAGCTTCGCCGCGGACTCCACGCCCAGCGAATGCAGAAAACTCCCCAGATACATTCCGACGACGACGATCAGACCGGCGACGCCCGTGATGTAGGCACCCAGCAGCGAGGCCCCGACAATCTTCTTCGACCACGGCGCGAAAACGTAGCCGACATAGGAATACAGCGAACCCGACGCCACATAGCGACGCGCGAAGTGAATGACAGAAGCCCCGATACAGATCGTGGCGATCATCGACACCGATGCGGACACCCACGCCATCGCTCCCACTGCGGAGAACATGATCAGGGGGCCGGTGGCGAAAGCGACAGCGGGCACGAATGACGCCAGGCTCAGTGAGACCAGCGTCGCCCGGCCGATTCCCCGCTGCCCCGGTCTCTCGGTATCGCGCGCGTCCGCGCTGTCTGCCTGCGCGGCCGCTGGTTCAGGCACATATCCACTCATCAGTGGCGTCCACCTTCCATGTACTTGCTGTCCCGAATGGTTGGCGCACCACTGAAAACTCAGCATCGATAGCTGCGAACAGCCGCATGGTGGGAGTCAATGCGGCAGGAAGACAAGAATCGAAATCGGCAGGTTCCGCGTATCGAACGGGTCGATGCGCTCGCCTTGCCACCACCTCGGATCGCACTGTGTGCGATGTCTCATTCTGAGTTCGGAGTGATCTGCATCTCTACAGCATTGTGCTGCACGCCGGAACGGGTGCCGGGGCACAATGCCTACCGCGACACCTCGCTCCGGACGTGCTCAGCCGATCGCGGACGCGTCGTTGATCTTCTGCTCCAGCGCGGCCTCGTCCATGAAGTACACGTCGCGGACGATCTTCAGGGTCTCGGGATCGAACGTCGAGTAGCCGGTCCCGATCCAGGTGACTCCGGCACCTTCCCCACCCGGTGTGCCCGTCACTTCGAAGAGCACGCCGATGGTGTCGCCTTCGACGAACGACGCGGCCACCCGTGGGGTCCAATCGGGAAACGTCGCGAACATCTGTTGGAATCCGGGAACGAGTGCCGACTTGTCGCCGACGGTCCCGCCGGCGCCGTTGACGACCACGCACTCGTCGTCGAAGTATTCGAGAACTGTGTCGAGATCGCGAGCAGCGACCGCAGCGCAGATCTCGTTCATTTTCCCGGTGTAGACGGCGTGTTTGGAAATGGACACGGGTCCTCCTTCACAGTCGCAGCGGGCGGGCCGCCCGAGCCAATCGAGTGAGTGGCGTGTGTGACACCTTGCTCGCTGGATTGTGCGACGACCTACACCAAGAGGCACCGCGCTGGGCGTCCTCTCGGTGCAAGGTGCACTGTGACTCACGCCATATCTGGAAATATGCTGTCTATTCGGAGAAGGTTCGGGAGGCAAACGGTGAACGCCAAGAATGATGAACAACGGCAGCCTTCGCAGCGCGTGCGCGAGCTCTTCCGCACAGCGGCTATCAAGATGCAGGAGCATTCGATCGAGATCGCCCAGGAGATGTGGGAGGCCGGCCAGCGAAGTCTGGGTGCGGGTGCACTGACCGAGGACCCGATCCTCTCCGAGGTGGATCGCCTCTTCACCCGCTCGATACTGAACCATTGGCTGATGGCCAATATCGACGATCCAGGCTGCCCGGTGAAACTGGAAATGATCGCCGACGCCAGGAACTACGCGCGCGATCTCGCGTTTCGCGGCCTCGATGTCAGCGACATCGGACCGTGGCGCGCGGCGCAGCGGGTCGGCTGGTCGGCGTGGTTGAGGTTCTGTTTCGACACCACCGACGACAAGGACCTGCTGCGTGAGTTGGTCGAGGTCTCGGGGAATTCGCTGGGAGACTCCCTCGACGAATCCAGGTCGACCATCGTCGCCTATATCGAGGAAGCGCGGGCCGAGCTCAACGAGGGGCCCGAAGTGGAACGTCTGGCCACACTGCAACTGCTGCTCCGAGGTGCGCCGATCACGCGTCCCCGGGCCGAGGCCCAGCTCGGTTACGCGCTCACCGGGCACCACTTGGCGGCCATCATCTGGGCCGATTCCTTCGATCAGCCCGCGGGCCTCGAGCAGGCCGCCGAGCTGGTGATGCGAGCATCGGGTGCCCAACGCCGTCTGACACTCGTCGCGGGCACCGCGACGCTGTGGACATGGATGCCGGTCAACCGTGTGCCGTCGCGCACCGAACTCGACGAGATCGTGGCACAGATTCCCACTGTCCGGATCGCGGTGGGGCGCCCGGCGCACGACGTGAACGGATTCCGGCGCAGCCATCTCGATGCCGCCACCGCTCAAGGGCTGCTCACCCGTCTCCGGTCCCGATGTCGCGCGGTTCGATTCGAGGACGTGCAGCTCATCTGCCTGCTCACCAACGATCTGGCCGAAGCGCGCCAGTTCATCGCCGACACGCTGGGCGGATTGGCGACGGCCGAGCCGGTGTTGCGGGAGACCGCACGGGTCTACATCGCCGAACAGTTCAACATCTCGAAGACAGCCGACCGCTTGTTCGCGCACCGCAATACGATCGATCGCCGCCTCGCCCGGGTAGACGAACTGCTGCCTCGTCCCCTCGCACAGAATTCGGCCGCCGTCGACACCGCGCTGGCACTCGTCCAGCTGCAGACCGGCGAATAGTCCAGCGCGGAAGCGCCTTTCGCTGCGACCGCGGTCGACGCCTGGCCGGGCGGCGGTGTCACCGCCCGGCCAGGACCTCACTGCCTTGCCGTTGTCATCCCAAGGCCCGCAGGATCGCCGATCCGATTCGCTCGACGCCGGCCCGGCTCGTCGCGCTCAGCGCCGTGTACCCCAGATAGCCGTGCACGAGGCCCGGCTCCCTGATCAGCTCCGTCGATACCCCGCTGTCGGCGAGCCTGGCAGCGTAGGCCAACCCGTCGTCGCGCAGCGGATCGAAGCCGGCGACGGTGACGAGAGCCGGTGCGACGCCGGTCAGGTCATCGGCGAACAGTGGCGAAACCCGGGGATCGCGACGGTCGATGCCCGGCGGCACGAAGTGATTCAGAAACCAGTCGATCTGCTTGGCGGTGAGCGCCGGTGAGTCGGCGAACTCCCGATTCGACGGCCGGGATCCGCTCAGGTCGGTGACCGGGTAGATCAGCACCTGCAGCGCGGGGCGGCGCTCGGGATCACGCACCCGCTGAGCGAGGACCGCGGCGATGTTCGCTCCCGCGCTGTCGCCCGCGACGACCACGCGGCCTTGCGGAATGCCCCACCCGGCGGCGTGGGCGAGGGCGAATTCCCATGCGACCATCGCGTCGTCGTGCGGTGCGGGATAGGGGAATTCCGGTGCCAAGCGGTACTCCACGGACAGGATGTCCATGCCCGTCCAGCGGGCGAGCAAACGTAGCGGACCGTCGTAAGCGGCGCGGCTGCCGAGCACGAAACCGCCGCCGTGGAAGAACACGACAAGCCCCTCGGCGGAACTCCCCGCCCGATATCGGGTCGCCGCGAGGCCCCCCGGCAGCTCGAGCTCCTCGACCTCACGCATGGGCACGGGTCGTTCACCGAAGACGTCGACGCCCTTGGCCTCGGCGGCACGGGCTTCCGCCGGCGCCAGATCACTGAAATCGGGACCCTTGGCGATGGAGGCCATGAGCATCGCGATCTCGGGCGCCATCACCTCGCCGTCGGAGTTGGCGTGCGTTCCGACCATGCGCTCGAGCAGCGGTTTCGGCAGCCGCGCCAGCCCGATCGCGAGCTGTCGCTGCAGGCGCTCGCCGACCGAGAGGCGGGTCGTGGTGGCCGGGGCGCTCACGGCACACGCACCTTGCTCGCCGCGTCGGGCGTCGCCGTCGGCGGTACCCGCCGATCGTTCGCGGAGCTGAACCGCAGGCGATCGTCGCCGACCGGGCCCTTCAGCAGTTTCTTGTCAGCCTGGTAGGAGGTCAGCATCCGCCACGGCAGTCGCACGCCCTGCTTGGGCAGGGCGTCCGCCGTGCGGGTGACGTACCCCGAGTTGAGGTCGAGCAGCGGCTCGGTGGCCATCCCGGGCTCGGCGACCGGCACGACCTTGTCGTAGCCGTGCGCGTCCATATGCTTGATCAGCTGAATGACGTACTGCGCGGTCAGGCCGACCTTCATGGTCCACGACGAGTACTTCGTGTAGCCGAACGCGAACGACCAGTTCGGCAGGCCGGACAGCAGCATTCCGCGGTAGGTGACGCTGTCACCGATGTCGAACTGCTGCCCGTCGACCGTCTGCGGGATGCCGCCGAACATTCGCAGGTTGAGCCCGGTGGCGGTGACGATCACCTCGGCCGGGATCTCCTCCCCCGAGGCCAGCCGGATCCCGGTCGCGGTGAAGCGATCGATCGTATCGGTGGCCACCGAGGCCTTGCCCTCGCTGATCGCCTGGAAGAAGTCACCGTCGGGTGTCATGCACAGCCGCTGTTCCCACGGCTTGTACGGCGGGTTGAAATGGGTATCGACGGCGTAGCCGTCGGGCAGGGCCTTGCTGGTTTGCTGGCGCATCAGTTTGCGTCCCGAGTCCGGGAACTTGAGCATGTAACCGACGAAGAGGAAGTCGCGCCACACGTTCTTGATCCGGGTCGCGGCGTATCCGCGCTCCAGCCCGAGAGTCCGGTAGAGGAACTTGGCGACCTTGTCGACGCGCGGCAGCGTCATGACGTAGGTGGGAGTGCGCTGCAGCATCGTGACGTGTGCGGCGGCTCCGGGGCCTGTCGTCATCGCCGGAACCATGGTGATGGCGGTCGCGCCACTGCCGATCACCACGACGCGCTTGCCCGCGTAGTCGTAGTCCTCGGGCCAGAACTGCGGGTGCAGGATGTCGCCGGCGAAGTCCTCGCGACCCTCGAACTGCGGCGTGTGGCCCTCGTCGTAGCGGTAGTACCCGGAGGCTCCGTACACCCAGTTGGTCTTGATCGCGACGGTCCGCGTCTTCTCCCCCGGGACCGCGACCTCGACCCGCAGCGTCCAGACGCCCTCGGCACTGGACCAGTCCGCCGACACGACCTGATGGTGGTACCGGATCAGGGCGTCGATGTCGTTCTCGGCCGCGGTCTCCTCGAGGTACTCGCGGATGAGGTGGCCGTCGGCGATCGCGTGCTCGTGACTCCACGGCTTGAATTCGTAGCCGTAGGTGTGGAGTTCGGAATCGGAGCGGACTCCCGGGTACCGGAAGAGGTCCCAGGTGCCGCCGATCCGCCCGCGGCCCTCGAGGACGACGATCTTCTTGCCGGGAAAGGCCTGCCGGAGGTAGCACGCCGACCCCACACCGGAGACTCCGGCTCCGATGATGACGATGTCGGCGGACTCGGGAGGGGCACTGCTGCGGGCCATGGTGAACTCCTGTTTTCGGATTGCCGGGCCGTTCTTCGACCCGTTGCCATCGTCTGCCAGCGGGTATGACCCATGCCACACAGATCCGTGGTGTTCTGGACCCGATTCCGGTGCAGAGTGCACCACCCCGAACCGCCGGACACAGCGCGATCAGGCGCCGCGCAGTGCTCCGATCGGCAGCATCACGTGCTTGGTCCTGGTGTAGTCCTCCAGGGCGTAGGTCGAGTTGTCCCGCCCGTAGCCCGACTTCCCGAAACCGGACCACGGCATCTCGTTGGTGAAGTTGAGGTGCGTGTTGACCCAGACCGAGCCGAAGTTCAGTTCCTCGGTGAAACGCAGCGCCCGAGCGGTATCGGCAGTCCACACCGAGGCCGCGAGGCCGTAATCGACACTGTTGGCTTTGGTGATCGCTTCGGTGTCGCTGGTGAAGGTCTCCACCGAGATCACCGGGCCGAAGACCTCTTCGCGGGACATCTCCGAGCCGAAGGCGACATCGACGAGGATCGTCGCCGGGTAGAAGAAGCCGGGGCCTTCGGGTACCTCGCCCCCGAGCACGACGCGGGCGCCGTCTCGACAGGCCCGGTCCACCATGTGCGCGACGCTGTCGCGCTGCTGCGCACTGATCAACGGACCCAGTTCGAACTCCGCACCCGATGCGGCGTTCCCGCTGCGGAGCTCGCCCGCCGCCGCGGTGAGCGCCGCCACCAGTCGATCGCGGACGTCCTCGTGACAGATCACCCGGGTGGCCGCGCCGCAGTCCTGGCCCGCGTTGCCGTATCCGGTGGCCACCAGGGTCGGGACGAGGTCGTCCAGATCGGCGTCCGGGAACACGATGACGGGTGCTTTGCCGCCGAGCTCGAGGTGGACACGTTTGATCGTCGTCGCGGCGCCCTCCGCGACCAGCTGTCCGGACCGGACGCTGCCGGTCAGCGCCATCATGTCGATGTCGTCGTGACGGCTCATCGCGTCACCGACGGTCGAGCCCTTGCCGACGACGATGTTGAGCACCCCCGGCGGCAGGATGCCGGTGGCGAGCTCGGCGAGAATCAGGGTGCTGAACGGGGTCAGCTCGGCAGGCTTGAGCACCATGGTGTTTCCCGCCGCGAGTGCTGGGGCGATCTTCCAGGCCGCCATCAGCAGGGGAAAGTTCCATGGTGTGATGGCACCGACCACGCCGACCGGCTCGCGGCGGATGTAGGAGAGCCGGTCCTGGGCGTACTGGCCGGGAGCCGGCGCCTGGGCCGTCCGCGCCGCACCGGCCATGAACCGGAAGCAGTCGGAGATCAACGGAATCTCGTACGCGGCATAGGCATACGATTTCCCGACGTTGAGTGCTTCGAGCGCCGCCAGCAGCTCGGCCTGCTCATCGATGGCGTCGGCGAACCGGAACAACGCCTCGGCGCGCGCGCCCGGCGTCAGCCGGGCCCAACCGGGCAGCGCCGCGCGCGCTGCCGCGACCGCGGCATCGACATCGGCCACGGTGCCCCGCGCCGCGACGCCCAGCCGGGTGCCCGTGCCGGGACCGATCACCTCGACGGTCGAGGTGGCCGTACTCGCGACGAACGCGCCCCCGATGTAGTGGACCGGCGCCAGGTCGTCGATGCGCTGCTGGGCGTCGGCCAGGATCTTTTCGGGACTCATGGCATGTTCCTTCAGTCGGTGGTGGGAGTCGGGATGTAGGTGGGGCCGAGCGCGAGCACCGGAGCGAGCAGATCGTCGTCGACCATCTGGTCCGGGGTGGCCTCCGCGGAAGGCGTCCGCGTCTGGCCGGGATAGCCGACCGCCCGCCGCGCCTCGGGCGCCATGTAATAGGTGCAGCTGAGGAAATAGAAAGCCGCTTCCACGATCTCGGCGGGCCAGCCCGCGACGATCTCCGGCGACAGCTCGTCGACCCCGGCGGCGAGCTGGGCGACATGGAGGAACGCCCCGGAGAGTTCGGGGTCGACTCGCAGGGCGCGGTCGAGCAGAACGTCGTAGCCGGGCAGCGCGGTCATCCGGGGCGAACGCTCGCTTCCGGGGAACCACAGGTCCGCGATCCGCGCGGCACCGGTACGCGTTTCGTCGTCGGGGAAATCGATCACAGCGGAGTCCTTTGGTCAGCGGCGGTCTCGATCAGATGCTCGGCCGCACGCAGTGCGAACGCGGTGATCGTCGGCGTCGGATTCACCGCGGATGACGTCACGAAGACGCTGCCGTCGAAGATGTAGAGGTTGGGCACGTCGTGGGATCGCCCGTAGCCGTCGACCACGGAGGTCGCGGGGTCGTCGCCGCAGCGGGCGGTGCCGAGCAGATGCCACCCGGTCTCGCCCCCGAAGTCCACCCGCTTGGTGGATACGGCGCCCGCGGCCTCGTGGACCTCGGTGAGCCGGTCCAGGTGCCAGTCGAGGGCACGCTTGCTCTCGTCCGACATCCGGTAGTGGATCTTCGGCGCCGGGATACCGTCGCTGTCGACGAGATCGGGATCGAGGGTCACTCGGTTGTCGAAGACGGGCAGATCCTCGATCGATGCCGCGAGCTCGTACGAGCGGCCGTGCAGGCGCTCGATCAACGCGTGCCCAGCGGGACCGCTGCGCTCGGCCAGCGGCAGCTCCGTGAACCGCTGGAGCAGGCTCACCGGCCCCTGATGCACCACTGCCGTCCATTTGGCGCCGCGATGGAAGCCGCGGCTGGTGTCGGTCTCGGCGAAATGCATCGACCAGACCGGATGACTCTCCGGCCCGATCCACGGTTCGAGGTCCTGCTCGTACTCCCCCAGCACGGTCGCCACCGGATGCATCATCAGATTGCGTCCGACGTAGCCCGACGAGTTCGCGAGCCCGTCCGGGAACAGCGAGGAGGTGGACAACTGCAACAGACGCGGTGTGCCGATTCCGTTGGCGCACACGATCACCACCGGCGCGGAGGTATGCCGCTCGACACCTTCGCGGTCGATCCAGGTGGCACCGGTCGCCAAGCCCTGGTCGGAGACGGTGATCTCCCTGACCCGCGCCCCGACCACCAGTTCGACGCCCGCTGCGAGCGCACCCGGCCACATCGCGACGTCGAAGGACGCCTTCGCGCCCTCCGGACAGCCACTGCCGCAGGTCCCCCAGCGAGCACAGGCCCCGCGCGAACCGAGGCCCTGCGACAGGATCGCCGAGGTGCCGGGCCACCATCCGATGCCCAGTTTGTTCATGCCCTCGGCCGCCTTCCGGCCGATCCGGCCGATGGGCAGCGGTGGTTGCGGAAGCACGTAGCCCGGCGGGTAGGCGGTGTTGCCATCGAGACCCGAGGCGCCGATCATCTCGTCGATCGCCTCGTAGTAGGGCTGCAGGTCCTCGTAGGTGATGGGCCAGTCGTCGGCGATGCCGTCCAGGGTGCGAACCCGGAAGTCGGACGGAATCATCCGCGGCCACTCCGCCCAGAACAGGACGCTGCTCCCGCCGACACCGTTGAACATCAACGGGTGCACGTCGGAATCGGAGTCGTCGACGGGGTAGTCGCTCGGGCGGCGGCGATGGTTCGGATTCGGGTTCCACCGGGAGGCGACGAGCAGGTCGCGTTCGAGCTTCTCGCTGGGGTAGTCGGCGACGTCGGGCCAGTCACCCTGCTCCAGAACGGTGACCCGGAATCCGCTCTCGGCCAGCAGCCGGGCGGTGGTGACGCCGGACGGACCCGCGCCGATGATCAGCGCGTCGACGTCGTCCCTCCTGCCAGAGGTGCCGGTCGTGGTCATGACATGCTCCTAGAGGTAGTTATTTATATCGATCGTTTGTGTTTGAATAGAGAGATGCCGAAGATCGTCGACCATCACCAACGCCGTGCCGAGATCGCTGACGCCGTGCTCGCGATCGTCGCCGAGGAAGGTGTCTCAGCGGTCACCCTGCGCGACGTCGCGGTGCGCAGTGGGTGGTCCACCGGAGTGCTCAACCACTACGTCGGCGGCCGGGACGACCTGCTGCGCCTCGCCTTTCGTCAGGCGTTCCGGCTGTCCGGCAAGCGCTTGGCCGCGATCGCCGAGGAGACCGGGCTGGATCCGATCGAGCGACTGGTTCGGGTGCTGACCGCGCAGATACCTCTCGACGGACCCTCGATCGCGTTCGGCCGGATCACCCTGTTCTTCTATGCCGAGGCGGCGAGCTCCCCGGACAAGCTGGGGCAGGAGATGATCGACTACCTCACGTCGTGGCGCTCGACGGTTCAGGTGCACGTCCACGCGGCGCTGGTTTTCCGTGACCTGCCGACCGCGCGGTCGCGGGAAATCGGCGACTATCTGGTCGCACTCATCGACGGCTACGGCAGCTACGCGGTGCTGGGCTCCAAGCTCTGGGACGGCGACGATCCCACGGCCGCGCCGCCGGTACGGCTCTGGGTCGACGCCGCCCTCGCGATGAGCACCCTCGACGCCACCCATCAGTGAGCCTCACACACCGGGGCCGGCGTACCCGTCGAGGCGGAGCCCGCCGGCCACCGCGTCGCGATGGCAACGAGTATGCCGGTCATGGTGTCGCTCCTGCGCTAGATCCGTGGGACCGATCACCGGCCCGGTAGCAATAATTCGCCAGCGCCTATGGCGCGCGCCACACAGATCTGGTGTGTCCGTGGTCGCCGGCCGGTGCAGAGTGCACCGTCACTCGCGCCCGTCGCCCCAGGAGTCCGTGGACCTCAACCACGCCCGGTCCTCGATCAGCTCACGGCAGGTGCCGGCGTTCTCCCACTCCGGGCTCGCGAGCAGGGCACGGTGGAACGGGATCAGCGTCGGGATACCCGATACCGCGGTCTCGTCGAGCGCCTTGCGCATCGCGTCGGTGGCGGCGCGGCGATCCTCGCCCCAGGTGATCACCTTGGCGATCATCGGGTCGTAGTAGGGATGCACGGTGTCGCCGTCGACGACACCGCTGTCGACTCGGACGCCGTCGCCGGCCGGGACGACGAAGCGGTCGATCCGGCCGGGGCCGGGCCGGAAGCCCTTGGCGGCCGACTCCGCGTTGATCCGGCACTCGATCGCGTGGCCGGTGATCCGCACGTCGGACTGCGCGAAGGACAGTGGCTCGCCCGCGGCGATGCGGATCTGTTCCGCGACCAGGTCCAGGCCCGTGACGAGTTCGGTGACCGGGTGCTCGACCTGGATGCGGGTGTTCATCTCCAGGAAGTAGAAGTCGTCGCCGACGAGCAGGCCCTCGACGGTGCCGACGGAGTGGTAGTTCGCGGCCTTCGCCGCGAGCACGGCGATCTCACCGAGGCGCTGGCGCTGCGCGTCGGTGAGCACGGGGCAGGGCGCCTCCTCGATCAGTTTCTGGTGTCGCCGCTGGATCGAGCAGTCGCGTTCGAACAGGTGCAGCGTGGTGCCGTGGGTGTCGGCGATGATCTGCACCTCGACGTGGCGCGGGTCCTCGAGGTAGCGCTCGAGATACACGGTGGCGTCCCCGAAGAAACGCTCACCTTCCCCCGACGCGCCCTCCATCGCGGCAACGAGCTCGTCGGGGCCATAGGCCACCCGGAATCCCTTGCCGCCACCGCCACTCGCGGCTTTGACGGCAACGGGATAGCCGATGGCTTCCGCCATCGCGAACGCCTCGGGACCGGGAACCACCGGCTCGGTGTAGCCGGGGACGACCGGGACACCGGCGGCCGCCACGGTTTCTCGTGCCCGGATCTTCGACGACATCATCTCCATCGACTCCGGACTCGGGCCGATGAACACCAAACCCGCCGACGTGCACGCGCGAGCGAAGTCGGGGTTCTCCGACAGCAGCCCGTAGCCGGGATGGACGGCCTGGGCGCCGGTGGCGAGCGCCGCCTCGATGATGCGATCGATGCGGAGATAGCTCTCCGACACCGGTGCCGCACCGATCGGCACCGCTTCGTCGGCCAGGCGCACGTGCAGGCTGTCCGCGTCGACGTCGGAGTGAACGGCGACGCTGGCGATGCCGAGCCGCCGCAACGTCGTGATGACGCGCACGGCGATCTCGCCGCGATTGGCGATGAGGACCTTGTCGAACACGACCTCAGCCCTCCAGCGTCACGAGAACATCGCCGTCGGAGACGACGGAGCCGACCTGGACGTGAACCTCCGCGACGACACCGTCGTCCTCGGCCTCGACCGGGATCTCCATCTTCATCGACTCGAGGATGAGCAGCACATCACCCTCCCCGACCCGGTCGCCTTGCGCTACGACGACCTTCCACACTGTCGCCGCACAGTCGGCTGCGATCTCGATCATGGTTGTTCTTCCTTTCCGATGGTGCGGATTTCGCGCCGGGTGATGGTCATCAGTGACGGCGCAGTGGCCCGCGTGCCTGGCTCACGGCCGCGGCCAGTGCTCCCTGACTGCCTTCGAGGAACGCGGCCACGACTTCGCGGGTCTCGCGGGGGTCGATCATGTGCTCCACGCCGAACGCCTCGACGGTGCGCCACGGATCGACGAGCGAACCCATGCGCGCCTCGATCTCCGCCCGCATCCGGGCAGGATCCTCGGCCGCCTCGATCTCGCGCCGGTAGGCGGCCTCGACACCGCCCTCGATCGGAAGGTCGCCCCACTCGCCGCTGGGCCAGGCCAGCCGCAGTCCCAGCCGGTCGGGATTGGCCGTCGCCGACACTGCCAGGCCATACGCCTTTCGGACCTGCACCGTGATGATGGGGACGGTCGCCTCGACCACCGACCGGATCGCGCGCACGCCCCATCGCATGACGTTGGCCCGCTCGGCCTGCGGGCCGACCATGAAGCCGGGGACATCGACGAAATAGAGGACCGGCAGGTGGAAGGTGTTGCAGAGATTGATCAGCCGCACCTGCTTCTCGGCGGCGGCGGAGTCCATGGCCCCGCCGAGGTGCTGCGGGTTGCTGGCCAGGACACCGATCGGCATCCCGTTCATCCGGGCGAGACCGGTGACCAGGCTCTTTCCCCACCGGGCGCCGATCTCGAAGAACGACCCCTCGTCGACCACGGCCTTGACCACCCGTGCCGCGCGATACGCCTGCCTGCGGTTCTCCGGGATGATCTCGAGGAGCTCCGGCGCACGGCGATCGACGGGATCGTCGCACGACGTGCGCTGCGGAAGCTCCCAGATGTTCTGGGGCAGGTAGCTCAGTACCGCGCGCATCTGCGCGATCGCGTCGTCCTCGTCGCGCGCGAGATTGTCGACGGTGCCCGAGCCGGTCGCGGCGGGTCCACCGCCCAGTTCGTTCTTGTCGATGTCGAGGCCGAGTGCGCGCCGGACCAACGGCGGGCCACCGGCGAAGATCACGGAGTCCTTGGTCATCACCGAGAAGTGGCTGGCCACGGCGCGCGCCGCACTGGCACCGACGGCGGCACCGCTCAGCATCGTCAGCACCGGCACTTCGTCGAGGAGCTCGAACGATCGTGCCCAGCTCATGGAACTGGTGAGGTAGGCGTGCCCCTTCTCCTCCTGCGCCGCGACATCCCCACCGATGCCCTCCACGAACAACAGCAGCGGGATCTTGTACTCGTGGGCGAGGTCCTCGACGAACCCACCCATCCCGCCTTTCATCCGGTCGAGATAGCTCTGCGGGGCGCCGGCACGCACGGTGAAATCCTCCCCGCCCAGAGCCACGTGCCTGCCGTCCACCTTCGCCAGGCCGCAGACGTAGCTCGCGGGGAGGGTTCCGAGCCGGTTGCCCAGCGCGTCGCGTTCCTCGAAGACGGCGAATTCACCGATCTCGCTGAAGCTCTCGGAGATGGCCGCGATCCGTTCCCGAATCGTGTTCCGGCCCTGCGCCTTCTGCCGGGTGACCCGGCGCTCGCCGCCGAGTTCGCGGGACAGGGCGCGCCGACGGTCGAGTTGGGCCAGGGCGTCCGGCCAGTTGAATCCACCAGGTGTGGTCATCGGGGCACTTCCATGACGTCGGGCGACGTGATGTCGCGGGAGAGCAGGTGTTTCTGAACGACGCCGGTCCCCGCGCTGCGGACGAACTCGGAGCCGTCGGTGACGGTGAGGTATCTCGGCATGGCGAATCGGGGTAGCACGGTGCGGCAGTGCTCGATGAAGTCCGCGAGCACCACCGACTCCCCGTCCGGGACGACGAAGACCTTGATCTCGTCCTCGCCACCGTGCTCGTCGCGAACCGCGATGGCGACACATTCGCGGACACCGGCGGCGGTGTTGAGGCTGTGTTCGAGCTCCCACACCGAGATGTTCTCGCCGCGGCGGCGGAAGCTGTCGGTCCGGCGCCCGTCGAAGTACAGGAACCCCTCGGCATCGACGTGCCCGGAATCGCCGGTGTGGAACCACAGGTTGCGCCACGCCTCGGCGGTCGCTTCGGGCCGTCCCCAATAGCCGAGGGCGGCCATATGCGGGTTCTGCGGGCGGAAGACGATCTCCCCCGTCTCGCCCGCGGGCAGCGGCCGGTCGTTGTCGTCGACCACCGCGACATCGATCGCGTCGTGCGGGTGTCCGGCAGCGCCACGGCGTCGCTGGTGCACGCTGTCCATGGCGATCCCGTCGCATTCGGTCTGACCGAACAGGGTGAGGACGGGAATTCCGAGACGATCCTCGAACATCTCGTAGGCGATCTCCGGCACCGGTGCTCCGATCAATCGCGTCAGGCGGTGCGTACCCGGCTCGGGCAGCGTGCCCTGGGCGAGGATCGACAGCATCGCGCCGACTCCCGTGGCCCAGCTCGCGTCGAACCGCCGGACGTCGGCGAAGTACTCCGAGGCCGAGAACCGCTCCCGGAAGGCCATCGAGCCGCCGGACTGCAGGCACGCCGTGAGCTGGACGTGGAAGTCCACGTGGAAGAACGGGAGCGGGAAGTAGCCGATGTCATCGGCCCGGAGACCGAGCCGGTCGATCCACACGTGCGCGGCGAGGGTGGAGAAGTACGCGCGGGGGAGCATCACCCCCTTGGCCGGGCCCGTCGTTCCCGAGGTGTAGAGGATCGTCGCGAGCTCACCGGGGCCGAAGCGCCGCTGAGCGGCGTCGAGGTCTTCGCGCGCGGCTTCGCCGACCGGCTCCACCGGCAGTTCGGTCATGGGCAGGACATCCCTGATCGTGGCCTCGCGGACCCGTTCCAGCAGATCGTCCTGACAGGCGATGAGGCTGGGGTCGGAGTCGGTCAGGACGTGGGCCAGCATCGGACCCCGGAGCTCGACATTCACCGACACCTCGACCGCGCCGACCCACCAGATGCCGAACATCCACACGACCCGGTCGATCGAGTTTCCGCTGACCAGCGCGACCCGATCCCCCGCGGACACGCCACGACGGGTGAGTGCCGCTGCCACGCGGCGGGCACGGTCGGCCAGCTCGCCCACCGTGAGGATCTCGTGATGCGACCGCAGTAGCGGACGGGCGGGGTCGCTCGCGACTGCGCGCAGCAGGTCGTCAACCGGACTGACGTGATCGACCGCGGGTGGTCGAAGCCTGCTGACCTCATTCACGACGAGATCCCTCCTCGAATGGATTGGGGGTTTCTTATTTGGGACACTTGATATAAAACGATAGGGAAACAACATCTGTCAAGGACAACCTGGAGATGCCATGATCGTGATTGCGCCATGAGCTGGACGACGACGGTGCATCCGTGGTCGTACGACTTCGACTACCTGGGCCATCTGACCGCCGCCGCCTACACCAAGGCCTTCGAGCAAGCGCGCGTCGAGTACCTGCGCGACCGCTGGCACACTCGCCACCCCGCCTATGTCGTGGCCGCGCATCGCATGCAGTACCGCAAGGAGATCCTCGAGGAGACCGGCCCACTGCAGGTCGTGATCCAGCCGGTGCGCGTCGGCCGATCGAGCGTCGACCTCGCCGAGCTGCTCCTCGATGCCGAAGGCACCGTCTGCAATCGCTCCGAGGCGACCCTCGTGGCGTGGGATGCCCTGGCCCGCACCGCACGCCCGTTCACGGCGGACGAGCGCGTTGCGCTCACCGCCGACCTCGACACCGATCCCCCACCACCCGCCGCGGGGCCGACCCCCGCCGACACACAGGAGACCGAGAGTCACGATGACCGCTGAACACACCACCGGAAAGCGAATCCTGGTCACCGGCGGCGCCGGCGAGATGGGCGCACACGCCTGTCGAGCGCTCGTCGGCGCCGACGAGGTCGCCGAAGTACTCATCGCCGACCGAAACGAGCAGGCCGCCAAGGCGTTGGCCGACGAGCTCGGCGCCGGTGCGACTCCCCTCGCGCTGGACATCTCCGACGCCGCGGCCCTCACCGACGCACTCACCGGTGTCGACTTCGTGCTCAACACGACGGGGCCGTTCTACCGCTTCGGCCCGCTGGTCCTGCGCGCCGCGATCGCGACACACACGCACTACCTCGACATCTGTGACGACTTCGAGCCGACCCTGGACATGCTCGACCTCGACGCGGAGGCACGCGCGGCGGGCATCACGGCCGTGATCGGCGTCGGCGCGAGCCCCGGTATCAGCAATCTCCTCGGCGTCCTCGCGATGAACGAGTGCGACGAGGTGGAGACGGTCTACACCTCGTGGCGGGCCTCCGGGTTCCAGCGTGCCGAGGTCGACACCGGTGTGCAGTCCTCCGCCGCGATCGAACACTGGATGCACAACTGCACCGCGACGATCAAGGTCTGGCGCGACGGCGGGCTCGCCGACGGACAGCCGCTCGAGGAGCGCACGATCAGCTACCCGGGGCGGGGTGCGGCATCGGTCTGGGTGTGTGGTCACCCCGAGCCGCTGACCCTCCCCCGGTCCCGCGACGGCGTGCGGGAGTCGCTCAACCTCATGACCTCACGTCCGCTGCTGATGGAGGCGCTGATCCGCACCGCGGGCCGGGTGCACTCCGGTGAACTCGATGTCGCCGGGGCGGGCCGAGCGCTGGTGCTGGAGCCGAACACCATGGGGTCGGCGGCGGGGCCCGCGCCGTCGCTGCCGGTGCTCTTCGCTCTCGCCGAAGGCACCAAGGGCGGCAAACGAATCCGCGTCGGCGCCCGGCCGCTCGTGGTCCCCGACGACAGCATGGGCACGATGACCGGTATCCCGCTGGCCGTGGCGACCCTCATGGCCGCGCGCGGTGAGGTCGACCGGCCGGGTGTGCACGGGCCCGAGGTCATCGACGCCGCCACCTTCTTCGACGACCTGGCGCAGTACGCCCGGCATGGCTCCGCCGAGGAACATCCGGACGGGGTCGTGGAGGTCGTGGTCGAGGAGATCACCGCCTGACCGACCGCTGCAAAGGGGTGGCACCGCGATCCGGTGCCACCCCTTTTGTCGTCCATGCGGAAACCCTGAAGTCGCTGCAACTGTCGGACCCGCCCAGCGCTCATGCCGAACTGGGCGGGTCGAAAGTCTTCGTCACACGACCGGCGTCGCAACCCCCGAAACTCGGCGGTCGGCGAGCTCGGCGGCGGACGCCGCCGCCACCTCGGCGGCCGCTCGTTCACCGGCGATCACCGCGCCTTCCATCGAACCGGTCCAGACGGGCGAGGTCTCCGAGCCCGCGAAGTGCACCCGACCGGCCACCGCGACCGAGCCCGGCCCGCACGTGGTGACGAGCCCGGGCGACCAGATCGGCACGCACCCCGTCGTCCAGCGCTCTTCGGTCCAGTTCATCTCGTGGTACTCGACCGGGTTCAGCGCCTCCTCGCCGAACGCCCTGGCCAAACCAGCCAGGACCGCCGCTCGACGACGGGCCGGGTCGGCAGGCATGGGGTCGGGCAGATCGGCACTGCGTCCGCCGTCCCCGCGCGCGAAACCGACCAGGACACCCTCTTTTTCGCCGGGCGCGGTGTCGTCGAAGGTCAGCATGAGCGGCGCGGAGTCGCTCATGCTCGCGCCACTGAGACCCTTGCGGCGCCAGAAGGGCTCCGAATAGACCACGTGGACCTTGAAGGCGTGCGCCATCGCCAGCCGCTCGCCCAGGTTCCGCTGCGGCAACGGGAGCTGGGGATCGATACTGATCGCGGTGCGATCGGCCGGGCTCATCGCGATCACCACGCGGCGGGCACGGTGGGTGACGCCCGCGGTGTCGACCTCGACATGGTCGTCGAACTGCCGGATCGCGAGCGTCGGCACGCCGAGGACGAGCCGGTCGCCGAGTTCGGCGGCCATTCTGATGCTCAGCTCGGCCGAACCGCCGGTGAACGAACGCTCGGAGCCGCCCGACAGGGAGGCGAGCAAGGCTTCCACGCCGCCGATCGCGCGGATGTGGCGCAGAACGTAGAACAACGACAGGTCACCCGGCTGGGCTCCCAGTGTCAGGGCACCGATGATGGCCCACAGCGTGCGTGCCGTCGCGGTCTTGGTGGTGCGGTTCACCCACGACGCGAACGTGCGGGCATCCAGTGCCGCGGCTTCGGGCGTCGCGAGCGCGTCGTCGCCGTCCGGACAGCGCTTGCACCAGCGGTCGAGCCGAATCAACGACTGCATGAAGTCCGCCGACCCCACGGGGTCCGCCGACCACGGCATCGAGCCGTCGAACCGGATGACGCGACCGCGCCGCTCGAAGACCGACTTGCCGTGCTCATGGTGCGGCCAGGTCGCCACCCCGAGCTCGTCTCCCAGTGCGATGAGCCGCTTGTACTCCGGTCCGACGAGCTGGCCGCCTTCTTCGGCGAATCGACCGTTGACGAGTTGATGGGTCTTGGTGCGCCCGCCGACTCTGTCCCGTGCTTCGAGGACTCGCAGAGACGTGATACCCGCCTGATCGAGACGTCGCGCGGCGACCAGCCCCGAAAGGCCTGCACCGACAACGATCACATCGACCATCGCGTTCTCGTATTCCATGGGGTCCTCCTACAGCACTGTCCGGATGTCGTAGTCCAGCTTCGTGACCGAGGTCACTGACGCTCTACTACAACCCCCACAAGGTGCGAACCGCCGGTGGTGCACAATTCACCTGCCGATAACCGAGCCGCCCAGGGTGCTCGGCCCAAGACCCGGAATTCACACTCGGTGTACCGGTTCGGAAGCACTTCGGCCGGCTCCCCTCAGCGCCGCAGCGCGCTCGGCCGACAGTTCACGGCCACCGGTGCCGCTCGAGTGCCGTCGCATCCGGGGCCGGTATCAGCGTCGGCGACCCGCGGTGTGCATGCCGCACAGCTCGGCCCGAGGAGCTGGTGCGCATGTGCGTGGATCGTCACGCACGAGGCGGTGAGTCTAGAGATCAGCGTCACATCGTCCGCAGTGACGCCTTCGTGGGCGGGGACAACCCGTCGGGACACTTCGAACAGATCGGATGGACACCGTGGCTGAAGAAACGACGACCGGCGCAACCCTTCGGAGGGCCGACCGCAACGCTCCGATCAGCGAGATCCTCGGGATCCTCGCAGCGGACGGCGCGGTGATCATCGAGCGCTTCCTGACGGCCGACCAGGTAGCTCGACTCAATACCGACATCGAGCCCTCGCTGCAGGCCATCCGTCCCGGGTCGCGGGTCGACGACGACGGGATGCAGGTCTTCTTCGGCGCCAACACCAAGCGGTTGACCAACATGATCACCCACAGCGAGACCTTCCGGAAGGAGATCATCGACGACGACGTGCTCCACGCGCTGAGCGACGGCATCTTCCTCGAGGAGGCCGGCAGTTACTGGATGGTGACCGGCCAGGTGATCGAGATCGGTCCGGGCAACGCCGCGCAGCCGCTGCACCGCGACCTCGAGAACTGGTACCCATTCCTGAGCCTGGGACCGGCCGGCCCGGAGACCGGCGTGAACTTCTTCTTCGCGCTGACCGAGTTCACCGAGGAGAACGGCGCCACCCGCGTGATCCCGGGCAGCCACACCTGGCCGGACTACGAGGACCGAGGCACACCCGAGCAGACCATCCCCGCCACCATGAACGCCGGCGACGTCCTGCTCTTCAGCTCCAAACTGGCGCACGGCGGCGGCGCGAACGTGACCACCGACTTCTACCGCCGGGCGCTCAGCATCGGCCTCTCCCCCAGCATCCTCACCGGCGAGGAGGCCTACCCATTCCTCGTCTCCATGGAGACGGCGCGCACGCTGTCGCCGCGGGTGCAGAGCCTGATCGGCTTCCGCTCGCAGTACCCGAAGGGCACCGCGGGTTTGTGGATGAGCGACTACCACGAGCTCTCGGACTACCTGGGGCTCTGAGCGGTCCCCGAGCGGCACGCATTCTGCACGAAAAATGGCTGGTCAAACATGGAACGCCATGTCTGACCAGCCACCCGCGCCTCGACCGAGCCCTCACCGGCTCCGGTCCTATTCGGGCAGTCCCGCGTGACCGAACCACGCCTCGACGACACCGCAACACTCCCGTGGCGTTTGTCGAAGTAGGGCACGGTTTCCAGCACAATCAAGCGATGCTCGAATGGGTGCGCGCCGCTGGCGCACGAGCGCGGATGAAGTCGACCGCGCTGCGTTCGCGAATGGACCGGGCGGCACTGAGTCGCCGCACAGGTCGGATCCGATTGTTCGCCGCGGTTGGGCTCATGCTGGTCGCCGGACTGGTCGTGGCGTTCGCTGCCTACGGGCTCCTTCGCTGGATTACGCCTGTCGATGAGGCCAAGGCCGCGGCCGAGATCGACGTGACCAGGATGGCGTTGACGGTTGTGGCGGGTGTGGGTGGTGTGGTCGCGCTGGTGATCGCCTACAGACGCCAGCGTGATCTCGAGCAGGGCCGGTTCGTGGAGCGCTTCGGCGCCGCGGCGGCCCAGCTCGGGGCGACCGACGTCGCCGTCCGAATCGCCGGGGTGTACGCGATGGCCGGCGCCGCCGACGAATCCGAGGGCCTACGCCGCCAACAGTGCATCGATGTCCTCTGTGGCTACCTGCGCCTGCCCTATGACGCCGAGCACGGCGCCAGTGGCCGGACCAAGTTCGTGGTCAAGGCGCCCCGCGTCGAGCACGGGCGAGTTCGTGGGGAAACCGAGGAACACATCGAGTATCGGCAGAATGACAGCGAGGTCCGGAAGACCATCGTGCGAGTGATTGCCGATCGTCTGCGACCGGAGGCCGAATACAGTTGGTCGGCAAGCGACTTCGACTTCCGCACCGCTCACCTCGAAGACGTCGACTTGAGCCGTGCGGCATTCTCCGGCGCCGCGAGGTTCGCCGAGACAACGTTCACCGGTGCCGCGACGTTCGAAGGCGCGACATTCACCCGTAGCGCCATTTCGAAGACGCGACGTTCACCGGCTTCACCACCTTCGACGAGGCGACCTTCACCAGCGCCGCAAACTTCAGTAAGGCGACGTTCACCCGCGTCGCCTCCTTCGACGGGGCGATGTTCAACGGTGACGCGATCTTCGACAAGGTGGCGTTCACCAGCAGCTCCACGTTCAACAAGGCGACGTTCACCGCCGACGCCACCTTCGAAGAAGCGACGTATACCGGGCTGTCCGTGTTTCAGGAGGCGACGTTCAGTGACGCCACATTCGACCGGGCGACGTTCAGCGATGGCTGGTTCACCAAGGTGATCTTCACCAGCGACGCCAGGTTCGAAGAGGCGACGTTCATCGGCTTCGCCAAGTTCGACGGGACGACGTTCACCGGCGACGCGACGTTCGACGGAGCGACGTTCACCAGCTTCGCCAAGTTCGACGGGGCGACCTTCACCGGCAACGCCACGTTCCACGATGCGACGTTCACCACCAACGCCACGTTCGAAGAGGCGACGTTCGCGGGCATATCCAGTTTCGTAGCTGCCGACTTCGGCTCGGGGCGAATAGCCTTCACCCGGCCGCGGCAGTGGGGTCCGCCGCCGCCGGTGTTCGATTGGGGCAATGATGGCGTCGGGAAGCCGAACAATGTCGAACCACGAAAATGGCCGCCCGTCGCGAGCACCATGAACTCCCCACGCGTACGCGACCGCACAGCGGTCGAGAATTGATCCCTCTCGACCGCACCGAGCTGGGTCGAGGGTATGCGGGCTGGCCGTTGGCGACTCGTCCGGAGTTGGGGGGTGTTGGCGTGGCTCATGCGTCAAGAACGATCCGGGAGCCGCACCGCGGCGGCTGATCGCACATGCACAGGGTTCCCATGATCAGTCGCCGCTTCGGTGTGGCCGGTCGCACCTCGCACTCCGGATCGATTCTGGCCCAATGTATCCGAGGACACTGGCGGGATCGAACAAGGGTCCGAGCCGATGGTCAGCCCCGAGTACCCGGCAACCGCGACAAAATCGCGTCGAACATCTCGTCAACGATCTGCGGAGTGACCCTTGTACCACCGAAAGTGATGGTGGGTGGAGCAGGGTGCCCCACGCCAGGGACAGTCCACCGCGGCATTTCCTCGTATTCCTTGAACCGCACAGCCTTGGCGAACACGTCGTACACACCGCGCTCGGTGAATGCCGCGCACTCACTGCCGTCCAGCGCCGGCGAGCGGTCGACCAGACACAAGATCGCCTCCTGAGCGGGGATTCCCAGATACGTGCGTGCCATGGACTCCCGGCTGGCCGAGATCTCGGGAAAGGTGTCGATCCCCGGGTAGATCCCGAACTGCCACAATGCCTCCGCGACAGCCAGGCCCTGCGACGGCAGCGGCCGTCCGGCAGTGGGCCAGCGACGCCGATCCGTGATGTGGAAGTCGTTGTAGACCTCGCGTCCATCGGCGATCAGTAACAGCTGCCGGAACATGCCCGACGGGTTCTTCATCTCGCCGCGGTCGGCGACCAACCGAAACATAGTGCCGTCGACTCGAACGTCGTAGTGGAGCCGAGTGCGGTAGTGCGGCGCCAGCCTCAGCTCACGCCTGAGGTCAGGCCGTTTGGTGCCGTCCACCTTCGCATGGAGTTTCCCATCCAATCCGGTTCTGACGGTGAAGGTGTAGGTGATCGATCGATCCGCCCGCAACGTCACTGTCAATCTGGCCGAGCGGCCCTCGTCGCGCCGGAGCGGCGCCCATTCCGGGTGCTGGCGATCCGGCGCGTTGGGGTGGATCTGCGAACTCGATCGTCGGGCAGAGGTGGCCGGTTCCGTGCCGGTCGAGCGCGTGGTGCGGTTCTCGTTCGATCGGGCTGGAGTCGCGGCAGGTGGCCGGCCGGTGGAGGTCGGGCCGTGGGATGGTGGCTGGAACGCCTTCTCCAGGGTGTCCAGCAGCCTAGTCGTGTCTGCGCGGAAGGTTTCGTGGCGCAGGTGAACGGCGTTGCGAAAGGCCAGGGTCTGCAGCGCGGGCGGCAGGTGTGCCTGGCTCGGCATCGCGGCGCCGTCGACGAGCACCGATATCACCCGAATGTTGCGGGACAGCGCTGCAGCGATCTCTGCAGCGACGAGATCGCCGGGGGTATCGAGTCGACGCTGCCCTTGCGTGTTGGTGACTGTCGCCCAGCGTTGTCCGATCAGCGCCAGCAGTACAGTGCAACGGCCGATCGCGTCGGCTACGACCTCGGTGAAATCGACACCGGGTTCGATCGAGTCGATGTCCATGAAGACTCGATCATCGCCGAACCTATCTGTGAGCCGGTCGAAGAGTCTGCCTGCGACGTGTTGGGTGTCCTCGCGCCGGTAGCTCAAAAACACCATCCCGGGACGTCGCGCTGCCGATTCGATCGTGACCACTTCACCTCCCAGGTCTGCCCGGAACGGGCACTACGAGAGTATGGCTGGGCCGGACTTGTTCGGATAGGAGATTTGCGGGCGATGCCGTGGTTCCCGGAGTGGTTTCCCCCGTTGCGGGTGAGGTTGTCGGATTGTCGCCTTGGCAGAGTCGGCGGTATCGGCCGGTTGGCGATCCTGGGTGGAGGGCCAGTATGACGACGCACGCGCGCGGTGCTACGGAGCAGACACGCTCGATAGGGCAGGCAGCACGCTCGTATTTCGACTTCGACAACGACCGCGACTTCACCGACGTGAGTCGCGGCCTTGTCGCGGAATTGCCGAACGACGGTGTGATCACCGACGAGTCCGGTGCGGTGGTGTGCTGGCCTTCGCCTCTGCGAGGAACGTCAGTGCCGGAAAGGTTGCCGTGGCGGTCTGTCGTGCGGCCGGCTCGCCGATCGCGATCAGAGCGCGCAGCCGTTCGAACGTCAGCGTTGACGGAACAGGCATGGAAACGCTTTCGGGTCAGGTCCGCGTCTTGCGGACACGCTGCCAGCCCTCGGCCGCCCACGGGGCGTACCGGATCCGGGTCGGCAATCGGCTGAGGAGCGGGTCGAGTGCGCGAACCGTGGCCGCGGCACGCTGGAATCGGCGCTCGCGGCGCTCGTCCCAGTCCAGCGCGCAGACCGCGCGCAGTTGCGGTGGCAACGTTCCGACGATCATCGTGCGGATGTAACCGTTCAGCGGCGCGGCCAGCACGGTCCAGATCGGCGACGGTACCGACGAGGGTCCGGGCACACCCTTGCGGATGTATCCGGTCGCGTAGGTCAGCGTCTTGTTGGGTGCGAAGCGGTCGAGCATGCCGTCCCAGTACGCGACGAACTCGTCGTAGGTCTGCGGCTGGCTGCGGGCGCTGACCCCGTAGTGCCGGTACCAGATCTTGCTCTCCTCGAAGATCTGGGCCTTCTCCTCGTAGGACAGCTTGCGCACGAAAGTGTCTGTGCAGTAGAGGATCTGGTCGACGAACGTCGCATGCGCCCAATAGAACAGCTCGGGGTTGAGGGCGTGATAGCGCGAGCCGTCGGGCATCTCCCCCTTGATGTTCTTGTGGAAGTCGCGGACCGTGTTCCCCCACGTGTAGGGCTCGTCGCTGTAGACGGCCTTCAGCACCGGGGGCGCGGTGCGCATGGCGCGGCCGAGGAAGTCACCGAAGATGATCGAATGGTCGGTGACCCCCTGCGCGAGCTCGGCGACCGCGTTCTCGGTGCCGGCCAGCCGCTGGAAGCCGAACAGCTGAACTCGGTAGTCGCCGTAGAACTTCCAGATCAGCGAGTCGGGGCCGAGCCGTGGCGCGGAGTCGATGTGCTGCTCGTCCACCACCATCGGTTCCGCGTCGCGGACCAGCTCGCGATAGGAGGTGTGGGTAGGTTGCTCGGTCATCACGCACTCCGCCGGGAGTGGTTGTGCGCGCCGCTCGCGCGGCGCGCCAGCCGGATCGGCAAGTTGTCGACCGGGTAGGGGCCGGTGCCGAAACCGATGCGGGGCTGGTAGCCGCGGGGCACACTCCACGCGTACCGCAGCAGCATCTTGTGCAGGATCGTCTTGGCTTCCATCCCACCGAAATACATGCCGATGCACTTGTGGGCACCGCCACCGAACGGCGCGAAAGTGGTGCGATGACGTTTGTCCTCGCGCCGGTCCGGGGCGAATCGTTCCGGATCGAAGCGGTCGGGGTCGGACCACCACGGTTCCATCCGGTGCCCGGACGACAGTGCCAACCCGATCAGAGTGCCCTTCGGCACGTAGTGGCCGAGAATCGAGGTGTCGGCCACGGCTTCGCGGGCGAGCATGCCCACCGGCGAGCACATGCGCAGGGTCTCCTTGAACACCAGATCCAGGGACGGCAGCTGTTCCAGGTCGTCATAGTCGAGGGAGTCCTTGCCAAGGGCCAGGCTCTCGGCCCACACGCGCTCCTGCCAACCCGGGCGCTGGGCAAGGAAATACGTCATCATGGCGATGGTCGTGGTCGTCGTGTCGTGGGCCGCCATGAGCAGGAAGATCATGTGGTTGATGACGTCGTCGTCGCTGAACTCGGCCCCGGTCTCGTCTTTGGCCCCGCACAACACCGAGAACAGGTCGGTGCCCGGGTCGGCGCGCTTGGCGGCCAGCTGGGAACGGAAGTACTCCTCGAGGACCTTTCGCCCACGCAGGCCCGCGTGCCAGCGACCACCGGGAATGTCGGCGCGCACGATCGCCAAGGTGGCCTCGACGGACGTGGTGAACGCGCGATGCAGCCGCCGTGCTTCGGATCCGAGCCGGGCACCCATGAACACCGAGGACGCGATGTCGAGGGTGAGCTGTTTGGCGGTGGGGTACATCATGAATTCGGCGCTGGGTTCCCACCGGGCCAGCGACTCGTCGATGGTCTCGTTCATGGTGGCGAGGTAGCCGACCAGGCGGGGCCGGGTGAAGGCCTGCTGCAGGATGCGGCGATGGAACATGTGCTCCTCGGCGTCCATCAGGATGATGCCGCGCCGGAAGAACGGTCCCAGGAACCGAGTCCAGCCCGAGCTGGCGAAGGTCCGGTCGCGGTTGGCGAGCACCTCCCCGGCGGCCTCCTCACCCACCGCGAGCACCAGCCGGGTACCGAACGCACTGGTCCAGTGCACGGGACCGTAGCGGTCGTGGAGCAGACGCTGCATGCCGAGCAGGTCGTCGAAGACGTTGAGCGAGTAGCCGACCAGCGGCAGCCCACCGTCACCTCGGACGGGCAGTAGCCCGCTGCCCGCCGGGGGCTGCGCCAGATCGGAGGGCCGGGCGGGCAGGCGCAGGGCAGCGCCGAGGATCACCGATTCCGCTTGCCGGGCAAGTGCTGTGATCATGACCGCTGCGCCTGTCCGGCCAGCCGGCGCCGGTATTCGGCGCGCTCGGCGCTGTCGTTTGCCGCGAGCCCGCGGTCACGAAGTCCGCCCACCCGCAGCGTCGTGTCGACGACTGCGCCGGGCAGTACCCGGGTCACGTCGACGGCGGCGCCGAGCCAGCGCGGCAGGACCACCTCGGCCCGCCGGTGGCGGACGCTGTCGACGATCGCGCGGGCGACATCCTCGGGTTCCAGCGACAGCGCGCTGGGCAGGCTCGCGCCCGAACCCAGATCGGTGTGCACCAGGCTCGGCATGACCGTGCTGACACTCACGCCGTGTTCGGCAACCTCGGCGCGCACCGACGTGCTCAAACCCACCACCGCGTGCTTGGTACCGCAGTAGACCGCCCCACCGGGGGTCGGCATCTTGCCGGCCAGGGAGGCGACATTGACGATATGGCCGCGCCCGCGCTCGATCATGCCCGGCAGCGCGGCCTGCATCCCGTGGATCGGGCCCCAGAAGTTCACGTTGATCTGCGCGGCGCTGATGTTGGTGGGCTCGTCGAGGAACGTGCCCAGCGGCATGATGCCGGCGTTGTTCACCAGGATGTCGACCGGCCCGGCCGCGGCCAGGAAGTCGTCGATCGAGGCGCGCGAGGTCACGTCGAGAACGGCACCGCGACTGCCGATTTCCTTCGCGGTCGTCTCGACCGTCACGGCGTCGAGATCGCCGATCGTGACCGCGGCGCCCCTGGCGGCGAACAGCGCGGCGGTCGCCCGGCCGATGCCGCGGGCACCGCCGGTGACGGCCACGACGGCGCCGCGGAGATCTATTGGTGGGTAATGCGTCAGCAGGGACATCGTTGTTCCTTCTCTTCTACCGAGGTTCAGAGACCGAATCGGCCCGAGCCGCGGCCCTGGATCAGTCGGGCCGCCGCGCCGAAAACGGCACGGCGAGCGGGGGTGTAGGGGAACCAGAACACGTCGTTGTCGAGTGTCGGAATCCAATTGGCGGCAACGACTTTCGTGTGGGTGAACTTCAGCAGTCCGGTCTCCGACAGCCGGGAGCCGACACCCGACTTCTTCCATCCGCCCTGCGGCACATCGGCGCACACCATGTTGGCGACGAAGTCGTCGATCGACACCGCGCCGGTGTCGAGCCGGTCGGCGACGCGTTTGCCCTCGGCGACCGTGGCCGCGAAAACCGATGCGGACAAACCGAATTCGGAGTCATTGGCGAGATGGATAGCTTCGTCGGCGTCGGCGACGCGCACGATCGGCAGCACCGGGCCGAAGGTCTCCTCCCGCATGACGGCCATGGAGTGGTCCACGTCGACCAGCACGGTCGGCTCGAACCAGTTGCCCGGCCGGTCGATCCGGTTGCCGCCGGTCAGGATCCGCGCCCCCTTGTCCACCGCGTCGCGGACCTGGCGGTCGACGATCTGAAGTTGCGGCGGGTGGATCAGGGCACCGACATCGCTGTGATCGTCGACGCCGGACCGCAGCTGTCGCACCTTGGTGACTACCCGATCCACGAACTCGTCGTAGGCGGACTCGTGCACGTAGACCCGTTCGAAGCCCATGCACACCTGACCGTTGTTGGCGAAGCCGCCGTACACCGCGCAGTTGGCCGCGCGAGCGATATCGGCGCCCGCGAGCACGATGAGCGGATCCTTACCGCCCAGTTCGAGGCTGACCGGGATGAGGTTCTCGGCCGCCCGCACCGCGACCCGCCGGCCCGTGGCCACCGATCCGGTGAACTGGATGTAGTCGGCCGCGTCCACCAGCGCGCTACCGACCTCACCGCCGCCGATCAGCACATCGAGAACCGGTGGGGCGCCGATGTCTTCGCGCCAGCCCCGCACCGCCTCGATGACCACGCGCGGATTGACCTCGGAGGGCTTCAGCGCGACCGCCGACCCGGCCAGCAGGGCGGGGATGGCGTCGCCGAGGGTCAGCAGCAGCGGGAAGTTCCAGGCCCCGATGACACCGACGAGCGGGAACGCGGACCGGTGCACGGTGTAGCGCTTGCCGAAGGTCAGCGGCGACGAGCCGCGGACCGGCCGCGGCTCGAGCAGCGCGGGCGTCACCCGCAGGTAGTAGTCGATGATCTCCGGGATCAGGGTGGTCTCGAGGGTCGGCTCGTTGCGGACCCGACCGCCTTCCTCCATCGCGATCTCGATCAGGCGCGTGGCGTTGTCGAACAACCACTTTCGGTACCGTTTGATCCAGACGGCTCGGCCTTTGGCACCGATGCGCGCCCATTCGACCTGGGCGGTGCGCAGCCGCTGAGCGACCGCGTCGACGTGCGCGGCGTCGTGCGCCACGATCTCCTCGATGAGCGTGCCGTCGGCGGGGCGGTGGATCTTCAATGTCGTCATCGGCGGGTTCACTTCCGCAGCTGCTGGGCGGCGCGCAGCAACCGGCCGAACGGGACGCGGATCGCGGCGGGCAGCTCCCGGGCGGCCAGCATCGGGCCGGCGAGCGACACGGTGAAGACGCTGCCGAAGGCGGGACTGGTGACGTCGTGCTCGACGCCGTCGATCGTGACGGTGCCCGCCAAGCTGACGTAGCCGGTGATGAACGCGACCTTGCTGCCGCCGGGCGCGGTCTTGATCGCACGCTGTGCGGCGGGGAGCCGGGTGATGGTGATGTCCACCGAGCCGGCCGGGTTGCTGTCGGTCAGGCGGAACTTGTGGGTGTAGGAGACACCGTCGTAGGTGCGGCGTTCGAGGACGTCGATCGTTCCGGTGACGAACAGGTGGTGTTCGCGGCCGTCGGCGCAGATCGACGCGAACGGCACCGCCTCGCCGTCCCGAATGAACCCCCCGGCCTGTACGACGACGCCCGAGGGCCCCGCCGCCGGTGACCAGTACCAGTTCCAGCCCTCCACAAACGTGGGCGGCTTTACCTCACCCAGGTAGGGCTCGAGCCAGCCGAGGGTGCCGTAGAGGTGCTCCATGTAGCCCAGTCCGGTGACGTCGTACGTCTCGTCTCCGACGCGGATCGTGCCCTTGGCGTCGGCGCGGTAGATCACCCAGTGCTTGAGCTGGTTTCCGATGTAGCCCTCGCGAGCCTCGGTGACGTCGGCGGTGTAGTCCAGGTGGGCTTCGATCCGCGCACCACTGCTCGCTTCGCCGTCCACATCCAGTGTGTAGGAAGGGTATGCGCCCCGCATGCGGTTGCGGCCCAGAGTCACGTCCATCGATGTCGCGCTCGCCCGGATGGAGTCGCGGGTCAGCGGCCCGCTGCCGAAGTCGGCGAAGATGCCGCCCTCGGGGGAGATGATGACCCGCCGATGTTCCTCGATCACCCCGTCGAACTTGGAGAAAATCGAGATCAGGGTCATGCCGTGGATGGGGGCACCCGGCGCCTCGATCTGGACGTTCGCGTACCACCACTCGATCGGATGCCGCTGCGGGCTTGCCGCTTCGCCGACGACCGATGGGTCCAGGTGCTCAGCTACCGACGTCACTGTCATCGCTCCTAAATCTGTAACGATTGCGTTCTAGATGAACTGTTACGGTAGCGTGGCAGATCTTGGCGACGTGGTCAAGGAGCGAGTCAGGAGACCCCGTGACACCCGCACAGCAGCGCGTCTACGGCGGCGAAACCGCCGTACAGCGGACCGAACGGCGACGCAAGGCGTTCATCGACTCCGCCGTTGCCGTGGTCGCGGCAGGCGGCTGGCGTCAGCTGAAGGTGGAGCGCATCGCCGAGCACGCCGGCATCGGCAAGCGCTACTTCTACGAGTGCTTCACCGACCTGGACGCGCTGGCCGCCGCCGTCATCGATGAACTGGGTACCGAGGTCCTGCTACTCGCGGTCGCCCCGGACAACACCGTCCCGCTGGAGCAGATGGTCCGCAGCATGGCCGCCAATCTCACCGAATACGCACTCGCGCAACCTGATCGGCTTCGCGTGTTGTTCAGCGAGATGGCCGCGACCGAGGCGGCCGTCCGGCGCCGCACCGAGGCCGTGCACCGGATCGTCGAAGTGCTCGCCGCGGAGGCTCGAGCGGTCCACGGCGACGACCACTCACTCATCGATGTCGCGGCCACCATGTTGGTAAACGGCAGCATCCAGGCCATCCTCGACTGGCTCGACGGCACGCTGGCGCTGACCCGGCAGCAATTCATCGACCACATCACGACGATGTGGCTGATGATCTCCGATGGCGTCCGGGCCGCCCACGGCCCACGGACCTGACACCGACCGGCCGAGTCGCCCGACGAGGCACTCGCCGCCGGCATCTCGCCCTCTCCGACATCCGAACCGCGACGATCTGTGACCCGAATCACGATCCAGCGAGGCGTGCGGGAGTCGATGGCGGGGCATGAGAGGGATTTCAGACCCCCAACAAAAGCCTCTTATTGCACGTATAGTGCACGAAAAAAGGCAGGCCATCGCCAAAAAGGCTCTGACCTGCGGTTTTTAAGTGGTCCCAGCTGGTTTCGAACCAGCGACCTTCCGCGTGTGAGGCGGACGCTCTCCCGCTGAGCTATGGGACCTAACACTGTGTCGAGAGGTTTTGGAGGGCCTCTCGAACGAGATGGAACATTAGCACGGCGCACCCGGGTGACACCAAATCGCCTCGTGAACGGGGGCTTCGGGGTCCACAGCGTGTTCTGTGGACCGCCGCCTGCGCGCTCGGATCGAGTCGGCGCTCCAGGCATTGAATGTTTTGATGCGCATATCTACGTTATTTCATGCTCGATGCTGAAGCATCAGAGTCGGCGTCACCCGGGAGGCGGCCGCCCGGGCAGCCGGCATGGCCGAAGAGTCTCCAGCCACTGCGGCGCGGGCGACAGCTCGATCGCGAGCTCGGCCCGACCGGGAGGTCCGTCCCCCGTCCGCAGCCGTCACGGACGATTCGGCGCGCATCGGCCGCCGCTACACCCCACGAAGGACCGAACAACACCCCTGTAATTCACATTTAGGCCCATCTACCAGCCGATTTGTAGTCTGCGCCGACCGTCGGCTAATGTTTTCCTCGCACCACGGAGAGCAGCCAAGCCGCAAGGCGGACAGCCTCCGGAAGTGCGAATGCGGATGTAGCGCAGTGGTAGCGCATCACCTTGCCAAGGTGAGGGTCGCGGGTTCAAATCCCGTCATCCGCTCGAGAGGTAGGTTAGACATTCATGTCCATCCTCCTTTGCGCGGTGGAGTGGCCGAGTGGTGAGGCAACGGCCTGCAAAGCCGTGCACACGGGTTCGATTCCCGTCTCCACCTCGCGCGATTAGCTCAGCGGGAGAGCGCTTCCCTGACACGGAAGAGGTCACTGGTTCAATCCCAGTATCGCGCACCACAAGAAGGCCCCGGTTTCGACCGGGGCCTTCTTGCGTTTCCGGGCCCGACGGGCCACGGCATGTAACCCAGGTCACTCCCGGCCCGGATTCCGTCGGCGCTCCCCTAGGATCGGCACTCGGCGTCGCCGGGCCGGTGACGGCGACGCGGACCAGCAGTACGGAGGGGCGAGCAGTTGAGGCAGATCCTGTTGTCGGCGGGGATCGCCCTGTTCGTCACCATCACGCTCACCCCGGTCCTGATCCGGGTGTTCGCGCGCCGCGGCTTCGGGCAGGAGATCCGGATCGACGGACCCGCCAGCCACCAGACCAAACGCGGCACCCCGACGATGGGCGGACTCGCGATCGGCGCGGGCGTGTGGGCGGGATTCCTCGGCTCGCACCTGATCGGCCTGCTGTGGGACGCGCCGGGGCCCAGCGCTTCCGGCATTCTGGTGCTGCTGCTGGCCTCGGCACTGGGCATGGTCGGCTTCCTCGACGACTCGATCAAGCTGCGCAAACACCGCAATCTCGGCCTGACCGCGGCGGGCAAGTATCTCGGGCAGATCGGCGCCGCGGTGGTGTTCGCGGTGCTCGCGCTGCGTTTCCCCGGCGCGACCGGGCTCACCCCCGCCGGCCACAATCTCTCCTACGTCCGCGACATCAACACCATCGCCTTCGGGTCGCTGATCTTCGTCGCGTTCATCTGTCTGCTGGTGGTGGCGTGGTCGAACGCCGTCAACATCACCGACGGACTCGACGGGCTCGCGGCCGGCTCGATGAGCCTGACATTGGGCGCCTACGTGGTGATCACGCTGTGGCAGTTCGAGAACTCGTGTGAACTCAGCCCCGGGCGCGGCTGCTACAACGTGCGCGATCCGCTCGATCTCGCGGTCGTCAGCGCCGCCGCCGCGGGCGCGTGCATCGGGTTCCTGTGGTGGAACGCGGCGCCTGCCAAGATCTTCATGGGCGACACCGGCTCGCTCGGCCTCGGTGGTCTGGTGGCCGGACTGTCGATCACCAGCCGCACCGAATTGCTCGCGGTGGTGCTCGGCGCGCTGTTCGTCGCGGAGATCATGTCGGTGGTGCTGCAGATCGTCGTCTTCCGCACCACGCACACGCGGTTGTTCCGGATGGCGCCGTTCCATCACCACTTCGAATTGAACAACTGGCCCGAAACCGCGGTGATCATCCGGTTCTGGGTGCTGGCCGGCATCGCGTCGGCGATCGGGCTGTGCCTGTTCTACGGCGAGTACATCACCGCGCTGTAGCCGGGAACTGTCGGCCCGCCCCGCTACGCTGACCCGACACGAGCGAGCGGGAGGTGGCCCAGTGAGTACCGGGAGTGGGCGGGAACTCGATCACGACATCGCCACCGATGTCTCCTTCGAGCTCGAGGAACTCGACGAGCTGGTCGCCGAGCTGCTCACCGAGCACGCCGAACGCGCGGCCAGGGACGCGCGCATCGTCGCCCTGCGCCTGGGCATCGGCGGGCAGCGCCCGGAAACCCTCACCCGCATCGGCGCCCGCTACGACCTGGCACGCGACCGGGTCCGCCAGCTCTACGCCAAGGCGATCGGGCAGCTCGTGCGGGAAGCCGCCCGCTCCGGGCACCGCTGCGCCGAGGTGTTCGGGCACCGTTACCCGCGTGACGCTGGCGATCTGCGGCTGGTGCGGGAGCTGCTCGCCGAGACCTACGCCACCGACACCGATCTGGTGGCGATGGAATGGTCGTATCTCAAGCTGCGCCTGGCCGGACACGACCAGGCCGACGCCAAGCGCGTCGCCGGATACGTGATGCAGCGAATCCTGGGCTGGCAGAAGAAGACCGCCAGCATCCTGGCCAAACTGCAGCCCCTCGACGAGACCGACGAGCTGGGGCCGCTGCTCGACGACGTCGAGTGGACCACCGGCACCCCCGCTCCCCTGCCGACCGCCTCGGCCCGCGTCGCCGACGCTGACGACGACGGCCGCGGCCGCTTCTATCTCGCCACCGTCGGCCGTGATGTCGCCTACGACTCCGCGCTGGCGGCCCGGCTGCTGCGCACCCTCGACGCCGGCGCCGCGGTGACGGCGTTCCAGGAGGAACCGACGGCGCTCACCTACAGCTTCGACGGCGCGGACCACGTGCACTATCCGACGGCCGCCGCCCAGCTCGCCGACGGCCGGACAGTGCTCGTCGACGTCGTCCCGCTGGGCCGGATCGCCTTCCACCACACCCGGATCCAGAGCGAACTCGCCCGCGCCTACGCCCACGACCACGGCTGGGGCTGGCTGGCATGGACCGGCAGCGCGCTGGACCCGGCCCGGCTGCGGGCCCGCGCCACCGACCCGGCGATCGAGGAACGCATCGCCGCCGATCTCGACCGGGGCCCCTACGATCGGGGCGCGCTGGCGAGCCTGCGCGCCGAGACCGGCCTCGAACTGCTCGACCTGGCCGGTCTCGTCCTGCGCAACGACTGGCGGTGGGACCGGACGCCCATGCGCCTCAGCGCGTCACCATCGCACCGGCCAGCACGGTGATCACCAGCAGCATCGCGCAGCAGGTGAGCCACTGCCACTGATTGATCGTGCGGTCCATCCGCCCGATCGTCGCGCGCAGGCCCGCCGCGATCCGCTGCTGGGCCACCAGTTCGCTGCGCACCCCGGCCAGGGTGATCGCCTCGGCGTCGGCGTTCACGCCCGCGCGGTCGATCCGGTGGTGCAGGCGGGTGACCAGCTTCTGCTTGTCGCGCACGGTCTGTCGCGACACCGCCAGCTGGACCCGCTGGTCACGCAGCTCCCCGCGCTGATGCTCGATCATCGCGGCCTGTGCCGCGGTATGCCGTTCCCAGGTGCCCACCTCGGCCCACCCTCCTGTCGTCGAATCCGCATGACCCCAATGGATCTCGCCGGTCACCCAGCCCTGGAGGAAGTCACGCAGTTCCCAGCCCGGCCGCACCGGACCGGCGAAACCCGTCTCGCCGGCGGCGAGCATGCCCTGATCGATGCGGTAGTCGGCGGCCGCGGGCGAGAAATCGGCGATGCCGACCGCGGGCACCAGCGGCACCCAGTAGCCCTGCGGGCAGACCCACAGCACGTCGTCGATACCCGCCGCCTGCAGGCGTCTGCGGTGCGCGCGGGCCGCGGTGATGTCGAGCGGGCCGCTGCGCACCTCGACCACGCAGCGCCGGTCGCCGCGCCGCCAGAAGATGTCGACCGGGATGTCGCCGACCCGGGCGTCCACCTCGGCTTCCTCGGCGCCTGCCGCGGTCAGCCTGCCGCAGATCCAGTGTTCGAGCCGCTGGGTATTCCATTGGGTCGCCACGCATTCGGGGCAACCACAGCCGTATCCGGTGCGTTCCGGTGCCGCCCGCCGGGTTCCTTCGGAGATGCCGAGTTCGTCGAGCAGCGCCCGCCGTCCGCACACCACCTGGGTGTCGCTTCGCCGCTTCGTCCTCACACCACACTCCCTCACCAGGGACCCTGACGTGCGCCCGCGCCCACGCCCTGTTCTTCAGGTTCCCGCAGCCACCGACCGGCCGCCAGCCCCCTTGACCCGCGCTCGGGAGCGTCACCGACCGGTGATCGAGATCACAAACGCGACTCCACTTGAATATCAAGCTATTTCATTGTGCCGACGTCGCAGAACGTCGCCGAGATCTTGATCATTTCGATACACAGACCGGGCCTGTTGCCCGTCCATTTCGTCCGGATTACGAAACGCTTCGGCGCGTCGCCGATCCGGTCACCGGGACATCGCGACGACGCGGCCGCAGCGCCCGGTGGATATGATCGCTGCGGCCGGGGCGGGCACGCTCGCCGAGCACGGGAAGTAGGGTGTGCATGAACCACGCTGAGCACGACGAATCCATCGGGTCGATGCTGGCGAGTATCGCCGCGGCGCTGCGTGAGGTCAGTGACAAGCTCGATATCGTCGCCGCCCGGGTCCAGCAGGAAGTCCCCGCCTTCCCCGCCGACGAGGATCTGCCCGACCAGACCAGGATCCGCAGGCTCGAGACCTGGGCATTCCATGCGTCACAGGACATTTCCCGGCTCAGCGCCCGGCTCGACGCCCTCGACGGTGGCGATCCCGAACCGGCGCCCCGCGCCCGGGGCACCCGCAGCCGCCGGGAAGTGCGGGAGGCCGCCGAAGCCGCCGAGCGCGCGGCCACCGATCCGGGCGCGGGAGAAGAGTTCTCGGCCGCGCCCGGCGATCGGCCGCCGCTGGAGCGCCGGCATTCCCGGACCGATCACCTCGGCGACCCGACCTGGCCGCTCACCGTCGCCCCGGTCCCCCGTTCCTCGAGCTTCGAACCCGTCGGTGAGTCGGCTTCCGAGGCAGGGCCGTTCGCCGATACGGCGCGGGCTGTGCGCTCGGGTCGCGCGGGACGGTCGGCCGAGGGGTCCGCGACAGGGGGCTTCGCGTCGCCGACCGGGTCGGCTGTGGGCACGCTGTCGGAGGAGGCCGCCGGGTCGGCCGGTTCGGTGCCGCCGGTGAACGGCAGCGATCGTGCGGTGCGGGTGAACGGTGCGAGCCGGGTGCCCGGTGATGGCGCCGATCGTGTGCCACCCGTGAACGGCCGGGCACCGGTGAACGGCGCGTCCAGGGTCAACGGTGCGAAGCCGCGCAACGGCGTTCGGGTGCTCGACGAGGCGGGGGCGGTGCACGAGCTGCCTGCGCGGGGAGAGTCGGGCGCCGGTGACCGTGTCCAGGGTGTGCGGATCGCGGCGCCAGTGGCGGACGGACATGCCCTCCCCTTGTCGGCGGGCGCGGGTGCTGCGGCAGGCTCGGATACCGCAGCCGCCGCGCGGGTCGATGGATCGCGAGGTGTCGACGGATCGGCGGGATCGGCGGGTGCGGGTGCCGCGGCTGACGTGGGTGCCGCGGCTGACATGCGGGTCGACGGATCGCGAGGCGTCGACGGATCGGCGGACGACGCCGCGGCGACGGTGTCGGCGAAGGGAATCGAGCGGGACGACGCGAAGCTCACGGCGCGCGAGCCGGGCGCCGGCGTGTCCGTACCGCAGCAGCAGACCGAGGAGACGAGGGTCGCGACCGCACAGCCGGTCGATGATGTCGCCGCGACCGAGTCCGCGCGGCGGTGGGCCGATCGGCTCGCGGCGGCGGCAGCGGACCAGCCGACCGGCGACGTCGTTCCGACCGCGGCAGCGCGGGAGTGGGCCGACCGGCTCGCGGCCGCCGCGCAACAGCAGGTCGACGATGTCGTTCCCACGGCTACCGCGCGCGAATGGGCCGACCGCCTCGCCGCCGCAGCCGAACTGGATATGCGCGCGGCCGCCGCCGAACGGAGCCGGGAGGCCGCGGAGCGGGCCGGGACGACGAGCGGCGTCGCCGCGCGGTTGGGGTCGGCGAACGGCCGGGAGGTCGAGCTGTCGGACGACAGTGTGATCGAGGCCGTGGACTGGCAAGTCACGCAGCGGTTGCCGCAGAACGGCGCGAGCCTGGGTGGTACGGCCGGTACTTCGGGTGGTGACGCCGAGGTCGTCGGGCGGACGGTGTCGATCTCCGCGCTCGGGCGCAATGGGGTGTCGCCGGACGCGGGACTGTCAGGGGTGACGACCGGGGCTGGGGCTGGGGACGGAACCGCGGCTGAGGCCGGAACCAGGATCGGGGCCGGAGCCGAGACTAGGGCCGGGGCCGACATCGGGGCCGGGACCGGGGCCGAGATCGGGTCCAGGACCGAGATCGGGTCCAGGACCGAGATCGGGTCCAGGACCGGGACCGGGGCCGGGGCCGGGGCCGGGGCCGGGGCCGGGGCCGGGGATGAGCTCACCGTGCCGGGGCGGGCAGCACCGGGGGTTGCCGCGCGTGGCGGTGATGGCGTGATCAACGGTGTCGTTGCCCCGCAGGCGAGTGCCGCTGCCGTCGACGCGCTGTCGGATCCGCCGACCGAGACCGTGGTACGACCACCCGTCGAGGCGGGTGTGGAGCGGGCCAGGCCGGTCGGCAGGCCCGTAGGCGGGACAGTCGCGCCCGTCGTAGGTACCGGATCGTCGGACGCATTGTCCGGCAATCGGATCGATGTCGCGAGCGGCGAACCTCAGCGGGTCGTGAGCGATCCCCGATCGGCCGGTCTCACCGCCGGTGATCGCGGCGAGACCGCGGCGAACACCCACCCGGTGAACGGGTTCGATCCGCGATCCACCGCGGCACCGGGATCCGCCGGCTCGGGCACCACCGCCAGCGGCATCCACTGGACCTTCACCGACGAGGACCTGACCACACCGTCCACCCCGAGCTCGAACGGCTACGCCCGCAACGGCTTCACCGGTGATACGCAGCGCCCCGGATCGATCTTCGACGACGCGGCCCCGCGAGAGCGCCTCACCGCCCCCGGTGACCCGTCGCCGTCGGCACCGCCCGCGCGCCTGTCCGCACCGAAGGACACCACGCAGACCACCGGCGGTGAAGCACCGGCCGGATTCGGCGCCTCGACGACCGCCACGCCGAGCACGGGTCCGGAACCCACGGCCCGATTCGGCGCACCGACGACCGACCAACCGAGCATGGGCCTATCGCCCGCAACCGGATTCGGCACACCGTCGACCGACTCGGCAGGCGCAGGCACAACACCCGCCAGCGGATTCGGTGCCCCGACGAGCAGCCGAAACAACGCGAGTATCGAACCCACGACCCGATTCGACGGCTCGACGACCGACCACAGCGGCACAGCCTTCGAACCCACGACCCGATTCGGCGCACCGACCGGCGACGACGGTAGCGCGCGCCTAGACTCTACGACGCGATTCGGCGAGACCCTGAACGACCGAGGCGACGCGGCCATCGAGTCGACAACGCGATTCGGTGCCTCGACGAGCAGCCGAGACAACGCGAGTATCGAACCCACGACCCGATTCGACGGCTCGACGACCGACCACGGCGGCACAGCCTTCGAACCCACGACCCGATTCGGCGCACCGACCGGCGATGACGGTAGCGCGCGCCTGGAGCCTACGGCTCGATTCGGGGAGACCCTGAGCAGCCGAGGCGACGCGGGCGGCGAGTCCACCACGCGATTCGGCTCCTCGACGGTCGACCACGGGTACTCGGGCGTCGAGTCCGCGGGTGGCTATGGCGGCGAGCGGACGCAGACCGGCGGGTTCGCCGCGGCGAATCAGGGCGGGCCGGATGCGCCGGCGACCAGCCCGCTCGATCGAGTGAGGTCCGATCCGGCTCCGCCGACCGCGACCGATGCGGCGGGGATCACCGTGACGGGGACGTTCCGTGCCTTCGACATCGAACGGGCGAACGTCGACAAGCTGCAGGCGATGCTCGACGAGCTGAAGCGGTCCGCCGGGCTGCCGCCGGGACGGCGCGACGTCTTCGGACCACCGACAACCGACGCCGGCTGAGCAGCGGCGCTGTCCTCCGGTCCGGGCATATACCGGACTACGCGCCGGACCACCGACACGGAAGCCGCGTCAGGCCGCCGCCAGCGGCACCAGCCGTGCACCGCCACCGACAGCGGAGCCGCACCAGGCCTCGCACGCACCATGCCTCGACACGCGCCCCGGCCGCCGCCGACGGCCCACGCCGAGCTCCGACGCTAGTGCCCAGCCTGCGCCGCGACCCGAAAACCGCGCCAGGGCTCCGCCAGCGGCACCAGCCGGGCACCGCCACCGACGGCGGAGTCCGCACCAGGCCTCGCACGCACCAGGCCTCGACACGCGCCCCGGCCGCCGCCGACGGCGCAGGCCGAACTCCGACGCCGGCGCCCAGTCTGCGTCCCAGCCGCTGCCGACAGCGCACGCCGAACTCCGACGCCGGCGCCCAGCCTGCGCCGCGACCCGAAAAACGCGCCAGGTTCTCCGCCACCGAGGATGGTTGAACTCGCCACCGTCAGCCGGTTCAGCTCTTGGCTGTGGACCGGTGCGGCGGCCGTGCCGGGCCGTGGGCATCGCCGGCCGGTCAGGCAGGCGCCACGACCAGGTCGGGGCGTGGGGCCTCGCGCAGGACGGTGCCGATGAGGTCGCGCAGGGCGCGGTGACCCGCGTCGGCGGTGTTGCGCGGGTGCCAGGCCATGGCGA
The DNA here is from genome assembly GCF_040681225.1 of Nocardia sp. NPDC051833. Lineage (NCBI taxonomy): Bacteria > Bacillati > Actinomycetota > Actinomycetes > Mycobacteriales > Nocardiaceae > Nocardia > Nocardia sp. NPDC051833. The sequence continues at coordinate 295,648 of NZ_JBFAYK010000001.1, forward strand.
CGACGGGGGCCGGGAGCGGGAGGGGGATCTCGAAGGTCGTCAGGCCGAGGGAGAGCGCGGCGGGGCGGGCGAGCAGTTCCGGGGCGGGACAGACCAATTCGGTGGTGGCGACGGTGAACAGCGCGGTGGACAGGTCGGGGACGGTGGCGACCACGCGCCGGGTGCGGCCGTGCAGGGCCAGCCGGTCGTCGATGGGGCTGTGTGTGCGGCCGGTGGCCGAGACCTCCAGGTGCTGGGCGGAGGCGTAGGCGGCCACGGTGGGGCGGTCGGCGCCGAACGGGTGCCCCGCGGCGGCGAGGCCGATCCAGCGGTCGGCGAACAGGCGGGTGACCACCGTCTCCGGGTCGGTCTGGCCGATCATGCCGACCTCCACGTCGACCCGGCCGTCGCGCAGGGCGACCACCGTGTCCGCGGCGTCGGCGGCCAGCACACGCACCGTGACGCCGGGCAGCTGGGCGCGGACCGCGGCCAGCAGCGGACCGGTCAGCCGGGGAGCGACCGAATCGGCCACCCGGACAACGAAATCGCGATGGCGGCCCGCCCCGGTGTCGTCGCGGGCGGTGAGCAGCAACCGCGCCTGGTCGACCAGCCCGGCGACGTCGTGGCGCAGCTCCAGCGCCCGCGGGGTCGGCACCAGCCGGCGACCGGAGCGCACCAGCAGCGGGTCGCCGAGGACGGCGCGCAGCCGGGTAAGGGTACGGCTCATCGCCGAGGTCGACGTGTGCAGACGCCGGGCCGCCTCGGTCACACTGTTGGTCTCCAGCAGTGCGTCGAGGGCGAGCAACAGGTTCAGATCCAGCGCGTCCACGCGAGGATTATCACCAACGCGAGGATCACCGCCAAGTGTTGTCGCGGCGGCGATCCTGCGTGTCGGGCTACCGCTCGGCAACCGGCGCGGGCGCGGGTGCCACGGGGACGGTCGCCGGATGTTCGCGCAGCACCCGCCGGTAGGTGGCCGGCCGCACCGGGCGCACCCACTGGGCCAGCCTGCTGGTCAGCGGCAGCGGGGTGCGCAGGTCGTCGAGCATCTCGTCGATATTGGCCAGCGAGAACGGCACCACCGACGCGCCCTGGGCGTGATAGCCCGCCGAGCGTTCCCGCGACCAGTGCAGCCGCTCGTCGATCTCGGAGTTCATCTGCTCGGGCATCGGCGGCACGAACTTCCCGGTGAGCAGCCCGGCGATCCAGTGCGCGCCGACTTCCGCGCTCAGCGCGCTCACATTGGAGCTGTTGTAGCCGGCGAAGGTCAGGTTGGGCACCTCGACCGGCAGGATGTTGCGGAAGAGCCGGAAATCGCCCACCTCGTCGGTCAGGCTGCGCCGCACGAACGGGGTCAGGAACGGCACCTCCTGCTGGTATCCGGTGGCGCAGACGACGATCTCGGCCAGTTTCAGCGTGCCGTCGGACAGGCGAACGGCGGGCCCGTGCTGCCCGCCGATCAGCTCGGTGACCTCGGTCTCGCGGTGGACGGTGATCCGGCCCGCCTCGACCTGCTCGGCGAAGCCCTCGGTCGCCAGGCTCGCGCTGCTGTTGGTCATCTCCTCGATGCCGCCCGTCGGCAGCAGATCGAGCTCGCGTAGCCGGAGCTTGCGGGTCACCCGCTCCTGGACCAGATCCAGGTTCGCCTGCCGCAGGCTGAGCGCGTCGAGCCAGCGCTCGATGCGGCGCGGCTCCCGCGACCGGAAGTGCGCCTCGCCGAGGCGGGTCAGCAGCAGCCGCTCGTAGTCGAGGCCGAGATCGAGCGTGCGCGGCATCTTCCAGGTGAGCCTGCGCGCGACGACGCTGGTCTCGTCGGCCAGATGGCTGACGGCCTCGGCGACATCACAGGCCGACTTGCCGTAGCCGATCACGACCACCGAGCGGTCGCGGGCCTGCTCGACGTCGTGGAAGTCCGACACGTGGACCAGCCGCCCGCCCGCGGCCGCGAACGCCGCCGCGCCGGGGAGCGCGGGCAGCACCGGGTCGCTGAACACACCGTTGGCGACGATCAGGTGATCGCAGGTGGTGCGGTGCACGCCGTCGCGATCACGGACCTCGAGCAGCCAGCCGCTGTCGACCGGGTCGGCGGCGACGACCTCGGTGCCCAGCCGCAGGTGTTCGGCCAGGCCGAACTCCTGGACGTACCCGGCCAGGTAGGCCTGGATCTGCTGGCCGTCGGGCCACCGCGGGAAGTCCTCGGGCATCGGGTAATCGCTGAAGTGGTACCGGACCTTGCTGTTCTGCGCGCGCAGCCCCGGATAGCGTCGGGTGGCGCTCCACACACCTCCGACATCAGGGGCCCGGTCGAACACCTCGACCGGGAAACCCGCCCGACTCAACACTTTCGCGCAGGCCAAACCCGCCACTCCCGCACCGACGATCCCGATGCGGCTACCGCTCGTCATGGCGAGGAGAGTACTCGGCACCGGCGCGCGGGTGCCACCGCCGCCGGGCCGACCCGTGCTGTACTGGAACTATGACCAACAGTTCCGTCGTCGTCGATCGGGCCGGGCTCTGGGATGCCGAGGAGCTCAGTGACGTCGCCGCGGCGACCTTCCCGCTGGCGTGCCCGCCGGAGGCCACCCAGGGCGATATCGAGATCTTCCTCGAGCAGATGCTCTCGGGCGAGCGGTTCGGCGAGTACCTGTCCGATCCGGAGCGCACGGTCCTCAAGGCCGTCGAGGGTGACGAGATCGTCGGCTACGCCATGCTGGTGGCGGGCAGGCCGACCGATCCGGAGGTGGATGCCCAGGTCAGCCCGGGTGCGGTGGTCGAGCTGAGCAAGATGTACGTGCTGCCGGGGCACCACGGCAGCGGCGTCGCCGCCGCTCTGATGACCGCGGCGGTGGCGACCGCCCGCGACGCCGGCGCGGCGGTGCTGTGGCTGGGCGTGAACCAGGCCAACGAACGCGCCCAGAAGTTCTACGCCAAGCACGGTTTCACCCAGGTGGGCACGAAGACGTTCACGGTCGGCAACCAGGTGCACTCCGACTTCGTCTACGAACGGACGCTGGGCGACTCAGTCGAGTAGCGCGGCCCGCAGCGCGGTGACCTCGGCGTCGGACAGGCCGAGGCCGTCACGCACGTAGCCGTCGAAGCTGCCGTAGCTCTGGTCCGCCTGGTCGAACGCGGCGTCGAGCCAGCTCTGCTGGACGCCGTTGAGCGGGTCGGTGGGCGCGGCGCCCCGGTAGACGTTGGAGGCCAGGTAGTCCGCGATGACGGTGGCCCGGTCGACGCCGAGCAGGGTCAGCAGGACCGCCGAGGTCCAGCCGGTCCGGTCCTTGCCCGCGCTGCAGTGATAGAGCACGCCGGTGCCGTCGGCGGCGATGATGTCGCGCAGCACGGCGGCGAACGCCTCGTTCGCGCCGGGCGCGGTGATGAACGCGCGGTACATGCCCTCGCCGCCGAACAGCGCGCCCGCCAGGATCAGCGGCGGCGCCTGGCCGATGACGTCGTAGGAGTTGCCGACCGCGCCCGCGGGCAGCCGGTCGGCGCCGAGGCCGCGCTCGTAGCCGGTGCGCAGGTCGTCGACGACGCGCACGCCGAGGGCGCTGAGCCGGGCCAGATCCTCGGGGGTCGCCTTGTCCAGCGCGCCGGTGCGGAACACCAGCCCGGTGCGCACCCGGTGCCCGTCGGTGGTGCGGTAACCGCCCGCGTCCCTGGCGTTCTGGACGCCGGTGAGGCCGAGCAGCCGATCGGCGGTGGTCTCACTGGCGGGCGCGGGTGCGGCCACGGCCTGGCCGAGGGCCGGACCGAGCAGCACCGCCACTCCGGTCGCGGCGGCCAGACTCGCGCGCAGAGCACGGCTACGGGTCACGACAGGGCTCCTTCGACGACGCCGGGTCACGGTCAGCACGAACGTACCCGGCGCCGGTCGGTCACGCGGCGGCGGCCTCGAAGCGCGACAGCGCCAGCAGTCGTGAGATCGCGCGCAGGTACTTCTTGCGGTAGCCGCCGTCGAGCATCTCCTGGGAGAAGATCTCGTCGAGCTTGGCGCCAGAGACGGTCACCGGGATGCTGGCGTCGTAGAGGCGGTCGGCCAGCACCACGATCCGCAGCGCGACGGCCTGGTCGGTCACCGGATGGACGCCGGAGATGAACACCGAGGTCACGCCGTTGATCAGGGCGCCGTACTTCGACGGGTGCAGCGTGCTCAGGTGCTCGAGCAGCGCGTCGTAGTCGTCGAGGGTGGAGCCCGGGGTGGTGGCGGCCCGTTCGGCCAGGATGTCCGGCGAGGTCGGCTCGGGAGCGGGCGGCAGGTCGCGGTGGCGGTAGTCGGGACCGTCGACGCGCACCGGCTCGAAGATGGAGCCGAGCTTCTTGATCTCGCGCAGGAAATCCTGTGCGGCGAAACGACCCTCGCCGAGCTGGCTGGGCAGCGTGTTGGAGGTGGCCGCGATCGAGACGCCCGCGGCGGACAGCTCGGTGAGCAGGCGCGAGACCATCGTGGTGTCGCCCGGATCGTCGAGTTCGAACTCGTCGATGCACAGCAGGCTGTTGCCGGAGAGCCGCTCGACGGCGTTGACGAAGCCGAGCGCGCCGACCAGGTTGGTCAGCTCACCGAAGGTGCCGAACGACTTGGGCGCGGGCGCGCTGTGGAAGATCGAGGCGAGCAGGTGGGTCTTGCCGACGCCGAACCCGCCGTCGAGGTAGAGACCCGCGCCGCTGACGGCCTTCTTCTTGCCGAACAGGCTCTTCTTGGACGCGGCCTTGTGGATCTTGGCGACCTGACCGGCGAATTCCTCGGCCTTGGCGACCGCGGCGGCCTGGCTCGGTTCCTTGGGGTCGGGAATGTAGGAGGCGAAGCTGACCTCGTCGAACATGGGCGGGGGCACCATCTGCGCGACGAGCTGGTCGGCCGGGACCTCCGGATGGCGATCGACGAGGCGTTCTTGCATGAACGAATCGTACGGACGTGGTTGCATCGGATCCTATGCAGCGTATCCACAATGTGACCCAGCTCGCAGACCTCGACGACGACGCACTGGCCAGGTGCTATGCCTACCCCCGGCAGCTGGATCGCCCCTGGGTGCGCGCCAACTTCGTCAACAGTATCGACGGGGCGTTCACCGTCGACGGGGTCTCGGCGGGGTTGGGCACCGACGCCGACCACCGCGTGTTCGGGCTGCTGCGGGAACTGGCGGAGGTGATCGTCGTCGGCGCGGGCACGGTGCGCGCGGAGGACTACGGCGGCGCGCACCCCGATCCGGACCGGCGGCGCGCGCATTTCCGGCACGGGATCGGCGGGTCGGCCGACGGCACGCCGCCACCGATCGCCGTCGTCACCGCGAGCGCGCGCCTGGATCCGGCGTCGCGGTTCTTCACCGACGCCGAGACCGCCCCGCTGATCATCACCACCGCCCACGCGGCAGCGGAGCAGGTCGAGGCGCTGGAAGCGGCGGGCGCGGAGGTGGTGGTCGCCGGGGAGGCCGCGATCATGCCCGCCGCGCTGCTGCGGGTGCTCGCCGAGCGCGGCCTGCAGCGGGTGCTGTGCGAGGGCGGCCCGCATCTGTTCGGCCAGCTGGCCGAGGCCGATCTGGTCGACGAGCTGTGCCTGAGCACCGCCCCGGTGCTGGTGGGCGGGGCGGGCGGGCGAATCTCACTGTCGGCTAGCGGTTTCGACATCCCGATGCACCGCAGGCAGCTCGTGCTCGCCGAGGACGGCACCGTACTGGCCCGCTGGGCCCGTCGATGAAACCTGGCGCCGAACCTGGCAGTGTGTAACCCATGCGCTGGACTCGGGCCGCGGCGACGGCCGCGACACTGTCGATCATGCTCGCGGGCTGCGGGGCCGGACCGTCGGATCGGCCCGTCGTCGCTGTCGAGCGGCCGGGGGTCGGTGGCGCGCAGACCGAGACACCCACGGTGCCCGAACCGGCCACGGCGGAGACCCCCAAGACCGACCTGGCCTGGAAGGACTGCACCGCCGCCACGCTGGGTTCGCTCGACTTCGGTCCGGCCCCGGCCGGGCTGGTGCTCGAATGCGCCGACTTCTCCACCCCGATCGACACCGCGGGCACCGTACTCGGCACGTTCCGGGCGGGCGCGCTGCGGGCCCGGCTGCCGCAGACCCCGGCCGACGCCGCGCCGCTGGTACTCACCTCCGGCGCCGATCGTTCCTCCGCCTCGACGCTGGCCGGGCTGGCGATCGGGCCGAACAGCGCGCTGCTGGCCGCGCAGCCGATCGTCGCCGTCGACCGGCGCGGGATCGGCGCCTCCCAGCCCATCGACTGCATCCCGGCGCAGCTGCGCGCGGTGATGACCGACCTCGGCCAGTTCGGCATCGGCAGCGACGACCAGGTCGGCGCCGTGGCCGGCTACAGCCAGGACGCCACCATCGCCTGCCGCGACTTCCTGCAGCCCTACGAGGGCACCTTCGACGCGCCGCACGCGGCCGACGACATCGAACAGCTGCGCAAGCAGTGGCAGGTCGACAAGATCAACCTGCTCGGCACGGGCAACGGCGGCAAGGTCGCGCTCAGCTACGCCCGCCGCTACGGCGACCACCTGGCCCGGCTGATCCTGGACGCCCCCGAACCGGTCGGCGCCGACCTGACGACGATGACCGAGGCCGCCGTCACCGGCGCCGAGGCCGCCGTGACGGCGTTCGCCCAGCGCTGCAAGGCCGCCAACTGCGCCCTGGGCGCCGACCCGCGCGCCACCGTCATCGGGCTGGTGGCCAAGGCGAACAGCGGCGGCCTCGGCGATATCTCGGGCGCCGACCTCTCGACCGCGCTCACCGGGTTCCTGTCCAGCCCGCGCGGTGACCAGGCGAGCCGGGTCACCGCGCTGGCCGACATCCTCGCCGCCGCCGACCGCGGCGACCGCGCCCCGCTGGCGGCGCTGGTGGCCCGCGAATCCGCGGCGATCAACTCCGACGGCGAATTCGTCAACCGGTGCACCGACAGCCAGCAGCCGCCGACCCCGGACCGGGCCCGCGAGCTCGCCGGAACCTGGGCCGGCAAATATCCGGTTTTCGGCCGCACCGCCGCGATCGGGCTGATGGTCTGCTCGGCCTGGCCGGTCTCGACCGCGCCGCCGCTGCCGACGAAGCTGGACCTGCCGGTGCTGGTGTTCGCCGGTGCCGCCGACCCGATTGTCGGCGGGGCCGCGGCCTCGGTCACCGGCGCACTCGGGGCGGCGGGCGCCCGGCACGCCACCATGACCTGGCAGGGCTGGGGGCACCCGGTGACCGCGCACTCCGGCTGTGCGCAGAAGGCGGTCGCCGACTACCTCGCGGAAGCGAAATTGCCCGCCGACGGCGGTGCCTGCCCCGCCTGATCCAGGCCGTACGACCATGTGATTCCGGCGCGTCGGACGGGTCCGGCGACACCATCGCTACCCGATCCGGTGTACCGTGCCCCAGTGTTGTTCCGACAGCTCGAGCCCCGCACCGCTCGCACCTCCGCCGAGGTGATCAAGTTCGCACTCTGGCCCTTCGCGGTCATGACCGTGCTGAACCGTGTCTTCATCAAGGCGGTCAACGGATTCGTCACCGACGACTACCGGCCTGTGTACAACGCCTCGTTCGAGTTCCTGAACGGCAGGCCGCTGTACACCGCCGACTTCTCCTCGGTCGACCCGCACTATCTGTACTACCCGAGTGGAACGCTGCTGATCGCGCCGGTGGCGGTCATCGAGTACGAGCTGTCCCGCTGGCTGTTCATCGGCCTCAACGCCGTCGCGATCCTGATCGCCTGGTACCTGCTGCTGCGCCTGTTCAAGTTCGGTCTCGGCTCCATCGCCGCGCCCGCGCTGCTGCTGGCGATGTTCGCCTCCGAGACGGTGACCAACACGCTGGTCTTCACCAATGTCAACGGCTGTCTGCTGCTGGCCGAGATGGCGTTCCTGCACCTGTTGCTGGCGCGACGCGACCTCTGGGCCGGTGTCGCCCTGGGGTTGAGCATCTCGGTCAAACCGACGCTGGCGCCGCTGCTGCTCGTCGCGGCCGTGCGCGGCCAGTGGAAGGTCTTCATCACGGCGCTCGGCGTGCCGCTGACGCTCACCGCGATCGCCTGGCCGCTGTCGGCGGATCCCGAGAAGTTCTTCACCCGGGTGGTGCCGTATCTGGCGCAGACGCGCGACTACTTCAACAGCTCGATCGGCGGGAACGGGCTCTACTACGGCCTGCCGCACTGGCTGATCCTGCTGGTACAGGGCGTGATGGCCGCGGTGGTCGCGGTGACGCTGTGGCTGCTGTGGCGCTACTACCGCGACGACGAGCTGTTCTTCGTCACCACGTTCTCCGGGGTGCTGCTCACCGCGTCGTTCCTGCTGCTCTCGCTGGGCCAGATGTACTACTCGATGATGCTGTTCCCGTTCCTGCTGTCGGTGGTGCTGCGCAATTCCGTGCTGCGCAACTGGCCTGCCTGGCTGGCGATCTTCGGGTTCATGACCTACGACAAGTGGCTCTCGGACCGCTGGCAGAGCACCGGGCGCACGCTCGAGTACCTGCGGGTGACCTTCGGCTGGGGTCTGCTGCTCGTCGTCGTGTTCTGCGTGCTGGGTGACCGCTACCTGGCCGCGCGCCGCGAGGGCAGGCTGCAGTTCGGCATCGACCCGGCGTGGATGGCGAGCGCGCCGGATTCGCGCGACGGTTCCGACGACGAAAAGCCCGCGCCCGCCGCGGTCTCCCCCGCGCCCGATCGCGACGATCCGGTCGCCCCGGAAGAGCCGGTCGACGACCGCGAACCCGCACTGAAATAGGGCACGGCCGGTGCTGTGACGCGACGATCGCGGCGCGCACCGGCCGAAACCATTAGCGTGGAGTGATGAGTTCATCGTTGCCCACGCCGCGCATCCAGCTGACGCCGCAGCAATGGCGGGCGAAACTGGATCCGCAGGAGTACGCCGTTCTCCGCGAGGCCGCCACCGAGCGCCCGTTCGTCGGGGAATACACCGACACCAAGACCGAGGGCGTCTACACCTGCCGCGCCTGCGACGCCGAATTGTTCCGCAGCACCGAGAAATTCGACTCGCACTGCGGTTGGCCGTCGTTCTTCGACCCGGCCGATTCCGACGCGGTGATCCTGCGCGCCGACGACTCGCTCGGTATGCGCCGGGTGGAGGTACTGTGCGCGAACTGCCACAGCCACCTCGGCCACGTCTTCGAGGGCGAGGGCTACGCGACGCCCACCGACCAGCGGTACTGCATCAATTCGATCGCGCTGCGCCTGCAGCCCGCCGAGGACTGACACGACGAAGGGCCCGGTCGAGGTGACCGGGCCCTTCGCGGTGTCCTGACTACGGCAGCGCGGTGACCAGCTGGTCGACCTCGACGCGCGGGCCGGTGAAGAACGGGATCTCCTCGCGCACGTGCAGGCGGGCCTCGGTGGCGCGCAGGTCACGCATCAGGTCGACGATGCGGTGCAGTTCGGGGGCCTCGAAGGCGAGGATCCACTCGTAGTCGCCCAGTGCCATCGAGCTGACGGTGTTGGCGCGCACGTCCGGGTAGCCGCGGGCGGCCTTGCCGTGATCGGCGAGCATCTTGCGCCGCTCCTCGTCGGGCAGCAGGTACCACTCGTAGGACCGCACGAACGGGTACACGCAGATGTAGTTGCCCGGGTCCTCCCCCGCCAGGAACGCCGGGATGTGGCTCTTGTTGAACTCCGCCGGGCGGTGCACCGCCACATTGCTCCACACCGGGGCGCTGGCCCGGCCCAGCTCGGTGGTGCGACGGAAGTCGGCGTAGGCTGCCTGCAGGTCCTCGACACGCTCGGCGTGGGTCCACAGCATGAAGTCGGCGTCGGCGCGCAGGCCTGCCACGTCGTAGATGCCGCGCAGCACGACACCCTTGTCGGCCAGGCCGTCGAAGAACGCCTGTGCCTCCTTGATCGCCGCGGCCCGGTCCTCGCCGAGCACGCCCGGCTGCACCTGGAACACCGAGAACATCAGGTAGCGGATGGTGGAGTTGAGGGCCTGATAGTCGAGTCGCGCCATGGATCCATGGTGCCACTGCGGTGATTTCGCCTGCCGGGTGGGCGGGGATACGAGTTCCGCCGGAGGTCGTCAGTCGGTCACCGGCCTGCCCGCCCGCCACGGCGAGGTCTCGTCGCTGCCGAAAACGGAGGTCACGGTGGTCGCCGCGCCCGCGTGGAGTTCGACCGGGCCGAGGTCGGGGTCGAGGATCAGGGTGCGGGTGGGCTGGTCGCCGGTGGTCGTCACAGCGCGCGATCATGCAGCATCGCTATCGCACCCGGTCGAAGACACGCCGGGTGAGTGCGTCGAGACATGTCCAGCCCCGTGGATCGGCGCAGCGGTCGTCGACCCGGCCGCTGTCCGCGGCGACCCTACTCGACGGTGGAGGTGAGGGCGCCGACGATGCGTTCGGCCGCGGCGGTGCCGGAGGCGACGCAGGCGGGGACACCGACGCCGTGAAGGTAGGCGCCCGCCACCGCGAGGCCGTCGAGGTCGGCGACGGCGGTCTCCAGGGTGACGATGCGGTCGGTGTGGCCGGGGGCGTACTGGGGCAGACCGCCGGGCCAGCGCTGGACGACGGACTGGAGGGGAGCGATCTCGGTGCCGGTCACCGTGGCCAGGTCGGCGACCGCGGCGGCGACGAGTTCCTCGTCGGACCAGGACAGCGGGGCTTCGTCGCCGAAGCGGCCGAAGGACGCGCGGACCAGGGCGACCTCGCGGGCGCCCAGGTGCGGCCACTTCCGGCTGGACAGGGTGAACGCCTTGGCGCGCAGGGGTTCTCCGGTGGCGACGAGGATGCCCGAGTTGTCCGGCAGGCCGGTGGCGAGCGGCAGCGCCATGGCGACCAGCGCCGAGGAGGACAGGTCGATCTCCCCGGCGGCCGCGGCGGCGACCGGCGACACGTGGTGCAGCAGCCGGGCGGTGACCGGGGCCGGGGTCGCCAGGACGACGGCGTCGACGAGGCCGATCGGGTCGACCACCCACCCCCGGGGCGCGGTGGCCACCCGGGTCGCCGCGAGGGTGGTGACCAGGCGCGCGGCCGACGCCGTGGTCAGGGCGGCGAGCAGGGCGCCGTAGCCGTCGCGCAGGCCGCCGAAGACCGGCGCGGTGCTCGGCGGCGGCAGGGCCTCGCGGACCGCGTCGGTGAGGCTGCGGGCGCCGCGGTCCAGGGCGGCGGCGAGGGTAGGCAGCGCGGCGCGGACGCCGATCGAGGCGCTGGTGCCCGCGTAGACGCCGCCCAGCAGCGGGTCGACACTGCGCTCGACGACCTGCTGCCCGAAGCGATCGGCGACGAGACTGTGCACGTCGACATCGGCACCCGGCGTCCAGTCGAAGGCGCGCTGCGGCTCGGCCGCGACCCGCGCCAGCGTCGCGTCGTCGACGAGCCCGCGCAGGGACTCGGCATCGGACGGGACACCCATCAGCGTGCGCCCGGGCAGCGGATGCGCCGCCCCCTGCGCCCACACCAGCGGCCGCTTGCCCGCGGGGCGGACGAGCTGGTCTGCGATGCCGAGCTCGGTCATCAGCTCGATCACCTCGGGCCTGCGCCCGACGAACGCCTCGGCGCCGAGATCCAGTGGCTCCCCGGCCAATTCGCCGGTGTGCAGCACCCCACCGACCCGCGCGCGCTGCTCGAGCACCACGATGTCGGCCTCGGTGCCCAGCCGCTGCCGCAGTCGATACGCCGCGACGAGCCCACTGATGCCGCCACCGATGATCGCGATCCGCATGCCTCGACCGTAGTCGCGCCCGGACGACCGCCGGAACTCACACCCTCGACGCTGTCACCGGGATCACCACCACGCCCCGGATCTCCGCGAGGGCATCCACGTCGGAACCAGCAGGTAGTACCAAGGCGCGGCCATCGAGCTGTGGACCGGCGGCCGACGACTAGCCCGCCCCGTCCCACCGGACGGGGCGGGCGCGACGGGAATTACAGCGAGTGCACCAGGTCGACGAGCGCGGTCAGCACGCCCGGATCGGTCTCGGGCTGCACGCCGTGGCCGAGGTTGAAGATGTGGCCGGTCGCGCCGAGGGTGATGGCGTCGTCGGCCTCGCGCAGGATGCGACGGGTCTCGGCCTCGACCGCGTCGAACCCGGCGAACAGGATCGCCGGATCCAGGTTGCCCTGCAAGCCTTTTCCGGCGCCGACGCGGCGCACGGCCTCGGTGAGCGGCACCCGCCAGTCGACGCCGACCACGTCCGCGCCCGCCTCACCCATCGCCCCGAGCAGCTCGCCGGTCCCGACCCCGAAGTGGATGCGCGGCACGCCGGCGGCGGCGACCTCGGCGAACACGCGCTCCGAATGCGGCAGCACGAACTCGCGGTAGTCGGCCAGCGACAGCGCGCCCGCCCAGGAGTCGAACAGCTGCACCGCGTCGACTCCGGCGGCCAGCTGGGCCTGCAGGAACGCGATGGTGATGTCGGTGAGCGTGCCGAGCAGGGCGTGCCAGGTCTTCGGGTCGGCGTGCATCATCGCCTTGGTGCGCTCGTGCTGCTTGCTCGGCCCGCCCTCGACCAGGTAGGACGCCAGGGTGAACGGCGCGCCGGCGAACCCGATGAGCGGGGTGTCGCCGAGCGCGTCGGTGAGCAGGCGCACGCCCTCGGCGACCGCGCCGACCTCTTCGGGCCGCAGCCGCGGCAGGGCCCGCACATCGGCCTCGGTCCGCACCGGCGAGGCGACGACGGGGCCGACGCCCGGCACGATGTCGAGGTCGATGCCCGCCGCCTTGAGCGGAACGACGATGTCGGAGAACAGGATTGCCGCGTCGACGCCGTGGCGGCGGATCGGCTGCATGGTGATCTCGCACACCAGCTCGGGGTCGAAGCAGGACTCGAGCATGCCGATGCCCTTGCGCAGCTCCCGGTACTCGGGCAGCGAGCGGCCCGCCTGGCGCATGAACCACACGGGGCGCCTGCTGGGCGTCGCGCCGGTGGCGGCGGCCAGGAAGGGGGCATCGGTCAACCGGCGGCGGGTGTAAGTGCTCATCACCGCCCATCCTAAGCGGCCATCGATGCCGGCTCCGGAGCGCCACCTCACCCCCGATCGGGTGGGGGATCCAGCCACGACCACAGATCGCCGACGGAAATCCCCCGCGTCGCGCATCGCGCATCCCATCGACGCCGAGAATGCGCCCTGCGCAACACAGCCCGCGCACGACGCGCACAGGCGGCGCGCCTCCGACGACGCCGGGCACGCACGGTCTACCGTTTCTCCTCGTGACACCGCTCGACATCCGCGACGGCGCCGCACCGACCGGGGGAACGCCCCGCGAGCCTGCTTCTTTCCGGGCGGCGGTCGATGCGATGGGCACCGCAACCGTGCACCCTCGAATCGAGCTGGCGCCTATCCGTCCCCCGCAACGGTTGGCGCCGTTCTCCTATGCGCTCGGCGCCGAGGTCACCCACCCCGACAGCGCCATCGTGCCGATCGATTCCGAGGGCGACGCCTTCGGCAGGCTGATCCTGCTGCACGACCCGGACGGCGACGAGGCCTGGCACGGCGTGTTCCGGCTGGTCGCCTACATCCAGGCCGACATCGATGCCGCGCTCGCCGCCGACCCGCTGCTGCCCGAGGTGGCGTGGAGCTGGCTGGTCGACTCCCTGGAGTCGCGCGGCGAGCCGTTCACCGCCCTCGGCGGCACCGTCACGGCCACCAGTTCGGTCCGCTACGGCGACATCGCGGGCCCGCCCCGGGCCCACCAGCTGGAGCTGCGCGCCTCCTGGACAGCGATGAACACCGAGATGCGGCGGCACGTGGAGGCGTTCTGCGAGGTCCTGGCCTTCGCCGCCGGACTGCCACCCGCCGGGATCACCCATTTGCGACCGGAGTCCTATACCCGCACCGATCGCCCTTGATCGCCACGTAGAGTTCACGTTTATGCCGGTCGCCGAGGATCCAACCGCAGCAGAGCCCCTGCTCGCCCCTGCCGAGGGGGTGCCACCCGTCCTGGCGACCGCCGACGAGGTCGCCGCGGCGGCCCGCACGCTGGCCGCGGGCACCGGTCCGCTGGCCGTCGACGCCGAGCGTGCGTCCGGTTTCCGCTACTCGGCGCGGGCGTATCTGATCCAGCTGCGCCGCGCGGACGCGGGTTCCTTCCTGATCGATCCGATCCCGGTGACCGACGCGCTGACCCCGCTGGCCGAGGCGATCAACCCGCTCGAGTGGGTATTGCACTCGGCCGACCAGGATCTGCCCGGCCTGGCCGAACTCGGGCTGCGCCCGGCCCGGCTGTTCGACACCGAGCTCGGCGGCCGGATCGCCGGCTACGAGCGCGTCGGCCTGGCCGCGATGGTGGAGAACCTGCTGGGCCGCTCGCTGCGCAAGGGACACGGCGCCGCCGACTGGTCGACCCGCCCGCTGCCCGACGAATGGCTCAACTACGCCGCCCTGGACGTGGAACTGCTGCTGGAACTGCGCGACACCGTCGCCGCCGATCTCACCGACCAGGGCAAGATCGAGTGGGCCGCCGAGGAATTCGAGCACGTCCGCACCATGGATCCGCCCGCGCCCAAGGCCGATCGCTGGCGGCGCACCTCCGGCATCCACACCCTGCGGCGCCCGCGTCAGCTGGCGATCGTGCGGGAACTGTGGACCACCCGCGACGAGCTGGCCCGCGCCCGCGATGTCGCGCCCGCCCGCATCCTGCCCGATGCGGCGATCGTGGCCGCGGCCACCGGCGAACCGCGCAGCATCGCCCAGCTGCGCACCCTGCCGGTCTTCGGCGGCCCGCGCCAGCGCCGCTACTCCCGTGACTGGCTGGCCGCGGTCGAACGCGGCCGCACCCTGCCGGACAAGGAACTCCCCCCGCTGACGCTGCCCTTCGACGGTCCGCCCCCGGTCAACCGCTGGGAACGCCGCGACCCCGCCGCCGCGGCCCGCCTGACCACCGCGCGCGGCGCGATGGGCGAGCTGTCCACCGAGTACGCCATCCCGGTCGAGAACCTGCTCTCCCCCGATCTGGTCCGCAGGCTGTGCTGGGACGGGCTGCCCGACTACAAGAACGTCGGCGAGCCCGACGAGCTGTCGGCCACGATCGAGGAGTTCCTGCGCGCGGGCGGCGCCCGGCCGTGGCAGCGCGCGCTGGCCGTGCCCGCCCTGACCAAGGCACTGACCCCCGACGCCTAGCGCCTCGGCCCCACCGCGGGACGCGGCAGGGCCGAGGGCGCCGGACACCGATCAGGGAGCGGGCTGCGCCTGCTCGACGAACCGGTTGGTGTATGTGGCCGCGAGGTCGATCCGGTCGCGGACCGGGGCCACGTTGCGTGAGTACTGACCGAGGATGCGCAGAACGTTCTGGGCGCCTTCGGTTTTCATGAGGCCGTCACCGTTGAACATGCCGATCGAGTCCCGGATCGACTGCACGTAGAGGGCCGGATCGCTGCCCGCGTACTGCGAGGGCATCGTCGCGGCGATCTCCTCCGGGGTGTGGGTGTCGATCCAGCGCAGGGTCTGCACGAACGCGTTCGCCAGCTTCTGCACGATCTCCGGGTGCGCGGCGACGGTGTCGCACTTCATGTACAGCGAGGAGGCGGGGTACAGGCCGCCGAGCGCGGCGCGGGTCCCTTCCTCGTTGCGCATGTCGGTGAGGATCTTCGCGTCGCCGGACTGCACCATCTTGGCCACGGTCGGGTCGGTGGTCATACCCGCGTCGATGCCGTCGTGGTTCATGCCGGCGATGAAGGTCTGGCCCGCACCGACTTTCACCCGGGTGTAGTCCGAGGTGCTCAGCCCCGCCTGGCCCGCCAGCGCCTGGGTGAGGAAGTCGGTGGACGAGCCCAGCGAGGTGACGCCGAGCTTGCGGCCGCGGAAGTCGGCCGGGGTACGGATGTCCTCGGCGTCGGCGGTGGCGACCAGCTCCACCTCCCCCGGCACGTCGGCGAACTGGACCACGGTCTGCAGGCACTGGTCCTTGGCCTGCAGGTCGATGGTGTGGTCGTAGAAGCCGACCACGGCCTGCACGTCGCCGGTGAGCAGCGCGGTCTCGGCGCTGGCGCCGGACTGTTCACCGAGCAGCTTCACGTCGAGGTCGTTGGCGTCGAAGGCACCGAGCTGCTGGGCCAGCATGGCGGGGAGATAGATCACCTTCTCCAAACCGCCCACCATGATGGTGATCTGGGGCCTGCCGTCGGCCATCGGGATGGTGCGCGAGTCACGGCAGCCGGTGGCCAGCAGCAGCGAGCCGATCGCGAGCAGGGCGACGGCGAGCGTCTTGCGGTACCTCATCGTCTACACCCCGTGCCCGGACTGCGCCTGCGAGGGACGCCATTTCAGCAGCCGGTTCTCCGCGACGCCGATCAACCATTCCGCCATGAGGGCGACCACGGTGATGATGATCATGCCCGCGTAGATGCCCGCCGCGTCGAAGGTGCCCTGCGCGTTGGAGATCAGCAGACCCAAACCCTTGCTGGCACCGGCGTATTCGCCGACGACCGCGCCGATCAGCGCGAAGCCGAAGGCGGTGTGCAGGCTGGACAGGATCCAGGTGGTGGCACTGGGCAGCACGATCGACCCGAGGATCTGGCGCTTGCTCGCGCCGAGGATGCGCGCGTTGTTGATGACATTGCCGTCGACCTCCCTGGCGCCGGTGAAGGCGTTGAAGAACACCGCGAAGAACACCAGCACCACCACGGTCGCCACCTTGGACTCCAGGCCGAGACCGAACCAGATGATGAACAGCGAGGCCAGCACGATGCGCGGAACGGCGTTGAGCGCCTTGATGAACGGCGCGAGCACATCGGCCCAGTAGCGGCTGCGGCCCAGCAGCGTGCCCAGGACGACACCGGCCACGGTGCCGATCACGAAACCGAGCACGGCTTCCTGCACGGTGGTGAAGATCTGCAGCCAGATCGAGCCGAACTGCGTTCCCTCGGTGAACCATTCGACCAGCCGGTCCCAGATGAGCGAGGGCTTGGAGTAGAAGAACGGGTCGATCCACACGCTGGCGACCAGTTCCCACGAACCCAGCCACAGCGCGATGAGCGCGGCCCGCAGACCCCACACCCGCAGCTTGGACCTGCGGTGTTTCGCCTTGACCCGGGCCAGGATCTGGTCCTCGGTCTCCGCCTCGACCTCCGGCACGGTGACCGCGATCTTGTCCATCGTCTCAAGCGACACGGGTCGCTCCCTTCGTGCGCGCCGCCTCGACCTGATCGCGCAGCGTTTCCCAGATTTCCCGGTAGAGGTCGCGGAACTCCTCGGTGAGGCGCACCTCTTCGACATTGCGCGGCCGCTCGAGGGTGACGCGGAAGTCGCCGCACACCGTCGCCGGGCTCGCGGTCATCACCACGACCCGATCGGCCAGGGCGATGGCCTCCTCCAGGTCGTGGGTCACGAAGATCACCGCGGCGTCGGTGCCGGCCCACACCCGCAGCAGTTCGTCCTGCATGAGCTGGCGGGTCTGCACGTCGAGCGCGCTGAACGGCTCGTCCATGAGGATGATCTCGGGCTCGTTGACCAGCGTCTGGGCCAGCGCGACGCGCTTGCGCATGCCACCGGAGAGCTGGTGCGGGTAGTAGTCCTCGAACCCGGCCAGGCCGACGATGCGCACCCATTCGGCGGCCTTCGCCTTGGCCTGCGCCTTCGACACGCCACGGAAGCGCGGGCCGAGGGCGACATTGTCGATGACGCTGCGCCAGGGCAGCACCGCGTCCTGCTGGAACATGTAGCCGATGCCGTCGGGGATGCCGTCGACGTCCTTGCCGCGCACCAGCGTCCGGCCCGCCGAGGTCGGCTCGAGGCCGGACACCAGCGAGAGGGTGGTGGACTTGCCACACCCGGTCGGGCCGACCACGGCGACGAATTCGCCCGCCGCGACCGTGAAGTCGATGTTCTTCACCGCCGTGTGGATGCCACCGTCGGTTCCGGGGAAACGCTTCGTCGCGCCCCGGAGTTCGATGAGTGGATTGCTCATTGCTGCTCCTGTGTCCGGCGCCGCTGCATGTGATGTGCGGCCGCTATCGAAAGATAAGTGGGCTGGGTCACAGGGCGCGCGCTTGTGCGCACAACCAGCGCAACCAGCGATTCCGCAGGTTCTGCGCATTGTGCTCACGCGTTCGGGACGTGCCTAGACTGAGCCGGTGAGGCTGTTCCCCCGGGGCGTCCGGCTGCGGACGCAGATCGTGTTGCTGCAGGTCGCGCTGGTAGCGCTGACCCTGGGGCTCGCGTTCGCGGTGTTCGCCTACCTCAGCGATCAGCGGCTCACCGCCGAGTACGGACAGCGGGCGCTGGCGATCGCGCGGACCGTCGCCAGCGATCCTGTGGTGCGCGCGGAGGTCGCCCGGTACGCGGCCCTGCCGTTGGCGCCGGGACCGCCACTGCGCGCCGAGCTCGTGGCCGGGGACCTCGAGCGGACCGCGGAGGCGGCGCGGCAGCGCACCGGCGCGCTGTTCGTGGTGATCACCGACGACGCCGGGTTGCGCCTGGCCCATCCGGACCCGACCCGGCTCGGCGAGATGGTGAGCACCGATCCGTCGCAGGCGCTGGGCGGGGCCGAGGTGGTGATCAGCGAGCAGGGCACGCTCGGCGATTCGGTGCGCGCGAAAGTGCCGGTGCGCGCGCCGGATTCGGAGCGCGTGGTCGGCGAGGTGAGCGTCGGCATCTCCACCGAGGCCGTCGGCGAGCAGCTGAGCAGCGACCTCAGCAAGGCCGGGGTGCTGGTGCTCGGCGCGCTCTTCGCCGGCATCGCGGGGTCGATCCTGCTGGCCCGGCGCTGGCACGGGCTGACGTTGGGCCTGCAACCCGCGGAGCTGGCCGAGCTTGTGCGCGAACAGGATGTGGTGCTGCACGGGATCGGCGTGGGGGTGGTCGCGGTCGACGACCGGTGGCGCACCACGGTGATCAACGACGAGGCGCGCGCCCTGCTCGGGATCGAGGGTGAGAGCGGCCGTCCGGTGGAGACGATCGGGCTCACCGCCCGCGTGCTCGCGGCGTTCCGGGCCGCCGACGGGCTCCCGGTCCAGGCCGCGGTCGGTGACCGAATCGTGGTGGTCACCGCGCGAATGGTCACCCGCGACGGGCGCTCGCTGGGCGCGGTGCTCGATGTGCGCGACCGCACCGATGTCGAATCGCTGACCCGCCAACTCGACGCGGTGCAGTCGATGAGCACCGTCCTGCGTGCCCAGCGCCACGAATTCGCCAACCGGCTGCACCTGCTCAGCGGGCTGCTGCACGGCGACCGGCCCGGCGAGGCCGCCCGCTACATCGACGAACTGCTCGGCTCCGGCCCCCTCGGCGCCGCCATGCCGGGCATCGACGCGGTCCGCGACCCGTATCTGCAAGCGTTCCTCGCCGCCAAGGCCGCGCACGCCAGGGAGAACGGCGTCCAGCTCCGATTGGGACCGAACACCTGGGTCGACGCGAATCTGGCTGCGCCCGTGGATGTCACGACCGTTCTCGGCAATCTGCTCGACAACGCGATCGACGCGGTCCGCGGGAGTGCCCCGCCGGTTGCACCGGACGACGCGACCCAGAACTCGCCGAAGGTCGCCGGTGTCGACCCCGATCCGACAGCGGCGCCCGCTCGCGAGGTGACCGCACTGCCCCCGGTCGACGCGGCCCGCCGATCGGCCGAAACCCGGACGGATTCACCGGCACTGCCCGCCGGGGAATCCCCCGACCCGACAGCAGCCCACACCGACATCGCACCCGCGGCAGAGTCCGGCGAAGAAACGACCGGGTCGGGGGCCGAACCGCGAGGTCGGCGCGCCGAGTCCGGTTCGCGCTTCGCCGCTCCCGCGGCGGTGGTGGAAGTCGAACTGGTGCAGGAGGGTTCGACGCTGCACATCACGGTGGCCGACAGTGGGGGCGGGGTGGCGCCGGATCTGGTGGACGCTCTGTTCGCGGACGGAGTGTCGACCAAGCCGGGGGTGGGGGTGCCGGGCGGGCGCGGGGTGGGACTCACGCTGTCCAGGCAGGTGGCCAGGGCACTCGGCGGGGATGTGTGGCTGGCGTCGGCGGGGACTCCCGGCGGGGCGCTGACCGGGGCGGAGTTCATCGCGCGCCTGCCGGGCGTGCTGACCGAGGGAGAGCCGACGTGAGCCGGACCGAATTCAGCGTGCTCGTCGTGGACGACGACTTCCGGGTGGCGAACATGCACGCCGGAATCGTCGGGGCGCTACCGGGATTCACCGTCGGCGCGGTCGTCAACACGGTAGCCGCGGCGCGGCAGGCGCTCGCCGAGAACGCCGCCGACCTGGCCCTGGTGGACGTGTACCTGCCCGACGGATCCGGGATCGACCTGGTCCGGGACCTGCGCTGCGATGCCATGATGCTCACCGCCGCCACCGAATCCGCCACGGTGCGGGCGGCGGCATCGGCAGGCGCCCTCGCCTACCTCGTGAAGCCGTTCGACCACACCGTGCTCGCCGCGCGCCTGGCCGGATACGCGCGCTACCGGCGGATCCTCGCGGCCCCGGACGTCACCGCCCGCGACGTCGACGCCGCCTGGGACGCGCTGCGCCCGGCCCCACCCGCGCCCGACCGCGCCACCACCGCGTCCTCCCCCACCCGGGAGCTGGTGCTACGGGCGGCCCAGGCGGCGGACGCGCCGATGTCGGCGGGCGAGATCGCGACCGCGATCGGCATCTCCCGCGCCACCGCCCAGCGCTACCTCGCCGCCCTCGTCACCACCGGCGACCTGCGCATGCAGCTGCGCTACGGCGCGACCGGACGCCCGGAACAGGAGTACTCCCCCGTCCGCCGCCCCTCGTGAACGCGCGACAACCACACCGCACCGCGCGACCCACCGCACCGCAGCCCCGCGCCCACCGCACCACGCGCGACCTCATCGCGGCCCAAGCCGCCGCGACCGCACCGTGATCCGCTGTCGGCGCGGCGCCGACGACACGCCACGGCGCCCGTCCCGAGGTGTACGCGCGGTCACCGATGGGTATTGAACGGGGTTACGCCCCACACGGTTTGGAGTACGGCCTTGACCGACCCGCGCTTTCCGCAGCCCTATCAGCCGCCCCGATTCCCGGCGGGCCCACCCGAACCCAACGCCGTCACCGCCATCTTCGCCGGCATCCTCGCCATCCTCGGCGGCCTGCGCGGCGTGTTCGGCGCGGTGGCCATCCCGTTCCTGACCACCGACGCCGACTTCGACCCGACCGGGTTCTGGAGCAAGATCCAAGTGCTGCTGGGGATTTCGGCGCTGTGCTCGCTCGTCCTGCTCATCGGCGGGATCCTGATGCTGGCGCGCAAGCAGATCTCGCGGGTCCTGATCGGGCTGGGCGGTACCGGCACCCTGGTGCTGTCGGTCGTCACCTCGATAGCGCTGTACAACCATCTGGACGCGCGGACCGATGATTCCACCTCGCTCACCGTGTCCTTCGATTCCGATCTGAGCGTGCTCAACGCGATCGGGTTCCTGTTCAATATCGGACTGCTGGTGCTGACCTTCCTGCCGAGCACGGGTCGCTGGCTGGCGCACCGGCGGCCCGCGTACTGACCGAAATTCCCTCGACCCGGCGACCACTCGGCGCTAGCGTGGCTCCGCGCCCACCGTCACCGTCGAGAGGATCCGCCGTGTCCGAAGCCGAGGCCATCGCCGCCAACCGCGCGAACTGGGACGACCGGGCCGATGTGCACGCGCGCTCACGGATGTACGACGTCGACGCCTTCCTCGCCGATCCGGCCGCGATCTCGTCGGTGGTGCGCAACGACCTCGCGGTCCTGGCGCCGCATCTGCCCGGCACCGGGATCGTCGGGCGTTCGCTGCTGCACCTGCAATGCCATATCGGCACCGACACGGTGTCCTGGGCCCGGCTGGGCGCGGTCGAGGTGCACGGGCTCGACCTGTCACCGAACTCGCTGCGGCACGCGGCCCGCATCGCCGCGGCCGACGGACGCGACATCACCTGGGTCGAGGGCGACGCGCGCTACGCCTCCTCGGTGCTCGACCGGACCTTCGACACCATCGTGACCAGTACGGGCACCATCGTCTGGCTGCCGGAGCTGACCGCGTGGGCCCGCTCCATCCACGACCTGCTCGTTCCCGGCGGCGTGTTCGTCCTTCGTGACGACCACCCGATCCTGGGCGCGATGGAGTTCGGGCCGTGGGAGATCAACGACGACTACCTCGCCGGCGGTGGTGTCCGCACGTACTCCGACGCGGGCACCTACACCGAGGACTCCGCGGGCTCGATCACCCACACCACCAATCACGAATGGCGGCACGACCTGGGCGAGGTCGTGGGCGCGCTGCTCGGCGCGGGCTTGCGGATCGAGGCGCTGCACGAACTGCCCTACATGGATTGGCGCCCGTTCGACGAGCTCGTCGCCGACGAGCGGGGCTGGACGCTCCCGCCGGGGGCACCGCGCATCCCGCTGAACTTCGCCGTCGTCGCCCGGCGCCCCTGAACGCGCCGCGCGCCCGGTGACACTCACCGGGCGCGCGGGATGCGGGGGTTCGGCGTCAGCGCGACTGCAGCCAGCCGCCGATGCGCTGGGCGATGGCCTCGGCGGTCAGTCCCAGTTCCTCGAGGATCTCCCCGCGCGAGGCGTGGTCCAGGAATTGCTGGGGCACACCGAGATCGCGGGTCGGCACGTCGAGACCGGCGTCGCGCAGGCGCGCCGAGAGCGTGGACCCGATGCCGCCGTGCAGGCCGCCGTCCTCGACGGTGACGACGAGACGGTAGTTCTCGGCCATCTTGACCAGCGTGTCCGATACCGGAATGACCCAGCGCGGGTCGACGACGGTGACCGAGATGCCCTGCGGCTCCAGGAGTTCGGCGACCCGCATGGCCGTCTCGGCGAACGGGCCGACCGCCACGAGCAGGACATCGCCGTGCTGGGCCTGCGCCGAGCCCGCGGCCGGGACCGCCAGCCGCAGCACATCGACACCGTCGAGACGCCCCACCGCGGTGATGTCCTCGGCGACACTGCCTTTCGGGAACCGCAGCACCGTCGGGCCGTCGGAGATCGCCAGCGCCTCGGCGAGTTCCTCGCGCAGGGTGGCGCCGTCGCGCGGGGCGGCGACCCGGATGCCGGGGATGATGCCGAGCAGGGAGAAGTCCCACATGCCGTTGTGGCTGGCGCCGTCGGGGCCGGTGATGCCCGCGCGGTCCAGCACCACCGTGACCGGCTGCTTGAGCAGCGCGACGTCCATCAGCAGCTGATCGAACGCGCGGTTGAGGAAGGTGGAGTAGATCGCGACGACCGGGTGCATACCGCCCAGCGCAAGCCCCGCCGCCGAGGCCATCGCGTGCTGCTCGGCGATGCCCACGTCGAACATGCGGTGCGGGAAGCGCTCGCCGAAGGGCGCCAGGCCGGTGGGGCCGGGCATGGCCGCGGTGATGGCGACGATGTCCTCGCGCCGCGACGCGTGGTCGATGAGCTCCTCGGAGAACACCGCGGTCCAGCCCTTGGCCTTCTTGCCCGCGAGCGGGCGGCCGGTGAGCGGGTCGATCGGATCGCAGGCGTGCATCTGGTCGGCGACATGGTTCTCGGCGTGCTCGTAGCCGTTGCCCTTGCGGGTGACCACGTGCACGACGACCGGTCCGCCGAAGTCCTTGGCGCGGCGCATGGCCGCCTCGAGCGCGACCAGGTCGTGGCCGTCGACCGGGCCGACGTACTTCATGCCCAGATCGGAGAACAGCTCCTGCGGGCTCACCGCGTCCTTGATCCCCGCCTTGAGCGCGTGGACCATCGAGTACGCCGAATCCCCCACCGCGGGAATGCTCTTGAGCAGTCGCTTCCCGGCGTCGAGGGCGTGCTCGTAGGCGGGCTGGGTGCGCAGCGCGGTCAACCGGTCGGCGAGGCCGCCGATGGTCGGCGCGTAGGAGCGGCCGTTGTCGTTGACCACGACCACCACCGGACGGTCGGGCGCGCCCGCGATGTTGTTGAGCGCCTCCCAGCACATGCCGCCGGTGAGCGCGCCGTCACCGACGACGGCGACGACGGTGCGGTTCTGCTCGCTCAGCGCGAAGGCCTTGGCCAGACCGTCGGCGTAGGACAGCGCCGCCGAGGCGTGCGAGGACTCCACCCAGTCGTGTTCGCTCTCGGCGCGGCTCGGGTAGCCCGACAGGCCGTCGCGCATGCGCAGCGAGTCGAACCGGTCCTTGCGGCCGGTGAGGATCTTGTGCACGTAGGCCTGATGGCCGGTGTCGAAGATCAGCGGATCGGCCGGGGAGTCGAAGATCCGGTGTAGCGCGATGGTCAGTTCGACCACGCCTAGGTTGGGGCCGAGGTGGCCTCCGGTGGCGGCGACCTTCTGCACCAGGAACTCGCGGATCTCGTCCGCCAGATCCCGCAGTTGCGGCACGCTCAGCCGGCGCAGATCTTCGGGTGAATCCACCCGCGACAGCACTCCCACCTGAACTCGCTCCCTCCGGACTACTGTGTGATCCGCCCAGTGTATTTGGCCGCGCGAGCGGCCCCGGCTCGCGGCCCCTTCCGGGCGCCTCACGCCGAGGATCACAGTCGGGGCGCCGGTCGGCGCGGCACGCCGCTGAACAGGGCGCGCCGCCGCCTGACGCCGTCACCACGGGCCGCGATCGCCTGTGAGGACTATCTCCCCCGCGCGCCCCCACGGGACCGGCCACGCGGCGTCCTAGAGTGGCGCTGTGGCCGAACCGGACGGTGTTGCGCGCACGATCGACCCCGGCGTGGTGGCGGCCATGCTCGACGAGGTGTACGCGGTCTGCCGGGACGACACCTCCGGCGCGCCCGCCGACTACATTCCCGAACTGGCCGCGGTCGCGCCCGACTCGTTCGGGCTGTGCCTGGCCACCGCGGACGGGCTGATCTACCAGGTCGGCGACACCGACATCGGGTTCACCATCCAGTCGATCTCCAAGCCGTTCACCTACGCGCTCGCGCTGGCCGATCGCGGCCTGGACGGGGTGGCCGCGCACATCGACGTCGAGCCGTCGGGCGAGCCGTTCAACGAGATCGCCCTCGAGCCCGACACCCAGCGCCCGAGCAATCCGATGATCAACTCCGGCGCGATCACCGCGGCCTCGCTGATCAGCGGCCGGGACGCCGCCGACAAGTTCGAGCGGGTCCGCCGCTGCTACTCCCGCTTCGCCGGGCGGGAGCTGACGATGGATCAGGCCGTCTACGAGTCCGAGGCGCGCACCGGCTACCGCAACCGCGCGATCGGCTACATGCTGCGCTCGGTCGGCATCATCGACGTCGACCCCGACGACGCGGTCGACCGCTACTTCCGGCAGTGCTCGATCGAGATCACCTGCGCCGATCTGGCCCTGATGGCCGCGACGCTGGCCGACAACGGGGTGAATCCGAAGACCAGGGAGCGAGCGCTGTCGACCGCGCTGACCGAGCGGGTGCTCAGCGTGATGACGACCTGCGGCATGTACAACGCGGCCGGTGACTGGGTGACCACGGTCGGCCTGCCCGCCAAGAGCGGCGTCGGCGGCGGGATCATCGCCGTGCTGCCCGGCCAGCTCGGGATCTCGGTGTACTCCCCGCGCCTGGACGCCCAGGGCAACAGCGTGCGCGGGGTCGCGGCCTGCCGGGAGCTGTCCCGGCGGCTCGAACTGCACTTCTGTCACGTGACCCGCGCCGCGCGCACCGCCATCCGGGCCGACTACTCGGTCGCCCAGGTGCCCTCGCGGCTGCGCCGCTCCCCCGCCGACGCCGCGGTGCTGGCCGACCACGGCGACCGCGCCCGGGTCTACGAACTGCACGGCGACCTGCTCTTCGCGGGCGCCGAGCGCACGGTGCGCTCCATCGAGAGCAAGGTCGGCGACCTCGACGCCCTGGTCGTCGACCTGCGCCGGGTCGGCGAGGTGAGCGCGGTCGCGCGCGAGATGCTCGCGGCGCTGCAGAACGAACTGGTCCGCCGGGGCTGCCGGGTCGCGCTGGTCGATCCCGAGGCCCGGCTCGGGCACGAGGCATCGAGCCTGGACCCCGAGGATCCGCGGGGGCGGGTGTTCATCGACCGCGACACCGCGACCGAGTGGTGCGAGGACATCATCCTGACCAGGCACCGCCCGCCGGGCGCCGATCCCCGCCGCTCGATCCCGCTCGACGAACACCCGCTGCTGGTCGGCCTCGACCCCGACAATCGCACCCGGCTGGGGAAGGACTTCGAATCGCGGACCATCGCGCGCGGCGAGGTGATCGCCGATCGGGGCGACCCGCGCTGCGGACTCTTCCTGATCCTGGAGGGCCGGGTGCGGATGACCTTCCCCGGCACCGACGGGCGCGTGCACCGGCTGGTGACGCTGTCGGCGGGGATGTCGTTCGGCGAGATCCCGATGCTGCTCGGGCAGCCGTTCGTCAACGAGATCATCGCCGAGACGCCGGTGCGGGTGGCGGTGATGCGGCCGGAGGTCTTCGATCAGCTCACCCACGACCACCCGCAGCTGAAACTGGCCCTGCTGCAACGCCTCGCCGCGGGCGCGTACGCGCAGATGGAAGCCGCGGTGCGGACCCTGTCCGGCAACGCGGGCAACTACTGACGGGGAACTCGGGCCCGCGGCGAGACGTTGGGCAGCACAGCATCCTTCGACCGACAGGAGTACCGCGGTGGGCAAGAAATCCTGGCAGGCGAGCACCACGATGGTCGGGCGCGGCACGGTCCGCGCGGTCCCGGATCTGCTCCGGGTCACGCTGTCGGTGGAGTCGCGCGCCGACAGCGTCGCCGCCGCCTACGGCCGCGCCGGTGATCGGGTGAGCGCCGTCGTCGCGGCCCTGCGCGCGGCCGGGGTGAGCGACGCCGACATGGCCACCAGCGGGCTGAGCGTGCGCACCGAGACGGTCTACACCGATCAGGGGCGCAGCGAGATCTCCGGCTACCTGGCCACGACCGGGCTCAGTATCGCCCTGCGGGAGGGCACCGGCACCGAGCCCGCCGAGACGGTGGCGGCCGCGGTCACCGCGGGCGGCGACGATGTCCGCCTGGGTGGCCTGACCCGGGGGATCGCCGATCCCGAGCCGCTGCTCGCCCAGGCCCGCGACGCCGCCTTCGACGACGCGAAGACCAAGGCCGAGCAGTACGCCGCCCGCGCGGGCGTCAGCCTGGGCGCGGTCGTGCAGATCACCGAGGACACGGCCGTGCCGCTCCCCCGCGCCTACGACATCAGCGCCGAGATGGACAGCGCGCCGATGCTCATGGCCCGCGCGAGCTCCCCGGTGCCGGTGGTTCCCGGCGAGACCGAGATCGGCGCGGCCGTCCGGGTCACCTGGGCTCTGGACTGATCCGGGTTCGGTGGCCGCGGGACCGGCGGCGTCCGCTGAGCGTCCAGCGGGGAGCCACTGTCCGCGGTGGCCCGCCGACTCCTCAGCGGTCGAGCAACGCCACGCATTCGACGTGGTGGGTGGCCGGGAACGCATCGAAGGCACGCAGATCGGCGAGGTGGTACCCGGCGTCGAGATACAGGCCGAGGTCGCGCGCGAACGACGCCGGGTCGCAGCCGATGTGGACGATCCGGCGGGGATCGGCGTCGGTGACCGCGGCCACGATCTCCTTGCCCGCGCCCGCGCGCGGCGGATCGAGGACAACGACATCGGGCCCGCCCCCGTCGCCCCGGGTGCGCACCCAGCGTTCGACGCGGTCGGCGCTCAGGTCCAGCCACGGCAGATCACGCAGGGCGGCGACACCGTCGGCGACGGCGGAGCGCGCCGATTCGACGGCGGCGACCGCACCGGTCTGCCCGGTCTGCTCGGCCAGGCGCGCCGCGAATACCCCGACACCGCTGTAGAGATCCCAGCCGGAGCCACCGGGCGCCAGCCCCGACCACTGGGCGACGAGGTCCGAATAGCATTGCGCGGCACCGCGATGCGCCTGCCAGAAGCCCGTGGCCGACAGTTCCCAGCGCCGGCCCGCCACGTATTCCACGGCCCGGCCGGTGCCCGCCATCACCCACTCCTCGCGGGGCGCGTTGGTGGCCGACTTGCGGGCGGCGGCCCGGTCCCGGACCGCGCCGCGCTCGTCACCGCCGGGGCCGCCGGACTCCCGGCGACGAGTCGGTCGCTGACCACGGCCGCGGCCCGCACCGCGTGGCGTCGCCGGGCGGCCGCCGGGCTGCGCGGTGTCGGGCACCGCGGCCAGTTCCACGATGTGGCGCACACCGTCGCCGTCGACGGCGACGACCAGGTCCGAGCCCGGCGTCCAGAGCCGGTCGGCGATGCCGTCGAGCGCGCCCGGCACCGGCTGCGGGCACCGCAGGTCCGCGATCACGTCGGTGCTGCGGAACCGGTGCACCCCGGCCCGGCCCGCCCCGTCGACGACCAGCCGCACGCGCGTGCGCCAGCCACCGGTGTCCGTGCCGGCATCCCCGGCGATCGGCTCGACCGTCACCTCCCGGTCCACCCCGGCCAGCCTGCGCAGCTGCTCGGCCACCACGGTGGCCTTGAGCACGCGCTGCGCGGCGGGGGTCGCGAAGGAGAAATCGCAGCAGCCCGCGCCGCCCGGCCCGGACACCGGGCAGGTGGCGGGCACCCGATCCGGCGACGCCTCGATGATCTCGACCGCGTCGGCCCGGCAGAACGACCCGCCCCGATCCTCGGTGACCCGCGCGCGTACCAGCTCGCCCGGCAGGCCGTGGCGCACGAACACCACGCGGCCCTCGTGCCTGCCGACACAGAATCCGCCGTGCCCCGGCGGCCCGAGCCGGATCTCGAATTCCTGTCCGCGCCACTTGCTCATCGGCGACGACCCGGCTCTTCGAACCCGCGCCGCACCGACCCCGGCGCGTTCCCCTCGGCGGCCTGCTTGGCCCGGGCGGAGGAACTGAGCTGCCACGGCACACTGGTGACCATCACGCCCGGCTCGAACAGCAGCCTGCCCTTGAGCCGCAGCGCGGACTGGTTGTGCAGCACCTGCTCCCACCAGTGCCCGACGACGTACTCGGGGATGAACACGGTGACCACGTCGCGCGGCGCGTCCTTGCGGACCCGCTTCACATAGTCCAGCACGGGCTTGGTGATCTCGCGGTACGGCGATTCGATCACCTTCAGCGGGACGTTGATCTCGCTGTTCTCCCACTCGCGTACCAGCCGGCGGGTGTCGGCGTCGTCGACGTTGACCGTGATCGCCTCGAGCGTGTCCGGGCGGGTCGCGCGGGCGTAGGCCAGCGCGCGCCGGGTCGGCAGGTGCAGTTTGGAGACCAGCACGATGGAGTGGGTGCGGCTGGGCAGCACGCCGTCCCAATCGGATTCGTCGAGTTCGCGCGAGACCGAGTCGTAGTGCTTGCGGATGAGCTTCATCACGATGAAGATCGCCACCATCGTGATGATCGCGATGTAGGCGCCCGCGAAGAACTTGGTGATCAGCACGATCACCAGCACGGTGCCGGTCGCGGTGAGGCCGACCGCGTTGATCACCCTGGACCGCTTCATCTTCGAGCGCTGCGCCGGATCGGTCTCGGTGCGCAGCAGCCGGGTCCAGTGCCGCAGCATGCCGGTCTGGCTCAGCACGAACGAGACGAACACACCGACGATGTAGAGCTGGATGAGCTTGGTCACCTCGGCGCCGAACAGCACGACGAACGCGATCGCGGCGCCGGACAGGAACAGGATGCCGTTGGAGAAGGCCAGCCGGTCGCCGCGGGTGTGCAGCTGACGCGGCAGGTAGCGGTCCTGGGCGAGGATCGAGCCGAGCACCGGGAAACCGTTGAACGCGGTGTTGGCGGCCAGCACCAGGATCAGCGCGGTGACGATGGTGATGAAGAAGAAGCCGATCGGGAAGCCGTGGAAGACGCTCTCGGCGATCTGCGCGATCAGGGTCTTCTGGTGGTAGTCGGCGGGCGCCCCGACCAGGTTCGCGGTGTCGTGGGCGTAGACGATGCCGATCTTCTGCGCCAGGATGATGATGCCCATCAGCAGCACGATCGCGATGGTGCCCAGCATCAGCAGCGTGGTCGCGGCATTGCGCGACTTGGGCTTGCGGAAGGCGGGCACGCCGTTGCTGATCGCCTCGACACCGGTCAGCGCGGCACAGCCGGAGGAGAAGGCGCGGGCGATGAGGAAGGCGAAGGCCAGCCCGTAGAGGTGCTCGTCCTCGGCGTTGAGCCCGAACCCGGCCGATTCGGCCTGGATGTCGTCGCCCAGCACGAAGATCCGGAACATGCCCCAGCCCAGCATGACGAACATGCCGACGATGAAGGCGTAGGTCGGGATCGCGAACGCGGTGCCCGATTCGCGGATACCGCGCAGATTGATCGCGGTGAGGATCGCGATCGCCACCACCGCGAACAGCACCTTGTGCGTCGCGACGAACGGGATCGCCGAGCCGATGTTGGAGGCCGCCGAGGAGATCGACACCGCCACCGTGAGCACGTAGTCGACCAGCAGCGCGCTACCGACGGTCAGTCCGGCGTTGGGGCCCAGGTTCTTCGTCGCGACCTCGTAGTCGCCACCGCCCGAGGGGTAGGCGTGCACGTTCTGCCGATAGCTGGCGACCACCACGGCCATCACGAACGCGACGGCGACACCGACCCAGGGGGCGTACATGTAGGCCGAGATGCCCGCGGCCGAGAGCACCAGGAAGATCTCCTCCGGCGCGTAGGCCACCGACGACATGGCGTCGGAGGCGAACACCGGCAGAGCGATACGTTTGGGCAACAGCGTGTGGCCGAGCGAATCGCTGCGGAACGGCCTGCCGAGCAGCAATCGCTTGGCTGCCGTCGTCAACTTGGACACCGGGCTGAGCATAGAGGAGATCGCGGTCGCCTTCGCGCGCACGTCGGCGGCGCACGAGGGCGGTGTCGTGATTGTTTGTGCCGCGTCGCCCGGGGGAAAATGGGCGATGGGAGCATCCGGCGGGTACGGTCCAAGCCGGATGCCACGGGTTGGCCAGGAACGAGGGTGCACGGTGTACGTAGTGATCATGGGGTGCGGACGGGTCGGCTCGTCGCTGGCGCGCGCTCTGGTCCGGGTGGGACACGAGGTCACGGTGATCGACCGCGATCCCAGCGCGTTCCGCCGGCTGGGCGAGGGCTTCACCGGGCAGGAAGTGATCGGTGTCGGTTTCGACCGGGATGTGCTGACCCGCGCGGGAATCGAACGTGCCGACGCCTTCGCCGCCGTGTCCTCGGGTGACAATTCCAACATCATCTCGGCCCGGGTGGCCAGGGAGATGTTCGGCGTCGAGCGGGTCGTCGCCCGGATCTACGACGCCAAGCGCGCCGAGGTCTACGAGCGGCTCGGCATCCCGACGATCGCGACGGTCCCGTGGACCACCGACCGGTTCCTGCGCACCCTCATCGGCGACAACTCGACCACCACCTGGCGCGATCCCACGGGCGCGGTGGCGGTCACCCAGCTCACCCTGCACGAGGACTGGTCCGGCCGCACGGTGCGCGATCTGGAGCGCGAGCTCGGGGTCCGCGTGGCGTTCATCCTGCGCTTCGGCCAGGGTCTGCTGCCCGACTCCAAGACCATCGTCCAGGCCGACGACGTGGTCTACGTCGCGGCGACCTCCGGCAGTGTCGGTGAGGCGGTCGCCATGGCCGCCAAGGCTCCCACGAACGAGGACTGAAGAACATGAAGGTGGCCATCGCCGGAGCGGGCGCCGTCGGGCGCTCGATCGCCAGGGAACTGCTACGCGGCGGGCATCGGGTGATGCTGCTGGAGCGTCAGCTCGACCACATCGACCCGCCCGCCATCCCGGACGCCGTGTGGGTGCACGCCGACGCCTGTGAGCTGTCGCTACTGGAGAACGCGGGACTCGAGACCTACGAGGTCGTCATCGCCGCCACCGGCGACGACAAGGCCAACCTGGTGCACAGCCTGCTCGCCAAGACCGAGTTCGGGGTGCGCCGGGTGGTCGCGCGGGTCAACGATCCGCGCAACGAATGGCTGTTCAACGAGTCGTGGGGCGTCGACGTGGCGGTGTCGACGCCGCGGCTGCTCGCCTCGCTCGTCGAGGAAGCCGTCTCGGTCGGCGATCTGGTGCGGCTGATGACGCTGCGGCAGGGCCAGGCCAACCTGGTCGAGATCACCCTGCCCGCCGACACCCAGCTCGCGGGCAAGCCGGTCCGCAGCCTGGTCATGCCGCGCGACACCGCCCTGGTGACCATCCTGCGCGGCGGCCGGGTCATCGTGCCCCAGCCCGACGACCCGTTCGAAGGCGACGACGAACTGCTGTTCGTCACCTCGGTGGAGGCCGAAGAGGACCTGCGCCTCACCCTGGCCACCCACGGCATCAAACCGTAACTCCCCGATACGGTTCCCGACGCGCGGGCGGCGCGGACGATTCAGGCGACCTTCAGCTCCGCGCGCAGCTTGTTGAGCGCGCGGTGCTGCATCACCCGCACGACGCCGGGGCTGGTGCCGATGGCCTCGGCGGTCTGGGCCGCGCTCCAGCCGAGCACGATCCGCATCACCAGCACCTCGCGGTGGTTGGGCGCGAGCACCTGCATGAGGTCGCGGGTGGCCGCGCGGCGCTCCAGCGCCAGCGCCCACTCCTCCGGGCCCGCGGCGCCGCACGCGGCATCGGGCAGTTCGGCCATCGGGTAGGCGGTGTGCTTGGCGCGGCGGAACGCGTCGGAAACCTTGTTGGCGGCGATCCCGTAGACGAAGGCCAGGAACGACTTGCCCTGATCGCGGTAGCGCGGGATGGCCGTCACGGTGGCCATCAGCACTTCCTGGGTGACGTCGTCGGCGGTGACGGTGAGATGCCCGGTGGCGCCCATCCGGGCCGAGCAGTAGCGCCGGACCAGCGGGTGCACCAGGCGCACGATCTCGGCGACGGCATCGCGATCACCGGCCGCGGCGGGGCCGATCAGCGCGTCCAGCTCGGCTCCGATGCGCTTGCTCTCCGACAGCACGGAGGCGTTCGACTTCTTCGAGACGTCGGGGCGATGCTCGGTAGCCATCATGGTCGCCGGTCCTTTCACGATCACTGCGTTTTTCGGTACGCATTGATCGTGCGACGAACTCGACGGTGCTACCAGGCACCCCAGGGTGGGTACTTCCCCACCTCCGAAAGTGGGGCCGGTCACGCCTCAGGCGCGGGCGGAATCCGTTCCGGCGCCGGATTTCTCGATCGGCAGGTGGCCGGCCCGGCGCACCGCCCACACGGTGACCACCAGGGCCACCGCGGTCAGCGGCCAGCCCATGCCGATCCTGGCCACGGCCAGCCAGGTGGTGTGGTCGGTGTCGTAGAGCTGGGACTGCACCAGGTAGCGGGCGCCGAAGACGACCACCCACACGACGGTGGCCAGGTCGTAGAGCCTGCGGATGCGCCGATCGGCCCGCCAGCCGGTGCCGTGCCCGTTGAGCGCGCCCCAGATCACCCCGACCAGCGGCCGGCGGAACAGGATCGACAGCGCGAACACCCCGCCGTACACGAGGCTGGTGTAGATGCCGAACAGGAAGAATCCCTTGGCCTCGCCCATCCGGTAGGCGATGAACGCGCACACGCCGACGCCGAGGAAGCCCGAGATCGCGGGCTGCACGGGGCTGTGCTTGTACAGCCGCCACCCCAGCACGCCCGCGGCGACGCCGAGGGCGGCCCAGATGGCCGCGGTGAGTCCGGCGAAGGTGTTCACCGGGACGAACACCAGCACGGGCAGGGTGGAGTAGATCAGGCCGCTGATGCCGCCGAGCTGCTCGAGCAGCGTCTGTTCGGCCTGCTCGACCTCGGCGTCCACCGCGGGGTCGACCGGCTCATCGGTCGCCACCGGCAGCGCCACGGTGGGCTCGGGGTCCGCCTCGATGCGGTACTCGTCGCTGGAGGGCATACGTCAGCTGTTCCCGCGCAATTCGTAGTAGGGGTTGAAGATCACCTTGCGGCCGTCGCGGTCGCCGACGCGACCACGGACCAGGATCCGCCGGCCCGGCTCGATACCGGGGATCCGCCTGCGGCCGATCCAGACCAGAGTGATCGCGTCGGTGCCGTCGAAGAACTCGGCCTGCACGGTCGCGCCCGCGGCCTTGGGACACGCCTCGACGCTGCGGAGTCGGCCCAGGATGGTGGCTTCCTCACCGCGACAACAATCCACCGCGCGCCGGGCACCGGAGGCATCGGCCGTCTCCGCCAGTTCCTCGGCGTCGAGCTGGTCGATATCCGCGGTCAAACGGCGACCGAGTCGACGAAAATATCCCGAGTCCGGACCCGATCCCGACTTGTGTCCGCCCGTGGATGACGACATGGCACGCTTCTCCCGCTAGTTGGCCGTACACCGCCACTGTAGATGGGCAAACGATCGGCCGCTACGCTCGGTCCGTGTTGCGCTCCCCATCCCAGGTCACCGTGGTCGCCCTGCCCGGAACCGGTTCCGACGCCGATTTCGCCGCCCGTGCGTTCGGACCGGCAGCGGCCGCGCACGGACTGGCGTTCCAGGCCGTCGAACCGGACCCCCAGGCCGTGATCGCGAGCTGTACCGCGGCTTTGGGTGCCGCCGCGGCCCGCGGCCCCGTCCTGGCCGCAGGGATCTCCCTCGGCGCCGCGATCGCGCTCGACTGGGCAGCCGGGCAGCCGACCGCGGTGGTCGGTGTCATCACGGCATTACCCGCCTGGACGGGTGCCGAAACCGCCGCCTGCCCGGCCGCGCTCAGCGCGTCGGTTACCGCCGAGCAACTGCGCGCCGACGGACTGGACGCGGTGATCGAGCGGATGCGCGCCTCCAGCCCGGCCTGGCTGGCCGACGCGCTCACCCAGTCCTGGCGCGGCCAGTGGCCGCACCTGCCGCGCGCGCTCGACGAGGCGGCCGCCTACGCCTGGCCGACACTCGAACGGCTGGCGGACACCCGTGTGCCGGTCGCCGTGGTCGGCGCGAGCGACGACCCGATCCACCCGATCGCCGTGGCCGAACAGTGGGCCGCGACGCTGCCACAGGCGCGGCTGCGTCGAGTGACCCTGGACGAGCTCGGTGCCGATCCAGCGGTACTCGGACACGCGGGCTTCGCCGAACTGGACGCGATCGGCCGATTCGGCGCCCACTCTGCGGGACAACTGATTTCGCGAGCACACGGGTAACTCGCCGGGCACGTCCAGCACGCCACCCACCCCGGACCGCCGGCCCGGTCGGCAGCCGACTACCTCCCCACGACCGGCAGAAGTCATGGAGAGGCGGGCCGGCCGCTAGTTCAGGCCGAGCTGCTGCATGGCCGACCCGTCGGCACCGCGCCGCGGCTCGTCGGGCATCTTGGGCGGCAGCGCCGAAGCGGGCGCGGCCTGCGCGGCGGCGGCCTGGGCGGCCAGCGCCTGCTGCTGGGCGAGCACCTGCTGCTGATGGGCGGCGGCCAGCTGTTCGGCCAGTTCCTGCGGCAGCACCACCGGGAGCGGATCGCGCACCGGCAGCGGCTCGTCACCGCGCCGCACCACGGCATCGGCCAGGACGGCACGGGCGGCGGTGATCAGCGGGCTGCGCTCGTCGACCGCGCCGGACGGACCGGCGGCGACCAGGCG
Source organism: Nocardia sp. NPDC051833 (assembly GCF_040681225.1). Taxonomy (NCBI): domain Bacteria; kingdom Bacillati; phylum Actinomycetota; class Actinomycetes; order Mycobacteriales; family Nocardiaceae; genus Nocardia; species Nocardia sp. NPDC051833. The sequence goes on from NZ_JBFAYK010000001.1 coordinate 330,870, forward strand.
GATCATCCAGCGCGGTCCGTCGACACCGATGAACCTCAGGTCGGCGCCCTCGGTGATGGCCTTGACCTCGCGGCCCCACGGCCCCTTCTCCACGGCGACGCTCGCGCCGTCACCGCGCAGCGACTCGGCCAGATCGGCGGCGACCGTGCGCCACTGCCCGGCCGACTTCGGCGCCGCGTAGGCGGCGACGGTGAGCCTGCCGTGCTCGGTGGCCAGGTGCACCGCCTGCGGGGTGCCGTCGGGGCTCATCTCGACCTGCAACTGCCCGCCCGCCGGGACGGGAATGACCACCGACCCCAGATCGAGGCGGCGCGCGACCATCTCGTCGGACACCTCGCTGATGTCGTACGGGCCTGCGGCGGCATCCGGCTCGTGGTCGAAGTTGCCGTAGATGCGCTCGTCGGTCGGGGCGTCGTCGAAGTCCAGGTGCGCGAAGTCGGGGCGCTGGAACTCGTCGGTGTCGTACTCGTCCTCGAACTCGTCGAAGCCGTCGGCATCGGTGTAGTCGTCGGCGTCCGCGTACTCCGCGTCGTCGTAGGCCGCGTCCTCGCGGGGCGCGCGCTTCTTCTTCCCGAACAGACCCATTACGCCTCCTCGCCGGCCAGGCTGGCATGCCCGCCGCTCGACCCGTATCCGCCGGTGCCGCGCGCGGTCTCGTCGAGATCGTCGACCTCGGCGAAGTCGACCAGCTCGACCCGCTGCACCAGCAACTGCGCGATGCGATCGCCGCGCCGCAGCTCGATCGCCGTGCGGGGATCGTGGTTGATCAGGCACACCTTGATCTCACCGCGATAGCCCGCGTCCACCGTGCCGGGGGTGTTGACCACGGACAATCCCGCCTTCGCGGCCAGCCCGGACCGGGGATGGATCAACCCGACCGTGCCGACCGGCAGCGCGATCGCGATCCCGGTGCCGACCAGCACCCGCTCGCCCGGTTCGATGATCACGTCCTCGGTGGTACAGAGATCGACGCCCGCGTCACCCGGATGGGCACGCGTCGGCACGGGGATGCCGGGATCGAGCCGCCGCAGCGGAATCGGTGCAAGTGCGTTCACATCGGTCGAGCCTACGCGGTCGGCCCCGGACCTTCTCGTCGCCGCCCTGGTGCGGTGACCTAGTGTTGAGGGGTGCCCGACCAGCCCCATTCGCCGACCACCGATACCGCCGACACCGAGCGCTCAGCGTCCTCGGGACACGGTGCCTCGCCCTATCGCGAACGCCTCTGGGTGCCGCTGTGGTGGTGGCCGATCGGGTTCGCCATCGCGGGCCTGCTGGCCGCCGAGATCCACATGGGCGCGCCGGGCCTGCGGGCCTGGCTGCCCTACGTCGCGCTGGCGCCGATCCCGGTCTGGATCCTGCTGTGGATGTCGCGGCATCGCCTCGAGGTCACCGTCGCGTCCGACGGTACGGCGGAACTGCGCGTCGACCGCGCCCACCTGCCGGTGAGCTTCGTCGCGCGCGCCGCGGCCGTCGCACCGACGGCCAAGAGTGCGGCGCTGGGCCGACAGCTCGACCCCGCCGCGTATGTGCAGCATCGGGCCTGGATCGGCCCGATGGCGCTGCTCGTTCTGGACGACCCGGACGACCCGACGCCGTACTGGTTGATCAGTACGCGCAGGCCGGACCGGGTCTTGGCCGCGCTCGGGCTCCCGAGCGCGGGCTGACCCGTCTCGCGTCGCGTCAGGCGGCGCAGTCCATGCAGATCAGCTGGCCGCCCTTCTCGCTGGCCAGTCGGCTGCGGTGGTGCACGAGGAAGCAGCTCGAACAGGTGAACTCGTCGGCCTGCTTCGGGACCACCCGAACGCTGAGTACCTCGTCGGACAGGTCCGCGCCGGGAAGCTCGAACGATTCCGCCGTATCGGACTCGTCGATGTCCACGACGGCGGACTGCGCCTCGTTGCGGCGGGCCTTCAGCTCCTCGAGCGAATCCTCCGACACTTCGTCGGATTCGGTGCGCCGCGGTGCGTCATAGTCGGTTGCCATGTCGTCTTCCCCTCAGTCCTTACTCCGTATATCCCGGATCGGTTCGATGGCCGTACCCCACTGGGGTCCGGCGTTCGTACCGCCCCGCCGGTGGTGCACCTCACACGTACACCGGCCGCCTATCAGCGTCGATCGAGGATCGATGACTCCGACAGCGTTCGGTTAACGCAGGACATGCCCTTGTTGTTCCCGCGACCGACCACCGTTTCACCGGTGATTATTCGATCTGGGCGGCCAGACAATAGCGGACCTACGGACAAATGTCGCAATCAAAACCCGGCCGAGTCGAAACCGACGACGAATCTTCACCTGGCGGGAAACTCGCCGAGACCTCCCGCACTCGCGCATCGCCACCGGACTCGTAGAGTGAGCGCGTGGTTTCACTGATCACCGAAGGCAGCGCGACCGATCGCGACGGCAAACCCTTCCCGCGACGGCGGCCCGAGCTCTGGCTCGCGCTCGTCCTCGTGCTGGCTCTGGTGAGCCTGTTCGTCTGGATCACGGCGTTTCGGACCCATGACGACAGCAACGAGCCGATGGCCTGCAACGCACCGAGCACGCCGACGGCCACCAACGCGGCCCAGCCCGCCGCGCTGGGCACCCGGATGAACCCGTCCCGGCTCGACGACGTCGATCCCGCGGCCCTCTCGGAGTCGAAGGTGCGCGTCTTCAACGCCAACGGCAAGAGCGGCCAGGCGGGTCATATCGCGGCCGCGCTGGGCGACCTCGGGTTCGCGGGCGCGCCGGGGACACAGGTCGGTAACGATCCGGTCTACGTCAGCGGCGACCTCAATTGCACCGGTCAGATCCGCTACGGCGTCAACGGGCGGCCCGCCGCCGCGTCCGTGCAGCTGGTCGCGCCCTGCGCCGAGCTGATCGAGGATCCGCGCACCGACGACACCGTCGACCTGGTGCTCGGCCTGGCCTTCGGCGAATCGCTGCGCCCCGGCGCCGACGCCGAGGAGGTGCTGCGGTCGCTGAAGAACCTCGCGCCCGGCGCCAGCTCGTCCTCCATCGATCCCGAACTCCTGGACGCCGCCCGCACCGTCAAGTGCTGAGCCGCGCCACGCGCCGCGGGTCCGCAGCCCCGCGGCGCGTGCGCGTCAGTCGGGCAGGGCGGTCGTCGCGCCGACCCGGGTGAGCAGGGCGGTCAGCTCGGTCGCCACGCCCGGCGCGGACACGATCGTCAGCTCCCCCGCGGCGCCACCGACGGTGACGTCGGGGACGTGCACCACGGCACCGGCCTCGGCGGCGATCAGCGCGCCCGCGGCCCAGTCCCAGGCGTTGAGCCCGTGCTCGTAGTAGGCGTCGAGTTCGCCGGACGCGACGTGACACAGGTCCATGGCGGCGGCACCGAGCCTGCGGATGTCGCGGATCTCCGGGAGCACCTCGGTGAGGAAACGCGCCTGCGCCGCGCGCCGCTGCCTGCCGTAGGCGAAGCCGGTGCCGACGAGCGCCACCGTCAGCGAATCCTCCTGCGCGCACGCCAGTTTCACGCGGGTGCCGTCGGCGCGCACGGCGTAGGAGCCGGCCCCGCGCGCGGCGCTGTAGGTGGTCGCCGCGGCCACGTCGACGACCGCGCCCGCGACCGGTTCACCGTCGCGCACCGCGGCCACCGAGACCGCGTAGCCGGGCAGGCCGTAGAGGAAGTTCACGGTGCCGTCGATCGGGTCGACGACCCAGGTGATCGCCCCCGGCGCCGTGGCGCCGACATCGCCGCCGCCCTCCTCGCCCAGGATCGCGTCGGCGGGCCTGCGCTCGGCCAGCAGCGCGCGGATCAGCTGCTCGGATTCGGTGTCGACGACGGTGACCGGATCGGTGATGTGACCCTTGGTCGCCACGGCGCCCTCGACGGGGCCGTCGGCGGCGAACACCTCGGGTCTGCGGGCACGCACGTGCGCGGCCGCCGCCTCGGCGAGTTCGACGGCCAGCAGCCGCAACTCCTCGTGGTCGGCGGCGGTCGGGGCGAGGACGGTCTCGGACACGATGGGTTCGGGCACGACTCCATCGGATCACATGTGGCGACGCCTCGCGCGCAGGGTGACTACCGCTACTCTTTGTCAGGCACATCGGCGCGTCAGCAAGGGGTTGATCCATGTCCGCTCGGGGGCACGCATTCGGCATCGATATCGGCGGTAGCGGGGTGAAGGGCGCCGTGGTCGACCTGGCGACCGGCACGCTGACCCACGAGCGCCTCAAGATCGCCACGCCACAGCCGGCCACGCCGGACGCCGTCGCGGCCGCGGTGGCCGAACTGGTCGCGCTGGCGGACTGGGACGGCCCGGTCGGGATCACCCTGCCCTGCGTGGTGCTCGACGGCCACGCCAGGACCGCCGCCAACATCGACCACGCGTGGATCGGCACCGACGCGCGCGAGCTGTTCTCGAAGGCGCTGGGCGGGCGCGCGGTGACCGTGCTCAACGACGCCGACGCGGCCGGGCTGGCCGAGGACAGCTACGGCGCCGCCGGCGAGCTCGACGGGCTGACGCTGCTGCTCACCTTCGGCACCGGGATCGGCTCGGCGCTGCTCTACGACGGCACCCTGGTGCCCAACTCCGAGCTGGGCCACCTGGTGGTCGCCGGCGACGAGGCCGAGCACCTGGCCGCGGCGTCGGTCAAGGACCGCGAGGAGCTCAGCTACCCGCAGTGGGCCGAGCGGGTGAGCACCGTGTTGCGGCACCTCGAGGACCTGTTCTGGCCGAAGGTCATCGTGGCCGGTGGCGGCATCAGCCGCGACCACGAGCAGTGGATACCGTTGCTCACCAACCGAACTCCGGTGATCCCGGCCGTGTTGAAGAACACCGCGGGTATCGTCGGCGCGGCCATGGCCATCGACAAGGGCATCGCGCCGTAGCCCGGCGCGGAGGTCGGCGCAACGCCTGGGTGGCATCGTGCCATGAGTACCCTGGTTGGATCGTTACAATGGAACACGTCCGGCGGTGAGCCGGTGAAACCTTCCGGCCGCGGCCGGTCGCGCGGACCGGTGCACAGACCGGCTCCACCCGACCGACGCACCGCCGGTGCAACCCGACCGACCGCTCCGCCGGAAAACCACTCTGGCGTGACGCCGCACGAGACCGTCACGAAAGGGCGTACGTGGTAGCCACGAATACCCGTCAGACCGCCGACTCGGCCGACGCCGACGCCGACGCCACCACCCCGGCCAAGAAGGCCCCGGCCAAGAAGGCCGCTGCCAAGAAGGCCCCGGCGAAGAAGGCCGTCGCCAAGAAGGCTCCGGCCAAGAAGGCTGCCGCCAAGAAGGCGCCCGCCAAGAAGGCCGCCGCCAAGAAGGCGACGGCGGCCGAGGGTGGCGAGGAACAGCTCGACGACGAGTCGATCGAGCTCGACGATCTCGGCGACCTGGAGGTCTCCGAGGACGAGCTCACCGACGGTGACGCCCTGGTCGAAGAGGTGGCCGAGGACACCACCGAGGAAGCCGAGACCGAGGAGCCGTCCGAGAAGGACAAGGCCTCCGGCGATTTCGTGTGGGACGAGGAGGAGTCCGAGGCGCTGCGTCAGGCGCGCAAGGACGCCGAGCTCACCGCGTCCGCCGACTCGGTGCGCGCCTACCTCAAGCAGATCGGCAAGGTCGCGCTGCTGAACGCGGAGGAGGAGGTCGAACTCGCCAAGCGGATCGAGGCCGGCCTGTTCGCCGCGGAGAAGATGCGCGAGTTCGCCGAGGCGGGCGAGAAGCTGTCGGTGACCACCCGCCGCGATTTCAACTGGATCGTGCGCGACGGCAACCGGGCCAAGAACCACCTGCTCGAGGCCAACCTCCGCCTGGTGGTCTCGCTGGCCAAGCGCTACACCGGTCGCGGCATGGCGTTCCTGGACCTGATCCAGGAGGGCAACCTCGGCCTGATCCGCGCGGTCGAAAAGTTCGACTACACCAAGGGTTACAAGTTCTCGACCTACGCGACGTGGTGGATCCGCCAGGCCATCACCCGCGCCATGGCCGACCAGGCCCGCACCATCCGTATCCCGGTGCACATGGTCGAGGTCATCAACAAGCTCGGCCGCATCCAGCGCGAGCTGCTCCAGGACCTGGGCCGTGAGCCCACCCCGGAGGAGCTGGCCAAGGAAATGGACATCACGCCGGAGAAGGTGCTGGAGATCCAGCAGTACGCGCGTGAGCCGATCTCGCTGGACCAGACCATCGGCGACGAGGGCGACAGCCAGCTCGGCGACTTCATCGAGGACTCCGAGGCCGTCGTCGCGGTCGACGCGGTGAGCTTCACCCTGCTGCAGGATCAGCTGCAGTCGGTGCTGGAGACGCTGTCCGAGCGTGAGGCGGGCGTGGTGCGGTTGCGCTTCGGCCTCACCGACGGCCAGCCGCGCACCCTCGACGAGATCGGCCAGGTCTACGGCGTGACGCGCGAGCGCATCCGTCAGATCGAGTCGAAGACGATGAGCAAGCTGCGCCACCCGAGCCGGTCGCAGGTGCTGCGCGACTACCTCGACTAGCGCGTTTCGACACGGAGGCCCGTGTCCATCTTCGGATGGGCACGGGCTTTTTGTTTCCGAATGCACATTCCGATCGGTCGGTATTCCCAATAAACCGAACTCGGTAACCTTTTCGTGACCAAACCCACAGTGCCGGATTGCGCTGTGAACGACACGGATTCGCGATCTTCGCCGTATCGTCACATCCAGTTTTTCGTTCTACCGCCGCCGGTTCGCGGTACTTGGCATTGAGGGTTTTCGCGGCGTGCTCGACATTTATCACTTCAGCTACGGGTGGATCACTCCCGTTCTCGCGTATTTCATGTCCGTCACCGGATGTCTGCTCGGCCTGCAGTGCGCGGCCCGCGGCCGCAACGCGGTGGAGGGGCGGGTCAGCTGGCTGGTCGGCGCCGCGATCGCGATCGGCGGAACCGGCATCTGGGTCATGCATTTCATCGCGATGCTCGGCTTCTCGATCCGCGGCGCGGAGATCCGCTTCGACATTCCGCTGACGCTGTTCAGCGCGCTCACCGCGATGGTCGTCGTCGGGATCGGGCTGTTCATGGTCAACAAGCCCCAGCCCACGCTGCGCTCGCTGCTGGCGGGCGGGACGATCACCGGGCTCGGCGTCGGCACCATGCACTACACCGGTATGTACGCGATGAAGTCGACGGCGACGGTCAGCTACGACGCGAAGATCGTCGCGCTGTCGATGGTGATCGCGGTGGTCGCCTCGATCGTCGCGCTCTGGTTCACCTTGCGCGTCAAGGGTTTTCTGGCGACGGTCGGCGCGGCCATCATCATGGGCGTCGCGGTCTGCGGCATGCACTACACCGGCATGGCCGCCATGCACGCCCACTCCGATCACCACGCGGCACCGCCGGCGGGCTCGGGCGCGATGGACCTGCTGGCCCCGCTGATCGGGGTGAGCAGCATCGTCACCATGCTGGTGCTGATCAGCGTGAGCCTCACCGAGATCGAGAACGAGGAGGCGCTGCCGCGGATGTGGCTGACCTCCCGGCGCGGGCCCAGATCCCGCCCGCAGCGGGACGTCGCGCCGGTGCCGCCGATGCCGCCGCATCCCTACGTGGAACACCACACCGAGGAACTGGTCTACGACGGCGTCGGCGCCTGGCCGCGCCGGGTGGTGGACTGATCAGCTCGGCGCCAGACCCGCACGGCGCCGGGTGAATTCGACGACCGGCTCGACGATCCTGGCCGCGATCGGCCCGAGGATCGCCATCAGCAGCACGTAGCCGGAGGCGAGCGCGGCCAGCCGGGGATCGACCTTGCCGGAGGTGACCGCCAGCCCGGCGATGACGATGGAGAACTCACCGCGCGCCACCAGCGCGGCGCCCGCCCTGGCCCGGCCCATCCGGCGGATCCCCTGCCTGCTCGCCGCCCACCAGCCGACCGCCATCTTGGTGCCCGCGGTGACCACCGCCAGCACCACCGCCCAGCCGAACACCGGCGGGATCGCGGCCGGATCGATGGACAGCCCGAAGGCGACGAAGAAGATCGCGGCGAACAGATCGCGCAGCGGCTCGAGCAGCTTCGCCGCCTCGTGCGCGGTGGACCCGGAGATCGCGATGCCGAGCAGGAACGCGCCGACCGCGGCCGAGACGTTCAGCGCCGAGGCCGCGCCCGCCACCAGCAGCGCGGCACCGAGCAGTTGCAGCAGGAACACCTCGCGGTCGGCGCTGTCGAGCACGGCCGAGACCACCCGGCCGAACCGCAGCGCCACCACCAGCACCACCGAGATGGTGGCCAGCGCGACGGCCAGCGACACCAGCCCGCTCAGCAGGCTCAGCCCGGCCAGCATCATGGTCAGGATCGGCAGGTATACCGCCATCGCCAGGTCCTCGAGCACCAGGATCGACAGCACCACCGGGGTCTCGCGGTTACCGAGCCGGCCGAGGTCGTCGAGTACCTTGGCCACGATCCCCGACGACGAGATGTAGGTGACGCCGCCGAGCACGACGGCTCCGGTCGCGCCCCAGCCGAGGATCAGCGCCACCGCGGCGCCGGGCAGCGCGTTGGCGACCAGATCCACCACGCCCGCGGCCCAGGAGCGCCGCAGGCCGGTCATCAGTTCAGGGGCGGTGTACTCGAGCCCGAGCAGCAACAGCAGCAGCACGACGCCGATCTCGCTCGCCAGATGCCCGAACTCGGTGGCTGCTTCCAGCTGTAGATAGCCGCCGCGCCCGAAGGCCAGACCACCCAGCAGATACAGCGGGATCGGCGACATGCCGAACCGGGCCGCCACCCGCCCGCAGATCCCCAGCGCGAACAAGATCACACCGAGCTCGAGCAGAGCCAGGGCCTGCGAGGTCACGGCGGTCAGCCGTGCGCGAGGATCTTCGCGGCCGCGTCGAGGCCGTCCGGAGTGCCGACGACCACGAGCAGGTCACCCTCGGTGAAGGTGAAGTCGGGCCCCGGCGACGGGTGCAGCTGACCGGCGCGCATCACCGCGACGATCGAGGTCTTGGTGCGGGTGCGCATGGCGGTCTCACCGAGTGTGCGTCCCGCGTACGGTGATTCGTCGAGGATCGCGAGCTGGCGGGTGGTGATGCCCGGCAGATCGCGATGGTCGTCGTTGAGTTTGGCGACCAGCTGCGGCGCGCCGAGCAGGTTCGCCAGCACCGACGCCTCGTCTGTGGACAGCGGCACCTGGGCCGCGATCGCGTCCGGGTCGTCGTGTTTGGACACGATCAGGTCGATGTCGCCGTCGCGGTGGGCGACCACCCCGACCCGACGACCCGACTTGACCTCGAAATCCTTGCGCACTCCGATTCCCGGTAGCGCTGTGACGTCGACGTTCACACCTTCCACAGTAGTCGCGCCGCCACCGCGGATGTGGCCTACGCCACTGTGCCGCGCCGAGGCGTATCGAAGCGCCCGTCCGGGCCGGGCAGGTACGCGACGGCCTCGAGCACGGCGGCGACGGGCAGCGGCGCGTACAGGTGCGGGAACAGCATCGAGGCCGGATCGGTCGGCACCCCCGGCTCCCAGCGCACCTCGCCGGTGAACCGGGACGGGTCGAGCCAGAGCACCACCAGGTCGGTGCGTCCGGCGAAGAGCCGGTTGGCGGGCAGGTGGACCTGCGCCGGCGTGGACAGATGCACGAATCCGCTCTCCGACAGCGAGGGCGGCCTGCGTTCACCTACCCGTCGGGCGTCGGCCCATTCTTGGGAAGAACACAGGTGAACAAGCGTGTGGGTGTCGGACGTCACGGGTAATCTCCGGGTAGACAACAGGATCGGACGTCCAAGACCCTGCCACAGGATCATCGGAACTCCCTCGATACGCGGTCGGCCCGGTACGTAACGAGCAACACCGCAGCGAGCGACATATCGATGAGTGACAGGGAGCGAGTGGGAGGTGGCAGCGACGGCACCGCGAGTGGTCGGCGTGGGCTCGGAAGCATGACCAGCATGTGTTCGCTTTCAGCGAAACCGCAGGTCGTGTTATCGAAAACACAAAGATTCACTTCCGGGAACAAAGCCTGAACCCCGAACGTCTGAGAGAGTAGTCGTACCACTGCTGGGAAGTAGCGGACGCGAGCCACGTGGAGTGACCACGGGGCCCACACCTAGGCGAACGGCCACGCAGCGCCGGGAGCCGGGACGGAGGAGTCATGCCAGGAACCCTGACCAGCACCCCACTGACCGCGGTCGATCGTTGCGATCGTTGCGGGGCGGCTGCCCGAGTGCGTGCCGTTCTTCCCGCGGGTGGCGAGTTGCTCTTCTGCCAGCACCACGCGAATGAACACATGGACCGTTTGCGCGAGCTCGAAGCCGTGATCGACACGGAATCCGCTCCCGCCCTCTGACCACTCCTCGCGTCCGAAACAACAACATCTGACAACAGAACACCCGACAGCGGGCGATCCGGAATCCGGACGCCCGCTGTTGTTGTCTCCGGGATCAGCCCGCGGCGTCGGCGAGGATGCCGTCGACCAGGGTCGCGACGCCGTAGGCGAAGGCGCCGTCGGGATCGGCCGGTGCCTGGTAGTGCTCGCCCACGGTCGCGCCGACCCGGCCCGCCAGCGGGAACTCCGCGGCGGGCATCACCCTCGCCAGCAGGGGGCCGTGCACGTTCCACCAGTCGGCGTCGCTGAGCTGGGCCGTCGCACCCGCCGCCGCGATGGCGAGGCGGGCGTTGCCGGTGGCGAAGTCGGTGAGCACCGCGATCGCGCGATCCATCGCGAGGTCGTCGAGCCCGATGCCCTCGATCGCGGCGAGCTGACCTTCGTAGCGGCGCATCCGGGCGGGACCGAGTACCTGCCGCCACGGGGAGACCTCGAGCAGCCAGGGGTGCGCGATCAGCTCGGCCCGGATCCGGGCGGCCACCGCGATCATCCGGTCGCGGATCGGCAGGTCGGCCGGGATCGGTGGGTCGTCGGCGGCGACGGCGTCGACCATGAGCACCAGCAGCGCCTCCTTGCTGGGCACATAGGTGTAGAGACTCATGGCGCGCAGCCCGAGGTCGGCGGCGACCGCGCGGATCGTCAGCTTGTCGATCCCGTCGCGATCGGCCAGGGCGATGCCCGCGGCGACCACGGCGTCGACGGTGAGCCCTGGTTTCGGGCCGCGGGCGCCCGGTCTGGCGGGCAGCGCGTGCCGCCACAGCAGCTCGAGGATGCGGGTGGCCTGCGCGGTGGACTCGTCGCCGTCGGTGGGCACGCGCGGTCCTTTCTGGCGGTCGGGAACAAACTCAGTACAGTGTACGTTGTTAGGTCGTTCGCGCTGCCCGATCAGAGGAGACCGCTCTGCCCGCCACCCAGGCCACCTATCTCCCCGACCGTCACCTGTTCGCCCTGTGGACGTGGACCGGTCACGGTGCGGGCCCCGCGCCCACCGACCTCGGCGATCGGGAACACCTCACGCTCGCGCTGCCGGTCGGCGAACGCGGCGCGATCGAGCCCACCGAGATCCCGGCCGCCGTGGTGACGCCCGCCGAGCTGGCCGGACTGGCTCCCGGCGACCTCGCGCCGTCGACGCTGGCGTGGCGCGCGGTGCTCGCCCAGGACACCGACGTCCGGCCCGACACCCTGCCGATCGCCGCCCACGCCGTCCCCGACGCCGTCGGCACCGCGATCTTCTCGGCGGAGCGAGCCGCGCGGGTGCTACGGGAGACCGAGCTCGCCGCCATCGAACTCGCCGGCCTGCTCGACGCCACGCTGCGTCCGTATCAGGTGCGGGGCGTGAGCTGGTTGCACGAGACCGTCGCGGCGTACGGCGGCGCGGTGCTGGCCGACGAGATGGGGCTCGGCAAGACCGTGCAGACCATCGGATTCCTGCGCGGCCGGTCCGCGGGCCCGCAACTGGTGGTGTGCCCGACTTCGCTGGTCGGCAACTGGGTCCACGAGATCACGCGGTTCGCGCCCGATCTGACGGCCGTGTCCTGGCGCGGTGGCGCGGTGCCCGCGGCGCCCGGCACGATCGTGGTCACCGGGTATCCGACGCTGCGGCTGCACGGGGCCGCCCTGACCGAGACCCGGTGGGCGACCGTGGTGTTCGACGAGGCCCAGGCGCTGAAGAATCCGCGCACGCAGGTGTCGCGGGCCGCCAAGGCCGTGCCCGCCGACGCCAAGGTCGCGCTGACCGGCACGCCGGTGGAGAACCATCTCGACGAGCTGTTCGCGCTGCTGCACCTCACCGTGCCGCGACTGTTCGCCCACCGCACCCAGTTCCGGCGCCGGTTCGTCAAACCGATCGAGGAGGGGTCGGCCACGGCCGCGGCCCGGTTGCGGGACGCGGTGGAACCGGTCCTCCTCGGCCGCAAGAAGATCCAGGTCGCGGCCTCGCTGCCGGCGAAGATCCACAGCGATCTGCTGTGCGACCTGACGCAGGAACAGGAACGGGTCTACGACGCGGTGCTCGCCGAGGCGCTCGACGAGGGCTTCGGCTCCGGGCTGCAACGCCAGGGGCGCGTGCTCGCGGCGCTGACCGGGCTCAAACAGGTCTGCAACCATCCCGGCCTGGTCTCCGGCGACCTGGACGAACTGGCCGGGCGCTCCGGCAAACTCGACCTCTGCACCGACATCGTGGCGACCAATCTCGACACCGGCGACCCCACGCTGATCTTCACCCAGTACCGCGCGACCGGTGAGCTGCTGGTGCGGCATCTCGCCGAACAGTTCGGGGTGACGGCGCCGTTCTTCCACGGCGGGCTAGACGCCGACCAGCGCGCCGGGATCGTCTCCGCGTTCCAGTCACCGGACGGCCCACCGGTGCTCGTGCTGAGCCTGCGCGCGGCGGGCACCGGTCTGACCCTCACCCGCGCCGCCGATGTGATCCACTTCGATCGTTGGTGGAATCCGGCCGTCGAAGCGCAGGCCTCCGACCGCGCGCACCGGATCGGGCAGACCCGCACCGTCACGGTCACCACGCTGACCAGCTCGACCACGGTCGAAGAGCACATCGCCGCGATGCACACCCGGAAATCGGCGCTGACCGATCTGTCCGACGCGGCGGGCATCGCCGAACTGGCCCGCCTCGACGACGACGCCCTCGTCGACATCCTGCGCCGGAAGCGAGAGAACTGATGGCCGACAACGAATTCGGTTACACGCCCTGGGGCAAGGACTGGGTCCGGCTGGCCGAGCCGCTGCGCCAGACCAAGCCGGAACCGATGCTGCCCCGCGCCCGCAGCATCGCCCGCAATCACGGCGTGCGCACCGAGATCGAGGGACGCACGGTCCGCGCGCATCTGCATCGGGGGGGTCAGGCCTCGATCGCCCATGTCGAGGTGGTGCCGCTGACCCGGGCCGAGGTGACCACGATCGCGCGGGCGATTCCCGATTCCTCGGTGGTCACCGACGAGATGCACCGCGCGCTGCTCGACGCGGGTCACGCGCCCGCCCCGACCCTGGCCAGTACCGACTGCTCGTGTTCGGCGCGCACCGACCGGTGCGTGCACGTGCTCGCGGTGCTGTACACGATCGCCCGGCAGGTCGACGAGAATCCGCGGCTCGCCCTGGAGCTCCAGGGCTATTTCGACGCGACCACCGACACCGCGGCACCCGTCCAGGAACAGCGCTGGACCAGCATCAACGCACTCGATCCCGCGCGCTTCTTCGCGGTCTGACGCGCCGGGGCACCGCCGTTCGCGCGGTGCCCCGGCGCGCTCAGGCGTTGGTGCCACCGTCGATGGTGATGACCGCGCCGGTGATGGTCCGCCCGGCGGGACCGGCGAGGAAAGCGACGAGATCGGCGACGTCCTCGGGCGCGCCGAAACGCCCCAGCGCGTTGAACTCCCGCTGGACCGGCGCGTGATCGCTGCCCGCCGGGTTCATGTCGGTGTCGGTGGGTCCCGGCTGGACCAGGTTGACGGTGATGCCGCGCGGGCCCAGTTCGCGGGCCAGCGCCTTGGTGTAGCCGTTGAGCGCGGACTTGCTCAGGTTGTAGAGCGCCAGGCCGCCGAAGAGCGCGCGGTCGGTCAGGTTCGAGCCGATGGAGATGATCCGCCCGCCCTCGCCCAGATGGGCCAGGGCGGCCTGGCCCGCGACGAACGGGGCGCGCGCGTGGATGTTCAGCGCCCGGTCGATCTCGTCCAGGCCGAATTCCTCGTAGGGCTTGGCCGGGAAGATGCCCGCGTTGTTCACCAGCACGTCCAGCCCGCCCAGGTCCCGCGCGGTCCGGTCGACCGCGGCGGCGATCTGCCCCGCGTCGGCGCTGTCGGCGCGCAGCGGCAGCGCCCGCCTGCCCAGCGCCTCGATGTCGGCGGCGACGGCCTTCGCGGCGACCTCGTCGCGCTGGTAGGTGAACGCCACGTCGGCGCCCGCGCCCGCCAGCTTGCGGGCGATGGCGGCGCCGATCCCCCGGCTGCCACCGGTCACCAGGGCCACGGTGCTGCTCGTCATCGGTTCGCTCCTTTGTGTAGTGATCAATACACAAATAGCCAAGCGCACGACGCCGAGCCGCGTCAAGAGTTTCTTATCGATCGATACAGAATTTACGAGCGGGGGCTCGACGAGGTATGTTTGTCGATCGACACAGAAAGGTTCGCCATGGCAGAACGCGGCCGCCCACGCGGTTTCGATCGCGACGTCGCCCTGCGGCGCGCCATGGAGGTGTTCTGGGAACGCGGCTACGACGGCGCCTCGATGGCCGACCTCACCACCGCCATGGGGATCAACTCCCCCAGCCTCTACGCCGCCTTCGGCGACAAGGAAGCCCTGTTCCGCGCCGCAGTCGAGCTCTACGGCCGCACCGAGGGGTCACGCACGGCACGGGCACTGCGCGAGGAACCCACCGCCTACACCGCCATCGAGGCGATGCTGCGCGACAACATCACCACCTACACCGACCCCGGGCTGCCGCACGGCTGCATGGTGGTCCTGGCGGGCGCGACCTACACCACGCGCAACGCCTCGGTCCGCGAGTTCCTGGCCGAGGCCCGCAGGCACACCACCGCCGACATCCACGCCCGGCTCGACCGCGGCGTCGCCGACGGCGATCTGCGGCCCGGCACCGACACCGCCGCGCTGGCGACGCTGTACAGCACCGTCCTGTACGGGCTCTCGATCCAGGCCAGGGACGACGTCGGCCATGCCGAGCTCAGCGCCGCCGTCGACAGCGCGCTGCACGTACTCGCCGCGTCGACGACGTAGCGTCCACGCGCTACTGGCGCCGCAGGGCCGCGATGCGCTCGGTCAGCTGGTCGGCGGACGCCAGAGCCGTGGGCGGACCGCCGCATTCGCGCCGGAGCTCGCCGTGGATCACGCCGTGCGGTTTGCCGGTGCGGTGGTGGTGCATCGCGACCAGGCTGTTGAGTTCGCGGCGCAGTTCCCCCAGCTTGTCCGACGTCGCGACCCGTTCGACGACCGCGGCGGGCGCGGGGACGGCGGCGTCCTGGGCACTGCGGTCGGCGAGCTGACGGGTCTGCCGTTCGCGCAGCAGCGCGCGCATCTGGTCGGCGTCGAGCAGGCCGGGGATACCCAGGTAGTCGGCTTCCTCGTCGCTGCCCGCGATGGTGGCGGTGCCGAAGGAGGAGCCGTCGTAGATCACCTGGTCGAGCTCGGCGTCGGCGGCCAGGGCGACGAAGGACTTCTCCTCCTCGCCCGGCTCGTCCTTGGTCTTGTTCGCGTCGATCAGCAGTTCGTCGTCGAGCGCGTTCTTCTCGCGATGCGGCTTGCCGATCACGTGGTCGCGCTGGAGCTCGAGCTGGGCCGCCAGATCGAGCAGCACCGGCACCGACGGCAGGAAGACGCTGGCGGTCTCCCCCGGCTTGCGGGCACGCACGAAGCGGCCGATGGCCTGGGCGAAGTACAGCGGCGTCGACGCGCTGGTCGCGTACACACCGACGGCCAGGCGCGGCACGTCGACGCCCTCGGACACCATGCGCACCGCGACCATCCACGGCTGGGTGCCCTTGGCGAACTCGTCGATGCGGCTCGAGGACTGCGGGTCGTCGGAGAGGACCACCGCGGGCCGCTCCCCCGAGATGTGTTCCAGCAGTTCGGCGTAGTCGCGGGCGCGTTCCTGATCGGTGGCGATCACCAGGCCGCCCGCGTCGGGGATGCCCGAGGAGCGCAGCTGGCGCAGCCGGGTGTCGGCCGCGCGCAACACCGCCGAGATCCAGTCGCCCGCCGGGTCCAGCGCGGTGCGCCAGGCACGCGCGGTCTGTTCGGCGCTGAGCGGTTCGCCGAGGCGGGCGGTGTGCTCCTCGCCCGCGCTGTCGCGCCAGTGCGCGTCACCGGAGTAGGCCAGGAAGACCACCGGGCGCACGACGCCGTCGGCCAGGGCGTCGGCGTAGCCGTAGGAGTGGTCGGCGCGCGAGCGCGGGAAACCGGCCTCGTCGGGTTCGTAGGTGACGAACGGGATCTTGGAATCGTCGCTGCGGAACGGGGTTCCGGTCAGCGCGAGCCTGCGCGTCGCGTCGCCGAAGGCCTCCTCGGTGGCCTCGCCCCAGCTCTTGGCATCGCCCGCGTGGTGGATCTCGTCGAGGATCACCAGGGTGCGGCGATTCTCGGTGCGCACCCGGTGCCGCGCGGGGTGGGCCGCGATCTGGGCGTAGGTCACCACGACGCCGTGGTAGTCGCCGGAGGTGCCGCCGGTGCTGTTGGAGAAGCGCGAGTCCAGCTGGATGCCGGAGCGGGCGGCCGAGGCGGCCCACTGGTGCTTGAGGTGCTCGGTCGGCGCGACAACGGTCACCTGGTCGACCGTGCGATCGGCCAGCAACTCCGCGGCTACCCGCAGCGCGAAGGTGGTCTTACCCGCGCCGGGGGTCGCGACCGCGAGGAAGTCGCGCGGCTTGGTGGCCAGGTATTTCGTGAGCGCGCGCCGCTGCCAGGCGCGCAGGGAACCCCCCGACGCACCCCCCGCGGCCGCATCGCCCGGTGTACCCGCTTCTCTCGCCGCAGCGACGCCACCCGACCCAGTCACGCAGACGACCCTAGCCGCCCGATGCGGCGTGTCGCCAAACCGACGCGGGGTGGGCGACAGGCATCACAAACGAGCCCGAGGTCACCGGCCATTTACCTGTTACCCGCCGACACGATGCCCGGCCCGCACCACACGGACCACCATCGTGCGGGATGCTGGAGACACCATGAGCAACGACCAGATCCGGGCAGCCGACGCGGCGCACCCGCCGCGGGCACCCCTGCCCGGCGGTCCGCCCGCCCCGCCCGCGGCCCCGGCCGGGGCCGCCGGGCAACGTCCCCGCGAACACGCCCGGGTGACGCGGTGGCTGCTCATGGCGTGGCGGCTGGTGGTCCGGGTGGCCCAGAAGTGCTGGAACAACTCGATCTTCGCCAAATCGGCGGCCGCCGCCTTCTGGCAGACGCTCTCGCTCGCGCCGCTGCTGCTCGGCCTGCTCGGCAGCCTCGGCTACGTGGGCGGGCTCTTCGGCCCCGACACGGTGCAGATCGTGGAATCCAAGATCATCGCGTTCAGCCGGGAGTTCTTCAGTCCGTCGGTCGTCTCCGACCTGATCGAACCCACCGTCGACGACGTGCTCGGCCGCGGGCGCGGCGCGGTGGTGTCGGTGGGCTTCGTGCTGTCGCTGTGGGCCGGGTCCTCGGCGATGGCGACCTTCGTCGACGCGATCGTGGAGGCCCACGATCAGCAGGACGCCCGGCATCCGGTCTGGCAGCGGATCTTCGCGCTGCTGCTGTACGTGCAGTTCCTGGTGGCGGCGGTGCTGATCCTGCCGGTGATCGCGCTCGGACCCACCCGGATCGGCCGGGTGCTGCCCGACACCTGGCGCGAACCCGGCCTGCGCCTGATCGACACGTTCTACTACCCGATCGTCGGGTTGCTGCTGATCGTCGGGCTGACCACGCTCTACAAGCTGGCGCTGCACCGATCGCTGCCCTGGCACCGGCTCTTCGGCGGCGCGCTGGTGGCGGGGGTGTTCTTCCTGGCCGCCAGCGACCTGCTGCGCCGGTATCTGGCCTGGATCACCGCCACCGGGGTGAGCTACGGCGCGCTGGCCACGCCGATCGCGTTCCTGCTGTTCACCTATTTCCTCGGCTTCGCGGTGATCCTCGGCGCCGAGTTCAACGCCGCGGTGCAGGAGTTCTGGCCGGCCAGAGCCACCCGGATGGAGCAGGTCAAGGAGTGGCTCAGCAACCAGGTGCGCGGTGACGACGAACGCGACGAGGCGGCCGACGCCTCGGCGGAGGCATCGACCGCACCGAACGCGGAGCCGGTTCAGTCGCCCTTGCGCAAGCCGTCGTAGACCTTCTTGCAGTCCGGGCAGACCGGCGAACCGGGCTTGGGCGAACGCGTCACCGGGAAGACCTCGCCGCACAGCGCGACGACCATGGTGCCCATCACGGCACTCTCGGCGATCCGGTCCTTCTTCACGTAGTGGAAGAACTTGGGGACGTCGTCGCCGGTCGTCTCGTCGGTCGTGGTTTCCGGGCGTACCAGAGTGTCTGTACTCACGCCTTCCATGATGCCGCATCCCGGGCGCGTACCGCTGACCAGCCGCGTGTGCGTTCGCCGGCGTCGAGTGGAAGACTCGGGGTATGCAGTCCCACGGCGACACCCCCGGCGCCGACGAGCCGACACCGGCCCCGGAGGTGACGATGCCCGCCGCGCCGAGTTCCTCGCGCGGCTATTTCCCCGGCGCCGACGCCAAGCACCCGGTGCTCATCACCGAGGCCGCGCCGTCGCTCGACGACCAGCATCGCGCCCGCGTCCGCCGCTACACGATCATCATGGCCTTCCGCATCCCCTGCCTGATCCTGGCCGCGATCGCCTACAGTGCGTTCGAGAACCCGCTGATCTCGATCCTGATCATCGTGGCCTCGGTGCCGCTGCCCTGGATCGCCGTGCTCATCGCCAACGACCGGCCGCCGCGCAGCAAGGACGAGCCGAGCCGCTGGGACGGCCGGGCCAACCAGATCGCGCTGGACTCACGCCCGCACAAGGCCATCGACGGCTGACGCCCGCGGGCGCCGCACCAGCATCGACATCAGCGCCGCCAGGCCGCACAGCGCGCCGGCGAGGTACCAGGCCAGATCGTAGGAACCCTGCAGGTCGCGGATGAGTCCCGCGCCGGTGGCCGCGATCGCCGCGCCGACCTGATGAGCGGCGAACACCCAGCCGAACGCGATCGGCCCGTCGGCGCCGAACAGCTCCCGGCACAGCAGCACGGTCGGGGGGACCGTGGCGATCCAGTCCAGGCCGTAGAAGACCACGAAGACCCACATGCTGGGCTGGGTGTGCGGACCCAGCAGCGAGGGCAGGATCAGCAGCGAGAGCCCGCGCAGCGAGTAGTAGCCGAGCAGCAGGTAGCGCGGATCGACCCGGTCCGAGAGCCAGCCGGAGGCGATCGTGCCCGCCACATCGAAGATCCCGACCAGCGCCAGCAGCCCCGCCGCGGTGGTCGGCGGCATGCCGTGATCGTGGGCCGCGGTCACGAAATGCGTGCCGACCAGGCCGTTGGTCGACGCGCCGCACACCGCGAAACCGCCTGCCAGCAGCCAGAACCCGGGCCTGCGCGCTGCCGAGGCCAGGACCCTCAGCGCCCGGCCCGCGCCCCCGTCGACCGCGACGCGCGTCCCCGCGTCCGAACCCTCCGGCGCTCCGTAGGCCCGCACGCCGACATCGCTCGGGTAGTCCCGCACGAACAGCCACACCAGCGGCACCACGGCCAGCGCGACGCCTGCCACGAGCACCGACGGCAACCGCCAGCCGTGCTCGTGCGCCAGCATCGACACCAGCGGCAGGAACACCAGCTGACCGGTCGCGCCCGCGGCGGTCAGCACGCCGGTGACCAGGCCGCGGCTGCGCACGAACCAGCGGCCGGTGATGGTGGCGACGAACGGCATCGACATCGATCCCACGCCCACGCCGACCAGCAGGCCCCAGGTCGCCACCAGCTGCCAGGCCTCGGTCATGAACACCGTCAGCCCGCTGCCCGCCGCGATCAGCACCAGCGCCGAACACACCACCCGGCGGATGCCGAAGCGGTCCATCAGCGCGGCCGCGAACGGCGAGATCACGCCGTAGAGCAGCATGTTCAGGGAGACGGCGGCCGAGATCGTCGCGTGCGACCAGCCGAACTCGGCGTGCAGCGGGTCGATCAGGACGCTGGGCACCGAGCGGAAGGCGGCGGCGCCGAGCAAGGCGACGAAGCCGACGCCCGCCACGATCCACGCGGGATGCGGGGCGCGACGACGCCGGGTGGTCACCGGCGCGACGTCGGTCGGCCGATCGATGGCCCCCGCGTCGCCGGGGACGGGCGTGGCGCGGTCGGCCGGGTCGTCGCCGGTGGGCGGCAGGGGCGCGCGGAGATCGGTCACCGGAACAGGGTGCCGGAACTTCGCGGCACGAACGAGTGGCCGCGATGACATCTTTCGTCGACATCCTGCCAACTCGCCGCCCGGCGATATCGCGGTCGACAGCGCGCCCGTTGCCGCCTACCGTGCGGACAGGACCTCCGCCCCCGCGCCGACGATCGGTCGGCCGCGCCGGGACCCGATCCACACCGAAACGGAGACAGCATGATTCGCTGGACGTGGGCCTTTCTCGACCGTCCCGCCACCGGTTTCGACGACTGCGTGCGGTTCTGGGCGACGGTCACCGGCTCCACCGTGTCCGAACCCCGTGGCGCGGACGGCGAATTCGTCACCCTGCTGCCCGCCACCGGTCCCGCCTGGCTGAAGATGCAGCGCGTCGGGGACGACGGCGGTATCCACCTCGACCTCGACGTCGACGACATTCCCGCCGCGGTGGCGAGCGCGACCGATCTCGGCGCCCGGGTCGTCACCGTCGAGCGCGACTACACCGTGCTGGAATCGCCCGCCGGACAGACGTTCTGCTTCACCCCGGTTCGCGAGGCCGCCACGCCCGAGGACGCGACCCCACCCCCGGTCGTCGTGTCGACCGCGCCCGACGGCACCGTGACCCGCCTCGATCAGGTCTGCCTGGACTTGTCCCCCGCCGACATCGCGACCGACACCGCCTTCTGGCAGGCGCTGACCGGCTGGACCCACCGGCCGGGCCGCCGTCCGGAATTCTCCCGCCTACGTGGCCCCGACCAGCCGCTGCACTTCCTGCTCCAACGCCTCGACGAGCCGCGCCCCGCCGCCGCCCACCCGGACCTGGCCTCCTCCGATATCACCGCCACCGCGGCCTGGCACGAATCGCTGGGTGCCACCCGGGTCGCGGACGGCGAACGCTGGATTGTGCTGCGCGACCCCGGTTCCGCGCTCTACTGCGTCACCGGCCGCGACCCGTACACCGGCTGAACCACCCGCCGGGACCGCCGCCGTCAACGCCCCGGGCTCCTGCCGGACGACCGATCGACGACCGGACACGATGCGCGAGCGCCAGAGCGAGCCTGGGCGCCGGTGACCTCTACCCCATCGACGGCCAGACATGGTCCGGGACCGGCCCGGTCGCGGCGACGACACCCAGCCCATCGACCACTGGACATGGTCCGCGAACGGCCCGGCAGCGGCGACGGTCGCCAGCCCCATCAACGGCCAGACAGGTCCGGGACCGGCCTGGTGGCGGCCACGACAGCCAGCCCCATCGACCGCCGGACATAGTCCGGGAGTGGCCGGTGGCGGCGACGGTTGCCAGCCCAGCACCGTCGGCACGGGGGCGGCCCCTCCAGCGGTGGGCGCGTGCCGGGCCGCACGACACGCGCCTGTAGCTGGTCGATCCGGGCGCGCGTTGCCCTGGCAGAGTAGGCGGGTGCCTACGAACCCCACGACCACCGGTTCCCTGCTCACCGCCCTGTGCCCGGACCTGCGCACGGCGCTGATCCGGGTGGGCTACGACGCCGACACGCTGGTGGACGCGCTCGGCCCCGACGTGCACGCCGCGCTGGGCCGGTCCGAGCCGGTGCCGGTGCGCCGGGCCGCGCGGGCGGCCGGGGAGCTGGGCACGCTGATCCGGCTGCTGCTGCTCGGTGACGCGCTGCCGGAACGCGAGGTCGCCGCCGCGCTGTCGCCGGTGCGGATCGACGACGCCGTCGCGGCGGGGCTGCTGGCCCGGGACGGCGACGACCTCAGGGCCGCACTGGATCTGCGCCCGCTCGACACCGGCGCGGGCACCCGCTGGATCCTGTCCGACCTCGACGATTCGATGCGCAGGCGCACCCTCACCGAGGACCATGTCCTCGGTGTCGGGCACGCGTCGCTGTCGCTGCTGCGCGCCACACCGACCGAACCGGTGGGCACCCTGCTCGACCTGGGCACCGGCTGCGGTGTGCAGGCCGTGCACGCGGCGAGCTACGCGGGCCGGGTCACCGCCACCGACGTCAACGCGCGAGCGCTGTGGCTGGCCCAGGCCACCGCCGCCCTGAACGAACTCGACATCGAACTGCGGGAAGGGTCCTGGTTCGAACCGGTGGCGGGCCGGAAGTTCGATCAGATCGTGGCCAATCCCCCGTTCGTTGTCGGCCCGGCGCGCATCGAACACACCTATCGCGACTCCGGGCTGGCCCTGGACGGGGCCAGCGAACTGGTGATCGGGCAGGCGCCCGGTCTGCTTGCCCCCGGCGGCACCGCGGCCATGCTCGCCGCCTGGGTCCACGTCGAGGGCCAGGACTGGCGGCAGCGGGTGTCGTCGTGGCTGCCCGCCCACGGCGTCGACGCCTGGGTCGTGCAGCGCGACGTCGCCGATCCGGCGCTCTACGTGGGCACCTGGCTGCGCGACGCGGGCCTGGACCCACGTGACCCGGCCGCCCAGGCCCGCGCGGAGGCGTGGCTGGCGGCGTTCGAGGCCGCCGACGTGGAGGGCATCGGGTTCGGGTTCGTCTACCTGCACGCCATCGACGGACCGACCGAGCTGATGGCCGAGGACCTCACCCACGGCTTCGACGATCCGCTCGGTGACGAGGCGCCCGCCTACTTCGCGCGCTCGGCGTGGCTGCGCGCGGTGGCCGCCGACGACACCCTCGCCTTGACCTCCCGCTTCGCGCCGAGCCCGGCCACCGCCCTGGAGCGGGTGTATCTGCCCGGTGAGCACGGCTGGGCCGAGCAGGTCGCGCGGCTGCATCGCGGCGACGGTCCGCGCTGGCAGCACGAGGTCGACGAGTCGACGGTGGCCCTGGTCGCGGGAATGCGACCGGATGGTCTGCCGTTGTACGAACTGCTCGAACTGCTGGCCCTCGCCGAGGGCGCCGACGAGGTGACCCCGGAGTTCGCCGCCCAGGCACTCGGCGTCGTGGCCGGTCTGGTGCGCCACGGATTGGTCCGACCCGTGTAAGCCGCCCGGTGGTGGGCCGAGTTCCGGGCACGGTGCTCTTCTCAGGAACTTCTCAGCCGTACCGGTGGGAACCCGCAGCTCAGAGCGGTTTATCACCGGCACGATCGGGAACTTTCTCTAAGTCGGGTCCGTTGATCGGAGTGAGACACCACCGACAGGAGGCAAGTCATGACAAGCCCCGCCACTACTCGTGTGCGCCCCAGCGAGTCCGATATCGACGCCCAGAGCCCGGCCGCCGACCTGGTACGCGTGTACCTGAACGGAATCGGCCGCACGGCACTGCTCACGGCGGCCGACGAGGTCGAGTTGGCCAAGCGTATCGAGGCGGGCCTGTATGCCCAGCACCTGCTCGAGACCGGTAAGCGGTTATCGGCGACCCGCAAGCGTGATCTGGCGATTCTGGTCCGCGAAGGGCAGGCCGCCCGCTCGCATCTGCTCGAGGCCAACCTGCGCCTGGTCGTCTCGCTGGCCAAGCGCTACACCGGCCGCGGCATGCCGCTGCTCGACCTGATCCAGGAGGGCAACCTCGGACTGATCCGCGCGATGGAGAAGTTCGACTACGCCAAGGGCTTCAAGTTCTCCACCTACGCCACCTGGTGGATCCGCCAGGCCATCACCCGCGGTATGGCCGACCAGAGCCGCACCATCCGGCTCCCCGTGCACCTGGTCGAGCAGGTCAACAAGCTCGCCAGGATCAAGCGTGAGCTGCACCAGCAGCTCGGTCGCGAGGCCACCGACGCCGAACTCGCCAACGAGTCGGGCATCCCGGTGGAGAAGATCGCCGACCTGCTCGACCACAGCCGCGACCCGGTCAGCCTGGACATGCCGGTCGGCAACGACGAGGAAGCCCCGCTGGGCGACTTCATCGAGGACTCCGAGGCCACCTCCGCCGAGAGCGCGGTCATCGCCGGCCTGCTGCACCACGACGTGCGCAGCGTCCTGGCCACCCTCGACGAGCGCGAGCAGCAGGTCATCCGCCTGCGCTTCGGCCTCGACGACGGTCAGCCCCGCACCCTGGACCAGATCGGCAAGCTGTTCGGTCTGTCCCGCGAGCGGGTCCGCCAGATCGAGCGCGAGGTCATGTCCAAGCTGCGCAAGGGCGAGCGCGCCGACCGGCTGCGCGCCTACGCCAGCTGATCCCGAGAACCCGACGGCCCCGCGGGGTCGTCTGCCGAAACGCCGACCGGTGTCCGCGACCTCACCCCTCCGGGGTCGCGAGCCGGTCGGCGTTGTTCGTCGGGGACCCGCTCAGGCCAGCCTGCGCGGACCGGTGTCGAAGCGGCTCGGTTCCGGGCCGATCCGGGCCCTGGCGTAGATGATCTCGGCCGATGACGGTGCCGCGAGCACCGGATCGCAGGACAGCTCGCGCATCTGCGGGATGTCGTCGAACAGGGCCGAGATGCGCTGCGCCAGCTCGGCCAGGGCCGCCTTGTCGACGGCCGGCCCGGCCTGACCCCCGGACAGCAGCGGCGCGGCCCGTGGCGCCTCGATCAGGGCCACGGATTCCTCCGCGGTGAGCGGCAGCGCGCGGAAGGCACGGTCGCCGAGCAACTCGATGATCAGGCCCGAGAGCCCGAACTCGATGACCGACCCGAACGACGGGTCGTCGGTGACCCGCAGCACGCACCCCATGCCCTTGGTCGCCATCTTCTGCACGTGCAGCAGCGGATCGCCGCAGATCTCCACCAGGTCGGTGTAGGCCTGGCGGACCGCGTCGGGGGTCCACAGGTCCAGGCGCACCCCGAGCAGGTCCGGCCTGCGCCGCCACAGCTCCCCGGTGGCCTTCGCCGCGACCGGATAGCCCAGTTCCTCGGCGGCGGCGACCGCCTGTTCGGCGTCGTGCACCGCCCGGAACTCGACGACGTCGATGCCGTAGCAGCTCAGCAGCCGCACCGTCTCCTCGTCGGTGAGCCAGCGCCCGCCCGATTCCGCCAGCCACCCCGCCACCAGGGCCGACGCGGCCGCGGTGTCGATGCCGGGCGGCCGCACGACCGGGGAGACCGGCCGGTCCCGCCAGCGGGCGTAACGCTCGGCCCTGGCCAGTGCCCTGGCCGCGCGTTCCGGGTCCGGATACGAGGGGATGGATCCTCTGGCCGGCGCGCCACCGGTCGTGCGGACCGCGAGCAGCTTCGGAATGCCCGACTCGGCGACGAAGGTGGTCAGCACCGGCTTGTCCTTGCCGGGCGCCGAGGCGGCCGCGGCCCGGAGCGCGTCGGCGAAGCCGGTCATCGGCACCGGCACCGGCGGGGCGACGACGACGATCACCGCGTCGACCTCGTCGCTGCGCAGCGCGGCCTGCACCGCTTCCCGATAGTCGGCGGGGGTAGCCTCTGGCCCCAGATCCACCGGTCCGTCGACCGGTGCGCTGGCGGCCCGCTCGGTCGGCCGCGCGCTGGGACCGCGATCCAGCGCCGTGGCGGGCCGGTGCACGCGCAGGCCCTCGCTGTGCGCGGCGTCGATGGCCAGCCAGTTCAGCGCGGCGCTGTTGCCTACGACCGCCACCCGTGGCCCGCGCGGCAACGGCTGACTGGCCAGCAGCGCGGCGCAGTCGAACAGCTCCGAGATGGAGTCGACCTGGATGATCCCGGCCTGGGCGAACAGGTCGCGCACCACCGTGCGATCCATATCGGCGCCCGCCGCGAGGCGGCCGCTGCTCACCGCCACGATCGGCTTGCCGCGCGCCACCCGCCGGGCCAGCCTGGAGAACTTGCGCGGATTACCGAAGCTCTCCAGGTACAGCAGGATCACCTCGGTATCGGCGGCGGTGTCCCAGAACTGCAGCAGATCGTTGCCGGAGACATCGGCGCGGTTGCCCGCCGACACGAACGTCGACAGGCCGAGATTGCGGGCCGCCGCCTCGCCGAGGATCGCCGCGCCCAGCGGGCCGGACTGGCAGAAGAACCCGATCCGCCCGCGCTCGGGCAGCACCGGGGCCAGGGTGGCGTTGAGCCCGACTGCCGGGTCGGTGTTGGCGATGCCGAGCGCGCTGGGACCGACCACCCGCATGCCGTGGCCGCGGGCCGCGGCGACCAGCTCGTGTTCGGCGGCCAGGCCCTCGGGTCCGGTCTCGCCGAAACCCGCCGTCAGCACCACCAGGCCCTTGACCCCCTTGGCCATGCAGTCGTCGAGCACCGACCCGATCGCGGCCGGTGGTACCGCGACGACCGCCAGGTCCACTTCGTCGGGGATCTCGCGCACCGTGGCGTAGGCGCGCACCCCACGCACCGAGCGCCGGTGCGGGTTCACCGGGAACACCGGGCCGCTGAAGCCGCCGGCGAGCAGGTTCGCCAGTACCGCGCCGCCGACCCGGGTGGCCTCCGGCGACGCGCCGATCACGGCCACCGAGCCCGGCGCGAGCAGGTTGCCGACGCTGCGCGCCTCCGAGGCGGCCTCGCGCGAATCCCGCACGGTGCGCAGCGCTTCGGTGGGGTCGATCGCGAATTCCAGATGCACCTCGGCGCCGTCGCGACTGCGCTGCAGCTGATAGCCGGCATCGCGGAAGACGGTGATCATCGCCTCGTTCTCGGCGAGCACCTCCGCGACGAAGGCCACCACCTCGTTCTCGGCCGCCGCCCCCGCCAGGTGCTCGAGCAGCACCGAGCCGAGCCCGCGGCCCTGGTGCTCGTCGGCGACCACGAACGCGACCTCGGCGGCGCGCGGGCCCTGCCGGTCGAGCAGCTCGTAGCGGGCGACGCCGATTATCGCGTCCCCGAGCAGGGCGACCAGTCCCACCCGGTCGCGGTAGTCCACGTGGGTGGTGCGGTACATGTCCTTGGGCGAGATCCGCGGGTACGGACCGAAATAGCGCAGATACCGGGTGCGATCCGACAGCGCGGCGTGGAACACGGCCAGCGCGGGCGCGTCGGCGGGCACGATCGGGCGCACCCGGACCACGCCGCCGTCGGAGGCGAGCACGTCGCCGTACCAGTGCTGGGGTGGCGCAGGCGGATTCGCGGGCGTATCGGGGGTGTCGGGGAGCAGCGGCTCAGTCACGAGGATCCTCCGGGTCGAGCCCGAGCAGGGCGAAACTCGCCCGCCGGGTGGCCGTGATGGCGGTATCGATGGCCCGTTGGGCGCGGATCTGGCCGGCGTCACCGAGCTCGGGGGTGCCACCGGGACCGTCCCAGGGCCGGTAGGCGGTGTCGCCACCGTCACCCATGCTGGTCGGCGGCTGGACCCGGGGTGCGGCGGCGCGCACCTGCTCGATCCAGTCGGCCGGGACCGGGGTCTCCGGTGCCAGCGGCCGGTCCAGGGCCGCGGCGAGCAGATGCGTCCAGGCCCGGGGCACCACCCGGACCACCCCGTATCCGCCGCCGCCGATGGCCAGCCAGCGCCCCTCGGCATACGTGTCGGCCAGATCACGCATCGCCAGGAAGGCCGCGCGCTGACCGTCCACGGTGAGCTCGAGATCGGCCAGCGGGTCCTCCCGATGGGTGTCGACGCCGCACTGGCTGACGATGATCTGCGGCCGGAACGCGGCCACCGCGCCGGGCACCACCGCGTGGAATCCGCGCAGCCACTGGGCATCCCGGGTGCCGGGCAGCAGCGGCAGGTTGATCGAGGTGCCCTCGGCCGCCCCGATGCCGGTCTCGGTGGGCCAGCCGGTGTTGGGCCACAACGTCGCCGGGTGCTGGTGCAGCGAGATCGTCAGCACCCGCGGATCGGCGTAGAAGGCGCGTTGCACGCCGTCGCCGTGATGGACGTCGACGTCGAGGTAGGCGATGCGGTCGAAGCCGTGATCGAGCAGCCACGAGATCGCGATCGCGGCATCGTTGTAGATGCAGAAGCCCGCCGCCGCGTCGGGCATGGCGTGATGCATGCCACCACCGATGCTCACCGCCCGCCGGGTCCGCCCGGCCGCGATCTCCCCGGCGGCGGCGAGCGTTCCGCCCACGATGACCGACGCCGCCTCGTGCATGCGTGGGAAGATGGGATTGTCGGCGGTTCCCAAGCCGTACACCGTGTCCTCGGGCGTCGGTGGGCCGTCCCCGGCCCGCCGCACCGCCTCGATATAGGCGCTGCTGTGCACCCGCAACAGGTCCGCCTGGGTGGCCGTGGCCGGCGCCAACGGCTCGACACCGTCGAGCACGCCCAGACTTTCGGCCAGCGACATGGTGAACTGCAGACGCGCCGGTTTCATCGGGTGCTCCGGACTCCAGGTGTAGCCGAGGAATCGCTCGGTCCACACGACGGTCCCGGGCTCTTCGCTGCGCGGCGGCGTGACCATGCTCGCCACGCTAGTCGGAAGCAGCGACCCCCGTGACGCGTTGACATGCAGTAGAAATAGGGCCGCCGGTCCGGCGGGCGGACGGGCGTTCGCGCGTGGGTAGAATTCGTGCCGACGAAGGGGTAACAGGTGAAGGATCTGGTCGACACCACGGAGATGTATCTCCGTACCATCTACGACCTCGAGGAAGAGGGCGTGGTGCCGCTGCGGGCGCGTATCGCCGAACGGCTCGAGCAGAGTGGTCCGACGGTGAGCCAGACGGTCGCGCGGATGGAACGCGACGGCCTCCTGCTGGTCGCGGGTGACCGCCACCTCGAGCTGACCGACAAGGGCCGCGCCATGGCGGTCGCGGTGATGCGCAAGCACCGGCTCGCCGAGCGGTTGCTGGTCGACATCATCGGCCTCGACTGGCAGAACGTGCACGCCGAGGCGTGCCGCTGGGAGCACGTGATGAGCGAGGAGGTGGAACGGCGTCTGATCGAGGTGCTCAACCACCCGACCACCTCGCCCTACGGCAATCCCATCCCCGGGCTGGACGAGCTCGGCCTCGGCGATACCCCCGCTGCCGAGGAGACGCTCGTGCGGCTGTCCGACCTGCCCAACGGCGCGCTGCACGCCGTCGTGGTGCGCAGGCTGGCCGAGCACATCCAGACCGACCCGGAGGTCATCGGCAGGCTGCGCGAGGCGGGTGTAGTGCCCGACGCGCGCGTCACCGTCGAGACCAAGCCGGGTGCGGTGCTGATCACGGTGCCGGGGCACAGTGGTTTCGAACTGTCCGAAGAGATGGCGCACGCCGTCCAGGTGAGGCTGGTCTGATACGTGAAACTTCTGGTCACCGGCGGCGCCGGCTACGTGGGTGGCGTCTGCGCCGCCGTCCTGCTCGAGGCCGGCAACGAGGTGGTCGTCGTCGACGACCTCTCGACCGGTAACGCCGACGGTGTCCCCGCCGGCGCCCGCTTCGTCCAGGGTGACATCGCCGTCGCGGCACCGGAGTTGCTGCGCGCCGAATCCTTCGACGGCGTCCTGCATTTCGCGGCGCAGTCGCTCGTCGGCGAGTCGGTGGAGCAGCCGGAGAAGTACTGGCAGGGCAATGTCGTCAAGACACTGACCCTGCTCGAGGCGATCCGCGAGACCGGCACCCCGCGCCTGGTGTTCTCCTCCACCGCCGCGACCTACGGCGAACCGGATCAGGTGCCGATCACCGAGGCCGCGCCGACCCGCCCCACCAACCCCTACGGTGCGAGCAAACTGGCCATCGACCACGCCATCACCTCCTACGCGGTGGCGCACGGTCTGGCCGCGACGAGCCTGCGCTACTTCAACGTGGCAGGCGCCTACGCCGGTCTCGGTGAGAACCGAGTCGTGGAAACACATCTGATCCCCCTCGTGTTGCAGGTGGCGCTGGGCCACCGCAAGGCCATCTCCGTCTACGGCACCGACTGGCCGACGCCGGACGGCACGTGCGTGCGGGACTACATCCACATCCGCGACCTGGCGCAGGCGCATCTGCTCGCCCTGGCCTCGTCGCAGCCGGGCAGCCACCGGATCCTCAATCTCGGCTCGGGCACCGGTTTCTCGGTGCGCGAGGTGATCTCGGCGTGCGAGCGGGTGACCGGCCTGCCGATCGAGGCGATCGACGCGCCGCGCCGCGCGGGCGATCCGGCGGTCCTCATCGCCTCCAGCGACCGGGCGATCGCCGAGCTGGGCTGGCAGCCTGCGCACAACGATCTCGACGAGATCGTCTCCGACGCCTGGGAATTCCTGCGTTCGCTCGGTGACAAGGCGCACAGCGCGCGCTGAGTTCCGCCGATCGCCGGTGTCATGAC
This sequence comes from Nocardia sp. NPDC051833, assembly GCF_040681225.1. Taxonomy (NCBI): domain Bacteria; kingdom Bacillati; phylum Actinomycetota; class Actinomycetes; order Mycobacteriales; family Nocardiaceae; genus Nocardia; species Nocardia sp. NPDC051833. The sequence continues at coordinate 361,031 of NZ_JBFAYK010000001.1, forward strand.
CGGAGTGGGCCGATGTCGACCCCCAGATCGGCCGCGATCTGGTGACCGCAGTGCGCGAGTTTGCGGAGCCGTTCCGGCCGCAAACCGCTCTGCAACGAGGTCTCCAGCAGCACGGCCATCGGGTGGGTCGCGTCGGCGTCCACCGCGGCGGCGAGGGCGACCCCGGCGAACGGGCCGTCCCCGCGCAGGTAGGCGCTGAATCCCAGCAGCGCGGCGGCTTCGGCGCGATCGGCGCCGGGGGTGGCCCGGGCCAGCTGGGCCCACAGCTGCTCGGCGGCCTCGGCGTGATCGCCCAGCGCCAGCCCGTACATCGCGTCCCGGATCGGCCGGTCGCGCAGCGTGGCGGCCAGCTGCGCGAGTTCGCGATCGGCGCGCGGCGCCCCCGAGGCGGCGTCGGCGATCTGCCACAGCACCCATTCCAGCGCCCGGCGCTGATAGGCCACCGCGTGCCCGGCGCGGGACGCGGCGGACAGGCCACCGCGATAGCGCGCGACCGCGGGTCCGAGCCGGGTCTGCACCCGGGCGCGCAGGTGGCGGTCGGGCCGGACCAGGGCGGTCAGTTCGGTGCGGGAGCCGCGGATCTGCCTGCCGTCGAGGACGTGCGAGAGCGCCACCATCGACGACGCCGGATCCCCGACGACCCCGCCCGCGCCGCGCTGGAACAGGTCCCGGAACCGCGCCCCCGCCACGATCGCGGGCACCGACCACGCCCCGCACACGACGATGCCCTCGTCACCGAGCGCTTCGAGCAGCGATGCCGCCCGCAGCGCCTGCATCACCCCGGTCCCGGCCTCGTCGACGAAGACCGCCAGCACCCCGGCGGCGTGCTCACGCAGGCAGATCGACCCGACACAGGTGGTGAACTGGCCGATCCGGTGCGGATCGGCCAGTGCGTCCAGATCGAACCGCACCACCGCCTCGATCGCCGTGGCACCGCCCCGGCCCGCACCCTGCAGGACGGCGACGACCAGCGAGCGTTCGGGGACGAAGCCGAGCATGGCGGGCAGGGCGGCGATGAGCTCGCCGGGATCGTCCACCCGCAGCGGCGGCTGTGGCAGGCGCGCGGGATAGCCGGGGGTGGATTCGGCGCAGGTGAGCGCCCGGGGAAAGGGTCCGGAGCGGGTGGCCCGGCGGGTGGAGTTCGTCGAAGGTGTCATGGCTCCACCGTGCCCGGGGCCGTCGTCGGCGCCGGACAGCCGACCTGGGCATTCCGCCGCCCTGTTGACGGCGTCGCGGCTGTGGAGCGATCCCGGTCCCGGCGTCGCGCCCGGACCGGACTTGTCACCCCCGCGTGCTAGGCCTCGCGCACCCGGCGCACGGCGGTCGCGAACATCTCCGCGACGGCCTGGTCGTCCGGCTGCCCCGCGCCGAAAGTCATCGACGTCACCGTGATCCGCACATCGCCGACCTGCCCGATCGAGGTCTGCATCGTCTGGGTCAGCCCTGGCCCACCGACATCGGGAACAACGGTGCGCCGCAACGACACCGCGTCGTCGGCGCCCGCCGGGACGGCGGTGCCGAGCACGGTCGAGACGGTCGATTCCGCGCCCGCCCGGCTGACCCGGATCTGCTCGCACCCGGCGAGCCGGTCGCGCAGGCGCGCGGCCGCCTCGGTGGTGCGCGACAGTTCGACGGTGAGTGTGGCCCGGCTCGCGTCGTCGTTGCCGACTGCGACCGCGGCCGGTTCGCCGCCCGGCCCGGGGTCCGGTGGCGTGCATCGCGACGGGCTGACGGTGGCCGCGGCCCCGACCCCGTCCAGATCGCCCGCCGCCGCGGCCGCGGCCTGCGGCGGCAGCACCACGGCCGGATACCGGGCCGGGAACTGCTGCGCGGTGGGCAGCAGATCGGCGAGCGCGCCGTCGACGTGCCGGACCGCCATCGCGCTCTGGGCGACCGGCGTGCCGCTGATGCTCTCGCCACACCCGGTCAGCGCGAGCCCGGCGACCGCCACCGCGCAGACGAGGGTCCGGCGCCGCTGCCCGGGGCGCCGGACCGGATCGCCGTGGTGGGCCGGTGTCGTTTCCGCCACGTTCACCCCTCCCACTGTGCCGCACCGGGCCGGTCGGGGCGTGATCGCCACGCCGCGCGGGAATGTCGAGGCAGCGGTGGCTGTTGTGTAGCAGGACGAGCCGTCCTCCGGCCGTGTGCGACGCTTCTGCTCGCGTGGGGGACAATGGAGAACGCCTCCCCCGCCGCGAGCGTTGGTGGACCGCGCAGGAAGGAGTACGCGATGGATGACCAGTCGCACATGTACGAGCTGGAGTTCCCGGCACCGCAGCTGTCGTCGGACGACGGTGCGGGCCCCGTGCTGGTGCACGGGCTGGAAGGTTTCACCGACGCCGGTCACGCCGTGCGCCTGGCGACCACCCATCTGCGCGAGAGCCTGGAATCCGAGCTCGTCGCCTCCTTCGACGTCGACGAGCTGCTCGATTACCGCTCGCGGCGTCCGCTGATGACGTTCAAGACCGATCACTTCGCCGAGTACGCCGAGCCCGAGCTGAACCTGTGGGCGCTGCGCGACACCGCGGGCACCCCGTTCCTGCTGCTGGCGGGCCTGGAGCCGGATCTGCGCTGGGAGAAGTTCACCACCGCGGTGCGGCTGCTGGCCGAGCAGCTCGGTGTGCGCCGCACGATCGGGCTGTCCGCGATCCCGATGGCGATTCCGCACACCCGGCCGCTGGGTGTCACCGCGCATTCCTCGGACCGTTCGCTGATCGGTGACCACCAGCGCTGGCCCGGTGAGCTGCAGGTGCCCGGCAGCGCGTCCTCGCTGCTCGAGTTCCGGATGGCCCAGCACGGCCACGAGTCGCTCGGGTTCTCCGTGCACGTGCCGCACTACCTGGCCCAGACCGACTACCCGGAAGCCGCCCAGACGCTGCTGGAGAACGTCGCCGACAGCGCCGGCCTCGAACTGCCGCTCACCGCGCTGGGCGAGGCGGCCGCGCGCGTGCGCGAGCAGGTCGCCGAGCACATCGCGGGCAACGAGGAGGTGGAGACGGTCGTGACGGCGCTGGAACGCCAGTACGACAGTTTCGTGACCGCCCAGGAGAGCCAGTCCAGCCTGCTGGCCGGCGACGGTGAACTGCCCAGCGGCGAGGAGCTCGGCGCCGAGTTCGAGCGCTTCCTCGCCGAGCAGGGCGGTTACGGCGACAACGCCCGCGACAGCGAGGACTGACCCGCCGGGCCGTGCTGACGGGGGCCACGCCCATCCTGCCCACTAGGGTGGTCGGAGTGGATCTGACCGACCTGCTCGAAATCCCCGGGACCGACGCCGACGCGCTCTACGAGTCGTTCGCGGCGTGGGCCGCCGAGCAGGGCACCCCCCTGTATCCGGCGCAGGACGAGGCGCTGATGGAGCTGGCGTCGGGGTCCAACGTGATCCTGGCGACGCCGACCGGCTCGGGCAAGTCCCTGGTCGCGGTCGGCGCGCACCTGTTCGCGATGGCCAACGGGCAGCGCAGCTACTACACCGCGCCGATCAAGGCGCTGGTCAGCGAGAAGTTCTTCGCACTGTGCGAGGTGTTCGGCGCGGCGAACGTCGGCATGGTCACCGGCGACGCGGCGGTCAACGCCGACGCCCCGATCATCTGCGCGACGGCGGAGATCCTGGCGAACCTGGCGTTGCGCGAGGGCCCCGACGCCGAGGTCGGCCAGATCGTGATGGACGAGTTCCACTTCTACGCCGATCCCGATCGCGGCTGGGCCTGGCAGGTCCCGATCATCGAGCTGCCGCGCGCGCAGTTCCTGCTGATGTCGGCGACCCTGGGCGAGGTCGACTTCTTCGCCGAGGATCTCGAACGCCGCACCGGCCGCTCCACGGCGGTGGTCGCGGGCACCGAACGCCCTGTCCCCCTGACGTTCTCCTACGTGCGCACCCCCATCACCGAGACGCTCGAAGAACTGGTCACCACCCATCAGGCGCCGGTGTACGTCGTGCACTTCACCCAGGCCGCAGCGCTGGAACGCGCGCAGGCGCTGACCAGCGTGAACTTCGCCACTCGCGCCGAGAAGGACGCGATCGCCGCCGCCATCGGCGAGTTCCGGTTCGCCGCCGGTTTCGGCAAGACCCTCTCGCGGCTGATCCGGCACGGCATCGGCGTGCATCACGCCGGCATGCTGCCCAAGTACCGCAGGCTGGTGGAGAAGCTCGCCCAGGACGGCCTGCTGAAGGTGGTGTGCGGCACCGACACCCTCGGCGTCGGCATCAACGTGCCGATCCGCACGGTGCTGCTGACCGGGCTCACCAAGTTCGACGGCGTCCGCACCCGCAGGCTCAAAGCCCGTGAGTTCCATCAGATCGCGGGCCGCGCCGGCCGCGCCGGCTTCGACACCATGGGCACCGTCGTCGTCCAGGCGCCCGAGCACGAGGTGGAGAACGCGCGCCTGATCGCCAAGGCGGGCGACGACCCGAAGAAGCAGCGAAAGGTGCAGCGCCGCAAGCCACCCGAGGGTTTCGTCTCGTGGAGCGAGGAGACCTTCGACCGGCTCGTCGCCGCGCAGCCCGAGCCGATGGTGTCGCGCTTCGCGGTGACCAACGCCCTGCTGCTCAACGTGATCGCCCGGCCCGGCAACTGCTTCGACGCCATGCGCCACCTGCTCGAGGACAACCACGAGCCGCGGCCCGCCCAGCGCAAGCACATCCTGCGCGCGATCCGGCTCTACCGCGCGCTGCGCGATGCCGGTGTGGTGCAACAGCTCACCGAACCCGACGCCAAGGGCCGGATGGCCCGGCTCACCGTCGACCTGCAGCGTGACTTCGCTCTCGATCAGCCGCTCTCGCCGTTCGCGCTGGCCGCCTTCGAACTGCTCGATCGCGAAAGCCCCACCTACACACTCGATGTCGTCTCGCTGATCGAGGCGACCCTGGAGGACCCCCGCCAGCTGCTGATGGCCCAGCAGCACAAGGCGCGCGGCGCCGCGGTGGCCGAGATGAAGGCCGACGGTATCGAATACGAGGAGCGCATGGAGCTCCTGGAAGAGGTCACCTGGCCCAAACCGCTGGCCGAGCTGATCGAGCCCGCGTTCGAGACCTACCGGGCCGGGCATCCCTGGGTCTCGGAGTTCGCGCCGTCGCCGAAGTCGGTGGTGCGCGACATGATCGAGCGCGCGATGACCTTCGCCGAGCTGATCTCGTTCTACGAGCTGGCCCGTTCCGAGGGCGTGGTGCTGCGCTATCTCGCCGACGCCTACCGCGCGCTGCGCCGCACGGTGCCCGACGCGGCGCGCACCGAGGAGCTCGACGACCTCGTCGAATGGCTGGGCGAGCTGATCCGCCAGGTGGATTCGAGCCTGCTCGACGAATGGGAGCAGCTCACCAACCCCGGCGCGGAGAACGACGCCGAGCAGGTCGCGTTCGGCGCGGAGTCGGTGCGCCCGATCTCGGCCAACGAGCGCGCCTTCCGGGTGATGGTGCGCAACGCCATGTTCCGCCGGGTCGAACTGGCCTCTCGACAGCGCTGGTACGACCTCGACGAACTGAGCCCCGGCCCCGACTGGGCCGAGGACTTCGCCCCCTATTTCGACGAGTACGCCACGATCGGCACCGGCCCCGACGCCCGCGGCCCGCAGCTGTTCCAGGTGGAGCAGCGGCCGGGTTTCTGGAACGTACGCCAGGTGCTCGACGACCCCGCCGGGGACCACGGCTGGGCGCTGACGGCCATCGTCGATCTGGAGGAGTCCGACGCCGCGGGCGAGGTCGTGTTCGACGAGGTCACGGTGTCAGCGGGCTGAGTGATACCCGTTCACTATCGTCGAAAATGACGAATGTTTGACGGATTCGTTGTTGGGTAGGCGCCGCTGATAGTCTCTCCCGGCCGCCGACCGAAAGTTCAACTATGCCCGAATCCCCGTACCTTGTCATCTACCCCGAACGGGTACGTGCCAATTACCGAACTCTCGCAGCCGCCGTGTCGGCGCGGCGCAGCCGGGGCACCCGGATCAGGTACGCGGTGAAAGCGGCACCGGTCGACGAGTTGCTGACCCTGCTCGACGCCGAGGGCGCCGAGTTCGACGTGGCCAGCATCGGCGAGATCGACCAGGCGCTGCGCCTGGGGATCGACGCGGGCAAGCTCTGCTACGGCAACCCCATCAAGAAGAGCGCCCACATCGCGCGCGCCTTCGCCCTGGGGGTGCGCCGCTACGCCTTCGACACCGAGGACGATCTGCTGCGCATCGCCGAGCACGCCCCCGGCGCGGAGGTCGAGTGCCGGTTCCTGTCCTCGGCGCCGGAGTCGCGCACCCCCTTCGGCACCAAGTTCGGCTGCGCGCCGAGCGAGGCGCTGCGGCTGCTGGTGCGCGCCCGCGATCTGGGCCTGGTGGTGGGCGGCCCGTACTTCCACGTCGGCTCCCAGCAGCTCGATCCGGCCGCCTGGCGGATCGGCATCCGGCAGGCCGGTGAGATCGTGACCGCGTTGGCGGACAAGGACATTCACGTCGCCGCGGTCAACGTGGGCGGCGGCCTGCCGATCTCCTACGTCGACGCGGCCCCCGAACTCGACGCGATCGCGGCCGCCATGACCGCGGCCGCCGCCGAGTTCCTGCCCGAGTCCACCGGCCTGGTCGTCGAACCCGGCCGCGCGCTGGTGGGCAACGCGGGCACCATTCACGCCGAGGTCGTCGGCGTGCGATTCGCGCCGGATGGCCGGCGCTGGGTGTATCTCGACATCGGCCGGTACAACGGTATGGCCGAGACGGAGAACGAGTACATCGCCTACCGGTTCGTCACCGATCGCGACGGCGATCCGGTGGATGAGGCGGTGGTCGCGGGTCCGACCTGCGACGGCGACGATGTACTGTATCAACGCACGAAGGTCCTTCTGCCGACCACGTTGCGAGCCGGTGATCAGATCCAGATCCTCGACACCGGCGCCTATACCGCGAGTTATTCGTCGGTGTCCTTCAATGGTTTTCCGCCCTTGACCGTTCATGTCTCGGGCGCTGAGCGAGAGTGAGTTTGCCCATGACGGCGGAATTCACCGGCTGGCACGTGCTGGCCGAGTTCGGTGGTGTCGACACAGACCTGTGTGACGATCTCGAACGACTCGAATCGGCGTTGCGTGAGTCTCTGATCGCGGCGGGCGTCACCATCTGCGATGTCGTTCACAAAAAGTTCGATCCGCAGGGGGTGACCGTCCTCGCCCTGTTGTCGGAGTCCCACGCCTCGATTCACACCTATCCGGAGTCCGGCGACATCTTCGTCGACGTCTTCACCTGCGGCAGCATCGGCGCCGGTGCGACGAAGGCGGTAGAACTCCTGCGAGACAAGTTGTCTCCCAAGGATGTTCGTATGAAGGTCGTCCAGCGCGGCCACGGTGCCGAGAAGATCTACGAACCGGTGGGCGACGGCCTGACCCGGATCTGGGATCTGCACGAGGTGATCGTGGACACGAACACCCCGTTCCAGCACATGGTGATCGCGCGGACCGATCAGGGCATCTCCCTGTTCTCCGACGACGACCGCCAGTCCACCGAGTTCTCCCAGGTCACCTACCACGAGGCCATGATGGTCCCGGCGTTCGTGCTGGCCGAGAAGCTGGACCGGGTGCTGATCATCGGTTCCGGCGAGGGTGTGGCCTCGCAGATGTCGGTGGCGGCGGGCGCGACCCTGGTCGACCACGTCGACATCGACCAGCGCGAGGTCGAGCTGTGCGCCCGGCACCTGCCCTACGGCTACACCACCGAGGAACTGGCGGCCGCGGTCGCCGGCGAGGGTCCGGTGCACGTGCACTACGCCGACGGCTGGGACTTCCTGGCCAACGCGCAGGAGGCGGGCACCCGCTACGACGTGATCGTCATCGATCTGCCGGACGAGCGCGTCGAGGACGCCCAGCACAACCGCCTCTACGAGGCGGAGTTCCTGTCCCGATGTAAGGCACTGCTGGCGCCCGGCGGCGTGCTGTCGGCCCAGGCCGGCTGCGCGACCATGTGGCGCAACGAGACCCTCAAGCGCTCGTGGGGCCGGTTCCACGAGCAGTTCGCCACCGTGGTCCCCTACGGCAGCGACGAGCACGAGTGGACCTTCCTGTTCGGCCTGAACGAGAAGATCGACGACCCGGTGCGCGGCATGACCGACCGCCTGGCCCTGCTCCCCTACCGCGCCGAGACCATCGACGCCCGCGCCCTCGAGCGCGGCGCGATCGAGCCCTACGCCCTGCGCGCCTGAGCTCGCTTCGCGACAGCCACCGAAGGCGGTGACCCGGACCCGGGTCACCGCCTTCGTCGTTTCCGCGGATCACCACCGGGCTGCCGATTCCGGTGTCGTGGCTCGCCGAACGTTGGCAGTATGCAAGATGCACAGCATCGACAGAATCGAGTCCGCTCATGACGCCGACACCGTTGTCCGCCGACGGTCTGATGCCGGTCCGCGCGCCGTCGGGCCATCGCCCGCGCCTGGACGCCCTGTCGCGGGCCGGGCTCACCGAGTTCCGCGCGCTGTTCGACGCGGCGCCCGCGGTGACCGAACGCGACTTCGCGCGGCTCGACGGTGATGTGACGATGCGGTCGTTCCCCGGGTCCGCCGAGCGGGTGCTCGGGCCGGTGATGGCGCGGCCGTCGTATTTCTGGGTGGCGAAATCGTTTCGTCACGTGGACGGCGGGGTGGCGGTCGGCCACAACGTCTTCCGTCTGCTCGGCGGCATGCGGGCGCTGAATTTCGTGGCCACGGTGGGTGATTCCGTGCTCGACGGGCGCGCGGCGGTGCTGTTCGACTACGACGATCCGCGAGTCGGTTCGCGGCGGCCCGCCCGGCGGATCTACGACGAACTGCGGGAGATCGAGCCGGATCTGTGGCTGGGCCCGAGCTACTTCCTGACCCGGGGGAAGCGGATCCCGATGGGCTGGTTCGCCCTCGACGCCGCGGTGCCGTTCGACGGCCCGGCCTGACGAACGGCGGCGCGCCGGGCGCGGGAGAGCCCGCACCCGGCGCACCGTGGCACCCTCAGCCGCGCGCCGCGCGTTGGGCGCGATACTCGGCGACGTTGACCCCGCCGACGCCCCAATCCGTCAGCGCCACTTCGTCGATCACCACGTAGGTGCTGTCGGGCGACTTGCCGAGCACCTCGAACAGCAGGTCGGTGACACCCTTGATCAGCTGACCCTTCTGCTCCGGGGTGACCCCTTCGTCGGTGACCTTGATGTTGACATACGGCATGGTTTGGTTTCCTTTCTACGCCGCTCTACCCGAGATGAACCCGCCGTCGACGGGGAGGATGTGGCCGGTGACGAACTCGGCGTCGGTCAGGTACAGCACGGCCGCCGTGGTGTCGGCGACCTCGCCGATCCGGCCGAGCAGCGCAGCGCCCGCGGCGGCGCGCTCGTCACCGTCACCGAACAGCGGGGTGCGGATGATGCCGGGCGCGACCGCGTTCACCCGGATCCGGGCGGGCGCGAGTTCGGCGGCCAGGCTGGTGGTCAGGGCGTGCACGCCGCCCTTGCTGATCAGCGCTGCCGACGCGGGCAGCCCGGTCATCGCGTGGTCGATGAGCACGGTGCCGATATTGACGACGCTGCCGCCGTCGCCCTGGGTGAGCAGCTGGCGCACCACGGCCTGGGTGGTGAAGTAGGTGCCCTTGAGGTTGCCACCGAGATAGCGGTCGAGCTCGGACTCGGTGACGTCGACGAAGGGGGTCGCGCCGAACACGCCCGCGCTGTTGATCAGCGCGTCGACCCGACCGAATCGCTCCAGAGCGGCGCGGACGTATGCCGATCCCGTTGCGGGCGAGCCGATATCACCGGCCACGGTGGCCACGCGATCCGGCGCGTCCAGTTCCGCGGCGACGGCGGCGAGCTTGTCCGCGTCGCGCCCGCCCAGGACCACCGCGTCGCCTCTGGCGACGAAGGCGCGGGCGACATCACGCCCGATTCCGCTGGATGCCCCGGTCACGACGACCGTCTTCGGAGTCGACATCGACTGTTCCTTTCGAGTTCGGATACGACCGGTCGTCTTAGGATGGACGACCGGCAGGGTTGGGACGCGAGATAGGGCTTTGGTTACGGCCGGAAGTAGTCGTCGAGCAGGCGGCGCAGACACTTGTCCAGCGGCTCGACGGTGCGGTCGATCTTCATCCGGATGACCGCACCCTCCCACGACTCCAGCAGCAGATCGGCGAGGTCGACGGCATCGATGTCGGCGCGCACCGTCCCCTCGGCCTGCGCGGTCCGCAGGGCGCCCGCGACGCCGTCGCGCCAGGCCGCCCAAGCCGCCGAGAGCGCGGTGCGCAAGGTCTCGCTGCCCTCGAGTTCACCGCCGAGATTGGCGATCAGGCAGCCGCCGGTGTAGTCGGCGGCGACGAAGTCCGCGGTCAGCGTGCCGAAGAAGCGGCGCAGTCCGGTGAGCGCGTCGGGGGCGCCGCCGAAGGCTTCGGCCAGGTTGCGCTGCACGCACAGCGAGTGATGCTCGATCACCGCGTGCGCGAAGCTCTCCTTGCTGTCGAAGTAGTTGTAGAACGACCCCTTCGGCACGCCGACCTTGTCGAGCACCTGCTTGATGCCGGTGCCGTGATAACCGTTGGACAGCAGACCGACCGCGCCCTCCTCGATCAGGAGTGCTCGGGTGTCGTCGCTACGTCGGGGCCGTGCCATGCGAACGACTATACGACCGGTCGTCTACTAATCGCAAGAGGTATTCGTCAGTCGTCGTCGACGCCGCGCGCCGCCAGCGCCTCCCCCATCGCATCGGCGGTCCGCAACGCGCGCACCAGCACGGGCGTGACCAGGGCCGTCGCCGACCAGGACACCCCGCGAGCGCGGCGCGCCTCGGCGACGTCGTGCACGATCTGCGCCAGCAACGGAACGCAGCGAATGGCCAGGGCCAGCAGCAGCCCCACCCGCTCGGGATCCACCCCGACCCGGCGCAGCGGCCCGAGCGCGCGGGTGAGGGCGTCCAGCAGGTCGGTGACCCTGGTCGTCACGGTGACCAGCGCCGCGAGCGCGACCGAGGCGAGCAGCACAGCGCAGACGACGACCGCCCGGGTCGGCGAGGTGGTGAACAGCTGGAACACACCGATGATCAGCGTCATCCACAGCACCGGCCGGATCTGCGCCAGCGCCACCCGCCAGGAGATCCGCGCGAGCGCGAACAGGCAGGCGATCGCAAGTACGAGCACACCCACCCCCGGCAGACCGCGCACGAAGACGGTCATCGCGACGATCGCGACGACGAGCAGCACCAGCTTCGCCCCCGCGGGCATCCGGTGCAGCGGGGAATCGCCGGGACGGTATAGGCCGATCACTCGACGAGCCGCCGGTACGCGCCGACCGCGTCCGCGGGCGGGCCGTCGTAAGCGACGGACCCGTTGTCCAGCACCACGACTCGGTCGAAGCCGTCGAGCAGGGCGAGCTGGTGTGTCACCACGATCACCTGCTGGTCGAGGGCGTTCAGCGCCTCCGACACCCGGCGGGCGTTGCGCAGGTCGAGCAGGGTGGTCGGCTCGTCGGCGACGATCACCTCGGGCTCGCGGATCAGCGCGGAACCGATCGCGAGCAACTGCTTCTGCCCGCCCGAGAGCAGGTGCGCCGGATGGTCGGCGTGCGCGCTCAGCCCGAATCGGTCCAGCATCCCGGTCACCCTGGCCGCGATCTCGGCGCGGCCGAGGCCGCTGCGCCGCAGCGAGAACGCCAGGTCCTCGGTGACGGTCGGCATCACGATCTGGGTGTCGGGATCGGTGAACACGAAGCCGACCTTGCGCCGCACCTGGGCACCCTTGCGGGCAGCGTCGATCCCGTCGACCGTGACGCTGCCCGAGGTCGGCTTCAGCAGGCCGTTGAGCATCCGCGCCAGCGTCGACTTCCCCGAGCCGTTGGCGCCGATGAGCCCGACCCGTTGTTCGGTGATCCGCAGGTCGATCTCGCGCAGGACGGTCCGGTCGCCGAACCGGTGGCCCACCCCGTCGAGGACGATCTCGCTCACGCGCGCCGCCGACCCGCGCGCTCAGCCACGGATCAGTCCGGGATAGGCCCGGTGCACGCCCTTGGCCACCACGGTGGCGATGACGACCTTGGCCAGGTCGCCCGGCACGAACGCGAAGTTGGTCGATATGGCGGCCCAGAGCCCAAGGTCGGTGCGGACCAGCAGGCCGGCGGTACCGAACAGGTAGATGACCAGGATGCCGCCGAGCGCGTTGATCAGCAGGCCCGGCACGATCGGGTACTTCGGCAGGATAAGCGCGGTCAGCGACCCGATCACCAGCGTGGCGGGAATCCAGCCGATCAGATAGCCCGCGGTCGGCGAGGCCAGCGCGGTCAGGCCGGTGCGACCACCCGAGAGCAGCGGCAGGCCGATCAGGGTCAGCGCGATGAACACCGCGACGGCGGCGGTGCCCTTGCGCGCGCCGAGGATCGCGCCGGTCAGGATCACACCGAGGGTCTGCAGGGTGATCGGCACGCCACTGAATCCGACGGTGATCGCGCCCGGCAGCCCCAGGGCGGCGATCAGCGCGGCGAACACCGCGATCTGCGCCAGGTCCCGCGCGGCGAAACCGACCGCGGGCTTAGGGGATTTCTCGATATCGGACACAGCGGACATCCTTCACCATGGAATTGAACGACGTTCAAGATAGCAGGTGAGCCGCCTGAGTCCGCGGCCGGAAGACATCGGCGAGCATTTCGCCGCGCCCGAAGATCGATTACGATTCGAAGGTTGGGACTTCCCGGGCGGCGCTCGCCGCACAACGGCAGCGCGCCGACAACCCGTGGCCGAGGAAGGGCCATCATGTCGATAGCGCTACAACGTTTTTCGAACTTGATCGCCGCGATCTACGGCGCGGGCAACGACCCGGACCGGTGGGACTCGGTGATCGGGGAGATCACCGACACCTTCGGCGCGGTCCACGGCTTCCTGGTCATCGCCGATCCGGTCGGTGACCGGTTCGCGATCAAATCCGCGGGGGCCAGCAGCCCGCCGGATCTGCCCGCGCAGCTCGAGCGCGTCGCCGAGCGGGTCCAACAGCTGCCGGTCGGCAGCACCGCCACCAGCGACGACCTGTTCGCCGTTCCGGAGCACGGCAGCGCGCTCGCCGACCAGGTCAGTGCGAACGGCCTGTCCAACAGCTTCCTGGCCCGGCTCAGCGACGATCGCCCGTCGTCGTGGATCTGCCTGACGATGCCCGATCACCAGTCGATCACCGGCCATCCCGCGGGCCTGGCGCTGCTGCGGGTGCTCGTGCCGCACCTGCGCGGCGCGCTGCGCACCCAGTCCAAGCTGGTCGAACTGTCCCGGGACCGGGCCTTCGCGCTCGCGACCCTGGAGCAGGCGCACTACGGGATCATGATCGTCACCACCGACGCGGCACTGGTGTTCGCCAACTCGATGGCCGAGCGGATCACCGAGGCGTCCGACGGGTTGTCGGTGGACGCCTTCGGCTGTCTGCGGGCCGGATCCCCGACCACCCAGAAACAGCTCAGGGACCTGATCAACTGCGCCGCCGACCCCGGATTCTCCAGCGGCAACGTGGCCGTCACCCGCTGTTCCGGCCGCAAGCCGCTGATTCTGCGGGTGTCCCCGCTCGACGGCATCGCCGGCGACGGACTGTGGCACCGCGCGGTGCTGCTCCTGCTCGTCGATCCGGATCACGACCCCGAGCCGGAGCCGGAGGCCCTGCACGATCTGTACGGCCTGACCGACGCGGAGACCATGGTCGCCATGGGGGTGCTGCGCGGCGACGGCTTGCCCGCCGTCGCCGATCAGCTCTCCGTCTCGGTATTCACCGCCCGCACGCACCTGCAGCATATTTTCGCGAAGACGAAAACACACCGACAGGCGGAATTGGTTCGGCTCCTGCTGACCACTGCCATTTCCGCGCAGTAACTATTCGCAATCAAATCGGATGGAATCCTGCACCGATTCCGCCGCGTGCGTCGACATCCGCGAGAATCAGCGAGAAATTCGCGCCGACCTGCGGGCCGATGCACGGCAACCCGATATAGCCGTTGACGATCGCGACGAGCGTCGAACCGACGACGACGGGCGCGCCGGAATCACCGAGGATCACGCAGATCTGGGTCAGCGTCCACGAGGCGCCACCGAAGACGTCTCCGTAGACCAGCCCACAGGTCTGCCCTGTTGTCCGTCCTTCCTTACAGGCGACAGCCGGGAACTGGGCGGGCACGCCGACGTCGGTGATCGTGGTCGAGCCGACCCGGTTCACCGGGATCACCGCACTCTCGTCGAAGGCGATGACCGCGTAGTCGAGATCGCTGCCGAGCAGCGCGATCGTGCCGACGTTGCCTGCCTCGGGATCGGCCTCGGCGGCCACTCCCATGCCCTCACCGGCGGCAGCGCAGTGCGCGGCCGTGAAGCCGACCAGACGACCGGCACCATCCCAGCCGATCGTCGTGAGTGTGCAGGTCGAGCCGTCGTCGAGGACGATGCCGGAGCCACCACCGAGCGTCACCGGGGCGGCTCCCTGCGCCGTCCCGACAGTGCCGACGGTGCCCCAGACCAGCAGCAGCGTGGCGGCGGCGATCCACCACCGACCCCATGTCGTAGGAGCACTCCCGCGCTGAAGTGCGGGAGTGCCTCGATTGCTTCTCGTTGTCGGCATCTGCGTGTCAGACCACGCAGACCGGGTACAAGAAGGGAACGGTGATCAGGACGATGCCGCATGCGAGGAAGGCACCGGGGATCGTGATGAACGGTGACAACACAACGGGCTCGACCTGAACCGGAACCGGTGCGACGGGGACGGGGTCCGCCGCCGGTGCTGCGCCGGCGACGCCGGCACCTAGAGCGATCATCGGCGCACAAGCGAGCACCGCGATGGTTGAACGTACTTTGTACATGGCCATTCCTTCGACTGTCTCCCACATTTGTCGTGCCGATCCCACGACGGAATCGTCACCCTATAAAGGACAGCACCGACGGCCCGGAATATCGTCGTACGAACAGATGAGATCTAAAAGGGCCGCTTCGATCGGATCACAGCTGCGAGGTATTCGTAATCCTCGGCCCGCGCGGATGACCCCCGATATGCCAGCCCGATCGTGCGGCCGGGCGCGGGATCGGCGAAGCGCGCGGTGTCGAGGGTGGCCCGCGCGGTCTCGGTGGCCACGGCCATCTGCGGAATGAGGGTCACCCCGAGGCCGCCCGCGACGCACTGCACCACGGTCGTCAGCGAGGCGGCGCGGGTGTCGCCGACCGCGCCGGGGTGCACCTCGGCGGTGCGGCACAGCTCCAGCGTCTGGTCGCGCAGGCAGTGGCCTTCGTCCAGCAGCAGCAACGGCATGTCGGCCAGCACCGGCGCGGCCAGGTCGGTGCGCCCGGCCAGCTCGTGCCCGCGCGGGGTGACGAGCACGAATTCCTCGGAGTACAGCGGGATCTCGACCAGGCCGGGGGCGTCGGTGGGCAACGCGAGCAGGGCGACGTCGAGCACGCCGGTGCGCAGCCCGTCGAGCAGCCGGGCGGTCTGGTCCTCCACCACCTGGGGCACCAGCGCGGGCAGTTTGCGGCGCAGCTCGGGCAGCAGGTCCGGCAGCACGTAGGGCGCGACGGTCGGGATAATGCCCAGCCGCAGCACGCCGCCGAGTCCGTCACCGGTCGCCGAGGCCACGAAACGGTCGGCCGCCTCGAGGGTCGCCATCGCCTGCGGCAGCAGCCGCATCCCGGCCGCGGTGACCAGCACGCGACGGGTGCTGCGCTCGATGAGCTGCAGTCCGAGGCCGTTTTCCAGTGATGCCAGTGCCTGCGATAACGTGGGTTGGCTCACAGTCAAACGCGCTGCGGCGGTGCCGAAATGCCGATATTCGGCCACGGCGACGAACGCACGCAGCTGCGACAGGGTTGGCTGATAAGTCTGATCAGTCACGCCTATCAGTGTACGACGAGCGATCGGCTTTACCTTTCAGTACGCTTTCGGCAAGATCACCGCGGGCTCACACGACGAGCGCGACCACACCACGAATGAGGAGATGAGCATGGCTCTGCTGACCATCGGCGACCAGTTCCCGGCATACAACCTCAAGGCAGTCATCGGAGGTGACCTGTCGAAGGTCGACGCGCAGCAGCCGGACGATTACTTCACCCAGATCACCAGCGACGACCACGCGGGCAAGTGGCGAATCGTGTTCTTCTGGCCCAAGGACTTCACCTTCGTGTGCCCCACCGAGATCGCCGCCTTCGGCAAGCTGAACGAGGAGTTCGCCGACCGTGACGCCCAGGTGCTCGGCGCCTCGGTCGACAACGAGTTCGTGCACTTCCAGTGGCGCGCCCAGCACGAGGATCTCAAGACCCTCCCCTTCCCGATCCTGTCCGACCTCAAGCGTGAGCTGGCCGCCGCCACCGGCGTTCTCAACGCCGACGGCGTCGCCGATCGCGCCACCTTCATCGTCGACCCGAACAACGAGGTGCAGTTCGTCTCGGTGACCGCCGGTTCGGTCGGCCGCAACGTCGACGAGGTGCTGCGCGTGCTCGACGCCCTGCAGTCCGACGAGCTGTGCGCCTGCAACTGGAAGAAGGGCGATCCGACCATCAACGCGGGCGAACTGCTCTCGGCCAGCGTCTGATCCACCCGTCCCCACCGAACACCCAGAGGAGCCCCACTGTCATGAGCATCGAGAACCTGAAGAACTCCCTCCCCGAGTACGCCAAGGACCTCAAGCTCAATCTGTCGTCGATCGCGCGCACGACGGTGCTCAGCGAGCAGCAGCTGTGGGGCACCCTGCTCGCCTCGGCCGCCGCGACCCGCTCGGCCACCACGCTGCGCGAGATCGCCGAGGAAGCCGCCGACGTGCTGTCCGCCGAGGCCTACGAGGCCGCGCTGGGCGCCGCGTCGATCATGGGCATGAACAACGTGTTCTACCGCGGCAAGGCGTTCCTGGACGGCCGCTACGACGATCTGCGCGCCGGCCTGCGGATGAACATCATCGGCAACCCCGGTGTCGACAAGGCCGACTTCGAGCTGTGGTCGTTCGCGGTCTCCTCGATCAACGGCTGCGCGCACTGCCTGGAGGCGCACGAGAAGACGCTGCGTGAGGCCGGTGCCTCGCGCGAGGTGATCTTCGAGTCGCTGCGCGCGGCGGCCATCGTCGCCGGTGTCGGCCAGGCGGTGCAGTCCACCGAGGCCCTGGCCTCGGCCGCCGTCTGAGGTAGCGCCCCGCGGCCCCCGACCGGGATCCGGTCGGGGGCCGCGGTCGTTTCCCGAGGACACGACCGGGCGCGCGATCCTGCCGGGCCCGCGTACCGGCCGGTAGGCTCGCGATCATGAACGCACATGATGTGCCCGATGCCCCGGACATCCAGGTCGAGGTCGTCCGAGTGTTCACCGACCCCGCCGGGCAGCTCGGCAACGCGCTCGGCATCGCCCGCGCGGGTGACGTCGTCGCGCTCGACAAGCAGGAGCTGGCCGCGCGGCTCGGCTTCAGCGAGACCACCGTCGTGCAGGACCCCGTGGACGGGATCGCCGACATCCGGATCTACACGCCCACCGTGGAATTGCCGTTCGCCGGGCATCCGAGCGTCGGCACCGCGTGGTGGCTGGCCGTGCAGCGCACGCCGGTACACACCCTCCAGGTCCCCGCGGGACCCGTCGCCGTCGCCCAGACCGACGGCCTGACCTGGATCACCGCCCGCGCCGAATGGGCGCCCGACTTCACCTTCCACGAGCTGGCCACGGCCGAGGAACTGGCGCTGCTGCGGCCCGACGACTTCAGCACGGGCCAGCACTACTTCTGGACCTGGACCGACGAACCGCGCGGCGCCCTGCGCTCCCGCATGTTCGCCCCCGCCATGGGCATCGCCGAGGACGAGGCCACCGGCGCGGCGGCGGTCGCGCTCACCGCCCAGTTGCGCCGCGGTCTGGTGGTGACCCAGGGCCAGGGGTCCCAGCTCTACACCGAATGGGATTCCGACGGCTGGGTGCGGCTCGGCGGCCGGGTCGCCGAGGACCACGTGGTGGTGCTCTGAGCTCAGCTCCCCAGCGGGCCGCCGAAGCGGCGTAGCCAGGGTGGGCGGGCGGTCCAGTGCCCGCGCCGTGGGGTGCCGGGTCCGGCCAGGTCGGCGAGGATGCGGGTCTCCAGGTGCCGGGGCGGGGTGCGCTGGTCGTCGGCCGCCAGGCGCGCGAGCACGTCGTGCACACCGCGGACCCGGTCGGCGAATTGCGCGAGACCGGGCGTGGTCATGGTGGCCAGCTTGTTCTCGATGTGGTGGTGTTCGAGTTCGGCGACCGCGTCGAGGGCGTAGGCGTCGGCGAGGGCGAGCACCGAGCCCGGTGGACACCAGTGCCGCGTGCTGCCGACGCGGATGGTGCGCTGCTCGGCCAGCCGCTCCACGCCCTCGGCGAGCAGCCGGGTGACGACGGGGACCCGCAGGCCCAGTTCGCGCCCGATCGCGCGGTAGGTGCGCCCGCCGTAGTAGGCGAGCACGAACACCTCGCAGTGGCTGTCGAGCGGATCGGCGAAGCCGAGCCGGGCCGACGCGGCGAGCCAGGGCATGTCGTCGCGGTCGTGCCGGTCCAGCCGCAGTCGCTGGATCGCGAGCCGGTGGACCTGAGCGAGCAGCCAGGTCTGCTCGGCGTCGAACTGCGGTTCGCCGCGCCCCCGGTAGGGCGCGGGCAGTTCTGGCTCGCCCACCGGCGGGAGGTCGCCGCCGACCCGGGAGCCGTCGCGGCCGTAGACCGCGCCCCGGCCGAAGCCGGTGTCGGAGCCGGGGTCCCGCCGCTGCCCGCCGACGAATGCCGAACGGCCCCAGGGCGTCCCGAGATCGGGACCGTGGTCGTCCGCGAGGTCGGCCGGTGGGTCCGGCGGCTCGGCGTCGGCCGTCCACGGGGTCGTGCGGAGTCGCCGATATCCCTCGCGGACAACGTCTTCAGCCGCACCCCGCCGGTGCAGCACCCGCAGCGCCAGCCCGAAGGCCGCCGCACCGGTGGCCCGGAAGAGGGTGCGCAGCGCCTCGCGGTCGTCCGGCTCGGACGGGAGGTCGGGGACGGACCGCTCGACGCCACCGACCGCCGGGTCGGGACCACGCTGCCGGTTCATCGTCGAATTCCTGTCCACACAACGGCAATTCGCAGCGCGAGCGGTTGTGGATCGGTATTCACCGCCCGATCGCGGCGATCAGCATGAAGGCGGTACCGATATCCATCACCACATGGGGGATCAGCGCCGAGCTCAGTGGATGGGCACCGGCCGGGTGGACGAACCGGTGCGGGCGCGGTCCGTGACCGACGGTGCCGAGCGCGAGCAGGGCGTCCAGCGCGAACAACGCGGCCAGCGCCAGCGCGGGCCAGGCCGGTCCACTCACCGTGTGCCCGCCGCCGTGCCCGGCCATCGCGTACAACATCGCCGCGGCAGCGAGGGTGTGGTAGCCGAGCGCCATGACCCCGTCGGGACCCCCGGCAGCACCCGCCCGCAGGCCGACGACGCGCTCGGCCAGCAGGATCGCGAAGGCGACCGTGAGCGCGGTGAGGACACCGCGCACGGCCAGCGGATGGGTCGCGGCGGGGAAGATCAGCATGGCCAGCATCACCAGGCACATGAGCAGGTGGGCGCTGTCGGCCGCCGCGTCGACCCGGTGCCCGGGCGCCACCCGGCCGGTCAACCGCCGCGCGACGATGATCGTCGCGAGCACGAACGCGGCGACCACCGGCCACCGGACGAGTGCATAGTGCTCAACGAATTCGGCCACACCCCACCACCTTCGAGTCGAGACCCGCGCACCCCATGCTCGCATCGACCGGTGTCCCCGCGGGCGGGTTTGCCCCCAGGCGAGAGCACCCGCGGGAGATGACGGATCATGGACCGATGTCCGACGCACCCTCCGTGGCCTCGGCGCAGGCACTGCGCGTGACGGTCGACGACCTCTCCGACGCCCCGATCCGCGACCTGCTGACCGGCCATCACACCGAGATGGCCGCCAACTCCCCCGCCGACAGCATGCACGCCCTCGACCTGGCCGCCCTGCGCGATCCCGCGGTCACGGTGTGGAGTGCCTGGGCGGGCGCCGAACTGGCCGGCTGCGGCGCGCTCAAGGAACTCGACGCGGGCCACGGCGAGATCAAGTCCATGCGCACCGCCGACGGGTTCACCGGCCGCGGCGTCGCCGCGCGGGTGCTGGCCGACATCGTCGCCGAGGCGCGACGACGCGGCTACGCGCGACTGAGCCTGGAAACCGGCTCGAACGCGTACTTCGCACCCGCCCGCCGCCTCTACCTACGGCACGGGTTCACCGAGTGCGCGCCCTTCGCCGACTACGTCCTCGATCCACACAGCCAGTTCTTCACGCTGGCCCTCTAGCCACCGGCCCCGTGCTCAGCCCAGGGCGCGGGTGAAGCCCTCGACGAGCTCGGCGACCTGCGCGTCGGTCATCACGAACGACGGCGAGATCTGCATGGCGCCCTGACCGGCGGCGCGACCCGAGATGCCGTGCTCGCGCAGGGTTTTCACCAGGCCGGGACCCTCGGACGGATCGGCCAGCTGCACCGCGGCCACCGCACCGAGCCCGCTGCGTACCTCGGCGACGCGCGGATGCTCGGCCAGCGGCGCGAGCAGCGTGTGCAGGGTGCTCTCCAGGCGGGCCGCCTCCGCGAGCAGCCCTTCGCGTTCGACGATGGCGAGGTTGGCCAGCGCCGCGGCCGCCGCGCCCGCGTGCCCGCCGTAGGTGTAGCCGTGCCGCCACCAGACGCCGCCCGCGAAGAACGGCTCGGCCAGGTGCGGTGCGATGAAGACCGCGCCCATCGGCACGTAGCCCGAGGTCAGGCCCTTGGCGGTGGTGACGAGGTCGGGTTCGAGGGCGAACTTGGTGGAGGCGAACCAGGTGCCGCCGATCCGGCCGAAACCGGTGACCACCTCGTCGGCGACGAACAGGATGTCGTTGTCGCGGCAGATCTGGCGCACCTCGGCCAGGTACCCCTCCGGCGGCAGGTACACCCCGCCCGCGCCGATGATCGGCTCGCAGAAGAAGGCCGCGATCTGCTCGGCGCCGATGTCCTCGATCAGGGCGAGCAGCGATTTCGCGTCGTCCCATTCGACGGTGCGGGTGTCGGCGACGAGTTCGCCGTACCCCTCCCGGTTGCCGGCCAGACCACCGATCGAGGTGCCGGCGTAGTGCATGCCGTGGTAGGCCAGGCGGCGGCCGACCAGGATCTTCTTGTCGGTGCGGCCGAGTTCGTGCCAGTAGCGGCGAGCCAGCTTGGCGGCGGTCTCCACCGAGTCCGAGCCACCGGAGGTGAAGAAGATCTTGCTGCCCGGTACCGGCGCGATCGCCGACAGTTTCTCGGCCAGTTCCTGGGTCGGCGGTTCGGTGAGGTCACCGAAGTTGGAGTAGTGCGCGATGGTGCGCAACTGCTCGGCGACCGCGTCGGCGATCTCGGCGCGACCGTGCCCGACATTGGCGAACCAGAGCCCGGCGGTGGCGTCGAGGTACCGCGTGCCCGCGGTGTCGTAGACGTAGGCACCGTCACCGCGAGCGACGACGAACGGACCGTCCCGAGTGACGGCACCCATATCGGCGAATCCATGCCAGAGCGCATTCATGGCTCCACACTTACCCGAACCGGCCCGGCCGCGCTCGCCGGACTCGCGGATGTCTCAATCCGCGGACGCGCGCTCCCGCCACCACGCCCGCAGATCGCCCAGCGACGCCATGGCTACCGCGAGGACGGCGAACACCAGCGACAACACGACCAGCCCGATCGCCATCGACAGGTAGCCCTGCTGGCGCGGATCGATGAACGGATACGGATACCAGTCCACGATCGGGCCGCGGATCAAGCTGTAGGCGCCGTAGAGCAGCGGGTAGATCAGCCACTGCCCGACCAGTGCGGGACTCGGCCGCAGCCGCTCCGGCATCGACACCAGCACCCAGTCCAGCAGCAGCACCAGCGGCAGGTACCGGTGCATGACGTCGTTGATCCACTTGTCGTTGAGCATCACGTCGATCCGGGAGAGCAGGACCGCGTAGACGACCATGGTGATCAGCATGTACAGCGTCGCCGCGCCACGGAACAGCTGCCAGCCACGGCCCTGCGGGGCGAGGAATCCGCCGACCAGCAGCACGATCACGCCGAGGATGTTCGACTCGACCGTGAAGTAGCTCAGGTAGTTGGTGAGCGAGAACGTCGCGGAGTCGATGTTGCGCAGCGGAATCCACAGCAGCGCGACCGCACCGAGGATGCCGAACCCGATCCGCAGAACCCTGATCCACCACGCCGTGCCCGCCGCTGCGCTCATCTCGGGATCATCGCACGCTCCGACCGCGAAAACGCCGGTCTGCGGCGTCGCGTCGCGGCATCGACGGCGACCGCTCCGGACACGCGCGGGCCGACGGTCCGGTCCGACGGTGTGTCGTTGGTCTCCGCGACACCGGCCGTGGGCGGCGTGCCGGGAAAACCGGTGGCGGCCTTCGCTAGGCTGGTAGGCGCAATGACCAGGACAGCTAGCACCGGTACCCGCGCGCTGCGCACCCGCCTGGCGGAGGTCTCGCTGCGCGACGAACACCGGCTCCGGCGCAAGCTCGACCGGTCGCGCGCCGAGGATCTGCCCGCGCTCGAGGCGGAGATCGCCGCCGCCGAGAGCCGCGTGGCGAATCGCCGCGCGGCGGTTCCGCGCATCACCTACCCCGAACAACTCCCGGTCTCCGCGCGCCGCGACGACATCGCCGCCGCGATCGCCGCACACCAGGTCGTGATCGTGGCAGGCGAGACCGGCTCGGGCAAGACCACCCAGATCCCCAAGATCTGCCTCGAGCTCGGCCGCGGCATCCGCGGCACCATCGGCCACACCCAGCCGCGCCGCCTCGCCGCCCGCACCGTCGCCGAGCGCATCGCCGAGGAGCTGGGCACCGAACTGGGTGACGTGGTCGGCTACACGGTCCGCTTCACCGACCAGGCCTCGGACCGCACGCTGGTCAAGCTGATGACCGACGGCATCCTGCTCGCCGAGATCCAGCGCGACCGGCTGCTGCGCCGCTACGACACGATCATCATCGACGAGGCGCACGAGCGCAGCCTCAATATCGACTTCCTGCTCGGCTACCTGAAACAGCTGCTGCCCCGGCGCCCCGACCTCAAGGTGATCATCACCTCGGCGACCATCGATCCCGAGCTGTTCGCCCGCCACTTCGCCGACGCGCAGGGCACGCCCGCACCGATCGTCGAGGTGTCGGGCCGGTCGTATCCGGTCGAGCTGCGCTATCGCCCGCTGTCGCTGGAGCTGCCCGGCGCCGAGGACGACGAGGACGACACCCGCGTCGTCGACCGCGACCCCACCGACGCCATCGCCGACGCGGTCACCGAGCTGTTCGCCGAGGGCGACGGCGACGTGCTGGTGTTCCTGTCCGGCGAACGCGAGATCCGCGACACCGCCGACACCCTGCGCGACCTGAGACTCCCCCGCACCGAGATCGTGCCGCTCTACGCGCGCCTGTCGGCGGCCGAGCAGCACAAGGTGTTCGCCCCGCACACCGGCCGCCGGGTGGTGCTGGCCACCAACGTCGCCGAGACCTCGCTGACCGTGCCGGGCATCCGCTATGTGGTCGACCCCGGCACCGCCCGCATCTCCCGCTACTCGATGCGCACCAAGGTGCAGCGGCTGCCGATCGAACCGGTCTCGCAGGCCTCGGCCCGGCAGCGTTCCGGCCGCTGCGGCCGCGTCGCCGACGGCATCTGCATCCGGCTGTACTCCGAGGACGATTTCGAGTCGCGGCCCGCGTTCACCGAGCCGGAGATCCTGCGCACCAATCTCGCCGCGGTCATCCTGCAGATGACGGCGCTCGGCCTGGGCGACATCGAGAGCTTCCCGTTCGTCGAGGCACCCGATCGCCGTGCCATCCGCGACGGCATCGCGCTGCTCGAGGAACTGGGCGCGCTGGCCCACGGCAGCGCGAAAGCGGTGGACGGCGACGCGGATTCGGGTGGCCATCTCACGCTCACCCCGATCGGCCGGGAGATGTCGCAGCTGCCGGTCGACCCCCGGATGGCGCGCATGCTCGTCGAAGCGCACCGCAACGGGTGCCTGGACGAGGTGCTGGTGATCGTGGCGGCGCTGTCCATCCAGGACGTGCGCGAACGGCCGGTGGAGCATCAGCAGGCCGCCGACACCCGGCACGCGCGGTTCACCGTCGACGGGTCGGATTTCCTGGCCTACCTGCGGTTGTGGGACTACCTGACCGAACAGCGCAAGTCGCTGTCGTCCAACCAGTTCCGCCGGATGTGCCGCGAGGAGTTCCTGCACTATCTGCGGATCAGGGAGTGGCAGGACCTGCACGGTCAGCTGCGCACCATCACCCGGGGACTCGGCTGGAACGCCGGGAACGCCCGCGGGGAGAACACCGACGCGGCCACCGAGGACGGTGCGGCCCCGCAGCGCGGGCGGCGTGGCGGCGGACGCGCTGCCGACCGCGAGCAGCCGCTGTCGGCCGCCGAGGCGGGCGACCGGTCGTCGGCGCGACAGCGCGGCTCGTCCCGGCGCGGGCGCGGGGCGCGGCCGGAGCGGGGATCGGCGACGGACACCACGGCGGCGAAAGTCGCTAGCGGAGCAGCGGATTCGGCCGCGGCCGCCGACGAGGCCATGCCGTGGCCGAGCGCGCAGATCCATCAGTCCCTGCTGGCGGGCATGCTCTCGCACATCGGGGTGCGCGAAGCGGAGTCGCGGGAGTTCCTCGGCGCGCGCAACGCCAAGTTCATGATCTTCCCCGGGTCCTCGCTGGCCAAGAAGCCGTCGCGCTGGGTGATGGCGGCCGAGCTGGTGGAGACCTCGCGGCTGTGGGGCCGGATCGCGGCGAAGGTGGAACCCGAGTGGGCCGAGCGGCTCGCGGGCGATCTGGTGAAACGCACCTACTCCGAACCACATTGGTCGTCGAAGCGGGGCGCGGCGCGGGCCTACGAGCGGGCCACGCTCTACGGCGTTCCGCTGGTCACCGGCCGTCCCGTCGACTACGGGCGGATCGATCCGGAACTGTCGCGCGAGCTGTTCCTGCGGCACGCCCTGGTGCAGGGCGAATGGCAGACCAGACACGGCTTCTTCGCCCGCAACCGCGCGCTGATCGATGATGTGGCCGACCTCGAGCATCGGGCCCGGCGCCGTGACATCCTCGTCGACGACGAGGTGCTCTTCGAGTTCTACGACCAGCGCGTCCCCGCCGACGTCGTCTCGGTGCGGCACTTCGACAGCTGGTGGCGCAAGGCCGAGCGCACCGATCCCGCCCTGCTGGACTTCTCGACCGACACCGTCGTCAACGCCGGTGCCGCCGCGCTCGATCCGACCGATTTCCCCGATGCCTGGCGCCAGGGCGAGCTCAGCTTCCCGCTGACCTACCAGTTCGAGCCCGGCCAGGACGACGACGGGGTGACGGTGCGCATCCCGGTCGAGCAGCTCGCGCACGTGCGGGCCGTCGGCTTCGACTGGCTGGTCCCCGGCATGCGGGAGGAACTGGCCGCCGCGTTCATCAAGACCCTGCCGAAGACCCTGCGCCGCCAGGTGGTTCCCGCTCCCGATTTCGCGGCGGCCGCGCTGCGCGAGCTGGTCCCCCGCGCCGAGCCGCTGCGCACCGGGCTGGCCAGGGAGCTCTCCCGGCTGGGTTCGGTCACCATCACCGCCGACGATCTCGCACCCGGCACGCTCCCCGATCATCTGCGGATGACCTTCGCCGCGGTCGACGGCCGGGGCACCGTGCTCGCCAAGTCCAAGAATCTCGCCCAGCTGAAAACCCAGCTGGCCGCCCAGGTGTCGGCCTCGGTGGCGCGGGCGACGGCGGGCGCGGAGCGGGCGCCCGCCACCGTGTGGACGTCGGAGTCGCTGGGTTCGGTGGCGCCGACCGTGCGCCGCGAGGTGGCCGGGCAGACCGTCACCGGGTATCCGGCGCTGGTGCCCGAGGGCGAGGGGGTGGCCGTGCGGGTGCTCAGTTCGCCCGCCGAGCAGGCCGCCGCGATGCGCGCCGGCGTGCGCACCCTGCTGCTGGCCGCGATCCCGACCTCCACCCGCGCCGTCACCGCCGGGCTGCCCGCCGCCGACCGGCTGGCCTTGAGCCAGAACCCCGACGGCTCGCTGGACAAGCTGGTCGAGGACTGCCGGGTGGCCGCCGCCGACGAGCTCATCGCCGCCGCGGGCGGACCGGTCCGGACCCCGCAGGAGTTCGATGCGCTGGTCGCCACCGTCCGGCCCCAGCTGGCCGGCGCCGTCACCGGGCTGATCCGGGCCGTGGCGCCGGTACTGTCGGCCGCGCACCGGGCCCGCGCGGCCCTGGCCGACACCACCGAGACCGATATCGCCGACGATGTCCGCCAGCAGCTCGATGACTTGTTGTTCCCCGGTTTCGTCGCCGAATGGGGGCGGGCCAGGCTGCGCGAACTCCCCCGCTACCTGCTCGCCGCGGCCCAGCGGCTGGAATCGCTGCCCGGCTCGGCCGTGCGCGATCGCCAGGGCATGGTCGAGGTCGACCGGATGCTGGCGGCCTACGACAAGCTGGTCCGCAGCCTGCCCGAGGGCCGCCGCAACGCCCGCGACGTCACCGAGATCTGGTGGATGATCGAGGAACTGCGGGTGAGCCTGTTCGCGCAGAAGCTCGGCACACCGTATCCGGTGTCGGCCAAGCGGATCGAGAAGGCGATCGGCGCGATCCGGCGCTGACCGACCGGCGGGTCAGTCGGTCGGCGCGGCGACGGCCGCCGCGCGCGCCTTGCGCATCTCGGTGATCTCGCGCTCGAAATCGGCTGCGCTGGTGAAGGATCGGTACACCGAGGCGAAGCGCAGGTAGGCCACCTCGTCGAGATCGCGCAGCGGACCCAGGATGGCCAGACCCACCTCGTGGCTGGGTACCTCGGGAGAGCCCTTGGCGCGCACCGCGTCCTCGACCTGCTGGGCCAGCAGGTTGAGCGCGTCGTCGTCGACCTCGCGGCCCTGGCAGGCGCGCCGGACACCGACGATCACCTTCTCGCGGCTGAACGGTTCGGTGACACCACTGCGCTTGACCACCGACAGGATCGCGGTCTCGACGGTGGTGAACCGGCGACCGCAGGACGGACACGACCGCCTGCGGCGGATCGCCGTACCCTCCTCGACTTCACGCGAGTCGACGACTCGCGAGTCAGGGTGACGGCAATACGGGCAATGCATCCGAGGGTTCCTTCGTCGAGGCGCACTCCATGGCACTTGACAGAATACCTGTCACTACTGCACCACCTGCCACTGCGTGGTCAGGTCCGCGATCAGCTCGGGCAACCGGGCGAACATCCGGCCCCGGGTGAGCTTGGCGGGGAAGGGTTCGGCGAAGACCGACACCGCGCGCGCCGGGTCGGCGGTGAGGTCGAGATGGCGCGGCACCAGGTCCGCGGTGATGTAGGCCCAGCGCGCGTCGCGGTCGGCCCAGTTGAAGTCGGGCAGCGGCATCCGCAGGCCGAGTCCGCCCGCGCGCACCGTCGCAGGCGCGTAGACGCCGGGCGCGCGCACGCCGGGCACGGCGGGCTTGCCCGCCACCGTGGTGACGTAGGTGAGGACCCGGCCCATGCCGTCGCGACCGGCCGCGGTGACGTCCCACTGGTCGGCGACGATGTGGTTCTGTTCGCGGTCGGTCATCCGGACCAGCGAGTCCGCCCGGCCCGCCGCGGTGCCGCCGTCGATGCCCGCCCAGGCCGCGCGCATGCTGTCGTCGATCACGCCCGCGGCGAACAGTTCCTCGATGCCCGCCATCCCCTCGGCCAGGTAGACCTCGTGCTGCGGGACCAGGTCGGTGAAGATGTGCTTCTGCATGATCATCAGCCGGGTCTGGTACCAGGCGAGATCGGCGGCGGTCAGGCGCGGGCCGTGCAGCGCCAGCCCGGTGATGTCGGCGGGCACCTCGGCGACGAGTTCGGGCGGGGTGGCCCGCAGCAGCTCGGCGACGGCGGTCCCGAGTTCGTGGATCCCGCCGACCGAGAGCACCGCGCCGATGTCACCGACGTCGAAGAAGCCGGAGGCGAAGGAGCCGCCCGCGATCCCCGCCAGGCCTGCCCAGTAGAAGTCGGGCCGGGCCGCGGCGATGCGGAAGTAGTTGACGTACACCTGGCTGAAGGTGGCCGAATTGGCGGCGACGCCGCGCGCGGGCTCCCAGGCGGCCAGATCGATGGCCGCGTTGTCGGTGGCGACCACGAGCCAATACTGGTGCAGCAGGGTCGCGTAGCGCGCGGGCGCGATGCCGTCGGCGCGCGCCTCGGCCAGGGCTTCCCGCAGCGGTGACTCAGTCAGTGGCAGTGCCGGGTGCAGACCGCCGCCGAACTCGCCGTCGGCGTTGAGCGCGGGGAGATCGAGATAGCCGGTGTACGCGGGAGCCGCGCCGGCCGGTGGCGCCGCTACCGCGCCGAGGAGCAGACAGAGCAGCACAACGATCGAAGAGCGGCGCATATGACCTCGCAACCGGTAACGCCGAGGCCCCTACCCGCCTCGGTTCGGGATGCCCGTCACGGTAGCAACGCGTTCTAGTTCTGGGACGCTTTTCGGCGACGCCGTTGATCTTCGGAACGGCCCGGATGATCCGAAAACCCTTTCTGTCCAGGCCTTTTCACCCTAGTTGACTGTCCCGGACAGTCCGCCCGTCCCGGCGTCCACCGACTGCGAAATCCCGGGATTCGCCGGCTCGAACCGATCACCGAAGCTCCCGGCACGCAGGTGCGCCAGACCGAGGAAGGCCACGACGACGATCGCCGTCACCAGGGCCGCCACCGCCAGTGCGGCGAAACCGATCTGGGCCTGTTCGACCCGGCGCACCGGATGCACTCCCCTCGCCCGCCGAGTGCCGGACACGCGGTCGTACAGCGCCGCGTCGGCGCGACGGCCCGCCTGCCGCGGCCCCCGCTCGGTCCGGGCGGGCTCACGCGTGCGGCGGGGCGCTTCCGTCTGCGGCACCGTGGCGAAGGCGCGATCGAGGTCGGCGTCGACCGGCCGCGCCGACGCCGCGACGAGCACGTCGCGGGCGGCGGCCAGACCGTCGGTCCCGTACGCGGCGAACACCTCGGTGGCGGGCCCGCGCGCGATCTCGGGACGCGCCACCAGCGGCGGCGGCACCGGCGCGGGGCGACGAACAAGCGAGCCGGCACCGGCGCCGCGCACGAGCGAGAACGGCCGTCGCGCACGGGCGTCGCGACGACGCCGGACGATCGGCTCGGGGTAGGCGGCGTGGTCGTGGGAACGCAGGGCGCTGGTCGCTGTGCTCATCGGAAGAACCTCCGGGGTGGTGTGCTCCGCTGCTGAAGGAAGTGCTGGTGAAGCCGCTGTGTCACACATTGTTCGAACACCTGTGCGACGAACTGATGTTCGATTTCTACCACGCCGCGGAGGCGATGTCAGCACGAAACGCCCGACATGCTCGAACAGATGTTTGATACTTCGGCGTGGCACGACTAACGTCGGAAAGGCGAAATCGACCAGCGGAAGGGCGGGACACGGTGACCCACACAGACGACACGGGTGACGAAAGCGCTACCGGCACCGTCACATCGGGATCCGGTGCGGATCTCACCGTGCGTCAGCGCACGGTCCTCGACGTCATCCGCACCTCGGTGACCGAGCGTGGCTATCCGCCCAGCATCCGCGAGATCGGCGACGCGGTCGGGCTCACCTCCACCTCCTCGGTGGCGCATCAGCTGCGCGCGCTCGAGCGCAAGGGGTATCTGCGCCGCGACCCGAATCGTCCGCGCGCGGTGAACGTTCGCGGCCTGGACGAGGCGGTCCGCTCGGTGACCACCCTGCCCGTCGACGCGCCCGACGAGGTCGACGCGAGCAGGCCGACGCCGACGTTCGTTCCGGTGCTCGGCCGGATCGCCGCCGGTGGGCCGATCCTGGCCGAGCAGGCCGTGGAGGACGTCTTCCCGCTCCCCCGCGAGCTCGTCGGCGACGGCTCGCTGTTCCTGCTCAAGGTCGTCGGCCAGTCCATGGTCGACGCGGCCATCTGCGACGGCGACTGGGTCGTGGTCCGGCAGCAGAACGTCGCCGAGGGTGGCGACATCGTCGCCGCCATGATCGACGGCGAGGCGACGGTGAAGACGTTCAAGCGCACCGGCAAGGATGTGTGGCTGATGCCGCACAACCCGCATTTCGAACCGATTCCGGGCAACGACGCGCAAATTCTCGGCAAGGTCGTCACCGTCATCCGCAAGATCTGAGCCGTGGCCCTGCGCGCGCTCAGTCGCGCACGGCCGCGTCCATCTCCCAGATCAACAGTTCGGCGGCGGTCAGCGCGGTGATGCGGTGGCCGCCGGTGGCGGTCAGACGCACGGCGTCGCCCTGGGCCAGCGCGCCGTGGTCCTCGAAGTCGACGGAGCCGCGGGCGACGAAAACGTGCCCGTAGGGCGCGTCGGGCACGGCGATCGAGTATCCCGGGTCCAGCCGCGCCACATGGAAGGTGGCGTGCCGATTGCCGATGCCGATCGCGGCGTCGGCACGGTGGCGCGGCATGCCGGAGGCGACGGGCATCAGGGTGTTGCGGCGCAGCGCGTCCTCGATGTCGAGTTCCTGGTAGCTCGGCCCGACGCCGGGAGTGTCCGGCGGGATCCACATCTGCACGACGTGCAGGCGCTCGCGTTCCCGGTAGCCCGCGCCGTTGCGTTCGGAGTGTCGGATGCCGGTGCCCGCGCTCATCCGCTGGGCCAGGCCGGGGTGGATCACCCCGGAATGCCCGGCCGAGTCCTGGTGCACCATGGTGCCCTCCAGGACCCAGGTGAGGATCTCGGTGTCGCGGTGCTGATGGGTGTCGAAGCCCTCACCGGGGCCGACGATGTCCTCGTTGTGCACCAGCAGCAGCCCGTGCGCGTTGTCCTCGAGGACGAAGTTGCCCGTCGCCGGGAAGGACTGCCGGGAGTCGAGCCAGGCGTTCCACCAGTGCGCGCGTTCCGCGCCCGGGACCACCTGTACCTGCGCCGTCGCCATCGTCGTCACCTTCCGTCATCCGGACTATGGTCCGCATAGCGGGTAACGCGGGCGGCGCCGCGGGCATTCCACGGCGCCGGCCGGCGAAGGTCAGAAGGGCAGAGCGCCGCGCAGGCGACCGATCAGGGTGCGGCCCGAGTCGCGCTCGCGTTCGTTGAACAGGAACTGGAGTTCTTCCTCGAGCCCCTTGCGCACGACGTCGCGCAGATCGATGGCCGCGGCGTCGAGATCGTCGGCCTCGAGCCAGGGCGCCGGGTCGATCGGCGCGCCCGCCGAGAAGTAGAACCGTTCCGGACGGGGCAGCGGCGTCGGGCCGATGCCCTTGACCATCGGCGGATTCAGCTCGGGATTGATGCCGAGCAGGCTGCAGGTCCAGCGCAGCGGGCGCATCACCGGATGCTGGCCGTCGAAGACGATGTCGAACGCGTCGTCGACACCGATCATCGCCAGCGGCACGATCGGCACCCCCGCCTGGATCGCCATCCGCGCGAAGCCGGTCCGGCCCTCCCACTTGAGCACGTACTTCTCACCCTTGCGGCGGATCGCCTCCCGGCCACCACCGGGGAACACGACCACGGCCTCGCCCCGCTCCAGCAGCGCCAGGCAGTTGTTGCGGGTGCCGCGCACCGCGCCGAAGCGATGCAGGATCTCCCGCACGCCGGGCACCATCAGCACGTGCTCGGCCAGGCCGCGCACCAAACGTCCACGCTGCCGCAGGATCTCCGGCATCAGCAACGGCGCGTCGATCCCGCCGAGCAGATTGTGGTTGGCCACGATCAGCACCGGCCCCTCGGCCGGGATGTTCTCCAGACCGTAGAACCGCGGACTCGCCCACGCGCGCACCGGCGCGAACACCGCTTCGAACGCGCGGATCTCCCACTCGCTCGGCGTCGGATTCAACGGCGCGTTGTCGGAGAGGATCCGGTCGCCCTGCTCGACCGATCCCACCCTGTTCTCATTCACAATTCCTGGACCCCGCTGGTCATTCGACATAACACCCTCCTGCTGTCGACAATCGACCATAGCGCCCGAAAAAGGCTGTGTCGCATCGACATTTAACCGCTAACTCGCGGCAAACCCCGCTGGTCGGATCAGTTCGGCACGGCCTCCGCCGGGCCCGAATGCGCGTATTCCGACAGGGCGGCGGCCAGCGCGTGCGGTACCCGCGCGCGGACCCTGGTGCCGCCTTCCTCGTGCTCGGAGGTGATGATCCGGCCGTCGGCGTGGATGCGCGCCAGCAGATCGCCGCGGCTGTAGGGCAGCAGCACGCTGATGTCGACATCGAGCCCGCCGAGCACCTCCGAGAGCCGCTCGCGCAGCTCCTCCACCCCGGCGCCGGTCTGCGCCGAGACGAAGGCCGCGTCGGGCAGCAGCCCGCGCAGCCGGGTGAGCTCGTTCGGGTCGGCCGCGTCGATCTTGTTGACCACCAGCAGTTCCGGCGGCGCGGCGGTGCCCTGCTCCTTGATCACGTCGGTGATCACCTCGCGGACCGCCTTGATCTGCTCGAGCGGCAGCGGATCGGAACCGTCGACGACGTGCAGCAGCAGATCGGCGCCGGTGACCTCCTCCAGCGTCGAGCGGAACGCCTCGACCAGCTGGGTGGGCAGGTGCCGGACGAAGCCGACGGTGTCGGTGAACACCATCTCGCGGCCGTCGTCGAGCGCGGCCCGCCGGGTGGTCGGATCGAGGGTGGCGAACAGCGCGTCCTGCACCAGCAGACCCGCGCCGGTGAGCGCGTTCATCAGGCTCGACTTGCCCGCGTTGGTGTAGCCGACGATCGCGATCGCGGGGACGCCGCTGCCGGCGCGGCGCGCGCGCATGGTGTCGCGCGCGGTCTTCATCTCGCGGATCTCCCGGCGCAGCTTGGCCATCCGCTCGCGGATGCGGCGACGGTCGGTTTCGATCTTGGTCTCACCGGGACCACGCAGACCGACACCGCCGTTGCTGCCCGCGCGGCCACCGGCCTGGCGGGACATCGACTCACCCCAGCCGCGCAGGCGGGGCAGCATGTACTCCATCTGCGCCAGCGCGACCTGGGCCTTGCCCTCGCGGGAGGTGGCGTGCTGGGCGAAGATGTCGAGGATCAGCGCGGTGCGGTCGATGACCTTCACCTTGACGACCTTCTCCAGCGCGGTCAGCTGCGCCGGGGTGAGTTCACCGTCGCAGATCACGGTGTCGGCGCCGGTCTCGAGGACCACGGTGCGCAGTTCCTCGGCCTTGCCGGAACCGATGTAGGTGGCCGGGTCGGGCTTGTCGCGGCGCTGGATCAGGCCTTCGAGGACCTCCGAGCCCGCGGTCTCGGCCAGCGCGGCCAGCTCGACCATGCTCGCCTCGGCCTGCGCGGAGCTGCCGGTGGTCCACACCCCGACCAGCACGACCCGTTCCAGGCGCAGCTGGCGGTATTCGACCTCGGTGATGTCGGTGAGTTCGGTGGACAGTCCGGCGACGCGGCGCAGCGAGGAGCGCTCGTCGAGCTGCATCTCGCCGACGGTGGGTTCGGGGGACCAGCCGGGCTGCCGCATGCGGGCCGCGTGGCGGGCCAGCGCGTCGTCGACGTCGCCGCGATCGGCGGCCACGTCGGGCTCGGCCGCGGCGGTGTGCTCGGTCGAGTGGGGGTCTGTGGGGGTTTCTGGTTTCGTCATACGCCCTCTATGCTGCCACGTCACGGTGACACCGTGCATCCGGTTATCGGCGCTCCAGCGCGTCCCACCAGTCCCGCGACAGCGTGCCGGTGGCCAGCAGCACCGACGGACCGCGCAACCACGCCCGGCCCCGATCGACGGTGACCCGGACCTGGCCGCCGGGTACCCGCACGGTCACCTCGCCGGATCCGGTGCCCACCGAGACGCCGGCGGCGGTCAGCGCGGCGGCCGCGGCGGCCACGGTTCCCGTTCCGCAGGACCGGGTCTCGCCGACGCCACGTTCGTAGACGCGCATGTCGACCGCGTTGTCGGGGCCGAGGGCGGTGAGGATCTCGACATTGACCCCGTGCGGGAACAGGTCGGGATCGAAGCCGGGCGAGACGGCCAGATCCAGCTTGGCCAGCGCGTCGGCGGTGAGTCCCTCGTCGACGCAGGCCAGGTGCGGATTGCCGACATCGATGCCGATACCCGACAGCGCCCAGCCGCCCAGGGTGGCGGTGGACGGCCCGAGTTCCCGGACGACGCCCATGTCGACGGTGACCTCACCGTCGACCGGTCCGGCCGCGTGCACCACGACCGGCCGGGCGCCCGCGCGGCTGCCGACCACGAACTCGGTGCGCGATTCCAGCCCGGACGCGGCGAGGTAGTGCGCGAACACCCGCACGCCGTTGCCGCACATCTCGGCGATCGAGCCGTCGGCGTTGCGGTAGTCCATGAACCAGTCGGCGGCGGCGACGCCCGCGGGCAGGGCGGCGAGGACACCCGCCTCGACCAGCGCGCCCGCCGTCGCGACCCGCAGCACGCCGTCGGCGCCGAGACCGCGCTGCCGATCGCACAGGGCGGCGATCCGGTCGACGGTCAGGTCGAGCCGGACCTGCGGGTCGGGCAGCACCACGAAATCGTTCTGGGTGCCGTGGCCTTTGCTGAATTCGATGTCGGACACGGTCGTCATTCTCCCCTGTGCCGCCGGGTGCCGCGTTACCGGGCGAAGGTGCGCCGCTGGCGGGCGATCTCGTACAGGCTGATCGCGCCCGCCGACGGCGCGCCCAGCGAGCTGGCGGTGCCTCCCATCGGGATGGTCACCAGGTCGTCGCAGGCCTCGGCCCAGGCCGAACTCATCCCGGTGGTCTCGTTGCCGACCACGAGGATCGTGGCCTCGGTGAAGTCGTAGTCGTAGATGGTGCTCGGCGCGTCCTCGTCGGTGCCGACGATGCGGGTGGGGATGCCGCGGGCCACCTGGCGGTCGCGGAACTCGAGCACCTGGGCGGGCCCGGCCGCGCGCAGCACCGGGACCGCGAACAGCGAGCCGGTGGAGGCGCGCACGGCCTGCGGGTCGAACTGGTCGGCGCCGTGGCCGGTGACGATCACGCCCGACGCGCCGAAGGCGTCCGCCGAGCGGATCAGCGTGCCCAGGTTGCCCGGCGAGTTCGGGCGATCGAACACGACCACGACCGGCGCGTCCTCGCCCGGTTCGCCCGGCGCGTAGTCGGCCAGGTCCGGCTGGCGCGACACCGCGACCGCGACGATCTCCGGCACACTCGCCGCCTTCTCCCCCAGCTCGGCCATCAGCTCGGGCACCAGCCCGACCTGGGGCACGTCGGCGGTGTCGAGCACCTCGCGCGCCCAGCTGGACAGTTCGGGCGTGCCCAGCCGGTAGAGCAGGGTCTCCAGCGGCCAGTCGTTGGCCAGCGCCTGGGTGATCGGTCGCACGCCCTGCACGAGGAACCGGCCGTCACGATGACGTTTCGTCCGGTTGTTGAGGTAGGCCTGCCACACCTGCACCGAGGCGTTGCGGGTACTCACTCGTCGCGTCACTGCGCTGTCCGTCCTGTCGAGTCTGTTCGGTGCGTGGAGAGCAGGGCCAGCGCGGTCGCGGCGAGCTCGGGGTCGGCGCCGTCGACCCAGGCCACCCGGGGATCGCGGCGGAACCACGACCGCTGCCTGCGCACGTACCGGCGGGTGCCGATCAGGGTGCGCTCGCGGGCGTGGGCGAGGTCGTACTCACCGTCGAGATGGGCCAGCACCTGGGCGTAGCCGATCGCGCGACGGGCGGTCTGGCCCTCGCGCAGGCCGACCTCGAGCAGCCCGCGCACCTCCTCGACCAGACCGGTGTCGAACATGAGGGCCGTGCGCTCCTCGATGCGGGCGTCCAGTGCGGCGGTCTCCCGGTCGACGCCGAGGATGACGGTGTCCCAGCGCGGCGTGCCGATGGTCGGCGCCGAGGCCGCGAACGGCTGCCCGGTCAGCTCGACGACCTCGAGCGCGCGCACCATCCGCCTGCCGTCGGTGGGCAGGATGGTGGCGGCCGCGACCGGATCGGCCGCGCGCAAGGCGGCGTGCACGGCCACCACGCCGCCTTCGGCCAGCAGCGTCTCCCAGCGGGCGCGGACCGCCGGGTCGGTGGCCGGGAAATCCCACTGGTCCAGCAGCGCCTGCACGTACATCATCGAGCCCCCGACGATGACCGGGGTGCGCCCGCGCGCCGTGATGTCCGCGACGACGGCGCTCGCGGCGCTCTGATAGGCGGCGACCGTCGCGGTCTCGGTGACGTCGAGGACGTCGAGCAGATGATGCGGGATGCCCCGGCGCTGGTCCGGCGGCAGTTTCGCGGTGCCGACGTCCATGCCGCGGTAGAGCTGCATCGCGTCGATGTTGACGATCTCGCCGTCGAGCCTTTCGGCCAGGTCGAGCGCCAGATCGGACTTGCCGGTGGCGGTGGGGCCGACGACCGCGATGGGGCGCCCCGGCCTGCTCGTCACTCGCCGCTACCTTCCTGCCCACCGGGTTCCCACACGCTCACGTCGTAGCCGACACCATAGGGTGCGCCCTGATAGAGGGTACGCACCCGGGGATCGGCCGGATCGGCGGCGAACAGACCGCCGAGTACCTGGTAGGCGGCCCGGCCGTCGAGCAGCAGCTGCGCGCACAGCGAGGGGTCGAGCGTGGCCAGACCGGCGCGCGAGCCGTCGCGCAGCGCCGCGTCGAGCGCGTCCTGGACCGGTGCCGCACGCTCGTCCAGGTAGCCGGGCGCCCCGACCGTCAGCGTCGCCGCGCCGTCGGCGACGACGAGCACCGCGTGCGGAGCGGGATCGGCGTCGAGCGCGGCCCGCAGCGCCGCGCCCGCGCGGACGCAGTCCGCCGGCGAGGTGTCGGCGGCGAGCAGCCGCGCCGTCACCGGGATCCCGGGTGCGACCCGCTCGCGCAACCATCCGGCGACCAGCACCGGCAGCGGAAGCTGGGGGTCTGCTGGGACCGGATCCGGGCCCGCCGGGCCGAGCCCGACGACGACGTCGGCGCCGAAACCACGGAACGTCCCTCTGGTCGTGGCCGCGAAGTTCTGGTCGTGCGCGCCGACGCCGAGGACCGTCCAGCGGTCGGCCGACGCGGCGAGCGCGGCCGCGGCGTCGAGGGCGGCGGCGCGCAGCACCGCGGTCGGGTCGTCGGGATCGCTGTCGGCCGCCACCGGGCGCCCGCACAGTTCGGGCACCAGCATCGGCGGCGACGGGACCAGGGCCGCTATCGAGAACACCGGGTAACCGTAGCCGGAGCGCGGGTGGGGGGCCGCACCAGCCGCACCGCGACGAGGGAGGCGTCTGCGAGTGTCCGGCGCGGTGATGCCCACCGAGATTGCTAGTGTTTTCAGGTGCGACTACCCACGTCGTCCGGGACGAAATCCCAGGAAATCCGGCATCCGATCGCTCGGATCGATGGTTTCCTCGGCTCCGACCGGGTTCAATGGGATGTGCTAGGGCGTAACCAGGCAGCCGTGACGCGCGGCAGGGACGGAGAGCAATGACCGACAGCAACGGAACCGCGAAGCCCACCCCCGGTCCGGGCCCGCGACCGTCCGGTACCCCCAAGCCCGGCGGAAAGTCTCCGCGTCCGCCGAAGCCTCACGCCGTGAAACCGGCGCCGGGCCCCGATCAACCGCATCCGCACGCGGTGGTCGTGCCGACGGTGACCGACCCCAGCAAGTGGGGCCGCGTCGACGAGGACGGCACCGCGTGGGTCAAGACCGCCGACGGCGAGCGGATCATCGGATCCTGGCAGGCGGGCGACGCCGCCGAGGGGCTCGAGCACTTCGGCCGCCGCTTCGACGACCTGGCCACCGAGGTCGCGCTGCTCGAGGCCAGGCTGGCCGCCGGCGCCGACGCCCGCAAGACCAAGGCCGCCGCGCTGACGATCGCCGAGTCGCTGCCGACCGCGGCCGTGATCGGCGACATCGACGGTCTGGCCGCGCGCCTGCAGGCGATCGCCGAGCACTCCGAGGAAGCCGCCGCGCACGCCAAGGAGGAGAAGGAGCGCGCCCGGCACGAGCACACCGAGCGTAAGGAAGCCCTCGCCGCCGAGGCCGAGCAGATCGCCGCCGAGTCCACCCAGTGGAAGCACGCGGGCGACCGGCTGCGCGAGATCCTCGACGAGTGGAAGTCCATCCGCGGGGTCGACCGCAAGGTCGACGACGCCCTGTGGAAGCGCTACTCCAAGGCCCGCGAGGCGTTCAACCGCCGCCGCGGCGCGCACTTCGCCGAGCTCGACCGCGAGCGCGCCTCGGCCAAGACGCGCAAGGAAGAGCTGTGCGTGCGCGCCGAGGAGCTGTCCGGCTCCACCGACTGGACCGGCACGGCCGCGGTGTTCCGCGATCTGCTCACCGAGTGGAAGGCGGCGGGCCGCGCTCCGCGCGAGGCCGACGAGGCGCTGTGGCGGCGGTTCAAGAGCGCCCAGGACGTGTTCTTCGCCGCCCGCAACGCGGCGGTCTCCGAGCGCGACGCCGAGTTCGAGCACAACGCCACCGCCAAGCAGGAGCTGCTGCGCGCCTACGAGCACATCGACCCGGCCGCCGGGCTCGACGCCGCCCGCAACGCGCTGCGCGAACTGCAGGACAAGTGGGACGCCGTCGGCAAGGTGCCGCGCGAGCGCATGCAGGAGCTGGAAGGCAAGCTGCGCGCGATCGAGAAGCGCGTGCGCGACGCGGCCGACCAGCAGTGGCGGCGCACCGATCCGGAGGCCGTGGCGCGCGCCGCGCAGTTCCGCGAGCGGGTCGCCCAGTTCGAGGAGCAGGCCGCCAAGGCCACCGCGGCGGGCAAGAAGCGCGACGCGGAGAAGGCGCTCGAGCAGGCCAAGCAGTGGCGGGAATGGGCCGAGGCCGCCGAAGGCGCGGTCAGCAACCGCTGAGACAGCAAGAAACCCCCGACCGGTCCGGTCGGGGGTTTCTTCGTTCGGGGCCTACTCTTCGCCGGTCAGGCGCTTGCGGTCGCGTTCCTCCGCCTCGCGCGCGGCGTTGCGGCGCTGTTCCTCGGCGGCGAGCTGCACGGCGGTCCGGCTCCAGACGACGCGGATCCAGTGGAAGGTGAGCACCATGATCGCGATCGTGCCCAGGATCAGGCCGATGCCGGGGCCCGCGCCCTCGTAGTTGCCCAGGCCCGGGGTCTGCCGGTGCCAGATCGACAGCACGCCGAACACGCTGGCGACCGCCGAACCGGCGCAGGCCAGCCAGGCCAGCACCCAGCGGCGGGTGGTCAGCGCGAGCAGCGAGAAGCCGACACCGAAGACGATGACCAGCCAGACGAAGATCCGCGACGGCAGGCCGATGTGCTCGACGCCCGCGGCGTCGGTGTTCAGCAGCACGTCGAAGCCGCGCGCGGTGCCCGCCGTCGGCAGCACCAGGGAGATCAGCAGCGCGAAGACCGCGCCCGCCACGACCAGCGCCCGCGCGCCGGGATCGATCTCGCCGGCGATGCGGCGTTCCACCGCGTCGAGTTCACCGCGGAACTGTTCGAATTCCTTGTCGTCCACCCGGTTCACCGCGTCATCGCTCCTGTCCGCAGGCTGCTCGTTGCTGGTCTCGTGTGCGCCGGGCTCTACTGTGCCATCCCCGTCCGCGCCACCGGCACCCGACCCACTACGTCCGGTAGTAGATTCGGGTTCCTCCGGCGTCGCGGTCACGAGCAGCCGGTCGAGCAGCCACTGCTGACCGGCTCGACCGCGGGCGCGCCGATCCGCGGCAGCCCGAGGCCGACGCCGATCGGTTCGGTCTTCGGCGTCACGCCGCGCTCGTGCGCGTCGCCCGCCCTGGTGCGCCGGTGCGACTTCACCACGCCGTCGGCGATCAGGTGGTGCGGCGCGGCCTCGGTGATGTCGACGACGACGAGGTCGCCCGGCCGGATCCCCGCGTCGGCGCCGGGCCGGAAGTGCACCAGCCTGCCGTCGCGCGCGCGGCCGCTCATCCGGGCGGTGGCGGCGTTCTTCTTGCCCGCGCCGTCGGCGACGAGCAGCTCCACCTCGGTGCCGATCAGTGCCTGATTGGCCTCCAGCGAGACCTGCTCCTGCAGCGCGATCAGCCGGTCGTAGCGCTCCTGCACGACGGCCTTGGGCAGCTGGTCGGGCAGTTCGGCGGCGGGCGTCCCGGGCCGCTTGGAGTACTGGAAGGTGTAGGCGCTGGTGAACCGCGCCCGGCGCACGACGTCCAGGGTCTCCTGGAAGTCCTCCTCGGTCTCCCCGGGGAAGCCGACGATGATGTCGGTGGTGATCGAGGCGTGCGGCATCGCGGCGCGCACCTTGTCGATGATCCCGAGGAAGCGCTCCTTGCGGTAGGAGCGGCGCATCGCCTTGAGCACCCGGTCCGACCCGGATTGCAGCGGCATGTGCAGCTGTGGGCACACGGTCGGGGTCTGCGCCATCGCCTCGATGACGTCGTCGGTGAACTCGGCCGGGTGCGGGGAGGTGAACCGCACCCGCTCCAGGCCCTCGATCTGCCCGGTCGCGCGCAGCAGCTGGGCGAAGGCCCCGCGATCGCGCGGCTGCTCCGGGTCGACGAAGTTCACGCCGTAGG
Organism: Nocardia sp. NPDC051833; assembly: GCF_040681225.1. NCBI lineage: Bacteria > Bacillati > Actinomycetota > Actinomycetes > Mycobacteriales > Nocardiaceae > Nocardia > Nocardia sp. NPDC051833. Next base: position 401,321 of record NZ_JBFAYK010000001.1, read on the forward strand.
AGTTGACGTTCTGGCCGAGCAGCGTCACCTCGAGCACACCCTGGTCGACCAGGGCCTGCACCTCGGCGAGCACGTCACCGGGGCGGCGGTCGACCTCCTTGCCGCGCAGCGCGGGCACGATACAGAAGGTGCAGGTGTTGTTGCAGCCCACCGAGATCGACACCCAGCCCGCATAGGCCGATTCCCGCTTGGCCGGCAGCGTCGAGGGGAACGCCTCGAGCGATTCCAGGATCTCGACCTGGGCTTCCTCGTTGTGCCTGGCCCGCTCGAGCAGCACCGGCAGCGAGCCGATGTTGTGCGTGCCGAACACCACGTCGACCCAGGGCGCCTTGCGCACGACGGTCTCGCGGTCCTTCTGCGCCAGGCAGCCGCCGACGGCGATCTGCATGCCGGGCCTGCCCTGCTTGACCGGCGCCAGGTGCCCGAGGGTGCCGTAGAGCTTGTTGTCGGCGTTCTCGCGCACCGCGCAGGTGTTGAACACCACCAGGTCGGGGGTGTCGGAGGGCGCCGCCTTCACATAGCCCGCGTCTTCGAGCAGGCCGGACAAGCGTTCGGAGTCGTGTACGTTCATCTGGCAGCCGAAGGTGCGGACCTCGTAACTGCGCGCCTGCGTCTGCGCGCGCTCCGTCGCGTTCTGTCCGTTCGAATCCACCCGTCCAGGGTACGGGCCGCACCCGAGGTGGTCTGCGTCGCGTCCGGGAGTCGCCCGTGGTACCGGCAGGTTACCGGCCGGTGTCGTTTCGGCGTGCCGTTGCGGCGAGTCACGGAAAGCCGGGCAAATCTCCGAAGAACGCCTAAGGTTTCTGACCATGACCGACGACGCCGCACCCGCGACCGGGAAAGCCGACGCCGCAGCCACTGCTGGCGCGCCGCCGATGATCTCGATGCGCAACGTGGACAAACACTTCGGTGATCTCCACGTTCTGCGCCACATCAACCTGGAAGTTCCGCGCGGGCAGGTCGTGATCGTCCTGGGCCCCTCGGGCTCGGGCAAGTCCACCCTGTGCCGCACGATCAACCGGCTCGAACCGATCGATTCCGGCGACATCGCCGTCGACGGTGTCGCCCTGCCCGCCGAAGGCAAGGCGCTGGCCGCGCTGCGCGCCGAGGTCGGCATGGTGTTCCAGTCGTTCAATCTGTTCGCGCACAAGACGATCCTCGAGAACGTCATGCTCGCGCCGCTGAAGGTCCGCGGCATCAAGAAGGACGACGCGCGCAAGAACGCGCTCGCCCTGCTCGACCGGGTCGGCATCGCCAACCAGGCCGAGAAGTACCCGGCGCAGCTCTCGGGTGGTCAGCAGCAGCGCGTGGCCATCGCCCGCTCGCTCGCGATGGACCCGAAGGTCATGCTCTTCGACGAGCCCACCTCGGCGCTGGACCCGGAGATGGTCAACGAGGTGCTCGAGGTGATGGTCTCGCTCGCCAAGGAGGGCATGACGATGCTCGTCGTGACCCACGAGATGGGCTTCGCCCGCCGGGCGGGCGATCGCGTGCTGTTCATGGCCGACGGCGAGATCGTCGAGGACACCGCGCCCGAGACCTTCTTCACCGCGCCCGCCTCGGACCGTGCCAAGGACTTCCTCGGCAAAATTCTCAGTCACTGACCATCCACCCATCACCAGGAGAAGGACACTCGATGAGGATCAATCGTGCGATGCGGGTCGGAATCGGCGCCGCGGCACTGGCATTGGCTGCCACGCTCACCGCGGGCTGCGGCGGCGGTGACGAGGGGTCGGTGCTCGACCACGCCAAGGACGGCAAGCTGACCGTCGGCATCAAGTTCGACCAGCCGGGCCTCGGCCTGCGCAACACCGACGGCACCTACAGCGGGTTCGACGTCGAGGTGGCCAAGTACGTCGCCGACAAGCTGGGCGTGAAGCCGGAGAACATCACCTTCAAGGAGTCGCCGTCGGCGCAGCGCGAGACGCTGCTCGAGAACGGTCAGGTCGACTACGTCGTCGCGACCTACTCGATCACCGACAAGCGCAAGGAGAAGGTCGACTTCGCCGGCCCGTACTATATCGCCGGTCAGGACCTGCTGGTGCGCGCCGACAACACCGACATCACCGGCCCGGACTCGCTCGCGGGCAAGAAGGTCTGCTCGGTCAAGGGCTCCACCCCGGCGCAGAACATCAAGGACAAGTACCCGCAGGCGCAGCTGCAGACCTACGACACGTACTCGCTGTGCATCGAGGCGCTGCGTGGCGGCGCGATGGACGCGGTCACCACCGACAACGTGATCCTCGCCGGTTACGCCGCGCAGTCGCCGGGCTCCTACAAGCTCGTCAACAAGCCCTTCACCACCGAGAAGTACGGCATCGGTATCAAGAAGGGCGAGTCCGAGGCGCGCACCAAGATCAACGACGCGATCGAGGCGATGATCGCCGACGGTTCGTGGAAGGCCGCGCTGGAGAAGTCCTTCGCGGGCACCGGTTTCGCGATCCCGCAGCCGCCGACCGTCGACCGCTACTGATCACCTCCGCGATGGCGGCCCGGGACGTCCCGGGCCGCCATCGCGGGTGAAGTCCTGCTGACCCTTCCACATCGATCGGAGGACGCGCGTCCGTGTTCGACCTGATCTCGAGGTACGACTCCGAAATCCTCGACGCCTTCTGGGTGACCATCAAGCTGACGTTCTTCTCCGCGATCGGCGCGCTGGTCCTCGGCACCCTCGTCGCCGGCATGCGCGTGTCCCCCATCCCGGTCGCGCGCTGGGTCGGCTCCGTCTACGTCTCGATCTTCCGCAACACCCCGCTGACGCTGATCATCGTGTTCTGCTCGCTCGGCCTCTACACCACGCTGGGCTGGAAGCTGGCCGGTGATTCGCTGGCGGACAACAACTATCGCTGGGCGATCGTCGGCCTGAGCGTCTACACCGCGGCGTTCGTCTGCGAGTCGCTGCGCGCGGGCATCAACACGGTGCCGCTGGGCCAGTCCGAGGCGGGCCGCTCGCTCGGCTTCGGCTTCGCGCAGAACCTGCGCCTGGTGGTGCTGCCGCAGGCCTTCCGCGCGGTCATCGCCCCGCTGGGCAGCGTGCTGATCGCCCTGACGAAGAACTCGACCATCGCCTCGGTGATCGGTGTCGGCGAGGCCGCGTTCCTGATGAGCGAGATGAACGAGAACGAAGCCGCGCTGCTCGCGATCGGCGCGATCTTCGCCCTCGGCTTCGTCATTCTCACCCTGCCGACCGGCCTGTTCTTCGGCTGGCTGGCCAAGCGATTCGAGGTAGCCCGATGAGCGCAGCGTCGGTCCTGTTCGACGCGCCGGGCCCCCGCGCGCGCGTCCGGCATCACTTCTACTCGGTCCTGGTCGTCGTCGCGCTGGCCGCCTTCGGCTGGCTGCTCTACGACGCGTTCGCCGAGCAGGGCCAGTTCACCGCCGAGAAGTGGAAGCCGTTCCTGGAAGCGGGTGTCTGGGAGACCTACCTGCTGCCGGGCCTGCGGGGCACGCTGACCGCGGCGGTCATCTCGATCGTGTTCGCGCTGATCTTCGGCATGATCTTCGGCATCCTGCGGTTGTCGGACCACAAGTGGGTCCGCTGGATCGCGGGCGCGATCGTCGAGCTGGCCAGGGCGATCCCCGTGCTGATCCTGATGATCTTCCTGTTCGCTGTGTTCGGCGAGTACAAGGTCTTCCGGTCCGACGATCTGGCGCTGGCCGCGGTCGTCATCGCGCTGGTCATCTACAACGCCTCGGTCATCGCCGAGATCGTGCGCGCGGGCATCCGGTCGCTGCCCAAGGGCCAGACCGAGGCCGCGGTGGCGCTGGGCATGCGCAAGACCCAGCTGATGCGCCTGATCCTGCTGCCGCAGGCGGTCACGGCGATGCTGCCCGCCCTGGTCTCGCAGATGGTGGTGGTGCTCAAGGACACCGCGCTGGGCTACCAGATCACCTACGTGGAACTGGTGCGCGCCGGTCAGCAGGAGGGTGCCGCGCAGCAGAACACCATCCCCGCGCTGATGGTCGTGGCGCTGATCATGATCTCACTGAACCTGGCGCTGACCTTCCTGGCGACCACGCTGGAGAAGCGGCTGCGGTCGCGGCGCAAGAAGGGCGGCGGTGCCGTGGTCGCCGCCGACTCGATCGTCACCGACGCCGCGCCCGGCGTGGACATCACGAAGAACTAGCTCGACGACGACCCACCGCGGGGCCCGGTCCGGACGGATCGGGCCCCGCGGTGTGTTCGCTAGTCTTCGCCGAGAAGACCGAATTCGCGCAGCAGCGGCCCGATCTCGGTGTCGTCGAGCTTCTTCAGCAACCGGTGGCGGACGAAATCCGGCCCGGGCAGGCTCATCTCCGCCCGTTTGCAGATCTTCTGGATTTGACGTCCTCCCCGCCCTGGCAGAACCGACTTCCTCTGTCCGTTGGCGGCGATGTCGAGCGGGACTACCCGGTGTAGCGGTAGAACCCCTCCCCGGTGGCGGCGCCGAGCTTGCCCTTGTCGATGTAGTTCTCCTTGAGCCAGGCCGCGAGCTTCTTGTGCGCGTCGTTGCCGTTGACCAGGATGTTGTACGGGGTGCTCAGGCCGACGATGTCGAGGATCTGGAACGGGCCCATCGGGGCGCCGGTGGCGATGCGCCAGGTCTCGTCGACCGCGGCGGGTTCGGCGTAGCCGCCCGCGGCGAGCTCGATGCCGGAGTTCAGGAACGGCACGAGCAGCGAGTTGAGGACGTAGCCCGCCTTCTCCTTGTGCAATTCGATCGGCACCATGCCGATGGCCCGGGCGAACGCGACCACGGCCTGGAACACCGCCGGATCGGTGCGCTCGGTGCCCATCACCTCGGCGGTGTTGAACTTCCAGACGTGATTGGCGAAGTGCAGCGCCAGGAATCGGTCGGGGCGGCCGGTGGCGTCGACGATGTCGCTGGGCAGCAGCGTCGAGGAGTTCGTCGCGAACACGGTGCGTTCGGGCGCGAGCGTCGCGAGCTTGCCGTAGAGGTCGCGCTTGATCTCGAGGACCTCGGGCACCGCCTCGATGATCAGGTCCGCCTCGCTCGCGGCGACGGCCAGATCGGTGGTGAGCGTGATACCCGCGGCGGTCGCTGAGGTGTTGCTCGCGTCGGCGCCGTCGACGTCCTGCTGGTACACCGTGGCGAGTTCGTCGAATCGGGCACGCGCCGCGGTGATCGCCTTGTCGTCGATGTCGTAGGCGGTCACCTCGAAGCCGTGGAAGGCGGTCTGGAACGCGATCTGGGATCCGAGCACCCCCGTCCCCAGGACGGTCACCTTGCGGAATTCGATCGTCATGCGTCATCCTCCCAGTCGGGAAGCGGACCCCCACACCGCTCCGCGTTTCGGTTGCCGGTGTCTCCACCGCCGTCCATCATGGCCCGGGAAGCTGAGCGCGTGGTGTGAAGAAGCCCCGCGTTTCGGACATCCCGGGCGGACGCCGGTAACAGTTCGGCACACCGCCGCGGTGGGTCAGCCCGCGGTGACGAGTCCCTCCGCGACCATCCAGTCGCGGGCGACGTCGGCCGGTTCGCGGCCGCCGATGTCGACCTGGCGGTTGAGCTCGGTGATCACCGCGTTGGTCAGGCGCGCGGAGATCGGCGCCATGATCGAAGCGACTTCGGGGTGCGCATCGGCGAACGGGCCGTGCATGACCAGCGCGGCGTTGTACTTCGGGAAGAAGCCGCGGTCGTCGTCGAGCAGCACCAGATCCAGCGCCGGGATGCGGCCGTCGGTGGCGGCGACCGAGCCGAACCGGCACTGCTTCGCGTCGGCCGTCGCCTGGTAGACGAGCGCGTCCTGGACGATCTGTTTCGGCACGGCACCGACATCGATGCCGTACTTGCGGGCCATTCCCGGGTAGCCGTCCTGGCGGACGTTGAACTCGGTGCCGACGCAGGTACCGGCCGCGGCCGGGTCCTTCGCGATCAGGGCCGCGTAGTCCGACAGCGTGCGCACCCCGGTCTCCTCGGCGGTGCGCCTGCTGGTGACCAGGGCGTAGGTGTTGTTCATCGGCGCCATCGCGGCCCACACCATGTCGTGTTCGGCGCGGTCGGCGTCGCGGACGAGTTCGAACTGCCGTACCTCATCGGGTTCGGGTGTCTCGTTGCCCAGGTAGTTGATCCAGCCCGTGCCGGTGTAGTCGTAGGCGATGTCGACCTGACCGTGCAGCTGGGCGTCGCGCAGGCTGTTGGAGCCCTGGATATTGGTCAGGTCACGCACGTTCGCGCCCGCCGCGGTGAGGGCGAATTCGATCAGGTAGCCGAGGATGTTGGCCTCGGTGAAGTCCTTGGAGCCCACGGTGACCGCGACCCCGTCGAGCGCGGGCACGGCCACGATGCTGCCCGGTCCCACCGGCAGCGGCACCGAACCGCCCGACTGCAGACCACAACTCGCCAGCAGCAGCACCCCGGCCACGCCGAGCCATCGGGTGATCCTCACCGCAACCCCCTCGGTCCGAGGAACTGTTCGGCCAGTGCGCCCAGCCAGTCGACGAACAGGGCAAGGGCCACGGCCAGCACCGCGCCCACCGTCAGGGTGACGGTGTCGCGCAGCTTGTAGCCGGTGTCGATGAGGATGCCGAGCCCGCCCGCGCTCACCAGGAACGACAGCGTCGCGGTGCCGACGGCCAGCACCAGCGAGGTGCGCAGCCCGGCCAAGATGTAGGGCACCGCGAGCGGGAACTCGATGCGCCGCAACACCTGCGCCGCCGACATCCCCTGTCCGCGACCGGCGTCGACCAGCGCCGGGTCGACCTCCTGGTAGCCCAGGATCGTGTTGCGCAACACCGGCAGTAGCGAGCAGAACGCGATCGGCGCGACCCCCACCCAGAATCCGGTGGTGCGGGTGACCAGGTAGCACAGCACGATCAGGCCGATGGCGGGCGCCGACGCCCCGATATTGGCGATGCCGACGAAGATCGGCGCGAACCCGCGGAATCCGGGCCGGGTGAGCAGCGTGCCCAGCGGCACCGCCACCGCGACGACGATGATCACCACCGCCGCGGTGATCAGGATGTGCTGCCAGGTGACCTCGGCGATGTTGCCCGCGCTGATGCTGGCCTGCTGGGTGAGCGTGAGGTCGCGCCGGAACGCCCACACCAGCACGCCGACGGTGAGGATCAGCACGATCACCGGCTGCACGAGCAGCCGCAGGAATTCGGCGCGCCGCTGCGCGGCCGGTGCGGCGGGCGCGTTCGCGGTCATGCCTGGACCGTCTCGGCGGTCCCGGCGGCGGCCAGGTGGCTGATCAGCGTGTCGACGGTGACCACGCCAGCGAACGCGCCGGTGTTGTCGACGACCACGGCCGAGGCCGTGCGTTCGGTGAGCAGGATCGTGAGCGCGTCCTGGAGGGTCGCGTCGGTGGGCAGTGTGGTCCGGATCGGGGTGCCGAGGTCGCGCAGTGAATCCGCGTGCGCGAGTTCGCCCGCCGCGATCCGGCGGGCCGGGGTGCGGTCGGCGGCGAGAACGATGCCCCAGTCCTGCCGCGCGGTGCGCAGGCGGTCGGTGAGGTCGGCCGGGGCGGTGTCCTCGGGGACGGCGATGCCCTGGTCCAGGTCCAGGTCGGCGAGGACGGCGAGACCGAGGCGGTCGATGGTGGCGGTGTTGCCGACGAACCCGGCGACGGTGTCGTCGGCGGGAGCGGCCAGGATCGCCGCCGGGGTGTCGTACTGGAGGATGCGGGACCGCTCGCCCAGGACGGCGATCCGGTCGCCGAGTTTCACGGCCTCGCCGAAATCGTGGGTGACGAAGACGATGGTCTTGCCGAGTTCGCCCTGCAGGCGCAGCAATTCGTCCTGGAGCAGCGCGCGGGTGATCGGATCGACGGCGCCGAACGGCTCGTCCATCAGCAGGACCGGCGGATCGGCCGCCAGCGCCCTGGCCACCCCGACGCGCTGCTGCTGCCCGCCGGAGAGCTGGCGCGGGTAGCGGCCCCGGTAGACGGCGGGGTCGAGGCCGACGAGGCCGAGCATCTCGTCCACGCGGGCCTGGGTGCGCTTGCGGTCCCAGCCGAGCAGGCCCGGCACCGTGGCGATGTTCCTGGCGACGGTCAGGTGCGGGAACAGCCCGGCCTGCTGGATGGAATAGCCGATGCCACGGCGCAATTCGTCGGCGTCGATGGCGGCGGCGTCGCGGCCGCCGATGGTGACGGTGCCCGAGGTGGGCTCGATCAGCCGGTTGATCATCCGCATGGTGGTGGTCTTGCCGCACCCGGAGGGCCCGACCAGCACCACGATCTCCCCGGCCGGGATGGTCATGCTGACCTCCTCGACCGCCGGATCGGGCTGGTCGGGATAGCGCTTGGTGACCCGGTCGAGCACGATCTCGACCCCGGAGACCGCGGCGGTGCCGGTGGTGGTGTCGGTGTCAGTCACGAATTCCCCTCGAGATGGTGAGCCGGCCGAGCAGCATCAGGACGCCGTCGAGCGCGAGTGCGAGCACGACGATGAGCACGGTCCCGGTCAGTGCCTGCGGCACCGCGTTCGGGCTGCCGAGGCGCGAGAGCCCGGAGAAGATGAGATTGCCGAGGCCGGGGCCTTTCGCGTACGCGGCCAGGGCCAGGATGCCCATGATCATCTGGGTGCTGACCCGCATCCCGGCCAGGATCGACGGCCACGCCAGCGGCAGCTCGATCGCGGTCAGCAGTCGCAGCCGGTTCATCCCCACACCGCGCGCGGCGTCGATCACCGCCGGATCCACCGATGCCAGCCCGAGCACGGTGTTGCGCAGGATCGGCAGCAGCGCGTACAGCACCAGCGCCACGATCGTCGGCCCGACCCCGAGGCCGAGGAACGGGATCAACAGGCCGAGCAGCGCGAACGACGGGACGGTGAGGATCGCCCCCGCGCTCGCGGTCGCCGCCGCGGAGCCGAGCGGGCTCCGGTACACGAGCACCCCGACGAGCACCGCGACGATCGTCGCCAGCGCCAGCGACTGCACCACCGCCGACACGTGCAGATACGAATCGACCAGCAACTGCTCGCGCCGGTTCACCACGAACGACCACAACGCGTCCAGGGTCCACCTCCCCGTAGTTCGGCGGCCACACCGGGCCCTGTCCCCCGGAATGCCCACCCCGACCTCGGGTGAAACACCCCGTCACCACACCCCCGCCGCAGTCTGCGACGCTCGAATCTGCCTGCGCGAAACCACGTTTCGCCGGCGCCGAATCATCCTACGCGCCGCGCCTCCCGCACGGGGGCTGTTCCCGGCACCGGCCGTGCGGCAGTAGCTCGCCGCTGCGGCCGACAGCGTTCCGGCATCGCGGTCGTCGGGCGGACCCCGCGTTGCGCGGCGTCGGGCGTCCGCGGTGCGGAGGCGACGGGACACCCGCGTGATCCAGCGTTCTCGCACGGACAACGCTTCGGCGTGTCGGCCACCGGCTCGGTGTTCTCGCGCGGGCAGCGCACCCAGCGAGGTTCGGCCACCCCGGTTCAGCGATCGGCCTCGGCCAGTTCGGCTTTGACGACCGCGTAGGCGACGGAGGGGCGGTAGCCGCGGCGGGCGAGCATGTCGACGAGGCGACGGGTGACCTTGGCGCGGTCGAGGTCGGCGGGGATCGCGCGGAGTTTGCGGCGGACCAGGTCGGCGGCGGCCTGATCGTCGCCGGGGACCGGGCGGCGCGGCGCGCGCCGGTCGGGCACCAGATCCGGGTCGGCGGTGTCGTCGGGCACTTCGCTGTCGGCCCGTGTGCTGACCGCGCGTGACCATCGGGAGCGGTCTCGGCGCGGGATGCCCTGGTCTCGGCCGTCCGGGACCGGCTCGGTCTCACTGTCGGCGTGGTCCGACGGATCATCCTCCGGTCGTTCGGGCCGTCGGCGATCGTGGGACCGCCCGGTCGCGCTCGAATCGAGCCCGGACACCCGGCGCGGCGGCGGGGGTGTCTGTTCGAAGCCTGCCTCGGCGAGTTCGGCGGTGACGACAGCGAACGCCGTGGACTGGTCGTAACCGCGCCGGGCCAGCATGCCGACGAGACGGCGGACGGCCTTGTCGCGGTCCAGGTCTCGGGACAGGGCGGTCAGTTTGCGGCGCACCAGGTCGGTGGCGCGGGCGCGTTCGGCGTCGTCGGTGACGCTCGCCAGCGCGTTCTCGGCCTCGGCGGGGGCGACGCCCTTGTCGCGCAGTTCGCGCTGTAGGGCACGCTTTCCGCGGCCGGAGTACGTATGGCGCTCGTGCACCCACTGTTCGGCGAAGGAACCATCGTCGACGAGGCCGACTTCGGCGAGCCGGTCGAGCGCGGCCGCGGTCACCTCGAGCCGGAAGCCCTTCTCCCCGAGGCGTTTCTCCAGCTCGGCCCGGCTGCGGGCGCGCACCGCCAGCAGATTCAGGCAGGCGTCCTTGGCCTGGTCGACGGTCGCCTTCGGACGGTCGCCCGGGGCGAGCCGGCGTGTGCCGGCCCGCCTGTCGGGCTCTCCCGGCTGGGATCCGGCCGCCACCGGATCCACCTGCCGCCCGTCGTCACCACCGACGCCGGTCGACAGGGAGTCTTTCTCGCGCCGGCCGGACTTCCGTCCGCGCCGGGCGCCACGGGGCCGTGCCCCGCTCCCCCACTCTTCATGATCATCCCCGATCCGCGCAGCGGAATCGTGCGGTTGATCATGATCGGCGAATCCGGTCGGGTGCGCGCGCTGCGGATCGCCCGCACCCGACCGAATTCCCCTGGCGTCCAGTTCGGCCCGGTGTACCCGAGCCGACCGGACGAGTTCGGTGTCCGCGCTGTCGCGGTGACGGTCTCGCCGCTGCGGCGGTTCCGGCGCCACCTCGATGCCGAGGCGGGCCAGCTGCCTGCGCATGTCCTCGACCGGATCCACCGCGTCGCGGGGCGCCCGGCCGCCGGAGGTCGGCGAGCCCATCGGCTAGAAGTCGGCGGGCGCGTCGGCCTCGGCGGTCAGGTCGGCGCCGATGCCCAGCTTCTCCTTGATCTTCTTCTCGATCTCGTCGCGCACGTCGGTGTTCTCCAGCAGGAACTTGCGGGCGTTCTCCTTGCCCTGACCCAGCTGGTCGCCCTCGTAGGTGTACCAGGAGCCGGACTTGCGGATGAAGCCGTGCTCGACGCCCATGTCGATGAGCGAGCCCTCCTTGGAGATGCCCTGGCCGTAGAGGATGTCGAACTCGGCCTGCTTGAACGGCGGGCTCACCTTGTTCTTGACGACCTTCACGCGGGTGCGGTTGCCGACCGCGTCGGAGCCGTCCTTGAGGGTCTCGATGCGGCGCACGTCCAGGCGCACGGAGGCGTAGAACTTCAGCGCCTTACCACCGGTGGTGGTCTCCGGCGAGCCGAACATGACGCCGATCTTCTCGCGCAGCTGGTTGATGAAGATGGCGGTGGTGCCCGAGCTGTTGAGCGCACCGGTCATCTTGCGCAGCGCCTGGCTCATGAGGCGGGCCTGCAGACCGACGTGGCTGTCACCCATCTCGCCCTCGATCTCGGCGCGCGGCACCAGGGCGGCGACGGAGTCGATGACGATGATGTCGATGGCGCCGGAACGCACCAGCATGTCGGCGATCTCGAGCGCCTGCTCACCGGTGTCGGGCTGGGAGACCAGCAGCGCGTCGGTGTCGACGCCCAGCTTGCGGGCGTAGTCGGGATCCAGCGCGTGCTCGGCGTCGATGAACGCGGCGACGCCGCCGGCGGCCTGGGCGTTGGCCACCGCGTGCAGCGCGACCGTGGTCTTACCCGAGGATTCCGGGCCGTAGATCTCGACGACGCGACCGCGCGGCAACCCGCCGATACCGAGCGCAACGTCGAGCGCGATGGAGCCGGTCGGGATGACGGAGATGGGCTGGCGGGCCTCCTCGCCCAGACGCATGACCGCGCCCTTGCCGAAGCTCTTCTCCACCTGCGCCAGTGCCAGCTCCAGCGCTTTGTCGCGATCGTAGGCCTGCGGTGCCATGATGTGGTCCCCTTCTCGAGGTGAGTGTCTCTCTGGTTGGCGCCCACAGTAGAGGCCGGCACCGACAAGTTCTGGCGCTCAGATTAGTCGAACACCCATTCGAGTCAAGCGACGCGCCCGGCAACACGCGAGGACCCGCAAACCCGGCGCACATCACACACCGCGGACCCCGCCGTCACCGCTGCGGCAGCACCGAATCGTCGCCCTCGGCGCGCGGCCCGAAGATCCGCCGCTCGGATTCGTCGATCCGCACGTCGTTGATGCTGGCCTCGCGCCGCGCCATCCGCCCGTCCGGCGCGAACTCCCACTGCTCGTTGCCGTAGCTGCGCCACCACTGCCCGGCCTCGTCGTGCCACTCGTACTGGAAGCGCACGGCGATGCGGTTGCCGTGGAAGGCCCACAGGTCCTTACGCAGGGCGTAGCCGTTCTCGGTGGACCACTTGCGGGTGAGGAACTCGACGATGGCGGCGTGGCCGGTGAAGAACTCGTCGCGGTTGCGCCACACCGAATCCTCGGTGTAAGCCGCGGCGACCCGCTCGGGATCGCGGGTGTTCCAGGCGTTTTCGGCGGCGAGCACCTTGGCGCGCGCGGATTCGAGGTCGAAGGGTGGCAGTGGCGGTCGCACGGGGGACCCCTTCCGGAATGTTAACTACCTATCAAGCGTTGACAGGTTAGACAGTAGGGTGACCCGGCAGCGCCGTCAACCCGTGAAATCGCGACAGTGGTTAGGAGATGAGTTGGTAACCTCAGGCATGCGCGATCCCCGTCCGCACACCGGCGAACCACCGGCTCTGGACCTGCTCAACACGCGGTGGGCGGGCGCCACCCCCGGTGACCTGCTCACCGATCTCGACGGGCTGCGGCTGTGGCTCGAGCTCACCGGACTCGCCGACCGCGTGCCCGCCGACGAGCACACCCTCACCGCGCTGCACGCCGCCCGCGACGCCGTCCACGCGGCGGTCACCGCCGCCGATCCCACCGCGCTCAACCAGGTGCTCGACCGGGGCAGGCTGCGCCGTGAACTCACCGCCGACGGCCCGCGCGACATCCCCGAGGTGGCCGACCCGGCCTGGCTGCCGGGCTGGCTCGCGGCCGACGATCTGCTGCGCCTGATCGCCGCGGCGCCGCACCGGATCCGCCAGTGCGCGCACCCGGACTGCGTGCTGTTCTTCTACGACACGTCCAAGAACGGCACCCGGCGCTGGCACTCCATGGCGACCTGCGGCAACCGCACCAAGGCCGCGCGGCACTACGCCAAGTCCAGCTGAGCGCCGCAGCGCCACGGCCTCAGAACAATTCGTCGAGCAGCCGGTAGTACTCGAGCTTCGCGCGGTCGGGCCCGGTCAGGCCGTAGGCGGTGAAGAACGCGGCTACCGCGTCGATACCGAAATCCTCGGCCAGGTCGCGCTCGGCGAGGGCCAGATCGCGATAGCGGTCGGCCACCCCCAGCGCGCCGACATCGATCAGCACGCCACCGGCGAGCACATTGCCCGGGGTGAAGTCGCCGTGCGCGACGACCAGATCCTCCTCGGACGGGCGCTGCGCCACCAAGTGCTCGTGGATTGCCTCTGCGGTGAGTTCGCTGTGGTCGGGGTCGAAATCGGCGGTGTCGACGAACTCTTCGACGACCTGCCTGCGGGCCTGCGCGAGGGTCACCTCGAGGCGGCCGTCGAACGGGCAGCCGGTGACCGGCAGGGCGTGCAGCGCGCGCAGGGCCCGCCCCATCACGGTGCCGACCTCGGCCGGATCACCGGCCAGATCGGTGAGCGAACGGGCCTCGGCGTCGGCGAGCACCAGGATGTCCTCGGCGAAGGCGGCCACGGCGGGCACCGCGATGCCGTTGTCGCGCAACCAGATCAGCCGATCGTGCTCGGCGACGGCGCGCGGCCCGCGCTTGATCCAGTACCCGCCCGACCGCGCGAGATTGCCGCCACGGCCCTCGTGATCGTCCGACCACGCGGGCACCGGGCCGAGCAGCTCGGCGATCGCGGGCGGCAGCGGCAGGGCCAGTTCGTCGAGATGGTCCAGCGCCGCCCGGGTGGACTCGATGAGTTCGGAATCGCCGTCGGCCACCCGCAGCCGCATCGCCTCGTTGAGCAGTTCCCGCGCCTCCCGCGGCCGGTGCTGCTCGGCCAGCGACTTGCCCAGGTGATGGGCGGCGAAGGAGACGAGCTCGGGATCGAGGGCGCGGCTGGCGTCGAGCGCGCGCCGGTACAGGATCTCCGCGGGCGCGGGTTCGCCCTGGTAGCGGTACACGTCGGCGAGGTTGATCCACACGGTGATCCGGCGCCGCTCGGTATCGGCCAGTTCCAGCGCCTGATCGAGCCGGTCGAGGGCCTCGTCGTGGCGGCCGAGCAGCATCAGCGCGATGCCGAGCCTGCGCAGGCCGCCGAAATCGTGGGGGTCGGCGACCGCGACCCTGGCCGCGAGCGTCTCGGGATCGACCGGGATCATCCGCAGCCGCTCGTCGAACCGGTACGGCCGGGTGTCCGGGTTCTGCGCTGTCACAGCCATGACCTGCTCACCATCGGGTTCGGGGAACATCGAAGTCGGCGCACAGGGCGCGCCACACATCTCGCGGGTCGACGCCCGCCTCGATCGCGGCGGCACCGGTCCGCCCGAGCGCCGGGATCACGTGATCGGCCAGCATGGCGTCGGCGCGCGCCACGCCGAACTCGGTGTGCATCAGCTCCTGGAATTCGGTCAACCGCACGAAGCCCAAGATACTCGCGCTCGGCGACACCCGACAGGGCCACCGGTGCCCGAGACCTCCCCCTCGACCCCGGGGTCAGCGCTCGGCGGCCTTCTGACAGATCTCGACCGGATCCTCGACCTCGGCCCGCCCGGCGGCGGCGCGCCGGGCCGCGGCGGTGTAGGCCGGGTCGTCGAGCACCTGCCGGACCGCGGCGCCGACCGCCTCCGGGGTCAGCGGCCGCACCAGCACCGAACTCCCCTGGCGCACCGCACGATTGGCCAGTTCCCACTGGTCACCGCCGCCGGGCACGGTCACCACCGGCACCCCGGCGGCCAGGGATTTCGCGAGCAGGCCGTGGCCACCGCCGCCGACGACCACCGCCGCCTCGGTGAGCAGGGTGTCCTGGCGGCCCAGCCCGGCGGTCGCCCAGTCGGGCAGCTCGGCCGGTGGGGTGTCGAGCATCGAGACGGCGGCGCGGACACCGAGCCCGGCCAGTCCGGCCAGCACGGTGTCGGCCATGGCGTCCACCCCCGTATGCGCGGTGGACGGGGCCACCATCACCAGCGGCGCGTCGCCCGGCGGGACCGGCAGGATCGCGTCGGTCGGCTCCCACAGCAGCGGCCCGACGATATGGGTGTCGGCGGGCCAGTCGGGCCGGTCGACCTCCAGCGCGGGCAGCGTCGCGACCAGCCGGGCGGTGGGGCCGGGATCCTCGGCGGGCAGGCCGATGCTCTCGCGCGCCGCCGAACGCTGCCGATTGCCCGCCTTGACCGCGCGGGCGGTCATCGTGCGCAGCACGCCGTCGCGCACCCGCCCGCGCACGCCCTCCCCCGGCGCGAGACCACTGCCGATCGGCGGCAACGCTTTCGAGGGCAGGTACAGCGGATGGGGAGACAGTTCGACCCACGGCAGGCCGAGCCGCTCGGCCGCCATCCCGCCGCCCGCGGTGAGCACGTCCGAGACGATCAGGTCCGGCAGCATCGCGCTGAGTTCGGGCAGGTTCTCGGTCGCGATGTGGGCGGCGCGTTCGTGGATGCGCGCGCCCGCGTCGGCGTCGTTGTCGGTGGGGCGCGGTGCCAGCCCCTTGAGCCTGCGCACACTGATGCCCGCGGCTCTGGCCGCGTCGAGCCAGCGCGGGCCGGTGAACAGCACCGGCTCGTCGCCCGCGGCCAGCAATCGCAGACACAACGCGATCGCGGGAAACGCATGCCCCGGATCGGGCCCGGCCACCACAGCTACTCGCATGCCGTCAGCGTGCCATACCTCCCGGCATGGTTCGCCGCGCCCAGCCGGCTACCGGCCGGTCGGCTACCGTCACGACGACAGCCGGGCGCGCGTCCACCGGCCCGTCGAATCGCGAGGAGTGATCTGTCGTGCGGCCCGAAAACCCCACGCCCGACCCGCCGGCGGGCGAACCCGTCCCCGGCACACCCGAGCACGCGGCGCCAGGCTCGGGCGGCGCGATCGCCACGGTCGACGCGCTGCTCGCGCTGCTCGCCCGCTGCGCGGACGCCTGGGACACCGCCGACCGCACCGGTGATCCGGTCGACATCCTCGATCACGACCGCCAGTGCGCGGAACTGCTGCGCCGCGACCATCCCGCCGACGAGGAACTCCAGGTCGCCGGGCTGGTCCACGACATCGGGCACGTGCTGGTCCCCGGCGACGACGCGGGCCACGGCCGCCACGGCGCCGACGCGGTGCGGGCGCTGCTCGGCGAGCGGGTCGCGCGCCTGGTGGAACTGCACGTGGTCGCCAAACGCTTTCTGGTGGCGACGGATCCGGTGCACGCCGCCGGACTGTCCGCCTCGAGCCTGCGCACCTTGATCGCGCAGGGCGGACCGATGTCGCCCGAGGAGGCGCGCGCCTTCCGCGCCGACCCGAACTTCGCCGCCGCGCTGGCATTGCGCCGTGCCGACGACGCGGGCAAGGTCGTCGGCTTGTCCGTGGCGCCGCTGCGGGAGTGGCGCCCGGTGATCGAGCGCGTCGCCGCCCTCGCCCGGCGCGGTCGGCGGGTGCGGACCTGACCCGGTGCGGACGCCGTCGGCCGAGCCCGCGCACCCCGAGAGGGGTGAATCAGCCGCCGAAGGTGAACAGCTCGAATCCGACCGCGTGCGCGGCGGGGAACCCCTCCTTGGGACCCGTTGCGTAGGAGACGATCTCGTCCACCTGCTGCTCGACCGGTACCGGGCTGAGGACCTGGAGATAGCGCCGGTGCGCGGACAGCGACGCCTTCGCCTGCGCCAGCTGCTCGCCGACGTCGACGGCGTGCGTCGCGACCGGACCGACCACGGCCGCCCAGCGCGCCGACCACGGTGCCAGGTCGGCGATCTCGGGGAAGATCCACTCGTTGCCCGCGTCGGAGATGGCGTCCATCGCCGAGCGGCCCACCGCCCGATGATCGGCGCTGTTGACCATCCCGGGCGCCCAGGTGTCGCCGAAGTTGAACAGCACCACCATCTCCGGGCGATGCCTGCGGATCGCGGCGGCCAGTTCCCGCCGCAGCGCCAAGCCCTCCTCGATCCGCCCGTCGGGGTGGTCGAGGAATTCGACGGTGTGGACGCCGACTTCCCGCGCGCCCGCGAGCTCCTCGATCTCCCGCAGCGGCCCGGCCTGCACGGGCGGCATGCCCGCGATGCCCGCTTCGCCGCGCGTGACGAGCAGATAGCGGATGTCCTTGCCCTGTCCGGTCCATCGCGCGACCGCGGCGGCCGCTCCGTATTCGATGTCGTCGGGATGCGCGACGATCACCAGTCCGCGCTGCCAGTCCTCGGGTACCTGATCCACCCGGCCATGCTAATCGCGGACGCCGCGATTACGGCTTCGTCAGCGTGGTCTTGTCGTTCGAGCCGGTCATCGCCTTGTACAGCAAGTACACCCCGGTACCGATCGCGGCGATCACCAGAACCGGCAGCAGCGCCTTGATCAGCGCCCCGATGATCCAGAACGCGATCAACGCGACCACGACGATGCCGATGACTTTCCAGACCATGATGTGCTCCTCGCCAGTTCCGTGACCGCCCCGCGGCGATCCGACACCTTCGATGCTCCCACCCGCGATCCGATAAATCACCAGGTCAGCACGGAAATCGGGGGCGATCTCAGGGTTCACCCCGAGGCCGGGACACACCGGGACGCCCCGGGCCGTCACCTTCGGATCAGCGTGAATCCGGTGGCGGATCCCGACCGGAGCGGCCCCCTCATCGGGCGTTTCCCGGCGATGCAGGTGGCGTAGCACGGCGGACGCGAATTCGGACACCTCGGCGTAATACCCCGGCTCTATAACATTCCTGACGCAGGAAAGGCGGGAATGGCCGTGACCACGGAAACCCTCGAAACCCGCGCCGCACCGATATCGGCGGCGCCCACCCGGCAACGGACATATCGCACTCTTCGCGGACTGGGCGCACCACTCGCTCGCGTCCTGACCGCGGGAATCGGAATCGTCGCCGTGGCCGCGCTGTGGACCGCGGTGCACGCGGCCGGGATATTTCCGGACATCCTCTTTCCCGGCCTCGGCGATATCGCCGCCGCGGGCGCGGCGATGTGGCGCGACGGCAGTCTCCGGGCCGACACGCTGGCCAGCCTGGACCGCGTCATCCGGGGATTCGCGGTGGGCGTGCTCGTCGCGATCCCGGTGGGGGCGCTGACCGCGACCACCCGCGCGGGCAGGCTGATCGTGCAGCCCGTGCTGCGGTTGTTCGCCCCGGTGCCGACCGTGGCGCTGGTGCCGCTGGCCATTCTGTGGTTCGGGCTCGGCGAAGGCAGTAAACAATTCGTCATCGCGCTCGGCGTCTTCGTTCCGGTGTGGATCAATACGCATTCCGGACTTTCCGCGACACCCGCCGATTTCCTGAAAGTCGCGCGCTGCGCGGGCGCTTCCCGCTGGCGCACACTCGTGCGCGTCGTTCTGCCTGAGGCATTTCCCGATATCGTCACCGGATTGCGGGTGGGCACCGCGACCGCGTTCGTCTTGATCGTGGTCGCGGAAATGGCCGGAACAACGGTCGGGCTCGGTTATCGCATCGCCCAGGCGCAGTTGTTCTCCCAGGTCGACCGGATGATCTTCTGCCTGCTCGTGCTCGGCGTCCTCGGCGTGCTGTGCGATCAGGTGGTGGCGCGCGCGGCGGCCCCGTTCATCGGCTGGGACCAGGAGGAACGATGAGCGTCACCCTGACCGCGCGCGGTCTGACCGTCGACTTCCCCCGCCGGACCCGCCCGGTCCTCGACGATCTGTCGCTGACCATCGAATCCGGTTCCTGCACAGTCCTGGTCGGACCGTCCGGCTGCGGCAAGTCCACCCTGCTCGACTGCTTCGCCGGGCTGCGGCTGCCGACCGCCGGGGTGGTCACCGAGGACGGCGTGCCGATCACCGGGCCCGCACCGCGCCGCGGGGTGGTGTTCCAGCGCGACGTGCTCTTCCCGTGGTGCAGCGTGCGGGCCAATCTCGACTTCGTGCTCGGCGCCGCCGGTGTCCCGCGCCGCGCCCGCCCGGCCCGCATCGCACGACTGCTCGCCGATGTGCACCTGCCCGCCGAGGTCGCCACCCGTCGGCCGCACCAGCTCTCGGGCGGAATGCGGCAGCGGGTCGGCGTGGCCAGGATGCTGGCCGGCGAGCCCGAGGTGATGCTCATGGACGAGCCGTTCGCCGCGCTCGACGCCCAGACCCGGCTGCACATGCAGGATCTGGTGACCGAGCTGTGGTCGAGTTCGGGGCGCACGGTGCTGTTCGTGACGCACGACGTGGACGAGGCGATCCGGCTCGCCGACCACATCGTCGTCCTCGGCGCGGGCCGGATCCGCGCCCGCATCGACAATCCGCTCCCCCGCCCGCGCCCGGCCGACCGCCTCGCCGAGCTGCCCGGCTACAGCGCCCTGCGCCGCAGGCTGCACGCCGAATTGCGGGACGACGCGGACGATCTGCTCCCGCACTGACTCTCTTCTCTTCACTCGGAACCACTTTCGGAGGTCACCCATGTCCGGACCACTGCGCAGAGCCTGCGCGGCTCTGCTCGTCGCCGCCACCGCGGCCCTGTCCCTGTCGGCCTGCGCGGGCGAAACATCCACCGGCGCCGACACACTCACCGTCGGCTTCGTCGTCGACCCGTCGTGGGCGCAGATCCCGGTCGCCCAGCACAGCGGCGCCTTCACCCGGCACGGGGTGACGGTGCGGGTGGTCAACTTCGCCACCGGTGTGCAGGCCCTGCAGGCGCTACAGGGCGGCCAGGTCGACATCACCACCGCCGCCGACGTGCCCACCGCGAGCGCGCTGGCCAAGTCGAACGAGTTGCGGGTGGTGGCCGACGGGTCGCGCTGGATGGGCTCGCGGATCGTGGCACGCCGCGGGATCGAGAACCTGAACCAGCTGGCGGGCAAGAAGATCGGCACCCCGCTCGGCACCAGCGCGGCCTACTTCGCGGCCAAGGCCCTGACCAGTGCCGGGGTCGACGCCGAACTGGTCCAGGTGGCGCCCGCGACGATCACCACGGCGATCGCCAAGGGCGACGTCGACGCCGTCTCGATCTTCCAGCCCTACCAGGCCCAGGCGGTGGAGGTGCTCGGCGCGGACGCGGTCGAGCTGGACGTGACCACCGACCCCTACCGCCAGCACAGCCTGTACCTGGCCCAGGCCGCCGTCGCGCAGCAGAAGGCGGCGACCTTTCGGAAGTTCTTCGACGCCGTCGCCGAGGCGAGCGCCGCCCTCGCCGCGCACGACCCCGCCGCGACCACCGCGGTCGCCGACGCGACGAAGCTGGCGCCCGCGCTGGTGGCGAAGGTGCTGGGCGAGTTCGACTTCACGCTGCAGCTGCGACCGGAACTCGCCGGCAACCTCGACGCGCTGGCCACCTGGGCGCGATCGAGGAACTACCTGGACCCGGCGGTTCCCGCCGCCGACTACCCGCGCCTGCTCGACCCGAGCGCGCTGCCGCAGTCATGAGCGCGCCCACCCTGTTCACCCTCGGCGGCACGATCAGCATGCGGCTGGTCGACGGGCTCGCCGTGCCCACCCTCGACGCCGACGGTGTCGCCGGGCTGCTCGGCGGCACCCCGCCCGTGACCGCCGTCGAGATCGCCCGGGTCGGCGGCTCGGAGGTCGACTTCACGCACCTGCGGGCCCTGCACGCCGCGATGACGGCCGCCGTGGCCGGGGGCAGCGGCGGCCTGATCGTGACCACCGGCACCGACTCGATCGAGGAGGTCGCCGCCTGGCTCACCTACACCGGACCGTGGACCGTGCCCGTGGTGGTGACCGGTTCGATGACCCCGGGCGGCGAACCGGGCAGCGACGCGCTCGCCAATCTGCGCGCCGCCGTGGCCGCCGTGGCGACACCGGTGTCCACCGAGCCGGTCGTGGCCTTCGCCGGCGCGCTCTGGCTCGGACGCGGGGTGCAGAAGGTGTCCGGCACCGGGCTCGCGGCCTTCGCGACCCCGGGACGGGCCGCGCTGGGCGTCGTCACGGGCACCGCGATAGCGGTCGAGCAGCCCGCGCCCGCGCCGGCCAGCACCCTGGGCGCACCGGGCGCCGTCATCGCCCGGGTTCCGCTGGTCGGCGCGTCGATGGCGGCCGACGACACCGCGCTGCGCGCCGTCGCGGCGGGTGCCGACGCCGTGGTCGTCGCGGGCAACGGGGCGGGCAACCTGCCACCGGCCCTCGCGGCCGCCGCGGCCGAGCTCGCCGCCGCGGGCACCCTGGTGGTGGTCGCCACCCGGGCCGCCGACAGCCGCACCGCCGCGGTCTACGGCTATCGCGGCGGCGGTGGCCTGCTCGTCGAGGCGGGTGTCCTGCTCGCCGACCGCATCACCCCGCACCAGGTGCGGGTGTTCCTCACCGTCGCGGTGTCGCGTGGCCTGACCGGGCCCGCGCTGCGCACCGCTCTCACCGAACATCTGGAGTCGCTGACGTGACCACCGTGCACACCCCCCGCCTGACCGCCCTGAGCGTCACCGAACTCGTCGAGCTGCTGGTCCCCGCCGGTCAGCCCTGGTGCGAGAACAGCCTCGACGGTCCGGCGCGGCCGCCCGAGGAGACCAGGGCGGCGCGCGAGATCGCCCCGTTGCTCGACGAACTCGGCTTCGCGACCCGTCTCGTCGGCCGCACCACGACGCGCGCCAACCTGATCGCCACCAAGGTGTTCGGGCCGGGGCCGACGCTGTTGCTGAACGACCATCTCGACACCTATCCCTCCGGGCCGCCCAGCCGATGGGCCAAGTGCGACAACCCCTTCCGCGCCGTCGTCGACGACGGCCGGGTGTACGCGCGCGGCACCTCCGACACCAGGGGCAATCTGGCGACGCTGCTGCGCGCGGTCGCACTGGTGTGCGCCACGCCGCCGGAGACCGGCACGCTGGTGGTCGCGCTCACCGTCGACGAGGAACGCAACGGCGTGGAGGGCGCGCTGTATCTGCTCGAGCAGCAGGGGCTGCGGGCGGACGCGAGCATCACCGTCGAGCCGACCGCCTGGACCGACGACACCGGTACCGGCGTGGCGGTGGCCACCCAGCACACCGGCCACGCGCTCGTCGACATCGCGGTCACCGGGCGGTCCAGCCACATCTGGCGGCCCGACACCGGCATCAATGCCGCGCACGCCCTGCTCGCCGTACTGGCCGGGCTGTCGGGGTTGCCCGCGGGCTGGGGACACAGCGTCGTCGGGCTGGACGCGGGCGAGGCGGGCATGGCCCAGTTCACCCCGCTCACCGCGTCGGCGCGGATCGCCATCGTCGGACTCGGTCCCGAGGTGAATCGCGCCGAGCTGCTGCAACGCGTCGACGACATCGCCCGCGCCCACCCGACCCCGGGCACCGACGTGCACGTCGCCTACGCCCCCGGGCCGACCTTCGTCCCCGGCACGGTGCCCCTCGACGCGGACGAACCGATCGTGGCGGCATTGCGCGCCGGCTACCGGGACGCGGGCGGCGGTGAGGTCCGCACCTACGCCAAACCCGCCTACTGCGACACCATCCGCTTCCGGCACGCGGGCATCCCGGCGGTCACCTTCGGCCCCGGCGACGACGGCTGGGCGGTCTACGACGAGAGCATCGGCGTCGCCACCATGGAGTTCGCGGTCGACGCCTTGGCCGCCGCCATCGGCCGGTATCTGCGTCCGTCCAGGTGAGGCTGCGTATGCTCGGCGCGTGACCCACCAGCCCGACCCGATCCGCGCGCACCCCGGCCGTCGGCTGCGCTCGGATCGGGCCAGGCAGGTCGCCGATGTGCTGCGCCGCCAGATCGCCCAGGGCACCATCGCGACCAAGCTGCCCGCCGAGGCGGTGCTGCAACGCGAATTCAGCGTGTCGCGCAACAGTATTCGCGAGGCACTCGAGATCCTGCGGCGCGAGGGCCTGGTCGACCGGTTTCCCGGCATCGGCACGGTGGTGCGCCGCCCGAAGCTCGAGCACACCATCGCCGCCACCCGTGGCCTGGCCGCGTCGCTGCGCGGGCACGGGACCGTGGTCAACGAGGTCAGGACCGCCGGGCAGGTCCGGCCGCCGACGGCGGTGACGAGCGCGCTCGGCCTCGGTCCCGACGAGCACGTCTGCTACATCGAGCGGCTGCGCCGCCTCGACGGCGAACCGATCTCCCTCGACCTCACCTACCTGCCGCTCGACATCGGCACCGCGCTGCTGCACGCCGATCTGGAGACCGAGGACCTGTTCGCCCTGATCGAGCGGGCCGCCGACGACCGGCTGACCACCGTCTCGATCAACCTCGACGCCGTCACCGCCGACGACAACTCCGCCGCGCTGCTCGGGCTGCCGCCCGGCGGTGCGCTGCTGGTGCTGCAGCGGATCACCCGGCTCAGCGACGGCCACCCGGCCTGCCTGGAGTTCGTCCGGATGCGCGGTGACCGGATCACCCTGCGCATGTCTGCGCCGAACGGCTGACGGCGTGCGGCGCGTCCGGCCATACTCGGGGCGTGAGCGAGGAGGAGTCCATGGAACCCATCGTCACCATCGCTAGCGGCGCG
The DNA here is from genome assembly GCF_040681225.1 of Nocardia sp. NPDC051833. NCBI lineage: Bacteria > Bacillati > Actinomycetota > Actinomycetes > Mycobacteriales > Nocardiaceae > Nocardia > Nocardia sp. NPDC051833. Next base: position 424,827 of record NZ_JBFAYK010000001.1, read on the forward strand.
GTGCGCGGCCGGACCGACGCGGGCGTCACCCGATTTCTCGGGGTCCCCTTCGCGGCGGCGCCGGTCGGCGCGCGACGTTTCCAGCTGCCCGCGCCTGCGCCCGCCTGGGACGGGGTGCGCGAGGCGACGGCGATGGGCGGGACCTGCGCGCAGTCGCCCTATCCGGCGCCGATCCACGCGCTGATCGGCAGCGACGGCATTCCCGGCGACGAGTACCTCAACGCGAACGTGTGGACGCCGGATCCGGGCGCGAGCGGGCTGCCGGTGCTGGTGTGGATCCACGGTGGCGCGTTCGTGCGCGGGTCGAACGCGCGCGCCATCTACGACGGCACCGCGTTCGCGCGCGACGGCGTGGTGCTGGTGTCGATCAACTACCGGCTCGGGATCTCCGGCTTCGCCGTGCTCGAGGGCGCCCCGCTCAATCGCGGCCTGCACGATCAGATCTTCGCGCTGCGCTGGGTCCGCGACAATATCGCCGCCTTCGGTGGCGATCCGGACAATGTCACCGTCTTCGGTGAATCGGCGGGTGGGATGAGCGTGGCGGCGCTGATCGCCGCGCCGCAGTCGACCGGGCTGTTCCGCCGCGCGATCATGCAGAGCGGCAACGGCGCGGTGGCCGCCGACGCCGACGACGCACGCAAGGTGTCCGCCGCGCTGGCCGCGGAACTGGGCATCGCCCCGACCGCCGCCGATTTCGGCAGACTCGGCCCCGACGAGTTGCGCGCCGCGCAGAACGCCGTCGCCCTCGCGGTGATGACCGATCCCGACCCCCGGCGCTGGGGCGCGTCGGTGGTCGAGCAGGGCATGGGCATCATGAGCCTGTTCCCGGTGATCGACGACGACATCGTCCCCGGCGCGCCGACGGCGGTGCTGGCCGCGAACCCCGACCGCGCGGTACCGCTCATCGCGGGCACCACCGCCGACGAGTTCCGGTTCTTCACCGTCCCGACCGGCATCACCGCGGCCGTCACCACCGACACGCTGCCGTTCGTGCTCACCCGCTACGGCATCGATCCGGCGGTGGCGCAGACGTATTCGGCGCAGCGCCCCGACGCGGGCCCGGCCGAGATCTTCAACGCGATCCTCACCGACTGGTGCTTCCGGGCCGGCACGGTCGACTTCGCCGAGGCCAATGCCGCGGGCGCGCCCACCCATGTGTACGAATTCGCCTGGCCCACCGATCTTCCCGGCCTCGGCGCCTGCCACGTGCTCGAGGTGCCGTTCGTCTTCGACGCGCTCGCCGGGGCGCATGCGCTGACCGGTCCGCACCCGCCGCAGGCACTGGCCGACGAAATCCACGCGGCCTGGGTGCGATTCGCGACCGACGGCGACCCGGGGTGGGCCGCGTTCGACAGCGAGAACAAGCGGGTGCGGATCTTCGACACCCCGGAGTCCTCGACGGTGGTGAACCCGCGCTCGGCCGAACTCGACGCGCTGCGCCAGACCATCGCCTGACCCGACTCGGCCCCGACGCCGCAGGGCGCCGGGGCCGGAAGTCGTTGCGCGCCTGTCGGACTAGCGCGGGCCGGTGACGGGGCGGTCGGCCAGGTCGGTGAGCGCCTGGGCCCAGCCGTCGAGCCGGTCGGCGGCCTCGCGCAGATCCGCGACGATGCCGTTGAACTGGTAGGCGACCACGGTGTCCTCGGGGACGGCGAGAATGCGCGCCGCCGCGGCGACGAGCTGTTCGTATTCCATGACACCGTGTTCCAGCCGCGCGAGCACCCCGTTGACGGTGACCTTCAGCGCGGCAACGGTATCGGGATTGGCCCGGCCGACGGTGTCGGCGGCCTGCTCCATCGCCACGATGTCGGTGGCCAGCGCGTGCAGGGCGGCCGCGCCGGAGCGGGCCGTCTCGAGCAGGTCGCGCAGTTCGTCCTCGGGCAGTCGGCGGGTGCGGGCGATCTGGGCGCCGAGCCCGTGCAACGCGCGTTCGGCGCGAATCAGGCGCTGGATCGGACCGCGGGCCACCGAGCGCAGGCCCGGCGTCTTGCGGGCGACGAAGGCTGCCTGCGGCAACGGCTGACCGCGCAATTGCAGATACCGGCGCGCGCTCAACGCGGTCCCGGTCACGAAAGCGACCGCGCCACCACCGATCACGACGACCGCCCAGGCGGGCGCCGACACCACGGCCAGACCGACCGCGCCGACGGTGGTGATGCCCGTGGCGGTGCCGAGCTGGAAGCTGCGCCGACGGGCGCGGCGCCTGCGGCGCAATTCCTTCTCGCGCGGATCGGCCCAGCGGCGCACCGCCACCATGGCCTGTTCGCCGACCTCGCGCAGGGTAGCGGGCACCCCACCGGACACGGTGGGCCCCACCGGCGCCGCCGGATCGACGATCTCGGCTCGTTCGCGCCGTGTTCTCCCGCTCATCCCTCATCCTTTCGTCGCCACGGACCAGTGTCGCAGCAGACGACGACAAGTTGCCACCACCGCACCGGGGACCAGCGCGGCGGCGGCGCCCACGCGGTCATCGGTTCGCGGCCGATCGCCGGTCGGGCTCCGTTGCGTCGCCGACGAACGAGCAAGCAACGGTGCCCGACCCGCGTCCGCGAACCCGCGTGGGCCGGTACTACCTACTGCTGGGCGGCCTGGCCCTTGTTGATCTGCGGCGCCTGCGCGGGCTGCTGCTGCGCCGGATCGATCGCCGCGGCGTTGTTGCCGGTGGGCAGCGCGTCACCGCGCATCGAGGCGCGGATCTGCTCGAGCTTGCTGTGGCCCGCCATCTGGATGCTGGCCTGCTGGACCTCCATCATCCGGCCCTGCACCGTGTTCTGCGCCAGCTCGGCGGCACCGAGCGCATCGGCGTAGCGACGCTCGATCTTGTCGCGCACCGCGTCGAGGCTGGGCGTGGAACCGGGCGCGGACAGGGTGGAGTCCATCTGCTGCAGCGAGGCCGAGACCTGCTCCTGCATCTTGGCCTGCTCGAGCTGGCTGAGCAGCTTGGTGCGCTCGGCCACCTTCTGCTGCAACATCATCGCGTTCTGCTCGACCGCCTTCTTGGCCTGCGCGGCGGCCTGCAGGGACTGGTCGTGCAGCACCTTGAGGTCTTCCACCGACTGCTCGGCGGTGACCAGCTGGGCGGCGAACGCCTCGGCGGCGTTGGTGTACTGGATCGCCTTCTCGGTGTCGCCCGCGGCGGCCGCCTGATCGGCCAGCGTGACGGCCTGCCGGGCGTTGGCGTTGAGCTTCTCGACCTCGTCGAGCTGGCGGTTCAGCTTCATCTCCAGCTGACGCTGGTTACCGATCACCGACGCTGCCTGCTGCGACAGCGCCTGGTGCTGACGCTGCGCCTCCTCGATAGCCTGCTGAATCTGGACCTTCGGATCCGCATGCTCCTCGATCTTGGAGTCGAAGAGGGCCATCATGTACTTCCAGGCCTTCACGAACGGATTAGCCATCGATTGATCCCGCCTCCATCTGTGCGTCGCTCGTGCGACTGGTGGTGCGCGACCGTCACGCACCAGATATGTGCTTATCCTTCACCATGCGGCACCCGGGCCGGTGCGACCGGCCCGATCGACGCCTGATGAGAATCTATCCGTTCTCACCAGCTGTGTGCAGCGTCTCGCGCGTCGGGCACGTGGTTCGCCGCGTCACATTCCCTTCACCAGTACCAGCATCTCGGCCCTTGGCGCCGGGATGACGATGCGGGTGTCCTCGGCGATGCCGATCCGGGCGCCCTGCTCGGCCGACGCGCTCGCCGTGGCGGCCTGCTCCGGCGCGGCGGCGGGTTCGGCGGCCGCGGGCTCGGCGGCGGTGGCCTCGCGCTCGGCGGCGGGGCCGGTCAGCGCGGGCTCGCGCGGCGCGGAGCCGTCGGCGCCGGCCATGATGGTGCTCACGTCCCACAGCACCCGCGACAGCGGCACGTCCAGTGCCTCGCAGATGGCGGCGAGCAGTTCACTGGAGGCTTCCTTGCGGCCGCGCTCCACTTCCGACAGATAGCCGAGGCTCACCCGCGCCGAGGTCGACACCTCGCGCAGCGTTCGATGCTGGGCGAGACGCGCACGCCGCAGACTGTCCCCGATTGCCTCCCGCAGCAGCGTCATCTCGTTCTCCTCCACCTCGTGTCACCGCCGTAGCGGTGCTCACCTCTTTCTGGCACAACGTCGAGCATCGGCCGGTGGTTCCCGGACGCGGCTAGTTCGTCGTCACACAGCGCAGCAACTCCCGCACCGCGCTGTGCACCGCACCGATCCTGATCGTCCACCGGTCGCCGTCGAGTTTCAACCGGACCACCTCACTGTGCCGTGGACCGGCCAATCCGAGGTATACCGTCCCGACCGGGTGCCCGTCCTGGGAATCGGGTCCGGCGACCCCGGTCAGGCCGACACCCCAGTCGGCGCCACAGCGCTGTCTGGCCCCCACGGCGAGCTGCTCGGCGGTCGACGCGGCCACCGGGCCGTCGACCCGAAGGACGTCGTCGTCGACGCAGGCCAGATGGTTCTTCAGGTCGGTCGCGTACACGATCAGCCCACCCCGCAGCACCGCGCTGGCACCCGGCACCCCGGCCACCGTGGCGGCCAGCAGGCCCGCGGTCAGCGATTCGGCGGTGGCGACAGTCTGACCGGCCGCGGCCAAGGCCCCGACCAGCTCGGCGACCGGCGCCCCGCCGACGAGCGGATCGCTCACGAGCGGGACGCGCCGCGCGCGCGTCTCCCCGCCAGCCACAGGCGGGCCGCCTGGCCGACGTAGTCCAGGCCGGTGATCACCGTCAGCGCGACGGCCACGTACATCAGCACCATGCCCGCGGTGGCGAAGGCGCCCGAGAGCGGCAACAGCAGCAGCGCGATGGCGATCGACTGCACCAGCGTCTTGAGCTTGCCGCCGCGACCCGCGGGGATCACCCCGTGCCGGACCACGACCAGCCGCAGCAGGGTGATACCGAGCTCGCGCCCCACGATGACCACGGTGATCCACCACGGCAGATCGCCCAGGATCGACAGCCCGATCAGCGCCGAACCGATCAGCGCCTTGTCCGCGATGGGGTCGGCCAGCTTGCCGAAATCGGTCACCAAACCGTATTTGCGGGCCAGTTGCCCGTCGAAGCGGTCGGTGATCGCCGCCAGCCCGAACACCGCGGCCGCGATGATCCGCCAGCGGGTGTCGTGCCCGCCCTCGGCGAACAGCGCCAGCACGAACAGCGGGACCAGCACGATACGCGCGATGGTCAGCACGTTCGCGATATTCAAGACGGGAACCTGCGCCTCGGCGCGATCCGGCACCACCCGCGGCGCCGTGGCCGCCTCCCACCCGCGGTCGATCTCTTCGGGTCGCACGCTCATGCTGCGCCCATCTGGCCTGCTCGGGCGCTCTCCGTGGTTACGCAGGCTGCCTCCTCCGCGCGCTGACCTCTCATGCCCCGCCCTCTCGGCACTCACCGGCACTGCGCCGAAATCCACCCGTTTCGCGCGCGGTTTGCTCGCGTGGGCAATGCCGTCCGATCCGGTCGTCGAGCCCGGCGCGATGCGGTGAGCGGAACGACAGGATGTGCGGCACATGTTCAGACTATCGGTAACCCGGCCGACTACTGTGCACCCCATGACCTCACGGGGACCACTGGGTGGTTCGACCAGCGACGCGCATCCCGCCGCGCCCACTGTGGCGCCTGTCTCCGGTGTGGTCGTGCGACGAGCCCGAACCTCGGACGTCCCCGAGATCAAGCGTCTGGTCGACGAGTACGCGGGCCGCATCCTGCTGGAGAAGAACCTGGTCACGCTGTACGAGTCGGTCCAGGAGTTCTGGGTGGCCGAGCTCGGCGGACAGGTCGTCGGCTGCGGCGCCCTGCACGTGCTGTGGGCCGATCTGGGCGAGGTGCGCACCGTCGCGGTCGATCCGGTGGTGAAGGGCCGCGGCGTCGGTGGCGCCGTCGTCGAGCGGCTGGTCGCGGTCGCGCGCGAGCTGCAGTTGCAGCGGCTGTTCGTGCTGACCTTCGAGGTGGACTTCTTCGGCAGGCACGGATTCGTCGAGATCGACGGCACACCCGTCACCGCCGAGGTGTACGCCGAGATGTGCCGGTCCTACGACACCGGTGTCGCGGAGTTCCTCGACCTGAGCTACGTCAAGCCGAACACCCTCGGCAACACCCGCATGCTGCTGACTCTCTGAACATCCGCAAGTCCACCGCGAGAAAGCGACCGAGAAGTGCCGATCTTCGCCGTCCACTACACCTACACCGAGGCCACCGCGGCCGACCGGGCGACCAACCGCCCCGAGCATCGCGGGTGGCTCAACGCGCTCGTCGAGGTGGGCACGGTGCTCACCAGCGGCCCGTACCCGGACGGTACCGGCGCGCTGCTGATCTTCCGCGCCGCGGACGCGCAGGCGCTGACCACGCTGCTGACCGAGGACCCGTTCGCGAAGCTGGGCCTGATCGAGGCCGTGCGGGTCGTCGAGTGGCAGCCGGTGATGGGCGCCTTCGCCGAGTGACCGGCCGCTGACACAGCGCTGCCCGGAACCACGGTGGTTCCGGGCAGCGCGCGGTCAGGAGGAGGTGGTGCGACGGGTCTTGAGCAGACTCGCCACCGTGGCGATCACCAGGATGCCGATGATCACGCTCAGCGAGAGCACGGTGGAGATCTCCGGCACGCTCACGTGCTCACCGCCGTTGATGAACGGCAGCGTGTTCTCGTGCAGCGCGTGCAGCACGAGCTTGACGCCGATGAACGCCAGGATGGCGGCCAGGCCGTAGGACAGGTACACCAGGCGGTCGAGCAGGCCGCCGATGAGGAAGTACAGCTGCCGCAGGCCCATCAGCGCGAAGGCGTTGGCCGTGAACACCAGGTAGGGCTGTTCGGTGAGGCCGTAGATGGCCGGAATCGAGTCCAGCGCGAACAGCAGGTCGGCGAAGCCGATGGCCAGCAGCGCCAGCAGCAGCGGGGTCACCACACGTTTGCCGTCGATCCGGGTGACGAGCTTGTCGCCGTCGTACTGGTCGGTGGTGGGCAGGATCCGCTTGGCCAGCGCGACGATCCGGCTGTCGCGTTGCTGCTCGTGCTCGACCTCGTGTCCACTCTCGCGCAGCAGGTTGACCGCGGTGTAGATCAGGAACGCGCCGAACAGGTAGAACACCCAGCTGAACGCGCTGATCGCGGCCGCGCCGACGGCGATGAAGATACCGCGCATCACCAGCGCCAGCACGATGCCGATCAACAGCACCTTCTGCTGGTAGATCCGCGGCACGGCGAAGGTGCTCATGATGATCAGGAAGATGAACAGGTTGTCCACCGAGAGCGCCTTCTCGGTGACGAAGCCCGCGTAGTACTCCCCGGCGTAGGTGCCGCCCCATTTCCAGGCGACGACCAGGCCGAACAGCAGCGCCAGGGTGATGTAGACGGCCGACCAGAAGCCCGATTCCTTGAAGGTCGGTTCGTGCGGTGTGCGCACATGGGCGAAGAAGTCGAAGACGAACAAGCCGAGGATCACCAGACCGGTGATCACCCACTCGAGCGTGGTCACCTGCATGTGGTGGTCCGATCGATGAAGTTCATGCGGTCCATCATGCCCGAAATGTCCGTTTCAGTTGGTATTGCCGAATGCTTGCTCGTCATGATTTCACACACACGCGCCCTGACCTGCGCACGGGCCGGTCGGGCGCGTCGGAAAAATCCGTTTCGCCGGGCACCGACCGCTGCTACCGTCGACGCATCGTCACCCCACCGGTACCCCGAGAGGAGCTAGCCGTGAACGGATCCACCGCGAAGTACGAACGCCGTGTCGAGATGCACCGGCTACCCCTGGGTGCCGTGCTGCCGCAGCGCCTGTCGAGCGCACGCGGCGACTGCTGACCGGCATCGTCCGGTGCTGAGCCGCTAGGCACCCCTCCCCCACGCGCGAGCCGACCGCTCGCGGTCCTGTCACGTACCCCAGCCCGCCGCAGCGCGGCCCGGGGCGATCAGTCATTCCCTCGTAGCCCAACTGGCAGAGGCACCGGTCTCAGGTACCGGCAAGTGCGAGTTCGACTCTCGCCGAGGGAACCGTTCACCACTCCCGGCTCACGCAGGTGCCGACGGGCTCTCATAAGGCCCGGACGCGCGGTTCGACTCCGCGGTGAGCCACGGTCCCTCCTCGTTCGTCGCCGACTACTCCCGGCACGGTCAGAGCAAACCAGTATCGCGCGCCGACCGGCGTGCGTTCGACCTACTCGTCCTCGGCGCCGCCGGGGTCGCCACCCCGGATCGACCACAGCAAGCCGTCCAGCTCGTCGGGCTTGATCAGCACGTCGCGCGCCTTGGAGCCCTCGCTGGGCCCGACGACGCCGCGCGTCTCCATCAGGTCCATCAACCGGCCCGCCTTGGCGAAGCCGACGCGCAGCTTGCGCTGCAGCATCGAGGTGGAGCCGAACTGCGAGGTGACCACCAGCTCCACGGCCTGGAGCAGCACGTCCATATCGTCGCCGATGTCGGGATCGACGTCCTTGACCTCGCCCGCCTTGGCGGCGGTCACGCCCTCCTGGTACTCCGGTTCGGCCTGGGTCTTGCTGAACTCGACGACCGCGTGGATCTCCTCGTCGGAGATGAACGCGCCCTGCAGACGGGTCGGCTTGCCCGCGCCCATCGGCAGGAACAGGCCGTCGCCCATGCCGATCAGCTTCTCCGCGCCGGGCTGATCCAGGATGACGCGCGAGTCGGTGAGCGAGGAGGTCGCGAAGGCCAGCCGCGAGGGCACGTTGGTCTTGATCAGGCCGGTGACCACGTCCACCGAGGGGCGCTGGGTCGCCAGCACCAGGTGGATACCGGCGGCGCGGGCCTTCTGGGTGATCCGCACGATCGCGTCCTCGACGTCGCGCGGCGCGGTCATCATCAGGTCGGCGAGCTCGTCGACGATGGCCAGGATGTACGGGTAGGGCCGGTACACCCGCTCGCTGCCCAGCGGCGCGGTGATCTGGCCTGACTTGACCTTCTTGTTGAAGTCGTCGATGTGGCGGACCTTGTTGGCCTGCATGTCCTGATAGCGCTGCTCCATCTCCTCGACCAGCCAGGCCAGCGCGGCGGCGGCCTTCTTCGGCTGGGTGATGATGGGCGTGATCAGGTGCGGAATACCCTCGTACGGCGTGAGTTCCACCATCTTCGGGTCGATCAGGATCATCCTGACCTCGTCCGGGGTGGCCCGGTGCAGCAGCGAGACCAGCATCGAGTTGACGAAGCTCGACTTACCGGAACCGGTGGAACCGGCCACCAGCAGGTGCGGCATCTTGGCCAGGTTCGCCGAGACGAACTCACCCTCGATGTTCTTGCCGAGGCCGATCACCAGCGGATGGTGGTCGTTGCGGGTGTGCGGCGACTTGAGCACGTCGGCCAGGCGCACCAGCTCGCGGTCGGAGTTGGGCACCTCGATGCCGACCGCGGACTTGCCGGGGATCGGCGCGAGCAGGCGCACGTTCTCGGTCGCGACCGCGTAGGCGAGGTTGCGGGCCAGCGCGGTGATCTTCTCGACCTTGACGCCGGGGCCCAGCTCCACCTCGTAGCGGGTGACCGTCGGGCCGCGCACGAAACCGGTGACCGCCGCGTCGATCTTGAACTGCACCAGCACCTCGGTGATCGCCTCGATCATCGATTCGTTGGCGGCCGAACGCTTCTTGGGCGGTTCACCGTCGAGCAGCAGCGTCAGCGGCGGCAGCGTGTAGTCGCCGTCGACGACCCGGTCGGTGACGAACTCCGGCGCGGCGGGCGGCGGCGGGGTCTGGTCGACGACCTTGGCGGGCGGACGCTTGCGGGCCGGCTTGGGCGCGGGTTCGGGCGCGGGCGGTTCCTCGTCGAGCTGCAGCTGCTTCGCCTCGCGCAACGGCGGTTCGCCGAGCGATTCGGTGCGCGCGTCGGAGCCGCCGAATTCGTCGGTCGGGTAGTTGTCGTCGGGGGTCCGACCGCGACGACGGGTACGGTTGCGGTGCAGCGGGAAACCGTCGTCGTCGTAGTTGGCCGGATCGTAGGGATCGTCGTCGCCGCCGTGTTCGCCGAGGCCGAAGTACTCCCGCAGCGCCGCGGGCACCTCGCGCACCGTCGTCCCGGTGAGCAGCAGCACGCCGAACACCATGGCCAGCAACAGGATCGGCAGCGCCAGCCAGGGCGTGAGGCCCTGCCCGAGCGGGCCGCCGATGGCATAGCCGAGGATGCCCGCCGCCCGCGAGCGCCCGTGCGCGTCGGTGGGTGACCCGGCGGCCAGGTGCCAGATGCCGAGCGCGGGCAGCACGACGAGCGAACCGCCCAGCACCAGCCGGGGCCGGATCTCCGGGTGCGGCTCGGTGCGCATGAGTACCACGGCGAGCGCGATGAACAGCAGCGGCGCCAATCCGCCCGCGGTACCCGCGATGGCGCGCACGACGTCTTCGAGGAAACGGCCGACCGGACCGCCCGCCGAGAGCCACATGGCGGCGGCGATGATCGCGCTCACCGCGATGAGCGCCAGGCCGATGCCGTCGCGCCGGTGCCCGTGCTCGATCTCGCCCGCCCGGCTCAGCGTGCGAGTGGTGGCGCCGACGCCGCGGGCCAGCATGGTCCAGCCGCTGCCGACGCCGCGCCCGATCACGGCCAGCGGCGCGGTGTTCGACGCGCGTTTGACGGGTCGGCGGGCGGGGGCGGTGCGCCCGCGTGGCGCCGCCGACGCTCGCGGTGTCGTGGAACGAGATCGCGGCGGCGGCGTCTGCCCCCGGCTCGATCCCGCCCGCGCCCGAGAGGTCGTGGTGCTGCGGGACTTACCTGCCATGACCATCAGGCTAGCCGCTCAGGCCCCGTCCGGACCATCCGCAACACTGGTCCCACCCCGGTTGCGACGCTGATCTCACCCGGAGTCGCAGGTCGCGGGGCCCTGGTCGGGACGGGGAGAACTCGCGCGCGACCGCGTTTCGCGGCCCGTGGCTTATCGAATCCTTGTCGAACCCCTGTAATTCGGCCGTTTCGGCGCCGGATCGCTGGCGCGCGCGACGATCCGGCCGTTACGTTGACTGCGCTCGATCGGGTCGATGACCCGCAGCTCGTGAAGGGGAAGCTACACGTGAAGAGAATGCTCACCAGCGTTGCCGTTTTCGGCGCGACGACCGCGGCCTTGGTCGCGGGCAACATCGCTCCGGCCAACGCGCAAGGGAGCTACTACGGCGCCATCGCGGTGTCGGTCAAACCGGGGGTCTACGGGTACGCCACCGACTACGGCAGCTATGCCGACGCGGAGGCGGGCGCGATGGCGGCCTGCCGCCGCGGCGGAGGCGGCGGCGGGTGCGATGTGAAGGTGTCCTACCGCAACGGCTGTGGCGCGATCGCGATCTCGCGCGGCTGGTGGAGCTACGGCTCCGCGTCGACCATCGGCGGCGCCAAACGCGAAGCGCTGAACAACAATCCGGGCAACGCCGCCATCAAGCACTGGAACTGCACCAGCGGTTACCAGCTCTAGCCCGACCCGTCTCCGAACAGCATCTGGGGAGTTGCAGTGAACAACCGTCCAATGAAGACCGCCGCCGTCCTCGTCGCGATCGTCGCGACACTCGGGCTCAGCGCGTGCGGCAGCGACACCGGCTCGTCGAGCGCGGGCGCGACCAGCACGACCGCCGCCGGCGCCGGCGCCGGCTTCGAGTCGGGCAGCACCAAGCAGGGCAAGGAAGAGGGCGGTGACCTCGCCGTCACCACCCCGCCCAACCTGCCCAAGCCGACCGCCGAGGAGCTCAACAGCCGGATCAACAAGGCGCTGGCGGGCAAGCTCACCGGTGACGAGAAGAAGACCTACATCGAGGACGCCGATCAGGATCCGATGCTGGTCGACAAGTTCGTCGACGCCGCGAACAAGAACAAGGTGACCGTCGCGATCACCAAGGTCGGCGAGCCCGCCGACGGCAAGCTCAAGGCCGACGCCGACGTCACCATCGACGGCAAGCCGGTGCAGGACGCCTTCGTCGACTTCGTCGCCGAGGACGATTCCTGGAAGGTCTCGCACACCTTCGCCTGCAACATCGTGAAGTCGGCGAAGCTCGACTCCGCGGCCTGCCAGGCCTGACCCGAACGCGAAAACCGCCGGCTGACAGGGTCACCCGGCGGTTTCGTGGCTCAGCGGATCAGACGCCGATGACCGTCGGCACGATCATCGGGCGGCGGCGGTAGGTGTCGGCGACCCAGCGGCCGACCACCCGGCGCACGCCCTGGGCGATGCGGTGGGTGTCGGTGATGCCCTCGCCGGCCAGCCGCAGCAGCTCGGACTCCACCAGCTCGTTCGCGCCGTTGAGCGCGGTCGGGTCGTCGGAGAAGCCGCGCCCGTTGAGCTCGGTGCTGACCGCCTTGCCGGTGGTCGAGTCGATGACGACGGTGATCGAGATGAAGCCGCCCTCGCCGAGGACCAGGCGGTCCGACAGGGTCGACTCGCCGACGTCGCCGACCGAGAGACCGTCGACGTAGACGTGCCCGACCGGCACCCGGCCGACGATGGAGGCGATGCCGTCGACCAGGTCGACCACTACACCGTCCTCGGCCAGCACGACCCGCTCCTCCGGCACGCCGGTGGCCACCGCGAGCGCGGCGTTGGCGCGCAGGTGCCGCCACTCGCCGTGCACCGGCATGGCATTGGTCGGGCGCACCGCGTTGTACAGGTACAGCAGCTCACCGGCCGAGGCGTGCCCGGAGACGTGCACCTTCGCGTTCTGCTGGGTGATGACGGTGGCGCCGAGCCGGGCCAGGCCGTTGACCACCGCGAACACCGAGTTCTCGTTGCCGGGGATCAGCGAGGAGGCCAGCACGATCAGGTCGTCGGCGCGGATGTTGATCTGGCGGTGGTCACCACGCGCCATCCGGGCCAGCGCCGAGAGCGGCTCGCCCTGGGAACCGGTGGAGATCAGCACCAGGCGGTTGCCGGGCAGGTTCGCGGCCTGATCCATCTCGACGACCACGTTGTCGGGCACCGTCAGGTAGCCCAGGTCCTGCGCGATCTGCATGTTGCGCACCATCGAGCGGCCGACGAAGCAGACCTTGCGGTTGTACTTCTGCGCCACGTCGACGACCTGCTGGATGCGGTGCACGTGGCTGGCGAAGGACGCGACGATGACGCGGTTGCGCGCCTTGCCGATGACGTTGTCGAGCACGCCGCCGATCTCGCGCTCGGGCGTGACGAAGCCGGGGACCTCGGCATTGGTGGAGTCGACCAGGAACAGGTCGACACCCTCGTCGCCGAGCCGGGAGAACCCGGCCAGGTCGGTCAGGCGGCCGTCGAGCGGCAGCTGGTCGAGCTTGATGTCACCGGTGTGCAGCACGACGCCGGCCTGGGTGCGGATGGCGACCGCGATGGCGTCGGGGATCGAGTGGTTGACCGCGAAGTACTCGCACTCGAACGGGCCGTGCACGGTGGTCTCGCCCTCGGCGACCTCCATGAGCTTGGGCTGCAGCCGGTGCTCACGGCACTTGGCGGCGACCAGCGCGAGGGTGAACTTCGCACCGATCACGGGGATGTCGGGGCGGTTGCGCAGCAGGAACGGCACCGCGCCGATGTGGTCCTCATGGCCGTGGGTGAGCACGATGGCGACGATGTCGTCCATCCGGTCCTCGATGGGCCGGAAGTCGGGCAGGATCAGGTCGACGCCGGGCTGCTGGTCCTCGGGGAACAGCACGCCGCAGTCGACGATCAGCAGCTTGCCGTCGTACTCGAAGACGGTCATGTTGCGGCCGATTTCGCCGATACCGCCGAGCGCGAACACCCGCAGGCCGTTCTTGGGCAGCTTGGGCGGGCTACCGAGGCGGTCCTGGGGCGCCTTCTCGCGCGGCTCGGCCACCGGCGCGGAACCGCGGCCACGGCCGCCGCCCTGCCTGCCACGGCCACCGCCGCGGGCCTGCTGCTGCGGGGCCTGCTCGGCGGCGGGCTTGCTCTTGGCGCGGCGCGAGGAGGTCTTCTTCGGCGCGGTGACCTGCTCCTCGGCGACGCTGATCAGATCGGTGCCCACCTCGGCCTCGCCGACCAGGTTGGCCTCGGCGACGATCTCGGCGACCGGCTCGGGCGCGGCCTGCCGCGGCGGCTCGACCTGCTCGACCGGGGTCGGCGTGGGTTCGGGCGCGCCCGCGGCGCGACTGGCGGACCGGCGGCGCGGCTTACGTGCGGTGGGTTCGGTCATTCCGACACCCCCGCGGCCTGCAGATCCAGCGCCAGCGCGTCGAGCTGCGCCTGCGTCGGCATCAGCTGGGGCAACCGGGGTTCACCCACATCGACACCGAGCAATCGAAGAGCTCCCTTGCACATCGCCACACCTCCCAGGCGGGTCATGGCCGCGAACAGCGGCAGCAGCGTCGCGTTGATCTCCCTGGCCCTGGCCACGTCACCGGCCGTGTAGGCCTGGTGGATCTCGCGCAGGCGCTCGGGCACGACGTGTCCGATCACGCTGATGAAGCCGGTGGCGCCGACCGAGAGCCACGGCAGGTTGAGGCCGTCGTCACCGGAGTAGAAGTCCAGGCCGGTGGTCGCGATGAGGTCGGCACCGGAGACCAGGTCGCCCTTGGCGTCCTTGACCGCGACGATGTTCGGGTGATCGGCGAGGCGGCGGATCGTGTCGATGGCGATCGGCACGATCGACCGCGGTGGAATGTCGTAGAGCGTCACCGGCAGCGCGGTGGCGTCGGCGACCGCGGTGAAGTGCGCGAGCAGGCCCTCCTGCGTGGGACGCGAGTAGTACGGCGTCACCACGAGCAGGCCGTGCGCGCCCGCGTTCTCGGCCGCGCGCGCCAGTTCGATGGAGTGCGCGGTGTCGTAGGTGCCCGCGCCCGCGATCACGGTGGCGCGGTCGCCGACCGCGTCGACGACGGCGCGCAGCAGCTCGGCCTTCTCGTGCTCGGTGGTGGTCGGCGACTCACCCGTGGTCCCCGAGATGGCCAGCAGGTCGACGCCGCGGTCCACCAGGCGTGCGGCCAGGGCCACACCGGCATCGACGTCGACCTTGCCCGCAGCGCTGAAGGGGGTCACCATCGCGACACCTACCGTGCCGGACGCGTGCAGCTCCGTTGGCGTCGATTCACCGTTCGTCATGGTCAGAAAGGCTACCCGGTCGCCGGATGAGCCTCGACACCCTAGCGGCCGATCCGGCTGCCGGTGGGTGTTTTTCGCCGTCTCCCCTGTTCGGCGGTGACATCACGTCCTTCCTTGCGCGCCGTCAGATATGACGTCACACTGATGTCATGGATCTGAACGCTCATACCGCGCGGCTGCGCGAGGAACTGATCGCCGCCGCAGCCCTCGGCGACGAGAAAACGCAGGCCACCGCCGCCGCACTGGCCGCGGCGGTGGAGAGTTCGAGCAGGCTGGTGCTGCTGTCGGCGCTGTCGGAACTGGCCGCGGAGATCAGCGCCGAACTCGGCGACCGCACCGTGCACGTCCGCCTCGACGGCACCGAGGCGGTGGCCGACGTGCGCAAGAACACGCCGTCGGGCTCCGACGAACAGCCGACCTTCGAGGAGATGACCGGCGACATCAGCCGCGTCACCCTGCGCCTGGTCGAACAGCTCAAGTCCAAGGCCGAGGAGGCGGCGGCGCAGAACGGGCAGTCCCTGAACTCCTGGCTCTCGGGCGCGGTCACCAACACCCTGCGCGATCAGATGCGCGGCCAGGGTCCGAAGGGCTGGTAGCCGGTCACAGCAGCGGGGCGAGGTCGCCCCGCTCGCCGATGACGACCTCGTCGAGTTCGAGCCAGTCGGCCATCTCCCGCAGCGCGCCGCGCAGCGCGTGCGCGGTCTCGGCCGTCGCGTAGCCCGGCTCGGCGAACGCGCCGGGCGCGAGCAGCCTGCCGCTGCCCCGCTCGGCGCGCAGGTCGACGCGGCCGACCAGGACGCCGTCGAGCAGGAACGGGAAGACGTAATAGCCGTGCACCCGTTGGGGTTCGGGCGTGTAGATCTCGATGCGGTAGTGGAAGTCGAAGATCCGCTGGGTGCGCGGGCGGAAGAAGATCAGCGGGTCGAACGGGCACAGCAGGGCTGCGCCGGTGATCCGGCGCGGGGTGCTCGCCTCCGGGTGCAGGTAGGCGGGCGCGTCCCAGCCCGCGACCTCGACCGGGAGCAGTTCGCCCGCGTCGACGAGATCGGCGATCGCGGGGGCGCTCTGGCGCCGGTTCAGCCGGTAGTAGTCGCGCAGGTCGGTCTCGGTGCCGATGCCCAGCGCCCGGCTCGAGCGGCGCAGCAGTTCGCGCACGGCGTCGTCCTCGCCGATCTCGCGGTCGAGGACGTCGGCCGGGACGACGCGTTCGGTCAGGTCGTACTGGCGGGTGAAGCCCGCCCGGCGCGCGATGGACAGTTCTCCCGCGGCGAAGAGCTGTTCGCACACCATCTTGGTGTCGCTGAGATTCCACCAGGTGCCCTTGGGGCGGGGCTTGTCCAGCTCCAGGTGGCGTTCGATCTCGCCCGCGCTGGACGCGCCGACCTCGGTGACGACATCGAGGATGTCCTTGCCCAGGGTCGGATTCCGCTCGACGACCTTGCGCATCCCCGACCAGCGCCCGTGCCGGTACTCGGCCATCCGCCAGCGCAGCAGCGGCCAATCCGCGACCGGGATCAGCGCCGCCTCGTGCGCCCAGTACTCGACCAGGCCACGGCGGGCGCGCGGGCTGTCGCTCCACGCCGCCTGCTCGAGCAGGGCGCGGTCGTAGGGACCGATCCGGCTGAATACCGGCGCGTAGTGCGCCCGGACCACCGCCGACACCGAATCCAGTTGCAGCAGACGGGTTCTGGCGACGACATCGAGGACGGCCCGCCGGTTCGGGTTGGCCGGGCGACGTTTGCCGAAACCCTGCGCGGCCAGCGCGATCCGCCGGGCCGTCGCCGCATTCATCCGCTGCATTCCCTCAGCCTGGCACAGGGGTACGACAGATCGGCGCGGCTCAGGTGGAGACCCGCACGACCCCCGCGGTATCGATCTCGGTGCGCCGGTCGCCGGTCGCGGCGGCGGCCAGCACGGTCGCCACCCAGCGCCGCCCGATCGGCAGCACCCGCACGGTGACCGTGCCCTCCTGCGCCGCGTCGAGCGCCTCGATGGCGGCGTCGATCACGTTGTGGCGCACCCAGGTCGGCACGCCGCGGAAGCCGCCGTCGTCGAGCAGGGTCACCTCGACACCGCGCGCCCTGGCGCCGCGCGCGGCGGCGCTGAGCTGTTCGGTGACCAGTTCGGGAGCCCGCAGTCCGTCGCGCAGTTCGGCTTCGAGCAGCCGGCACTGTTCGCGTTCGCCGTCGGTGAGGTGGGCGCCCTCGGCGATGCGCGCGAGGATCGGCCGGGCGCGCAGCTCGAGCCGGGTCAGCTGCCGGTCGCGTTCGGCGCTCGCGGCGGACAGCGCCGCCTCGGTCGCCGCGCGCCGGTTGGCCTGGCCGCGCAGCTCGCGCAACGAACGCTGGGTGGGCCGCACGATCGCCATGAACACCGTCACCACGCCGACGGTGGCGACCGGGGTCAGCGCCCGCACGACCGTCTCCGGATGCCAGGTGGTGAACACGCCCATGGTGACGAGCACGGTCGCCGCGGCGGCGACGCCGAGCCAGGCCGACAGGATGCGTCCGCGCAGCACCAGCATGGCCAGCAGGTACGAGGTCGGGTAGGCGGTCCACAGCTGGTGCGAGAAGCCGGTGGGGTTCTCGATCCACGGCACCGTCAGCGCCATCGCGGCCGGTCCGGCGCAGGCGACGTAGGCGGTGGCGGGCCACGGCAGCGGATCCACCGGGAAGACCAGCACCACCAGCGCGGCGACGGCCATCAGCACCAGCGCGACGGCCGCCGGGATCGGCGGCACGATGTCGAAGTTCACCCGCAGATACATGACGATGGTGGCCTCGAAGATCACCACGAACAGCCAGGCCATGCCGTCGCTGAGGCCGAACAGGTCACGCATGCCGAACGGCAGGTCGCGCTCAGCCATGACTGCCCCACACCAGCGTCACCACGGTGCCGGCGCCGGGCGCGGACTCGACGAAGGCCGCCCCGCCGGGCAGGGTGCGCATCCGGCCGAGGATGCTGCCCGCGATGCCCATCCGGTCGGCGGGCACCCGGGCCGGGTCGAAGCCGGCGCCGTCGTCGGAGAGCACCACCTTGATGCCGCCGGTCGCCACGGTGACGGCCACGTCACGCCGCACCCGCCTGCCCGCGACCTCCGCGTGCCGCACGCTGTTGCGCACGGCCTCGCTCAGCGCCGCGCCCAGCACCTGCGCCGACTCCAGCGGCAGGCACAGGTCCGCGCCGCGCCGCGCCGCCTGGACCGGGATCTCGGCATCGACCTCGTGCACCGCGGCCCGCAGGAACTCCACCGCGGCGGCCGCGTCGAGATGATCGAGTTCCGGTGCGCTGCGCGCCTGTTCGAGCTGTTCGAGGGTGCGGGTCGCCTGGGCGGACAGGGCCGCGGTGGAGCCGGCCGTGCGGGAGGCCTCGAGCAGGGTCGACAGCACCGCGTCGTGGATGAGCGCGGCGAACCGGGCGGCCTCGCGTTCGCGGGCCGCCGTCGCCGCGACCGTCGCCGCCCGCGAGCGCTGCCGGACCGCTTCCTTGTCGACCCGTTCGGCGGCGGTGCGCGCGTAGACCACGCACCACAGGAACAGCGCCGCCACGCCCAACGCCCTGGTGACATCGCCGAACAGCGCCCACGCAGAACTGTCCGGCACCACCGCGGCATTGGACGCGCTCGTCGCCACCGCGAGCACCGCAGCGAAGCACGACGCCGTGCGGACCGACCAGGCCAGCCCGCCCGCCATCACCCCGAGGACCAGCCCGCGATACGGCCACGACGCGAACGACCCGACGGTCACCACGGAGTACACCAGCGGCGTCGTCACCGTCGCCACCAGATAGCAGATCGCGGCCGCCGCGGCGACCCGGCGGATCGCGGTGACCGGCCCGCGCGCCGACACCACGGCCAGCGGCGCGAAGAACAGATACGCGGCCACCAGATGCACCTCGGGCCACACCGAGCGGTTGATCGGCTGGATCAGCACGGCGGGCAGTTCGAGGGCCATCACGATGATCGCGCCGACGCCGATCACCACGCCGAGCCTGCGCAGGATCTGGTCGGTCGCCGCCCGGGAGAGCTCGGTGTCCACCGCGACGGGCCCGGCTGCCGGGCGGACCGCGGTGGCGGTCACGGGCGCTGCTGACGTTCCGGCACGGGCAGCCAGCCGTCCTCGACGGCCCGTTTGTACAGGTCGGTCTTGGTGGGGGCGGGCCTGCCCGCGTCGGCGTACTTCTGCCGGATGCGGCCGAGATAGTCGTTGACGGTCTGCTCGGACAGGCCGGTCAGCCGGGCCACCCGCGACGCCTTCTCCCCCGAGGCGTACAGCATGAGCACTTCTTCCTGGCGCGGGCTGAGGCCGACGTCGGACAGCTGCGGGTCACCGTCGATCGCGGCGGCCCAGTCGGTGGTGACGACCTGTTCCCCGGAGGCGGCCCGGCGCACCGCGGCGACCACGGTCGCCACGCTCTCGGACTTGCGCAGCACCCCGAGCACGCCCGCCTTGGCCGCCGACCGCACCAGGAACGCGTTGTCGGCGCCGGTGAACACCAGCACCTCGATGCCGCGTTCGCGCAGCGTGGTGACGTTGTCCTCGGGGGTCGAGCCGTCGGGCAGGCGCAGGTCGAGCACGACCAGGTCCAGGGCGTCGTCGGCGGCGAGCAGCCCGGCGACGGTGTCGGCGGTGGCGACCAGGTCCAGATCGGGTTCGGGCCCGAGCATGGCGGCCAGCCCGATCGCGACGGACTCGTGGTCCTCGACCAGCCCGATCCGCCGTACCACCGGAGTCTGCTGCAACTCGCTCACCGACCACTCCCCATCCTCGAACACCCTTCGCGGCCAGCCCGCGACCCGTCGGTGTCGAGTTCTACCGCATCCGGCGCCCGCGTGTCAGCCCACCAGAATTCGGGGCCGTGGCGATTCGCCCCGGTCGGCCCGCTCAGGCGGTCCGGCGACGCCGCGTCCACCGGCGCGGCGCCGGCGCCGTGACGATGCCGTGGGTGAGCAGGCTTTCCGCGGTGTCGAGCACCGATTGCCGGACGGGCAGGAAGGTGAGTCCGAGCTCGGCTCTCGCCTTCTGCGCGCTGACCCGCTCCCGCGTGCCGAGCGCGGGGACCACACGCTTGACGGTGTCGTCGGTCAGCGCGGCGAGCTTCACCAGCCAGTGGGGCAGCGTGCGCGACGGCACGGTGAAACCGCGCGGGCCGAATTCCGCGGCGAGGATGCCCGCCATCTCCCGCATCCAGACGTGCTCTCCCCCACAGATATAGCGCTGCCCGCCCGCCTCGGGGGTCTCCAGGGCGAGGCGATGGGCACGCGCGAGATCGCGGACGTCGACGGTGGACCATCCCACATCGAGCGACCCCGGCACCGTGCGGCCGAGCAGCCGGATCACCGGCTCGTGGGAGATGTTGGTCTGCGGGTGCAGCAGCGGCCCCAGGATCATCGGCGGGTGCAGGGTGACCAGGTCGAACCCGAGCGACGGCGCCCCGTCGACGAACTCGCGCGCGGCACGCTCGGCGAGCGCCTTGCTCCTGTCGTATCCGGTGAGCCGGTCGGGGTTCGAGAAGTCCTGTTCGGTGAACACCTTGTCCACGTCGTGGCCCAGGTTGACGGTCACGATCGACGAGGTGAGCACGACGCGGCGCACGGTCGGGTTCGCGGCGGCGGCCCGCAGCACCCGCAGGGTGCCCTCGACGGCGGCCTCGACCATGGCCTGCTCGGATTCCTCGCCGCCGCCGGGGATCGGCGAGGCCACGTGCAGCACGTAGTCGCAGTCCTTCACCGCGACGTCCCAGCCGTCGTCGGCGGTCAGGTCCGCCTGCACGAACTCCACCGTGCCGCCGAGCCGGTCGGCGAGCTTCACCAGATGCGTGCGCCGGCCGACCGCGTCGAGATCCCGCACGGTCGCCCTGACCCGATAGCCGTGTTCGAGCAACTCCCGGACACAGTGCCCGGCGACGAATCCCGTCGCACCGGTCACCAAGACGATCGCCATGGCCGATTCCCTTGTAGCTCAGAGGGATTCGACCCCCACCCCGTTGTTTCGAGGCGGAGTCTACTGTTCGCGACCGTGCTGCGCGCGGTGGCTCACTCCATCAGCTGCGCGGCGACCGTGGCGCCGAGATTCCAGCAGGCTTCGAGGTCGGACTTGGCCGGCGCGCCCGAGACCACCACGTAGTCGGCGGCCTTCACCCAGCCGAGTCCGGTGGTGATGGCGGTGACGCCCTTCTCCGCGCCTTCGGTGCCCTCGTTGCCGTGGACGTAGAGCCCGAACGGCCTGCCCCGCGTCGAATCGAGGCAGGGGTAGTAGACGGTGTCGAAGGCGTGCTTGAGCGCGCCGCTCATGTAGCCGAGGTTGGCCGGGGTGCCGAGCAGGTAGCCGTCGGCCTCGAGCACGTCGACCGCGGTGACGGCCAGCGCGGCCCGGCGCACCACCTCCACGCCCTCGATCTCGGGATCGGTGGCGCCGGACACGACCGCTTCGAACATCGCCTGCGTGTGCGGCGACGGGGTGTGGTGCACGAGCAGCAACCTGGCCACGGTCTAGTCCTCGCGTTCCAGTTTTTCCAGGGCCACCGCGCGGCGCATGGTCTCGCGGGCCCTGGTGCGGTCGCCCGCGTAGTCGTAGGCGCGGGCCAGCCGGTAGGAGGAGCGCCAATTGTCCGGATCGGCTTCCCATTCGGCCTTGATCCGCTCGAACAGCGCGTCGGCGGCGGCCCGCTCGATACGGCCCGACGGCCGTCGCGGCAGCTCCGAGGTGTCGACCTCGAGGCCCTCCTCGTCGATCCGGCGGGCCAGGCGCTGGTGCGCGAACGCCGCCTGCAGCGTCGCCCCCACGATCCACACGCCGACGATCGGCAGCAGCAGCATGCCGATGCCGATCGCGATCCCCGCGAACCCGCCGTCGGCGATGTAGGCGATGGCGAGTCCGCCGAGGCGGAGGAAGTAGTAGCCCAGCGCCAGCACCAGGAACGCCACCAGCGCGACGATCTTCACGACCTGACGGTCGGGTCGCCACGCGGCGGGTTCGGACGCGTTCACAGATCCAGGAACGGGTCGAGTCCGACCGTCAGACCCGGACGTCCGGCGATCTCGCGCACTCCCAGCAGCACGCCCGGTGCGAAGGAGTTGCGGTCGATGGAATCGTGGCGGATGGTCAGCGTCTCGCCCTGGGTGCCGAACAGCACCTCCTGGTGCGCGACCAGGCCGGCCAGCCGTACCGAATGCACCCGCACCCCGTCGACGTCGGCGCCGCGGGCACCCTCGAGCTCGGTGGTGGTGGCATCGGGGCTCAGGCCGACGCCCGCCTCGGCGCGGGCCGCGGCGATCAGCCCGGCGGTGCGGTAGGCGGTGCCCGAGGGCGCGTCGGCCTTGTTCGGATGGTGCAGCTCGATGACCTCGACCGACTCGAAGAACCGCGCCGCCTGCTCGGCGAACCGCATCGACAGCACCGCGCCGATCGCGAAGTTCGGCGCGATCAGCACGCCGACCTCGGGCCGCTGGGCCAGCTGGCCCCGCACCTCGGCCAGGCGGACCTCGTCGAAGCCGGTGGTGCCGACGACCGCGTGGATCCCGTTCTCGATCAGGAACTTCAGGTTGCCCATCACCACATCGGGATGGGTGAAATCGACGACCACCTGGGTGCCGGTCTCGGTGAACGTCTCCAGCGCGTCACCCTTGTCGACCTGGGCGACCAGCTCCAGATCGGCCGCCGCCTCCACGGCCGCGCAGATGGCCTGTCCGACCTTGCCACGTGCTCCGAGCACTCCGACCCGAATGGTCACCCGTATCTCCTCGTGTCTCGCTTCGCCCTTACCGGCCAGCCTATCGAGCAGCGACGGGTGACCCGGCGCCGAGGTCAGTCGAACACGATCACCTGGCGCAGCGCCGCGCCCGCCGCGAGCTCGTCCATCGCCGCGTTGACCTGGTCGAGCCCGATCCGGGCCGACACCAGCCGTTCCAGCGGGAGCGTGCCCGCGCGCCACCGGCGGACGTATTCGGGGATGTCCCGCTCGGGCACGGCCGAGCCGAGGTAGCTGCCGACGATGGTGCGGCCCTGCGCGACGAGCGCCAGCGGCGAGATGGTCGCGGTGGCGTCGGGGGCGGGCAGGCCGACCGTCACCGTGACGCCACCGGCCGCCGTGGCGGCGACGGCGGTCTCGAACGCGCGCACATTGCCCGCGGCCTCGACGACCACCTCCGCCTGGACCCCCCGCTCGGCGATCTCCCCCGGCGTGAATGCCGCGGTCGCTCCGAATTCCTTTGCCAGCGACAGCTTTTCGGGGACGGTGTCGACGGCGATCACCTCACCGAGGCCGAGCGAGACGGCGACGAGCACCGCGGCCATGCCGACGCCGCCGAGCCCGACGACCATGATCCGATCGTCCTTGCCCGGCTTCGCGGCATTGAGCAGCGCGCCGCCGCCGGTGAGCACCGCGCAGCCGAGCACCGCGGCGACCTCCGGCGGCACGTCGGCGTCGACCGGGACCACCGACCGCCGGTCGACGACGGCGTGCGTGGCGAAACCGGACACGCCCAGGTGGTGGTGCACCTCGGCGCCGTCGCGCCGCAGCCTGCGGCCACCGCCGAGCAGTTCACCGGCGTTGTTGGCGACGCTGCCCGGCGCGCACGGGGTGCGGCCGTTGCTCGCGCAGCCGGCGCACTCACCGCAGCGCGGCAGGAACGTCATCACGACCCGCTGCCCCACCGCCACATCGGTGACACCGTCGCCGACCGCCTCGATCAGGCCCGCCGCCTCGTGCCCGAGCAGCATCGGCACCGGCCGCACCCGGTTGCCGTCGACGACCGACAGATCGGAGTGGCACAGCCCCGCCGCCTCGATCCGCACCAGCAGCTCCCCGGGGCCCGGCGCGGCCAGCTCGAGCTCGCACACGGTGATCGGCCGCGACTCGGCGAACGGCGCGGGCGCGGCGATGCGTTCCAGGACGGCTCCACGAATCCTCATGTGCGCGACGCTACCCCGCGCGACCATTGCACGATCCGGGATCGGTGGCTAATCTCGTTCGCGGTGATGGTGCTCCTGTCGGCCGCCTCGTACCGTGCCCAGGGTCGGCGCCATCACGAACAAGGAGAAATCCACTGTCAGTGCAGTTCAATCACACCATTGTCGGATGTCACGATAATCGGGAAACCGCCGAATTCTGGGCGGATCTCCTCGGGTTGGACGTAGGGAAAGAGTGGGGGCCGTTCATTCCGGTCCCCGTCGCCAATGGCGTCACCTTCGATTTCGCGAAGGTGCCTCCGCATGTTTCCGAAATCCAGCCGCAGCATTACGCATTCCTCGTCTCGGAATCCGAATTCGATGCTGCCTACGCCAAGATCCAGCGCTACCGGATGGATCATTGGGCCGACCCGATGCAACACGGGGTCAACGAGATCAATCACAACGACGGTGGCCGCGGGGTCTATTTCCTCGACCCCAACGGCCACTTCATGGAGTTGATCACCGTGCCGTACGGCGGCTGGCCCGCCTAGTGCGCACGCGCTGCTCGGGTTCCCCGGAGCCCGAGCAGCGCGGCCAGCACGCAGGCCACCGAGACCAGCACGATGAACCACGGGAAGACCGTCGACAGGCCCCAGGTGGTGGCCGCCCAGCCCGCGGCCAGGGTCGGCAGCGCCATCGCGGAGTAGGCCAGCAGGTAGTAGGCCGACATGGTCTCGCCTCGGCGGTGCGGCGGAACGACTTCCGACAGATGCCGCAGCGAACCACCGAAGCCGAGGCCGAAGGTCGCGCCGAGCACCAGCCCGGCCACGATGACGACGGCGGGCTGCTTGGTGGCCAGCGCCGGGATGGTGGCCAGCAGCGCGGCGGCCATGCCGAGATCACCGATGACGGCGGCGCGACGCGCCGGAATCCGCGACGCGAACAGCTGCGCCAGCGCGGCGGCGAGCGCGGTGCTCGCCACGACGACGCCACCGAAGACCAGGTTGTGCACGCCGGTCTCCGCCGCGGCCAGCGAGGGGTACAGCGACAGCAGGACGCCCAGCACCGACCAGGCCGCCATCACGCCGATCGCGGAGAACCAGAAATCGGCCCTGATCTCGTGCGGCACCGCCGGTTTCGCGATCGTGATGCGCGATTTCACCCGCGCGGTGTGTGGCTCGCGCACGGCCAGGATGCCCGCGCCCGCGACCAGGCAGACCGCCGCGATCACGACGTAGGGCGTGCGCAGCGGCGACGGCGCGTACTGCGCGAGCACCGCGGTGCCCAGCACCGCGACCGCGATCCCGACATTGAACGCCACCCCGCTGAGCTGGCCCGACCGGGCACCGTGCGTCGGCCGCAGATCGAGCAGGGCCGCGGCGCCCGCCACGACGGTCGCACCGACCGCGGCGCCGTGCAAGGCCCTGGCCAGCAACAGCATCGGCACGGAATCGGCCAGCAGGAACACCACCAGGCCGAGGATCATCGTCGCGAAGGCGGCCACCATGACCGGCTTGCGGCCGACCACATCGGAGATCCGGCCCGAGACCAGCACCGCGCCGAGCGCGGCCACCGCGTACACGGCGAACACCATGGTCGTGGTGAGCGGCGAGAAGTGCCACTCGGTCTGATAGATGCCGTAGAGCGGCGCGGGCGCGCCGGAGACACCGAGCGCGACCGCGCTGGCGGCGAGGACGAGTCCGTACGCCCACCGCTTCCCCGACTCGACCGGAGCGATCGTCGTCGCCACCATGGCAGCCCCTATCAGCAGAGTTTGATCACCATCGAACGACGTCGACCCTACGCCTAGTATGATGAGTATCAAACCCCCGAGTGAGGTAGATCATGACACAGGCTAACGGCCTTCCCCCGGCGCCGACCCTGCCGGTCGCCGGGCTCCCCACTGTCCTGAGCGCCTTGCACGATCCGGTCCGCCTCGAGATGGTTCGCCGCATGGCCAACGCGGGCGCCCCGGTGCGCTGCTCGGCGCTCTACGACGCGATCAACAAATCCACCGCGACCCACCACTTCAAGATCCTGCGCGAGGCGGGCCTGATCGAGCGCCTGACCATCGACGGCCAGACCTATCAGCGCCTGCGCGCCGAGGCCGTGGAGGACGCCGTCCCCGGCCTGCTGCCCGCCGTCGTGGCCGCCGCCAATCAGGCGGCGCTGGACTGAGGTCCTACGGCTGGTCCGCCCGGGACTCGAGCGCCCCGCTCGGCGGGGGACCGGCGGGCATCATCACCAGTTCGTGCCCGCGCACCTCGCCGCCGGCGATCTCGCCGCCACCCCACCACACGGCGGCACCGGCCGCGACCAGCAGGGCCAGGACCGTCGCCACGATCAGGGGGACGCGGCGATAGCCCGTCCGGTCCCGCGCCATCGCGAGGACGCCCTCTAGCACGATGGTGCCCAGCACGATGCCGAGTACCGCGAGCAGCACGCCGAATGTCACCGGCTGCCGCGCCCATCCGCGTCCCAGCCCGGCGATGACGAGCAGCGGCACGCCGAGCAGCGCCGAGCCGACCAGCATTCCCAGCGCGAAATCGAAGCCGTCCTCGGCCTCGGGATCGTCGCGTCCCGGCCGCTGCCAGGCGGTGAACAGCAGCAGGTGACCGACCGCCGCCCCGAGCGCGCCGAGCACCACGCACCACCCGCCCAGCCGGACGAGCTCGACGTACTGCGATCGCAGGGCGACCGCGCCGATATCGGCGACCACGCCGGCACCGCCGACCGAGACCAGGGCGAACAGCGGCCGGGGCCGCAGCACCCTGGCCCGCAGATACCCGGCGGGCAGCTGCCTGCGAAGCTTGCGGAACACCCCGAACCAGGCCAGCGGCAACGCGGCGAACAGCACCGGCGACAGCACGCGCAGCCCGCTCGCGGGGATCCACATCGTGGCGAAGGCGAGGCCCGCCGCGAACACCCAGACCCAGGTGGCCAACCGCATCAGCGCCCGCCAGTGCACTTCGGCGAGCAGCCTGCGGGCCGTGGGATCGGTGGGCGTGCGCGCGAGGAGCCCGCGCAGAATGGCCACCGCCCCGGCCCGGCCCTCGACGCCTTCGAACTCCAGCCTGGCCTGCAGGTTCAGCAGGTCGGTATGCGTCGGGTCGACGGCGAGCCCGGCCGCCACGTGTCTGCGGACCGCGTCCTGGTCGGTGAGCCGCTGGTAGATCTCGGCCGCCGCGCAGTGCACATCGGCGTCGTCGGGTGCGAGCTCGACCGCTTCGGCCAGCACGGCCCGTGCCCGCGCCGGGTCGGGTTCGGGGCCGTAGGCGAGCAGCCAGGCCAGCATCAGCAGCGTCGGCGCGCTGTGCGGACTCAGCCGCACCGCGGTCTCGAGATGGCGCAGGGCGCGGTGCGGATCGTCGAGGTGTACCGCGGCCATCCCGACCACCAGGTGGGCGTCGGGAAGGTCGGGATCGGCGACGATCGCCTGCCCCGCCCACCGCGACGCCTCGGCGGGATCGCCCAGGTCGAGCGCGATATTCCCCAGTGCCACCAGCACTTCCGGATCGTCGGGCGCGGTCGCCAGCGCCGTGCCGAGGATCCGCCGCGCTTCCTCGATCCGGCCGAGTTCCCTGGCCACCCGTGCGCGTTCGATCGCCGCCTGTACCGGCACGGCCTCTCCCCTCCCCTGTGCGGTCTTCCGGGTGCAGACTACCGCCGGGGCGCGGGCTCAGTGATCGACGAGTTTGCGGACCGCCGCGGGCAGGTCGCGGGTGCGCTGGTAGGGGCCCGCGATCGCCGCGCCGTAGGGGCGGGCCAGCAGGCTCCGGGCGATGGCGCTGACCTCGTCGGTGGTGACGGCATCGATGCGGGCGAGGGTGGCGGAGACGCTGCGGTGGTTGCCGTAGCTGAGTTCGCTGCGGCCGATCCGGTTCATCCGGGAGGCGGAGTCCTCGAGCCCGAGGACCAGGCCGCCGCGCAACGAGCCCTTGGCACGGGCGCATTCGGCGTCGGTGACGCCGTTGGTGGCCACGTCGACGAGCACGTCGCGCGCCAATGTCGTGACCTGGGCGAGGTTTTCGGGCTGGCAGCCGAGGTAGACCGAGAACGCGCCGGTGTCGGCGAAGGTGTCGACGCTCGAGTACACCGAGTACGCCAGGCCGCGTTCCTCCCGGATGCGCTGGAACAGGCGGGAACTCAGGCCACCGCCGACGATGGTGTTGAGCACCGACAGCGGCCAGCGCTGCTGGCCTTCGTGCCTGCCGAAGGCGCGCACGCCGAAGACCAGGTGGGTCTGTTCGCTGTCGCGGTTGATCCGGACCAGGCTGGGCGCGGTCTGCGCGCGGAACCTGCCCTCGCGGCGCGGGGCCGGGTCGGCGGCGGCGTCCAGGCGCGGCCCGAACGCGCGGTGCACCAGTTCGACGGTGCGGTCGTGGTCGACATTGCCCGCCACCGCGACGACCATCCGGTCCGGCCGGTACCGGCGCTGGTGGAACCCGCGCAGCTGGGCGGCCCGCATGCCCTCGATGGACTCGACGGTGCCGATCACCGGACGACCGATCGGGTGGTCGCCGAACAGCGCGGTGAGGAAGGAGTCGGCGACCAGGTCCTCGGGGTCGTCGTCGCGCATGGCGATCTCCTCGAGCACCACCTGCCGTTCCACGTCGACGTCGACGGACCGGCACAGCCCGTTGAGCACCACGTCGGAGACCAGTTCCACGGCCAGCGGCAGGTCCTCGTCGATGACGTGGGCGTAGTAGCAGGTCTGTTCCTTGGCGGTGAACGCGTTGAGCTCGCCGCCGACGGCGTCCATCGTCTGGGCGATATCGAGCGCCGAGCGGGTGGGCGTCGCCTTGAACAGCAGGTGTTCGAGGAAGTGCGCCGCGCCGGCCACGGTGGGCCCCTCGTCGCGCGAGCCGACGCCGACCCACACCCCGATGGAGGCCGAGCGCACGCCGGGCACGTGCTCGGTCACCACACGAAGCCCGCCGGGGAGCACGGTGCGGCGCACACCACCGGCGGTGGAGACGTCGTCAGCGGTTTCGGTACTCGACTCGGTCAACTGTGGCTTCGTCACCCGATCCCACCGGACGGCTGTACTGACATGGCTTCTCGAACCTCTCGGAAACGGGTGCTGGCGACGTGCGCGGATGCCTCGGCGAAGCAGGCAGCAGGCTCGACGGCCGGCTCCGCGATTCTATGCGCCCCGCACCCCCGCTCGCGCATCGGCCCTCACGGCGTCCACGGGTGGGACCGCGTCGAGCACGGCCGCGATCCGGGCCAGCGCGGCGTCGCCCGCCATGGCCCAGTGGGTGGCCTCGATCCCGTACCGGTGCACGTCACCGCCGATGACGCCGGCCCAGCTCGCCGCGCCGCGCGCGCCGGTGGGGTCGTCGAGGGTAGCCGCGAAGTAGACGAGGTCGCCGTGGAAGCGCTCGGGCCGGTAGGCGTCGACCATCGTCATCGAGGCGGTGGCGGCGTCGATGATGCGGGCGACGCGGGTCCGGTCGAGCGCGGCCAGTGCTCCGCCCGCCTCGGCGGCCGCGGCGGCGAGGCCGTCGGCGTCGAAGGCCACGTCGAATTCGTCGCCGGCGAGGCCGCCGAGCAGGTCGCCGACGGTGGGCAGCGGCGTCTGCTCGGGGCCGTCGCCGAGCCAGCTGTCCATCATGGCCAGCCGCGCGACCTCGGCGCCCTCGGCCTGCAGCCGGGTGGCGACGGCGTGCGCGAGCAGGCCGCCCAGCGACCAGCCGAGCAGGTGGTACGGGCCCTCGGGCTGGACCTCGCGGATGGCCGTGACGTAGCGCTCGGCCCAGGCGTCGATGGTGTCGGGCAGCGGTTCGTCGGCGGTGAGGGCGGGCGACTGCAGACCGTAGATCGGGCGCTCCGGGTCGAGGTGGCGGGTCAGACCGGCGAAGGACCAGGACACACCGCCCACGGGATGCAGGCAGAACAGCGGCGCGCCGGTGCCGTGCGCGCGCAGCGGCAGCAGCACCGCGAACGCGTCGTCGGCCGAATCGTCCTGGGCGCGCAGCCGTTCCACGACCACGGCGGGTGTCGGGTCGGTGAAGAACCACGCGACCGGCACCGCGACGCCCAGTGCCTCGCTCAGGCGCGCGGACAGCTGGACCGCGGTCAGCGAGTTGCCGCCGAGGTCGAAGAAGTTGTCGTCCATGCCGATCCGGTCCAGGTCGAGGACCCGGGCGAATTCTCCGGCGACCCGCTGTTCGGTCTCGGTGACCGGGCCGCGGTAGGCGGCCTGGCGCAGGTGCGGCCGAGGCAGGGCGGCACGGTCGAGCTTGCCGGAGGTGGTGACCGGGAACTCGTCGAGGACGAGCACCACGGCGGGCACCAGGTACCCGGGCAGTGCCTCGGCCAGTGCCGCGCGGACGGCGGCCGGGTCGAGCGGATCACGCTGCGCCACTGTCGATTCGGCGACGACGTAGCCGACGAGCCGGTCCGCCCCCGCACCCGGCAGCACCGCGGCCGCGGCCTGGGCGACGCCGGGATGATCCAGCAGCGCGGCCTCCACCTCGCCGAGTTCGATGCGCTGTCCGTTGAGCTTGACCTGGAGGTCGACGCGGCCCACGTAGTCGAGTGCGGCCGCCCCGTTCTCGCCGATGCGCAGGCGCACGAGGTCACCGGTCCGGTACATCCGGGCACCGGGCCCGGCGGACGGGTCGGGGACGAAACGCTCGGCGGTGAGCCCGGCCGCGCCGACGTAGCCGTGCGCGAGTTGCGCACCGCCGACGTACAGTTCGCCGGTCACGCCCGGCGGCACCGGCCGCAGGCGCGCGTCGAGCACGTAGAGCCCGGTATTCCATACGGGTGCGCCGATCGGCACCGACACCGTGTCGGCGTCGCCCACCACATGGGTGCTCACCTGCACGGCGGTTTCCGTCGGTCCGTACAGGTTGATCACCTGCGCGCCGGTCACTTCGCGGGCCCGCTGTGCCAGTGCCGCGGGCAGGATCTCGCCACCGGCGAATACCCGCCGCAGACCCGGCACTGACGTCGGGTTCGCGGCCGGGACACCGACGGGCACCGTCACAGCTCCGTCACCGGCGACCGGTCGGGTGCCCACACCTGGTCGGGCGCCTTCTGTCGACAGAACTGTCTGGCCCGCCATGCCGTTCCGTACCGGATCGACCGCCGGCGGCCGTGCAACAGATTCGGCCAGGTATGCCGCGAGCAGGGTCGGTGCGAACTGCACGGTGTCGATGCCGTGCTGTGCGATCAGGTCGGCCAGGTAGCGGGGGTCGCCGTGGCCGCCGGGGCGGGCGAGGACCGTGCGGGCGCCGACGCGCGACGGCAGCAGCAGTTCCCAGATCGAGGCGTCGAAGGTGACCGGTGTCTTGTGCAGCACGGTGTCGCCGGGAGCGAAGCCGAATTCCGTTGCCATCCAGTCGAGCTGGTTGACTATGGCGCGATGCGGCACCCCGACACCCTTGGGCAGACCGGTGGATCCGGAGGTGAAGATCACATACGCGGTGTGCTCGGGCAGCAGCGGCTGCACGCGCTCGGCGTCGGTGAGCGGACCGGCCGGGTAGGCGGTGAGGTCGACCGTGTCGGCCTCCACCACATCGGCGCCGTCCACCGGGGAACCGATGACCGGCAGGTCGGCGCGATCACGAGAGGTGGTGAGCACGCACACCGGCTGCGCGATCCGCAGCACGCGGGTGATCCGCTCGGCCGGGTGATCGGGGTCGATCGGCACGTAGATGCCACCGGCGGCGTGCACCGCGTGCACCGCCACCAGCAGCTCCGGCGCGCGGCGCACCGCGACGGCGACCGCCGTGTCCGGTCCCACACCCTGGTCGACGAGGTGGCGGGCGAGCCGGTGCACCCGGTCCGCGACGTCGGCGTAGGTGAGCGAGACGTCGCCGTCGGTGAGCGCGATCGCCGTCGGCGTCGCCGCGGCCTGCCGGTCGAACGCGACCGGCAGCACCTCGGCGGGCACCGGATGCCCGGTGTCGCACCAGGTGTCGAGCAGGCGCCGATCGGTGTCGGTCAGCAGGTCGACCTCGCCGAGCGGACGGGCCGGGTCGGCGGTGACGGCGTCGAGGATCCGGACGTAGCCGTCGGCGATCCGGGCCGCGGTGGCGGCGTCGAACAGGTCGGTGGCGTAGGTGAGACTCACCGCGCAGCCGCCGTCGGCGGTGTCGGCGAGCACCAGGTCCAGGTCGAACTTGGCGACGGCGGTGTCGGTGTCGAGCCCGGTGACGGTGAGGTCGGGCAGGCTGACCTCGGTGGCCGCGGCGTCCAGGTTCTGGAAGGCGAGCATCACCTGGAACAGCGGGCTGTGCGCGGTCGAGCGGACCGGGTCGAGCACGTCGACGAGCCGCTCGAACGGCACATCGGCGTGCTCGAACGCGTCGAGGTCGACGCGGCGGGCCTGGCGCAGCAGGTCGGTGAAGGACGCGGCCGGGTCGACGGCGGTCCGCAGCACCAGGGTGTTGACGAACATGCCGACCAGCTCGTCGAGCGCCGCCTCACCACGACCCGCGACGGGCGTGCCGATGGCGATGTCGCCGGTGCCGCTCAGCCGGGCCAGCAGGGCGGCCAGCGCCGCGTGCGCGACCATGAACGCGCTCGCGTCGCCGCGGCGGGCCAGCTGCCCGACCCGCCGCCAGATCTCCGGCGGCACCACGGTGTCCACGCTCGCGCCGCGCTGCGAGGCGACCGCGGGACGCGGCCGGTCGGTGGGCAGCTCGAGCAGGCCGGGCAGCCCGGCCAGTTCGTCGCGCCAGAACCGGATCTGCCGGGCGGCGACCGAGTCCGGGTCGTCCTCGCTGCCCAGCACCGCACGCTGCCACAGCGTGTAGTCGGCGTACTGGACCGCCAGGGGCGCCCATCCGGGGTCGGTGCCAGCGCGCCGGGCCAGGTAGGCCGCGGTGGTGTCGCGCAGCAGCGGACCGGCGGAGAAACCGTCGGCGCTGATGTGGTGGATCACCACGACCAGCACGACGTCGTCGGGCGCGCTGCGCAGGACCCGCACCCGCACCGGCGGCGCGACGGTGACATCGAAGCCGCGGCCGATCTCGGCGGCCACCATCGCGGGCACCGCGATCGGGTCGACGGTCTCCACCACCGGGGTCGGCACGAACTGCCACACCGCCTGATGCCCGATGCCGTCGATCGCCGGGTACGCGGTGCGCAGCACCTCGTGCCGGTCGAGCACATCGGCGACGGCGGCGGCCAGCGCCTGGGCGTCCACGTCGCCGCGCAGCCGCACCGCGATCGGGATGTTGTAGGCCGCCGACGCCGGGTCGAGGCGGTTGAGCAGCCACATGCGCTGCTGGGCCGCCGAGAGCGGGATCCGGTGCGGGCGGCGGGCGGCGGTCAGCGCGAGGCCCGCGCCGCTGCCCATCCGGCCCGCCAGGGTGTCGGCCAGGTCGGCGACGGTGGTCGCCTCGAACAGGGCGCGCACCGGCACCCGGGCCGACAGTGCCGCGCCGAGGCGGGCGGCGACCCTGGTGGCGATGAGCGAGTTGCCGCCGAGTTCGAAGAAGTCGTCGTCGAGACCGACCTGCTCACGGCCGAGCACCTCACCGAAGACCTCGGCGACCGCACGCTGGGCCGGGGTGACCGGCGCCCGGAACGGCCTGGCCACGAATTCCGGTGCGGGCAGGGCCTTGCGGTCGAGCTTGCCGGAGGTGTTGAGCGGGAACGCGTCGAGCAGCACGATCACCGACGGCACCATGTACGACGGCAGCACCGTCGCCAGCGCCGAACGCAGCTGCGCGGCATCGAGTTCGGCGCCGGGCACCGGCACCGCGTAGCCGACCAGCCGGTCGCCCGCCGGGCTCGCCGACACCACCGCCGCGGCCTGGCTGACCCCCGGCAGGCCACCCAGCGCGGCCTCGATGTCGCCGAGCTCGATGCGCTGACCGCGGAACTTCACCTGGAAGTCGATGCGCGCCAGGTAGCTCAGGACGCCGTCGCGGTTCCAGCGCACCAGGTCGCCGGTGCGGTACATGCGCTCGCCCGCCGCCCCGAACGGGTCGGCGACGAACCGGTCGGCCGAGAGGTCGGGCCGCCCGAGGTACCCACGGGCCAGCTGCGCACCCGCCAGGTACAGCTCACCGGCCACGCCGGGGGCGACCGGCCGCAGCCGCTCGTCGAGCACGTAGACCCGGGTGTTCCAGGCGGGCACCCCGATCGGCACGGTCTGCCCGGTCGCGCCCTCGGCGGGCCAAGCGGTGACCGAGACGGCGGCCTCGGTGGGTCCGTAGAGGTTGTGCACGGCCGCGGCCGAATGCGCGCCGAAGGCGGCCACCGTGTCCGGGGTGAGCGCCTCGCCGATCGCGAACACCAGCCGCAGGCTCGCCAGCTGACGCGCGTCGCCGTGCGCGGCGAACATCGCCAGCATCGACGGCACGAAGTCGGCGACGGTGATCCCCCGCGCGGCGACCAGGTCGGCCAGATACAGCGGATCGCGATGCCCGTCCGGGGTGGCCAGCACCAGGGTGGCGCCCGCGGCCAGCGGAGCGAAGTAGCCCCACACCGACAGGTCGAACCCGGCGGCGGACTTCTGCAGGTACACGTCGTCGCCGTCGATCCCGTACCGCGCGAGCAGCCAGGCGATCTGGTTGCGCACACCCGCGTGACTCATCGCCACGCCCTTGGGCTTGCCGGTCGAGCCGGAGGTGAACAGCACATAGGCCAGGTTCGTATCCCGCAGCGGCGCACGGAGTTCGGCATCGGCCACCGGATCCGCCGAGTAGACCGACGTATCGACGGTGTCGACGACGACGATCCGGGGCGCGGGCGCCACCATGGCCGCGATGCCGGTCCCCGTCGACGACTGCCGATCGAAGTAGTCGCGCGCGGTGGAGAGGACCAGGTGGGGGCGCGCGGTGTCGAGGACCTGGGCGATGCGCTCGGCCGGGTGATCCGGGTCGACCGGCACGTACGCGCCGCCCGCGGTGAGCACCGCGTACAGGGTGACGACGAGGTCGATCGAGCGGCGGATCGCCACCGCCACCAGCGCGTCCGGGCCGACGCCCTCGGCGACGAGATGGCGGGCCAGCTGGTTCACCCGGGCGTCGAGCTCGGCGTAGGTCAGCTCGGTGTCCTCGGAGACGAGCGCGGTCGCGGCGGGATTCGCCCGCACTCGGTCGCGGAACGGGGTGAGCAGCGTCGCGGTGCGGTCGATCTCGTGCGCGGTGGCGTTCCACTCGGCGAGAATGCGGGTCCGCTCGACCGGCTCGAGCACGTCGATGTCGTCCAGGGGCGTGTGCGGCGCCGCGGCGACGGCGGTGAGCAGCCGTTCCAGCCGGCCCGCGAGGGCGGCCGCGGTCTCGGTGTCGACGACATCGTGGGCATAGGTGAGCACACCGGTGACACCGCCCGCGGCACCGTCGGCGGCGTAGGTGTCGCTGACGATCAGGTGCAGGTCGAACTGGGACAGCTCGCTGTCGGTGTCCAACGCGGACACCGTGATCCCGGGCAGCGCCAGTTCGGCGCGCTCGAAGTTCTGGAACGAGAAGCCCACCTGGAACAGCGGGTGCCTGGCGGTGGAGCGGGCCGGGTCGAGCACCTCGACGAGCCGTTCGAACGGGACGTCCGCGTTGGCGTACACGGCCAGGTCGGTGGCGCGCTGGCGGGCCAGCAGCTGACCGAAGGTCTCTCCCGCCACCAGCCGGGTGCGGAAGACCAGGGTGTTGACGAACATGCCGATCAGGTCCTCGAGCGCGGCCTCACCGCGCCCGGCGACGGGCGTGCCGACGGTGATGTCGGCGCTGCCGGACAGGCGTCCGAGCAGCGCCGCGAACGCGGTGTGCACGACCATGAACAGCGTCGCGCCGGATGCCCTGGCCAGCTCGGTCAGCCGGGCGTGGGTGCGCGCGTCGAGCGTGACCGGCACCGTGCCACCGGCGAGGGTGCGCACGGCCGGGCGGGGCCGGTCCAGCGGGAGGGCGAGTTCGTCCGGGAGATCGGCGAGTTCGCCGCGCCAGAAGTCGAGCTGGCGGGCGGCCACCGAGCCGGGGTCGGCTTCGTCACCGAGGGTCGCGCGCTGCCACAGCGCGTAGTCGGCGTACTGCACCGGCAGCGGCGTCCACGCGGGCGCGGTGCCGTCGCGACGGGCTAGGTAGGCGGTCATCAGGTCGCGGACCAGCGGCGGGACGGACGAGCCGTCCGCGCTGATGTGGTGCACGACCACGGCCAGCACGGCCTCGTCGGTGTCCGCGTGGTCGCGGTCCGCCTGCTGTCCGGCGGTGAGCCGGTACAGCACGACCTGCCAGGGGACTCCGGCCGTCACGTCGAACGTGATCCCAGCCAGTTCGGTGACCGCCGCGACGACCTGGTCGGCCGAGATGTCACGAACCCGCAGGGCGACACCGGCTTCAGAGGTGGACAGGATCTGCTGCACCGGGCCGTCGGCGGTCTCGGGGTAGTAGGTGCGCAGCACTTCGTGGCGCTCGACGAGATCGCCGACGGCGGCGGCGAGCGCGTCGACATCGAGCACACCGCTGAGCCGCACCGCGATCGGCACGTTGTAACCGGCCGAATCGGGGTCGAATCGGTTGAGGAACCACATGCGCTGCTGCGCGGGCGAGAGCGGGAGCACGGCGGGCCGCTCCCCCGCCACCAGGGCCAGCCGGGCGGTGCCCTCGGCGCTGTCGAGCGCGGCGGCCAGCGCGGCCACCACGGGGGTTTCGAAGATCCGTGCCACCGGGACCTGCCGGTCCAGTGCGGCGCCGAGCCGGGCGGCGACTCGGGTCGCGATGAGCGAGTTGCCGCCGAGGTCGAAGAAGTCGTCGTCGGCGCCGACCGTATCGAGGCCGAGCACGTCCGCGACCACCCCGGCCACCAGCTGCTCCGACGGCGTCGCCGGAGCGCGGAATTCGCGCGCGGCGAGTTCCGGCGCGGGCAGCGCACGTCGATCCAGCTTGCCGGAGGCGTTGACGGGCAGCGCGTCGAGCACCACGAAGGCGCTCGGCACCATGTAGGCCGGAAGTGCTTGCCGCAGTGCGGCCTTCACCGGGTCCAGGTCGATCGCCGAATCGGCGTTCGCGGGGACGAGGTAGGCGGTGAGGTAGTCGCCGGTGCCGTCGTCGCGGACGGTGACGACGGCCCGATCGACGGTGTCGAGGCCGGACAGGATCGCCTCGATCTCGCCGAGTTCGATGCGCAGGCCGCGCAGTTTCACCTGGAAGTCGGTGCGGCCCAGGTACTCCAGTTCGCCGGTGCGGGTGCGCACGACGAGGTCGCCGGTGCGGTACATCCGCTCGCCGGGGGTCCCGTACGGGTTGGCGACGAAGCGATCCGCCGACAGGTCGGGGCGGGCGAGGTAGCCGCGGGCCAGCTGGACACCGGCCAGGTACAGCTCGCCGGGCGTGCCGACCGGCACGGGGCGCAGGCGGGCGTCGAGCACGTGCAGGGCGGTATTGGCGACGGGCGCGCCGATCGGCACGGTGACGGTGTCGGCGTCGGTGACCTCGTGGAAGGTGACGTCGACGGCGGCCTCGGTCGGCCCGTACAGGTTGTGCACCGCCACCCCGGGCACCAGCGCGCGCAGGCGCTGGGCGTCGGCGGCGGGCAGCGCCTCACCGGAGGCGAACACCTGGCGCAGCGACCCGCACGCGGCGGCCCGTGGTTCGGCGAGGAACGCGGCCAGCATCGACGGCACGAAATGCGCGACATCGACACCGGTGCGGGTGATCACCTCGGCCAGGTAGGCGGGGTCGCGGTGCCCGTCGGGGCGGGCGACGACCAGGGTGGCGCCGATCTGCAAGGGCCAGAACAGTTCCCACACCGACACGTCGAAGGTGATCGGCGTCTTCTGCAGCACCACGCCGTCGGCGTCGAGCCGGTAGGCGTCCTGCATCCAGACCAGGCGGTTGACGATCGCGGTGTGGCTCACGGCCACACCCTTCGGCTTGCCGGTCGAGCCCGAGGTGAACAGCACGTAGGCCAGGTCCGCGGCGCGCAGCGCCCGGATCCGATCGGCGTCGGTGACCGGGTCGGCGGCGAATCCGGACAGGTCCAGGTCGGCCGGATCGAGGACGCGGGCGCCGGGGAAGCCCGCGCCGGCGAGTACGCACACCGGCGCCGCGGTCGCGAGCACGTCGGCGATGCGGTCGGCCGGGTGGTCGGGGTCCAGCGGCAGGTAGGCCGCGCCCGCCGCCTGCGCGGCGTAGACGGCGACCAGCAGGTCGATGCCGCGGCGCAGGCCGACACCGACGACGGCGCCGGGGCCCACGCCCTCGGCGATCAGGAATCGCGCCAGACGCGCGACCCGAGCGGCGAACTCGCCGTAGGTGATCCGCAGGCCCTCGAAGTCGAGGGCGACGGCGTCGGGGGTGCGCAGGGCTTGCGCGGCGAACATCGAGACGAGCGTCGCCTCGGCGTCCAGCGGGGCGGCGGTGTCGTTCCATGCCGCCAGCTGGGCGGTTTCGGCGGGATCGAGCAGGTCGATCTCGCCGACCGGCGCGGTCTCGTCGGCCACCACCGCGGCCAGGACACGCACGAAGCGTTCGCCGAAGGCCACGACCGTGGTTTCGTCGAACAGATCGGTGGCGTAGCGCAGCCAGCCACGCAGACCGGGTTCGCCCGCGGCGCCGGTGATCTCGTCGATCGCCAGCGACAGGTCGAACTGGGTGGTCGCGGCGGGCAGGGCGAACTCGCCGATGCGCAGGCCGGGCAGGTCGATGCCGGTGTCGTCGCGGTGCTCGAACGCGAGCATCACCTGCACGATCGGCGAATACGCGGTCGAGCGCACCGGATTCAGCTCCTCGACCAGACGCTCGAACGGCAGTTCGGCGTGGGCGAAGGCGCGCAGATCGGCGGCGCGGACCTCGGCGAGCAGGTCACCGAACCCGGCGGCCGCGTCGACGGTGGTCCGCAGCACCAGGGTGTTGACGAACATGCCGACCAGATCGTCGAGCGCGGCATCGGCCCGTCCGGCGACGGGCGTGCCCACCACGATGTCGGCCCCGGCTCCCTGCCGCGACAGCAGCACCGCGAACGCCGCGTGCACCACCATGAAGGTGGACACGCCGTGGCGGCGGGCCAGCTCCTCGATCCCGGTCACCACGTCGGCGGGCACGTCGAACCCGACGGACCCACCGGCGCCGGTCCGCACGGCGGGCCGCGGCCGATCGGTGGCGAGCTCCAGCGCCGGTGCGAGCCCGGCCAATTCGTCGCGCCAGTGTGCCAGCTGCCGCGCCAGCCGCGAATCCGGATCGGCGGCGTCACCGAGCACCGCGTGCTGCCACAGGGTGAAGTCAGGATACTGCACCGGCAGCGGCTCCCACGCCGGCGCCGTCCCCGCACCGCGCGCGACATACGCGGTGACGAGATCCCGGGCCAGCGGCGTGGTCGACACACCGTCGGCGGCGATGTGATGCACCGCGAGCACCAGCACGTGCTCGACCTCGTCCACCCGCGCGTCAGTGCCGTTGCGCAGCGCGAATCCTGGTGCCGCACCGTCGAAGGCGGCACTGTTGCGGCCAGCGGGTGCGGGCGCTCGATCGTCCGGCACCCGCCGGAGCAGGGCGGCACGGACCGGGGGCTGGGTGGTCAGGTCGTAGCCCGCCCCGATGATCGCGCGGACCGCGTCGGCCAGGTCGGCCTCGGCGACCTCGCGGACGTCGGCGACCGGCAGCACCCGGTCGACCGGGAGAACGACCTGGGTCGGCCCGTCGGCGTCCTCGGGGAAGACGGTCCGCAGCGATTCGTGCCGCGCGAGCACGTCGCCCAGGGCCGCCCACAGCGCGTCGGTGTCCAGGTCGCCGGTGAGGCGCAGGGCGATGGGCAGGGTGTAGACGGCGGAGTCGGGGTCGATCCGGTTCAGCAGCCACAGGCGGGTCTGGGCCAGCGACAGCGGGATTCGGGCCGGGCGCGGGTCCACCACGGTCAGCGGCGGCAGCTGCTCGGTGTGGGCGACGGCGCGGACGGCGAGTCCGGCGACGGTGGGGGCGTCGAACACGTCGCGCACGTCGAGCGCGCTGCCCAGTGCCGCGTTGGCGCGGGCGACGAGCCGCATGGCGAGCAGGGAGTTGCCGCCGATGTCGAAGAAGTCGTCGTCGGCGCCGACGCGGGCCAGCCCGAGCAGCTCGCCCACCACGGCGGCGAGCGCGGTCTGTGTGCCGGGGCGCGGCGCCACGTAGGCGGTGGTGACGGACAGGTCGGCGGCCGGGAGCGCGGCCCGGTCCAGCTTGCCCGCGGAGTTGAGCGGGACGGTGTCGAGCACCACCAGGTGGGCGGGCACCATGTAGGCGGGCACCCGGCTCGCGACGTGCGCGCGCACCACGGCGGGGTCGACCGCACCGGCGACGTAGGCGACCAGGCACTGTCGTCCGGCGTCGTCGGTCGCGGGGACCACGGTCGCGTGGGTGACGCCGGGCGCGTCGCCGAGCGCGGCCTCGATCTCGCCGAGCTCGATCCGCAGACCGCGGATCTTCACCTGGAAGTCGTTGCGGCCCAGGTACACCAGCGCGCCGACGCGATCGCGGCGCACCAGATCACCGGTCCGGTACATGCGTCCGCCGTCGGGCCCGTACGGGTCGGCGACGAAGCGGTCGGCGGTCAGGTCGGGCCTGCCCAGGTAGCCGCGGGCGAGCTGGTCGCCCGCGAGGTACAGCTCGCCCGCGACCCCGGCGGGCACCGGGTGCAGCCGCTCGTCGAGCACGTAGGCGCGCACGTTCCAGCTGGGCCTGCCGATCGGCAGCTCGGTCTGCTCGACCGGCGCGGTGATCTGCTGGAAGGTGCTGGTGATCGTCACCTCGGTCGGGCCGTAGGTGTTGTGCAGTTCGGCGGGCACGGTGGCGAGCACGGTGGCCGCCAGCGCGGCGGGCAGCTCTTCGCCGCCCAGGTGCAGCATCCGCAGCCCGCTCAGGTCCCCGGCCAGCCCTTCGGCGAGCATCGCGGCCAGCACCGACGGCACGAATTCGGCGACGGTGACGCGCTGTTCGCGCACCACCCGCGCCTGGTAGGCGAGGTCGAGGTGCCCGCCGGGCCGCAGCAGGACCAGGGTGGCGCCGAGCAGCGCCGGGCACAGCAGTTCCCACAGCGAGACGTCGAAGGTCAGCGGCGCGCGCTGGAGCAGCCGGTCCGCCGCGGTCAGGTCGTATTCGCCACGCAGCCAGCACAGTTCGTTGACCACGGCCCGATGCGAGACCAGCACGCCCTTGGGCAGACCGGTGGAGCCGGAGGTGAACAGCACGTAGGCCGGGTGCGCTGGGTGCAGCGGGGCGAGGCGTTCGGCGTCGGTGACCGGGCCGCCGGGCACCGGCGGCTGCGCCGGGTCCTCGAGCTGCGCGACGGTCAGCACCGGGAAGCCGGAGCGCGACGCGGCGGCGAAATGCACCGAGGCCGTGGCGGATCGGATGCCCCGGTCGACATGGTCGAGGTCGCCCGCCGACGCGGCGACGACCAGGCGCGGCGCCGCGGTCTCGAGCACGTGCCCGATCCGGTCGGCGGGCTGGGCCGGATCGATCGGCACGTACACGCCACCGGCGGCGAGCACACCGTGCAGCACCACCAGCAGGTCGATCCCGCGCGGCACGGCGACCGCGACCGGGGTCTCCGGGCCGACACCGCAGTCGATCAGCCTGCGCGCGAGCCGGTTCGCCCGCGCGGCGAGCGCGCCGTAGGTGATCTCGTCACCCTCGAACACGGCGGCGACGGCGTGCGGATCGCGGGCCGCGGCCGCGTCGAGCAGGTGCGCGGCCAGCGGGGCACCGATCCCGAGTTCGGCGAGCGCGGGCGCGAGCGGCTCGACGTCACCGTGCGGGCCGGCGAGCAGCCGCGCGCGGCCGTCCTCGTCGAGGACGGGGAGGTCGCCGACGGCGGTGCCGGGCGCGGTGACGGCGGCGCGCAACACCCGCTCCAGCATGCCGACCAGGGTCGCGATGGTGTCGGCGTCGAAGAGGTCGGTGGCGTAGCGCAGTTCGAGGTCGAGGCCGTCGGCCGTGCCGTCGGCGCCGTAGTGGTCGACGAAGGTGAAGTCCAGGTCCACTTCGATCGGCGCGTCCGGCAGGGTCAGCCCGGACAGGGTCAGGCCGGGCAGCTCGAACGCGGTGGTGCGCTGGTTCTGTAGCGCCAGCGACACCTGGTACAGCGGCGCGTAGCCCTGGGAGCGGGCCGGATTGACCGCGTCGACGAGGCTTTCGAACGGCACGTCGGCGTGGTCGAAGGCGTCGAGGTCACCGGCGCGGATGTCGTCGAGCAGGGCGCTGAACGGCACGGCGGCGGGCACGTTGGCCCGCAGCACCAGGGTGTTGACGAACATGCCGACGATGTCGTCGAGCTCACGATGCCCACGGCCCGCGACGGGCGTGCCGACGACGATGTCGGTGCCCGCGGACAGGCGCGCCAGCAGCACCGCGAGACCGGCGTGCAGCACCATGAACGGGGTGGCGCGCCGCGCGCGGGCCAGCTGGTCGATCCGGCGGTGCAGGTCGGCGTCGAGGGTGGTGGTGAAGGTGGCGCCCCGGTGGGAGGCGACCAGCGGCCTGCGACGGTCGGCGGGCAGGGTGAGCACGTCGGGCAGGCCGGCGAGCCGGTCGGTCCAGTAGGCGAGCTGGTGGGCCAGCGGCGCGTCGGGATCCTCGGCATTGCCGAGTCCTTCGGTCTGCCACAGCGCGTAGTCGGCGTAGTGCACGGCCAGCGCGGGCAGTTGCGGCTCGGCCCCGGCGGTGCGGGCCGCGTAGGCGGCGACCAGATCGCGGGTCAGCGGGCCCATCGACCAGCCGTCGGCGGCGATGTGGTGCACGACCAGCACGAGCACGTGCTCGGTCGGTGTCACCCGCAGCAGCGCGGCGCGCACCGGCACCTCGGTGGTGATGTCGAAACCGTCGTCGAGCGTGGCGCCCACGGCGGCGGCCACCGCCTCGGCGTCGACGTCGGTCACCATGAGGTCGGGGACGAACGGCGCGCCGACGAGCTGGGTGGCCTGCCCGTCGAATTCGGGATAGGTGGTGCGCAGCGTCTCGTGCCGGGCGATCAGGTCGCCCAGGGCGCCGCGCAGGGCGGC
Source organism: Nocardia sp. NPDC051833 (assembly GCF_040681225.1). Classification (NCBI taxonomy): domain Bacteria; kingdom Bacillati; phylum Actinomycetota; class Actinomycetes; order Mycobacteriales; family Nocardiaceae; genus Nocardia; species Nocardia sp. NPDC051833. The sequence continues at coordinate 467,625 of NZ_JBFAYK010000001.1, forward strand.
GGTGTCGAGGTCGCCGCTGAGCCGGATCGCGACCGGGATGTGGTAGGCGGTCGAGCCGGGATCGAAGCGGTGCAGGAACCACATGCGCTGCTGCGCGGGCGAGAGCGGAATCCGCCGCGGCCGTTGCCCGGCCACCGGACCCCGCCTGCTGCCGGTGCCGCGCAGCGCGTCCAGGCGCACGGCGAGCCCGGCGACGGTGCTCGCCTCGAACAGCTCCCGCACCGGCACCTTGGCGTCCAGGACCGCACCCAGCCGGGCGGCCACCTGGGTGGCGAGCAGCGAGTTGCCGCCGAGGGCGAAGAAGTCGTCGTCGGCGCCGACGCGGTCGAGTCCGACCACGTCGGCGAAGGTCGCGGCGACGATTCGCTCGGTCGCGGTCGCCGGTTCGCGATGGTCCCGCTCCGGCAGTTCCGGCGCGGGCAGTGCGCGGCGGTCGAGCTTGCCGGAGCTGTTGATCGGCAGCGCGTCGAGGAAGACATACGCGCCGGGCACCATGTACGACGGGAGCACCGCCGCGACGGCGGCATCCAGGTCGGCAGGCGACAGATGCTCGCGCCCGGGCGAATCACCCTCGGGGGCAGCCGCATCACCCGCGACGTTGTCGGGTGTGGGCACGATGTAGGCGACGAGCTGGTCCGGGCGGTCGGCGTCCGAGCGGACCAGCACCGCGACGCGATCGACGCCGGGGACCGCGACGAGGGCGGCTTCGATCTCGGCGGGTTCGATGCGCAGGCCGCGCAGCTTCACCTGGAAGTCGGTGCGGCCCAGGTAGTGCAGGGCCGGTCCGGCGGGGCCGGTACGCCAGGCGACGAGGTCGCCGGTGCGGTAGAGCCGGTCGCCGATGCCGAACGGGTCGGCGACGAAGCGCTCGGCGGTCAGGTCGGCGCGGCCGTGATAGCCGTCGGCGAGCTGGGCGCCCGCCACGTACAGCTCGCCGGGAACCCCGGCGGGTACCGGACGCAGCCGCGAATCCAGCACGTACACGCGGGTATTGGCGACCGGGGTGCCGATCGGGGCGGCGGCGGTCGGCTCGGCGCCGACCTCGTGGGTGGTGACCTGGACGGCGGTTTCGGTGGGGCCGTACAGGTTCACGACCGCCGCGCCGGTGGCGGTGCGCACGCGCTGGGCCAACTCGGTGGTCAGCGCCTCGCCACCGGCGAACACCAGGCGCAGGCTCTCCGTACGGACCGGCTCGGCGACGACGGAGGCCAGCACCGAGGGCACGTACTGCACGACGCTCACCGCGTGCCGCGCGGTCACCTCGGCCAGATACGCCGGGTCGCGGTGTCCGTCGGCGGTGGCGAGGACCAGGCGGGCGCCGGTCTGCAACGGCCACAGCAGTTCCCACACCGACGCGTCGAAAGTGAACGGGGTCTTCTGCAGGACGACGTCACCGGCGGTGAGCGCGTACTCCCGCTGCAACCACCGCAGCTGGTTCACCACGGCCCGGTGCGGTACCGCCACGCCCTTCGGCCTGCCGGTCGAGCCGGAGGTGAACAGCACGTAGGCGAGGTGGTCCGGGCGCAGCGGGGTGACCCGCTCGGCGTCGGCGATCGGCTGATCCGCGAGCTCCGCCAGGTCGAGGGTGTCGATCTCGACGACCGAATCCCCCACGGCCACACCGTGACCGGCGGCCGTCAGCACGCACACCGGTGCCGTCCGGTCGAGCACGTACGCGGTCCGCTCGGCCGGATGATCCGGGTCGACGGGCACATACGCGGCGCCCGCCGCGAGCACAGCGTGCACGGCGACGAGCTGATCGAGACCGCGCCGCAGGGCCACGGCGACCACCGAGCCCGGTCCGGCGCCGACACCGATGAGGTGTCGCGCCAGCCGATGGACCCGGCTCGCGAATTCCGCGTATGTCAGCGACTCGACGGCGTCCGGATCGTCGCCGAGGCCCGTCGCACCGACCGGCATCGGCTCGGCATCCACGACCACCGCGACAGCGTCCGGGGTGGCGGCGACCTGGTCGGCGAACAGTGAAGCGAGCGTGGCCGCGGGGTCGAGGACCAGGTCGGTGGCGTTCCAGGTGGTCAGGACCTCGGTGGCTTCGGCCGGGTCGAGCAGGTCGAGATCGCCGACCGGGCGGGCCGGGTCGGCGAGGACACCGTCGAGCAGGCGGTGCAGGCGGGTGGCGAATCCGGCGACGGTGCTCGCGTCGAACAGATCGGTGGCGTAGAGGAACGCGCCGGACAGGCCCGCGGGCGCGCCGTGCTCGTCGCGGTGCTCGGTGAGGGTGAGTTCGAGGTCGAACTTGGCGACCGAGGTGGGCAGGTCGACGCCGGCCACCGTGAGCCCGGGCAGGGCGAGGGCGCGCGGCGTGTCCTCGTTGAGCGACAGCATCACCTGGAACAGCGGATTGCGCGCGGTGGAGCGAACCGGGTCGAGCACCTCGACCAGCCTCTCGAACGGCACATCGGCGTGGCCGAACGCGGCGAGGTCGGTCTCGCGCACCCGGGCCAGCAGCTCGGTGAACGAGGCGGCGGGGCTGACCTCGGTCCGCAGCACGAGGGTGTTGACGAACATGCCGACCAGGTCGTCGAGGGCCCGGTCACCCCGCCCCGACACCGGGGTGCCGATCGCGATGTCGGTGGTCGCCGACAGCCGCGCCAGCAGCACCGCGAACACCGCGTGCGCGGCCATGAACACGGTGACGCCCCGCGCCCGCGCGAATTCGGCCAGCGCCCGGTGGGTTTCGGCGTCGATGTCGATCGGGTGCAGCGCACCGCCGCGCGAGGCGACGGCGGGTCGCGTCCGATCGGTCGGCAGCTCCAGCTGCTCCGGCACGCCCGCCAGCGTGTCCGCCCAGAACGCCAGCTGCCGCGCCGCCACCGATTCCGGATCGGCGGCATCGCCAAGCACGCCGTGCTGCCACACCGCGTAGTCGGCGTACTGCACCGTCAGCGCCGCCCACTGCGGCACGTTCCCGGTGGCCCTGGCACCGTACGCGGTGAGCACATCGCGGATCAGCGGGCCGAACGAGAACCCGTCGGCGGCGATGTGATGCAGCACGATCACGAGCACGTACTCGGCGTCGCCGGAGCCCGATTCCGCGGCTTCGGACTCCGCCGCGACGTCGGTGACGCGCAGCAACGTGGCCCGGAGGGGCGCGTCGACGGTCAGGTCGAAGCCCGTGGTGGCGCAGGCACGCACCGCGCCGGTCAGGGCCGCCGTGGTGACGATCTGCGGCAGGACCTCGGGGACCAGGCCGGTGGCGGGCAGGATCTCGGCGATCGCCCGGCCGTCGCGCTCGGGGTAGCGGGTGCGCAGGACCTCGTGGCGGTCCAGCACGTCGACGAGGGCGGCGTGCAGGGCGGCGACATCGAGGGCGCCGGTGAGCCGCACCGCCATCGGGATGTTGTCGGTGGCCGAGCCCGGGTCGAACCGGTTGAGGAACCACATGCGCTGCTGGGCGGGCGAGAGCGGCAGCGGGTCGGGCCGGGTGCCCGCGACGAGGGCGGGGCCGGAACCGGTGCCGCGCAGCCGGTCCGCGGCCGCGGCGAGGCCGAGCACGGTGGCGGTGTCGAAGAGCTGCCGGACCGGGATGCGGATGTCGAGGTCGGTGCCGAGGCGTGCCATCAGGCGGGTCGCCAGCAGCGAGGTGCCGCCCAGGTCGAAGAAATCGTCGTCGCGGCCGACCCGCTCCAGGCCGAGAACCTCGGCGAACGCGGCGGCGACGGCCTGCTCGGCCGGGGTCTCGGGCGCGCGATAGGCGGCGGCTTCGAAGACCGGCGCGGGCAGCGCGGCGCGGTCGAGCTTGCCGACCGGGGTCAGCGGCACCGCGTCGAGGGCGACGATCGCGGCCGGGACCATGTGCGCGGGCAGGTGGTCGGCAGCGTGCGCGAGCAGCGTCGCGGTGTCGACGGCCGCGCCCGGAACCGGCACCACGTAGGCCACCAGCACGGTCGCGCCCGCGTCGGTGCGATGCCCGAGGGTGGCGGCGAAGTCGACGGTGGCGTGCCGGGCGAGGACGGCGTCGATCTCGCCGAGCTCGATCCGGAAGCCACGCACCTTCACCTGGAAATCGTTGCGTCCCAGGTATTCCAGGTCCCAGGCGTCGTCGGTGCGCACCCAGCGCACGGTGTCGCCGGTGCGGTACATCCGTTCGCCCGGCGCGCCGTAGGGATTGGTGACGAAGCGGCCCGCGGTGAGCGCGGGCCTGCGGTGGTAGCCGCGCGCCAGCTGGGCTCCGGCGATGTACAGCTCGCCGACCACACCGGCCGGGACCGGCCGCAGCCGCTCGTCGAGCACCAGTTCGGTGGTGCCCTCCACCGGCGCACCGAGGGTGATCGGCGTTGTCGCCGTGAGGGGTTCGCTGATATTGGTGACGATGGTGGTCTCGGTGGGACCGTAGCCGTTGCGGAAGACCAGACCGGGGATCGCGGCGGTCCAGCGCGCCACCAGCTCCGCCGGGCACGCCTCGCCGCCGACGACCACGACCCGCAGCTCGTCGAGCCCGTCCGGGTGCACCGTGGCCAGCGCGGACGGCGTGATGATCACATGGGTCACCCGCTCGGCCCGCAGCAGCTCACCCAGCTCCGCCCCACCGAACACCCCGGTCGGCGCGACGACCATGGTCGCGCCCGCGGTGACGGTCAGCAGCAGCTCGGCCACCGAGATGTCGAACGACGGCGACGCCACATGCAGCACCCGCGCGTCCGCCGACGCCACGTACCGCCCCGCCTGCACCGGCAGGTACGCCGCGACCGCGCCGTGCGGAATCACCACGCCCTTGGGCAGACCGGTGGTGCCGGAGGTGTAGATGACATACGCGGGATCCAGTGGATCCACCGCACGGCGCGTTCCGCGAGGACCGGAGACGAGCGGAGACGCACCCAGCTCGAGTGCTGCCACATCGGCGTACACCGCCGCGTCGAGCACGACCCACCCCACGGTGGTGGGCAGGGCAGGGCGCACCACGTCGACCGTGATACCCACGGCCGCACCGGAATCCGACAGCATGTGGGTGATCCGGTCGGCGGGGTAGGTCGGGTCGACCGGCAGGAAGCCCGCCCCGGACTTCACGACACCCCAGACGGCGGTGACGGAGTCGGCGGAACGCGGAATGCTCACGGCGACGAGGTCGCCCGCGCCGATGCCGAGCCCGGTCAGGTGCGCGGCCAGGCGCGAGGACGCGGCGTCGAGTTCGCCGTAGGTGAGGGTGCGGTCCCCGTCCCGGATCGCGATGGCGCCGGGGTCGGCGGCGGCGCCGGCCAGCACCTGCGGCAGCAGCGGGAACGGGGCGGCCGGGCCGCCGGTGCGGCCGGTCAGCTCGGCGAGTTCGGCGTCGATCAGCAGCGGCAGGTCGGCGACCGGGGTCCGCGGGGCGGCGGCGATCGCGGCGAGCAGGCCGGTGAAGCGGCGCACCATCCGGGCGACCGTGGACTCGTCGAACAGATCGGTGGCGTAGGAGAATTCGCCGGACAGACCGGTGGCGCCGGACTCACGCAGCGTCACCGACAGATCGAACTTCTCGATGTCGTAGGGCAGGTCGACGGCGGCGGCCCGCAGGCCGGGCAGCTCGAAGTCGGCCTGCGGCAGGTTCTGCAGCGACAGCGCCACCTGGAACAGCGGGTGGCGACCGGCCGAACGCGGCGGCGCGAGCACCTCGACCAGGCGCTCGAACGGCAAGATGGTGTGCTCGAACGCGGCCAGATCGTCGGCGCGGACCCGGCCGAGCAGATCGGCGAAGGATTCCCCGCCGCGCACCTCGGTGCGCAGGATGGCGGTGTTGACGAACATGCCGATGACATCGTCGAGCTCGGCGGCGCCACGCCCGGCGACCGGGCTACCGATCGCCACATCGGTATTGCCCGACAGGCGCGCGATCAGCACCGACAGCGCCGCGTGCAGCACCATGAACAGGGTCGCGCCTTGATCGGCGGCAACGGAATTCAGCGCCGAGACGAGATCGGCGTCGAGCGCGAACTCGATCCGCCTGCCCCGCATCGAGGCGACGGCGGGCCGCGGCCGATCGGTCGGCAGGCTCGATTCGTCCGGCAGCCCGGCCAGCGCGCCACGCCAGAACGCGATCTCCCGCCCGGCCCTGGACTCGGCGTCCTCCTCGGCCCCGAGCAGCGCCCGCTGCCACAGCGTGTAATCGGCGTACTGCACCGGCAGCGGCGCCCACTCCGGCGCCGCGCCCCCGGTCCGCGCGTAGTAGGCGGTCATGGTGTCGCGCACCAGCGGCCCGGCCGACCAGCCGTCCGAGGCGATGTGGTGCACCACCAGCACCAGCACGTGATCACCGTCGACCTCGTACAGCCGCGCCCGCAGCGGCGGCGCGACCGTGACATCGAACCCGCGCAGAATCACCGCGGCCAGCACCTCGGGCAGGTCCCGCGCCGCGACGCTGACGGGCGTGAGCACGCCGGACAGCGCCGACACCGCCCCCGACTCGACACCATCGATCTCCGCACCGGCCCCAGCGCCAGCAGCGCCAGCAGCGCCAGCAGCGCCAGCAGCGCCAACAGCGCCAACAGCGCCAACAGCGCCAACAGCGCCAACAGCGCCAACAGCGCCAACAGCGCCAACAGCGCCAACAGCGCCAACAGCGCCAGCAGCGCCAGCAGCGCCAGCAGCGGGAAGGGTCCAGTTCGCTTCGGCGGCAAGCAAATCGACGGCGACGGCAGCAGACAACACCTGCTGGGTGCCGACTCCGTCGACCTCCGGGTACACCGTCCGCAGCACCTCGTGCCGGGCGATCAGATCGCCCACGGCGGCGCGCAGGGCGTCCTGGTCCAGCGCGCCGGACAGGCGGACCGCGATCGGGATGTTGTAGGCGCCGGTCGCCGGATCGAACCGGTTCAGGAACCACATGCGCTGCTGGGCGGGCGAGAGCGGCAGCACCTCGGGGCGCGGGCCCGCGACCAGGGCGGGCCGGTCGTCGATCGCGCCACCGTCGACCAGCTTCGCCAGCACGGCGACCGTCGGGCTGTCGAAGAAGTCCCGCACGTCCACGCGCACACCGAAGTTCGCCAGCAGGCGGGCGATGGCGCGGGTGGCGATCAGCGAGTTGCCGCCGAGGCGGAAGAAGTCGTCGTCCAGGCCGACGGTCTCGACCCCGAGCAGTTCACCGAAGAGCGCGGCCACGGCGCGCTCGGTCGCGGTCACCGGCGCGCGGAACTCGGCCGCCGCGACCCGGAAATCGGGCTCCGGCAGCGCCTTCCGATCCAGCTTGCCGCTGGCGTTGATCGGCATCGCGGGCAGCTGCACCAGCAGCGAGGGCACCATGTATTCCGGCATCGACGCCTTCGCGTGGACGACCAGCTCGGCCTCGTCGAGCGGCGCACCGTCGACACTGACCACATAGCCGACCAGCGCCTCACCGGCGGCATGGCGATGCACCACCACCGCCGCGTTGCCGACGCGCGGGTGCGCGGCCAGCACGGCCTCGATCTCCCCGAGCTCGATCCGCAGGCCACGCAGCTTCACCTGGAAGTCGGTGCGCCCCAGGTACTCCAGCTCGTCCCCGCCGGGCAGCTGCCGCACCAGGTCACCGGTGCGGTACATGCGCTCACCGGGCACGCCGAACGGATTGGCGACGAAGCGGTCGGCGGTCAGTCCGGGCCGGGCCACATAGCCGCGCGCCAGCTGCACCCCCGACAGATACAGCTCACCCACCACCCCGGCGGGCACCTCGTCGAGGTTCTCGTCGAGCACCAGCAGACCGGTGTCGTCGGCGGGGCCGCCGATCGGGACCGACACCTCGTCGGCGACGGTCACCTCGTGCGCGGTCACGTCGACCGCCGCCTCGGTGGGGCCGTACAGGTTGTGCAGCGCGGTCGCCGACAGCTTGCGCAGCCGGGTGGCGGTGGCGGCGGGCAGCGCCTCGCCGGAGGCGAACACCAGCCGCAGCGACGACAGGTCCACCGGCGCGGTGGTCTCGGACAGTTCACCGGCGAAGGCGGCCAGCATCGACGGCACGAAGTGGGTGACGCTCACCCGCTGCTCGGCGATCAGCGCGGCCAGGTAGGCGGGCTCACCGTGCCTGCCGGGTTCGGCGACGACCAGCCGGGCACCGATCTGCAAGGGCCAGAACAGCTCCCACACCGAGACGTCGAAGGTGTAGGGCGTCTTCTGCAGCACCGCATCGGCATCCGTCAGCGCGTAGCAGCGCTGGCGCCAGTCCAGGTTCGCCACGATCGCGCCGTGCGTGACGGCCACGCCCTTGGGCCTGCCGGTGGACCCCGAGGTGAAGATGACATAGGCGGTGTTGCCCGCCCGCGCGCCGCCGTCGACCTCGGCGGGCGGCGCGGTCCAGTCGATGTCGTCGGTGCGCAGGACCGGCGCGCCGGGCAGATCGGGCTCGTCGGCGGCCCGGGTCACCACGACGATCGGCCGCGCCACCTCGAGCACATAGCGCAGCCGGTCCACCGGGTGATCCGGATCCAGCGGCACGTACGCGCCACCGGCGCGCACGATCGCGTGCACGGCGACGATCAGCTCCACGCTGCGCCGCATGGCCAGCCCGACCAGGGCCTCCGGTCCCACGCCGAGGGCGAGCAGCCGCGCGGCCAGCACCCGCACCCTGGCGTCGAATTCGGCGTAGGTCAGCGTCTGCGCACCGAACTGCACCGCGACCAGGTCGGGTGTGCGGGCCAGCTGCTCGGCGAACCGGTCGACCAGGGTCGGCGCCTGCCCCGCCACCGGCGGCTGCACACCCAGCGCGGCCATGGCGTCACCGGCCAGCGCGTCCAACAGCAGCCCGAACGTCCCGTCGGCGGCATCGACCACGCCGGGGAACAGCTCGGCGAGCACGACCTGCACCAGGGTCTCGGGATCCAGTGCGCCACCGGTCAGCTCGGCCATCACCGTCAGCCGCGCGTCGAGGTCGGCATAGGAGACCGAGGTGCCGTCGAACTCGACCGCGCTGCGGCCCGGCTCCATCGCCGCGACCGTCGCCACCAGCGCCGCCAGCTGTTCTGTTCCCGCGCGCGCCGGAGTGGTGTTGGTCATCTGGACTGCCTTCCATCTACCGACCGCAGGTGACGCCACGCGGCCGCAATACAACTCTCGGAACTCCCCGGACCCACCGGGGTGACGGGATCGGCGCGGGGCGGCCAACCTCGGGCACCCAGCCCGAAATCCGCCCTCTCACACCGGCACTCAGTGCGATCGGCTATGACACGATCGCGACCCACCGGCTCGCCGCCATGCAACCAGCTATGACTCGGTTATCTCCCGACCTCCATCGTCAACCCCGACACCTGACACCCGCGCCCGCAGACGAGAGAAGCGTATTCGGTCCGATAATAAACCGGACCAGATTCCGTCAAAATCTCGGTTCGAAGCCCCGGTTTCCAGCGCTGAGAACGGTCCAGCAATGGCACCGCATACGCCGAGGGGACAGCTCTCGCCCGGTCGTCCGTCATGGACGGTGTGGCGGCTGTCGGCACAGGTTCACACTGTGTCGGGCAACACTATGTGAAACAACGTTGCATCAACGTTGCATCACAGTGATTCACACCACTTTTCCGCGCGCGGGGCGTCCCCCGGACACGACGAAACCCCCCGCCGCGCGAGACGACGAGGGGTTTCGGTGGTCGGTACGGCTACCGGCGCGGTTACTCCGCGGCGGCGTCCTCGGCCGGGGCGGCCTCGGCGGCCGGGGCCTCTTCCTCGACGGGGACCAGCGAGATCTTGCCGCGGTTGTCGATGTCGGCGATCTCCACGCGCAGCTTGTCGCCGACGTTGACCACGTCCTCGACCTTGGCCACGCGCTTGCCCTGGCCCAGCTTGGAGATGTGCACCAGGCCGTCGCGGCCCGGCAGCAGCGAGACGAACGCGCCGAAGGCGGTGGTCTTGACGACCGTGCCCAGGAAGCGCTCGCCGACCTTCGGCAGCTGCGGGTTCGCGATCGCGTTGATCGCGTCGATCGCGGCCTGCGCCGACGGCCCGTCGGTCGCACCGACGAACACGGTGCCGTCATCCTCGATGGAGATGTTGGCGCCGGTGTCCTCGGTGATCTGGTTGATCATCTTGCCCTTGGGCCCGATGACCTCGCCGATCTTGTCGACCGGGATCTTGATGGCGGTGACGCGCGGGGCGTACGGGCTCATCTCGTCCGGGGTGGCGATGGCCTCGGCCATCACGTCCAGGATGGTGGTGCGGGCGTCGTGCGCCTGGTTCAGCGCGCCGGCCAGCACCTGCGAGGGGATGCCGTCGAGCTTGGTGTCCAGCTGCAGGGCGGTGACGAAGTCGCGGGTACCGGCGACCTTGAAGTCCATGTCGCCGAAGGCATCCTCGGCGCCGAGGATGTCGGTCAGCGCGACGTAGCGGACCTCGTCCTCACCCTTGTCGTTGGTGACGGTGTCCGACACCAGGCCCATGGCGATACCGGCGACCGGCGCCTTCAGCGGCACACCGGCGTTGAGCAGCGACAGGGTCGAGGCGCACACCGAACCCATCGAGGTGGAGCCGTTGGAGCCCAGCGCCTCCGAGACCTGACGGATGGCGTAGGGGAACTCCTCCTGCGAGGGCAGCACCGGCATCAGCGCACGCTCGGCGAGCGCGCCGTGGCCGATCTCGCGCCGCTTCGGCGAACCGACGCGACCGGTCTCACCGGTGGAGAACGGCGGGAAGTTGTAGTGGTGCATGTAGCGCTTGGTGGTCTCCGGGCCGAGCGAGTCGACCTGCTGGGCCATCTTCACCATGTCCAGGGTGGTGACGCCCATGATCTGGGTCTCTCCACGCTCGAACAGCGCCGAACCGTGGGCGCGCGGGATCACGGCGACCTCGGCGCTCAGCGCGCGGATGTCGGCCAGACCACGGCCGTCGATGCGGAAGCCGTCGGTGAGGATGCGCTGACGCACCAGCTTCTTGGTGACCGAGCGGAACGCCGCGCCCAGTTCCTTCTCGCGACCGGTGAAGTCCTCACCCAGCCGCGAGAGGACGTCCAGCTTGATCTCGTCGATCTTGGCCTCACGGGCCTGCTTGTCGGCGATGCTCAGCGCCTCGTTCAGCTCACGCTTGGCGGTGCCCTCGACGGCCTCGAACACGTCGGCGGCGTACGGCGGGAAGAGCGGGAACTCCTCGGTGGGCTTGGCGGCCAGGGTCGCCAGGTCCGACTGCGCGCGGCACAGGCGGGCGATGAACGGCTTGGCGGCCTCGAGGCCCTCGGCCACGACGGCCTCGGTCGGCGCCTGCGCGCCGTCCTCGATCAGGGCGATGACCTTGTCGGTGGCCTCGGCCTCGACCATCATGATGGCGACGTCACCGGTCTCGGTGACGCGGCCCGCGACGACCATGTCGAACACGGCGCCCTCGAGCTGCTCCACCGTCGGGAACGCGACCCACTGGCCACCGATCAGGGCGACGCGCACGCCGCCGACCGGGCCGGAGAACGGCAGGCCGGAGATCTGGGTGGACGCCGAGGCGGCGTTGATGGCCACCACGTCGTAGAGGTCCTGCGGGTCCAGGCTCAGCACGGTGACCACGACCTGGATCTCGTTGCGCAGGCCGTCGACGAACGACGGGCGCAGCGGACGGTCGATCAGGCGGCAGGTCAGGATCGCGTCGGTGGAGGGGCGGCCCTCGCGACGGAAGAACGAGCCGGGGATGCGGCCCGCGGCGTACATGCGCTCTTCGACGTCGACCGTCAGCGGGAAGAAGTCGAACTGGTCCTTGGGGTGCTTGCCGGCGGTGGTCGCCGACAGCAGCATGGTCTCGTCGTCCAGGTAGGCGACGACGGATCCGGCGGCCTGCTTGGCCAGACGGCCCGTCTCGAAGCGGATGGTGCGGGTGCCGAAGCTGCCGTTGTCGATCAGCGCGACCGACTCGAAAACACCGGGCTCGACCTCGACCGCGGTCGAAGTACGTTCAGTTGTCTGCGTCATTTTTCTTCTCTCGACCTCTCGTCTCGCCGGAGCGCAGCACCATCTGGGCGCGAACCAGCTATTCGTCAGCCGTACCGGACACGGACACGTGGGAACCCTCCTGGCTGCCACGCGCAGCACCCGGCCGGATCCCCTTGGAAGCGGCGACGCGGAGGCGGTCATCGATCGAAGCCCGACGGCGGCGGGAATTCGCCAGCCGAAAGGCCACTACCGAAGACCGACGCCACGCGGACGGATGCATACGGCTGTCACATGTTGTAGTGCACGCGGAAACCCGATGGTCGCCGAATACACGAATAGCCAACGAGAAGAAGTGTACTTCTTCCCATTGGCTACTCGCCGACCGCCTCAGCGGGGAGGCGTGTCGAAGCAGATCAGCGGCGCAGGCCGAGACGCTCGATGAGCGAACGGTAGCGCTCGATGTCCTTGGCCTGCAGGTACTTCGACAGGCGACGACGACGACCGATCAGGGCCAGCAGGCCGTGCCGGGTGTGGTGATCGTGCTTGTGCTGCTTCAGGTGCTCGGTCAGGTCCGAGATCCGCTTCGACAGCAGCGCGATCTGCGCCTCCGGCGAGCCGGTGTCCTTCTCGTGCAGGCCGTACTCGGCCAGGATGGCCGACTTCTGCTCAGTGGTCAGCGCCATGCGGCATCGACTCCTATTTCTCAGGGCTCATCCCCGCTCGCGCGAGGAATACCGTTGGACTGCGCTCGAAGCCTGGACAAACCAGGTGGGCGCCACCGCAGACCGCAGCAAACCCGAGGATCGACTGTACCGGAGCGCTCGAGCGCGGGCCGAACCGGGTGTCAGGCGTCGGCGGCGGTGAGCACCTTGCGGGCGTTCTCGACGTCGCGACCCATGGCCTCGACCAGGTCGTCGATGGTGTCGAACTTGCGCATCCCGCGCAGCTGCTCGACGAAATCGACCGCGACGTGCTGGCCGTACAGATCGGCCTCACCGTCGAGGACGAACGCCTCCACGGTGCGCGAACGCCCCGAGAAGGTGGGGTTGGTGCCGACCGAGATCGCGGCCATCGCCCGCTCGCCGGGTTCGACGGTGCCGATGGTCGGACCGGGCCCGAGCACGGTGAACCAGCCCGCGTACACGCCGTCGGCCGGGATGGCCGCGTGCATCGGCGGGGCGACGTTGGCGGTCGGGAAGCCGAGCCCGCGGCCGCGGCCGTCGCCGTGCACGACGACGCCCTCGACCCGATGCGGCCTGCCCAGCGCCTCGGCGGCGGCCGCCATGTCGCCCGCGTCGACGCAGGCGCGGATGTAGGTGGAGGAGAAGGTGACGGCGTGCTCGCCGAGCAGGGTGACGCCGTCGACCTCGAAGCCGAAGCGGGCGCCCAGATCGCGCATGGTGTCGACGGTGCCCGCGGCCTTCTTGCCGAAGGTGAAGTTGTCACCGACGACGACCTCGGTGACGTGCAGCCGCTCGACCAGCAGGTCGTGGACGTAACCGGCGGGGGTGAGCTTCATGAAGTCCTGGGTGAACGGCATCACGCAGAACACATCGATCCCGAGTTCCTCGGCGAGCTCGGCCCGCCGGGTCAGGGTGGTGAGCTGCGCGGGATGGGAACCGGGCCGGACCACTTCCATGGGATGCGGATCGAAGGTCATCAGAACCGAGGGAACATCACGCTTCTTCGCCGCGGCCACCGCACGGCTGATCAGCTGCGCGTGCCCGCGATGCACGCCGTCGAACACGCCGATCGTGAGGACGCAGCGCCCCCAGTCGGCGGGCACATCGTCGAGACTTCGCCATCTCTGCACAGAGCGAAGCCTACGCAACGTTATTCGCCGGCGCCGTGCCGGTCCGCCGATGTGTCATTCGGGCCAGGGATGCCTAACATCAATGATGTGCCAGGTAAACGAGATGTCGCTACCCGCCGAGCGTCGACAGCGCCCGGTGAACAGGCCGAACTCGCTGCCACCGCGACGCTCGCGCCCGAATTGTCCGCGGTGGCGCAGGACTATCTGAAGGTCATCTGGACCGCGCAGGAGTGGTCACAGGAAAAAGTGTCGACCAAGCTGCTCGCCGAGCGGATCGGCGTGTCGGCCTCGACGGTGTCCGAGGCGGTGCGCAAGCTCGCCGATCAGGGCCTCGTCGAGCACGCCCGCTACGGCGCGATCACCCTCACCGAGCACGGCCGCCGCGCCGCCGTCGCCATGGTCCGCAGGCACCGGCTGATCGAGACGTTCCTGGTGAACGAGCTCGGGTACGGCTGGGACGAGGTGCACGACGAGGCCGAGGTGCTCGAGCACGCGGTCTCGGAACTGCTGATGACGCGCATCGACGCCAAACTCGGCCACCCCGACCGCGATCCGCACGGCGACCCCATCCCGTCGGTCGACGGCGCGGTCCCCACGCCCCCGGCGCGACGCCTGTCCGACTTCGCCGCGGGCGAATCCGGCCGCGTCGCCCGCATCTCCGACTCCGACCCCGCGATGCTGCGCTACTTCGACTCGGTCGGCATCGCCCTCGACACCGTGATCGCGGTCGAGGAACGCCGCGACTTCGCCGGCACCATCGCGGTCCGCATCGCCGCCGCCGAGGCGCCGACCGAGCTGGGAACCCTCGCCGCCGAAGCCATCTGGCTGACGGCCTAGCTCAGCAGGAGAAGTAGTGCCGCAGGGTGTCGGGGACACCGGCGGCGCTCGCCTCGGCCCAGCACGTGTCGTGCGGGAACTGGACATAGGTGGCCCAGGTGCCCGTGGCGCGGGTGATGATCCGCTGGTTGTCGCCGGGGCTGTCCCAGGACACGACCGCCCAGCGCCCGTCGCAGTGCGAGATGGTGGCGACCGGACCCGCGTCGACCCCGAGTTCGGTCTCCACGGTGGCCTCGGCGCAGGCGGACGCCGGTGCGGTGTCCTGGAAGCGCAGGTTCCCGGTGACGGTCGCGCCCGCCTCGACCAGGAACAGCGAGTGCATGCCCTCGGGGACCGGGTTCGTGCCGGCGGGCGCCGTCATGCCGAAGTGGTAGCAGCCCGTCGCCGCGGTGAAGACGGCCAGCCCGGCGGCGTCGGTGACGCCCTCCTGGCGCTGCGTCTCGGTGGTCTCGCCGACGGGAATGTCGTGGCCTGCCGGATCGCACGGCTGCTGGAGCGAAAGCCGCACGGGCACACCGGGAACCGGGACCCCGGACAGGGTCGCCGTCCGCAACACGACGGTGCCGGTCGCGGGCGTGGGCGGCGGCGTGGTGCGCGCGGACGTCGGCGCGGCGGAGGTACCGACCGGCGGGCGGGTCACCGGCGGCGGGCTGGTGACCGGCGCCTCGCTCGGCGGCACGATGACGGGTGGCCGTGACGTGCTGGTCACGGTGCTCGGCCGCACCGAACTCGACGCAACCACCGACTGCGGACCATCACCCCCACACCCCGCGAGCAGCAATGTCACGCCGGCGACCACGCCGATCCAGGTCTTCCGCAGTGCGGCCATGGCCCACCCCTCCGTAGCCGAGAGCTATTCGTCCTGGCTATCGCGAGAGGTGGCTGTGGTGTTAACCACGGTCCAGTACCCCTGACATCGCGGCCGCGCCCTCAGCGCGACAGGAAGTCCAGCAGCACACGGACGGCAGACGGCCTAGCCCTGGTTGAGGTCGAGGAACTCCGCCAGCGGTGTCGAGACCGACCACATCTGCTCGAAGTTGACGATGTAGTAGCCGACGAAATTACGGTCGGTGACACTGAATCCGTTCAACTTCTGCCGCCCGCCGCCGGAGAAGGCAAGGAAGGCAACGGTGTCGTCGAGCAGCGCCATGCTGACACCGTCGACAACCGCGGACCAGTCGATGACATTCGCCTCGTAGGACAAGATGTCGGCAGTCTGGTCTCGATGACTGCGCAACCAGTCGAGCATGCTGGGCACGACGACGCCGTTGCGGGTCGGCGCCGCGATCACCCGGCGCGCAGACCGCTGTTCGTTACCGCAGCTGCGAGCCCAGTCCAGGACGGCCTCGAAATAGTCCGCCGAGGCACTCGATGCGAACGATGTCGGCGGGTGGGCTCGCAAATAGGTGCAGCGGATTTCCTGCGTCGCCGCCCGAACCTGTCGCGCTGCGGCGGAGTAGAACTCGGGGTTGTCCCGGTACCAGGTGGTGGAGATGAGGTTGGTCGAGGTGTCCTCGCGCACAAGGACATCGGCGGGTCCGGAGCCGTAACGCTCGGCATCCCGGTCGGCGCGGGTCTGTTCCCACAGGCTCTGCCACTCCCGCAACCCGGCCGCGTTCTCGGCGAGGGCAGGCTCGCACGCGACGACCAGCGCCTCGGTGTGACGCCAGCTGGGAAAGCGGTTGCCGCTCAACCAGTCCGCCACCATGGCCCGGCTGATCATCATCCGCCCCGCCAGAACCTGCTGGGTCGGGTTGCCGAACCGCTCACGGTGGGCCCGTAGTTTCGCTGCGAACCGATCCGTCGCGGTCCGATCGATCATGAAGCATCACCCCTGCCGCCATGATGCCCTTCGGTGTCGGCAGATGTCGACAAATGTCGACGCGAGCGTCGACGCGGTGCCGCCGTCGCGCGATCCCGTCGGCAGGTGTCGACCTGGTGCCGTCACCACGGCGGCGTCCCGACCATGGGAATCACCGCACCCTCCTACCCGAACGGTGGCACCCATGAAGATCCTCTTCCGAATCCAGTTCACCGAGCGCCTCGCGTTGTCGGCGGGCTTGCTGATCGCGATCGCGTTGTTCGCGATGCCGGAGCAGGCAGCCGCGCGATGTCCGGACATCGATCCCGGCGTGGCGTTGTTCGTCGTCGCCACGATGCTCTTCGCCCGTACCGCCGCTTCGTCTGTGCCGCAGCGGGCATAGCCGAAGCCGTCCGGGTCGTGTGACGGCGGCCCGGGCAGGCGCCCTCAGCGCGACAGGAAGTCCAGCAGCACACGGAATTCCGTGAGCGAGAGGTAGCCGTCGCCGTCCTGATCGGCGGCCGCGAGCAGGTCGGCGGCCGGTTCGTCGATGCGGCCGCCGCCGACGTGGCGGATCAGCGAGTCCAGTTCGCTCACCGAGATCCGGCCGTCGCCGTTGACGTCGAAGACCCGGAACGCGGCGTCGGCGTCGGTCACCTCGATGCGGCCATCGACCACGGCGGCGTCGAATTCGGCGCGGGAGACCAGGAAGTCGCCGTTGGTGTCGGCCGCGGCGACCAGGCGTTCGATCGCCGCGCGGTCGACCTCGATACCGGCGGAACGGATGCCGGTCGCGATGTCGTCGACCGACACCAGCCCGTCGCCGTCGCGGTCCCACAGCGTGAACGTGTCGACCGGCTCTGTACTCATCTCGCTACCCTTCCCCCGGTCGGCGATATCCGCACGCCGACCGTCACCGCCACTCTACGGAGGCGGCAGCGACGACGTCCGGCGAGCCGGGCGGCGGTGACCGCGCCCGCGGGTACCCGCCGCCGAACGCCGACGCGGCGCAACACCTTCGGTGTCAGTCGCCGATGCCCTGGGGACGGACCACCATCACCGAGGCCGCCCGCTTGCCGCTCTCCTCGAGCAGCGCGATGGCCCGGCCCGCCGGGTCGATGGCGGCGTAGACACCCGCCAGCCCGATCGGCGCGAGCCAGCGGCCGTTGCGCAGGTCGTTCGCCTGGGACTCGTCGATGTCGCGGTGCGGGAAGGCCGTGCGGACCGCGGTGTCGATATCGAGGCTGAGCAGCGGCTGTTCGGCTTCCGCGGCGGCGGCCAGCTGCTCCAGGGTGCGGGCGTGTTCGAGGGTGAACGGGCCGACCCTGGTGCGGCGCAACGCCGTCAGGTGACCACCGACGCCGAGGGCGGCGCCGAGATCGCGGGCCAGCGCGCGGATGTAGGTGCCCGAGGAGCACTCGACCTCCACGTCCAGGTCGACGAACTCGCCGTCGGCGACGTCGCGGCGAGCCAGGATGTCGAAGCGCGACACCGTCACCGGGCGGGCCGCGAGCTGCACTTCCTCCCCCGCGCGGGCGCGGGCGTAGGCGCGTTCGCCGTCGACCTTGATGGCGCTCACCGTGGCCGGGATCTGCGCGATGTCACCGGTCAGCGCCGCGACACCGGCCGCGATCTCGGCATCGGTCACGTGCAGCGCCGGGGTGGTCGCGGTGACCTCGCCCTCGGCGTCGTCGGTGATCGTGGCCTGGCCGAGCCGGATGGTCGCGGTGTAGGCCTTGGTGGTGAGGATCAGCTGACCGAGCAGCTTGGTCGCCCGTTCCACGCCGAGCACCAGCACGCCGGTGGCCATCGGGTCGAGGGTGCCCGCGTGCCCGACCTTCTTGGTGCGCAACAGCTTCCGGCTGCGCGCGACGACATCGTGACTGGTCCAGCCGCCGTCCTTGTCGACGATGACCAGGCCGCCCAGCGGGTCCACCGCGGGGGTGCGCGCGCCCATCAGCCGTGCGCGATCGCGGTCAGGATCAGCCCGTCGGCGATCATCCAGCGGCCGTCGAACGAGGTCAGCGGGGTGCCGCCGTCGTTCGTCGTCCCGGGAACCAGCAGTCGCGTGTGGAACGTACCCGTGCCGGAATCGGCGGTGCGGGAATCGATCTCGAAGGTGATGTGTGCGTCCTCGAAACCGAGCCAGCGCAGCGTCAGCGGGAACCAGGCCTTGTAGGTGGCCTCCTTCGCGCAGAACAGCAGGCGGTCCAGGTGCAGGCCGTCGGCGGGCGCGGTGGCCAGCCACTCGCGTTCGGCGGGCAGGCTGACCGAGTCGAGCACACCCTCGGGCAGCGCGCCGTGCGGTTCGGCGTCGATGCCGACCGAGCGGAACCGCAGCGCGTGCGCCATCGCGGCGGCGCGGTAGCCGTCGCAGTGGGTCAGGCTGCCGACCACACCGCGCGGGAACAGGGGCATGCCCCGCTCCCCCTTGCCGATCGCCACCGGCGGCTCGCCGAGTTGCTCGAGCGCGAGGCGGGCACAGTGGCGGGCGCCGATGAAGTCGCGCCTGCGCTTCTCGACCGACTTGGCGATGAGGTGCTCCTCGGCGGGATGCGCCTTCAGGTCCTCCGGGTACGCCAGCAACTCGGCGGCGGCAACGCCCGAGGGCAGAATGTTGTCAAGCATGTCCCGCCTCCCCGCGATTTCCGGCCGGACTCGGGTGGCCGACCGGTGTGTTCGGCGGCCTGCGGTGGTGCATCGGGGCGAGTGCGCCCGTGCCCGGTGAGTTACCCATGTTCATCACCAAATCAGTGGTCGAGGCTCGAAGCAAATCTCTGGTCAGATGCCGCGGCGACGGTCGGCCTTGGCCCGCATCTCGGCAGCGGCGGCCTCCATCTCGGGCGTGACGGTGAAGTGGCCGCCCCAGGCGTTGAGGTCGCCGTCGGCGTAGACGGGTTCGGGCAGGATCTGGCGCAGCAGGGGCTCCGGCATGCCGCGGCGCTTCCATTCGCGGGGGTAGCCGAGGGAGACCTCTTCGAAGCGGACGCCGTCGTAGAAGGTGGTGCGCGGGATGTGCAGGTGGCCGTAGACCGAGCAGACCACGTTGTAGCTGGTGTGCCAGTCGGCGGTGAGATCGGTGCCGCACCACATCGAGAACTCGGGGTAGAACAGGATCTCGGTGGGCTGGCGGACCAGCGGGAAGTGGTTGACCATCACCACCGGGGCATCGGGGCCCAGCGCGTCGAGGCGGCGCTGGGTGTACTGCACGCGGGCGTGGCACCAGGCGTCGCGGGTGAGGTACGGGTCGGGGGTCAGCAGGAACTCGTCGGTCGCGACGACATTGCGTTCCCGCGCCACGGCCAGCCCCTGGGCCTTGGTGGTGGTGCCCGCGGGCAGCCACGAGTAGTCGTAGAGCAGGAACATCGGCGCGATGGTGACGCGGCCGCCGTACTGTTCGGCGCCCGAGCCGGTCCACACCGGATACGGGTCCTCCGGGGTCACCACGTCGAGGTCGCGGCACATCGAGACCAGGTAGTCGTAGCGGGCGGCGCCGTGCATCTGCACCGGGTCCTTGGGCGTGGTCCAGAGCTCGTGATTGCCCGGCACCCAGATGACCTTCGCGAACCGGCCGCGCAGCAGCTCCAGCGCCCAGCGGACCTCTTCGGCCTTCTCGCCCACGTCACCGGCGACGATCAGCCAGTCCTCCGGCGAGTCCGGGTGGATCTGCTCCACCACCGGTTTGTTGCCCTGATGCCCCACGTGCACATCACTGACCGCCATCAACTTCGGAATCACCTGTCCACAGTGGCACACCCGTGAACCGGCGCCCGCGCGGGTTCGCCCGTTCCGATCGCGCGGTCGTCGGCGACCAGCGGATCCAGCGGTCCGGGGACGCCGCCGTCGGGCCGTCAGACGCGGAACAGCCCGGCGACGAAGGACACCACCTGTGGTCGTGCCTGGGCGTCGATCTCGGGGTGCCCGCCCGGATACTGGCCGAATTCCACCGCGGTGCCCGCCGCGCGCATCTGCGCGAGCAGGGTGTAGGTCATCGGCAGCGGGACCACCGTGTCGGCGGCGCCGTGCACGATCAGGATGGGCTGGCGGTAGCCGACCGTGGGGACCACCATGTAGTCGCGCAGGGCCGCGCCGATGCCGTCGGCGTCCACCGGGCGGGCCAGCAGCGCGCCGATCGACGCGCCGTCGACCACCTGGCCGAAGTCGGCGACGCAGCTGGTGGCGATCGCGTCGACCACCTCCCGGCCGCGCGGGCTGAGCAGGCCGTTCACATCCAGGTCGGGGCGGGCGGCGCGCAGCCCGGCGAGGATGCCCGCGAACGGGCCGACCAGCTCGTCCACGATCGGCAGATTCGGCACCCGCGGGTCGAGCCGGGACAGGACCTGTTCGAAGTTGGATTCCGGTGCCAGCGCTACGGTGCCGCGGAAGTCCAGTTCGGGCGCGTAGTCGCCGGCCAGATTGCCGGTGGCCAGCGCCGCGTGGCCGCCCTGCGATCCGCCGACCACAGCCCAGGTAGCCGAGAGGTCCGGCTCGGCCGCGCGGGCAGCGCGGACGAGGTCGATCGTCGCCGTGGCCTCGGTGCGGGTGTGCAGGTAGGGATGCACGGTGTCGGACCCGGCGGACAGTCCGAGGTAATCCGGCGCAACCACGGCCCAGCCGCGATCGAGGAAGGACTGCAGCAGCGGCTGCTCGTGCACCGCCTTGTTCGTCGTGATGCCGCACTGCGGGCCGAGGCCGCTGGTGCCGTGGTCCCAGGCCACGACCGGGTAGCCACCCGCGGGCGGCGGCGAGTCCGGCAGCAGCACGAGCCCGGCACCGTTGATCAGTCCACCGGTCGGCCCCTCTGTGCGGTAGTCCACGATCGCCGCGCGCGACCAGTTCCCCCAGCCCGCGGGCTGATCGATGTGCCCGAGCAGGGTGCCCGCCCCGTCGGGCGCCGCGTGCGCCGTCGGCACTGCGAGCCCGAGCCCCGCGAGCAGGACGGCGGCACCGACCGCCGCTCGGAGACCGATACTCCTGGACTTCACGCCACGCACTACGTCGCCTCCATCGTCGGCTCGAGGTCCTCCGTGCCGACGGTAGTGCGAACTCGCCGTACCAGGTATCGCTGTGACGAGCGCCACTCCGGCTAGGCGGCCCCCGTCGGGACGTCGGCGCCGACGCGGGCCCAGCGACCGGACCTGGCGCGGGCGACGACCGCGAGCAGACGCAGGAGCATGAACGCCACCAGCCCAGACCAGATACCCGCGACGCCCCAGTCGAAGACCAGGGCGAGCCAGATCAGCGGCAGGAAGCCGACCAGGGCGGCGACCAGCGTGGCGGTGCGGAGGAAGGCCGCGTCGCCCGCGCCGAGCAGGACGCCGTCGAGCGCGAAGACGGCGCCCGCCACCGGGATCATGGCGACGAAGAACCACCAGATGACGTGCGTGCGCTCGAGGACCTGCGGGTCGTCGGTGAACAGCAGCGGGATCACCCCCGCCCCGGCGGCGAAGCAGGCGGCCAGGACCAGCGCGAAGATCACCGACCAGCCCGTCACCCGCCGGGCGATCCCCTTCGCGCCCCGCGCGTTGCCCGCGCCGAGCGCGGCCCCGACGAGGGCCTGGGCCGCGATGGCCAGCGAATCCAGGGTCAGCGCGAGGAAGTTCCACAGTTGCAGCACCAGCTGATGGGCGGCGACCGAGGCGGCGCCGAAGCGGGCGGCGACCGCGGCGGCGGAGATGAAGCACGCCTGGAACGACAGGCTGCGCACGATGAGATCGCGGCCGAGGACCAGCTGGGCCCGCATCACGGCGGGAACTGGACGCAGCGAGACCCGTTCGCGCAGCAGCGCGTAGCCGAACAGGCCGCCGGTCACGAGCTGACCGACCACATTGGCCACCGCCGACCCCGCCAACTCCAGGCGGGGCGCCCCGAGCAGCCCGTACACCAGCACCGGGCACAGCACGGCCGACAGCGCCAGTCCCGCCACCACGTACATCAGCGGACGGCGCACATCCTGCACCCCGCGCATCCAGCCGTTGCCCGCCATCGACAGCAGGATCAGCGGCACCCCGAACAGGGCGATCCGCACCCAGCCCAATGCCTCGTCCGCGATCTCGCCGCCACCGGCGATCGCGGCGCACAGCGGCCCCGCGAACAGCTGCACCACCAGCAGGATCAGCACACCGATCGCCGCGCCCACCCAGCTGGCCTGCACGCCCTCCGCGACCGCGCCCGCCCGATCCCCCGCGCCGTGCCGCCGCGACGCGCGCGCGGTGGTGCCGTAGGACAGGAAGGTGAGCTGGGTGCTGACCGACCCCACGATGACCCCACCGACCGCGAGCCCGGCCAGGGCCAGCGCCCCCAGCCTGCCGACGATCGCCATGTCGAACAGCAGGTACAGCGGCTCGGCCACGAGCACGCCGAGCGTGGGCAGCGCGATCCCGAGAATCCGCCGCGGCCCCACCTCGGCGTCCGGATCAACCGTGGACATCAGGCTCCGCCTCCCCGTCGATGGCGCCCGAACCGGCGCCCGCCACCGATGCTCGCACACCCGTCGCGACCCGATCCCGCGCCGCGACGAGCGCCGGACCACGGGCCCGGCGCGGGGCCGGACCGGACACGGCCGGTGCGGAACCGGACGATCCCGGCGAAATCCCTGGTAAATGTCGCGGCACCCGACGCCACCGGCGATACTGGTCACTCGCCCAGTCAGGGCGGACGCAGCGCGACCCCTCCGGTTCGCCCCGAGCTCTCAGGACAGCATCCATGGCGTTTGTACAGCGGTGGCGCGTGATCACGGCGTTCGCCCTCGTGGGGGCCGCGACCCAGGTCGTGTGGCTCAACTACGCGCCGGTCACCACGGTGGCGGCGGCCCATTTCGGGGTGTCGGAGTCGGCGGTCGGCTGGCTGGCCAATATGTTCCCGCTGCTGTACGTGGTGCTGGCGATCCCCGCCGGCATCCTGCTCGACCGCTGGTTCCGGCCCGCCCTGATCGCGGGCGCGGCGCTCACCGCGATCGGCGCCGACCTGCGCCTGCTGCACGACAGCTTCGCGATGGCGCTGGCCGGTCAGACGATCGTGGCCGTCGCGCAGCCGCTGGTGCTCAACGCGATCACCGGCGTCGCGGGGCACTATCTCGACGAGAAGGACCGCCCGACCGGCATCGCGGTCGGCACCGCCAGCACCTTCGCCGGGATGGCGGCGGCCTTCGTGCTCGGGGCGATCTTCCCCGCCGAGAGCCAGCTGTGGACGCTGACCGCCCTCGGCGCGGGGTTCGCCACCGTGGCGGCGGTGCTGCTCACCGTCGAACTGCTGCGGCCGGGGCACGGCGCGGCGCCCGTGCGTCCCACGGGCGAGCCGGAACCCCCGCTCGCCGCGCTGCGCGCGACCCTGGGCGACCCGTATGTCCGCCGCCTGTGCGCGGCGGTCTTCTTCCCGTTCGGCACCTTCGTCGCGCTGGCCACCTACGGTCAGGCGCTGCTCGAACCCGCCGGGGTCAGCGCGGATGCCGCGAGCATCGTGCTGCTGATCAATGTCGTGGCCGGGGTCGTCGGCTGCGCGGTGGTACCGGTCGCGGTGCTGCGGCGCGGTGTCGAGCTGCCCGCGGTCATGGTCGGGCTCACCGCCAGCGCGCTGGCCTGCCTGCTCGTCGCCGTGGCGCCCGGGCTCGCCACCGGGTTCCTGGCGTTCGTCCTGATCGGCCTCACCCTGCTGCCCGCCCTGCCGATCGTGCTCACCATGACCGAGCGTCACACCGGGGTGGCCGAGGGCACCGCGGCGGGGCTCATCTGGATGACCGGCAATCTCGGCGGCCTCGTCGTCGCCGGGGCCACCGGCCTGCTCGTCGACCGACCGGCACTCGCGTTCGGATTGTGCGCTGTCGCAACGATTCTGGGCGTACCCCTCGTCCGGCGGCTGCGCCGCGAGCCGGTTCCGGTCGGCTGATCAGCGCGACCGGCCGCGCACCGGACTGTCGGCACGCCGGTCACCGGCCTCGGCCGGGTCGATCGGCCTGCCCGCCGGTTCGGATCTCCTCCGAGAACGGTCCGGCACGTCCGGGGACGGCAGACGGCGCCGCGCTCAGCCGAGCGCGGTGACCAGCGCCTGCACCACGTCGGCGGCGTTGCCATACGTTGTGTACCCCGCCGCGAACCGATGTCCGCCACCACCGAATCCACTGGCGATCGCGGCGACGTCCACGCCGTCGGCGGCACCCGGCGCGGAATCGCGCGAGCGCAGCGAGACGGTCCAGCGGTCGTTCTGGCCGCGGGCCTCCTTGAAGACGGCCGCGATCCCGGCCTCGGCGGTGGTGCGGACGACGTCGATGACGCTCTCCACCTCTTCGGGTCCCACCTCGTGGGTATCGGCGGCCCGCACCAGCGCGTAGACCAGCCCCACCCCGGCCGCCGAGGGCACCACGACCGCCGTGGACAGCACCTTCGACAGCATCGGCAACCACGCGTACGGATGCGTGTCGAGCAGGACGCGGGTGATCTCGGCGCCATCGATCCCGGTCGCCAGCAGCCGTTCGGCCAGGGCATGACTGCCGGTTCTGGCCCAGCGGAACGACCCGGTGTCGGTGACCAGCCCCGCGAACAGGCAGTGCGCGATGGCGGCGTCGATCGGGATGCCCCACGCGTCGAGCAGCCGGGTGACCAGCTCCGTGGTCGAGGCCGCCGACTCGTCGATCAGATCGACGGTGCCGAACCCGTCGTTGGCCCGGTGATGGTCGATGACCAGCGTCGTCGCGGCCCCGTCCAGCCGGTCGGCGAGCACGCCGAGCCTGCTGCGCGCGCCGCAGTCGACGACGACCAGCAGGTCGACCTCGGCCGGTACCTCGGCGGGCGGCACCAATAGATGCCCGCCGGGCAGCGTCCGCAGCGAGGCGGGCAGTTCGACGGGCTCGGCGAAGGACACCACCACCGGCACGCCCTTGCGTTCCAGTGCCAGCGCCAGCGCGAGCCCGCTGCCGATGGTGTCGGCGTCGGGCTGCACGTGACAGAGCACCGTCACCGCCCGCGCCGTCGCCAGAGCGGCGACGGCGGCGGCCGGCACGGTCGCGTCACGGACGCTGGTCATCGGGGTTACTCGTCGCCGTCGTCGTCGCGATCGGACTTGTACGGGTCGGCCTCACCGGCGTGCGTGGCGTTGGCCGCGACCTTGGCGACCTCGTCGTCGATGGCGCGAGCCCGGGCCAGCAGCTCTTCCATCTCGCGGGCCGCGTCGGGCACCTTGTCCAGCGTGAACGACAGGATCGGGGTGAACTTCACCCCGGTACCCGCACCCACCTTGGACCGCAGCACGCCCTTGGCCGCGTCCAGACCGGCGGCCGCGGCCGCGTAGTCGGGTTCGGCGTCGAGCGTCTCGCCCATCACCGTGTAGAACACCGTTGCCTCGCGCAGATCGCCGGTCACCTTGGCATCGGTGACGGTGACGAACCGCAGCCGCGGATCCTTGATCTCGTACTCGATCGCGGTGGCCACGATCGCGGAAATCCGCTTGGCGAGTCGGCGTGCCCTGGCTTGATCCACCATGGGTCTGTCCTCCTCTGGTCTAGTCTTCGGGTCCGAAGATCCGGCGGCGTACTGCCAGCAACTCTATCTCCGGACGGGCGGCGACGTGCCGCTCACACTTGTCGAGCACCTCGTTCAGGTGACTCGTTTCCGCGCTGACCATGGCGACACCGAGCAGGGCCCGGCGATGCAGATCCTGGTCACCGGCCTCGGCGGCGTTGACGGCGAAGCGCTTCTGCAGCTCGGCGAGAATCGGGCGGATCACCGACCGCTTCTCCTTGAGCGAGTGCACGTCACCGAGCAGTAGATCGAATTCGAGCGCACCGATGTACAGCGGTGCTCACCTCCTGGTAGATGGATGGATTGCCCGCATGACCACACGCCGCACCCGAGGTGTCGGGTGCGGCGTGTGGAACGGTGTGCGTGATCAGTCGCGCGGCTTCTCGCGCAGCTCGTACGCCTCGATGATGTCGCCGTCCTTGATGTCGTTGTAGGTCACGGTCATACCGCACTCGTAACCTTCGCGGACCTCGGTGGCGTCGTCCTTCTCCCGCTTGAGCGAGGAGATGGTCATCGTCTCGGCGATCACCCTGCCGTCGCGGATCAGGCGCGCCTTGGCGTTGCGCTTGACCGAGCCCGACAGGACCATGCAGCCGGCGATGTTGCCGACCTTCGACGAACGGAAGATCGCGCGGATCTCCGCCCGGCCCAGCTCGACCTCTTCGTAGATCGGCTTGAGCATGCCCTTGAGGGCCTTCTCGATCTCGTCGATGGCCTGGTAGATCACCGAGTAGTACCGGATGTCGACGCCCTCGCGGTTGGCCAGCTCGGTGGCCTTGCCCTCCGCACGGACGTTGAAGCCGATGATGATCGCGTTCGAGGCCGACGCCAGGTTGACGTTGGTCTCGGTGACGCCACCGACACCGCGGTCGATGACGCGCAGACGCACCTCGTCGTCGATCTCGATGCCGAGCAGGGCCTCTTCGAGGGCCTCGACCGTACCGGAGTTGTCGCCCTTGAGGATCAGGTTGAGCTCCGAAGTCTCCTTCAGGGCGGCATCCAGATCTTCCAGGCTGATCCGCTTGCGGCTGCGCGCGGCCAGTGCGTTGCGCTTGCGCGCATTGCGGCGGTCGGCGATCTGGCGAGCGATCCGGTCCTCGTCGACCACGAGCAGGTTGTCGCCTGCGCCGGGCACCGAGGTGAAACCGATGACCTGGACGGGCCGCGACGGCAGGGCCGCCTCGACGTCGTCGCCGTGCTCGTCGACCATGCGGCGCACGCGACCGTAGGCGTCGCCCGCCACGATCGAGTCGCCGACGCGCAGCGTGCCGCGCTGGATGAGCACGGTGGCCACCGGGCCACGGCCGCGGTCGAGGTGCGCCTCGATGGCGACACCCTGGGCGTCCATGTCCGGGTTGGCCCGCAGGTCGAGCGAGGCGTCGGCGGTCAGCAGGACCGCTTCCAGCAGCGCGTCGATGTTGGTGCCCTGCTTGGCCGAGATGTCGACGAACATGGTGTCGCCACCGTATTCCTCGGTCACCAGGCCGTACTCGGTCAGCTGCTGCCGGATCTTGTCCGGGTTCGCGCCTTCCTTGTCGATCTTGTTGACCGCCACCACGATCGGCACGTCGGCCGCCTGGGCGTGGTTGATCGCTTCCACCGTCTGCGGCATGACGCCGTCGTCGGCCGCGACCACGAGGATCGCGATGTCGGTGGCCTTCGCACCACGGGCACGCATGGCGGTGAACGCCTCGTGACCCGGGGTGTCGATGAAGGTGATCAGGCGCTCGTCGCCGTTGAGATCGGTCAGCACCTGGTAGGCACCGATGTGCTGGGTGATGCCACCGGCCTCGCCCTCACGGACGTTGGCCTTACGGATCGTGTCCAGCAGTCGGGTCTTACCGTGGTCGACGTGACCCATGACGGTCACGACCGGCGGACGCTGCTCGAGGTCGTCCTCGCCGCCGGCGTCCTCGCCGTAGGTGAGATCGAACGATTCCAGCAGCTCGCGGTCCTCGTCCTCGGGGCTGACGACGTGCACGACGTAGTTCATCTCGCTGCCGAGCAGCTCGAGGGTCTCGTCGTTCACCGACTGGGTCGCGGTGACCATCTCGCCCAGGTTGAACAGCGCCTGCACGAGAGCGGCCGGGTTCGCGTCGATCTTCTCGGCGAAGTCCGACAGCGACGCGCCGCGGGCGAGCCGGATGATCTCGCCGTTGCCACGCGGCAGCCGCACGCCACCGACGGCGGGCGCCTGCATGTTCTCGTATTCGGCGCGCTTCGCCCGCTTCGACTTGCGGCCACGACGCGGAGCGCCACCGGGACGACCGAACGCACCGGCCGCGCCACCACGGCCACCGGGACCACCCGGACGACCGCCGCCGCCACCGGGACGACCACGGAAGCCACCGGCCGCGGGTGCACCGGCACCCTGACCTGCGCCGGGGGCACCGCCACCGCCACCGCGGTAGCCGCCACCGCCGCCACCGGGACGACCGGCGCCACCGGGCGCGCCGCCCGGACGACCCGGACGGCCACCGGCCGCCGGACCCGGACGCGCGGAGCGCTGGGGCATGGCACCGGGGTTCGGCCGCGGGGGCATCGAGCCCGGGTTGGGGCGCGGGCCACCGGGACGCGGGGCACCGCCCTGCGCGGCGGCCGGACGCGGACCACCCTGGCCCTGGCCGGGACGGGGACCGCCCTGACCGGGAGCCGGACGCGGACCACCCTGGCCGGGAGCCGGACGCGGACCACCCTGACCCGGCGTCGGCCGCGGGCCGCCCTGCGGGGCGGGACGCGGGGCCGGACGCTCACGATCCGGGGCGGAGCTGAACGGGTTGTTGCCGACGCGCGGGGTCTTCGGGCCCGGCTTCGGGCCGGGACCGGCCGGACGCGGGGCCGGAGCACCCGGGGCCGGCTGACCCGGACGGGCCTGACCGGCGGCGGGCTGACCCGGACGCGGTGCGCCGGGGGCCGGACGCGGACCGGGCGCGGGGGCACCGGCCGGCTTCGCGGCGGGCGCCGCCGACTGCGCGGCGGCCGGGGTCGGCCGAGCGGCCGGAGCCGGCTTGGCCTCGACCGGAGCCGACTCGGCGGCCGGAGCCACCGGGGCCGCGGGGGTCGCGGCGGCGGGCGCCGCCGGAGCCGGACGCGGACCGGGACGGGGGCCGCCACCGGGAGTGGGCTTGGCGGCCGGACGGGCCGCCTGGGACGGACCGGGACGGGCCGCCGGCTTCGCGTCGCCCGCCGGGGCGGACTTCGACGCGAGCGATTCGCGCAGGCGACGGGCGACGGGTGCTTCCACCGTCGAGGACGCCGACTTCACGAACTCGCCCTGCTCCTTGAGCTTCGCGAGTAGTTCTTTGGACGTGACACCGAGTTCTTTGGCCAACTCGTGCACGCGGGCCTTGCCTGCCACTGCTCTCCTCACTGAGAGGCCGAGCAGCGCCACCGTGTAAGGGGACGGCGGCCCGCACGACCTCGGGTTATCTCCGATGGACGTTCATCGTTGGTGCTTCACGGTGTGCTCATGAGTGCTCGTGCCTGTTCTCGAGGTACTGCTCCAGGGCTGAGATATCCAGATTTCCGGACACTCGTAGGGCTCTGCCGAATGCTCGGCGCCGCTCTGCGGAACGCAGACAAGCTGAAACGGGGTGCAGCCAGGCACCCCGTCCGGGAAGTCTGCGCCGTGGATCGGGAACGACCGCAACAGCCGGAGCCCCGGCGGAGCCGGTGTTCCGATGCTGCGCCACGATCCGCAACAGTTCGGCAGACGGCTCGCGCTGACGGCATCCGATACAGGTTCGAACGGATTGCGCGGGCCGGTCTTCCACCCACTCTACCGGTGACCCGGTCATAACGACGAACCCCTCCCCTTCCGAAGTTACGAACATGTCATCCGAGGGTCGGGATTCCCGCGTTTTCGTCAACTACGGTGCGCCTCCGGCCGAACCGAATCGCCCTGCTCCGGGGCCGCGTCGCTGCGGATATCGATGCGCCAGCCGGTCAGCCGGGCGGCCAGGCGGGCATTCTGGCCCTCCTTGCCGATCGCCAGCGACAGCTGGAAGTCCGGCACGATCACCCGGGCCGCCCTGGCTTCCGGATCGACGACGGTGACCGAGACCACCTTCGACGGCGAGAGCGCGTTGCCGACGAAGGTCGCCGGATCCTCGGCGTAATCGATGATATCGATCTTCTCGCCGGCCAGCTCGCTCATCACGTTGCGCACGCGCTGGCCCATCGGGCCGATGCACGCGCCCTTCGCGTTCACGCCGGGCACGGTGGACCGCACCGCGATCTTGGAGCGGTGCCCCGACTCGCGGGCCACCGCGACGATCTCCACCGAGCCGTCGGCGATCTCGGGCACCTCGAGCGAGAACAGCCTGCGCACCAGGTTCGGATGGGTGCGCGAGAGCTGGATCTGCGGGCCGCGCGGGCCACGGGAGACGCCGTAGACGTAGCACTTGATCCGGTCGCCGTGCTCGTAGGTCTCCCCCGGCACCTGCTCGGCGGGCGGGATCAGGCCCTCGGCGCCGTTGGCCTCGCTGCCGATCCGCACCACCACGATGCCGCGGGCGTTGGCCCTGGCGTCGCGCTGGACGACACCGCCGACGATGTCGCCCTCATGGGTCGAGAACTCGCCGAAGGACTTCTCGTTCTCGGCGTCGCGCAGCCGCTGCAGCACCACCTGGCGGGCGGTGGTCGCGGCGATCCGGCCGAAGCCCTCCGGGGTGTCGTCCCACTCGGAGACGAGGTTGCCGTCGGCGTCCAGCTCCCGCGCCATCACCCGGACCACACCGGTCTTCTGGTTGATGTCGATGTACGCGTTGGGCTGATGGCCCTCGGTGTGCCGGTAGGCGGTGAGCAGCGCCGACTCGATCGCCGAGATCACGGTCTCGATGGGGATGCCCTTGTCGGCGACGATCGCCCGCAAGGCTTCGATTTCGATGTTCATTCCGCAACCCCTTCGGTGGGAGAGTCACTGTGTTGTCCTGCGGCGGCGAGGTCGGCGGGTTCTTCGCCCGGTACCGGGCGGCCCGCGGCGATCCCGCCCGCGAGTTCGAGTTCGGCGGCGCCCGGTGCGTTGAACTCGACCTGGACCACCGCGGTGGCGATGTCGGCGAGCGGCACGTGCACCCGGTGCGGCTTGTTCTTGCCGCCGAGGACCAGCGCCACGGTGCCGTCCTCGGCGAGCTGGCCTGCGCGCGCCTCGAAGCGAGCCTTGCCCTCGACCGGCTCGGCGCCGTCGCGCAGCGCGACCTTCACCTTGCGGCCCTGCGCGCGTCGCCAGTGCCGCTCGGCGGTCAGCGGGCGGTCGACGCCGGGGGTGGTCACTTCGAGCAGGTAGGCGGATTCGCCGAAATCGCCGGCGTCGTCGAGCAGCTCGGACATCTCCCGGCTGAGCTCGGCGATCGCGTCCAGATCGGCCGGACCGTCGCTGTCGACGGTGACCTTCAACCGAACCGGCGCCAATTCGTCCTTGCCCGCAGACGCGATCGCGACGCCCTCGAGGTCGAATCCCCGGCGTGCGACGAGCTCAGCGACGAGCTGGCTCACCCTTTCCTCGGTGGGCATCGGCATATGGGCGGCTCCTGGTTCAGTTGTGACGCGATCGGAAATTTCTACGCCGAAGGTCTAGCGTAACGCGCCACGAGAGTGTAAAGGACCAGCCACCGGGCTTCGCGCACCGGTCCGCCCCGGCGTGCCTCCCGGTGTCGCGGCGTGGGCGGGCGACGGTACGCGGATCTGGCACGATGGGTAGGTGCCCTTCCGCCATACCGCCCCGCCGAGCGCCGGGCGACCTTCCGGCATGCGCTCCGACCGGCACGAATCCCGCCCGATGACGAGCGAGTCGCCGTGCCCGGTCGCACCGCAGCGCACAGCCCCCGCAGCTCCGCACCGAGCGGCTTCGGCCGCACCGGCGCAGTGGTCGCCGACCGCCGACGTGACACAGCGCACGGCGGGTGCCTGGCGGCGGCGGTCGCTGCTGCGCCTGGCCGGCGCGACGGCCGTCGGCGTCCCCGCGCTGAGCGTGCTGGCCGCCTGCGCCGAGGACGACACCGTGCACGCGCCGGATCCGCTTGCCGCGCAAGAGGTCCTGGCCCGCGCCGACGCCGCGTCCGCGCAGGCCGCGATCGCGCTCGCTCCGCAGGCACAGGCGGCGCTGGCCACCGTCGCCGCCGAACGCACCGCCCACGCCGACGCGCTGCGCACCGAGATCGACCGGGTGATCGGCGTGTACGGCGACGGCACCACCCCCGTGCACCGCACCGGTGAGATCACCGTGCCCGGCCCCGACGGCGCCCTCGTCCCCGCCGCGACGATCGAGAACGCCACCCAGCCGCTGACGATCGCCCAGCTGCGCGATCAGCTGGTCCGCTCGCAGCAGTCCGCCGCGGCGCTGGCCCGCACCGAATCCGGGTACCGCGCGGGGCTGTTGGCCTCGATCAGCGCGGCCTGCGCCACCGAGGCGGGAGTCCTGCTCGCATGACCGATCAACGACAGGCCCTCCAGGCCGCCCTGGACAGCGAGTACGCCGCCGTCTACTCCTACGGTGTGATCGCCGCCTACGCCAATGCCGACCGGGCGCGCATGGTCGCCGAGTTCAGCGCCGCGCACCGGGCCCGGCGCGACGCCACCATCGAACTGCTGGAAGCGGGCGGCACCGCACCCGAGGCGGCAGGCGCCGCCTACACCCCACCGTTCCCGGTCGACGATCCGATCCCCGCGGCACACCTGGCCGTCACGGTCGAATCCGATTGCGCCGCAGCGTGGTACGCCGTCGTCGAACAGGCGGCCGACGCCGCGGTCCGGGCCACCGCGACGGAGGCACTCACCGAGTCCGCGGTGCGCCGGGCCCGCTGGCAGGCGATCCTGGGCGCGAACCCGGTCACCACGACCTTCCCCGGCCGCGCGTCGGTGTAACCACACCCGGGCACAATCGCGAGCCCGGGCCCGACATCGGCCGCCCCACCGTGCGGTGCGGCGGCCGAACCGGGTCCGCTACGGGCGCATCGCGTAGGCGCCGTCGTAGGACGCCACCTGCTGCCACACCCGGTCGAAGCGCGCGGCGTCGGCCACGGGACTGCGCAGGGCGCCGACGGCCCACGCGCGCTGGGCCTCGGTGACCGTCGGCTTGCCGAGCAGGGCGGTCGCGTGGGTGTTGAAGTCGCGGATCTGGAAATCGAAGATCTGGTCGACGACATCGCGGTCGAGCCCGGTGAGCTCGGCCTGCTCGAGGATCAGCTGGCCGTAGACCACCGTGGAGAACAGGTGGCCGACGGTCAGCATGAAGTCCAGGTCCTTCTGCTGGGCCGCGTCGGGCGCCGCGGTGAGCAGCAGCGTGCGCAGCGCCTGCGCCTGCTCGTAGAACCGGCCGACGTTCGGCACGTCCGCGGCCTGCTCGTAGGCCGGCGTCCAGTCGGCGAACTGCACCTTGCCCGCGCCACGCGCCGGACCCTGCTTCCAGAAGAACTCCTGGTCGCCCGGTGCCAGGTCGGTGCCGATCGCCGGGTACTCCGTCGGGTTGAGCAGGTAGTTCGGCATGAACTTCAGGATCTGGCCCACGTTCACGTGCACCGTGCCCTCGAGGCGGGGCAGGTGGTTGATGTAGCGCGAGGCCTGCGCGAAGTAGGTGGCCTTCTCGAAGCCCTTGGCCGCCAGCACATCCAGCAGCAGGGTCATCGCGACCTCGGCCTCGGAGGTGACCTTGGACTTGGTCATCGGGTTGAACAGCAGGTAGCGGCGGTCCTCGAGCGAGGCGCTGCGGAAGTAGTCCACCGCGCGGTCGCTGAACAGCTTCATCGCGATCAGGCGCGTGTAGGCGTCGACGAAATTGCCACGCACATGGCCGAAGTCGGTGACCGGGTTGCCGTAGAGGATGCGGTTGCTGGCGTGGGTGATGGCCTCGAAGAACGAGTGCTCGACCATGCCGATACCACCGTGGCAGAGGTTGAACTTGCCCACGTTGACGGTGTTGAGCGCGGCCGAGAAGGCCTCGGGCCCTTCGTGCAGCACGTCGGCTGCGGTCACCGGGTAGTTCTCCAGCCGGAAGTGGCTGACGTACATCTGGCCGTGGATGACGCTCTCGACCAGGTGGTAGTCGGCGTGGCGGCTGTCGGCGGCGAACCAGACGTAGCCCTCGGCGCCCTCGACATCGCCGCGGCGGGAGAACACCGACACCATCGAGGCGACGTTGCCGTTGCCGATGTAGTACTTCTCGCCGTTGGCGCGGAACAGGATTCCGGCCTCGGCGTCGGCGCTGCCCGGCGCGGTCGGGGTGAGGATCAGGTCGGTGTTGTAGATGTCGGCGCCGTGCTCGCGCTCGGACAGCGCGAACGCCATCACCTGGCCCGCGTCGAGGTCGGCGGCGGCCTTGCGCTTGGCGGTCTCGTTGTCGCTCTGCCAGATCGGGCCGAGGCCGAGGATGGTGACCTGCTCGGCGTACCAGTACGCGAGGCCGTAGAAGCCGAAGATCTCGGCCAGTGCCGCGTTGCGGGCGGCGTCCCAGCGCTTGTTCGGGTCGCCGTCGGCGTAGGCGGCCGGGGTCAGGAAGGTCGCGAACAGCTTCTCCTTCGCGACGAAGTCGAGGAACTCCTGGGTCCAGACCGCGTCGCGGTCCTCGGCCAGCAGCTGTGCCTTGCCCTTGGATTCGAACCACTCGATGGTGGCTCGCAGCAGCCGCCGCGTCTCGGCATCGAAGTGCTGAGGGTCGTAGGTGGCGGGGTTGAACAGCAGGCTCGGCGAACTCGTCATGGGAGCTAACTTAGCAGCGCCATACCCGGCTTCGAGGCCATGACCTGCAGGTTTCCCCTACGTAGGCGTAAGTTCACCACCCCTATTGTTGTTTCACGCAATCAAATGTATTATTTGATTCATGCAAGCAAACAAGGATCAGGTCTCCGAACTCGCCCGCACGACGAGCAGGTTCGCCGAGGCGATGCGCCAGGGCACGTCCCGGGCGTACGACCCGGTCCGGGTCGGGGTGCTGCAGGCGGTGGCGGAGTCGGGTCCGCTGCGCGCCGGGGAGATCGCCGAGCGCCTGGACGCGCTGCCCTCCTCGATCACCCGGCACGTGCAGACCCTGGCGGAGGCCGGGCTGGTGCGCACCGCGCCGGACCCGGCCGACCGGCGGGCGGTCCTGGTCGAGATCACCGACGCGGGGCGCGCGGAACTCCAGCAGTTCCTCGAGGTGGGCGACCAGGTGTTCGGCGCGGTCATCGCCGACTGGCCCGCCGCCGATGTGGTCACCCTCACCCGCCTGCTCGACCGGTTGATCACCGACTGGTCGCAGGCGGGCCCCACCCAGCAGCAACGGGCGTCGAAGCGGCGCTCCGGCGGGTTCGGCTGGAGCCGGGCCTGACCATCGAAAGGACACCGTCATGGCATCCAACACCCCACTGAAGGTCATCGTCGCGGGCGGCGGTATCGGCGGTCTGGCGCTGGCCAACGGCTTGCGCCGGGCCGGCGTCGCGGTCAGCGTGCACGAGCGCGAGGTGCGGCGCACCGACCGGCTGCAGGGCTTCCGCATCCACATCAACCCGCACGGCAGCGGCGCGCTGGCCGAGCTGCTCTCCCCCGAGCTCTTCGCGACCTTCGTCGCCTGCTCCGGCCAGGGCGGCAACGGTTTCGGCTTCGTCACCGAGCAGCTGTCGAGCCTGATCGATTTCGAGAGCGCCGAGACCCCGCACGCCGACCGCGACCACTACGGCATCAGCCGGATCACCCTGCGCCGCATCCTGCTCGCCGAACTGGGCGACGCGGTGCACTACGGCAGCGCGTTCGACCGCTACGAGCGTCGGCCGGACGGCCGGGTGGTCGTCCACTTCGCCGACGGCGGCAGCGAGGTCGGTGATGTGCTGGTCGGCGCCGACGGCGGCACCTCGCGGGTGCGGGCCCAGTACCTGCCCCAGGCGCGGCGCGTGGACACCGGCATCGTCACCATCGCGGGCAAATACGCACTCACTCCGAGCGCCCGTGACCGCCTCGATCCGCGCCTGCTCGCGCACCCGCACAGTGTGATTCCGCCGAGCGGGTGCGGCATGTTCGTCGCGCCGCACGAATTCGCCCCGCCCGCACCGGGTGTCGCGCTCGGCAGCGACGGCACCGAGCTCACGCCCGGCTTCCTGTTCGACGACACCCAGCCCTACGTGTTCTGGGCGTTCGCCGCCGAGCGGGACCGATTCGGCGTCGACCTGTCGGCCCTCGACGCGGCGGAGCTGCATGCCACCGCGGTCCGGATGACCGCGGGCTGGGCGCCCGAACTGCGCAGGCTGGTCGCCGAATCCGACAGCGACACCGCCACTCTGCTGCCGATCAAGACCTCGGTCCCGATCCCGCGCTGGACCCCGACCACCGTCACCCTGCTCGGTGACGCCATCCACAGCATGACCCCGTTCGCCGGCATCGGCGCCAACACCGCCCTGCGCGACGCCCAGCTGCTGTGCCGCATGCTGGTCGCCGCCGACCGCCGCGAGCGCGGCCTGCTCGACGCGATCGGCGCCTACGAAACCGCCATGACCGACTACGGTTTCGCCGCGGTCCGCACCTCGCTGAGCACCGCCGAACGCGCCGTCGCCGACGGCAGGCTCGGCCGCATGATGGGCAAGCTCGTCCTGCGCACCGCGGGCGCGATACCGCCGATGAAGCGCAAGATGTTCGCCGACCTCGGCGCCTGACCCGGTGCCGCGCCGCCAGGAACACCGGGCGGCGCAGGCCGGGTTCAGCTCATCAGTTCACCGATCATGCCGGTGCGGGTGCCGATGATGCCGCCGGTGGCGTCGAACTCCACCCGCAGCTCGTACAGACCGAAGTGCGCGAGCAGCAGCTGCGGTTCGCCGAAGGTCAGGGTGGTGACGTGGTGGCGCTCGAAGTAGCCGGCGGCCATCGCCCGCATGGCGGGGTAGCGGCTGTCCGGATCGGTCAGCGGATGCAGCAGGTTCGCGGCCGTCTCGATGAGCTGGGCGGCCACCCCGGGATCCGATCCCGTCATGGTCACGGCGTCGTCGGTGACCGCGAAGTAGCGCCACCCGGCGCCGTCCGGCGCCGCTGCCCAGCCGACGGATCCGCCCAGCTCGGCGGCCCCGGCCACCAGCAGGGTGACCACATTGTCGGGATGGACGACGGTGCCGAGGTCGACCCGATCCACCGCCAGGTGCTCGGCCCCGTGTTCGCGCGCCAGCCCGCGCAGCGCGGCGGCACCCGCCCATTCTCGGCCCGCCCACGCCCAGATCCGGTGCTCGCTGTCGTAGCGGCCGATCTCGGCGACGGCCACCGGGCCGCCGGGGACCTCGACGAGATCGCCGTACATCGGCTGCCAGCGCAGGGTAGGTCGTGGTCCGGCGATGGCCGCGCCACGCAGCGAACCGTGGCCGCCGACGGTGGTCGCCGCGGCCGGTGCCAGCGCGACCAGCAGGCTGTCCGGGAAGAAGGGCGGAATCCGCTCCTGCCGTGGCCCGGCAGCGGCCGTGACCGACACATCCGCACCGACGACCTCGGCGTCGAGGAGCTGGTCACCGGCGTCGATGCGGACGATCAGCCGCGGCCCGTCGGCCAGCTGCACCTCCACCCCGTCGGCGGTGTCGCGCACGGGCAGGCGGTGACGGTGGGCGTAGCCGGCCACGACCGCCCGCGTGCCCGTGCCGGGCAGCATCCGGGCGGCGGCGGCCACCAGGTCGGCCACCCGGCCCGGGTCCGGCGTCGCGGACGGCACCTGCTCGTCGTCGACGATCAGGTAGGCGTACGCGCGGCCGCCGTGATTGAACTTGGTCATCCCGCGGGCGCCGAGCGCGCCCAGCGCGATGATCGACAGATGATCGGCGGCCAGCATCGGGTCGGGGAAACCGGCGAGATCGACGATCTCCTCGGCGAATTCGGGGATCCCGTGCTGTAATCCGAGCTCGCGCAGCCGGGTCGACGCCGCGACGCCGGGCAGGCCGGCGAGGGTGGGCTTGGCCCACGCCCACAGGAAGGTCAGATCCTCGGCGTAGGTCCCGATCTCGCCGGACCCGGCGAACTCCCGGTCGCCGATCCAGACGCGCCCCGCCCGATGATCCACCCGGGTCGGCCCCGGCCTGATCTGCTCCTGAAATACCGAATACTGCTCGATCGCCCCGCCGAGATAATCCCGCGCCAGCCGCAACAGCGAATCGCTGAACGTGTCCACGCGCTCGAAACTATCAGTTCCCGGCCCGCTGCCCGTACGCGAGCGGCAACGGTCGGTTCCTGTGCCGCAGCGGCTTTCGCCGACCCGGTCGCGCCGCGGGGGACGT
The DNA here is from genome assembly GCF_040681225.1 of Nocardia sp. NPDC051833. Classification (NCBI taxonomy): domain Bacteria; kingdom Bacillati; phylum Actinomycetota; class Actinomycetes; order Mycobacteriales; family Nocardiaceae; genus Nocardia; species Nocardia sp. NPDC051833. Next base: position 505,598 of record NZ_JBFAYK010000001.1, read on the forward strand.
GACCGGGTCGAGCGGATTCAGCCGCGAATCTTCGCGGTGACCGCGGCGACGGCGTCCTCGGCCGCGATCTCCTCGGCCTCGCCGGTGAACCGGTTGCGCAGTTCGACCTTGCCGTCGGCCCAGCCGCGGCCGATCACCAGGATCCAGGGCATGCCGAGAAGTTCGGCGTCCTTGAACTTCACACCAGGCGAGGCGGTGCGGTCGTCGAAGAGGACCTCGAGGCCCTGCTTGTCCAGACCGGCCACGACCTGCTCGGCGCCCTCGCGGGCGGCGGCGTCCTTGTTCGCGATGACCACGTGCACGTCGAACGGCGCGACCTCGGCAGGCCAGCGCAGGCCCTTGTCGTCGTGCTGCTGCTCGGCGATCACCGCGACCAGGCGCGAGACGCCGATGCCGTAGGAACCCATGGTGAGCCGGACCGGCTTGCCGTTCTCGCCCAGCACGTCGACGTCGAACGCATCGGTGTACTTGCGGCCGAGCTGGAAGATGTGGCCGATCTCGATGCCACGGGCCGACACCAGCGGACCGGCGCCGTCGGGCGAGGGATCGCCGTCGCGGACCTCGGCGGCCTCGATGGTGCCGTCCGGGGTGAAGTCGCGACCGGCCACCAGGCCGACGACGTGCTTGCCCTGGACGTCGGCGCCGGTGATCCAGCTGGTGCCGTCGACGACGCGGGGATCGACGAGGTAGCGAACACCGTTGGCCTGCAATGCCTTCGGTCCGATGTAGCCCTTCACCAGGAAGGGGTTGGCGGCGAAGTCAGCCTCGGTGAGCAGCTCCACCTCGGCGGGCTCGACGGAGGCTTCCAGCCGCTTGTCGTCGATCTCGCGGTCACCGGGGACGCCGATGCCGAGGATCTCGGTCTTGCCGTCCGGGTGGCGCAGCTTGACCATGACATTCTTGAGCGTGTCGGCCGCGGTGACGGCGCGGTCGAGCACCGTCGCCTCGTTGGCCCAGTCGACCAGCGTGGCGATGGTGGGGGTGTTCGGGGTGTCGTACTCGACCGCGGCGGGCAGGCCGTCGATCGGCAGCGGCGCGGGCGCGGGCGTGACCACGGCTTCCACGTTGGCCGCGTAGCCGGACTCGGCACAGCGCACGTAGGTGTCCTCGCCCACGGGGCTGGCGGCGAGGAATTCCTCGGACGCGCTGCCGCCCATAGCGCCGGAGGTGGCGGCCACGATCACGTACTCGACGCCGAGCCGCTCGAAGATGCGCTGGTAGGCGGCGCGGTGGGTGGCGTAGCTGGTGGCAAGGCCGTCGTCGTCGAGGTCGAAGGAGTAGGAGTCCTTCATGGTGAACTCGCGGCCGCGCAGGATGCCTGCGCGGGGACGTTCCTCGTCGCGGTACTTGTCCTGGATCTGGTACAGCGTGACCGGCAGATCCTTGTAGGAGTTGTACTCACCCTTGACGGTGAGCGCGAACAGCTCCTCGTGGGTGGGGCCGAGCAGGTAGTCGCCGCCCTTGCGGTCCTGCAGGCGGAACAGGGCGTCGCCGTATTCGGTCCACCGGTTGGTGGTCTCGTAGGGCTCGCGCGGCAGCAGCGCGGGCAGGGAGATCTCCTGGGCGCCGGTGGCGTCCATCTCCTGGCGCACCACGTCCTCGATGCGGCGCAGCGTGCGCAGGCCCAGCGGCAGCCACGAGTACACGCCGGGGGCGATCCGGCGGACGTAGCCGGCGCGGACGAGCAGTTTGTGGCTGGGCACCTCGGCGTCGGCGGGATCGTCTCGCAGGGTGCGCAGGAACAGGCGGGAGAGGCGGGTGATCACGGATGCACAGGGTAGTCCCTGGTCCGGGGCCACGTGCAAGCCGATATCGGTTCCACCGACCACCAGCGGCCGGACCCGAGCGCGACGCCGGTACCGTAGGCGATCGTGCTGGTGCTGCTGCCTCCCTCCGAAACCAAGTCCGACGGTGGGTCGGGCGCGCCCCTCGACCTGGCCGATCTGGCGATGCCGCAGCTCACGGCGGTGCGCGACAAGCTGATCACCGAGGTGGTGCAGCTCGCCGCCGACCCGGCCGCCGCCACGGCGGTGCTCGGGCTCGGCAAGGCCGCCGACGCCGAGATCGCCCGCAACGCGAGCCTGCGCACCTCGGCGACCCGCCCCGCGCTGGAGCGCTACACCGGGGTGCTCTACGACGCACTGGACGCGAAGTCGTTCACCAAGGCGCAGCGCGCGAAGGCGTACGCGCGCCTCGGCATCGGCTCCGCGCTGTTCGGCGCGGTCCGCGCGGCCGACCCGATCCCGGCCTACCGGCTCTCCGGCGGCACCAAGCTGCCCGGCCTGCCGACGCTGTCGGCGGTGTGGCGCGACGTGCTGTCCGACGCCCTCTACGCCGAGGCGGGCGGCGAGCTCGTCATCGATCTCCGGTCGGGCAGCTACCAGCAGCTGGGCCGGGTCCCCGACGCGATCACCGCCAACGTGCTCACCGAGCACCCCGACGGCTCACGCACGGTGGTCAGCCACTTCAACAAGCATCACAAGGGTCTGCTGGCCCGCGCGCTGGTGCTCACCCGCGCGGAGCCGACCGACATCCGCGCGGTGGCGCGGGTGGCGACCAAGGCCGGGCTGCGGGCCGAGATCGCCTCCCCCACCGAACTTCTCATCATCACGCGGTAGTGGGCTGCATCAGCTGGATGAGGTTGCCGCAGGTGTCGTCGAAGACGGCGGTGGTGACCGCGCCCATCGGCTGCGGCGGCTGGGTGAACAGGACGCCGCGGTCGAGCAGGCGGCGGTATTCGCCGTCGAGGTCGTCGACGGTGAAGATCATGCAGGGGATGCCATCGGCCGTGAGCGCGGACTTGTAGTTCTGGGCGATCGGGTTCTGGTCGGGTTCGAGCAGCAACTGGATGCCGTCGACGTCGGCGGGCGAGACCACGGTCAGCCAGTCGTACTCGCCGACCGGCACCCGGTCCTTGACCTGGAAGCCGAGCACGTCGGTGTAGAACTTCTCGGCCTTGTCCTGGTCGTCGACGAAGATGCTGGTCACACCGATGCGGATCATTGGTCCTCCTGGGGGATCGGCCATCGCTCCGAGATCGCGCGCAGCGGCGTGAAATCGGCGTGATGGAACTTGTAGCGGCCTTGTCGACGGGTGGTCACCAGCCCCGCGGCCTCGAGCATGCCCAGGTGCTGGGTGATCGCCTGCCGCGACGAACTGATCCCGTGCCGGGTGGCGAGCTTGGCGCACAATTCGAACAGCGTCTGCCCGTCCCGCTCGGCCAGTTCGTCGAGCAGCGCGCGCCGCGTCGAGTCCGCCAAGGCGGTGAAGATATCGGTCACGGCGCGCGTTCCTCCCGTCGTCTCCCCTCGAACGATAGGCAAGCTGACGCTTGCATGTCAAGCATCGATGCAGGTGGGAGGCTCCCGCCTCAGACCTCGGCGGCGGCCAGCGCGGTGCGGATCGCCGCGATGTCGCCGGTGGTCGCGGCCGCGGGCGGCCAGGAATCGCCCGGGACGGCGTAGGGCCGGACGTAGACCGGCGTGTCGCGCTGGGAGCGACGGCTCTCGGCGAGCGTGCCGCCGTCGACGACGTCGTAGCCGAGCGCGTCGATCAGGTGCGCCGCGGCGATCTTCGCGGCCGGGTCGTCGCCGAAGACCGGCAGCGCGGAACGGTCGGCGGCGCCCGCGGGCCGGGCGAGGGCGGCCAGATGCTCGAAGTAGATGTTGTTGAACGCCTTGACCACCTGCGCGTCGGGCAGGTGCCGCTGCAACAGCTCACTGGTGGTGACGGTGTCGGCGTCGAGTTCGGCGATGGCGCCGTCCCGCTCGGGGTAGTAGTTGTTGGTGTCGAGCACGACCTTGCCCGCCAGCGGCGCGACCGGTACGTCCTGATACGCCTTCAGCGGCACGGTCACCACCACGAGGTCGCCGGCGGCCGCCGCCTCCGCCGGTGTCGCCGCCCTGGCCCGGGGCCCGAGCTCCGCGACGAGGCCGGCCAGCGTCTCGGGTCCGCGAGAGTTGCTGAGCACCACGTCGATTCCGGCGGCCACCGCCAGCCGCGCCACTGTCGATCCGATATTGCCGCTGCCGATCAATCCGAGTGTCGTCATGTGCTCGGTCAACCATCGAGCCGGCGCGCCTGTTCCCGGGCGCTTGCGCGCGGCTGGATCCGATCGCGGCTCACTCGGCGCGCCAGGCGACCGCGGCCGCGAGCAGCCGGGCCCGGACCAGGTCGACGTGCGGTCGGGGCGGCCCACCGACCCGGCGGGCCAGGAAGCCGGTGTTGATCGGCGGATCGGCCGGATCGAGCAGGGTCACCAGGCTGCCGTCGGCGAGCTCGCCCGCGCACAGGTAGCGCGGCAGCACACTGATCCCCGCGCCGGCGCGCACCGCGGCCAGCACCGCGCGCAGATCGGGGACGATCAGGGCCGGGATCGCCTCCAGCCGGGTCTCGAACACGTGCCGCCAGTAGCGGCGCAGGATCGGCAGATCCGCGGCGTAGCTGAGCAGCGGGAGCCCGTCGAGCGCGCCCGGATCGGCGCGGCGCAGGCGATCGGTGTCGACGCGGGCGGCCACCGCGGGCGCCGCGACGAGCAGGAACTCCTCGTCGACGAGCGGTTCGGCGAGCACGGTCCGGCCGCGCGGGCGCGCCGTGGCGATCACCAGATCGAGCGTGCCCGAACGCAATTCGGCCAGCAGATCATCGGTGAGTCCGGCGCGGACGGTGAGCCGCACCCCGTCGGCGAGCAGCGGCGCGAGCGCGGGCAGCACCTGCGCGGCCAGCATCTCGGCGGGCCCGCCGAGCAGCACCGGCGGTTCGGGCGGCGCTGGCCGCTCGGCGACCGGGCCGCCGACCACCGACGCGAGCGCGTCCAGCGGGGCGCTCACCCGCGCCGCCAGCTCGTGCGCGGCGGCGGTCGGCGCCACCCCGCGCGGCAGGCGCTCGAACAGCGGCGTGCCCAGGTACCGTTCCAGCGCCTGGACCTGCGTGGTCACCGTGGGCTGGGACAGCCCCGCCTGCGCGGCGCCCGCGGTGAGCGATCCAGTCCGGTAGACCGCCAGGAAGGTCCGCAGCTGCACCAGATCCATCGAGCCATCGGCTGGCCTATGTCTCATATAGACCATCCTATTGGTCAGACAATGCCCGAGTCCCTAGCGTCGAGAGGGCGACCCGACGACGCTGCCGGCCGATCGCCACGAAACCCGTTGAATGGAGAAGGAATCCGATGGCACACATCCTGTTCGTCCTCACCGGCGCCGATCACTGGACCCTGGCGGACGGCACGAAGCACCCCACGGGGTTCTGGGCCGAGGAGTTCGTCGCGCCGTACGCGGCGTTCACCGGCGCGGGCCACACCGTCACCGTCGCGACGCCGGGTGGCGTGCTCCCACCGGTCGACCAGGGCAGTCTGGCGGCCGAGGCGAACGGCGGCGCCGAGCGCGCGGCGGAGATCGCCGAGGTCCTGGCCGGGGCCGAGGTCCTGCGGCAGCCGATCCCGCTCGCCGAGGTGCGGCTCGCCGACTACGACGCGGTGTTCTACCCCGGCGGCCACGGCCCGATGGAGGATCTCGCGGTCGATCCCGTCTCGGGTGCGCTCCTGGTCGACGCGCTGGCCTCGGGCAAGCCGCTCGGGGTGGTCTGCCACGCGCCCGCCGCCCTGCTCGCGACCGCCGATGCCGACGGGAAGTCCCCGTTCGCCGGGTACCGGGTCGCCGCGTTCAGCAATGCCGAGGAGGCCCAGGCGGGCTTCGCCGAGAAGGCGAAGTGGCTGCTCGCGGACCGGCTCGTCGCGCTGGGGGTGGACTATCGCGAGGGCGAGCCGTGGGCCCCGCACATCGAGGTCGACCGCACCCTCTACACCGGCCAGAACCCGGCGTCGTCGGCGCCGCTGGCCGCCCGGATGCTCGACGCGCTCTGAGCCACGGCCCGGCGGACCGCACCGGTCCGCCGGGTGTCGTGTCGCCGCGTGCTTGTGGCGTGGCCCACCGCCACCTACTCTTCGCGCTGTGGATCCCCGCCGTTCGCTGAAGAACAGTCTGCGCGTGCTCGCCGCGGTCGTCTCGCTCGCCGCGCTGCCGCTCGCCCCGGCCCAGGCCGAACCGTCGCTCCCTGGTGGCGCCACCTATGTCGCGCTCGGTGACTCCGGGGCGGCGACCACCGGCGCCGCGAACCTCGACCTCGGCGCGCCGCTGCGCTGCGTGCGCTCCACGACCAACGCGCCCAAGCTGGTCGCCGAGCGCCTCGGCCTCGCCCTGGACGACCGCACGTGCAGCTCGGCGAAGATTCCCGACCTCTACACCTCCCAAACACCGGGCGTCGCACCGCAACTCGACGCGCTCGGACCCGCGACGAAGATCGTCACCCTGCACATCGGCGCCAACGACGCCGAGATGACGAAGTACATCCTCGGCGACTGCCACGCGGGCGCGGCCACCGGCGGTTGCGCCGCGGCGGCCGATCCCGCGTGGGACGCGGGCATCGACGCGATCGGCCCGGCCTACGCCGCCGCCCTGGCCGAGATCGCCCGCCGCGCACCGGCCGCCACGATCTTCGTCGACGGCTGGCCCACCTACCTGGCCGACACCAGCTGCCCGGCGATGCTCGGCCTGCTCCCGGCCGACGCCGCCTACATCCAGTCGAAGTTCGCGCGGCTCAATACCGTCGTCGCCCGCGCGGCCGCCGCGCACGGAGCGGTCTACGTCGACACCGTGGCGGCCTCGCCCGCGCTCGGGATGTGCGCCGACCCGGCCGTGCGCTGGTTCGATCCGCTGGTGGCCGACCAGACCCTGCTCCCCTACCACCCCACCCTGACGGGCCAGCGCGGCGTCGCCGAACTGCTCACCGCCGCCATCGAATCCAGCGGCGCGCTGGGGCGCTGAGCGGCCTCAGTCGGTGAGCCGGTCCAGTTCCGCGGCCAGGTTCTCCCGCGCTCGCTCCTCGTAGCGGGCGCGGGCCGCCGGAGTCCGGTACAGCACAGGCTGATTCGCGATCGCGCGCAGCACCGCGGCGCGACCGGCCCGGAACAGGTCGTCGGGGACGTGCGCGTACTCGGTACGCACCGCGGTCGCGTAGGCGGCGTAGCTCACCGGATCGCCGCCGAGCACGACCAGGTCGGCGTCGCACAGCACGGCGCCGTTGGCGTCGCCCGCCTCGGAATCGTGACCACGGGTGAGCAGCACCAGTCGAGCCACCTCGTCCACCAAGGGTTTTCGGGCGCCCAGGGATTCGAGGACGTCGCGCGCCAGGTCGGCGCTGCGTTCCTCGTTGTCGGCGCGGTCGACCGCGTAGATCGCGTCGTGGAAGAAGGCGGCGTAGCGCACCGCGTCGATATCGGCTGCGCTGTCGGCCCATTCGTCGATCGCGCCGAGCATCGCGCGCAGGTGTTCGGCGGTGTGATAGTGGCGATGGGGTTCGCTGTAGCGGGCGATGATCCCGGCTCCGAGGGAAACGGAGTCCGGTCCGGCCAGGGCGGTCCAGCGGTCGAGAAGGTCCAGCGACGACAACGTCATGGGCTCCAGTGTCGGCGGACACCCGCTCGCCGACAACCCCGATTTCCGGTGGGATCACCACGATCGGCTTATCGCGGGTCGTCGCCACCGGTGAGTTCGCGCACCAGCAGCGCGGTGTGCAGCGAGGTGCGGGACTCGCCGTCGTCGAGGTCGACGTCGAGAATGCGCTCGATCCGGGCGAGGCGGTCGTAGAGCGTCGGCCTGCTGATGACCAGCGCCTTGGCGAGCTCGGTCTTGTTGCCCGCCAGGTCGAGGAAGCGGCGCAGGGTGGCGGTGAGATCGGTGCCGTGCCGGAGGTCGTGGCGCAGCAGGGCACTCAGTTCGGTCTCGGCGAAACCCTGTACCCGGGGATCGTCGCGGATCAGCGAGAGCAGCCCGCGCAGCCGGATATCGGCGCTGCGGAAGAAGATTCGGCGGGGCGCGGCGCGCATCGATGCCGCGACGGCCGCGACCTCCCTCGCGTCGGCGAGCCCGCTCGCCGTGTCGAGCAGGGAATCGGAGTCGGCGCCGACACCGATCACCGCGCGCCGCACCCCCTCGACCCGGCGCACTTCGGTGAGCACGGCCGCGCATACCGTCGCGAGCCGGTCCTCGACGACGGCACCCCGGGCGACCGCGAGAATCATCGCGACCCGTTCCCCGTCGACCCGCGCCGAATGTCCGCCCGTGCCACGCGGCGCAGGCCGGTGCTCGGCCGCGCTCAACGCCGAGGCGTCGGCGAGGCCGAGCCCGTGGGTCACCGCCTCGACCACCGCCGCGCTGCGCCGTTGCGCCGCCACCGGGTCCGGGTCGGCGACGGCGTCGACATCGATGGCCAGCGGAACGTAGCGGGCGTGCCGGTGCAGCCCGAGCGCTGCCGCCCGCGCCTGCGCGTCGCGTTCGTCGCCGATCCGGCCCTCGACGAGGTCGGCGATCAGGCCGGTCTGGGCCCGGCGGTGCAGCCCGAAGCGGTCCTTGTCGATCATCCGGTGCAGGGTCAGGGTCTGGGCCGCGCGTTCGAGCACCATGCGTGCGCGAGGTGTCGGGCCGTGGTCCGCACGCAGGATCAGCCTGCCCCAGCGCTGCATCTGCGGGCCGACGTCGACCACGCACGCGTCATCGGGCAGCAGGCGCGACGTTGCCTCCCAATTCTCCAGCAGCGCCGAGGACGTGGTGTGCCGAGCGGTCGCGGCCAGCACCCGGTGCGCCAGATCCTCCAGCACGACCGACGCGTCGAGCATGGTGGCCGCGGTGCGCACGATCTCGGCGAGCGCGGCCCGGCGCACACTGAGGTCGGTGAAGGTCTCGTGCACCGTCCTGGCGAACTCGAGCTCGGCGTACTGGTCGGCGACGATCGCGCGATGCACCGCCTCGGTGATCTCGACGAACCGCGTCACCCGGTGCAGCACGATGACAGGCAGCCCGAGTTCGGCGGCCGTGGCCGCGACGACCGGACCCAGTTCGCTCACGTAGCTGCCGAGCTCGACCACCAGACCCGCGACCCCGGCGGCGGCCAGCGAGCGCAGATAGGCGACCCGGTCCGGTTCCGGCGCGGCCAGCGCCTGCCCGGTGGTCAGGATGAGTTCCGCGCCGACCAGCACCCCGGCGACGTCGGCCAGATCGCTGACGTGCACCCAGCGCACCGGCCGGTCCAGGTTCGCCCCGCAGATCACCTCGGGTTGACCTGCTTGGACCACCGGCGTGGCGAGCACATCGGCCACCGTCAACAGCACCGACGAATCGTAATACGAAAGCCGTGACTCCGTACAGATCGTCGGCCGGTGCCGCGCTGATCGTGGACCAGGGTGGAAGCACCACCCTTCCCGGCGAAACGAGGTCTGGCATGCAGTCCATCGGCCACTGGATCGACGGCAAGTCCGTCTCCGGCACCAGCGAGGCGACGGCCCCGGTCACCAATCCCGCCACCGGCGCGGTCACCGGCGAACTGGCCCTGGCGAACGTGGCCGACACCCGCGCGGCGATCGACGCCGCGACGGTGGCGTTCGCGACCTGGCGCGACACCTCGCTGACCCGCCGCACCCAGGTGCTGTTCCGGTTCCGCGAGCTGCTGGCCGAGCGCAAGGAGGAGCTGGCGGCGATCATCACCGCCGAGCACGGCAAGGTGGCCGCCGACGCCCTCGGTGAGGTCACCCGCGGGCTGGAGGTCGTCGAATTCGCCTGCGGCATACCGCATCTGCTCAAGGGCTCGTTCACCGAGAACGCCTCGACCGAGGTCGACATCCACTCCGTGCGACAGCCGCTGGGCCCGGTCGCGATCATCTCGCCGTTCAACTTCCCGGCCATGGTGCCGATGTGGTTCTTCCCGCTGGCCATCGGCGCGGGCAACACCGTGGTGCTCAAGCCGAGCGAGAAGGACCCGTCGGCGGCGCTGTGGCTGGCGCGCCTGTGGCAGGAGGCGGGCCTGCCCGACGGCGTGTTCAACGTCGTGCAGGGCGACAAGGTGGCCGTCGACGAACTGCTGGACAATCCGGGCATCAAGGCGGTCTCGTTCGTCGGCTCCACCCCGATCGCCAAGTACGTCTTCCAGCGCGGCACCGCGGCGGGCAAGCGGGTGCAGGCGCTGGGCGGGGCGAAGAACCACATGGTGGTCCTGCCCGACGCCGATCTGGACCTGGCCGCCGACGCCGCCGTCAACGCCGGATTCGGGTCGGCGGGCGAGCGGTGCATGGCGATCAGCGTGGTCGTCGCGGTCGGCGGGGTCGCCGACGAGCTGGTCACCCGGATCGCCGAGCGCGCGGCGACCATCGTCACCGGGGACGGCACCTCCGGCGCCGACATGGGTCCGCTGATCACCCGGGCCCACCGCGATCGCGTGGCCGACTACATCGACGCGGGTGAGAGCGCGGGCGCCCGGGTGGTGCTCGACGGCCGTCCGCTGATCGTCGAGGGCGCGCCGGACGGATTCTGGCTCGGGCCGACGATTCTCGACGGGGTCACGCCGGCGATGAGCGTCTACACCGACGAGATCTTCGGGCCGGTGCTCTCGGTCGTGCGGGTCGGCACCTACGAGGAGGCGGTGGCGCTGATCAACGCCAACCGCTACGGCAACGGCACCGCCGTGTTCACCAACGACGGCGGCGCGGCCCGCCGGTTCCACCACGAGGTGGAGGTGGGCATGGTCGGCGTGAATGTGCCGATCCCGGTTCCCATGGCCTACTACAGTTTCGGTGGCTGGAAGAACTCGCTGTTCGGCGACTCCCACGCGCACGGCACCGACGGCGTGCACTTCTTCACCCGCACCAAGGCGATCACCACCCGCTGGCTCGATCCCAGCCACGCCGGGCTGGAACTCGGCTTCCCGCAGAACAAGTGACCGGACAGGAGCAGTGCCGATGACGCTTTCCGACGAGGCCGCCCGCGCCTACGAACTCGATCGCCGCCACGTCTTCCATTCCTGGTCGGCGCAGGCCCAGGTGTCCCCGATCGTGCTCACCGCGGCCGAGGGCTGCTACGTGTGGGACGGCGAGGGCAACCGGCTGCTGGACTTCTCCTCGATGATGGTGAACACCAATATCGGGCACCAGCATCCGAAGGTGGTCGCCGCGATCGCCGCGCAGGCGGCCGAATTGTGCACGGTCGGACCGGCGTTCGCCAATGCCGCCCGGTCCGAGGCGGCCCGGCTGATCAGCGAGCTCACCCCGGGCGACCTGGACAAGATCTTCTTCACCAACGGCGGCGCCGACGCCGTCGAACACGCGATCCGGATGGCGCGCCTGCACACCGGGCGGCCCAAGGTGCTCGCGCGGTACCGCTCCTATCACGGCGGCACGGAGACGGCGGTCAATGTCACCGGCGACCCGCGACGCTGGCCCAACGATCACGGCACCAGCGGGGTGGTGCACTTCTTCGGCCCGTTCCTCTATCGCTCGGAATTCCACGCGAGCGACGAAGCGCAGGAGACCCAGCGCGCCCTCGAGCACCTGGAACGCACCATCGCGATGGAGGGCCCGGCCACGATCGCGGCCATCGTGCTGGAATCGGTGCCGGGCACCGCGGGCATCATGGTGCCGAGCACCGAGTACATGCGCGGCGTCCGGGAACTGTGCGACCGGCACGGCATCGTCTTCATCGCCGACGAGGTGATGGCGGGTTTCGGCCGCACCGGAAAATGGTTCGCCATCGACAATTTCGGGGTCGTGCCGGATCTGATCACCTTCGCCAAGGGCGTGAACTCCGGCTATGTGCCGCTGGGCGGCGTGGCGATCAGCGAGGCCATCGCGGCCACGTTCGCGGACCGGCCGTATCCGGGCGGGCTCACCTATTCGGGTCATCCGCTGGCCACCGCGGCGGCGGTCGCCACGATCACCGCGATGCGCGAGGAGCGGATCGTGGAGAACGCGGCCGAGGTCGGTGCCCGGGTCATCGGGCCCGGGCTGCGCGAACTCGCGCAGCGGCATCCGAGCATCGGCGAAGTGCGCGGGCTCGGCGTGTTCTGGGCGCTCGAGCTGGTGCGCGACCGCGCGAGCCGGGAACCGCTGGCTCCGTACGGCGGCACCAGCCCCGCGATGACCGAGCTCGTCTCCGCCTGCCGGCGCGGCGGGCTGCTGACGTTCGTGAACTTCAACCGGCTGCACGTGGTGCCGCCGTGCGTGATCACCGAGGCCGAGGTCAAGGAGGGGCTGGCGATCCTCGATCAGGCGCTCACCGTCGCCGACGCGCACACCGTCGACGCGCCGTGACACCGGCGGTTTCGCCGCGGGCGGAATGCGCCCGCGGCGGCACGCGTTGTCCGCGAGTGTGACTGATACCGCAGTGCTTTCCGACGAACTGAAGTCGTATCTGGACGAGGAGAAGGTCTACGCGACCGTCGCCACGGTCGGTGCGAACGGGCATCCGCATCTGACCGTCGTCTGGATCAAACGCGAGGGCGACGACCTGCTGTTCTCCACCACCGTCGAGCGGCAGCAGGCCAAGAACCTGGCGCGCGACCCGCGGATCACGGTGATGGTGAACCCGCCGGAGCGGCCGTTCCTCTACGCCGAGATCCGGGGCACGGCCACCACCGTCCCCGATCCGGAGCGCGCGCTGCCCGAGGAGATGTCGCTCAAGTACACCGGCCTGCCCTACCGCGAGTTCAACCCCGCCTCGGTGCACGACGGCGAGCGGGTGATCGTGCGGATCACCCCGCGCCGGGTCGCCGGGCGGCTCTGAGTCGCCGATCGCGAGGCAGGGGCGGGCTCAGGCGTTCTGAGCCTCCTCCTGGGCGTGCTGCGCCTCGGCCAGCTGGCCGGGAGTGAACCGCAGCGTCACCGCGACGACGGCGGCCAGCACGGCCAGCCCGGAGCAGACCAGCAGGACCAGGGTGTAGCCGCTGGTGAGCGCGTCGAGCTGGGGTCCGTCGAGATCGGAGACCTTCTCGGTGGTGCTGCCGCCCAGCGACAGCGTGCGCGAGGCGGCGATCGGGCTGAGCAGCCCGATGGCGATCGGCGTCGCCAGGTTCATGAACATCTGCCCGACGGCCGACAGCGGTCCGATATCGGCGGGCGGCACCCCGACGAGCACACACAGCGGCGCCAGCACCATCGCGACGCCAACGCCGAAACCGATGACCACCAGCAGCGGAAGCAGCGTGGTGAGGTAGCTGATGTGGCGATCCAGGGTCGAGCCGAAGAGCAGGCCGGCCGCCAGCACCAGCGCGGCCGCGCTCAGCAACCAGCGGGGTGGCACGATCAGCGCCGCCTTGGACGCCAGCGCGCCACCGATCCCGATGCCGACGGTGAACGGGATACAGGCGATACCGGCCTTCAGCGGGCTGTAACCGAGCGAGTTCTGCAGCATCTGGGCGACGAAGAACGTCATGGCGCCGAGCACCGCGCCGGCCAGGAAGATGAGCAGGAAGGTGGAATTGCGGTCGCGGCTGTCGAACAGCGACCACGGCAGCAGCGGATCGGATTCGTTGCGTTCGACGACGACGAAGGTGATGAGCAGCGCGAAACCGATGATCAGCGCACCCAGGATGACCGGACTGTCCCAGCCCCACGCCGGTCCCTCGGTGGCACCGAAGACGATCAGCGCGCACGCGAGAGTCCCGAGCACCGCGCCCTTGACGTCCAGCGGCGCGCGATGGTGCACGGTATCGGCGAGGGCGTACACCGCCCCGGCGACGATGAGCGCGCCGATCGGCACGTTGATCAGGAAGATCCACCGCCAGGACAGCTCGGTGAGCAGACCACCGACGACCAGGCCGCTGACCGAGCCGATGCCGGCCATCGAGCCCACCACCGCCACGGCCTGATTGCGCGCCTTGCCCGGCGCGAACGTCGTGGCCACCAGTGCGAACGCGGTCGGCGCCGCGATCGCGGCGCCCGCGCCCTGGAACGCTCGCGCGACCAGCAGGGTCACCTCGCCCTGGGCCAGCCCGCACGCCAGCGACGCCACCGTGAACAGCCCGACACCGGTGATGAGCATGCGTTTGCGCCCGAACACGTCACCGAGGCGACCGCCGAGCAGCATGAGTCCGGCGAAGGTCAGACCGTAGGCGGTGACCGTCCACGCGCCACCGGAGCTGGACAGGCCCATCTCCTCCTGCAGCCGCGGCAGCGCGAAGATCACGACGGTCCCGTCGAGCACGACCATGAACTGCAGGCCACTGAGCACGAGGATGGCCAGCCCGAAGGCCGACTGTTTCACCGGGGGCTGCATCGTCGCAGGGGGTTTATCGAGCACAGTCGAACACTGTAAACGAGGCCGCTACCCGGCCCGGCGGGTTCGGTGCGCCGCCGGGCGCTCAGGCGCGCGCACCGGTGGCGGCGTCGAAGCCCGCGGTCGGGCCGATGACGATGATCGCCGGTGGCCGGATGCCCTCGGATTTGACCTTCTCCGCGACCGTGCCCAGATCGGCCCGGACCACCCGCTGGGTGCGCAGGGTGCCCTCCTGGATGACCGCGGCGGGCGTCTCGGCGGCACGGCCGCCGGCGAGCAGCGCGTCGGCGAACTTGTCGATCCGTTCCACCGCCATCATCAGCACCAGGGTGCCGCGCAGCTTGGCCAGCGCCGCCCAGTCGACCAGCGAATCGGGGTGATCGGGGGCGACGTGCCCGCTGACCACGACGAACTCGTGCGTCACGCCGCGGTGGGTCACCGGGATGCCCGCGGCGCCGGGCACCGAGATCGGGCTGGTGACGCCGGGCACCACCGTCACGGGAATGCCCGCCTCGGTGCACGCCTCGAGCTCCTCGTACCCGCGGCCGAACACGTACGGATCGCCGCCCTTGAGCCGGACCACGAACTTGCCCGCCTTGGCGCCCTCGACCAGCGCGAGGTTGATCGCCTCCTGCGCCATCGACCGGCCGTACGGGATCTTGGCCGCGTCGATCACCTCGACGTGCGGGCCCAGCTCGGCCAGTAGTTCCGGCGGCGCGAGCCGGTCGGCGACGACCAGGTCGGCGCGGGCCAGCAGCCTGCGGCCGCGCACGGTGATCAGGTCCGGGTCGCCCGGTCCGCCGCCGACCAGGGCGACGCCAGGGGTCACCGGCTCCGAATCATCGGTCACCACACCGGATTGCAGTGCCTCGAGCAGACCGTTGCGCACGGCGGCCGAGCGCCGATGCGCGCCCCCGGCCAGCACACCGAGGGTCAGTCCGTCGTAGCGGGCGGTGGCGGGGGTGACGGCGGTGCCGTCGCGGGCGATGTCGGCGCGCACGCAGAAGATCCGCTTCGCGGTCGCCTCGGCGACCACGGCGGCGTTGGTCTCGGGTTCGTCGGTGCAGGCCATCGCGTACCAGGCGTCGTCGAGATCGCCGTCGGCGTAGGCGCGCAGCTCGACGGTGAGCTGCCCCGCGGTCGCCATGCCCTCGACGGCCGGGGTGACCGCCTTGCTGACCACGTGGACGTCGGCACCGGCGGCCACCAGCAGGCCGAGCCTGCGCTGGGCGACGGTGCCGCCGCCGACCACGACTACTCTGCGTCCGCGCAGATCGAGCCCGACCAGGTAGTTCGGGTCGCCTGCGGGCGGGGTCGATGCGGTGTCAGACGTGTTCGGCACAGTGGCTCAGCCTAGTTCCTGGCTCGCCGCGCGCCGAACGGGCCCGCCGACACCGCCTTCGCCGTGCGCCGCGGTCGGCGCGCCCGCGTTGCCGTCCGGCCCTCCGCGCGCGACAGTGGAGTCCATGACCCAGCCGGACGCACTTCTCGACGTGGCCTACGACGAAGCCCTGCGCGGCCTGGCCGAGGGCGGTGTCCCGATCGGTGCCGCCCTGTTCGACGCCGACGGCACCCTGCTCGGGCGCGGCCACAATCGCCGCGTGCAGAACGACGACCCGAGCGTGCACGCCGAGACCGACGCCTTCCGCGCCGCGGGCCGCCGGCGTGACTACCGGTCCACGATCATGGTGACCACCCTGTCGCCGTGCTGGTACTGCAGCGGCCTGGTCCGCCAGTTCGGCATCGGCACCGTGATCATCGGCGAGGCGCGCACCTTCCACGGCGGCCACGACTGGCTCGCCGAGCACGGCGTGCGGGTGCTGGTCCTCGACGACCCGCGCTGCGTGTCCCTGATGACCGACTTCATCGCCGATCGCCCCGACCTGTGGTTCGAGGACATCGGCGTCACCGACGCGCCGGCGAAGGAGACCCCGGCATGAGCGACCGCATCGCCTCGGTCGACCTGGCCCGCTGGCGCTCCGGCGGTGCCGCGGCCGCCGCCGTGGCGCGCGAGGTCGACGCGGGCCTGCGCCGGGCCGGTTTCCTGCTGGTGCGCGGCCACGGCATCGACCCGGCGCTGCCCGCCGCGGTCCGCGCCGCCGCCCGCCGCTTCTTCGCACTGCCCGAGGAGGTCAAGAACCGGTACGCGGTGACCGTCGGCGGTCGCGGCTGGATCGGGCCCGGCCGCGAGGCCAACGGCTACGCCGAGGGCACCGAGACCCCGCCCGACCTCAAGGAGACCTTCGCGGTCGGTGCCGACACCGCCACCGGTGACCCGGCGGTGGACCGGGTGTGGTTCCTGCCCAATGTCTGGCCCGCCGAGGTCACGGAGCTGCGCGCCCTGCTGACCGAGTACACCGCCGCCGTGCACGCGCTCTCCGACGAGCTGCTCGCCCTGTTCGCCGCCGCGCTCGACCTCCCGGACAACCCGTTCGCCACACTGGCCACCCGCCCCACCTGGACCTGCAATATCAACCACTATCCCCCGCTGACCAGCGTCGGCACCCCGCAAGCCGGCCAGTTCCGGATCGGCCCGCACACCGATTTCGGCACCGTCACCGTGCTCGACCGCGAGCCGGGCGCCGGCGGCTTGCAGATCTACACCGAGGCCGACGGCTGGGCCGACGCCCCCTTCGATCCGGCCGCGCTGACCGTGAACATCGGTGACCTGCTGGCCTATTGGAGCGGCGAGCGCTGGCCCTCGGGCAGGCACCGGGTGCTCCCCCCGCAGGCCGCCGCGCCGGAGGAAGACCTGGTCTCGCTCATCTTCTTCTACGAACTCGACCACGATGCCGTGGTGACCCCGCTCGCGCCGCCGATCGGCCGGGTGCGGCCGGGACCGCCGGTGGTCTCGGCCGACTTCCTGCGCGTGCGCCTGGACGCCATCACACTCGGCTGACCCGTACACTCGCGAGCCATGCCCGCCTGGTCTCGCATCGTCCTGGTCGTCGCCGCCCTGCTGCTGGCCGGACCCGGCCCCGCCGTCGCCGCGCCGCCCTACGAGGCGGCGGCCGGTGTCGAAGCGCACTACGCCGCGCCGGGCCCGTTCGCCGTGACCGAGCGGATCGGCGAACTGTGTTGCGACACCACCGGTGCCGCCTTCGACCTGTGGTACCCGAGCGAGCTCGGCACCGGCCATCCGATCGTGCTGTTCGGTGACGGCACCCAGGCGGTGCCCACCCAGTACCGCCACCTGCTGCGGCACTTCGCGTCGTGGGGCTTCGTGGTGATCGCGACGCAGAACCAGTACACAGGTTCCGGCATCGACATCCTCACCTCGCTCGACCGCCTGATCGCCGAATCCGCCGATCCCGCGAGCGTTTTCGCCGGGCGGCTGGACACCACGGCGGTGGGCGTGGTCGGTCATTCGCAGGGCGCTTCCGGCGCGCTGAACGCGATGCGGCGCTCCGGCGGGGCGATCCGCACCGCGATCACCGTCGAACTGCCGCGCACCGGCCTGTGCTCGGATGCCCTCAGCTGCACCGATCCCGCCGCGATCGAGACCGGCTCGGTGTTCCTGATCAACGGCTCGGCCGACACCCTGATCTCGCCGTCGGAGCAGCCGCTCCCGGTCGAGGTCGTCGGCGTCCAGTCCCATCGCGCCTATTACGACGCGCTCACCGTGCCGAAGGTGTGGGCGACGCTCGAGGGCGCCGACCACAACGACGTCCAGGGCACTCCGGCCTGCGCGGACGGCCAGCTCGCCTGTGGCACCGGCGTGTACGGCTTCCTCGGCTACCCGACGGCCTGGCTGGCCGCCCGATTGCGCGGTGATGCCAGGGCCGCGGCGGCCTTCGTCACCGGTTCCGGCGCGTTGTTCGCCCCGTCACCGCATTGGCGCAATCAGAGCGGCACGATCACCGGCTGAGTTCAGCCGGTGTACGGATTGTTCTGCACCCAGCGGAAGTCCGTGCCGCGCAACGGGAAGCTGTCGAGATCCAGGCGGGTGAGGGTGACCGTCACCGGCTTGCCGTCGAGCTCGCCGCGCAGCGTCAGCCGGTCGTCGGCGGGCCGGTCGACCGCGAAGGTCGTGACGGCCGCCGGGGCCTCGCCCGGCGCCGACGGCGCGGCGGTGAGGGTCATCGTGTGCGCTTCGGTGTCGAAAGCGGCGGCCACCGGCACGATCGAGTCGTCCATCCGCTGGTAGCCCGCCGAACCGGCATCGATGATCATGCGCTGCCAGCGCACCGGGTCGGTGGTCAGCGGCGGCACCGGGGTCGCCTCGGCGGTGAACTCGGTGACGTCCCAGATGCCGTACAGCTCGGGTTTCGGTGCGCCGCCGCCGTATTCGTCCCAGGATCGCGCGCCGAGGTACACACAGCCGAGCACCACCCACAGCCCCGCCACGACCTGCACGACCGTGGCCCACCGGTTCGCCCGCGCCGACCCGAACAGCGGCGGCTGCCCGAGCGGACCCGAATCCCGTTCCAGCACCAGCACATTCGCCAGGCGCCGGGCCTGGGGCGCGAGCAGCACCAGGCTCATCAGCAACAGATGCCCGGACAGCATCTTCACCGGCACGTCGAAGGTCAGGTTCAGCAGGAACACCTGCGCCATGCTGATCACGCCGAGCATCGCGCCCAGGGTGGCGGTGCGCGGCCAGAACAGCAGCAGCCCGGCGAGCACCTCGGCCGCGCCCAGCGACATCTCGTAGACCGGGGACGACCCCACCTGGGTCCACAGCATCGACATCGGGCTCAGGTCACCGACCCGGGTGAGCAGGGTGGTGAGCGCGGGCTCGGGCATCTGGGTCGGGATGAGCTTGGCGAACCCGTAGAACAGCAGCTGCCCGCCGACACACAGCCGCAGCAGCGTGAGGAACCAGCTCGCCGCCCGCGGGTAGGCGCGCCTGCGCCGGTCGAGCACCGACCAGACCACGGTGATCAACAGCGCGGCCACCAGGACCAGCCCGCACTGGATCCAGATCGCGGCCTGGTCACCGCTGCCGTTCATGACCAGCTCCGCCTGCACCCCGAACACGTGCTCACCGATCCAGCGGCTCACCGGGGCCAGCGAGAGCATCTGCCAGGCGATGGCATCCTCGGGCAGATGCAGCGCGAACACCCCGAGGAAGACGAAACTGATCTGCGCCATCCACAGACAGAACAGCCCGAGGTAGGCGACCGTGAACCGGAAGGCGAGCCGCGTCACCGGATGCCAGGTCGGCGCCGGCGGCGGCGGGCTCGCGATCTCTGCGGGTGCGAGCTCCGTGGTCACGGCGGTCACCTTGGCCTCCTCGTCGAGTTCGATTGCTACCGAAGCTAATCGGTTCCGCGAGCGGACGCGTCCGGGAAAACCCCCATCTTTGCCGTGTCAACCCTGAATCTCACTGACCGACTGACGGCTTACATTCCCGTCGGCCGTCCGGTACGCCGGTATCGAAACGTGTTCCATCTCGCCGACAGGGGTACTCACATATGTCCGACGATCCGGACCTCACCGCGCAACAGTCGCTCACGGTCAGCGAGCGCGATCTCGACGAACTCGCCGAGCAGTTGTCGCAGTGGCTGGCCGGCAAGGTCGGCGCCGACGCACCGCCGAAGGTCGGCAACCTGAGCAAGCCGTCGACCGGTGGCATGTCGAGCACCACCATCCTGTTCGACGCCGAGTGGACCGTCGACGGCGAGACCGACGGCGGGGCCTTCGTGCTCCGGATGGCACCCGAGGACGGCTCGTTCCCGGTCTTCGAGTCCTACGACCTGCCGCTGCAGTACCAGGTGATGGCCGGGGTGGCCGACGGCTCCGATGTCGCGGTGCCGACGCTGCGCTGGCTCGAACGCGACGAATCGGTCTTCGGCTCGCCGTTCCTGGTGATGGAGAAGGTCGACGGCCGCGCGCCCTCGGACAATCCGCCGTACGTCTTCTTCGGCTGGCTCTTCGACGCGACCGTGGCCGAACGCGAGCGGATCGCCGACGCGACCGTCGACGTGATCGCCCGCGTCCACGCCATCGACGACATCACCCGGCGCTTCCCGCTGCTCGACGGCGAGGGGTCCGGGCTGCGCAGGCACTTCGAGGCCCAGCGCGCCTGGTACCGGTGGGCGCTGACCGACGACGGCGTGGAGATCCCGCTGATCGAGCGGACCTTCGACTGGCTCGAGGCCCACTGGCCCGCCGAGACCGGTCCCGAGGTGCTGAACTGGGGCGATGCCCGGCCCGGCAACATCCTCTTCGACGGGTTCGCCCCGGCCGCGGTGCTGGACTGGGAGATGGCCACCTTCGGCCCGCGCGAGCTCGACCTGGGCTGGGTGATCTTCATCCACCGGTTCTTCCAGGACATCGCCACCCGCTTCGATCAGCCCGGCCTGCCCGATTTCCTGCGCAAGGACGCGGTGGTCGCGAAATACGAAGAGCTGACCGGACATACGGTCCAGGACCTCGACTTCTACATCGTCTACGCGGCGCTGCGGCACGCGATCGTGATGGCCAGGATCAAGCGGCGGATGATCCACTTCGGTGAGGACACCGTGCCCGCCGAACTCGACGACTACGTGATGCACCGGCTCAGCCTCGAAGCGCTGCTCGACGGCACCTATGAGTGGGACTGACAGGAGACAACGACGATGAACGCGATCATGCCCGTCCCCCTGGACGAATACCCGGTCCACCAGACCCCGCTGTCGCTGGCCAGGGTGGCCACCAGCGACCGCAACTTCTACGACCGCTACTACTTCAACGCCTTCGACCCCGCCGGCGACGCCATGCTGATCACCGGGTTCGGCGTCTACCCGAACCTGGGCGTGGTGGACGCGTTCGCGACGGTGCGCCACGGCGACACCCAGCGCAGCGTGCGGTTCTCCGACGCGCTGACCTCGCGTGATCTCACCACGGCGGTGGGCGGCTACCGGATCGAGGTGCTCGAGCCGCTGCAGAAGCTGCGGGTGGTGTGCGAGCACGAGGACCTCGGCTTCGACCTCACCTGGACCGGCGCGCATCCGGCGGTGCAGGAGCAGCCGCACCTGATCCTGTCCGGCACCCGGCCGATCATCGAGGCGTCCCGGTTCGCCCAGCTGGGTTCGTGGGAGGGCACGCTCGCCGTCGACGGGCGCGACATCACCGTCGACCCGGCGGCGTGGACCGGCAGCCGCGACCGCTCCTGGGGCATCCGCCCCTCGGGTGAGCCGGAGCCGCCCGGGCGCGCCGCGTCCGAGGGCGCCGGTGGTTTCTGGTGGCTGTACGCGCCGCTGCGTTTCGACGACTTCGCCATCGTGGTGATCGTGCAGGAAGACCCCGACGGCACCCGCACCCTCAACAACGCGGTCCGGATCTGGCACGACGGCCGCAAGGAACAGCTGGGCTGGCCGCGGATGACCTGGACCTACGAGTCCGGCACCCGGCATCCGAAGTCGGTGCGCCTGGACATGACCACCCCCGACGGCAAGCCGCTCGAGGTCGAGATCGAGTCGCGTCCCGGTATCGCCCTGCACGTCGGCTGCGGCTACGGACCCGACCCCGACTGGACCCACGGCCGCTGGATGGGCCGGGACTGGTCGCTGTCGAGTTCCTACGACCTCACCGACCCCGCGATCATCGCCCGCACCCCCTACGGCGTGATCGACCACATCGGCTACGCCCGCTGCGGCGACGCCGAGGGCTGGGGCCTGTTCGAGCACGCCTCGATGGGCCGCCACGACCCCACCGGTTTCGCGGATTGGTCGTCCGTCGCGCCCTGACGCGGCGGAGGCGGTCCTGCGAGAGAAAAGGCGCCGCCGCGACAACGAGGTCGCGGCGGCTCCGATTTTCCTAGGCGGCCGTGGCGAAGTCGGCCAGCAGCGACGGAACGGCGGCGTCGAATCCGGCGACGTCGAGCATGCCCGCGTCGTCGGGATCGGCGATGCTGAACTTCGTCGCGGTCATGCCGACCACCACCAGCTTGGCCCGCGGGTTCACCTCGCGGCGGTAGCGAGCCAGCGCCTGGTGCGGGTGCACCGACCCCGCCCAGGTCTCATTGTCGGTGTACACCGAGAACACATCCACCTCGATGCCCTGATCCAGCGCGTGCAGGATCGGCAGCGAGCAGTCGGTCCCGCCGAACGGCAGGCCGGACACGGCGCGCACGGCGTCGTCGAGGCGCTGCCGCGGCGAGATCGCCAGCGGGGACAGATCGCGCGCCCCCTGCCAGCGGGTGCCCGACGCGGTGAACCCGACGATCTGGTGCCGCTCCTCGGTGCGGGCCGTGACCAGGGCGAGCGCAGCCGAGGCCTCGCGCGCCGAGAGCGGCAGCCCGGCGATCGGCGACATCATCGACCCCGACACGTCCAGTGCCAGCAGGTGCCGCAGGCCGGTCGGGCGGACGGTCTCGAACGCCGCGTAGAACGCCGCGTCGAGTGCGTCCACCACCGGCGCCGACGGCGTCCAGGTGCCGCCGCCACGCGCCGAGGCGCCGGACGCGTAGGTGCGCAGCGCGATCAGCACCGACACCGGGTGCACACGAGCCCTGCGCAGCCGTTCGGGGTCGCTCAGCCGCGCGCAGATCGCCGCGGTGCGCGGACCGAGCGGATCCAGCAGGCCGAGCCGGGTCAGGCGCGGCAGCTGCCGCAGCAGCGCCGTCTGCGGGATGCCGTTGTCCAGCAACGCCTCCCACACCTCGGGCGTGTTCAGCGCGGCGTCGGGCAGCATCTCCCAGCTCAGCCGGTACTCGCGAACCAGCTCGGGCACTCGCTCGACCGGCGCGGACCTGGCCCGCTCGAAGCCGTCGACCAGGGCGAGGCCGTCGAGTTCCGGTGTGCGGCCGCAGATCCAGTCGAAGAGCCTGCGCCGCTCGTCCTCGGTGGTCGCCGGGTGCGACAGGCGCAGCAGATCGCGGTGCGACCAGCCTTCCCGCTGCCGGTACTTGACGACCTGGTACGCCAGGTCACCGACC
Organism: Nocardia sp. NPDC051833; assembly: GCF_040681225.1. Taxonomy (NCBI): domain Bacteria; kingdom Bacillati; phylum Actinomycetota; class Actinomycetes; order Mycobacteriales; family Nocardiaceae; genus Nocardia; species Nocardia sp. NPDC051833. The sequence goes on from NZ_JBFAYK010000001.1 coordinate 528,554, forward strand.
GGCTTGTCCAGGTACCAGTTGGCGACCGCGCGGGACAGGCCGCGACCCCAGCCGCGGAACTGCTCGGCGTAGCCGGCGAACAGGAACAGGTGGGTGCCGGTGCGCGCGACCATCGGCAGCGCGGCGAGCGCGGCCCGACGGCCGTCGACGTCACCGAGCGCGGCGGCGGCCGCCAGCGCGAACAGCGCCGGGTTCGGCCGCGGCGCGCGCCCTGCGGTGGAGATCTCGACGATCTCGCGCACCAGCTCGGCGGTGTGCTCCGCGGCGTACTCGGCGATGAACTCGGCGTTGTCGGCGGTCAGCGCGGCGGCGCTGACGTAGTACGTGCCGGATTCCGTGCCGAGAGTGAGGAATCGGCGCACGCGGGCCTGCGGCGTGATCTCGAAGACGTACCCGCCCGCGGCATCGACGACCTGCCGGGCATCGGCAGGGCTGGTCTGCGGTGTGGCGCGACGCGAAAAGCGCGACAGAATATTCATGGTTCCCCCTCCGATACGAGTACCGGCGTTGCGGTTTCGGCCCCGGGACCCACCGGGACGTGTGACGGCGCGTGGAGCGGACGGACATGTGTGTCTCGGCCGGGACAACGGAAATCGCTTTCCGCCGCAGGGCTCGAACCTGCTGGACTCGGAGTCCTCACCAGATAACCGACCGAATCCGGTCCGTCCGGCTCCTACGCACCGCAGCCGCACGGGTGGACGTGTGTGTCCCGACCGGAAGGACGCTCTACCGGACTGAGCTACCGCCACCTCGCGGTGGCGGGCAGGATTCGAACCTGCGACATTCCCCATCTGAAGGTAACCGATCGGATCCGGTCCACCCTGCGGCTGCTGGAGATGACGGTACGGGCCGGAGGTGATCTTGCCCAGCGAATTAATTCGGGGCGCTCGCCCCCACCGTCGCGACGGCGATCACGACACCGTCGACAACGGTTCGGCCGCACAGGAGTTCACCACTGCCCGCGAGCAGCGCCGCCGCCTCCGCGACCGAGGGAGTGCCGACGCCCCGCGCGGTCCGTGGGGATTGATGCGGGGTGCCGACCTCGGCCAGCTGTGCCGCGCTGAACGCGACCACGGGCACGCCGAGCGCCGCCGCGGCCGCGCGGACACCGGGATCGGGCGCACGACGGTCGATCGTGGCCAGGCACGTCACGGTGGCGGTGTCGCCGAGGACGGATTCGACCGCGCGGGTGATCTTCTCCGCGTCGGCGCCCGGCCGGACGCCGACACCGACGACCACCGCGGTCCGCTCGACCGTCGCGTCGGCCCGCGGGCCGGGTACCGGCTCGTCGCCGCTCGGCGGCGGGCCTGCGGGCGGCGATGTCATCGGCACGTCTCTTCGGCTTTCACCGGAGCCGCCGTGGTCCGCCGCTTCGCCGTCATCGATCGAAGCGGCGGGCGGCGGTGACGAATCGGGTGATGGCGTCGGGGTTTCCGGCGGGATGGGTGTGCAGGTAGGAGGCGTGGACCTGGCGGATCACCGCGCCCTCGGTGATCGAGGAGGTGGTGCGCCAGCCCCAGGCGGCGTTCTCGGGGCCGACCCGGGTGAGGCGGGTGCGGTGGAATTCGTGGCCGCGGACGCGGGTGCCCGCGCGCCAGAGGGCGGAGTCGTGCAGGGCGACGGCGTCGCGGTAGCCGAGGGTCAGGCGGGGGCCGAACTCGGCGTGGGCGTCGAGGACGCCCGCCATCGGGTGGCCGTCGAGGGAACGGGTGAGGTAGAGCAGGCCCGCGCATTCGGCGTGGATCGGCAGGTCGCTGGTGGCGCCGTCGGCGATCGCCGTGCGCAGCTTCTCGTTGGCCGACAGGGCGCCCGCGTGCTCCTCCGGAAACCCACCGGGCAGTACCAATCCCGCTGTGCCGGAAGGCAGTTTGTCCACCAGTGGGTCGAAGACGGCCACCTGAGCGCCCGCGGCGATCAGCAGCTCGCGATGCTCGGCGTATCCGAACGTGAACGCGGGTCCGCCCGCCATCGCGATCAGTGGACCACTGCCTGTCCGTGCTTCGGCGGGAGCGTGTTCGGCCGCGGCCAGTTCCGACGCGGGGTCCCACGCGGGCCCCTGGGCCGAGCCACCGGCGAGGTCGACGATCGCCTTCAGATCGATGTGGGCCGCGACGAGTTCGGTCATCGCGTCCACCGCGGCGGTGGCGGCGGTACCGTGCTCGACGGCGGGGATGAGACCCAGATGCCGTGAGGGAACTTCCAATTCGGCCATGCGGGGCAGGGCACCGAGGACCGGGATGCCGACGCGATCACACGCCGCGCGCAGGACCTGCTCGTGCCGTTCGCTGCCGACGCGGTTGAGGATCACCCCGCCCAGCCGCACCGAGGAGTCGAAGGTGGCGAAGCCGTGCAGCAGCGCGGCCAGGCTCTGCGAGTGCCCGCGCGCGTCGACGACCAACACCACCGGAGCACCGAGCAGGCTCGCGATCTGCGCCGTCGACCCCTCGGCGACCGCCTCGGTCCGGTTCTCGTCGATCCGCCCGTCGAACAGGCCCATCACGCCCTCGACGACGGCGATATCGCAGCCGCGCGCACCGTGCCGGTAGAGCGGGACCACCCGATCCTCGCCCACCAGAACGGGATCCAGATTGCGGCCGGGTCGCCCGGCCGCGAGCCCGTGATAGCCGGGGTCGATGTAGTCGGGGCCGACCTTGAACGGCGCCACCCGATGACCGGTCCGGCGCAGCGCGCCGATGAGCCCGGTGGCCAGCGTCGTCTTCCCGCTGCCCGACGCCGGGGCGGCGATCACGACCGCGGGGGCGGTCATCGTGGACCCCGGGGCGCGGCCGTCGCCGTCACGGTGACGGTCACCATTCGATGCCGCGCTGGCCCTTGCGGCCCGCGTCCATCGGATGCTTCACCTTGGTCATCTCGGTGACCAGGTCGGCGGCGTCGATGAGCGCCTGCGGTGCGTCGCGGCCGGTGATCACGACGTGCTGGTTTCCGGGGCGGTTGGTCAGCGTCTCGACGACCTCGTCGACATCGACCCAGCCCCACTTGAGCGGGTAGGTGAACTCGTCGAGCACGTAGAAGCGGTGTTGCTCGGCGGCGAGCCGACGCGCGATCTCCTGCCAGCCCGACAGCGCGGCGGCCGCGTGATCCTCCTCGGTGCCGTGCTTGCGGGTCCAGGACCAGCCCTCGCCCATCTTGTGCCACTCGACCGCGCCACCGGCGCCGGTCTGCTCGTGCAGCTCGCCGAGCGTGCGGAACGCGGCCTCCTCGCCGACCTTCCACTTGGCGCTCTTCACGAACTGGAACACGGCCACGTCGAAGCCCTGGTTCCAGGCCCGCAGCGCCATCCCGAAGGCGGCGGTGGACTTGCCCTTGCCCGGGCCCGTGTGCACGGCCAGCACCGGCTGGTTGCGCCGCTGCCGCGTCGTCAGGCCGTCCTCCGGCACGACCTCCGGAACACCCTTGGGCACGAAGACTCCTCCTTCTCGGCACCGACGCGCCGGTTCGCGGCCCGGATGGACCGCACTGTCGCTGGACGACCGCGCCGATGCCCCGAGCACCCGACGGCGCACCGATCGCGCGACTGTCGATCCCCATTTCTATCAGGGCGTCACCGGCCCCCCGACACACGCACTGCCGTCCGGAACATCACCGCCGCACGCTGAGCACGAGGCCGCCGCGTCGATGGCCCGGCTACCGGGCGATGTCGGCCGGGCCAGGCCGCGCGAGCACCGACGACGGCCCTGGCCACGGCACGTGGGCGGCGTCGGCCGAGTCAGGCCACGCGAGCACCGGCGGCCCCAGCCACGGCGCGCGGAGCGATGTCAGCCGGGTCAGGCCGCGCGGGCGCCGGTGGACCGGACGACATCCGCTACGGTGTCGCCGGTCAGTTCGTCCAGGCGCAGGTAGCGGGCGCGCAGGTCGCGGGCCAGTTCGGCGGCCAGGCCGAGGCGGATCATGCCGCGTTCGCAGTCGATGACCATGGCGGTGTGGCCCTCCCCTGCCAGCAGGCGGGCGGCCGTGCGGGCGCGGGGCAGCGGGTCGACGCCGCCGGTGGCGCGGCCGTCGGTGAGCAGCACCAGCATCGGGCGGCGGCGCGGGTCGCGGACGTGTTCGCGGGCGATCACCTCGCGCGCCTTCAGCAGGCCCGCCGCGAGCGGGGTCTTGCCGCCGGTGCGCAGGCCGGCCAGGCGGCGCACGGCGATGTCGACCGAGGAGGTCGGCGGCAACACCAGTTCGGCCTCGCTGCCGCGCACGCTGATCACGGCCACCTTGTCGCGGCGCTGGTAGGCGTCGCGCAGCAGCGTGACGATGGCGCCGGTGACGGCGGTGAGCCGGTCGCGCGCGGCCATCGACCCGGAGGCGTCGACGACGAACACGACCAGATTCCCTTCGCGCCCTTCGCGATACGCGCCACGCAGGTCCTCGGTGGCCAGGGCCAGCGGGCCGCTGAACCGGCCGCGCTCGAATTGCCGTGGGGCGGCGGCGAAGACGGTGCCGAGCAGGTGCAGCCCGGTCGAGGTGTCGGTGCTGGGGCGCACCATGCGACCGGTGCGGGTCTGGGCGCGGGACCGTCGGCCCGGCGCGCCTTCCCCGATACCGGGGACCTCCCAGCGCGGCGCGGCCTTGGCGACCGCACCCGGTGTGCCCGAGACACCTTCGGCCGCGGGCCTGGCCCCGCCGCCCTTGGGGCCGCCACCGTCGGGACCGCCGTTCGGACCGCCGTCGTCCGGTCCGCCGTCGTCGGGCCCCGGGTCGACCGGTCCCTGGTCCTCGGGTCCATGCGGGCCCGCGCTGTCGGGGCCATGGTCGTCGACCGGGCGTGATCCGGCGTCACCGGACGTATCGTCGCCCCGCTCCGCGGGACCGGTTCCGGCGTCGCCCGGCTGGTCGGAGCCGGACCGATCGTCGGCGAGTTCCTCGGTGGCGGAAGCCTTGTCGACCTCGTCGGCGGCCGATCGCATCGCCTCGTCCAGCTGCTCCTCGCTGATCCCCGGCTCGTCGAACGGATCGCGCCTGCGCCGATGCGGCAGGGCCAGCTCGGCCGCGATCCGCACGTCGTCCTCGGTGACCCGGTCGCGGCCCCGCCAGGCGGCGTGCGCGGTGGCGGTCCTGGCGACGACCAGATCGGCGCGCATTCCGTCGACGTCGAAGGCCGCGCACAGCGCCGCGATCCGCCGCAGTTCGGCGTTGTCGAGCGCCACGCCGGGCAGCCGGTCGCGCGCGGTCAGAATCCGTTCGGCGACAACGGCGTCGGCGTCGGCGTAGCGCGCGGCGAAGCCGGCGGGGTCGGCCTCGTAGTCCAGGCGCCTGCGCACCACGGCCATGCGGGTGTCCACCTCGCGGGAGGCGGCCACGTCGACGGTCAGACCGAACCGGTCCAGCAGCTGGGGCCGCAGCTCGCCCTCTTCGGGGTTCATGGTGCCGACGAGCACGAAGCGCGCCGGATGCGAATGCGAGACGCCGTCGCGCTCGACGTGGACCCGGCCCATGGCCGCCGCGTCGAGCAGCACGTCGACCAGGTGGTCGTGCAGCAGGTTCACCTCGTCGACGTAGAGCACGCCGTGGTGGGCCGCGGCCAGCAGACCGGGCCGGAACGCCTGCTCGCCGTCGCGCAGCACGCGCTCGAGGTCGATCGACCCGACGACGCGGTCCTCGGTGGCGCCGACCGGCAGTTCGACCAGCCGGGCGGGCCGCGCGCCGCTCTCGTCGACGACCGGTGGCAACAGCTGGGCCAGCGCGCGCACCACCGTCGACTTCGCGGTGCCCTTCTCGCCGCGCACCAGCACGCCGCCGATCCCGGGGTGCACCGCCGACAGAATCAACGCCAGCTGCAGGCGCTCCTGGCCGACGACCGCCGAAAACGGGAAGCCCGCCTCACCCGCCGAGCGAGCGGCGGTGTGCGGACCAGCGGCGACATCAGCAAAACCAGGCACACCCCCACTGTATTCGCGCCATGATCATCTCCGGACGCGGGGCATCGGCGGCCGAAACGACGCGAGGTCCCCGGCACGGTGCCGGGGACCTCGCGGGGGATGTTCAGCCCCGACGCATCGGGACGTGCGGGATACCGTCGTCGAGGAACTCCGCGCCGTCGGCGACGAAGCCGTACTTGGCGTACATGTCGACCAGGTACGACTGCGCGTTCAGGCGGACCGTGGCCGAACCGGTCTCGGCGAGTGCCGCCTGGAGCAGCCGGGTGGTGTAGCCGTGCCCACGCGCGGGCACGGCCGTGCACAGTCGGCCGAGCCGGAAGCTGGTCACCCCGTCCTCGTGCTCCTCGAGCAACCGCAGCGTGGCGATGACCTCGCCCTCGTCGTCGAGCCACAGGTGCCGGGTCTCCGGCAGCAGGTCACGCCCGTCCAGTTCGGGATAGGCGCAGGCCTGCTCGACGACGAACACGTCGACGCGAAGTTTCAACAGCTGGTACAGGGTGGCGGTGTCCAGATCCGCCGCCCATGCCCGTCTCAATGCGACCGTTGACATCATCGCGTCTTGCTATCACACCTGCGCGTAGGTCGGGGCCTCCGGCTGCGCGGGCGTGTTCTTCGCGTCGAGCTTCAGCGACTTGTTGGTCCAGTCCCAGACCTCCTGGAACAGGGCCTGGTTCTCCGACAGCTTCTGGCCCAGCGACGGGATCATCCGCTTCAGCTGCGGGGTCCAGTCGGCGTACTCGCGGGGGAAGCAGCGCTGCATGACGTCGAGCATCGCGGTGACGCAGGTCGAGGCGCCCGGCGAGGCGCCGAGCAGGCCGGCGATGGTGCCGTCCTCGGCGGAGATGACCGCGGTGCCGAACTCGAGCACACCGCCCGCGCCCTTCTTCCGGATGACCTGCACGCGCTGACCGGCGGTGATCAGCTCCCAGTCGCGGCCCTCGGCGCGCGGCAGGAACTCCTCGAGCACGCCGACCTTGCCCGCCTGCGACTTGAGCAGCTCGCTGATCAGGTACTTGGTCAGGCCCATCTCGGTGAGGCCGACGCCGACGAGCGAACCGATGTTGTTCGGCTTGATCGACTTGAACAGGTCGGCGTTGGAGCCGTCCTTGAGGAACTTGGGGGTCCAGCCGGCGTAGGGGCCGAACAGCAGGCCCTTGCGGCCGTTGATGACGCGGGTGTCCAGGTGCGGCACCGACATCGGCGGCGCGCCGACGGCGGCCTTGCCGTAGACCTTGGCCTCGTGCGCCGCGATCAGCTCGGGGTTGGTCGAGCGCAGGAACTGGCCGCTGATCGGGAAGCCACCGAAGCCCTTGGCCTCCTTGATGCCCGACTTCTGCAGCAGCGGCAGCGCGCCACCACCGGCGCCCACGAAGACGAACTTCGCGTTGACGACCCTGCTCTGGAAGGTGCGCAGGTTGCGGACGGTGACGTTCCAGCTGCCGTCGGACTGCTTGTCGAGATTGCGGACCTCGGTGCCGAAGGCGATCTCGCCGCCGGACTTGCCGATGTAGGCCAGCAGCTGCTTGGTGAGCGCGCCGAAGTCGATATCGGTGCCGCCGTCGGTCCAGTTCAGCGCGATCGGGTCGGTGAAGTCACGGCCCTTGGCCATCAGCGGCAGGCGCGCGGCGAACTCGTCGGGGCTGTCGATGTACTCCATGCCGCGGAACAGCGGGTGCGGCGCCAGCGCCTCGTAGCGCTTGCGCAGGTAGTCGACGTTGTCGGCGCCGTGCACGAAGCTGACGTGCGGGATGGGGTTGATGAACCCGGACGGGTCGTCGAGGACGCCGGTGTCGACGGCCGAGGCCCAGAACTGCCGGGAGACCTGGAAGCGCTCGTTGATGTCGACGGCCTTGCCGATGTCGACCGAGCCGTCGGCGTTCTGCGGGCTGTAGTTGAGCTCGCACAGCGCCGAGTGACCGGTACCCGCGTTGTTCCACGGATCGCTGCTCTCCGCGGCGGCGGCGTCGAGCCGCTCGAACACCGAGATGGTCCACTCCGGCTGCAGCTGCCGCAGCAGCGCGCCCAGCGTGGCACTCATGATGCCGGCGCCGATGAGTACTACATCGGTCTTTTCGGTCTTCGCAGCGTTCGACACGGGTACTTCGACTTCCTTGTCCTTCTCAGCTACCCACCGGAGTGAGTTCGCTTGGGCGCGGGCGCTTTGGGGTTGTTGCGACTCGCGGTGAATCGCCGGGGGGTAGGTTACCCGTCGTTCACCTGAAGCCAATTGTGCACCTCAGCCGTTCGGAGTACCGCAACCGACCTCCCGAATGTGATCTAAACCAACACTGCACGTCGCGCTGACCGCGCGATAGATTGAGCGGTGTGACGAACGAAACCTCACTCGATCCCGCCGGCACCGCCGATCGGACCGATGAGCAGTGGCAACCCGATGTCCTCGGCACCGACTACCAGCAGCGCACCCTGCCGCTCGGCCCCGATCCCGACGGTGAGGGCGAGGTGGTGGCCACCCTCGTCCGCTATCTGCCCGACGCCGCCGCACCGGCCACCGCGCCGACCGTGCTCTACCTGCACGGGTTCACCGATTACTTCTTCCAGGAGCACCTGGCCGAGCACTTCGCGGCCCGCGGTCACCGCTTCTATGCCCTCGACCTGCGCAAATGCGGTCGTTCGCGGCGGGAAGGGCAGAGCGCGCACTACGTCAGCGACCTGGCGCTCTACGACGCCGAGCTGAACGAGGCGCTGCGCATCGCGCGCGCGGAGACCGGCGACGACGTCCTGATCGTCGCGCATTCGACCGGCGGACTCGTGGTGCCGCTGTGGCTGGACCGGCTCGAGGCCGCGGGCGGCACCGCGAAGGCCGGGATCGTCGGCGTCGTGCTCAACAGCCCGTGGTTCGACCTGCAGGGCCCGGCGTACTACCGCACCGTCGGCACGCCGATCATCAACGCGGTCGGCAAGGTCCGGGCATTCGCGCAGCTCCCCGGCATGGGCGTCAGCACCGCCTACGGCGACAGCCTGCACCACAGCCGCGCGGGTGAGTGGGACTACAACCTGGACTGGAAGCCGCTCAGCGGCGAGCCGGTGCGGCTGGGCTGGCTGCGCGCCATCCGGCGTGGCCAGGCCCGCCTGCACCAGGGGCTGGCGATCGGGGTGCCCGCGTTGATCCTGCGCTCGCGGCTGACCAAGTTCGCCCGCGCGCACAGCCCCGCCGTCGACGTGGCCGATGCCGTGCTCGACGTCAAGCAGATCCAGCGCTGGGCGGGTTGCCTGGGCGAGCGCACCACGATCGTGCCGATCGACGGCGCCCGCCACGACGTGTTCCTGTCCGCGGAAGCGGTGCGCGCCAACGCTTTCGCCGAAACCGACAGCTGGCTGGACTGGCTGGCGGCCTACCGCAAGAACTAAAGCGGGTGGCGGGCCGGGACCGGATGGTCCCGGCCCGCTGCTCACCAGAGGCTGGTGCGCAGGACGATCTCGGTGGCCAGTTCGTGGGCGCCCTCGGTGGCGATGTTGTCGACCTCGACCGGCACCACCCGGAACTCGCCGTACACGTAGCGGCCGGACGCGTCGGCGACGGCGCGCGGCAGGCTCTTGGTAACCAGCATGGTGACCGGCAGCTCGAGCGGCGGACAGGTCGAGTCGGGCGCGGTGCTGTCGGCGCCGGGCACCGCCGGATGACCGTGATCGGCGACGACCAGGCTCATGAACCGCCCGAACCGGCCCGCGCACAGCCGCCAGGCCAGCGCCGCGCCCGCACCGCGCCCCGCCACATTGGCGTAGGGCAGCTCGAGCTCGTCGAGAATCACGTGGATCGCCGCGGGCTCCAGCCCCTCGACGGACTCCAGCACGACGGTCTGCAGATCGGACTCGTGCAGCCGCGCGCACACGGTGTCGAACACGTCGGCCGGATCGTCCGCATCGGGAAGCAACAGCACATTGTGCCGCGATTGGGGGCCGTCGACCCGCACTGTCCAGGCCCGGTCACCGACCGTGATCTGCCGAGATTTCATGCCGGTGAACGGTACACGGCCCGGCTGAACACGGCAGCGTGTTGCGCTCCGCCCGGCCGGTCTGTTTTCGCCCGTGTCCTGGGCTTTCCCAGCCGGGAAGGGCCGAATTGCCGAACCTGTCACAACCGCGCCCGCCGGGCTGTGAGCAGAGACCGGCCGCACATCGTGCGAGGGGGAAGAGCCGGGTCACCGGCGACCGGAGCGGGGGCGTGCGCATCCTGGGAACATTTTGTCCCCTGCACGGACGCGCGGGGAGCTGCCACTGTCGGTACGAGCACCACTGGCGACTTTCCCCAGGTGGTTGCGTCGCCGCGCGAGGTCGGGCCGACCCGCCGGCACTTCGACGTTCGAGAAGGAGTAGGTCATGGCCGTTTCCGTGTCCGGAGCCGCGGCGCACACGCCGACGCTGATCGTGGGCGGTTCGCTCGGCGGGCTGACCACCGCCCTGGCCCTGGCCGCGCGTGGCCGCCGGAGCACGGTGCTGGAGCGGACCGGCGGGCGCACGCAGCGCGGCGTCGCCATTCTGGTGTCCGGTGCGAGCCTGAGCCGCGCCCTCGGTCCCGCGGCGCGTGACATCGTCGGCGCGGCGCTGGGCCCCGTCGCCATGGGCCAGGGCACCTATCCGCACGCGTGGTGGGACGTCTACTCGGCGCTGCGCGCCGCGGCCGACGCCGAACCGCTGATCACCGTCGTCGAGAACGCCGCCGTGGTCGCGGTCGGCCAGCACGACAAGGCGGCCTGGGCGCGCACCGAGGACGGCGCGGTCCACACCGCCGACGTCCTGCTGGGCGCCGACGGCTACCGCAGCGTGGTGCGCCGCACCGTCGACGCCGATCGCCCGGTCGCCAGGTACGCGGGATACGTTGTGTGGCTGGGACAGTCGGAGTTGCCCGCCGCCTTCGCCGATCGCGCCGGCGGACCCGATTTCCATTCCGGCGCCGACGACATGCTCGCGGTCTACCCGCTCATCGACCGCGACGGCGGCGTCTCCCGCTACGGCTGGGGCTGGTTCGACCCGAACCACACGGCCCTGCTGCGCCGGATCGGCGCCGTCGACGGCACCGAGGTGAAGTACACACCGCGCCCGCAGGCCGTTCCCGACGAGGTCTACGACGACATGATCCGCACGGCGCGGACCCGGTGGAGCGAACCGTGGCGCAGCGGCGTCATCGAGGCGTTCCAGAACCGCGAGGTCATCGCGACCCCGATCACCGAGTACCTGCCCCGGCGCGTCGTCGACGGCCGCCTCGCCCTGCTCGGCGACGCCGCCCACGCGCAGACCCCGATGACCGGGGCGGGTTTCGAGGAAGCGGTCACCGACGCGGCGGCACTGGCCGAGGTCCTGTCCGGCGCCGAACCCGACCTGCGGCGCTACGAGCTGCTCCGGTTGCCCGGCATGCGCGCCCGCGTCTCGGCCGGACAGTCGTTCAGCCGGTCCTTCGCCGCGGGCTGAGGCCGAGCGCCGGACGAGACCGCGGCGCGCCGGTCGACGCACCGTAGGATGAGCCGAAGGTCGAGGGGGGATTGTGAAGCGGATTGTCCAGAGTGTGCTGTGCGCCGTCGGCGCCGTCGTGTTCGGGGCCGGGGCCCTGTTCGGGATCACCCAGCCGATCAACGCCACCGCCTACCTGCTGGGATTCGGTCGAGAGGTCACGGTCCACGTCGACGAGAGCTCCAGCGGGACCATGGGCGGCCGCGGCCGGGCGGGTATCGGTACGAGTGTCGAGGACGGCCGCACGATCCGCCTCTTCGGTGTCACGGCGGGCGAAACGGTCAGTGCCCGGATCGTTCTCATCGACATCGGCGTAGACACCGGTGCCTATCGATCGGCCGCGACCGCTGCGACCGATTTCGTCTGGCTGATCGGTGTCCTGGTCCTCGGTGGGCCCGCCCTGGTGTTCGGCTTCGCCGCGTATGCGCTGGCCCGGGCGCGGCCTGCCGTGGCCGAGAAAACGGCGTCAGCCGGGGACTGAGCCACCGCCCGCTCGTGCTGCTGCGACAGGTGGCCGAGGTCTCTCAGCCGACGTCGGGGCGATCGAGTTCGGCACGCACGGTCGGTAGATCGGGTGACGCGCCACAGCTGATCAGGGCGTCGAGGGCGGCCAGGTCGACGTGCTGTTCGATCAGGTCGGCCAGCAGGTCGAGTTGGGCGGTGCGGGTGGCGGCGACCGAGGTGTCCGGGGCGACGCGGAAGCCGGTGCGGCCGGCGCGCAGGGCGACTTCGGCGAGCCAGGTGCGGCGGAACTCGTCGGATTCGAGCAGCCCGTGCACGTGGGTACCCCAGATCGCCTCGCGCACACTGCCTTCGGGGATGCCGTCGACTGTCAGCCAGGTGGGGTCGCCGCTGTGCCGGACGCGGCCGTGGTGGATCTCGTAGCCGGTGACGGGGATGCCGTCGGCATGGCCCGAGATCTGTCGGGCGATCTTGGGGTTCGCGAACTCGATGGTGAGGTCGAGCAAGCCGAGACCTTCTGCAACCCAGGGGTTCTCGCCCGGTGCGGCGAGTCCTGGCGGTTGGTCCGGTCGCGCCGCATCCTCGCCGTCCGCGTCGCGACCGTTCGGCGCGACAGCCGTGGCGTGTTCGCCGGAACCCGCCGGACGCGCATACTCCACGCCGTCGGTGATCCGGCATCCGAGCATCTGATAGCCGCCGCAGATGCCGAGAATCGGGCGTCCAGCGGCCGCGCGCGCACGCAGCGCCTCACCGATTCCCCTGGTGCGCAACCACTCCAGGTCCGAGACGGTGGCTTTGGAACCGGGCACCACCACGAGGTCGGCGGTGGCGATCTGATCGGGGCCGTCGGCCCAGCGGACGGCCACGCCGGGTTCACAGGCCAGGGCCTCGATATCGGTGGAGTTCGAGATGCGGGGCAGGCGAACGGCGGCGACGGTGAGCCACTCGGTGCCGTGCGGCGGGCCGGGACGGCCGACGGGCGTGCCCGCGACAGTGCCGAGGGAGTCCTCGGCGTCGAGCCACAGGTCCTCGGCGAAGGGCAGCACCCCGAGGGTGGGGCGACCGGTCAGCGCGGTCAGCTGGTCGAGGCCGGGCTGGAGCAGGGCGACGTCGCCACGGAACTTGTTGACGAGAAAACCCGAGATGAGCTGCTGGTCTTCGGGTTCCAACACCGCCACGGTGCCGAACAGATGCGCCAGCACTCCCCCGCGATTGATGTCACCGACCACGAGCACCGGCAGCTCGGCGGCACGCGCCAGCCCCATGTTCGCCAGATCCGTGGCCCGCAGATTGATCTCGGCGGGCGATCCGGCACCCTCGCAGATCACCACGTCGAATTCCGCGCGCAGGGAAGCGAGTTCGGCCGCGACCACCTCGCGCAGCTGCTGCCTGCGTGTGAAATAGTCTCGCGCGCCGACGGTCCCGACGGCCTTGCCGCGCACCACGAGCTGCGAGCGCCGATCGCTGCCGGGTTTGAGCAGCACCGGATTGAACCGCACGCTCGGCTCCAGCCCACACGCCCGCGCCTGCAACGCCTGCGCCCGCCCGATCTCCCCGCCGTCGAGGGTGACGACGGAGTTGTTGGACATGTTCTGCGCCTTGAACGGCGCCACCCGCACACCACGCCGCGCCAGCATCCGGCAGATACCCGCCACCACAACGCTTTTCCCCGCGTCGGAGGTCGTGCCCGCGATCAGCAGCGCCCCGCGCAGTCGCGCGTCGTCCCGCGCACCCGCGGACCGACTCACGGCAGCGTGAGGATTTCCGCACCCGTCTCGGTGACGACCAGGGTGTGTTCGAACTGGGCGGTCCACTTGCGGTCCTTGGTGACCACGGTCCAGCCGTCGTCCCAGATGTCGTAGTCGATGCCGCCGAGGTTGATCATCGGCTCGATGGTGAAGGTCATGCCGGGCTCGATGACCGAGTCGATCTCCGGCTGGTCGTAGTGCAGGATGACCAGGCCGCTGTGGAAGGTGGGGCCGACACCGTGGCCGGTGAAGTCGCGCACCACGCCGTAGCCGAAGCGATTGGCGTAGGCCTCGATGACGCGGCCGATCACATTGAGCGCGCGGCCCGGCTTGACCGCCTTGATGGCCCGGTTGGTGGCCTCTTCGGTGCGCTCGACCAGCAGCCGCACCTCCTCGTCGACATCGCCGGCGAGGAAGGTCTTGTTGGTGTCGCCGTGCACGCCGTGGATGAAGGCGGTGACGTCGATATTGACGATGTCACCGTCTTCGATCACGGTCGAGTCCGGGATGCCGTGGCAGATGACCTCGTTGAGCGAGGTGCAGCAGGACTTGGAGAAGCCCTTGTAGCCGAGGGTCGACGGGTAGGCGCCGTGGTCGCACATGTACTCGTGGGCGATCCGGTCCAGCTCGTCGGTGGTGACGCCGGGCGCGACCGCCTTGCCCGCCTCTTCCAGGGCCTGCGCGGCGATCTTGCCCGCGACCCGCATCTTCTCGATGGTCTCGGCCGTCTGCACCCAGGGCTCACGCCCTTCGTTCGCGGTCTTCTTCCACACGTACTCGGGACGCTCGATGGAACGCGGGACGTCGCGGATCGGCGACTGGGTGCCGGGAACGAGTGGCTGACGGGTGCGCACGGACATAGCAGCGAGTGTAGCCAGCGCCCCTACCCGGCGCTGTGTCGCGGTTCGAGCCGGACCACGATCCCCTTCGAGGTGGGGGTGTTGCTGATGTCGGCGACGCTGTCGAGCGGGACCAGCACGTTCGTCTCCGGGTAGTAGGCCGCCGCCGAGCCGCGGCTGGCCGGGTAGGCGACCACCACGAAGTTCTCGGCGCGCCGCTCGACCCCGTCGTGCCAGACGCTGACCAGGTCGACCACATCCCGATCGGCCAGGCCGAGCTCGGCCAGGTCGTCCGGGTTGACCATCACCACCCGGCGCGCGTTGTGGATGCCCCGGTAGCGGTCGTTGTTCGCGTACGGGATGGTGTTCCACTGATCGTGCGAGCGCAGCGACTGCAAGAGCAGATGCCCCGGCGGCACATCGAGGAAGGTGAAGTCGTTGCGGGTGAACTCCGCCTTTCCGCTGGCGGTGCGGTAGACACCCTCGTTGACCGGGTTGATCAACCGCAGCCCACCCGGCCGGGAGACCCGCTCGGTGAAGTTCTCGAAGCCGGGCACCACCCGGGAGATGCGGTCGCGCACGGTGTCGTAGTCGGCCTCGAACTCCGCCCACGGAATCGCCGGAGTGGTGCCGAGCGTGCGCTGGGCCAGCCGGGAGATGATGGCGACCTCGCTGAGCAGGTGCGGCGACGCCGGGTCGAGGCGGCCGCGCGAGGCGTGGACCTCGCTCATCGAGTCCTCCACGGTGACGAACTGCTCGCCGGTGGCCTGGATGTCACGATCGCTGCGCCCCAGAGTGGGCAGGATCAGCGCGGTCGCACCGCACACGGTGTGCGAGCGGTTCAGTTTGGTGGAGATCTGCACGGTGAGCGCGCACTGCCGCAGCGCCGCCTCGGTGACGGCGCTGTCCGGCGTGGCCCGCGCGAAATTGCCCGCGACACCGACGAATACCTTCGCCCGGCCGTCGCGCATGGCGCGGATGGCGTCGACCGAGTCCAGCCCGTGCGCGGTCGGCGGAGTGAAGCCGAACTCGGTACCGAGGGCGTCGAGGAACCACTGCGGTACCCGCTCCCAGATGCCCATGGTGCGGTCGCCCTGGACGTTGCTGTGCCCGCGGACCGGGCACACGCCCGCACCGGGGCGGCCGAGATTGCCACGCAGCAGCAGGAAGTCGACGATCTCGCGGATCGTCGGCACGCCGTGCTTGTGCTGGGTCAGGCCCATCGCCCAGCACACGATGATCTTCTTCGCGCCGAGGACTTCCCGGTGCACGTCCTCGATCGCCGCCCGGGTCAGACCGGTCGCCGTGAGCGCGTCGTCCCAGCCGATTCCCCGGGCGTGCGCGGCGAAATCCTCGAAGCCGTGGGTGTGCTCGCGGATGAACTCGTGGTCGAGGACGGTGCCGGGAGCAGCGTCCTCGGCTTCGAGCAGCAACCGGTTCAGGGTCTGGAACAGGGCCAGGTCACCGCCGGGCCGGATCTGCAGGAAGTGATCGGCGATCGCGGTGCCGCGCCCGATCACCCCGCGCGGGACCTGCGGGTTCTTGAACCGGATCAGCCCGGCCTCGGGCAGCGGGTTGACCGCGACGACCTTCGCGCCGTTGCGCTTGGCCTCCTCCAACGCCGAGAGCATCCGGGGATGGTTCGTGCCGGGATTCTGGCCGACGACGAAGATCAGGTCGGCGGCGTAGATGTCGTCCAGCGACACGCTGCCCTTGCCGACCCCGAGGGTCTGGTTCAGCGCCGAACCACTGGACTCGTGGCACATGTTGGAGCAGTCGGGCAGGTTGTTGGTGCCGTAGGCGCGGGCGAAGAGCTGCAGCAGGAACGCGGCCTCGTTGTTGAGCCTGCCCGAGGTGTAGAACAGCGCCTCGTTCGGCGAGTCCAGGCCACGTAGCGTGTCGGCGATCAGGTCGAGGGCGGCGTCCCAGCCGATCGGTTCGTAGTGCACGGCGCCGGGCTGCTTGACCATCGGCTCGGTCAGCCTGCCCTGCTGGTTGAGCCAATAGTCGGAGGTGGCGTCGAGTTCGTCGACGGTGTGGGTGGCGAAGAACTCGCGGGTCACCCGGCGGGTAGTCGCCTCGTCGCTGACGTGCTTGGCGCCGTTCTCGCAATACTCGTTCTTGTGCCGGTGCTTCGGCTCCGGCCAGGCGCAGCCGGGGCAGTCGAACCCCGCGGCCTGGTTGACGTTGAGCAGCGTCAGCGCGGTGCGTGCGGCCGAGGTCTGCGACAGCGAGTACTCGAGCGCGTGGACCACCCCGGGAACACCGGCCGCCCAGGTCTTGGGTGGGGTGACCGACAGGTCGTCGGTGGGGTCGTCGATCGAGGTCATCACCGGCTTCTTCCCGTGCCGCGGCACTGCGATCGGACTGGATGACCTCAGGCTTCCCAGTTTCGGCGCGGTTGTCAACGCGGCGGTTCACACCCGGTTTCGCCCGCAGGGGTGAGGACGGACGACCGTCACGCTCGCACGCTGTCACCATGACGACACTTCCCGCCCCGCCCCTCGCCGCCGTCGCCCAGCAGCTGACCGGCGGCGGCCGCGGCATTCTCGCCGCCGACGAGTCGATCACGACCATGTCCGCCCGCCTGGAACAGGCTGGCGTCCCCGCGAGCGCGACTGCCCGGCGCGACTATCGCGCCCTGCTGCTCACCGCCGACGGGCTGGCGGATCGGGTCAGCGGAATCATCCTGTGCGACGAGACCTTCGGCCAGGATCTCGCCGACGGCCGCCCCTTCCCCGTCGCGGCCCGCGACCTCGACCTGCTGCCCGGCATCAAGGTCGACACCGGCACCACCGCCCTGCCCGGGCAGGCGGGCGCGCTGGTCACCGAGGGACTCGACGGGCTCGGCGCCCGGCTGGCGTCCTATGCCGAGCGTGGGGCCGCCTTCGCCAAGTGGCGGGCCGTGTTCGACGTGCGGACGATCACGCCCTACGCCGCCCACGCCAACGGCCACGCGCTGGCGCGCTACGCCGCGCTGTGTCAGGAGCACGGCATCGTGCCGATCGTGGAGCCGGAGGTGCTGTGCACCGGCGAGCACGATCTGGCCGCGTCCGCCCAGGCCACCCGGCTCGCCCTGCGCTCGCTGTTCGCCGCCCTCGACGCCGCCGGGGTAGACCTGACCGGCATCGTGCTCAAACCGAACTTCGTGACGCCGGGACTCGACGCCGCGCCCGCACCCGCCGACGAGGTGGTGGTGGCGACGTTCGAGGTCCTGCGCGACACCGTGCCCGCCGCGGTTCCCGGCATCGCCTTCCTCTCCGGTGGTCAGCCGACCGAGCAAGTCTGCGACTACCTGCGCGCGCTGCACGCCAGGGGCGACCGCCCGTGGTCGGTCACGTTCTCGTTCGGGCGGGCGCTGGTCAGCGCCGCCTTGCACACGTGGGCCGGGGCGCCCGCCACGGTGGCCGACGCCCAGCGGGTGCTGCTGGCGAACTGCCGCAGCGCCGCCGACGCGACCCGCTGACTACCGGATCGGCAGCTCGACCAGCACGATCGTGCCGCGCCCCAGCAGCGACTCGATGCGCAGCGAGGCCTCGATGACGGCGCAGCGTTCGGCGAGCGAGCTCAGCCCGAAGTGCTGGTCGGCGTCGGCGGACCGTTCGGCCCGGCGCGCGGCGGGGTCGAACCCCGCGCCGTCGTCGGAGCACCCCAGCACCACCGAGTCGCCGACCCGGCGCAGCGACAGCACGATCCGGCTCGCACCCGCGTGCTTGACCGCGTTCACCAGCGCCTCCTGCGCGATCCGGTACAGGGCGGCGGCCGCGTGCTCGGGGATGTCGCCGACGGCGGCGGCCGGGTCGACGAGGAATTCGATCGCCGGGCCACCGCCGGTGCTCGCGGTGCGGACCAGCGATTCGAGCGCGGCGACCAGGCCCAGGTCGTCGAGGACGAGGCTGTGCAGGCCCGAGATCGCCGCCCTGGTCTCGTTGTAGGCGTAGTCGGCCAGGGTCCGAGCGCCGACCAGTTCGGCGCGGGCCCGCTCCAGCGCCCGCAGGCCCGACTCGTCGCCCGCGGCGACGTGGGCGGCGAGTTCGGAGACGGTCAGGTCGGCCGCGGACAGGTGGAACGACATCGACGCGAGCGCGGTGGTCACCCCGTCGTGCAGGTCGAACGCGATCCGCCTGCGCTCGGTCTCCTGCGCCGAGATCGCCTGTTCGACGAGGCGATCCCGTTCGGTGCGATGCCGGGTGACGGTGCGCCACAACCGGTGCGCGTGCAACGACAGGCCGAGCACGCCGGCGTAGCCTTCCGCCCGCGCGAGGTCGGCCGGGCCGAACGGTGTCGCCGGATCCCGATGGGCGGCGAGGACTCCCACCACCGAGTCGTCGATGCCGCGCAGCGGCAGGCACATCCGGGCGATGGTCCGGTCGGGATCCAGGCGTAACAGGCTGCGGTGCATCGCATTACGCGGCGAATCCCGATCGAGCAGCACCGGCGTGCCGGTCCGGGCGACCAGTCCGGTCACCCCGAATCCGACCTGCAGGGTCAGCGCGCTCGCCGACGGATGGGCGGGCCAGAGGTCGACCACGGTGAGGTCCTGCCCGTCGACCGCGTACAGCAGCACACCCTCGGCCGCGAGCAGCGGGGCCAGCTGCGCGGCGCTCGGCGCGACGCCGGTCACCGGAACAGCCCCTCCCGCAACGCGACCGCGATCGCCCCGCTCCGATCGGACACGCCCAGTTTGCGATACAGCCCGCGGATGTGGGTCTTCACCGTGTCCTCGCTGACCACCAGCTTGCCCGCCACCGCCCGGTTGGAGTGCCCGGAGACCAGCAGTCCCAGGACCTCCGACTCGCGCTGGGTCAGCCCGAGATGCGCGCCCGACCAGAACTGCCCCGCGTCGAGCCGGGCGGCGGCCAGGGCGACCCGGCCGGCCAGGGCGGGATCGATGACCGTCTCGCCGTCGGCGGCCCGGCGCAGGTGGGCGACGAGTTCGCGCCCGTCCACCCGCTTGAGGACATACCCGGCCGCGCCGGCGCGCAGCGCCTGGTAGAGGTAGTGCTCGTCGTCGTAGACGGTGAGCACCACGACCCGGGTGGCCGGATACCGTTCGGTGATCTGCCTGCACAGATCCAGGCCGCTGGCCTTGCCGATCCGGACGTCGCACAGGACGATGTCGGGCCGGTGCTCGTCGATCAGGCGCAGGGCCGCGGTGTCGGTGGTCGACTGGCCGACGATCGCGACCTCGTCGGGGAAGTGGCCGAGCATCGCGTCGAGCCCGCGCAGGACCATCTCGTGGTCGTCGACGAGCACCAGCCGTAACGGGGGCGGCGGCTCCGGCATACCGCCACAGTACGGTGGAAAACGGCAGGGGCTCACGGCAATCGGCGAGAAATCACCCGTGCGGCCACCCGCGCGGGGGAAGGCCGCGCGACCCGCGTGCGGTCGGATGGACGGACCCGATCGAAAGGCGCCGCCATGCCGGAATCCACTGTTCATCGGCCACTCGCCGCGTCCGCTGTCGACACCGATCAGCTCGCCGTCGACGCCCTGCGCTTCCTCGCCGCCGACATGGTCGAGGCCGCGAACTCGGGGCATCCGGGGATGCCGATGGGGGCGGCGCCGATGGCGTGGACGTTGTGGAGCAGGCATCTGCGCCATGATCCGGCCGACCCGGCCTGGGCCGATCGGGATCGGTTCGTCCTGTCCGCCGGGCACGGTTCGGCGCTGCTGTACGGGCTGCTGCACCTGTTCGGCTACGACCTGCCCACCGAGGAGCTGCGCCGGTTCCGGCAGCTCGGCTCACGGACACCGGGTCATCCCGAGTACGGCGAGACGCCGGGCGTCGAGTGCACGACGGGTCCGCTCGGTCAGGGCCTGGCGATGGCCGTCGGCATGGCACTGGCGGAGCGGATGACGCACGCCCGCTACCCGGAGATCACCGACCACCGCACTTACGCGATCGTCGGCGACGGCTGCCTGATGGAGGGTGTCAGCCACGAGGCGGCCTCGTTCGCCGGGCAGCTGCGGCTGGGCCGGTTGATCGTGCTGTGGGACGACAACGCCATCACCATCGACGGCGCCGTCGACCGATCCTGCGGCGACGACCAGCTCGCCCGCTTCGCCGCCTACGGCTGGCACACCGAGACGGTGGCCGACGGCACCGACATCGCCGCGATCGATGCGGCCCTCACCCGGGCGAAAGACGATCCGCGGCCGAGTTTCCTGGCCGTCCGGACGGTGATCGGGCACGGCGCGCCCGACGTGGCGGGCACCGCGAAGGCGCACGGCGCACCGCTGGGCGCGGATCAGCTCGCCCGGGCCAAAGCGCTTGCCGGATGGACCTATCCGGCTTTCGCGGTCCCCGAGCAAGTCCGCGCGACGTGCGCGGTGCTCACCGAGATCGGCGCCGAGGACCGGGCCGACTGGCTCGTTCGGTTCGCCGCCTTCGCTTCTGCCGCACCGGAACGCGCCGACGAGTTCACCCGGACCGGTGCGCGCGCACTGCCCGCCGGACTCGACGACACGCTGTCCGGCATCGTCGGTGACGCGCCGCGCGCGACCCGGCAGTCCTCGCAAGCCTGCCTGGACGCCCTGCGGCCGATCCTGCCGGAACTGGTGGGCGGCTCGGCCGATCTCGCGGGGTCGACCGGCACCTCGTTCGGTCCGGTGCTGGGCCGGGACGACTACACGCACCGGGCGATCGCGTTCGGTATCCGCGAGTTCGGCATGGCCGCCGTCCTCAACGGGATCAGCCTGCACGGCGGGTTCCGGGTGTTCGGCAGTACATTCCTGGTCTTCGCCGACTACCTGCGTCCCGCACTGCGCCTGTCGGCGCTGATGGGCCAGCCGGTGATCTACGTGCTCACCCACGATTCGATCGCGGTCGGCGAGGACGGGCCGACGCATCAGCCCGTCGAGCACGTCGAGTCGCTGCGCCTGATCCCCGGTCTCCAGGTACTGCGCCCGGCCGACGACGCCGAGACCGCGCTCGCCTGGGAGCTGGCATTGCGCCGCACCGACGGCCCGACCGCACTGATCCTGTCCAGACAGTCCCTGCCGCAACACAACACCGTCGCCGACTCGCGAAGGACGACGACCGGCGAATCTCCGACCACCGACGGTGATCCGAGCGAGACCACCGAGCCGCTCGTCACCGAGGGACGCCACCTGGTCGATATCGTCGCCACCGGCTCGGAGGTCGCGCTGGCGGTGGCGGTCGCCGACGAGCTCCGGGCCGACGGCTACATCGTGCGGGTGGTGTCGGTGCTGGATCGCACGCGCTACTCCCCCGATCCCTCGGCCCACACCGTCAGCATCGAAGCGGGCAGCACCACGGGCTGGGCGGGCGTGGTCGACCTGGCGATCGGGATCGACACGTTCGGGCACAGCGGTCCCGGCGCCGAGGTCATGGCCCACCACGGCCTCACCGTGTCGTCGGTGCTCACCCGGGTCCGCGACTACCTGGGCGGTGCCCGATGACCCGCCTGGACGCGGTGATCTTCGATGTCGACGGCACCCTGGTGGACAGCGAGCGCGACGGGCACCGGGTGGCGTTCAACGCGGCCTTCGCCGAGGCCGGGCTCCCCGACCGCTGGGATGTCGACCGCTACGGCGACCTGCTGCGGATCGCCGGCGGCACCCAGCGGATGGCCCACTGGTTCGAGAGCACCGGCCGCTCGCCCGCCCAGGCCGGGGAACTCGCGGAACGATTGCACCCCATCAAGACCCGGATCATGCGGAACCTGGTCGAGGACGGGCGGATTCAGCCCAGGCCCGGTGCCAGGGAGCTGATCGAGCGGCTCGCCGCCCGCGGTATCGCGCTGCACGTGGCCACCACCGGTACCCGCGCGTGGGTGGAACCCCTGCTGCGCCATGCCTTCGGCCCGGTCTTCGATGTCGTGGTCACCGGGACCGAGGTCCCCGACCTCAAACCGAGCCCGGCGGTCTATCTGGAGGTCTTGGCCAGGACGAGGTGCGCGCCCGAGCACGTTGTCGCGGTGGAGGATTCCGCCAACGGTGTGCACGCCGCGACGGCTGCCGGGCTGCGATGCGTCGCCGCGCAGAACGCCTACACCCGCTCGCACGACCTCTCCGCGGCCCTGCTGGTCGCGGACGGCCTCGACGATCCGGAACTCGTCAGCTGGTTCGACGACCAGCTGAGCGCGGCCTCGCCCCGCCGCCGGTAGTGACCGGAGGGGCGGCGGGCGATACGCCACCCCTGCGGTCGGCCGTTCAGAAGGAGGGGACCGCGTCCGCCGTGGTCGCCTCGGCGGTGGTCCCCGGTCGGCGCAGCACCGTCACGCTGACCAGCAACGCCGCCGCCAGCAGACCGGCCGCGACGGTGAACGCGAGGCGATAGCCATCGGTCAACGCGACGGCTTCGGTTGCGCCCGTGGCTAGTTCGGCGCCGGTCCGGGTGGCGGCGAGGGTGGACAGGACCGCGACCCCGATCGCCATTCCGACCTGCTGGGTGGTGTTGAACAGGCCGGAGGCGAGCCCGGCGTCGTCGGCCGAGGCACCCGACATGCCCAGCGCGGTGAGCGCGGGCAGCACCAGCCCGCCACCGGCGATCAGCACCATCATCGGCAGCAGATCGGTGACATAGTCCGCGTCGACGGGCAGCCGCATCAGCCACGACATGCCGACCAGCAGCAGGACCAGTCCCGCGATGAGCACGGTCCGTTCGCCGAAGCGGGTGATCAGCCGGGCCGAGGCGAACAGCGATACCCCGCCGATGGCGAGGGCTGCGGGCAACATGGCCAGCCCGGTCTGCAAGGCGTTGTAGCCCAGCACCTTCTGCAGGTAGAGGGCGACGATGATCTGGAAGGCGAACATCGCCGAGAGCGTGAGCATCTGCACCACATTGGCGCCGGACACGCTGCGGGAGCGGAAGATCCGCAGCGGCAGCAACGGCCGTCGCGCGGTGGCCTGACGGGCGACGAAACCCGCGAGCAGCGCGCCGGACACCGCGCCGAGCCCCAGGGTGTGCGGCGACACCCAGCCGTACCGTTCGACTTCCACGATGGTGTAGATACCGAGCATCAGCCCGGCCGTGACCAGGAGGGCACCGAGCACATCGGCGCCCGCGCCCCAGCCCAGACCGCGGTCGGCCGGGAGCGCCGTGACGGCGACCAGAACGGTCACCACCCCGATCAGCACATTGATCAGGAAGATCCAGTGCCAGTTCAGCGCATCGGTGAGCACTCCGCCCAGCACCTGCCCGATCGACGCGCCCGCCGCCCCGGTGAAGCTGAAAATGCCGATGGCCGTGGCCCGTTCGCGCGGACCGGGAAAGATCGTGACCAGGATGCCGAGCACCACCGACGCGGCCAGAGCACTGCCGACGCCCTGCAGGAAGCGCGCCGCCACCAGCATCGCCGGGGTGCCCGCGGCACCGGCCAGCAGCGAGGCCGCCGTGAAAACGACGATGCCGGTGAGGAACATCGTCTTGCGGCCGATCAGATCGCCCAGCCGTCCGGCCAGCAGGAGCAGTCCACCGAAGGCGATCAGGTAGGCGTTGACGGTCCAACTCAGGCCCGCGGGCGTGAAGCCGAGGTCCGCCTGGATCGCGGGCATGGCGACGGTGACGATGCTGCCGTCGAGGATGGTCATCAGCGTCGCCGCCGACAGCACCGCGAGCGCGATGC
This sequence comes from Nocardia sp. NPDC051833, assembly GCF_040681225.1. Lineage (NCBI taxonomy): Bacteria > Bacillati > Actinomycetota > Actinomycetes > Mycobacteriales > Nocardiaceae > Nocardia > Nocardia sp. NPDC051833. The sequence continues at coordinate 552,550 of NZ_JBFAYK010000001.1, forward strand.
GCTGAGAAGAGGTCATGAAATGACCGTACTAGATAGTTTCGTTGCAGACAATCTATAACGGACTATTGCCGTGCGCGACGCGCGGGCGCCGCCTCCACCACGGTCGACAACTGCCCCTCCACCAGCAGATTCAATGCGCGAACCAGAGTGTCCCGCTCCACCTTCGGCAGCGAACCGAGCGCCGCCTGGTGCACACCGTCCACGATTTCGGTGCTGCGCGCGGCGAGCTTCGCCCCCTCCGGCGTCACCGCGATGATCCGCGCCCGACGGTCGGCGCTCGACGGCTTGCGCTCGGCCAGACCCGCCTTCTCCAGCGCGTCGACGGTGACGACCATGGTCGTCTTGTCCATGTCGCCGAGCTCGGCGAGCTGCGCCTGGGTGCGCTCGGCCTCGAGCGCGTGCACCAGCACGCAGTGCATGCGGGCCGTCAGCCCGATCTCGGCCAGCGCCGCCGCCATCTGGGTGCGCAGCACGTGACTCGTGCGGTCGAGCAGGAAGGACAGGTCGGGTTCGGTGCGCGTCGTCGCGAGGGCGGTCATACCGGCCACTATAGTTTTGTCATAGATAATCTGCATCCATCCGTAACGGCGGGGAATTTCGCCGGACCACGGTCCGTTTAGGAGATGACCGGAGCAGACCGCATCCCGAAACGAGGTTCACATGGAACTGGGGCTCACCACCTTCGCCGAGCTGTACCCCACCGGCGACCGGCCCGCGCCGACCGCCGCCGAGCGGCTGCGCCAGGTCGTCGACGAGGCCGTCGCCACGGAGGCGGCGGGCCTGGACGTCTACGGCGTCGGTGAGCACCACCGCGAGGATTTCGCGGCCTCCTCGCCCGCCGTCGTCCTGGCGGCCGCGGCGGCGCGCACCGAACGCATCCAGCTGACCAGCGCGGTGACCGTCCTCAGCTCCGACGACCCGGTCCGGGTGTACCAGGACTTCGCGACCCTGGACGGGCTGTCGAACGGCCGGGCCGAGCTGATGGCCGGGCGCGGGTCGTTCACCGAGTCGTTCCCGCTGTTCGGCTACGACCTCGCCGACTACGACGACCTCTTCGAGGAGAAGCTGGCCCTGCTCCTGCGCCTGCGCGCGGACGAACCGGTGACCTGGTCGGGCCGGTTCCGCGCGCCGCTGCGCGACGCCACCGTCTATCCGCGCACCGACGACCGGCCACTGCCGGTGTGGATCGCCGTCGGCGGCAGCCCGGAGTCGGTGATCCGGGCGGGCCTGCTCGGGCTGCCGCTGGCGATCGCGATCATCGGCGGTCAGCCGGCCAGGTTCAAGCCGCTGGTCGAGCTGTACCACCGAGCCCTCGCCGAGGGCGGCCACGAGAAGCAACCGGTGGCAGTGCACGCGCACGGCTACGTCGCCGACAGCGACGAACAGGCGGTGGCCGACTTCTACGCGCCGTACGCGCTGGCCATGTCGACCATCGGCCGCGAACGCGGCTGGGGCCCGATGACCCGCGAGCAGTTCGACGCCCTGCGCTCGCAGAGCGGTTCCCTGTTCGTCGGCACGCCGGACTACGTGGCGAGCAAGATCGCCGAGGTCCGCGACACCCTCGGCCTGGACCGGTTCATGCTGCACACCAGCGTCGGCACCCTCCCGCCGGAACAGGTACTGCACAGTATCGACCTGCTCGGCACCAAGGTCGCGCCACAGGTGCGCTGACCAGCGCGGAGCCGGCATCGTGTGTGCCTGCGGCAGTGGTTCGCGCTTGCGACGATGATGTTGTCCGGCAGCCTGTCTCATCGGATCGTGTCGGTTACCGACTTGTCGCTATGCTGCCAATAGTGCTCGGGTCACAGGGGGAGGCGCGTTGTGGTCACGCTGACGTTCGGCGATGAGTTCGCGGGATTCGTCATCGAGGACATGCTCGGACAGGGCGGGATGGGCACGGTATACCTGGCCAGACACCCGCGACTGCCGCAGCGTGTGGCGTTGAAGCTGTTGGCGCAGGACGTATCCCGTGACAGTGACGCGCGGCGACGGTTTCTGCGCGAGGCCGATGTCGTCGCCGGCTTGAATCACCCCAACATCGTCGGAGTCACCGATCGGGGTGACGACCGCGGACACCTGTGGATCGCGATGCAATACGTGCCCGGCGTGGACGCGTCACGGCTCGACACCACCACTGTGACGGCCGAGCGAGCGGTGCGCATCATCGGGGAAGCGGCCGCCGCGCTCGACTACGCGCACAGCAATGGCGTGCTGCACCGGGATGTGAAGCCGGCGAACATTCTGCTCATCCCCTGATGTCGGCCGTGCCGAACGCGCGGTGCTCACCGATTTCGGCATTGCCCACCTGCTGAATTCGGAGACCCATCTCACCGTCACCGGCACCCTCATCGCCACGTTGGCGTTCGCGTCACCCGAGCAGCTGTCGGCATCGACCATCGACCATCGGTCCGATCAATACTCGTTGGCCTGCACGATGTTCACCCTGCTGACCGGAACGTCACCGTTCGCGGCAGACCACCCCGGTCAGGTGATTACCGGGCATCTGGTCAAACCGTGGCCGAGTCTGCGGCGCACGCGGGCGGATCTACCCGCCGCGCTCGACCAGGTGCTCACCCGCGCGGCCTCGAAATCGCCGAACGACAGGTTCGACAGCTGTGGGGATTTCGCCGCTGCCCTGCGCCGGGCACTCCCCGCACTCGTTTCCGCACGGGCACACGCCAGACCGACGATGGTGAACACCCCGGAGATTTCGCGTCTGATGGCGGAATTCGACCAGAGAGGCGCCGAGGCCAAGGACCACGACCTGGCTGGGGACACGCACCGGGCGGTCGAACTCATGGCCACTCTGCTGACCGAATGCACAACAGCTTTCGGCAGTACCGACAGCAGAACACTGACCACCCGCATCGCGTTCACGGACTACTGCCTCGATACTTCCGCCTACCTTCGCGCGGCATATCCCGCCGCGGGGCTCGTGGAAGACTGCGTCCGGGTCCTCGGCGCCCAGCACGCGGAGACACTCGACGCCAAGTATGTCGTCGCACGGCTCGCGGGAATGTCGGGTGACGCTCGTCGCGCCCGAGACCAGTTGCAAGCACTGGTTGCCATTGCCGATGACGTCGACGCTGACACGCTGATCAAATTCCGGACGCGCGCCGCGCATTGGTTCGGCGAAGCCGAAAACTATGCCGCAGCATCGGATCAGCTCCGCAGCATAGTCGCCGATTCCCTACGCCTGCTCGGACCGGACCACCGCCGCACCTTGGAGACCCGCGCCTACTCCGCACATTCAACCGGGGAGGCCGGGAACGCCGAGGAAGCGGTGAGTATGTGCGAGGCGGTCCTTGCCGACTACGCCCGTGTTCTCGGCCCGGAGCATCCACTGACCTTGGACGCGCGTTCGCAGTTGATTCGGTGGACCGGCGAGGCAGGAAAACCCGCCGAAGCCGTGAACCTCTACCGAACCCTCGTCGCCGATCGCTCTCGCATCCAAGGCCCCGACCATCCCGACACACTCGACAGCCGAGGGGGCTTGGCGCGTTGGACCGGCGAAGCCGGGAACCCCGCCGAAGCCGTGAACCTCTTCCGAACCGTCGTCGCCGATCGCTCTCGCATTCAAGGCCCGGACCACACCGACACCCTCAACAACCGGAGTTGGCTGGCACGCATGACCGGCGAAGCCGGGAACCCCGCTGAAGCCGTGAACCTCTACCGAACCGTCGTCGCCGATCGCTCCCGTATTCAAGGCCCCGATCACACCGACACACTCGACAGCCGAGGAGGCTTGGCGCGTTGGACCGGCGAAGCCGGGAACCCCGCCGAAGCCGTGAACCTCTACCGAACCCTCGTCGCCGATCGCTCTCGCATCCAAGGCCCGGACCACACCGACACCCTCAACAACCGGAGTCGGCTGGCACGCACGACCGGCGAAGCCGGAGACCCCACCGAAGCCGTGAACCTCTACCGAACCGTCGTCGCCGATCGCTCTCGCATTCAAGGCCCCGACCACACCGACACGCTCAACAGCCGAGGGGCCATGGCGCGTTGGACCGGCGAAGCCGGGAACCCCGCCGAAGCCGCGAAACAGTTCCAGACCCTCACCGCCGATCGCTCTCGCATTCAAGGCCCCGACCACACCGACACACTCGACAGCCGCTGGGGCATGGCACGTTGGACCGGCGAAGCAGGCAACACCGCCGAAGCCGCGAAACAGTTCCAGACCCTCGCCGCCGACTACACCCGCGTCAAAGGCCCTGACGAGAGCGACACCCTCAACAGCCGAGAGTGGCAAGCCTATTGGACCGGCAAGGCACTCGATGCGCCCGAGGCGGCAAAGCAATATCGGCAGCTGGCTTTCGACCGCGCGCGGGTGCTTGGACGCGATCACAAGCTCACCCTCGACACGCGAGCGCTTTTCGCACGGTGGACGGGAAAAGCGGGTAACCCCGCCAAGGCCGCCGAACAGTTCGAGATTCTGCTCCCCGATCAAACGCGCGTGTTGGGACCCGACCACTCCGGCTTGTACTTCCTGCGCAGCCGCCTGGCCTACTGGAAGGCCGAGGCGATCGATCTGAACGCGAAGGTGGCGGTCACAGACTTGGCCGACGACCCCGGGATCATCGTCTGGCTGGAAATGCTCATGGCGGCACATCTGGTCGGCCGACCATCGCCCCGACCGGATCGACCCTGGTTGTCGGGCCTCATGACGCGGTTCGAGCCGTGGATCATGGACGCCGTGGAACGTCGTCTGCGAACCGCGGTGGAAGCGCAGTACCCGCGGCTCACCTGTGAATTCGAGGCAACATCACTGGTCGAGCACCTGGTTCGTTGTGCTCGGGACTCCTTCGACGGAAACGACATGTGCGATGGAAAAGAAGAAGAATGGGTGTGCCCCGATTATCTGGAATACACTTCCCCCTTCGCCGACAGCGTCCGCCGCATACACAAGAATGCCGACCCGAAGGAGCAGTTCCTCGGCGCGAGCGAATGGCTCAATCTCACCACCACGTGGCCGGTGATCGCGTACCGCATCGAAGACTTCTGAGCGTCGGACGAGTCACGACGTCCTATTCGAGGGCCGGGTCGCCGCGGCCGGTTCGCGCGGCGCGGCGTTCTCGCCTTCGCCGTAGGTAGCGACGAATTCGGCTGGCACACAGATAGACCACCCACAGTCCGGTCGCCAAGAGGACCGCGGCGATCACCGCCGCCAACACCGGAAAGAACACCGCCAGGGTGACGACTCCGCCGACAGTGATGTCCTCCGCGGTGCTCATCGCGATGTTGGTGACCGGCTCCGGGGAAGCGTTGATCGCCATCCGCGAACCGGCCTTGACAATGTGACTGAGTAAGGCGGTGGTGCCGCCGACCGCCGCGGCGAACATGGTGGGTAGCGAATCATCCTGCCCCGCGATCAGGGCAGAGACGACCGCGCCCGACGCGGGCCGCACCACCGTGTGCACCGCATCCCAGAACGAGTCCAGATACGGAATCTTGTCCGCCACGGCCTCGATGAGGAACAGCACGCCGGCGGCCACCAGCACATCGGTCCGCTGCAACCCGGGCGGCACGTCACCGGCCCACCCGATCCGCCCGAACAACCCGAGCAGGAACACCACCGCGTACGCGTTGATCCCGCTGGCCCAGCCCGCGGTGAAGATCAGAGGTAGCACCGACACCTGCTCAGCGTAAGCCCGTCCACCGACTCCACACGGCAGCTCGGCCACGCTTCAGAATCTAGCAACGCTAGACATGCTAGCGATCGGATGCTACCTTTGCTCCAGCTTCTAGCGATGCTAGATATCACGAAGAGGGAGCCAGGAAATGCTCGTTGTCACCGGCCAGATCATCGCCACCGCCGCCGTTCTCGCCAATGCCGTCGTCTACGGCACCGATGTCTGCGGGGCCGTGATCATGCGGTCGGTCTACCGCAAGCTCGACGACGCGACCGTGACCGTGAGCGCGGGGTGGGGACACTACTACGGCGACAAGCGCATGCCGATCGTCGGCGTGAGCGGCGTGGTGACCGCGGTGCTCACACTGCTGATCGCGGTGCTGGCCGGGCAGATCGCCGCCGCGGTCGCCGCGGGGATCGCGGTCGCCGCGCTGCTGACCTGGCTCGCCCTCTACGTCCGCGTCGCCAAGCCGATCAACACCAGGCAGACCGCCGCCGCGCTCAGCGGCGTCATCCCCGCCGATGCCCGTGCGCTGCAGGACAAGTGGGACAGCATCCTGAAGTACCGGGTCACCCTGCAATTCATCGCCATCGCCGGCCTGTGCGCCGCGATCATCCTGTTCTGAACCCACCCCATCACCGAGGAGTCATCGACATGTCCTTCACCACCAATGAACAGCAGTTCCTCACCGAGGCCGGGATCGGCCGACTCGCCACGGTGTCGCCGGACGGCGTCGTGCAGAACAACCCGACCAACTACCGGCTGAACCCCGACGGCACCATCGACATCGGCGGCATGCGGATGCGCACCAGCCGCAAGTACCGCAATGTCGAGGCGGGCAGCCGCGTGTCGTTCGTCATCGACCAACAGGTCTCCCTGGAGCCCTACGTAATTCGCGGCATCGAGGTCCGCGGCCACGCGGAGACCCTCGCCGACGAAGAGCCCCCGTTCCCCCACCAGGAACGCGTGATCCTCCGCATCCACCCCGAACGCATCATCTCCTGGGGCATCGACGGCGACTCCTTCGACTTCACCAGCCGCGACGCCGAATAGCCGGACCGCGCCGCCACGAGTCGCCGGGACCGTGGCGGCGCGGTTAGCGTGGAGGGATGGCCAGTGCAGCGTCCGCCCACCGTCGTGAGCAACTCCGTGATTTCCTGCGGTCGCGGCGGGAGCGGGTCGGGCCGGCGGACGTCGGTCTGCCCGCGGCGGGTCGTCGGCGGACCCCGGGGTTGCGGCGTGAAGAGGTCGCGATGTTGGCGGGGGTGAAATGTTGCTTACGCACTCCGTGTGTGCCGGCGTCGGATACTCATCGCAGCCGTGCTCCAAGCTGAACGTGGTCACAGACCAATTGCTCGCCTTCGAGCTGCCCTACAAGACCGTGCAGTCCGTTTGGCCTACCTTTGCTGATCGAGTGCTGTGCACTTCATGGGCATGGAATATTTGCCCGGTGGCGAATAGGCAAACACGTAGGGCAAGAAGGCAGCCGACGAACCCCGGCATCAACTTTCCGACGCCGGACCTGACGGGTCTACCGCCAGAGACCGGCCCGGTGATCCAATCGTTGCAGCAGCAGCCCATGGCCATCGTCGCGGGAATGGTGGGTATCACCGCGATGACCGAAGAGGAACGGGGAGCACTGCTGTGCGAGATTGATGTACAGGACGCTCTCGTGAGGGTGGTGGACATCCAAGCCCGATGGGACATAGCGTCCACGACCCACTGGGACATCAAACCGCTGCAGTTGGACTTGCTGGCGCGAACGACTGAAGACTGGGTTGCCGCAGTTCGGACGGAGGTGAACCGCGGCAACGTCATGGCTTCCCCGCAGATGACCGTCCAACTAATGCGCGAGCTGATGGAGACTGACTCGGCATCATCGAGACTGCTGAGCGCGGACGAGCTGGTCCACCTGCTGCTGTCCATCGCCACCGAACAGCAGACGCCCGCCGAGTTCGAGTCCGACGTGCCGACCGACTCCGATTTGGCACAGCTCGACGCGAAGTTCCAGGCGATGGCACCTGACGAGTTGTACGCAACAGCACACCAGTTCCTTCAGGGGCATACCGCCGGCATGCTGTTCAACACGCCTCGCAAGATCGAGTGTCTCAAGGCTGACGTCGTGGACTTCTGGTACTCACCGTGGGCCGATCGAGCGGCCGACACACTTGGTGTCACCCCCGCCGACACCTTCAAGTCGGCGACCGGGATCGCCTTCGAAGACTTCCTCCGAGCTGGCGTTGCAGTTGCAGACGCAGGGGCTTCTGGTCAGACCATTGTGCGTCTCGACGACCTCATCGGTGACTGCCAGGTGCGGGACTTCATCACCGGGAACATGTCGCTGGATCTCGCGCGCTATCGCGAGCAGCTTGCGGCCGACCGCGAACGAGGCAACGTCAAGCTCCAGCGGTACACGTTCACCCGGTACCCGTTTCTCGATCTCGGAGACCGAAAGGTACTGATCCTGCGCTCTCAATGGGCAACCGAGCGGTTCTTCGGTGATCCCGCACAGCTTGACGTTATGGCTGCCTTCGCAGCTAGCGGCGACGATACGAGCGCTAAGCGTTTCGGCGAGGGGATCAAGTACCAGTTCGAGGACGTTGTAGGCGGCATCCTCACACGCATCGCAACACGCAGCCAGCGGATCGACGCCCTCGTCCCCGAAACCATCATGGAGCGTGAGTGGACGGAGAAGAAGGGACAGAAGCCTTCGGTGTGCGACTGGGTGCTGCGCGCCGGACCGATCAGCATCCTTGTGGAGGCGACACATCACCCCGTGAACGCCGCTCTGGCGCAGGGCCTTGCAGACGGAGAGACCTACAGCGCAGACGCGGACAAGATCCTGACCAACCGCAAGTTCAAGCAACTAGCCTCGGTCATGGGCCTCGTGCGCCGACTGGGATGGTCTGGGCAACCACAACCGGATGCGATCTTCGTTCCCATCGTCGTCGTACCAAACTCAGGTACCCCCAGCTCGATGCTGTCCGAACTCGACAACGGAAATCGCGCCATGTCGATCTTCGCCGAGTTCCAAGGTCGTGTCGCCCGCCCTACTGTCCTGCAGCTTCAGGATCTCCAGATACTGGAAGGGATCGGTGATCACTTCCCGGTCGACGTAGTGACGTTCCTGTACCGTTGGCGTAAGTTCCCTGTCCCGCTGCCCCTGCAGGATTTTCTTGAGGCGAACAGTATGCCCCGCCCACTGTCAATGCACATACTCGAATCCGCGGCGAAACTCGATCAGCAACTTCGCACCGAGGCCTAGGGCTTCATATGAGTTGGATAGTTCGATTTGACTTCCATGCTTCGGTAAGGGAACAACCAATATTCGGATCAGGTGATCAATTCTCATGAAAAGTAGTGAGTCCTGCAATATCCGCCCCAATTTCAACCCGGTTCAATAACCAGCGACATTTCGCCGCAACCAGTGCCACTGGCTCTCGGGACACTTGCGAGTGACGAAGGGACTCGTCGAGAACGGCTGCCAACAATTTGGCGGCAACTCTCAAATTTTCACCCATTCCATATGGCTCGATGACGCCAGCGTGTACGATCTCGTTGCGCGATCCGTACAATCTGCGAATAGACTCCGAGAACTCGGCACGGATTACGTTAAACCGGCCAGTTTCGACCGCTAGATTGCGAGCCTGCTGCAAAAGAATGGGGCCATGCTCGGCGTCTACACATAACGTTCGCGCCGCTAAAAGGGAATCGACGGTGAGCTCAACTCTTCGATACATGTCGGCCCCATTGAGTTTCACCGAAAGTTCATCATCACCAAGCATCATATGGCTTGATGCGAGCTTGTCAAACAAATCGGTCACATACATGCACGTCAATAGGTCGGCGGGACGATCGGAGATGTCCGCAAGAGAGCCGAAGTCGGATGCATCAGCGAACATCGTCTCGACCATTGCCCACGTTGTCACGCACGCAGATCTCATCGATACTGCCCCGATATTAGATAGTAGATCCAACCCCGCTTCGACGTCCGGGCGAAGCTTTTGAAGCTTCCAGCGGTCACCCCCCATTGCCAACGATTCCAAGGGGATAAAGGTAGTGCTCGCCAAGTCCGGAAGGTCCAACGCGTTGGAGCCTGGATGCATCCATGCCCCACCGTCGGGTTTAAGTTCCAGCTTTGCTTCGACTAGACGACCTCTCGCCAACGCGTCTTGCAGAAATTTAGCAAATAGCTCGGTTGCGCGATACTTTTCGATTGCTGGCGCCTGGAAGATCAGTCCACCCGCATTCTTAGGCATTTCCTCGCCTGGCATATATTCTGCAAATTTGCCCTCAAACTCACTTTTCGACAACCATGGCGGCTCGCTGTCGAGATCATACTCGCCGTTGACTGGCAGAGGCACCAGAAATGTATACTCCCCTGGGCCATTCTGCGCAACCCGGGCAGCCGAAGTTAGCATTTCCTCAAGGGTGGAATCTTCTGGGCGATGCTTGATATGATAATTGCAGTGCTTCAGGATCCATTTGTCCGAGAACCCACACCAGCGCAGATGCCCCGCGATGTAGCAAGAAATTAGATTCAGATCCAGTTTCGTCGAAATAGGATCCTCGCACTCGTCAATGCTCGCAATAAATCTCTGCCATAGGCTGAAATATTCGCTTTCGAGTTGGCCTATTTCGTGCTGCAATACGAAGTACGAGTGAGTTCCGGACCGAAATTGATCAGCTTTCTTCGGCATGGAGTCTAGAACCTGACCGCGTCGACGACCCAATAGGACTGGATCGTTCTTGATTATCCGTCGAGCCGTATTAATCACATACTGCACTCGCGCTTCGGTCGTATTCGAATCAGCGAGTGCCATGCAGTCGCTCATAGCCCTTAGGGTTCCGACCTGCCACAGATAGTTGTGCCATGCCGAATCAGCATCGACCAGTGATGCTATTCGAAGGGCTATGACCTTGCCGACTCCGTCTTCGTTGAACATAACGACAAGTTAAGCAGAGACGCAGAATGAGTGCGCCGAGACACTAGACCAGCACTTTGGCTCGCGTAGTGGACCCCCGGGTCGCCGGAAGTGGCGTTCGGATCAGGCGAGGCCGCACAGTCTGGCCCACAGATCGGTACAAGCAGACACTCTGCGCCGTGCGGCGCGGTCCATCGTGCGGCCGCGACGCCGCCGAGGGACAGCCCTGGTGGAATTTCGGCGAGCCATCGCCGATTGGATGGTCGGTACTCACAGACGATCGCGGCCGTGGTCGCTCCATACGTGTAGGTTCACGGATTGGCACGGCTCGCTCGTTTTCGCTTGGCAGGGCCTTGGTCAGCTCCCGTCGTAGGCGATCTGTACTCGTATGGTGCCCTTGGCCGTGTGAAGGAAGGCGTCGCCCTGCCCAGCCAGGGCTTCGGCTCCGGTCTCGTCCAGAATGATGCGGCTGTCGGTTGCGGTCTTGACGCGCAGGGCGAGTTGGGCGGGGAAGTTGGAGCGGATGGTCGTCGAGATAACATCCGCGCTCGGGCGCTGCGTGGCTGCGATGACGTGGATGCCCGCAGCGCGAGCCTTCTGCGTCAGGCGCTTGAGCAGTGCTTCAATTTGCTTCTTGTCCTCGGGATCGCTTGTGAGGTCGGCGTACTCGTCCAGAACGATGACGATCCAGGGCTTTCGCTCTGCTTTGCCGACCTTGGCGTTGTATTCGACGAGCTTGCGTGAACGGATCGCCTTCATGTCCCCGTAGCGCACAGCCATCTCTTCGACGGTTTCCTCGAGAATCTCGATGGCGTCGGCGGCGTCCATGCCGATCATGCCATCAAGGTGAGGGTCGTCTTCGAAGTCGACAAGCTCGGTGCCCTTGGGATCAACAAGGCGGAGTCGCAGGGTGTTCTTGTCGTACCGGACCAAGCCTTTGAGGATCGTGTCCAGAGCGACGGACTTTCCTGATCCGGTAGTGCCGGCCACCAGCAAGTGCGGTGAGTCCGCGGAGGACAGGTCGATGGTGACCGGGTTGCCTTCGATGTCGGCGCCCAGCGGAGCGATGAGGCTGTCGGGATCGGTCGGGCATTGCTGCCACAGTGCTTTGGCGTCTATCCCGTACTTCTCGTCGTCGATCTTAGGGATCTCGAAGAGCACAGAGCCGCGGTCGCTGCGGGTGCGAATACTGAATCCGGAGGGCAGTGCCAGGGCCAGGAAGATTTCGTCGCGTCGGTTGGTCAGCTTGTCCACGGTGACCCCGGGATTGGGGATGAACCGGAAGATATAGAAGCCAGGTCCTTCCTGCCACTTGCCGACCTCCGGTGCGGTAACCGCGACCTTGTGGCGGGCGAAGACGTCGACGACTCTGTTGTATCGGAGCCTCAGCTCCTCCTCTGGGAGCCCACCACGGTGAGCCTTCAGAGAGACAGGATCCACCCATGCGGCCGGGTGACGCGCGACTGGCGCACTTGGGGCGTTTGTTGGAGCTGTCGCTCCGAAAACCTCGACAGGTGCAGTCGGTACTTCCTCAGTGGGCAGTTCGGCGGAATTGCCCGGCGAGGAGTGCCTGACGCCAGCGTCTGGCACATTTTCGGTCCCACTGAGGCCTTCAGAGAAAACAAGGTGGTCGGCATTGATGGGTTCGTGGTTGGCGCGCAGAGCGCCAATGAGGTTCAGCAGCTCATGCTTGTTCAGCCTGACCAGGGTGTGTTTGCCGATGCTTCCGAGCGTAGGGGCTGGCTGATCATCCTCAGCGGAGATGGCCACGGCAACACCGGTGACTGAACCGAGCCGGACATCCTCGGAGCGCAGGGCGTCAAGGATTTTCGCCTCGACCTGACGGTGGTCGTCGGTGCCGATCATGGTGCGGGCTGGAAGGTCTGCGGCCGGTATGGCATTCCCACTGGTCTGAGTGATCGCGGCGGCAAGCTCGTCCAGCCAGAAGGGATGGTCATGGCGAGCCTCGCCGTCCGAGCGGAAGGCGTCCTCGCACAGGTCAGTGGTGCGATTGAGCTGTTCCTCGGCCGAGCCGACGTCGAAGGTCTGGCGGAACTTGGACTCGGCGACCAGGACATCCAGTTGGACCGTGCCGTCGTCTTGGACGGTCAGCACGAACCGACCCAGATCCGCACGGGTTTTGTGTCCTCGGCCGAACCAGCGATGGTGCTCGTCGAAGCTGATCCAGGTGACCAGGCTCGTGCCCTGCCGAGGGACGGGGAACTGCTGGTCGATGACGAACCGGGTGGCGACCAAGCCGACGACTTCGTTTACTGTGGTGCCGATACCGAGGGAACGCAGCACGGCGCCAGGCGCCACATTGCGGCCGACCTCGTAGATCCGCTTGGCGGTGTCTTCGGAGTCTTGCGGGGTGACGACCCCGATCTGTTCGAGTCGGCGCCGCAGTCGCTGGACGACGAACTGCTGACCGGTTTGCGAGCTGACAATGAGCGTGTAGGACTCATTTTTGCCGACATTGGGCTTGACGAGGATGACGTCAGGGCGGTTACGTAGAGAATCGATCTGCTCACGGCCGATGAAGCTATCGAGGGTGACAACCCAGTGGGCCACGCGGTGCAGGGTGGTGAACAAGTCCTGGTGCTGGTCGAACTGCACCTGCATCTCGAAGTAGTCGATGCTGTCGACACTCTCCCTGGAGACCGGTGAACGGCGGTCGTAGCGCACGCACAAGGTCGACCAGGACTCGAGGGTCTCGTCGGCGGTCTCGGGCAACAGTGCCCTGACGACGTTCTCGCTGGTCTGAGCCAGGTTGTGTGAGGCCGGGTGCTTCCAGGAGTTGAAGGAGCCGGACAGGGACTCCTTCTTGGTGCTCTCCTTGACACTTGTCTGGGTGCCGAACAGGGCCGGAGCCAGAGCGAGATCGATGGTGTTTTCCAGCCCTGACAGGTCTGCTTCCTGGTCGGGCTCCCATGCCTGCAGGATGAGTTGGACGTCGGGTAGGAAGCTGTCCTCGGTCATCTCCGCGCCGGAGAACTGTAGGTCGAAACCCTGGATGATCTCGTGATGGGTGGCTTGGGGAGCCAGCACAACCAGATCAACCTTCAGGCGAGGGTTCTTGGCCCGCATCTGCTTTGCCACGCGCATGGGAAGGACCGGGTCTCCGTTTCGGTCCAGAAGCAATACGCGGAGGCCGTCGAGCTTGTGGGGATAGGTCGACAGGTAGTCGGTGATGACACGGACCATCTCGTCGATCGCGGTCTCGTCCACGCTGGAGAGCCAGTCCTTGGACTCGTTGCCGCCGAAGCGGACCGGCACGTACTCCTCGTGCCCGGCCGATTCCCGCATCGGAATGGCGATTGTGCCGCCGGGCCCGACGAGCACCGCCGGTGTCCCATGTGGGGAGATACGGTCGATCGCGTCGAAGAAGAGGTCCTCGTTCTCCTGGTTGAGACTAAGACCTCCCTCCTTGTTCAAGGCAGTCTCGATGCTGCCGGCGGCCTCTGCGTAGTTGTTTGCCAGCCAGCGCAGCTTTAGCGGGTGGGTAGCCAACATCATCATGCGGCGATTGGTCAATCTGACGACATCGGCCAGCACGACCGCCTCGAGGTCTGCGTTCGGAGCGTTGTCGGGAACCAAGGTGGTGCGCGCTTCGCGAAGCATGCTTTCCCACTCGCGGACATAATCTCTGATGTTCCCGGCGTCAAGCCCGTCGGAGAACCGCTCGAAATGCTCCAGCTTGACGCGCTCCAGCTGACCGGCGAAACGTGTTGCGGGGACAGGCACAGGTTCGTCGACCTGCCACAGCCGGGGGTCATTGAACTTCCCGAGGAAGGTGTCGAAGGTTAGATTGCTGGCATGGCCAGGTGGGTTTCGCCAGCCATGGATGAGAGCCGCCAGTGCGATCTGCCCTGGGATGCCCAGTGGGTCCCAGCGAAAGCGTCGCTGGGCGGCGCCGTCCATCTCGACCAGGATGCGCAGCGGGGCCCACTCGGTGTTCGGGTCAAACGGCTCGTCCTCCTCCGGCAGGGGCGGTTTGGTCAGGTCCAGCAGGCAGTTGTTGACCTCTAGAGCCAGGCGAAGTCCGGTGGAGTCCTGGACATCACGCAGAGTGCGTGCGTACAGGAAGGCGAACAGCCAGCGGCTCCACCGCCCGGTTTCCTGATTGCCTTCAAGCCTGACGACGACGGACCCTTCCTCTTCGTCGGCGAAGTACGTCAGCTCGCGCAGCAGTGCCCGCAGTGGGTCCTGGACGAACTGTGAGTCTGGGAAGGCAAGCTTCTCGACTTTGCGGCGCGACCGTTTGGACAGCAGGTCTGCCAGCGGTTCGGTCCCACCGGTGGGAGCCTCGTCAAGGAAGCGCTGTGCGGATTCCTGGTCTCCGCGGTCGAGCGCGTCTTCGATCAACATGGCGTCGAACTCGTCGACCCGCTCTGTGGCGGTCCTCTCGATCTCCTGCCGGACCTGTTGGCCCAGACCGATCTTCGTGGACTTCTGCTCGAAGACTTCAAGCCAGAGGGTCAGGTCCTGCTCGCAGCGCAGCTGACGAGGGTCCTGCGGGGTAGTACCACTCCGATTGAGGTCGAGTACGAGGCTGCGCATGCGAGTTTTGGCAGTCTCCGAGTCCGTACCGATGTGGTCCAGGGACTCCTTGCTGAACTCGGTCGTCGCGATGCGGTCTATCAGGTCGTCTTCGGTGATCTCTTTGCCAGAGGGCTGTTTGAAGGCGCTGACCGAGACATTCTTCTTGATCCGGGCGGGCAGCGCCGCGGGTTTGATGAAGAGTCCTCGGTCCGGGAAGAGGTCAAGAGCGGGCAGGGCTGCAGAGATCTCGGGATAGACCACGTCAGGGGTGTGGACCTCAGTTGCTGCCACCTTGTGCGCGGTCTCGACCAGGAAGGCTGCCCAGCGGTGCAAGGACCGGGGCTCCTCGTCGGTGATCGCACGCCAGATCTCCGGCAGAAGGGTGGCCATCAGGGCTGGAACGGTGCCGATGCCACCCGCCTCCCGCCATGCTTCTGCCATGAACCTGTCGAACCCGCGCTCGCCGACGGCCTCGTGGTAGTCGCCCAGGATTGAGGCATCGTCAAGGGCGTTCATGGCCGCCAGCCCCTGTGCGTCTGGCGACTGCCCCCACTCGAAGAGCAACACCGCCATACCCTGTCCCGAATTACGCCACTTGGTCAGCTGGTCCTGTGGATCCAGCAGATACTCAACAGGTACGCCTTCGATCGGCTCCGAGGTGCCGACCTTGACGACAACCTGACGGTCGGGCAACTCCAACACACTCTGTGCCGTCCGACGGAGCGCCTCGGCCACGGTCGGCCGATCGAACCCGCTGACTCGCAGGACGGCACGGGCTCCGCTGATCTCAGTGACTTTACGGAGTGCTTCGTCGGCGACGAATCGACCTAGGGCTCGGACACTGCTGGAGGTCACTGGGGCTCCCCTCGGACCATGCTGGTTGCATCTGAATACTGAGTGAGCAGACCGATAGCGGCCAGCTTTTCCCGGAAGGCCTTGCCGTTGTGGTCAAGGACCGATGGGTCAACCTCGTAGGCCAACGGGCTCGCAGCCGCGACCTTGTTTTCCACCACGAGCCCGTACTTCTCGTACAGCAGTGCGCAGAACTGGTCGAACTCCATCTCCGTACTCTGCGAGACGGTGGCAGACACCAGGCCCTCGAGCATCGGGGGCTTCATAGTGAAATGGCGGCGCCCTACCGTCGCGTTCAGAGCTCCCACAGCGGCGAGGGTCTCGCTGAAGAACGCTCGGGGCGAGGCGACCGCGTTGCCAGCTTCCTTGGTGAATCTCTCGTATCGCCGCTTCTTGACCTCGTCGCATTCGGCTTCGATTTCGTCGATCATTTCCCGGGCCTGGACGTTGATCGCGTTTACGATGTCATTGCGGCAGCCGGTGAGATACTTCTGCGACTCTCTGCGCAGCGGGGTTGCCTCGTTGCCGAAGTCCAACAGGATCGACTCGCGATCGGTAGCACCGAGTTTCGTGCGTGCGAGGTGCAGCTGGTGGCGTGCCAAGCAGTAGGGGACCCAGTGCATGAGGCTCTCGGTGCGCTTGGCCCTGGGGACCGTCGAAATCCGTGTGACGATGTTGCGGGTCCCTGCCCTCAGTAGGTCAGGCCACGGGCTGAGATCCTCGTGCAGCTCGATTCCTGCGTCTGAGCCCTCCACGGGGGCTTCGTCGTAGTCGAAGTCGTGCGCGCTGAGGGCTTTGGCAAGGTTGCCCAGCGGGGTGCCGCTGTCCTGTACTAGGTCGGTCAGGCCCTGTCGGGTCGCTTCTTTGCGGTCCGGATCAGGGTCGCTGCGCAGGACTTTGTAGGCCCAACCCCCACCATCGCGGAAGAGGTAGCGCTCGATACTCGGAGCATTTATGCCAGCTGCGACCGCGCCAGCCTGCGTGCGCTTCTTGGCGCTCCTCGTGAGGGATGCGTCGCTTTGCTTGATTCGTCGCTCGACTGCGTCGTAGTGGATGAGCTCGCCGACGAACGGATAGATGTGCGCGCCGAACCAACTTGGTTGGCTACGACGCCCGGGGATCTCGACCAACAGGGAAGAGAACAGGGCGTGGAGCGTTTCCAACGTCTCGGGAGAGTCCAGCTCGACGGCCTTCCCGAGTTTCTCGTCGCCCTCGACGATGCGGGTCTTGGTCGCGATCCGCCGGGCCAGGTCGTGCGAGGTCCGCTTGTAGGCGGTGTCGGCACCGGCGTCCAGAAGTCCTGCGAACTTCTCCTGGTCTTCCTGATGCGCCATGTAGACGCCGCGGGCGATCGCGAGCATCTCAAGCGGTACGTAGAAACCGCGCCCCTGCTGTTCGAGATTCACCCCGAAGAGACGAAGAACGACCTCGGCCTTGGAACGATCAGCCATCACGCATGCACCGACCTGATCTTGTCGCCGACGTCGATCATGAGCTTTCTCATGACGTTGCCCACCAATACCTGGATCTCGTCGTCCTTGTTCGACGAGTCAGCCAGCTCTGCCAGGGATCCACTCAGGCCCCGGATCTCTGCCTCGTGCTGGACCTCGCTACGCAGGCCCGCGCCCCACCGAGTCAGCAGCTCAAAGCGCAGGAGGTCCGCTTCCACCGAGACTGCGCCATGGTCAGAGGCGACGGCCGGGATACGGATGTAAATGGCCCGGTTGAGCCACTCGACGGCGTTCTGCATCTCGGGGGTGATGCCCGTCCGGCCTTCCTGCTGCCACTGGGTGACCTGGTCGACGACCTCTACGCCCTTGCTAGGTACTCGCCGTGAGATGACGGCCGCGCGTGCGCGGTGGGTGAAGAATGCCGGGTCAAGTATGAAGAAGTCAGGGTTGCTCCCTGCGCGGTGGATGCCCTGGACGGCTTCCAGTCCCTTGAGGAAGCGGTCTCGCACCCTGGTGTCTGCCATGTCCCGGTTCTCGTCCTGGACACTGACGAAGTCGTCGCCAGCCTGCAAACCCATGCGGGCGAACCGGTCCTTGTCGTCGTCGCTGTTGAAGAAGTCAGCTCGTCGCAGGAACGTGTACAAGCCCCGCAACTGTTCGGCCTGCTTCTGAACGTCCCGACTCGTACGGACCTTCTGCAGGTAACTGCTGGCGTCCGCGGGAGGGAAGTCGCCAGCCGTGTCCGGGTCCAGCCGGTCGTCGACCTGGCGACGGGAGACCTTGCCCGGGTCCAGCTTTCGTAGTGCGAAGAAGGCGGGAACCATATGACGCTGTTGCTGGGTCAGCCGGTCACCGAAGAGAGCCTGGTGGTACAAGTGTGGAGCCTGCCACAATGTGTTCGAGTGCGACCGCTGGTACCTGGCATGGACGTTCTCGCAGGACAGGCCGCCCGTGAGCATGTAGCTGGTCACCGACAGCGCCTGACGGGTCGTAACTACGGCTCCGGTGCGCTCGGCCGCGGCGAACACGTCCCTGATCGCGGCCCGGCGCTGATGCCCGCGGGTGGGATCGCTTAGTTCGTTGCGGTTGGCAAGGATTGGGCAGACTTTCCGTGCATCACAGGCCTCGCAGGGCTTCCACCGTGACCATTGCGTCGTGGTCCACTGCTTCAGGACCCAAGGGATGAGCCCGCCGTTGGGGTTGTCGGCTGCCACGGACTGGTAGTTGAGATTGATGACAATGACCGTGCCATTGGGGTCGCTGACCTGCCCGCGGATGATGCCTTCCGCAAGGGTCGTCACCAGAATCTTGGCGCGACCGGTGCCGCCTTTGTCAAGGTTGTCGTCTTCGGCGACGCACTTGCGTAGCTGGCCCTCGTTTGCGCAGATGATCGCGACGCCCTCGTCCGGAGGGTCGAGCAGCTCCACGAGTTTGCGAGCACCCGCCTGCACACTGAGCTCGCTGAGATCCTTAATGATGTACAGCGGGCGTCCGCTATGGGTCTGGCCAATAGGGCGGCTGGCGTTGCCGGCCTCGGACAGCTCGCGGAAAACTGCCTTCCGAACCTCTGGGGTGACCGTCTCGGCATCGTTCCGCAGCGCAGTCAGAAGGCTGGCGCACAGGCTCGTCTTGCCATGCCCAGCGTCGCCGGTCAGGACAATAGTTTTCGTGGTCGGTCGCTCAATGGCCTTCAGCAGATAGTCGAGCGTCACGACGGGGAACAGTGACTGCGTCCAGTCTGCCTGTAGCTCGTAGATCATCTCAGAGGTGTCGACGTCGAAGGGCTGGTAACGACGTATGCGTTGGACATGCTTGTTGACCTCTAGCGGCATGCTGCTGTCCTTCGTCGACCGATCCGGGAGCGCTGTCGAATTCTAGCTGTCAATGCTCCTATCGGTAGTCAAATCCCTTGTTAGAGAGCTGAAGCGAGGATTCGAGCCACGCCCTCCTCGCCCGACACGGTTCAGACGTCTCGATGATCCAGCAGCATCAGAGCAGTCGCAACGACCGAGCCGATCCTCCACGGGCGCAACCTCATTCGCCGCAAGGCTCTGAGATCCATTGGCTAGGGCATCAGCACGCTCGTCGTCGCAGCACACCCGGTTGTGAGCCCTGTTCGCGTCACTTCTGATCGTCAGCCAGCTCACCTCGGGCAGGGCCTTGTTTGCCGTGGTCAGCAGATCTGCCAGCGGATCATCTGCAGCTCCTACCGTACGGAATGCGGAGATGCTACGACTCGCAGGGGTGAGATGTTCGCTACACACTCCTGCAATGCCCGCTTCCTGTACGGAGAAGACGATGCCACGTCGCCGCCCACGAATGACACGCCCAGTCGCACCTGCCCGCTGCGCAAGCGCATCACCGAGACCGCTCTCGAGAACATCCCGTATTGCCGCACACCGCGCTGACAGCGTCGGCCAGAGTCCGCAGTGTCGGGTTAGATCCGTTGCGGCTCAAAGCATCCTAACCGTCGTCTACGTGCGTTCGGGCAATGTCAGACTTGGGCCGGTGGTCGCAGTGACTGTCAGAATGGCTGGATGAACGCTGATGCACGGGTGCGGGCACTGTCCTCTTTGCGCGGTTTGGCGGTAGGGGACGCGTTCGGGGCGTGTTTCGACGACGCTATCAACCATGGCGCGTTGCAGTCGCGAACCCTGTTGCCCGGGCCGTGGTTGTGGACCGACGATACGCAGATGGCGTGCTCGATTTTCGCTGTGCTCAGTGCCCACGGTCGCATCGATCAGGAAGTGCTGGCTCGTTCCTTCGCTGAGCATTACGACATCTATCGCCGATACGGGCCCGGGACGAGCCGGATCCTGCGACTCATGCGGCAAAAGGGCTATCACTGGCGTGAACTTGCCCAACAGGCACGTGATGGACGGGGTTCGTGGGGCAATGGTGCCTCTATGCGGGTGGCGCCGCTGGGTGCGTGGTTCGCTGACGACCTGGACCGAGTAGTCCATGAGGCGACAGTTTCGGCGGTGGTCACTCATGCCCACCCCGATGCAGTAGCCGGTGCGGTCGCAGTGGCTGTCGCTGCTGTCTTGTTCTCGGCGCAACCGCAGCTACGCCGTAGTCAGTTCCTCGGTACGGTGGCCGACCGGACGCCGGCTGGCCCGGTCCGAGACAAGATCAGAGAGGCCGAGGAGGTCTGTGATTCTGTTACTGCGGCAGCGGAATTGGGAGTCGGACACGACACCTCCGCGCTCGATACCGTTCCGTTCTGTCTCTGGGTCGCGGCTCACCACGGCCATGATTTCGCCGACTCGTGCTGGACAGCCGCCTCGTCGGGCGGTGATCGTGACACCACATGCGCAATCATCGGCGGAATTATCGGTGCCAGCCCGGTCCTCGAGGTCGTGCCGCCCGAATGGTTCGCGAGCTGCGAGCTGCTACCTGAGTGGGCAACCGCGGCTATACCGCTCGCCTAGCAGCGCTGTACTGGCACGCGGCCGCTGGACGCCTATCAGCGGACGTTTGCCTCAGGCGCTCGAGAACCGCACTGCTACGTTGACGGCATGCGGATCCCTAGCCTCGGAGCACTCACATACGATAGCGAGTTGGGCTGCTACAGAGTCGATCTCATATCTGTCGACGTTCTCGACGGGGCCTCGTGTCGTGTGATTCTCAGCGGATACGATAGCGATCCAACGCCGGAAGACTTCCACACAGCGGTCAGCGAGTTTCTGGCACTGACACCGTCAGCGCTACAGGCCGTCGCACCGTCGGTCTTCGCGTACTACCGCGACGTCATGGATGAGATCGTAGCCAATGGTGATGACGATTGGTACGTTGAGATCACGAACGAGAAGAGGTATTCGACCACGTCCAATTCGGGGACGAACTGACCGTCCTTCGCGATCCCTATGGCGATCAGCATGTCTATGTATCGCTGGAATGTGAATGCGATTGGGAGCCGGAGCACGGCCTACAAATCGTGTTCAGGGACGGTCAGTCAGTGACCAAGGTAGGCCCTTACAACGGTCACCTCACCATCTCGGGCGCCTATGGCGACGACCGCTTTGACGGTGTCGTCTATGTGACCCGTGACAGTCTATAGGCTGTGTTGATCGGCCAGATACCCCTGCCGACGGCCGGTGCAGCACAGGTGTTACGTCGACGAAGCGGCTGGCCACGCACCAAGCTGTGACTCTGTTCGGGTGGCATCCGGACGCGGTGTCTACCCGAGCCCCAGGTGCTTGCTCGACGGGGCTCGATGCGCCGTCGGCGAGCGGCTCGACCGATGGCGCAGTTAGCGTAATGGCATGGCTAGTACAGCATCCGTCTACCGTCGCGCCCAGCTCCGGGATTTCCTGCGGTCGCGGCGGGAACGGGTCCGGCCAGGCGATGTTGGGCTACCCGAGGCAGGTCGTCGACGTACGCCGGGTCTGCGGCGCGAAGAAGTCGCGATGTTAGCTGGGGTGGGGGTGTCATGGTATACGTGGCTCGAGCAAGGGCGGGACATCACGGTGTCGGGGGATGTGCTCGATGCGGTGGCGAAGGTGCTGCTGCTGAGTGAACCCGAGCGGGGGCATCTGTATTTGCTCGCCGGGCTCAATCCGCCGCCGCCGCGTGCTGCGGCGGGGACCGAGGTGACCGCTGAGATCCGGCAGTTGCTCGATGGGTGGGAGCGGGGGCCCGCGGTGGTGCGGGATCGGTACTGGAACATTCTGGCGTTCAATGTTGTGGCCGGGTGGGTGTTCGGGTGTGATGACGGGGAACCGCACAATTGCCTGGTCACCTTCTTTGCCAGTCCGCGCTATCGCGAGTTGCCCGCGCTGTGGGAGGCGGCAGCGCCGGGGGTTGTCGCGGCGTATCGCGCGGATGCGGCGCTGGCACCGCACGATGACGAATTCCATCGGGTGGCACGGGAACTGGCCGCCGCCGAACCCGACTTCGCGCGCTTGTGGGAGCGGCACGAGGTCGATGTCCCGGCTCAGGCCGTCAATGCCCTGCGGCATCCCGAGGTCGGGGAGCTACACTTCGACGCGACCACGCTGATTGTCGCCGATCAGCCGAATTGGTCTGTCGTGCTCTACAACCCGAAGCCGGGCACCGACACCGTCGACCGCCTCGCCCAGCTGCCGCGCCTGCGGTTGACCGAATCCGCCTGACCCGCGCCAGCGTTCCACGCGGCGGTGCCTCGGAACCGGAAGCGACAGGGTCGGCACCCGGCCCTCGTGGCGGTTGACCAGGGCGTCACCGCCTACCAGGACGGACCGGTCCAGCGAGATCGTTCGCGCGGGTGCCGTGCGGACACATAGGGAAGTATCGAAATCGCATTATGCCGCTGTGCGCGACATTTCCGTCGGCTGCGACGGGTGCGGACCCACCGCAGACGCACGCGATCGGCGGAACGTCGAAGCGACAGGGTCGGAGCCTGGTGGTGCCACACCCCGGATAACTGCGCACTGCCTATGCGGTACCGGCGCGTCCACGCTGAACTCATGACGCACAACAGTTCTCGATTCGATGGCAAGACGGCGCTGATTACCGGTGGCACCAGCGGCATGGGTCTGGCGACCGCGCATCGGCTGCTCGCCGAAGGGGCCGAGGTCGTGGTGACCGGGCGCGACAAAGCCCGGCTCGACACGGCAGTAGTCGAACTCGGGCCACGGGCGCATGGGATCGCGGGTGATGTCACCGATCTCGACGACCTGGACACCCTCGCCGCGACGCTGACCGACCGCTTCGGCCGCCTCGACGTGGTCTTCGCCAATGCAGGCATCGGCTCGTTCCAGCCGATTGATCAGGTGAGCGGCACGTTGTTCGACGAGGTGATCGCCGCCAACGTCAAGGCCGCGTTCTTCACCATCCAGAAGACCCTGCCGCTGCTGCCCGCGCACGCGGCGATCGTCATCAACGCCTCGTTCGGCCTGCACCGCGGCGTCCCCGGCGCGGCGCTGTACTCGGCGAGCAAGGCCGCCGTGCACAACCTGACCCGCACGCTCGCGGCCGAATTGGCGCCGCGCCGCATCCGGGTGAACTCGGTAAGCCCCGGCTACATCGACACCCCGGCCTTCCGCGCCGAACTCTCCGACGCCGCGCAGGCGGGCGTCGCGGGCCTATCCCCCGCCGGTCGCGTCGGCACCTCCGACGATGTCGCCGCCGCGGTCGCCTTCCTCGCCTCCGCCGACGCCGCCTACGTCAACGGCCACGACCTGCGCGTCGACGGCGGCCTCACCGCCGTCGACGCCGCCGCTCTCCTGTGAACGCCGCGCCGGGTCGAACCCCGACCGGCAGCCAAGGTTTCGGACCGTCCGATCAGCGCAGCGCGGCGCGTCCCCGCACCCGGCCGAGGACGACCAGCACCACCAGCGTCACCACCACCAGGACCGTGGTCCCGGCCGCGGCGTCGAACACCTCGCCGCGGTCGGTCTGGGCGAAGATGCTGACGGGCAACGTCTTCCAGGTGGCCGGATAGACCATGATCGTCGCGCCCAGCTCACCCATGGACAGGGCGATGGCCAGGCCGGCTGCCGCGCCGAGGGCGGGGAGCAGCAGCGGCAGGGTGATCTGGCACAGCACGCGCACGGGACCGGCGCCGAGGGATTCGGCGGCCTGCCGGTATGCCGGGTCGAGCCGGTCCAGCGCGGCCGACACCGCGCTGAACGCGTACGCCAGGACCAGCACCGTGTGCGCCACGATCACGATCCACTTGGTGCCGCCGAGCAGCAGTGGGCGCTCGTTGAAGGCGATGAGCACGCCGAGGCCGACAGCGACCGAGGGCACCGCGACCGGCAGGTGGAACACCGCGTCGGTCACCCGGCGCAACCAAGTGGGTGCCGCCCGCGAGGCCAGCGCCGCCCAGGTGCCGAGGACCAGCGAGAGCGCGCCCGCCAGCAGGGCGGTCTGCAGACTCACCGACAGGCTCGCCGCCTGCTCGCCGCTGAGCGCGTTGCCGAGATTGGTGAAGCCCAGGTCCGAGGGCAGCGGGCCGGTCCAGCTGCCCGCCAGCGCGGCGGCGACCACGGTGGCGATCGGGGCGACGAAGACCACCGCCACCACCAGCCCGAACACGCCGAGCACCAGGGCCTTTCCCCGGAGAGTCCAGACGAGCACGATCAATCCCCCTTCGGGCGGGCGGTGAACCGGGCGAAGACGAGCCGGTAGGTCAGGTACAGGGTGAGCGAGAGCAGCACCTGCACCGAGGCCAGCACGGCGGCGCCGGGCAGGTCGAAGGTGACGATGCCGCGGGTGTAGATCAGCGCGGGCAGCGTGATCACGCCCTTCGCGCCGGTGAACAGCACGATGCCGAACTCGTTGAGCGTCAGCAGCAGCACGAGACTGCCGCCCGCCGCCAGCGCGGGCCACGCCTCGGGCAGCACCACCTGGCGCAGCACCCGCCACGGCGAGGCGCCCAGACTCGCGGCCACGTCCAGCTGTTCGCGCGGCAGCTGCGCGAACGCGGCCAGCACCGGCCGCACCACGAACGGGGTGAAGTAGGTGATCTCGGCCAGGATCACGCCGAGCGGGGTGGTGAGGAAATCGACGACCGGCTGGGTCGCGCCGGTCAGCTCGGCCAGCAGCGCGTTCACCGCGCCGGCCGTGCCGTAGAGGAAGGTGAACGCGAGGGTGATCAGGAACGAGGGCAGGGTCAGGATCGTGTCGATGAGCCTGCCGACCACCCCCGCCCCGGGAAACGGCACGAACGCGAGCACGATCGCCAGGAACGTCCCGAGGACCAGGCAGCCCGCGGTCGCGCACACGGCGATGGACACGGTGCGCCACAGGGCTTCCCGGAACGACTCCGAGCCGAGCACCGAGGTCCACACGTCGGTGCCGCGCCCGGTCGGGGTCTGCGTCGATTCGGTGAGCACCCGCAGGATCGGGTAGCCGGCGATGCCGAGCACGACCAGCACCGGCGGCAGTGTCCACAGGATCGGCGCCCATGATCGTTGGGGGACAGTGACTTTCGGCGCGGTAGCAGGGGTCGGCGATTCGACGACGGGCGCGCTCATCGTGACACCCGCCGCACCGGCCACGGGACCTCGGCGCCGAGCAGACCGGCACCGACGCGGCGTGCACCGCTCACCGCCACTCGACCACGCCGGAGCCTGTTCGGCCCGCCTGATACTTCTCGGGCACTGCTGATGTCGATCACGACCCGTCCTCCTCCCGGCGCGCGCCGGTAGCTCCGAGGCCGCGACCACCGTCGACCGCGTTCGGAATGAGCACCCCGGCCGGGTCGGGCAGCCGCACGCCGACGACGGCACCGACCTCGGCGGTGAAATGCCCTGGCACATCGACGGCGAGGCTCCCGGGCAGCCCGTCGACCGCCAGCTCGACCCGGGTCGAGGCACCGCGCCACACCGAGGTCAGCACGGTGGCGCGCAGGGCATCCCGTTCGCCGGTCTTGCCGAGAGTGATCGTGTGCGGCCGGATGCACAGCAGCGCGGAGTCGTCCGGCGCCCAGTCGGCCAGCCCGACACCGGGCTGGGGCGCCTGCGCGCGCAGGGTCGCGGTGCCCGCGGTGACCAGCGCCGCCGTGCCGGTGACGTGATTGACGGTGCACGGCACCAGGTTCGCGCCGCCGAGGAAGGCGGCGGTGAAGTCGGTGGGCGGCCGCTGCCAGAGGTTCTCGGCGGTGTCGATGTCGACCAGGCGCGAGTCGCGCATCACCGCGATCCGGTCGGCCAGCGCCAGCGCCTCGGCCTGGTCATGGGTGACATACAGCATCGCGGTGTCGGGCAGGGCCTTCCGCAGCTCCTGCAACTCGCCCAGCATGGAGTGGCGCAGTTGCGCGTCGAGCGCGGCCAGCGGCTCGTCGAGCAGCAGGACCGCGGGCCGGATGGCCAGCGCGCGGGCGATCGCCACCCGCTGCTGCTGGCCACCGGACAGCTCCCGCGGCAGCCGCTGGGCGAAGCCCGCCATGCCGACCATCTCCAGTGCCTCGGTGACCCGCGCACCGATCTCGGCGCGCGGCACCCGATGTGATTTCAGCCCGAAGGCGACATTGCCGTGCACGCTCATGTGCGGGAACAGCGCGTAGGACTGGACGACGACACCGATCCCGCGCCTGGCGGGCGAGAGATCGGTGACGTCGCGCCCGGCCAGCCGGACCGCGCCCGAGGTGGGCCGGACGAAACCGGCCAGCGCCTTGAGCGCGGTCGACTTGCCCGACCCACTCGGGCCGAGGAGCGCGACGGTCTCGCCGACGGCGACGCGCAGGGTGAAATCGGCCAGCGCGACCGCGGCCTTGCGACCCCTGCCGTAGCTGACCCCGACCCGGTCGAACACGATCGCCGGCTCGTTCGTCGTGGCCGTCCCGGCGCGGGCGGCGGTAGCGGACTTCATGCTGAGGTCACCGTCGGACATCGTCTACTCCCTTACAGCACAGCCGGATTCAGCTGCCGGTGGCCTTCTGGTACGCCGCGATGTCGGCGTCCAGCTCGGTGAGGACCTTGTTCCAGTCGACCGCGACCACGTCGACACCACGCAGCGTGGCGGCCGGACCGCCGTCGGCGGGGGCCTGCACATCGGTGCGCGGGGACACCGCGAAAGCCTCCGGGCCGAGCTTGCTCTGCGCGTCGGTGGCGAGCAGGAAGCTCATCAGCTTCGCGGCGTCGTCCTTGTGCGGCGCGCCCTTGGCCAGGCCCATCATGTACGGCACCGACACGGTGGAACGCTTGCCCGCGGCGGCCGGGAAGAAGACGGTGAACTTCGAGCCCTTCTCCTGCACCGTGGTCAGGTTCATCTGCACGTCACCGTTGGCGATCAGCAGCTCGCCCTTGTCGACCTTGGCCTGCAGCTTGCCGGTCGAGGAGGACGGGCCGACATTGTTGGCCTGCAACGCGGCCAGGTAGTCCAGCGCGGCCTGCTTGCCGCGCAGCTGCTGCAGCAGCACCAGCACGGCGGTGCCGTCACCGGCCTGGCCGGGGGTGGAGTACTGCAGCTTGCCCTTGAACTCCGGCTTCAGCAGGTCCTCCCAGGTCAGCGCGGAGGCGTCGACCGAGGGGTTGGCGATGAAGCACAGGTAGTTGTTGGCCAGGGTCACGTAGGTGCCCTCGGTGTCCTTGTCGGCGGCCGGGATCGCGGCGGTGTCGATGCCGCTGGGCTGCAGCAGCCCGGACTGCTTCGCCTTCTGGATGAACGGCGGCAGGGTGACGACCACGTCGGCCTGCGGGTTGGACTGTTCCTTGTCCACGCGGTTCACCACCTCGCCGGAACCGGCCTCGACCAGGTTGACCGCGATACCGGTCTGCGCGGTGAACTCCGCGAACCGGTTCTTGTACCAGCCGCCGACACCGTCGGCGGAGTAGACGGTGACGGTCTTGCCGTCCGTGGATTCGGTGCCGGTGCCGCCGCAGGCCGCGGTGAACGCGACGGCGGTGACGCCGGCCAGCAGCAGCGCGACCTTGGACAGGCGGCGCGCGGTGAGGGAAGTACGCACGATTACAGCAACTTTCGTCTCGTTGTCGAGGGGAATCGCAGGGACGGTGGATCTTTCGGGTCACACCGCGACGGCTGCCGCGGTGGAGTCAGGGGGCGAGCACCAGCGCGGGGAACGCGGCGACCGAGGCGATGACGTGGGTGGCGCCCGCGGCGCGCAGCTGGTCGGCGGTGTGCGCGCCGGTGAGGGTGCCCGCGACGATGCCGGCGCCCGCCGCGAGGCCGGTCGCGATATCGCTGGTGGTGTCACCGAGCACGGCGATCCGGTCGACCGCGTCGACGCCGAGGCGCAGGGCCGCGGTGAGGACCATGTCCGGGTACGGGCGGCCACGGCCCGCGTCCGAGGGCGCCAGGGTGAGGTCGGCCAGGGCGGCCCAGCCGAGGGCGGCCAGCAGCTTGTCCTGGGTGCTCCGGCTGAAGCCGGTGGTCAGCGCGACCCGCACGCCCGCCGCGCGCAACGCGGTGATCGCCTCGACCGCACCGGGAATCGGCGCGATGTCGGCCTCGTCGACCAGGGCGTCGTAGGCGGCTTCGAAGGCGAGGTTGGCGGCCTGGGCGGCGTCCTCGTCGCCGAGCAGCGCCCGGAAGACCTCGATCTTGGACTGGCCCATGGTGTCGACGACATAGCGGCGGGCCTGCTCGCGACGCGGGCCTTCCGGCTCGATCCCGGCGGCGGTGGCGGCGGCCTCGAAGGCGCGCAGCACCAGGCCGCCGTCGGCGACGGTGGTGCCCGCCATGTCGAGGACGGCGAGCTGAATGGTGGTGTCCGGCATGGTTGTCCTCACAGTCCGATCTGGTCGGCGGTCTGTTCGCCGATGGCGGGGCCCAGGGTCATGCCACGGCCACCGGGGCCGGTGACGACCCAGACATTGGTGTCGGCCCGCACCCGGGTGACGATGGCGTCGGGGTCGACGCTCTGGCTATAGACGCCCGCCCAGCGGCGCACGACGCGCGGCAGCTTGCGGCCGAGCAGTTCCTCGGTGACCTCGGTGAGGTGGTCGTAGGGCGCCTCGTCGACATCGAAGGCGAACGGCTCCGTGTATTCGTGGGTGTCGCCGATGGTCAGGCCGCCGTGCAGGCGCTGCACGCACAGCAGCTGCATCTTGTGCTCGGCGGCGGTGGCGGTCTGCGACTGTTCCAACGCGAGTGAATCCACCTGCGCGCCGGCGAATCCCGGGTAGTAGCGGAAGCTGTCTCCGTCGGCGATCGCGGTGGTGAGCGGTTCGTCCAGCGGCGCGGTCTGCATCATCTGCAAGCGCACCCGGCGCACCGGCAGCTCGCCGGCGAGTTCGCGGGTGAGCCCGGAATGGGCGGCACCGGGGCAGTGCACGACCAGGTCGGTCTCGTGGCGGCGGCCGTGATCGTCGACGACGACGGCGCCGGACCCGGTGTCGAGCACCGAGCGGGCTTCGGTGCCCTCGAAGAAGGTGTAGCGGCCGCTGCCCGCCATGTGGGCGCGCAGCGCGGGCAGCGCCTGGCGCGATTCCACCGCCGCGTCGGTCGAGCAGTGCAGTCCGGCAAGGTATTTGCCGCGCAGCGCCGGGTTGAGCGCGCGCACCCCGGCGGGGTCGAGCAGGGTGAAGCCGCGGGCCTGCGCGGTGGGGCCCGCGGCCGCCGCCTCGGCGACGGCGAGTTCGGCGGGCGTGCGCACCAGCGTGATCGACCCCGCCGGACGGAAGCCGATGCCGGCCACCCGGCCGCCGATCTCCTCCCAGAGCTCGCGCGAGCGCAGGGTCAGCTCCAGCTCCCCCGCCGCCCGGCCGGACACCCAGACCAGGCCGAAGTTGCGGACCGTCGCGCCGCGGGCCTCGCGTTCGCGTTCGAGCTGGACGACCTCGTGGCCACGGGCGATCGCCGCCCAGGCGTGTGCGGTGCCGAGTATCCCTCCACCGATGATGACCAATCGCATGCCAATGATCGTGGCAAATGGTCTAGACCGATAGGTGTTGACTGCGAGAACGGCACGTTAATTTTTGGTATAGACCAATCGAGTACGCTGGCGGGCATGGATGCACCGCACACGACGCGCGTTCCGAAGGTGTTCCTGGTTCGCACCGAGATCGACGCCATCCTGGCCGATCTCGACGAAGGCGACCCGGTGCCGTCCGAACGCGACCTCGCCACCCGCTTCGGCGTCGCCCGCGAGACGGTGCGCCAGGCACTGCGAGAACTGCTGGTGGAGGGCAGGATTCGGCGCCGAGGGCGCGGCACGGTGGTCTCGCGCCCCAAGCTGACCCAGCCGCTGTCGCTGCGCTCCTACACCGAGGGCGCGATCAGTCTCGGCCGCACCCCCGGCCGCATCCTGGTCGGCTGGGAGGACGTCGCCGCCGACGCGGAGACCGCCACCGACCTGGAACTGGAGCCGGGCGCGACCGTGATGCACCTGGAGCGGGTCCTGCTCGCCGACGGTGAACGCATCGGCCTGGAGAGCACCTACCTGCCACTGCACCGCTTCGCCGGCCTGCGCGGCAGCTACGACCCGACCACGTCGCTGTACGCCGCGATCCGCGCGACCGGCGTCGAACTCGCCGGTGCGCGGGAACGCATCGAAACCGTCCTGGCAGCGCCCAGAGAAGCGGGCCTGCTCGAATGCACAACGGCGTTGCCGATGTTGCTGTTGCATCGACGCAGCGTCGATGCCGACGGCGCACCCATCGAACGGGTGCGCTCGCTGTACCGGGGTGACCGCGTCGCCTTCGAGGCGAGGCTGTCACCCGAGCACGAGTAGCCCGATTACTGCTCGGGCAGCCGCCGCCGTCCGCCTGCCACATCGGTGACCAGGTCGGTGTAGCCGTCGACGAGTTCGGCGAGGTGATACCAGTGCTTGTGCGTGCTGTCGCTGCGCGCGCCGTCGAGATCGATGGCCTGGTTCGCGTCGACCCAGCTGCGCGCCATCCGGTCGACCACCGCACCGAGGCTCTCGGTGTGCAGTGACGCGCCGTTACGGTGCAGTGGGATCTCCTGGACGATCCAGTCGTTGATGTCGTCGACGAGTTCGCTGCGACGGCAATCGATTTCGGCGATCAGCGCGGCATCGCGCACCTGGGCCCGCCGTTCGTGCAGTTCAGCCAGTGCGTGCGCCGACCGCAACAATTCTCGATCTTGAAAACGCCTGCCCTGGAATGCGCACAACAATTGCGGCGCAGTCGGCAGTACCCCCATCACCGGCGCGCTCATCGCAACGCCCCGAATTCACCCGACACCCAAGATTTGTGTACCAACATGATTGGCTCTCGATTCGGTTATCCCGGTCTTCTGTTCGGATTGCTCGCAACCAGGCTAACTGGATCATGCTCGCTCACACTGCGAAACGCAAGATTGCGTTGTCAGGCTTGCGGTAAAGCCGCCCTGACAGAACCGAAGGTCACATCCGCACGGCGGCACCGGTTTACGGCGTGTCCGCACACCCGCCGACCTTCAGCTATGCGTCGGAGGCATCGTTCTCGGCCGATCGCGTGACATCGGGGCCGCACAGCGCAATAATGCGATTCACGAAGCGCGCCACAGGCGAAGGGGAACCATGGCAGGCAAGCGCACGACACTGACGGTCCGACTACGCAGGCTCGCCGCCATGCTGCGCGAGTTACGCGAAACCGCGGGTCTCAGCAAGGAAGACGTCAGCGCTCGCACCGGCATCAACGTGACCACGCTGTATCGCATCGAAATGGCGCAGGCCCGCCCGCAACGCCGCACCCTCGGCGCGATGCTCGACCTGTATCAGGTCAACGAGAAAACCCGCGAAGAAGCGCTCAGCCTGCTCACCGACGCGCTGAAACCCGGTATGTCGCACGCCTACGAAGGCGCGGTGTCCGACGTCTACGCCACCTACATCAACTTCGAGGCGGAAGCACTGTCGGCCCGCCAATACCAGACCTCGACCGTGCCCGGCCTGCTGCAGACCTACGAGTACGCGGCCGCCGTCATCGACACCTCCATGCCCCGCCTCGACGCCGCCACTATGGAGAGCAGGGCCAAGGCCAGGATGGACCGCGCGGTCAACCTCTCCAAGGACGATCCGCTCGAGCTGTGGGTCGTGATGGACGAGGCGGCCATCCGCAGGGTCGTCGGCGGACCCGCCGTGATGGCAGGCCAGCTCGACCGGCTGATCACCGAGACCAAGCGCAAGAACGTGATCCTGCAGATCCTGCCGTTCGACGCGGGCGCGCACCCCGGCATGGCCGGCTCGTTCACCCTCCTCGACTTCCGCAACCCGGTCGATCCCGAACTGGTGTACGTGGAGAGCCTGGCGATCGACACCCTGGTCGAGGGCCATTCCGAGATCCGCCGGTTCGGCGTGATCTTCGACCAGCTGCGCGCGATGGCGCTGAGCCCGCGCGATTCGGCGCTGCTGCTCGCCGACGCGCGCGCCGCGATCGCTCAGTAGCGCACGGCTCGCCGGAACCCGAGCACGGCGGGCAGCGCGAACACCGCGATCGCGCCCAACGACCAGGCCAGCGTCGCCAGCAGCGGCGCGCGCACCGGTCCGCCGAGCGCGAGACCGCGCATGGTGTCGATCGCGTGGGTCAGTGGATTGTGCTCGACCAGCGGACGCGCCCAGTCCGGATAGGCCCGCAGCGGGACGAAGCCGGTGCTGAAGAACATCAGCATCGACGAGCCCAGCGAGATCACCTCCACCAGTGCTGTTTTCGAGGTGTACACCGCCAGCGCGGTGACCATGGTGGCGAAGCCGAGGCCGTAGAGCAGCGGGATCGCGAACAGGGCGAGGGCCGCGAGCGGACCCTGGGTGAACCGGAATCCGAGCACCGCGCCGACCGCGAAGATCGCCAGGGTGCTCAGCGCGATGCGCGCGCACTCGGCCGCGATCCGCGACAGCGGGGCGGAGGCACGGTGCACGGGCAGCACCCAGAACCGGGCGAGCAACCCCTCGTCGCGTTCGCGCCCCAGCGTCACCGCGCCGGCCAGCGACCCCGACATCACCCCGACCAGCGCGAGCATCGGCACCGAGCCGTAGAGCGCGTCGGCGTCGGCGAAGGCCGAGACCTGGGTGCCAAGCACGGAGTCCAGCATCACCAGCAGCAGCGAGGGGAACACCAGCGCCTGCATGACGGTCAGCGGATCGCGGTACCAGCGCATCAGCAGGCGTTTGGTCTGGATCATGGTCTGCGGCAGCAGCATCCGCAGCGTCTCGGTCCGCCCGGTGACCACCGGCAGGGCGGCGCCGGGGGTCATCCGCGCCGCCGGACCGCGCGCAGCCAGGCCAGTGCGCCGCAGCCGAGGAGCAGGCCCAGCGCCCAGGCCAGCCCGGGGCCGAGCGTCGGAAGATCCACCGCGCCCGCGTTCCCGGTGGCATCGCCAGCCAGCGCGCGCAGTCCGGTGACGAACTGCGAGACCGGCTGATTGCGGGCGTAGCCCTGGATCCAGCCGGGGAACTGGCTCGCCGGGGCGAAGCCGGTGGACACCATTCCGAGGATCAGCTGGGGCAGCACCAGGATCTGGGTGGTCGCTTCCGGGCTCGTCGTCACGCTGCCGAGCAGATCGGCGCCACAGCACAGCGCGGCGGCGATCAGCAGCGACACCCCGACGAATCCGGCGGTGTGCCACCAGGGTCCGTAGAACCGGAAGCCGACCAGCGTGCCGCACGCCAGGGCGGCGGTCACCGCGACCACCGACCGCTGGCCCGCGGCGGTCATCCTGGCCGCCCACGGCACCCAGCGCGGCATCGGCAGGGTGGCCAGGCGCAGGTCGAGACCGTCGCGGGCATCGGTGGCCGAGCGGAAGGCCGCGGCGATGGCGCAGAACGAGACCGCCTGCAGGATGAGCATCGGCATCAGGAACTGCGCGTAGCTGCTCAGGCCGTGCCCGTACTCGCTCATGACCAGGTTCAGCGGCACGTAGAAGCCGAGGGTGAAGACCACCGGCGCGAGGATCGCGGTGAGGATCTCCCCGGTCCGCCAGGACGGCCGGATCAGCCGCAGCGACAGCACCCACCACTGGGTGATCGCCGAGGTCGCCACCCGCTCGGGGCGCACGACCACACGATCGGCCGAAATCCACACCGCCCCATCGTGCGTGATCCCGGCGGCGGGCGCAGGGGAACCGGGCGCGGTCAGCATCGGGTGCGCGTGCTCGGCACGGCCGTGCCGAGCACGCGGGCGATCTCGGGCACGATCTCGGGCGCGGTCAGCTCGCCGGGGGTGGCATCGAGCACGAAGCCGGTCACCGCGCCCTCGACGTACGGTCGCCAGTTCCGTACCGCGGCGGCCGGATCGGGCCGTTCGGCGCCGTCGGGCCCGCGACCGGCGACGCACACGGTCAGGTCACCGGTCAGCATCGAGGGGCGATGGCCTGCCACCATCCGCGTGACCGCGTCCGCGGCGTCGGCCAGCCGGACCAGGTCGGCGCCGGTGAGCTCGACGGTTCCGGCCAGGGCCGCGCCGAGGACGGCGGCGGTCCGGTCGTCGGACAGGGCGGCGGTGTCGGCCTCGACACCGAACTGCGGGGCGAAGCGGGCGACGAACTCCCCCACCGACAGCAGGGGCGGCGGCGCGTCGCGGCAGGCGGCCGGATCGGTGTCGAGCAGCACGACCCCGACGTCCTCGCCCGCCGCGCGCAGCCGAACCGCGGCCTCGTGGGCGACGAAGCCACCCGATGACCAACCGAGCAGCTGATACGGGCCGTGCGGGGCGATCCGGCGGATCTCGGCGACGACGCGGGCGGCCGATGCGCCGATGGTGCGAGGTGGCGTGGGCGCCTGCATCCCGTAGACGGGCACGCGCGGATCGAGGTGGGCGAGCAGGCCCGCGTAGCTCCAGGACAGGCCCGAATCACCGGCCAGGCAGAACAGCGGCACACCGTCGACCCGCGGACCGAGCGGACGGATCGGCAGCACCGGCGCCAGTGCCGACGACCCGGCGCGCCGGTCGTCGGAAACCGGGACCGCCAGGCAGGATTCGGGCCGCTCCTGCGGCCACGCACAAGCCGGGGCGGACGGGTCGGCGGGAGAGCTCACAACAAATGATACGTCGTACGAAACCGGCTCCGGCCCACCGATTTCGGGGGCACCCACCGGACACTCGAAGCGTCCGGTGGGTGCGGAACCCGCAGCGGCGGACCGCTACTGCACGCGCAGGCTGCCGAACAGCCCTTCCTTCTCGTCCTCCGGGCCCGCGGTGAAGTACAGCGCGTTGGCGTCGCCGAGGCTCTCGCCGTTGCCGAACATCAGGGCCCACAGCCCGGCGATCTCGACCGGCTTCGCGTTGCCGTCGCGCAGGTAGTCGACGAAGGTGCCGGTGGTGTCGTCGTAGGCCAGCACGCGGCCGAGACCACCGAAGTTGCCGATCAGCAGTTTGCCCGAGAGCGCGCCGAAGTTCGACGGCGCGATCGCCACACCCCAGGGCGCGTTGAGCCTGCCGCCGTCGTCGATGATCCGCACCAGCTTGCCCGCGGCGTCGAACTCGGCCACCTTGCCCTTGTCGGGCTTGCCGTTGGCGGACTTGTCGGCCTCGGCGTCGAGGGAATCCTCCTCGGCCTTGTCGAAGGCCTTGGGGTCCTTCTCGTCCGGCTGGGTGATCGCGTAGGACACGAACACCCGGCTGCCGAGGGTGGTGATGTTGAACGGGGCCGGATCGCCCGGCTTGGCCTTCTTGCCCTTCTCGGGGGTGGCCGGGTCGATCACGTCACCGGTGGCGAAGGGGTTGGCGAAGCCGGTGGTCGCCACCGGCTGCCAGAACTTGTCGAAGGTGCGGACCTGCGGGTCGGCGCCGAAGTCGGCGGCGAGCAACTTGTCCCCGGACGGCGACAGCGCGATCCCGAAGAACGCCATGCCCTGCGCCGCACCGTCGAACACCTGGTTCGCGCCGCCGTCGCGGCGCACGATCGCGCCGTCGGGCGCCTGCTCGGTCCAGGCCGAGATCTTGCCGGAGTCGGTGGCGAAGATGAACCGCGACGAGCCGCCGAGCGGGATCGGCATGCCGTCGACATCAACCCACTGGTCGCGCACGGCGAACAGGTCGGAGGTGATCGGGGCCGGGTTGAACACCACGCCGGTGACCTTGCCGACGCTCTTGTCCGAGGTGTCGGCGTCGGCGCCGGGCACACCGACGAGCTTGAGCTGGTCCTGGAACAGCTTCTGCAGCTTCGGGTCCGAGGACGCCTGCACGTCACCGACGAACTGGTACGACTTGCCGCCCGCGCCGACCCAGAAGTGCCCGCCCGCACCCTTGGGGCGATCGGCCAGGCCCCAGGCGTTGACCATGTCGGGGAATGTGAACTGGGCGTGGTAGGAATCCTTGTTGGCGGCCAGGTTCGTCTGGCTGTACCGGTTCCCGTCGAGCGCGGCCACATCGTCGCCGGCCTGCTCGGAGCTCGAGCACGCCGCGGCCAGTACCAGGGCCGCACCGAGAACCACACCGCGCACCAGCCCGGACCGTACCCCGCGGGTACCCCTCACATGTCCGTTCACGTTCTATCCTTTCGACCTCCGCCGGACGGCGTTCAGGCGAGGCTGACCTTAGCCTGACCGGAGCCCCGGCGTGCCGTGACCGTCGACAGCAAGGCAGGTCTAGGCTGTCGCCCGTGGTCGAACCCTCCGCCCCCGTAGCCCCCCATCCCGACATCGCCGCCCTGGCACCGCTGCTCGGCAGCTGGCGCGGCCGCGGCCACGGCGAGTACCCGACCATCGAATCGTTCGACTACGTCGAGGAGATCACCTTCGGGCACCTCGGCAGGCCGTTCCTCACCTACCGGCAGCGGACCAAGGCCGCCTCCGACGGCAGGCCGCTGCACGCCGAGACCGGCTACCTGCGCTGCCCAGCGCCCGGCCGGGTCGAGCTGATCCTCGCCCACCCCACCGGCATCACCGAGATCTGCGAGGGCACGATCACCGAAACCGTCGACGGAATCCGCCTGGAATTGAACTCGACGAATATCGGCCTGAGCGGTTCGGCGAAACCGGTTACCGCGCTCGGCCGCTCTTTCCACGTGACCGGAGACACGATCGACTACACGTTGCGAATGGCCGCCGTCGGCGAATCCCTGCAGCACCATCTGGCCGCGACTCTGCAACGCACGTAACGTTCTCCGAATTCGGTAATTTACCGTACCGAGGCCGCTGAACTGCGGATTTCGTTGCCCGACACCACACATTCACCTTTTCATCACGGTCGCGTACCGGTTGTGTTCGAACACGCCCGCACATAACGCAACAATTGTGTGTCGCTTACCGCCGTCTGTTGTTGCCCCGCGGCGGCCGTTCTACGGTTCAAGCAACAGCTAACCACCAGACAATCGAAAGGCTGCCCGGGAAAGCACGTCGAAACCCTGAACGAGGGAGACGAACCATGAGGCGTTCCACCCTGATCTTGACCACTGCCGGGATGATCCTGGGCGGCGCTGCCGCCATCGACCTCCTCGACGGCGCAGGCACGAATGCCGCGCCCGAGCCCGTTGCCGGGTACAACGTCGTGCACAACACGGCGACAGGCCATTCCGAGAGCAGTTCACTCGCGGTGGTGCGGGGCCTGCTGGCGACCGAGTACGCCGACGGACCCGGCCACACCGCCTCGGCGCCCGTTCAGTAGCCCGGCGGCAGCGCGGCGAACATATCCCGGGTGACGGCGACCGCGTTGTCGGAGCTGCCGCCCTTGACCAGCAATGTCGCGAACGCCATGTCCCCCCGGTAGCCGACGAACCACGAGTGCGACCCGCCGTCGACCTCGGCTTCGCCGGTCTTGCCGTACACCTCGCCCTGGTCCCTGATCCGTTCGGCGGTGCCGCCCGTGACGACCATGCGCATCATCGTGCGCAGGCCGTCGACCACGTTCGCCTCGATCGCGGGCCGGTCACCGTCGACCCGGGTCGGCCTGCCCGCGATCAGGTACGGCACCGGCGCCGCACCCTGGGCGACCGTCGCTGCCATCACGGCCATGCCGAACGGGCTCACCACGACCCGGCCCTGCCCGATGCCGTCCTCGGCGCGCTGGACGAGTTCCTCGGCGGGCGGCACCGACCCCGACATCGTCGGCAGGCCCTCCACCACGTATTCCTGGCCGATGCCGAGCCGGGCGGCGGCGTCGGTGAGGGCGGTGCCGTCCAGCCTGCTGGCCAGCCGGGCGAAGGTGGTGTTGCACGAGCGCTCGTAGGCGGTGGCCATCGGCACGTCGCCGACGGAGAACAGGTTGTAGTTGGGGATGGTGCGCTCGCCGATGGTGGTGCGGCTCGGACACGGCAGCACCGTCTCGGGGGTGGCGATGCCCGCCGCCATCGCGGCCGAGGCGGTCACCGTCTTGAAGATCGAGCCCGGCGGATACTGGCCGCTGGTGGCGACCGGACCGTCGCGATCGGCGGCCTTGTTCTGGGCGACCGCGAGAATCGCCCCGGTCGACGGGCGCAGCACCACCATCATCGTCTGTTCGGTGCGCAGGTCCACGGCGTGCTGCGCGGAGTTCTGCACGAACCGGTCGATGCTGAGCGCGAACGAGGGCGCGGGCTGGGCCGCGACCTCGTGCAGCACGTCGAGATCGGCGCCGTTGGCATTGCGGGTGACCACGCTCCAGCCGGCCTTGCCGTCGACCTCAGCGATCACCGTCTTGCGCACCTGGGTGAGCAGATCGGGCGCGAACTTGCGATCGGTGGGCACCATGTCCCACTCCTGGGTCAGCGTGACACCGGGCAGGCCGATCAGTTCGCCGCCGATGGTGTCGGCCTCGTATTCGGTCAGCAGGATCACCGTGGCGGGCCCGCCGGACCTGCGGGCCGCGTCCAGGATCGTCTGCGGGGTGTAGGCCACCGGGTCGATCCGGCTCAGCGCCGCGGCCAGGGCGCCGGCGACCCGGTCCGGCTCGGTGGCCGCGGCGACGTCGAAACGCACCCGCGACACCTTGCCCGGCACCAGCACATCGCTGCCCGCCGACTCGTTGACCCGCGCGCGCGGCGCCTGCGCGGTGCGCAGTTCCAGCGTCTGGGTGTCACCCAGCTTGGGATGGATGTCGGCGGAGGTCCAGCGCACCAGCCAGCGGCCTCCGGTGCGGCCCATCTGCAACTCGCCGGTGTAGGTCCACTGGCGGCCCTTGGGCAGGGTCCACGCGTAGGTGTAGTCGACGGTGGCCGTGTCGCCGCTGACGCGCGCGTCGCCGGTGCGGATCTCCAGCTTCTCGGCTTGTAGCGCCTGCCACGCCGAAGTCAGTGCGGCCGTGGCCTTCTCGGGGGCGGTGGTCAGCTCGGCGGCCGCGGCGAGATCGTGGTCGGCGAACGCCTCGGCGAAGGCGTCGGCGGCGGGTACCGGTCCCTGCGGGCCCGCGGAGCAGGCGGTCGCCGCCACCGCGAGGGCGGCCACCGCGAACGTGGTTACCATCCGTGTCCTCATCGGCACCGATGGTAGCGGCGACCGGGCAGCAAACCCCGCAGGACGGCGCCGTACACGCCCGGAAATCAGTCGACGAGCACCGTGGCGAAGGTCGCGATCTGGCGGAAACCCACACGGCTGTAAGCACGTCGGGCGATCCGGTTGTAGTCGTTGACGTACAGGCTCGCCGTACGTCCCGTCGCGACAACGGCATTGGCGACCGTCGCGGTGCCCGCGGTGCCGACACCGGCGCCACGGAATTCCGGGTGCACCCACACGCCCTGGATCTGCCCGGTGCGCCGCGACAGCGCGCCGATCTCGGCCTTGTAGACGACCTCGCCGTCCTCGAAACGTGCCCAGGCCCTGCCGGATTCGATCAGGCTCTGGATCCGCCTGCGATAGCCCCGGCCACCGTCGCCCGCGCGCGGGTCGACGCCGACCTCCTCGATGAACATGGCGATCGCCGCGGTGAGGTAGCGGTCGATCTCGTCGGGGCGCACCCGGCGCACGCCGGCGTCCGGGCGGGCCAGCGCGGGCGCGGCGAGCGCGAGCAACGGCTGATCGGCGCGCAGTTCCCTGGCCGGGCCCCACTTGGGCAGCAGCAGCTCCCACAGCGGCAGCGCCAGCTCCTGCCTGCCGACGACCGAGGAACACACCCGCGGCCAGCGCGCCGCCCGATCCGCGAACGCGCGCAGGGCCTGCTGGTCACCGCGCAGCGGCACGAGGTTCGCGCCCGAGAAGCACAGGGAGTCCGCGGGCCCGCCCCGGCTCCACAGCTCACCGAGCCCGGAGCGCGTGTCCAGCCCGAACTCCTGCACCCTGGCCGCGATCATGCACGAGGCCACCGGGTCGGAGTCGAGCACACGCAGCACCTCGCCCAGATCTCGCACGGACACCGGGCGCGCGGGAGGGGTTTTGGACCGTCGCGTCGGCTCCAGCAGACTCCGCACGGCACCAGCCTGCCACGAAAGCACGCGCCGTGGTACAGGTCCGCCGAATCCGACGTCCGACCGTGAGCGGCGGAGGTCAGCCGACGGTGACGACCGGCTCGGCGCCCGGCTGCTCGCCCATCTCCTCGGCAATGCGCATCGCCTCTTCGATCAGGGTTTCCACGATCTGCGCCTCCGGCACGGTCTTGATGACCTCACCCTTGACGAAGATCTGGCCCTTGCCGTTGCCCGAGGCGACACCGAGGTCGGCCTCGCGGGCCTCACCCGGACCGTTCACCACGCAGCCCATCACGGCGACGCGCAGCGGCACCTCGAGGCCGTCGAGACCGGCCGCGACCGCGTCGGCCAGGGTGTAGACGTCGACCTGGGCGCGACCGCACGACGGGCAGGACACGATCTCGAGCTTGCGCGGGCGCAGGTTCAGCGACTGCAGGATCTGGCCGCCGACCTTCACCTCCTCGGCGGGCGGGGCCGACAGCGAGACCCGGATCGTGTCACCGATGCCCTCGCTGAGCAGCGCGCCGAACGCCACCGCGGACTTGATCGTGCCCTGGAAGGCCGGACCCGCCTCGGTGACGCCGAGGTGCAGCGGATAGTCGCTCTGCGCGGCCAGCTGCCGGTAGGCCTCCACCATGATCACCGGGTCGTTGTGCTTGACCGAGATCTTGATGTCGCCGAAGCCGTGGTCCTCGAACAGGCTCGCCTCCCACAGCGCCGACTCGACCAGCGCCTCGGGGGTGGCCTTGCCGTACTTCTCCAGCATCCGCTTGTCCAGCGAACCGGCGTTGACGCCGATGCGGATCGGGATGCCCGCCGCGCCCGCGGCCTTGGCGACCTCGCCGACGCGGCCGTCGAACTCCTTGATGTTGCCCGGGTTCACCCGGACCGCGGCGCAGCCGGCGTCGATCGCGGCGAAGATGTAGCGCGGCTGGAAGTGGATGTCGGCGATCACCGGGATCTGCGACTTCTTCGCGATCGTGGCGAGCGCGTCGGCGTCTTCCTGGCGCGGACACGCCACCCGGACGATGTCGCAGCCCGACGCGGTCAGCTCGGCGATCTGCTGCAGCGTGGCGTTGATGTCGTGGGTCTTGGTAGTGGTCATCGACTGCACCGAGATCGGCGAGTCACTTCCCACGCCCACGGTGCCCACCTTCAGCTGGCGGGTCTTGCGCCGGGGTGCGAGAACAGCAGCGGGAGCGGCGGGCATCCCCAATCCGATTGTGCTGGTCACGTTCGGCTGCCTTCTTTCGTACGTTTCGTGGATTCGACCTGGGGTGGTGCTGCCGAGCTTAGTCGCGCGGAGTGGGCGCACGCCCTGTGAGGGGCACGACAGCGGTTCGTAGCGATCAGGGCAGCCGGATCGGATTGACGATGTCGGCGGCCAATGTCAACAGCATGAACGCACCACCGATAACAACCGCCACATACGTCACAGGGAGCAGCTTCAGGTAGTCCACCGGGCCGGCCGGGGCCTTGCCACGCCAGGACCGGATGGTGTCCCTGATCTTCTCGTAGAGCACCACCGCGATGTGCCCGCCGTCCAGGGGCAGCAGCGGCAGCAGGTTGAACGCGCCGAGGAAGAAGTTCAGGCTGGCCAGCACCATGATGAACATGCCCCACAGGCCGCGCTCGGCGGTCTCGCCGCCGATCCGGCTGGCGCCGTAGACGCTGACCGGGGTCTCCGGGTCGCGCTCGCCGCCGGTGACCGCCTCCCACAGCGCGGTCACCTTCTGCGGCATCTTCGCCAGCGACTTCACCGTCTCGATGAAGAAGTCACCGGTGAACGAGATGGTCGCCGGGATCGCCGCGATCGGGCCGTACTGCTGGGGCTCGGCGAAGTCGGGGCCGACGCCGACCGCGCTCACCTCCCGGCTCGGGCCCTCCTTCGGGTAGCGCACGGTGCGCTCCGGCGTCACCGGCACGGTCAGCGTCGTGCCGTCGCGCTCGATCGTGTAGGTGAACGGGCCGGTCTGCTTCTGCGTCTCGGCCTGGAACTGTGCCCAGGTGGTCACCGGCACGCCGTTGACCGCGGTCACCACGTCGCCGCGCCGCAGCCCGGCGCGCTGCGCGGGACCGTCGCCTGCGCACTGCTGCATCGTCTGGTCGGGATTCTGCTGGGCGACACAGCTCATCGAGCCCAGCGCGGTGGCCGGGGGCTGTTCGAGCTGGGGCAGGCCCCAGCCGACGGCCAGGATCACCAGCAGGACGAAGCCGAGCAGGAAGTTCATCGCGATGCCGCCGAACATCACGACCAGGCGCTTCCAGGTCGACTGGCGGTACATCGCCCGCTCGACGTCCTCGGGTTCCAGTTCGTCGAGCGCCGTCATGCCCGCGATATCGCAGAAGCCGCCCAGCGGCAGCGCCTTGAGGCCGTATTCGGTCTCACCGCGCCGGAAGGAGAAGACCTTGGGCCCGAAGCCGATGAAGTACCGGCGCACCTTCATGCCGGTGGCCTGCGCCGCCCACATGTGCCCGCATTCGTGCAGCGCGATCGAGATCGTGATACCGAGGGCGAACAGTGCGAACCCCAGCGCGAATACCATCTGGCTCCTGAGTCGTTTCGCGTCGTGTCAGGACGCGATGATTTCCGCGGCGTACTGCCGTGCCCAGCGGTCGGCTCCGAGGACGTCGTCCAGGGTATCGGGTTCCGCCTGCCAGCGATCGGCGGCCTCTACCGCCTGTGTGACGGTGCGCACGATCGCCGGGAAGGTGATCTTGCCGTCGAGGAAGGCCTGCACGGCGACCTCGTTGGCGGCGTTGTAGACGGCGGTGACACTGCCACCCGCCTCACCTGCCTGCCTGGCCAGGCGCACGGCCGGGAAGACCGCGTCGTCGACCGGTTCGAAGGTCCACGTCGACGCGGTACCGAAGTCACACGCGGCGGCCGCGCCGGGGACCCGGTCGGGCCAGCCCAGGGCCAGCGCGATGGGCAGCTTCATGTCCGGCGGGCTGGCCTGGGCGAGGGTGGAGCCGTCGGTGAAGGTGACCATCGAGTGCACGATCGACTGCGGGTGCACGGTGACATCGATGCGGTCGTACGGGACCCCGAACAGCAGGTGGGTCTCGATCAGTTCCAAGCCCTTGTTCACCAGCGACGCCGAGTTCAGGGTGTTCATCGGCCCCATCGACCAGGTCGGATGGGTCTTCGCCTCGCTGGGGTTGACCGATTCGAGCATCTCCGCGGTCCAGCCGCGGAACGGCCCGCCGGAGGCGGTGAGCACCAGCCGCGCGACCTCGTCGGCGCGGCCGCCGCGCAGGCACTGCGCGAGGGCGGAGTGTTCGGAGTCGACCGGCACGATCTGACCGGGCGCGGCCGCGCGGGTCACCAGGGACCCGCCGGCGACCAGGGATTCCTTGTTGGCCAGGGCGAGCCGGGTGCCCGCTTCCAGGGTGGCCAGGGTCGGGCCGAGGCCCAGCGAACCCACCAGCGCGTTGAGCACGACGTCGGCCTCGGTGCGGCGCACCAGTTCGGTCGCCGCGTCGGGGCCGCCGAGCTCGAGGTCGAGCGCCGCGGCGGCGGCCGGGTCGGCGACGGCGACATTGCGGGTGCCGACGGCGGCCATCTGCTCGGCGAGCAGCGCCTGATTGCCGCCGCGCGCGGCGAGACCGACCACCTCGAACCGGTCGGGGTTGGCGGCGATCACCTCGAGCGCCTGGGTACCGATCGATCCGGTACTGCCCAGGAGCAGGACCTTCACCCGATCGGTGGACGTGGACTGGCCGTGTGCGGCACGCGTTGCTGGGTGGGACACGGCCCCATTGTGGCAGGGCTGCTGGCTACGACGGACGGTCGTATGCCACGATATGCTCACTCGCCCAACCAGAACTCGAGCCCTAAGGAGCGATCGTGGCCGCCACGGACCTCGAATCAGTCAGCACCGAGCGCGCCGTCGCCACCAGCGTCGATCCCGCCGAAGTGCCCTCGGCCGCGTGGGGCTGGAGCGGTGAGTCGCGCAAGACCTTCCGCATCGCGGCCTGGGTCGTCGTGGTGATCCTGCTCGGCATGACCTTCGGCAACCACCAGGGCCACGTCGAGGACATCTTCCTCATCGGCCTGGCCGGCCTGATCGCGGTGATCCTGGTCGTCGACTCGCTCACCCAGCGCATCCCTCGGTAATCCCGGCTTCTTCGACAACGCCTGCGGCAGCGATCTTCTCGCGCCGCAGGCGTTGTCGTGTGTGCGGCGTCAGCGGCCGCGGCGCGCGCCGGTCTTGCGGCCCTTGCCCTGACGAGTCGGCTGCTGCTTGGCCGCCTGCTTCTTCGCGGTGCTCTTGCGGGCGGGTTCGGCCGCCCGCCGCTGCGGCTCCGCCGCGACCGCGCCGCGCGAGCTGTTCGCTGATC
The DNA here is from genome assembly GCF_040681225.1 of Nocardia sp. NPDC051833. Taxonomy (NCBI): domain Bacteria; kingdom Bacillati; phylum Actinomycetota; class Actinomycetes; order Mycobacteriales; family Nocardiaceae; genus Nocardia; species Nocardia sp. NPDC051833. Next base: position 596,938 of record NZ_JBFAYK010000001.1, read on the forward strand.
GGCCGCGCACGATCCCGACGAACTCCTCGAGCAGTTCGCTGTCGGTGCCAGCGGGCCAGGCCAGCGCGATCTCGGTGAACTCGGTCTCGCTGATCGGCCGGTAGACCAGGTCGCGCCGGTGATGCAGCCGGGCGATCGACTGTGGCACGATCGTCGCGCCGCCGACCGCGGCGACCAGTGCCAGGGTGTCGGCGGCCTGATCGAGATCGGCGCCGTCCTGGAGCCGCTCCTCGGCCAGGTCGGCGGGGGTGATCGTGTCCAGCAGCGAGAGCGCGTCGTCCTTCTGCACGACCGCGACCGGCGTCTCCCGCCACAGCGGAATGGCGTTCATCGCGGTGCGGTCGATCGGCAGCCGGACGAAGCACAGGTCGATCCGGCCCTCGCGCAGCGCGCTCTCCTGCTCGCCCTGCGCGACCCCGACGACCTCGAGCGGATGGTCCGGCAGCCGGTCACTCCAGATCCGCGCCCACTTCGACACGGTCACACCCGGCACGAACCCGACCCGCAGGCTCGCGGGCGCGTCCGGCTTCTGCTCCCGCTCGGCCTGCTCCCGCGCGCTGATCAGCGCCCTGGCGTGGTGCAGCAACGCGGCGCCGTCCTCGGTCAGCTGGGTGGGCGACGCGCCGGGGACGAACACCCTGGTGCCGAGCTCGCCCTCCAGCTCGATGACGGTCGCGCTGAGGCTCTGCCGGGAGATCCGCAGACCCTTCGCGGCCCTGGCGAAGTGCAGTTCCTCGGCGACCGCGACGAAGCGACGCAGCCGGGCGAGGTCGATGGAGTCGGCGGCGGTGACGTCGAAGTCGCTCATTCTGACCAGAATATGGCACCCGCCGGGCAGCCCCGACCACCGATCACAGGTTCGACAGCACCCACAGCACGGCGATGATCGAGCCGATGACGGCGATCAGGATCAGGAACGTGGTCAGCACCGAGCCCCACCCGCTGCGCGACGGCGCGGGATACGGCGTCGGCGGTGGCACCGGCCGCTGCCACGCCTGCGGCGCGACCGGGCGCGGCGCGACCGGCTGATACGGGGGCACCGGCGGGCGGTTCACCGGGTACGGCGCACCCGGCCCTGGCACCGGTGTCATCGGCGCCATCCCGACGAACGGCTGCGGATGCGCCCCCGAGGTGGGCCGTGCCGTCGGTGCGGCGCCGGTCCCGGAGCGCAGCGCCCGCTGCACGGCGTCGACGAATTCCTCGCAGGAGGAGAACCGGTCGGCGGGCCGCTTGGCGAGCGCGCGGGCCATCACGGCGTCGAGCACCGGCGGCAGCCCGGCGCGGCGCGGGCTGACCGGTGGCGGCGGTGCCTGCAGATGCCCGGTGATGACGGCGGCTGGGCTCGGCGCCTCGTACGGCGCGGTGCCGGTCAGCAACGAGTACAGGGTGCAGGCCAGCGAGTACTGGTCGGCGCGGTGATCGAGCGGGACGCCGGTGAGCTGCTCGGGCGCGGCGTAGGCGAGCGTCGCGGTGAACGATCCCGTCTCGGTGAGGTGGCCGGAATCGTCACGCAGCCGGGCGATCCCGAAATCGGTGAGGTACACCCGCTCCTGGCTGTTGGATCGGGCGAGCAGGATATTGGCGGGCTTCACATCCCGGTGCAGGACGCCGGCGCGATGCGCGTAGTCGAGTGCCGCGGCGGTCTCGCCGATGATCTGCACCGCCCGGTCCGGCGGCAGCGACCGCGGATCCAGCGTGGACGCGTCGACCCCGTCGATGTACTGCATGCTGATCCACAGCTGATCGCCCTCGACACCCCGGTCGAAGACGGTCACGATGTTGGGGTGGTCGAGCTGGGCCACCAGATCGGCTTCCCGCTCGAACCTGGCCCTGATCTCCTTGTCGGAGTACAGCTCCTGATTCAGCAGCTTGAGCGCGGTCCAGCGCGGCAGCCGGGGATGCCTGGCCAGATACACCGACCCCATCCCGCCGCGGCCCAGCTGCCGGTCGATCGTGTATCCGGCGAATACCGTCCCGTCAGAAACCACTCTGACCCCCGAATCTCGCTCGTCGTCCGACGGGAGTGGACCCTACCAAACACCGTTCGCCCCGGTGCGGGGGTCGCGCGGGGCCGGACTCAGCCCAGCGGGAAGCCCGCGACGTCGGAGATCAGGACCGGCATGTTCTGCTCCACCGTGTTGCCCGCGAAGGGTGTGTCGTCGGAGCCGCGATAGAACAGCAGCACCCAGCGCGCCCGCGCGGGGTCGGAGAACGTCGAGACCACGGCGGAACCGACGTACTGACCTCCGCTGGTCCGCTCCCGCCGGTCGTCGGTGCGGGTGCCGCTCGTCGCCTGACCGTGGTCCTTCGTCTGCTGCCGGAACCGAGCGACGACATCGGCGGCGGCCGCGGCGGTGGGATAGGTGAAGAAGGCGTAGTGCGTGTCACCGACGAAGTTGTCGGCGCAGTTCCATTTCGCCTGGTAGCCGTTGAAGGTCTGCATCCACTCCTCGCCGTACTTCGACGGCTCCAACCGGCCCGAGCACAGCCGGTCCCCGAGCACCCGCCCGCTGTCGTAGCCGTCGGGCAGCATCTGCGGGAAGGCGGCGTGGAGCGCGTCCATGTCCTTGTGACCGGCGGAGCGGTGCATGGCGTCGGCCAGCGGGGAACTGTCGTCCTGCCACACCCAGTACGTCACGCCGAGGATCAGCGCCAGCACCGCGAGCAGGGCCACCGGCGTCCAGTTGCGGCGCGGCGGCGGGACCGGACGACCGGGATAGGGCCGTGCGGGTGGCTGCCCGTACCCCGGATAAGGCTGCGGCACAACAGGATGCGGCAGCAGTGGACGCGCCTGCGGATGCTGCGGCATCGACTGACCCGCGAACACGGTCGGCTGCGCACCGGTGCCGCTCAGCGCGCGACGCGCGGCCGCGGCGAATTCCGCGCAGGAGTCGAAGCGATCGGCAGGCCGCTTGGCCAGCGCGCGAGCCAGCACAGCGTCCAGCGCGGCAGGTAGGTCGGGCCGGTGCGCGCGCAGCGACGGCGGCGGCGATTGCAGATGACCCTGGATGACCAGTACCGGATTGGTCGCCTCGAACGGCGCCACCCCGGTGAGCAGCGAGTACAGCGTGCAGGCCAGCGAGTACTGGTCGGAGCGGTGATCCAGGTGAGCGCCGGTCAGCTGCTCGGGCGAGGCGTACGCGAGGGTGGCGGTGAAGGTGCCGGTCTGCGTCAGGTGGTGCACGTCGTCGCGCGGACGGGCGATGCCGAAGTCGGTGAGCAGCACCCGCTCCCGGCCGTCGGAGTCGGCCAGCAGGATATTGGCGGGCTTCACGTCGCGATGGAGCACCCCGTTGCGGTGCGCGTGATCGAGCGCCGCCGCCGTGCCCTCGACGATGCGCAGCGCCCGCTCGATAGGAACCGGATGCGCGATAGTCGCCGCGTCGACCCCGTCGACGAACTGCATGCTGATCCACAGCCGCCCGTCGTCGACACCCCGGTCGTAGACCGTGACGATGTTCGGATGCTCCAGCTGCGCGGCCAGATCCGCTTCTCGTTCGAATCGGGCACGGATCTCGGTGTCGGCGAACAACTCCGGGTTCAGCAGCTTGAGCGCGGTCTGCCGGGGCAGACGCGGGTGTCTGGCCAGATACACCGATCCCATTCCGCCACGGCCGAGTTGACGTTCGATGGTGTATCCGGCGAAAACCGTCCCGTCGGAAATCACTGACTGCCCCCGCATCTCCCGCGTCGTCCGACGCGTGAGGACCCTACCAAAACCCGGATTCAGCGCGGCGGGCCAGCGCGGCGCCCGGCGACCCGGTCAGAGCGGTGCCTTGGCCAACCGCGCCTCCAGATCGTCGAGCCATCGCTGGTTGTCGCCCTTGGCGCCGCGCATGTGCGGCATGGCGAACAGCACGAACCTGGCGCGATCCGGATCGGTGAAACTCGTGAGAATCGTGGCCCGTTCGCCGTTGTATTCGTCGGTGGAGAAGAGCCGGTGGTTCTGCCGGGTGCCGATGGTGACGGTTCCGCGGTCGGTCGATTCCGCGACGAAGCCGCTCACCGCCGACCGGGCGGCCTCGACGGTGGCGAAACTGTAGAAGCGGTAGGCGAGGGCGTCGTCGTCTGGGTCCAGGCATTCCCACCGGGCCTGCCAGTCGTTGAAGTTCCGCAGCCCGCCTTTGTCGATCGTGTAGAACGACTTCCACACCGGCGCGCCCTTGCAGTAGGTGCCGCCGTATCCGTCGTTCTTGTCCGAGGACGGCGGCAGCATGCCGGGAAACGCGGCCGACATCGCCCGCAGATCGTGGTGCCCAACCGACCGTTCGAGCTGCTGCGCGATGATCCCGGTGTCGTCCTGCCAGGCCCAGATCCCCCCGCCGAGGACGAGCGCACCGACGATCACGGCCGCGACCAGCCTGCCCGTACGGCGGCGCGGCGGCGGGACAGGAGCCCGACCCTGCGGGCGCGGACCACCGGGCGGGCGCCGGGGGTAACCCGGAGCCGGACGCGGCGGCGTGACGTGCCCGATCGGATTCCCCTGGATCCCGACCGGCATGGGCCGCCCGGCGAACACGGTCGGCTGCGCACCGGTCCCCTGCACCGCACGACGCGCGGCGGCCGCGAACTCCGCACACGAGTCGAAGCGATCGGCGGGCCGCTTGGCCAGCGCGCGAGCCAGCACACCGTCCAGCGTGACGGGCAGATCGGGCCGGTACGCCCGCAACGACGGCGGCGGCGACTGGAGGTGGCCCTGGATGACCTGGACCGGATTGGTCGCCTCGAACGGCGCCACCCCGGTGAGCAGCGAGTACAGCGTGCAGGCCAGCGAGTACTGGTCGGAGCGGTGATCCAGATGGGCGCCGGTCAGCTGCTCGGGCGAGGCATAGGCCAGCGTCGCGGTGAAGGTACCGGTCCTGGTGAGGTGGTGCGCGTCGTCCCGGGGGCGGGCGATGCCGAAGTCGGTGAGCAGCACCCGCTCCCGGCCCTCCCCCGCGGCCAGCAGGATATTGGCCGGTTTCACGTCGCGGTGCAGGACACCGTTGCGGTGCGCGTGGTCCAGTGCGGCCGCGGTGCCCTCGACGATGTGCAGGGCCCGGTCGACGGGCACGGGGTGGTCGATGGTCGCGGCGTCGACCCCGTCGACGAACTGCATGCTGATCCACAGCCGCCCGTCGTCGACACCGCGGTCGTACACCGTGACGATCTGCGGGTGCTCCAGCTGTGCCGCCAGGTCGGCTTCCCGTTCGAAGCGCGCACGGATCTCGGTGTCGGCGAACAACTCCGGATTCAGCACCTTGAGCGCGATCTGCCGGGGCAGGCGCGGATGCCGGGCCAGATACACCGACCCCATCCCGCCGCGCCCGAGTCGACGTTCGATCGCGTAGCCGGCGAAGACGTCGCCCGTCGCAAGCATGGTTCCCCCTGGTCCGGTCCCGGCCGCCGCTGCGCATCCCACCGGTCGGCCACCACCAACCTAACGCCTGACCGCGCGGCAGCGGACATCGTGCCACGGCGGCCGACGATCGCCGGGCGGGACCGAGCTCGCCGCCCGGCTCACTCCTCGATCCGCACGCCCATCGACCGGGCGGTGCCCGCCACGATCCGCATCGCGGCCTCCACGTCGGTCGTGTTCAGATCAGGCAGCTTGCGGATGGCGATGCGCCGCAACTGTTCCCGCGACAGCGCGCCCACCGGCTTGTGGCCGGGGCGGGGCGAGCCCGGCTTACCGAGGGCCTTGCGGATGAGCGAGGCGGTCGGCGGCGTCTTGAGCCGCATGGTCCAGCGTTTTCGGGCATCGATCGTGATGACGGCGGGGATGATCTCCCCGCGCTGATCGGCCGTCGCCGCGTCGTAACGGCGTTTGACTTCGAACGGCGGGATACCGGTGGGACCGAGCATCTTGCCGAGAACCATGAGCGAGGCATTGCCCGCCTCGAGTTCGAGAGTGACTGTGACAGAGGCTGTTCCGCGCGCCATAGTCAACGATCTCGGACGCGGGCCTCGATCCGGTCCCGCGCCGGTAACGCCTGGGCCGCAACGTGATCGGGCAAACGGCAGATGCCCGGGGCGACAGGCATCGATCTCGGCCCGGCACCCATCCGTTGTGACTTCGCGACCGGCGGGCGCCCGTGTTCGAGTCGCCCCGCGCGCCCCGGCCTGTCAGGCTGGAGCCGTGAAGCGTGATGTGTCCGCGAGCATGGAGATCACGGTCCACGCCGACGCGGTGCTGCAGTGGCAGATCGCCGTGGCCCGCCAGCCGGGCCTCGACCTGATCGAGTCGATGACCTGCGTACTCGACGGCGAGTACGTCACCCCGCGCGAGGTCATCGGCCCGCACCATTCCCGGCTGCACGTGCTCGACGCCAAGGCGGGCACGCTCCGGCTGGACTACCAGGCGACGGTGTTCGGCACCGCGACCCCCGCACCGGCCACCGACTACGAGATCGCGCTGTACCGGCGGCCGAGCCGCTACGCCGAGTCGGACAAGCTACTCGGTTACGCCGCCGCCGAATTCGGTTACGGCATCGTCGATCCGGAGATGCCCGCGCGGGTGGCGGCGTGGGTGGGCAGGCGGATCTCCTACGTCTCCGGCAGCAGCGCCCCGATCGACGGCGCCGTCGAGACCCTGCTGTCGGGCACCGGCGTCTGCCGCGACTTCTCCCACCTGGTCGTCGCGCTCCTGCGCGCGGTCGGCATCCCGGCGCGGGTGGCCGCCGTCTACGCCCCCGGGTGCGTGCCGATGGACTTCCACGCCGTCGCCGAGGCCTACGTCGACGGCAGATGGCACACGCTCGATCCCACCTGCCTGGCCCCGCGCCCCAGCCTGGTCCGCATCGCCACCGGCCGCGACGCCTCCGACATCGCCTTCCTGGACAACCACGGCGGCGACATCACCCTCAACACACTGACGGTGAACGCCTTCGTCGACGGGCCGCTCCCCTACGACGACTTCACGCAGCCGTACGTCATCGAGTAGATCAGCCTTCGGCGGCGAGCTGACCGCAGGCCGCGGCGATCTCCTGACCGCGGGTGTCGCGCACTGTGCAGGAGACGCCCTGGGCGATCACCCGGCGCACGAACTCCTTCTCGACCGGCTTCGGGCTGGCGTCCCACTCACTGCCCGGCGTCGGGTTGAGCGGGATAAGGTTCACGTGCACCAGCGGGCCCAGCGCCTTGTGCAGCTTCTTGCCGAGCAGATCCGCCCGCCACGGCTGATCGTTGACGTCGCGGATCAACGCGTACTCGATCGACACCCGGCGACCGGACTTGTCGGCGTAGTAGCGCGCCGCGTCGAGCACCTCGGCGATCGACCAGCGGTTGTTCACCGGCACCAGGGTGTCGCGCAGTTCGTCGTCGGGGGTGTGCAGCGACACCGCGAGCCGCACCGACATGTCCTCGTCGGCCAGCTTGCGGATCGCGGGCGCCAGGCCGACGGTCGACACCGTCACCGAGCGCTGCGAGATACCGAGACCGTCGGGCGCGGGCGAGGTGATCCGGCGGACCGCGTTCACCACCCGCTTGTAGTTGGCCAGCGGCTCGCCCATCCCCATGAACACGATGTTGGACAGCCGGCCGGGGCCGCCGTGCACCTCACCGTCGCGCAGCGCGGCGGCCGCGGCCCGCACCTGGTCGACGATCTCCGCGGTCGAGAGGTTGCGGTTGAGCCCGGCCTGGCCGGTCGCGCAGAACGGGCACGCCATGCCGCAGCCCGCCTGGCTGGAGATGCACAGCGTGTTGCGGTCGGGGTAGCGCATGAGCACGCTCTCCAGCAGGGTGCCGTCGTGGGCGCGCCAGAGCGTCTTGCGGGTGTCGCCCTCGTCGCAGGCGAGGTGGCGGACCACCGACAGCAGCGGCGGGAACAGCGTCTCGCCGACCTTCTCGCGCACGTCGGCGGGCAGATCGGTCATCAGCGCCGGGTCGGCCTGCAGCCTGCCGTAGTACTGGCGGGCCAGCTGGTCGGCGCGGAACTTCGGCAGTCCCAGCTCCTGCACCGCGACCTTGCGCTCGTCCGCGTCGAGGTCGGCGAGGTGGCGCGGCGGCAGACCGCGACGCGGGGCATCGAACACGAGGGGCAGGGAGGTGGCCATAATTCCACCATTGTCCCAAACGAGGTGGCGGGCCCGGTCGCCGGGCCGCCACGCCGAACGCCGTTATCGAGAAGATGCGTGCACCGGTGATAGCTGTCGGCCATGATCGAACCATGTCCACCAACGCCGAATCCGGTGCGTCACCGGCCGAACACGAGCCCGCCGCGCCGACCAGCGAGCCGACCGGGACCCAGCACCGCAAGGACAAGCAGGCCCCGGCCAAGCGCGCCACCCCGCCCGGGGTGCACGGTTCGCGCACCGGCTACGCCTGGATCGGCCTGCTCGCGGCCGCGATCATCGGCATCGTGCTGCTGATCTTCATCATCCAGAACCTCGACCAGGCCCAGGTGAATCTGCTGTTCTGGGACTTCTCGCTGCCGCTTGGCATCACCGTGCTGCTGTCGGTGATCGCGGGCGCGCTGGTGATGGGACTGGTCGGTGGGGTGCGGATCCTGCAGCTCCGGCACGCCGCCAAGAAGCCCTGAGGCTCAGAGCAGCGCGCTGAGCACCAGCCAGGACACGAACGCCGAGGGCAGCATCGAGTCGAGGCGGTCCATGATGCCGCCGTGGCCGGGCAGCATCGTGCCCATGTCCTTGATGCCGAGTTCGCGCTTGATCTGCGACTCGATCAGGTCGCCGCAGGTGGCCACCACCACCAGGCCGATGCCGAGGACGACACCGATCATCGAGTTCGCCTCGAGCAGCAGCGTGACGGTCAGCAGACCACCGATCACGCTGAACACCAGCGACCCGCAGAACCCTTCCCACGACTTCTTCGGGCTGATCGCGGGCACCATCGGATGCCTGCCGAACAGCACGCCGGCGACGTAACCGCCGACATCGGAGCAGACGACCAGGATCATGAACGTCAGCACCCGCAGGTTGCCGTCGGGTTCGAGCAGCAGCAACGTCGAGAACGCGGCCAGCAGCGGGATCCAGGTGAGCGTGAACAGCGTGATCGCGGTGTCGCGCAGGAAGTTCTTGGGCGCGGTGCTCAACCCGTGGTCGAACAGCCGCCACACCATGCAGACCAGCGCCGTCGCGGCGAACGCGCCGACCACGCCCTGCGCACCCCACGGCCAGCCCAGCCAGAACACCGCCTGGCCGCCGACCAGCAGCGGGATCCGCGGGACCAGGACGTCGGCCTCCCGCAGCCGCTTGGCGACCTCCCAGGTCGCGACGGCGACCGCCGCGCCCACCACCCCGATGAACACCTTGGGGACGAACAGCAGGATCGCGATGAGCGACAGACCGAGCCCGAACCCGACCGCGAGCGCCGCGGGCAGATTGCGTCCCGCGCGCGACGCGGGCGCCTGCGGCTCGGCAGGCGCCTGGTCGTCCGGTGTCTGCGGCGCCGCGCCGGTCTCCTCGACCTGGTCCGGCGTCGGCTCCGGTGCCGCTCCGGTGGCGGCGGCGTCTTCGGCCACGATTGTCCCGTCGCTCAACTCGTCGTTCCGTTCATCCCCCGCACGAGCGGGACTGGCGAGATCTGCGCTCAGACCTCGAGCAGTTCGGCTTCCTTGTGCTTGACCAGCTCATCGATCTGGCCCACGTACTTGGCGGTGGTCTTGTCGAGCTCCTTCTCGGCGCGCCCGACCTCGTCCTCACCCGCCTCGCCATCCTTCTGGATCCGGCCCAGTTCGTCCATCGCCTTGCGACGGACGTTGCGAATCGAGACCTTGGCGTCCTCGCCCTTGCCCTTGGCCATCTTGACCATCTCGCGGCGCCGCTCCTCGGTGAGCTGCGGGACCGTGATGCGCAGGATGTCACCGTTGTTGGTCGGGTTCACGCCCAGGTCGGAATTGCGGATCGCGTTCTCGATCGGGCCGAGCTGGCTCTGCTCGTAGGGCTTGATCACCACCATGCGCGGCTCCGGCACGGTGATGCTCGACATCTGGGTGATCGGCGTCAGCGAACCGTAGTAGTCGACCACGACGCGGGCGAACATGCCCGGGTTGGCGCGGCCGGTGCGGATGGTTCCGAGGTCGTCCTTCGCCACCGAGACGGCCTTCTCCATCTTCTCCTCGGCATCGAAGAGCGCTTCATCAATCACGACCGGTTCCTCCACAGCGTCGTCATCGTCATCTTCCGCGGTTGCGGGATCAGGACCGAACCAAGGTGCCGATGTGCTCACCGGCGACTGCGCGGGCAATGTTGCCCTTGGTCAACAGATTGAACACCAGAATCGGCATCTGGTTGTCCATGCACAAGCTGAAGGCGGTCGCATCGGCCACCTTCAACCCCTTCTCGATCACTTCCTTGTGCGTGATCTCGGTGAACATGCTCGCGTTCTCGTTCACGCGCGGGTCGGCGTCGAACACGCCGTCGACCGCCTTCGCCATCAGCACGACCTCGGCGCCGATCTCGAGCGCGCGCTGGGCGGCGGTGGTGTCGGTGGAGAAGTAAGGCATGCCCATGCCCGCGCCGAAGATCACGACGCGGCCCTTCTCCAGGTGCCGCTTGGCCCGCAGCGGGAGGTACGGCTCGGCGACCTGGCCCATCGTGATGGCGGTCTGCACGCGCGTGTCCACCCCCTGCTGCTGGAGGAAGTCCTGCAGCGCAAGGCTGTTCATCACGGTGCCGAGCATGCCCATGTAGTCCGAGCGGGCACGTTCCATGCCGCGCTCCTCCAGCTCGGCGCCGCGGAAGAAGTTGCCGCCTCCGATCACCACGGCCACCTGGACGCCGGTCTCGACGATCTCGGCGATCTGCTCGGCCACCGTCTGCACGACATCCGGGTCGAGACCGACCCCGCCGCCACCGAACATCTCCCCACCCAGCTTCAGCAGCACCCGGCGGTATCCAGGGCGGTCGGTACCCGGGTCGGTCATGGGTGTTCGTCTCCTTCGGCAAGGTCGATATGGGTCGAACTGCGGGCACGCGAATCGGCCGCACAGCAAGGCGAAGCGGCATCCATCCTGCCTTATCCGGTTCCCGTCACCGCACAAGACCCCCTTGCGCAACGCGGAGACCCCGGAACCGGGGGCAGATGCCGTCAGGAATCGGCAAGAGCCCCTCGGGGGCAGACGGACGCTGCTCCCGAGGGGCTCTCGTTCAGGCGGATCAGGCCTGGCCGACCTCGAAGCGGGCGAAGCGGGTCAGGGTGACACCGGCCTCGTCCAGGAGGGCCTTGACGGTCTTCTTCGAGTCGGTGACCGACGCCTGCTCGAGCAGGACGACGTCCTTGAAGAAGCCGTTGACGCGGCCCTCGGTGATCTTCGGCAGCGCGGCCTCGGGCTTGCCCTCTTCGCGGGCGGTGGCCTCGGCGACGCGACGCTCGTTCTCGACCAGGTCGGCCGGGACCTCGTCACGGGTGACGTAACGGGCCTTGAGCGCGGCGACCTGCATGGCGGCGGCGCGGGCGGCCTCAGCGGCGGCATCGCCTTCACCGGTGTACTCGACGAGCACGCCGACGGCCGGCGGCAGGTCCGACGCACGCTTGTGCAGGTAGGTGGCGACCGGGCCGTCGAAGGCCACGACGCGACGCAGTTCCAGCTTCTCGCCGATCTTGGCCGACAGCGCCTGCACGGCGTCGTCGACGGTGCCGTTGTCCAGCTTCAGCGCCTTCAGTGCGTCGAGGTCGGCAGGCTTGCCGGCCGCGGCGGCGGTGACGACCGCGTCGGCCAGCTCCTGGAACTCGGCGTTCTTGGCGACGAAGTCGGTCTCGGAGTTGATCTCGACCATGACGCCGTCCTTGGCGATGACCAGACCCTCGGCGGTCGCGCGCTCGGCGCGCTTGCCGACATCCTTGGCGCCCTTGATGCGCAGCACCTCGACGGCCTTGTCGAAATCGCCGTCGGACTCGGCCAGCGCGTTCTTGCAGTCCATCATGCCGGAGCCGGTGAGCTCGCGGAGCCGCTTCACGTCAGCAGCGGTGTAGTTCGCCATCGGGGGCGAGCCTCCTCGTGTGTGGGGTGCTTGGGTGTTTACACCACCTTGCCGACCGCTTCTGAATTCAGAAGGGCCGGCAAGGTGAACGTAGAGCTACCGATCAGCTCAGAAGTCGGCCGGGGTGTGCTGCGCCGGGTCGGCCTTGACCTCGGCCTCGGCCTCGGCGGGCGTCTCGGCGGCAACCTCGGCGGCCGGGGTCGCCTGAGCCAGCAGCTCCTGCTCCCACTCGGCGAGCGGCTCACCGGCGCCGGCCTCGGGCTTCGCGTCGCCGGAAGCCTGGCCCGCGCGGGCCTGCACGCCCTCGGCCACCGCGGAGGCGACGACCTTGGTGAGCAGAGCGGCGGAACGGATCGCGTCGTCGTTACCCGGGATCGGGTAGTCGACCAGGTCGGGATCGCAGTTGGTGTCCAGGATCGCGATGACCGGGATGTTCAGCTTGCGCGCCTCGCCGACGGCGATGTGCTCCTTGTTGGTGTCGACGACCCAGATGGCCGAGGGCACCTTGGCCATGTCGCGGATACCACCGAGGGTGCGGTCCAGCTTGGTCATCTCACGCGTCAGCATGAGGATTTCCTTCTTGGTGCGACCCTCGAAGCCACCGGTCTGCTCCATGGCCTCGAGCTCCTTCAGGCGCTGCAGGCGCTTGTGGACGGTCGAGAAGTTGGTGAGCATGCCACCCAGCCAGCGCTGGTTGACGTAGGGCATCCCGACGCGAGTCGCCTCGGCCGCGATCGACTCCTGGGCCTGCTTCTTGGTGCCGACGAAGAGAACGGTGCCACCGTGGGCGACGGTCTCCTTGACGAACTCGTAGGCCTTGTCGATGTAGGTCAGCGTCTGCTGCAGGTCGATGATGTAGATGCCGTTGCGGTCGGTGAAGATGAACCGCTTCATCTTCGGGTTCCACCGACGAGTCTGGTGCCCGAAGTGCGCGCCGCTGTCGAGCAGCTGCTTCATGGTTACGACAGCCATAGCTCCCGTATCTCTCTTTCGTTGCCGGTTGACGCAGCCGATCGGCGATCGACTGCCCTGGCGCCACCGAAACCGCCGGACCCAGGTCTGCGAGACCGGGACCAGCCGACGATTCCACTGTCCATCCATCGGAGAACTCGCACGGACATGCCCTCACGGACTGCCTGCGTTGCGAGCGGCGACCGGATGGACGAGCACGGGTGGCGCGCGAAGTCGGTTCCTGCTGTGCACAGCACAAACCGCGTTGATCAGTCTACGCGGAGGGCGGCCAGGCCCGAAATCGCCCCCTGGCCACGACCACCGAAACAGGTGGTGAAGTGCGCGGTATCCACATCGGGCGAGGTTGTCCCCAGTTGCCGATCCGTCGGCCCGGCCGGGGTGTTCGCCGCCGAAAGTGAAGGCATGAACATCTTCACACGAACTCTGATCTCGACGTTTCCGCTGCTGTGCGCGGTGGGTGCGCTGGCGGCGCCCGTTGCGGCGAATCCCGGCGCGGGGACGCCCGCCGCCCCGGTGTGTTCCGGTGGCGGTGCCGCGACTGCGCCCGAGCGGCACGGGGCCGCGGCGCCGACCCCTCCCCCGCGCTCCGACGCGACGCCGGTTCCGGTCCGGGTGACCGTGCGCGATCTGACCACGGCGCCGAACGCCGGCGAGCGGGGCCGGGTGGGAGCTCCGGTCGAAGTGGAGATCGTCGTCCGGGGCGGCGGCGGTGGGTCGGCGGCCGGGTTGCCTGCCGCGCTGCGCGATCTGGTGCAGACCTTGATCACGCCGCAGCGGGTTCCCGCGCCGCGACCGCATCGCTGAGCCGGTGTGGGCACCGTGCGTGGCGTCGTCTGCGATCGAGTCAAACGGCAAGTACCGCGTCGGTCCACCACGCGACGAGCGGAAACCGCCGATCGCGCGCACCACCGGGACCACGCACGGGCAAGCTCGGCGTTCGGTTCGTCACGGGGAGTACGGACGGGAGCCTGCTTCGGTGCGGCGGTGATGTCGCTGGCGGCGGTCCTGGTCTGTGGTGCCGCGCCGGTCGACGGAGCCGAGCAGGGCACGTTCGGCTGGCCGCTGCGGCCCCGGCCGACGGTGGAGCGCCGGTTCGACAAGCCGGAGCGGAACTGGCTGCCCGGTCATCGCGGAGTCGACCTGGCGGGCAGCGAGGGACAGCCGGTGCTGGCGGCGGGCGCGGGCATCGTGGTCTTCGCCGGTGTCGTGGCGGACAAACCGGTGGTGTCGATCGACCATCCCGGCGGGCTGCGCACCACGTACGAGCCGGTGCGGGCACAGGTCGCGGTGGGGAGCCGGGTCGGCAGGGGCACCCCGATCGGGACCCTGGTGGCCGGGCACGAGGGGTGTCCGGCCGCCGCCTGCCTGCACTGGGGTGCCCGGCGGGAAGCGAGCGAGCACGCGCGGCGCGAGTACATCGATCCGCTCGGCCTGCTGCACGAGGTCCCCGTTCGGCTGAAGCCGCTGGAACCGGTGCTGTGACGAAGCACTCCACGGCACCGGGTACCTCCGTCTCGATCACGGGACGACAATCGGGGTGTGTCAGCGGAATCAGCGCCCTTCACCTACCCCGAGGTCGGTGCCACCCGTGCGACCTTCCCGGCGGACTACCACCGGTTCGAACTCCGACGCCCGATCGGCCACGGCCGCGCACTGTTCGACCGGGCCGCCATCCACATCCTCGGGTTCGGGATACAGAAGGGCACCGGCGTCTTCCAGCGGGCCGATACCGAAACCGCGGTGGCGGGAACGGAATTGACGGTACGCATCGGCGTCGGCCCGGTCGGCATCGTCGCGCCGTGCCGAGTGGTCTACGTCCTCGACGAACCGGACCGTCGCGGCTTCGCCTACGGCACCCTGCCCGGCCATCCCGAGATCGGCGAGGAACTGTTCGCCGTGGAGTACGACCCCGCCGACGACACCGTCTACGGCCTGATCACCGCCTTCTCCCGCCCCGGCGCCTGGTACGTGGCGCTCGGCGGGCCCGTCGTCCGGCTGATCCAGCGCTGGTTCGCACACCGGTACTTGAAAACCTTGCCCACCGGCCACTGAGCTGCACAGTCGTTCCACAGACCGGTGCCGTGGGAGGCCGGTACGACTCGGTATCTTCCGCGGAGCCACGCGCGGCTCACTCCTAGATGGCCGTCGCGAGGATAGGCGCGGCTCCGTGCCACCCAGGGGCTCCGCAAACTTGTGGCGCCGCGGGGCCATGCAAAGGTCCGCGGCGGCGGGGCCACGGCAGCACGCACTGCGGCGGAGTTACGCGAGATCGGTACCCCGACCGACGAAGTCAGTACGGCTCAGTAGCCGCGACACGGCCACCAGGGGTCCGCGTTGCGACGCCACCATGCAGCGCGCCGTGCGGCGGTGGGCAACGTGGGCATCGTGCCGTGGCGGTGACACGCAGGGCTCCGTGACGAGGTATGAACCCCTTTGCCCAAACGCGGCAGATCGCCCGGCCGCGACGTCCCTGGCCCGCACCTGCGCCACCAGCACGGCCGGGTCGAAGCCTGGTCAGCTCTGAGTGCGCTGAGTGCAGAAGCGGTTACCCACCGGGGCTTTGACAGTCGGCGACCGGCAACTACCTCGGCACCACGGCTCGGTCAGAGGAGGGCGGCGAGCGCGTCCGCTTCGGCGGTGAGGGTGTCGCGGCGTTCGGCAGCGCCGAGGCGGTCGTATTCAGCTGCGGCAGTGCGTCTTTCGTCGATCTCGCGATGCACGATCTGGGTGATGTCGGCTTCGGTGAGATCGCGGCGTCTCGCTTCGGCGGTGCCGAGCCCGACCGCGCTGGCTTCCAGCGCGCCGGCTTTCGCGTCGCCCGCATCGACCGCTTCGGCATTGTCGATCGCGCTCAACGCGGACCGCAGTGCCGAGACCGCGCTGCGGTCACGAGCTTTCATCGCGGGCTTCAGCGCGGCGCGCAGTCGCTCGCGCAGCACGGAGTCAGGCGTGTGCGAAGTTCCGGCAGTCATACCCGCCGACAGTAGTTGCCGACGAGGAACGCGTCGAGCGAGTTTCCACCGATTTCCCAGGTCACAGGCAGTCATGCAGGCGCAGCGGAGTGATGTGGCCGGGGAGGATTTCAGCGCTGCCGGCACGGGCTCGGGCTCGGGCTCGGGCTCGGGCTCGGGCTCGGGCTCGGGCTCGGGCTCGGGAACGCTTGTACCCTCAGTCGATCAGCCGGGTGACCAGCAGCCCGGTGAAGGCGATGAGCGCGACCAGTCCGACAGCCGCGGCGGCAGCGGTTACCACCGGGCGACCGGCGGCCACACGGCCGTGATGGAGAGCGCGGCCGCGGAACCAGCCGAGAAAGCTCAGCAGCAAGGACAGCACAGCTGCGACCATCGGCAGCGCGTTGGTCGGCCAGCCGTCGGCGGTGACTTGGTGAGCGAAGAGCAGCGCACAGCCCGCCGCACCCAGCGAGGTCCGCCGCCAAGCCAGGGCTGTGCGCTCCATCGCCAAGGTCGGGGGCGTCACGACAGCAGCACCGCCAGGCAGGCCATCAGGGCAACGACAGCCACACCGACCGACAGCACCGGGACGAGGACGGTGCCGGGCAGCGGGCGGCCGGTTCGCATCGCGACATCCACCAGCCGCCAGTGCCGGAACGCCCCCAGCGCCACCGCGAACGACATGATCAGGCAGCTCACGGCGATGACCCCGCCGAACCCCGCCAGCCGCAACGGTTGCACCAGGGTATGCACGGCGACACCGCCCGCGAGCAGCCCGAGCGCCGTCCGGATCCAGGCCAGAAACGTCCGCTCGTTGGCCAGCGTGAACCGATAGTCGAGTTCCTCCTCCCCGTCCTCGGATTCACCCCCGACATCGGGCAACGCCATCACCGACCACCTCCGATCCCCCATCTTGCCGTCTCCCCGCCCACCCACCCCGCAACGCGCCGACCACATCTCCCCGGGCCGTATCGCCCACATAGGCGAACTCACCGTTCACCAGCCATGCCGGACTCACCGCTGGACCGGCGGCGTGCCGCCCTCGAGATCAGGCTCGGGGGTGGGCCTGGTCGTGGACTCGTTTGAGCCGTTCCACCGAGACGTGTGTGTAGAGCTGGGTGGTGGCCATGCTGGCGTGGCCGAGAAGTTCCTGGACGACGCGCAGGTCGGCGCCGCCTTCGAGCAGGTGGGTGGCGGCGGTGTGGCGCAGGCCGTGCGGGCCCAGGTCGGGCGCTCCGGGGATAGCCGAGACGACCTCGTGCACCACGGTGCGGGCTTGGCGCTGGTCGAGGCGGCGCCCGCGCTGGCCGAGCAGCAGTGCCCGGCCGGAGTGTTCGTTGGCCAGGGACGGGCGGCCCGCGCGGAGCCAGGCGTTCAGCGCGGTGTCGGCGGGGCCGCCGAAGGGTACCGATCGTTCCTTGTTGCCCTTGCCGAGGACACGGACGAGTGCGCGCTCCCGGTCGATGTCGTCGATGTCGAGGCCGCACAGTTCACTGACGCGGATACCGGTGGCGTACAATAGTTCGACGATCAGCCGGTCCCGCAGTGCCATCGGATCCTGCTGGGCCGCACCCGATTCCGCGGCGTCCATGGCCTGCGCGGCCTGCCCCTGCGCCAGCACCGCGGGCAGCACTCGGTGCGCTTTCGGCGCCTGCAACCGCAATCCCGGGTCGATGGTCAGACGCCCTGTCTCGGTGAGCCAGGCGGTGAAAGTCCTTGCGGCAGAGGCTCGCCGAGACAGGGTCGTGCGCGCTGCACCCGCAGCCGCCAGCTCGGCCAACCACGACCGCAACAGCGGCAGATCCAGTTCCCGCACCGAGGAATCCGCCGACCGCGCGTACAGATGCTCGAGCAACGAGCGCACATCCCCGACGTAAGCCCGCACCGTGTGCGCCGACCGATTCCGCCCCAACCGCAGATGACGCCCGAACTCCGTGAGCAGAGCGGTCAGATCGTCGGGCAACACATCCATCTCCCCACCGTGACCCCTCCCTCGACCCCACGCAACCCACCACGCCGCATCGCCCACTCATCACAACCACCGCTGCCATGAGCGAATTCACTCGTCACACGCCGGTGGAGGACGGCCACCTCATGTCGAGCGCCTGCCGCGGGTGCGGAACCAGCCGTCGGAATCGCAGCCGACCAGGTCGGCGAGTTCCAGGCCGGGGAGGATGGCGCGGACTGTCGCGACATCGAGGCCGGATTGGTGGGCCAGGTCCAGCGGTAGGCGGGAGCCGATGGCGGGGAGGGCGGCGTAGACGTCGGCTTCCGCGCCGCGGAGGTGGGCGGCGGGGTCGATCGTGTCGTCGGTGACCGGGAGGCGGAGGGGGCCTGCTTCGTCGATGACGTCTTCGGCGCGGGTGACGAGCAGGGCTTCGCCCTCGCGGATCATGCGGTGACAGCCGACTGAGGACGCGGATCCGACGGGGCCGGGGACCGCCATCGCGGGACGGCCGAGGCGGCGGGCCCATTTCACGGTGTTGCGGGCGCCGCTGCGCAGGCCGGCTTCGACGACGAGGACACCGTCGCCGAGGGTCGCGATGAGCCGGTTGCGGGCCAGGAATCGGTGCTTCTGCGCGCTGGTTCCCGGCGGATACTCACTGAGCACGAGGCCGGTGGCGGCGATGGCGGACAGCAGACGGTCGTGCTGGGCGGGGTAGGGCCGGTCGACGCCACAGGCCAGCACGGCGACGGTCGGGCCGCCGACGGCGAGTGCCGCGCGGTGCGCTGCCGCATCGATGCCGAAGGCCGCGCCGGACACGATGGTCCAGCCGCGCCCGGCCAGGTCACCGGCGATCTCACTCGCCACCTGCACCCCGTACCCGCTGCTGCATCGTGAACCGACCACGGCGACAGCGCGTTCGGAGGCCGCCTGCAGCGAGAGCGGGCCCCGTGCCCACAGCACCAGTGGCACGGCACCCTCGCGATCACGCTCGCTGTCGAGCTGATCCAGGCCGAGCATCCGCCAGCCCGGCCACTCGTCGTCGTCCGGCGTGATGACCCGCCCACCCAACCGTCGCATCTGCGCCAGATCCGCCGCCGCCATATCCATCTCACGACGCGCGGCAGTAGGCCCCCGCAACACCTCGGGCAGTTCGTGCTCGCGCACCGCCCTGGCCGCCTCGCACACCCCGACCGAACCGATCAACGCCGACAACGCGGCACAGGGCCCCTGCACCACCCGCGACAGATACACCCACGCGAGCCGCCGCTCGTCGACATCACAGTCGAGCACGCCCGACGGCTGCTCCGAACGCGTCCCGCCGACCGCACCGTCGACCGCCACCCGTGGCTGCGCCGACCCCGCTCCACCGACACCACCGTCAGAAACCACCGAAGACTCCCCTGCCGGCGGCGCCAAACCGACCGCGGACGATCCACTCACCGCGCGCCCGTCCGTCATTGCGCACCCCGCTGCCGGAAGTTCAACGCCGACAGCACATCCTGCACGCTCGGTATCTCTCCACCGCGCAGGTCACACACCGTCCACGCGACACGGATCGCCCGGTCGGCGCCCCGGGCCGACATCCGGCCCAGCCGTAAGGCCGTCTCGATCGGTGCGATCGATTCACGCGGCAACCGGAACCGTTGCCGCAGCACATGTCCGGGCACCTCGGCATTGGTCGCCCAGCCGTCGGCACTCCAGCGCTCCAGGGCCAGTCCGCGGGCCCGCCTGACCCTGGCGGCGACGCTGGCGCTCGTCTCGACCTGTTCGTCGCCGAACGTCGCGCCGGCCTGGCCGTGCATCTGCACCCAGATGTCGATGCGATCCAGGAGCGGGCCGGACAGTTTGCCCAGGTAGCGGCGGCGGGCCAGCGGGGCGCAGATGCAGTCGACATCGCGGGCGGGTGCGCACGGGCAGGGGTTGGCCGCGAGCACCAGCTGGAATCGGGCGGGGTAGCGCGCGACACCGTCGCGCCGGGCGATCCGCACCTCGCCTTCCTCGAGCGGAGTGCGCAGCGCCTCCAGTACTTTCGTGCCGATCTCCGCGCACTCGTCGAGGAACAGCACTCCGCGGTGCGCGCGGCTCACGGCGCCGGGCCGCGCCATGCCGGAGCCACCGCCGATCATGGCGGTCACCGAGGTCGAGTGGTGCGGGGCGACGAACGGTGCCAGCGTGATCAGGGGCTGCGCGGCCGACAACGAGCCCGCCATCGAGTGGATCGCCGTGACCTCCAGCGATTCGGTCTCCGACAGCGGCGGCAGCAGACCGGGAAGGCGCTGCGCCAGCATCGTTTTGCCGATCCCGGGTGGTCCGGTCAGGAGCAGGTGGTGGCCGCCCGCCGCCGCGACCTCCAGCGCCCAGCGGGCCTCGTCCTGGCCGACGACGTCGCTCAGGTCGCCGCTGGGCGCCTGCGCGTCCGGCACCATCCCGTCCGGTTCCAGCAGACTGCCTTCTCCGCGCAGCCAGGCGACCACCGCGCGCAGACTGACCGCGCCGAGCACTTCGATCCCCTCGACCAGCCCCGCCTCGGCCACCGCCGCCGCCGGCACGACCACCGTCGGTACGCCCGCGGTGCGCGCGGCGATCACCGCGGGCAACACCCCGCGCACCCGTCGGACGCGACCGTCGAGCGCCAGCTCCCCGAGGAGAACGGTCTTCGCCAGCCGCTCCCCCGGCACCGCCCCGGACGCGTCGAGCACCGAGACCGCCAGCGCCAGGTCGTAGACGCTGCCCACCTTCGGCAGCGTGGCCGGGGACAATGCCAGGATCACCCGGCCGTCGGGCCACTTCTCCCCCGTGTTGGCGACCGCCGAGCGCACCCGGTTGCGCGACTCCTGCAAGGCCGTGTCGGGCAGCCCGACCAGATTCACCGAGGGCAGGCCCTGCCCGATATCGGCCTCGATCTCCACCAGCTGACCGTCGACCCCGGTCACCGCGACCGACAACGCGCGACCCAGCGCCATCAGAAGGCTCCGGCCAGGTGGTCGATGACGGGCCGGTGTCCACGCGGGACCAGGACCGACACCACGTCGAACCGGATCCGCCGCCACGGGCCGTCCTGCTCGGCCAGCCACAGCAGCGCGAGCCTACGGATCCGCTGCTGTTTGCCGAAGGTGACCGATTCGGCCGGGGTGCCGAACCCCAGGCCCGATCGCGTCTTCACCTCGACGAACGCCGTCACGGACGGATCCTGGACGATCAGGTCCAGCTCGCCGTAGCGGCATCGCCAATTGCGGGCGACGATCTCCATCCCCGACTCACGCAAGAACTGCGCGGCGAGTTTCTCCCCGTATGCGCCGAGCGCCTGTTTGTCTGCCACGGGTCGAGCATGCCGCTCGCCGTCGTCGCGCCCGGCTCGGTGACCTGGGCGGATGACAACCCTGTGGACAACCGCCGACCTGTGGACAACCAGGTCGGCGGCGCGCCGTCACTCCGGCAGGCGCAGGTCGGGCTTCTCCAGCTCTTCGATGTTCACGTCCTTGAACGTGATCACTCGTACGTGCTTGACGAAGCGCGCCGGGCGGTACATGTCCCACACCCACGCATCGCTCATCCGCACTTCGAAGTAGACCTCGCCGTCGGCGTTCTGCGGCCGCAATTCGACAGAATTGGCCAGGTAGAAGCGACGTTCGGTCTCCACCACGTACGAGAACTGACCGACGATGTCCTTGTACTCGCGGTACAGGGACAGTTCCATCTCGGTTTCGTACTTCTCGAGGTCCTCAGCACTCATCGGGTGGGACGTCCTCCTTCTAGCAGCGCCGCGTTCATTGCTGACATCATCGCGCATGCGCGGGGCGGGTAGCCACTCGGCTACCGCCCGGCACCTCGAGCTCGCGCACATTCCGCCAGGACCGGCGGTGTTCGGTACTGGGTCCGAGCTGTCGGAGCGCGGCGGTGTGCTCGGGCGTGTTGTAGCCCTTGTGCGCCGCGAATCCGTACCCGGGCAGCTGCCCGTCCAGCTCGACCATCATCCGGTCCCTGGTCACCTTGGCCAGGATGCTGGCCGCCGCGATGCAGGCCGCCGTGGCGTCGCCGCCGATGACCGGCAGCGACGGCGCGGGCAGCCCGGGGACCTTGAAACCGTCGGTCAGGATGTAGCCGGGCGTACGGCCGAGACCGACCACCGCCCGGCGCATGCCCTCGATATTGGCGACGTGGATCCCGATCGCGTCGATCTCCCACGCGGGCACCACGACGACGCTGTAGGCCAGCGCCAGCCGCTGAACGACCGGGAACAGCTCCTCACGGGCCGCCTCCGTGAGTTTCTTGGAGTCGTCGAGCCCGGACAGCCGGTCGTAGGCCTTGGGCGCCAGCAGGCACGCGGCGATCACCAGCGGTCCGGCGCACGGGCCGCGGCCCGCCTCGTCGACACCGGCCACCGGGCCGAGGCCGCTGCGGATGAGCGCCGCCTCGAGCGTGCGTAAGCCGCCCGCCCGGCGCATCACCACCCGCGGCGGCCAGTTGGTCCGATCCTGCCCCACAGTTCGATTGTCCCCGTGTCTCGTCGCGTGTCAGTTTTCCTGCGGGTTCTCCGACCGCACCGGACCCATCCGGCTCGGCGGCCAGATCTTGAACACCGTCTTGCCGCGCACGTTGTCCACCGGCACGGTGCCCTGCAGATCGTCGCTGACGTGGGCGCGCGAGTCGGCCGACTCGTTGCGGTTGTCGCCCATCACCCACAGGTTGCCCTCGGGCACCTTCACCGGGCCGAACACCCGGCCCGCCGGGTAGACGGCGTTGGGGCGGTCGGTGAACCAGGGGTAGTCCTTCTTGATGTACGGCTCGTCGAGCGGTTTGCCGTCGACCATCACCCGGCCCTGCGGATCACAGCACTGCACGGTCTGCCCGCCGACGGCGATGACGCGCTTGACGAGGTCGTTCTCGTCCGGCGGCACCAGCCCGAAGTAGGACAGGAAGTTCTGCAGCCCGCGCACGACCGTGTTGTCGGAGCGGACCGACTTGTAGTGCCCGTTCCACGACGGCGGGCCGACGAAGACCACGACGTCGCCGGGGCCGGGATCGGAACCGTAGTAGCTGATCTTCTCGACATAGATACGATCGCCGATCAGCAGCGTGTTCTCCATCGACTGCGACGGGATCACGTACGGCCGTCCGACGAAAGTCACCATGAGCGCGGCGATCACGGCCGCGATCACGATCAGAATCGGCAGCTCCTGCCAGAACGGTCGCTGCTTCTTGTCGCCGCGCTTGCGCTTGCGCCGCCCACCTTCGTCGCCCGAATCGGACACCGACACCGACCCACTTTCGTCTGCCACGCCGAACAGAGTAGCCCGGCGCCCCGACCGAAGTCGGAGCGCCGGGCTACCGGAAATTTCTGTGCTGCGAACAGCTACCGCAAGATCAGCGCTTTTCCTTGATCTTGGCGGCCTTACCGCGCAGATCGCGCAGGTAGTACAGCTTGGCGCGACGCACGTCACCGCGGGTCACGACATCGATGTGGTCGATGTTGGGGCTGTGCACGGGGAAGGTGCGCTCGACACCGACACCGAAGGACACCTTGCGGACCGTGAAGGTCTCGCCGATGCCGCCGCCCTGACGCCGGATCACGACGCCCTTGAAGACCTGGATGCGCTCCTTCGAGCCTTCGATGACCTTCACGTGCACGTTCAGGGTGTCGCCCGGACGGAAATCGGGGACATCGCTACGCAGCGACTTCTCGTCGACGAAGTCAAGGGTGTTCATTTTCCACCTTTTCGGATTCTTTGCGCGAACAGAGGAACCTGGCGGCACTGACGCGCTCGACCGGTTCATGCTCAGAACAGGAGTGCTCCCGGACACAACTCGGCCGAGGCAACCGGTTCATTGTGCCAGACCAGGGACTCCGGACTGAAATCGGGCGACCCCGGTCACTCACCCGGGGTGGTGTCGGCCTTGCTGCGCGGGAGCAGATGGGGATGCGGCGGCGGTGCGGGGGGCGCCGCGACCACCCGCCGTGCGAGCTCGGCCTCGGCCGCCGTCTTGGCGTGCTCGACGTCGGGTTTGCCCGCGATCAGGTCCTGGATGAAGATCTTGGCGCGGATCACCGGGCGGCGATAGCGCTGTTCCCTGGCGATCGCGCGCGCCATGGTCTTGGGCCGCTCGCCGTAGCGCCAGCGCGCCCACGGCGCGCCGGGACGGCTGAGCCGGATGGCGCCGATCAGCAGCAGCGGCGTGAAGAACATGCCGAACAGGCCCGTCCAGATCTTGCCCTTGACGATCACGATCGCCGCCAGCCCCAGGTTCAGCAGCAGGGTGCCGAGGACGGCGAGCCGCACGCCGATGCCGCGCGACTGCCGGAAGTCGTCGTAGTCGAGGAAGGTCTGCGGTTGCACGCCGAGCAGCAGCAGACCGGTCACCGCCAGCGCGACGAAGACCGCGTCGACCGAGGTGCGGCCCTGTTCCTCCCAGTAGACATCGCGCAGGTAGAAGATCAGCGCGAACTCGTCGAGCACCAGCGCCGCGCCGATCCCGAACAGCGCGGCGAGCACGCTGGAGGTGACCTGGGTGGAGTCCTCGGCGGTCGCGATCAGGCCGATGCCGGTGAGCAGCACCGTGATGACGCCGAAGACCATGTGGTGGATGTGGGTGTCACCCGCGGTGACATTGCCCGGCCACCACCGCACCTTGGCCCGGATCATCCGCACGCTGATCCGGATGACCACGAACCCGAGGATGAATCCCAGCAGGAAACACAACAGGGGCAGGCGGCCGTGCGCGATCACCTCGTCTTCGAGCCACCGTCGCATGCCGCCCGCCCTGTCGTCGAGTTACTTGCCGCCGAATCCCGCCCGGCGCAACGCGTCGGCCATCGATCCGCTGGGCTCGGCCGCGGGCTTGCGCTGGTTGCCACCACGCCCCTGCTGGGCCTGGCCACGCCCCTGCTGTCCACGATCCGCGCCCTGACCACGGCCGCCCTGCGGACGACCCTGACCACGACCCTGGCCGCGCGGTGCGCCGCCACCACGATTGTCCCCCTGCGCGGGCTTTCCCGGCTCGTCGTCGAGCCGCAAACTCAGCCCGATTCGCTGCCGGGCCACGTCGACCTCCAGCACCTTGACCTTCACGACGTCACCGGACTTGACCACTTCGCGCGGGTCCTTGACGAAGTTGTGCGACATGGCCGAGACGTGCACGAGGCCGTCCTGGTGCACACCGACGTCGACGAACGCGCCGAACGCGGCCACATTGGTGACCACGCCCTCGAGCACCATGCCCGGCTGCAGGTCGGCGACCTTCTCCACGCCCGCGGCGAATTCGGCGGTCTTGAACTCCGGCCGCGGGTCGCGGCCGGGCTTCTCCAGCTCGGCGATGATGTCGCTGACGGTGGGCACACCGAACTTCTCGTCGGTGAAGTCGGCGGGCCGCAGCGCGCGCAGGGTGCCGGTGTTGCCGATCACCTCGGCCATCGGACTGCCGGTGTGCTCGAGGATGCGGCGCACCACCGGGTAGGCCTCGGGGTGCACGGCGGAGGTGTCGAGCGGGTCGTCGCCGCCGCGGATGCGCAGGAAGCCCGCGCACTGTTCGAACGCCTTGGGGCCGAGCCGGGGTACCTCGAGCAGCGCGGTCCGGCTGCGGAAGGGGCCGTTCTGGTCGCGGTGGGCGACAATGCTTTCCGCGACCGAGCCGGAGACACCCGACACGCGCGAGAGCAGCGGCACCGAGGCGGTGTTCACGTCGACGCCGACCGCGTTCACCGCGTCCTCGACGACCGCGCCGAGCGAGCGGGCCAGCAGCGTCTCGGAGACGTCGTGCTGGTACTGGCCGACACCGATCGACTTGGGGTCGATCTTCACCAGCTCGGCCAGCGGGTCCTGCAGGCGGCGGGCGATGGAGACCGCGCCACGCAGCGACACGTCCATGTCGGGCAGTTCGGCCGAGGCATAGGCCGAGGCCGAGTACACCGAGGCGCCCGCTTCCGACACCACGATCTTGGTCGGCTTGTTCTCGGGGATGCGCGAGATCAGTTCGGTGGCCAGGGCATCGGTCTCGCGCGAAGCGGTGCCGTTGCCGATGGCGATCAGCTCCACGCCGAACCGGGCCACCAGCGCGGCCAGCACGGCCAGCGACTTCTCGGTCTGCCCCTGCGGCTTGTGCGGGTAGATGACCTCGGTCGCCACCGCCTTGCCGGTGGCGTCGACGACGGCGACCTTCACACCGGTGCGGTAGCCCGGGTCAAGGCCCATGGTGGTGCGGGTGCCCGCGGGCGCGGCGAGCAGCAGGTCGCGCAGGTTCGCGGCGAACACGTCGACCGCGTCCTTCTCGGCGGCCTGCCGCAGCCGCATCCTGGTGTCGATGCCCAGGCTCACCTGCAGCTTGGTGCGCCAGGCCCAGCGCACGGTGTCGAGCAGCCACGGATCGGCGGCGCGGCCCTGGTCGGCGATGCCGACGGCGACCGCGATGCGGCCCTCGTAGATGGTGCGCTCGCCGGGCGCCGGCTCCTCGGTGTCGGGTTCGAGGTGCAGGGTGAGCACCTCTTCCTTCTCACCGCGCAGCAGCGCCAGGATGCGATGCGATGGCAGCTTGTGGAACGGCTCGCTGAACTCGAAGTAGTCGGCGAACTTGGCGCCCGCTTCCTCTTTGCCCGCGCGGACCGTCGAGGTGACCTGACCGCGGTTCCACATCAGTTCGCGCAGTTCACCGACCAGGTCGGCGTCCTCGGCGAAGCGCTCGACCAGGATGGCGCGGGCGCCCTCGAGTTGTTCGGCGGTGTAGCCCGCCGGATCGGTGGTCGGGTCGCCGATCAGCGCGTCGGCCACCGGCTCGTGCCCCGCCTCGCGCGCGATCTGCGCCTTGGTGCGACGCTTGGGCTTGTAGGGCAGGTAGATGTCCTCGAGGCGGGCCTTGGTCTCGGCGAGCATGATCTGCTGGTGCAGCGCCGGGTCGAGTTTGCCCTGGCCCCGGATGGATTCGATGATCGCGCCGCGGCGCTCGTCGAGCTCGCGCAGGTAACCGAGCCGTTCGTCGAGCTGACGCAGCTGGGCGTCGTCGAGGCCGCCGGTGACCTCCTTGCGGTAGCGCGCGATGAACGGCACCGTCGAACCGCCGTCGAGCAGTTCGACGGCGGCGCGGACCTGGGTCTCGCGCACCCCCAGTTCGTCGGCGATCCGCCTGCCCACGCTGGCGAGGACGGTCGTGCTGTCGGTCGGAGTGCCGTTCGACGTCGAACGGGCGGTCTCGGGCGCTGTCGTCACGTCCGCAGAGACTACAGCTCTTCCCCGACACCCGGCCGACTCCCAGGTCAGCGAACCACCGTCAGCTCGGGCTCGTTCACGGGTCGATCGAGCGGCGTATCGGTGCGCTCGCGCAGGAACTTGTCGAACATCGCAGCGACCGTGGAGCGCACCAGAAATGCCATCCGATCAGGGTCGATGGTGCCGATGTACCGCGCGGCGAGCGGCCGGGCGGGCCCCGGCACCAGCGACGGCATGTCGGTGAGGTCGTAGTGGGCCGAATTCGCGATGGCCAGATGGCGTTTCCAGCCGGTCGCGGAGCGCCAGAACGCGTCGAGCGACGGATTCGCGTCGCCGACCTCCTCGATCTGGCTGCTGGTCAGCACCAGCGTCGGCCGGTCGACGCCCTCGGTCACCGCGCGGCCGAAGTCCTCGTCCACGCCGATCTGACCGTCCAGGTCGACGGCCGCGTCGATCCGCCGGTCCTCGTGCATGGCCTCCACCGCGGTGTAGCCACCGGAGGAATGCCCGACGGCGCCGACCCGGTCGAGGTCGAGCACGCGACCGAGATCGGTGGGCAGCGAATCCCGCTCGGCGTCCGGGTTCTCGCCGCCCGCCAGCCGGGCGAGCGCGTCGAGGACGAACCGGAAGTCGAGCAGCCTGGCCTCGATGTACTTCGCGCGGATGGCGGTGTCGAAACCGTTCGGTGCGGGGGCCGGGAGCACGATCCGGCCGCCGGGAAACTCGACAGCGGGCCCGGTTTCATAGGTATGGTCGATGGTCACCACGACGTAGCCCCGCGAGGCGAGATCTTCGGCGAGACCGGTACCGAGGATCCGCGAGACGCCGGCGCCGGGCGTGTACAGCACCACCGGATAGGTCTCGCCGGTCCGCGCGGGCGCCGCGCGATAGGCGTGGGTCAGCGCACCGGGAAGATCCACGCCCAGTGCCTGTTCCAGTCCGGGAATCAGCTCGGTCGAGGCGTAGTGGCCGCGCGGGTACCGGTCCACCTCGGTCGCCGGGTAGAACACCGAGATCATCAGTTCCCTGGCGTGTTCGGGCACGAACGGATCGGGTCGAGGCGCGTCGACCAGGTGCAGGGTGGTCGTCCCCACCGGGAAAGCGCCGGTGGGACTCGGCAGGACCGCGATCCCGGGGTCGGCGCCCCCGGTGCCCCCACTCGCCGCGACCAGCGCGCAGACCGACATCGCCACCATCGTCGCTCGACGGATCACCTTCTCCCCCACCATCATCCGGCCCCTCGGGGACACCCCCGCGATTCGCCGGACACGCTATCAGCCGGTCGCGTGTCCGGCGGGCGGGTCAGCCGAGGATGTCCCTGGCCAGTTCCCGCATTTCGGCCTTGCGGATCTTGCCGGTGACGGTCATCGGGAACTCGTCGACCACGTGCACGTAGCGCGGGATCTTGTAGTGGGCCAGGCGGCCGGTGCAGAAAGCGCGGACGGCGGCGGCGTCGAGGATCGGGGCGCCGTCGCGCAGGCGGAGCCAGACCATGAGTTCCTCCCCGTATTTGTCGTCGGGGACGCCGATGACCTGGGCGTCGACGACATCGGGATGGGTGTAGAGGAATTCCTCGATCTCGCGCGGATAGATGTTCTCGCCGCCGCGGATCACCATGTCCTTGATCCGGCCGGTGACCGAGAGGTAGCCGTCGTCGTCCATGACACCGATGTCACCGGTGTGCATCCACCGGGCCGCGTCGATCGCCTCGGCCGTCTTGTCGGGCTGGTTCCAGTAGCCGAGCATCACCGAGTAGCCGCGGGTGCACAGTTCGCCCGCTTCGCCGCGCGGCAGGGTGCGCCCGGTCGCCGGGTCGACGACCTTCACCTCGAGATGCGGTCCGACCCGGCCGACGGTGGCGGTGCGGCGTTCGATGCTGTCGTCGCCGCGGGTCTGGGTGGACACCGGCGACGTCTCGGTCATGCCGTAACAGATGGACACCTCGGTCATCCCGAGCTGGTCGATGACCCGCTTCATCACCTCCACCGGGCACGGCGAGCCCGCCATGATGCCGGTGCGCAGGCTCGACAGATCCGGGGTTGCCCCGGCGTCGAGCTCGGCCAGCATCGCGATGAACATCGTCGGGACGCCGTAGAGCGAGGTGCAGCGCTCGGCGGCGACGGCGGCCAGGGTCGCCGCCGGGTCGAACGCGGGCGCCGGAATCACCACGGCCGCACCGTGCGAGGTGGCCGCGAGATTGCCCATGACCATGCCGAAGCAGTGGTAGTACGGCACCGGCACGCAGATCCGGTCGACCTCGGTGTATCCGCACAGTTCGCCGACGAAGAAGCCGTTGTTGAGGATGTTGTGGTGGCTGAGCGTGGCGCCCTTCGGGAAACCGGTTGTGCCCGAGGTGTACTGGATGTTGATCGGATCGTCGGCCGACAGCGTCGCGGCGATGGCGGCCAGCCGCTCGGCGTCGGGCTCGGTGGCCGCGATCTCCTGCCACTGAGACCGGCCGAGGATCAGGACCTGTTCCAGGTCGGGGCAGTTCGGCCGGACCTCGTCGATCATCGCCACATAGTTCGAGGACTTGAACTCCGGCGCGGCGATCAGCTGGCGAATGCCGGCCTGCCGCAGCACGTACTCGAGTTCGCTGGTGCGGTAGGCCGGGTTGATATTGACCAGCACCGCGCCCAGCTTGGCCGTGGCGTACTGGACGAGAAACCATTCCGCGCAGTTGGGCGCCCAGATCCCGACCCGGTCGCCCGCGCCGATGCCGAGGCCGGCGAGGCCGGTCGCGACGGCGTCGACCGCGACGCCCAGCTCCCGGTAGGTCCAGCGTCGCCCGGTGGGGCGGTCGATCAGCGCGTCGCGGTCCGGGTGGGCGGCCACGGTGCGATCCAGGTTCGCGCCGATGGTGTCGCCGAGCAGCGGGGTGCCGGTCAGGCCGTGGGCGTAGCTCGATTCGGGCATCAGCGGGTCTCCTTGCCGCGCAGCAGGAATCGCTGCACTTTGCCACTCGGTGTCTTGGGCAGGCTCGCCACGTAGTGGACCTGCCGGGGATAGGCGTGCGCCGCGAACTTGTCCTTGACCAGGCGCTGGAGTTCGGCGGTCAGCTCGGCGCCGCCTTCGGCGCCGTCGCGCAGCACGACGAAGGCTTCGAGCACCTCGCCGCGCAGTTCGTCCGGCATGCCGACGACGGCGGCCTCGGCGACCTGATCGTGCAGCACCAGCACGCTCTCGACCTCGAACGGGCCGATCCGGTAGCCGGCCATGATGATCACGTCGTCGTCGCGCGAGCTGAAGTGGAAGAAGCCGTCCGCGTCGCGGGCGCCGACGTCGCCGGTGAGGTACCAGCGCCCGTCGGGGGTGAACCGGCTCGCGGTGCGCTCGGGGGCGTCGAGGTAGCCGAGGAACCACAGCAGCGGGCTGTGGTCGGTATCGATGGCGACCCGGCCGATCTCGCCGGGCGCAGCCTCGACGTCAGCGTCGTCGGCCAGCACCGCGCAGGTCCAGCCGGGCAGCTGGGTGCCCATCGAACCGGGCGGGGCGGGGCGGTCGACCTCCGGGTGCCAGGCGTGGCAGATGACCATGCCGTGCTCGGTCTGGCCGTAGTGATCGCGCACCGCGACCCCGAGCGCCCGCTCCGACCAGGCGACCACATCGGGGGTGAGCGGTTCGCCCGCCGACGACGCCCGGCGCAGCGTGATCCCCTCGGGGTCGGCGCCCGCGCGCAGCGCCCGGTAGACCGTCGGCGCGGCGGCGAAGTTGGTGACGCCGAAGCGGCGCAGCACGTCCAGGGTGAGCGGGGCGGAGAACCCGGCGTGCAGCAGCAGGCTGCGGGTGCCGGTCGCCATCGGGGCCAGGATCGCGTAGTAGAGCCCGTACGCCCAGCCCGGGTCCGCCGCGTTCCAGTAGACGTCCTCGGGACGCACGTCGAGGGCGAACTCCTGGTAGGCGTGGAACGAGGCCAGCGCCCGCACGGGAATCGGCACGCCCTTGGGGGTGCCGGTGGTGCCGCTGGTGAACAGCTGGACCAGCAGGCCGTCACCGCCGACGGCCACCGCGGCCGCGCGCGGATCGTCGGCGCGGTGCGCCGCGAGCAGATCGGCGAACCGCAGCGCGTCGGGGTCGTCGGGGTCGCCGACGATGATCGTGCGGCGCTCGGGATCGGCGGGGATGTCCGCGCTCGCGGCCAGCTTGGGCGCCTGATCGGCGTCGGCGACGACCACCTTGGCGTGGGCGGCCGCGAGCCGGAAACCGATCGCGGGCGGTGCGAAGGCGGTGAACAGCGGGACGTGCACCGCGCCGCGCCGCCAGATGCCGAGCAGCGCCACCACCAGGTCGGCGGACTTGCCCATCAGCGTCGCGACCCGGTCGCCCGGCTGTACCCCGAGCTCGGCCAGCGCCGCCGCGAAGCGCGCCGACCGCTCTCGCAGGTCGCCGTAGGTCAGCTCGTGCGCGCTCAGATCGGACTCGACGACGGTGCAAGCGATCCGCTCGGCCGGATGCCGATCACACAGCAGCTCGGCGGCACAGGCCTCGGGTCCGTCGTAACTCTCGAGCAGGTCGCGCACCCGCGCGTCCAGGTCGGTACTCATCGCAGTTCTCCTCAACACCTGGGCCGGGCCGCCAGGTCTTCCTTTAGAATGTGGCACACCTCACGTTCGCCACTACCCCCGAAAAGGGGTGACCGATGTCGGCCACTGCTCTGTTGCGTCCCCGCGACGGTGACGCGCTGCGCGCGGAGATCCGCTGGGTGGCGCGCCGCGCGAACGTGCCGGTGATCTTCGGCGGCGCGGTGGACGAGGACGCCCTGCTGCTCACCGAGTTCGTCGGCACCGTCACCACCGGGCTGCGCGGGCTGACGGTGCTGCGCACGTCCGGGCTCGGCGGCCAGGCGATGGAGCACCGCAGGCCCGCCTCGGTGGCCGACTATCGCGGCGCCTCCACCATCACCCACCACTACGACGGCCCGGTGTGCGGCGAGGGCCTCCGTTCGGTGGTCGCCGTGCCGGTCGTGGTGGACGACCGGACGCGCGCGATGCTGTACGCGGCGACCAGGGGCACCGGCCCGATCGGCGATCGCACGACCGAGGTGATCCTGCAGGCGAGCAGGCGACTGGCCACCGAGATCGCGGTGCGCGACGAGGTGGACCGGCGGGTCAGGATGCTCACGCTCGCGGCGCCCACCCCCACCACCACACCCGCGGTCACCGAGGAACTGCGCGGGATCCACGCCGAGCTGCGGGCGCTGGCGGCGGCCAGTGGCGACGCGGCGTTGCGCGCCCAGCTGTCGGGGGTGTGCGATCGGCTCACCGGTGTCCTGACCGGCGAGCCGGCGGCGGAGGTGCCCCGGCTGTCGCGGCGCGAACTCGACGTGCTCGCCCAGATCGCGCTCGGCTGCACGAATCAGGAAGCGGCGCTGCGGCTCTCACTCGGCCCGGAGACCGTCAAGAGCTATCTGCGGCAGGCGATGACCAAACTCGACGCGCGCACCCGGCACGAAGCGGTGGCCCTGGCCCGGCGCCACGGGCTCCTGCCCTGATGTGTGATCGGTCACCCTCCCCGCCGTCCTGACGGCCGGCACACGCACCCGCGAGCGGCGCTGCCGCCGAGCACGGTCCCCCGGCACGGAGCCGGACTCCGGTACCACCGGAGTGCGCCGTCGCCCGAATCGTCCGGGGGCGCACGGCCTGTACTGGGAACATGGGCGCGGGGGCCGGATCGGCCCGGTCGATCGGCCGAGCTTCGTTGCGGCGGAAGCCATTCCGGATGGAACGAGCAATCCCCGTCCTGGACGATGACACAACGAATTACCCCTCCGGATACCCGAATATCTTTGGGACAAAACAATCTCGACGTCGATCCGGCCCGGTAGCGTCGGTCGGATGACGGAGCCTTTTCAATTGGCCGGCGTCTCGCTGGACTGTGACGACCCCGAAACCCTCGCCCGCTTCTATCTCGGGCTGCTCGGTGGCCGTGTGCTGTGGAACGACGCCCACAGTGTCGGAATCCGGCTCCCGTCGGGGCTGACGATCGCCGCGCAACGCGTCGAGGACTACTACCCGCCGCAGTGGCCGGGCAGCGCCGCGGTGCAGCTGGAGCTGGCCGCCGACGCCGACCTGGACCTATGCGAACAGCACGCGATGGCGATCGGCGCCAAACCGGCTCCGGTGCAACAGGACCCGCGCTGGCGCGTGCTGCTGGATCCGGCCGGGCACCCGTTCTGCATCACCACCAGGGTGGTGCCCGCCTAGCGCGGGAGTTCGGGCTCGGGGAGCAGGTCCGGCCTGCGCTCGCGGGTGCGTTCCAGGGACCGTTCGTGCCGCCAGGCGGCCACCTTGGCGTGATCGCCGGAGAGCAGGATCGGCGGCACGTCGAGGCCACGCCAGGACACCGGGCGGGTGTAGCTGGGACCCTCGAGCAGCCCGTCGGAGAACGAATCCTCCTGGTGGGACTGCTGATTGCCGAGTACGCCGGGGATCAGCCGCACCACGGCCTCGGTCATCACCAGCACGGCGGCCTCGCCGCCGATGAGCACGTAGTCGCCGATGCTCACCTCTTCGACGCGGACGCGGCGGGCGGCGTCGTCGAAGACCCGCTGATCGATGCCCTCGTAGCGGCCGCACGCGAAGACCAGGTGCCGCTCGGTGGACCAGCGCTGCGCGGTGGCCTGGGTGAACGGCACACCGGCGGGGGTGGGAACGACGAGCAGGGCGTCGTCGGGGCAGACCGCGTCGAGCGCATCGCCCCAGACGGTGGGTTTCATGACCATGCCGGGACCGCCGCCGTAGGGCGAATCGTCGACCGATTTGTGCACGTCGTGCGTCCAGTCACGCAGGTCGTGGACGCCGATCGAGATCAGGCCCTTGTCGACGGCCTTGCCGAGCAGCGCGGTCCGCAGCGGCTCGAGGTACTCCGGGAAGATCGTGACGACATCGAGTTGCACGAATTACTCCGGATCGAGCAGGCCCTCGGGCGGATCGATGACCACCAGTCCATCGGCGATCGACACGGTCGGCACGATGGCGGTGACGAAGGGAATGAGAATCTCGCGGCCGTCGTCGGCGGCGCGCACCGACAGCAGTTCGCCCGCGGCCGAGTGCAGCACCTCGGTGACCTCGCCGACGACGGTGCCGTCGGTGAGCTCGACGCGCAGGCCCTCGAGCTCGTGGTCGTAGAAGGCGTCCTCGTCCTCGGACGGGGGCAGCGAGTCGCTGTCGACGACGAACAGCATGCCGCGCAGCGCGTCGGCCGCGGTGCGGTCGGCGACACCGTCGACGAAGACCAGAAGCCGGCCCGAGTGCTCTCGGGCCGACTTCACGGTGTAGTCGCGGGTCGCCGCGGATTTCGGCATCTTGCCGTGCAGGGTGGCACCGGGAGCGAACCGGAGTTCCGGCTCGTCGGTGCGCACCTCGACGACGAGTTCGCCGCGCACGCCGTGCGACTTGGCGACCCGACCTACGACGAGTTCCATCTAGGCGTCGGTGTCGACCACGTCGACCCGGATACCACGGCCACCGATACCGGCGACCAGGGTGCGCAGCGCGGTCGCGGTACGACCACCGCGTCCGATCACCTTGCCCAGGTCCTCGGGGTGGACGTGCACCTCGACGGTGCGCCCGCGCCGGCCGGTGATCAGCTCGACGCGGACGTCATCGGGGTTGGCGACGATGCCGCGAACCAGATGTTCGACGGCATCGGCAACAACGGCAGTCATTACTCGGCAGCCTCAGCGGCGGGGGCCTCGGCGGCCTCCTCGTCCTTCTTGGCGGCCTTCTTCTTGGGGGTGACGGCCTCGGCGACGGGCTCGTTGTCGGCGGCGGCCAGCGCGGCGTTGAACAGGTCCAGCTTGGACGGCTTGGCGGCCTTCACCTTGAGGGTGCCCTCGGCGCCCGGCAGGCCCTTGAACTTCTGCCAGTCGCCGGTGATCTCCAGCAGACGCTGCACGGACTCGGTCGGCTGCGCGCCGACACCCAGCCAGTACTGCACGCGCTCGGAATCGATCTCGATCAGCGAGGGCTCTTCCTTCGGGTGGTACTTGCCGATGGCCTCGATGGCCCGGCCGTCACGACGGGTGCGGGCGTCGGCGACAACCACGCGGTACTGCGGGTTGCGGATCTTGCCCAGGCGGGTGAGCTTGATGCGAACAGCCATGCTGATCTGCCTCTTTCAGTAGTTTGGTCACCACGCGATTCGGCGACCCGCATGGTCTGCGGGTCCGGTTTCGCGCATGAAGTGTGTGACCGCCGCGCGGTACGTGACCGGAGACGGGCTGACACTGTCCAGGAAGGACGGTTGTTCATTGTGCCAGACCGGTCCGCGCCGACTGAAATCGGCCGTTCCGGGTGCCGCCGGTCAGCGGTGGCCGGTGACCGGGTCCGGGGTTTTGACGACCAGCCCGCGCAGCACCACCCAGTCGGGGTCGGTGAGGGCGGCCGGGGTGGTGCGGGGGTCGTCGGAGTAGACGACGAAATCGGCCGGGGCGCCTTCCTCGATACCGGGGCGGCCGAGCCAGGTGCGGGCGTTCCAGGAGGCGGCGCCCAGCGCGTCGTGCGGCGAGAGGCCCGCGCCGCCGAGGGCGGCGATCTCGTCGGCGATCCGGCCGTGGCGGATGGAGCCGCCCGCGTCGGTCCCCGCGTAGATGGGCACACCCGCCTCGTGCGCCTTGCCGACCGTGTCGCGGACGCGTCGGTGCAGGTCACGCATGTGGGCGGCGTACACGGGGAACTTGGTCGCGCTGTCGGCGATGCCGGGGAAGGTGTCGATATTGATCAGGGTGGGGACCAGGGCGGTGCCGTGGGCGAGCATCAGCTCGATGGTGTCGTCGGTGATGCCGGTGCCGTGTTCGAGGCAGTCGATGCCCGCGTTGATCAGGCCGGGCAGCGCGTCCTCGCCGAAGACGTGGGCGGTGACGCGGGCGCCGTTGGCGTGGGCGGCGTCGATCGCCTGCTTCAGGATGTCGTCGCTCCACAGCGGCCGCAGATCGCCGACGGAACGGTCGATCCAGTCGCCGACGATCTTGACCCAGCCGTCGCCGAAGCGGGCCTGCTCGGCGACGATCTCCGGCAGGTCGCGTTCGTCGTCGAGCTCGATGCCCAGTTCGCGGATGTAGCGCTTGGGGCGGGCGATGTGGCGGCCGGCGCGGATGATGCGCGGGAGTTCGGCGTGCTCGTCGATGAAGCGGGTGTCGATCGGCGAGCCCGCGTCGCGCAGCAGCAGCGCGCCGGCGTCGCGTTCGGTCTCGGCCTGGTCGATCGCGCCCTCGCGGGTCTCGTCGCCGCCGCCGTAGCGGATCCCGACGTGGCAGTGGGCGTCGACCAGGCCGGGCACGATCCATCCGGTGCGGCACAGGGTTTCGGCCCCGGGCACCGGCTCGAAGGTGACGAGCCCGTCGACGACCCAGAGGTCGCGCTCCTCGTCGCCGGGGAGAACCACACCACGCAGATGCACACGAACCTCCAGACGTCGGCCTGGCCCCAACCTACCGCCCGCGCTCGGCCGACGCACCCGGGTCGGCGGGCCGCCACCGGCTACCGGGCGAGGTCCGGGTCGTCGAGGAAGACCGTCACCGCGACGATCCGCGGCTCGTCGGCCGCGAAGTCGACGAAGGCCACCCCGCGCGCCGCGCCGATCCGCACGCTCGCGCTGACCGTGCGCCCGGCGGCGATCATCTTCTCCCACCGGATGTCCCGGGCGAACTCGGCGAACCCCGCCGCGTCGACCGGCCGCCCGGCGGGCAGTTCCACCGCCGCCCGCGCGCCGAGCAGATCCCGGACGCCGGCCAGGTCGCCCGCGGCGGCGGCGCCGAAGAGCCTGCCGACGACGCGTTTGCCCGTGGTGCCGACGCCGCGCAGGCCGCGCATCATGCCCATCGCCCCGCCGACGCCCAGTTCGGCGATCAGCTGCGGGCCGAGCTTGGTGCCGGCGAGCATCCCGGACGGACCGGTGCCGAGCAGCCGCCGGATCATCACCGCCAGTTCCCAGTGCGCGGCCAGGCGCGCGATCCGCCAGCCGTCGGCGGATTCGATCAGGTCGTAGCGCAGGTGCATGGGCACGGTGACGGTGGCGCCGGTCGACATGGTGGTCTCGATATGCAGGTCGCGCACCACCGTGCGCCCGGCGACCAGGTCGCGCTCCACCCGGAAGGCGATGGTGTTCGGCGCGATGAAGACGTTGTAGAACCGCGAGATCGCCTCGCGGCCGATGTGTTCGCGCGCGCCGTACGGATCGTGCACGGCGGCGTTGTCGACGAACAGCCCGACCCAGGCGTCCTTGTCGTGCGCCGCCACCGCGCGGGGCGAGGCCTGTACGGCCGCCAGCAGGTCTTCCGCGGTCCGATCCAACGGCATGTAGGTCCTCCATAGTCGCGCTGCCCCTGCCCGATCCATGATAGAACGTGTTCTAGTTTTGCGTCGGCGATCGTGCCCGGCGCGCTGTTGGACAAAGGAATCTCGATGGACTGGTACACCGGGAACGCCACCTACGACACGGTGCTGGCCATCGCCTTCGCCTTCGCCGCGTTCGTGATCGTGGGCGGGCTGTTCGCGCAGAGTCCGTACGGCCGTTTCGCCTCGACCTCGATCGGCTTCAATCTCAACCCCAAGCTGGGCTGGTGGCTGATGGAACTGCCCGCGACCGTGGTGTTCGCGGTGTTCTATCTCAGCGGGCCCGACCGCTTCGAGCCGGTGCCGCTGGTGCTGGCGGCGATCTGGCTGCTGCACTACGGCAATCGCGGCTGGTTCTTCCCGCTGTCCATCCGCCAGGTGCCGGGCAAGAAGAGCAGCTTCAACTTCTCGGTGGTCGCGGCAGGGGTGTTCGTGACCTCGCTGCACGGCTATCTCAACGGCGCCTTCTTCAGCAACGACTACAAGAACCAGTACGGCACCGCCTGGCTCACCGACCCGCGCTTCCTGATCGGGCTCGTCGTGTACCTGTGCGGCTTCGGGCTGCTGGTGCGGTCGGAGGCGATCGTGCGCAATCTGCGCGACAAGAACAACCCCGGCGCGGCCGAGTACCGGGTGCCCTTCGGCGGCGGATTCCGGTTCGTCAGCAGCCCGGCCTACCTGGGCGAACTCATCGCCTGGGCCGGGTTCGCGCTGCTCACCTGGTCGCTGGCCGGGGTGGCGATCTTCCTGATCACGGCGGGCAACCTGGTGCCGCGCGCGTTCGCCACGCACCGCTGGTACCGGGAGAAGTTCGTCGACTACCCGGCGAATCGCAAGGCCCTGATCCCCGGCGTGATCTGACCCGGAGACGAGAACACCGCGGCCGATGTTCGGCCGCGGTGTTCTCGTCGGTTCAGTTCTTGGGGAACTTCAGCTGGGACAGGTCGATGCCTTCCAGGCCCGGCGGCAGCTGGTCGAGGCCGGGCGGCATCTGCGACAGGTCCATGCCCGGCGGCAGACCGGGCATCCCGGCGGGCATTCCGGGGAAACCACCGCGCATCTTCGGCGGGGTCGGGCCGCGCCCACCCTTCTTGCCCTTCTTGCCCTTCTTGTTGTTGCCCCGGCGCGCGCCGGGCAGGCCCATCTGACGGCCCATCATGGCCATCATCTTCTTGGCCTCGAAGAAGCGGTCGACGAGCTGGTTGACCTCGGAGACCTGCACGCCCGAGCCGTTGGCGATGCGCAGGCGGCGGGAGGCGTTGATGATCTTCGGGTTGTCGCGCTCGGCGGGGGTCATGCCGCGGATGATGGCCTGCACCCGGTCGAGCTGCTTGTCGTCGACCTGGGCGAGCACGTCCTTCATCTGACCGGCGCCGGGCAGCATGCCGAGCAGGTTGCCGATCGGGCCCATCTTGCGGATGGCCAGCATCTGGTCGAGGAAGTCCTCGAGGGTGAGCTCGCCGCTGCCGATCTTGCGGGCGGTCTCCTCGGCCTGCTGGGCGTCGTAGACCTGCTCGGCCTGCTC
Source organism: Nocardia sp. NPDC051833 (assembly GCF_040681225.1). Lineage (NCBI taxonomy): Bacteria > Bacillati > Actinomycetota > Actinomycetes > Mycobacteriales > Nocardiaceae > Nocardia > Nocardia sp. NPDC051833. The sequence goes on from NZ_JBFAYK010000001.1 coordinate 635,783, forward strand.
GATCAGGGTGAGCACGTCGCCCATGCCGAGGATGCGCGAGGCCATCCGGTCCGGGTGGAAGACGTCGAAGTCCTCGAGCTTCTCACCGGTGGAGGCGAACATGATCGGCGAACCGGTGACATTGCGGACCGACAGCGCGGCACCACCGCGGGCGTCGCCGTCGAGCTTGGTGAGCACGACACCGGTGAAGCCGACCCCGTCGCGGAACGCCTCGGCGGTGCTGACCGCGTCCTGGCCGATCATCGCGTCGAGCACGAACAGCGTCTCGTCGGGCTGCACGGCGTCGCGGATGCCCGCGGCCTGGCGCATCAGCTCGGCGTCGATACCGAGGCGGCCCGCGGTGTCGACGATGACCACGTCGTACTGCTTGGCCTTGGCCTCTTCGACACCGGCGCGCGCGACGCCGACCGGGTCGGCCGCCGAGATACCGAGCGGGTTCTCGCCGCCGCCGATCGAGGTGCCGGGGTGCGGGGCGAACACGGGCACGCCCGCGCGCTCACCGACGACCTGCAGCTGGGTGACCGCGCCGGGACGCTGGAGGTCACAGGCGACCAGGATCGGCTGATGCCCCTGGGCCTTGAGCCACTTGGCGAGCTTGCCCGCGAGTGTGGTCTTACCGGCACCCTGCAGACCGGCCAGCATGATGACCGTCGGCGGGTTCTTGGCCAGGTTCAGCCTGCGGGTCTCGCCGCCGAGGATGTTGACCAGTTCCTCGTTGACGATCTTGACGACCTGCTGGGCCGGGTTCAGCGCCGCGGAGACCTCGGCGCCCTTGGCGCGCTCCTTGACGTTGGCGATGAAGCCGCGCACCACGGGCAGCGCGACGTCGGCTTCCAGGAGGGCGAGGCGGATCTCGCGCGCGGTGGCGTCGATGTCGGCCGGTGACAGACGCCCCTTACCGCGCAGATCCTGCAGTGCACCGGTAAGCCGGTCGGACAGGGATTCGAACACCGATCGCGCTCCTGATCTGAAAGGGACGTCTATTGCCCTCCCAGGGTAATGGGTGTTATTCCCGGTGCCGCACGTGCGGTGGCGCGGTGCGCCGCAATTCGTGGTTTTCGATGTTCACCAGGTACACCGCCTCCCGGCCGGTGAGACCCAGCTCACGCGAGAGCGACTCGATCCGCTCCCATTCGGCATCGGGACTGTCGACGTGCCGGGCGGTCGTGGAGGCGATGGTCATCGCCGCCAGGGCCTGGGCGCCGGTGAGCGTGCGCCCCGGTAGCCACGAAACCACCCACAGGTCACCGCCGACGCAGCGCGCGATATGCGAGGTCGCGTCGCTGGTCATCATCGATGCGGATACGACTTCGATAGCCACGGATCTGCTCCCCTCGAACGAGTGACAGCCAGACCTCTCGAATGCTATAGGTCTCATCTCGACTGATCGGGCAACGGAGACCGTTGACGGGCAACCTGATAGCAATCGGTGGTGAAACTGTGTCCTGACTGTCTCAGTCGGCGCTCGGCTCGGGGGGCGGCGGCGGTGCCGGGAGCGGGACCACGTCCAGGACCGCCTTCTCGATGCGGTCGCGCAACTGCGGGCTGTCGGCGTCACCCAGATCGAGACAGAACGCGTCGACCACGGCCGAACCCATCGTGACCACCTTGGCCCAGCGCACGTTCACCCCGGCCGTCGCGAAGCTACCGGCCAGCCTGCTGAGCAGGCCGACCCGGTCCTCGGCGCGCAGTTCGAGAATCACCTGCCCCGGTGTGCTGGTCGCCGACCAGATCATCCGCGGCTGGGCCCGCGCGTACCGGCCCGGCCCGGCGCCGATCGCCTCGGCCTCGCGCTTGGCGAGCACCTCGGGCAGGTTCAGCGCGCCGGTGGTGGCCCGGATCAGCTCCTGGCGCAGCAGACCCGCGTCCGGCGGGTCGCCGAACTTCGGGGTCACCGCGAAGGTGTTGATCGCCGACTCCCCCGCGCTGCCGAGCGAGGCCGACAGCACCCGCAGCGAATGCAGGGCCAGCACGCCGGCGGCGTCGGAGAGCAGGCCGGGCTCGTCGGGCGCGATGACGGTCACCAGGTAGGTGTGCTTGCCCTCGCCCGGGGTGAGCGTGACGTGGACGCCGCCCGCGCGCGCCTTCTCCAGCAGGTCGGGGTCGATCGGTTCCGGCTGCGGCAGCGGCTCCCCCGCCATCACCAGCTTGCAGCGCCGCACCAGATCGCCGATGAGCGAGGCCTTCCAGTCACCCCAGACGCCGGGGCCGGTGGCCATCGAGTCGGCCTCGGCCAGCGCGTGCAGCAGTTCGAGCAGACCGACGTCACCACCGAGCGCGTCGGCGACGAATCGCACGGTCTCCGGGTCGGCCAGGTCGCGCCGGGTCGCGGTGTCGGGGAGCAGCAGATGGTGGCGCACGATCGCGCTGAGTGTGCGCACGTCCGAGGGCCACAGGCCGAGCCTGCGGCCGATATGGGTGGCCAGTTCGGCGCCGACGACGCTGTGATCGCCGGCCCTGCCCTTGCCGATGTCGTGCAGCAGCGCGCCGAGCGCGAGCAGATCCGGCCGGGCGACCCGGGTACTGAGCGCGCCCGCGTAGGCGACGGTTTCCATCAGGTGCCGGTCGACGGTCCAGGTGTGCAGGGCGTCGCGGGGCGGCAGATCGCGGACCGCGCCCCACTCGGGAAACAGCCTGCCCCACAGGCCGGTGCGATCGAGCGCCTCGACCGCGTCGATGCTGCCGCGGCCCGCGCCCAACAGGACCAGCAGGTCGTTGAGGGCGTCCTTGGGCCACGGCTCGCGTAGCTCGGGGGCGTCCTCGGAGAGCCGGTTGAGCGTGGTCGCCGACATCGGCAGCCCGGTCTGCGCCGAGGCGGCGGCGACCCGCAGGATCAGGCCGGGATCGCGCTGTGGCCGCGCGTCCCTGGCCAGCACCACCTCGCCGGAGTGCTCGACCACCCCCTCATCGAGTGGTCGGCGCACCGGCATCCGCCGCAGCCTGGCCAGGCCGCGCCGCGGCAGCGCGTTGGCCGCGGTACGCAGGCCGACATCGGTCGAATAGCTCACCGTGCGCGCCGAATCGCTCAGTGTGCGGGCCAGATCGAACCGGTCACCGATGCGCAGCGCGGCGCCGATCTCGTCGGCGTCCTGGGCGCGCAGCTGGTCGCGGGCGCGACCGGCGACCCGGTGCAGTTCGGTGCGCACGTCCAGCAGCCTGCGGTGGGCCTGCTTCAGCCCGCCGCCGGGGACCTCGGGGCCGAGGCCGGGCATGGCGTCGGTCAGCTGGGCGATGGCGAGCGCGTCGAGCAGCTGGATGTCGCGCAGGCCGCCCCGGCCGTTCTTGAGGTCGGGTTCGGCGCGGTGGGCGATCTCGCCGCTGCGCTGCCAGCGCGCGGTGGTCTGGGTGATCAGCTCGTCGAAGCGGGACCGGATGCCGGTCCGCCATTCCCGGCGCACGCCGCCGATGAGCAGGTTGGACAGGTCCTCGTCGCCGACGATGTGGCGGGCTTCGAGCAGACCCAGCGCGGCGACCATGTCGTCGGCGGCCACCCGCAGCGCCTGCGGCACGGTGCGGACGCTGTGATCGAGCTTGATGTGGGCGTCCCACAGCGGATACCAGAGCTGATCGGCGACCTCCGACACCACGGCCGGGTCGACGTCGTCGTGCAGCAGCACCAGGTCCAGGTCGGAGAACGGCAGCATCTCGCGGCGGCCGAGGCCACCGACCGCGACGACGGCCAGGCCGCTGTCGGCCGTGATGCCGAGTTCGTTGCCCTTGCTGGTCAGCCACAGTTCGAACAGGTCGACCAGGGCCGCGCGCAGCGATTCCGGATCGAGCCGGGGATTGCGGGGCCCCGCCCCGTCGAGCAGCTGCGCCCTGGCCTTCACCAGGTCGGCCGCCCCGTTGTTCTGAATACCGCCGTTCTGTTGTGCCACAGTCCCACCGCCATTCATGCGGGCGGCCCCGCCCCGACCGGTCCTGCCGGTGGGAGCGGGGCCGCCGCTCGATCGTTTACAACCGTGCGTCGCTACCGAATTACAGTGCGTCGCTTCCGCGCTCGCCGGTGCGGACCCGGATGATGGTGTCCACCGGGGTCACCCACACCTTGCCGTCACCGATCTTCCCGGTGCGCGAGGCCTCGACGATCACCTCGACGACCTTCTCGACCGACGCGTCGTCGACGACGACCTCGACGCGAACCTTCGGGACGAAGTCCACCGAGTACTCCGCGCCGCGGTAGACCTCGGTGTGGCCCTTCTGCCGGCCGTACCCCTGGACCTCACTGACGGTCATGCCGAGCACGCCTGCCTGTTCCAGCCCGGTCTTCACGTCTTCGAGCGTGAACGGTTTGACGATTGCCGTAACCAGTTTCATGTTCGTCATGCCTCCTTGACGAGCGAGCGTGCCGTGCCACCCACAGCAGTGAAATCGTAAGCGGTTTCCGCGTGCTCGGACTCGTCCAGGCCCGCTGCCTCGGACTCTTCGCTCGCGCGCAGGCCGATGGTGAACTTGATCGCGTACGCGATCACGGCTGTCGCGACGAGCGAGTAGGCCAGGACGGTGAAGGCACCGACAGCCTGCAGCTTCAACTGCTCGACTCCACCACCGTAGAACAGACCCTCGACAGCTGCGGGAGCTTCGGCCGTGGCGACCAGGCCGACCATCAGGGTGCCGACCAGACCACCGACGAGGTGGACGCCGACGACGTCGAGCGAGTCGTCGAAGCCGAAGCGGAACTTCAGGCCGACGGCCAGGGCGCACAGCGCGCCGGAGACGACACCGATGGCCAGCGCGCCGACCACGTTCACCGAGGAACAGGCCGGGGTGATCGCGACCAGACCGGCGACGATGCCCGAGGCGGCACCGAGGGAGGTCGGGTGACCGTCACGGATCTTCTCCACGAGCAGCCAGGCGAGCATCGCGGCGGCGGTGGCGATGGTGGTGGTGATGAAGGTGGCACCCGCGATGCCGTTGGCACCCAGCGCCGAACCGGCGTTGAAGCCGTACCAGCCGAACCACAGCAGACCGGCGCCGAGCATGACGAACGGCAGGTTGTGCGGACGGAACGGGGTCTTCGGCCAGCCCTTGCGCTTGCCGAGGATCAGGCAGAGAACCAGGCCCGCCGCACCGGCGTTGATGTGCACCGCGGTACCACCGGCGAAGTCGATGGCCTTGAGGTTGTTGGCGATCCAGCCACCCTGCTCAGCGGTGTAGCCGTCGAAGGCGAAGACCCAGTGCGCGACGGGGAAGTAGACGACCGTGGCCCAGATTCCGGCAAATACGAGCCACGAGCCGAACTTGAGGCGGTCGGCGACCGCGCCCGAGATGAGTGCGACCGTGATGATCGCGAACATGAGCTGGAAGGCGACGAAGACCGTCAGCGGGATACCCGCGGTGATCGGGGCCGTCGGGTCCTCCGGGGTCGCGGTGAACAGCGGGATACCCGGCGAGTCGGCGCCGGTGCCACCGAAGATGCTCTTCAGCCCGAAGTACTGGAGGGGGTCACCGAGGAGGTTGCCCTTGTCCTCACCGAAAGCCATCGAAAAGCCGTAGAGAACCCACAGGACGGTGACCACGCCCATCGCGGAGATGCTCATCATGATCATGTTCAGCACGTTCTTGCCACGGACCATACCGCCGTAGAAGAACGCCAGACCCGGCGTCATGAGCAGCACGAGCGCTGCGGACGCCAGCATCCAAGCGGTGTCACCGGTATCCGGTGTACCGATCAGTGGAAATGCCACCTTGTCTTCCTCCTCATCTCGGGCCTCGCCGATGACGGCAAAAGGACCTGTACAGAAGGGTCGCCACTCGGTGTTTCATCCGTTGAGCTGTGGTGTTTCACCTGAGTGAACGGATAGCGCGGTTGTGTTGCTTCCACGTTTCCTGCGGTTGGCTGTCGCGGAGTGCCTCACGGTGAGGCCGGTACGAGTGTGCGGTTCGCCCGCGGTTCGCACGGGGAGGTGGACTCGGCGTTTCCCCTGGAAAACGACGATGCCCGCCCGATCGCTTGATCGGGCGGGCACCGTAGGGATGGTTACGCGGCGCCGCCGAGCAGCGCGTCGACGAAGGCACCGGGCTCGAACGGCGCCAGATCGTCGGCGCCCTCGCCGAGACCGACCAGCTTCACCGGCACCCCGAGCTCGTGCTGCACCTGGAACACGATGCCGCCCTTGGCGGTGCCGTCCAGCTTGGTGAGCACGACACCGGTGATGTCGACGACGTCGGCGAACACCCGCGCCTGCATCAGGCCGTTCTGGCCGACAGTCGAGTCGAGGACCAGCAGCACCTCGTCGACCTCGGCCTTCTTCTCCACGACCCGCTTGACCTTGCCGAGCTCGTCCATCAGGCCGGTCTTGGTGTGCAGGCGGCCCGCGGTGTCGACCAGAACCGCGTCGACCCCGCGATCGATGCCCGCGGTGACCGCGTCGAAGGCGACGGCGGCCGGATCGGCGGCCTCCTTGCCGCGCACGGTCTCCGCGCCGACCCGCTCGCCCCAGGTCTGCAGCTGGTCGGCGGCGGCGGCGCGGAAGGTGTCGGCGGCGCCGAGCAGCACCCGGCGGCCGTCGGCGACGAGCACGCGGGCCAGCTTGCCGGTGGTGGTGGTCTTGCCGGTGCCGTTGACGCCGACGACCAGCAGGATCGCCGGATGATCGGCGTGCGGCAGCGCGTGGATGGACCGGTCCAGCTCGGGGCGCAGCGCCTCGATCAGCACGTCACGCAGCGCGGCGCGGGCCTGTTCCGGGGTGCGCACGCTGCGCGCGGCCATCTCCTCGCGCAGGCGTTCGACGATCTTCGCGGTGCTCGCGGTGCCGATATCGGCCAGCACCAGGGTGTCCTCGATCTCCTCCCACGACTCCTCGTCGAGGTCACCGCCGCCGAGCAGGCCGAGCAGGCTCTTGCCGACGGCGTTCTGCGAGCGGGACAGGCGGCCGCGCAGGCGCTCGAGGCGGCCCGCGGTGGGGTCGATCTCCTCGATCGCGGCGGCGACGGCGTCGACCTCGGCGGGAGCGGGCTCCTCGGCGACGGCGGGTTCGGCGGGGGCGGCCTCGGCCGGGGTGGGTTCGGTCTCGACCGGCGCGGTCTCGACCGGCGCAGGCTCGGCGGGCGCGGTCGGCGCGGTGTCGGTCGCGGTGGTGTCGAGGGAGCTCAGGTCGTCCGGGACCACGACGGTCTCGTCGACCTGCACATCGGCCTCGGGCAGCGGGACGTCGGTGATCCCGCGGCGGGGGGCATCGCGCGGGACGGCCGCGTCGTCACCGACGTGCGGCTGGCCCTCGTCGTCGGTGCGCTCCCCCACCGGTTCGGGCTTCGGCAGCGTGGCCGCCGACCCGCCCTGACTGAAACTGAATCCGCCGGACGCGGTGTACCCACCGGACCGGTCCGTCAACTCCTTGTCCGGCTCGGGCGGTGCCAGGGAGATCTGGCGCCGCTTGTACAGGACGAAACCCGCGACGAGCGCCACCAACAGCACGGCGGCGATCGCGGCGATCAGGATCCACGCTTGCGAACTCACCCGGCCGAGTCTATTCGGGGGGCGGGTCGCGGCACGTCGGCGGCGTCGGCGCGGCGGGTCGGTGACGGGCGCCGGGGCGCATCGGCACGCCGGGGAAACACTACAGATTCGTTGTCCTGCGGAACTTCTGGCGCTCGCCCCATAGGATCGGCGACGTGACCGATCGAAACGTGCTTGGGGGGCCGCTGGAAGAGTGCGGCACCGATCCTCTCACGGGCTTCTACCGGGACGGCTGCTGCAGCACCGGTCCGGAGGATCTCGGCAGCCACACCGTGTGCACGGTCGTGACGGCGGAATTCCTGGAGCATCAGGCATCCATCGGCAACGACCTCAGTACTCCGCGTCCGGAGAACAATTTCCCCGGCCTGCAGCCGGGCGACCGCTGGTGCGTGGTGGCGGTGCGCTGGCTGCACGCCCACGAGGACGGTGTCGCCGCGCCGGTGGTGCTGGCCGCGACACACGAGAACGCCTTGGAGGTCATCTCCATGGACATCCTCCGCAAATACGCGGTAGACGTCCCGGACGACGTCAGCGATCTGCTGTAGGCACCAGGTGACGCCTGCGGTGCGCCTTCTGCCTGCAGGCTGCCGAGCAGTAGCGGGCGGGCCTGCCGGTGCTCGACCGGCGTACCGGCTCGGCGCACACGGGACACCGCGGAGTTTCGTCACCCTGGCGGGTTTCGTCACGGTCTGAGGTCGTCGGTTCCGTGCCGCCCGACGGGCGGCCACGCAGCGCGTCGAGGACGAGCACGACGGCGGGCGCGAGCGGTTCGCCCGCGCGCCGATGCCGTTGGATCGCAACGCAGCCGGTGAAGATGTCGAGCACGTCGGCGACGCCGACATCGGGGCGGACCGTGCCCTGGCGCTGGGCGGCGGTGAGCAGGGCGCCGAGCGCGCGATGGAAGCGGTTGCCCGCGCCGCGCAGCAGGGCGCGCGGCCAGCCGTCGTCGGATTGCACCAGGTCGCACAGGTCCTTGTTGCCCGGCGTCGTCACGATGACATGGGTGCACAGCGCGAAGAAGGCCGCGCCGGGGTCGGGATCGGCCAGATGGTCGGCGGCCAGCGCGGCGAGCCGGTCGACCCGCTGCTGCATCACCGCTTCCAGCAGGTCGGTCTTGGTGGGGAAATGCCGGTGGACCGTGCCCGCGCCGACTCCGGCCCGGCGGGCCACCTCGGCGAGTGAGACGGTGGTGCCGCGTTCGGCGAGCAATCGCTGGGCGGCGACCAGGATCAGCGCGCGGTTGCGCCGGGCATCGGCTCGGATCGCCGGTTCCACGCCGTTGTCGACGGTCATTTCGTTACGCCTTCCCCACACCACACCTGGTCGACCGGGTCGTCCCGCCCGTACCGTCCGGCATGCGGGTCGACCGACCCGATTGTAGGGAACGAAACGGAGCTCATCCACATGTCATCAGCACTGCCCGTTCTGATCACCGGCGCGACCGGCAAGCAGGGCGGCGCCACCGCTCGCAAGCTGCTCGCCGACGGCCACCCGGTCCGCGCCCTCGTCCGCGATCCCGCCGCCCCCGCGGCCCGCGCCCTGGCCGCCGCGGGTGCCGAACTCGCCGTCGGCGACTTCGACGACCCGCCGACGCTGCGGGCGGCGGCCACCGGCGTGCGATCCGTATTCCTGGTTCCCCCAGCCGATTACGGCCCCGACGGCTGGGACGCGGGCGACGAGGGCCGCCGTGGCGCCGCGATGGTCGACGCCGCGCGCGCGGCGGGCGCCGACCAGATCGTCTTCACCGGTGTGGCCACCCTCGGCTCGGCCGAGTCGTGGGGCCAGGAGGGCAAACGCCGGATCGAGGACGCGGTCGCCGCGTCCGGGCTGCGCTACACCGTGCTGCGCCCGGTGCGCTTCATGGAGAACTACCTCATCCAGGGCCTGCCGGTCGACGGCATCAGGGCGGGCGGGGAACACCGGCACCTGTTCCCGGCCGACCGGCCGCTGCAGATGATCGCCCTGGCCGACATCGCTGAGTTCGCCGCGCTGGCCTTCGCCGATCCGGTCGGCTGGCACGGCCGGACCCTGGAACTGGCGGGCGAGGCGATCGCCCCGGTCGCGGCCGCCGCGGCCATCGCCGAGGCGATCGGCAGGCCGGTCCACTACCGCGAGATCGCGGAGTCCGAGGCCGAGGCGATCGGCCCCCAGCTGGGCAATACCTGGCGCCTGATCCGCGAGACCGGCGGCTGGCACGCGGACCTGCCCGCCCTGCGCCTGCTGTGCCCGGGCCTCACGACCCTGCGCGAATGGCTGGCCACCGGCGGCGCGGCCAGGATTCTGGCCACGATCGAGGAGTCGGCGCCGGTCGCCTGACCACCCAGCCGCCCACCGGCTCGCCGCGCCGAGGCCGTACCCGTGCAGCACCACTCGCGCGGGAGCATCGCCGGGCCCATCACCGTCCCCGGACCGTCCCGAGCGAGCGCGCCGACCGGCGGACCAGGACGGTGGCGGCGGGATTCCGCCAGCGACCGCAGCGGCGGATTCCTACCGTCGATCGATGTGAATGCTGAAGCTGTCGCGACGCTGCCCAGAACCCCGCTGCGTGGCTCCGTCGTGTTGTTCATGTCGCTGGCCGCGGCGCTGGGGACCGCGGCGCTCTATCCACTGCAACCCGCGATCGCCGAGGTGGCGGACTCGGTCGACGCGCGGATCGCGGTGGTGGGTGTCGCGCTGGCGTGCGGGCCGGTCGGATACCTGGTCGGGCTCGGGCTGCTCGTTCCGCTGGTCGACCGGTTCTCGCCCGCGCGGCTGCTCGCGGTGCAGTTCGGGGTGCTGGCCGCGGCGTCGGCGGTGTGCGCGGCGGTCGAACGAGCGTGGCAGCTGGGGCTGGTGATCGGTGTCGTCGGCGCGTGTTCGGCGGTGGGCGCCGGGCTCAGCTCGGTGGCGGGGCGACTCGCGCCACCGCACCGGCGCGCGACGATCCTCGGCATCGTGACCGCGGGGATCTCCGCCGGGATCCTCGCCGGGCGGATCGTCGGCGGGTGGCTCGCCGACGAGATCGGCTGGCGCGGAATGCAGCTCACCTTCGCCGCCGCCTGCGGGTTCGTCGCGCTCGGTTGCCTGGTCGTGCTGCCGGGCGAGCGGGGCGCGAGCGAGCGCGGCTACCTGGAGACGCTGCGTTCTCTCCCCCGCTTGCTGGCCCGCGACGACACGCTGCGCACCGCGTCGATGCGCGGTGCGCTGTGGTTCTTCGCGTTCTGCGCGGTGTGGAGTGGACTCGCGGTCGCGCTGGCCGAGCCGCCGTTCTCGTATTCGGCGGAGCGGATCGGCCTGTATGCCCTGGCCGGCCTTTCGGGCATCGCGGCGACGCGGGTCGCGGGCGCGTGGACCGACCGGGTCGGCCCGCGGCGGGTCCTGCTGATCGGCCTCGCGCTGGCCGGATTCGGCGCGCTCGTCCTGGGCGGCACGCTGAGCAGCACCGCGGTCACGCTCGTCTGCCTCGCGCTGTTCGACGCCGGGCTCTTCGCCGCCCAGGTCGCGAATCAGAGCACCGTGCTCGCCATCGACCCGGCCTCGCCCGCCCGCTTCAACAGCGCGTACATGATCGTGTACTTCGTGGGCGGCAGTCTCGGCACCGCCTTCGGCGCGGCCGCGGTCGAGTGGTTCGGCTGGACCGCGACGGCCACGATCGCGGCACTCGCGATCGTGGCCGCGGCGACCGCCGTCGCGCTCGGCAGCTCGCCGTCGGCGCGGCCGGCGCGGTGACCACCGGCGCCGCGCGGATCAGTTCAGCGCGCCGTTGTAATCCGGGAACTTGAAGGTGCGCTCGGCATGCCCACCGGACAGGTCCGATGGGCTGTTGCCGATGTTCGCGACGATCGTGTAGCCCTTGCTCTCGATATCGACCCGGCTCGCCGTCTTGTACTCGGCCAGTCCGGCATTGCCCGCCGACAGCGTGGTCGGCGCGCTGCCGTACAGCCCGTCGACGGGATAGCCCACCGAGGTCAGGTTCGCCTGCGAGTAGGCGCCGATCAGCGCGGGCCTGCCGGTGACGAAGATGATCGCCGCGCCGTTCTGCTTCGCCCAGGTGGCCAGGTCGAGCACGGGCTGGATCGCCGGGATGATCAGCCCCGCGTTGTAGGACGTCTCGAGCGTCGTGTTGTCGATGTCGAAGACGATCGCGGGCTTGGTCGCGCCGGGCAGCCTGCCGGCGAGGTAGGTCTTGGCCTCGGCCACGACGGGCGTGATCTCCCCGATCCACTGCGCGTACGGCGGCAGCTCGGACTTGTTGCCCGACAGCGAGGACGAGCCGGAAGACCCACCACCGGACAGCGACGACGATCCGGTGTCGGCGCCCGCCACGGGGAGCGGGGCGAGGAGCGCGGCCGCGATGCCGGCGACCAGCGATGCTGTAACACGTTTCATCCGTCGCACGCTAACAGCGGCACCGACCGATGAAATGTGTTGGCATTTCACAATCCCGGACAGTGGGACTGCTACGCCGGCGCGCCCACCGGATCGGTATCGGTCACCTCGGCCCGGTTCAACCGCTGCGAGATCACCTGGGTGATGCCGTCACCGCGCATGCTCACGCCGTAGAGCGCGTCGGCGATCTCCATGGTCGGCTTCTGGTGGGTGATGACGATCAGCTGGCTCTTCTCCCGCAGCTGCTCGAACAGGCCGATGAGCCTGCGCAGGTTGGTGTCGTCCAGGGCGGCCTCGACCTCGTCCATCACATAGAACGGAGACGGCCGCGCCCGGAAGATGCTGACCAGCAGCGCGACCGCGGTCAGCGACTTCTCGCCACCGGAGAGCAGCGACAGCCGCTTGACCTTCTTGCCCGGCGGCCTGGCCTCCACCTCGATGCCGGTGGTGAGCATGTCGGAGGGGTCGGTGAGCACGAGCCTGCCCTCGCCACCGGGGAACAGCTTGGCGAAGACGCCGACGAATTCCCGCTCCACGTCGGCGTAGGCCTCGGTGAACACCTGCAGGATGCGCGCGTCGACCTCGGCGACCACGTCGAGCAGGTCCTTGCGCGCGTTCTTGACGTCCTCGAGCTGGGTGGCGAGGAAGTTGTAGCGCTCCTCGAGCGCCGCGAACTCCTCCAGCGCGAGCGGATTCACCTTCCCGAGGGTGGTGAGGTCCTTCTCGGCCCGCTTGGCGCGGCGCTCCTGGGAGGCCCGGTCGTAGGCCATCGGCTGCGGCGCGCTGACCTGCTCGCCGCGTTCCTTGGCGGCCTCGTACTCGTGCATCTCCAGCGCGGAGGGCGGCAGCGGGACATCGGGTCCGTATTCGGCGACGAGATCGGCCAGCGCGATGCCGAACTGCTCGGCGATGGTCGTCTCCAGCTGTTCGATGCGCAGCGCCGCTTGGGCTTTGGCGACCTCGTCGCGGTGCACGGCGTCGGTGAGCTGGGCCAGCTGGGTGGTCAGCGCCCGCGCCCGCTCCTTCACCTGCTCGAGCGCGGCGGCGCATTCACCCCGGCGCCGGACCAGCTCGTCGCGCCGGGCCGCGGCGGCGGCCACGACCCGCTCGAGCTCGTGCGCGATCTTCGCGCCCGATTCCGCGACCGCGGCGGCCACCGCGGCGGCCTGGCGACGCGCGGCCTGTGCCCGTTCGGCCCTGGCCCTGGCCTCGCGCTCGGCGCGGGCGGCCCGGCGCAGCGAATCCGCCTTGCCGCGGACCGATTCCGCGCGTTCCTCGGCGGTACGCACGGCCAGCCTGGCCTCGACCTCCATGGTGCGGGCCTCGGCGAGGGCGGCCGCGGCCTCCTCGCGTTCGCGGCCCGCGGTCTCGGTGCCCGCGGCGCCGTAGCTGTCGTCGCCGCCGTCGTGTTCCATCTCGGCATGGCGCAGCCGGTCCTCGAGCTCGGCGAGGGAAGCCAGCGACTTCTCCCTGGCCGCCTCGGCGTCGGCGCGCTGGGTCGCCAGGCGCTCGCCCTCGGTCTGCGCCGACCGCGCGGTCTGGCCGACCCGGGCCAGCCGGTCGTAGATCGCCAGCAGGGCCTGATCGGATTCGTGCAGCGCCATCAGCGCGTGGTCGGCGGCGTCCTTGCGATCGGTCTGCTCGGCCAGCGCGCCGGCCAGCGCCGCTTCCAGCTCCTCGGCCCGGCGCTGCGCGGCCGCCAATTCGGCCGTGGCGGTATCGATCTCGGCCTGCACCTCGAGCTGGCTCGGCATCCGCTCCGAGCCGCCGACGATCCAGCCCGACCCGGCCAGATCGCCGTCGCGGGTGACCACGCGCAGTTCGGGACGCAGCGCGACGAGTTCGGTGGCGGTCGCCAGATCGTCGACGACCACCACCCCCGCGGTGAGTGCCGCCAGCGCGGGGCGCACCGCCTCGGCGCCGTCGACGACCTCGGCCAGCCAGCGCGCCCCCGACGGCAGGCTGCCGCGTTCGGTGGGAACCAGTCCGGCGGTGGCGAAGACGAAGGCGACCCGGCCACCGTCGCCGGAGCGCAGCTCGCGCACGGCGGCGTCGGCGGCGGTCGGGGTCTCGGCGGTGATCGCGTCGGCCAGCGGGCCGAGCAGCGCGGCGACCGCGGCCTCGAAACCGCCGTCGACCCGCAGCTGCGCCGAGAGCCGGTCACCCAGGCCGCTGACCCCGTGTTCGAGCAGCCAGGCCGCGCCGTCCTTGCGGGCCAGGTTCATCCCGAGCGCCTCGATGCGGGCGCCGAGCCGGGCCACCAGCTTGCTCGCCTCGCGGTCGTGCTCACGCAGTTCCCGCACGCGTTCGTCGGCCAGCGCCAGGGCGGCGACGGCGTGCTCGTGCTGGGCGTCGAGGCCCTTCTCCCCCGCGTCCAGTTCGCCGAGTTCGTCCTGCACCGCGTCGTATTCGACCTGGGCGGCCTCGCCGCGATGGCGGGCGTCGGCGATGGCGACCGACAGCCGGGCGATCTCGGCGTCCACCGATTGCGACTTCGTGCGCAGGTTCTCGACCTGGCCGGCGAGCCGGGCCAGCCCCTCGCGCCGATCGGCGATCGCGCGCACGGCGGCCAGATGCGCCTGCTCGGCGGCCTTGGCGGCGTGCTCGCGGTCGGCGAGCGCCTCCCTGGCGGCTTCGAGCGTTTCGGCGGCCATCTCCACCGCGTAGCGCAGCTCGGCTTCCTCGGCCTCGATCCGGTCGGCCTCGGCCTCGAGCTGCTCGGGGTCGCGGCCGGTACCGACGGGCGTCTCGGTGTGCAGGTGCCGCGCCCGGTCGCCGGCGATGCGAATGGTGGCGTTGACCCGCTCGGCCAGCGCGGACAGCTGGAACCAGGTCTGCGCGGCGGCCTCGGCGCTGGGACTCAGCCGGGAGAGCTGGAACTCCTGCTGCGCGAGCGCGGCATTGGCGGCGTCGAGCTCGGTCTGCACGGTGATCTGCTGCTCGCGGGCGTAGGCCTCCTTGCTGAGCTGGGATTGCAGCTCGCCGCGCCGGGTCACCAGATCGTCGGCGGCCAGCCGCAGCCGGGCATCGCGCAGGTCGGCCTGCACGGTCTGGGCCCGCCGCGCCACCTCGGCCTGCCTGCCGAGCGGCTTGAGCTGACGGCGCAGTTCGGTGGTGAGGTCGGTGAGCCGGGCGAGGTTGGCCTGCATCGCGTCGAGCTTGCGGACGGCCTTCTCCTTGCGCCGCCGGTGCTTGAGCACACCCGCGGCCTCCTCGACGAACGCGCGCCGGTCCTCCGGGCGCGACTCCAGGATCGCCGAGAGCTGGCCCTGCCCCACGATGACGTGCATCTCGCGGCCGATACCGGAGTCCGACAGCAGTTCCTGCACGTCCATCAGCCGGCAGCTGCTGCCGTTGATCTCGTACTCGCCCGCGCCGTCACGGAACATCCGCCGGGTGATCGACACCTCGGCGTAGTCGATCGGCAGCGCGCCGTCGGAGTTGTCGATCGTCAGCGTCACCTCGGCGCGGCCGAGCGGCGCGCGACCGGTGGTGCCGGCGAAGATGACGTCCTGCATCTTGCCGCCCCGCAACGCCTTGGCACCCTGCTCACCCATCACCCAGGTGAGGGCATCCACGACATTGGATTTCCCGGACCCGTTCGGCCCGACGACACAGGTGATCCCCGGTTCGAAGCGCAGCGTGGTCGCGGAAGCGAAGGACTTGAACCCTTTGAGGGTCAAGCTCTTGAGATGCAAGGCTGGCCCGCCTCTCCGCGATCAGGCCAGACTCGAGCGCGAGGAAAGCGGCGCATGCGGCTGGCGGTCGGTATCGGGTTGCGGTAGCCCGTTCCCGACGAGATACCCATGTGCTCGCGTGAGCATACCCGTCGCTACCGGGTGCTCTGCGGCAGTGCGGGCGATCCGGGCCGTGGGGCGGCCACCGGGCCGCCGAGCGTTCAGCCGCGGTGCGGGCGATCCGGGTTGTGCGGGTCCATGTGCTGGACGTGCTTCCTGTGCTTCTCGAGCTGGCGCAGGTGGGTCTGGGTGCCCGGCGTCGCTTCCCAGCCGGTGAGGACGCGGAAGACCAGGACAGCGCCCCACGGGCCGATGACCCACATCGGCCAGAAATACGTGAGCTCGCCCGCGCTCAACGAGATCAGACCCCAGATGACCACCACGATCAGGCTGACGCCGAGCCAGCTGCCCGCCTCGATGCGCTGCCAGACCGGGATCCGCGCGCCCTTCTTCTCGGCGGGCGCGCTCGCCTGCTGCTGCGCGGTCAGCTGCGGCAGGTCCGACAGCACGACGGCGAGCTCGTCACGGGTGGCGGTCGCGTAGACCTTGGCGACGCGCTGGTCGTATTCGGTGAGGTCGAGCCTGCCGTCGGCGAGATGGGTGCTCAGCTGCGCGACGATGGCGTTGCGCTCGGCATCGGACGCGCGTGTGCCTGGGGTGATGTCCATCCCGACATCCTCTCGTTCACCAACCACAGTGGACAGCTGTTTCCAGCCTCCACCCTCCACTGTGTGATGTCAACCGCGGCGCCGGTCACAGGATGGCGAACGCCACCACCAGACCCAGGGCGAAGTGCGCGGCGGCGACCACCAGCACCTCGGGGGTGTAGCTGTCGGAATGCAGCGTGCGGCCGATGTCGATGCCGGTGACCTTCTCGATCACCCGCACCGAGACCACCTGCGCGATGATGCCGACCAGGCCGTACACGACCGCGGCGATCAGCCCCTCGGACAGCTTGTTCACCCCGCCGGTGGCCAGCACCGCGAACACGACGATGAAGGCCATGCTGACCATCCCCGCCGCGGACACGATCAGCGCGTTCGGCTTGCCCGCGACGACGAGGTCGCGCAGCTTGCCGGGCGTGGTCAGGTCGATGGCGAAGAAGCCGATCAGCATCAGCGCGAGACCGATGAGGCAGTACAGGATGATGGCGCCGACGCCTTCACCGAGCGCGCTCCAATAACCCGATTCCAGGGCGAGGGCGGTCATCGTGGTCCTTTCGAACAGTGTTGTGTGGTCACGGGTCAGTCGACGATGCGGTGCGGGACGAAGGCGGCGCCGTCGTCGGTGATCAGGCCCGCCGTCTCCCGGATGCCGAGGCCCGCCGCCGTGTCACCGACGACCCAGGCGCCGAGCACCGGGCGCATGCCGTCGAATTCCGGCAGCGGATCGAGCAATTGGTAGACGAAGCCCTCGGCGCCGTAGACGCCGCCGGTCGCGGTCTCCATGCCGGGACCGACGATGGTCATGTTGGCGCCCTCGCGGCCGAGCTTGGGCTTGCGAATGTACTCGGTGAGCTCGTGCGGGCTGTCGAGGTAGGCGGGCAGCAGGTTCGGGTGGCCGGGATACATCTCCCAGAGCACCGCCAGCAGCGCCTTGTTGCTGAGCAGCGTGGTCCACAGCGGTTCGACCCAGGCGGTGGCGGGCAGGCTCTCGACCACGCGCTTGCCGAAGTCGTCGTCGAGGATCCACTCCCACGGGTACAGCTTGAAGGCCGCTTCGATCGGCGCCTCGGCCAGATCGACGAACCGGTGCAGCTCGGTGTCGAAGCCGATCTCCTCGATCGGCAGCGCGACCGTGTCGAAGCCCGCCTCGGCGGCGGTCTCCTGCATGTAGGCGGTGGTCACGTTGTCCTCGCCGGTCGCGTCCGCGCCCGACCAGGTGAAGTGCAGCTCGGTGCCGGGCAGCACGCCGCGCAGCTCGGTCCAGCGTTCCACCAGCTTCTCGTGCAGCGAATTCCACTGGTCGCCACCGGGATACACCTGCTGCAACCAGTGCCACTGGATGATCGCGGCCTCGAGCAGCGAGGTCGGGGTGTCGGCGTTGTACTCGAGCAGCTTGGCCGGTCGCCGCGCGTCGTAGCGCAGGTCGAAGCGGCCGTAGACGTACGGGTCACTGCGCCGCCAGGATTCGGCGATCGGCCCCCAGCTCCATTCGGGCAGGCCGAAATCGGCGTAGCGCTCGGTGAGGACCACGTGCTCGGCCGCGTGCAGGCACATCGACTGCAGCAGTTCCACGTCGGCTTCCAGCGCGAGGATCTCGTCCATCGAGAACTCGTAGTGCACCGACTCGTCCCAGTACGGGCGCGGCTGACCGCTGGCATCGCGGCCGGGCGCGCCGTAGACCAGTCCCTGACTCTCGATGATCTGCTGCCAGCCCGGACGCGGCGTACTCGCCACCCGCCGCACTAGGACCCGCTCCCGCCGGTGGATTTGCTGCCGAGCCCGCCGCGCTGGATCGTGGTGCCGCTCTTGGTGGTGATGGTGGCGTTGCGCGGCTTGACCGAACTGCCGCCGACGGGCGGCTTGCCGATGGTGGGCGTGCCGCCGTAGTGGTAGCGGTACTGCGGCCAGCCGAGCAGGATCAGGCTGCCCGCGCCGCCGTGGCTGGTGTCGCTGCGGAAGTTCGTCTTGCCGTCGCCACAGTTGTCGTCCGGGACGACGACCTCGTTGCCGTTCTGGTCGATCTGCACACAGGACGCGGTCACCTGATCCGGCGCCGAGATGGCGCGGTAGGCCAGGTAGCCACCGCCGACCAGGGCGGCGACACCGACGACGGCGACGCCGCCGATCATCACCCGTTTCCTGGTGCGCCGCTTGGCTTCCGCCGCCTCGGCGGCGGCGCGCTGAGCCTGTTCGGCCTGCTTGCGCGCCTTGTCGCGGGCCCGTGCCTCGCCGACCGTCGGGGGGCGGGGCTGGGTGACCCCGGGTTCCTGCCTGGCCATCCGGCCGGGCCGCGCCTGCTCGTTCGCGGGCGGTTCCGGCGGCTGCTGCGGCATCGGCGGCCAGCCCACACCGGGGTCCGGTGGCTGGTGGGGAGAGCGTCCGGAGCCGCCCGCAGGCGGCTCGTCGGGCGGACCAGGGTTCTGTGTGCTCACCGCTGCCGCCCCCTAGCCCCCGAAGTCACCACTAGCGCTCCTCGAATCCCGTCATGTCGCCCCGCGCGGGCTCCCAGCTTTCCACAACCAGGTCGACCCGACCAGGCGCCTGGCCGGACCGTAGCAGGTCCAGCAGCTTCGCGCCCGCCGTTCGCGGTCCTTCGGCGACGACGTGCACCCGCCCGTCGCTGTGGTTGCGGGCATAGCCGGTAAGCCCGAGTTCCAGTGCGCGCGAGCGGGTCCACCAGCGGAATCCCACTCCCTGCACCATCCCGTGCACCCACGCGCTGAGCCGCTGCGGCCCCTCGCTCATGCGTCGATCTGAAAGTTCAGCGTCACCTTGGTGCCCGCCTTGAGAGTGCGGCCAACGGTGCACACCTTGTCGACGGCCCGCTGCACGGTGACCAGTAGTCGCTCGCGCGCGGCCTCGTCGAGTTCGGACAGGTCCAGTTCCAGGACCTCGTCGAGCTGCGGGTACAGCTCGTTCTCGCGGTCGGCGTCGCCGGAGACGCGAATGGTGGCGTCGAAGTCGTCGCCGAGGCGGCGCGAGAGCGGCAGGTCGGAGCTGAGGCCGGTGCAGGCGGCCAGCGCGATCTTCAGCAGCTCGCCCGGGGTGAACGCGCCTTCGACGCCCTGCGAGGCGATCAGGACCTCGGCGCCGCGATTGCTGCGCCCGGTGTAGGCCCTGGTTCCGGTGCGCTCGACCCACAGCTCGGTGGGTGCGGTGGTCACGGGTGCGTTCTGCTCAGCCATGCCTAGATCCTGCCATTCACGTCGCGGACGATTCACGCCTGGGAACGCCTGCGTGCGCGGCGGCATTCCGGCGGGGTGACCCGCGGCACCCCTCATTCCTGGAAGCGGTACCCCATGCCCGCCTCGGTCAGCAGGTGCCGGGGGTTGGCCGGGTCGTCCTCGAGTTTGCGGCGCAGCTGCGCGAGGTAGACCCGCAGGTAGTGGGTCTCGGTGGCGTAGGCGGGTCCCCACACTTCGCGCAGGAGTTCCTTGCGGCCCACCAGTTTTCCGCGATTGCGGACCAGCATCTCGAGCATTCCCCACTCGGTGGGGGTCAGGTGCACCGGCTCGCCCCGCTTGGTGACCTTCTTGGCGACCAGATCGACGGTGAACGAGTCGGTGACCACCACCGGGTCGACACTGTCGACCTCGGTCGCGCCGCGCCGGACCGCGGCCCGCAGCCGGGCCAGCAGTTCGTCCATGCCGAACGGCTTGGTGACGTAGTCGTCGGCGCCCGCGTCGAGCGCTTCGACCTTGTCGGCGGAGTCGGTGCGCGCCGAGAGCACCAGCACCGGCGCCGAGGTCCAGCCGCGCAATCCGGCCAGCACCTCGATGCCGTCCATATCGGGCAGGCCCAGGTCGAGCACGATGACGTCGGGGTGCCGCTCGGCGGCGGCCCGCAGAGCCGCCGCGCCGTTACCCGCGGTGATCACCTCGTACCCGCGCACCGACAGATTGATCCGCAGGGCCCGCACAATCTGTGGCTCGTCATCGACCACCAGCACCTTGGTGGCCGCGGGAGCCTGATTCTTATCCGTCATCACCGTTCCTGAGTTGTGGCCGGGCGTCCCGACCCGAGCTGGAGCGACTGCCGGTGCGGTCATC
Source organism: Nocardia sp. NPDC051833 (assembly GCF_040681225.1). NCBI lineage: Bacteria > Bacillati > Actinomycetota > Actinomycetes > Mycobacteriales > Nocardiaceae > Nocardia > Nocardia sp. NPDC051833. The sequence goes on from NZ_JBFAYK010000001.1 coordinate 656,061, forward strand.
GGTCAGTCTCGTCGGATTCGGGGGCGCTGTCATCGTCCGAGGTCGGCGCGGCGCTGGTGCCCGACGGCAGGTCGACGAGCATCGTCAGCCCGCCGCCGGGGGTCGGCTCGGCGTGGACGGTGCCGCCCATCGCTTCGACGAAGCCGCGGACCACCGACAGACCAAGGCCGACGCCGGTCGTGTTGTCGCGGTCACCGAGTCGCTGGAAGGGTTCGAACAGCTGCTCCTCGGTACCGGCGGGAACGCCGGGCCCGACATCGACGACGGCGATCGACACGCGATCACCGTCGTGCTCGGCGGTGACCCGGACCGGTGTATCGCGACCGGAGTGGCGCAGCGCGTTATCGATCAGATTGGCCAGCACACGTTCGAGCAGTCCGAGGTCGGCGAGGACCGAGACCTCCCCGACCTCCACCTTGACCCGATCCATCGCCGCGCGACGCAACCCGCGGGTGCCCATCCCGACGCTGACCAGCGCACGATGCACCGCCTCGTCCATATAGACCTGCCGCAGCTGCGGGGTGACGACGCCGACGGCGAGGCGCGAGGAGTCGAGCAGATTGCCGACCAGCGCGGTGAGCTGGTCGACGGACTCCTCGATCGCCTCCAGCAGTTCGCCGGTGTCCTCGGCCGAGAACTCGATGTCGTCGCTGCGCAAGCTCGACACCGCCGCCTTCGCTCCGGCCAGCGGGGTGCGCAGATCATGGCTCACGGCCGACAGCAGCGCCCGGCGCAGCCGGTCGGCCTCGAGCAACGCGGCCGCCGCACTGGCCTCTTCGGCCAGCTTGGCCTGCCGCACCAGCCCGACGGCCTGGTTGGCCACCGCGTTGAGCACGGGGCGGTCGGTGGAATCGATGGCCCGGCCCGCGAGCAGCAGGTGGCTCAGCGCGTCGCCCGCCTCGATCACGGTGTCGGCCTCCGATGCCTTGGCTGGCGGTTCGACCCCGACGGAGGCGACGATCTGCTCACCGCACTGCACGCTCACCGCGCGCTGCCCGTACGTCTCGCGGACCTGCTCGAGCAGATTCGGCAGATCGGCGCCGTGCAAGACCGAGCCGGCGAACATCGTCAGCAGCTCCGCCTCGCGCGAGGCCTTGCGCGCCTGCAGGGTCCGTTTGGCCGCGACATCGACCAGGGCCGCCACGGCCACCGCGACGATGAGCAAGACCACCACGGTGACGAAGTTGTCCGGCTCGGCGATGGTGAAGCTGTAGCGGGGATCGGTGAAGTACCAGTTCAGCAGCAGGCCCGACAGCAGCGCCGACAGCCCGGCGGGCACCACACCGCCGAACAGCGCCACCGCCACCACACCGACGAAGAACATGGCACTGAGCCCGCCCAGCTGCAGCCAGCCGTCGAGGAGCAGCCCGCACACCAGGCTCACCAGCACCGGCACGACGATCGCGGCCAGCCAGGCCGTCACCGGCCTGCGCGGACGCAGCCAGTGCCTGCGCACGCCGCGGTTGGCTTCCTCGTGGGTCACCATGTGGACGTCGATCTTGCCGGAGCGCTGCACCACGGTGGAGCCGATGCCCTCGTCGAGGATGCGCGCCCAGCGGGAGCGCCGCGAGGTACCGAGTACCAGCTGGGTGGCGTTGACCTCGCGGGCGAATTCGAGCAGCGCGGTGGGCACGTCGTCACCGGTGACGGTGTGCAGCGAGGCGTCCAGACCGGCGGCGAGTTCGCGCAGGGTCGCCATCCGCTCGGTCGAGACCCCGGCCAGCCCGTCACCGCGCACCACGTGCACCACGACCAGATCGGCACTGGCCTTCGACGCGATCCGCCCGGCCCGGCGCACGACGGTCTCCGATTCCCGGCCGCCGGTGACCGCCACGACCACCCGTTCGCGGGCCTCCCACAACTCGGTGATCTTGTGGTCGGCCCGGTACTTGGCCAGCGCCGCGTCCACCTGGTCGGCCAGCCACAGCAGCGCGAGTTCGCGCAGCGCGGTGAGATTGCCGGGGCGGAAGTAGTTGCGCAGCGCCGCGTCGACCTTGTCGGCGGCGTAGACGTTGCCGTGGGAGAGCCTGCGCCGCAACGCCTCCGGGGTGAGGTCGACCAGTTCCACCTGGTCGGCGGCCCGCACCACCGCGTCGGGCACGGTCTCGCGCTGCTCGATCCCGGTGATCTGCGCGACGACGTCGTTGAGGCTCTCCAGATGCTGCACGTTCACCGTCGAGATGACGTCGATGCCCGCGTCGAGCAGCTGTTCCACATCCTGCCAGCGCTTCTCGTGCACGCTGCCCGGCACGTTGGTGTGCGCCAGCTCGTCGACGAGCACCACCGCGGGCCTGCGGGCCAGCACCGCGTCGACGTCGAGTTCGGGCAGCTCCGTCCCCCGGTAGGCGACCGTCTTCAGCGGAATCCGCTCGATGCCGTCGAGCAGGTCGGCGGTCTTCTTCCGGCCGTGCGTCTCGACGACGGCGGCGACCACATCGCGGCCGCGTTCCAGCCGCCGGTGCGCTTCGCCGAGCATGGCGTAGGTCTTGCCGACGCCCGGCGCCGCACCGAGGTAGATGCGCAGTTGTCCGCGTTTCACCAGTCCATCATCGCGGGTCGGCGGGCCGGGGCAGGCGAGCGCACCGGCAACACTCCGACGGTCACCATCGGCGCGTGCGAGGTGTTCAACCTGCCGAGCACACGGATCAACAGCAGCGATCCGACGAAACCGAGGATCACCGCAAGGGTCACAACAGACACCGCGATCTCACTTTCCGTGAACAGGGGCCCGGCGGCGTCCGTCGCCGGCCGGAGCCCCATTCTCACCGCGTGTTCGTCGCCCGATCTCGATCTTTACGGGGTGTTGACGGCTTTGGCCCCGGCCTTGACGGCTTCCGCACACCCGATCGGGGCGCCCCCGCGTCAACAGGCCGTAAAGGCCGCGCCGCCCGGCGCTAAGGAGTCGTAAGGAACCCACGCCGCGTCCCGTTCCGGCGTTTCACTCACCTTGGCGCTCCACCTCGGAGCGCAAGGAGGTTGGAAATGTCTGTCGTGGTGTTCACGGTGCTCACCGTGGCGATCTTCGCGCTGCTGGGCGTGATCCAGCGAGGGGTGGAGAAGCTGTGATCGCGAACCTTGTCGGCCTCGTGCTGGCCGTTCTCGTCGCCGTGTACATGGTCGCGGCGCTGCTCTTCCCCGAGAGGTTCTAGGTGAACACGACAACCGCGGGGATCGCGTTCGTCGCGGCCCTGGTCATCACGCTGGCCCTGGTCCATGTGCCGCTCGGCGACTACATGTACCGGGTCTACAGCAGTGACAAGCACTCCCGCGCCGAGCGGCTGATCTACCGCGCCATCGGCGCGAAACCCGAGGTCGAGCAGACCTGGCCGATCTACGCCCGCAGCGTGCTGGCGTTCTCGGCGGTGAGCATCCTGTTCCTGTTCTTCTTCCAGCTGGCGCAGGGCGCGCTGCCGCTGCACCTGACCGACCCCGGCACCGAGATGACCCCGGCGCTGGCCTGGAACACCGCGGTCAGCTTCGTGACCAACACGAACTGGCAGAACTACTCCGGTGAGTCCACCCAGGGCCACCTGGTGCAGATGGCCGGTCTGGCGGTGCAGAACTTCGTCTCCGCGGCCGTCGGCATGGCGGTGGCGGTGGCGCTGGTACGCGGGTTCGCCCGCCGCCACACCGGTGAGCTCGGCAACTTCTGGGTCGACCTGGTGCGCGGCACCCTGCGGATCCTGCTGCCGATCGCGTTCGTCTTCGCGATCGTGCTGGTCGCGGGTGGGGTCATCCAGAACTTCCACCTGCACGATCAGGTCGCCCAGACCATCGGCGGCGCCCAGCAGACGCTCACCGGCGGGCCGGTCGCCAGCCAGGAGGTCATCAAGGAACTGGGCACCAACGGCGGCGGCTTCTACAACGCCAACTCCGCGCACCCGTTCGAGAACGCGAGCACCTGGACGAACTTCCTGGAGATCTTCCTGCTGATGGTGATCGCCTTCTCGCTGCCGCGCACGTTCGGCCGGATGGTCGGCAGCACCAAGCAGGGCTACGCGATCGTGGCGGTGATGGGCACCATCGCGCTCACCAGCATCACGCTGACCAACCTGTTCCAGCTCCAGCACCACGGCACGGTGCCGACCGCGATCGGCGCGTCCATGGAGGGCGTGGAAACCCGCTTCGGCGTGGCGAATTCGGCCAGTTTCGCGGCGTCGACCACCCTCACCTCGACCGGTGCGGTGAACTCGTTCCACGACTCCTACACCAGCCTCGGCGGCATGATGACGATGTTCAACATGCAGCTGGGTGAGGTGGCGCCCGGTGGTGTCGGCTCCGGCCTCTACGGCATGCTGATCCTCGCCGTGATCACGGTGTTCGTCGCGGGCCTGATGGTCGGTCGCACGCCCGAGTACCTGGGCAAGAAGATCACTCCGCGCGAGATCAAGCTGGCCGCCTCCTATTTCCTGGTGAGCCCGCTGATCGTGCTGATCGGTACCGCGATCGCCATGGCCATGCCCGGCCAGCGCGCGAGCATGCTCAACAGTGGCCCGCACGGCCTCTCGGAAGTGCTGTACGCCTTCACCTCCGCGGCCAACAACAACGGTTCCGCCTTCGCCGGTCTCACCGGCAACACCGAGTGGTTCAACACCGCCCTCGGCCTGGCGATGGCGTTCGGCCGGTTCCTGCCGATCATCTTCGTGCTGGCCCTGGCCGGTGCGCTGGCCCAGCAGGGCACCACTCCCGCGTCGATCGGCACGCTGCCGACGCACCGGCCGCAGTTCGTCGGCATGGTCGTCGGCGTGACCGTGATCCTGGTCGCGCTCACCTTCCTGCCCGCTCTCGCGCTCGGGCCGCTCGCCGAAGGAATTCACTGACATGACCAGTCCCACCCTCGAAACACCGGCCGCGCCGCGGCCCGAGCACCGGACCAAGGGCGTGCGCAAGGGCGTTCTGGATCCGAAGCTGCTGCTCACCTCTCTCCCGGACGCTGTGCGCAAGCTCGACCCGCGCACGCTCTGGAAGAACCCCGTGATGCTGATCGTGGAGATCGGCGCGGTGTGGTCGACCATCCTCGCGATCGCCGACCCGAGCTTCTTCGCCTGGGCGATCGTGGTCTGGCTGTGGCTCACCGTCGTGTTCGCCAATCTCGCCGAGGCCGTCGCCGAAGGACGCGGCAAGGCGCAGGCCGACACCCTGCGCAAGGCCAAGACCGACACCGTCGCCCGTCGGCTGGCCGACTGGACCCCCGGCGGCCGCATCGTCGAGGAACGCGTCGCCGCTCCCGAACTGCGCCGCGGCGACTACGTCGTGGTCGAAGCCGGTCAGGTCATCCCCGGTGACGGTGACGTCGTCGAAGGCATCGCCTCGGTGGACGAATCGGCCATCACCGGTGAATCCGCACCGGTCATCCGCGAATCCGGCGGCGACCGCTCGGCGGTCACCGGCGGCACCACGGTGCTCTCGGACCGGATCGTCGTGCAGATCACCCAGGAGCCGGGCGCCAGCTTCATCGACAAGATGATCGCGCTCGTCGAGGGCGCGAGCAGGCAGAAGACGCCGAACGAGATCGCGCTCAACATCCTGCTGGCCGCGCTCACGATCATCTTCGTGTTCGCGGTGACCACGCTGCAGCCGCTGGCGATCTTCGCCAAGTCGAACAACCCCGGCGTGCCGGACACCTCGGCACTGGACGTGCACGGCATCACCGGCATCGTGATGGTGTCGCTGCTGGTCTGCCTCATCCCGACCACCATCGGCGCACTGCTCTCGGCCATCGGCATCGCCGGCATGGACCGGCTCGTGCAGCGCAATGTGCTGGCCATGTCGGGTCGCGCGGTCGAGGCCGCGGGCGACGTGAACACCCTGCTGCTCGACAAGACCGGCACGATCACCCTCGGCAACCGCCAGGCCGCCGAATTCGTGCCGATGCCGGGTGTTCCCGACGACGAACTGGCCGACGCGGCACAGCTGTCCAGCCTCGCCGACGAGACGCCGGAGGGGCGCTCGATCGTCGTGTTCGCCAAGCAGACGTTCAACAAGCGGGAACGCTCGGCGGGCGAGCTGCCCGGTGCCACCTGGGTGGAGTTCACCGCGCAGACCCGCATGTCCGGTGTCGACCTCGCCGACGGGCACCAGCTGCGCAAGGGGGCAGCAGGTGCCGTCACCGAATGGGTTCGCGCCCAGGGCGGTTCGGTACCCGCCGAGGCCGCCATGATCGTCGACGGCATCTCCGCCTCGGGCGGTACGCCGCTGGTGGTCGGTGAGGTCAAGGACGGCACCCCGCGACTGCTGGGCGTCATCCACCTCAAGGACGTCGTCAAGCAGGGCATGCGGGAACGCTTCGACGAGATGCGCCGCATGGGCATCCGCACGGTGATGATCACCGGCGACAACCCGCTGACCGCCAAGGCGATCGCGGACGAGGCGGGCGTGGACGACTTCCTCGCCGAAGCTACGCCGGAGGACAAGCTCGCCCTGATCAAGAAGGAACAGGACGGCGGTCGCCTCGTCGCGATGACCGGCGACGGCACCAACGACGCCCCCGCCCTGGCCCAGGCCGACGTGGGCGTGGCGATGAACACCGGCACCTCGGCCGCCAAAGAGGCGGGCAACATGGTCGATCTGGACTCGGACCCGACCAAGCTGATCGAGATCGTCGAGATCGGCAAGCAGTTGCTGATCACCCGCGGCGCGCTGACCACGTTCTCCATCGCCAACGACATCGCCAAGTACTTCGCCATCATTCCGGCGTTGTTCGTGGCGCTGTTCCCCGGCCTGGACGCGCTGAACATCATGCGTCTGGCCAGCCCGCAGTCGGCGATCCTGTCCGCGGTCATCTTCAACGCGATCATCATCGTGGCGCTGATTCCGCTGGCGCTGCGCGGTGTCGACTACCGGCCGAGCAATGCCTCGAAGCTGTTGAGCCGCAACCTGACGATCTACGGCCTCGGCGGCATCATCGCACCGTTCATCGGCATCAAGATCATCGACCTGCTCGTCCAACTCCTCCCCGGGATGTCCTGAAATGCGTATGTCAACCTGGATCCGCCAGCACCTGGCCGCCCTGCGCGCCCTGCTCGTGCTGACCGTGATCACCGGAATCGTGTATCCCGTCGCGGTTTTCGCGGTGGCTCAGTTGCCCGGACTGAACGACAAGGCCAACGGCTCGCTGATCGAGCGGGACGGAAAGCTGGTTGGCTCCAGCCTGATCGGGCAGTCGTTCACCGACGCCGACGGCAAGGCCATGACGCAGTACTTCCAGAGTCGTCCGTCGGCCGCGGGCGACGGCTACGACCCGCTGTCCACCGCCGCCAGCAATCTCGGCCCGGAGGACATCGTCGACACGGCTGCCCGCACCAGCCTGCTCACCACCGTGTGCACGCGTTCGAAGGAGGTCGGCGACCGTGAGGGGGTCGACGGCGCCCGGCAGTTCTGCACGAAAGACGGTGTCGGCGCGGTGCTCTCGGTGATCGGCCCGCGCGATGCCGACGGTGACGTGTCGCGGCCGGTGCAGGTCGTCAGCGTGAACGAACTCTGCCCGACGCAGCCGTTCCTGGCCACGTTCCGCGGCGTTGCCGTGGAATGCGCGAAGGAGGGCGAGGACTACTCGGTCGGCCGGATAATCCCGATCCTGGGCGACGCCCCGGCCCAGGCAGCCGTGCCCGCCGACGCGGTCACCGCCAGCGGCAGTGGCCTGGACCCGCACATCTCCCCCGAATACGCGGCCATCCAGGTCGAGCGGGTGGCGAAGGCGCGTGGGATCACCACCGATCAGGTGCGCGAACTGGTGGCGGCCCATACCGCCGGGCGCACACTCGGGTTCCTCGGTGAGCCGCGGGTGAATGTCGTCGAGCTCAACCTCGCGCTGGACGAACGCTTCCCGTTCCGGGGCTGAGCACCACCGCACGACACTCGGGGCCGGATCCGTACGGATCCGGCCCCGTTGCCGTCTACTGCTCTTCGTCGGTGATCAGCGCCCACCCCTCGGGCAGCCCGTGCACCGTCACCGCCGACCCGCAGACCTCGAGGTCGACCGTGACGTCACCGAGCCGGAACTCCGAGAGCCGCACACATCCCCACGCCTCCGGCACCTGCGGCCGCACGGTCAGGGTCTTGGCGGGCACATCGGGGTCGAGCCCGAGGAACGAGCGCACGAGCAGCAGCGGCGCGGCACTGGCCCACGCCTGCGGCGAGCACGAGGTGGGATAGGGCACCGGCGCCGCGAAACGGGCACGCGGGAAACCGCAGAACAACTCGGGCAGCCTGCCGTCGAACGCGGCGGCCGCGTCGAGCAATCCGCCCGCCAGCTTCGTCGCCAGCGCCACCGCGCCCGGCACATGCTGGTACCGCATCAACCCGGCGACCGCGATCGCCGTGTCGTGCGGCCACACCGACCCGCAGTGATAACTCATCGGGTTGTAGGCGCCCATGGTCGAGGCCAGCGTGCGCAGGCCGAAGCCCGAGTCCATCTCGGCCCTGGCCAGGTTCGCGATCAGGCTCTCGGCGTGTTCGTCGGTGGCGATTCCCGACCACAGGCAGTGCGCCGCGTTGCTGGTCAGCGCATCGACCTGACGCTTGCTGCCGTCCAATGCCACGGCGTACCAGCCGCATTGGGGTAGCCAGAACTGTTCGGCGAACTTGGTCCGCAGTTCGGCGGCTCGCTCGCGCATGCGGGTGGCCAGGGCCGGATCGTCGAACTGATCGGCCAGTTCCGCCCGGGCCAGATACGCCGCGTACACGTACCCCTGCACCTCGCACAGCGCGATCGGGGCCTGCGCGATGTGGCCCGCGGCGTCGTTGATCCCGTCGAAGCTGTCCTTCCAGCCCTGGTTGATCAGTCCGCGATCGGTGGCGCGCACGTACTCGACGAAGCCGTCGTCGTCGCGGTCGCCGAAATCGGTGATCCAGCCGATCGCGGCGTCGGCCGCGGGCAGCAGGGTGGCGATCGAGGCAGGCTCGGCGCCCCAGCGCAGGCACTCGGCCAGCAGCATCACGAACAGCGGTGTGGCGTCGACGGTTCCGTAGTAGATCTGGCCGCCGAGCACCTGCCCGACCGCGGGACCACGCCGCATCTCGTGCATGATCCGGCCCGGTTCCTCCTCCACCAGCGGATCGACCGTCTGGCCCTGCAATTCGGCCAGCTGCTGGAGCGTGCCCAGGGCGAGATCGGTCTCCAGCGGCAGCGACATCCACGCCGTGAGCAGCGAGTCCCGGCCGAACAGCGTCATGAACCAGGGCGCGCCCGCGGCGACGAACGGCCTGCCGGTGCCGGAATCGGTGTGGATCTGCAACGCGCCCAGGTCGCTCTCGCTGCGGCGCAGGATCTGGTTGAGCAGCCCGGAATCGGCGCTGATGTCGGTGGCGGTGGCCCGCCAGGCCTGGATCTTGCGCACCGGCTCGCTGGCCCGGTAGCGCTCGCCCGGGGTGCCTTGGGTCTGCGGGCGCTGCGCGGCGCCCGCCGGTTGCGCGGTGATCTCGGTCTGCCAGCGGCCGCCCGCGGGCACGACGACGCGCCAGATCATGGTGCCGGGCAGCACCATCGGCTCCACCGTCGAGGTGAGGGCGAGCCCGCGCGACAGGTCGGCCCGGTCGTGCAGCAGCAGTTCGCCGTCGGAGGTGGTCATCTCCGCGCGGCGCCCGCCCATCCGGCCTTCCTTCACCGAGAACAGGTCGACGAAATCGGCGTCGACGTGCAGCTCGAGCACCACCGCGGTGGCCTCGCGGCTCATGTTCTCCAGGGTGATCAGCTCGTGCATGCCCTCGGCGACGAGCCGGTCGCGCACGACCAGCAGGGTGCTGTCGGCCCGCCCCTGCTGCGGCGGCCTGCGCAGCACGAACCGCGCGGCGAAGGCCTCCGGGCTGAGCACCGACAGCGGCTCGGGCCGCTTGCCGTCGATCATCAGCTCCCAGCGCGAAATCACCCGCGCGTCACGGAAGAACAGGCCCTGCGGCTTGCCCGGCTCGATGTCACCGAGCCGGTCGGACAGGCAGAAGGTGCCGCCTTCGACGAGGGTGACGTTGCCGCCGTTGCCGCCGAGCCCCGCGGGTTCCCCCGCGTTGAGCGGGCTCGGCGACGACGCGTTGTTCAGGCTCATCCGCGCCCGCTGACCGCCGCCCCGACCGGCATCGGCATCGTGAACGCGTTGCCGTAACCGATCGTGGTGCGGGCCAACAATTGCCGGTACACCTGCTCGTAGCCGCCGCCGAGGGTGTCGGCGCCGAAATTCGCTTCCACGTGTGCCCGGCAGGCCGCCGGATCGAAGGTCGCGACTTCGGCGATGGCGGCGGGCAGTTCGTCCGGTTCCTCGCAGATCCGCCCGGTGACGCCGTCGACCACGACCTCGGCCACCGCACCACCGCGCAACGCGACCACCGGCGTTCCGCAGACCATCGACTCGATCATCACCATGCCGAACGGCTCCTCCCAGCGAATGGGGAACAGCAGACACCGTGCTCCGGACAACAGTTTACGCTTGGCCGCCGCGTCGGCGAGGCCGAACACATGATCGGCGTCGGTCAGCCGCGGTCGCACGTACTCCTCGAAGTAGGCCTTCTCCGGTGGCTCGGAGCACTTGCCCGCCAGGATGAGCGGGATGCCCGCCGCGTGCGCGGCGTCGAGTGCCAGATGGGGGCCCTTGTCCATGGTGAAGCGGCCGAGGAACAGCGCGTAGTCCTGCTTCTCGGTCGCGAACGGCCACAGGTCCGGCCGCAGCGCGTTGTGCACGCGGCCCGCCCAGGGCAGTTCGGGCGCCAGTTCGCGCTGCCGGTCGCTGATCGCGACGAGCGAGCATTCCTCGCCCAGTTCGCGGTAGTAGCGGTAGCAGTCGTCCTGCACCGGCCCGTGCACGGTCACCACGGTCGGCAGGCCGAGATTGGCGTACGCCGGGGCGTTGAGCGGGCCGGCGAAGGTGTGATCGTGCACCAGGTCGATCCCTTGGGTCTCGGCCAGGCGCTCGATCGCGCGGCGCACCCGCAGCGCGTGCACCACCTCGGGGAACGGATCACCGAGTCGTTCCGGGACGATCCGGTCCCACAGCGGGACGAAATCCGCCTTGGTACCCGGCTCGCCCGCGCCGAACAGGGTGACGTGATGGCCGCGCTCGCACAGCGAGTCGACCAGATCGGCGACGACGGCTTCCACGCCGCCGTACGCCTTCGGGGGTACATCGAAATACGGTGGAACAACCATCGCGATCCGCAGTGGGCCGCCGTTGTGCTCGATCGCATAGAGATCGGACGTGGAGAACCCGGTCGGCGACATTGCCGACGTATCTGCACTCATGACCTTCCTTCCAGGGACACAACCTCGCAACACTTGCGCGAACAAGAGATGGCCGCCTCGGCGGGGGTGGAGACGAGAGCTTCACCGCCGTCCATGGGGCATGGTTGGCCTGGCCAAGCGGGAAGCGCACCACGCGGGTGCCCGCCTGAACAGAGGGGCCGTAGTGGAACGTACCCCGCTACCGGAGAGTAAACCAGTGGGTTGCTGGCAAAACGTGTCGGCGATTCCGTGACGAGACAGGAGATTCCGCCGTCAGGGGCGGTCTACGGCGTACAGAATTTCGGTTCCACCGGGTCGACGCACGGGATGTTGCCGAACTCGGTCATGGTGAGCCTGGCCTTACCCCGGGTCAGGTAGTCGAGGAACTGCGCGACCAGCGAATCACCGGCGATCGGGCCGTGCGTGTAGGCGTATTCCACGCCGGTGAAGCGGTAGGCACCGGACCGGATCGTCTCCGGCGTCGGGCGCACCCCGTCGATCGTGACCGCCGCGACCCCGTCGGCGATCGCCGAGGTCTCCAGATACCCCACCGCGCCAGGAATTTTGGCAACGAACATAGCCACTTCGTCGGTGACGTCGACCTCGCACTGCTCGCCGCCCACGGCCATGCCGACACAGCTGGTGTAGCGGAACACCTTGCGGTTGTCCTCGAGCAGCCGCGATTCCAGCGCGCGCCGGGTGCCCGAGCCCGCGGTCCGGTCGATCAGGACCACGGGGAGGTCGGGTCCACCGATCTGGTTCCAGTTCTTGATGTTTCCCCGGTACAGGTCCCGGATCTGCTGGGTCGAGAGGTCTTTCAGCCCGACCCCGGGATGCACGACGAGCGAGAACGAGCCGAGGGCAAGCGGGAGTTCGGTGAGCGCCGCGAACGAAGCACCCTTGGCACCGTCACCGATCGCGAGCATGCCCGGCGTCGGTCCGGCCTTGGTGATCGCGCGCAGACCCGGCTCGGTGCCGGTGAAATCGAAGCTGAATCGCGCTCCGGTGCAGGTCTTCTCGTAGTTCCGCGCGGCCGTGCGGATCATCGGCGCCATCGCGGTCGATCCGACGACGGTCAGCTCCCCCGCGGCGCAGTCCCGCGGAGGCGGATCACCGCGCAGCACGGTGGCCAGCAACTGCACCATCACCACCAGGGCGAGGAACACGCTCAGGCCGAGCAGGGCTGGTTCGCGCCGGGAGCGGCTGGTGGTCTCGACGAATCGGCCGCCCTTGAGGCTGCCCGCCGTGGTCACCACCTTCGCCGCATTGATGTCCTGCGGATCGGGCGCCGGACCGGCGAGCACGGCCAGCACCTTGTAGTGCTCACCGCGTTCGAGCCGTTCGCTCGGCAACACGATCCGTGCGGCATTGTCCGCGCCGACGCCGGCGGCCAGCTCCCGCAGGGCGTCGCTGAGCGCGGTCACCGAGTGCCCGGTGCGGGTGACCCGCTCGGTGACCTCGAGCGCGCGGATCGTGTGGTGCGGGAACAGCAGTCGCGGACTCTCACCGACGTAGTCGTCGGCCTCGATCGCCGTGGAGCCGTAGTTCTCGATCCGGATCAGCACCACCGACACCGGATCCGCGGTCGATGTGCCGCCCTGGGCCGTCGCGCCGTTCGGGTCGGCGAGCTGGATCCGGCTGGCCGGCGTGTTCATCTGCACGCGGTAGCCGAGGCGCTTGCGGCCGACGAAGACGAACTCCCGCAGGAACGCCGCCGTCGCCACGAACAGACCGAGCACCGACAGCACGATCTCGACCGGGAACTCGCCCATCGGCTCCCCTCCCCCACCCGGATACCTGTCTCCGCCTGTCTATCAGGCCGATCCGACATCGCGGCGCCCGGCGCCGGTTGTTCGGCGAGTCTTCACCCGGTGGTCGTCGCGCACCAGGTCAGCAGCTCGTCGACCGGCCAGGTGTTGATCACCCGGTCGGCCGGGACACCGTGCGCCAGTGCGCGTTCGCAGCCGTATCCCTGCCAGGCCAGCTGGCCGGGTGCGTGCGCGTCGGTGTCGATGCTGAAATGGCAGCCCATCTCGACGGCCAGGTCGATGAGGCGGCCGGGTGGGTCGCGACGTTCGGGTCTGCTGTTGATCTCCACGGCGGTGCCGTATTTCCGGCAGGCCTCGAAGACGAGTTCGGCGTCGAAGCTGGACTCGGGGCGGGTGCCGCGGCCGCCCTCGACGAGGCGGCCGGTGCAGTGGCCGAGGATGTCGACATTCGGGTTCGCGACGGCGTAGACCATGCGTTTGGTCATGGTGGCGCTGTCGTCGCGCAGGTGTGAATGCACGCTGGCCACAACGACATCCAGCCGCTCGAGCAGCTCGGCGCGCTGGTCGAGGGTGCCGTCGTCGAGGATGTCGACCTCGATGCCGGTGAGGATGCGGAAGGGCGCGAGCTGCTCCTGGAGTTCGGCGATCACGTCGAGCTGGCGCAGCAGCCGGTCGGCGGACAGGCCGTTGGCGACCTTCAGCCGTGGCGAATGATCGGTCAGCGCACAGTATTCGTGGCCCAGCGCCGCGGCGACCCCCATCATCTCCCCGATCGGGCTGCCGCCGTCGGACCAGTCCGAGTGGGTGTGCAGGTCGCCGCGCAGCACCGTGCGCAGCGGGTCGCCCGCGGGGCCGATGCGTTGCGCGGCGCCGCGCAATTCGGCCAGGTAGTCGGGAACCGCACCGGCACACGCCTGTTCGATGACGGCGGCGGTCTTCGGCCCGATCCCGGCCAGCTCGCGCCAGCTGTGCTCGCGCGCCCGCGCGGCCCGCTCGGACTCGGACAGCCCGGCGACGATGTCGGCGGCGCGGCGATACGCCTTCACCCGGTGGGTCTCCGCACGGGATCGCTCGAGCCAGAACCCGATCTCCCGCAGGGCCGCCACCGGGCCCGGACCCGCCGCCGTCACCGTGCGCTACCTGATCCGGCCGTACTTGAGGAACGCGACGCCGTCGGCGTACACCCGGCTGGTGATCACCCGGAAGCGTTCCGGCTCAGGCAGTTTCGCACCGCCGCCGAACAGCGGCCGACCGGTCCCGAGCACCACCGGGTGCAGTTTGAGGAAAACCTGGTCGATCTCGGGCAGCAGCGCCTGGGCCAGCTCACCGCCACCGCAGAGCCAGATCCCCAGTCCCGCTTCGCGTTTGAGCGCGCGGACGGCGGAGATCGGGTCGGCGGTGATCAGCTCCACCCCGGGCGCCGGCGATTCCGGCAGCGTCGTCGACACCACGAACTGGCGCAGGTGCTCGTAGGGGCTGGCGGTGCCGGTGCGCACGCCGAAGTCGTGCGTCTTGCGGCCCATGATCACGGTGTCGAAGTAGACGTTGCCCGCCGCGATGCCGCGCGCCTCGCGCACCTTGGTCGGCAGCGTCTCGGGATACTGCGAGATGATCGCGGGCCCGTGATCGCCGCCGACCGGGAAGAAATCCAGGGTCCCGTCCTCGGCGGCGATGAATCCGTCGATCGTCGATGCCACGAAATAGGTCAGCTTGCGCATAACGTCCTCCTGCACGGACCCGGTCCGATACGACCTGTCAGGAGAAACGGTAGCGTGCCCGGATCAGCGGCGGCGAGGCTTCCGCTGACACTTCGGGCAGGAAAACGACGAGCGATTCATGAACTGCTCACGGATCAGCAGCGCGCCGCACCGGTCGCACGGCTCGTTCTCGCGGCCGTAGGCGGCCAGTGACCGGGAGAAATAGCCGGACTCGCCGTTCACATTCACATACAGCGCGTCGAAGGAGGTACCGCCGACGGCCAGCGCCTCGCTCATGACCGCGGTGACGCCGTCGAGTAACCGGCGCACCACCGGCCGGGTGAGTTCGGCGGCCACCCGAGTGCCGTGCAGACCCGCCCGCCACAGCGCCTCGTCGGCGTAGATGTTGCCGATGCCCGACACCACGGTCTGATCGAGCAGCACCCGCTTGATCTCGGTGTTCTTGGCCCGGATCGCCGCCACCACGGCCTCGGCGTCGAAGCGCGGGTCCAGCGGATCGCGGGCGATGTGGGCGACGGAGTCCGGCACGACGGTGCCGTCGACCTCCACGAGGTCGGCCAGCGCCCAGCCGCCGAAGGTCCGCTGATCGACGAAGCGCAGCTCGCTGCCGTCACCGAGGACGGCGCGGATGTGGGCGTGCTTCTCCACCGGGGCGCCGGCGGGCTGCACCAGCATCTGCCCGCTCATGCCCAGGTGGACGACCAGGGCGGTCTCCGGCTCGTCGAAGGTGAGCCACAGGTACTTGCCGCGGCGCCGCGCGTCCTCGATCTTCAGGCCGGTGAGGCGGGCCGCCAGATCGGCGCCACCCGCGAGGTGCCTGCGCACGGCCCGGGGATGGGTGACGGTGACGGCGTCGATCGCCCGGCCGACCGCATGATCGGCCAGACCGCGCCGCACCACCTCGACTTCGGGCAGTTCGGGCACGGTCAGGCTTCGGTGGTTTCGGTGGCCGAGGATTCGTCGGTGAGTGCCTTGTAGGCGGTGCCGGCGGCCTTCTGCTCGGCTTCCTTCTTGGAGCGGCCGACACCCTGCCCGTACGGACGACCGGCGATCACCGTGGTCGCGGTGAACTCCTTGTTGTGGTCCGGGCCGGTGGAGGTGATCTCGTAATTGGGCACGCCGAGCCCGCGCTCGGCGGTGAGCTCCTGCAGGCTGGTCTTCCAGTCGAGGCCGGCGCCCATCCGGGGGCCGCGCTCGAGCAGTTCGGCGAACAGGCGCAGCACGACGCCACGGGCCACCTCGATGCCGTGCTCGAGATGCACGGCGCCGAGCAGGGACTCCATGCCGTCGGCGAGGATGCTCGGCTTGTCGCGGCCGCCGGTGAGCTCTTCGCCCTTGCCGAGCAGCAGGTACTGACCGAGTCCGCCGTCGCCGAGACCACGCGCCACCTCGGCGAGCGCGTGCATGTTCACCACACTGGCGCGCAGCTTCGCGAGCTCACCCTCGGACTTGTCCGGGTGCTCGGTGTAGAGGCGCTCGGTGATGCTCAGGCCGAGAACCGAGTCGCCGAGGAACTCGAGGCGCTCGTTGGTCGGCAGACCGCCGTTCTCGTACGCGTACGACCGGTGCGTCAGCGCGAGGCGCAGAAGCTCCGGTCGTACGTCGACACCGAGGGCGGTGAGCAGGCTGGCGTGATCGGCCGAACCTGCGGTTTCTTTGCTCGCTGTCACGAATCAGACAGCAGAGGTGACCTGGCGGCCCTTGTAGGTGCCGCAGGACGGGCACGCGATGTGCGGGAGGGTCTTCTCACCGCAGGCACGGTTCGGGCAGGTGACCAGGGTCGGCGCGACGGCCTTCCACTGGCTGCGCCGCGACCGGGTGTTGGAACGGGACATCCGGCGCTTGGGAACAGCCACGGCTACTTCTCCTCTGTGTTTTCGCTGACCACGCGGGCATCGTCTGCCGCGGGAGCGGATCGGTCTGGGGTGGTGGAACCCTCAGCGGGGTCGCCGGTGCCGGGCGCCTCTGCGGCGAAATTCGCCAACTTGGCCCAGCGAGGGTCCAGTATCTCATGCCCATGATCAGGACCCGCAATCGCCATCCGCACACCGCACTCGGGGCACAGGCCCGCGCAGTCCGGGGTGCACAGCGGCTGGAGCGGAAGCTCCAGCCCGATGGCGTCGAGGATCACCGGCTCGAGGTCGATGAGGTCGTCTTCCATGCGGTAGACCTCGTCGTCCTCGGTCGTCTGCTCGGTGGTGCTGTCCGGATACGCGAACAGCTCCGTCAGACGAATCTCGACCTGGTCGTCGAACGGTTCGAGGCAGCGCGAGCACTCCCCGACCGTCGGCCCGGACACCGTGCCGGTGACCAGCACACCCTCCGAGACGGCCTGCAACTGCAGGTCGAGTTCCACCGCGGCGTCGGCCGGGATGGCGATCAGGTCCAGACCCAGCCGCTCATGATCGGTGACGGTACGCCGCAGCTCCCGCATGGTTCCCGGCCTGCGGCCGAGACTGCGGACATCCAGCACGAAGCCCGCGTCGGACACAGGACCACTGGTCTTGTGCGGACGCGACGGCGAACCGGAAGCGGCGGGCATCACTGACTCACTTACTTCTGAGGGGATTTGGGCAACCACTCAACAGTACGGCAGGACCCCGCCCGAACTCAAAACGCGACCGCGCCCTCAGCGCCGGTGGTCGGCCGCGTATTCCGGGTATTCGGCGGGCTGACCGCCGCGCATCTGCTGGCGGCCGCGGGTGATCGTGCGCCGCGTCGTGTTCAGCGTCTCCTCCATCTCGGCGAGCCTGCCGCCGAAATCGGCCATCTGCTCGTCGACGTAGTCGTCGCACTCGGCGCGTACCCGGTCGGACTCGGCCTGGGCGCTGTCGATCAGGCGCGCCGACTCCGCGTGCGCGGCCCGCACGACCTCGGTCTGGGCGACCAGGCGGGCCTGCTCGGCCTTGCCGTCGGCGACCGAGCGCTCGTAGGAGTCCTTGCCCGCCTGGATGGCCCGGTCGGCGTCGATCTGGGCGCGGCCGGTGAGTTCGTCGTACTCGGCGTTGCCGTCGGCGATCACCTGATCGGCCTCGGCCTGCGCGGTCGCGACCAGGCGATCGGCGTGGGTGGTGGCCTCGGCGACCATCCGGTCGGCGTGCGCCTTGGCGTCGGCCAGGATGCGGTCGGCCTCGGCGCGGGCCTTCTCGATCGTGGTGCGCGCCTGCTCGTTGGCGGAGGTCACAGTGGTCTCGGCGCCGGCGCGGGCGTCGCCGACGATCTTGTCGCGATGATCGAGGACGTCCTGGGCGTCGTCGAGCTCACCGGGCAGGGCGTCGCGGACGTCGTCGAGCAGTTCGAGGACATCGCCGCGCGGCACGATGCAGCTGCGGGTCGGCGGGATGCCGCGCGCCTCTTCGACGATGGCGACCAGTTCGTCGAGTGCTTCGAATACGCGATACATGCTCACTACCCTCCTGCTTCCTCACGGCGAAACCACTACCGCCGTGGCCCAGTGTGCCCGTCGGCGGCGCGTGTTCCGAATGTCGTCGCGGTGTGTCGCGAGAGTGTCCTAGATCGCACAGATATCAAGTGGAGTGAATCCCTCCACTTCCGCTACCATCGGTAGGCACGACATCGCCGTCCGCCGGGAAGCACTGCACCTTTTTTGCTGTTGTACTCCTCGACGCCTTTCACAGGATCGGAGTCGACCATGACCGTTCTGGAAACACCGAGAAACCCGGTGCTGCACGTTGCGGGCATGTTCGCTCCCTGGGCGGGTCCGTTCCCGCTCGTGGCACCGGTCGAACCAGCTCCCGCGCTGCGCCCGCGGTTCGACAAGACCCTGGCCTACCTGCGCGGCGACCGCGCACTCCCCCAGCTCATCCGCTTCGCCCTGGTCGGCGGCTCCAGCAATATCGCCTACGTGCTGCTGTTCTTCGCCATGCACGGGGTCGGCCCGCTGATCGCCAATGTCGCCGGTTCGGTCGTCAGCACGATCATCGCCAACGAACTGCACCGTCAGCTCACCTTCCACGCGGCCGACCGGGTCACCTGGTTCACCGCGCAGTGGGAGGGCGGCGGACTGGCCCTGCTCGGCCTCGGCATCACGACGGCGGGCCTGGCCGCCCTCGGGGTGTGGGCGCCCGGCCTCGGCGACAGCGTGCAGGCCCTGGCCGTGCTCGCCATCACCGCCGCGGTCGGCGGGATGCGCTTCCTCGCCCTCCGCGGTCTGGTCTTCTAGCCCCGACGCTCGGCCAAGCGGTCGAGGAGGCGCTTGTGCACCGCGGGCGGGAGCATGTCGCTGACGTCGCCGCCGTAGGCCGCGACTTCCTTGACCAGCGAGCTGGACAGGAAGCTCAGGGACGGGTTGGTGGCGATGAAGAAGGTGTCGACGCCGGCCAGTTTGTGGTTCATCTGGGCCATCTGGAGCTCGTAGCCGAAGTCGCCCGCGTCGCGCAGGCCCTTCACGATCGCGGTGATGCCCTCCTGCTTGGCGAAGTCGACCGTCAGGCCCTGCCAGGACGCGACCCGCACGTTCGGCAGGTGACTCACCGATTCGCGCAGCAACTCCATGCGCTCCTCGACGGTGAACATGCCCTGCTTCTTGGGATTCACGTTGACGGTGATGATCACCTCGTCGAACTGCGCGGCCGCACGGGCGAACACGTCGAGGTGACCGTTGGTGACCGGGTCGAAGGAGCCGGGGCACAGTGCTGCAGCCATGGTTCAGACGCTAGCACCGAATTCGGCGAGCTCGATTCTGGTCTCCCCGTACTTGCGCGGCTTCAGCGGCGCATAGCCTGCGGGCCAGGCGATCTCGGGTGAGCGGATGGACCGCTCGACGATCACCAGCGCGTCGGGCGCGAGCCAGCCGTTGGCCGCCAGCGCGGTGAGGTCGGCGATCACGTCCTCGGTGCTCACGTCGTACGGCGGATCGGAGAAGACCACGTCGTAGGTGCCCGGCGCGGCGTGCGCCAGCACCGTGCCGACCGTGCCGAGGCGCAGTTCCGCGCCGGGCAGGCCGAGCTCGGCGATATTGGCGCGCACGACCGCGGCCGCCTTGCGGTCGGCCTCGACGAGCAGGGCGTGCGCGGCCCCGCGCGAGAGCGCTTCCAAGCCGAGCGCGCCCGAACCGGCGTACAGGTCGACGACCCGCGCGCCGTCCAGGTCCAGGCGCGCGTCGATCGCGCTGAACAGCGCCTCGCGCACCCGGTCCGAGGTGGGCCGGGTACCGGCGGGCGGCACCTTCAGCCGCCGCCCGCCCGCCGTACCCGCGACGATGCGCGTCATTCCGACTCGCGCGCTGCCAGTTCCACCAGCAGATCGCCGCCCTCGACCTGCTGCACCTTGGCGGTCGCGATCCGGCCGACGATGCCGGCGCGCGGCGCGGTGATGGCCGCCTCCATCTTCATCGCCTCGATGGTGCCGACGGTGTCGCCCGCGTGGATCTCGTCGCCCTCCGACACCGCCAGCGTGACGACACCGGCGAACGGCGCCGCGATGTGGCCGGGGTTGTTCTTGTCGGCCTTCTCCGCGGCGGGCACCTCCGACGCGATCGAGCGGTCCCGCACCGCGATCGGGCGCAGCTGCCCGTTCATGATGCACATGACCGTGCGCATGCCCTTCTCGTCCGGCTCGGAGATCGCCTCGAGCCCGATGAGCAGCGTGACGCCCTTCTCCAGCTGCACCCGGTGCTCCTCGCCGCGGCGCAGACCGTAGAAGAACTGGTTCTCCGACAGGCCGGTGGTGTCGCCGTACTTCTCCCGGTGCGCCTGGAACTCCGCGGTCGGGCCGGGGAACAGCAGGCGGTTGAGGGTGTGGCGGCGCTCGGCCGAGGTGCCGTCGAGCCCGGCCTGGTCGGCCGCGGTCAGCGGGGTCTCCGGCTTGGGCTCGTTGCGCCCGGCCAGCGCCTTGCTGCGGAACGGCTCCGGCCAGCCACCGGCGGGTTCACCCAGCTCGCCACGCAGGAAGCCGATCACCGAGTCGGGAATGTCGTAGCGGCCCGGATCGGCGGCGAAGTCCTCGATATCGACACCGGTGCCGACCAGCGCCAGCGCCAGGTCACCGACGACCTTCGACGACGGGGTCACCTTGATCAGGCGGCCCAGCAGCCGGTCGGCCGCGGCGTACTTGGCCTCGACCTCCTCGAACCGGTCGCCCAGGCCGAGCGCGATCGCCTGCTGACGCAGGTTCGACAGCTGACCGCCCGGGATCTCGTGGGTGTACACACGCCCGGTCGGCGCGGGCAGACCCGACTCGAACGGCGCGTACACCTTGCGCAGCGCCTCCCAGTACGGCTCCAGATCGCAGACGTTCTGCAGGTTCAGGCCGGTGTCGCGCTCGGTGTGCGCGGTGGCGGCGACGATCGCCGACAGCGCGGGCTGCGAGGTGGTGCCCGCCATCGCGGCCGAGGCGCCGTCGACCGCGTCGGCGCCCGCCTGCCACGCGGCCAGGTAGGTCGCCAGCTGCCCACCGGGGGTGTCGTGGGTGTGCACGTGCACCGGCAGATCGAAGTTGCTGCGCAGCGCGGTGACCAGCTTCGCCGCCGCGGGCGCGCGCAGCAGACCGGCCATGTCCTTGATCGCGAGCACGTGCGCGCCCGCGTCGACGATCTGCTCGGCCAGCTTCAGGTAGTAGTCGAGCGTGTAGAGCGACTCGTTCGGGTCGAGCAGGTCACCGGTGTAGGACAGCGCGACTTCGGCGATGGCCGTACCGGTTTCGCGCACCGCGTCGATGGCCGGGCGCATCTGGTCGACATTGTTGAGCGCGTCGAAGATACGGAAGATGTCGATACCGGTGGTCGCGGCCTCGGAGACGAAGGCGCGGGTGACCTGCTCCGGGTACGGCGTGTAGCCGACGGTGTTGCGACCGCGCAGCAGCATCTGCAGACAGATGTTCGGCACGGCCTCGCGCAGCGCGGCCAGCCGCTCCCACGGGTCCTCGTGCAGGAAGCGCAGCGCCACATCGTAGGTCGCGCCGCCCCACGCCTCGATCGAGAGCAGTTCGGGAGTCAGCCGGGCGACGTGCCCGGCCACGCCGAGCAGGCCGTTGGTGCGCACGCGGGTGGCCAGCAGCGACTGGTGCGCGTCGCGGAAGGTGGTGTCGGTGACGCCGAGCGCCTTCTGCTCGCGCAAGGCGCGGGCGAAACCGTCCGGGCCGAGGGCCAGCAGGCGCTGGCGCGAGCCGTCCGGCGGCGGCAGGGTCAGGTCGGCGGCGGGCAGCTTGTCGTACGGGTACACCGTGGTGCGCCGGTCCCCGTGCGGCTTGTTGACGGTGACGTCGGCCAGGTAGCTCAGGATCTTGGTGCCACGGTCGGCCGAGCCGCGCGAGGTCAGCAGCTCCGGTCGCTCGTCGATGAACGAGGTGGTGACCCGGCCCGCCTGGAAGTCCGGATCGTCGAGCACCGCGAGCAGGAAGGGGATGTTGGTCGTGACGCCACGGATGCGGAACTCGGCGAGCGCGCGCCGGGCGCGGGCGGCCGCGGCGGGCAGGTCGCGACCGCGGCAGGTCAGCTTGACCAGCATCGAGTCGAAGTAGGCGCCGATCTCCGCGCCCAGGTTCGCGCCGCCGTCCAGGCGGATGCCCGCGCCGCCGGGGGTGCGGTAGGCGGTGATGCGGCCGGTGTCGGGGCGGAAGCCGTTGGCCGGGTCCTCGGTGGTGATGCGGCACTGCAGCGCGGCGCCACGGATCGACACCGTGTCCTGGCTCAGGCCGAGGTCGGCCAGGCTCTCGCCGGACGCGATGCGCAGCTGCGACTGCACCAGGTCGACGTCGGTGATCTCCTCGGTGACCGTGTGCTCGACCTGGATGCGCGGGTTCATCTCGATGAAGACGTGGTTGCCGCGCTCGTCGAGCAGGAACTCCACGGTGCCCGCGTTGCTGTAGCCGATCTGGCGGGCGAAGGCCACGGCGTCGGCGCAGATCCGTTCCCGCAGTGCGGGATCCAGGTTCGGCGCGGGCGCGAGCTCGATCACCTTCTGGTGGCGGCGCTGCAGCGAGCAGTCGCGCTCGAACAGGTGCATGACATTGCCGTGCTGGTCGGCCAGGATCTGCACCTCGATGTGGCGCGGGTTCACCACGGCCTGCTCGAGGAACACGGTCGGATCGCCGAAGGCCGACTCGGCCTCGCGCGAGGCCGCCTCGATCGACTCGCGCAGCTGCTCGGGCGCGGCCACGCGGCGCATGCCGCGCCCGCCACCACCGGCGACGGCCTTGACGAAGATCGGGTACTCGAATTCCTGGGAGGCGGCCAGCAGGGCGTCGATGTCGGCGGAGGGCTCGCTGGACTTCAGCACCGGCAGGCCGGCGGCCTTGGCGGCGGCGATGGCGGTGGCCTTGTTGCCCGCCATCTCGAGCACGGCGGCCGAGGGACCGATGAAGGTGATGCCCTCGCGCTCACAGGCGGCCGCGAGGTCGGGGTTCTCGGACAGGAAGCCGTAGCCGGGGTAGATCGCGTCGGCGCCCGCGCTCTTGGCCGCGTCGATGATCGCCTCGATGGACAGGTACGCCCGGACCGGGTGCCCCTCCTCGCCGATCTGATACGACTCGGCCGCCTTCAGCCGATGGACGGAGTTGCGGTCCTCATGGGGGAACACCGCGACCGTTCCGATGCCGAGTTCGTATGCCGCGCGGAAGGCGCGAATGGCGATCTCACCACGATTGGCGACCAAGACTTTCGAGAACATTGGACCACGGTACCCGGCCGCGACCGCAGCACTGTCACGCAAGGTGGCTTCGCAGCAATCTTCACATCGCACACCCGCCCACCTGCGAAGTTGCGTTCATCGGGCCGTCACATCTCACCGCGGCGGCAGGCCTGCGGTGCGCCGCCGAAGCGCAGGTCACGCGGGCCGGGCGAGACGGGGTGGTCGCGGCGGCCCGCGCCGAGGCCCTATGCTGTGTGACGCAGCTGGTTCGCCTGCGCGGTGGAAGAGTCGGAGCCCCGACCTCCCGCGCCGGCGTCGAAGCCCGGGCACCGTGTGCCGGGCGAAGAGGGAACCCGGTGGGAATCCGGGACTGTCCCGCAGCGGTATGCAGGAACGACCGCCGTCATCAGCACTGGGCACGATGCCCGGGAAGCGACGGCCAGTAGGTCGGTCGATCACACGACCGGTGCCCGCGAGTCCGAAGACCTGCCGACTGTGCCGGATACGCCGTATCCGGCGGCCACCGCCTCGTGGATCGGGCGCGCGGACCACCTGTGCCGACCCGTCGTGTCCTCACGACGGGTTCCTCCGGTGTCGGCGTCGCCCGCGAAAGGCGTCGGCTCTCCCCGCACGACACTGGAGAATCTCCGTGACTGTTTCGCACTCCCCGTTCACCGCGACGGTTCTGGGCCTGCCGCGGGTCGGCCCGCGCCGGGAACTCAAGCGCGCCACCGAGTCCTACTGGGCAGGCCGGCTCAGCGCCGAGGACCTGCACGCCGTCGGGCGCATGCTGCGCACCGTGCAGTTCGCCGCGTTGCAGGCGGCCGGACTGGATTCGGTGCCCGTCGGCACCTTCTCCTACTACGACCAGATGCTCGACACCGCCGTCCTGCTCGGCGCGCTGCCGCACCGGGTGGCCGACATCGCCGACCCGCTGGACCGCTATTTCGCGGCCGCGCGCGGTACCGACACCGTCGCGCCGCTGGAGATGACCAAGTGGTTCGACACCAACTACCACTACCTGGTGCCCGAGATCGACGCGGCCACCACGTTCACCCTGCACCCGGAGCAGCTGCTGACCGAACTCGCCGAGGCGATCCAGCTCGGCGTGCAGGCGCGCCCGGTGGTGATCGGCCCGCTGACCTTCCTGAAGCTGGCCAAGTCCGCCGACGGCGCAGCGCTGGACCGGCTGCCGGAACTGCTGCCGCTGTACCTGGACCTGCTCGGGCGCCTGGCCGCGGCGGGCGCGCAATGGGTGCAGATCGATGAGCCGGTGCTGGTCACCGATCTGACCGAGGCCGAGATCGGCCTGGTGCGCGACACCTACACCGCGCTCTCGGCCGCACCGGACCGGCCCGCGATCCTGGTCGCCACCTACTTCGGGCACCCCGGCGCCGCGCTGACGGCGCTGGCGGACACCGGAATCGATGGCGTCGCGCTCGATTTCACCGCCGGCACCGAGACGTCCGCGATCGCCGGGATTCCGGCGCTGGCGGGCAAGCTGCTGGTCGCCGGTGTCGTCGACGGCCGCAACATCTGGCGCACCGACCTCGACGCCGCGCTCGCCACGCTCGGCGCCCTGGGCGGCGAGGTGGCCGTGTCGACCTCCTGCTCGCTGCTGCACGTGCCGTACTCGCTGACCCCGGAGACCGGGCTCGACGACCAGCTGCGGTCGTGGCTGGCCTTCGGCGCCGAAAAGGTCGGTGAGGTGCGGGTGCTCGCGACCGCGCTGGCCGAGGGCACCGACGCGGTCGCCGCCGAGCTGGCCGCCGCCCGCGCCGCGGCGCAGACCCGGCGCACCGACCCGCGCCTGCACGACGACCGGGTCCGCGCCCGGCTGGCCGCGCTCGACGACGCCGACCTCACCCGCTCCCCCGCCGACGAGCGACGGGCGGCGCAGCGCGATCACCTGGACCTGCCGGTGCTGCCGACCACGACGATCGGCTCCTACCCGCAGACCTCGGCCATCCGCTTGGCCCGGGCCGCGCTGCGCACCGGCGAGATCGACGAGGCCGAGTACGTGCGCCGGATGCGCGCCGAGATCGCCGACGTGATCACCCTCCAGGAGCGGCTCGGCCTGGACGTGCTGGTGCACGGCGAGCCGGAACGCAACGACATGGTCCAGTACTTCGCCGAGCTGCTCGACGGTTTCGCCGCCACCGAGGCGGGCTGGGTGCAGTCCTACGGCACCCGCTGCGTACGTCCGCCGATCCTGTTCGGCGACGTCTCCCGGTCCGCGCCGATGACGCTGTCGTGGATCGGCTACGCCCAGTCGCTGACGGCCAAGCCGGTCAAGGGCATGCTCACCGGTCCGGTGACTATCCTGGCGTGGTCGTTCGTCCGTGACGATCAGCCGCTGGCCGACTCGGCCCGCCAGGTCGCGCTGGCGATCCGGGACGAGACGGTCGACCTGGAGTCCCAGGGCGCCAGGATCATCCAGGTCGACGAGCCCGCGCTGCGCGAGCTGCTGCCGCTGCGCGCGGCCGATCAGCCCGCCTACCTGCGCTGGTCGGTGGACGCGTTCCGGCTGGCCACCGCCGGGGTCGCCGACACCACCCAGGTGCACACGCACCTGTGCTACTCGGAGTTCGGCGAAGTGATCTCGGCGATCGCGGGCCTGGACGCCGACGTCACCTCCATCGAGGCGGCCCGCTCGCACATGGAGGTGCTCGACGACCTGAACGCGGCCGGTTTCGCGCTCGGTGTCGGCCCCGGCGTCTACGACATCCACTCGCCGCGGGTGCCCTCGGTCGAGGAGATCACCACCTCGCTGTCGGCGGCGCTGAAGGCGGTTCCAGCCGAGCGGCTGTGGGTGAACCCGGACTGCGGTCTCAAGACCCGCGGCCCGGTGGAGGTCGAGGCGTCGCTGCGCAATCTGGTGACGGCAGCCGCCGCGCTGCGCTGACATGACACTGCCCCGGACGGCGCGAGCCGTCCGGGGCGGGTGCCGGGCCGCGTCGTCCGCAATGAGGGGCGGACGACGCGGGCCGGTTCAGTGGCGCGTGGCGGGCACCGGGCGCTGGTCGACGCCGCGATACTCCGACAGCGGCCGGATCAGCGCGTTCGCGGCCGACTGCTCCGCGATGTGCGCGGTCCAGCCGGTGATCCGGCTCATCACGAAGATGGGCGTGAACATCTCGATGTCGAGGCCCATCAGGTAGTAGGCGGGTCCGGCGGGGAAGTCGAGATTCGGTGCGATGCCCGTCTTCTCGGCCATGGCGGCGGCCAGTGCGTCGTACATGCGCACCCACCGCTGCCCACCGGTGACCGCGGCGACCTCGTCCAGCGCGGCCTTCATCGTCGGCACCCGGGAGTCGCCGTTGCGGTAGACCCGGTGGCCGAAGCCCATCACCTTGCGCCGCGCGGCCAGCGTCTCGGCCACCCACGCCGCGGCCCGCTCGGGGTCACCGATCTCGAGCATGGTGTGCATGACCGCCTCGTTGGCGCCGCCGTGCAGCCTGCCCTTCAACGCGCCGATGGCCGCGGTGATCGCGCTGTACATGTCCGAGCCGGTGGAGGTCACCACCCGGGCCGCGAAGGTGGAGGCGTTGAATCCGTGCTCGGCGTAGAGGATCAGCGAGATCTCGAACGCCCGCACGATCCGCGGCGCCGGGACCTCGCCGAAGCACATGTACAGGAAGTTCTCGGCGAACCCGAGCTGGGAGTGCGGGGCGATCGGGTCCAGGCCGCGCCGCCTGCGCATCGCGACCGCGATCACCGTGGGCAGCAACGCGGTCAATCGCAGTGCGGCGGCGAGCCTTTCCCGCTCGCCAACGCTCTCGGAGGCGGCGTCCTCGGTGCCGAGGTAGCTCACGACCGTGCGCACCACATCCATCGGATGGCAGGTGTCGGGCATCTTCTCCACCAGCGCCAGCACCGACCGATCGATCCGGCGTTGCGCGCGTTCGCGTTGGCACAGCTGTTGCAGCTGCCCGTCGTCGGGCAGTTCGCCGTACCAGAGCAGGTAGGCGACCTCCTCGAAGGAGCAGCGCGCGGCCAGATCCTGCACGGGATAGCCGCGATAGGTCAGCGAGTTGGTCTCGGCGACCACCTTGGAGATGCTCGTCGTGTCGACCACCACGCCCGCCAGTCCCTTGGCGATGGCGTTCGGTGCCGTCTGTCCACTGGTCATGGTCACTCACCCACTGTGAAATCGAAGATGCCGGAGTCGAATTCGTTGTAGCGCTGGTAACCGAGCAGTTCGTAGAGCCGGGACCGGTGCTGCATGCGGTCCAGCAGGGCCGATTGGGTACCGGCCGTGGCGATCTCGCGCAGACCGTTCTCGATCGCGCCCATCGCCAGCCGCAGCGTGGTGACCGGGTAGATCACCGCGTTGTAGCCGAGGTCGGACAGTGTCGCGGCCGACAGCAGCGGGGTCTTGCCGAACTCGGTCATGTTGGCCAGCAGCGGGATATCCACGGCGGCACGGAACTTCGCGAACTCGGCCTCGTCGACCAGCGCCTCGGTGAAGATCAGGTCGGCGCCGGCGTCGGCGTACGCCTTGGCCCGGTCGATCGCCGCGTCCAGCCCCTCGATGGCGCGCGCGTCCGTGCGGGCGCAGAGCACGAAGCCCGGATCGCGGCGCACCGCCACGGCCGCCCGGATCCGGCGCACCATCGTCGCGGTGTCGACGACCGCCTTGCCGTCGAGATGACCGCATCGCTTGGGATTGACCTGGTCCTCGAGGTGGCAGCCGGCCAGGCCAGCGTCCTCGAGCAGGGTCACCGTGCGGGCGGCGTTCATCGGTTCGCCGAAGCCGGTGTCGGCGTCGACGAGGACCGGCAGCTCGGTGGCGCGCGCGATCTGGCGGCCCCGGTCGACGACCTCGGTGAGCGTGGTCAAGCCGATATCGGGCAGGGCCAGCTCGGCCGAGACCACCGCGCCGGAGACATACACCCCGTCGAACCCGATCTCCTGGATCAGCCTGGCCACCAGCGGATTCACCGCGCCGGGCAGCCGCTGCAAGGTCCCGGAGGCCAGGCCGGCCCGGAAGGCGGCGCGCTTGGCCGCCGGACTCGCCTGCGCGGCGAGCAGTCCCTCCACACTCATCAGAACAGTCCTTCCCGCGCGGCGGGCAGCACGTCGAACAGGACCGGGTCGACCGCGAAGGTCAGCTGGTCCAGTTCGCCGGCGGCCAGCTCCGGGGTGCGCTGCGCGGCGTCGAGGAAGCGGTCCTGTTCGTCCGGCGCGACGACGCCGTCGGCGAGGGCGCGGAACTTCTCGAGGTACTGCGCGCGGGCGAACGGTCGCGCGCCCAGCGGATGCGCGTCGGCCACCGCGAGCTCGTCGACGATCACCGTGCCGTCGTCGAGGGTGACCACGGCCCGCGCGCCGAACGCCTTCTCGGCCGGGTCGGTCGCGTGATAGCGGCGCGTCCACTCCGGGTCCTCGACGGTGGCGATCTTGTGCCACAGCGCGACGGTGTCGGGCCGCTGCGCGCGCTCGGGCGCGTAGGAGCGCTCGTGATGCCAGGTGCCGTCCTGGAGCGCGACGGCGAAGATATAGGGCAGCGAGTGGTCGAGGGTCTCGCGGCTGGCACGCGGGTCGAACTTCTGCGGGTCGCCGGAGCCGGTGCCGATCACGTAGTGCGTGTGATGGCTGGTGTGCAGCACGATCGAGGCGATCCGGGCGGTGTCGGGGATCCGCGTGCGCAGCCTGCGCGCGAGGTCGATCGGGGCCTGGCTCTGATATTCGGCCGAGTGCTCCTTGGTGTAGCTGTCCAGGATGGCGCGTTTGGCCTCGCCGGGGCCGGGCAGCGGCACGTGGTATTCGGCGTCGGTACCGCCGAGCAGCCAGGCGATGACGCCGTCGGCGCCCTCCCAGATCGGGGCGGGCGCGCCCTCACCGCGCATCGCGCGGTCGACCGCTTCGACGGCCATCTTCCCGGCGAACGCCGGTGCGTAGGCCTTCCAGCTGGAGATCTCGCCCTTGCGGGACTGCCGGGTCGCGGTGGTGGTGTGCAGCGCCTGCCCGACCGCCTGGTAGATGGTCTCGGCGTCCAGCCCGAGCAGGGTGCCGATGCCCGCCGCGGCCGACGGGCCGAGATGGGCGACGTGGTCGATCTTGTGCTCGTGCAGGCAGATCGCGCGCACCAGGTCGATCTGGATCTCGTAGCCGGTGGCCAGCCCGCGGATCAGCTCGGCGCCGCTGCGCCCGGCATGCTGGGCGACGGCCAGGATCGGCGGGATGTTGTCGCCGGGATGGGAGTACTCGGCGGCCAGGAAGGTGTCGTGGAAGTCGAGCTCGCGCACGGCCACCCCGTTGGCCAGCGCCGCCCACTCGGGGGAAAAGCGCTGCGCGCCGGGCAGTCCGAACACGGTGGCGCCGTGCCGCGACGAGTGCGCGGGCAGCGGGTGCGCGCTCGCCTGCGCCCTGGCGGTCCGCACCGGGCCGCGCAGGACCGAGGCCGCGGCCACCGCGGCGTTGTCGATGATCCGGTTGACGATCATGTCGGTGACCTCGCCGGATACCGGCACGGGGTCGGTGGCCACCTCCGCCACCAGGGTGGCCAGGTGCTGCGCGCGGGGGAACTCCTCGGCGGCGCCGACACTGCGAACGATATGGGTCTTCACTGATCCTCCGATTCCAGCCGGTCGATCCCAGCCACAGTTCGCACGCTACGCACCTCGAACAACCCGGAGAACATGCTGAACAAGCGTATTTTTGCGTGCGACACCCAGCAAAACAGCGAAGATTGCGAAGATTGCGCGCTAGAGTCGGCGGGGTGATCTCCGACCGCTCCGGACCCCAGACCCGACCCACCGGTCTCTTCGCACGTTACGCACCGGTAGTCACAGGTAAAATCCCTTGCAGGACTGGGCTTCTCCCCAGACAATCACGATTTCGAGCGAACTTTGCAAACCCGGCGAGTTAGGATCTCCGGCGTGCGGAAGATGTACGCGGGGGCCAGGCTACGACGGCTGCGTGAAGAACGACGGATGACTCAGGCGGCACTCGCGAAATCGCTGGATCTGTCCCCGAGTTATCTGAACCAGCTCGAACGCGACCAGCGCCCGCTCACCATTCCCGTTCTGCTGAAACTGAACTCGACCTTCGACCTGGACGTCCAGTTCTTCGCCGCCGACTCCGACGCGCGACTGGTCTCGGATCTGCACGAGGTCCTGGTGGAAGCCGCGGGTGGCGGCGACACCGCGCCGATCACCGAGGTCGAGGAACTCGCGACCCGGCTGCCCGAGGTGGCCCGCATCGTCATCGCCATGCACCGGCGCCTGCGCGCGGCCACCGATCAGCTCGACCTGCTGTCCTCCCGGGTGGACACGCCCAGCGGCGCGCCGGGCACGCCCATGCCCTACGAGGACGTGCGCGACTTCTTCTACGACCACCGCAACCACATCTCGACCCTCGATCACGCCGCCGAGCAGCTGTTCGAGGAGTCGGGGCTGAGCATCGGCTCGCTGGACCGGCAGCTGGCCAGGATCGCCGAGGAGCGCGCGGGCGTCACCGTGCTGGTCCGCGGCGACGGCGCCGACCCGACCATCCCCAAGCGTCACTACGACCCCGACACCCGCACGCTCACCCTGGCCCGGCGGCTGCGGCCCGGACAGCGCGCCTTCCAGATCGCGACCACCCTCGGCCTGCTGCTCTACGGGCGCGAGATCGACAACGTCCTCGCCGAATCGCGGGCGCTCACCGGGGAGTCCCGCACGCTGGCCAGGGTCGGGCTGGCCAACTACTTCGCCGGCGCGCTGATCCTGCCCTACGGCCGCTTCCTGCGGTCGGCGGAGGAACTGCGCTACGACGTCGACCTGCTCGCGCTGCGCTTCGAGGTCGGCTTCGAGACGGTGTGCCATCGGCTCAGCACCCTGCAGCGGCAGGGTCAGCGCGGGGTGCCGTTCTTCCTGGTGCGCACCGACCGGGCGGGCAATATCTCGAAACGGCAGTCCGCCACCGCGTTCCACTTCTCCCGGGTCGGCGGCAGCTGCCCGCTGTGGGTGACCCACGAGGCCTTCGCCCATCCGGGCCGCATCCTCACCCAGATCTCGGAGATGCCCGACGGTCGCCGCTACCTGTGGATCGCCCGGACCACCCCGGCCTCGGCGCAGGGCTTCGGCACGGCGTCGAAGAACTTCGTCATCGGGCTCGGCTGCGATATCGAATACGCCGACCGGCTGGTGTACTCCCAGGGCCTGCAACTCGACGATCCGCAGGTGGCGGTGCCGATCGGCGCGGGCTGCAAGGTGTGCGAGCGACCCGCGTGCCCGCAGCGCGCGTTCCCACAGATCGGGCGGCCGCTCGCGGTGGCCGAGCACACCAGCACCGATCTGCCGTATCCGCGCCTCCCGCGCTGAACGTCAGGACTTCGCGAGGTACTCGATGCGCTCGCCGTCGACGGCGGCGTCCATCATCCCCGCCAGCCCGGGATGCTTCACCAGGCCGGGATCGTCGGCGACGACCCGTCTGGCCAGCTCCTGGGCGGCGGTGATCACCTCGAGGTCGTCGAGCAGCGACAGCAGCCGCAGCGACCGGGCGGTGCCGGACTGGGCCGCGCCGAGCACATCGCCCTCGCGGCGCTGCCGTAGGTCGAGCACGGAGAGTTCGAAGCCGTCGGTGGTGGCGGCGACCGCCTCCAGCCGGGCCATCGCCGTGCCGCCGGGCGCGGCGTCGGTGATCAGCAGGCACAGGCCGGGATGCTTGCCGCGCCCGATCCGGCCGCGCAGCTGGTGCAGCTGACTCACGCCGAACCGGTCGGCGTCGACGATCACCATCACCGTCGCGTTCGGCACGTCGACGCCGACCTCGACGACCGTGGTGCAGACCAGGACATCGATGGCGCCGTCGTTGAACTGACGCATCACCTGGTCCTTCTCGTCCGACGGCAGGCGGCCGTGCAGCAGCCCGACCCGCACACCGGACAGCGCGCCCGCGCTCAGCGTCTCGTACATCTCGACCGCCGCCTGGGTGGTCGGGCCTTCCTTCTCCTCGGCCGATTTCTTGCCCTTGGCGGGCGGGGCGTCGGGGTCCTCGCCGATGCGCGAGCACACCACATACGCCTGCCTGCCCGCGGCGACCTCTTCGAGAATGCGCTCCCAGGCCCGGTCCACCCAGCCCGGATGCAGCTTGCGCGGCACCACCTTCGACACGATCGGCGAGCGGCCCCTGGGCAGCTGGGTGAGGGTGGAGGTCTCCAGGTCGCCGAGCGTGGTCATCGCGATGGTGCGCGGGATCGGGGTGGCCGTCATCACCAGCAGGTGCGGGCTGATGCCGTCCTTGGCCTTGGCGCGCAGGGCATCTCGCTGTTCGACGCCGAAGCGGTGCTGTTCGTCGACCACCACCAGGCCGAGGTCGAAGAACTCCACCGCGTCCTGGATGAGCGCGTGCGTGCCGATGACCAGGCCCGCCTCGCCGGTCATCGCGTCCAGCAGCGCCGCCTTCTTGGCCGCCACCGACATCGAACCGGTCAGCAGCACCACCTTCGTCGACTGCTCTGCCGCGCCCAGCTCGCCCGCGGTGCCGAGGTCACCGAGCATCGCTCGCAGCGACCGATAGTGCTGGGCGGCGAGGACTTCCGTCGGCGCGAGCAGCGCGCACTGGCGGCCCGCGTCGACCGCCTGCAACATCGCGTGCAGGGCGACGATCGTCTTGCCCGAGCCGACCTCGCCCTGGAGCAGCCGGTGCATCGGGCGGGTGCGCGAGAGGTCGGCGGAGATCTCGTCGATCACCTGCTGCTGACCCTCGGTCAGCTCGAACGGCAGCCGCTCGTCGAAGGCGGCGGCGATGCCGTCGGCGCGCGGCGGGCAGGCCGGGGCGGTGCGGCCCTCGACCTCGTGCCTGCGCTCGGCGAGCACCAGTTGCAGGGCCAGCGCCTCGTCGAATCGCAGCCGGTCCCTGGCCTTCTCGATGTCGAGCTTGTGCTCGGGCAGGTGGATCAGCCGCAGCGCGTCGGAGACCTCGAGCAGGTGGCGTTCCGCGCGCAGGTCGGCGGGCAGCGGGTCCTCGATCGGGTCGAGCTGGTCGAGGATCTGGCGGATGCAGGCCAGCAGGTCCCAGCTCTGCACCTTCGCGGTCGCCGGGTAGACCGGCACGAATTCGCGCTCGAAGAACGACGCGTCCACGCCCCCAGCGCCTTTCGCGCTCTGCGCCAGCCCGCGCAGCGCGCCGCTGCCGCGCACCGAGGTCAGCTCCTCGACACCGGCCTCGGCCTTGTCGGGCAGGATCAGATAGTCGGGATGCGAGAGGTTCCAGCGGTCGGGGCGCCACCAGTGCACGGTGCCCGACATCATCGCCCGCACTCCCTCTTTCACCAGGTAGCGCACCTTGTCGCCGTTGAAGAAGGTGGCCTCGATCGGGCGGGCGGCGCCGGTGTCGAGCTGCACCTTCAACAGCGAGCCGCGCCGGTTCTTCATCGGGCGCAGTTCGGTTTTGGTGATCCGGCCGATGACGGTGATGTGCGCGCTCTCCTCCGGTTCCTCCTCGGTCAGCGGCTGCCCCTGGGTGGCGTAGCGGACGGGATAGTGGCGCAACAGGTCCTCGACCGTGGTCATGTCGAACGCCTCGGTCAGCCGGTCGGCCGCCTTCACTCCGAGCACGTGGTCGAGCCGGTCACTCAACGTCGCCATCACTCGACCCCTATCTGCACCAGATCCGCTTGCTGCCCACCGGAATACACCACGACCTCGACTCCGGGGAAACCGGCCGTCACGTGCTCGGCCAGGACGGCGCCCAGTTCGGGGCCCGCGTCGGCGCCCATCAGCAAGGTCACCAGTTCGCCGCCGAGACCGAGCATCCGGTCCAGCAGGATGCGGCCCGCGCCGACGACATCGGGGTCGATGACCACCACGTCCTGGCCGACCAGGCCGAGTCCGTCACCGGGCGAGCACATTCCGACCATGGTCAGGGCGCGCACCCGCGCCGGGCGCAGCGCACCCCAGCGGGTGGTCGCGGCCGCCTCCGACATCGCGAAGGCGTCGTCGACGGCGATCCGGCCGCGATCGTGGACCGCGAGCGCGGCCAGGCCCTGCACCATCGACGCGCTCGGCAGCAGCAGGACGTCACGTGACCCGTCACGGGCGGCGACACCGGCGGCCACGAGTTCCTGCGCGGGCAGCGCGCCGTTGGGCAGCACGAGGACTTCCCGGTGCGGCATCGCGCGGATGGCGGTCAGCAGGGCGGTCGTGTCGAGCTGGCGGTCCCCGCGCAGCACCACCGCGCCCGCGTCCTCGAACAGGCGGGCGGCCGCCGCGCCGGAGGCCACGGCGAGGATGCCCCGGTCGGCCGGTGGGTTCACCTCGGGCCCGCCCGAGCCGCCGTCGACCGTCGGCCTGCCCGGTGCCGCCGCACCGGTGCCCGCTGCGTGGGGGAACGCACTGCCCGCGTCCGCCGCCCCGGCGACCTGCGCCGTCACCACCTCGCCGGTGCGGGGCGGACCATCGGCGCGCGCACCGTCGCAGGCCGCGTCGGCGGCGAGGTGCTCGGCATGTCCGCCGTGCGGCGCGGTCACCGCGAAGCTCTCGATGCGGATGCCGGTGACGGTGCCGATCGCGAGGCCGGCCTCGATCGCCGCGCCCGCGTCGCGGCAGTGCACGTGGGCCGACCAGGTGCTGTCACCGTCGCCGACCACCACGACCGAGTCACCGAGGACGGCGAGCCGGTCGCGCAGGCCGCCCGCCGCGGCCTCGTCGGTGCCCGAGATCACGTACATGACCTCGAAGTGCGGGTCGGGGGAATCGCGGTGGTCGTCCCAGGAGTCGGCCTCGGTGGTCCGTGCGTCGGACAGGATCGCCGGACGCTCCCAGCCATCGACAGCCGGCGATCGGGTGAGGTCGCCGGGGCGCTCACCATCGGGTCGGTGGTCGTCGGCGCCGGACCTGCGCTGGGCTGCGCCCGACCGGTCGGCCCGGAGGTAGCTGTCCCTGGCCGGGGCCTGCCCACAGACCTGCGTCACGAGGGAGTCGAGCAGGACCAGCAGTCCCCTGGCGCCCGCGTCGACAACCCCGGCCGCCCGCAGGACACCCAGTTGCGCAGGCGTCTCGTTCAGCGCACGTGCAGCGCCCTCAGCCGCCGACTGCGCGACGGAGACGAGCGAGAGGTCCGCCGAACCGGCGGCCGCGACGGCGGCCCGATCGAGCACGGTCAGGATCGTGCCCTCGACCGGGGCGCTGAGGCCGGTGCGCACGAGTACCGCCGCCCGCCGCAGGGCCGTCCGCAACCGTTCGCCGGTCAGCGGGCCCCCGACCACCGCCTCGGCGATCCCGCGCAGCACCTGCGACAGGATGATCCCCGAGTTCCCCCGCGCACCCGTGGTCGCGCCGCGCGCGAGCGCCTGCGCGACGAGATGCGCGGGCACCTCGGCGCTGGCACGACGATCGCCCACGTCAGGGGCGCCGCTGGAGACTCGGCCACGGCCCACCGGCGCGCCGCCGTCGTCCCCCGGGTCGGTCGCCGGGCCGCCCTCCGGCGCCGGGCCAGCATCTGCGTCCGGGTAGCCGCCGGTTGCCGAGTCGTCACCGATACCGAGATCGGCAGCCGTGGGGACAGCGCGATCAGCGGGCCGGACAGGACCCGCCGCGTCGGGGACCGCGCGTTCGGCGGCGGCGACGGCGGCGCGCATGGTGGCGAGCAGGTTGGTGCCGGTGTCGGAATCGGCGATGGGGAACACATTGAGCGCGTCGATCTCGGCGCGGCGTAGTTCCAGATCGGTGCGGCAGGTCCTGGCCCAGTCCAGCAGCTCGGCGCCGTCCAGCGCCTCCCGCACCTGCGACACCGTCACCTCGCTCACTGTTTGCCGTGCCCGCCCGCCGGGCACCGCACGCCAGGTTAGCGCCAGCAACCGACAGGGGTATGCTGAGCGCGGACGGGCCCGTCATCCGGGCCGTGCCCGGCGTGTCGACCGGGACACCCGGTTTGGAAGTTCACGGCCCGGCCAGCTACCCTTGCAGGGTTGCCTCGCGCGGCCATCCGGTCTGCGCTGGCCGACGCGAGTCGGCAAGGCATTTGACGACATCAGTTTCCGGTACAGCGGGCATCCGTGCGCGCTGACCGCTTATGACATGAAGGAGCTCGCGACATGGCTGCCGTTTGCGACGTCTGCGCCAAGGGCCCCGGTTTCGGGAAGTCGGTCTCGCACTCGCACCGGCGCACCAACCGTCGCTGGAACCCGAACATCCAGACCGTGCGTGCGCAGGTTGCCCCTGGCAACACCCGCCGGATGAACGTGTGCACCTCCTGCCTGAAGGCGGGCAAGGTCGTCCGCGGCTGATTCTCAGCCCGTACATTCTGCCGACAGTGCCCCGGCACCCCGCGTGGGTGGTCCGGGGCTTTGTCGTCGCTGGGGGCCGACGTGGCTGACTGGCGCCTCGAGGCACTGACCGCCGAGCGGGTCACCGAGCTCGCCGCCTGCCACATCGCGAGCTGGCGGGAGGCCTACGACGCCCTGGTGCCGGGCCACGTCCTGTCCGGCTTCGATCTCGAACGCTCCGCGCTCACCTGGGAACGCCGCCGCACCGACGGCGCGCACCGGCTGCCGATCGCGCTGGCCGGTGACCGGCTGATCGGCTTCGCCTCGGCGACCGAGTTCGAACTGGAAGCGCTCTACGTCCGCGCGGCCTGGCACGGCACCGGCGTCGCCGACGCCCTGATCGAGTCCGCCGCCCCCGGCTCCCCGTGCACGCTGTGGGTGTTCGGCGACTATCCGCGCGCCCACGCCTTCTATCGCAGACACGGCTTCGCCGACACCGGGGTTCGCCGGGTCGACCCCTTCACGCTGCTGCCCGAACAGTGGTGGCGGCGCGGCGCTCGCTAGGGTGACGCCATGAGTACCACCGAACCGGTCACCGCCGTCACTGTCGTCGACGGCGTCCTGCAGCTGCCGATCGCCACCGCCGCCGCGGGCACCTCGATGAATTTCGACCTGATCAACGCGGGCACCGAGGCCCTGCGCGCCCTCGATCCCGAGGTCGGCGCCGTGCTGCTCACCGGCACCGGCGCCAACTTCTGCGCGGGCGGCAACGTCCACCATTTCGCCGGCGCCGAGGACCGTGGCGCCTACCTGCACCAGCTCGCCTCCGAGCTGCACGACTTCGTGCGCGCGCTGGCCGCGACGCCGGTCCCGGTCGTCGCCTCGGTGCACGGCTGGGCCGCGGGCGCCGGCATGAGCCTGGTGTGCGCCGCCGATATCGCGATCGGTGGCCCGTCGACCAAGCTGCGCCCCGCCTACCCGGGCATCGGCCTGAGCCCCGACGGCGGCATGTCCTGGCTGCTGCCCCGGATCGTCGGGAAGAGCCGGGCCGCCGAGATCCTGCTCACCGACGCCGTGCTCGGCGCCGACGAGGCCGTGCGCCTGGGCATCCTGAGCCGCACCGTCGCCGACGACGAGGTGCGCGCCGAGGCGCTGCGGGTCGCCCAGAGCTTCGTCACCGGCCCCCGCACCACCTACGCGGCCATGAAAAAGCTGCTGGCCCAATCGCCGACGGCGACTCTGGACCAGCAGCTCGATGCCGAACGCGACAGCATCGCCGCCGCCGCGAACGGCGCGACCGGCCGAGAAGGCGTGGATGCCTTCGTCGGCAAGCGCAAGCCCGAGTACCTCGGGCTGAGCTGACTCGACGTCAGCAGGCGGCGCCGAGGGCGCTGAAGGTGTTCTGCAGCAGGCAGGTCACCTTCGCGTTCACGCCGGAGGAGATGGTGGAGGTGCCGGTGGAGGTCCACTCCTCGCCGATCTGGGTGGTGGCGACCGGCGCGGCCTGCTCGTCGTAGGGCTCGAGCGCGAGGCCCGCCGCGTTGGCCGAGGCGGCGCCCGCGGTCAGGGCGGCGGCGACGGCGGCGGTCGCGACGGCGGCGCGAACGGTGGTGATGTGCATCGGGTTGTGCTCCTTCATCATTTTCTTCTGGTGCGGGCGACGCCCCGGGTCAGGGCAGCCGCCAGTCGACGGGTTCGGCTCCGAGTTCGTCGAGCAGTTCGTTGACCCGGGAGAAGGGCCGCGAACCGAAGAATCCGCGCGAGGCCGACAACGGTGAGGGGTGGGCCGATTCGAGGTAGGGGATCTCGGCCTCGGTGAGGGTCGGCTTGAGCGAGCCCGCGTCGCGCCCCCACAGCACGGCGACCAGCGGCTCGTCCCGGGCGACCAGCGCCCGGATGGCCTGTTCGGTGACCGCTTCCCAGCCCTTGCCGCGATGCGAGGCCGGGGTGCCGGGCGTCACGGTGAGCACCCGATTCAGCAGCAGCACGCCCTGATCCGACCACGGGCTCAGGTCACCGCAGGTGGGCGTATCGAAGCCGAGGTCCTTGCTGTACTCGGCGAAGATGTTGGACAGGCTGCGCGGCACCGGCGAGACATCGGGGGCGACAGAGAAACTCAGCCCCATCGCGTGGCCCGGCGTCGGGTAGGGATCCTGGCCGACGATCAGCACGCGCACGGCGTCGAACGGACGGCGGAACGCGCGTAGCACGTTCTCCCCTGCGGGCAGATAGCCCCGGCCCGCGGCATTCTCGGCGCGCAGGAATTCGCCCATCTCGCTGATCCGGTCGGCCACCGGTTCCAGTGCCCGGGCCCAGCCCGGATCGATGATCTCCGACAGTGGTTTGGCACCCATGACCGCACAACCTATCGGTTCCGGGCGCCGGGCGTGGCGCCCGCCCCACGGAACGATTCCCAGCCGGTGCCGCCGGTCGGCGCGACACCGTCCACGGTGACGCCGCTGCCTGCGGTGACGACCCCGATCGGCCGCCAGCCCGGCGGCAGCGCGGTGCCAGCGGGCCAGGTGCCCGCGAAGGCGTGATCCTCGCCGCCGGCCAGAATCCATTGCGCCGCATCGACATCGAGCAGTGCGGCAACCGCGGTCAGTTCGGGGTCCGTCAGTGCCGCGCTGTCCACGTCGACAGCGACGCCCGAGGCGGTCGCGAGATGACCCAGGTCGGCGAGCAGTCCGTCCGAGACGTCGGTGAGCGCGGTCGGCACCGCACCCCCGGCGACATCGAGCACCGCGGCATAGGGCGGCTGCGGGACCCGATGCGTCGCAAGGGCATGCGCGAAGGCCGGATCGGAAGGGTCGGCGTCGCCGGACAATACGGCCAGCCCGGCCCCGGACCACCCGAGTTCGCCCGCCACCGCGACGATGTCGCCGACCTGCGCGCCGGAGCGGGTGAGCGCCGCCTGGCCACCGAGGTCGCCGAACGCGGTCACCGAGACGACCAGCTGGTCGCTGCGCACCAGATCGCCGCCCGCGATGGACCCGCCCGCGCGACCCGCCTCGGCCCACATGCCGTCGGCGATGCCGGTCACCACCGACACGGGGGTGTCGGCCGGGCAGCCGAGCGCGACGACGAACGCCGTCGGGCGCGCGCCCATCGCGACGATGTCGGCGGCGTTCTGCGCGATGGCCTTGCGGCCGATGTCCTCGGGCGCCGACCAGTCGCGGCGGAAGTGCCTGCCCTCGACGAGCATGTCGGTGCTCACCACGAACCGCCCGTCGGGCGCGGCGACCAGCGCGGCGTCGTCACCGGGCCCGAGCAGCACGTGCGGCGCCTGCTCGCGGTTCGCGGTGATCCGGTCGATCAGGGCGAACTCACCCAGCTCACGCACCGTCTGCGGACGGCTGTCCTCGCTGATGACCGGCCCCTTCCCAGTGTGCTGCTGACCGACGAAATCGCCCCGACGGTACCCTTTCGGAGGCGATCGGACACAACGGAAGGACCAGACGGTTATGGCGGCGGATTCGTCGGACCCGACAGCGGCGGACGACCGGGACGACACGTCCCCGGGTGGCGACACCCCCGAAGCCACGACCGACCAGTCCGCGACCAGCTCGGCGGACGCGAGTTCCACCGACAGCGTCGCGAAGCCGGGCACCGACGCCGACACGGATGCGGACGACGACGATGCGTCGACGCCCTACTCCCCCGCGCTCATCGCCACCGCCGTCGCCCTGCCGATCGTGCTGATCGTCGGCGTCCTCGTCGCCGCCGTCATCGCCCTGCGCGCCCCGGTCGAACGCGAGCCCCTCGCCCTCGGCCCGGTCCCCGCCCCGGCGGCCGACAGCCCGGCCTGCCAGGCGCTGCTCCCGGCCCTGCCCGCCGATCTCGGCGAGTACACCAAGTCCACCCTGGTCGAACCGGCGCCGCCCGCCACCCGGGCCTGGCAGCACCCCGACGGCGGCGAGCCGATCGTGCTGCGCTGCGGCCTGGACCGGCCGCTCGAATTCAACCGCGCGTCCCCGCTGACGGTGATCGACGGCGTGAAGTGGTTCCAGGTCCGCGACGAGATGGGCAAGGTCGGCACCTGGTTCGCCGTCGACCGCGAGACCTACATCGCCCTGACCGTCCCCGACGGCTCGGGCACCGACGCCATCCAGACCGTGTCCGGGGTGATCACCGCGAATCTCCCCGCCCGCGAACCGACCCCGGGCGAGCTCTGATCTTCGGCGGCCGACAACGTGGTGGTCGAGCCCGCTGTCAGCGCAAACCGGTGCCGCGTGCCACAGCTGTTTCGATCAGCGTCGAGACGAGAGCCGGGTAGTCGACACCGGTCGCCTCCCACATCCGCGGGTACTGCGAGATCGGGGTGAAGCCGGGCATGGTGTTGATCTCGTTGATCACCGGGCCGTCGGCGGTGACGAAGAAGTCGACCCGGGCCAGGCCCTGGCAGTCCAGGGCGCGGAAGGCGCGCACCGACAGCTCACGGATCTGGTCGGCGACCGCGTCGTCGAGCTTGGCCGGGACGTCGAATTCGCAGACGTCGTCGAGGTATTTGGTGGCGAAGTCGTAGAACTCCGGGGCCGCGGCGTCGGCGTCGGGCATCCGGATCTCGGAGACCACGCTGGCCCGCACCTGCCCGTCGGCGAATTCCAGGACGCCGCACTCGACTTCGCGGCCGACGATGCCCGCCTCCACGATCACCTTCGGATCGTGTTCGCGCGCGGCCGCGACGGCGGCGTCCAGATCGGCCCAGTCGGTGATCTTGGTGATGCCGATCGACGACCCGCCGCGCGCGGGCTTCACGAATGCGGGCAAGCCGAGGCGCGCCCGCTCGTCCGCGGTCAGCGTCGCCGTGCCGGGGCGCAGCACCACCTGCACGCCGACGGGCAGCCCCTCGGCGGCCAGCAATTTCTTGGTGAACTCCTTGTCCATGCCCGCCGCACTGGCCAGCACGCCGGCCCCCACGTAGGGGATGCCGGCTAACTCGAGCATGCCCTGGAGCGTGCCGTCCTCGCCGAATGGACCGTGCAGGATCGGGAACACCACATCGACACCGCCCAGCGTGGCGCCGGGATCGTCGAGGGCGACCAGCGCGCCACCGCGGCCCGGGTCGGCGGCCAGGGTGAGCGCGGTGCCCGCCGCGTCGACCGCGGGCAGCGCGTCATGGCTGAGTTCGAGCGCGCCGAGGCCGTCGGCGAGCACCCAGCTGCCGGTGGTGGTGATGCCGATCGGCACCACCTCGTAGCGCTCGGGATCGAGGTTGCGCAGCACACTGCTCGCCGACACACACGAGACGGCGTGCTCGCTGCTGCGCCCGCCGAAAACCACGGCCACCCTGATCCGGTTCGTCATGAACGTCACCGTAACCGGTCGGCCGACCTGCGGCGCTATCGACCTACTCGGGTTTGATCCGCCTGCCGAGCAAACTGTCGACCGCCTCGCTGACCGAAAGACCCTCGTGACACACCCGGTGCACCGCGTCGGTCAGCGGCATCTCCACGTCGTGCGCGGCCGCCAGGGCCCGCACCGATGTGCACGACTTCACACCCTCGGCCACCTGCCCATTGGTCGCCTCCTGCGCCGCCTGCATCGACCCGCCCGCGCCGAGCACGTGCCCGAAGGACCGGTTGCGCGACAGCGGCGAGGTGCAGGTGGCCACGAGATCGCCGACCCCGGCCAGCCCGGCCAGGGTGACCGGCTGCGCGCCGAGCGCGACCCCGAGCCGGATGACCTCGGCCAGCCCGCGGGTGATCAGGCTGGCGATCGTGTTGTCGCCGAGCCCCATCCCCGAGGCGATGCCGCACGCCAGCGCGATGACGTTCTTGCACGCGCCACCGATCTCGCAGCCGATCACGTCGGTGTTGGTGTACGGCCGGAAATACCCGGTGGCGCAGGCCCGCTGCGCGGCCCCGGCCCGCTCGGTGTCGCTGCACGCGATCACGGTGGCCGCGGGCTGCCGTTCGACGATCTCGCCCGCGAGATTCGGGCCCGACAGCACCGCGATGCGGCCCGGCTCGGCCCCGGTCACCTCGGCGATCACCTGGCTCATCCGCAGCAGCGTGCCGGTCTCGATGCCCTTGGCCAGGCTCAGCAGGGTGGCGTCGGGGTCGATGTCGCCCTTCCACCGGTCCAGATTCGCGCGCAGCGACTGCGAGGGCACCGCGAGGACGACCAGGTCGGCGCCGTCGAGCGCGGCCCGGTGATCGTCGGTGGCGCGCACGGGTGGCAACTGCACGCCGGGCAGGTAGAACGGATTGCGGTGCTCGCTGTCGAGCGCCTGCGCCACCTCGCTCCGTCTGGCCCAGATCGTGACCTCGGTCCCCGCCTCAGCCAACACCTTCGCGAACGCGGTGCCCCACGACCCCGCACCCATAACCGCCGCCCTCGTCATCAGCTCAATATGCCATGTAAGGATTGATGTCATGCGTCCGCACACCGTGCACGCCGTGATGGCGGTCAAGCACATCGATCGGGCCAAGAGCAGG
Organism: Nocardia sp. NPDC051833; assembly: GCF_040681225.1. NCBI lineage: Bacteria > Bacillati > Actinomycetota > Actinomycetes > Mycobacteriales > Nocardiaceae > Nocardia > Nocardia sp. NPDC051833. The sequence goes on from NZ_JBFAYK010000001.1 coordinate 698,977, forward strand.
CTGGCCGACGTGCTGACTCCCGAGCAGCGCGGTCAGCTGGTGCTGGCCATGTTCGCCGATACCGTCGTGGCCGCGACCGCCGTGCCGGAGGTGCTGTCGCTGACGGTGGTCACCCCCGATCCGGTCGTCGCGGCCCGCGCCCGCGAGCTCGGCGCGCACGTCCTCGACGAGCCGGCCGGCGCCCCCGATCCGCTCAACGCGGCGCTGTCCGCGGGCGCGGCCGACGTGCGCGACCGGCACGGCCCGGCCCATCTGCTGGCGCTGCAAGCGGATTTGCCCGCATTACGCCCGGCCGAACTGGCCGACCTGCTCACCGTCGCCCCCGACGGCGTCCGCTCGGTGGTGATCGACCACACCGGGACCGGCACCGCGGCATTACTGGTCCGCGATACCACCGCCGCGCTGGCGCCCCGATTCGGCGCCGACTCCGCGCACGCGCACCGCGCCGACGGCGCGCGAGCGCTCGCCGGACACTGGCCCGGCCTGCGGTGCGACGTGGATACCCCCGCCGACCTCGCCACCGTCCACGGGCTCGGCGTCGGCCCGCACACCACGCGCACGCTCCGCGAATTCGGGCTGTCCGGTCACCTGGGTGATCCCGTTCGCACCGTGTGCTAGCCGATCGCCGCCACTGACCAGGATCGGACGAACGCGGCAACGTCATACTGCGGACTGCCCGGTTCGTAGGGGATGATTGACAGCGTGAGCGATACGGAAACCATCAAGCAGCAGTCTCCGATTTCCCCGCCACCTGCGGCCGCCACCGCCTCGGGCGGTGACCCGACGGCGCAGCGATTGCCCAGAGATCGCTACCTCAACCGCGAGCTGAGCTGGCTGGACTTCAACGCCCGCGTGCTGGCCCTCGCCGAGGACGCCTCGTTACCGCTGCTCGAACGCGCCAAGTTCCTGGCGATCTTCGCCTCGAACCTCGACGAGTTCTACATGGTCCGGGTCGCCGGCCTGAAACGCCGTGCCGAGACCGGCCTGTCCGTGCGCTCCGCCGACGGCCGCTCCCCGTCGGAACAGCTGGAGATGATCGCCGCCCGCGCCCAGGAACTCGCCGAGCGGCACGCGCACGTGTTCCTCGACGAGGTGAACCCGGCGCTGGCCGCGGAGGGCGTCGACCTCATCGGCTGGGCCGATCTCGACGACGATGAACGGCAACGGCTCTCGGGCTACTTCACCGATCAGGTGTTCCCCGTGCTCACCCCGCTGGCCGTCGACCCGGCGCACCCGTTCCCCTATATCTCCGGCCTGAGCCTCAACCTCGCGGTGACGGTGAAGGACACGGGCACCGGCGGCGAGCACTTCGCCCGCGTGAAGGTGCCCGACAACGTCGACCGGTTCGTGCGCGTGCGCCGCACCAAGGCACCCTCGGCGATCGCGGCGTTCCTGCCGATGGAAGACCTCATCGCCGCGCACCTGGACCTGCTGTTCCCCGGCCTGACCGTCGTCGAGACGCATTCGTTCCGGATCACCCGCAACGCCGACTTCGAGGTCGACGAGGACCGCGACGAAGACCTGCTGCAGGCGATGGAACGCGAACTCGCGCGGCGCCGTTTCGGCAAGCCGGTGCGGCTCGAGGTCTCCGACGACATGACCGAGCACATGCTGGAGTTGCTACTACGGGAGCTCGAGGTCGACCCCGCCGACGTCATCCAGGTGCCCGGCCTGCTCGACCTGTCCTGCCTGTGGCAGGTCTACGGCGTCGACCGGCCCGATCTCAAGGACGCGCCGTACGTTCCGGCCACTCCGGCGGCCTTCGGCGAGCGCGAGACGCCACGCAATGTCTTCGCGGCGCTGCGCGAGGGCGACGTGCTGGTGCACCACCCCTACGACTCGTTCTCCACCAGCGTGCAGCGCTTCATCGAGCAGGCCGCGGCCGATCCGCAGGTGCTGGCGATCAAGCAGACGCTGTACCGCACCTCCGGTGACTCGCCCATCATCAACGCGCTGATCGAGGCCGCCGAGGCGGGCAAGCAGGTCGTCGCGCTGGTCGAGATCAAGGCCCGTTTCGACGAGCAGGCCAACATCAAATGGGCCCGCGCGCTGGAACAGGCGGGCGTGCACGTGGTCTACGGCCTCATCGGCCTCAAGACCCACTGCAAGACCTGCCTGGTGGTGCGGCGCGAGGGTTCGACCATCCGCCGCTACTGCCACATCGGCACCGGCAACTACAACCCGAAGACCGCGCGCCTGTACGAGGACGTCGGGTTGTTCACCGCCGCACCGGAGATCGGCGCCGATCTGACCGACCTGTTCAACTCGCTGACCGGGTACTCCCGCAAGGAGGACTACCGGAATCTGATGGTCGCCCCGCTGGGTGTGCGGGCGGGCATCATCGAGCGGATCGACCGCGAGATCGAGCTGGCCGGGGAGGGCTTCGACGCCCGGATCCGGCTCAAGGCCAACGCGATCGTCGACGAGCAGATCATCGACGCGCTCTACCGGGCCTCCCAGGCGGGCGTGCCGGTGCAGATCGTGGTGCGCGGCATCTGCGGCCTGCGTCCCGGCGTGCCGGGCCTGAGCGAGAACATCGAGGTGCGCTCGATCCTGGGCCGGTTCCTGGAGCACTCCAGGGTGATCGAGTTCCGGGCCCAGGAGCAGACCTGGATCGGCAGCGCCGACATGATGCACCGCAATCTGGACCGCCGCGTCGAGGTCATGGTGCAGGTGAAGGATCCGCGCCTGGTCGAACAGCTGGCCGTGGTGTTCGATTCGGCGCTGGATCCGATGACCCGCTGCTGGGTGCTCGGCCCGGACGGCACCTGGCAGGCCAGCCCCACCGACGCCGACGCCGATCAGGTGCGCGATCACCAGCAGTTCCTGATGCGCCTGCGCCGTCCCGATCAGCCGTGAGCAAGGACGCACAGACCGCGATGCATGATCCCCGGGTCCGACCCAATATCCATGCCGCGGGCGCGGTCCTGTGGCGCGAGAGCGCCACGGGGCCCGAGATCGCGGTGATCCACCGGCCCAAGTACGGCGACTGGTCGCTGCCCAAGGGCAAGCTCGACCCCGGGGAGACCCCGGTGGTCGCCGCGGTGCGCGAGGTCGGCGAGGAAACCGGCCTGCCGTGCACGCTGGGGCGCTATCTCGGGCACGTCACCTATCCGATTCCCGGCCACCGCCAGCTCAAGCGGGTCGACTACTGGGCCGCGGAGGCGGCGGCGGGCGAGTTCGCCGTCAACGCCGAGGTCGACCAGCTGCGCTGGTTCCCGCTCGACCGGGTGATGGATCAGCTGTCGTATCCGATGGACCGTCAGGTCATCCGGATGTTCGCCCGGCTGCCCGCGCGGACGAACACGGTGCTGCTGGTCCGCCACGCCAAGGCCGGCAAGCGCGCGCGTTTCGACGGGCCCGACGAGTTGCGCCCGCTCGAGCCCGCCGGCGAGCAGCAGGCGAAGGCTTTGACACCGAATCTGCTGGCGTTCGGCGCATCCGAGATCCATTCGGCCGATCCGCTGCGCTGTATCCAAACCGTGACCCCGTTGGCGGAACAGTTGAACGCCGAAATCAATTGCGAGCCAATGTTTTCCGAGCAAGGTTACGATTCAGCGAAAAGCGCCGCGCAGCAACGATTTCTGTCGCTGGTAACGGATCGGGGTGTGCCGGTGGTGTGCAGCCAGGGCGGGGTGATTCCGGATCTGACGCAGTGGCTCGCCGAGCGGGGTGGGCTCACCCTGCCGCCCGCGCGCAATCGCAAGGGCAGCGTCTGGGCATTGTCGTTCGTTGCGGACCGATTGGTCGCGGCCGACCATATGGACCGCTCGCTCTCGACGGGAATCGTCACCGCCTGAGTCGCGCGCAGCACCCCCGAAACAGCCGAAACGGCCCCGGATTCCCGGGGCCGTTCTCGGTCCAGTGGTGGGTGATGCGGCCTACGTGCACATTCCCCGACCCGATCCCGCTGCGGCGGGATCAACGAGCACGACGGGTGGCTGTCTTCTTCGCAGCAGTCTTCTTGGCAGGAGCCTTCTTGGCGGCCGTGGTCTTGGCCGCGGTGACCTTCTTGGCCGGCGCCTTCTTGGCCGCCGCCGTGACCTTCTTGGCCGGAGCCTTCTTGGCCGCGGTCACTTTCTTTGCCGCTGTGGTCTTCTTGGCGGCGGTGGCCTTCTTCGCTGCCGCCGTCGTGGTCTTCTTGGCGGCGGGTGCCTTCGTGGCTGCCTTACGGGCGGTGGTCTTGGCCGGACCCTTCGACGGCGTCGCCTTCTTGGCGGCGGTCTTCTTGGCCGCCGTCTTCTTGGCTGCCGCCTTCTTCGCCGCCACCGGGGCGTTCACGCCACGCTTGACGGCGGGCCCGGACGCGGCCAGCTTCTGCTTACCCGCGATCACCGCCTTGAACTGAGCGCCCGGCCGGAAGGCAGGCACCGAAGTCGCCTTGACCTTCACGGTTTCGCCGGTACGCGGGTTGCGGGCAACCCTGGGGGCACGCTTGCGCTGTTCGAACACACCGAATCCGGTGATGGTGACGCTTTGACCTTTGTGCACGGCGCGAACGATGGTATCGACCACGTTCTCGACAGCCGCAGTTGCCGTGCGCCTGTCCGTACCCAACTTTTCGGTCAGAACGTCGATCAGTTCCGCCTTGTTCATTGAATCCTCCGCAGACTAATGGCCCGTCGTCGGACCGACTAGGTACCACGGTAAACCCAGTTTGAGCAAGAGTCTATGTGCCACGCCAAAATTCATGTGGTTTAGCACACGTCCAGCTACCGCCCCCAGGGAAGCGCCACTAACCGTCCCAGGTGATTACGCCTGCGAAATAGGCTCCGGCAGCGTCACGGGTTTCCATGACGGCCTTCCCTTTTCGAACTCGCCGATGACGTCGGCCTGCCGCAGCGTGAGGCCGATGTCGTCCAAACCCTCCAGCAGACGCCACCGGGTGTAGTCGTCAATTTCGAACGGCAACACGACGGTTCCCGCCGTCACGGTGCGTGCGGTCAGGTCGACAACCAATTCGAGGCCGGGCTGTTCCTCGATCAGCTTCCACAGCATTTCGACATCGTTCTGTGACATCTGCGCGGCCACCAGGCCGCCCTTCCCCGCATTCCCGCGGAAGATGTCGGCGAAACGCGACGAGATGACCACCCGAAAGCCGTAGTCCGACAGCGCCCACACCGCGTGCTCTCGCGACGATCCGGTGCCGAAATCCGGCCCGGCCACCAGCACGCTGCCGTGGCGGTACGGCTCGGTGTTCAGAATGAAGTCCGGATCGGCCCGCCAACCGGCGAACAAGCCGTCCTCGAAACCCGTGCGGGTCACTCGCTTCAGGTAAACGGCCGGGATGATCTGGTCGGTGTCGACATTGGACCGGCGCAGCGGGACCCCGATGCCTTTGTGAACAGTGAAGGCTTCCATAACGATTCTCCTTCGATCGTGGTGGTCGGGGCTCAGGCCAGATCGGCGGGCGAGGACAGGGTCCCGCGGACCGCCGTGGCGGCCGCGACCAGGGGCGAGACCAGGTGGGTACGGCCACCCTTGCCCTGCCTGCCTTCGAAATTGCGGTTCGACGTCGACGCGCAGCGCTGGCCCGGCTCGAGCTGATCGGGATTCATGCCCAGGCACATCGAGCAGCCCGCCTGGCGCCATTCCGCGCCCGCGGCGGTGAAAATCTCGCCGAGTCCTTCTTTTTCCGCCTGGGCGCGCACCTTCATGGAGCCGGGAACGACCAGCATTCGCACGCCGTCGGCCACATGACGGCCCTTCAGCACATCGGCGACGGCCCGCAAATCCTCGATCCGGCCGTTGGTGCAGGATCCGACGAAAACGGTGTCGACGGTGACCTCACGCAGCGGCATCCCCGGCGTCAGGTCCATGTAGCGCAAGGCCTTCTCGGCGGCGTCGCGCTCGTTCTCGTCGGCGATCTGGGCCGGATCCGGCACGTTCGCGCCCAGCGGCAGGCCCTGACCGGGGTTGGTGCCCCAGGTGACGAACGGGGTCAGCTGGTTCGCGTCGATGTGGACCTCGGCGTCGAAAACCGCGCCGTCGTCGGTCTTCAGTGCCTCCCAGGCGGCCACTGCGGCATCCCAGTCGGCGCCCTGCGGCGCGTGCGGGCGGCCCTTCAGGAATTCGTAGGTCACCGCGTCGGGGGCGATCATGCCGGCGCGAGCGCCCGCCTCGATGGACATGTTGCAGATGGTCATCCGCGCTTCCATCGACAGCTTGCGGATCGCCTCGCCGCGGTACTCCAGCACATAGCCCTGGCCGCCGCCGGTGCCGATCTGGGCGATCACGGCCAGGATCAGGTCCTTGCTCGTGACGCCGGGCGCCAGTTCGCCGTCGACGGTGATGGCCATCGTCTTGAACGGGCGCAGCGACAGCGTCTGGGTGGCCAGCACGTGTTCGACCTCGCTGGTGCCGATGCCCATCGCCAGCGCGCCGAACGCGCCGTGGGTGGAGGTGTGGCTGTCACCGCACACCACGGTCATGCCCGGCTGGGTCAGACCCAGCTGCGGGCCGACCACGTGCACGATGCCCTGCTCGACGTCGCCCATCGGGTGCAGCCGGACGCCGAACTCGGCGCAGTTGCGCCGCAGGGTCTCGACCTGGGTGCGCGAGATCGGGTCGGCGATCGGCTTGTCGATGTCGACGGTGGGGACGTTGTGGTCCTCGGTCGCGATGGTGAGATCGGGCCTGCGCACCGGACGGCCCGCCGCGCGGAGCCCGTCGAAGGCCTGCGGGCTGGTCACCTCGTGCACGAGGTGCAGATCGATGTAGATCAGGTCGGGTTCGCGGGCGGAACCTTCACCTTCGCCGGGGACGACGACGTGCTGGTCCCACACCTTCTCGGCCAGTGTGCGGGCGCGCTCGGCCATTGCTTCATCACCTTTCGACGGACATACTTGGAATCTCAAGATATGAGACGTTAGTATCGTTCTATGAGACAGCATAGCGGTATCGGGGTCCTCGACAAAGCCGTGGCGGTGCTCTATGCCGTCGCGGACGAGCCATGCGGTCTCAACGACCTGTGCACCCGCACCGGCCTGCCCCGCGCCACGGCGCACCGGCTGGCGGTCGGGCTGGAGACGCACCGGCTGCTGGCACGTGACGGCAACGGGCTGTGGCGTCCCGGCCCCGCGCTCACCGAACTGTCGGCGGGGGCCGCCGATCCACTGGTGGAGGCCGCAGGGGCCATTCTGCCCCGCCTGCGGGAGATCACCGGCGAGAGCGTCCAGTTGTACTGCCGTGACGGCAACGCGCGCGTCTGCGTGGCCGCGCTGGAGCCGCCCGTCGGCCTGCGCGACACCGTGCCGGTCGGCTCCCGACTACCGCTCACCGCGGGCTCGGCGGCCAAGGTCCTGATGGCGTGGGCCGATCCGGAGCTCCAGCGCACCGTCCTGGCCGACGCGGTGTTCGGCGACCGCGCGCTGGCCGAGGTGCGCAAGCGGGGCTGGGCGCAGAGCGCGGCCGAACGCGCGCAGGGCGTGGCGAGCGTCTCGGCGCCGGTGCGCGACGCGGCGGGCGTGGTGGTGGCCGCGGTCTCGGTGTCGGGCCCGATCGACCGGATGGGCAGGCGGCCGGGCGCGCGCTGGGCCGCCGATCTGGTCGCCGCCGCCGAGGCGCTGCACAAGCGGCTGTAAACGAAGAAGACCCCCGGTCGAATTCGACCGGGGGTCTTTCTTTGTAGCCCCGACGGGATTTGAACCCGCGCTACCGCCTTGAGAGGGCGGCGTCCTAGGCCGCTAGACGACGGGGCCAGGACGATCTCACCGAAGTGAAATCTTGCTGGGGTACCAGGACTCGAACCTAGAATGGCTGAACCAGAATCAGCTGTGTTGCCAATTACACCATACCCCAAGGATGGAAACGTCCGACCTCCCTCTCACCGGCTGGTTGTCGGTGTTGCGAGGCCGTGTTCCGCGGCGAGGAGAAGATTACCAGCCACAGTGGGGTAAACTACAAATCGCCTGGTCAGAAGCCTATTTTTGGCTGTTTCGACCGTTCCGGGGCGGCGCGGACGCCGCCCCGGACGCACTCACTGCGCGGCGGGTACCCAGCCGCGGGCGGCACGGAGCCGGTCGAGCGAGACCTCGCGGCCGAGCAGCTCCATCGACTCGTAGAGCGGCGGGCTGATGTGCGAGCCCGTCACCGCGACGCGCACCGGCGCGAACGCCTTGCGCGGCTTGAGCCCCAGATCGTCGATCAGCGCCTTCTTCAGCGCCTCTTCCAGGGCCGGCGTGGTCCACTCGGTCAGCGGCTCCACCGCGGCGATGGCGGCGTCGAGCACCGGGTCGGCCTCGGCGCCGAGGTTCTTGGCGCCCGCGGCCTGGTCGATCGCGAACTCCGCCGGCGCCACGAACAGGAATTTCAGCAGGTCCCAGGCGTCGCCGAGCACGACGATGCGGGTCTGCACCAGTTCGGCGGCGGCCAGGAAGGTCTTCTCGTCGATTTCGGCGCCGATATGACCCTGCGCGGTCAGGAACTCGCGCAAACGGTGGCCGAAATCACCCGGCTCGAGCAAACGAATCTGCTCGGCATTGATGGCATCGGCTTTCTTCTGGTCGAATCGGGCCGGATTCGAATTGACCGTCGAAATGTCGAACGCGGCCACCATCTCGGCCATCGAGAACACGTCGCGGTCCTCGGCGATACCCCAGCCGAGCAGGGCCAGGTAATTCAGCAAACCCTCGGGGATGAATCCGCGGTCCCGGTGGACGAACAGATTCGATTCGGGGTCGCGCTTGGACAGCTTCTTGTTGCCCTGGCCCATCACGAACGGCAGGTGACCGAACTGCGGGGTGAACTCCGCGACCCCGATACGCTGCATCGCCGCGTACAACGCGAGCTGGCGCGGCGTCGAGGACAGCAGGTCCTCACCACGCAGCACATGGGTGATCTTCATCAACGCGTCGTCGACCGGATTCACCAGCGTGTAGAGCGGATCGCCATTGCCCCGGGTGAGCGCGAAATCGGGCACGGTGCCGGCCTTGAACGTGGTTTCCCCGCGCACCAGATCATTCCAGCCGAGATCTTCGTCCGGCATCCGCAGCCGGATCACCGCGGGCCTGCCCTCGGCCCGGTAGGCCGCGATCTGCTCGGCGGACAGGTCGCGATCGAAATTGTCGTACCCCAGTTTCGGGTCGCGACCGGCCGCGCGATGGCGCGCCTCGACCTCGTCCGGCGTGGAGAAGGACTCGTAGGCCTCGCCCGCCTCGACCAGCTTGCGCACGACCTCGAGATGCTGATCACGGCGCAGCGACTGCCGGTACGGCTCGTACGGGCCGCCGACCTCGGGGCCCTCGTCCCAGGTCAGGCCCAGCCAGCGCAGCGCGTCCAGGATCGCCCGGTAGGACTCCTCGGAATCGCGTGCGGCGTCGGTGTCTTCGATGCGGAAGACGAAACTGCCGCCGTGATGGCGCGCGTACGCCCAGTTGAACAGTGCCGTGCGGATCAGGCCGACGTGCGGCGTGCCGGTCGGCGACGGGCAGAAACGGACCCGTACTTCAGTCATGACTCTCTCTCCGCGGTATCAGCGCTTGGTGGCAACAGGATTGGTGAGGGTGCCGATGCCCTCGACGGTGACCGACACGTTCTGCCCGGCCGCCAGCGGGCCGACGCCTTCCGGTGTGCCGGTGAGGATCACGTCACCGGGCAGCAGGGTCATCACGGTCGACACCCACTCGATGATCTTCGGGATGTCGTGCAGGAACAGCGACGTGCGGCTGCGCTGGCGGACCTCCCCCTCGACCTCGGTGACGATCTCCAGATCGCTTGGATCGATGGCGGTTTCGATCCACGGGCCGAGCGGGCAGAACGTGTCGTAGCCCTTGCCCCTGGTCCACTGCCCGTCGTGGCGCTGCTGGTCACGGGCGGTGACGTCGTTGGCGACGGTGTAGCCCAGGATGACCTCGGCGGCCTTCGCGGCGGGCACGTCCTTGCACGGACGGCCGATCACCACGGCCAGCTCACCCTCGTAGTCGACCTGGGAAGAGCTGGGCGGCAGGATGATCGGCGCGTTCGGGCCGACGATCGCGGTGTTGGGCTTGAGGAAGATGACCGGGTCGGCCGGCGCCTCGCCGCCCATCTCGGCCGCGTGCGCGGCGTAGTTCTTGCCGATGCAGATCACCTTGCTCGCCAGGATCGGGGCCAGCAGGCGGACATCGGCCAGCGGCCAGCTCCGGCCGGTGAACGTCGGCGAGCCGAACGGGTGTTCGGCGATCTCCTTGGCGGTGGCATCGCTGCCGTCACCTTCGATGCTGACGAACGCGACTCCATCGGGACTGGCAACTCGACCTAAGCGCATGCCCCGGAGTCTATCGAGACGCGCCCACCTGCCCGAACGCGCCCGGGATGCCGGACGCGCGCGGTCATGCGCTCGCGCACCGGGTGCGGGAAAGCTCACACCGATGTGATTCGAAGCCACTGCCCGCCTGCGACATTCGCCACCCGCGCCGCGGCCGCCGGTTGTGATCTGTCAGACACCGAATCGAGGGGCGCCATTCGGCGGTCACGGGTGTACCGTGAACCCAGATGTTCACCACATGAGACATCGATCTCAAATATTGAGATGCAATCGTGCAATCGGGCGAGGTGAGAATCGTGACAGAGGTGCGGCTGACAGCCGAGACGACCAGGATGAGCGACGGCAGACGCTGGCTGATGCTCGCCCTCGGCGTCTTCGCGCAGACCTCGAGCTCGATCTTCATCCACGGCACGCCGTTCCTGCTGCCCGCGCTGACGGCCAGGGGCGATTCACTGGCCGCCGCGGGCGCGCTGGTCGCGCTGCCGACCGTCGGCCTGGTGTGCACGCTGATCGCGTGGGGCTATGTCGTCGACCGGATCGGCGAGCGGGTCGTGCTGGTGGCGGGTACGGCGCTGATGTTCGTGGCCGGTGTCGCCGCCGCGCTGGTGGACAACCCGATCGCCTTCGGCGTGCTGCTGTTCCTGGGCGGTGTCGGCGCGGCCAGTTCCAACGGCGCGAGCGGGCGGGTGATCGTCGGCTGGTTCCCGCCGGACCGGCGCGGTCTGGCCATGGGCATCCGCCAGACCGCGCAGCCGCTGGGTGTCGGCCTGGCCGCGCTGAGCATCCCGTGGGTCGCCACCCAGCACGGCATCCCCGCCGCGCTGCTGGTCCCCGCGCTGATGGCCGGGGTCGCGGCGGTGGGCTGTCTGGTCGGCATCGTCGACCCGCCGCGTCCGCCCGCCAAGGCCGCCGACCGCGCCAACCCCTATCGCGGTGATTCCACGCTGTGGCGGATTCACGCCGTGTCGATCCTGCTGGTCTTCCCGCAGGCCACCCTGTGGACCTTCGCCCTGCTGTGGTTGCACCGGGACCTGGGCTGGTCGCTGGCCGCCGCGGGCGCGCTGATGACGGCCACCCAGTTCCTGGGCGCCGCCGGGCGAATCGGCGCCGGCGCCTGGTCGGACCGGGTCGGCAGCAGGCTGGGCCCGCTGCGTCAGGTGGCGGTGGCCGCCGTCGTGGCGATGGCCGCGCTGACCGTCACCGCCTGGACCGACTGGTGGTGGCTGGCCGTTCCGCTGATGGTCGCGGCATCGGTGATCTCGGTGTCGGACAACGGCTTGGCCTTCACCGCCGTCGCCGAGATCGCGGGCCCGTTCTGGAGCGGCCGCGGCCTGGGCATCCAGAACACCGGCCAGAACCTCGCCATCGCCGCCGTCCCACCGGTTTTCGGCCTGCTGATCACCGCCACCGGCTTCCCCGCCGCCTTCGCCATGGCCGCGATCGCCGCCGCCGCGGCGGTCCCCCTGGTCCCACGAGCGACCGGAAAGTAGCTACCGCACAGCAGAACACCGAAGGCCCGCCCCGGCGAACCGGGGCGGGCCTTCGGTTGTTCAGAATTCGATCAGCTGTGCCGGATCGAACGACACCCGAGTGTCGTCGACGCCAGGGACTTCAGCGGTGAACAGTGCACCGGAGCTCACCGGTGGATCCGCGCGATAAGTTCCGGTATCGGGGTCGAGCCGGAGACGAAGAAGGCGAATGTCGGGCCGGTGCTCCACGATCCAGTACTCCGGAATTCCCAGGTCCGCATACTCACGGACCTTCCGAACCCGGTCGGTGCGCTCGCTACCGCTCCCCGGTGACACCACTTCGACAGCGAGCAACAGGTCCAAACCCGGCAGCAGCTTCGGCACTTCGTCGACGATCACCGCTCTCGCGACATCGCGTGGGACGATCAGTACGTCCGGTTTGCGGACCCCGGTCGGTGTGCTGACTTCCCATTCGCCCCCGTCGAGCACCATCAGGGTGTCGTCGGGCAACGAGTCCTGCAGGATTCCGCCGAGTCGTCGCGCGATCCAGTTGTGCCGAGCCCCCGCAGCCACCTCGACCAACCACCCGTCCTCGAGTTCGAACCCTTTGCCGTCCTCTGGCAGGTCGTGCAGATCGAGCACAGTGTAGGGGCCGTAGCCACTGTCACCGGCAGCGCGGTCCACCGTCATCTCGCCTCCAGATCAGGGCCGCGGGCTCCCCGGGTCGGTCCGGCGCCCGGGCGCGGTATACCCGGTGGATTCAGTCTAGGACGACGTCCCCCGCCATGACACGACCTGGACCGTCGGCGACCGCGAGAGCCCGTTCCAGCGGCATGCCGGAACGGGCTCTCAGGTCCTGCGTCCTCAGACGATGGCGGCGATCCGGTCGCCGACCTCGACGGTGGAGGCGGTGCCGGTGCGCGAGGCCAGGTCCTTGGCGACGGCGGACTCGATGCGGGCCGCGCCCTCGGTGTTGCCGAGGTGGTTGAGCAGCAGCGAGACCGACAGGATGGCGGCGGTGGGGTCGGCCTTGGACTGGCCCGCGATGTCGGGGGCGCTGCCGTGGACCGGCTCGAACATCGACGGGTTCACGCCGGAGGCGTCGATGTTGCCCGAGGCGGCCAGGCCGATGCCACCGCTGACGGCGGCGGCCAGGTCGGTGATGATGTCGCCGAACAGGTTGTCGGTGACGATCACGTCGAAGCGGCCCGGGTCGGTCACCATGTGGATGGTGGCGGCGTCGATGTGCTGGTAGGCGGTCTGCACGTCCGGGAACTCGGCGGCGACCTCGTCGACGGTGCGCTGCCACAGCGAACCGGCGAAGGAGAGCACGTTGTTCTTGTGCACCAGCGTCAGGTGCTTGCGGCGCGCCTGCGCGGTGGCGAAGGCGTAGCGCACCACGCGCTCGATGCCGAAGCGGGTGTTGTTGGAGACCTCGGTGGCCACCTCGTGCGGCGTGCCGACGCGGATCGCGCCGCCGGTGCCGGTGTACGGGCCCTCGGTGCCCTCGCGCACGACGACGAAGTCGATGTCCGGGTTGCCCGAGAGCGGGCTGGTGACGCCGGCGTGCAGCTTCGAGGGCCGCAGGTTCACGTGGTGGTCCAGCGCGAAGCGGGTCTTGAGCAGCAGACCGCGCTCGAGCACGCCGCTGGGCACCGACGGGTCACCGATCGCGCCGAGCAGGATCGCGTCGTGCTGCTTGAGCTCGGGCAGCACCGACTCCGGCAGGATCTCGCCGGTGCGGTGGTAGCGGGCGGCGCCCAGGTCGTATTCGGTCTTCTCGACGCCGGGCGAGACCACGTCGAGCACCTTGAGCGCCTCGGCGATGACCTCGGGACCGATGCCGTCACCGGCGATGACTGCGAGTTTCATGAACTAGCTCCGTTCGAAGTCGGGGCGGATCGTGCCGCGCCGCGGATACAGGAGCGCGCCGTCACCGTGGGGTGACGGCGCGCAGCTGCCGATGTCCCGGCTATCGGGACGTCACAACTCAGGCCAGGTCGACGAGGACGACCTTCGAGGCGCCGACGGCCTCGGCGATCGCGGTCTGCACCTCGGCGGAGACCTCACGGTTGACGCGCAGCACCACGGTGGCGCCCTCGGCGTCCACGTCCTGGCTCAGCTGCGCGGCCAGGATGTCGATCTCGGCCTCGCCCAGCTTGGTGCCGATCTTGCCCAGCGCGCCCGGCTTGTCGCCGTAGTTCAGCACGGCCAGGTTCAGGCCCTCGGCGCGCATGTCGTAGTTGCGGCCGTTGATGTTGACGATCTTCTCGACCAGGCTCGGCTCGGTCAGCGTGCCTGCCACGTTCAGGGTCGAGCCGTCGCCGAACACGGCGCGCAGGTCGACGACGCTGCGGTGGTTCGGGCTCTCGGTGGCAGTGGTGACCTCGGCGGTGATACCGCGCTCCTTGGCCAGCGCCGGGGCGTTGACGAAGGTGACCTGGTCCTCGACCAGCGCCGAGAACACGCCGCGCAGCGCGGACAGCTCCAGCACGGCCACGTCCTGCGAGGCGAGCTCGCCGCGCACCTGCACCTCGACGCTGACGGGCAGCTCGTTGGCGATGGCACCGAGCAGCGCGCCCTGCTTGCGGACGACGTCGAGCCACGGCGCGACGACATCGTTGACCGCGCCACCGGTGACGTTCACCGCACCCGGCACGAACTCACCGGCCAGCGCCAGCAGCACCGACTTGGCGACATCGGTGCCAGCGCGGTCCTGGGCCTCGGCGGTGGAGGCGCCAAGGTGCGGGGTCACGACGACCTCGGGCAGGTCGAACAGGGGGCTGTCGGTGCACGGCTCGGTCTCGAACACGTCCAGGCCGGCGGCCCGCACGTGGCCCGACTTGATGGCGTCGGCCAGCGCCTGCTCGTCGATCAGGCCACCGCGCGCGGCGTTGACGATGATGACGCCCGGCTTGGTCTTGGCCAGGGTCTCGGCGTTGAGCATGCCCTTGGTCTCGGGCGTCTTGGGCAGGTGGATCGAGATGAAGTCGGCGCGCTCGAGCACCTCCTCCAGGCTCAGCAGCTCGATGCCGAGCTGGGCGGCACGCGCGGGCGAGGTGTAGGGGTCGTACGCGACGATCTTGGTCTCGAAGGCCGCCAGACGCTGCGCGAACAGCTGCCCGATGCGGCCGAGGCCGATGACGCCGACGGTCTTGCCGAGGATCTCGACACCGTTGAACTTGCTGCGCTTCCAGGTCTTCTCGCGCAGGGTCGCGTCGGCGGCCGGGATCTGGCGGGCGGCGGCGAGCAGCAGGGTGACCGCGTGCTCGGCGGCGGTGTGGATGTTGGAGGTCGGCGCGTTGACGACCATCACGCCACGCTCGGTGGCGGCGGGCACGTCGACGTTGTCGAGGCCGACGCCGGCACGGGCGACGATCTGGAGCTTCTTGCCCGCCTCGAGCACCTCGGCGTCGACGGTGGTGGCGGAGCGCACGAGCAGCGCGTCGGCCTCGGGGACCGCGGCGAGCAGCGCCGGGCGGTCGGGGCCGTCGACCCAGCGAACCTCGACACCGTCACCGAGCGCGTCGACGGTCGACTGGGCGAGCTTGTCGGCGATCAGAACTACAGGACGGCCTGCTTGGCTCACTGTGGGGTACTCCTGGGGAAGAAAGGGGTCGGCAGTTACCGCCGACCAGAATAGTCGCCGGGGTTCGGGTGCCCTTACCCCCCTGCCCGAAAACCGGGTGAACCCTGGGCGTCGCCCCACCTACCATCAGCCCATGTCCTTGCGCACCGTCCCCGCCTCGATGGATCCGGCAGTCGTGGCCGCCGTCGACGCCGAGCTCGACCGGGTGGCGGCCGAGCACGGCGTGACGATTCGCCTGGCCATCGAAAGCGGTAGCCGGGCTTGGGGTTTCCCCTCGCCGGACTCCGATTACGACTGCCGTTTCGTCTACGTGGCGGGCCTCGAGACCTACCTGTCGCCGTGGTCGACCCGTGATGTCATCGAGACGCCGCTGGTCGGGCTGCTGGACGTGAACGGCTGGGATCTGGCCAAGGCGCTGCGCCTGCTGGTCCGGGGCAATGCCGTGCTGGTGGAGTGGCTGATGTCACCCATCGTCTACCGCGGCGACGAGGCGTTCCGCACCCGGCTGCGCGCGGTGGCCGAGGAGGTGGCCGATCGCGACCACATCGCCCGCCACTACCTGCACCTGGGCACCCGCCAGTGGGCGTTGTTCCAGCGCAACGGCGGTTTGAAGAAGGTGTTCTACGCGCTGCGCCCGGCGATGGCGCTGCGCTGGCTGCGCGAGCATCCCGGCGCCGCGGTGGCGCCGATGCACCTGCCGACCCTGCTGGCCCAGTGCGAGCTGCCCGTCGACCTGGTCGCCGCGATCGGCGAGCTGACGGCGCTCAAGTCCAGGACCAGGGAGATGGGGACGGGCGAGCCGCCGCGACTGATCACCGATTTCATCGCGGTCGAGTTCGAGCTGGCGACCGCGGAGTTCACCGCGCGCGGGCCGCGGGATCTGACGGCGGCACGAGCCGTGACCGACGAGTTCTTCCGCGCGGAGGCACTGGCCCCCAGATAGCAGAAACTCCGCACCTACCGGTGCGGAGCTTCACGTTCGTACGCTGGTCGAGCGCAGAATCAGAGGACGCGGACGTCCTGAGCCTGCGGGCCCTTCTGACCCTGACCGATCTCGAACTCCACACGCTGGCCCTCGTCGAGGGAGCGGAAGCCCGAGCCGCTAACAGCCGAGTAGTGCACGAAGACGTCGGGTCCGCCGCCGTCCTGCGCGATGAAGCCGAAGCCCTTCTCGCTGTTGAACCACTTCACAATGCCCTGAGCCATTTCAAAACCTTCTGTAGACGAGCCAGGTCCTAATAGTCCGGTCCCGGTCTCGGCTTCAACAATGCCATGATCCGACGAATTCCTCCACACCCGAGCTCGCGGACTGTGAGGAACCCAACCCGTGGTTGCTGCCACCTGGTGCTGTCACACAGCGGGCGCGCCGGGCAACGAGGTGGATGCTCGGCGTATGCCGAGGTAGTTGCGGCGCGGATGCCGGATTCCCACGGAAGCACTCACCAAACCGACTGGCACGGTTCACCATCGACACCTCTACGCGGCAGTGAGCCGTCACCGTCAGCATCCCTAGACATTTTCGAGAAACCTCGTACGGCAAATTTCCTACCAGCGTATTTTCCGAGATCGTGAGGGAGCACACACCTCGTGGAGAAATCACGCAAGGAGTAGACAGTGCTGGACATCAACCATTTCACCTACGGCTGGGTAACCCCACTGCTGGCGTATCTCATGTCGGTCCTCGGGTCGATGCTGGCACTGCGTTGCATGGTTCGCTCGCGCGCTTCCGGTAGTCACGGCGGCTGGCTCACCGCGGCCGCGATCGCCCTCGGCGGGACCGGAATCTGGGTCATGCATTTCATCGCGATGCTCGGTTTCTCCGTGCACGGCGCGACCATCCGCTACAACGTCCCGATCACCTTGTTCAGCGCCGCCGTGGCGATGGGCGTGGTGTGGCTCGGACTGTCGATCGTGGTGCGGCGCAGCTGGGACAGCGCGGCCCTCCCGGTGGGCGGGACGATCACCGGACTCGGGGTCGGCGCGATGCACTATTCCGGCATGTACGCGATGAAGACCGATATCGAGATCGTCTACGACCCGTTCGTGGTGGCCGTCTCGATGGTCATCGCCGTCGTCGCCTCCACGGCCGCGCTCTGGTTCGCGCTGCACATCCACGGCATCATCGCCACCATCGGCGCCGCCCTGCTGATGGGCGTCGCCGTCACCGGCATGCACTACACCGGCATGTTCTCGATGAGCGCGCACACCAGCGCCCACGTCGCCCATGCCACCGGCGCCACCGCCACCCAGCTGCTCACCCCGCTGATCATCGGCATCAGCATGGTCACCATGATCCTGCTCATGCAGGTCGGCATCACCGAGGCCGAGGACCCCAACCTGTCCCGGCCGGTGCACGGTCAGCGCGCGAGCCGTTTCTGGCCGAGCGGCCAGAACTAGGCCGAATCTGTCGTACCCGGTTGCGACACTGGGGAGGTAGAGAAAACCGGCTCGGGCCTCGGCTCGACCGCGTCGCACCGGGGGATCCACATGCTGTTCTTCATCATCGCGGCCGCGCTGTGCGCGGGTACCGGCACGCTGACCCTGTTCGCGGCCTCGTTCGCCGAATCCAGGGCGAACGACGCGCTGCTCGCCTCCCGAGCCGCGTCGAATTTCATCGGCGACGGAAATCCGACCAGCAGCTTCTTCGCCCTGCGCGCCCGTCACGACCGGCTACACCGGCTCAGCGCCCGGCTGCTGATCGTCAGCGCGATCGTCTGCCTGGCCGCGACCGGGTTCGCCGTCTATGCCGTCGGCGCCTACTAGACGACCCGCACGTGGTGCGCTTCCGGGCCGCGGCGGGTCTCCCTGACCCCGAATTCCACGCGCTGACCGGCCCGCAACGTGCGGAACCCCTCGCCGACGAGCTCGGTGTACTCCACGAACACCTCGGGCCCGCCCGTGTCGGGGGTGATGAACCCGAATCCCTTACCGCTGTCGAACCAGCTCACAACGCCGTTCGGCATCGACCGACCTTCCGAATCAATTACCTGACATGCAGATTCGTTCATCGTCGCATGCCGGTGCCCGCGAGTTGTAGCAGGGCGTCGGCGACCGTTCCCGTCCCGGCGACACCGCCCGCGCGCCACCCGGTCCACGACACGGCAGCGAGCGACCTCGCGCGCGCATCGGCCCTGGCTAGACTCCCTGCACAGGTCCGCCCGGACCGCCCGGTCGCGAGAACGGAGATTCGGTGCACGCCCCCATCGCGCGAGGCCCGAACACACCGCGACCACCCGTGCGGGCCGTCCGATGATCCGGCGGCCGACCGCCACCGAGATCCGGACCGCCGTCGAAGCGGTCACGGTGTTCGTGGCCGCCGCGGTCGCCGTCCTCGCCATCATGCTGCCGATCAGCTTCGCCGCCCTGGCCGAGTCGCGCCATGTCGACCTGCTGGTGTTCAACATCCCGCGCGCGATGACCGGCGGCGCGTTCGTCGCGGTCATCACCGCCGCGGTCACCGTCGCCGTCGGCAGCGTGCGCACCGCCAAATGGACGGCGCAGGTCGCGCTCGCGGGGATTCTGCTGAGCCATCTGGTCCTGGCGCGCAACGTCGACAGCACGCATTTCACCGGCCTGTCCTTACCGACACTGAACTTCCTCGACGCCCTGCTCGCCGGAATGGCGGTGGGCGCCTTGGCCATCGCGGTCTGGCCGAGCCCACTGCTGCGCACGGTGTACTTGTTCGCCGTGCCCGCCGCGACCGTGCTGGGCGACCTCACCGAGGCACCCACCGACCAGACCTCGGCCGGGTTCGACGGTGTCCTCGCCGGCTCGCTGCCGCTGTGGTTCATCGCGGCCACCGTGCTCGCCCTCGGTTATTTCGCGGCGACCACCACCACCCCGCCGCGCTCGGTTCTCGACACCGCGATCCCGCTGGCCCCCGTGTTCGCCGCCGTCATCGCCTTCTCGGTGATCCTGGCGACGTCACTGGCGCTGGCGGTCCGCGAGATCACCGTCCCGTACGTGCTCGCCGGCGCGATCGTGGTCGTGGCAGCCGCGACAGCGTCGGCGCTGATCCTGCCCGACCGCGACGGTGTCCTGCTCCTGCTGATGACCACGTTCGCCGTGGCGGGCAGCCTCGTCATCCCGCTCCCCCGCTCCGGCCTGGTCGACCTGGCCACCATGATCGCCCTCGGCGCCGGGCTCCTGCTCGGTCTGCGCGCGCCCCGCGCGATCATCGCCGCGCTCACCGTGGTCGCGCTGTCGGTATTCGTGCTGGCCACCGACCTCCTCGACCCGCCCGCCGCGCTCAACGCCGCCGTCGGCTGCCTGGCACTGGGCGCGGTGTGCGGGTACTGCGTCGGCTCCGCGGTTCCGCGGAGTCCCACCTCCGCCGTCGTCGGCCTGTCGATCCTGTTCGTGCCATCGCTCGGCGTGGCCTTGAGCGACGACAAATTCGGCCACCTGGCCTACTCCCCGTCGTGGTACCGCACCGCCGACGTCGACCGCGGTCCGATCCCCGCGACGGCGGCGATCGGCATCGCCCTCGCCTCCACCGCGGCGATCGTGCTGCTACAGCGCCGCCGACCCGCCGCCTAGTTCCACCCCAATTCGGAGAACACCCGCCCGCTCAACGCCGCCCGCACCCCGACCGCGCAGTACTCCACGATCTCCGCAGGCAACGCCGCCGGATCGAACCACCGCAGTTCCGAACATTTCCCCGGCTCCCGATTGACGACCTCCCCACCCCAGCGCCGCACGGTGAAGAACAGTTGCACCCGCTCGTCGCTGTGCAACACATGCGCGAATTCCACCTCCCGCGCGTCGATCTCGACCCCCACCTCCTCGCGCGCCTCCCTGATCAACCCCGCGACGGCCGACTCCCCCGCCTCCAGATGCCCCGCGGGCACATGGAACAACCCGTCCCCGAACCCGGTATCGCGCCTGCGCCCCAACAGCACTCGCCCCTCCCCGTCGAGCAGAACCAGATGCACCCCGACCAACACCCGATACTTGTCCACGAATTCACCCTACCGAGATGCCGAGACCACCCCTGTCACAGCCGGATTCGGGGTACAACCGGTACATGAGTTTCCCGGTGACCTTCGGGTTCGCCCAGATCGGCCTGCTCGCCCTGCTCGCACTCGCCGTAGCCCTGCTCGTCTCGGCAGTCCTCGCGGCCCGCCGCCGCGGCGGCCTCACATCCGTCCTCGGCCGCGGCGTCCCCGGCCTGGCCCTGCTCCTCGTCGCCACCCTCCTGCTCTGGATCGCCACCCTCCTGCAGACCTACCTGGGCCTGTCCGGCGAGATCACCGCCGCCCACGTCGTCGCGAAACCCGTTGCCGGCCAGTCCGACCAGCTCGACCTCGAACTCACCCTCTTCGACGACGACGGCGCCGTCGACACCCGCACCACCCACCGCGTCGAAGGCAACCTCTGGGCCCTGCAAGCCAACATCGTCGAACTCCACCCCTGGGTCAACGCACTCGGCTTCCACTCCGGCTACAAGATCACCCGCCTCTACGGCCAGCGCCTCGACGGCAAAGCCACCACCCAGGACCACATCATGCTCAACGGCAGCGACCGAGACTTCTTCGAAGACATGAACACCGGCACCTGGTACACCTCCCCCTTCGTCAAATCCGCCTACGGCAACGCCGTCATCGCCACCCCCGGCGAATACGACGTCCTCATCTCCCACGACGCCATCAAAGTCAGGGCGACGAACTGACGCCATCCGGTCGCAATGTGGCAAACTTCCGGTGTGGACCTCGAGGCAGAGCTAGCATTTCGCGAACAAATCTTCAATCAGTTGGCAGAACAGCTCGCCGTAAAGCCGGTTCTGCAGCGTCGCGATCTGGAGTATTTCGAACTCGATGGTGCGCATCGCAGGATTGCAGATCGAAGCAAGGGGATCTGGAACCCGCGGGACCTCATGGCCACGCTGTCCATCCTGTCGACGCCGGATAGTAGCTATCCGGATGTAGATCTGGGAGATGGACTGTTCGCGTATGCGTACCGCGAGGGGTCCACCGACGGTGACAACGCTAAGCTACGCAGAGCATTCGAGCTGAAACTCCCGCTCATCTGGCACCGCGGATTCAAGGACCGGTCAGCGGTCCGCTACAGGCCCGTGTTTCCGGTCCACATCGTCGAGGACGACCCCGAGAACCGTCGAGTCATCATCTCTCTCGATACCGAAGGTGAGCCCATCGACCTCGATGGACTCATCGATGACCCGGAGATCAAGAAACAGTACTCGGTAGAAAAGAAGCGGCGTCGGCTGCATCAGCGAAAATTCCGAAGTCGACTGCTGGTTGCCTACCAGTGGCGATGCGCTGTATGCCGATTGGATTTTCCGCCTCTGCTGGATGGCGCGCATATCATCGGTGATACCGAATCCGACGGCAATCCCGTGGTCGACAACGGGCTGGCCCTCTGCAAAATCCACCACGCCGCATATGATGCGGACCTTCTGGGCATCTCCCCCGACTACCGAGTGCACATCAGCGCGGCATTGAGAGAATCCACCGACAGCGGACCGGTCATCGCCCACGGGTTCCGTGAACTCGATGGCCACCCCTTGGCGGTACTACCGGACCAGGAATCTCACCGGCCGTCTAAGGATCGCCTTGGACTCCGGTTCGAGCGCTTCGCCGGCAACATCGATGTGGCGTGGCTGAGCCACCCGGTACAGACGAGCCTCGCTTCACCAGGCGACGACGAGGTCGACTGACGAGACCCCCTACGTGGCTGTCGAAGCCGCCTCATTCACGTGCGTGATCAGCTGAACCATGAGCCAGAACAGCCATTCTGGCGATGTCAAGAGGCGAATCCCGCGAGAACATCGTCGGTGGGACGTCGGTTCACATGTATTCGTGCCGTTGTTTTCGTTGCTGTGCACAGATATTCGCGAAGTTGTGGTCGGGGGTGGGGGGAGGCGGCATGCTCGGTGGGGAGTTCGCGTTACCCAGGAGTCACATGATGAGTCGAAGTGACCGTGAGGGTGGCGTGCCCGCGACGCTGCCTTCGCTACAGAGTTTGCCCGCCGACGAGGCTCGGGATCTGTTCGAGTTGATGCGGGCGGCGGTGACGTTCGAGGCGAAGGCGCTGGACAAGTCGATCGACTCGATGTTGGGGGCGTTGCCGCGGCCGTTTCGCGCGGTGACGAAGAAGATCATGTTCGGCGGCAGATGACGGATCTGACGACGCGGGCGCAGTTGATCCTGCTGGCTCGCACGCTGCATGTGCATCCTCAGCGGGTGCAGCATCTGCGGTATCTGGGGGCCGATCGGCTGCACGAGTTGCAGCAGCAGATCGCGGGGGTGCTGTTCGATCAGCACACCGAGACGTTTCGGCGGATCAGCGCGCTGGTGCCGTTCATTCCGCTGTCGATCTCGATTCCGCTGGTACAGCGGCTGGTTCCGCCGATGACGACCGGGCGGGCGGCGGGGTCGGTGGGGGTGGAGCATCCGGTCAAGGCCGCGGAGACGTTGATGATGCTGGATCCGGGGTACGCGGCGGATTGCGCGCCCTATCTGGATCCGCGGGCCATCGCGCAGCTGGCGGACGTGGCGCCGCCGGGGCCGGTGGTGGAGATCGTCAACGAGCTGCTGCGGCGGTGTGACTACGTGACGGCGGGGCCGTTCCTGTCCTGTGCCACACCGGAGTTGATCGCCGCGGTCGAGGCCGACGTGCAGGACGACGCGGGGCTGATCCACTCGGCGGCGTACTCCTACGACTCCGACATCCTGAGCTCGGTCATCCGGCAGTTGCTCGATGGGCCGCATCGGCGGATCCCGCGAATGGCGCAGGCGGTGATGGCGGGGCGGCCCGCGCTGCAGCACGCGGCGCTGTCGGTGTTCTCGCGGTGCGCGCCGGATGTGATCAGCCGGGTCGGTGACGTGCTGTTCGGCAGCGCCTCGCAGCGGGAGGTCGCCAATCTGGTGCGGAACGCGATCGAGGTGGGGGCGGTGCCCGAGTTCCTCACGGTGGTCGGGCATCTCACGCCGCTCGGGCTGTGGACGCTGGTGGGGAATCCGGTGTTCGGTGATCCGGGGGTGGGGGTCGGGCTGGTCGCGCCGCTCGACGATCGCAGTGACGTGGGGAGCTGGCGGGGGCTGTTCGTGTTGATGTCGCGGATGGACGAGACCATTCGGGGTGTCGTCGGGTACGCGCTGGCGGCGCTGTCGGACGCGACGGTCGCGGAGTTGCCCGCGCACGCCACCGAGACCGGGTCCTGGCCCGCGCTGCTCGATCTAGTCGCGGTGTCGGGGGCGGACGCGCAGGGGCGGTTCGGCGCGGTGTGGTCGGATCTGGTGCCGGAGCGGCGGGCGCATCTGCATCGGTGCATCCACGAGCACCACTACGACACCCGGCTGGCCGACATCACGGCCGCGGTGGATCCGGTCGCGGTGGATCAGCTGTTCTTCCGGCGGCGGCGGATGCAGCGGTATCGCAACGGCTGAGGGTGAGTCACCCTCAGCCGCGGCGAACCTATGACGGCGCAGGCGGTGCGGATACCTGGGGAGCCGGTTCGAACGCCTGCTGGGCGTGCGGAAGCTCCCCAGGATTCGGCTCTACCCCAGGTGGCAACCATGCCTTGTTGCCCGGCGGGAGTTCACCTCCGCGCACTCCGAGGTCACTCCTCGCGCACTCGTAGAACTCGTTGCGCAACTGACCCATCTCTTCGTACCTGCGCACATACTCGCCATGCGTCATGGCGGCGCCCATGGCGACGTAGCCGAGTTCCCAGGCCGCTTTGTTCCAGCGGCGGGCCGCCGCGACAGCCTCCGGAGAACCCACCAACAGGACGATCTCCCACTTCAGCGACTTCTCCGAATCCGCCTCCGCGAGCACACGCAGCCCCTCGTCCAGGTCGATCGGCTGGCCGGCATACGGAAATCCATGAGCGGCACACATTCGCTGGGAGATCAGCGCATAGTGCTTGAGAGCGTGGGCGAACTCGTTGTAGGCGACCAGCCTCCGGTCGTCCCACTTGCTCTGCTCCGCCCGGCGCCAGCGGGAACGCTCTGTCCAGGAGGTGAATGCAAAGGTGGCACCCGCACCGACCAGTACACCTGTCATCGTAAGCAACTGCTGTACAACGGGATTCACTCCCCCATCATGCCGTCCCCTCAGTTGTCACGCCACGACATGCGGCTGCGGAAAGGACTCACCTCGCGCATCCTGAAGGGGTCACGTTCGCCTGGTTTCGCTCCCGCAGGGCACGCGAACCCGAGCTACCGCACTGTCGCAGCATTGTGGCTACAGGATTCGTGGCTTCGTGTAGTCGGTCGCCGCTCGGGGTAACTGGGTAGGGGCGGCGGGCTCTCTCGCGGGATCGGTGGACAGGACAGCTGGGCGGATTCGGGAGAGGGTGGGGTCGACCGGAAACAGCGAGGAGGAGCGGATGTACAGGGTTGCCGATCAGCGGCCGGCCAGTGGGGGGACGGCCGTGGTGGCGGCGGTGCTCGCACTGCTCGGGGGGATCGCCGGGGCGGTGGGGGTGGTGTTCGGTCTGTACAAGATGGTGCGGAGTGAGACCGGGGTGTTCGGGTGGGGGATCGCGCCGGGGTGGGTGTCGGTGGTGTCCGGGGCGACCTTGCTGATCGACGTGCTGTCCGTGGTGGCGCTGTTGGTGGGGGCGATTCTGGTGTTCCGGCGGCGTGCGGCGGGGCCGACGCTGGTGGTGCTGGGGAGCGCCGGGACGGTGGGCGCGTATGTGGTGACGGCGATCTCGACCGCCGTTCAGCTGATCCAGTACGACCTGCCGATCGGGCGGCATATCGACGTGGTGCTGGGCCAGTCGGTGTTCAACGGGCTGTACTCGATGGAACGCAACCTGCCGTGGGTGGTGTCGGTGCTGCTGTTGGTGTTTCCCGTGGCGACGTTTGTGCTCGCGGTGTTGCCGTCGACCAAGCGGTGGTGCAAGGGGGGCGCGGCGCAGCGGCCGCCTGGTGGGGCGTGGGCGCCGGGGATGGTGCCGGTGGCCGGTGCGCCTGGCCGAGCCGGGCCGGGCGCACCGCAGCACGCGCTCCATGGCCACCTTCCTGGGGCTCAGTTCGTCGGCGGTGCACCGCATCCCGGGATGCGGCCGGTCCTCGATGCGCCTCATCCGGGCGGGCAGCAGACGCCGGGCACTCCGTATCCGAGCGCCCAACCCGCACTTGGTGCGCCCTACGCGGGTGCTCAACCCACACCCGGCGCGCCCTACGCGGGCGCTCAACCCACACCCGGTGCACCGTACGCGGGCGCTCAACCCACACCTGGCGCGCCGTACGCGGGCGCCCAACCTACACCCGGTGCACCGTACGCGGGTGCTCAACCCACACCCGGCGCGCCCTACGCGGGCGCTCACCCCGCGCCCGGTGCACCCTCCATAGGCGCCCAAGCCGCACCGGGTGCCCCCTACGCGGTCGCCCACCCCGCGCCCGGTGCACCCTCCGTCGGGGCCCAACCCGCATCGGACGCGCCTAGGCCGGACGCGCAGGCGCCTTATCCCAGCGCACCGCTGAGTCCCGACGCGCAGCGTCCGGACAGCTCGTCACCGAATCAGGGCCCGCCGCAGGGGCATCGCGTGCCCCAGCAGGATCATCGTCCGCAGGATGGCTACCGGGCCTGACAGATCAGGGCACGACAGCGGCGGGAATCCGGGGCAGGGTGTAGGCCTGCGAGATCTGGTTCGAAAGGATTCACCTGTGAGCTCGAAACAACCCCACCGTCGCCTGCTCCGACTCGCGCTGACCGGCGCGTTCCTCGCCCTCCCGCTCGTCGGTATCGCCGGTCCGGCCGACGCGCAGGCGCCCGCCGCTGCCGAGTTCGTCGACCGCGGTTGGCACGACCACGACAACGGGCTGCATCCGGGGCACAGCCCGCTGCGGAAGTGGCTGCACCAAATGCTGCCGCACGGTGCGTTCGGTAGCTGCGACTGAGCGATCGGGGACCGTCCTCCGGGTGGGGACGGGCCCCGTCCGCCGTGGAATTGCCAGCGGCGGTGCGGGATATCCAGAATGAGCGCATCATCTCGATGCGAGGAGTTCTGGTAGTGACACGCGGGCCGTTGGTCTTCGTCGGTGCCGCGGTGGCGGCCTTCTGTGGCGCGGTCGGCGCGCTCGTCGCCGCGGACTCCCTGCTGGGCGAGCGGCAACGCGCGTTGCTCGCGGCGCACTGCGCGACCGTGGTCGACGTTCCCGGCGGGGCGGTGCTGCTGAACTCCCTCGGGGCCGGGTTGCTGCTCGGCACCGTGGTGCTGCTGGCCGGGCTGATCGTGGCGCTGACCCGCGTCCCCGCGCGGTGGAAGCCGGGGGCGATCACGGTGGCCTGCCTCGCGCTCGTCGGGGTCGGTGTGTACGCGACGCTGGTGACGGTCGCGACGATCTCGCCCGACGCCACCGAGCCCGGCTCCGCCGACTATCACCCCTGCGCGACCAGGGCCTGAGCTAGAACGCGGCGCTGAACCGCGCTCCCCATTCCGCCACTCGCTCGATCAGTTCCGGCGGGCCGAGGACACGGAACTCGGCCGCCACCTTGCCCAGCAACAGCATCGGCCAGTCGAGGTTGTCGACGGTCATCTCGATGTGGGTGCGGTCGGCGGGCAGGGCGGTGACGACGCACCAGCGGCCGACGCGGGCGTGCACGTCGAGGGCGGGCGCTTCGATCTCGGCGGTGACGGTGTAACCCGTTCGGCGGGAACCGATCCCCGCGCGGACGAACTCCGCGGCGTCGGGGGCGGGCAGCTCGCGGGGACGGAACCGGACGCCGGTGGCGCGCGAGGCGCTGAGGCGGTCGACACGGAAGTTGCGCCAGTCGTGGCGGGTCAGGTCGTAGGCGACGAGATACCAGCGGCGGCCCAGCGAGACCAGGCGGTGCGGTTCGACCTCGCGGGTGCTGGTGCGGCCGTCGGCGGCGGTGTAGGTGAAGGTGAGGCGTTCCTCGCCGCGGCAGGTCAGCGCGAGGTCGGTGAGGACGGCCGGGTCGACGTCGGAGAGCGGGACGGCGTTCCAGCCGGTGGAGACGGTCATCGCGCGCAACGCGTCCACCCGGCGGCGCAGGCGGGTCGGCAGGACGGTGACGAGCTTGGCCAGGGCGCGGATCGACGGCTCGGCCAGGCCGTCGCCCGCGCCCTGCGACCCGGCTTGCAGGCAGACGGTGATGGCGACGGCTTCGTCGTCGTCGAGGACCAGCGGCGGGAGCGCGGCGCCCGCCGCGAGCTGGTAGCCGCCGTCGACGCCGGGACGGGCGTCCACCGGATAGCCGAGGTCGCGCAGCCGGTCGATGTCGCGACGCAGGGTGCGTGGCGAAACACCCAGCCGGTCGGACAGTTCCGTGCCCGGCCAGTAGCGGTGGGTCTGCAACAACGACAGCAGACGGAGGGTGCGTGCGCTCGTATCGGCCATGTTTTTCATTCTCGCGCACATTGCGGACAGAAAGTGACCGCAATGGGTTCTACCTTGGTTTTCATACCGACAACGAAGGGAATCCGCTCATGACCACCACCGCCGACACCCTCCTCGACGCCGAGCGCTCCGACCTGCTGGAGATGCTGGCCAAGCACCGCTTCTTCCTGCGGTTCACCACCCGTGAGCTGACCGACGAGCAGGCCCGGACGCGGACCACCGCCAGCGAGCTGACCCTGGGCGGGTTGATCAAGCACGTGGCGGCGGTGGAGGCGAACTGGGCGACGTTCATCATCGACGGGCCCGAGGCCGCGCCCGATTTCTCCGCGATGACCGAGGAGGAGATCGCCGCGTGGGGCGACGCCTTCGTCCTGCGGCCGGACGAGACCCTCGCGGGCGTGCTGGCCGAGTACGAGCGGGTGGCCGCGCGCACCGACGAACTGGTGCGCACGCTGCCCGACCTGAACGTGACTCAGCCGCTGCCGCAGGCGCCCTGGTTCGAGCCCGGCGGACGCTGGAGCGCGCGCCGGGTGTTCATGCACATCATGACCGAGACCGCGCAGCACTCCGGCCACGCGGACATCATCCGGGAATCCCTCGACGGGGCGAAGTCGATGGGCTGAGCTCGGACTGGATGGCCTCGGCCGCCGCGCGATGCTCGGCGGCCGCGTCCGGGTCGGTCGGTTCGAGGACCTCGGCGATGCCCTGGTGGGCCAGCGCCTCCTCGAGCCGGTAGCCGAGTCTCGGCGCCAGCTCCAGGGTGTGGCGATGCAGGCGCAGCGCCTCCTCGGGCAGGCCGGCGAGGCGGCAGGTTTCGGCGTAGCCGTTGAGGAAGTGGATCTTCCAGTGCTCCTCGAACAGGTCGTCGAGCAGGGCGAACGCCTCGCGATGGCTGGCCAGGGCCGCCTCGTAGCGGCCCATCCGGCGCAGCGCGACCCCCTGACAGTTCAGGCCCCACGCCTCGTTGTGCTTGTGGCCGTCGGCGCGGGCCAGGGCCAGCGCGCTGCTCAGGTGCTCGAGCGCTTCCTCCGGCTCGTCGGCGGCGATGGCCACCCCGAGGGTGATCTGGGCCTGCAGCGACGGCGGCCAGGACGGGTCGCCCGCGGGGAGCTCCAGTGCCTCGCGGGCCAGGGCCGCGGCTTGTTCGCGATGGCCCAATTGCAGAACGGCCCAGGCCTCGCTGGCGATGGCGTCGGCGGCGCTCATCGGGCACCCGCTGTCGGCGTAGAGGTCGCGGGCCTCGCGGAACAGTTCCAGCGGTTCCTCGGTATCGCCTTCGTCCCAGCGCAGGTGGGCGCAGCGCATGGTCAGCTCGGCGCGCGGCAGCGGGTCGCCCGCGGCCGCGATCAGCGGGGCCGCGGCGGCGTAGGCGGCGGCCGCCTCACTCATCCGGCCCGCGTTGTAGCGGGCGAAACCGAGGTCGCTGTGCGCCTCGGCGAGCTGTCGTGGATCACCGAGATGCTCTGCGGCGGTGAGGGATTGCTCGAACAGCGCGTTGAGATGGGTGGTGCCGCAGCGCCGGGCGAAGAACGCGCGCATGAAGCGCGGCAGCTCGCACACATGGACATTCGCGCCCACCTCGACGGCCGCGTAGAACACCGCCATCAGGTTGGTGTACTCGGAGACGAACCAGAAGAACGCGGCGTCGCGGTGCGGGAACACCGGTAGCTCAGCCGGGGGCGAGCCCGCCGAGACCGGGCGGGTCGGCGACAGGAACGGCATCGCGGCGTCGGCGGCGGCCGCGGTGTGCACGTAGTAGTCGAGGATCCGGCCAAGCGCGCGCTCGCGATCGGCGTCGGAATCCTGCTCGGAACTCGCGTGCCTGGCGTGCTGACGGACCAGATCGTGCAGGCGGTAGCGGCCCTCGGCCGGCTGCTGGACCAGGTGCGCGTCGAGCAGATCCTCGAGCATGGCACGCGCCGTGCGCAGCGGCACATCGGCGACCGCGGCGGCGACATAGTCGGTGAAGGTGGATCCCGGGATCAGGCCGAGCAGGCGGAACAGCCTGCGCTGATCGCGGTTGAGCTGGCGCACCGACATGCCGAACGCGGTGTCGAATTCGGTGGCGCCCTCGGCCATTCGCTCGACGAGGATGCCGACCGACCAGCCAGGACGATGCCGCAGCCGGGCCGCGGCCAGCCGCAGCGCCAGCGGCAGATTGCCGCACAGCCGCAGCACCTCGGCGGCCTGCTCCGGTTCCCGCGCGAGCCTGCCGTCGGGTCCGCGCGCGTCACCGCTCGCCCGGACCAGCAGTTCCGCGCTCTCCTCCGCCGTGAGCACATCGAGGGTCACCGGCGGCACCTCGTCGAGCTCGAGCAGCCGATTGCGGCTGGTGATGATGGCGACCGACGCGCCCGCGCCCGGCAGCAGCTGGCTGACCTGCGCGGCGTCGGCCACATTGTCGAGCACGACCACCGCCCGCAACCGGGCCAGCTCCGAGCGCCAGCACGCCGCCCGCAGCTCGACCCCGCCGTCCTGCGGCACCTTCTCCGAGGGCACCTGCAGGGCGGCCAGCAGGGCGCGCAGCGCGGCGTCGGGGTCCAGCGGCTGGC
The DNA here is from genome assembly GCF_040681225.1 of Nocardia sp. NPDC051833. Classification (NCBI taxonomy): domain Bacteria; kingdom Bacillati; phylum Actinomycetota; class Actinomycetes; order Mycobacteriales; family Nocardiaceae; genus Nocardia; species Nocardia sp. NPDC051833. The sequence continues at coordinate 729,171 of NZ_JBFAYK010000001.1, forward strand.
GGCCGTCGGTGAAGCCGTGCAGGTCGAGATAGAGCTGGGCGTCGGGATATTCGGCGGTCAGCTGGTGCGCGGCGTGCACGGCCAGGGAGGTCTTGCCGACCCCGGCCATCCCGTCGATGGCGACCACCCGGTCGGACCGGACGGCGGCCAGCACGTCGGCCATGGCCTGTTCGCGGCCGGTGAAGTCGGGGACGTCGCGGGGCAGGTCGTTGCGCGGCGGCGGCGGGGCGTCGGCGGGCGGGCTCGGCGGGGCGACCTGGCGGCTCGTCTTCGGCGGCGCGGGCAGCGGGTTGTTGGCGCGCTCCCACAGCGGGCGCAGCGGGCGCGGATCGCGTTTGACCAGGCGGCACAGTTCCAGCACGGCGGGCCACGGCGGCACCGTCTGCCCGCTGAGGTAGCGCGACAGCGACGACGAGCTCAGCCCGGTGTCGCGGGCCAGCGCGCGCACGCCGCGGCCCGACAGCTCCTGGATCAGGCGCAGGCGCGCCGCGAGCTCGTCCTGCGGGTAGACCCTTGCCGTCTGCTGCTGCACAACCACCGTTTCCCACTCCGTTGTCCCGGCCCGGATCACCGAGTTTCCCGATGACAATCAGGAGGTCAGGGCCGTTTTCCGCTGTCCCACAGTGTCCCACAGCCATCGTGTTCCGGCGCACGACGGGCTGTTATTGGTTCACACCGCAAGCAGCGGAGAACAACGGAAACAAGGAGCACGACATGCAGTCTCGGATGCAGAACCCGGCCATGGTCCTCACCGACGCGATGGGCCCGATCCAGCAGGTGCTGAAGGCGGTGCAGACCGGCGGCGTCGACGGCGAGATCCTGGAGCTGGTGCACCTGCGGGTCAGCCAGATCAACGGGTGCAGCGCCTGCGTCGACGGCGGCACCAAGACCGCCCGCAAAGCCGGTGTCAGCGAGGATCGCCTCGCCACGGTCGTCGCCTGGCGCGAGACCCCGTACTTCACCGACGAGGAGCGCGCCGCGCTCGAGCTGGCCGAGGCGGCGACCCGCCTGGCCGACCGCCCCAACGCCGTCACCGACGAGATCTGGGACGCGGCCGCCAGCTACTTCGACGAGCGCCAGCTCGCCTCGATCGTGCTGATGATCGGCGTCACCAACATGTTCAACCGGCTCAACGCCACCACCCGCCAGATCGCCGGCGCCTGGGGCTGAGCCCCACCTCTCCCCCGACCCGTCCTGATCCACCGAAAGGAAACCTTCGAGATGACCACCAACCAGTCCGCAAAGAAGAACTCGCACGGGGGTTTCTCCCGGTGGATGCAGCACCGGATGAACGCCAGGATGAACCGCAAGGTCCGCGCGGGCAAGGGCACCTTCATGGGCATGGACGTGCTGATCCTGCACACCGTCGGCCGCCGCAGCGGTGCGCCGCGCCAGACCCCGCTCTCCTGGTTCGCCGACGGCGACTCCTGGCTGCTGGTGGCCTCGGGTGGCAAGAACGGGCACCCCGACTGGCACCTCAACCTGATGGGACACCCGGAGCAGGCCACCATCGAGCTGCCCGGCGCGGCGCCGCTGCCGGTCACCCCGCACGTGCTCACCGGCGCGGACCGGGCCACGGCCTGGGAGTCGATCACCGCCGCGCAGCCGCGGTACGGCAAGTACCAGGACAAGAGCGAGCACGAATACGCGGTGGTGCGGCTCAGCCCGCGCTGACCGACCGCGCGCTCACGCGGGCAGCAGCCGGCCGATCACCTCGGCCAGCTGCCGCACCGTGCGGCATTCGTGCATGGTGACGATGTCGGTGTAGACGTGGGCGGCCGAATCACCGGTCGACCACGAGCGCGACGGCTCCGGATTGAGCCAGTACACCGCCTTGGCCCGTTCGGTCATCTCTTGCAGCGCGGCCAGATTCGGGTCGGTGCGGTTGGTGCGGGCGTCGCCGAGAATGAGGACGCAGGTGCGCGGGCCCAGCGCGTCGAGGTAGTGGTCGACGAAACCCTGGAAGGCCTCGCCGTAGTTGCTCGAGCCGAACCGGGCGACACCGGCGTCACGGACGATCTCGCGCGCGAAGCCGGCGGGCGGCGGTTCGCCCGGGGTGAAGTAGCCGGTGATCTCGGCGCACACGTCGACGAAGCCGAAGCTGCGGACCTTGCTGAACTGGTCCTGCAGGGCCTGCACCAGCTGCAGGGTGAACTCGGCGAAACCGGTCACCGAGCCCGAGACATCGGCCAGCACGACGAGATCGGGGCGCCCGTGCCTGCGCGCACGCAACACCGGATCGATCGGGACACCGCCGGTGGCCATCGACCGGCGCAGGGTGCGGCGCAGGTCGATCTGCCCACGCACGGCCTTCTTACGGCGCACCGCCAGCCGGGTCGCGAGCTTGCGGGCCAGCGGATGCACGAGCCGGCGCATCTCGGCCAGGTCCTGTTCACGGGCACCCAGGAAATCCGTACTGTCGGCACCGGATTCGACGCCGCGGCGCGCGATGTAGTCGGTGCCGCGCAATTGGGCCGAGCGCAGCCGGGCCTCGGCCTGCACCTCGGTGCGGAACCGCTCGACCCGGCGCCGCGCCTCGATCGTGTGCACCGCGGCGTCGAATTGGCCGGTCCCGCCCATGGTTTGGGCGACCTGCTCGGAGATCTCGTCCGGGCGTAGCGATTTCATCGTCAGATACGACGACCAGCCCGCGCCCGACGCGGAAGTGACCCGTCCCGCGCTCTCCCCCGCGCCGCCGTAGGCGCCGAAGGTGTTGAGCGCCTCCCTGGCGAGTTCGGCGGTGTCGGCGCCCTGGATCAGGGCCGCGATCACCCGCTCGCGCAGCGGATCGGCGTCCGCGCCCGCCGCCGCGACCGGCCTGGTCCCGTCGAGGAAGTAGAGGTCGAAGAGCTGGTCGAACACCGTGCGCTGGCCGTTGCGGCGCAGCAGGCAGGCGGCCAGGCCCGAGCGCAGTACCCGGGCGTCCGCGGTGCCGAGGGCGAGGATCGTGGCGGCGGCGTCGACGGTTTCGCTGGGGCCCGCGTGGATGCCGTGTTCGCGCAGCAGCCCGACAAAGCCGACCAGGCGATCCGACATCGGCGCTTCGACACCGCCGTGCGCGGGCACGATGGTCACCACGACGCCGTACCGGGGGCGGTCATCGGACCACGCTGCCGTCGGCCTGCTCGTCGAGGCCGAGCTTCTCGATCACCACCCGATGATCGGATTGATACTTCAGCAGCACACCCAGCGTGGCCCGGACGACCCCCGCGCTCAGCGTCCGGCTGCCCAGCGCGACCAGGGTCTTCGCCCAGTCCACGGTTTCGGCGATGGACGGCGCCTTGCGCAGCGACAGCTGCCGCAGCGCGCTCACCGTGGCCACGACCGGCTCGGCCAGCGCCGCGTCCAGTTCGGGCACCTTGAGCCGCACGATCGCCTTCTCCAGCTCCGCCGTCGGATAGTCGATGTGCAGGTACAGGCAGCGCCGCTTGAGCGCCTCGGACAGGTCGCGATGGGCGTTCGAGGTGAGGATCACGAAGGGCTTGCGGACGGCGGTGACCGTACCGAGCTCGGGAATGCTCACCTGGAAGTCGCCGAGCACCTCCAGCAGCAGACCCTCCAGCTCCACATCGGCCTTGTCGAGCTCGTCGATCAGCAGCACCGTCGGATCGGGGTTGCGGATGGCCGCCAGCAGCGGCCGGGCGAGCAGGAACTCCTCGGTGAAGACGTGGTCGCGGGTGCCCTCCCAGGTCTCCCCCGAGGTCGCGGTGATCCGCAGCAGCTGTTTGGCGTGGTTCCACTCGTAGAGCGCGCGGGCCTCGTCGATGCCCTCGTAGCACTGCAGGCGGATGAGCTCGGCCGACACCGCCATGGCGACGGCCTTGGCCAGCTCGGTCTTGCCGACACCGGCCGGTCCCTCGATCAGCAGCGGCTTACCGAGGTGATCGGCCAGGAAGACCGCGGTCGCGATGTCGAGGGACGGAAGGTAGCCGGCCGCGGTCAGCCGGTCCTGCACCTGGTCCACCGAGGCAAAGAACTTACTCATCGGTAACCAGTGTAGTGGCCTCGGATCAGTAGGCGCGCGCGGCCGCGGTGATCCGCCCGGAGTCGATGGCGGCGAGCAGGGAGTGCCGGTCGGCGACGGTCTGATCGGCGTAGGACAGACCGAATTCGCCCATCGCGCGATCGAATCGATCGTTGCTGCCGAGGTAGGCGGCGATGGCCACCCGGTCACCGGAGCGCGCGTGCGCGCGAGCCAGGACCGAGCCGCACAATTCGGCGTACCGGGCCAGCTCACGATGGGTCATGGTGCCGACCTCGGCGGACCCCTTCATGTCGCGCAACTGCCGCATGTAGAAGAACCGGCCCGCCGGACCGGTCGCCCAGGCGAGGAAGACGTCGCTGGCCGACTGCATGAGCCGCTGACCGACGACCACCCGGTGCCCCTGATGGTGATACTTGCTCGGCTTCAGGTGCGGCGCGAGCACCGAGGTCTCGGCCTCCTTCATCTGCAGGAACAGCGGCGCGCCCGACTCCTTGTCCATCATCAGCGCGATGAAACACCGGGTGCCGACGCTGCCGACGCCGACCACCTTCATCGCCTGATCCACGAGGCGGTACCGGTCGAGCAGCACGCGGCGCTCGTCGGGCAGGCTCCGGCGGAAGTCGGCGAAGACCTCCTTGATGATCTTGCCGTCGGCCAGCTCGATCGGCACCAGCAGCGGCGGCTGGCTCTTGATCCGCGGGACGCCGTTGGCGTCCGGCTCGGTGAGCTTGTTCAGTGCCTGCAGACTGGTCTTGCTCCGCGCGGTGTCGACGGTCTTGTCGAACCGTTTGCGCGTCTTGGGTTTGCGGATCAGATCGGCGACCTGATCGGCGTCGACCCGCTCGTACCACACGGTCATGCTGTCGCATTCGGCGAGCATGTCCATCGCCTCGCGATACCCGCGCGCGGCGGCCTCGGCGGCGGTGGCGGCCCGATCGTCCTCGCAGCCGTTGTCGCGGGCGGCGACCGCGACGCTCGCGGCCAGGCGCTTGACGTCCCATTCGAACGGGCCGGGCAGGGTCTCGTCGAAGTCGTTGACATCGAAGACGAGATTGCGCTCCGGCGAGGCGTAGAGACCGAAATTCGACAGGTGGGCGTCACCGCAGAGCTGCACGGTCAGGCCGCTGTTCGCGCTCTGCGCCAGATCCGCCGCCATGATCGCGGGCGCGCCGCGCAGGAAGGTGAACGGCGACAGACTCATTCGGGCGTACCTGATCGGCACCAGCTCCGGCACCCTGGACTCGGCCTGCCGCTCCAGAATGGTGACCGGGTCCTCCCGATCCGGGCCCGCACCCCACTCCCCCAGCTCCGAGCGCGAGATCCGCTTGCGCGCCGCCTTCCCCTGTTCGACCGCTTCGTCCGCGAAGTCCTCCACCGTCTTGTTCGTCATCGAGCAAGTCTCGCGCTATCGGTGATCAACAGCAAGGATCCGCGCCGGGCCGGAACGCAGCGGCCGCCCGGCAAACCGAAGGGCCCGCTCGCGCGTGGCGAACGGGCCCCTCGGACGAACAGCGAGAACTTACGCGGTCTCGGTGATCGGGCGGTCGACCCAGCTCATCAGGCTGCGGAGCTTGGCGCCGGTGACCTCGATCGGGTGCTCGGCGTTGGCCTTGCGCAGACCCTCGAGCTCGGTGTTGCCGTTCTCGACGTTGGCGACCAGGCGGCGGGTGAACTCGCCGGACTGGATGTCGGCCAGGATCGCCTTCATGCGCTCCTTGGTGCCGGCGTCGATGACGCGCGGACCGGACAGGTAGCCACCGAACTCCGCGGTGTCGGACACCGAGTAGTTCATGCGCGCGATGCCGCCCTCGTACATGAGGTCGACGATCAGCTTCAGCTCGTGCAGCACCTCGAAGTAGGCCATCTCGGGGGCGTAGCCCGCCTCGACCATGACCTCGAAACCGGTCTTGACCAGTTCCTCGGTACCACCACAGAGGACGGCCTGCTCACCGAACAGGTCGGTCTCGGTCTCTTCCTTGAAGGTGGTCTTGATGACGCCGGCGCGGGTGCCGCCGATGCCCTTGGCGTAGGACAGCGCCAGGGCCTGGCCCTCGCCGGTCGGGTCCTGGTCCACGGCGATCAGGGCCGGGACGCCCTTGCCGTCGGCGAACTGACGACGCACCAGGTGGCCGGGGCCCTTCGGGGCGACCATCGCGACGGTGACGTTGGCCGGAGCCTTGATCAGACCGAAGTGGATGTTGAGGCCGTGGCCGAAGAACAGCGCGTCGCCGTCCTTCAGGTTCGGCTCGATGTCGTTGGTGAAGATCGACGCCTGGGCGGTGTCGGGCGCCAGCACCATGATCACGTCGGCCCACTCCGAAACCTCGGCGGGGGTGCCGACGGTCAGACCGGCCTCTTCGGCCTTCGGCCGCGACTTCGAACCCTCAGCGAGGCCGACGCGGACGTCGACGCCGGAGTCGCGCAGGCTCAGCGAGTGCGCGTGGCCCTGGCTGCCGTAGCCGATCACGGCGACCTTGCGGCCCTGGATGATCGACAGGTCAGCGTCGTCGTCGTAGAACATCTCGACTGCCACTGTGGAGTCCCTTCTGGATAATTTCTGGTGGGTAAAAGTTAGCGGGTGGCCGTGATCGACTTCGGACCGCGTCCGACTGCGACCACGCCCGACTGCACGATCTCGCGGATGCCGTAGGGCTCGACCATGCGCAGCAGGGCATCCAGCTTGGACCGGGTGCCGGTGGCCTCGATGGTCAGCGCGTCGGGCGACACGTCGATCACCTTGGCGCGGAACAACTGCACGGCCTCGATCACCTGGGTGCGCACCGACGCGTCGGCCCGCACCTTCACCAGGATCAGTTCGCGGGCCACCGAGGCGTCGGCGTCCTGCTCCACGATCTTGATGACGTTGATCAGCTTGTTGAGCTGCTTGGTGACCTGCTCGAGCGGCAGATCGTCGACGGTCACGACGATCGTCATGCGCGAGATCTCGGGGATCTCGGTGCCGCCGACGGCCAGCGACTCGATATTGAAGCCACGGCGCGAGAACAGGCTCGCGACACGCGCCAGCACGCCCGGCTTGTCCTCGACGAGAACGCTCAGGGTGTGGGTGGTGCTCATTCCGGGGAACCCTTCTCGAAGGCCGCCTGCTCGCGCTCCATCGCCTCGTGGATGACGGCGGGCTCGGAGACCTGCTCGTCCTCGTCGAAGAGCGGGCGGATGCCGCGGGCAAACATGATCTCGTCGTTGCTGGTGCCCGCGGCGACCATCGGCCACACCTGGGCGTCCTTGCCGACGATGAAGTCGATCACGACCGGGCGGTCGTTGATCGCCTGCGCCTGCCGGATCGCGGCCTCGACGTCCTCTTCCTTCTCCACGCGGATGCCGACGCAACCCAGCGCCTCGGCCAGCTTGACGAAGTCGGGGATCCGCAGGGTGTGCGTGCCGAGATCGGTGTTGGAGTAGCGCTGCTCGTAGAACAGGGTCTGCCACTGGCGGACCATGCCCAGGTTGCCGTTGTTGATCAGCGCGACCTTGATCGGCACGCCCTCCACGGCGCAGGTGGCCAGCTCCTGGTTGGTCATCTGGAAGCAGCCGTCACCGTCGACCGCCCAGACCTCCTTCTCCGGGGTGCCCATCTTGGCGCCCATGGCCGCGGGGACCGCGTAGCCCATGGTGCCGAGGCCACCGGAGTTCAGCCAGGTGCGCGGGTTCTCGTACTTGATGAACTGCGCGGCCCACATCTGGTGCTGGCCGACGCCGGCGCAGTACACCGCGTCGGGACCGGCCAGCCGGCCCAGCGTCTCGATGACGAACTCCGGCGAGAGCGAACCGTCGCTCGGGGTCTTCCAGCCCAGCGGGTAGTTGTCGCGGATGCCGCTGAGGTAGCCCCACCACTCGGTGAGGTCGAGCAGCGGCGCGGCGCCGGACTGCGGATCGGCCTTGAGGGTCTCGATCAGCTCGACGATGACCTCACGCGCGTCGCCCACGATCGGGACGTCGGCGTGGCGGTTCTTGCCGATCTCGGCCGGGTCGATGTCGGCGTGGATGACCCGCGCGTCGGGCGCGAAGGAGTCCAGCTGACCGGTGACGCGGTCGTCGAAGCGGGCGCCGAGGGTGATCAGCAGGTCCGAGCGCTGCAGCGCGGCCACGGCGCCGACGGTGCCGTGCATGCCGGGCATGCCCATGTTCAGGGTGTGGCTGTCGGGGAACGCGCCCCGCGCCATCAGAGTGGTGACCACCGGGATGCCGGTCAGCTCGGCCAGCTCCAGCAGCTCGGCCGAGGCGTCGGACTTGATCACACCGCCGCCGACGTAGAGCACCGGCGACTTGGACTCCAGGATCATCCTGGCGGCCTCGCGCACCTGCTTGCCGTGCGGCTTGGTGACCGGACGGTAGCCGGGCAGCCGCATCTCCGGCGGCCACGAGAACGTGGTCTGGGCCTGCAGGGCGTCCTTGGTGATGTCGACCAGGACGGCACCCGGGCGACCCGAGGCGGCGAGGTAGAACGCCTCGGCCAGGATGCGCGGGATGTCGATCGGGTCCTTGACCAGGAAGTTGTGCTTGGTGATCGGCATGGTGATGCCGGAGATGTCGGCTTCCTGGAACGCGTCGGTGCCGACCAGGCTCGACGGCACCTGACCGGTGATCGCCACGATCGGGACCGAGTCCATCTGGGCGTCGGCCAGCGGGGTCACCAGGTTGGTGGCGCCGGGGCCGGATGTGGCCATACACACACCGACCCTGCCCGAGGACTGCGCGTAGCCGGTCGCCGCGTGACCGGCGCCCTGCTCGTGGCGCACCAGGACGTGGCGGACCTTGGTGGAATCGAAGAGCGGGTCGTAGACGGGAAGGACCGCGCCACCGGGAATGCCGAATACGGTGTCGACGTCGAGCTCTTCGAGGGACCGGACCACCGACTGGGCGCCGGTGACGCGCTCGGGCGCGACCTGGCGGCGGGTGGGGTTGGTCGCCGGGCTACCAGCGGCAGGCTGGTTCGCCGAAGGCGCTGACCTGCGGGCCGATGGCCCGGGTCGTGCGGTTGGTGCACTCACCGTCTACGTTCCTTACTTTGTCGTTCTGACCCCGGACAACACAGTTGTGCCTGACACGCGGTGTCTTGCGACCCGTCGCGCATCGGGTAATGCCCGAACACAAAAAAGCCCCCGACCAGCGCATGGCTGTTCGAGGGTGGCGCGTCGCAACGCGAGCTGACGTATTCGACTCAGGCAGTCAGGCTCAACGCTGGACGCGCCGGCCGAGTACGAGCAACTCGTTTCGATTCACGCACACGACGTTATGCGCGCGTGGACCGAAGAGTCAAACAGACTACTCTCGGCGTCCCATTATGTGGGACGTGAGTGGTTGCGTGGGTCCGTGTACCAGGATGCGAGGATAGGAGGGTGTCATCACCGCATCAGTCCGTGCCACCGGCTAAATCGTCCCACACCGCCGACGCGGGAACCGATACGGGTCGCCCCTCGCGACCCGGCGGTCTGCGCTCGGCGAGCCCGGGCAGGCTCGCGGCCATCGCCGCGGTGGTGCTCGCGTACCTGATCTTCGTCGTCGTCGGCACCGTGCAGGACTGGTCGCTGGGCCTGCGGATCGGCCTGATCGTGCCGACCGCGGTGATCGTCTGGCTGCTGGTCCCGCGCAGGCCGAGCACGCCGACGCCGGGCGTGTACGTCATCGGGGTTCCGCGGCTGGCCTACATCGGCGTGCTGGTGCTCGCGTTCTGCGTGTTCTTCCCGTTCGTCGGCTGGCCCGCCGGGCTGTGGTGGCTGCTGCTGCTCCCGCTCGTCGCGATCTGGTGGGTCGTCCGGACGCACACCACGGTCTCCGACGCCGGGCTGGACCTGAGCTCCATGATCGGCAAGAAGCACCTCGACTGGGCGCAGGTCAAGGGCATCAGCATCCCCAAGCGCGGCGCGGTGAAGGCGCGGCTGGCCGACGACTCCGAGGTGCGGCTGCCCGCGGTGGGCTACGACCGGCTGCGTGAGCTGATCGACGCCTCCGGCGGTCGCCTGCCCGACGTGTTCGCCGCCGCCGAGCAGGCCGAGGCCGAGCGCGTCGCCGCCGAGCGGGCGGCCGAGAAGGCGAAGGCCGAGGAGGCCGACACCGAGGAGTGAGCGTTCGCTCGAGCACTGTGGGAATCGGCACGGTGCGGCGCGCGGTTGCACCGGTAAGCTGACGGCACCGGGCACCCCGCGCCGACGGCACCACCGCGGCGACACCCTCCGGAGCGACACTCCCGCCTCGAGCCCGGTTCCATCACCTCCGCACGCACCACCGGCGCGACGCGACCAGCGCGCGCCGGAGTAACGTGCGGGGTTGCCGGACGCACCGCGCACTCGCTCTGTGCCGCGCAGGTCAGCCCCCTGCGCGCACGCTTGGACGCCCCCAGCGACACTACGAGGACTCCCCCATGCCACCGCTCCGCTCACGCACCACCACCATCGGCCGCAATGCCGCCGGCGCCCGCTCGCTCTGGCGCGCCACCGGAATGACCGACTCCGACTTCGGTAAGCCGATCGTCGCGATCGCGAACTCCTACACGCAGTTCGTGCCCGGTCACGTGCACCTCAAGAACATGGGCGACATCGTCGCCGAGGCCGTGCGCGCCGCCGGTGGCGTGCCGCGTGAGTTCCACACCATCGCCGTCGACGACGGCATCGCCATGGGCCACGGCGGCATGCTGTACTCGCTGCCCTCGCGCGAGATCATCGCCGACTCGGTCGAATACATGGCCAACGCGCACACCGCCGACGCGCTGGTGTGTATCTCCAACTGCGACAAGATCACTCCCGGCATGCTGAACGCCGCGATGCGGCTCAACATCCCGGCGGTGTTCGTCTCGGGCGGCCCGATGGAGGCAGGCAAGGCCGTGGTCGTCGACGGTGTCGCGCACGCGCCGCTGGACCTGGTGCACGCGATCTCGGCGAGCGCGAACCAGGCCGTGTCCGAGGAGGGCCTCGACGAGGTCGAGCGCTCGGCCTGCCCCACCTGCGGTTCGTGTTCGGGCATGTTCACCGCCAACTCGATGAACTGCCTCACCGAGGCGCTGGGCCTGGCCCTGCCGGGCAACGGCTCCACGCTGGCCACGCATTCGGCGCGCCGCGCGCTGTTCGAGCGGGCAGGCACCGTCATCGTCGACATCGCCAACCGCTGGTACCGCGAGGACGACGCCTCGGTGCTGCCGCGGAACGTGGCCAACGTCAAGGCTTTCCGCAACGCGATGGCCCTGGACGTGGCCATGGGCGGGTCCACCAACACCGTGCTGCACACCCTCGCCGCCGCGCAGGAGGGCGAGATCGACTTCGATCTGAGCACTATCGACGAGATCTCGCGCAAGGTGCCCTGCCTGTCGAAGGTCTCGCCGAACTCCGACTACCACATGGAGGACGTGCACCGGGCCGGCGGCATCCCCGCCATCCTGGGTGAGCTGCGCCGCGGCGGTCTGCTCGAGACCGACGTGACCACCGTGCACACCGCCTCGTTCGAGGAATACCTCGACACCTGGGACATCCGCTCCGGCAAGGCCTCCGACGAGGCGTTCGAGCTGTTCCACGCCGCGCCCGGCGGCGTGCGCACGGTCGAGCCGTTCTCCACCAGCAACCGCTGGTCCTCGCTGGACACCGACGCCGCGGGCGGCTGCATCCGCGACGTCGAGCACGCGTACACCGTCGAGGGCGGGCTGTGCGTGCTGCGCGGCAACATCTCCCCCGACGGCGCGATCCTCAAGACCGCGGGCATCGACGAGGACCTGTTCACCTTCGAGGGCCCGGCCGTGGTGGTCGAGTCCCAGGAGGAGGCGGTCTCGATGATCCTGGGCAAGAAGATCCAGGCCGGTGACGTGATCGTCGTCCGCTACGAGGGCCCCTCCGGCGGCCCCGGCATGCAGGAGATGCTGCACCCGACCGCGTTCCTGAAGGGCGCCGGCCTGGGCAAGGTGTGCGCGCTGATCACCGACGGCCGCTTCTCCGGCGGCACCTCGGGCCTGTCGATCGGCCACATCTCCCCCGAGGCCGCCCAGGGCGGTGTGATCGGCCTGATCGAGAACGGCGACCGCATCCGCATCGACGTGCAGACCCGCGCGCTCGAGGTTCTGGTCTCCGACGAGGTGCTCGCCGAACGCCGCTCGAAGATGGAAGCCTCCGAGCGCCCGTGGCAGCCGGTGGACCGCGTCCGCCCGGTGACCACGGCACTGCGCGCCTACGCGGCCCTGGCCACCTCCGCCGACAAGGGCGCCGTCCGCAAGGTGCCCTAGCAGTCCCGCCTCCCCGGGAATTCTGGCCAGACTCGAGCGCGCCGCCGGTCGTTGACGCGACCGGCGGCGTGCTCGTTGGTTGGCTCAGCCGGTTCCCGGTGAGTTACCCATGTTCTCGCGGAATCGGGTGTTCCGGTGCTTACACGAGTGCGGGTTGTGTTGTCGGCGTGGCCGATTCCTCGCCCGTGCGCGACGGGATGAGGGCAGTGGCGATCAGGCCTAGCAGGACGAAGCCCGCGGCCAGGTAGCCGCCGAGGGTGATGCCGTCGGTCATCGCCGTGCGGCCCGCCTCGGCGACCTGCTGCGTCTCCGGGTGGGCGGCGAAGCCTTCGATCGCCGCGCCCGCGCTGCTGGTGACGGCGTGCGCGTACTGCTGCGCCTGGGCCTGGGGCAGGCCAGCGGCGGTGAGGTCGTCGTCGATCTGCGCGCTCAGCGTGGTGAAGAAGACGGTGGTGAGCACCGCGATGCCGAGCGCGGAACCCAGCTGCCGGAAGGCGCTCTGGATGCCGGAGGCCTGGCCGTTGTCGTTCTCGGGGATCTCGGCCAGCACCACATTGGTGACCTGGGCCGTGGCGAAGCCGACGCCGGCGCCGTACACGCACAGGATCAGCGAGATCGCCCACCAGGAACTGTCGGTGGCGGCGAAGAAGGCGAGCGCCACCAAGCCGACGACCTCGAGCGCGAGGCCGAGCCGGACCATGTTCAGCGGTGACGCCTTGCCCGCCATGCCGAAGCTGGCGCCGCTGGCGATGAAACTGCCGATGGCGATCGGCACCAGCGCCAGCCCGGCCTGCACGGCGCTGTAGCCGAGGGTGAACTGCAGCCACAGCGGCAGGACCGCGACGATGCCGAACTCGCCGAGCCCGATGATCAGCGTGGCGATATTGCCGTTGCGGAACGAGGCCAACCGGAACAGGCTCAGGTCCATCAGCGCCTTGTCGGCATCGGGACCGCGGCGCAGCAGCACCTGGCGCACCACGAAACCGGCCAGCGCGAGCACACTCAGCACCAGGGCGACCAGCACCGGCGACGGCCCACCGCCCCAGGTGAAACCGCCGATCCCCAGCGGATGCACCGTGCTGATCCAGCCGTAGGTACGGCCTTCGACCAAGCCGAACGCGAGCAGCCCGAGACCGAGTACCGACAGGATCGCGCCGAACACGTCGAGTCGCCCCGCGACCTTCGGGGAGGGCGCGATGCAGGCCAGCACACCGACCACGATCAGCACCGCCAGCGGCACATTGATCCCGAACGCCCAGCGCCACGACACGTGTTCGGCCAGCCAGCCGCCCAGCAGCGGACCGAGCGCGGCGGCGGCGCCGATCGTCGAACCCCACACCGCGAACGCCTGACCCCGCGCTTTGCCGGTGAAGGTGGCATTGAGCAGGGCCAGTGAGGTCGGCAGGATCATCGCGGCGCCCGCGCCCTGCAGGAACCGGGCGACGATCAGCAGCCCGCCGCCGGGGGCCAGCCCGGCCAGGACGCTGGTCGCGCCGAACACGACCACACCGGCGACGAATACTCTGCGCGCCCCGACGATGTCGGCGATCCGCCCGACCACCAGCAGCAGCGCCGCGAACACGATCGCGTAGGACTCCTGAATCCATTGCGCCTCGGTCGAACCCGTCGCCAGATCTTCGATGATCGACGGGATGATCACGTTCACGATCGTGGTGTCGACCACGATCAGCGCGACGCCGAGGGCGATGGCGATCAAGCCGAGCCATCGGCGGATGGACGACTCTTGACTCATCGCATCTCCTATTTCCATGGTGGAATATTTCCATGGTCAAAGTAGATTGCGGGCAATAGGATGTCAACCGATGCGAAAGGAACCTATGAGTCGGTCGGACGCTGGTGCGCAGTATCAACGGATCCACGAGGGCCTGCGCGCCTACGGCGCGAACTACCGTGAATTCACCCATCGGTTCGCGACCTGGCTCGGGTTGCACTCCACCGATGCCGAGGCGCTGATCGAGATCCTCACCGCGGAGGAACGCGGCGGAACGCTGTCACCCGCGCGGCTCAGCGAGCGGATCTCGTTGTCCAACAGCGCGACCACCGCGCTGCTCAACCGGCTGGAGAAAGCCGGTCATATCGTCCGCAGCCGCGAACACGACGACCGGCGCATCGTCACACTGCGCAGCACCCCGCGCATCCATGCCCTGGCCGGTGACTTCTTCGGTCCGCTCGGGGTGAAAGTGGAAGACACGGTGATGGGGAGATACTCCCCCGCCGAGCTGCGGCGGTTCGAGGAATTCCTGGCCGATGTGCGGGTCACCATGACCGCGCACCTGGCCGAACCCGCACCGCCGCAGCCGTCCGGACTCAGTTGAACGGGCCGATGCCCGTCAGCGGGTTGCCGCCGTGGAGGAACAGGTAGCTGGCGATCGCGGCGGCGATGGCGAGCAGGACGACGGTGAAGGAGCCGTAGGCGGGGCGGGTGGCCCAGCCGCGGGCACGGTCGAAGGACCAGCGGCCGGGGCCGGTGAGGATGATCGCCAGGGCGGCGCCGGCGAGGATCGAGTCGAGCTCGACGCCGGTGGGCGTGCCCGCGTTGTACTGGAAGCCGGCGATCATGCCCTGCTTCCACATCCAGGCGGTGAGGATCGTCGCCAGCACGGCGCCCGCGGCGAGCGGCGTGGCCAGGCCGAGCACGAGCAGGATGCCGCCGCCGAGTTCGCCGGCGATCACCAGGGCGGTCGACAGCGACGGGTAGTCCCAGCCGCCGTTCTCCATCATCGCCTTGGTGCCGTCGAGGCCGGGGCCGTGGAACCAGCCGGTGAGCTTCTGCAGCCCGTGGTAGATGAAGGTGTAGCCGACCACCAGGCGCAGCACGAACAGCCCGAGGTCGAGGGTGCCGCGGCGGGGCTCGCGGTTGCGGCGCTGCAGCCGGACCGTGCCCGCCGTGGCGGCGGCCGCGGGCGGGATCGACGCGTAGCCGTAGCTGTCGTCGCCACCGCCGGAAGCCTGCGCGGCGCTCGCGGTCGGCACCTCGTCACCGGGGTCGAGGCCAAGGTCCTCGTCGGTGCGCGGAATGTCCTTGTGCAGATCCGGTTTCGGCATCTGTGTGGTGGGCGAATCGTACGGGCTGGTCACCGGGCGACCCGACGACGACGCCGGTGGTCCGGTCGGCGCCGGCCCGTCGGCGTGCGGTGTGTCATTCGACTTGTCGGTCACCGCCTCACCCTATGACGTGCCGACTCGGTGTGCCGGTCTTCCCCGGAACAGGCGTGTCAGCCCCACTCGGCTGCCGGTAACGTCTGTGCCATGAGTTCGGTATTCGCGGGCCGCGTGGCGATCGGGTTGGCACTGGGCACCGTCTTGGTCGCCGGGTGCGCCCGGTTCGACGAGTCGGCGTCGAGCCCGTTCACCACCGAGCCGTCGCTGGGTGGGTCCAATGTGGAGCCGAAGAAGCCGCAGGATTCGCCGTCGCAGGTACCGCGGCCGACCGGTCCGTGCATCGATCCCGACCCGAATGTCATCGCCACCTGTATGGATTCGGGCGCCGGGCTGATCCCGGTCGGCGACGGCGCGCTGGTGGCGGAGCGGCGCACCGGCCGCATCCTGCGGGTGACCCCGGTGGACGCGAGCACCCCGCAGGAGCCGCCGGTGGAGGTCGCGAGCGTGCCGGTCGACGGTTCCGGTGACGGCGGCATCTCCGACATCGTGCTCTCGCCCACCTTCGGCGAGGACGGGCTGATGTACGCCTACATCACCACCGGCAGCGACAACCGAGTGGTCCGGCTGTCCAGCAACGGCGGCGCGCCCAAGGAGATCCTGACCGGAATCCCGAAGGGCGCCACCGGGAATCGCGGCGCCATCGAATGGGCGACGCCCACCCAGCTGCTCGTCCTCACCGGCGACGCGGGAAATCCCGGCGCGGCGGCCGATCCCGGCTCACTCGGCGGCAAGGTGCTGCGCCTCGAGTCGCCGTCCTCCGGCGCCAACAGCCCGCAGGTGGTGGCCTCGGGTCTCGGCACGGCGGGCGATCTGTGCCGCGACGGCAAGAACGGCATGTGGGTCACCGACCGCACGGCCGCCGAGGACCGGCTGCAGCATCTGAGCACCGAGGGCACGCTGACCGTCTCGTGGACCTGGCCGGACCGGCCGGGTGTCGGCGGATGCACGGCCACCGGTGACGGTGTCGCGGTGGCCCTGTCCGAGGGCAAGGCGCTGGCCGCGATCGCCGCCGACCCCAACACCTACGCCGTCACCACCGCGCCAACACTGATCGCCCAGGACAAGTACGGCAAGCTGCTCGGCGCCACCGCCGCCTCCGACGGCAGCGTCTGGGTGACCACGATCAACAAGGCCGATGGCACCCCGGGCGAATTCGACGACCGCGTCGTGCGCATCCCGCCGCCGCAGGGCGGAGCGGGCGGGCCCGACTAGAACGCCACCGCCCCCACCGGATTCCGGTGGGGGCGGTCGTATTTCACAGCTCTACGCGCAGGCGGCGAGGACCAGTTCGCGAACCTTGGCCGCGTCGGCCTGGCCACGGGTGGCCTTCATGACGTCGCCGACGATCTTGCCCGCCGCCTGGACCTTGCCGGAGCGGATCTTCTCGGCGATGTCGGGGTTGGCGGCCAGCGCCTTCTCGACCTCGACCTGCAGGGCGGAGTCGTCGCTGACCATGCCGAGGCCCTTGGCCTCGACGATCGCGGCGGGCTCGCCCTCGCCCGCGAGGACGAAGTCGACGACCTGCTTGGCGACCTTGTTGTTGACGGTCTTGGCCTCGACCAGCGCGATCACCGCGGCCACCTGCGCGGGCGTGATCGGCAGCTCGGCGAGGGCGACCTCGCGCTCCTTGGCCTTCTCGGTCAGGTAGGCGACCCACCACGACCGCGCCTCGTTCGCGGGGGCGCCCGCCTCGACGGTGGCGATGATCAGGTCGAGGGCGCCCGCGTTGACCAGGTCGCGCATGACCTCGTCGGACAGTCCCCAGTCGGCCTGGATCCGGGCGCGCACCAGCCATGGGTACTCGGGGATGGTGGCGCGCAGTTCCTCGACCCACTCGGCGGCGGGCGCGACCGGCTCGAGGTCCGGCTCCGGGAAGTAGCGGTAGTCCTCGGCGGTCTCCTTGCGGCGACCGGCGGAGGTGGAGCCGTCGGCCTCGTTGAAGTGCCTGGTCTCCTGGACGATCTCGCCGCCGTCGGTGAGCACGGCCGCCTGCCTGCGCATCTCGTAGCGCACCGCGACCTCGACGCTCTTGAGCGAGTTCACGTTCTTGGTCTCGGTGCGGGTACCGAATTCCTTCGCACCCACCGGCATCAGCGACACGTTGGCGTCGCAGCGCAGCGAGCCCTGCTCCATCTTCACGTCCGAGACGTTGAGCGAGCGCAGCACCTCGCGCAGCGCGGTGACGTAGGCGCGGGCCACCTCGGGCGCGCGCTCACCGGCGCCGGTGATCGGCTTGGTGACGATCTCGATCAGCGGCACGCCGGCGCGGTTGAAGTCGAGCAGCGAGTGGCTGGCGCCGTGGATCCGGCCGGTCGCGCCGCCCACGTGCAGCGACTTGCCGGTGTCCTCCTCCATGTGGGCGCGCTCGATGTCGACCCGGAAGGTGGAGCCGTCGTCGAGCACCACGTCGAGGAAGCCGTCGGTGGCGATCGGCTCGTCGTACTGGCTGATCTGGTAGTTCTTCGGCTGATCGGGGTAGAAGTAGTTCTTGCGCGCGAACCGGCCCCACGGGGTGATCGAACAGTTCAGCGCGAGACCGATCCGGATGGCCGACTCGACGGCCTTCTCGTTGACCACCGGCAGCGAGCCGGGCAGGCCGAGGCAGACCGGGCACACCTGGGTATTGGGGTCGGCGCCGAACTCGGTGGGGCAACCGCAGAACATCTTGGTCGCCGTGGACAACTCGACGTGGACCTCCATGCCGAGCACCGGCTCGTACCGGGAGATGACATCGGCGTAGTCCATCAACTCGACCGTGGGTGCGCTCATAACTGTCTATCTTAGGAAGCTCTAGCGGGGCGGGACGCGCTGGGTGAGCCAGTCGGTGACGTAGGTCAGCACGGCCGGGTCGATGGTGGTCTCGATGGAGGAGTATTCGCTGGGTTTGCCCGTTTCGGTGGGCTGCATCAGGTGGTTGACGCCGGGAAAGGTGTAGACGGTGGCGTCGGGGTCGCCCGCCAGGTTGGCCCGCATCGGCGGCTCGTTCTGCGTGGCGAGCACCTGCTGGTCCTTGTCGCCGAAGAAGGCGAGCACCGGCACCCGCAGCGCTTCCAGCGCGGGCTTCGGGTCGTAGGTGATGAACGAGGCCATGTACGGGGTGTTGAAGGAGTCGAGCGTCTCCTGGGACGCGCGCTGGTCCGGCGGCAGCGAGTCGTTGTGCTGCTGGGCGAACGTCTTGGCACCCTCGATGTCACCGGCGCGCAGCATCGTCGACCACTGGGTGACGTAGTCGACCTGCGCGTCGATCTCGTTCTGCGGCGCGCCCGCCGAGGCCATGATCACCTTGTTCTGCTCGATCAGCACATCGGCGCCGGCCACCGAGGGACCGGCCATGAGCACCGCGAACGCGACATTGCTGTCGGGCCGCGCGGCGACCAGCGGGGCGAGATAGCCGCCCTCGCTGTGCCCGAACAGGCCGACCTTCGCCGGGTCGATCTCCGGCCGGGCGCGCAGGAACGCGACGCCGGCGGCCGCGTCGGCGGCGAGGTCGGGATAGGTGGCGTCGTCGAGGTTGCCGCCGGTGCCGCCGACGCCGCGGTCGTCGGTGCGCAGCACGGCGTAGCCGGCGCGGGTGAAGGTGTCGGCCAGCAGGTGGAACGGGCGGTGGCCCATCAGTTCCTCGTCGCGGTCCTGCGCGCCGCTGCCGGTGATCAGCAGCATCGCCGGGAACGGGCCGCTGCCCTCGGGTTCGGTGAGGGTGCCCGCGATGGTGAGGTCACCGTTGCGGTAGGTGACGTCCTCGCTGCGGTACGGGTACGGCGGCTTCGGGTCCTGCGGCCTGGCGACGCTCTCCACCGGCCCGCGGCGCAGCACCAGCGGCACCCGCTGACCGGCCTGCACCCAGTCGCCGGTGATCTGTTCGCCGTCGAGCTTGCCGCGGAAGCCCGGGTCGCCCGGTGCGTCGGGGACCGTGAACTCGACCCGGTCCGGCTCGGTGCGCACGTCTTTCAGAGCCGCGCCGCGCACGCCCTGCACCGGGATGTCGATCGTGGCCGAGCCGTTCTCGGCGAAGGTCACGCCGATCGCGATCGGCGCGCCCGGCGCCTCGATGTCACCGTGCCAGGGCCCCTGGACGGCGGGGCCCGCCTCCTCGTCCGAGGAACAGCCCGTCACCAGCGCGGCGACGACGAACAGAACCGAAACGATCACTCGACCGGTACGCATACGGCAACGGTACCGACGCGCACCGAAAAGTCGAGGACCGCGACGGCTCAGCCGAAGAAGGCCTGCGCCTCGCTCAGCCGTTCGGGCGGGACCCGCTTGAGCTGCTTGGTGGCCTCCGAGAGCGGAACCAGTCCGATGGTGGTGCCGTGCAGCGCGACCATCTGCCCGAAATGCCCGGCGTGCACCGCTTCCGCGGCGTGCACGCCGAACCGGGTCGCCAGGATGCGGTCGTAGGGTGTCGGGCTGCCGCCGCGCTGCACGTGACCGAGCACGGTGGTGCGGACCTCCTTGCCGATCCGGCGCTCGATCTCGGAGCCGAGCTGCTGGGCGACACCGGTGAACCGCTCGTGGCCGAACTCGTCGATGCCGCCCTCGCGCAGCGCGAAGCCGGAATCCGGTGCGGGATGGGCGCCTTCGGCGACCACGCAGATGAAGTGCTTGTCGCCGCGCTGGAAACGGCTCTTGATCAGGGCGCACACTTGCGCCACGTCGAAGGGCTCCTCGGGCACCAGGGTCAGGTGCGCGCCCGCGGCGATGCCGGAGTTGAGCGCGATCCAGCCCGCGTGCCTGCCCATCACCTCGACCAACATGACGCGCTGGTGGGATTCGGCGGTGGTGTGCAGCCGGTCGATGGCCTCGGTGGCGATCGAGAGGGCGGTGTCGTGACCGAACGTGACGTCGGTGCAGTCGATGTCGTTGTCGATGGTCTTGGGGACGCCGACCACCGGCACCCCCTCGTCGGAGAGCCAGCTCGCGGCGGTGAGGGTGCCCTCGCCGCCGATCGGGATGAGCGCTTCGATGCCGTTGTCGTCGAGGGTCCGCTTGATCCGGCCGAGCCCGGCGCGCAGCACGTCCGGATTGGTGCGCGCGGTGCCGAGCATGGTGCCGCCCTTGGTGAGCAGCCGGTCGGTGCGGTCGTCGTTGTGGATGCGGATCTTGCGGTCCTCTAGGAGGCCGCGCCAGCCGTCCTCGAACCCGACGATCGCGTCGCCGTAGCGGCCGTTCGCGGTGCGGACGACAGCCCGGATCACCGCGTTCAGCCCTGGACAGTCTCCGCCTCCGGTCAAGACTCCGATGCGCATGGCGTTCATCTTGCCGCACCAGCGCTGTTCAGGCGCAGTGACCTCCGGCGAGCTCGCCGAGATGACCCGAGATCAGGGTCGCCATCTTGTCCAGCATGGTCATGCCGTCGTTGAAGGAGCCCGAATCCGGTTGTGCCGCGAAGGCGATCGCGATCCGGCCGGTGGGCGAGTCGATGAGCCCGAACTGGCGCACGAGGTACTTGCCCGCGGGGTCGGGACCCCAGCCGCCCTTGAATTCGGCGCTGCCGAACGCGCCGAGTCCCCAGCGGTGGCTCGGGATGATCTGCTGCATGAGGCCGACCACGCGCTGGCTCTGCGGCAGGCAGGGCAGGTGCGCGGCGAAACGCACCTGATCGGCCAGCGTCCATTCCGCCTGGCCGTAGACCGACGCGTCGGCCCTGGTGCGGGTGGTCGGCACCGTCGTCGTGATGTCGCCGCCCTCGCGCAGCACGTTCTGCACGGCGGTGGCCGCGGCGGCGCCGGAGCCCAGCGACTGCCACAGGGTGTCGGCGGCGCCGTTGTCGGAGGCGGTGATGGCCGAGGTCGCGACGGTGGCGTAGGAGGCGTTGTTGCGGAGCGCGGCGATGGCCAGCGGCACCTTGATCGTCGACCAGGCCGGACCGGAGGACCAGTTGCCGAAGGTGACCATCTTGTCCCCGCCGACCGGCATGACCGCCAGCCCCACGCTGCCGCGGAAACCCTGTTGCAGGACGTTGAAGTCGCCGGCCAGGCTGCCGGGCACCGCGATCGAGAAGTTGCCGCCCGCGCCGCCCGCGCCGGGGTCGACGGCGGCGGTGCTGGTCGTCGTGCGCGGTGGGGTCGCGGACTTCGATCCGGTGCCGCACCCCGCGGTGAGCAGCACGACGGCCGCGAACAGCGCGGTGAGCACCACCCGGACGGTGCGCCGATCTTTCGTCATCATGTAAAGCATCTTCGTTTCTAAACTCCCCCCGGGCTTCGATGCCGGGGTAGCAGTCCCGACACCGTACTGGGCAGTATGGCCGAACGCCCACTTCGACCGTGAAACGCTCAGGTCAGACGATGTTCACCCGTGTAGATATTCATCGTCTCGCCGCGCAGGAAGCCCACCAGGGTCAGCTCCGCCTCGGCCGCCAGGTCGACGGCCAGCGAGCTCGGCGCCGACACCGCCGCCAGGATCGGGATCCCCGCCATCACCGCCTTCTGCGCCAGCTCGAAGGACGCGCGGCTGCTCACCACCAGGATCAGCTCGTGCGCCGGAAGCCGGTTCTCCCGCAGCGCCCAGCCGAGCACCTTGTCGACGGCGTTGTGCCTGCCGATGTCCTCCCGCACCGCGAGCAGGGTGCCGTCGGTAGTGAACAGGCCCGCCGCGTGCAGGCCGCCGGTGGCGTCGAAGAGCTTCTGCCCGGCGCGCAGTTTTTCGGGCAGGCCGGACAGGACGTCGGTGGTCACCGTCGCGGTGTCGCGCGGGATCGGGTAGCGGGTGTGCGTGCGCACCTCGTCGAGGGCGGACTTGCCGCAGAGGCCGCACGCGCCGGTGGTGAGGAAGTTGCGGGTGTGCAGCGGCACCGGCGTGCGCAGGCGCAGGTCGAGCACGTTGTAGGTGTTGCGGCCCTCGTCGTCGGTGCCCGCGCAGTAGCGGGCGGTGACGATGTCGTCGGCCGAGCCGATGATGTCCTCGCCGAACAGGAACCCGTGCACCAGGTCGATGTCGTTGCCCGGCGTGCGCATGGTGACGGTGAGCGACTGCCCGTCGACGCGGATCTCGAGCGGTTCCTCCACCGCCAGGGTGTCCGGGCGCTGGATCCGTCCGGTCGGCGACAGCCGGATCGTCTTGCGCCGTGCGGTGACTCTGCTCATCAGGAGGTGCCCATCGGTCGGGTTGCGGTGGGTTCGCTCAGCCGGTCGCGATGCCGACCACGAGGTTGATCGTCGTCGCCAGGATGACCGTGCCGAAAGCGTAGGACAGCAGACAGTGCCGAAGCACGATGGCCCGCACCACCGGACTGGTGACACCGAGCGACAGTACCGAACGCGGACATATTCATAGCCGATGTCGATCTCAACTCTCGCGCCGCTGCGCCGAGCGGCGCAGGGTGTCGTCGATGCCGGCCGTGCGCGCGGTCTCGATGAGCGCCTTCACCAGGACCGAGCCGGGGTCGACCGCCGGGGTGACGAGCACGATTCCGGCGGTGACCGCCGGGTCGTCCAGGCACAAGACCCGCACGCCCGCCGGCGGCGGGAAGATCGTCAGCCAGGGCTGCGGCACCACGCAGGCCCAGCGGCCGGTGCTCACGTGCGCGAGCAGCGAGACCACCGAATCGGTCTCCAGCTGCGGCGCCGGGACCAGGCCGGACGGGACCAGCGCGTCGTCGATCAGGTCGCGTCCGCGCATGCCCTTGTGCAGCAAGCACATCGGCAGCTCGAGCGCCTCGGCCCAGGTGATCGAGCCCGACCGGCCCGCCAGCAGGTCGGTGGCCGCCAGCAGGACCTGCCGTTCGGCGTAGAGCGGGGTCCGGGTGAGCCCGGCGGTGTCGACGCCGTCGCCGTAGACGATGCCGGCGTCGAGTTCGAAACGCCGGATCCGCTCGACGATGTCGCCCGAGCGCAGGCTGGTCTCGACCCGCATCCGCACCAGCGGGTGCGCGGTGCAGAACGGGTCGGTCAGCAGGGCGACGGTGCCCGACGCCGCCGGGATCACCCCGATCCGCAGGTCACCGGTGAGGCCGGTCTGCAATGCGCGCACCTCGTGCTCGAGCGCGTCGCGGTCGGCCAGGATCCGCCTGGCCCACAACACGAGTCGTTCGCCCTCGGGGGTCAGTCCCTCGAACGTCCGCCCGCGCCGGACCAGCGGGACTCCCAGCTCGTGTTCGAGTTTGCGCAGGGCCTCGGACAGGGCGGGCTGGGAGACGTAGCAGGCCGCGGCCGCGCGGGCGAAGTGCCGTTCGCGGGCGAGGGCGACGAAGTACTCGAGTTGGCGGAACAGCAGCTCAGTCGTCCTCGGCGTCGGCGGCCTTGTTGCGGGCCTTGGCGATCTCGAGCGCCCGCTCGGCGGTGGCCTGGTCCGGGTACGGGCCCATCCGGTCGCCGTACCAGCAGGTCTTGCCCTGTTCGGCCTTATGGTGCTTGATGCAGTAGTACCACTGGTTGTCGTCAGCCATGTCGACAGTATGCATCGGTTCGCATGTCATCGGCAGGGAGGTCGAGGGCGCGGCGGGCGCCGGTTCGCGGATCAGCAGGGCCACCGCGACGCCCACCGCGACGCCGATCACCGTGTCGACCGCGCGATCGGTGAGCATGGTCAGCGGATCGGTGGGATCGGCCAATTCGGTCATCGACATGATCAACGGGGTGAAGAACCCGAGCGCCACCGCGTAGTGGCGGGCCATGAACAACTCGGTCGGGTACAGCAGGGCGATGATCGCCAGCCCCAGCATCGCCGGGCTCGGGCCGGGGATCAGCAGCGGGGCGGTCACCGCGAGACCGAGGAACGTACCGACCACACGATGCAGTCCACGGGTGATCCGGCCGCGGGAGTTCGCCGCGGCCAGCGGCACCGCCGCACCCGCCATCGCCCAGTTGGCGTGCCCGACGCCGAGCAGCAACCCGATGCCACCCGCGATCGAGATCGCGAGCGCGTAGCGGCCGGCCTGGACCATCGAGACGCGCCCGGCTCGGTGCGGCGCGATCACGACCGGCAGGACGCAGGCGCCCGCCCGCCACTGCCGCCGGGAGGACTCGAGATACCCGACGACCACGCACAGCGCTGCGGTGACCGCGCTGATCGCCAGCGCGGCGAGCGGATCGGGCTGCGCGCCCGCCACCATCGCGATCGCGCCGAGGGCGAAGATGCCGAAGAACGGGCCCTCCGGCCGCAGGCCGAGCCGGTCGGTGACCGGCGAGGCGACCGCGGCGAACACCGCCACCGCCGCGACCAGGACGGCGGGCGAGGCGTCGAGCCGGGCCAGCACGATGCCGCCGCCGACCGCGCCGACCAGCAGCACCGCCGCCTCGCACTGATGGACCAGCCGCTGCCGCGACGCCTCGGCGAAACCGTACATACCGGTGAAGGATCCGAATACCGCGTAGATGAGCAGGTCGGTGCGGCCCGCGGCGATGAGCAGCAGACCGGGCACGGCGAGGCCGACGAATACCCGGGCGGCGGGCAGATGATCGATGTCGGCGGTGAACCGCCGAAACACCGGCCGCGCCCGGGTCGAGATGGTGCGCAAGGGGTCCTCCGAAGGTCGGTCACGGGGCGGTCTCCCCGGCGCCGATGAACCATCCTGACCGCAGCCCGCGACCCGCGTCAAACCGCCAAAACGCAGGTGAGAGGCGCTTTTCGGGCCCCTACCTGAGGTGATAAGCACCGCCTATCGGATGCTCGGAAGTCGGTCTTGGACGCGGGCGGACCAGGGGGCGCACACTCGAACCCACGCGCGACACGCTCGATGTCGGTGGGCCGGTACCGGGCCTACGCCCATCCGTGACCTCGGCGGTAGAGAATCGCAACCGGGCACCGACAGGCTTCGAACACTTCCGATCGAAGGGAACAGCCATGGCTGACGGTCCGTACACCGCGTATGACCCCGACAGCGGCCCGAGCAGCAACGGCGATCGCGACGCGGTGCCCTCGGTGAAGCCCTATCACCACCCGGCCGCCGGCTGGGGTGCGGCGATGAGCGTCAGCAACTTCATGGTGCGCAAGGAGCACGAGTTGCTCAGCGGCACCAGGGCCATCCTCAAGATGAACCACCCCCCGCACGGCTTCGACTGCCCCGGCTGCGCCTGGCCCGACGCGACCGACGGCCTCAAGCTCGACGTGTGCGAGAACGGCATCAAGCACGTCAGCTGGGAGATGACGCACAAACGGTGCACCCCGGAGTTCTTCGCCGCGCACACCGTCAGCGAGCTCGCCACCTGGAGCGACTTCGACCTGGAGGACCAGGGCAGGCTCACCCACCCGATGGTCTACGACGCCGCGACCGATCACTACGTCCCGATCAGCTGGCCGGACGCGTTCGAGATGGTCGGCAAGACGCTGCGCGAGCTGCCCGACCCGAATCTGGCGTCGTTCTACACCTCCGGCCGGCTCAACAACGAGGCCACCTTCCTCTACCAGCTGATGGTGCGCGAGTACGGCACCAACAACCTGCCCGACTGTTCCAACATGTGTCACGAGGCGAGCGGACGCGCGCTGCAGGCGTCGCTGGGCACCGGCAAGGGCACCTGCGACATCGAGGACTGGGACAAGGCCGACGCGCTGTTCGTGATGGGCATCAACGCGGCGTCCAACGCACCGCGCATGCTGACCGCGCTGACCGAGGCGCACAAGCGCGGGGCGCAGATCGTGCACGTCAACCCCCTGGTCGAGGCGGGCGCGCGCAAGGCGATCATCCCGCACGACTTCGTCGACATGGCCACCTTCCACGCCACCAAGACCAGCACCCTGAACCTGCAGGTCCGCATCGGCGGCGACTTCGCGCTGATGCGCGGTATCGCCAAACACGTACTGGAAGAAGCCGAGACCGACCCCAAGGCGCTCGATCACGAGTTCATCGAGCGCTACACCGACGGGTTCGCCGGCTACGTGCGCGAGGTGAAGGACACCACCTGGGCCGAGATCCAGCGGCAATCGGGCTTGAGCGAGAGCGACATCCGCAAGGCCGCGGGCATCTACTGCGACGCCGACCGCACGGTCATGAGCTGGTGCCTCGGCATCACCCAGCACGAGCACGGCGTCGACACGATCCGCGAGATCGTCAATGTCCTGCTCATGCGCGGCAATCTGGGACGTGAGGGTGCGGGCCCGTCGCCGGTGCGTGGGCACAGCAACGTGCAGGGCAACCGGACGTGCGGCATCGACAACAATCCGAGCGCGGAGTTCCTGGACCGGCTGGCCCAGGTGTGCAAGATCGACCCACCGCGCGCGAACGGCTACGACGTCGTGTCCACGATCCAGGCGATGCAGGCGGGCAAGGTCGAGTTCTTCCTCGGCATGGGCGGCAATTTCGTGGCCGCCGCGCCGGATGCCGCCTATACCTTCGAGGCCTACCGGAAGTGCGGCTTCACCGTCAACGTCAGCACCAAGCTCAATCGCAGCCACGTCGTCCACGGCAGGCGCGCGCTGATCCTGCCCTGCATCGGGCGCACCGAGCGCGACGAGCAGCGCAGCGGTCCGCAGATCACCTCGATGGAGAACGGCATGGCGGTCGTGCACATGTCGCGGGGCATTCGCAAGCCCGCCTCCGAACACCTGATGTCGGAGCCCGCGATCGTGGCGGGCCTGGCCAAAGCCACACTGCCGCACACCAAGACGCCGTGGGAGTACTACATCGAGGACTACGACCGCATCCGCGAGGTGATGTCGAAGGCGCTGGTCGGCTTCGAGGACTACAACCGCCGGGTCCGGCTGCCGCTGGGCTTCCGCATCCGCCAGCCCGCGCGCGAACTGATCTTCCTGACGCCGTCGGGCAAGGCCGAGTTCTCCACGGTGACCCTGCCCGACACCATCAACCCGCCCGGCGTGCTCACCCTGGCCACTCAGCGGTCCCACGATCAGTGGAACACCAGCATCTACTCCGACAGCGACCGCTATCGCGGCGTGAAGAACCTGCGCACGCTGATCTTCATGAACGACCAGGACATGCGCGAACGCGGGCTGAAGGAGTTCGACGAGGTCGACATCACCAGCACCGCCCGCGACGGGTCGACCCGCTCGCTGCACCGGTACAAGGTGGTCCCCTACGACATCCCGCCGGGCTGCGCCGCCGGGTACATGCCGGAGATGAACGTGCTGTGCGCGATCGGCGATTTCAGCACCGAGAGCGATCAACCGCTGATGAAGAGCGTGAAAGTCACTGTCACACCATCGAGTTGACCCGCCGAGGAGAACACTGTGAACGCGCATACCCGCAAGACGCTGGCGGCGATCACCGGACATCCGGCGCCCCGCGACCTCGAATGGACCCGGTTCGTCTCCCTGTGGGAGGACCTCGCCGACGCGGTCGAGCAGGAATCGGGTGATCGGCTCGCGGTGCGGATGAACGGGCACCGCGAGGTCTTCCACCGGCCGCACGACGGCCGCGTCGCCATCGGCGACATCGAGCACGCGCGGCAACTGCTGGCCGAACACCCCGAACTGAAGGGCGCCGGATCGCTGTTCGCCGTCGCGATGGACGCCGAGACCGCCCGGATCCTGCACTTCGACCTGGACACCACCGGCGTCAGCGACACCGAGCGCGACGTCCGCAACGCCGACCCCGTCGCCCGGCATCTGCGCACGGTCGAGCGGCACACCGGGCACGACGATCACCAGGTGTACCTGCGCTACTTCGACGATCTCGCCGTCGCGCTGCTCGAGGAGATCGGCCCCGCGTCGTTCGTGCTGCTCGGGCACGGCACCGGGAAGTCCGATGTGGCCGAGGATTTCGCGCTGCGGTTGCAGGAGACGAACCACGCGCTGGCCGACCGGATCACCGGCATCGGCGTCCTCGATCTGAGCGCGGCCGACGACGCGGCGATCGAGGCGGCGGCGCAGAAGATCGCCCGGCAGGCCAGGTAGGTGGGGCGACCATGGCCTATCTGCTCGCGCTCGTCGCCGCACCCGGCGCGGACTCCGCCCCGGCGCAGCTGGCGACCGAAGCCCAGCGGGTCGCGATCCGCAACGACGTCGACGTGGTGACGCTGGCCGAACTCGACACCCTGCCCGGCTACCGGGCCGATCTCGACACCGAGGACGGGCGGCCGCTGATCGCCAACCAGCTGCGCCGCTCGACACTGGAGGCCGACGGCGTGCTGCTGTTCGCCGACGAGTCGACGGCGGTGCCCGCGCTGGCCCAGAGCGTGATCGCCTGGCTGACGCACGCGGGGTCGGGCCCGGCGCCGGCGATCGCGGGCAAGCCGGTCGCGGTGATCACGGCCGGGCCCGGTGAGGTGGTCAACCAGGACATGGCGGATCGGTTGCGCGCGGCGGGTGCCGACGTGGTCGCCGACGGTGTGTCGATCACCGGGTCGTGGAGTGATCCGGCCACCATCACCCGGCTCGGTGACACCGTGGTGGCGGTGGCGTCGTCCGCGCGCTGACCCGCGTGGGTCAGTAGACGTAGACCACGGCGTTCTCGCCACCGGTGCAGGTGACGAGCTTGCCCTCGGGCGTGCAGGTCATCGTGTAGGTGCGGCCGGTCACCGGGCTGGCCGCCACCACCGGTCGCGGACCCGGTGCCGTGCCACCGCTGACGTAGGCCGCCCGGACCGCTTCGGCGAAGCCGCAGCTGGTGACCGCGGTCCCGACCGCCGCCTTGCCGAATGCGCCGGCAGCCGTACCGGATTCGCAGGGCTGGGCGCCCGCGGGCAGGGTCACCGGACCGGCCGAGGTGGTCGGTGCGGCGGTGGTCGCCCGCGGCGCGGTGGTCCCGGGGGCACCGCCGGTACTGCCCGGCGCGGCCGAACTCGGCGCGGCGCTGGTGGTCTCCGCCGAATCCGCCGCCGACATCAGCCGCCAGCCGATCGCGCCGCCGATGGCCAGCACCACGACGGCGAGCACGCCGACGAGGATCGGCAGCAACGGCGAGCGCCTGCGCCCCGAATCCCGTTGCTGCCAGGCCGGATCCGGCGCGTAGCCCGGGTCGGGGCCGTACGGATCGTTCGGGTCGCGGTAGGCGTGATCACCGTAGGAGCCGTGCGGATCGTCGTACTGGGAGTAGGCATCCGGCGCGCCCCCGGCGTAGTGCTGGGTCGCGGCCGCGCGCGCCGGATCGTCGGGCGCCTGGTGTGCGGGGAACGGTGCCGCGCCGCCGCGATACTGCCGGGTCGCCTGGGCCCGCTGCGGATCCTGGTCGTCGAACGGGTCGGCGCCGCCCTGGTAGTGCTGGGTCGGCGCGGACCGCTGCGCGTCG
Source organism: Nocardia sp. NPDC051833 (assembly GCF_040681225.1). NCBI lineage: Bacteria > Bacillati > Actinomycetota > Actinomycetes > Mycobacteriales > Nocardiaceae > Nocardia > Nocardia sp. NPDC051833. Next base: position 758,682 of record NZ_JBFAYK010000001.1, read on the forward strand.
ATACCCGCCGGGTCGAACTGCTCGGTCGCGGGGAACAGACCGTCGGGCGAACCGCCGAAGTGCTGGGTGGCGGCCGACCGCTGCGGGTCGTACTGCTCGGTGGCGGGACCGAACCCGTCATCCGGGGCACCCCCGAACGGTCGCGCCGCGGGCGATCGCGTCGGGTCGTACTGCTCGGTGGCCGGACCGAACCCGTCGCCCGGAGTGCCGCCGAACGGCTGCTTCGGATCGTAGTGCTCGGTGGCCGGGCCGAAGTGATCCTCCGTGCCCGGACGCTGCGCGGTAGCGGGTCGCGGCTGGTCGTACTGCTCCGTGGCGCGACCGAACCGGTCGTCCGGAGCGCCGCCGAAATGCTGGGTCGCGGCCGAGCGCTGCGCGTCGGACGGGTCGATCGGAGGACCGAACCGGTCGTTCGCACCGCCGACATGCTGGGTCGCCGCGGAGCGCGGCGGATCGGCCGGGTCGTACTGCTCGGTCGGCGGGCCGAAACGATCCGGGGCACCACCGAACTGTTCGGTCGGGGCCGCGAAGCGGGAGGGCGGATCGGTGTCGTCGGCCGGGCCACCGAACCGGGCCGGGGCGCCGGACAGGCCGCCCGCGCCCATCGCGTCCGGGCCGAACTGCTCGCCGTCGAACCTCTGCGTCGGCGCGACACCCGGTGCCGGGGTGGGCCGTCCGTCGTCGAACAGGTCCCGTTCCGGGGCGGCGGGATTGACATCCGCCGGGCCGCTGAACCGGTCGTCCGGGCCGAACTGATCGGCGTCGAACTTCTGCGTCGGCGCGAAGCGGGGTGCCGCGGTGGGGCCTGGGTCGTCGAACGATCCTGCGGGGGAAGCGAATCGGGCGTCCGGGTGGTCGAAGCGCTGACCATCGGGGCCGAATCCGCCGGGCGCGCGGCTGCCGCCGAGCGGCCGCGCGGGGTCACCCGGATTCGCGTGGCTGTCGTCGAAGAGGTCGGCGGACGAATCGAATCGCGGAGGCTGGTCGCCGTACTGCTGGGTCGGCGCGAAGCGGGGGTTCGGATTCGACGGGCCGTGGGTTTCCGGCACGGCACCGTCGCCGCCGAACCGCTGGGTCGGGGCGGCGCGCTGCGGGACCGGGCCCGAGGGTGCGTCGAGCCGGGGCGGCGGGGCCGGGCGGTCGGGGTCGGGTGGCACGAAACCGGTGGGGCCGGGGAACGGCGGAGCCGGGACCGGGCCGGAGGTGTCGCCGGGCTGGGCACCGCCGTAGAGGTGCGCGTCCGGGAACGGGCGCATCTTCGGCAGGCCCTGGTCCGGGGTGTAAGCGGGCGGGGGCTCCGGCGCAGGCGGTTCGTCCGCCGACGGGAGCGGGGTGAAATGGGTGTCGGCGACACGGATCTCGGCGGGACCGGTCGGCTGGATCACCGCGGGAATGGAGATCTCGCCGGTGCCCTCGACCGGGATGCGATGGAACCCGGTGGTCTCTGCCGGGCCGGGCGCGGCCGCGGGCGGACGGATGATCAGCGTCGGCTGCGCACCGGTCGCGCTGGTCTGGCTGCGCGAGGTCTCGATGCCGCCGGTCGCGGTCACCGCGCCGACGACCCGGAACTCACCCGTCGGTGTCGGCGCGGGCTCCTGGGCGTCCTCCCCCGGCGCGCCGGGGACGGCGCGTCCACCGGCTGTCGGCCCGGCGGGAGTTCCGCCGGAAGCCGGGCGGCCACCGGTCGCAGCACCGCTCGACACGTTTCGTCCTCCAGTCGTCGCACCGTCAGGAGTTCCACCCGGAACAACCCGTCCCCCGGTGGTGGCCCCAGGAACAGCCCGCCCACCGGTAGGCGCGCCGGGAACACCCGGAACAGCGGATCCGCCAGTCGTCGCACCAGCAGGCGCACCCGGAACAACACGTCCACCGGTCGTCGCACCCGCCGGCGCACCGGGAACAGCGCGCCCACCGGTCGTCGCACCGGCGGCCAGCCCGCCCGGCGGGATCGGTCGGGCACCGGTGGCGGCGGCCGCGGCGCCGAACGCCGCACCCGCCGCGCCGAACGGCGACTGTCCGCTGCCGACGGGACCACGGGTACCCGGCGTGTGCAGCGGCGCACCACCCTGCAACATCGCCGCGGCCAGCGCGTCCCGCGCCGCGACCGCGAGCGCGCCCGCACTGGGGTATCGATCGGCCGGGTCCTTGGCCATGCCGCGGGCGATGACCTCGTCGAGGCTGGTGGGCAGGCCGGGCAGGATCTCGCTGGGCCGCGGCGGGGCCTCGGAGAGATGGGCGCGGATCAGCACGCTCATGCTGGCCGCGGGGAACGGCGAGGCGCCGGTGAGGCATTCGTGCAGTACGCAGGCCAGCGAATAGACGTCGGCGCGATGCGAGATCGGGCCGACGTCGAAGCGTTCGGGCGCCATATAGATGTAGGAGCCCATGGCCATCCCGGCCTGGGTCACCGCGCTGTCGCCCTCGGTGTGGGCGATGCCGAAGTCGGCGAGGTAGGCGAAGTCGGCGGGCGTCACCAGGATGTTGGCGGGCTTCACATCGCGATGCACCAGGCCACCGGCGTGCGCGGCGTCGAGGGCGGCGGCGATCTGCTCGACGACGGCGACCGCGCGCTCGGGACTGAGCGGCCCGCCCGTGTGCAGCACGGACCGCAGGTCGGTACCGGGGACCAGGCGCATGTCGATGAACAGCACCCCGTCGATCACGCCCCAGTCGTGGATCGGGATGACGTGCGGTTCGGCCAGCTTGGCCGCCGCCTGGGACTCCCGGCGGAAGCGGACCTGATAGGCGGGGTCCTGGGCGAGCTCGGGCGCCAGCAACTTCAGGGCGACTACCCGGTCCTTGCCGGTGTCGTAGGCCTCGTAGACCTCACCCATTCCGCCCTTGCCCAGCATCGACCGCAACTCGTACGGACCGAACCTGCTCCCCGTCCGTGACCCAGGTGCCTGCACCAGCGTCCGCCTCCCACTTCTCGCATGCCCGAAGACCTGCTCGTCAGAAGGAGGATTCTCCCGGTGTCACCACGCCGTGGTCAAACGCGAACACGATGGCGGCGGCGCGATCGCGCAGGTCGAGCTTGCCGAAAATGTGTCCTACGTGGCTTTTCACGGTGACTTCGGAGATGCCGAGTTCGGCGGCGATCTCGCTGTTGACCCGGCCTCGGCCGATCAATTCGAGCACCTCGTACTCGCGTGCGGTGAGCTCGCCGAGCCGTCGATCGGCGCGGGTCCCGCTCGGTTTGACGGTCCGATAGGCGGTGAGCACCCTGCCGGTGACCGAGGGGTCGAGCCACGCGCCGCCCGCGGCCACCGTGCGCACCGCGCGGATCAGGTCCTCGGCGGGTGAGTCCTTCAACAGGAACCCGGCCGCGCCCGCGCGCAGTGCGCCGGAGAGCAATTGGTCGTCGTCGAAAGTGGTGAGGACGAGCACCGGCGGCGCGTCCGGGCGGGCCCGCAGCAACCGCGTCGCATCGATGCCGCCGACCCGCTTCATCCGCAGGTCCATCAGCACCACGTCGGGCCGATCGGCGGCGACGGCGGCCACCACCTCGTCACCGTCGGCGCACTCGCTGACGGTGAAGCCGTCGCGTCGGCGCAGGATCCGGCGCAGTCCACCGCGCACCAGTTCCTGATCGTCGACGACGAGCACCGTCACCGGGTTGTCGATCGGCGCCGCGGCCGTCACATGTCCTCCTGGGGTCGGGGCTTGAGCATGCTGGGCAGCATGGCCGTGATGGTGGCGCACGCGCCGGATTTGAGCGGGAACCGCGCGCGCACCGTCCACCCGTCGCCCGCGGCGCCCGCGCTGATCGAGCCGCCGAGCAGTTCGGTGCGTTTGCGCATGCCGCGCAGCCCCATGCCGATATCGCGGCGCGGCGGCGGACCGAGCGGCAGCGCGTTGGTCACCACCAGGGTGGCCGCCTCGGTGGTCACGTCCAGGCACACCGCCGCCGGGGTGCCGGGCGCGTGCTTGGCGACATTGGCCAGCGATTCCTGCCCGATCCGGTACAGCGCGTGCCCGACGGCGCCCTCGATGACGGCCAGGTCGCCCGTGCGGTCGTAGTCGACGGTGAGTCCGGCGCGGCGGAAATCGCCGACGAGTTCGTCGATGTCGGCGGCGCTGGGCTCGGGGGTGAGCTGCGCTGGGCCTGAGTCGAGCATGCCGACGGTGCGCCGGATGTCGGCCATGGCCTGGCGGCCGAGCCGTTCGGCGTCGACGAGCGCGTCGACCGCCTCGGTGACGTCGTCGTCGGTCTGCAACGCGCGCCGGGCCGCGGTCAGGTGCAGCAGGGTGATCGAGAGCGAATGCGCGATCACGTCGTGCACCTCGCGGGCGATCCGGCGCCGTTCCTCGTCGGCCGCCTGACCGGCGCGAATGGCCTGGTTCTCGCGCTCCTGATAGAGGAAACGGCGCTGGTACTGCAGCAGCACCCCGACGAAGACGCCGAGAATCACGCCGAGCACGTACATCGGCAGTCCCTGCAACCGCTCGCCCGAGCCCCACTGCACGTGGCCGGCGAGGTCGAAGGCGACCAGCTCGAGGATCGCCAGCAGGGTGAAGCCGACGGTGATCCCGCGCGTCGCGACCGCCGCCACCTCACCGGCGACGATCACCAGCACGAACGGCGCGAAATCGGCATCGACCGGCTGCAGCAGGAACAGCCCGGTCGACAGCAGCGCCGACCCCTTCAGCAGCGCCGGATGCGGCTTCACCCCGAAGATCGCGAACAGCGGGATCGGCAGGAAGGCGGTGGCCATCGCGATCAGCGGCAGCGGGCTCGGGAAGTAGGAGTGCCGCTGGATCACGGCCGCGCCGGTGATCACCAGCAGAGCCAGGTCGGCGCCGATGATCACGGCGGGCGGGTAGTCGTAGGGCAGCGACTCGATGCGCTCGCGGCAGATGTCGAGCGCCCGCCGCAACCCGTCGCGCGGGCGGCTCGCGAGCCGCCGCCAGCGACTGCGCAGGCCCGCCGGGTGCGCGGGAAGGGCGTGACTCACCTCCATGAGGTAAGGCTAGCCGCCGGGCCATCGGCTCGTCATCGTCCCGGGAACGGGCCCGGCCTCCTACCGGGGTAGGAGGAGAAGTCGGGTCCCGGGCACGACGATTCCGGTGCGGCGCGACCGTAGCGTTGGCCACATCGCTCACGGAAGGTGAAGCCCATGACCTGGACCGATCAGCATCGACGCACCGAGATCGTGCACACCGTGCTCGCCAGGGCAGCGATCGACCCGAACGACCCCACCCTGTTCGCCGGTCTCCCCGAGGTGGATCGCCTCTTCGGCGGCCCCGACGGACTGCTGCAAGCCCTGGCCTACCGCTGGAACAACCACCTGCGCGCCAAGCTCGAACAGGCCGAGATCGAGGGACATTCCGCGGTCGAGGCCTATCTGGAACTGGCCGCCGAGCAGCCGGCGCTGCGGGCAATTCTCGACGCACGCGCGACGACCGTGCAGACTACCCGTACCCGCGCCTTCGCGCGCTGACTTCCCGACAACCGAAAACCCCTGGGGGACACGATATGCCGGACAACGATTCGCCGCAGCCGCCGATGCTGGAGTTGACGCGGGTGGTCAAGCAGTATCACGTCGGCGATCAGCAGGTGCGTGCGCTCGACGAGGTGAGCATGCGCATCGAGGCAGGCCAGTTCACCTCGATCATCGGGCCCTCCGGCTCGGGCAAGAGCACCCTGCTCCATCTGCTGGGCGCGCTGGACCGGCCCGACGAGGGCTCGATCCGGTTCCGCGGCACCGAGATCGGCGATCTGAGCGAGGACGCGCAGGCCGCGTTCCGGTTGCAGCAGGTCGGTTTCGTCTTCCAGTTCTTCAACCTGCTGCCGACGCTGTCGGCCTGGGAGAACGTGGCGGTGCCGAAGTTGCTGGACGGCACCGGATTACGCAAGGCCAAGCCGCGCGCGCTGGAACTGCTCGAGCTGGTCGGGCTCGGCGAACGCGCCCAGCACCGGCCCGCCGAGCTCTCCGGTGGACAGATGCAGCGCGTCGCGGTGGCCCGCGCGCTGATCATGGATCCGCCGCTGATCCTGGCCGACGAGCCCACCGGCAACCTGGACTCCAAGACGGGCGCGGCGATCCTCGATCTGCTGGGTGAGATCACCGCACAGGGCAATTCGGTGGTGATGGTGACCCACGACATGGGCGCGGTCGCCCACTGCGACCGGGTGATCACCCTGCACGACGGCCGCATCGACGCCGACGACATCGTCCAGGCGCGGGTGGACGCATGATCGCCGCCTTCTGGGATCGCCTGCGGCTGTTCAACATCGGTGAACTGGTCCGGCATCCCGGTCGCACCTTCATGTCGACGGCGGTGATGTCGGTGTCGGCGGCACTGCTGGTCGCCGTGCTCAGTATCTCCGGCTCGGTCACCGGCTCGGTCGACAAGCTCACCCAGGGGCTGGCCGGTGACGGTGTCCTCGAGATCACCGGCATCACCGACGCCGGCTTCGAGCAGTCGCTGCTCACCCGGATCGCGGCGACGCCCGGGGTGACCAAGGCGGTGCCGATGCTGCGCAGCACGCTCGGCGCGGGCCCCGACCGGGCGCTGCTGATCGGCGCCGACGCCACCATCGCCGCCCTCGGCAGCGACCTGGCCGGACCGATGTCGAAGTACACGAACAAGCTGCTCACCACGCCGAAAGGGGTGCTGGTCGGTGCCGCGATGGGCCTGAAGGAGGGCGACAGCGTCCCGATCGGCTGGGGCACCGCCACCGTCGCGGGCGTCCTCGACGACGAGGCGAGCAACCGGCTCAACGGCGGCCACCTGGTCGCCGCCCCGCTGCCGCTGGCGCAGCTACTGCTCGACCGGGTCGACAAGCTGGACTCGGTGCAGATCATCGCCGCGCCCGGCACCGATATCGCGAAACTGCGCGCCGACCTCACCGCGGTGGTCGACGGCCGCGCCGTGGTCGCCGAGCCCAGCCTGCGGACCGCGCAGGCGGGCGGCGCGATCCAGATCATGCGGTACTCCACGCTGATGTCCTCGGCGGCGGCGCTGATGGTCTCGGCGTTCCTGATCTACAACGCGATGAGCATGGCGGTGGCCCAGCGCAGGCCGACGCTGTCGCTGCTGCGCGCGATCGGCAGTCAGCGCGGGCCGATGGTGCGCGACCTGCTCGTCGAGGCGGCGCTGCTCGGGCTCATCGGCGGCGCGATCGGCGCTGCGGTCGGCGCGGCCATGGGCCGGTTCGCGATCGGGCGCCTGCCCGCCGCGATCGTCCAGTCTGTGGAGGCGCGCACCGAGTTCATGGTGCCGAATTACGCGGTGCCCGTCGCCATCGCGGCCTGTGTCATCGCCACGGTGCTGGCGGCGGCGATCGCGGCCAGGCAGGTGTACAAGGTCGCGCCCGTCGAGGCGCTCGCACCCGTGGAGGCCACGGTCGGCGCGTCGTCGAGCAAGCCGCTGCGCTGGGCCGCCCTGATCGGCGGTCTCGGGTTCGCCGCCGCGGCCGTGACCGTGGCCGCGCTCGATCTCGGCAGGCTCTCGCTCGCCTCGATCTCGACCTCCTTCGCCGCGGCGGTCCTGCTGTGTTTCGCCGCGACCGGACCGATCGTGCGCGCCGCCGCGGGCATCGCACGCTGGTTCGGCGCCCCCGGCGCCCTCGGCGCCACCACCCTGGAGCGGGCGCCGCGTCGCGTCTGGGCGACCGCGATGACGGTGATGATCGGCGTCGCGGCGGTCGTCGCGCTCGGCGGCGCGTCGGGCAATATGGTCGACTCCGCGACCGATTCGTTCGAGAGCCTCGGCGACGCCGACCTCTACGTGAGTCCCAGTCCGGTGGAACAGTTCCCGACCGGCCCGGTGCTGCCGCCCGAGATCGCCGAGCGGGTGGCCGCCGTGCCCGGCGTCGAGCACGTGCGGCCCGCGCAGATGGCGTTCGCGACGGTCGGCAGCGGGCGGGTCATGCTGCAGGGCTATCCGCCCAGCTACGACGACGCCCGGCTCGGCGCGGTCGACAAGGCCGTGATCGATCAGCTGGGCCGTGGTGAGGGCGTCGTCATCACCAGGGACGTGGCCCGGTCGATGAAGCTGGCGGTCGGCGACGAGATCACCATGCCGACGCCGTCGGGTGAGCGGACCGTGCCGGTGCTGCAGGTGATTCCGTATTTCACCGCCGTGTCCGGCGTGGTGATGATGAGCCTGGATCAGATGCGGGAGTGGTACCAGCGGCCCGGTGAGACGATCCTGGCGGTGAAGTTCGCGCCCGGCGCCGACCCGGCCGCGGTGCGGGCCGGTGTCCGCGCGGCGGTGCCGCAGGAGATCCACATCGACAGCGGCGCCGACGCGGTGAACGCCATCTCGTCGAGCGTGCAGCAGGGCGCGGCGATGAGCAACATGATCCTGTGGATCGTCGTCCTGGTGGCGACGGTGGCGCTGCTCAACACGCTGATGCTGTCGGTCCTGGAGCGGCGCCGCGAACTCGGCGTCCTGCGGGCCATGGGCACCAACCGCAAATTCCTGCTGCGCTCGGTGCTGGCCGAGGCGGCGGGCATCGGATTCATCGGCGCCGCCATCGGACTCGTCGTCGGCGCGGCCGTGCAGTACCTGGCGACCGTGGCGATCGGGCACGCGATGACGATCGACATCGTCTACCGGCCGAGCCCGCTGCTGGTGGTCTACGGCGCCGTCGCCCTCGGGCTGGCGCTGCTCGGGTCCATCCCACCCGCCTTCCGCGCGGCCCGGATGCCGATCGTGGCGGCGCTGGCGGTCGACTGAGGATCTCTCCGTCGCGGCGTCATTCGAGGATGCCGCCGCGACGGAGAGCTCTGCGAGGGCGCCACGGGCAGGCGCGGACGCCGCCGGGTATCGGTCGGCCCGGACCGCCTCGGCCGCCGATCCTTCCTCTTCGCGCGCGTTCCGGTACTCCGCGATCAGGCGAGTCGAGTGACACTGTGGCGGTACACCGTCCGCTGAATTCGGAGCGTCACAGTGGCACGTCCTCCCACCAGGCGATCACCTCGTCCTGGGCGGTCGGCCGGGGCGCCCCCGCCATGCCGCTGCTGCCCCGGCGGCTCACCGCGATCACGTATTTCGCGCGGGTCGAGTCGTCGGGGAAGCTCACGACCTGGTGGGCGGTCTGGGTGCGCACGCTGGCCTGGTCGGGAACCACCCAGCGGCGCAACGTGAACGGCACTCCGTCTTTGTTCCCCTGGTACCGCACCGCCGCGGGCATCGCCTCCACGACCGACCGCGCCTGCGCCGCCGTCGGATACTCCAGCACCAGGTAGCTCACCGACCCGGCACTGTTGTCGGTCCGCTCGCACTGCCAGCCCGCGCTGATCGGATTCCACTGCAGCGCGGGCTCTTTCCACTGCAATTCGCTCACCCCGCGCACGGCGACGCACTGCGCGCCCCGATACCCCTCGCCTTCGGCCACCGCCCCCTGCGGAACCAGCGTCGGAAACACCCGCCGACTCGCCACGAACGCATCCCCCACCACCGCCGCCGCCGAACTCGACGGCCCCTTGGCCGTCCCACCCGCCGCGTCCACGTCCTCGTCCCCGTCGGGCAGCACCACGACCACCAACGCCACCAGCAACCCCACCAGCGCGAACACCAACGCCGCCAGCAACAACCATCCCAGCCGATGCACCCGCGACATCCGCCGCCGCACCGGCCGACGCGGCCCCACCCACGGCCCCTGCCCTACTGGCGGCCCACCGGGCACCCCACCCGCCTGCGGTGATGCACCCGGCACACCTCCCGCCTGCGGCAACCCGCTCGCCACACCACCCGCCTGCGGCGACCCACTCGGCACACCACCTGGTTGCGGCGAGGCACTCGGCGCACCACCCGGTTGCGACGCCCCACTCACCACACCACCAGCCTGCGGCGAGCCACTCGCCACACCACCCGCCTCCGGCGAGCCACTCACCACAGCACCCGCCCCCGGCGACGCACCCGCCACACCACCTGGTTGCGGCGCACCACTCGGCACACCACCAGCCTGCGGCGAGGCATTCGGCGCACCACCGGCCTGCGGCGACCCACTCGACACAGCACCCGCCTCCGGCGAGCCACTCGGCGCACCACCTGGTTGTGGGGAGGCATTCGGCGCACCGCTGTATTGCGGCAACCCGTCCTCGGGCGGGACAACTCGGTGCTGCGCGATCCCTTGTCCGGCGGTTGACCCGTACGTCGCACCCGCTTCCCTCGCAAGCCCAGCCTGGGCATCCCCGGACAGGGGCACGCCAGCGTGCAGGGAGCTGCCCTGCCCAGCATCCGGTCCGCCCACCGATCCCCGCTCGCCATCGGCGGCAAGGTCGAGGTGCGGCGATTCCCCGGACCCGGGCGCCGTATCCGGCTCATCGCCTGTCGAAACCGGCAGTTCCACCCCTGCTTGCGGCGCCCCCCGGTCCTGCGCGACGCCTTCCTGCGGCGAACCCCGGTGCCCAGGCACGGAGCCGACGGCCTCGGCCCGCTCGTCGCCGGGTGACGCGGAGTGACCCGGCGCCTCGTGTCGCTCGCTGCCTTGCTGCGGCGAACCTGCGGGCCCGAGGTTCTGGCCGATCGCCGGGCCGCCGTCACCGTCCTGCTCCGCAGGGCGATCAGCGGCTCGGGTAGACCCGAGAACGCCACTCACCGGCTGACGCTCCGGCGAACTCGATTCGGTACCAGTGGCGGTACCGGAATCGCCTCGAACGCTGGCTGATTCGCGAATCGGGCCCGCGCTGCCAGCCGAGCGCGTCACCGGCGTCACCTCGGTCAGAGCATTCGCGTTCGCGACATCCAACTGCCCGGTGTCCGGCATCGGGACGACATCGGTCACGACCGAATCGGTATCCGCTTGCCCCGCTGTCGAGGCGGAACCTTCAGCCCTGCTGTCGTTGTCGCCGGATGAACGCGTCCCGTCGTCGACGGTGCCACGGTTCGTCGCCGAACTCCCGCACGACGTCGCGGCGGCCACTCCAGCGACCACCCCGGGCACCGCGGCGGCCGACGCACCATCTGCGCTCTCCCCCACCTGCCGCGACTCGCCTGCTCCGACCCGATCGCCCGCGAACCGCGCACGACCGGATCCGACTACCGAAGGTGACTGCGCGCCGCGCAGATCCGCACCGTGCGGTTGCCCTGCGGGCGGCTCCGTCGACTGGGCGCCGGGCGCCGGTGGCACGGCGGGAATCGGTCCACTCGGCGGCTGGGTCGAGGATGGTTGAGCGGCAACAGGATTCGGGATCGATGACGCAGGCATGACAGCCGCGTGCGCACCCGGCTGCGCACCCGGAATCTGTTGCGCCACGGGTACCTGCGCGACACCGGGCGACCGGTGCGCCCCAGGCGCCTGAACACCGGGTGGCCCCGCGGGCGGTTGCTGCGCCATCGGTGGGTGCGCAGCCTGTTGTGCTACCGGCGGTTGCTGCACCGCATGTGGCTGAACACCCTTTTGCGCCGTAGGCGGTTGCGCCCCCGGCTGAGCCGCAGGCGGCTGGGCGGCCGGGCCTGGGTGCGGTGGCGCGTATCCGGCGGGGGGCGGGACGGGGGCCCGTGGCGGGACCGGGACGGGTCCGGCGGGGGCGGGAGGTTGGTGTGGTGGGCGCCAAGCCGGGTGGGGGGCGGGCGGGATCGGCTGGGCGGGGTTGGGGCCGTAGCCGGGGGCCTGGGGCTGGTAGGGGCCCACCGGGGCGGGTGGGTAGAAGGCCGGGGTGTTGGCCGGGGGACGCGGTAGCGAGGGTGGGGTGTTGGAGGTGAGAGCCTGGCGGGCGGCCTTGGCGAAGGCGGTACAAGAGTCGAAGCGGGCGACTGGATATTTGGCCATGGCGGCGGCGAGGACGGCATCCAGAGCGGGCGGGAGGCCCTGGCGACGCAGGGCCAGGGGTGGCGGGTTGAGGTAGAGGGTGCCGCGGATGATCTCGTTCGGGTCGGGCGAGTCGAACGGCGCGATGCCGGTGAGCAGCCAGTACAGGGCGCACGCCAGGGAGTACTGGTCGGAGCGGTGGTCGAGTTCGGCGCCGGTCATCTGTTCGGGCGAGGCGTAGGCCAGGGTCGCGGTGAACATGCCCTGCTGGGTGAGGTGGGTGGAATCGGCGCGCAGGCGGGCGATGCCGAAGTCGGTGAGGAACACCCGCTCGCCCTGTCCGCCGCTGGAGCGGGCCAGCAGGATGTTGGCCGGCTTCACGTCCCGGTGCAGCACGCCCCTGCCGTGCGCGTAATCCAGTGCGTCGGCGACCCCTTCGATGATCTGCACGGCCCGTTCGGGCGGCAGCGTCATCGGATCGACGGTCGCCGCGTCGATCCCGTCGACGTACTGCATGCTGATCCACAGCTGCTCGCCCTCGGTCCCCCGGTCGAAGACGGTGACGATGCCGGGGTGGTCGAGCCCGGCCGCCAGATCGGCTTCCCGCTCGAACCGGGCGCGCACCCGTTCGTCGGCGAACAGGTCGCGATTGAGCAGCTTGAGCGCGGTCAGCCGGTCCAGTCGCGGATGCCGCGCCAGGTACACCGTGCCCATGCCGCCCTGGCCGAGCATCCGCTCGATGGTGAACCCGGCGAACACCTCACCGATGTCGAGCACTGCGACCCCCTTCCGGCGCCTGTGGCGGACCAGCATGGCACCCGCGCAGCGGCGTGACCACGTTCATTCGAATTCTCGCCGAAAATCGGTGAAACTTGCTAACGGTCGTCCGGTATTGTCCGGGCGCGCTCGACGAGTAGTTTGCACCGCCGAAGCAGGGCGCCGACGCGCAGTGGGTGGTGGGGAGGATTCGGTGGTGAAGTCGTCCGGTAAGGCGGCTGCCTGTCGCAGGCTGCTGCAGTGTGTGGTGCTGGCCTCGGCCGTGCTGTCGGCCTCGTGTGCCCTGCCGGGTACCCCGACCGCCGTGAGCGCCCCCACGGTCACGGTGAACAGCGAAGACGCCTGGCACCCCGGGCTGTCCATCATGCTGCCCGATTCGCTGGCCGCGGAGTTCACCCAGCTGCAGGCCCAGCTGCCGGGCCAGGTCGGCATGGCGCTGATGCCGGTCGGCGGCGGCCGGATGACGATCTACGGCGACTGGACCACCGGCATCGCCTGGTCGACGATCAAGGTCCCGCTGGCCGTCGCCGCGCTGCGCCACGATCAGGACCAGTCCATCTTCGAGATGGTCGAGGCCGCGATCACGGTGTCGGACAACGACGCCGCCGAGGGCCTGTGGGAGTCCCTCGGCGACGGCGAGGAGGCCGCCGAGGCCGTGCAGGAGGTCCTCGACGAGGCGGGCGACATCTCCACCGACAAGGCGAACCTGCGCACCGAACTCGACTACACCTCCTTCGGCGGCACCGAATGGTCGCTGGCCAACCAGGTCCGGTTCGCCTCGCGACTGCCCTGCCTGCCGCACACCGAGCTGGTCCGGCAGCTGATGGGCGAGATCACGCCCGAACAGGGCTGGGGCCTGGGCCAGCTCGACGGCACCGAGTTCAAGGGCGGCTGGGGCCCCGACGACGACACCGGCGTCTACACCGTGCGCCAGTTCGGGCTGGTGCCGGTCGGCAGCGGCCAGCTGGCGGTCGCCCTTGCCGCGCAAGCGGATTCGGGCACCTTCGACGACACCACCGCCCTGCTGGACCGGATGGCGCTGCTGCTGGCGCGGCACCTGCCGGAGTTGCGCGGCGGCGTCTGCCCGCGCTGAGCGCACCGGCTCAGCCGGGAACGACCAGGCCGGATTCATAGGCAAGCACCACCGCCTGCGCTCGATCGCGCAGCCCGAGCTTCGAGAAGACCTTGGAGACATGGGTTTTCACGGTCTGCTCGGCGACGAACAGCGCCTCGGCGATCTCGGTGTTCGACAGTCCCTTGGCGACCAGTTCGAGCACTTCCCGCTCGCGCGGGGTCAGCGAGCCGAGCGCGGGCGCGGCGGGTGGGCGCACGGTGTTGCGCCTGCGGGTGACGTCGGCGATCAGGCGCCGGGTGATCGTCGGCGCCAGCAGCGCCTCACCGTCGGCGACGACCCGGACCGCGCGCACCAGTTCCTCGGCGGGCGCGTCCTTGAGCAAGAACCCGCTCGCGCCCAGGCTCAGCGCCTCGTAGACGTAGTCGTCGATGTCGAAGGTGGTCAGCATCAGCACCCGGACCGGCGGGTCGAACCCGGCGGCCAGGATGGCGCGGGCGGCGTCGAGACCGTTCATCTCCGGCATCCGCACGTCCATCAGCACCACGTCGGGGCGCAACCGCTTGGCCTCGGCCACCGCGACCCGGCCGTCGGGCGCGTCACCGATGACGCTGATGTCGGGCTGGGCGGCCAGCAGCGCGCCGAAACCCTGCCGCACCATCGCCTGGTCGTCGGCGATCAAAACGGTAATAGCCACTCGACCACCCTAATGGGCGCACCGACGATGCGAAGAGGCCTACGGCGTGGGCAGTTTCGCCGACACCTCGAAGCCACCGTCCGGAGTGGGCCCGGCGGCGAGCTCACCACCGACCGCCTCGACCCTGGTCCGCATGCCGTCGATCCCGTGCCCGCCGCCCGCGCCCGGCCCGCCGACGGCCACCGCGGCCGCGTTGCGCACGGTCACCAGGACCACCCCGGGATCGACCGCGACGGTGACGTGCACCGGCGCGCCCGGCGCGTGCCTGGCCGAGTTCGCCATCGACTCCTGCACCACGCGATACACGGTCAGCCCGGTCGTCTCGGGCACCGTCACCAGGTCACCGCGCACGGTCCACTCGACCGGCAGGCCCGCCCGCTGGGCCGAGGCGCACAGCTCGGGCACGTCGGCCGCGCGCGGTTGCGGCGCGTGCTCGGGCAGCTGACCGTCGCTGCGCAGCACCCCGAGCAGGCCGCGGATCTCGTTGAGCGCGGTCCGCGCGGTGGCGCCGATGGACTCGAATTCCGCGCGCGCGGCCGGGTCGAGATCGTCGATCCGGTAGGGCGCGGTCTGGGCCTGCACCACCACCATGGACATGTGGTGGGCGACCACATCGTGCAGGTCACGGGCGATGCGCGCCTTCTCCTCGAGGATCGCCCTGCGCGCGCGTTCGAGTTCGGTGACCTCCTCCTGGCGCTCCAGCTTGCGCCGCGAGGCGACCACGGTGCGCAGCAGGTACCCGAACAGCGCGAGCGCGCCGAAGCCGACCACCCAGCCCCACAGCGGACCGTCGGCCGAGCCGGGCATGGTGGTGGCGAAGAGCATCGACTGCGCCGCCCAGGCCACCACGATGATCGGCACCGCGGCCCGCAGCGCCACCGCGAACAGCAGCACGAACAGCACGATGACGTGCACGACCTGGAACGGCAGGTCGTTGTCCGGCAGCGGCGACATCCCGATCGAGAACAGCAGCGCGGCGCCCGCCGAGATCGCCCAGCCCAGGGCCGGGTTGACCCGCACGAACAGGATCGGGAACACCGCCATTGCCGACAGCAGCGGGGCCAGGGCCGCCGGCACGTCGTGGGTGACGAACAGGGTCGGCCAGGCGACGCTGTACAGGGTCAGCGCGACCGCCACCGTCGCGAGGTCGAACCAGGTTCGCGCGGTGATGCGGCGCGCGGCGGGGCGCAGTTGTCCGGGCATGGCTCGAGCCTACGAACCGTCCGGTGAGCGGACCTCATACCCACGAACGATTTCGGACCCCCTACCCTGGTGTGACCCCGGCGCCGGGTCACCCGCCCGCGCGCCCCGAGAACCGGTCCACAGCGGGATGCCCGCCCCCGGACCCGCTCCTTACCGTCGGAGGCCATGAACACCCCGCTTCGCCCGGTACCCGCCGCTCGCCGTGCCCGTACCGCCGTCTCCGCCGCCTCCGCCTCGTCGAACACCGACTCCCCGGCCGAAGCCCCGCACCGTCGCCGCAGCGGGGTCGCCCTGTGCACCGCGGGGCTGGCGATGGCCGCCGCCGTCGTCATGTCGGCGCCCGGCGCCATGGGCACCACGCCCGGTGCCGACACCGAGAACGCGGCCGCCGCCGCGGTGGTGCGCGCGCTCACCGACGACGATCCCGACGCCACCGCGCTGATCCCCCGCGACTTCGGCTACAAGTTCGGCTACGACCCGGCCCAGCAGGACGGGCTGCTGGTCAACCCGAACGGCAGCTGCTCCTCCCCGGTGACGCTGCCCGCCGAGTTCGGCCCCGCCTGCAAGGCCCACGACCTGGGCTACGACATGCTCCGCTACGCCGAACGGGTCGACGAACCGCTGGGCCCGTGGGCGCGGCGCTCGGTGGACGCGGCGCTGAACCGGCGCATCCACGCGGCCTGTGAGCTGCGCGACGACGAGTTCTCCCGGGCCCGCTGCGGGGTGATGGCCGATATCGCGTTCACCGCGGTCGACGTGAACTCACGCAGGCAGGAGTACGGCGCCCCGGTGGTCGAGAACGTCTTCGCGACGACCGACCCGGCCGACCGCCCGAACCTCTGGCCGCTGGCCAGGACGGTGCTCGGCCTGTTCGCGGTGACGGCGGCCTCGGCGGTCATCATCGACGCGCTGCGCAAGCGCCGCAGGCGGCTGGGCTGACCTGGTTGCCGAAAACTAGAACATGTCCTAGTTTTTCCGCATGGCCCTCACTATCGACGAAACGATCGAGATCGACGCCCCCGCCGAGACGGTGTGGCAGGTGCTCACCGATTTCGACCGCTACGGCGAATGGAACACCTTCTGCTACGAGGCGGCGACCACCCTGGAGCCCGGCTCGCCCATCGACATGCAGGTGCAGCTCGGCCCCAACCGCCGCCCGCAGCGCGAGTGGATCCGCACCCACACCCCCGGCGCGGAGTTCAGCTACGCGATGAAGCCGGTGCCGCTGGGCGCCCTGCACAGCCTGCGCTCGCACACCGTGGTCGCGCTCGGCCCGAACCGCACCCGCTACGAGTCGCGGTTCACCCTGGCCGGCTGGCTCAGCCCGGTCGTCGAACTCGCCCTGGGCAAGCATCTGCGCGCCGGCTTCGCCGCGATGACCGCAGGCGTCGGCAAGCGCGCGACCGAGATCTGAAAAACGGGGTGCGCCAGGCCGATCCGGCCCAGCGCACCCCGCTCCGTAGTGCTGTCAGACGCCCGCGGGCGCGGGCAGCGCGCCGCGCGCCACCTCGTACGCCGCGCCCACCCGGTACAGGCGGTCGTCGGCCAGCGCGGGCGCCATGATCTGCAGGCCCACCGGCAGGTTGTCCTCGGCCGAGAGCCCCGACGGCACCGACATGCCGCAGTGCCCGGCCAGGTTGGTCGGCAGCGTGCACAGGTCCGACAGGTACATGGCCAGCGGGTCGTCGACCTTCTCGCCCAGCTTCCACGGGGTGAACGGGCTGGTCGGCGAGACCAGCACGTCGACCTGCTCGTAGGCGGCGTCGAAGTCGCGCGCGATCATCGTGCGAACCTTGAGCGCCTGACCGTAGTAGGCGTCGTAGTAACCGGCCGAGAGCGCGTAGGTGCCGATGATGATGCGGCGCTTCACCTCGGGACCGAACCCGGCCTCGCGGGTCAGCGACATCACCTGGTCGGCGCTGTGGCTGCCGTCGTCACCGACACGCAGGCCGTAGCGCATGGCGTCGAAGCGCGCCAGGTTCGACGACACCTCCGACGGCATCACCAGGTAGTACGAGGACAGCGCGTACTCGAAGTTCGGGCACGACACCTCCACCACCTCGGCGCCGAGTTCCTTCAGCACCGCGACCGCGGCGTCGAAGGAGGCCAGCACGCCGGGCTGGTAACTGTCGGAATGCAATTCGCGCACCACGCCGACCCGCACGCCGCTCAGATCACCGTTGGCGCCCAGCTTGGCCGCCTCGACCACCGGGGCCACCGGCACGTCGCGGGAGGTGGAGTCACGCGGGTCGTATCCGGCGATCACCTCGTGCAGCAGCGCGGTGTCGAGCACCGTGCGACCACACGGACCGCCCTGGTCCAGCGAGGACGCGCAGGCGACCAGGCCGTAGCGCGAGACGGTGCCGTAGGTGGGCTTCACGCCGACCGTCGCGGTGACCGCGGCGGGCTGCCGGATCGAGCCGCCGGTGTCGGTGCCGATCGCCAGCGGCGCCTGGAACGAGGCCAGCGCCGCCGCCGAGCCGCCGCCGGAACCACCGGGGATGCGGGTGGTGTCCCAGGGGTTGCGGGTCGGGCCGTAGGCCGAGTTCTCGGTGGAGGAGCCCATCGCGAACTCGTCCATGTTGGTCTTGCCCAGGATCGGGATGCCCGCGGCGCGCAGCCGCGCGGTGACCGTCGCGTCGTAGGGCGACATCCAGCCCTCCAGCACCTTCGAGGCGCAGGTGGTGGGCATGTCGGTGGTGGTGAAAACGTCCTTGAGCGCCAACGGGACTCCCGCCAGCGGCGAGGCGGGCGTCTCGCCCGCGGCCAGCGCGGCGTCGACCACGGCGGCCGCGGCCAGCGCCTCGTCCCCGGCGACGTGCAGGAACGCGTTGAGCTCACCGTCGACCGCGGCGATCCGATCCAGGTGCGCCCGGGTGACCTCGGTGGAGGACACCTCGCCGCCGTGGATCTTGGCCGCCAGCTCGGCCGCCGACAGCGTGGTCAACTCGCTCATTCGCCCTCTCCCAGAATCTGCGGGACCAGGAAACGCTGCTCTTCCACGGCCGGCGCCTGGTCCAGCGCCTGCTCGGGAGTCAGACCGGGCACGACCACATCGGGCCTGGTCACATTGGTCGTCGGGTTCGGCGACGCGGTGGCGGGGACGTCGGCGGCGACCTCGGAGATGGTCCGCACGTGGCTGAGGATCGAATCCAGCTGACCGGCGAACTGGTCGAGTTCGGCGTCGGTCAACGCCAGCCGGGACAGCCGGGCGAGGTGAGCGACCTCGTCACGGGAGATTGCGGGCACCGCGGGACCCCTTTCGGCATAGGTATGGGAACTATTGCTGACAGCCTAATCGGCACGGCTGCGCAGCAGTCCTCAGCCCTGCGCAGGCCGGAGCGCAGGCGGAGGTACGCCTATCGAGGGCGGCGGACGGTGCCGGACGCACCCGCCTCGCGCGAAAGTTCGCGCATGTCGCGCCCCGGGGCGCATACTTCGACTCGATAGCCCGCGCTCGGGGGTGTAAGTATTGCGTCACCGGGTATTCGTGTCGAACAGCCCCGGCCGCCTAGGAAAGGAACGCACGTGTCATACCTGCTCCGCGTGCAACTTCCGGATCGACCGGGAAGCCTCGGCTCCCTGGCACTCGCCCTCGGCGGGGTCGGCGCGGACATCCTCTCGCTCGACGTGGTCGAGCGTGGCGCCGGATTCGCGATCGACGATCTGGTGGTCGAGGTGCCCACCGGCGCGCTGCCCGACACCCTGATCACCGCCGCGGAGTCCGTCCACGACGTGAGTGTCGACTCGATCCGCCCCTACTCCGGCGTCCTCGACACCCATCGTGAGCTCGAGCTGATCGATCAGGTCGCCAGTGCGCGCGACGATCGCCTGCAGGTCCTCGTCGACGGGGTGCCGCGGGTGCTGCGCGTGGGCTGGTCGACGATCATCGGGATGGGCCCGGGTGGCGCGTACCGCGTCGTCGGCAGTCCGAGTGCGCCTGAGACGCAAGCGGGTTCGGCCCCGTGGATGCCGCTGGAGAAGCCGTCCTGGCTCGACGGCGAGGCCGAGTGGGTGCCGCAGATCTGGCGCGACATGGACACCAAACTGGCCGCCGCCCCGCTGGGCAGCACCGGCAAGTCGCTGCTGCTCGGCCGGCCCGGCGGCCCCGACTTCCGCCCGTCGGA
This sequence comes from Nocardia sp. NPDC051833, assembly GCF_040681225.1. NCBI lineage: Bacteria > Bacillati > Actinomycetota > Actinomycetes > Mycobacteriales > Nocardiaceae > Nocardia > Nocardia sp. NPDC051833. The sequence goes on from NZ_JBFAYK010000001.1 coordinate 778,265, forward strand.
AGTGGCGCGGCTGGGCTATCTGGCAGGCATCGTCGCGACCGTGCTCAGCTGAGCGCCAGCCGCATCACGTACAGCTGCAGTCCGTCGTTGGTGGACCAATTGCGTTCCGGCACACCGACGAAACCCAGTCGCTCGTAGATGCGGTGCGCGTCGACCATCGTGCCCATGGTGGTCAGCGCCACCGCCGCGTAGCCACCGGCACGCGCCTCGTCGATCACGGCGCGCACCAACGCCGTTCCCACCCCGAGGCCGCGCGCGTCCTTGGCCACCGCGAGCATCCGGAATTCCAGCTCGCCCGGTAACGCGATCTCGGCGTAACGGGTGCCCGGCTTCGCGACGGTGAGCGAGCCTGCGACCTTGCCGTCGTGCACGGCGACCAGCACCTGGGCCTCGGCGGCCCGGTGGGTGACGTCGCCCAGCTCCTGGACGTAGCTGTCGTCTTCGTCGACATAGCCGTCGCCCACATACACCTGCACGGTCAGCGCGGAGATGGCGGCGAATTCCTCGGGGCGGGCGGTCCGGATCCGGACGCCGTTCCCCGGGGTCTGATGGTGGTTACCCTGCATCCGGGCATGATCCCACCCCGGCCGTTGTGATCTGAAACTCACCCATGTCTCACCGGGGCGGTGAGCTCACGACCCCAGGTAGGACCGCAGGCCAGGATGCTGGGCCACCCACCGGTCCGGATTGCGCGGCGGATAGACGACCAGCAGCTGATCGCCGATCGACGGCCACTGCGCGGCGTCCCAGGCGAAGCGCCGGTACACCACCGTCCCGGGCACGGACGGGCCGATCAGGGTGCCGGTGATGGTCACGTAGTGCTCGCCGGTCATCGCGGGCAGCGGGCTGACGCCGGTGATGTAGAGCGAGCCCTGTTCCAGGTTCGCGCCGCCGCCGCGGCCGATCCGGTGGGCGGCGACGGCGCCGATCGTCACGACCAGCATCGTCACCATGGCCGCGGCCATCACCACTTCGAGCATGCCGCCCATGGTAGGCCCACCCCGCGCGACCGGCGTCGGCCCCGCGGCCACGTCACAGTGGCGTGAGCTCGCTGACGCTCTGTTCCCGGCGCAGCTGCCAGACCGCGGCGCGGGTGCGCTGCGAGCGGCCGTTGCCCCGGTCGATCAGCGCGCGCTGGGCGGTGGTGTAGATCAGTTGCGCGCCACGCGCGTTGGTCTCCGGGTTCTGGAACAGCTGGACGAGCCGGTCGGTCTCCTCCACCGGCAGGCCGGCGCCGAGATCGTCGACCGCGAGCACCTGGCCGGTGTCGAGCGCCTCGAGCATGGCGGGCAGCACCCGCAGCAGCGCACGGGTCGCGGTGGATTCGTCGGCGAGTTCGAACGGCACGTCGATGCCCTCGTGCACCAGGCTCAGCGCGGCGCCGCGCCGGTCCACCATCCGCCGGTAGAGCGCGTCGCGGGCGGCGCGCAGGGTGCTCAATTCCCGTTCCAGCAGAATCGGATCGGCACCGCCGTGGTCGAGTTGCGCTGCCAGCGTGCCGATCTCGGCGTCGAGGTCGCGCAGGTAGTCCGCGTACATCGGATCGTGTTCGGCGACAAGCAGATCCTCGATACCCAGATCCGCCGTTCGCAACAGCATCAGCAGCCGGGCCGCGTTGTCGGGCGAGCGCGAGATGTGACCGCCCAGATCCCGCGCGAGCTCCTCGACGCCCGCCTCGCCCTGCTGCACCCGCAGGTTCGCGGCGAACCAGCGATACGCGGGCACCAGCGCTTCGGCGTACATCTGCCCCGCCAGGCTCAGCAGCAGCGCGTTCGGCCGCACCAGCGGAACCAGCGGCGCCACGCCGTAGCGGGCCGCCTCGAACATCGGCCCGATCTTGACCTGATCGCCGTTGCGCTCGAACACGATCCGCTTGCGCGAGCGCGGATGGGTGTACAGCCATTCCGCGATCACATCGACGTTGTCGAGCCGGAAGCCGTAGGTGTAGGGCACGCCCTCGGCCACGAACCCCGCGACGAACTCGGTCGGCCGATCCGCGAATCCGAGATGCGGCCTGCGCACCGGCCCCGCGTACGGGTCCCATCCGCTCACCGAGTGCAGCACCGCGTCCCGCATCTGCGCGAGCGCGTCGACCAGGCTCGTCTTCCCCGACGCCGCCACGCCGTGCACGGCGGTCACCGGCACGGCGACCGGACTGCCGCTCCCTTTGCTCAACCGCAATTGCTGCGCCTCGGCCAGCGATCGGTGATTGGTCACCTGAAAACTACGCAGCAAGGGTCGTCCGCCTCTCCGAGATCCTTCGCAAGACTAGGCGACGACGCACCCGCGCACGCGGTAGGCGCCCGGCGCCCGGCCGAGCCGGCGCACCGAGCTCGACCGGAGCGCGCCGGACGGCTAGCGGCTCAGGTCCCGGAACCGCCGCACCGCCAGCGGGAAGAACACCGCGAGCAGGGCCACCGGCCAGACCACCGCGAGCAGTTCCGCGTTGGTCGCGGCCCAGCTGTCACCGGCCGCGACCGGGTTGCCGAACAGGCCGCGCACCGCCGTCGCCGTCGCCGACATGGGATTCCACTCGACGACCGCGCCCAGCCACGACGGCATCGATTCGGGCGCGGCGATGGCGTTGGAAAGGAAGGCGATCGGCCAGACCAGGATCTGCACCGCCTGCACCAGTTCCGGGGTGCCCGCGACCATCGCCAGGTAGATGCCGATCCACAGCATCGCGAACCGGAGCAGCAACAGCAGACCCACCGCCCCCAGGAACGCGGCGACACCGCCGTGCCAGCGCCAGCCGATCGCGTACCCGACCGCGATCAGCACCGTCAGCCCGACCGCCGACTGCAGCATGTCGGCGATACTGCGCCCGACGAGGACCGCGGCCGAGTTCATCGGCATCGACCGGAACCGGTCGATGACGCCCTTGTCGAGGTCCTGGGTGACCGCGAGCATCGTCGATTCGAGGCCGAAGGCCATGGTCATCGTGAGCATGCCGGGGACCAGGTAGTCCTCGAAGTCGCCGTCGACGCCCCGACCACCACCGATCAGGTAGCTGAACATCACCAGCAGCATCACCGGGAAGACCAGCCCGACGACCACCTGCACGGGCTGGCGCGCCCAGTGCGCCAGCTCGCGCCGGGTCATCGTCCACGAGTCGGTCACCGCCCAGCTCAGCGCCGACGGTGCCGGTTGCGTCGTGCTCATGCCGCGTTCTCTTTCGTCAGGTGCAGGAAGACCTCGTCGAGCGTCGGGCGCCGGACCGCGATGTCCTCGGGCTCGATCCCGTTCGCCGCCAGTGCCCGGACGGTCTCGGTCAGGGCCGCCATCCGGTCGCCGACGGCGGCGCTGACCATCCGCCGGTCCTCGTCCACCACGGTCTCGCCGGGCAGCAGCGACGCCGTGCGCGCCAGGTCGGCGGTGCCGCGCAGGACCACGTCGATGCGGTCGCCGCCCGTCTCGGACTTCAGCTCGTCGGCCGTGCCCGCCGCGATGACCCTGCCGTGGTCGATCACCGAGATCCGGTCGGCCAGCTGATCGGCCTCCTCCAGGTACTGCGTGGTCAGCAGCACGGTGGTGCCGCCGTCCACCAGGGACCGCACCGAATTCCACACCTCCGTGCGCCCCCTGGGGTCGAGCCCGGTCGTCGGCTCGTCCAGGAAGAGCACCTCGGGTTCGGCGATGAGCGAGGCCGCGAGATCGAGCCGTCGCCGCATGCCCCCGCTGTACTGCTTGACGGCCTTCGTCCCGGTATCCCCGAGCCCGAACCGCGCCAGCAGTTCGTCGGCCCGGACACCGGCGCGCCGCGCGCCCAGGTGATAGAGACGCCCGAACATCTCCAGGTTCTGCCGACCGCTGAGTTCCTCGTCGACCGCCGCGCTCTGACCGAGCAGGCCGATCCGCGCGCGCACCCGATCGGCGTCCGCGCGCACATCGAGACCGGCCACTTCGACGCGTCCCGCGTCGGGACGCAGCAGCGTCGACATGATGCGCACCGCCGTGGTCTTGCCCGCGCCGTTCGGGCCGAGGACCGCGTGGACGGTCCCGGCCCGGACCGTGAGGTCCAGGCCGTCGAGCGCCCGTTCGGCTCCGTAGTTCTTCCGTAGTCCTTCGACGACTATCGCCTGGTCGTGGTTGGTCACTACACCCCTCCGCCACTCAGTGGTCAAACTTGACTAGACGGCCACGGTACGACTCCGGTCGCGATTAGTCAAACTTGAATACTGCTACCTTGGTCACCGGTCATCGGAAGGGAGACAGCCATGTCAGCGATCCGCCTGCTGGTTCTGGGCGCGGTCCGGCAGCACGGTCGGGCACACGGCTATCAGGTGCGCAACGACCTGGAGTTCTGGGGCGCCCACGAGTGGTCCAACGCCAAGCCGGGCTCGATCTATCACGCGCTCAAGCAGATGGCCAAGCAGGGACTGCTCGTCGAGCACGAGGTCGCGCCGAGCACGGTCGGCGGCCCACCGCGGGTCGAGTACGAGATCAACGACAAGGGCACCGCGGAGTACTTCGCGCTGCTCCGCCAGGCCCTGACCTCCTACGACCAGAAGATGGACATGCTCTCGGCGGCAATCGGATTCATCGTCGACCTCCCCCGCGCCGAGGCCATCGCCCTGCTCGAACAGCGGATTACCGGCCTCACGCAGTGGCGCTCCTCGGTCACCGAGTACTACGCCCCCGAGCAGGGACCCGCACAGCTCGGCCACATCGGCGAGATCATGAACATGTGGATCCACTCGGCCGACAGCGAAGCCGCCTGGACCCACGGTCTGATCGCGCGCATCCGCGACGGCGCCTACACCTTCGCCGACGAGGGCGACCCTTTCGTCGGCGTCCTCGCCGACGACGAGCCCAACCCCTTCGCGACCGGCCCGCACCCCGAGGACCCCGCCTAGGACACCGCTCACCCCAGACGGTATCCGCCGTGGCCGGGCGTGTTCGGCGCGGACGCACTAGCATGCTGGGCACCGCGGCCGCCCGGTCGGCGGAGCTGAGTCGACGACGAGGATGGGTGCGCGGGATGGCTGTTCGGATGATGGTTCGCGGAGTTGTCGTCGCGGCGGTGACCGCGGGCGCCGTGGTGCCGGTGGTGCTGAGCGCGCCGAGCGCGGTGGCCGATCCGTGCCCGAACGGGACCGCCCGGGTGTTCCTCGGGAACGAGACGAATTCCTGTCAGGGCGCCGGTTCGGTGTCCTACACCGACGGGCCGGTGTCGAAGGTGTGCTCGATGTCGGGGACGCATGTGGCTGTCGATATCCAGACCAATATCAAGAAGCGGCCGACCCGCCACGTGGAGATCAGCAACGGGCAGTGCTCGAGCTTCGACATGAAGACGCAGATCGGCAATACCGTCACCGTCACCCCGAACTGAGCGAGGCCGGGATCCATCCGCCCGCGGCGGACCCCGACCGGGCGACTACTCGTCCTCGGTGGCGTCCGGCGCCGGGGTGACCGCGGCGGGTCCGCCCGCCAGCAGTGCCCGGAAACCGTCCTCGTCGAGGATCGGGACGCCGAGTTCCTCGGCCTTGGCCGCCTTCGAGCCGGGCGCGTCACCGATCACCACGAACGCCGTCTTCTTCGACACCGAGCCCGCCGCCTTGCCGCCGCGCACCAGGATCGCCTCCTTGGCGCCGTCGCGGGTGAAGGTCTGCAGCGAGCCGGTGACGACGATGGACAGGCCCTCGAGCGTGCGCTCGATGGAGTCGTCGCGTTCGTCTTCCATGCGCACGCCCGCCGCGCGCCACTTGTCGACGATGGCGCGATGCCAGTCGACGGTGAACCACTCGACGACGGCCGCCGCGATGGTGGGACCGACACCGTCGGTGGCCGCGAGCTCGTCGCCGGTCGCCGCTTCGATGCGATCCAGGCTCGCGAATTCGGAGGCCAGCGCGCGAGCGGCGGTCGGACCGACGTGCCGGATCGACAGGCCGACGAGCACCCGCCACAGCGGAGTGTCCTTGGCGGCGTTCAGGTTCTCCAGCAGGCGCGCGCCGTTGGCCGACAGCGCACCGTCCTGCTTCGTGAACAGCGGGACACCGAGCAGCGCCTGCTCGTCGAGCGCGAACAGGTCGCCCTCGTCGGTGATGGCGCCCGAGGTGAGCAGCGCGTTGGCGGCCTCGTAGCCGAGGGCTTCGATGTCGAAGGCGCCGCGGCCTGCCAGGTGGAAAACGCGTTCGCGCAGCTGGGCCGGGCAGTGCCGCTGGTTCGGGCAGCGGATGTCGGCGTCGCCCTCCTTGGCAGGCGCCAGCTCGGTGCCGCATTCGGGGCAGTGCGTCGGCATCACGAACTCGCGTTCGTCGCCGGTGCGGGCGTCGACGACCGGGCCGAGGACCTCGGGGATCACGTCGCCCGCCTTGCGGATGGTGACGGTGTCGCCGATCAGCACGCCCTTGCGCTTCACCTCGGAGGCGTTGTGCAGGGTGGCCATGGCGACGGTCGAGCCGGCGATGGAGACCGGCGCCATCACCGCGAACGGGGTGACCCGGCCGGTGCGGCCGACGTTCACCTCGATGTTGAGCAGCGTCGTCGTCGCCTCTTCCGGCGGGTACTTGTAGGCGATGGCCCAGCGCGGGGCCCGCGAGGTGGAGCCGAGGCGGCGCTGCAACGCCAGCTCGTCGATCTTGATCACCTGGCCGTCGATCTCGTGCTCGATGTCGTGGCGGTGTTCGCCCCAGTAGGCGACCCGCTCGATGACGGCATCGATGCCCTTGACCAGCCGGGTGTGCTCGGAGACCGGCAGGCCCCAGGCGGTCAGCGCCTGGTAGGCCTCGTGCTGGGACTCCGGGCGGTAGCCCTCGATCCGGCCGAAGCCGTGACAGATCATCCGCAGCCTGCGCTGGGCGGTGATCGCCGGGTTCTTCTGGCGCAGCGAACCGGCGGCGGTATTGCGCGGATTCGCGTACGGCGGTTTGCCTTCGGCGACGATCTGGGCGTTGAGGGTCTCGAAGTCCGCGAGCCGGAAGTAGACCTCGCCGCGCACTTCCAGCAGCTCGGGGATCGGGAAGTCCGCGCTCGGGGTGAGTTCGGCCGGGATGTCTTCGATGGTGCGCGCGTTGAGGGTGACGTCCTCGCCGGTGCGGCCGTCGCCGCGGGTCGCGCCGCGCACCAGCCTGCCGTTCTCGTACACCAGGTTCAGCGCGACGCCGTCGATCTTGACCTCGCACAGGTAGTGCAGGTCCGGCCCGGTCTCGGCCTCCACCCGGCTTGCCCAGGCACGCAGTTCGTCGTAGTCGAAGACGTTGTCCAGCGACAGCATTCGTTCGAGATGGTCGACGGCGGTGAAGTCGGTGGCGAAGCCGCCGCCGACGAGCTGGGTCGGCGAATCCGGCGTCCGCAGGTCGGGGTGGGCGTCTTCGAGCGCCTGCAATCGCCGCAGCAGGGTGTCGAACTCACCGTCGGTGATGATCGGCGCGTCGCGCACGTAGTAGCGGAACTGGTGCTCGCGCACCTCGTCCGCCAGCTGCTGCCACTGCACCCGCTGCTCGGGGCTCGCGCCCACCGGCTCGGCACCCACGGAAACCACGCTGTCGCTGTCACTCACCTGTCGAACACTAGTCGAGCCCACCGACACTTCCGGCCACCGTTACCGCACGTCGCGGGGGCATTCCGGGATGATCGCCGTCAGTCGAGCGAGATCGACTCCGGCTCCTCGGCGAAGGCGCGGGCGACCTCGCCGGTGAGGGTGATGGCCTTGCGCGCCCAGGGCAGCGGCGCGCCGGCCAGGCCGCAGGCGGGGGTGACCAGGATCTGCTCGGCGAGGACACGACGGGGGAAACCGAGGCGATCGATCAGGCGGACGCCGGGTTCGGCGACGGTGCGCCAGGTCGGCGGCGTGGCGGGCGGCGCGGTGGGGGTCAGGCCGAGCGCGATCTTCTTGCCGGAGTCGAGGATCTCCCCGAGGGCGTCCAGGTCGGGGGTGGTGAGCGTGGCCGCGTCGAAGGAGATCGCGGTGGCGGCGCTGCGGCCCAGGGTGGTGAGGGCGGGCCGGGTGGCACAGGTGTGCAGCAGAACCGGCGCGGGCTGGGCGGTGATCACCGTGTCGAGGATGTGCAGCGCCTCCGGTTCGGGGAGCGCGCGGATGGTGTTGAGGATGCTCGGACCCCGGAGCGAGCCGTCGAGCACCGTGGTGAGCCGGGGTTCGTCGAGCTGGACGACCACCTGGGCCCCGAGCCGCCGGGCGACCTCGGCGGCATGTCGGGCCAGCCCTTCGGCGAGGGATTCCGAAAGATCGCGCACCGCACCGGAATCGGTGAGGATCCGGTGCCCGCCGGGCAGCTCGACCTCGGCGGCGAGGGTCAGCGGGCCCGCGGACTGGATCTTCACCACGCGGCCCGTACCCGCCAGACCCGCTGTCTCCCAGGCTTCTTCGATGGCGTCGAGGTCTTCGTTCAGCAGGTCCCTGGCCCGGCGTGACACCGCGCCGGGCCGGGCGCCCAACCGGTAGCCGCGGGTGGTGGAATCGAAGCGCAGGTCGACGAGCAGCGCCGAGACCCGGCCGATCATGTCCGCGCCGACGCCGCGATCGGGCAGCTCGACCAGGTGCGGGAGATCGGCGAGTTCGCCGATGATCGTCGCGGCCGCCTCGCGCGGATCGGTGCCGGGCCACGAGCCGATGCCGGTGGCGGTGCCGCCCGCGAGCGGGACGACCGGCTCCGGTGCGGCCGTCTCCTGCGAGTTCTCGCTGCGCCACAATGTCACGCGCTCAACACCTTTCGATTCATCGAACGCCAGTCGCCGCCGGTCACCATCCTGCCCCGCACCACGGCGGCGGCCTCGGTCGGCCCCGCGTGGCTCCCGTCCCGGCGCGGGTACGAGCCGATCAGGCCGGAACGCCGGCGCGGTCGGTGCCGTTGATGGTGCCGCTGCCGACCACGGTGTCCCCACCCTCGGCATCGGGCAGGTAGAGCACGATCGCCTGCCCCTTGGCGACACCGGTGAGCGGTTCGCGCAGGCTCGCGACGAACCCGTCGCCCTCGGGGGTGACGACGGCGGGCGCGGTGCCGCCGTGCGCGCGCACCTGCACGACGCACTCGACCGGCCCGTCCGGGCGCTCGCCGGAGGTCCAGATGGCGCGATCGGCGGTGACGACGTCGACCTGGAGGTCTTCGATCGAACCGACGCTGACCGTCCCGGAATCGGGGTCGATGCCGGTGACGTAGCGGGGCTTGCCGTCGGCGGCGGTGTGCGTCAGGCCCAGGCCCTTGCGCTGGCCGACGGTGAACCCGTGCACGCCCTCGTGCTCGCCGAGCACGGTGCCGTCGGAGTCGACGAGCGCGCCGGGCCGGATGCCGATCTTGGCGCCGAGGAAGGCCCTGGTGTCGCCGGAGGGGATGAAGCAGATGTCGTGGCTGTCGGGCTTGTTCGCCACGGCAAGGCCGCGCTCGGCGGCTTCCTCGCGGATCCGCGGCTTCGGGGTGTCACCGACCGGGAACATCGCGCGCGACAGCTGCTCGGCGGTGAGGACCGCGAGCACATAGGACTGGTCCTTGTCGGCGTCGACCGCGCGGCGCAGCACGCCGTCGTCGAGCCGGGCGTAGTGGCCGGTGACGACGGCGTCGAAGCCCAGGGCCTGCGCGCGGTCGGCCAGGGCCGAGAACTTGATCTTCTCGTTGCAGCGCAGGCACGGGTTGGGGGTCTCGCCCGCGGCGTAGGCGGCGACGAAGTCGTCGATCACGTCCTCTTTGAAGCGGTCGGCGAAGTCCCACACGTAGAACGGGATGCCGAGCACGTCGGCGGCGCGACGCGCGTCACCGGCGTCCTCCTTGGAGCAGCAACCGCGCGATCCGGTGCGCAGCGTGCCCGGCGTGGCGGACAGCGCCAGGTGCACCCCGACCACCTCGTGACCGGCGTCCACGGCCCGCGCCGCGGCCACCGCCGAATCGACACCACCACTCATCGCGGCGAGTACTCGCATCAGGCACCTCCTCTAGCGCCGGCCAGGCCCGCGGCCCTGGCCCGTTCGATGACCTGCGGCAGAACGGTCAACAATGTCTCGATATCGGCCCCGGTCGACGTATGACCCAGCGAGAACCGCAGCGAACTGCGGGCCTGCCAGGGCTCGACGCCCATCGCGATCAGCACATGACTCGGCGATGCCACGCCCGCGTTGCAGGCCGACCCGGTCGAGCATTCGACACCGGCGGCGTCGAGCAGCATGAGCAGCGAGTCGCCCTCGCAGCCGGGGAAGGTGAAGTGGGCGTTGCCGGGCAGACGCCGCTCGCCGAGCGGCCCGTTGAGGACCGCCTCGGGTGCCACCTCCCGCACGCCCGCGATCAGCTGTTCGCGCAGGTCACGCAGGTGCTCGGCACGCGCGGGCAGCTCGCCGGTCGCGTCACGCAGCGCCGCGGCCAGGCCGACCGCCGCGGCCACGTCGGAGGTGCCCGACCGCAGGTCACGCTCGTGTCCACCGCCGTGCACCAGCGGCACGCAGGGCACCTGCCTGCCGAGCAGCAGCACGCCGATGCCGTGCGGGCCGCCCGCCTTGTGCCCGGCGACGCTGAGCGCGGCCAGCCCGCTCGCACCGAAATCGACGGGGACCTGGGTCACCGCCTGGATCGCGTCGCTGTGCATCGGGATGCCGAATTCCCCGGCGACCGCCGCCAGTTCGGTGATCGGCTGGATCGTGCCGACCTCGTTGTTCGCCCACATGACGCTGACCAGCGCGACCTCGTCGGCGTGCGCGGCGAGCACCTCGCGCAGCGCCTGCGGCGACACCACGCCATCGGCATCCACCGGCAGCCAGCTGACCTGGGCGCCCTCGTGCTTCTCCAGCCACTCGACCGCGTCGAGCACCGCGTGATGCTCGACCGCGCTGGTGACGATCCTGGTGCGCCGCGGATCGCCCGCCCTGCGCCCCCAGAAGATGCCCTTGAGGGCCAGATTGTCGCTCTCGGTCCCCCCGGAGGTGAAGATCACCTCCGACGGCCGCGCGCCCAGCTCGGCCGCGATCGCCTCGCGCGCCTCCTCCAGCGCCCGCCGCGCCGCCCGGCCCGATCCATGCAACGACGAGGCATTACCCACCGTCGTCAGCGCAGCCGTCATCGCCTCGACGGCGGCGGGCAGCATCGGAGTGGTGGCCGCGTGGTCGAGGTAGACCGTGTTGGGCGCACCGTTGACCGGACCCGTATAAGCCGACTTCATGACCGACAAAGCCTATACCACCGCTGACCTGGGCATCTTCGGGGTCCACCCCTGCTCTCTACGATTTCTATGATTCACCCGCGTTCCTCAACGCGCGCACTACCTCGCCGTATTCCCGGCCCGGCGACGAAGGGGCCGGTGAGCGCGTCCACTCGGCCGATTCCACCGCCACCGAGAGACCGATCGGACGTCGTGAACCTCCCCATCCACAACGGGTCGCGCGGGATCACGCCGACAACCTCGGGGCCGGTCCGCGTGTCCCGAGTACCGCTAACGCCCCATCATCGGATCACCCACTCCCCCAGCACTATTGGACGGATTCCCACCTTGATCATCGAGAACAGCGCGCTGACATCATCCCCGTAGCGATAGACCGACGAATCGAACCCCGCGTAGAACTTTCCATCGCTCCCCGAATACAGCGTCAGATGAAAGCTGTCCACACCGATCGGGACCAGATCGGCACCGGCCACCTCCGCACATCGCCCGGCCACGTCCGCGTCGCGGGCGGTGCAGACGACGGAGGGATCGAAGGACGTCCAGCTCCGGACCAGCTCCCCGGCGATGACCAGGGTCGGACCATGGTCGATCCGGAGCCCGAGGTACCCCCGCAAGAAGCCCCTTCCCGCCTCGTGACAGACGAAGCCGACCCGCTCCAGGTCCGCCATGACGGGGTCACCGTCAGTCCGCATTCCGGCGCCCCAACCGAACGAGCCCAGAAACTCCCCCAGCTCCGACTCACCCAATTCTTCGCACCTCGATCGCCCCGTCAGTACCCACTCTCACGAATCATGGCGGCGATCGTTTCGATTCGATCCGTCAAGGGGACGGTCAGCTCGAGCACCGGAATGTTCGCGAGGAGGTCCAGCGGATCGGTGTAGGCCAACTCCAGCAGGGTGTCGTCGACCGCGCGGCGGAGGCCGAGCATTTCCGCCGGCGGGAGGAGGCGCTCGGTGTCTAAGGTTATCGGCACGAGCACCAGGAGATCCAGTGTGGCCAAGGCTTTTCGAGCCGCAGCGGTATCGGTGACGGATTCGATGTCGAGGCCCGTCGCTGACAGGTAGGCCAGGAAGTCCAAGGGGGTTCGGTCGAAGACGGAACCGTCGGGTTCGGTGGTCAGGAGGTGGATCGAGCGGGTCAGTTGGGCTCGGTAGTCGGCGTGTGATGGTGGGTATTCGAAGTCGTGGCCGTCTTCCTCGAGGAGGACGTACGGTTCCTCGATCGGGGTGAGTTCGGTGAAGCGGGAACACAGTTCGTGAACCAGTGTCGTCTTGCCGGTTCCGTGTGGGCCGGACACCCCGATACGCATTCCACTCCTTCGATGATTCCCTGATGCGGAACAATGCGATCGATTGATCGTAATTCCTTGAACGACTGCCGATTTCCCGGTGGCGTGCATGCCCATCATGATTTCCTGAGATCGCTCTGGCGTACCCGGAATTCGGCGCGGACCTCCTGCGGGGTACGGCCGTACCAGCGGCGGACCACGCGGGTGAGGGCGGATTGTTCCCGGAGGCCGACGAGTGCAGTGATGCGGCCCATGGGGAGATCGGTTTCGCACAGGAGGCGGTAGGTGGCATCTCGGCGGGCGGCATCGAGGACCGCGGTGAAAGTTGTTCCTTCACCGGACAACGCGCGTTGCAGAGTGCGGGGGCCGGTGTGCAGCATCTGCGCGACGGTGGCGATGTCGGCCGTGGATTCGAGGAAAGCGCGGTCGATGGCGAGCCGGACCCGGGCGGTCATGGTTCGGTCGAGTTCGGAGTAGTTGCGGGCGAGGTAGTCCATCGCCAGTTTGTGCAGCATCGGATCACTGCCGAGCATGGGGCGGGCGAGCAGTTCGGTGGTGAAGCGGAACAGGGTGGTCGGCATGTCGAATCGCACTTCGGCACCGAAGAATTCGACATAGCGCGAGGCGGGTGCCCGAGGCGGATGGGGCAGGTACACCGTCCGCAGTCCGTAGTCGCTGCCGACGCCGTGACGCACGAACCGATGCAGCAAACCCGCGCCGTGGTCGATGCCCTGACTGAAGTCGGTCACCTCAGCCATGTCGCGATAGTTGATCGCGATCACGCCGGGCTGCTGCTCCGGATCGGCGCACAGCTCGATCGAGATACCGGCGTGATGGGTGTACAGGTAGCGCTGCACGCAGACCACCGCCGCGCCGACGGTGGGCGCATTGAGCAGAGCGACGGCGAGCGGACCGAGCAGACTGAAATCCTGACGTTCGGCCAAGCGCAAGCCCAGGTCGGGACACCCCAGTTCGGTGGCGGCGACCTCCAACGCCCAGCCCATCGATTCCGACGACACGACCGCGTCATCGGATTCCAGCGCCTCCGGGGCGATGCCGAAACGCCGCAGCAGCGTGGCACTGTCACCGCCGAGTTCCTCGACCAGCTCTCGATACCCGCGCAGTGTCGCGGCACGCCCCATGACCGCCATCAGCAACTTCCCGCCAACCATTTTCCGAGACGGTTTCGCAGCGTATCCAGTGGCGTGCCCCGCGACAAGAGCACAGCGATTGTCTCAGCCACAACCTGCGTTTTCACCAGCTGAGATATACAGCGAGATCGGCATGTGGCGCACCCGATGTCGCGCTGGGGTAAAAGGATGTCGCCCAGGAACGAGTCCACAGTCCACATCGATGGCAACAATCTGGCTCAGTAATCGAGTGAGAGGTGGAACACACGAATGAGGGCTGGGAGGCGGACGAAGCGGTTCGCGATACACAGCATGGTGGTGGCATCGGTGGCGCTGGCGAGCACACCGTTGCTGGCACCGACGGTTTTCGGTGAACCGAACGGGGGGTTCACCGCGATCGACGGCGGCGATCATGCGGCACAGTGGAACTCGGCGCTGACCGGACCGCAGCCCTACAACGGCGTGGCGCCCGATCTCGCGGTGCCGATCACGATGAGCGATGGCACCGTGCTCAAGGCCGACATCCTCCACCCGGCGCGCGACGGGCGGGTCGCCGATGGTCACCGCCCGGTGATCCTGCAGATGCAGGGCTACGGCAAGCTCCCGATCCTCATCGGGCAGGCGCTGCTGGCCTCCGCGGACGGACTCGGCATCAAGAAGCCCCTCGAAGACTGGATCTCCTCGATCAATCTGCCAGGGGTCGGAATCGACGGGTTGTTCGACCTCACCCGTCAGGCCGACTCCGGCGCGATCGAGGCCGCGGCCCAGGATTGGGCGCTCGCCGAGGCCGGATACACCCTGGTACAGGTCGATCTGCGCGGCACCGGCACCTCGGAGGGCAGCTGGCAGGTCTTCGGCGACCGCGAGAAGCAAGACGTCGCGGAGGTGATCGACTGGATCACCCGACAAGGGTGGAGCGACGGCAATGTCGGCACCATGGGGATCTCCTTCACCGCGATCAGCGCGCTGGAGGCCACCGACCGGATGCCACCGGGACTGAAGGCCGTCTTCGCCTACGAGGGCAGCGCCGACATCTTCGACGACATCGCCGGCCCCGGCGGCGCGGTCGGCGTCGGCTTCCTGGTCCCGTGGCTCTTGGGAGTCAACGCGGCCAAGATGATTCCCGACATCACTGCCCTGGCAGTCGGGAAGTTCGATCCCGCACAGCAATTGCAGTGGCTGAAGGACCGCATCGCCGACCCGTTGACCCTCGTCGATATGGTCGCCAACGGCTACACCGCGCTGACACCGGATCAGCTGACTCCACAGACCCGCGGCCTGCTCAACCCGAATTCGCCCTTCCGGCAGGGGCTCCAGGCAAAGGTCGGCAACATCCGGGTGCCGACCTTCATGGTCGGTGCGTGGTTCGACATCTTCGGCACCAGCCCGACGGACACCTTCAATGCGATCCCGCTGCCCGCCGAGCAGAAGAAGCTCATCATGGGTGACGGCTACCATCTCGGCTCCGGCATCGCCGGTTTCGGCCATCCGGGGATGCCGCCGCGACTGGATGTGTTGCAGCGGGCCTGGTTCGACCACTGGCTACGCGGCATCGACAACGGCATCGAGGACTACTCGCCGATCGTGGTCAAGCAGCAGGGCGGCGACTGGACCACGGCCTCGGAGTTCCCGCGCACCGAGGCCACCTACCGGCGCGTGTACCTCGATGACACGTCGTCGGGCACCGCCCCGGGTTCGGTCTACGACGGCGGGCTCTCGCAGAACCCGCGGCAGTCGCAGGTCCGGGACCTGACAGTGGCGCCGGGCTTGCTGAGTATCTGTGGCCGTGACGTGGCCAGGATCGCGGCCGGCGCGACGGCGGTCTTGGACGCCTGTGCTGAGGACTCCCGCATCTGGGAGCGCAACGGACTGAGCTTCACCAGCGGCCCGGTCACCGAGGCCACCACCGTGTCCGGCCCGATCAACGTCCACCTCAACGTGGTTCACGACGCGACCGACGGCTACTGGGTGGCCACGATCAACGATGTGGCCCCCGACGGCAGGTCCAGAGAGATCGCGACCGGACAGCTCGTCTCCTCGCTGCGCCAGATCGACCACTCGGCGAGCAGGACCTCCGCCAACGGCGACTACACCACACCGAGCTACTTCCTCGACCTCGACCGGCGCCAGCCCACCATCCCCGGTGAACCCGTCACCCTCGATATCGCCGCCACCCCGATCGATGCGGTGCTGCAGCCCGGCCACCGCCTGCGCGTCGACGTCTATGCCAGCAACTTCCCCAAAGGCCTGCCGCCCCTGCTGTTCCTGGCCGACTCCGGCCTGAAACCCGAACACCTGCGTCTGGATCCCGACGCGCCGAGCTGGGTCAATATCGCCCTGACCGCACCCATTCCGGATTGATTCGGACCCGGCCGAGCCGCAGACAAGCGCTGCGAGGCTCTGGGGTCTTCGCAGCAATGATGCTGGAGGTTTTGATGAACAAGTCCCGGTTGCGACACCTGACCGTCGCAACGATATCCGCGGTCACGATGCTGGTGGGCGCGAACACGGTCTCGGCCGACCCGGCCGATATCGCGTTCCCACCGGATCAGAATCAGCTGCCGCAGCTGCCGTCCGAACCGCAGATCTACGATCTGCTGCCGATTCCGACCCCGTCGGAAGACCCGTGGTACAACGATCCGGAGGATCTCGCTTCCTTCGCGCCCGGTCAGATCGTGCGCACCAGAGAAGTGCAGACCCGCGTGGCCGGAATTCCGTTCCCGGTGTACACCAAGCAATTGCTGTTCCGGTCCAACGATGTCCACGACAACCCGATCGTCACAGCTACGACCGTCCTCGTTCCAGGAATACCGTGGCAGGGCAGCACTCGGCCCGTGGTCTCGTTCCAAGAGGCCATCGACTCCACGAATTCGTCCTGCAACCCCTCGTATACGTTGCAGATCGGCACCATGAAGGAGTCCACGCTCCCGGCAGCCTGGTTGATGCAGGGCTTCGCCGTCAACATCCCCGACTTCGACGGCAAGTTCAACACCTTCAACACCTTCGCCGAGGGCAAGATGGTGCTGGACAGCCTTCGCGCGATGAAAAGCGATGCGGGACTGGGGCTCTCCGACGCCGGCATCGCCTTGTACGGATACTCCGGCGGCGGTTCAGGATCCCTCCGCGCGGCCGAACTACGCGCCACCTACGCACCCGATGTACGGCTGTTGGGTACGGCCGTCGGGGGCACCCCCGGCAGCCTCACCGCCATCGCGCGATACGCGATGCAGCCACAGACCGGACTCGCGGGAATCGGCAACTTCACCATGTGGCTCGGCTTCGCCGCGCTCGGACGTGAATACCCGGATGTGTTCCGGCCCGAGGAGTTGCTGACCGAGGAGGGCCAGCAACTGCTGCGCGATTTCCAGTCACGCTGTGTCCTCACCATCGCGCCGACGGGGATGTACCGGCCGATCAGCGCCTACTTCAAACCGGGCAAATCACTGGAAACCGAACCCGCGATCATGCAAGTGCTGGAAGACAACAGCCTCGGCAAGCACATCCCGGACACCCCGATCCTCTGGTGGCACGGCATCTGGGACGAGGTCGTGCCACCGTCGACAGCGCTGCCAACGGTGAACAAGTACTGGGACAGCGGCGCGAACCTGCGGTTCATCACGGTCCCCTTGCCTGAGCACGTGGTCAACGCAGGCACCGGTTGGGCACCGTCGGTGGCCTGGACCAGCGCTGTCCTGCGGGGCCTGCCCCCGGGGCCGACCTTCAATCTGGGTTTCCCCGCACCACTACCCGCGGGGTTTCCGGGAACCTGAGTCCAGCCTCCGCCCTAGAGGCACCACTGCGGCCGCAATCGGCGAGCCTGTGGTCAATCCTTGCGAATCCAGGCGGGCGTCACCCGTATCTCGCTGAGTCGCCGGCCCACGGTGGTCCGGACCGCCGTGCAGGTCTGCCGGAGGCTGCCCGTCTGATGGGGCGGCCGGCCGTCGCGGTAGTAGTACACGACCTCCGGGGCATTCGGGGCATGGGTCAGACGCGGGCCAGTTCCTCGGCCATGCGGGCGGTGACGGTGGCGAGCACCCGGGCGGCGGTGGCCAGATCCTCGGGGGCGACCGCGCTGTAGGCGGCGGCCACGATCGCGCCCGACTCGGCACGAACTTTGCTCACGAGCGCCGCGCCGTCCTCGGTGGGCTCGACCAGATCATCGGAAGTCGCTCGCAGCTGGCCGCTTTCGAGCAGTGCGATCAGGGCGGTCCGGGCGTCGGCTGGATTCCACTGGGTCATGGCGGCGACGCGGGTGATGTGCGCGGCCGGATCGATCGGCGCACCGGCGGCCAAGGCCTGGTTGAGGACGATCCACTGCTTCTCGTCCAGCGTGGTGCCGGCCAGTGCGCGGGCCAGCACCGCGGTGTGGTGCTTCTCGGCCTGGCCGATGACCGACGGGTTCAGGGTGGTGGCCGGGGCGGTGGTGCTCATTGCGATCTCCTGTTCGGGGCGATGCTCGCTGACAGGAAGATTCTGACACTGAGTTCCATACGTGCGCAAGTATTAATTTGAACTGAGATTCTTTCGTGCCTGAGATTCGCGTGGAGCTAGGATTCCGGCATGCCCATCGACGACCGCGCCTTGCCACTGCGCGAACGCAAACGGCTGCGCACCCGCCGCGCCTTGGCCGACGCCGCGCTGCGGCTGTTCACCGAGAAGGGTTTCGCCGCAACCACCGTGGAGGAACTGGTCGACGCGGCAGAGGTCTCGCGCAGCACCTTCTTCCGGACCTTCCCCACCAAGGAGGCCGCGGCCGTCGAAGCCGAAACCGAGCTGTGGGCGGGCTATCTCGACGCCTTGACCGTCCACGACCTCACCGGCCCGGTGCTCGCCGCACTACGCGACATCCTCACCAGCGTGGTCGCCGACCTCCCCGACGACTGGGATACCCGCTACGTCGCCACCCGCAAGCTGATCCTCACCGCCCCCAGCCTGCTCGGCCACGTGGACTACGCCCGCTCCGGCGTGGAAACCCAAGTTGCCCAACGGATATCGGACAAACTGACCCTTCCCGACAGCGACCTGCGCCCTCGGGTCCTCGCCGAGGTGACCACCACGGCATGGAGCATCGCCGGCCGCGGCTGGGTCGCCGCGGACGCGAGCGGGGGCCGAGCCGATCTCCTCGAACGCCTGCACCAGGCATTCGCCGTCATTCCCGACGCACTCCAGCTGTCGGCGTGAACAGGTAGCAGCGGCATGCCGCTGCTACCTGCATCGCCCACTCCCCCAGCAGTGTCGGTGAGGTCAGGTTGTCGCGGAGTGCGCCGCCTGGACGACGCCGAGTTGCTGCATCATGCCGAGCGTGTCCCAGCACGCCCAGCTCTCGACGATCTTGCCGTCCCGGAAGCGATTGATCGTAATGCCTTGAACGACTGCCGATTTCCCGGTGGCGTGCATGCCCATCATCTCGCCGTCATTGTGCCCTGTTCCCGTCCATCGGGTGGTGACGAAGTCGCCCTCGGCGATCTGTTCGTTGACCAGGAAACGTTGATCCGAGAACGCGGCGAGATACATCTGTGCGAGTCGTTTCATACCGTCGGGGCCGTGGACCTCGGCGAACGGGTTCTGCGGATCGTGGTTGAGGGCGTCGTCCGCGATCACCTCGTCGAAGACATCGAGGTCTCTCGCGTTCCACGCGTCGAAGAAGCGCTTGGCCGCCGCCTTGTTCTGCTCTGACATGGCGATTCCTATCCGATAGGTGCGCCGAACCGGCGGAGGGGCTCGTAGTCGCTACGGGCGGCATCCGCCGCGCCCGGCGTTCAACATTGCCTGACGAGCCGGACACGCTGCCGACGGTGAAATCCACGTCGACACACCGCGATATGAGGACGCTGCCATCACGGCGGATGCCCGCCCGGGATCGTTCCCGGCGAGCATTCCGCTACCCGCCGGTCGAAAACCTTGAAGCCGGTATACGCAATAATTGTGCGCCCATTCCGTCCGCGAGGTAAAGGGTGCCGCAAAGATGCCGGGCCGGTCGGCTACCGGAGGGTGATGGTCTGTAGGTCGGTTCCGACGATGACCTCGCCGGAGTATCCCTGTTGAGCCCAGCTCGTCCATTGGGCCGGGTCGATCGTGGCGGTGGGGCCGAAGTCCGCGATGTGCGAGAGCACCAGCTGGGGAACGTCGGCCTGGGCGGCGATGCCGCCGACCTGCTGCACCGCGGTGTGCGACTCGGTCATATGGGACTGTGCCGTGGGCGAGAGGCTGCCTCCTTCGATATTGATCGCCTCGTGGACGAGCAGTTGCGAACCGCGGGCGAGCTGGACGAGGTTCTCGGAGTTGGTGGTGTCTCCGGAGAAGGTGACCGCGCCGTATTCGGTGTCGAACCGGAAGGCGAACGAAGGGAACACCGGACCGTGGGGGACGAGTGTCGCGGTGACCCGCACGTGGTCGTCGCTCATCACCGGAAACGGTGCGGTCGCCGGCGCCGGGTCGGTGTAGCTCGCACCGATGTCGGGCAGTGCGATCTCGTGCACGACCGCGATCGCCGCGGTGTTCTGCAACCCGGTGTCGCGCATGAGCACGTTGTTGCTGTAGGCGAATGCCTCGTTGCATCTGCGGGTCAGGTCCGCCAAGCCCGGTGTCGGGTTCTCCGGCGAGGCCACGGGCGGGTCCGCGCCGCCGTAGGCGGGTTGCAGCCCGCCTGCGGGCCCTGGTCCGTAGACCTGGACCGGTGGTGAAACGCCGTCGGTGGTCTGCACATCGGTGGAGCCACCCAGCATGAAGAAATTGTTGTAGTCGGCCACGTGATCGGCGTGCAGATGGGTGATGAAGATGTTCTTCAAGGCGGCGAACTCCAGCCCGGCGCGGTGGTACTGCCACACCGAGGACTGACCGCAATCGACCAGGTAGACCTGCCCGTCGACCACCAGGGCAGTCGAAATCCCGGTCCGATCGCCCTGCACGTAGGGCCCGGCGCGGGTGCCGAGCAGGACGACGCCCAACTTCACCGGCGTCGGTGGCGCGGTGGTGCTCGTCGGTGCGGCCTGGTTCCCGGTATCCGACGAACCACACGCCGTGACCGCGAGCAGTGTGGCGGCCGACCCGATTCCGGCCAGCGCCATGCGGCGGCTCACGCCACCCGAATGCCCGTTCTCACTGTCTTGTCCCCCGCACGATAGGCACACAAGCCGGTGTCCTTCCTTGAACGGGGCACCTCAGCCACACCGACATTCCCGAGAATCACCGATGGATGGGGCGGCAGACACTCCGCGCCGGCAGGGCGGCGCCCTCGACAGACAGGCACGATCGCTGCGGGCGAACCGCATCGCCGAAAATGCGTCCGACCACGATACCGCCTGCTCCGAAGCGAACTCCAGACCCGAAACCGCACAGGCGCTCGCGACCGGGCGACACCGGGCCCGGCGCGGAGCACACCACGCAGACAGTGCGCGGTCAGGTGGCGCCGTGGATGGTCTGGACGAAGGCCCGCACGGTGGGCGTCTCGGCTGCCGTGCGCCAGACCAGCGCCCAGGAGACCGGTGGGGCATCGCGGATCGGCAGGAACACGAGGTTGGGCCAGGGGTGGAAGCGGGCGGATTCGGCCACGGCCGCTATCACCGCTTGCCCCGAGCTGACCACTTTGAGCTGGTCGTCCCAGGTGCTGACGAGCGGTCCGCGGGCGATCGGACGGCCGGCGGGGGTGTGGAAGGGCTGGAAGACCTCCTCCATGTGCGCCGGGATCGAGGACTTGTGGGCGACGAAGGTGAGGTCGCCGAAGTCTTCCCGGCCGACCGACGCGCGCCGCGCGAAGGAATGCGTGGCGGCGACGACGAGGACCTGGGCGCAGGTGTGCGTGACGGGACCGACGGTGAGGTCGGGTTCCCGCACCGGCAGCCAGACGTGTCCCACATCGATCTCGCCGGAACGCAGCAGGTCGAGCGGATGGACGGGGTTGATGTCGCGGTGCACGACCCGCACGGCTGGATGCTGCCGCTGGAACGAGTCGAGCAGGTCGCCGAGCATCCAGGCCTGCAGGCCCATGGTGCCCAGCGTCAAGGTCGCCGAGGTGCCGCGGGCGGCGGCGGTCGAGGTCTCGATACCGTCCATGATCTGCCGGTAGCCCGCGCTCAGCTGCGTCAACAGCTCGCGACCGACCGGCGTGAGCGCGACCCGGCGGGTGGTCCGCTCGAACAGTTCGGCGCCGATGCGGCGCTCCTGCTTCTTGATCGCCATGCTGACGCGGGCCGGGGTCACATGCAACCGTTCGGCGGTGCGGCCGAAGTGCAGTTCCTCGGCCAGCGTCAGGAAGATCTCGATATCACGCATCTCCACGGCAACCCCAAGATCCTTCATCGCCAGGTTAAGAAACCTTCTCGAAACTGTCCTTTTTCCCGGGCGCCGCGTGGTGGAGCCTGGTGTCCATGACCAGTTACGAAACTACCAGTTTCGGTGAAGCGGTGTTACGACGGCTCTGTGACGCGCTGGCACCGCGTATCGCCAGGGCCGGTGCGCGCTCGGCCGACCTCGTGTCGCGGCACTGTGCCCGCGGCACTTCGGCAATCGCCCGCCACAGCGCACGGACGGGTCGGCGACACGACCGCTCCATGACGACGCCCGGTGACCACGGGGTGACGCACACCGGTGCGCGCACCGGGCCCGCTAGTGCTCCCGGAACCACTGCGGCGCACCGGGTTCTCGATCATCTTCCGGCCTTCACGCACGCCGATCCGCGACGGCGAACCCGGCACCCGAGGTTCGAGGGAACGAACCGGTGGCCGGCCAGGCCGCTCGCCGGCGGCCCGACCGGCCGACCCGAAGCCTCTTGACCGCCGGCGAGCCTGGTCGCGGGTCAGCCCAGCGGGCTCATGTCGACGTCGTACTCCTTGATCCAGGCGTTGGCGCGCAGGATGCTCTCGGTCCGCAGCCGGGCCCACGAGCCGCTGCCGGGGTCGGTGCCGTCGACGATCGCGGTGGCCGCGTCGATGTTCAGGAACTCCCGGATGGGCTCGTCGGCGCCGGTCAGAACCTCGTTGAGGCCCTTGCGCAGCATGTCGTCGTAGCCGGTGTCCAGGGTGGCCGGGAAGACGGACTTCGGGCGGTTGCGCACCGCGTCGGGCAGCAGGTCGCCCGCGGCGGCGCGCAGCAGCCACTTGCTCTCGCCGGGGCGCTGTTTCATCGACCACGGCACGTTGAAGACGTAGTCGATCAGGCGGTGGTCGCAGAACGGGACGCGGACCTCGAGTCCGACCGCCATGCTCATGCGGTCCTTGCGGTCGAGCAGCGGGCGCATGAAGCGGGTGAGGTCGAGGTAGTTGGCCGCGCGCATCCGCGCGTCCAGCGGCGATTCGCCGTCCAGGCGGGGCGCTTCGGCGATGCCCTGCGCGTACATGGCGCCGATGCGCTCGAACAGGCCGGTGCGCGCGACGACGCCACCGTCGAACAGGCTGAACGTCGACGGGGTGCCCTGCAGCAGCTGGAACGACATCCACGGGTAGATCGGCACGTCGAGGACCTTCTCGTCATGCAGCCAGGGATAGCCGCCGAACACCTCGTCGGCGCCCTCCCCGGAGATCGCCACCGTGCAGCGCTCCCGCACCGCCTGGAACAGCAGGTACAGCGAGACGTCCATGTCGCCAAGGTGATTCGGCAGATCCCAGGCCGTCAGCACCCGGCGGCGCACCTCGGGGTCGCACAGCGCGGCGGTCGCCACGTCGATGCCCTCGTGCTTGCAGCCGACGTAGTCGACCACCTCGCGGATGAAGGGCGCGTCCTCGGTCGCGCGCAGGATGTCGGCCGAGGTCTCGAAGAAGTCGGCGTGCCCGACGAAATCGATGGAGAAGGACCGCACCACATCGGCCGCGGTGTTCGAGCGGGTCGCCAGCGCGGTCAGCAGGCTCGAGTCGATGCCGCCGGAGAGCAGGGTGCCGATCGGCACGTCGGACACCAGCTGCCGTTCGACGATATCGGCCAGCAGCGCGCGCACCGTCTCCACCGTGGTGTCGAGGTCGTCGTCGTGCGGACGAGCCGTCAGCTGGTAGTAGCGAGTGCGCTCGATCCCCGACCTGCCGACCCGCAGGAATTCACCCGGCTGCAATTCCAGCAGACCGTCGAACGGGGTTTGCCCGGCGACATTCGCCTGCAGGACAAGGAAATTGGCGAAGCCGTCGAGGTCGACCTTCCGCTTCGCCGCCGGGTTCGCGAGAATCGCCTTCGGCTCGGAGCCGAACAGGATGCCGTCGGCGGTCGGGTAGTAGTAGACGGGTTTGACGCCCACCCGGTCCCGCACGAGCAGCAGTTCCTCGCTGCGCCCGTCCCAGATCGCGAACCCGAACATGCCGTTGAACCGCTCGACGCACGCGACGCCCCACTCGAGGTAGGCGCGTAGCACCACCTCGGTATCGCTCTTGGTGGTGAACCGGTGACCGGCGCCTTCCAATTCCTGCCGCAATTCCCGGAAATTGTAGATCTCACCGCTGTAGGTCAACGCGACATCATCGCGGACCATCGGCTGGACGCCGCCCTCGATATCGATGACCGACAATCGCCGATGCCCGAGTGCGGCGTGCCGGGAAATCCATACGCCACCGGCGTCCGGTCCGCGCAGGCGCATCGTCTCGGTCATGCGCTCCACTATCGGGCGTTGCGTTTCGAGATCACTCGCGAAATCGACCCATCCGACAATTCCACACATTTTCTTCAACCTCCGAGAATAGGACCGAGCGATGCGGCGAAATGGGCGCGCGCCGATACGCGGCAGGTCACCGACCGGACGCCCGACATCCGGCAGCGCGGAACGAAACCGGTTGGCCACCAGACCGATCGAGCCTTCGGTACCGTGCCGGAATAGTTAGCTGCGCCACCTATCGAGTTCGCCGTGAGCCGCGTCGAAAGCGCGCCGAACACCCGCCTGCGAAACCAGAACAATTTACCGATTCAGCGGGTCGACGAGTGCGGACTCCAGTGTTCTTCCCCCTCGCCTCAAAAGTCCGCAGCCCAAAATATGCGCTCGATCTCCAGGCGTCAAGATCCACGTCTCGGCCCATTCGTGGAATCACCCGATGACCACGGACACTGGCGCACAAGACTATTGCGCAGCGTGCGGTCATCGCCACGGCTCCGCCGGGACCGGCCGTCACACCCGGCCCGCGACCGCCCGGCCCGCGGCCCGTCCGGAGAAGATGCACCCACCCAGGAAGGTGCCTTCCAGCGCGCGATAGCCGTGCACCCCGCCACCGCCGAAGCCCGCGACCTCACCGGCGGCGTACAAGCCCTCGACCGCCGTACCGTCCGGCCCCCGCACCCGCGACGACAGGTCGGTTTCCAAGCCGCCCAGCGTCTTCCGGGTGAGCAGGTGCAGGCGGACGGCGATCAGCGGGCCCGCCTTGGGATCGAGCAGCCGGTGCGGCGCGGCCACGCGGATGATCTTGTCGGGCCGGTAGGCGCGGGCCGCGCGGATCGCCGCAAGCTGGAGGTCTTTGCCGAAGGGGTTGTCCAGCTCGCGGTCGCGCGAGGTCACCTCGCGCCGCACGCTCGCGACATCGAGCACATCGTCCCCGGCGAGTTCGTTCATCCGGCGGACCAGGTCGTCGAGTCCGTCCTCGACCACGAAATCGACGCCCTTGCGCTTGAACGCCTCGACCGGTCCGGGGGCACCCTTCTTCACCCGTTCCAGCAGCAGCCGGATATTGCGGCCGGTCAGGTCGGGATTCTGTTCCTGACCGGAGAGCGCGAACTCCTTCTCGATGATCCGCTGATCCAGGACCAGCCAGGTGTAGTCGAAACCGGTGCGATTGATGTAGCGCATCGAGCCGAGCGTGTCGAAGCCGGGGAACAGCGGGGGGGCGGCAGCCGGGTGCCGGTCGCGTCCAGCCAGAGCGAGGACGGTCCGGGCGCGACGCGAATGCCGTGATTCGGCCAGACCGGGTCGTAGTTGACGATGCCCTCGGTGTAGTGCCACATGCGGTCGCGGTTGATCACGCTCGCGCCGGCACGCTCCGAGATCTCCAGCATCCGCCCGTCCACGTGCGCGGGCACCCCGGCCAGCATGTGCTCGGGCACGCGCCCCGCGTCGGTCGGCCAGTTCCGGCGGATCAATTCCGGGTTGTGCCCGATGCCGCCGGAGGTGACGATCACGGCCTGCGCGCCGAACTCGAACTCCCCCACCGACTTCCGGGACGACGCGACACCGCGCGCTGCGTCGGAGGGTTCGAGGACGGTGCCGCGCACCCCGCTGACCGCGCCGCCGGTGACGACGAGTTCGTCGACCTGATGGCGGAACGCGAAGGTCACCAGACCCCGGTCCACGCCGTCGCGCACCCGCGACTCGATGATCTCGACGATCCGGGGCCCGGTGCCCCAGGTGACGTGGAAACGCGGCACCGAATTGCCGGGCCCGTCGGCGCCGTAGCCGCCCCGTTCGGCCCAGGCGACGATCGGAAACGACTTCCAGCCGCGTTCGGCCAGCCAGCCGCGCATTTCCCCGGCGGCGAATTCGACATAGGCCCGCGCCCACTCCCGCGGCCACCGATCCTCGCGCTCACGGTCGAATCCGGCATTGCCCAGCCAGTCCTGCCAGGCCAGGCCGTAGGAATCCTTGATCCCGACCCTGCGCTGCTCCGGGCTGTTCACCAGGAACAGTCCACCGAAGGACCAGAATGCTTGTCCGCCGACATTGCCGGCGTTCTCCTGCTCGACTATGAGCACCCGCTTACCCGCGTCGACCAACTCCGCCGTGGCGACCAATCCGGCGAGTCCGGCTCCGACGACGATGACGTCAGCAGATTCGGCCATCATCAACGGTAACCCCACGCCCCGACCCCGGGGAAGCACGAGGACCGCCGTGCCACAATGCGGCATGACCATCAAGTTCGACGCACTCGATGCCGCCTTGCTGGCCGAACTGGCCGCGGACCCGCGGGCGCCGATCCTCGAGCTGGCCCAGCGGCTCGGGATCGCCCGCAATACGGTGCAGGCGCGCATGAAGCGGCTCGAGTCCTCGGGCGCGGTGCGGGGCTATCCGCCCGATATCGATGTGCAGGCGATCGGCTTCGCCGTGCACGCCTTCCTCGGGGTCGAGCTCGATCAGAACAAGATGGATCCGATCATCGAGACGCTGCGTGGCTTCCCGCACGTGCTCGAGGTGCACGCCACCACCGGGCGGTCCGATCTGCTGGTCCGGATCGCGGCGCAGTCGCAGCAGGATCTGCTGGAGATCATCCAGCGGGTGCACGCCATCGACGGGGTGAACCACACCGAGACCATGCTCGCGCTGGCCACTCCGATCGGTTATCGGAGCCTGCCGCTGGTCGATCATCTGACCCACCGGCCGAATCAGCCGTGATGTGACGCAGGTCTCTCACTCGAGCAGATTGGCACATCGACCCCAGTGGTCCAGATCACTTTTGAGCAGACTGATCAACTTTTCGACTGACTGTTGACACCCCTCACCCCTCCACGGCACATTTCGCTGCACCGATTGCAAGTTCCTTCGTTGCGCAGCTCACGATCTGGGTTGTGGAAAGTGTGGTGAGGCGTCCATGACCACCGTCG
The DNA here is from genome assembly GCF_040681225.1 of Nocardia sp. NPDC051833. Taxonomy (NCBI): domain Bacteria; kingdom Bacillati; phylum Actinomycetota; class Actinomycetes; order Mycobacteriales; family Nocardiaceae; genus Nocardia; species Nocardia sp. NPDC051833. The sequence continues at coordinate 805,277 of NZ_JBFAYK010000001.1, forward strand.
TCTGTCCGACCGCCGCGCCGCAGGCCGAGCCTGCCGCGCCCTACGACCTCGCCGATCGCTATCGCTCCGGAGCCGGGCCGGTGCTGCTCACGGGCGTGCAGGCCATCGCGCGGCTGCTCGTGGAACAGCATGTGCGCGACCTGCGCGCGGGGCACCGGGTCGCGACATTCGTCTCGGGGTATCAGGGCAGCCCGTTGGGCGGGGTGGACAAGATGCTGCTCGGCATGCCCGAGGTGCGCGCCGAGCACGACGTCACCTTCGTGCCCGGGTTCAACGAGGAACTGGCCGCCACCGCGGTCTGGGGCAGCCAGGCCGACCTGCCCGCCGGGCGGCCGACCCACGACGGCGTGGTCGGCGTCTGGTACGGCAAGGGGCCCGGCGTCGACCGCGCCACCGACGCGATCCGGCACGCCAACATGTACGGCGTGAACGCGCGCGGCGGCGTGCTGCTGCTGGTGGGCGACGATCCGGCGTCGAAGTCGTCGACCGTGCCCGCGGTCAGCGAGCGCTCGCTGGCCGCGATGGGTGTGCCGGTGCTGTTCCCGCGCAATGCCGAGGAGATCATCACCCTGGGCATGCGGGGCATCGCCCTGTCGCGGGCCTCGGGCTGTGTGGTGGCGCTGAAGATCGTGGCCGATGTCGCCGACGGCGCCTGGACCGTCGACGCGAGCGTGGCCGATCTCGCCGTCACGGTGCCCGAACTACAGTGGGAGGGCAGGCCGTTCGTCTACCGGCAGCGGCCGATGGCGGCCCCCTCGGACAGCGTGCTGGCCGAGGCGGATCTCTACGGTCCGCGCTGGGCGATGGTGCAGGCGTACTCGGCGGCCAACGCGCTCGACGTCGTCGAGGTGGATCCGGCCGGGGCGAAGGTCGGTATCGCGGCCACCGGAACCACGTTCGACGCGGTCCGCCAGGCCCTGCTCGACCTGGGCGTCGACGACACCGCCCTGCACCGGGCGGGCATCCGGCTGCTGCGCATCGGCATGCCCTATCCCGTCGGCGCGGCCGCGGTCACCGAATTCGCGCGCGGTCTCGACGAACTCGTCGTGGTCGAGGACAAGACCGCGTTCATCGAGACCCAGATCCGCGAGATCCTCTACGGCACCCCGGACGCGCCCCGCGTCCTCGGCAAGCACGACGAGCGCGGCGCGCGGCTGATGCCGGTGGACGGCGAACTCACCGCGGGTCGCCTGCTCGCCCCGCTGCGCCGGGTGCTGCGCGGTCGGGTGGAGCTGAAAAGGGCAGCGCCACCGGCACTTCCGCTCGAGGTCCTGTCCGCCAAGCGGACGCCCTACTTCTGCAGCGGCTGCCCGCACAACCGCTCCACCGCGCTGCCCGACGGCTCGATCGGCGGCGGTGGCATCGGCTGTCACACGCTGGTGACCCTGTCCGGGCGCGCCGACAGCGCGGTCACCGGGCTGACCCAGATGGGCGGCGAGGGCAGCCAGTGGATCGGGCAGGCGCCGTTCACCGACGTGCCGCACCTGTTCCAGAACATCGGCGACGGCACCTTCTTCCACTCCGGGCAGCTGGCCGTGCAGGCGTGTGTCGCAGCCGGAGTGAACATCACCTACAAGCTGCTCTACAACGAAGTCGTCGCGATGACCGGCGCCCAGGACGCGGAGGGCATGCTCACCGTCGCGCAGCTGACGCACAAGCTCACCACCGAGGGCGTGCGGCAGATCATCATCTGCGCCGACGAACCGCGGCGCCATCGCAAGCGCTCGCTCGCCAAGGGCACCCTGCTGTGGCACCGCGACCGGCTCGACGAGGCCCAGCGGACACTGCGCGAGATCGAGGGCGTCACCGTGCTCATCTACGACCAGCACTGCGCCGCCGACGCGCGCAGGCAGCGCAAGCGCGGCGCGCTGCCGGCCCGCAACACCCGGGTGGTCATCAACGAGGCGGTCTGCGAGGGCTGCGGCGACTGCGGCACCAAGTCGAACTGCCTGTCGGTGCAGCCGGTCGACACCGAGTTCGGGCGCAAGACCCGCATCGACCAGACCTCGTGCAATACCGACTACAGCTGCCTCGACGGCGACTGCCCGTCGTTCGTCACCGTGGAGACTGTGCCGGACAAGAAGCGAAAGACCAAGCGCCGCAAAGCGACCGAACCGCCCGCGGTCGCCGACCCCGGGCTGGGCGCACCGCAGCGCACCCAGAACGTGCTGATCGCGGGCATCGGCGGCACCGGCATCGTGACGGTGAACCAGGTGCTGGCCACCGCCGCCCTGCGGGCCGGGTACGAGGTGGAGAGCCTGGACCAGATCGGGATGAGCCAGAAGGCCGGTCCGGTGGTCTCACACCTGCGGTTCTCCGGCACGGAGCTGGAGCCGGCCAACCGGCTCACCCCGGGCAGCGCGGACTGCCTGCTCGCCGTCGACCTGCTCACCGCCACCGAAGCGCGGTACCTGCAGTACGGCGACATGGCCCGCACGGTGGCCGTGGCCTCGACCAGCCAGACCCCGACCGGCGACATGGTCTACGACAAGTCGGTGGCCTACCCCGCCACCGAGACACTGCTGGATCGGATCGCGGCGGTGTCGCACTCGACGCACCACTTCGACGCCCTCGCCGCGGCGCAGACCCTGTTCGGCACCACCGCGGCGGCCAACTTCCTGATCGTCGGCGCGGCCGTGCAGTCCGGTGGGCTGCGGCTGCCGGTGGCGGCGATCGAGGAATCCATCGGGATCAACGGCGTCGCGGTGGACGCCAATATCGCGGCCTTCCGGTGGGGACGGGTCGCCGTCGCCGATCCGGCCGCGTTCGCCGCGGCGGTCGATGAGGGGCAGCCGCGGCGCACGCCCCCACGGGTGCCGCTGGAACTGCTGGCGCACACCGACTTCGACGGCGAGGTGCGGCGGCTCATGGAACTGCGCGCGGCGAACCTGATCGGCTACCAGAACGCCGAGGTGGCCCGGCGCTACATCGAGACCGTCGAACTCGCCTGGGCGGCGGAGCGAAAAGTCACCGACCGCACCGACTTCAGCGAGGCGGTGGCGCGCGGGCTCTACAAGTTCACCGCCTACAAGGACGAGTACGAGGTGGCCCGGTTGCTGGTCGACCCGGCGTTCCTGGACGAGGTGCAGGCCCAGGTCCCCGGTGGCGAGAAGCTCACCTACAAGCTGCACCCGCCGGTCCTGCGGGCCATGGGCAGGCGCAAGAAGATCGGTCTCGCGCCGAAATCCCATGTGGCACTGAAGGTGCTGGCCAAGGGCAAGTTCCTGCGTGGCACCAAGCTCGACCCCTTCGGCTACGCGCACGTCCGCAAAGTCGAGCGGGAACTGCTGGCCCACTACACCGCCATGGTGGGGCGGCTGGCCGAGGAGCTGCGACCGGAGAACTACGACACCGCCATCGCGGCCGCCGCCCTGCCCGACGTGGTGCGCGGCTACGAGGACATCAAGCTCGCCAATGTCGAGCTGTACCGGACCGGACTGCGCGAGCTCGGCATCGACTACTGACGAAACACCTTGCGGCGCGACCACTTCGGTGGCACCGCGACACCCGTCGCGCGTGGCGGCGCCGATCACACCGCCACGCGCCCGCATCACGACACCGTGGTGCACCCACCGCCGCACACCCGCGGCACCACAACACCGTCGCACCCCGGCACGACCCGTGGTGCGCGGCCATCGAAAGGAATCGACAGTGACCGTTGTGCACACCGAAGCAGGAGTCTTCGGCCGATCGCACGAGTTGAGCGCCCGCGCCCACGAGCAGGTGGTGTTCTGCGAGGACGACAGGTCGGGGCTGAAGGCGATCATCGCCATCCACTCGACCGCGCTCGGCCCGGCCCTGGGCGGCACCCGCTTCTACCCCTACGCCGACGAATCCGCGGCGTTGCAGGACGTGCTGCGGCTGTCGTGGGGCATGACCAACAAGGCCGCGGCGGCCGGTGTCGACCTCGGCGGCGGCAAGGCGGTGATCATCGGCGATCCGGCGACCATGAAGAGCGCGGAGCTGCTCACCGCCTACGCCCGCTTCGTGGAAACCCTGGGCGGCCGCTACATCACTGCGGGCGACGTGGGCACGAACACCGACGACCTCGATGTCATCGGCAGGCACACCCGCTACGTCACCGGCCGCAGCGTCGCCGCGGGCGGCAGCGGGGACAGCGCCCGGCTGACCGCGCTCGGTGTCTTCCACGCCATGCGCGCCGGCGCCGAATCCGTCTGGGGCGCACCGACACTGGCCGGTCGCACGGTCGGCGTCGAGGGTGTCGGCAAGGTGGGCCGCGAGCTCACCGCGCTGCTGCTGGCCGACGGCGCCGAGGTCTGCGTCACCGATGTGAACGAGGCCGCGCTGCGGCGCATCGCCGACGAACAGCCCGCGGTACGGCTGCTGTCGACGGTCGCCACCGCGCCGGTCGACGTGTACGCCCCCTGCGCGATGGGCGCCACGCTCACCGCGGCGAGCGCGCCGACGATCGAGGCCAAGCTGATCTGCGGCGCGGCCAACAACCAGCTCGCCACCCCCGAGGTGGAGCGGGCGCTGACCGACCGCGGCATCACCTGGGTGCCCGATTTCGTGGCCAACGGCGGCGGGCTCATCCAGGTGGCGGGCGAGTTGCGCGCCGCCGCCCCGGCCGAGGTCGAGGCCGAGGTCGCCGACATCTACCCGCGCTGCCGCGAGATCATCGCCGCCGCGCTGTCGGAGGGGATCGGGACCGGCGCCGCCGCCAACCGGTTCGCCGAACGCCGCCTCGACGCCATCCCCCGGTCGCTCTGATGACGATCACGAGCGGCCTGTTCCGCACCAAGTCCGTCGAACAGTCGATCAAGGACACCGACGATCCGGATGCCAAGCTGCGCAAGGATCTCACGGCGAAGGACTTGACGATCTTCGGTGTCGCGGTGGTGATCGGCGCGGGCATCTTCACCCTGACCGCGCGCACCGCGGGCACGGTGGCGGGCCCCGCGGTCTCGCTCGCCTTCGTGTTCGCGGCGGTCGCCTGCGGGCTGACGGCGCTGTGTTACGCCGAGTTCGCCTCGACCGTGCCGGTCGCCGGAAGCGCCTACACCTTCGCCTACGCCACCTTCGGTGAAGTCATCGCCTGGATCATCGGCTGGGATCTGATCCTGGAGTTCGCGCTGGCGGTCGCGGTGGTCGCCAAGGGGTGGTCGCAGTATCTGGGCAATGTGCTCGGGTCCTCGGCGCCGGTGGTGCAGATCGGCTCGCTGCACTTCGACTGGGGCGCCGTGCTGATCATCGCGGTGGTCGGCGTGCTGCTGGCCACCGGGACCAAGCTGTCCTCGCGGGTGTCGGCCATCGCCGTCGCGATCAAGCTGGGCGTGATCGCGCTGGTGCTGGTGGTCGGCGCGACCTACTTCAAGCCCTCGAACCTGACCCCGTACATCCCGCCGTCGGCGCCGTCGGAGAAGGCCGAGGGCCTGCGGCAGTCGCTGTTCGCCTTCCTCACCGGGTCCGGTGGCACCAGCTACGGCTGGTACGGCCTGCTCGCCGCGGCCAGCCTGGTGTTCTTCGCCTTCATCGGCTTCGACGTGGTCGCCACCACCGCCGAGGAGACCCGCAACCCGCAGCGCGACATCCCGCGCGGCATCCTGGGCTCGCTCGCGATCGTGACGGTGCTCTACATCGCGGTCTCGCTGATCCTCACCGGCATGGTCCCCTACACCGCGCTGGCCGACGGCAACGCCACTCTCGCCACGGCCTTCGCCATCCACGGCGCGACCTGGGTGAAGAACATCATCGCGATCGGCGCCCTGGCCGGGCTGTCGACGGTGGTCATGGTGATGTTCCTCGGCCAGACCCGGGTGCTGTTCGCCATGGCTCGCGACGGTCTGCTGCCCCGCGGCCTCGCACAGACCGGGAAGAAGGGCACGCCCGTCCGGTTGACCGTGATCGTCGGCGTGGTCTGCGCGCTGCTGGCCGGGTTCGTCGACTTCGGCACGCTGGAGGAGATGGTCAACATCGGCACCCTGGTGGCCTTCGTGCTGGTGTCGGTCGGCGTGCTGGTGCTGCGCCGGACCCGTCCCGACCTGCCGCGCGGCTTCCGCGTCCCGTTCGTCCCGGTGGTTCCGATCCTCGGCGCGCTGGCGTGCGTGTGGCTGATGGTGAACCTCTCGATCGAGACGTGGCTGCGCTTCGTGATCTGGATGGCCCTCGGTGTCGTGGTCTACTTCGCCTACGGCCGTCGGCACTCGGTCCTCGGTCGCGGGCGGCGGGAACCGGCCGAGCCGGAGCTGACGCCGGTCCGATAGCCGAAACCCACTGGGCCGCCACCGCTCGAGCATCGAGGCGGTGGCGGCCTGGTCGGCGTCTGTGACCCGGTTGGCCAGCGCTTTCGACAGCCTGTGGCACTCAGTGCCAGCTCGGGTGAAATAATCCCCGGGACAACCAGGGCAATGCGATGTTGGGAGTTCTGCAGTGGAGTTGATCGGAGTGATCGGTGGCGGCACCATGGGTGCCGGCATCGCGGAGGTTTGTGCCAAGGCGGGCAGCCAGGTGCTCGTGCTCGAGACCAAGCCGGAGTTCGCCGAGGCGGCCGAGCAGCGGATCGCGAGCTCGATCAGCCGGGGCGTGTCCCGCGGCAAGATCACCCAGGAGGAGGCCGACGCGGCGATCGCGCGCGTGCGGGTCACCCTGGACATCGACGAGTTCGCCGACCGCGACCTGGTGATCGAGGCCGCGCCGGAGATCGAGTCGGTGAAGTACGAGATCTTCGGCAAGCTCGACAAGATCGTCAAGCCCGAGGGCATCCTCGCCACCAACACCTCCTCCATCCCGGTGATCAAGGTGGCAGGCGCCACCGAGCGGCCCGAGCGTGTGGTCGGCGTGCACTTCTTCAACCCGGTGCCGGTGATGCCGCTGGTCGAGATCATCTCGACCCTGGTGACCGCGCCGGAGGCGGCCGCGGCCGTCACCGACTACGCCAAGAACACCCTGGGCAAGATGACCGTGCAGGCCGGTGACCGCTCCGGCTTCATCGTCAACGCCCTGCTCATCCCCTACCTGTGCTCGGCCATCCGGATGCTCGAGTCCGGCTACGCCACCGCCGAGGACATCGACGCGGCCATGAAGGGCGGCTGCGGCTACCCGATGGGCCCGCTGACCCTGCTCGACACCGTCGGCCTCGACATCGCCCTGGCCGCCTCGGAGTCGCTGTACGCCGAGTTCGCCGAGCCGCACCTCGCCCCGCCCGCGCTGCTGCGCCGGATGGTCGACGCGGGCCGCCTCGGCCGCAAGTCCGGCCGCGGGTTCTACGACTACGCGAAGTGATCGCGTCCCGCGGGAGTCGCCTCGGCGGCTCCCGCGGGGTGTGCGGGCCGGACCAGCACCCGCTGGGCCGCCGCGGTGAGCAGATCGATGAGGTCGCGGTCGTGCACCGGTAGCCGCCCGGTCGTGCCGATCGCCGCCAGCGCGCCCGCGACGGTACCGTCGGCCGCGCGCACCGGCACCGCGACCGCGCTGCGACCGACCCGGCATTCGTTCACCTCGGTGGCGACGGCCCGCGCGTCGACCCGCCGCAGTTCCGCGGCGAGCTCGGCCGGGGAGGTGATCGTGAAGGTCGTCACCCGGCGCAGTGGTCCCTCGGCGAGCTCGGGATGCCGGGTCATCAGCACCTTGCCGATCGCGGACGCGTGCGGATGCCGGACCAGGACCTTCTCCCCGCTCAGCTCGTGATCGGGGTCCCTGTCGATCATCCGGATCCGGCGGCCGGTGAACGCGGCGAGGTGGATGCCGAAGCGCACCTGGGCGCGCAGTTCGGCGAGCACCCGATGGTGGTCGGCCGCGGGTTCGGCTGCGGCACCGGCCAGTTCGCGGGTGCGGCGGCCGAGCGCGAAGCCCGAGAGGTCCTCGATGCGCACCAGATAGCCGTCGGCGACGAGCAGATTCAGCAATCGGTAGGCCGTCGCCGGGGCGATCCCGGTCTGCGTGGCGATCTCCTTCGCGGTGGCGCCCGAGCCGAGCCGGGCCACCGCTTCGAGCAGCGCGAGCGCCTTCTGGACCGCGCGCGGCTCGTGTCCGCTCGGGCCGTCCCGGCGGGTCGCCGTCGTCACTGTTCGCCACGGCCGGCCCGCGGCACCCCGACCAGGGCGATCGCACCACGGGCGTTGACGGCGAACACCCCGGCGCCCGGCAGCACGTCGACCGATTCGGGGCTGTCGAAAACCCCGATGGCGGTGAGACTTCGGGGGTGGGTCAGCCGGAGATAGCGGTACCAGCACGCGCCGATCGCCAGGACGACGACGATCAGCGTGGGCGCGGCGACGACACCGTGCCGCGCGTCGGAGAACGTCAGGTACACGAGCACGACGGCGAGCACCGAACTCGCGCCCCACCCCGCGCAGCGGTCCAGCCGGCTCAGCTCATCGATGCGGCCCAGGAACAGCACCGCGGCCACCGCGACCAGGATGTAGGACAGCGCGAGCGCGGTCCGGACGACCGTCTTCACCGACGGCGGCACCCCGTCCAGCGCCACGAACAGCAGGCCGACGACCGTGACCGTGCCGATGATCGCGAGCAACGCGACGTGCGGGGTCCGCAGCCGCGCGCCCACCCGGCCGAAGACCCGTGGCAGCACACCCTCCACGCTCATCGAATAGACCAGCCGCGACGCGGCATTCGACGACGCCATCGACGAACCGAGCCACGAACAGGTGAGCCCCGCGTCGAGCAGGATCACCACGAGCAGGCTCGATCCCCCGGCTGTCCCGTGCAGATACGCGTTGACCACCGCTCCCGCGTGCCCGGACCAGGCCGCCCAGGACGCGAAGATGAACAGCGCGCCGCACAGGATCGGCGTCCACAGCACGGTGCGGGTCACCGTCACCAGCGGACGCCGGGTCTCCGGCGCGAAGAACGTCGCGCTCTCGAATCCGGCCAGCGCGAACAACGCCGACAGCGCGATCGCCAGCACCGCGGGCACATTCGGCGCGTCCGGGATGACCGGCACCGCGGGCCCCGACACCAGCATCAGGCCGATGATGAAGCTCAGCGAGCACGCCTCGACCGCCAGGATCGCGATCGCCGCGAACCGCACACCGCGCACCAGCACGGCGCCGATCAGGACCGCGATGCCGAGGTAGACCGCGCCGATCCCCCAGCCGCGCACGGTGATTCCGAGCTGCGCCGCCAGCGCCAGCACGGTCTGCGAGCCGTGATACATCGTCAGCGCGGCGCTGCCCAGGTATTTCACGAGCATGCCGACACCGCAGGTCAGCGCCGCCCGCGGCCCGGCGCCGTGACTGACGAAGGTGTAGAGCCCACCCGCCGCGGACAGCCGCCGGGTGAATTGCGCCAGGCAGTGCGCGATCAGGGTGACGACCACGGTCGCGACGACGATGGTGACCAGGCCGGGCAGCAGCGCGTTGTGGGTGAGCATGGTGACCGGCAGCAGCACCATCGAGGCGGCGGGCGCGGTCGTGGCCACCGACTGCCCGAGCAGCGCGATCCCCGAGAGTTGCCTGCGCCCCAGCGCGCGCAACGGCGACACCGCGGGCCGCTCGGGTTCGTCCGCCGCGAACGACCTCGCGACCGCGTCGGCCAGAGCAGTCACCACACACCTCCCACGCCGGCGACGCGTGCCCGCCGGTGCGGGCGACCCTAACCAGGCCGGGTTTCGGCGATATTGCGGTGGTGAGTCCGTCGGCGCACGCCGAGTGAGAACGGGCCGCCGCGCCTCTCACTCGCCGACCGGTGAACGTTTTCCCCGGCGTAGCGCCACCGCCCCACCCTCCTTCGAGACTGTCGCAGAACGGACATCGCGGATCAGCGGACGGAGCGGCCCATGGCAGTCACCAGAAGATCATTCATGCAGAGTCTCGGGGTCACCGGCGGCGCGGGCCTCGCCTACGGCGCGCTGTCGACGCTGGGGCTCGCGCCCGCCACCGCGCAGGTACCGTTCCGGTCCCCCGCCATGGGCGATCTCATCGGCAAGGCGGGGTCGGGCGCGTCCGTCGTGATTCTCGGCGGTGGGCCCGCCGGGCTTTGCGCGGCCTACGAATTGGGCAAGGCGGGCTACGACGTCACCGTGCTCGAGGCCAGGAAGCGGCCGGGCGGGCGGGTGTGGTCGGTGCGTAACGGCACCACCGAAACCGACCTCAACGGCGAAACCCAGACCTGCACTTTCGCCGAGGGGCACTACTTCAATCTGGGGGCCACGCGTATTCCGCAGGGCCACATCACCCTCGACTACTGTCGCGAACTCGGCGTCGAGGTCCAGCCCTTCGGCAATCAGAACGCCAACACACTGGTCAACTACCAGAGCGCGACGCCGATCTCCGGGCAGTCGGTGCAGTACCGCGCGGCGAAGGCCGACATGTACGGCTACCTGTCGGAGCTGTTGCAGAAGGCCGCGTCGCGGGGCGCGCTCGACGATGTGCTGACCGGCGACGACAAGGAAGCGCTGGCGTCGTTCCTGCGCGATTTCGGCGATCTGTCCAGTGACGGCCGCTATCTCGGCTCGACCCGGCGCGGCTACGAGTCCGAGCCCGGCGCCGGTCTGAACTTCGGCGACCAGCGCAAGCCCTTCGCCATGTCCGACACTATCCGCAGTGGTCTGGGCCGCAACTTCAGCTTCGAGTTCGGCTACGACCAGGCCATGATGATGATGACCCCGGTCGGCGGCATGGACCGCATCTACACCGCCTTCCAGCGCGCGATCGGCAACGACCGGATCCGGTTCGGCGCCGAGGTGTCGGCCCTGCGCAACACCCCGGGCGGGGTCCGGGTCGAGTACACCCGCGACGGCGCGAAGCAGGCCGTCGACGCCGACTACTGCATCTGCACGCTGCCCCCGAATCTCGTCGGGCGCCTGGCCACCAACCTGCCCGCCGACGTGCTGACCGCGTTGAAGGCGGCGGTGCCGGTGTCCTCCGGCAAGCTCGGCATCGAGTACTCGCGGCGCTGGTGGGAGCTGGAGGACCGGATCTACGGCGGCGCGACCAACACCGACAAGGACATCGCGCAGATCATGTTCCCGTACGACCACTACCACGGCGAACGCGGCGTGGTGGTCGGCTACTACAACACCGGCAAGCGGCACCAGGCCTTCGAATCCCTCACGCACCGGCAGCGATTGGCGAAGGCGGTCGCGGAGGGCTCGGCGATCCACGGCGAGAAGTACGGGCGCGACATCGCCTCCGCGTTCTCCGGCAGCTGGCGGCGCACCCGGTATTCCGAGGGCGCGTGGGTCGGCTGGTCGGGCAGCGACGCGCACGGCGGCGTGGCAACGCCGGAGTACACCAAGCTGCTCGCGCCGGTCGAGCGGGTGTATTTCGCCGGGGACCACCTGTCCAACGCGATCGCCTGGCAGCACGGGGCCTTCACCTCGGCCCGCGATGTCGTGACCGCCCTGCACGCCCGCGTCGCGGCCTGACCCACCCTTCCGGACAAGGAGAACCGACCATGAAGACCCTGATCAGTGCGACCGCGGCGACCGTCGTAGCGCTCACTCTCACCGGCTGCACCGCCGACTCCGACGCCGCCGAGGCCCCGAAGCAGCCGCCGAGCTCCTCGATTCTGGAAGCGGGACAGGCCAATCCGATGATCGCGCAGGGTGTGGTGATCGCCGCCGACGCCGCCGTCTACAAGACCAGCGGGATCGGACCGACCGCGCTCAACACGGCGGCGCCGGCGGGCAGTCCCGAATCCTTCATCGACACCCAGCAATTCGCCGGTGGCAAGCTGGCACCCGGCGTGAGCGTCACCGAGGCGCAGGGGATGTCGGTGCTGGCCAGGATCAGGGAGAACCTGGAGGCCCGCGGACTGACCCTGGACAACGTGGTCACCATGCGGGTGTTCCTCGACAACGCGCCCGGCACCGATCGCGCCGACTACGCGGGCTGGAACCGGGCCTACCGCCAGTTCTTCGCCAACACGAACCTCGACACCGGCGACACCGAGCTGGTCCCGCTCGGCACCGCCGCCCCGGCCGCTCCCCTGGTCCGTAATGCCGCGCGGCCGAGCAGGTTCGCGCTCGAGGTGGCGAGCCTGCCGGTCGCGGGCTGGCTGGTCGAGGTGGAGGTCGACGCGGTGTTCCCGGCCGGCTAGGCCGGGGTCAGGCTGTCCGCGCCGGGGGACGGGAAGAAGCCGACCGCGATGTAGTGGTCGAAGTAGCGGCTGATCACCGTCGCGTCGACCGCGGGGAACTCGATCGGCAGGCCCCGGTACGGCTCGGCCGGGGCCGCCGATTCGACCGCGCTCAGCACCGTCGCCGGGGTCGCCGCGGCGATCGCGGCGGCGTAGTTGCCGCTCAGGGCCGAGGCGCGGGCCAGGATCGGGTCGGCGTCCACGCGTTCGGCGGCGGTGGTCAGGGTCAGGCCGAACTCCATCGGGTCGATGAAGTCGAACCGGTAGTGGCGGCGCAGGATCTCCTCGTAGACCACCTGCAGCGGCACCTGGGCGCCCGCCGCGCGATAGGTGTTGCCGATCGCGGCGGCGTCCCGGGACTGGCGGACGATGCCCGCCGCGACATGGTCGACCGGGGCCATCTCGACCCCGATCGCGCGCACGTCGACGGCGACGCCGAGCACCAGCATGGCGCGCAGCATGGTCCACCAGGCGTCCTCGGCCGGGGCGACGCCGGTCCTGGAGTCGCCGGTGATCAGGCCGGGCCGGTAGACGGCGACAGGGATACCGCGCTCGATCGCGGTGTGCACCAGCTGTTCGGCGACCCACTTGGTCATCGCGTAGCCGGGCAGCCCGCCGGGCACCCCGCTGTCCTGTGGGATACCGGCCAGCACCGACAGCGTCGAGACGTAGTGGATCGGCTTGACCCGGGTGGTGGTCGCCAGGCGCAGCACCTCGGTGGTGCCGCCGACATTGGCCTCGCGCATCCGGGCATACGGCTCGAGGTGGTTGACCAGCGCGCCGTTGTGATAGATCGCGTCGATCCGGTCGGCCAGTTCGGCGAAGCGCCGCGGCTCGATGCCCAGCCGGGGCTGCGCGAGATCACCTGGTACGCCGACGATCCGGTCCAGGTGGGGCCGCAGGTCGATGCTGTACTTCGCGGCGGTGGCGACGATCCGGTCCACCGCGCTCGCGTCGTCGGTGGCGCGGACCAGGCAGTGGATGGTGGCCCCGGTCTGCTCGAGCAGTTCGCGCAGCAGGAAGCTGCCGAGGAAACCGGTGGCGCCGGTGAGCAGCAGAGTCGCCGGGTCGCCCGCGCGCCGCGGCGCGCAGCCGGTGAGGTCGATCGCGGGGTCGAGCACGGCGTCGGCGGCCGGATCGGGGCCGGCCGCCGAGGCCGAGGACTCGTCGCGCACGGCCAGCGCCAGATCGCTGACCAGCGGATAGCTGAACAGCAGCCGCAGCGGCACCTCGATGCCGAGGCGCTCGGCCAGCGCGGCGCGCACCCGGATCGCCGAGAGCGAGGTGCCGCCGAGGACGAAGAAGTCGTCGTCGCGGCCGACCCGCTCCAGCTCGAGGACCTGCGCGAACACCGCCGCCACGATCTCCTCGTCGGCGGTCGCCGGCGCCTGGTACTCGCGCAGCTCCACCGGGGGCGCGGGCAGCGCCTTGCGGTCGAGCTTGCCGGTGGCGCCGAGCGGGAACTCGTCGAGCTCGAGCAGCCGGTGCGGAATCATGTACGGCGGCAACAGGGTCCGGATCGTCGCCTGCACGTCGGCGAGGTCGACGGCCTGTCCGGCCGCCGGGGTGACATAGCCGACGAGCTGTTCGTGGTGCACCGTCACCGCGGCGCCCGCGACGGCCGGATGCGCGCGCAGCGCGGCCTCGATCTCGCCGGGCTCGATGCGCAGGCCGTGCAGTTTGAGCTGGACGTCGGTGCGGCCCAGGTAGGTCAGGTCGCCCGAGGGGAGCCTGCGGACCAGGTCGCCGGTGCGGTACATGCGCTCGCCGACGGGACCGTACGGGTCGGCGACGAAACGCTCGGTCGTCTTGTCCGGGCTGCCGAGGTAGCCGCGCGCCAGCTGCGCGCCGGCCAGATACAGCTCACCGGGCGTGCCGACCGGCACCGGCTGCAACCGGGCGTCGAGGACGTAGGCGCGGGAGTTCCAGTGCGGCTTGCCGATCGGGACGATCCCGTCGCCGATCTCGGTCACATCGGCGGCGGTGATGGACACCGTCGCCTCGGTGGGGCCGTACAGGTTGTGCAGCCTGCCCGCGGTGGCGGTGGTGAAGCGGGCGATGGTGGCGTTGGGCAGCGCCTCGCCGCCGACCCACACCGCGCGCAGCGAACGCAGCGTGCCGGACGGCGCCGCCTCGAGCAGCATCTGCAGCACGGACGGCACGATCGTGGTGCCGGTGACCCGGTGCCGCGCGACGAGCCCGGCGAGGTACGCCGGGTCGGTGAGTCCGTGCGCGGCGGCCACGATCATGTGCGCGCCCGCGCGCAGCGGGGTCGCGAAGCCGATCATCGAGGCGTCGAACGTCCACGGAATCGATTGCAGGACGGTGTCGTTCGTGCCCACCGCGTAGTCGCCGACCATGAACGCCGCCTGGTTGACGATGGCCGAGTGCGGCACCCCGACGCCCTTGGGCTTGCCGGTGGACCCGGAGGTGAAGATGACGTACGCCAGATCCAGCGTGCGCAGCGGGCGGAGCCGGTCGGCGTCGGTCAGCGGTCGGTCCGGGAAGGCCGACAGCGCACCGGATGTCGCGACCAGGTCGACCGAGACGACCGGCAGTCCGACGACGTCGACGGTGTCGGGCACCGTGGTCAGCACGCAGACCGGGCGGGCGACGGACAGGATGTCGGCGCGGCGGTCGGCCGGGGCGTCCGGGTCGATCGGCACGTAGGCGCCACCGGCCGTGAAGACCGCGTACATGGCGACGACCAGGTCGATCGACGGCCGGATCGCGACCGCCACGGTCGCGGCGGGTCCGACGCCGGTGGCGACGAGCAGCCGGGCCAGCCGGTTGACCCGGCTCGCGAGTTCGCCGTAGGTCAGTGTCGTCTCGGCGAAGGTGACCGCGGGCGCGTCCGGGCGCAGCAGCGCCTGCGTCTGGACGGCCTCGGCCAGGGTCGCTTCCGGCACCAGCCGCACGTCCCCCGCGGGTTCGGCGCGCTCGGCCGCCGTCAGCAGCGGCAGATCGCCGACCGGCCGGTGCGGCGCGGCGACGGCGGCGGCCAGCAGCCCGACCAGGCGCTGGCCGAGCCGCGCCATGGTCGACTCGTCGAACAGGTCGGTGGCATAGCGCCAGGAGCAGCGCAGTCCGGCGGGGCCCGCCGCGTCCTCCTGCGGGACGACGGTCAGCTGCAGGTCGACCGGTGCGACCTCGTCGCCCAGGTCGACGGCCGAGACCACCAGATCGGGCAGTTCCAGCCGGGCGCCGCCGAAGTTCTGGAACGACAGCGCCACCTGGTAGAGCGGGTGGTGCGCCTGGGTGCGCGGCGGATCCAGTTCGGCGACAAGGCGTTCGAACGGCACGTCGGCGTTGGCGAAGGCGGCCAGGTCGGTCTCGCGGACCCGATCCAGCAGGGCGGTGAAGGGCTCGGCGGCGTCGATCCGGGTGCGCAGCACGACGGTGTTGACGAACATGCCGACCAGGTCGTCGAGTTCGGGCTCACCACGGCCCGCGACCGGTGCGCCGACGGTGACGTCATCGGTGCCCGCGACGCGCGCCAGCAGCACCGACAGCGCGGCCCGCACCACCATGAACAGCGACGCGTTGTGTTCGCGCGCCAGGGTTTCCAGCGCCTGATGCAGCGACGCGTCGAGCGCGAAGTGGTGCGCGGCGCCACGACTGCCCGCGACGGGTGGCCGCGGCCGGTCGGTGGGCAGCTCCAGCAGGGTCGGCGTGCCCGCGAGTTCTGTTCGCCAGTAGCCGAGCTGCTGGGCCAGCAGCGAACCGGAATCCTCGGCAGCGCCGAGCATCTCCTGCTGCCAGAGGGTGTAGTCGGCGTACTGCACCGGCAGCGGCGCCCAGTCCGGCGCCGCGCCGTGGGTACGGGCGGCGTAGGCGGTCACCAGGTCGCGGGTGAGCGGGGCCAGGGAGAAACCGTCGGTGGCGATGTGGTGTACCACCACGGCGAGCACGTGCTCGGTCGCCGAGAGCTGGAACAGGGCGGCGCGCACGGGAACTCGCGCGCAGACGTCGAAGCCGCCGAAGGTCAGCCGGGCCAGCTCCATCCGCAGGTCGGCCTCGGCGATCGCGGTGGCGACCACGTCGAGTCCGGCCTCGGCGACCGGCAGCACCCGCTGGTAGCCCTGGCCGTCGTACTCGGGGTACACGGTGCGCAGGACCTCGTGGCGGTCGAGGACGTCGTCGAGAGCGGCGGTCAGCGCCGCGGTGTCGAGCGGGCCGGACAGGCGCAGCGCGACCGGGATGTTGTACGCGCTGGACCCGGGGTCGAGCCGGGCCATGAACCACATGCGCTGCTGGGCGAGCGAGAGCGGGACCCGCTCGCCGCGCTCGCGCCGGGTCAGCGGCACCCGCACGGCGGCGTCGCCGACGAGCGCGTCGAGGGCGGCGGCCAGCGCGGCGACGGTGCCGTGTTCGAAGACGGTGCGGGCGGGCACCCGCACGCCGGTGCTCGCGCCGAGGCGGCCCGCCAGCCGGGTGGCGAGCAGGGAGTTGCCGCCGAGGGCGAAGAAGTCGTCGTCGCGGCCGACCGCGTCGGCGCCGAGCAGATCGGCGAAGACCTCGGCGACCGACTCCTCGGTGCCGGTGCGCGGGGCCTCGAACGCGCGGGCGGTCAGCTCGGGTTCGGGCAGGGCCCGGTAGTCGAGCTTGCCGACCGGGGTCAGCGGCAGCCGCTCGAGCGGCACGATGGCCGCGGGGACGGCGTGCGCGGGCAGCCGCTGCTCGGCCAGGCGGGTCAGCGCGACCGGGTCGACCGTCGCGCCCGCCGCTGCCACGACGTACGCGACGAGCGCGTCCACGCCGCTGGGCAGGGTCCGCACCAGGGTGGTGGCGAAGCGGACCGACGCGTCGGTGGTGAGCACCGCGTCGATCTCGCCCAGCTCGATGCGGAAGCCACGCAGTTTGACCTGGGCGTCGGTGCGGCCGAGGAAGGTCAGCTGGGGATCGCCGTCGGCGGTGAGCTCCCATTTCACCAGGTCGCCGGTGCGGTAGAGCCTGCCGCCGGTGATCGGGTCGGCGACGAAGCGGGCCGCGGTCAGCCCGGCGCGCTCGTGGTAGCCACGCGCCAGGCCGGGACCGGCCAGGTACAGCTCGCCCGGGGTGCGGTCCGGCACCGGCCGCAGCCGCGCGTCGAGCACGACGGCGGTCATGCCGGGGATGGGACCGCCGATGGTGATCAGCTCACCGGGGGCCAGCGGATCGCTGATCGAGGCCGCCACGGTGGTCTCGGTCGGGCCGTAGAGGTTGTAGAAGTTGCGCCCTGGCGACCAGCGCGCGATCAGTTCCGGCGGGCAGGCCTCGCCGCCGACCACGATCGCGGCCAGCTCCGGCAGGCCCGATCCGTCGACACCGGCGAGCGCGGCCGGGGTGATGAAGGCGTGGGTCACCCGTTCGGCGCGCAACAGGTCGGTCAGTTCGTCGCCGCCGTAGATGTCGGGCGGCGCGATGACCATCGTCGAGCCCGCGCCGATGGCGAGGAGCAGTTCCAGGATGCTGGCGTCGAAGCTGGGCGAGGCGAAGTGCAGCGTGCGGGACGCCCCGGTGATCCGGAAGCGGCGGATCTGCTCGGCACACAGACCGGCCAGGCCGGTGTGGGTGACGGCGACGCCCTTCGGCACGCCGGTCGAGCCGGAGGTGTAGATGATGTAGGCGATGTCCTCGCCGAACAGCCTGCGGGTGCGGTCGGTGGCGACCACCGGGGCGTCCGAGGCGTGTTCGAGCTCGGCGCGGCAGGCGGCGGAATCCAGCGCCAGCCAGCGCAATCGGGCGTCGAGCCGGTCGGCGTCGGCGGCCAGGGCGACGCCGAATCCGGCGCCGGAGTCGGTGAGCATGTGCGCGACCCGTTCGGCCGGGTAGCGCGGGTCGACGGGCACGAACGCGGCACCGGTCTTGGCCACCGCCCACAGCGCCACCATCGACTCGATCGAGCGGGTCAGCGCCAGGACCACCCGGTCACCGGGGCCGACGCCGCGCCCGATCAGCACCCGGGCCAGCTGCGAGGACTGCTGGTCGAGTTCGGTGTAGGTGAGCACGCGTCCGGCCAGGCTCAGCGCGGGGGCCTCCGGCGCGCGTTCGACGGCGGCCATCAGCAATCGGGGCAGGGTGGACACCGGCGATCGACGGCCGCGGCGCGCGGCGGGACGACGTACGCCAGAAGCTTGCTCGGTCACCGGTAATGCTTCCCTTCACCATCGATCACCCCTGCGATCGAACTGTCGAATGTCGCCTGGACTCTCGGCTACACCGGGGGTATCGGGAAAATCCTGCGTGACGGTACCGCAAATATCTCATCAATTTCGGCGCGGCGGCAATGTAGAGGTTTCAGCTCACAACAGATGGGTATAGCCAACTGCCCAGTATGTAATCCACGTCATACGCAGGTCATATGCTGTGCGAACGACTTTCGCTGCGGACACGAATGTTTCACTTTTCGGGCACACCCGCCGCCGGGCACGGACCTGCGAATTCTCCGCAATCCGAAACGCGCGAACACCTCTACCGGAGACCGCGAGCGCGATCTCCGGTAGAGGTGAATGGGACCGAGTTTCGGTTACCAGGCGGTAGCGGAAACTTTCTCCGTCGCCTGCTGATCGACCGACGGATCCTGCACGCGGGTGTTGCCCGCTTCGATCCACTCGGTGTCGAGCACGCCGTGCCGGGAGCGGTCGGTGCCGCGCACGGCGGCCTCGCACCGTCGGGCGAGATCACGGCGATCCAGGCCGGGGTGCTCGAGCGGCTCGAGCGAGATCTCGACGACCATGCCGCGGCTGCGCAGCACCCGCTTCGCCGAATCGGCGAAGGTGTCCTCGCCGACGAAGCCCGGCACCGTGCACGGCACTCCGTGCCGGTCGAGATAGCGCAGCCGGACCGGCTGCACGGGGGTGGTGGTGTCGATCGCGGCCTGGAACATGGCCGGGCGCATCGAGCCGTAGGCCCGGCCGCACCAGGTGGTGCCCTCGGGGAAGACCGCGATCCGATTGCCCTCGGCCAGCCGCTGCCCGACCTGGCCGACCACGCCGGGCAGCTCGCGCAGGCGGGCCCGCTCGATCGGGATCACCCGGGTGAGCTGGGCGAGCTTGCCCAGCACCGGCCAGTCGACCATGTCGGCCCTGGCGACGAAGCTGACCGGCTGCACCGCGGCCAGCGCGACCACGTCGGCCCAGCCGATGTGCCCGGTCACCACCATCACCGGAGTGCCCGGGTCGGCGAAGCCCGCCGTCGACGCGCCCTGCTCGGCCGAGCGGTTGTCGACGATGCGCAGCCGCATCCCCAGGCAGCCGAGCGCGGCGCGGGCGTACCGGCGCTGCAGGTTCTCCCGGCGGGACTTCGGCGTGGCCGCGGTCAGCACGGGGAAACTGAACACCAGGCCGATGATCCCGGCCAGCCGGGCGATCATCCTGGCGGTACCGACCTCGTCGATCGGTTCGATGCAGCGTGAACCACAGGGGCTCGACGGCATCCACGAGTGCGAGTGGGTGGCGGGCGGCGCGTCGAACACCATGATGGTTACTTCCCGTCGAAATTGGCGGCCGCGCTCTGCAGCCGCTCCAGATACCGGGTGTTGATGGTTTCCAGGCCGAGCAGCGCGACGAAGTCGGCGACGGCGAAGTCGGGGTCGTGCGCCGGTTCGCCGCAGATCTCGGCGCCCAGGCGCAGGTAGCCGCGCAGCAGCGGCGGGAGCTTGGGGCGGCTCGGCGGGGTCATCTCGTCGAGCGCGACACCGTCGACGACGACCGGCCGGTACGGGTGCACGCGCCGCTCGGGGTCGCACGCGTGCCTGCCCAGGAGCATGTCGCGCACGCCGCGCACATTCACCCCGGCGGGGTCCTCGGGGCCGTCCTGCATCGGCACCGAGACACAGCCCATCACCCAGTCGTAACCGGTGAGCTGGATGTAGTGCAGGATGCCCGCCCACATCAGGGTGAGCACCGAGCCGTTGCGGTGGTCGGGAACCACGCAGGCCCGGCCCATCTCGACGATCCGGTGCCCGGTCGGGTCGAGCTGGGTGAGATCGAACTCGGTCGCCGTGTAGTACCCGCCCGCGGCGGCTACCTTGTCCGGCGGCAGCATCCGGTAGCAGCCGACGAACTGCTCGGTGAACTCGTCACGGACCAGCAGGTGGTCGCAGTGCTCGTCGAACCGGTCGGCGTCCAGGCCGGTCCCGTTGTCGGGCATCCGGAACCCGGGCTCGGAGGCGAAGACCTGGAATCGGAGCCGCTGCGCGGCCTCCCTGTGCTCGGCATCGGACGCGACGACCAGACTGTACCGAGACTTCCCCACCCCGGAGTCCGGCGCCGGCGCGGTCAACACGGACGAAATTGTCATACCGCTGATGAAGCCAGTCCGAGCTGGCATCGGAGCGACACATCGGTGTCGTGTCGATGCCCGTTCGGTGAACGAGACACCCGTCACACCGCGCGTTCACCGATGCGCTGCTCAGCGTTCGCCCACCTGCGGGTTTCTAGCCGAACAGGCCGGTTTCGGGGCCGGATCTGGCCGCGCGACCCGGCCTGGCGACCCGCATTCCGATGCCCCGGAACGACAATCGGCCCGCCGTGTGACAGCGGGCCGATCGCGGGGTGCTCAGGCGGCCGAGCGCGCCGGTTCGGTGCTCTTCGCGGTCCGCTCGGCCTCGTCGAAGCCGGGGCGGGCGGTGCCGATGAAGGCCACCAGCCACGAGGCGACCGCGGCGAAGCGGTTGCGGAAGCCGACCAGATACATCAGGTGCACGGCCAGCCACATCGCCCAGGCGACGGTGCCGCGGAAGCTGATCCGGTCGTTGAGCTTCACGACGGCGCTGAAGCGGCTGATCACCGCCATGCTGCCCTTGTCCCAGTAGACGAACGGCGTGCCCGCGTCCTTCTTGCGCCGGATGATGTCGGCGGCGTGGCGGCCCTCCTGCATGGCGACCGGCGACTGGCCGGGGTAGCCGTTGAGCGAGGTCATGTCGCCGATGGCGTAGATGTCGGCGTGGCCGCCGACGGTCAGGTCCGGGTTGATCAGCAGCCTGCCCGCGCGGTCGGTCTCGGCGCCGGTGGCCTCGGCCAGCAGCGCCGCGAACCCGCCCGCCTGCACACCGGCCGACCACACCACGGTCTCGGCGGCGATACCGCGCTCGATACCCTCGGCGTCCTTGACCGTCACCTTGCCCTCGTCGATATCGGTGACGAAGGTGCCCAGCAGCACCTCGACGCCGCTGTCGGTCAGCGAGCGCTTCGCGTACTCCGAGAGCCCGCCGCCGAACGGGGGCAGCACGGCGCCCGCGCCCTCGACCAGGGTCACCGAGACCTCCTGGTGGAAGTGCCGCTTGGCGAGCTCCTTGATCTGGCCCGCCACCTCGACGCCGGTCGCGCCCGCGCCGACCACGACGAAGCTGAGCAGCCTGCGCCGGGTCGCCTCGTCGGCGCCCTGCGCCGCGGCGAACACCGAGGCGATCTGGTCGCGCAGCCGCTGGGCGTCGTCGATGGTCTTGAGCGAGAAGGTCTTGTCGGCGAAGTCGTCACGGCCGAAGTAGCTCTGGCTGGCGCCGGTGGCCGCGATCAGCGAGCCGTAGCTGATCTGGCGGGTACCCTCGGCGGTCTCGTAGGTGAGCACGGCGGCCTCGGCGTCGATCGCGGTGACCTTGCCGAGCCGGACGTCGGCCTCGGGGTGGCGGCGCAGTACGTTCTTGATCGGCGGCGCGATCTCCTCGGGCGCGAGCACGCCGGTGGCCACCTGGTAGAGCAGCGGCTGGAACAGGTGCTCGGGCGTGCTCGAGATCAGGACGTAGTTGATTCGTGACTTGCTCAGTTGCTTGGCCGCGGCGAGTCCGCCGAAGCCCGAACCGACGATGACGACATCCGTGTGTTCCATGATCGCGCGCTCCAAGATCGGTAATGAGTCCTTTCATATGAGTAAACGCGATGCGGAACGCAGATGTTTCCAGTGTTTGGGCGCATACTGAAGATGACTCTTATCTGTATAACTAATCAATAGGAGGGACCTGGTGGAACTTCGCCAGCTGGCGTACTTCGTCGC
Source organism: Nocardia sp. NPDC051833 (assembly GCF_040681225.1). Classification (NCBI taxonomy): domain Bacteria; kingdom Bacillati; phylum Actinomycetota; class Actinomycetes; order Mycobacteriales; family Nocardiaceae; genus Nocardia; species Nocardia sp. NPDC051833. Next base: position 827,309 of record NZ_JBFAYK010000001.1, read on the forward strand.
GGTGTGTGAGGAGCTCAGTTTCAGCCGTGCCGCGAGCCGCTGCTTCATCTCCCAATCCGCGATCAGCCACCAGATCGCGAGACTCGAACGTGACCTCGGCGCCCAGCTGTTCGAGCGCACGACCCGCGCCGTCGTGCCCACCGACGCCACCCTGCGGCTGCTGCCGCTGGCCAAGCAGATGCTGAGTCTGGAGTCCGCGATCCGCGCCGCCGTGCGCACCACCGGCCCGCGCATCCGCCTCGCCGCCAACATGTCGTTCGCGGCGCGCTCACTGTCCGCGATCGCCGCCGCCCGCGCCGCCCACCCCGACGCCGAGATCGAGTACGTCATCAAACCGTTCCGCCAGCGGATCACCGCCGTCGCCGACGGCGACTGCGATCTGGCGCTGATCCGCGGCAGTGTGGACCAACCCGGGCTGGCGGTGGAACAGCTCTGGGTGGAGGACCTGGTGATCGCGATCTCCAGCAGTCACCCGCTGGCGGGCAAGGGCGTCGTCACCCTCGCCGACCTCAGTCCCTATCCCCTGCTGCTGCCGCCCGAACAGGAACAGGTCCTCCTGCACACCCTCATCCGCTCGGCCTTCGCCGACCTGCCCGTCGGCCCCACCTTCGGTCCCCCGATCCCGCCCGACCACACCGCCACCATGGAACTGCTCAACCGCCCCGAATCCTGGACCGTCCTCTACGAGGGCCCCACCAAGGGCCTGCTCACCCTCGACCTCACCGACCACCGCCTGCGCATCCCGGTCTCGGCGGTCCTGCGCGAGGACGCCCGCCAGAATCCGATCGTCAACACCCTGCTCGACGCCCTGCACCGGCGGTAGCGGATGGTCGCCTAGCCGTCGAGCGGGACCGCCAGTGCGTGGGCGACAGCCAGGTGCAGGGGCAGGGTGTCTTCGTCGTCGTCCTCGACCGACCAGATGATCTCCTCGATCGCGCGCAGGAAGGCCCAGGCGTGCGCGCGGTCGGTGGGGATGTCGAGATGGCGGGCCGTGGTCTCGACGACGGTGCGAGCGTGCTCGGGAGTCGGTGCGGACTGGACCTGGATCATGATCAGGAAGCCCGCGTCGAAGGCGGCTTCGCCGAGGTACGGCTTCGGATCGAGGAGGAGCCACGGTTCGCGTTCGGCGGCGACGATATTGCCGAGGTGGGTGTCGCGGTTCACGACGAGCAGTGGGCCCGCGGGGACGGCGAGGCGCGAGCACCACGCCAGTGCCCGTTCGCGCAGTTCCTCCGGAAGTACCTCGGCGAGTTCGGGTTCCGGTCGCTGGAGACGTGCGGTCCACTGGGCCACCATGTCGGTCGCGGTCGGCAGGGTCGGATAGCCCGCCGGGACGCCGGTCGGCTCCCGGCGCAGCCTGCGAAGGAGCGTGCACGCCAAGCGAACCCGCTCCGCGTTCTCCGGCCGACCCTCCAGACTCGGGAACCCCGGCTGTTCGAGCAAGGGCTCACCCGGACGTGCCCACTCCATCAGCATCGCGCCGCTGTCGGCGTCGAACCGGTACAGCGTCACGGCGCCGTCGCCGCCGTAGCGGAACAGCCCGGTCGGCTCCGCGACGTTCTCCTCGTCGACCATCGGGACCTTGAGCACCGCCACCGATCCGTCGCCGCGGCGGACCGGGGCGACGAACGCGTGCGTGCCACCCTCGAACGCGGGGCCGATCACCGTCAGCTCCCAAGCCCCACACAGCTTCTCCACCAGCGCGGGCAGGTCGTCGAGCCAGCGCTGTCCCGCGGCCCCGAACACCTCCCGCACCGTCTCCTCGACCTCCGGCGGCACTTCGATCGGCAACGTCGTCACCCGCCCCACCCTGCCACGCCGGTCCCCGACGCGGCGATCACCGCCGATCCGCGCGACGGGTCGAGCCCGGCCGCGCCTCCGGGTGACTCGAAACCCGCTCGACAGCGCGGTGTCCGGCCTGCGATTCTGCCCGGATGACCGACACGCCACTACCCGATATCCCCGCCGGTTACGAGGTCTCCACCGAGACCGCCCGCATCGACGCCGCCCGCGTGCACACCTGGCTGTCCACCGACTCGTACTGGGCCATGGGCCGGACCCGCGAGCTCCAGGACCGCGCGATCGCGGAATCGCTCAATGTCGGGATCTACGACAGTGTCTCGGGCGACCAGGTCGCCTACGCCCGGGTGGTCACCGACCGGACCACCTTCGCCTGGCTCTGCGACGTCTACGTGGACCGCGCGGTCCGCGGCAAAGGCATCGGCGTCGCCCTGATCGCCGCCGTCCGCGACCACCTCGCCCCCTACGGCCTGCGCCGCATCATGCTCGCCACCGCCGACGCCCACACCCTCTACGAGAAGTTCGGCTTCGAGCCCCTCACCGACCCCGAGAAATGGATGGTCCTCGGCCGCCCGGTGCACACTCCCGACAACCACTAGCCGATCCGGCGGCAACACCTCGATCGGCACAGACGTCACCCACCGCTTGCCCGGCCTAGACGAACCCCTTCTCGACGAGTTCGAACCCGTCCGGACGAATCCGGTGCCGCTCACCCGAGCCGCCCGCCACCCGACACCAACTCGACACGTCAAGTACGTCGGCATCGGTGTCGAATTCGATCGCGAAGCCGCCGTACATGCCGGGGATCGCCGCCCACATCGTCGCACCGGGGTACTCGAGCAGCGGCGTCAGCGGCGGCGGCCGGAACCCGCATTTCCGGCAGAGGTCAAGCACCCGGCCCAAAATCACGGCGTGCAACTGACATTCGAGCTGGGCCAGCACGGTCGGATCGACCTCGCGGATCAACGAGGGCGTGAGCCGCTCGGCCAACCGATCGTGGCCGCGCGCGGCCGCGACGTCCGCAGCGGTGTCGCCATCTGCGGTCCGCAAGGTACGCCAAGCTCCCAGTTCCAGCATTCGTTCGACCACCGGCTCCGGTGCACCATGCCATGCCGCTTGATGCAACGGCGCGAATCCCGAACTGCCACCGACCCGGGTCGAATTGATAGTGCGGTCGCGGTCGGCGACCTCGAGCACGACGTCCCACTGCCCGTCTCGTGCCGCGTCGGCGAGCCGATCCCGCGCGGCGATCGAACGCTCGTCGAAGAACTCTCGCCGATACCAGCCATACCATTGGATCCCCACGGCCACAGCGTATCGCCGATGCGGCGACTGATCAGAATGCCAGTGCGGCCCAGTCGATCTCGATGGCGAAGGGGTAGGGGAACGAGATGCCGGTCGCGGAGTCGGGTGACCATTGGCCTGCCAGGAGGTAGTTGGCATGGCGTAGTGGACGTACACCCGGTGGGAGCTCGGCGTGGCCGATCTCGAGGATGTACACCCGGAGCGCTGCGATACCGGTGAGATCCTGTTGCAGCTCGACCTCCCAGTACGACGGAATGCCGGCACCGGCGTAGCGGGCCTTCTTCGCTTCGATTTCGGAAGGGGTATTCGACGGCGACAGGACCTCGCCCACCAGCACCGTATCGGCAGCACGGACGTCTGCGCCCGGGGTCAGACAGCGGTGTACGAGGAAGTCCGGGGTGACGAAGTCGGACTTGCCGGTCTGGCCGAAGAAGACGTTCGTCTCGAGGTTCACTCGCCAACAGCGCTGCGGATCCGTGGACGCAACCTGCCGTGCGCAACGTTCGATTTCGTTGGTGAAACGGCGCATCGCCGTCTGATGTTCACCCGGCCCCCGGCGCATCCACACGACTCGCCCGTCCCACAACTCGATCTGGGCGGCGATCTCCTCGGGCAGCTTCTCCAGCTCTTCCCATGTCATCGACTCGGGCAGATCGGGGCGGTCGATCCTCGGCATGACCATTCACTCATGCTACGCAGCGACGACGCCGTCTCGTGCGACGCAAGCGGCCCCGCCCGGAGAACCGGACGGGGCCGCGCTCAGCGCTCGAAGCGTCAGCCCTTGTGGGACTTCACGGCCTCGGTCAGCTGCGGGGCGACGTTGAACAGGTCGCCCACGATGCCGTAGTCCGCGATCTCGAAGATCGGGGCCTCTTCGTCCTTGTTGACCGCGACGATGGTCTTCGAGGTCTGCATGCCGGCGCGGTGCTGGATGGCGCCGGAGATGCCGAGGGCGATGTAGAGCTGCGGGGAGACCGTCTTACCGGTCTGACCGACCTGGAACTGGCCCGGGTAGTAGCCCGAGTCGACGGCGGCACGCGAGGCGCCGACGGCGGCACCGAGCGAGTCGGCCAGCGCCTCGACGACCGCGAAGTTGTCGGCCGAACCGACACCACGGCCACCGGAGACGACGATGCCGGCCTCGGTGAGCTCCGGACGGTCGCCGCCCACGATCGGCTCACGCGAGACGACCTTGACGACGCCCTCTTCCTGGGCGGGAACCGCGACGGCGACCTGCTCGCCCGCGCCGGCCTGGGCGGCCGCCTCGATGGCGCCCGGACGGATCGAGATCACCGGCACGTCGCCGGTGGCCTTGGCGTCGACGGTGAACGCGCCACCGAAGATGGAGTGCACGGCCGAGCCGTCGGCGTTGACGCCGATGACGTCGACGAGCAGGCCGGAGCCGATGCGCGCGGCGAGGCGGCCCGACACCTCCTTGCCCTCGGCGGTGGCGGCGACCAGCACGGCGGCGGGCGAGGCGGACTCGACCAGACCGGCGAGCACGTCGACCTTCGGGGTGACCAGGAAGCCGTCGACGTCGTCGGACTCGGCGACGTAGATCTTCTCGGCACCGGCGGCGGCCAGCGCGGAAGCCAGCTTCTCGGCGGTACCGGCCGGGCCGGTGACGACCGCGGCGGGCTCGCCCAGGGTGCGGGCGGCGGTGAGCAGTTCGGTGCTGACCTTCTTCACGGCACCGTCGGCGTGCTCGACGAGCACAAGTACTTCAGCCATTGTTCTTTCTCCTTCGAAGTCTCGGACGGGGCCGGATCAGATGATCTTCTGACCGATGAGGTAGGTGGCGATCTGGTTGCCGCCCTCGCCCTCGTCCGCGATCTTCTCGCCCGCGGTACGGGCAGGCTTCGGGGTGGAGCCGGTGACCTGGGTGCCGGCGTTGGCGACGCCCACGGTCGACGGGTCGATGCCCAGGTCGGCCAGGGTGAAGACCTGAACTTCCTTCTTCTTCGCGGCCATGATGCCCTTGAAGGACGGGAAGCGCGGCTCGTTGATCTTCTCGGTGACCGAGACGATCGCGGGCAGGGATGCCTCGAGCTTGAACACGCCCTCGTCGGTCTCGCGCTCGCCGGTGATCTTGTCGCCGTCGACGGTCAGCTTGCGCAGGTGCGTCAGCTGCGGGATGCCCAGGTACTCGGCGATGATCGCCGGCACGGCACCCGCGCGACCGTCGGTGGCCTCGTTGCCGGCGATGACCAGCTCGACGCCCTCGACCTGGCCCAGCGCGCCGGCCAGCACCCACGCGGTCTGCACGGCGTCGGAGCCGTGGATCGCCGGGTCGTTGATGTGGATGGCCTTGTCGGCACCCATGGACAGCGCCTTGCGGATGGCCTCGGTGGCGCGATCCGGACCGGCGGCCAGCACGGTGACCTCGCCGCCCTGCGCCTCCTTGATCAGCAGCGCTTCCTCGACGGCGCGCTCGTTGATCTCGTCGAGGACGGCGTCGGCGGCCTCGCGGTCGAGGGTGTAGTCACCATCGGTCAGCTTGCGCTCGGACCAGGTGTCGGGAACCTGCTTGATGAGTACGACGATGTTCGGCATCGGTCTTCGTCGACCTCCTTCTGGATACACGTGTGTGGTGGCCGCACGAGCTGGGCCGTACGTCCGTGTGAGTAGCTCAGAGCGGAACACTACCCTACGCTAAGTTACTCGTGGGTAACCTACATGCACAAGGGGTTCCCAACCGGTCCCTGACTCCTGCGGGAACCGGCGGTACCAGTAACGTCGGAGAAATGAGCGAGGCTGTGATCCCTGCCGCACCTGTGGCCGACACACATGAACCACTGCCGCTGACCGGTGAGCGGACCGTGCCCGGCATCGCCGAGGAGAACTACTGGTTCCGTCGGCACGAGATCGCCTATGCCCGCCTGCTCGACCGTTGCACCGGCAAGACCGTGCTCGAGGCGGGTTCGGGCGAGGGCTACGGCGCCGACATGATCGCCGGCGTGGCCGCGCGTGTCGTCGGCGTGGACTACGACGACGGCGCCGTCGCGCACGTGCGCGCGCGCTACCCGCGGGTCGAGATGATCCAGGGCAATCTGGCCGAGCTGCCGCTCGACGACGAATCCGTCGATGTGGTCGTGAATTTCCAGGTCATCGAACATCTCTGGGACCAGGCGCAGTTCCTGCGTGAGTGCCTGCGGGTGCTGCGCCCGGGCGGGCAGCTGCTGATCAGCACCCCGAACCGGATCACCTTCTCCCCCGGTCGCGACACCCCGCTCAACCCGTTCCACACCCGCGAACTCAATGCCGACGAGCTGACCGAGCTGCTGGTCGAGGCCGGTTTCACCGTCGCGGAGATGCTCGGCGTGCACCACGGCGTGAGCCTGAAAGCCTTGGACGCCAAGCACGGTGGGTCGTTCATCGACGCCCAGATCGAGCGCGCGCTGGCCGGTGAGCCGTGGCCCGCCGACCTGACCGCCGACGTCGCCGCCGTCACCATCGACGATTTCGACCTGCGGGCCGGGGAGATCGACGCGAGCCTGGACCTGGTCGCGATCGCCGAAAAGGCGAGGCGTTGAACGTTCCAGGCCAGTTCACGCTCGTTCTGCACTCCCACCTCCCCTGGCTGGCCCATCACGGACGCTGGCCGGTCGGCGAGGAATGGCTCTACCAGTCCTGGGCCGCGTCGTACCTGCCCGTGGTCCGGGTCCTGAAAAACCTTGCGGCCGAAGGCCGTACGCATCTGCTGAGCCTGGGCATCACCCCGGTGCTGGCCGCCCAGCTCGACGATCCGCACTGTCTGGCGGGCATGCACCACTGGCTGGGCAACTGGCAGTTGCGCGCCGACGAGGCGTCGATGTCGGGCAATGTGGCGCTGGGCAGGCACGAACACCGGCTCGCCGCGACGGCGTTGGCCGAATTCGAGCGGGACTGGCGGCACGGCAGCGCGCCGGTGTGGCGCTCGCTCATCGACGCCGACGCGATCGAACTGCTCGGCGGCCCGCTGGCGCACCCGTTCCAGCCGCTGCTCGACGAGCGGCTGCGCCAGTTCCAGCTCACCGAGGGCCTGGCCGACGCGCGCCTGCGCTGGGGGACAACGCCCACCGGCATCTGGGCGCCCGAGTGCGGCTACACCCCCGGAATGGAGCGTAACTACGACGCCGCGGGTGTGACGCATTTCATGGTCGACGGCCCGTCGCTGCGCGGCGACACCACCCTCGGCAGGCCGGTCCGCGACGCCGACGTGCTCGCGTTCGGCCGCGATCTCCAGGTGAGCTACCGGGTCTGGTCGCCGAAGCAGGGCTACCCGGGCCAGAGCGCCTACCGCGATTTCCACCACTACGACCACGCGACCGGCCTGAAACCGTCCCGGGTGACCGGCAAGACCGTCGCCGGTCCTGACAAGGCCCCTTACGATCCGGAATTGGCCGCCACCGCCATCACCCGCGACGTCGCCGACTTCGTCGAGACCGTGCGCGCGCGGCTGATCGAGGAGTCCGCGCGGATCGGCAGGCCCGCCCTCGTGGTGGCCGCCTTCGACACCGAGCTGTTCGGGCACTGGTGGCACGAGGGTCCCGAGTGGCTCGAGCAGGTGCTGCGCGCGCTGCCCGAGGCGGGCGTCACCGTCGGCACCCTCGCCGACGCCCGCGACAACGGCTTCGTCGGCGAACCCGTGCAGCTCAACGACTCGTCGTGGGGTTCGGGCAAGGACTGGCGGGTGTGGGCGGGCGACCAGGTCGCCGACCTCGTCGCGCTCAACGCCGACGTCGTCCGGCTCGCGCTGGACACCCTCGACAAGGTCGGCCGCGACGGTTCGCTGCGCGATCCGGTCGCCGACCAGTTGCTGCGCGAGGCGATCCTCACCGTCTCCAGCGACTGGGCCTTCATGGTCTCCAAGGACTCCGCCGCCGGGTACGCCCGCGATCGGGCGCACGAGCACGCGCACGCCGTGCGCGAACTCGCCGAGGCCATCGGGGCCGGCCAGTTCGCCAAAGCGACCCGTCTCGCGGCAGGATGGAGCCTGGCCGACGGATTCTTCCCAGGTCTGGACGCGCGGCGGTTGCCGACCGCTGTCCCGTCGGCCGCCGCTGAAGGATTCGCATGAAGATTTTGATGGTGTCGTGGGAGTACCCGCCGGTCGTGGTCGGCGGGCTCGGTCGACATGTCCATCACCTGGCGGTGGAGCTGGCCGCGGCCGGTCACGAGGTCGTGGTGCTGGCGCGCAGGCCGACGGGCACCGACTCGATCACCCACCCCACGCACTCCTACATCGCCGACGGCGTGCTCGTCGTCGCGGTGGCCGAGGACCCGCCCTGCTTCGACTTCGGCGAGGACATGCTCGCCTGGACCCTGGCGATGGGGCACGCGATGGTCCGCGCCGGTGTCGCCCTGGGCAAGCCGGGCGTCGGCGAGGGCTGGACGCCCGATGTGGTGCACGCGCACGACTGGCTCGTCGCGCACCCGTCCATCGCGCTCGCCGAGTACTACGACGTGCCGCTGGTGGCGACCATCCACGCCACCGAGGCCGGTCGGCACAGCGGCTGGGTCTCCGGGCGGGTCAACAAGCAGGTCCACTCGGTCGAGTGGTGGCTGACCAACGAGGCCGATCAGCTGATCACCTGCTCGACCTCCATGCAGGACGAGGTGGAACGGCTCTACGGGCCCGAACTCGCGCCGATCACGGTGATCCGCAACGGCATCGACGTGGGCGCGTGGACCTTCCGGCCGCGCGCGCCCCGCTCCGGGCCGCCCAAGCTGCTCTACGTGGGCAGGCTCGAATACGAGAAGGGCGTGCAGGACGCGATCGCGGCGCTGCCCCGCATCCGGCGCGCGCATCCAGGGACCACGCTGACCGTGGCCGGTGTCGGCACTCAGTTCGACTGGCTGCGCGAGCGGGCGCGCGTGCATCGCGTCGCCAGGGCGGTGCAGTTCGTCGGCAGTCTCGGGCACTCCGAGCTGCTGGGCTGGCTGCACGGGGCGGACGCCATCGTGCTGCCGAGCCGGTACGAGCCGTTCGGGATCGTGGCGCTGGAAGCCGCGGCCGCGGGTGTCCCGCTGATCGCCTCCACCGCGGGTGGGCTCGGCGAGGCCGTCATCGACGGTGTCACGGGCGCCTCGTTCGAACCGGCCGACGTGGACGGCATCGTCGACGCGGCCCGCGCGGTCCTCGACGACCCCGCGACCGCCCAGGACCGCGCCTACAACGCCCGCGAACGGCTCACCGCCGACTTCGCCTGGGACGTGGTCGCCGCGGAGACCGCGCAGGTCTACTCGGCCGCCAAGCGCCGGGTGCGCACCTCGCTGGGCAGGCCCGACATCGTGGAACGACCGCTGCCCGAGCGCGACCCGAAGTAGGACGCGGCGCTCGTCGCGCGACCGTTCGCGGATCGCGCGCCGAGCTCGAGTTCACCCACAACGCATGACGCCGCGGCCCCGGTCCGGCTCTACCGTCGCCGGTGGAAGACCACCACGACGAAGGAGCCGACCATGCCCCTGCAGCCGATTCCCGACCTGCCCGCCGCGACCATCGGCTTCCGCGCCTCCGGCACCGTCACCGCCGAGGACTACACCACGGTCCTGGACCCGGCCATCGACGCCGCCCTCCAACACGAACAGCCGGTCAACCTGGTCTACGTCCTCGGCCCCGACTTCGACCGCTACTCCCTCGACGCCATGTGGCAGGACCTGAAACTGGTCCGCGTCCCCCGCAGCTCCTGGGGCCGCATCGCCCTGGTCACCGACCACAAAGCCCTCGGCGAAGCCGTCCACCTCTTCGGCTTCCTCATCCCCGCCGAAGTCCGCGTCTTCCCCGTCTCCGCCGAACCCGAAGCCCTCACCTGGGTGGGGTGAGTCAGGCCGGGGGGAGGCCGTTGGTGTGGTAGCGGGTGGCGGCGTTCCAGAGGAAGAAGCTGTCGATGCCGGTGGCGTTGGTGGCGTCGATCTGGGCGCGGAGTTCGGCGTCGCCGTAGGTGACGCCGAGGCTGAAGTCCTGGAGCCAGGGGATGACGGTCGCGCCGGTGCCGGCGGTGCTGGTCTGGAAGTCGCGCAGGGAGCGGAAGATGATGTCGTAGGGCTGGGCGTTGGGGTTGGCCACGCCGTATTCGCCGGAGTTCCAGTGGGACGGGTAGAGCATGGGGGCGACGAAGTCGACGCTGCGGGCCATGCGGGGGATGTCCTGGGCGATCTCGTCGGGGCGGGTCGACGCGATGCCGTAGACCGCGGCGCTCAGGTGGGCGCCCGCGGCGTGCACCGGGTAGCGGCTCTCGGCGAGGAATCCGGCGACGGCGTCGGCGGGGGTGCCGGTGAGTCCGGCGAAATGCATGCTGGTCAGGCTGCCGTCGGGGCGGCGGACGTAGTCGTACATGACGCCGTCGAAACCGAGCTTGCCCGCTTCCACCGCCAGATCGATGTTGTAGCGGCGGATCTCGGGATGGGCGACATTGGTGAACGCGATCGGACCGTAGTGGCTGGAATAGGGCTGCCCCGACGGGTTCTGGACCACCCAGTCGGGCCTGCCGTTGTGCCAGGCCCACGCGGCGACGGTCGGATCGCGGAACGCGACGATGCGCCCGACCACCTGCAAGCCCAGCTCGTGGAGTTGCCGGAGGGCCGACGGCGCGTCGTAGATGCCCGCGACGGCACCGGATTCGCGGGCCAGCGGCACCTGGGAGTCGTAGCCGACGACACCGTCTTCGTCCTTGATGTCGAGCTGCACGGTATCGATGCGGCCCTCGCGCGCGAGATCGAGCACGGCCTCGCGCAGCCCCTCGTGCGACCAGGCGTGCGCGGTGACGTGCACCGCTCGCATGCGCGGCAGCGTCACCCCCGTGACGGCGACGGCACTGCTCTGATTCCCCGCGGCGTCCACCGCGACGACCTCGACGGCGGGCGCCCACGGCACCGACAGCTCGAAGCTGCCGTCGGCGGCGGGTGTCACCGTGTCCGCGCCGACGGCGACGCGCACGGCGTCGACGGCCTTGCCGCGCAGCACGATCGGCGCCCGATAGGAGCGCACGGGATCGGGCGGGGCCACGTGGAGGACCGGCGGCACGGTGTCGGCCGACGGCTCCGAGGCGGATCTGCTCAGCGCGAATCCGGCCACCAGAGCCACGATGACCACCGCGAGGACGGCACCCGAGGCGATCGTCGCCCACCGCCGCCGATCGCCCGACTGGATCCGCAATCCCAACGCCCGCACCAACTTCCACTACCGTTCGCCAGGCCACTATGGCGCAGTCGGGCAGTCCGTCTGCGGGTTATCGCAAGATCGGGGGAAAACCTCCGCCTGCGCGTAATATCGCCGCGATGACCGGCGCTTCGACAGTGGCATTCCGACTCGCGCCCGCACTCCTGCTGCTCGCGACCGCCTGCGCGACAGCGGAAGCACCGCCCCCGGCCCCACCGCCACCTGCGACGACGACGAAACCCGCGCCGCCGGACCCGGCCGAGATCGCCGCCAACGAACTGGGATTCGTCCCGGTGCTGATGTATCACCAGATCACGCCGAACCCGGCCGGTGAATACGACCAGACCCCCGCGGAGTTCCGCGACGAACTGGAGCGGTTGCACCGCGAGAACTACCGCCCGGTGACGGCCGCGCAGTACATCGCGGGCGACCTCGACCTGCCCGCGGGCACCCATCCGGTCGTCCTCACCTTCGACGATTCCACCGCCAGCCAGCTCGCCTTCACCGACAGCGGGGCCGTGACCCCGGACAGCGCCGCGGGCATCCTCGCCGAATTCGGCGCCCGCTACCCGGATTTCCGGCCGGTCGCCACCTTCTACGTCAACAACGAGCCGTTCGGCGGCGACCCGCGGGCGCTGCCCTGGCTGGCGGCCAACGGCCACGAGATCGGCGCGCACACCGCCGATCACGCGAATCTCGCGACCCTGGACGCCGACGGCGTGCAGCGCGAGCTGGCGCAGAACGTGCGGGCGGTGCGCGCGGCCGCGCCGGGCGTCACCGTGCGCACCATGGCCCTACCGCTGGGCATCCATCCTCGCGACCACGCGCTGGCCGCCGCGGGCAGCTGGGACGGCACCGACTATCGCTTCGACGCCGTCATGCTGGTCGGCTCGAATCCCGCCCCGGCACCGTACGGCGCGGTCGACCCGGGCGGCGTGCCGCGTATCCGGTCCGGCCGGGGCGCGGTCCCGTTCGACTCGGGCTATTGGCTGGACTGGCTGGCGGCCCACCCGGAGCAGCGCTACACCGCCGACGGCGACCCGGCCCGCGTCTGCTTCCCCCGCCACCTCGCGGCGGAGGTCGGCCCGCGCTGGGCGGACCGGACCAACCCGTACTGACGCCCGCTCAGGCGTCGGGCGCGAAGGTGAAGATCTCGCCGAGGCGGGTGGCGACGACGACCTCGCCCTTGGGCCCGACGGAGGTGCCGGTGGTGGTGCCGGTGGCGCCGGGCAGGACATCGGAATCGACAGTGTTGCCGGTGGCGGTGTCGAAGGTGATCAGGCTCAGGCCCGCGCCGATGGCGGCCACGGTGTAGCCGACGCCGCCCGCGGTCTGGGCGGGTGTGCCGCGCAGGGCCAGGTCCTTGCGTTCCCAGGCGGGCTCGGCGCGGTCACCACGGTCGTGCACGGCCATCAGGTAGCCGTCGTCGCCCGCGGGGACGATCAGGTCGTCGACGACGGAGATGCCGCCGCTGGGGGTCCAGCCGAGCGCGTGCGTCCAGCGGGTGCTGCCGTCCTCGGTGTTCACCGCGATCAGGCGGCCGCTGTTGTCACCGATGTAGACGGTGTCGCCGTCGCCGGAGAGGGTGGGGCTGGTGGCGCTGCCACCGGTGAGCATGTCGGCGCTCCACTCCTGGACGACCTTGCCGTCGGCGTAGCGCATCGACCGCAGCGACGCGGCCGCCTTGCCCGGCTCCCACACGGTGACGAAGAACCGGCCCGACTCGGGGTCGACGGCGGTGGTGTTGGCGACCGCGCAGCGCGGGCCGCCGGTCCGGCAGTCGTCGAGACCGTCGCCGGAGGCCGGGCGGGTCAGGCCGGGCAGTTGCAGGAAGTCGGGCTCACCGAGCAGTTGCAGCGTCGGCACCTCGCGGCCGCCGGTCTGCCTGCTCAGGATGTCGACCTGGCCGGACTGGGTCACCGTCAGCACCCGGCCGTCGCCGGTGAACTGGATGGCCACCGGGACGCCCGCCACCGGCGTGCGCCAGCGGGGCTGGCCCAGGTAGTTGAAGGAGTTCACCGCGCCGTCGTCGCCGACGTAGACATTGCTGACGCCGTCGACCACGGTCGGCGCCTCGATCGTCGACGGGCCGAGCGGGTTGCAGAAGCGCTTGCGGCCGGTCGGCATCTGGAAGGAGAAGATCGCGCAGTTGCCGGTGCTCGAAGTGACGAACATCTGGCCCTCGGGACCGATCGTCAACGGCTGCGCGATCGGGCCGCCCACCGGACGGGACCAGCTCAGCGTCATCGAGTCCGCGCCCGTCACCGGGCTCGCCCCGCCGTTGCGGCCGTCGTGATGGGCTGCGGGCCAGCCCTTTCCGCCGCCGACGGTGATGTCGTCCACATCGGTGCCGCATCCTGCCAACGCCACCACACCGGCGGCAGCGAGCGAGGCCGCGACGCGAGTCCGAGTTCGCACCTGCTGATCTCCCTGTGTAATCGAGCCGATGATCGGGGTATCGCACGGTAGGCGTGCGCTCCGAAAGTACTCTGTGTAACCGACGACCGAATCCCCGGGGCTGGCCCGGTGCGATCACGACGGGAGAGTACTTCGTGACGAGCATGTGGGGCGCGCCGCTGAGCGCGCGCTGGCGTGGTTCCCGCCGCCGCGATCCGCAGCAGGCGCGGTTCCTGACCAAGGACTCGCTGCGCTGGGTGCTCGCCAACCGCGCCTACACCCCCTGGTACCTGGTGCGCTACTACCGGCTGGCCAAGTTCCGGCTGGCCAATCCGCACATCGTGCTGCGCGGGATGGTGTTCCTCGGCCGCAATGTGGAGATCCACGCGACCCCGGAATTCGCCCGCATGGAGATCGGCCGCTGGGTGCACATCGGCGACGGCAACGCCCTCCGGTGCCACGAGGGTTCGCTGCGCATCGGCGACAAGGTGGTGTTCGGCAAGGACAACGTCGTCAACACCTACCTCGACATCGAGATCGGCGAGTCGACGCTGGTCGCCGACTGGTGCTACATCTGCGACTTCGACCACAAGATGGACGACATCACCCTGCCCATCAAGGACCAGGGCATCGTGAAGAGCCCGGTCCGGATCGGCCCCGACACCTGGATCGCCGCCAAGGTGACCGTGCTGCGCGACACCCGCGTCGGCCGTGGCTGTGTGCTCGGCGCGCACGCGGTCGTCCGCGGTGACGTCCCCGACTACAGCATCGCCGTCGGCGCGCCCGCGAAGGTCGTCAAGAACCGCAAGGTGGCCTGGGACGCGAGCGCCGAGGAGCGCGAGGCCTACCTGGCCGCCCTGGCCGATATCGAGCGCAAGAAGAACGCCGCCGCCCAGGCGTGATCGTCCTGCCCGCCGACGCGCGCCGGTGCATGATGGTGCGTGTCGGTGGCGCTGGGTACGGTCTGCTCCGTGGAGAGCTATGCGGCGCTGCTGCGGGGCATCATGCCCACGAATCCGAACATGCGGAACGAGAAGTTGCGCGCGGTGTTCGAGGGGCTCGGGTTCACCAAGGTGGCCTCGGTGCTGACGAGCGGCAATATCGTGTTCCGTACCGCGGATGATCCCGTCGATCTGGAAGCGCGTATCCAGGAGGCGCTGTCGGCCGAACTGGGTATACCCGGCGGCACCATCATCCGCAGCCACCCCGAGCTGCGCGCCCTGCTCGACCGCGACCCGTTCGAGGGCCTGCCGCACGAACGCGGCTCGTACCTGACGGTCACCTTCTTCAAAGACCGCATGCGTCAGGCGGATACGACGGCCTTCGAGGACGATCCGCTCACCCGCGTCATCGGCTACGACGCCGCCGCACGCGCCTTCCTCACCGTGATCGACAACAGCACCGGCAAGACCCCGGACTTCATGGCCCGACTCGAGAAGACCTACGGCAAGGACATCACCACCCGCACCTGGCTCACGGTCCAGCGCGTGGTGAAGAAGATGGAATCCTGACTCGCCGCCCGCTGAGGCAAGATCGAGGGGTGAGCCACCCGTACCTCCCGCGCGGCATCGAGGAATTTCGCGCCCTCGCCAAGGCCCGGTTGACGGCGTTTCCCCGGATCGCCGTCCCCGATGTCCCCGGTATGCGCCGCGCGGGCGTGACGCTGTGCGTGGTGCCGGGCGCCGGCGACGTCCTGTCGGTGATCGTGATGAAGCGCGCCTACCGCGGTCGCAACGCGGGCCAGTGGGGGTTGCCGGGCGGGCGGCTGGAGCCCGGTGAGACCGCCGAGGTCGCGGCGCTGCGGGAACTGCGCGAGGAACTGAACCTGACCGCGAAACCAGCCGATGTGCTGGGCCTGCTCGACGATTTTCCGGCCACCTCCGGCTTCGCGATCACCCCGACCGTGGTCACGATCGACGATATCGACTCCTTGCGGCCCAACCCGGACGAGGTGTTCTCTGTCCACCAGGTCGACCTCGCCCGGCTCGCCGCCGAGGACGTCCCGCACTGGGTGCGCCCCGAACACGCCACCCTCCAGCACGAACTGCGCGGCGATCTCCCGGAGGCGGATGCCACCGGGCTGCTCCAGATGCGCATCGCCCCTGATATGACCATCCACGCCCCCACCGGCGCCCTGCTGTGGCAGTTCCGCGCGGTCGTTCTGCTCGGCCACTCCCCCACCGATTCCCGGGTCGCCCACTTCGCCCAGCCCGACTGGACCGCGCACTGACGCCTACGGGGCGACGGCGGTGCAGAGGAAGACCACGCCCGCCCGCCCGATCCGGGTAACGACCAAGGTGTAGGGGACCGAGCCGCGCAATTTCAGCTTCTTGCGCAGGGCGTCGGGATCGAGATCGATGCCACGGACCAGGATCTCCAGCGACCCGCAATCGCGCCGGGACAGTTCCTGGCGCAGGGTCTTCTCGCGCAGCTCGAAGCGGTCCTCGATGCGGAAGCCACGCAGGCCCGCCGGGACCGTGTCGCCGGTGAGGTAGGCGATCTGTGGATCGAGCTGCCAGAGACCGTGTTTCGCCGCGTAGTGACGGACCAGGCCCGCGCGCACGACCGCGCCGTCGGGGTCGACGATCCACGCGCCGGGAGCGCGCTCGGGGATGTCGTCGGGCTCGGCGTCGGTGAGCGTGCTCGCGCCGCCCCGGGAGTCGAGGACGGTGGCGCGGCGGGTGACGCCGGGTTCGGTCAGACCGGGCGACCACAGGCAGGCCTCGCGGACCGCGCCGTCGAGGGAGACGATCTCCACCTCGCCTGCCCACCCGAGGCGGTCGAAGTCCAGACCGGGCGCGGACTTCACGGCGATGTCGCGGCCCGCGTACGCGGCCAGCAGATCGGGCAGCGGGGGCTGGAGTTTGGCGGGGTCGTAGGTCCGCCTGCCGTCGGCTCGGCGCGCCGGATCGGCGATGATCACGGTGTCGCGCGAGGTCGGTACGAGTGCGTCGGCCTGTGCCAACACGATGTTGCGCCCCCGCGTGAGATTGTGGGCGGCCATCGCCAGCCGGACCTCGTCGAGATCGCTGCCGATCACCGCCGGGCACACCGCCGACAGCTCGGCCAGCTCCGCGCCGATCGAACAGGTGACGTCGTGCACGGCCCGACCCGCCAGCCGGGCCGCCCGGTGCCGGGCCACCAGCGCGGGCGTCGCCTGCTGCAACGCGTCGTCGGTGAACAGCCACTCGGCCGCCGCGGGCAGCTTCACCGCGGCCTTGCGCCGCAAGCGCACCGTCTCGATCAGCGCGGCGGCTTGTTCCGGATACGCGCGACGCACCTGCTCGAGATCGCGCAGGTGCGTCGCCGGAGTCAGCTCCAGCCGGTCGACCTCGGCGAGCGCGGCGGATCCCGCCGCGCTGCCCAGGAAGGCGACATCGTCGCGGCCGAAGCGGTACCCCACTTACTTCTTGGCCGCGCCCGGCTTCACGCCGGTGATCATCGCGTTGTAGAAGAACTCGCGCGGGACGACCTTGCGCAGCACGTTCTCGTCGAGCCAGCTCAGGCCCAGCCAGGCGCGGTACTGCGCCATGCGGTAGCCGACCGTCAGCTTCTCGTCGGGCACGGCGGCCTCGAAGGTGCGCACCGGCCAGCCCCACAGGGCCGCGGCGAACTCCTCGGTGGTGGCCTTCACGTCGACGGCACCGGCCGACTTGGCCATCTTCTCGAGATCGGTCGGGTCGAAGGTGTGCAGGTCGACGACGGCCTCGAGCGCGGCGGCGCGGGAGGACTCGTCCAGCTCGGTCTGCGGACGGCGCCAGCCGGACAGGAACGGCAGCTTGGTGATCTCGGTGGTCACCTTCCAGGTGGCCTGGCCGAGCTTGCGGGCGTAGAAATTGCCCACCGTGGTCGGCTCACCGGCGAAGACGAAACGCCCGCCCGGCTTGAGCACGCGCAGGCACTCCTTGAGTGCCAGCTCCACGTCCGGGATGTGGTGCAGCACGGCGTGGCCGCAGACCAGGTCGAAGGTGTCGTCGTCGTAGGGGATCGTCTCGGCGTCGGCGACGCGGCCGTCGACATCCAGGCCCAGGTGCTCGGCGTTGCGCAGCGCGACCTTCACCATGCCGGGCGAGAGATCGGTGACCGACCCCTTCTTCGCGATGCCGCCCTGCATCAGGTTCAGCAGGAAGAACCCCGTGCCGCAGCCGAGCTCGAGCGCCCGTTCGTAGGGCAGCGGGGCGGGGCCGACCGCGAGGTCGAACCGGCCGCGGGCATACGCGATACAGCGTTCGTCATAGGAGATCGACCACTTGTCGTCGTACGTCTCCGCTTCCCAGTCGTGATACAGGACCTGGGCGAGCTTGGTGTCCTTCAGCGCTGCTTCGACCTCGGCCTCGGTGGCGTGCGGGTTCGGCGCCGGGTCATCGGGGTGGACCGTCATAACCGCCAAGAGTAATAGGAGACCCTCAGCACGCAATGGCCGGTCTTGTTTCCGGCGGTTCCACTTGGTCGATTGACCGGTCTCAGCTCACCGTCCGGTGAAAACGGCGCTGTTCGGACCGTCGGCGGCGAAGGCGCGGGTGCCGGTGCGCGCGTCGTCGGTGTCGAACAACGCCGACCACTCGGTGACGGCGGTGGAGTGCGCGTGCGGGCCCGCTTCGAAGACGGCCTTGGCGGCGGCCAGCGCCCGCGGCGCGGCCGTGACGAACTGCTCGGCCCACCGGCGCGCGGCATCGAGGACGTGGTCGGGCGCGACCACCTCGTCGACCAGACCGAGCTTCGCGGCCTCCTCGGCGTCGACGAAACGGCCGGTGTAGACGAGGTCCTTGGCCCGGCTCGCACCGATCAGCAGCGAGAGCTTGCGGATGCCGGCGAGCGGGATCAGCCCGGCCTTGATCTGCGGCAGGCCGAGCTTGACGTTGTCGCCGATGATCCGATGATCGGCGCCGAGGGCGAGTTCGAGGCCCGCGCCGAGGCAGTAGCCGGTGATCGCGGCGACGGTCGGCTGCGGCACCTTGGTGAGACAGCCCAGCGCCGCCTGCAGATCCGCCGCCATCGCGGCGGCCTGCCCGGCGTCGAGCTCGGCGAGTTCGGTCATCTCGTCGCCCGCGCTGAAGACCCGCTCGTCGCCGTAGACGATGAGCGCGGCCACGCCCGGGTGCCGGGCCACCGTCTCGGCCGCCGCGGCGACCTCACGGGCCAGCTGGGCATCGACCAGGTTCAGCGGCGGGCGATCGATGCGCAGCAGCGCGACGCCGCGAGCGGACGGGTCGGCGGGCAGCTCGAGGGTGACGAATTCGGCCATGCGGTCAACCTACCGGCCGCCCAGTGCACCCAGCTGCGGCAGCTCCGCGAAATACCGGCCGTTGTCCGGGAAGTCGGTCAGCGGCGGGCCATCGGCGTTGGGCGTGTAGTGCGGCATGATCGGCGTGATCGCCCGCTCGGCGGCCAGCACGGCCGCGGTATCGGCGAATCCGCGCAGGCCGTCGAGCTGCGACCAGGTCGGCGGCAGCAGGACGTGTTCGCCCGCCCGCCAGCTCGCCAGGGCGGCCTGCGGGGTCGCCCAGACGACCTGGGCGGCCTCGGAGGTGGCACCGTCGGCGATCTGTCCCTGCGGGAGCACAGCGACGAAGAAGCGGGTGTCGTAGCGCCGCGGCTCGGCCTCGGGGGTGATCCAGTTCGACCACGGCCGCAGCAGATCGGCGCGCAGCACCAGCCCCTCGGCCGCGAGGAAGTCCGCGAGTGAGAGCTCACGGCGCTCGAGCTTGCCGCGGGCCTCGCGGTAGACCGCGGAGTCGTCGACGACGGTGTCGGCGGTCGGCCCGGCCAGCAGCACGCCGCATTCCTCGAAGGTCTCCCGGACCGCGGCGGCGACCAGCGCCTGCGCGGCCTGCTCGGTCGTCGCGAAACGCTCGGCCCACCAGGCCGGCGCCGGCCCGGCCCAGGCGATGTCGGCGGTGCCGTCGGCGGCGTCGACGCCACCGCCGGGGAACACCGTCATCCCGCCCGCGAAGGCCATCCCGCTGACGCGGCGCTGCAGGAACACCTCGATGCCGTCGGCGCCGTCGCGCACCAGCATCACCGTCGACGCGTCGCGCGCGGCTACCCCGGACTCACTCATACCGTTCCTCTCCACCACAGGGCCGACGGTCCGGCGGCCGCCGCGCAACGGCGGCTCACCGGAGCCACATCTGTTCCACCGCGGCCGTCGCATCGGCCTGTCTGCACCCTAACGCTCGCTTGGTTCGCCAGGGAAACAGTTCAGCCCGGACCGTGCCACCGCGACCCGGGGGTTCCCGCTGAGTGGGCCTCAGGCCCGGCGGTGCTGCCCGGCGCGCCGGGCCCGGCGGGCGAACCAGCGCCCGTCGACCCGGTCCAGCGCGATCGACTGGCTGAACGCGGCGCTGAGGTTCGCGGCGGTGAGCACGTCCTCGAGCAGCCCCTGCCCGACCACCTCGCCCTCCTTGAGCAGCAGGGCGTGGGTGAAGCCCGGCGGGATCTCCTCCACGTGGTGGGTCACCAGGACCATGGCGGGGGCGTCGGGATCGGCGGCCAGATTGCCCAGCCGCTCCACCAGTTCCTCGCGCCCGCCCAGGTCCAGGCCGGCGGCCGGTTCGTCGAGCAGCAGCAGTTCTGGGTCGGTCATCAGGGCGCGGGCGATCAGCACGCGCTTGCGCTCACCCTCGGACAGGGTGCCGTAGGTGCGGTCGGAAAGGTGTTCGGCGCCGAGGGTTTCCAGCATGTCGACGGCACGTTCGGTGTCGATGTCCTCGTAGCGTTCGCGCCAGCGGCCCAGCACCGCGTACCCGGCCGACACCACCAGGTCGCTGACCTTCTCGTCGACCGGGATGCGGCTGGCCACCGCCGCCGAGGACAACCCGATGCGTGGCCGCAGCTCGGTGACGTCGACGCGACCCAGGGTCTCCCCCAACAGGTTCGCGTCACCGGAGGTCGGATGGACCTCGGCGGCGGCCATTCTCAATAGCGAGGTCTTGCCGGCCCCGTTCGGGCCGAGCACCACCCAGCGTTCGTCGAGCTCGACCTGCCAGGTGACCGGGCCTACGAGCGTTCGGCCCGAGCGGCGGATGGTCACGTCGGAGAAGTCGATGAGCAGATCGGGATCGGGTTGCGACACGCGCTCCATCTTGGCCCACGGGGGCCCTCAGCGGAACGACCGGCCCGTGTGGGATTCGTCGGCCCTGGTCGATACGGATTCGCGGCCCCCGCCGGACTCGCCACGCAGCATCCGCGCGGCGACGAAGGAGACCGGCACCGACAGCACCACCCACACGATCAGGATCACCACAATCGTCGTCACCATCGCGGAACCTCCCTACGCCCTCGATGCCCCAGCCGTCGTGTACGTATACCCCCAGGGTCCTCCAGATACACCGAGTCCGGGCGGCGGGTCGCGAAATCCGCCGCGAGAACGACGAATTCGGAGCGCGTAGCGCGCCCGCTCAGGCCCGCGCGGGCACCGCGATCACCGTCATCGAACCGGGCGCCACCTCGGTGAAGCCCGCGTCGCGGACGGCGACGGCGCGTCCGGCGGCGACCTCGGCCACCAGCGCGGGCCAGAGTCGTTCGTCGGCGTCGCGGACCGCGCAGCGGAACCCGTGCGCGGCCCAGTCGGCAGCGGCGGCCACCGGCAACGCGCCCGCCAGCAACATGCTCGCGTGGCCGACCTGGGCGGCGGCCTTGCCGACCGACATCTCCAGGGCCGCGTTCACCCACAGCACCGGCAGTTCGGGGTCCGGCGGGCCGGGCTCGTCGTGGTCGAGGTCGGTGCCGCCGATCTGCAACTTGCGGATCCGCTGATCGATCGCGCCCACCGGCCCGGGCACGAACGCGCGGGCCTGGGCGCCGTCGACCTCGACGGTCACCCCGTCGACCGCGCCCGCCGCGACCCACTGCGCACCGCGCGCCCGCCGCGCCACCTTCCTGATCCGGGAGCGCTTCCACGCCAGGTAGCGCGGCTCCCACTCCCCGCCCGGCCCGGATCGCGGATCGAGGCACACGGCCACCGCCGCGGCCGCCGCGGCTTCCAGCAGCGCGCTGCGCGCGGGCGGGTCGGCCTTGGGGATGTGCAGCACCATCTGCATCGCCTGAACCATGGCCGGGTCGTCGGGGTCACCGTTGCCGCCGTAGCCGCGCGCCAGTTCGGCGTGCCGGAGCGCGAATTCGGCCGCGTCGTCGCGTGCCGGCGCCTCGGTCTCCACGCCGCTCAGTTCCCCGCTACCCATACCCAACACCCGATCCGCTCGACGCCACTGCGGCCAAGCCTATCGAGGCGGGCGGACACCGCGACGTGGGCGCTAGGCGACCCGCACGGTCAGGATGAACTCCGGTCCCGGCTCGATCGGCGGCTGACTGGCCGGACCGTAGACGAACTGGATGGTCGAGGTCCCCGGCCCGACACCGCGGAACGGCCACAGCGTGCTGGCCCCGTCGGCCTGCGGCGGCTCCGGCGCGAGCACGCCCCGCTCGATGTTCACCGGCGACCAGGACTCGGTGTCGTCCGGGTTCTGCGGCAGCCGGACCAGCAGCAGCTGGCCGAGCCCCAGCGCGACCGTGCTCCCGCTGAAGGTCTGGTCCACCTCCACCGGGCCCGCCGCGGACTGCGGCGCGGTGGTGGGCAGCTCGATCGTGGTCGAGGAGAGATCCCCGGCGTCGTCGTCGGCACCGCACCCGGAGACCACCATCGCCACCGCGCACGCCGCGAACAGGATTTTCCGCATGGCACACTCCCAACGCCGAAGGACACCCTGCGCTGGAGGCTAACGCCGCGACCGGGCCGATCCGGTCGCGACGCGCCAGGACTACCGGCCGAGCAGCGGAACCCGGCGCACGCCGCCGTCGCGGGCGTCGGCCGCCTCGACCTCGTCGCGGGTGACGCCGAGGATGAACAGCACCGCGTCCAGGTACGGGTGCGACAGCGCCGTATCGGCCACCTCGCGCAGCGCGGGCTTGGCGTTGAACGCCACGCCCAGCCCGGCCGCGTTGAGCATGTCGATGTCGTTGGCGCCGTCACCGACGGCGACGGTCTGCTCCATCGGCACGCCCGCCTCGGCGGCGAACTTGCGCAGCGCGGTCGCCTTGAACGCCCGGTCGACGATCTCGCCGATCACCCGGCCGGTGAGCTTGCCGTCGACGATCTCGAGCGTGTTGGCCTGCACGAAGTCCAGTTCCAGCTCGTGCGCGAGCGGCTCGATGACCTGCCGGAACCCACCGGAGACCACACCGCAGCGGAAGCCGAGCCGCCGCAGCGTACGGATGGTGGTGCGCGCGCCGGGGGTGAGCTCGATCCGGTCGGCGACCTGCTCGATCACCGACTCGTCCAAGCCCTCGAGCGTGGCCACCCGCTGCCGCAGCGATTCGGCGAAGTCGAGCTCGCCGCGCATCGCGGCCTCGGTGACCTCGCGGACCTGCTCCTCGACGCCGGCGTGCGCGGCCAGCATCTCGATGACCTCGCCCTGGATCAGCGTGGAGTCCACGTCGAAGACGATGAGCCGCTTGGCCCGGCGGGCCAGCCCGGCCCGTTCCACCGCGATGTCGACCTGTTCGGCGACGGCGATGTCGGCCAGCGCGGTGCGCAGCCGCGCGTCGGTGTCGGCGCCGGAGTCGGCCGCCGAGACCATCAGTTCCATGCCGGTCACCGGGTAGTCGGCGATGCCGCGGATGGTGTCGATATTGGCGCCCAGCCCGGCCAGCAGGCGCGAGATCGCGCTGAAGGCGTGCGCGGTGACGGGCGCGCCGAGCACGACGACGGCGTGCGTCGACATCGGCGGCTTGCCGATCTGCGCGTCGACCGACACGTCGACCTGCATGCCGACGGTGTTCATGGCCTCTTCGAGCTCGTCCTGCAGCGCCTCGGGGTCGTTGGGGCACGAGACCAGCACGCCGAGGGTGAGCCTGCCCCTGATGACCACCTGTTCCACGTCCAGCAGGCTCACCTGATGGCGTGACAGCGTCGCCAGCAGCACGGACGTGACGCCGGGTCGGTCGGGGCCGGTGACGGTCACGAGAACTGTGGTGTCGGCCAAGTCGATCTGCTCCGTTCGATTACCCACAAAAAGAGTGTGCACCTGCTGGTCACCCAGCAGGTGCACACCCTTGGTCTTCCGGTGTTTCTTACTTCTTCGCGAGCGCGCCTTCGGACACGTGCGTCGCGTGCTTACCCGAGCCCCAGCCCACGTGCGCCTCGGCCTTCATGCGCTCGACCATGTGCGGGTAGTGCAGCTCGAACGCCGGACGCTCCGACCGGATGCGCGGCAGCTCGTAGAAGTTGTGCCGCGGCGGCGGGCAGGTGGTGGCCCACTCGAGCGAGTTGCCGTAGCCCCACGGGTCGTCCACCGTGACGACCTCGCCGTAGCGGTAGCTCTTGAAGGTGTTCCACACGAACGGCAGCATCGACGAGCCCAGGATGAAGGCACCGATGGTGGAGATCGTGTTCAGCGTGGTGAAGCCGTCGCTGGGCAGGTAGTCGGCGTACCGACGCGGCATGCCCTCGGCGCCCAGCCAGTGCTGCACCAGGAAGGTGGTGTGGAAGCCGACGAAGGTGGTCCAGAAGTGCCACTTCGCCAGGCGCTCGTCCATCATGCGGCCGGTGATCTTCGGGAACCAGAAGTAGATACCCGCGAAGGTGGCGAACACGATGGTGCCGAAGAGCACGTAGTGGAAGTGCGCGACGACGAAGTACGAGTCGGTGACGTGGAAGTCCAGCGGCGGCGAGGCCAGGATGACGCCCGACAGACCACCGAAGAGGAAGGTCACCAGGAAGCCGATCGACCACAGCATCGGTGATTCGAAGGTCAGCTGGCCGCGCCACATGGTGCCGATCCAGTTGAAGAACTTCACACCGGTCGGAACGGCGATGAGGAAGGTCATGAAGGAGAAGTACGGCAGCAGCACGGCGCCGGTGGCGTACATGTGGTGCGCCCACACCGCGATCGACAGCGCCGCGATACCGAGGGTCGCGTACACCAGCGTGGTGTAACCGAAGATCGGCTTACGGCTGAAGACCGGGAAGATCTCGGACACGATGCCGAAGAACGGCAGCGCGATGATGTAGACCTCGGGGTGGCCGAAGAACCAGAACAGGTGCTGGTAGAGCAGGATGCCGCCGGTGGCCGGGTCGTAGATGTGGCCGCCCAGGTGGCGGTCGTAGGCCAGACCGAACAGCGCCGCGGTCAGCAGCGGGAAGGCCAGCAGCACCAGGACCGAGGTCACCGCGATGTTCCAGGTGAAGATCGGCATGCGGAACATGGTCATACCGGGCGCGCGCAGGCAGACCACGGTGGTGAGCATGTTGACACCACCGAGGATGGTGCCCAGACCGGAGACGGCCAGGCCCAGGATCCACAGGTCGGTGCCGACGCCGGGCGAGTGCAGGATGTCGGTCAGCGGCACGTACGCCGTCCAGCCGAAGTCCGCCGCGCCACCGGGGGTCACGAAGCCCGCGGTCGCCATCGTGCCGCCGAACAGGTACAGCCAGTAGCTGAACGCGTTCAGTCGCGGGAAGGCGACGTCGGGGGCGCCGATCTGCAGCGGCAGGATGATGTTGGCGAAGCCGAACACGATCGCCGTCGCGTAGAACAGCAGCATGATCGTGCCGTGCATGGTGAACAGCTGGTTGAACTGCTCGGGCGAGAGGAACTGCAGACCCGGGCGCGCCAGCTCGGCGCGCATGAGCAGCGCCATGAGACCACCGACCAGGAAGAAGCTGATCGCCGTCACCAGGTACATGGTGCCGAGCACCTTGGGGTCGGTGGTGGTGACCGCCTTGTACAGGAACGAGCCCTTGGGCCCGGTCCGAGCGGGATACGGTCGAGTCGCTTCCAACTGAGGGACTGGCCTGGGCTCTACCGCAGTCACTGATCCTCCTGAAGATGCCTGTACGTCACTCGCAGGCCCTCCGTCCTCCGGTCAGGGGCAGACGACGGTCAGCATGCGTTGGTGTGAATCGTAAACCGTGCTGCCGCAGCATTCCGCGCGGGTCCTACTCTGTGTCGTATTCAGCGCGCCGTAGACGGCCGACGGCGTGTCGGCCCCGCGCCGTTCTCGATCTTCCTCCGCAGGTCGCGCGGGTGCAACGGTTGTCGGCGATGACTTTTCGGGTGTCGCGGCGTCATGATCGATGACGGTGGGCACGCCCCGCCACCGTCTCTGTCGAGCCAGTACCCCACAGCCGAGGAGTCGCCATGTCCATCGCCCAGCAACCCGGTGATCCCACCTGGGTCGATCTCTACACCGCCGATCTCGACCGCGCCATCGCCTTCTACGGCGAGCTGTTCGGCTGGACCGCCGAACGTGGCGGCGAGGAATTCGGCGGCTACACCACCCTGCGCAAGGACGGCAAGGCCGTCGCGGGCGCGATGAGCCGGGTCCCCGACGCCGGTGACCCGTACCCCGACCGCTGGACCGTCTACCTGGCCTCGGCCGATGCCGCGGCGACCACGGCGAAGGCGAGCGCCGCGGGCGGCAACATCTTCGTCGAGCCGATGGCGGTCGGCGAGCTCGGCACGATGGCGGTGCTCGCGGACGTCGGCGGCGTCGGTGTCGGTGTCTGGCAGGCGGACGAGTTCCCCGGTTTCGAGGCGATCGGCGATGTCGCCGACGGCGTCTGGAGCAACCACGACGGCGTCCCGTCCTGGTTCGAGCTGATGACCCGCGCCTACGACGCCTCGCTGACCTTCTACCGCGACGTCTTCGGCTGGCGCGACACCTTCGTCGTGGCCGACTCCCCCGAGTTCCGCTACACCACCCTGCACGCGACCTCGCCGATGCGCGGCGGCGTCATGGACGCCACCGGCCACCTCCCCGAGGGCATCCCCGGCGCGTGGACGGCCTATTTCGGCGCCGACGACGTCGACAAGACCGCCGAACTGGCCACGACGCTCGGCGGCGCGATCGTCTTCGAGCCGATGGACACTCCCTACGGCCGCCTGGCCGGGCTCACCGACCCCACCGGAGCCCACTTCAGCATCGGCGGCAACGCGCGCTGAGCGCGGTGGCGGCGCGATTTCCGCGCCGCCACCACCGGCGCTAGTCTCGATCCGGCACCCGGTGGGGGGTGCCGGATCGAATCTCACCCGGGGGGAACATGTCCGACGATCAGTCCACCGTGCCCGCGCGCTCGCCCTGGCCGGTCCTGGCGGGTCTGGCCGGTGCCGTGCTGGTCGCCGGGGGTATCGCGCTGGCGCTGTACAGCCAGTTCGTCGCCGCGCCGATTCCGGTGCCGGTCGATCACCGCTACGCGGAGGCCGGTGACTTCCCCTTCCGTCTCGTCCGGGGAACCCTGATCCTCGCGGGCGCGGCCGTGCTGATCGGGGCGGTCGTGCTGGTCCGGGGCCGCCGCGGTGACGAGCGAGCCGCGGGATTCACCGCGGGTGGTGTGCTCGCGCTGCTCGCGGTGCTGATCGGCGGCGGCGTGTTCGCGGTGACCGCGCATATCCCGTCGACCTATCAACGGCTGACCTCGGTCTTCGTCCTCACCCCACGGGTATCGTCCGCGATCGCCGCGCTGGCCCTGGTGCTGATCGGCGCGCTGCTGGCCTTCGCGTTCGTGGCGACGCCGACCGCCCCGATGCCTCGCCGGTCGGCGCTCGCCGCGGCCGTCGTCGTCGGCCTCCTGCCGGTGTTCTGCGCCGCCGGGATCGCGGTCCGGCTGGGTGACGACACCGCCGCGGTCGATCATGTCACCGCCGATCCCGGCTCGCAGACCGCCGTGCCTGCCGTGCCCGCCGCGCTCGGGCCGGAGCGGTTCCGGCTCCGGATTCCGGCCGATCCCAGCCATCCCAACCGAACTCTCGTCACCCGAACCGGATTCGTCGTCTCGACCCCGGACGGCATCGCTGTCTACGACGGTGTGACGGGCGCCGAACGCTGGCACTACCGGCGCAGCGGCATCGCCCCCGACAAGGTGTGGAATCGACACGCCGAGACGCTCTCCCTGCGCGGTGAGGACGTCGTGCTGACCGCATGGAACAAGCGCGGCTGGATGGCGTTCGACGCCGCTACGGGCGACCTGCTCTGGACCGACGGGGACTTCAGCCGCGACAGTCGCAGCACGATCGGCGGCCCCTTGCTGGCCACCGTCTCCAGCAGTGGGCGGGTGACTCGATACGACGCGAGGACCGGCAACGCGCTGTGGACGAGCCCGGCCGAACCAGCCGGGTGCGCGGCGACCGAGCGGCACGTCGGCACCACGACGACGGCGATCTACCGTGCCGCGACCTGCGGGGCGGGGGATTCCGCCGCCTTGGTCGTCACCGCGTTCGATCCGCCGTCCGGAGCGGTTCGTGACCAGCGCACTGTTGCGGCTCCGGGCCTGCGGCCGACCGATCTCGTCGAGGTCCAGACGTTCCGCAGCGGCTTCGTCTGGGTGATGTGCCGGCGCGACGACGGCGACATCGACCTCTTCCTGCCGCCGAACCAGCCGTTGACGGCGGCCGTCGTCGATTCGAGCCGCAAGAACAGCGATGTGCGCGCGGCGGACAGCGCGGCTTTGATCAGGTCCTACGACCCGGACGGACCTACGCTGCCGGATCGATGGGAGATCCTGCCGGCAGCGGACGGGGCCGGGTCGACCCGGCTCGACATGTCAGCAACCGACAGTCGACCGGGCAGCGATGACGCGACCGCGCTGCTCGCCGACCAGGTCGTCGCGCTGACCTGGGACAACGGGTACAAGTTGCGCACCTGGGACCGGTCGACGGGCAGCGCTGGACCGGTGCTGCCGGTCGATATCGCACCGGGAACCAGGAACCTGCGATTCACCACGGTCGCGGGTGCCCTGCTGCTGATCGCGACCGACGCGAAATACCGCGATATCGAGGTCATCGGCTTCAGCTGACGCCCCCGACCGGTGGCGGCAACGAGGACGCCCACCGCCGGGTTCAGCCACCTTGGGGTGGTAAACCCGCCCCCTGGGAGGGCGCTCCCCAACGCTGGGGTCGCTGTCGGAGTCCCCGCCCGGCGACGACAGTAGAGGTGTACCGAAAAGCACCTCCTACCAGCGCCAAGGGGACCCACGATGAGCACGATGACCACCACCGCGATCGCCGACAACGTCATCCAGCTGCCGCGTCGGCAGGCCGCCCCGATCGCCACCGATGGTCACCTCGCCGATGCCGATCTGGATCGCTGGGCCAACCGGCTGGCACGCCTGCTGCTGGGCCGCGGCGCCACCGCGGGCGCCCGGATCGCCCTGGCGGTCGACGCCGCGACCGAGGCGATCGTCGCCGAGGCGGCGGTGCGCAAGATCGGCGCCGTCCCCGTCGCCGTCGCCGACGACGAGTTCGTCTTCGGCGCCTATCTCGGCGTCACCACCCGGTCCGACCGGCCCGAACTGACCGACGTCGTCGACTGGCTGGTCCTCGACGATCGCTCGACCCTGCAGCGCTATCTGGTCAGCTCCGACGCGCCGCTGTCCACCGCCGATCTGCGCGCTGTCTCCTGAACCCATTCCGGTCTGGTCCTCGCAGGTCCAGAATGGATCAGAGCGCAGTACGCAGCGGCGGGTACTACCTCAGGAGGTAGTACCCGCCGGTCGGGGACACACAGGTGAATACCGAGCTCCAGACATGAGAACGCAGGTCCGCTCATGACCCAGCCTTCCGAGAGTGCCTTCCCGCTGTCCGCGGCCCAGCGCGGTATCTGGTTCGCCCAGCACATCGCGGGTGACACCCCCATCTCCATCGCCCAATACGTCGAGTTGAGTGGTCCCGTCGACCACGATCTGCTGGTGCGGGTCGTGCGGCAGACCGGTCGCGAGTTCGGCACCGGCTATCTGCGCCTGATCGACATCGACGGACAACCCCATCAGCTCGTCGACCACTCCCTCGACGAGGACATGGACGAGCTGGATATGCGCGCTCAGCCCGATCCGGTCGCGGCCGCGCACGCGTGGATGCGCGCCGAGTACGCCGCGCCCCTGGACGTGATGCGCGACCGCCTGGTCCGGCTGGCCATGATCCGGGTCGCCGACGACCGCTGGTTCTGGTACTCGCGGATGCACCACATCGTGCTGGACGGGATGGGCGCGCTGGCCCTGGTGCAGCGCACCGGCGAGCTGTACAACGCCGCCGTCGAGGGCAGGGAGGCCCCGCAGGCCAAGGCAGAGCCGCTACAGAAGATCGTCGAGGCCGATCTGGCCTACCGCACCTCGGACCGGTTCACCGCGGACCGCGAGTACTGGCGCGAGCACCTGACCGACATGGCCGACCCGGTGAATCTGGCCGGTCGCGAGGCCGAGGTCGACGGCCACCCCAACCGGGTCTCCGGCGCCCTGCCGACCGAGACCGCTACCCTGCTGGATTCCGTTGCCGCCGCTGTGAATTCGGGGGTCGCGCCGACGGTGGTCGCCGCGTTCGGCGCCTATCTGGCCGCGATGACCGGTGCGCCGGAAGTGGTGCTGAGCCTGCCGGTGTCGGCCCGGACCTCCGCGACGCTGCGCCGCTCCGGCGGCATGCTCGCCAATGTCGTCCCGCTGCGGGTCACCCTGGACCCGACGACGACCGTCGGCGCGGCGATCCTCGCCGTGCAGGGTGAGCTGACCGGCGCGCTGCGCCGCCAGCGCTACCGCCAGGAGGACATCGTCCGTGATCTCGGCTGGGCGATGGACGAGGCCACCTCGTTCGGCCCGGCCGTGAACCTGATGATGGTCGACACCAAGATCGCGCTCGGCCCCGTCGTCGGGCGGCTGCACGTGCTCACCTCCGGCCTGATCGACGACCTGTTCGTCAACCTGTATCCGGGCGTCGGCGGCGAGAGCACCCACATCGACCTCCAGGGCAACGGCAACCTGTACAGCGAGGCCGACCTGGCGGCGCATCACGCGCGCTTCCTGCGGTTCCTGCACCGGTTCCTGGTCGCCGGACCCGAGGCGCCGCTGTCGGCGGTGCCGGTCCTCTCGCCCGCCGAGGAGGCCGTCTCGGTGCCCGCGCGCGGGCCGGCCGGGGTCGACATCCGCACGCTGCCGGAGATCCTGGCGGCGGGCGCCGCGCTCGACCCGGACGCGGTGGCCCTGCGCTGGGGCACCGACGAGACGCTGACCTACCGCGCCGTCGACGACTACACCAACCGGCTCGCCCGGGTCCTGATCGCCGCCGGCGCGGGCCCCGAACACGGTGTCGCCCTGTCGATTCCGCGCTCGGCGGACTCGGTGCTGGCGACCATCGCGGTGGCCAAGACGGGCGCGCCGTTCGTCCCGATCGATCCCACCTATCCGGCCGACCGGATCGAGCACATGGTCGACGACAGCGGCGTGGTCAGCGGGCTGACCGTCGCCCAGGCACGGAAATCGCTGCCGGACCGGGTCGACTGGCTCACCCTCGACGACGAGACCACCCTCGCGCGGATCGCCGCGCAGGACGCCGGGCCGATCGGCGATGCCGAGCGCCGCGCCCCGGTGCGGCCGGATCAGGTCGCCTACATCATCTACACCTCCGGCTCGACCGGTCTACCCAAGGGCGTGCTCGTCTCGCATCGCGGCCTGGCCAATCTGGTCGCGAGCTCGGGCGCCGGGTTCGGGGTCGACGCTGCCGCCGTGGTCGCCCATGCGGTCTCGCCGAGTTTCGACATCTCCGTCGAGGAGATCCTGGTGACACTGGCGGCGGGCGCGAGCCTGGCGGTGGTGCCGCCCTCGGCGTACGCGGGCGAGGACATGGCGCAGGTGCTGCGCGCGCACCGGGTGACCCATCTCAATGTCACCCCGGCCGTCGTCGGCTCGCTCGATCCGGCGACCCTGCCCGATCTGCGCACGATCGTCGTCGGCGGCGACGCGTGCCCGCCGGAGCTGGTGGCCAAGTGGGCGGGCCGCACGCTGCTCAACGGCTACGGCCCCACCGAGACCACCGTGACGACCACCCTCACCGACGCTCTGGTCCCGGACGCGCCGGTGACGATCGGCAGCCTGGTGCGCGGGGTGACCGGCCTGGTGCTCGATGACTGGCTGCGTCCGGTCCCGGCGGGCACTATCGGCGAGCTGTATCTCGCGGGCCCCGGCGTCGCGCGGGGCTACCACCGGCGCACCGGGCTGACGGCGAGCCGGTTCGTCGCGAATCCGCACGCGCCAGGGGAACGGATGTACCGGACCGGCGATCTGGTGCGCTGGCACGACGACGACGGCCGGTTCGTGCTGGAGTACCAGGGCCGCAGCGACTTCCAGGTGAAGGTGCGCGGCTTCCGGATCGAGCTCGGTGAGATCGACGCCGCGCTGCAACGGCTGCCCGAAATCGATTTCGCGCTCACCCTCGGCGTCGAGACCGCGGCGGGCGCGACCGCCCTGGTGTCCTATGTGACCACCGAACCCGGCGCCGAGGTCCATCCCGAGGCCGTGAAAGCGGCGGTGGGCGAGAGCCTTCCGGCGTACATGGTGCCCTCGGTCGTCATGGTGCTCGACCGGGTCCCGCTCACGCCGCTGGGCAAGGTGGATCGCAAGGCGCTGCCCGCACCGGATTTCACCGCGCGCGCCGTCGCCGGCCGGGCACCGTCGACCCCGCGCGAGGAAGCCCTCGCCGCCCTGTTCGCCGAGGTGCTCGGGCTGGAATCGGTCGGCGTCGACGACAGTTTCTTCGCGCTGGGCGGGGACAGCATCGTCTCCATCCAGCTGGTGTCGCGGGCGAAGGCCGCCGGAATCGCGTTCAGCGCGCGGGATGTGTTCGAGCGCAAGACCGTCGCCGCGCTGGCCGCGGTGGCGGCCGACACCGAGGTGCACGTGGTGCACGAATTGCCCGGTGGCGGTGTCGGTCCGGTGGCGCTCACGCCGATCGTGCGCGCGATGGTCGAGCACGGTGACCCCTGGGGCCGGTACGGCCAGGCGGTGCTGATCGGCCTGCCCGACGGCATCGATCGCGCGGCACTCGCGACGGCGGTGCAAGCGCTGCTCGATCACCACGATCTGCTCCGGTCGACGCTGCGCGGCACGTCCGAGGGCTGGGAATGGGTTGTCGCCGAATCGGGTTCGGTGACGGCCGACCCGCTGATCGATGTGGTCGGGGCCGACACCGAGGACGCCGTCGACCGCGCCCTCGCCGACGCCGCGGATCGACTCGACCCCACCGTCGGCGCGGTCGCCCGTTTCGTGCTGCTCGAACGCGAGGCGGCTCCCCCACTGTGCTGGCTGGTCCTGCACCACCTGGTCACCGACGGCGTCTCCTGGCGAATCCTGCTGCCGGACCTGGCGACCGCCGCCTTCGGCGGCACGCTCGAGCCGGTCGGCACCTCCTTCCGCCGCTGGGCGCACAGCCAGGCCGACGATGCCGCGGCCCGCGCCGGCGAACTGCCGGGCTGGCAGCGCGTCCTGGCGATGCCGGACCCGTCGTTCGCCACCGAGCCGATCTCCTTCGATCCGGCCGTCGACGTCGTCGCCACCATGGCGCAGCGGCTGAGTACGGTGCCGCCGGAGCTGGCGCACGCCGTCCTCACCACCGTGCCCGAGCGATTCCACTGCGGCGCCGACGATGTCCTGCTCGCCGCCCTGACGATGGCGGTGTGCCGCTGGCGCGACCGCACCGGCGCGCTGCTGACCCTGGAGGGCCACGGCCGCGACGAATCGCTGCTGCCCGGCGCCGATGTCGCGCGCACGGTCGGCTGGTTCACCAGCGTGTACCCGGTCGCCGTCGATCTGGCCGGCATCGATCTCGCCGACGCCTTCGCCGGTGGCCCGGCGGCCGGGTCCGCGATCAAGGCCACCAAGGAACAGCTGCGGTCGCTGCCCGATCGCGGTGTCGGCTACGGCCTGCTGCGGTACCTGAACAGCGACACCGCCGCCGCGCTCGCCGACGCCCCGACACTCCAGCTGAGCTTCAACTACCTCGGCCGCGCGGTGACCGGCGATGATCCCTGGATGCCGCGCCGGTTCGCCGCCACCAACGACGACCGGGCCCCGCTGGCCGCCGTCGTCGACATCAACGCCGTGCTGACCGACGCCGGGCTCGAGGTCACCTGGGCCTATGCGAGCAGACTGCTCGACGAGCACGCCGTCGACGCACTGGCCGAGCTGTGGACCGCCGCGCTGCGCGCGCTCGCCGACCACGCGCGCTCCGACGGCGCCGGTGGCCGCACCCCGTCGGACTTCGCGCTGGTCACCGTCGATCAGCCGCAGATCGAGCACTGGGAACAGGCTTATCCGAATCTCGCCGATGTGTGGCCGCTCTCGCCGCTCCAGTACGGCCTGCTCTTCCATGCCCTCTACGACTCCGACACCGCCGACGGCTACACGGTGCAGTCGATGCTCACCCTGTCCGGCACGGTCGACACCACCCGCCTGCGCGCCGCGGCCCAGGCCCTCGTCGACCGGCACGAGAACCTGCGGGTGGCGTTCGTCGAGACCGACGACGGCCCACGTCAGCTGGTCCTCGCCGACGCCGAGATCCACTGGACCGACATCGATCTCACCGACGTCGCCGACGACGCGGAACGCACTCGCGAACTCGACCGGATCATCGCCCTCGACGCGCTGACCCGCTTCGACCTCACCCGTCCCCCGCTGATCCGCTTCACCCTGGTCACCACCACGCCCGGCCACTTCCGGCTGATCATGACCAATCACCACCTGGTGCTCGACGGCTGGTCGACGCCGCTGCTGGTGCGGGAACTGCTGGCGCTCTACGTCACCGCGGGCGACGCGTCGGTGCTGCCGCCCGCTCGCTCCTACCGTGACTTCCTGGCCTGGCTCGCCGACCAGGACGCCGACGCCTCGCTCGCCGCCTGGCAGCAGTCCCTCGCCGGGATCGACACCCCGACGCGCGCGGTCCCCACCCTGGCCGGGATCGCCTCGCCGGAGACCGCGATGGTCACCCGCGAGCTGTCCGCCGCGACGGTCGCCGAACTCGAAGGCGCGGCCCGCGAGGCGGGCGCGACGGTGAACACCCTGGTGCAGACCAGCTGGTCGCTGCTGCTGGCCATGCTCACCGGCCGCACCGACGTGGTGTTCGGCAGCACGGTGTCGGGACGGCCGCCGGAGCTGCCCGGCGTCGAGGAGATGGTCGGCTTGTTCATCAACACCGTCCCGGTGCGGGTGACCCTCGACCCCGCCGAGAAGGTGTCCGATCTGCTGGCCAGGGTGCAGGCCGAACAGGCGCGGCTGATGGACCATCAGCACGTCGGCCTCGCCGCGATCCACCGCGCGGTCGGGCTGGCCGAATTGTTCGACACCCTCACCGTTTTCGAGTCCTACCCGATCGACCGCGAGGCGCTGTCGCAGGCGCTGGACATCGCGGGGATGCGGGTGCTCGACGTCGAGGGCACCGACGCGACGCCGTATCCGCTCAATCTCATGGTGATCCCGCTGCGCGGCGAGCAGGGCGCGGGTGACGCGCTGCGGATCTCGGTGAAGTTCATGGCCGATCAGCTCGACGCCGCCGCGGCGCAGTCGCTGCTGGACCGGTTCGTCCGGCTGCTCGGTCAGCTCGCCGCCCATCCGCACGATCTGGTGTCGCAGGTGCAGTACTGCGACGACACCGAACTGGCGCGGCTGGCGCCGGTCCGCGGGCTGCCCTCGGTACCGATGCGGACGATGCCCGAGATCCTGACCGCGGGCGCGCGCATGAATCCCGACGCCGTCGCGGTCAGCGCGGGCGAGTTGCGGATGAGCTACCGCGACCTGGATTCCTGGTCCAACCGGTTCGCCCGGGTGCTGCTGGGCCGCGGGGTCGGCCCCGAGGTGTTCGTGGTGCTCGCGCTCACCCGGTCGCTGGAATCGGTGGTGGCCGTGTGGGCGCTGGCCAAGACCGGCGCGGCGTTCGTCCCGCTGGACCCGAGCTATCCGGTGGAGCGGATCGAGCACATGCTCGAGGATTCGAAGGCGCCGATCGGCGTCACCGTCACCGCGACCGGTGAGACGCTGCCCGGCACCATCGACTGGCTGCTGCTCGACGACCTGAACACGCTGCGCCGGGTGATGCTGGTCTCCGACGCGCCGATCACCGACGCCGAGCGCGGCGGCCCGATCGACATCGACCACATCGCTTACCTGATCTACACCTCCGGCTCCACCGGCAAGCCGAAGGCGGTGCTGCTCAGTCATCGCGGCATCGCGAATCTCACCACCGCGCAACGGGAAACGCTGGCGCTGGACCCGACCGCGAGCGCCCTGCAGGTCGCCTCGCCCAGCTTCGACGCCTCGGTCTTCGAGATGCTCACCGCGCACTCGGCGGGCGGGCGGCTCGTGGTCTCGCCGCCGGAGGTGTACGGCGGCGGCGAACTCGAACAGCTGCTGCGCGCCGAGCGGGTCACCCACGCGGTGATCACCCCGTCGGCGCTGGCCACCATGGAACCGGCCGAACTCACCGACCTGCGGGTGCTCTCGGTCGCCGGTGAGGCCGCCACCCCCGAGCTGATCGAGAAGTGGTCGGCCGGGCGCCGGATGGTGAACCTGTACGGCCCCACCGAGTTCAGCATCTGGGCCACCGGTCCCGCCGAACTCGTCGCGGGCGAGCCGATCACCATCGGCGGACCGATCCGGGGCGCCGCGGTGGTCGTGCTCGACGGCTGGTTGCGGCCGGTGCCGGTGGGTATCGCGGGCGAGCTGTACCTGGCGGGGCCTGCGCTGGCGCGCGGCTATTTCAACCGGTTCGAGATGACCGCGAGCCGATTCGTCGCCGACCCGTACGGCGCGCCCGGTGACCGCATGTACCGCACCGGCGACATGGTCCGCTGGGTGGTCGATGACGGCGCGCTCGCCCTGGAGTACCTGGGGCGCAGCGATTTCCAGGTGAAGATCCGTGGCCTGCGGATCGAGCTCGGCGAGATCGACGCGGTGCTCTCGCGCGACGAGGAGATCGAGTACGCGGTGACCATCGGGCGCGCCGGACCGGCGGGGGCGACCGTGCTGGTGTCCTATGTACTGCCCGCACCCGGCGTCGAACTCGAGACCGAACGGGTGCGCGCGGCCGTCGCGGCGGAACTGCCGGGGTACATGGTGCCCGCGTATGTCGTCGTGCTCGACGAGATTCCGCTCACGCCCGTGGGCAAGCTGGATCGCAAGGCACTGCCGGTGCCGGACTTCGCGGCGGCCCAGCGCCCGTACCTCGCGCCACGGACGGCGACCGAGGCGGCGGTGGCCGCGGTGTTCGCGGAGGTGATCGGAGCCGAACAGGTCAGCGTCGACCAGTCGTTCTTCGAGCTCGGCGGCAACTCGCTGAGCGCGACCAAGGTGGTCGCCCGGGTGAACTCGGCGCTGGGTTCGACCATCGCCCTGCGCGATCTGTTCGACGCGCCGACCGTGGCACAGCTGGCGTCCCGCGTGGTCCCCGCCGCCGCGGGCGGTCCCGGCCGCCCGGCGCTGGCCGCGCGGGTGCGCCCCGACCGGGTCCCGCTCTCGCCGGCGCAGCAGCGGATGTGGGTGCTCAACCAGCTCGACCCCGGCTCGGCCGCCTACAACATCGCGATCGCCCTGCGGCTCACCGGCGATCTGGACATCGAGGCACTGCGCCTGGCGCTCACCGATGTGATCGCGCGGCAGGAGAGCCTGCGTACCCGCTATCCGGCCGATACCGAGGGGCCGCGTCAGGTCGTCGTCGGCCTCGACGCCGCCACCCCACCCATGCCGGTGCTCGACACCGAGGACGGTGCGCCACTGCGTGCGCGGATCACCGAGCTGGCAGGCACCGGGTTCGATCTCACCAGGGAGGCGCCCCTGCGCGTCGGGCTGTTCCGGCTGGTCGGCGACGCGGCCCCCGTGCATGTCGTCGTCCTGGTGGTGCACCACATCAGCGCCGACGGCGCGTCGATGGCCCCGCTCGCGAGTGACCTGGTGGCCGCCTATTCGGCGCGGGTGGCGGGCGCGGCACCCACCCGGGCCCCGCTCACCGTGCAGTACGCCGACTTCGCGCTGTGGCATCGCGAACTCCTCGGCAGCGCGACCGACCCGGAATCCGTGGCCGCGCGGCAGATCCGGTACTGGGCAGACACCCTCGCCGGCGCACCGGACGCCCTGGAACTGCCCACCGACCGGCCGCGCCCCGCGGTGCAGACGATGCGCAGCGCCGACCTCGACTTCGCGATCGACGAGCAGGTGCACCGCACGCTGGTCGAGGCCGCGGCGAACGGCAATGTCAGCGTCTTCATGATCGTGCACGCCGCGCTCGCGGTGCTGCTCGCGCGGTTGAGCGGGACGGGCGATGTCGTCGTCGGCACCCCCGTCGCCGGACGCGGCGAGGCGGCGCTGGACGACCTCGTCGGCATGTTCGTCAACACCCTGGCGCTGCGCACGCCGATCGACCCCGGCGCGAGCTTCCGCCAGGTGCTGGCCGAGGTCCGCACCACCGATCTCGACGCGTTCGCCCACGCCGACGTGCCTTTCGAACAGCTCGTCCAGGCGCTCGACCCCACCCGCTCGACCGCCCACCACCCGATCTTCCAGGTGTCGCTGTCGTTGCAGAACTTCGTCGAGCCGGTGCTGGAACTGGCCGGAGTGCGGTTCGAGGTCGAGGATTTCGACCGCGACGCCTCGGCCTTCGATCTCACCCTCGATCTGCGCGAACGATTCACCGACGCCGGACCCGCCGGTCTCGACGGCGTGCTCACCTACGCGACCGACCTGTTCGACGCGGGCACGGTCGCCGCGTTCGTGACCCGCTGGCAGCGTGTCCTCACGGCCGCGCTCGCCGACCTCGATATCCAGGTCGCCGATATCGACCTGCTCGACGCGGGCGAACGCGCGGAACTGATTCCGGTCCGCGGCCCCGCCACCGCGGGCACCGTCACGCTGCCCCGGTTGCTCGCCGACACCGCCGCGGCCTACCCCGACCATCCCGCCCTCGTCGCCGGGACCACGACCACCTATCGCGCGCTCGACGCCCGCTCGAACCAGCTGGCCCGCCTGCTGATCGACGCGGGCTCCGGCACCGAAACCGTTGTCGCCCTGGGTCTCCCCCGCTGCGCCGAGTTGCACACGGGCATCTGGGCGGCCGCGAAGGCCGGTGCCGCGTTCCTGCCGGTCGACCCGAAGCATCCGGTCGAGCGCATCGACCACATGCTCACCGACTCGGGCGCCCGCGTCGGGCTCACGCTGACCGCGTACCGCGCGAGCCTGCCCGACACCACCCGCTGGCTGGTCCTCGACGACCCGGATATCGTCGCCCGGCTGCGCGCCGCCGACGACGCCGCGCTCACCGCCGACGAGCTCCCCGCGCCGATCCGGCCGGGGAATCCGGCCTGGATGATCTACACCTCCGGGTCCACCGGAACGCCCAAGGGCGTCACCGTCACCCATCGCGGCCTGGCCGATCTGGTGGCGGCCCAGCGGGCCGATCTCGGCCTGGACGAACGGTCCCGGGTCCTCCAGGTCGCCTCGCCGAGTTTCGACGCGTCGATCTTCGAGGCGCTGATGGCGTTCGGCTGCGGTGGCGCTTCGGTGATCGCGCCGCCCGAGGTCTTCGGTGGCGCGCCGCTGGCCGAGCTGATCGCCGCCGAGGCGGTCACCCACATGGTGATCACGCCCTCCGCGCTGGCCACCATCGATCCCGCCGAGGTGTCGAGCGTGCGGGTGCTCGCGGTGGCGGGCGAGGCGGTCGGCCCCGATCTGGTCGGGCGCTGGTGCGGCGGAGCCACCGGTCGCCGCATGGTGAATCTGTACGGTCCGACCGAGTACACCATCTGGGCAACGGGTTCCGCGCCGCTGTCGCCGACGGAGCCGGTCACCATCGGCACGCCCATCCGGGGCGCGGCCGTGCTGGTGCTCGACGATCGGTTGCGGCCGGTGCCGGTCGGCGTCGCCGGTGAGCTGTATCTGACCGGCACCGCCACCGCGCGGTGCTACCACGCCCGCCCCGGCCTGACCGCCGCCCGGTTCGTCGCCGACCCCTACGGCGCGCCCGGTGCGGTCCTGTACCGCACGGGCGATCTGGTGCGCTGGATCCGCCCGCCGGAGTTCGGCTTGACGCTGGAATACCTGGGCCGCACCGACTTCCAGGTGAAGGTGCGCGGTCAGCGTATCGAGCTCGGGGAGATCGACGCGGTACTCGGCGGCATCGACGGTGTCGATCTCGCGGTGACACTGGGGGTTCCCGGTCCCACCGGGGCGACGGCGCTGGCGGCCTACCTGGTCCGCATGCCCGGCGCCGATCTCGATCTCGCCCGGGTGCGGGCCGTCGCCGCCGACAGCCTGCCCGCGTATATGGTGCCCGCCGCCTTCGTCGTCCTCGACGCCATCCCGGTCAACGCCGTCGGCAAGCTCGATCGAAAAGCGTTGCCGGAACCGGTATTCGTCACCGAGGAGGCGCCGTATCTCGCGCCGAGCACCCCCACCGAACACGTGCTGGCAGAGGTCTACGCCGAACTGCTCGGCCGCGACCAGGTGGGCGTGGACGATTCGTTCTTCGCCCTCGGCGGTGACAGCATCCTGGCGATCCAGCTGGTCACGCAGGCGAAACTGCGTGGCGTGCACTGCACCCCGCTGCAGGTGTTCGAGCATCGCACCGTCGCGGCGCTGGCCGCGGCCGTCGACGCCGCGGGCGCGGTGGAGGCGCTCGAGGAGCTGCCCGGCGGTGGGGTCGGCGACCTGCCGCTCACCCCGATCGTCCGGTACATGATCGAGCGCGGCGGCGATTTCGACCGCTTCGCCCAGACCGCGGTGCTGGAACTGCCCGTCGGCATCGAGCGCTCGGCGCTCGTCGCCACGCTCACCGCCGTCATCGACCGGCACGACATGCTGCGCGCGCGGCTGTGGTCCGACGAGGACGGCTGGCAGCTGCGGGTGGCCGAACCGGGCACGATCGAGGTGGATGCCCTGGTGCACCGCACCGAGATCGACGCCGCGGCCGAACCCACCGAACTGCGCGAGGACGTGCGCAGCGAGCTCGACTCCGCGCTGAACCGGCTCGATCCCGCCGACGGTGTCGTACTCCAGTTCGTCTGGCTCGATCCGGTCGGCGCGGCGGGCTCGCGCACCCGGCCCGGCCGGTTGATCGTGGTGGCCCATCACCTCGCCATCGACAGCGTGTCGTGGCGAATCCTGGTGCAGGACTTGATCGGTGCCTGGGCCCAGGTGTCGGCGGGCGCGACGCCGGTGCTCGCGGAGACCGGGACCTCGATGCGGCGCTGGTCCTACGCGCTGACCGAGGCCGCGCACTCCGACCGGCGCCGCGCCGAACTCGGCTACTGGCGTGACATCGTCGACGGCCCCGACCCGCTGCTCGGCACCAGGCACCTCGATCCCGCCGTCGACCAGGCCCACACCGTGCGCCGCGTCGACCTCGAGGTCGACGAAGACGTCACGACCGCGCTGCTCACCACGCTGCCCGGCCTGTTCCACGGCGGCGTCACCGACGCGCTGTTCGCCACCCTCGCCTTGGCGCTGGTGCGCTGGCGGGCCCGGCGCGGGGTGGACGAGAGGTCCGCGCTGCTGCGGCTGGAAGGCCATGGCAGGCAGGAGGAAGTCGTGCCCGGCGCCGACCTGTCGCGCACGATCGGCTGGTTCACCAACCTGTACCCGGTCCGGCTCGGACTGGCCGGGATCGACATCGACGACGCGTTCGCCGGCGGCCCGGCGATGGGCGCGGCCATCCGCGCGGTCAAACACGAGCTGCTGTCGGTGCCGGACAAGGGCATCGGATTCGGGCTGCTGCGCTACCTGAATCCCGACACCGCGGCGGAGCTGCCCGCTCGACTGCCCGGCCAGATCTGTGTCAACTATCTCGGCAGGCACACCGCCGCCGAGATCCCGGCCGGGCTGGAAGGTCTCGGCTGGCTGCCCACCGACGAGTTCGGCGATCTGGATGTCGGCGAACACGCCACGGTCCCGGTCATGGCGGCCATCGACATCAACGCCATGGTGCTCGGGGATCGGCTGCGCGCCGACTTCGGTTATCCCGCACAGCTCCTCGACCGCGACGACGTCGCCGAGCTGGCCCAGCTGTGGACGCAGGCGCTGGCCGCGGCCGCGCGCTTCGCGGAATCCCCGGCAGCCGAACGCGCGTCCGCCGAGGAAGCCGCGGCGATGGTCGCGGCGGCCGAACCCGCGGGCGCCGGATCGACCGGCCTCGGACTCGACGTCCTGCTGCCGATCCGGCTCGGCGGCGACAAACCCGCGCTGTTCTGCGTCCACTCGTCTTCCGGAATGTCGTGGAGCTACCTGGGATTCGCCGAGCGGCTGCGACCGGGCCGACCGATCTACGGCCTCCAGGCACCCGATCTCAGCGGTCGCGAACCCTCGGCCCGGTCCATCGAGGAATTCGCGCGGCGGTATGTGCGCGAGATCCGCGCGGTCCAGCCGCACGGCCCGTACCACCTCCTCGGCTGGTCCTTCGGCGGACTGATCGCGCACGCCATGGCGGTGCAACTGGCCGAGGCGGGCGAGCGGGTCGGCGTGGTGGCGCTGCTGGACACCGACACCGCCGATATCGACGGTGACACCATCGAGCGGCTCACGCCGGGCGCGTTCATCAACACCTTCGGCTCGATCTTCGGGATCGACAACGTGCCCGCCGAGGCCACCGCGCAGGAGGCCGCCGAGCTCATCACCGCGAAACTCGGCGGCGTCGAACTCGTCGACGCGGCCACCATCGAGCGGATGGCGGGCTCCTACAACGCCTCCGCGGGCACCAGAACCGGCTACCAGCGCCCGGTCTACGACGGCGACGTCCTCTATTTCACCGCCGCGGTCGACCCCGGCGAATGGATGGGCCCCGACGGCTGGCGCCCCTACGTGACCGGCTCGATCGTCGCCAACGACGTCGAGACGACCCACGACGAGCTGACCAATCCCCTCGCACTGTCGGTGATCTCGCCGGTGCTGGATGACCACATGGAAGCAGGAGACCGGACATGAGCGTCGCACCGAGCCCCACCCTCACCTCCACCGGCGGCGGCGTTGTCGTCGAAGGGATCGAGAAGTCCTTCGGCGAGGTCGACGCGCTGCGCGGCGTCGACTTCGTGGCCGCGCCCGGCGAGGTGCTCGGCATCCTCGGTCCCAACGGCGCGGGCAAGACGACGATGGTGAACGTCTTGTCCACGCTCATCACGCCCGATCGCGGGCGGGCCGTTGTCGCCGGGCACGACGTCGTCGCCGACCCGGCCGCGGTGCGCCGATCGATCATGCTGACCGGGCAGTACGCCGCGCTCGACGACATGCTCAGCGGCTACGAGAACCTCGTCATGTTCGGCAGATTGATGGGGCTGCGCAAACCGGCGGCCCGCGCCAGGGCCAGGGAACTGATCACCGAGTTCGACCTGGAGGGCGCCGCGAACCGCCGGGTCGGCACCTACTCCGGCGGCATGCGGCGGCGCATCGACATCGCCTGCGGGCTGGTGGTCCGGCCGGATGTGGTCTTCCTCGACGAGCCGACCACCGGTCTGGATCCCCGCAGCCGCCAGGGTGTCTGGGACCTGGTCCGCAGCTTCAAGACCGCGGGCATCACCACCCTGCTCACCACCCAGTACCTGGAGGAAGCCGACGCGCTCAGCGACCAGATCATCGTCATCGACCACGGTGTGGTGATCGCCTCCGGCACCGCCGACGAGCTCAAACACCGCACCGGCGGCAGCTATTGCGAAGTGGTGCCGCTGGACCTGGAGGAGATGCCCGCCATCGTCGCCGCGCTCGGCTCGCTGCTGCCCGCCGAGAACCTGGCCGCGCTGACCCCGGAATCCGACCGGATCACCATCCCGGCCCCCGATGGCGCCAAGACCCTCGCCGAGGCATTGCGCCGCCTCGACGACGCCGAGGTCGAGCTCGTCGACATCGCGCTGCGCCGCCCCTCGCTCGACGATGTGTTCCTCCAGCTCACCGGTCACCTCGCCACGACCGAGACCGCGCCGGAGGCCGTGTCGTGACCGCCACCGCCTGGCGCACGGACTTCCGCGCCGCCCCGGACACGGTGCAGCAGTGGTGGGTGCTGACCACCCGGTTGATCGTGCCCTCGGTCAAGACCGGCGAGGTGCTGGCCTCGGTGGTCGCGCCTGCGGCCTTCACCGCGAGCTTCTACATCCCGCTCAAGACGGTGATGATGTTCTCCGGCAACGGGTTCAGCAGCTACGCGCAGTACATGATGCCGCTGGTGATCCTGCAGGCCGCCGCGTTCACCGCGATCTCGGCGGCATTCCGCTCGGCCACCGACGCCGTGGCCGGGCTCAATCGCCGGTTCGGCGCGATGCCGCTGCGCCCGCTGGTGCCGGTGGCGGCGCGGATGTCGGCCAACATCTTCCGCTTGCTGATCTCACTGGCCGCTGCCGTCGCGTCCGGGTACGTGATCGGTTTCCGCTTCCGGCTCGACGCCGCGCACACCCTGGGGTTCCTGGCGTTCTCGCTGCTCATCGGGATCGCGTTCACGCTGGGCGCCGATGTCATCGGGACCGTGTCCAAGAGTCCCGAGGCCACCACCCAGGCGCTGGTGTTGCCGCCGTTGATCTTCGGCATGCTCTCGACCGGGCTCGCGCCGGCCAGCCAGTTCCCCGAGTGGATCCAGTGGTTCGTCCGCAATCAGCCGGTCTCGCAGTTCGCGACCGTCCTGCGCGCGCTGGCCGGTGACACCGCGGGGAACGCGGGCACGGTCAGCTGGTCGCTGATGCTCCCGTCGCTGCTGTGGCTGGCGGCGATCCTGCTGATCTGTACCCCACTGGCCATCCGGCTGAGTTCGAGGAGGGCGTGATGGCGCTGCTTGCCGCTCGTACCGAGCAGTCCACCGCGGGTTCGGAGACCTCGCCGGGCGCGCTGGTCCGGCACACCCTGATCCAGACCCAGCGCCTGCTGCTGCGCTGGGCCCGCAATCCGGTCACCCTGCTGGAGACCCTGCTCATCCCGTGCCTGCTGCTGATCATGCTCGACATCGTCGTCGGCGGGCAGATCCAGAAGTTCACCGGCGACGACGCGCTCTACGGCTCGGTGCCGATGGT
Organism: Nocardia sp. NPDC051833; assembly: GCF_040681225.1. Classification (NCBI taxonomy): domain Bacteria; kingdom Bacillati; phylum Actinomycetota; class Actinomycetes; order Mycobacteriales; family Nocardiaceae; genus Nocardia; species Nocardia sp. NPDC051833. The sequence continues at coordinate 871,728 of NZ_JBFAYK010000001.1, forward strand.
CGCCATCGTCGGCGCGCTCTCCGGTGCCGTGGCCAGCGGGGTCATGCTCGGGCGCGAACGCGACGCCGGTCTGCTGGCGCGGTTCTGGGTGCTGCCGGTGCACCGGGCCTCGGGGATCGCCTCACGCGTCCTCGCCGAGGGCTGCCGGATCGTGCTCGGCACCATCGCCGTGGTGCTCGTCGGCATGCTGCTCGGCTTCCGCTTCCATCAGGGTCCGCTGGCCGCGTTCGTGTTCCTGCTGATCCCGGTGATCTTCGGCCTCGCCTTCGCCACCATCGTCACCGCGATCGCCGTCTACACCGCGAAAGCCACGCTGGTCGAGGGCATCACCATCCTCACCTCGCTGATGATGTTCTTCAGCACCGGCTTCGTCCCGCTGATCGCGTTCCCGACCTGGATCCAGCCGATCGTGCGCAACCAGCCCATGTCGGTCGCCGTCGACGCCATGCGCGGACTCGCCGATCACGGCCCCATCGCCCGGCCACTGACGCTGACCCTGGTGTGGTGTCTCGGCGCGATCGTGCTGTTCGCGGTCCCGGCCGCGATCGGGTTCCGGCGCGCCAGCCGACGCTGACTCCGGCCCGCGAACCCGCGGCGCCGGGCCCGCCCGCCACGCAGTACCCTCGTGCGCATGCCGGTGAGCGCCCGAGTACGCACCCGATTCCGTCGCACCGCCGAGCAGGGCGTTCGCGTCCGCTCGCGTGGCGTCCTCGCCGTCGCCGCGCTGGTCTGCGTCGCCGTGGTCAGCGCGGGCTGCGCGGACAAGCACGACGACGCGAGCACGATCATCCGGACCACCACCAATATCGCCGGTGCCGGTGTCGTCGGCGTGGCCAGGGACACCGCGACCGCGTGCCCGCTGCCCAGCGCTCCCGATCCCGCCGCCGGCGCGACCCGCACCGTCACCCATGCCGCCGGGACCACGCAGGTCCCCGCCGACCCGCAGCGCATCGTGGTGCTCACCAGCTCGGCGCTCGACGCCGCCTGCGCGGTGGGCCTGTGGGAGCGCGTCGCGGGCGCGGTCACCCTCGACGGCGAGCGTTCGCAGCCGATGTACCTCGGCTACGGCGTGCTGAAGGTGCCCAGCGTCGGCTCGATCGGTCAGCCCGATCCGGCGCGCATCGCCGAACTGAAGCCCGACCTGATCCTCGGCGACGTCGCCCCGGCCGGCGGCTACGCGGCGCTGAGCGCGATCGCGCCGACGGTCCTGGTCGGGTCCGGCGGCAGCTGGCAGTCCGACTTCGCGGCCTACGCCGCCGGGATGGGCCGCCGCGACGCCGCCGACGCCGCCCTGCGGAACTACCTCACCGAGGCGCGCGACCTGGGCCCCGCGCTCAACGCGAGCCAGTCGCAGGCATCGGTGCTGCGCTTCACCGCCGACGCCACCCAGGTGCAGGGCAGCGAGACCTTCGCGGCCCAGGTGCTCTCCGATGTCGGCGTGCAGCGCCCGACCGCGCAGCGCGGCACCTCCTACGACATCACCACCGCGGAGCTGGCCACCAAGGCCGAGGGCGACATCATCTACGTGATGTTCGACGGCGAGCCGGGCGAAGACCACGGCAGGCGGGTGCTGCGCTCCGACGAGTTCACCGAGCTCGGCGCCTCGACCGATCGGCGCGTGTTCGCCGTCGACGACAGCGTCTGGCACACCACCGGCCTGACCGCCGCCCGCGCGATCCTGACCGACCTGCGCGACAGCCTCAACGGGTACGTCACCGACTGAGCGCCGGGCTCCCAGCGAACACCCAGCGTCCTCCCAGCTCCGGCGCAGCGCCCGCGCCTACCGTCGTCGAGGACACGGTACGAGCGAAGGAGCAGCGATGGACGACCACGATCTCGGACTCGGGCACGACCTGCGGGTCATGTCGCGACGGCGGATCCTCGGCCTGATCGGCGCCGCGGGCGTGGCGACCGCCGCCGCGGCCTGCGCCTCGGCGACCGATTCGGGCGGCACCGGCACCGCGACCACCACCGGTGACCAGGCCACCCCCGCCGCGGCGCCGCAGGAGACGGCGGGCCCGTACCCGGGTGACGGTTCCAACGGCCCCAATGTGCTGATCGAATCGGGTGTGGTCCGCTCCGACCTCACCACCAGCTTCGGCGCGTACTCCGGTGTCGCCCAGGGTGTTCCGATGACCCTCACGCTGAACCTGCGCGACCTGACCACGAGTGCGGCGGGCGCGGGCATGGCGGTCTACGTCTGGCATTGCGACCGCGAGGGCCGCTACTCCCTCTACAGCGAGGGCGTCACCGATCAGAACTATCTGCGCGGCGTCCAGGTCGCCGACGACACCGGCACCGTCCGCTTCACCTCGATCTTCCCCGCCTGCTACGCGGGCCGCTGGCCGCACATCCACTTCGAGGTCTACGACGATCTCGCCACCGCCGTGGCCGGTGACAACGCCCGCCTCACCTCCCAGATCGCCCTTCCGCAGGATTCCTGCGAAGCCGTCTTCGCCGCCGACTCCGGCTATTCGGCGAGCGTCCGGAACATGTCCGGCGTGACCCTGTCCTCCGACAATGTCTTCGGCGACGGCTGGGACGCCGAACTCGCCACGGTCACCGGGACCCCGGCCACCACCATGGCCGTCTCCCTCACCGTCGGTGTCGCCGCGAAGTCGCAGAACACCCAGTCCGGCAACGGTTCTCCCGGGATGCCGCCCGGCGGCGGTCCGGCGGGATCCCCGCCGCCCGGCGGTCAGGGTCCCGGCGGGGCGCCGCCCAGGTAGTCGATACAGACCCGGCCCCGAGCGGACCTCGGGCAGCGCGGATCAGGGTCAGCGTGCGGGGCGTTCAGCGCGAATCCGGTCAGCGCGCGGGGCGTTCAGATCTGCGTCGTGGTGGCGCACAGCATCGGGGCCGACCAGGCTCTGTGTCGTCAGTCGAACTGCACCGTCGCGAGCATCTCGCGCGCGAGCACCTCGGGATCCGCCGACGACGCCAGCTCCGATCCGTCGAGCGCCCCCTCCCGCCACAGTGTCGCGAATCCGTGCACCAGCGACCAGGCGGCAAGCCGCGTGGAGCGCTGCCGATCGGGCGACTGCCCGGACTGCAATTCGGCGATCCCCGATCGCAGCGCCGCACCCGACCGCGCGCGGGCGGCGAGCAGCTCCGTGTCGTCGGCGCGCAGCACCTCGCGCCGGTACATGATGTCGAACCGGCCCGGGTTGCTCAGCGCGAAGCGGATATAGGCGACCGCGACCTCCCGCATGTCCTCGCCCGCCGCCGCCAATTCCTTTGCCAGCAGGTCGAATCCCTCGATGGCCAGGGCGGTGAACAAGCCAGCCCGGTCGCCGAAGTGGTGGGCGGGGGCGGCGTGCGAGACCCCGGCCCGGCGCGCCAGCGCGCGCAGTGACACCGCCTCGACGCCCTCGGCCGCGATCTGCTCGGCCGCCGAGTCGAGCAGCGCCGCCCGCAGATCCCCGTGGTGATACCCGGTCTTGGTCATGCCTCGATCCTGACGCACAAACTTGTCATTGACAAGTTCGACTTTCGGTGTCAATCTTTCCAGTGTCAAGATTGGCAGCAGGCCAGTCGGCACCGCTTCGAGGAGTTCCCATGGCCCCCTTCATCGTTCTCACCGTCGTCACCGCCCTGGCCAGGCTGATCGGCCTGCTCACCGACGTGTCCTGGCTGGATTCCTGGCCCCGCGCGATCGCCCTCGGCCTGGCCGCCATGTTCGCCCTCACCGCGAGCGCCCACTTCCTCGATCCTCGCCGCACCGCCCTGATCGCCATGGTCCCGCCCCGCCTCCCCAACGCGGCCGCCCTGGTCACCCTCACCGGCGTCCTCGAACTGACAGGCGCCGTCGGCCTGCTCATCCCGGCAACCGCCCCCCTGTCCGCCGCCTGCCTGTTCGCCCTGCTCCTGGCCATGTTCCCCGCCAACATCCGCGCCGCCCACGCCGACCTGGGCATCAAAACCATGCCCCTCCCCGCCCGCACCGCCCTCCAGGCCCTGTTCCTCGCAGCCTGCGCGGTGGTGGTGCTCGGCTGAGTCGAAGCTCAGCGAGCGTCCGACGGTGCGCAGGACAGTTCCCAGACCACGAGGAGACCGATGAGCAGCATCCCCGTTGAGCCACGACCTCTGACCGACCTCGAATCCGAAGTTGTCACCAAGTTGCTGTCAGCCGGCGGCACCGGCGCAGGTGAATACCTGATGCAGATCCCGTACACCCAGGTCGTCGCCACGTGGGGTGTCGGGTCGCCGAGCGTCGACCTCGTTGTGCTGCCGGGGCCTCAACAGGCGGTCGACTCCGCCGATGGGATCTTCGCCAACGGAGCCGTCACCGACTCCAACGGGGCTCCCGTCGGCGAGCTCATCCTGTGGGTCGCCAATGGTTGGCTCAGCGGCATCGAGTACGCCTGGTACACCGACGATCGGCCTCGAATCCTGCCGGATCCCGTCCAGATCGAGATTCTCTGAACCAGTCGCCCTCAGTCCGCTGACCGGGCCGCCGCGGCCGCCAAGCCCAAATGGACGATGTCGGTGAAGGCGGTGAGGTCGCGGATGAGGGTGTCGATGTCGCCGGTGGTGCCCGCGCCGGTGCGGTGCAGCCAGTCGGCGACGGTGTCGAACAGGCCGCCGATGGTGGAGACGGCGAGGGCGTGCAGGTCGAGGCCGATGCCGGTGGCGGGGACGAAACCGTATTCGCGCCAGAGGGTTTCGAGGAATTGGGCGGCCCAGCGACGGTTGGTGCGGCGCTGCTGTTCGACCTTCGCGGAGATGCCGCTGGCCTCACCGAAGGTGACCTGGGCGACGCGCGGGTCGTCGACGAGGGAGTGGGCGAAGGCGGCGAGGACGACCGACACCACCTCGTCGCGACCGCCGGCGCACTCGGCCAGCGCGGTGGCGACCTCGGCCTGGGCGCGTTCGCTGAGCTGCTGGAGCAGCGCCAGATAGCAGGACTCCTTGCTGTCGAACAGCTCGTAGAAGGCCTTGTTACCGACGAAGGCGGTCTGGCAGATCTGCTCGATCGCGGTGTTGACGTAGCCCTCGGCGGCGATGAGTTCGAACGCGGCGGCCAGGATCTGCTCGCGCCTGCGGGCGCGGCGTTGCTCGGCGTCCAGCCCCTGGATGCGCCGGGAACGAACTGGACTCTTCTCGGTCGACGTCACGCAGCTCAGCCTACCGATCGCGCAATATGAACAAGGGCTCTTGTTCATAACAAGAGAACCTGCTGTAATCGGGATCACCTACCGAAGGAGATGCCATGCAGCGCAGCACGGCCACCCACCGATCCCGGCGCCTCGGCGTGCCCGCCCTGCTGGCCGTCGTGCTGGCGATGACCGCGAGCCCCGCCGGGGCCGAGGATTTCCAGATCCCCCCGCTGCCGAACGAGGCGCAGGTCTATCCGGCGGTCGTGCCACTGCCCACCCCGCAGCAGGACCCCTGGTACGCCGATCCGGCCGATGTCGCGGCCTACGCCAACGGCGACGTGATCCGCAGCCGGATCGTGCAGACCTATGCGCTCGGCATCCCGGTCCCGGTGCACACCACCCAGCTCCTGTTCCGCAGCACCGACGCCCGCGACAACCCGATCACGACCGCGACCACTGTGCTGATGCCCGGCATCCCGTGGCTGGGTCCCGGTGCGCGCCCGCTGATCTCGTATCAGGAGGCGATCGACAGCCTCGGCCAGCAGTGCAATCCCTCGTACACGCTGCGCGCGGGCATCCAGAAGGAGGTCGCGCCGATCGGCCAGTTCCTGGCGGCGGGCGCGGCGGTGGTGGTCACCGATTTCGACGGCAAGCGCAACACGATCATGTCCCCGGCCGAGGGCCGGATGGTGCTCGACGGCATCCGGGCGGCCCAGCGCGGCGGCCTCGGCCTCGAGGCGTCGCCGGTGGGCCTGTGGGGGTACTCCGGCGGCGGCAATTCCTCCGCGTCGGCGGCCGAGCAGCACCGCGGCTACGCGCCGGAGCTCGCGCTGCGGGCCAGCGCGCAGGGTGGCATCCCCGGCGACAAGGTCGCGATCGCGCCCTTCGCCATCTCCGGCGCCCAGCCGCAGGCCAACTTCACCGGCTGGCTGGCCATTCTGGGTCTGGCGCGCGAATATCCCGAGTTCGACCAGGCCTTGCAGACCTACCTCACGCCCGAGGGCAAGCAGGTCGCGCGCGATCTGTCGGACCGCTGCCTCTACACCGCGGTCGGCTCCACCCTGCTGCGGCCGGTCGCCGACTACCTGACCGATCCGGCCGCCGCGCTGGCCGCCGCGCACGAGGGGCTCGCCGCGGCGAGCTTCGGCCGTCCCGAGAACACCCCGGACATGCCGCTGCTCATGTGGCATTCGACCACCGACCAGCTGCTGCCCGCCGAACTCGCGATCGACCGCATCGCCGCCGACTACTGCGCGCGCGGGGTGAACATGCGCATGTTCCGGGTGCCGATGTCGGAGCACATCAGCGCCGAGATCGTGCCCGAGCTCGGCACCGTCGCCTGGCTGCTGGCAGTGACCGCGGGCGCCGATCCCGGGCCGACGCTGTGCTGATCCGGCCCGATACCACCCGCCGACAAGGAGTTTCGCGATGACCTGGACGCACACCGCGGCCACCACGGCGCGGCAGCTGCGCGCCATGCAGCGCGCCGGACTGATCGACCTGCGGCGCCCCGACCGGCTCGTCCACACGGCCCGCGCGATGCGCACCTACGGCCCGATCGCCGGCGGCATCCTGACCTCGGCCCGCCGCACGCCCGACCGGATCGCGCTCGTCGACGGCGCACACCGGATCAGCTACGGCGAACTCGACCGGCGGACCGACGCGATCGCGGGCCGCTGGCACGCGGCGGGGATCACCGCCGACGACACCATCGGCGTGCTCTGCCCCGACGGCCGGCGCCTGGTCGAAACCATGGCCGCCGCGGGCAAGCTCGGCGCCCGGCTGGTGCTGCTCAACACCGGGTTCGGCGCGGCGCAGCTGCGCGATGTGCTGGCCAGGGAGCAGGTCGCGGCGCTGGTCCTCGACCCGAGCCTGGCCGCGCTCGCCGAGACCGTCGCCGACGGCGTCACCCGGCTCGACACCGAAGGCCCCGACACCGGGGCCCGTGCGCCCGTCCCGGCCGAGCAGGGCGGCTTCGTCCTGCTCACCGGCGGCACCACCGGGACACCCAAGGGCGCTCCGCGCCGGGTCGAATCACCTTTGGCCGGTGCGCAATTCGTCGATCGGGTGCCGCTGCGGCGCGGGCAGACCGTGCTGCTGTGCGCGCCGCTGTTCCACGGCACCGCGCTGTCGCAGTTCATCCTGTCGCTGAATCTTGGGTCGACGATCGTGCTGCACGGCAGGTTCGACGCCCGCCGCGCCCTGGACCAGCTCGCCGAGCATCGCGCCGACATGGTCGTGCTCGTCCCGACCATGCTGCGCCGCATCCTCGATCTGGGCCCGGAGGCGTTGTCCGCCACCGATACCGGTGCGCTGCGGATCGTGTTCACCGCCGGTGCCGCGCTCCCGTCGGCCCTGGGGAACAGGGCGATCGAGGTCTTCGGCCCGGTGATCTACAACTTCTACGGCTGCACCGAGACCGGCACCGCCACCATCGCCACGCCGCGGGATTGGCTGGCCGCGCCGGGCACGGTCGGCCGGGCGCCGGTCGGGATCACGGTGGCGCTCTACGACGGCGACACCCTGGTCACCACGCCGGGCGCGGTCGGCACCGTGCACGTCGGCAACTCGATCGCCTTCCACGGGTACTCCGGCGGCGGCTCCAAACAGCTGCGCGGCGGGTTGATGAGCACCGGCGACCTCGGCCACTTCGACACCGAGGGCAGGCTCTTCATCGACGGCCGCGACGACGACATGATCGTCTCCGGCGGCGAGAACGTCTTCCCCGGCGAGATCGAGGACCTGCTCTACCGGCACCCGGCGGTCACCGAGGCCGCGGTGGTCGGGGTGCCGGACGAGGAGTTCGGGCAGCGGCTGGCGGCGTTCGTCGTCCGCGCGGGCGAGCTCGACGCCGAGTCCGTCCGTACCTATGTGAAGTCCCACCTGGCCCGGTTCAAAGCGCCCCGCGACGTGGTGTTCGTCGACGAACTCCCGCGCACACCGACCGGCAAGATCGACCGGATCGGCCTGGCGGCGCTGCGCTGACGCGGTGGCGGCGGCGAGGGGTCGCCGCCACCGGCTCACGCGCGGTCGAGCGCCGCGGCCAGCGCGGGTCCGATGGTGGTCAGGGCTCGCGCGCCGGTGATGTCCCAGTGGGTGGCGTCGACCGCGATATCGCGGATGACGCCGCCGATGTGGTCGCGCCACGCCCCGGCGGCCCGCCCCGCGCCGCGATCGTCGCGGCCCGCGGTGAAGAACAGCAGGTCACCGTCGAAGACGCGGGCCCGGTGCGCCGCGGCGATGACCTGGGCGTGCACGATGCCCGCGAAGATCCGGTGCACCCGGTCGGCGGTCAGTTCCGTGAACGGTCCCGGCAGCTCGGCGACCAGCGCGACGGCGTCGTCGGGCGTGAATTCGGCCACCGGCGTGGCGAGTTCGTGGTCGGTGCCGAACTGGCCGAGCAGGTCCCCGACCGTCACCAGCGTCTCGCTGCGGTAGCCGACATCGCCGACGAAGGAGTCGAGCATGGCCAGGACCGTCACCCGCTCCCCCAGCTCCTGCAACCGCACCGCCATGGCGTGGGCGATCACGCCGCCGACGCACCAGCCGAGCAGCCGGTACGGTCCGTGCGGCTGGACCGCCCTGATCCGGGTCACATAGTCCTCGGCCAGCGCGTCGAGCGACTCCGGCGGCGCGGTGTCCTCGGCGATCGTCGGCGCCTGCAGCCCGTAGACCGGGCAGTCGAGTTCACCGGTCAGCCCGGCGAAGCTCCAGGCCAGCCCCACCACCGGGTGGACGCAGAACAGCGGCGCGCCGCTGCCCTGACGGCGCAGGGCGAGCATCGGCGTCAGCATGGAGTCGTCGGCGCTCGCCGTATCCTCGGCGATACGGCGAGCCAGCCCGGCCGGGGTGGGGTCGGTGAACAGCCAGAGCAGGGCGACATCGGTGGCCAGTTCGGCCCGCAGGCGCGCGACCAGGCGGGTCGCGACCATCGAGTTGCCGCCGAGGTCGAAGAACGAGTCGTCCGCGCCGACCCGGTCGCGACCGAGCAACTCGGCGAAGACGGCGGCGACGCGGGGTTCGACGGTGCCCGCCGGGGCACGGTACGCGGCGGAACCGAAGGCCGGACTCGGCAGTGCCGCGAGGTCGAGCTTGCCGTTCGGCGTCAGCGGCAGACTCGCGATGACTACGACCGCCGCCGGAATCTGGTACTCCGGCAGCCGATCCCGCAGCTGCGCGCGGACCTCGGCCCCGTCGATCCGCTCGCCACCACCGGGCACGACGTAGCCGATCAGCTGTCGTCCGGTCGCCGGGTCGGCACGCTCCACGACGACGGCGGCGGCGATGCCGGGGCATTCCAGCAGCGCCACTTCGATTTCGGCGGGCTCGATGCGGTACCCGCGGATCTTCACCTGCCGATCCGCGCGACCGAAATGCTCGAGCGTGCCCTCGCGGGTCCGGCGGGCGAGGTCGCCAGAGCGGTACAGGATGCCGCCCGCCACAGCGGGATTCGCGACGAAGCGGGTGGCGGTGAGACCGGGGCGGTGCAGGTAGCCGCGGGTCACCTGGGTACCGCCGACATAGATCTCACCGATGACGCCGGTCGGCACCGGCCGCAGCCGGTCGTCGAGGACGTGAACGGTGAGTCCGTCGAGCGGTCGGCCGACCGGACTGCCCGCGCGGTCGTGACCACCGTCGGTGCGGGTCGCGTGGGTGACGTGCACCGTGGTCTCGGTGATACCGAACATGTTGACCAGCAGCGGTCCGTCCGCGCCGTGCCGATCGCGCCACGCGACGAGCCTGCCCGGGTCGAGCGCCTCGCCGCCGAACACGATGCGCCGCAGGGACAGTGGCACACCCGTGGCGCGGGCGTCGGCGTCGTCCAGACCGGCGAAGGCCGACGGCGTCTGTCCGAGGATCGAGACCTGCTCGCGCACCAGGAGTTGCCGCAGGTGCTCGGGCGAGCGCGCGGTGTCCTGATCGACCACGACGAGCGCCGCGCCGGTGGTGAGCGCACCCCACAGCTCCCACACCGAGAAGTCGAAGGCCGTCGAATGGAACAGCGCCCAGACATCGGTCGATCGGGTGGACAGCACCCGCCGGGTCCGGTCGAGCAGGGCGACGACCTGGCGATGTTCCACCGCAACGCCTTTCGGCGCTCCGGTCGTCCCGGAGGTGTAGATCACGTAGGCGAGGTTCGCCGCGTGGATCATGCCGTCCGTCCGGGCGGAGAGCGGACCTGCCACCCCGTCGCGCCGCGGATCGGTCGGCTGCCGATCGCCGACGGGTACTGCCTCGACCATCGAACGAGCCGAGAGTTCCTGTGCGGCAAGGATCTCCGCGAGGGCATCCGTGCCGGGCGCGGAGTGCGCGGCGCTGGACTCGACGCCCTGGACGACAAGCCCCTCGGTGATCACACAGACCGGGCGCGCATCGGCCACCAGATAGTCGATCCGCTCGCGCGGGTTCCCGGGGTCGATGGGAACGTAGGCCGCGCCACTGCGCACCACGGCGACGATCGCCACCACCAGCTCGGCCGACCGGGGCACGACCACCGCGACCCGCCGCTCAGGCCCCGCACCGCGGGCGACGAGTTCCCGTGCCAGGTCCGCGCTGCGGTCGTCGAGATCCTGATAGGTGAGGGTGGTGGCCCCCGCGCGCACGGCCGCCGCGTGCCGATGCCGATGCGCGGCGACGTCGAACAGATCGCGCAGCGTGCGATGGTCGGCGCGGGGTGCGGCGGGCGCCTCGGCCGGGTCGACCAGCGCGATGTCGCCGACCGTGCGGGCCGGATCGGCGGCGACCGCGCGGGCGACGCGCTCGATCGTCTCGGTGAACCGGGCGATGGTGTCGCGGTCGAACAGGTCGGTCGCGTAGGTGAGGGTCAGCCGCAGGGTGTCGGCCGCCGGATCCGACATCGTCACCTGGAGATCGAACTTCGCCGGTGTCGCGGTGGGCTCGACCGGTTCGACGACGAGCCCGCCGAGATCGGCCGCGATCGGCTCGACCCGCGTCTCGGCGGTGAGCACCACCTGGAACACCGGGTGATGGGCCCGGGTCCGCGGCGGATCGAGCGCCTCGACGACCCGCTCGAACCCGATGTCGGCGTTGGCGAGCGCGCCGAGGTCGATGTCGCGGACCCGGGTGAGCAGGGTCGCGAAGGACTGCGCGAGATCGACGGTCGTGCGCAACGCCACCATGGCGACGAACATGCCGACGAGATCGTCCAGTTCGGGGCCGCCGCGCCCGGCCACCGGCGTGCCGACGACGATATCGGCGCCCGCGCCCGAGCGGGCCAGCGCGACCGCGAGCACGGCGTGCACCACCATGAACTGGGTCGCGCCGTGCGCCACCGCGATCCGGCGCAGGGCGGCGGTGAGCTCGGCGTCGAGCGTGCGATCCAGGACGGCGCCGCGCCCGGACGCCACCGGCGGATGCGGGCGGTCGACCGGCAGGGGCAACCGGGGAGCCAGGCCGGACAGCCGTGCCCGCCAGTACCGCAGCTGACTGTCGAAGGTCGCCGCACCGGCGGGGTCGGCGAGCCATTCCTGGTGGGCCAGTGCGTAGTCGGCGTAGTCGACCGGCAGCGCCGCGAGCTCCGGCGCCCGATGCCGCAGCCGAGCGGCGTAGGCGCCGAGCAGATCCCGCAGCAGCGGACCGAGCGACCAGCCGTCGGCGCTGATGTGATGCACGACAATGGCCAGCACGTGCTCCCGATCGTCCAGCCCGAAGAGCTGGGTGCGCAGCGGCGGATCGACGGTGAGATCGAATCCGGCCGTGCCGAATTCGGCCACCGCGTCCGCGAGTTCCGCGGGCCGCACCGGTACCGGCCGGAGCGCGGTGCGCGCGTGTTCGACGGGTACGACGTGTTGGACGCCGACCCCGTCGCGATCGGGATAGCGGGTACGCAGCGGTTCGTGCCGGGCGACGACATCGTCGAGGGCGGCGCGCAGCGCGTCGATCGACAGCGGGCCGCGCAGCCGCACGGTCAGCGCGATGTTGTCCGCAGGCGACCGGTGGTCGATCCGGTTGAGCACCCACAGGCGCTGCTGGGCGGGCGCCAACGGCAGCGACGCCGGCCGGGCCCGCCGGGTCACCGGCGGTCGCGGCGCCGCCTGCGCCAGCTGACGGATCGCGACGGCGAGCCGGGCCACGGTCGGCGCGTCGAACACGGTGCGCACCGGGATCTGTTTGCCGGTCGCGGCGCCGACGCGCGCCCCGAGCTGGGCGGCGAGCAGGGAGTTCCCGCCCAGCGCGAAGAAGTCGTCCTGGGCGGCCACCGATTCCACCCCGAGCAGCCCGGCCATCACCGTGCCGATCAGCCGCTCGACCGAATCCGTCGGCGCCGCACCGCCCTGGGAGGCGAACACCGGCGCGGGCAGCGCGGCCCGGTCGACCTTGCCCACCGGGGTCAACGGCAGTTCGTCGAGGACGATCACGGTCGCGGGGACCGCGTGTGCGGCGAGCCTGCTCCGCGCGAAGGTCAGCAGCGCGCCGGTATCGACGGCACGGCCCGGCTCGGCGGTCACATAGCTCACCGGCACCCGTGCCCCCGCCGGGGTCTCCCACCCGGTCGTGATCGCCGAGCGCACCGCGTCGTGCCCGGTGAGGACGGCGTCGATCTCGCCCGGTTCCACCCGGACGCCGAGCACCTTGAGCTGGAAGTCGGTGCGGCCGAGGAACTCCAGGGCCGCCGCGTCGCCGCGGTGCGCGCGGACCAGGTCGCCCGTGCGGTACATCCGCGCGCCTGCCGGGCCGAAGGGATCGGCCACGAAACGCGTCGCGGACGTCGCGGGCCTGCGCCGGTACCCACGCGCGACACCGGGCCCGGCCAGGTACAGCTCGCCGAGCTCGCCCGGTGACACAGGACGCAGCCGCTCATCCAGAATCCGCGCCGACCACCCGTCGAACGCCGCACCGAGCAGCACCGGCTCGCCAGCGGAAAGTGTTGCCGCCGTGACGAAGACGGTCGTCTCAGTCGGCCCGTAGGCATTGACGTAGACGCGCCCCGGCGCCCAGCGCGCCACCAGTGTCGGATCCGAGACGTCCCCGCCGACGACCAGCCCGCGCAGCGTCCCATGGCGTGCCGCGTCGAGAGTCGCCAGCACCCCGGGCGTCAGCACCGCGTGGGTGACCGCGCGCTCGGCGACGAGCTCGTCGAGTTCGCCGCCACCGGTGATCTCCGGGGGCACGATGATCGCCGTCGCGCCGTGGGTGAACGTCAGCATCAGCTCGAGCACGAAGAGGTCGAAACCCGGTGAGCTGACCTGGAGGACGCGCGCCCGCTCGAGCGAGCCCAGCCGCGCCGACACCGCCGCGACCAGTGTCGCGAGCCCGCGGTGCGTCACCGCGACGGACTTCGGCGCCCCGGTCGACCCGGAGGTGTAGAGGACATAGGCGAGCTGATCGAGATGCGTCGGCGCGACCCGGTCGGCATCGGTGAGCGGGGCCGGATCGTGCCGCGCGCACCGCTGCGCGAGGTCGGGATCGTCGAGCACCAGCCAGGTGATCCACGTCGGCAGGTCGGCGAGCATCGACCGGGTGGTGATGCCGATCGTGGCCGCGGCATCGGCCAGCAGATAGCGGCGCCGGGCCTGCGGCTGCCGCAGATCGATCGGCAGGACGGCCGCGCCGGTCGCGGCCACCGCCCACACCGCGCGCACCAGCTCCGCCGAGCGCGGCAGGGCCAGCACCACCACGGACTCCGGCCCCACCGCGTGCGTGACCAGCTCGCGGGCGAGCCGATGCGCCGCCCCGGACAGCTCCGCGTAGGTCCAGCTCGCACCACCACCGTCGACGACGGCGATCCCCGCGCCCGCACCGCCGCGATCGAGGATGTCACCGAGGATGGCCTGCTGTCCGATCGCGGTCATGCTCCGATTAGATCGGCAACCACGCGGATCGGAAAAGCCCGATTTCCATGGGCAAACCGCAGGTAGCAGCGTGATTGCTATCATGGCTGACACTGATCCATGACGTCGCGCCGTTCGGCGCCGTTGCTCCGTCGCCGCAGTACGAGGAGAAGACATGGCACAGGATTCCGACAACGCCGCCGATCTGGACCTGCCGTGGGCGCCGCGCGACCATCCGTGGAACGGGCATCGGGCCGAGCACGACGCGCTCGAATGGGCCAAGGGCGATCCGCTGAAGCTGGCGAGCATCTACCTGTACCGGCAGCCCGGCGGGAACCCGGCGACCGAGGCCGACTACAAGTTCCCGGTCGCCGACATCATCGACGGGCAACCCACCCGCGTCTTCCACGCCGTCACCAACGCCGCGGCCCGGCTCGGCCAGGCCGACCTCCCCGAGGCGGACCGCACCCGGGTCGAGCACCGGATCTCCCAGCTCTACCTGGACGCGGCGAAGGCCTTCGACGACCCGGACCTGCGGGCGCCCTGGGACCGCTGAGTCAGCGCAGGCCGCGGAAGAACGCGCGGATGTCGCCGACCAGCAGGTCCGGCGCCTCCATCGCCGCGAAATGCCCGCCCCGGTCGAACTCCGACCAGTGCACGATCCGCGCGTTGCCCTCGGCGTAGCGGCGGATCGCGACGTCCTCGGCGAACACCGCGACACCCGTCGGCGCGACCGACGGGGTGGTCGGCCAGGACGCGGTGTGTGTCGCCTCGTAGTACAGGGCGGCCGAGGAACCCGCGGTGCCGGTGAGCCAGTAGAGCATCACATTGGTGAGCAACCGATCGCGGCGCACGGCCGCCTCCGGGAGGCCGTCGGCCGGGAACGTCCACTCCTTGAACTTCTCCACGATCCACGCGAGCTGACCGATCGGTGAATCGTGCAGGCCGTAGGCGAGGGTCTGCGGACGGGACGCCTGGATCCGGAAGTAGCCGTTGCCCTCGCCTTTGAACAGCGCGAGCCGGTCGAGCCGGGCCAGTTCGGCCGCGGTCATCGTCGCCTTGTCCGCGTCGGTGACCGGGCCGAACGGCAGGAAGCCGACGGTCGCGGCATTGACGTGCACGCCGATCACCCGGTCACCGCCGGCCCGCCCGACCTCGGGCGTGATGAACGCGCCCCAATCGCCGCCCTGGGCGCCGAACCGCTCGTAGCCGAGCCGGTCCATCAGCTCCACCCAGGCGGCGGCGATCCTGGCCGGGTTCCAGCCGGTATCGGACACCGGACCGGAGAAGCCGTAGCCGGGCAGCGACGGGATCACCAGGTGGAAGGCGTCGGCCGGATCGCCGCCGTGCGCGCCCGGATCGGTGAGCGGCCCGATCACGTCGAGGAATTCGACGATCGACCCCGGCCAGCCGTGCGTGAGCAGCAGCGGCGTCGCGTCGGGCCGCGCCGACCGCACGTGCAGGAAGTGGACGCGCTGGCCGTCGATCTGGGTGGTGAACTGCGGGAAGGAGTTCAGTTCCGCCTCGGCCGCGCGCCAGTCGTAGCCGGTGCGCCAGTATTCGGCCAGCTCCCGCAGGTACGCGACCGGAACGCCGCGGCTCCACTCCGCGCCGGGCTGCTGGGCGGGCCAGCGCGCGTCGGTCAGCCTGCGACGCAGGTCGTCCAGCTCGCGCTGGGCGATGTCGATCCGGAACGGGGTGATCGCGTTGCTCATACCAGCGACGCTACGGACGAATCCAGAGCACGGGAACCTGCTACGCCGCCCGCCGGTGAAAACAGCGGGCGGCGTAGCGGATTCAGCTCGCGACGGCGGCGGCCGCGGTGTCGATCAGGTCGACGATCGCCCCCGGCTGCGAGGCCAGCGACGCGTGACTCGCGGCGAGTTCGACGATCGCGCGCGGGTTCATCCGCTCGGCCATCCGCCGCTCGTTGTCCGGGTGGATCATCCGGTCCTCGGTGGACACCTGGTACCAGGTGGGCTTGACCTTCCAGGCGGGCGCGGTGACGGTGTCACCGAAGGTCGACCCCAGCGGTGCCTTCTGCGTCACCGCCATCACCAGCGCCTCCTCGGCGGTCAGGTCCTGGCAGAAGCTCTCGTGGAACTTGTCCTGCGCGATCCACAGATAGCCGTCCGAATCCGGCGCGATGTTCGCGAACGCGGCGGGCGGGTGCTGCTCGCTGATCGCACCGGGGCTCTCCCCCGCGTCGGGCGCGAAGGCCGCGACGTAGACCAGGCCGGCGACATTGGGCAGGTCACCGGCCTCGGTGATCACCGCACCGCCGTAGGAGTGGCCGACCAGCAGCACCGGTCCGTCGACCTGGGCCACCATCTTCCTGGTCCGCTCGGCGTCGTCGGCGAGCGAGGTGAGCGGATTCTCCACCGCGTGCAGCACCGGATAACCGCGCCGGTTCAGTTCCACGATCACCTTCGCCCAGTGCGCGGCGCCACCCCAGAAACCATGAACCAGAACAACTGTCGGCTTGGCAGCCATGAGATGCCTTTCTCTCGGTCGGGTTCTCGGCGGCCGGATCGTCCGGTGCGTTGCGAGACGATTGACGCGACGAGCAGGATCCACGATATTTGGATGATGAGGCAAATACCATGACCGATGGACCGGGAAAATTTGCCGATCAACCAGACGCAGCCGATCCCCTCGCGCCCGATACCGAGCTGGACGCCCTCTCGGACATCCTGCACACCGTCCGGCTGCGCGGCGATCGGCTCGCCCGCTGCGCACCCCCGGCGCCGTTCGCCATCGCGATCGGGCCCGGCTTGCGACTGCTGCACATCGCCGAGCGCGGCGAGCTCGAACTGCACGTCGACGGCCGCTCGTTCACCCTGCGCGAGGGCGATATGGCTCTGCTCGCCCGCGGTGATCGCCACGTCCTCGGCGCGGGCACCCCGGCGCTCGCCGAACGCGGCCTCACCACCGCCGACACGTTCCGCCGCGTCGACGACCTGGCCGATCCGGCGGCGCCTCGCTGGGTCACCGGCACCTTCGAGGTCGAGGAGGTGATCGCCGACCCGCTGCTGTCGGTGCTGCCCGCCGTGGTGCTGATCCGGGCAGGCGCCGAGCGTGACTGGCTGACCCTGAGCCTGCATCTGCTCGTCGCCGAAGTCAGCGACGCCAGACCCGGTGCGGGCGTGATGATCTCGCGCATCCTGGACCTGCTGTTCATCCACGCGCTGCGCACCTGGTCGGCCGCCGACGACACCGCGCCCGGCTGGCTGACCGCAGCCCTCGACCCGGCCTTCGGCCCGGTCCTCACCGCGATCCACAACCGCCCGGACCACCCGTGGCAGGTCGCCGAGCTGGCGGCGCTGGCCCGGCTGTCCCGCTCGGCCTTCACCGACCGGTTCACCCGGCTGCTCGGGCAGTCGCCCGGCGCCTACGTCACCGACCGGCGCCTCGAACACGCCGCGCATCTGCTCGGCTCGACCGCACAACCGGTCGGCCGGATCGCGGGCGCGGTCGGCTATCACTCCGAGGCCGCGTTCAACCGCGCCTTCCATCGCCGCTACGGCATGCCGCCACTGCGCTGGCGCAAGCGCGCGCACTGACGAGGACGGCGGCGCACCCGAGCAGGTGCGCCGCCGTCGTCGTCAGTGCGGGGGTTCGCTCAGAACTCCCAGTCCTCGTCCTCGGTGTTGACCGCCTTGCCGATGACGTAGCTGGAACCCGAGCCGGAGAAGAAGTCGTGGTTCTCGTCGGCGTTGGGCGAGAGCGCCGACAGGATCGCCGGGTTCACCTCGCACTCGTCCTTCGGGAACAGGCCCTCGTAGCCGAGGTTCATCAGCGCCTTGTTCGCGTTGTAGCGCAGGAACTTCTTGACGTCCTCGGTCAGCCCGACCTCGTCGTAGAGGTCCTGGGTGTAGTCGACCTCGTTGTCGTAGAGCTCGAAGAGCAGCTCGAAGGTGTAGTTCTTGAGCTCGTCGCGCTCGGCCTGGGAGACCAGCTCGAGGCCCTTCTGGTACTTGTAGCCGATGTAGTAGCCGTGCACGGCCTCGTCGCGGATGATCAGGCGGATCATGTCGGCGGTGTTGGTGAGCTTGGCCCGCGAGGACCAGTGCATCGGCAGGTAGAAGCCGGAGTAGAACAGGAAGCTCTCCAGCAGCGTGGAGGCGACCTTGCGCTTGAGCGGGTCCTCGCCGTTGTAGTACGACAGGACGATCTCGGCCTTGCGCTGCAGGTTGCGGTTCTCCTCCGACCAGCGGAACGCCTCGTCGATCTCCTTCGACGAGCACAGGGTGGAGAAGATGGAGCTGTAGCTCTTGGCGTGCACCGACTCCATGAACGCGATGTTGGTGTACACCGCCTCCTCGTGCGGGGTGAGCGCGTCGGGGATGAGCGAGACCGCGCCGACGGTGCCCTGGATGGTGTCCAGCAGCGTCAGGCCGGTGAAGACCCGCATGGTGAGCTGCTTCTCGTCGGGGGTCAGGGTGTTCCAGGAGGGGATGTCGTTGGACACCGGCACCTTCTCCGGCAGCCAGAAGTTGCCGGTCAGGCGATCCCAGACCTCGGCGTCCTTCTCATCGGGCACCCGATTCCAGTTGATGGCGCTTACCCGATCGATGAGCTTCATTCCGCCTCCGCACCTTTCTGCCTCCACCGTTGACCCGCACCGCCGCCGTGCACGAGCTCGTTCACCCTGAACACTACTCGTAGTGGGTGACAACTCCCGTGAGCACAACAGCTTGTGTTGCGGCGCGCCGAGCCCGACCACTGCGACCGGACACCCGCGCCACACACGCGGCCCCTATTGTGCGGCACGACCGCCGCCACGCCACCATCGCATCACCCGTGATCCGCCACCGGCATGCGGCCACGACCCGCCCTGTGAATCCGGCCACTCGCCGTGCTTTGCATTCTCCCCGGGCACCCGGCAAACTGCGGCTGGTGGGTCCTTGTCACGGGCGCGCGATCACGACAGGGGGATCCACCATGTTTCGTCGGCCGCTCGGCACCGCCGTCCCGAAAACCGTTCCAGCCGTGGCAGATCCGCGTGCCCGACGACGAGACATCATGAGCCACACCGCCGAACCGTTCCGGGAGGACTGACGTGCGCCGACTGGTCCCGCTCATCGCCGTGGCCCTGACCCTGCTCGCGTGCCAGCGGACGCAGGCGCCGGACACCATGCCGACCGGCGGATTCTGGTCCACCGCGGCGGTTTCCGATCAGGAGAAGGCGGCGGTGCTGCGGAAGGTGCGGGCGATCGACGCGTGCGCGCTGATCCCGCGCGCGGCGGTGGCCGCGCTGGGGACGGTGCGGGACGTGGAGAACGTGCACCCGAACCAGTGCCGGATGGGGATCGCGGTCGACGGGCACCTCACCGGCATCGACGCGACCTGGACCACCGGGGTGATGTTCTCCGGCGAGCCCACCATGGACGCCCCGGTGACCGAGCAGGCCATGGGCGATGTGCGGGTCCTCTTCGACGACGAACCCTCCGGTTCGGCCGACCCCCAGGTGCGCGGCAGCTGCCAGGTGTGGGCGCGCTTCGTCGCGGGCGCCGATCTGTCGATGAGCGTGCGCGCGCCGAGGGACGCGTGCACCACCGCGGAGGCGCTGATGCGGATCGCGCTGACCACGTGGCGCACGGACCCGGCGCAGGGCAGCTCGCCCGATTCGGATCGGACGGTGGTCACCGGGGCCGATCCGTGCGCGGTCGCGCCGCTGCTCGGGGTCCGGGTGCCGGTCACCGATCAGGCCGTCACCACGTGCAGGCTGACCATCGACGGGCACCAGGCGATCATCACCTACGACTACAACGAGGAACGCTCGATCACCGACGACACCCCGGCCTTCACGGTGGGCGCGCGGCAGGTCTACCGGTTCGACGCGCCCGCGGCGCAGTCCGGTATCGCCTCGCTGACCGCGATCGTCGGCCCCGCCATGGCGCCCGGGCCCACCGACGCCCTGCTCGGCCCGCGCGTTCCCACGGTCTCGGTCACCGCCGATTCGGGCGCCGCCGAGCAGATCATGCGCGAGACCCTGCCGCTGCTGCGCTGAGGCGGGCGCGGTCACAACGTTCTGGGAACGACCGGCGCGAGATGTTTGCGACCGGGTTGCCCCGGCGGGCAGACTCGATGGTCGGGCGCGTGTCCGAGCCCGGCTCCGTCGAGGACAGGGGTGCTGATGGACCGCAGGATGGCGCTGGCCGCTGCCGCGTTGCTCGTCTGTGCCGGATGCGGCGACGACGAGGGCTCGGCACCCGATTACCACACCTTGCCGCCGCCACCGGCCCCCGTGATACCCGCCCCGCCACCGCAGTTCTGGTCGCAGGTGCCGCAGGATCAGGCCGGGCGCGACGCGGTGGCCCAGGCGACGCGCCAGGTCGACGTCTGCGCCGTGCTGCCCCGCGAGGCGCTGGCACCGCTCGGCGCAGTCACCAGCGTCACCGTCGGCCTGGACTCGTGCCGGGCGATCCTGGGCAGCGCCACCTCCGGCGCGGGCACCACCCTCACCTGGCACGCCACCCTGCTCCCCGGCCTGACCCCGGGCGGCCAGGGCGTCACCGAGCAGCTCGGCGACGTCACCGTGCGCCTGGTTCCCGACCGCGACGCGGGCGAGCCCCGCTCGTGCGGCGCGACCGCGCACTTCCCGGCCGGCGCCGCGTTCTATCTCGGCCTGTCCACACCGCCGGGCCGGAATCCGTGCACGGTCGCCGACGAACTGGTCCCCGGCATGATCGACCGCTGGCGGCAGTCACCACCCCAGGGCACCTCCCCCGACACCGTCCCGACCGTGCTGCTCGGCGCCGACCCGTGCGCGGTCCGCACGAAACTCGCCGACACGGTCCCCGACGACGAACAGCGCCTGACCCAGTGCCTGTTCGGCTACCGCGGCGAGAAGATCACCGTCGGCTACGAGTACCGCGTCCCCGCCTACCTGGCCGCCAACAGCACCGAGGAACACATCGACGGCCGCGTCGTGCACCGCTCGGTCTCGGTCTACGACAACCGGATTCCGATCTACACCGCCGCCGTCGGCCCCGAGCTTCCGGCCGAATCCACCGCCTTCGGCCGCCGCATACCCATCGTCGAAGTCGTCGCCGCCACCGACGACGTCGCCAGGGACGTCATGGCCAGGGCCCTCACCCTGTTCCCGCCGAAGTGACCTATCCGGTCAGATCCCGAGGACGAGCTTGGCGGTGGTGAAGTAGATGATCAGGCCGGTGGCGTCGACCAGGGTGGTGACCATCGGGGCCGAGACGACGGCGGGGTCGATCCGGAACTTCTTGGCCAGCAACGGCATCGTGCCGCCGATGGTGGCGGCCCAGCCGCAGATGATGACCAGGGTGATCGCGACGACGACGGCGATCTTGGGACCGACGAACAGCGTGCCGATCAACAGGCCCGCGGCGGCGAGCATGCTGCCGAGCACCAGGCCGACCCGGCACTCCCGCCAGATCACCTTGAACAGATCCGAGGCCCGCACCTCGCCGACGGCCAGGGCGCGCACGCACGCCGTCGCCGCCTGCGCGCCCGCGTTGCCGCCCGCGCCGATCAGCAGCGGGATGAACAGCGCCAGGCTGGCCGCCTGCTCGAGCGTGGTGGAGAAGATGTCGGTGACGCTGACCGTCAGGGTGGCGGCGAACAGCAGCAGCATCAGCCACAGCGCCCGGTAGCGCGCCAGCTGGAACACCTTGGCGGCCATGTAGTGGCCCTCCCACGGCGCCGAACCGGCCTGCTTGGCCACGTCCTCGCTGTCGGCGGCCTCGAGCACCTCCATCGCGTCGTCGATGGTGAGCAGCCCGACCACCCGGTCCTCGCTGTCGACGACGACCAGGTTGATGTCGTTGGTGGAGCTCATCAGGCGCGCGGCCTTCTCGGCGGAGTCGGTGGCCCGCGCGAACGCCGGTTCGGTGACGACGAGTTCGGACACCATCGCGTCCGGCGCGTGCAGCACCAGCTCGCGCAGCTCGACGATGCCGGTGAGCCGGCGACCACAGTCGACGACGGGCAGCGTGTACACCGTCTCGGCGTTGCCACCCTTGGCTCGAACCCAGGACAGCGCCTGCGCGACGGTCAGATTGTCCGGCAGCGCAACGACTTCCGGCGTCATGTACTGGCCGACCGAGCCCTCCGGGTAGCCGAGCAGCGCGGCGGTCATCCGGCGCTCGCGTGGGCTCAGCCCGGCCAGCACCTTCTTGGCCACCTTGGCCGGCGCCTCGTGCAGCATGCGGGCGCGGTCGTCGGGGTCCATCGCCTCGACCAGATCGCGAAAGCTCTTCTCGCGCAGGCCCTGCAGGATCTGCTGCTGGTCGACCGGCTCGAGTTCCTCGAAGACGGTGATCGCGCGGTCCTTGTCGAGCAGCCGGAACACGACACCGGCCTGCACGGCGTCCATCCGGGCCAGCGCGTCGGCGATGACGTGCGGCGGGCGGTTGTCCAGCCACTCCATGGCGCCGTCGACCCGGTGGGTCTCGACGAGGTGGCGCACCGATTCCGACAGGATCTCCAGCGCCTCGGTCACCGAGTGATCATCGGCGCCGGACTGCCGACGCTGCGGCGAATCCGCTTCCGGCACAGCGGAATCGGCGGGTACGTGACGTGCTTCGACAAGATCGATCTGCGACATGGGAGAGTCCTCTGGCGCGACAGCGCGCATGCCTGCGGCCCGGCCGCGGGGATGCTACGAAAGTGGATCGGGAGACGGTGTTGCCCACCGCGGGCGTCCACCACCACGACTGTCACGCACTGCCGAACCAGATCGGCCGAGAATCAGCGAGAGAGCGAAGGGGCGACGCCGCGCGGCCTTCGACTGGGGGGTTCGCTGCGCATCGCAACACCACCTCCTCGTCGTCGCTGCAGGCCATCGCCGCTGCAGATCGCTTGGAGTACCCACCCGGGCACACCCTTCCACCTGAAGGGTACATGCGGAGCCCGGACGTTTCATCTTTACACTGACGTACCACTGGTCACAGTGACCTCGATCACATTTCCCGGGGCAGTCCGGCCACGATGGTGTCGACCGCTCGCTCGGCGAGGCCCCACAGCTCGGCGCGGTCGAGATGACGCAGGGGCCCGCGCAGCGCGAGCTCGGCGAAGCCGTGCACGGTGGACCAGCAACTCCAGGTCGCGGCCGGGCGTGCCGCGGGCGTCAGATCGCCGATGTGGACCATCATGTCGAGCGCGTCGGCGAGGGCGAGGTAGGCGGGCGAGTCGCGCACCGACTCCGGCGAGGTGTCGCCCGCGCCGAAGAAGGCGACGGCGAACCAGCCCGGCTCGGTCAGCGCGAAGGCGATATAGCCGAGGCCGACCGCGCGCAGGCTGTCCCGTGGAGTGGCCGGGCTCCGGTCGGTGGCCATGCCGGTCGCCATCGCGGCCTCGATCGCCGCCGACACCGCGCGCAGCAGCGCCTGCCGGTCGGGAAAGTGCCGGTAGGCGGCGTTCGGCGTGACCCCGACCCGGCGGGTGACCTCGCGGATCGTCAGCGCGTCGGGACCACCGGCCCTGGTGAGCTCCAGCCCGGCCGCGACCAGCGCGGCGGCGAGATCGCCATGGTGATAGGCCAACCCTTGAGCTCCCTCCGATCGAAGTGTACGGTGTGAACATATCAAATGTGCACGCCGTACACATTCAGAGGAGTTGCCTCATGACCGCTTTGCCGACCATCGTCGATCGCGAGACCTGGCAGGCCGAACTCGACGAGCTCCGGATCAGGGAGAAGGCCGCGACGCGCGAACTCGACGCCGTCGCCGCGCAACGGCGCAGGCTGCCCGCCGTCGAACTGCCCCCGTACACCCTGAAAGCCGAAGACGGGAGCGATGTTTCGCTCGCCGAGGTCTTCGACGGCAAGTCCCAGCTGATCACCTACCACCACATGTGGACCGACGGGAACACCTGGCAGTGCCCTGGCTGCACCGGCCTCACCGCGCAGTACGCCCGGCTGGATTTCCTCGCCGCCTACGACGCGCGCTTCGTCATCGTGACCCAGGGACCGATCGAGGAGGCCCTGGCCTACAAGCGCCGCGTCGGCAACACGATGACCTGGTACTCCACCCACGACAGCCCGTTCGGCGCCGACATGGGCGCGGGTCCGGGCGCCGGTTTCGCGGTGAACACCTTCCTGCGCGACGGCGACACCGTCTACCGCAGCTGGCACACCGACGGCCGCGGCACCGAACAGCTCGCCTACACCTTCGGCCTGATCGACGCGCTCCCCTACGGCAGGCAGGAGGAATGGCAGGACAGCCCCGAGGGCTGGCCGCAGTCGCCGACCTACAGCCGCTGGCCCAGCTCCAAGGACATCGCCGCCGCCTACGGCGACCCGAACGCCTGACCAGTCGCGTCGAGATCGGCGCCGATCAGCCGCTCGACCGCGGGCCAGTCGGGCGTGTGGCACAGCCAGTCCGGCGCTGGGTCGGACTGCGCGCCGAACAGGTACAGCCGCGGCACGAGTCCGCGCAGCGCGCGGTGCACGTCGACGCGGTCGTCGATCATGTGGGTGATGCCCAATTCCGCACAGTGCGGCGCCTTGTCGGCACGGGTGCGGCAGAACCGCAGGTGCTCACGCGGGATGCCGGTGCGGGCGGCGAAGTCGTGGTGATCGAGCCACTGCCTGGTGCGTTCCTCGATCCGCGGGCCGCACTTGGAGATCACCCAGGCGCGGCCGCCGAAGCGGGTGACCAGGCGGGCCAGCACCGCGAAGGCGTGCGGGGTGGGTGGGGTGCTCATCGCCTCGGCGAAGCCGCCGGACAGGAAGACCGTGTCCGCGGCGCCGGGCGCGAGTGCCGCCCCCTGGATGACCCGGCCGAAGTCCACGCCGAGGCGTGGTTGTCGCATATCGTTCATACGGGTTCCAGCATGCCCGCCGGCGACGGTCACGCCAAGCGAATAACCGCCGGTCCAGGATTCAGCGCGCCGAGCGTTCAATAGTTGCCTCGGTGCGCGGCAGTGGGAAAAGTGGGCAGGGCAGCCGCGGTGCGAGGCGCCGCGACCTTCGGCTCGATCAACACACTGAGGAGAATCACGTGCGGTTCGGCATCTTCGTCCCCCAGGGCTGGCGGCTCGACCTGGTCGGTATCGAACCGGCGGACCAGTGGGCGGTGATGCGTGAGCTCGCCCAGCGGTTCGATACCGGCACCGAGTGGGAATCGATCTGGGTCTACGACCACTTCCACACCGTGCCGGTGCCGACCAACGAGGCCACCCACGAGGCGTGGACCCTGATGTCGGCGTTCGCGGCCAGCACCACCCGCGTGCGGCTCGGCCAGATGTGTACTGCCATGAGCTACCGCAACCCCGCCTACCTGGCCAAGGTGGCGGCCACCGTCGACCTGATCTCCGGCGGCCGGGTGGAGATGGGCATCGGCGGCGGCTGGTACGAACACGAGTGGCGCGCTTACGGTTACGGCTTCCCGTCCGCCGGTGAGCGGCTCGGGCGCCTGGACGAGGGCGTGCAGATCTTCCGGCAGGCCTGGCGGACCGGGCGAGCCACCCTCGACGGCAGGTACTACCAGGTCGACGACGCGATCGTGCACCCGAAGCCGTTGCAGGAGAACGGCATTCCGATCTGGATCGCGGGTGGCGGCGAGAAGAAGACGCTGCGGATCGCCGCGACGTACGCCGACTACACCAACTTCAGCGGCGATCCGGCCGAGTTCACCCGCAAGTCGGAGATCCTGCGTCAGCACTGCGCCGAGGTCGGCACCGATTTCGGCGCGATCACCCGCAGCTCCAACTTCAACGCCATCGTCGGCAGCACCGAATCCGAAGTCCAGGAACGCCTGTCCGCCGTCATCGACCGCTACACCCCGTTCCTCGGCGCCGACGAGGCCAAGGCCCGCGTCCACGAGCAGTTCGACACCAGCGCCGCCGTCGGCACCCCCGAACAGATCGTCGAACGCCTCACCGCCGTCAAGGATCTCGGCCTCGACTACGCCATCGTCAACTTCCCCGAAGCCGCCTACGACACCTCCGGCATCGAACTCTTCGAACGCGAGGTCATTCCGGCACTGCGCTGATCGGAAGCACCGGGCGCGTCCGAATCAACCACCCGCGGTGGCTCTTTCATCGTCTGTACCCGTCGACCGGCGACGTAGGATCCCTTCCGGGCCTGCCCTTCGGCAGGTCGGGAAGGGGACCCCGACGATGAGCGGCATTCTGCCCGTCGAACTACTGGCGGCGAGCTCGACCACGCTGGGCGCCGCCTACGCGGCCGCGCTCCAGCTCATCGACGCACGGCGCTCACGACATCGCATCCAGCAGCTCAGCGCGCCGGTCACCGAGGATGGCACGGAGCCCGATACGGAGGCCGACTGGCTGGAGGCGGCCGCGCGCGAGCGTTCAGCGCTCGATATCGAGCACCATCACAGCGCGCTCCAGCAACAGCGCCTCGCCACCATCGCCTCGCTGGCGTGCGGCATCATCGCCATCGGGGTCGTGATGTACGGGCTGATCGGCGACGATCCGGGCGATCCGAACGGACTGGCCACCGTGGCGGCGGGACTGCTCCCCGGCGCGGCCAGCGCACTGCTGTTCTGGCAGTCTCGTGGCGCCAGCGCCCGCGCCGACAAGTTCGCCGAGCGCATCGCCACCACCGCCGCCCGCGCCGAGGCACTACGCCACGCCGGCTCGATCCTCGACGCCCGCTCCCGCGACCGCTTCGCCACCGCCGTCCTGCTCAGCACGGCGTTCCCTGAACTCACCGGCCGCGAGATCTGGCGCATGGCCGAGAGCAGCGGTCCGACGGACCGACCGGAGCAGCAGCCTGCCGCACCGCCCGGATAGAGCGCGCGCACCATCCCGGGGCGCTGTGTCCTTGACCACATCCCGGCAGGGCGGCTATGGTCTCTCGCCAACGGAGTTGGACATGCGTTCAAATGGACGGATGTCCACCTGAGGATCGAGGGAAATACATGGCGGGCACGGGAATTCGGCGGCCGTATCGGCCGGAGCGATCGTCATGGCGGGGGCGACTGCTGCGGTGGACGGTGGCGTCGGCGGTGGCGGCCGGGCTGACGGCATCCGGTGGTGGTGTGCCTGCCGGCGCCGAGCCGGGGGCCGAATTGTCGGCCTTGCGGGCGCAGGGGGCGGCGCTGGTCGACGGGTTCGGGCGGACCGTGCTGCTGCACGGGGTGAACACGGTGGACAAGGACGCGCCGTACCTGCAGGCGGGTGACGGGTTCGCGCTGAGCGACGACGCGGCCGCGTTGCTCGCCCGGCACGGGTTCAACACGGTGCGGCTCGGGGTGTCCTTCGACGGCTTGATGCCGACCGAGGGCGTGGTCGACACGGCCTACCTCGATCGGGTCGAGACGGTGGTGGACACCCTCGCCGCACACGGGATCTACACCCTGCTCGACAACCACCAGGACGGGCTCTCGGAGATCTGGGACGGCAACGGCTTTCCCGAGTGGGCGATCCGGGCCAGGCCGGGCGAGGACGAGCCCAATCCCGGATTCCCGCTGTACTACCTGATGCCGAGCATGAACGCCGGCTGGGACGAGGTCTGGAACAACACCTACGGCGTCCTGGATCATCTCGGGACCGCCCTCGGCGCGCTCGCCGAACGGATGAACGGGCGCGCGAGCGTGCTAGGGATCGAGCTGCTCAACGAACCCTGGCCCGGCACACCGTTTCTCACCTGCTTCCCGGACGGCTGCCCGGACTTCGACGCCAAGTACCAGCGCGCGCTGCAACGGCTGACCGACGCGGTACGTGCCCGCAACGGCGTGGTGCCGGTGTTCTGGGAGCCGAATGTCACCTGGAACGAGACGATGCCGAGTCATCTCGGCAAGAATCCGCCGATCACCAGCCCGAACATCGTGTTCGCCCCGCACGACTACTGCATCCCCAGCCAGCTCGCCATCTATCTCGGACTCCCCGAGGAACTCCGCGCGGTGTGCTCGGTGCAGCAGGACAAGACCTGGTCGAACATCGATTCCTTCACCGCCCGCACCGACATCCCGACCATGGTCACCGAATTCGGCGACGGCGATCCGACCGTGCTGCGCAACACCACCACCCGCGCCGACGAGCGCTTCGTCGGCTGGCACTACTGGCATTTCCGCGGCACCGACGGCGACCCCTTCCGCGGCGACCTCGGCCGCGAACTGGTCCGCACCTATCCCCAGGCCACCGCGGGCACCCCGGAGGCGATGGTATTCGATTCGGCCACCGGCGATTTCGCCTATCGCTACCGTCCGGGGACCACATCGGCTCCGACCGAGATCTACGTGTCCGACCTGGCTCTGCCCGACAGCTACGAGGTGCGGGTGAGCGGCGGCCGGGTCACTTCGGCGGCCGGGGCGCGAGTCGTCACCGTCGTGGCCGACGGCACCGCACCGGTCACCGTCCACATCCACCGACCCGGATCGTCGGGCGCCGAACTGCCCGACGGCAACAGCGGCAGCGGCAGCGGCTCGGCAGCGGGCCTGCCGCGCATTCTCACCGGCTCGGCGGGCTGACCGGAACGCCGATCCGCTACCGGCGTTCCGGGAGCGGATCGGCGATGGCCCAGCCGTCGGCGAGCAGGGCGTCCACCGCGGCGACGGCGGTGGCCAACCGGTGTTCGTGAGTGCCGGTGAGGGTGACGAATCGCCTTCCGGTGCAGGTGAGTTCGGCACGGAAGCGCTCGGTCATCCACGGGCGCAGGTGCTCGCCGTCGCGCAGTCCGTCGTCCTCGAACGGCACGCCGACATGGTCGGTGAGCAGCCACAGGTGCTGTGTCGGCGGGACGACCAGGTCGGGGCGCGCGAAGCCCAGATAGCGCTCGTGCCAGATCGCCGTGGCGAAGGAATCGGTGTCGCACACCAGGATCGGACCACTCGCGCCGGCGGCGAGGTCTTCGGATTCCTGCTGGCGGGCGGCGATCAGCGGGAACTCGTCGGAGCCGAACTCGACCTGCGACCAGTGTCCGCCGGGCCGAGGGCGGCGAGCTTGCGCTCGCTGAACGCACGCCCGTACTCGGGGACGCACGGCGCGTCATAGTGCGCGGCGAGTGCTTTCGCCATCGTTGTCGTCCCGGTCGACTCGGCGCCGAGCACCACCACTCGGCGCGTCAGGGCGGCGCGCACCGGTGCCGCGAGAAACTCCCAGTGCGCGACGGGATCCCGGCGGATCGCGGTCGCCGACACCGGAAAGCGGCGGCGCTCCGGGTCGACGCAGATCGACTCCGCGCCGAAGCGCAGGCCCAGCTCTGCGCCGTAGTCCTCGGAGGTGAACACCGCGTCGACCGGATCGGGCACCGCCGCGCGAAAGACCGCCATGTGCGCGTCCCAGATCGCCGGGTCGGTGGTGTCCATCGGTACGTCGTCGATCGTGCCGACGACGGAAATACCCGGCTCCCGGTGGATCTCGCGCATCCAGCCGACGCGATCGGTGAGCGGAATCGACTCCACCGAGGAGGCACACACCAGCACGGTGAGCCGAGTACAGCGCGCGGCGGCCGTGCGGATCAGGTGGTGATGCCCGGCGTGTGGTGGATAGAACTTCCCCAGCACCAGTCCATGCGCGTACCGATGCCCGCCGTCGCACCCGGCGGCCAGCCGTGCGGTGGCCGAATCCGGGCCGGGAACAGCGTCTTTCGATGTCCTCATGCCGGGACCGCCACCGGCGCCTCGACGACGTCACGCCGCCAGGCGATCAAGCCACGCACACACAGCGCCAGGAACCCGACATACAGCAGGGCCGTCAGCACGAGCCCCTTGTACACGTACAGCGGAATATAGACGAGGTCGGCGGCGATCCACAGCCACCACGATTCCAGCCGCTTGCGGCACTGCCCATAGGTCGCCATCAGTGACAACGCGGTGGTCAGCGCGTCCCAGAACGGCACGGTGGACTCGGTCGCGGTGTCGAGCAGCACGGTGATGCCCGCCGTGCCGAGCACCCCCGCCGTCGCGAGCAGTGCCCACTCGGTGCGGGTCGTGCGGCGCACCGGAACCCTGTCGTCCACCCGCGGCCCGTGCGTCCAGGTCCACCAGCCGTAGGCCGCCAGGGCGATGAACACCACTTGAAGTCCGGCGTCGGCGAACAGTCCCGCCTGGGTGAACAGCAGGATGAAGAACAGATTGTTCGCGATGCCCACCGGCCAGTTCGCGATGTGCTGGCGCGCGACCAGCCAGACGCACAGCGCGCCGCTGCCGAAGCCGAGCACTTCGGTCCAGCTCACCGGCGTGCCGAGCAGCGTGAACAGCGGCTGCTGCAGGGCAGCGATCAGATCGAGCACGGCGGATCCCCCACTTCAGTATTAGTCATATTGACAATAACGAAGGCGGGGTTGCGGCACAAGCGATCAGGCCCAGCCGACCTCGTGGGCGGGGACGGTGCCGTCGGCGATCGCCGCCACCAGCTGGGCGTGGTCGCGCGCGTTCTGGTCGGCGTAGGCGCGGGCGAAGTCGACCAGGGCGGTGTCGGTGCGTTCGCTGCGGCCCAGGTAGTCGGCGATGCGGGCGGCGTCGCCGGAGCGGGCGTGGGCGCGGGCCAGGACCCGGGCGCAGGCGGTGGCGAACTGTTCGAGTTGCGGTGCGACGAGGGCGCCGTCGGCGGTGATCTTCATGTCCCGGAACTGGCGGACGTAGAAGTCCATCTCGTCGACGCGGGTCCAACCGAGGAATTTGTCGGTGGTGGACTGCAGCATCCGCTGGCCGTGGGCGACCCGCGAACCGTGGTTGTCGTAGCGGCTCGGCGCCAGGAAGTCCTCGTACACCGATCGGCCCGCCTGCTTGACCTGGATGAAGAACGGGTCGCCGGTGCGGCGTTCCTCGAGCAGCGCCAGGTAGACCCGCATGCCGACGCTGCCGACCCCGACCACCTGCCGCGCGACATCGATGACCCGGAACCGGGTCAGCAGCGACCAGATGTGGTCGGGCACCGATTCGGCGTAGTCGTGCACGACCGCGCCGACGAGCCTGCGCTGGTCGGCACCGACGGCCACCCGGAACGGCGGGAGCTCGGTGATCCGCCGTCGCCCGTCCCGGATCTCGGTGAACTTGCCGAACGCGCCCCGGCTGGTGCGTTTCACCGTTCCGCGCCGGATCTCCTTGCGCACCAACTCCTGTGCGCGCGGGCCGAAGTAGCCGAGAAAGTCCTCGGCGTCGACCCGCTCGTACCAGATATCGAGCTCCGGGGTGCGCGCGTACTCGGCCATGGCGGCCCGGTAGGCGACCGAGGCCGCCGCCACCGCCGCGTCCGAGCGGGCAGCGGGCACCTCGTTGTCGCGGCCGAGCACGACGAGGGACGCCACCAGACGCAGCAGGTCCCACTCGAACGGACCGGGCAGCGTCTCGTCGAAATCCCGCAGGTCGAACACGAGATTGCGCTCGGGACTCGCCCACATGCCGAAGTTCAGCACGTGCGCGTCCCCGCACAGCTGCACCCCGATCCCGGTGTTCGGCCGCGACGCCAGGTCCGCGGCCATGATCGCGGCGGCCCCGCGATAGAACGTCCACGGCGAGGCGGCCATGCGCGCCATCCGGATCGGCACGAGATCCGGCGCCCGCAGCGCGTTCTGGGCCAGCACGGTCGCCAGGGCATCGTGTCCGCGCCGATCCGGATCCCACGCACCGAGGTCCGACCGCGGCACGATCTTGCGCGAATCCCGGCCGCGCCCACCACGTTCCGGCCGTTCGATCCGCTCGCGTGGCGCCAACGCGAGGTCGAGCCCGTCCCCCACAGCCTTCCCGTGCTCCGCTCCGGACATGCGGCCTCCTCGACCTCGGTTCGACGAACTGCGCTTCGGCACAACAGAGCTCCGGTTCCCACCGTATCCGGCGGATTCCGGTTCCGGTGCCGCCTCGCCGCGGCGCGGCGACCTGGGCCTTCCGTGGACGGCAAGGTCGCCACCGGGTGCTTGTTAAGCGACGTCGACCACGCTGGGCCCCATGAGCACGACGACAGCGACCCGACGCTCCGCGCGGACCGGCGGCTACGAGCGCGACGCCGACGGTCGATTGACCGTCGTCCGTCCCGAGAGCTCCGAGCCGCAGCGGCCGAAGAACGAATTCCCGCTCACCGGACGCACTTCCGCCGGCGACGAGACCGGGGTGATCCCCGCGTTCCTCATCGACATGGCATTGCACGCCGCCATCGGTGTCACCGCCTGGTACGTCGCGACCGGCGCGACCGCCGTCCTGTACGGCATCGCGGCCTGGCTCGGCGCGTCCTTCCTGCACCGCACGCTGATCCAGCGGTACACCGGCACGACGATCGGCAAGTGCTCGTTCGGCCTGCGGCTACGCCACGCCGACGGCAGCTACCCTTCGCTGTGGCAGCTGATCGGCCAGTGGTTCCGCGGCGGCTGGTGCTGCTTCGACATCTTCGGCAGCATCGGCTGACACGAAAGGGGCGGTCCCCCCTGGAGACCGCCCCTTTCCACGTGCTCAGCTCACAGCATGCAGGACACGCAACCCTCGACTTCGGTTCCCTCCAGGGCCATTTGGCGCAGACGGATGTAGTAGAGCGTCTTGATGCCCTTGCGCCAGGCGTAGATCTGGGCCCTGTTCAGGTCACGGGTGGTGGCGGTGTCCTTGAAGAACAGTGTCAGCGACAGGCCCTGGTCCACGTGCTGGGTGGCCGCGGCGTAGGTGTCGATGATCTTCTCGTAGCCGATTTCGTAGGCGTCGTCGTAGTACTCGAGGTTGTCGTTGTCGAGGTACGGGGCCGGGTAGTAGACGCGGCCGATCTTGCCTTCCTTGCGGATCTCGATCTTCGACGCCACCGGGTGGATCGAACTGGTGGAGTGGTTGATGTAGGAGATCGACCCGGTCGGCGGGACCGCCTGCAGGTTCTGGTTGTAGATGCCGAACTCCTGCACCGAGGCCTTCAGCTCACGCCAGTCGTCCTGGGTGGGGATGTGCACGCCCGCGTCGGCGAAGAGCTGAGCGACCTTGTCGGTCTTGGGCTCCCACGCCTGGTCGGTGTACTTGTCGAAGTACTCGCCGCTGGCGTACTTCGACTCCGCGAAGCCACCGAACGCGCTGCCGCGCTCCTTCGCGATCAGGTTCGAGGCCCGGATCGCGTGGTAGACCACGGTGTAGAAGTAGATGTTGGTGAAGTCGACGCCCTCTTCGGAGCCGTAGTGGACCCGCTCGCGCGCCAGGTAGCCGTGCAGGTTCATCTGGCCGAGGCCGATGGCGTGGGACTCGTTGTTGCCCTGCTCGATCGAGGGCACCGAGTAGATGTGGGTCTGGTCCGAGACGGCGGTCAGCGCGCGGATCGAGGTCTCGATCGTCTGCCCGAAGTCCGGCGAGTCCATCGCCTTGGCGATGTTGAGCGACCCCAGGTTGCAGGAGATGTCCTTGCCGACCTTCGAGTAGGACAGGTCGTCGTTGAACTCCGAGGGGGTGGAGACCTGCAGGATCTCCGAGCACAGGTTCGAGTGGGTGATCTTGCCCTTGATCGGGTTGGCCCGGTTCACCGTGTCCTCGAACATGATGTACGGGTAGCCCGACTCGAACTGCAGCTCGGCGATGGTCTGGAAGAACTCGCGCGCCTTGATCTTCGACTTGCGGATGCGCTTGTCGTCGACCATCTCGTAGTACTTCTCGGTGACGTCGACATCGGCGAACGGCTTGCCGTAGATGCGCTCGACGTCGTACGGCGAGAACAGGTACATGTCCTCGTTCTTCTTCGCCAGTTCGAAGGTGATGTCGGGGATCACCACGCCCAGCGAGAGCGTCTTGATGCGGATCTTCTCGTCCGCGTTCTCCCGCTTGGTGTCGAGGAAGCGGTAGATGTCGGGGTGGTGCGCGTGCAGGTACACCGCGCCGGCGCCCTGGCGCGCGCCCAGCTGGTTGGCGTAGGAGAACGAGTCCTCCAGCAACTTCATGATCGGGATGACGCCCGAGCTCTGGTTCTCGATCTTCTTGATCGGCGCGCCGTGCTCACGGATGTTGCTCAGCAGCAGCGCGACACCGCCGCCGCGCTTGGACAGCTGCAGGGCGGAGTTGATCGAGCGCCCGATCGACTCCATGTTGTCCTCGATGCGCAGCAGGAAGCAGGACACGGGCTCGCCGCGCTGCTTCTTGCCGGAGTTGAGGAAGGTCGGGGTGGCGGGCTGGAACCGGCCGTCGATGATCTCGTCGACCAGCTTGTCGGCCAGTACCTCGTCACCGGCGGCCAGGGTCAGGGCGACCATGACGACGCGGTCCTCGAACCGCTCCAGGTAGCGCTTGCCGTCGAAGGTCTTGAGCGTGTACGAGGTGTAGTACTTGAACGCGCCGAGGAAGGTGGGGAACCGGAACTTCTTGGCGTAGGCCCGCTGGAACAGGCTCTTGATGTACTCGCGGCTGTACTGCTCGAGGACCTCGGCCTCGTAGTAGTTCTCGTCGACCAGGTAGTCGAGCTTCTCGTCCAGGTTGTGGAAGAAGACGGTGTTCTGGTTGACGTGCTGCAGGAAGTACTGGTGCGCGGCCTCGCGATCCTTGTCGAACTGGATCTTGCCGTCGGGGCCGTACAGGTTCAGCATCGCGTTGAGGGCGTGGTAGTCCAGGACCTCGCCCGCCTCGCCGCGCACCGCGGCCTGCTCTAGGCGGGCAGTCTTGCCGGTCGGTGCTGTGGTTGCTGTTGCCAAAACAATCCCAATCCCTCTCGGACGCGCGCGACGTCCTCAGCGGTTCCCATGAGTTCGAAGCGATACAGGTACGGCACCCCGCATTTTCGCGAGATGATGTCGCCCGCAGCGCAATAGGTATCGCCGAAGTTCGTGTTGCCGGCCGCGATCACCCCGCGCAGCAGGGCGCGGTTGTGCGGGTCGTTGAGGAACTTGGCGACCTGCCGCGGTACGAGGTCCTTGTCGGACCGTTGGCCCCCCATGACGTGCCGACCACCCCCGTAGGTGGGGGTGATCAGCACGTAGGGTTCGTCGACGCGCAGCGATTCAGCGGTGTGCAGTGGAAGCCGAGTAGCCGGGAGACCCAGCTTCTCGACGAAACGACGAGTGTTCTCCGAAGCGCTGGAGAAGTAGACCAGCCCGCCCGGAGTCGTCCGTTCGGGCATGACGCCTCCTTCCGGCGAAGGTCCTAAGCGGCCGCGACGGCGAGGGACTTGATGCGGTCGGGACGGAAGCCCGACCAGTGGTCGTCACCGGCGACGACGACGGGAGCCTGCAGGTAGCCGAGCGCCATGACGTAGTCACGCGCCTCGGCGTTCTCGGAGATGTCGATGATCTCGTAGTCCACCCCGGCCTTGTCGAGCGCCTTGTAGGTGGCATTGCACTGGACGCAAGCGGGCTTGGTGTACACGGTGATGGTCATCTAGGTTCTCCCTCTCCTATGCCTGATCCACAGCCTGTGATCCGTATGCAGTGCACGAACGGTGATGCTGCGCAAACTCCTGGATCTGGCGAAGAAAGCCCTGCTCGTAACCCCTTCCCTTGGGCCCGATCAGTGGTGGCTTCACACCGTCTTCCAGTACTGGAGACACTACACCTAGTGGCCGACAGATTGGAACAACACAAGGTGTTGCGAGTCGCACAGATGTAATTCCCCTGCCGTAAGTCCCAGGACGCGCGATCGACACGCTGGGAAAACGGTGGTCCAGATCACAATTTCGCATCCCGGCGAGTCCTCAGCAAACTTCGCGGGACACGCGAAAGGGGCGTCGCGTCCACACCGGACGCGACGCCCCTTTCGAGCCGACAGGCAGCTTACGCCGAGACCAGCGTCCCGTTCGCAGCGGCAACCAGTTCGTGCACGGTCGCGCCGAGCTGGGTCAGCGCCTCGGCGTCCTGGGCAGGGTGGGTCTGGCCGAAACGCTCGCCGATGGTGCCGAAGCGCGCGTGCGCGGCCTCGACGACGACACCGCCCGCGACACCGATCGCCTTGACCGCGTCACCGTGGGCCCACTCGGCGGCCCTGGGGCTGATGGAGGCGCTCACGACCGCGACCGGCTTGCCCTTGATCGCGCCCGCGGCGTAGGGGCGAGAGGCCCAGTCGATGGCGTTCTTCAGCACGGCGGGCAGGGTGCCGTTGTATTCGGGGGTGACGATCAGGACGGCGTCCGCCGCGGCGACGGCGGCGCGCAGCGCCTCGGCCTGCGCGGGGACCGCGCCGGGGACGTCCAGGTCCTCGTTGTAGAACGGGATCTCCGCGAGACCCTCGTAGATCGTGATGTCCGCGCCCTCCGGCGCGGTCTTCACCGCGGCCTCGGCGAGCTGGCGGTTGATCGAGCCCGCGCGCAGGCTTCCGACGAGAGTGAGGATGCGGGTCCCGGCCATGACGACTCCTGGTGTACTCAGTGGGATGATCGAAGTTTCATCAGGCATTAACCGGACCCCAGTCCGATTACTTCCCGCGGAGGACGTGTGAGCGGCGTGAGCTACAGCACACCCAGGTCGGACGAGCCGCCGCTGCTGCCGATCGGCCCGCCGCCGCCCGGCGAGGCCGAGCCGATCGAACGCGCCGACGCCGCCCGCAACCGCGCGCTGCTGCTCGACGCCGCCCAGCAGTTGGTGCGCGAGCACGGGGTCGCCGGGCTGACCATGGACGCGGTCGCCAAGCGCGCGGGCGTCGGCAAGGGCACCGTCTTCCGGCGGTTCGGGAACCGCACCGGCCTGATGCTGGCCCTGCTCGACCACTCCGAGCAGAAGTTCCAGGCGGCGTTCATGTTCGGACCCGCGCCGCTTGGCCCCGACGCGAGCCCGGTCGAGCGGCTGATCGCGTTCGGGCGGACCCGGCTGCTCGACATCGAGGTGGAGGGCGACCTGCACCGGGCCGCCGAGGAGAAGGGGCGCTTCGGCGGCGGGCCGTACGGCCTGCACAAGGCGCACGTCGCGCTGCTGTTGCGCGAGGCCGGGGTCACCGGGGAACTGCCGCTGGTCGCCGACACCCTGCTGTCGACGTTGTCCGCGGCGCTGGTCATTCACCAGATCGACATCCTGGGCTACACCCGCGCTCAGATCGGCGACAACTGGGAATGGCTCGTTCGCCGCGTCGTTTCCCCTGCCGCACAAGTAGAGTGAGGCGGCATGGGGACACTGCGTGAACAGATCATCGCCGAGTTGGGCGTGCTGCCGGAGATCGAGCCGAAGCAGGAGGTCCGCCGCCGCGTCGATTTCCTCAAGGACTACCTGAACTCCACCCCGGCCAAGGGCTTCGCCCTCGGCATCAGCGGTGGCCAGGACAGCGCCCTGGCGGGCAGGCTGTGCCAGCTCGCCGTCGAGGAGCTGCGCGCCGAGGGTGTCGAGGCGAAGTTCCTCGCCGTGCGCCTGCCCTACGGCGTGCAGGCCGACGAGCACGACGCGCAGACCGCCCTGAACTTCATCGACCCCGATCGGGCGGTCGTGGTGAACATCCGGCCCGGCGCCGACGCGGTGGCCGCCGAGGTCGCCGGCGCGCTCGACCACGAGCGGCTGCGTGACTTCGTGCGCGGCAACATCAAGGCCCGCGAGCGGATGGTGGCCCAATACGCGCTGGCCGGGCAGGAGAACCTGCTGGTGGTCGGCACCGATCACGCCGCCGAGGCGGTCACCGGGTTCTTCACCAAGTTCGGTGACGGTGGCGTGGACCTGACCCCGCTCACCGGGCTCACCAAGCGTCAGGGCGCCGCGCTGCTCCAGGAGCTGGGCGCCCCGTCGAGCATCTGGTCCAAGGTCCCCACCGCCGACCTCGAGGACGACCGGCCCGCGCTGCCGGACGAGGAAGCTCTCGGCCTGCGCTACGCCGAGCTCGACGACTACCTCGAGGGCAAAGACGTCACCCCGGAGGTCGCGGCCCGCGTCGAGACGATCTTCACCAACACCCGGCACAAGCGCACCGTCCCGGTGACGCCCCTCGACACCTGGTGGAAATAGCGGATCAGGGGTCGCAGATCGGCGCGCCGACATCCGGCGCGGTCGCGCGCAACAGGTCCCGGACGAGGTCGTAGTCCGGTTCCTTGCGGAAGCGCAGGCAGCCCTTGCCCATGTCCTCGCGCGCCAAGCGGTCGGCGAAGGCGGCGCGGATGTCGGAGCGCAGGAGATAGAAGGAGATGTACTGCTTCTGGCTCGCGAAGGCGATCTCGCCGACACCGTCGCGTTCGTAGGCGGGCATCCCGTAGGCCATGACCTCGGTGAAGCCGGGGAGTTCGGCCAGGCACAGCGCGCGCAGCCGGGTCAGCGCCGCGCGCCGCTCGTCCGGGAGTGCGGCGAGATAGGTGTCGACGTCGGGAGCCGCGCTCTGGACCATCCGGCTAGCCGCCCGCGAACGGGGGCAGGACGTCGACGCGGTCGCGGAGCATGGCCGTCGGGTCGCGGGTGAGTTCGTCGCCGATCAGGAAGGCGCAGACCCCGACGAGCGAGTCGACCTCGGTGCCGTAGGCGGCCGCCAGCGAGGCGCGCAGGTCGGCGACGGTCGCGCCGGTGGGCAGGTCGAGTGATTCGGAGTTCTTGCCGACCGCGTCGGCGATCGCGGCGAAGTAGCGGACCTCAACCACCGATGGCTCCCATCGTGCGTTCCGGGGGGACGAAACCGGCGGCGTCGATACCGTGACCGGCCCATTTCTGCCACATGGCACCGCGCCACAGCTCGGCGACCTCGTCGTCGTCGGCACCGGCGCGCAGCGCGGTCCGCACGTCGAACTCCTGGTCGCTGAACAGGCACGAGCGCAGCATGCCGTCGGCGGTGAGCCGGGTCCGGTCGCAGCTGTCGCAGAACTTGCGGGTGACCGTCGCGATGATGCCGACCGTGGCCGGGCCGCCGTCGACCAGCCACTTCTCGGCCGGCGCGGAGGGGTCGACGCGTCCGGCCTCGGTGAGGGTGAACCGTTCGCCGAGGACGTCGAGCAGGTCGGCGGCGGTCACCATGTTGTTGCGGGCCCACTCGTGGTCGGCGTCGAGCGGCATCTCCTCGATG
Source organism: Nocardia sp. NPDC051833 (assembly GCF_040681225.1). Taxonomy (NCBI): domain Bacteria; kingdom Bacillati; phylum Actinomycetota; class Actinomycetes; order Mycobacteriales; family Nocardiaceae; genus Nocardia; species Nocardia sp. NPDC051833. Next base: position 910,401 of record NZ_JBFAYK010000001.1, read on the forward strand.
AAGCGCAGCTCGCACTGTTCGGCCAGGCACCACGCGAGCAGGTCCGGCGCGCCCGCCAGGTTCTGCCGCATCAGCACCGCGTTGACCTTCACCGGGGCCAGCCCGACGTCGCGGGCGGCGCGGATGCCGTTGAGCACCGATTCGAGCCGGTCCCGGCGGGTCAGCCGGGTGAAATCGACCCGGTCGACGGTGTCGAGGGAGACATTGACCCGGCTCAGTCCGGCCTCGGCCAGGGCCCGGGCCCGGTGTTCGAGGCCGACGCCGTTGGTGGTCATGGCCAGCGGGGTGTCGGGCACCGCCGCGTGACAGCCCGCGATGATCTCCTCGAGCTCGCGCCGCATCAGTGGTTCGCCACCGGTGAAGCGCACCTCGCGCACGCCGAGTTCCCGCACGGCGAGGGTGACCAGCCGGACGATCTCGTCGGCGCTCAGCAGCTCCTGCCGTGGGATCGGCGGCAGGCCCTCCTCGGGCATGCAGTAGGTGCAGCGCAGCGAGCACTTCTCGGTGATGGAGACGCGCAGATCGCGCGCGACCCGGCCGAAGCGGTCGACGAGGAGCGGCGTCTCGGGCCGGCCGTCCAGGGAAGGCCGCTCCGATCGCACAGCGGGAATCCCCATTTCGACCAGCGTCATCTTTACAGTATGACCCGTCGGCCCCGGCGTGAACCGTCCGGAGCGCCGATCTGTCACGAAGTCGACAGCTCACCGCCCGCGTCTGGCCACGGTGAGCGATCCGGGCCGAACCCGCCGGTCGGACGGCGATTAGGCTGGCAGCATGACTCCCCGGCACGCCACCGCGTCGGCGCGCAGCGTCGACGAGTACCGCGACACCGTCGCCGCGCTGCTGGCCCACCTCGCCGACCGCCCGGCCGAGCGGGTGGCGGTGCCCGACGCGCTCGGCCGCGTGCTGACCGCCGACGTGCTGTCCCCGATCGATCTGCCGGTGTTCCGCAACTCGGCCATGGACGGATACGCGGTGCGCGCCGCCGATGTGGCGGTCACGCCGGTCACCCTGCCGGTCGCCGGGGTCGTGGCGGCGGGCAAGCCGGGCACCGAGCCGCTGCCCGCGGGTTCCGCGCTGAAGGTGATGACCGGCGCGCCGATCCCGCTCGGCGCCGACTGCGTCGTCCCGGTCGAGGACGTGCAGTCGGGCGGGGACCGGATCGTGGTCGAGCGGGGCCGGGCCGCCGGTGAGTTCGTGCGTGAGGCCGGGACCGATGTGCGCGCGGGTGCGCTGGTCGCCCGGGCGGGCACGGTGCTCGCGCCCCGGCACATCGCCGCGCTGGCCGCCGTCGGTCTGGCGACCGTGCCGGTGCTGAGCCGCCTGCGCGCGGTCTGCGTCACCACCGGTGACGAACTCCGGCCCGCCGGGACCGAGCTGGCGCCGGGACAGATCTACAACTCCAACGGGATCGCGCTGGCCGCGGCCCTGCGGGCGGACAGCGTCGAGGTCGTCGAGGTCGCGCACAGCACCGACGATCCGGCCGAGTTCACCGCCGTGCTGCGCGCCGCCGTCGCCGCCGCCGATCTGGTCTTCACCTCCGGTGGGGTGTCGAAGGGCGATTTCGAGGTCGTCAAGGACGTGCTGGAACCGCTGGGCGGCACCTTCGGTTCGGTCGCGGTGCAGCCCGGCGGACCGCAGGGCTACACCGTCGTCGACGGGGTGCCGGTGCTGAGCTTCCCCGGCAATCCGGTGAGCACCACCGTGTCCTACGCGGTGTTCGCCCGCGACGTGGTGCGAGCGCTGGGCGGTCTGCCCGCGCCTGCCACCGCCGAGGTGACCCTGCTGACGCCGGTGCGTTCGCCCGCGGGCAGGCGCCAGTATCTGCGCGGCCTGCTGACCGACGACGGCGTCGAAGTGGTCTCGGGTCCCGGTTCCCATCTCATCGCGGGCATGGCCTGGGCCGATGTGCTCGTGGACGTGCCCGCCGAGGTCACCTCGCTGCCCGCGGGTGTCCCTGTGCGAATCTTGACGCTATGAGCGAGTTGTCCCACCTCGACCGCGAGGGTCGCGCGCGCATGGTCGATGTCAGCGGCAAGGCCGACACCACCCGGATCGCCGTCGCCGCAGGCGAATTGCAGACCACCGCCGAGGTGGTCCGGCTGGTGCGCGCCGAGGGGATGCCCAAGGCGGATGTGCTGTCGACGGCGCGGCTGGCCGGAATCGCCGGTGCCAAGAAGACTTCCGAGCTGATCCCGCTGTGTCATCAGCTGGCGTTGTCGTCGGTGAAGGTGGAGTTCGGGTTCACCGAGACGACCATCACGGTCGAGGCCACCGCGAAGACCACCGGGCCGACCGGGGTCGAGATGGAGGCGCTGACCGCGGTCGCCGTCGCGGGGCTCACGCTGCACGACATGGTGAAGGCGGTGGATCCCGCCGCGGTGATGAACGGGGTGCGGCTGGTCACCAAAGAGGGTGGCAAGCACGGGCATTGGGTGCGGCCCGAGGCGCGCACCGCAACGGCGGCCCCGGCCGGCGAAGCGCTGAGCAGGCTCGCCCAGGTCGACACCGGATCCGCGCACCCCGATGTCGCCGATGCCGGTTCGGCGTCACCGAGCGCGGCCGACCAACCGGTCGCCGGTGTCGAGGCACGCAGCGCCGTGGTCGTGGTCGCGTCCACCGGCGCGGCGGCGGGCACCCGGCTCGACACCACCGGCCCCGTTCTCGCCGAATGGCTCGGCGCACAGGGATTCTCGGTACGCGGCCCGCTCGTCTACGCCGACGCCGAGATCGCGGCGGGGTTGGCCGATGCCCTCACGGGTGCGCCCACACTGGTGATCACCACCGGTGGCACCGGCGCCTCCCCCACCGATGCCACCCCCGAGGCCACCCGCGCCGTCCTCGATCGCGAACTGCCCGGCGTCGCCGACGCCATCCGGCAGCGCGGCACGGCGAAGTTCCCGCTCGCGGCGCTCAGCCGGGGCGTCGCCGGGCTGGCGGGCCGCACCGTCGTGGTCAACCTGCCGGGATCGCCCGGCGGGGTGAAGGACGGGATCGCGGTCCTGGAACCCCTGTTGGACCATCTGCTCGCGCAAGTAGCCGGAGGCGGCGACCATGAATGACCACGGCGCGGTGCGCCTGACCGCGATCAGCGACCAGGCGCTCGATCCCCTCGCCGTCGAAAACGCCGTCGACGGACCGGAATTCGGTGCCGTCGTGGTGTTCACCGGCAAGGTCCGCAATCACGACAGCGGCCAGGAAGTGACCGCGCTGGAATACTCGGCGCATCCGCAGGCCGAACGGTTCCTGACCGACATCTGCGCCGACGTCGCCGCCGCGCACGGACTTCCGGTGGCGGCGATCCATCGCATCGGCTCGCTCACCATCGGTGACCTGGCGATCGTGGTCGCGGTCGCGGCGCCGCATCGGGCCGAGGCGTTCACCGTCTGCGCCGAGCTCGTCGACCGGATCAAGCACGAAGTGCCGATCTGGAAGCGGCAGCTGTTCGCCGACGGCCTGTCCGAATGGGTCAACGCCTGCGGCTGAGCGTCACCGCGGGGTGTAGCGCCAGACCCCGAGCATCGCCTGCTCGTCCATGAGTTCCTCGCCCTCGAAGACGGTGCCGCGCAAGCGTTCCAGCGCTGCGGCCGCGTCCAGGCCGGTGCCGATCAGCACCAGGTTCGACACGCGTTCCTCGCCGCGCCCCCAGGAGCCGGGGGTGAACACCACATGCCTGCCGACCAGGTGCATCTCGAACTTGCGCCGCTCCCCCGCGACCGCGAAGGCCACGCAGCCCTTGGCGCGGAACAGGCCGGGCGGCGGATCCTCCAGGAAGGCGATCAGGGCGCGCGGGTCCAGGTCCCGCTTGCTGGTGAACGACACCGACGCGTACTCGTCGTGCAGGTGCCGGTGCGCCGGGTCGTCGTGATCGTGGTCGTGCTCGTCGAGCAGCGAGTCGAAACTCAGCTGCTGGGCCACCTTCGGTTCCGCGAGCACCCGCTCGTCGAAGAGCAGACCGGGATCGACCCGGCCGTGCGTCGTCGCGTAGACCGGCACCTGCCCCACCCAGTCCGACACCTGCGCGCGGAGTGCGGCCAGCGCCTCGGGCGCGACCCGGTCGGCCTTGTTCACCAGCACGAGATCGGCCAGGCGCAGGTGCGTGACCAGCTCCGGATGCTGGGCACTGGTCGCGCCGAACAGCTCGGCGTCGACCACCTCGACCAGCCCGCCGTACCCGATCCGGGGATTCGGGTTGGCCACCACCATGCGGATCAGGTTGCGCGGCTCGGCCAGTCCACTGGCCTCCACCACGATCACGTCGACGGCGCTGCGCGGCTGCGCCAGGGTCGCGAACAGGTCGTCGAGTTCGGAGACGTCCACCGCGCAGCACACGCACCCGTTGCCCAGCGACACCATCGCGTCGACCTGGCCGGCCACCAGCATCGCGTCGATGTTGACGGCGCCGAAGTCGTTGACCACCACCCCGATCCGGGTGCCCCGGTTGTTGCGCAACAGCGAGTTGAGCAGAGTCGTCTTCCCCGACCCGAGAAACCCCGCAACGATCACCACAGGAATCACCGTGTCGATTGTGCCCGAACGGCCGCGGCCGCCGATCCCTGGGCGGGGTCGGCGGCCGCGGGCGCGTGCGGTTACTTCGTCGGGCCGAAGACCAGGCCGACGAGTGTGTAGGCGAGGTTGATCAGCTGACTGGTGATCGCGGTGTTGTCCATGCCCAGCGCCCTGGCCAGCGGCATCAGCAGGTTCATCACGGTGAGGATCGGGCCGCCGAGCGAACTCAGGTCGGGGGCCGACTCGTCCGGGGTGGACTGCTGCTGGTTCTTCGGCGTAGTGCCGCGTTCGCGCGGGGTGGGCGCCGGTGCGGCCGGAGCACCGGGGGAAGCGGTGCGCACCTCGGCGGCACCGGGGATCGCCAGGTGCCCGCCGGAGCCGGTCGGCGGCTTCGGGGCCACCCGGGGCTGCTGGGCGGGAGCCTGATCGGGGGCGCCGCCAGGGAACGTCAGGTGACCGCTGGAACCGGCGGGGAGCCGGGGCTCGGCGGAGACCGGATCGCCCAGTGGCGCGCGGGCCGGGATGGCCGCGGGCTGGGCCGGGGCCGGGGTCGGTTCGGTGGTCGGCGGCTGGGCGCCGTCGGGCGGCGGCGCTGATGCGTCGGCGGGTGGAGTGGCCGGGGTCGGCGGCGTACTCGTCGGGGCCGGGGTCTCGGCGAGCGCACCGGCCGGGGCGGGTGCGGCGGGAGTCGGGTCAGCCGACTGCGCCGGATTCGGGTTCGCCGCCGGGGCGGGGTCGACCGGATTCGGTGCCGGATCAGCGGGGTTCGGGTTCGCCGTCGGAGCGGGAGCCGGATCCGCCGGATTCGAGTCCGCTGCCGGGGCGGGGGCCGGATCCGCCGGATTCGGGTTCGCCGCCGGAGCGGGGGCCGGATCCGCCGGATTCGGGTTCGCCGCCGGAGCGGGGGCCGGATCCGCCGGATTCGGGTTCGCCGCCGGAGCCTGGGCGGGGTCGGCCGGGGTCGGCGTCGGATCGGCGGGGTTCGGGTCCGCCGCCTGGCCGGGCTGCGGGGCCGGGGTGGTCGGCGCGGCCGGGTCCGGAGCGGGGGTCGCGGCGGGGATACGGCCGTCGGCGGGCTTCGAGTCCGGGGCGGAGGCGGGCACCGTCCCCGAGACCGGCTTGTCGAGCAGGAAACCCACCACGCCGGTCGCGATCGCGACGGCATGCTTCAGCTGACCCTCGCGCGATTCGAGCAGCGCGGCGTCCTCGGCATTGGCGCCGTTGCCCATCTCCACGAAGACCAGCGGCACCTGGGTCAGCGCGGGCCCGGCCACATCGGCCCTGGTCTGCAGCCCATTGCTGACACCGGCATAGGTGGCCGACGGGAAACCGGAGGCGAGATAGGCGTCGCGGACGGCCGCCGACACGGCGCGACCCGCACCGGACTGCGCCTGGTCGGCGAGCGTGTCGGGGATCGGCAGCTGCGGCACGATCAGATGGAAGCCGCGCTGTTCGGCGGGGGCGCTGTCGGCGTGGATGCTCACCGCGACCGAGGCGCCGGACTGATTGGCGGCGCGGGCGCGATCGTCGACGCAGCCGCCCCAGCCGGTGTCGTCGGCGCGGCTGAGCACCACCTCGGCGCCGAGCGCCTGCAGCGAGGCCTTCACCAGCTGGGCGACCTCCCAGTTGATGGTGTGCTCGGGAATGCCGTTGAGCGAGGTCATGCCGGTGGTCTGGCAGTCCTTGGTGCCACCGCGCCCGTTGTCGACCTGGCGGCTCAGATCCTCCGCATGCGCCGTTCCCTGATGACCCGGGTCGAGGAAGATCGTCTTGCCCGTGAGCTGATCGCTTGCGGCGGGTTCCGGCGCGGCGTGCGCCGTCGCGGGCACCAGCCCCGTCAGCGACAGGACGACCGCGGCGGAGACGGTGGAGCAGAGACCGGCCTTGATGATGTTTGGTTGCATGTTCGGTCGGTGCTCCGGAACGGAGCACCCCTCCCTTCCCATTGGTAACACCAAACCCAGTGGTTCACTCTTGCAACGTGAGCAACTACAGAGCAAGCACCGTTACCGAAATGTGACGGGAGAAAAGAGCAGGTTAGCGCTGGTCAAACGCCCAGATCGGGGGGCTCGTCGACCGAATCAGGCAACGTCGGGCAATTGCCGCAACGAGCGCAGCGCGTAGTGCACGCGGGTCTTCACCGTCCCCACCGGCACCCCGAAGTCCGCGGCCACCTCCCGATAGCCGCGATCGTGCAGGATCACTTCGACGACCGCGGCCCGCTGCGGCTCGGGCAGCCGGGCCAGCAACTGATCGACCAGCAGCCCGTCGACGAGCCCGTCGGCGAAATCCGGTCGGCCGACGCAGGCGACCTCGGTGATGTCGTCCCAGCCGACGTCACCGGGCCGGGCGGCCCGCGCCCGCACGATGTCGACGACGACGTTGCGTTCGATCGCCAGCAACCAGGTCCGCACGCTGCCCTTGCGCACGTCGAAGTCGCGACAGGACCGCCAGCCGCGCAGCAGCGTCTCCTGCACGGCGTGCTCGGCCAGGCCGGGATCGCCCAGACTGCGCATCGCCCGCCAGTGCAGCAGGCCACGGTCGGCGGCCAGCACCTCGGCCAGCCCGTCGGGGGTACACAGGCGCGCGCAGTGCGCACCGCAGGAGTTGTCCTTCATATGGGGTTATCGCCGCGCACCGCCCCGATGACAACGAGCGACGTTAAGCCGCTCTTCAGAATCCTGCTGGCCCCGGACGCGACACTCGTTTCGCGAGCCCGGCCAGGGCCTGCTCCAGGAGGGGGGAGCAGGGCCACCGGGCTCGCTCTTTTCCACCCATTCCCTGGCGCGAGCGGGAATCGGCGACGACAATCGCGGCGAGGGAGCGAGAAAACGTGGACATCCATGCATACCCGACCGACGCGCACACGCCGGTCGACCGGGCCGAGGCCACCCGCATAGCGGCCGACCACCTACCACCGCCGCAGCCGGACACCGAGCGGCGCATCGTCGAATTCGCGACCGGCTTCGTCGCCTTCGAGATCAGACCACTGCACGCACCCGTCGACCGGCCGTTACCGGTCGGCGGCTCGGTATACGTCATCGACAAGGAAACGGGCGCGGTGTCGTTCTGGCCGACCTATTCCTGCGCGGCGGTCGCGGATCGTTATGAAGCGGGGCAGGTGATCGTCGAGGACGCCTGGCCCGATCAGGACGACTGATCGAGGACATCACCATCCTCAGGCGCTGAACAGCCCGCGCGATCCACGGCGTTAGGCGCTGAACAGCCCTCGCGATCCGCGGCGTTTCCGAGCGTCCGGGCTGCTACTGGTATCGGCCGTCGGCGGCTGCGGTGAGTCTGTCGGCCAGGGCGCGGACGGCGTCGTTGAGGGTGGCGGGGTGTTCGATGATGAAGGGGCGGTTCAGGCCGGCGAGCAGGGCGGGGATCCAGTCGAGTTGTTCGGCATGGATTCGGATGCGGACCCACGGGTCGGTGTCGGCGGGCTGGGAGTCGATCTCGTGCACGGTCGCGATCGTCGCGGGGAGCAGGGGGCGGACCTGGGTGAGTGTGCCCTGGACTCGGACTGATACCTCGTGCCGGTAGGGCGCGGTGGCCAAGGCGGACAGCAGATGAGCGGCGGGCTCGAATTCGGCTGGCGGGGTGAATGTTCCGGGCTGGGTGGTCGCCGCGGTGATGCGGTCCAGCCGGAACTGGCGTAGTTCCTCGCTGTCGCTGTCCATCCCGGTCAGGTACCACCGGCCGGAGTGGTCGACGAGCCCGTAGGGGTGTACGGTCCGGCTGCTGGACCGTCCGTTTCGGTCGGTGTACTCGATGGCGACCGGTTGATGCTCGCGGGTGGCCTCGGCGAGCCGGAGCAGGACGGTGGTCTCGACCGGCGCTTCCGGGCGCGTGTCGGCGGTGAATTCGACGGTGTCGATCAGGGCGTCCAGCCGGGCCGTCAGGCGTGCGGGGAGGACGCGGCGGAGTTTGGCCGTCGCGCTCTCGGCCGCGCGGGTGGCCGCTGTCGGCCGGTCGGTGCCGCGACTGGCGAGGAGCCCGAGGAGCACGGCCACCGCCTCGTCGTCGGTCAGCATCAGCGGTGGCATTCGGTAGCCGGGCGCGAGCCGGTATCCCCCGTAGCGGCCCCGCACCGATCGGACCGGGATATCCAGGTCGGTGAGATGGGTGACGTATCGCCGGACGGTGCGTTCATCGACGCCGAGCCGTCGGGCGAGCTCGCCGACGGTATGGGTACCGCCGGTCTGCAACAGCTCGAGCAGGGCCAGCACTCGGGCGGTGGGGCGCGTCATCGGGAAATTCTCGCATCAATACCGGGCGGAAACTGTCCGGTATCGGCTCTACCGTGGCGTGCGGCGGTGGAACCCTCCCCCGCATCCGACAGCAGGAGCACACCATGAAGCTCGTCTCGATCCGTCTGATCACCGACGACATCCAGCGGCTGGTCAGTTTCTATCGCCACGTGACCGGCGTCGAAGCGAACTGGGCTACACCGGATTTCGCCGAGATCGTCACACCGGCCGGCACCCTCGCGATCGGCAGCACCCGCACCGTGGCGCTGTTCGCCGCGGGCAGCGCGAGCCCAGCCGACAATCACACGGCGATCATCGAATTCCTGGTCCCCGACGTCGATGCCGACTACCGGCGGTTGCGAGATACGGTCGAGGACTTCGTCAACGAGCCGACGACGATGCCGTGGGGAAACCGGTCGCTGCTGTTCCGCGATCCGGACGGCAACCTGATCAACCTCTTCACCCCGGTCACCGCGCAGGCCGCCGCGAAGTTCGCCGACTGATATCCGCTCACCGACATTTCACGATGCGCCGGTCATGCCTCCACGCCGACCACGCCGCCGCCTGCTCGCGCGGCACCGGAACCGCTCGCGGGCGCTCTCGTCTTCCGCCGGAAGTGACTTGGCTCGGCGCGCTAGCGAAGCGTCGATAGCAGGGCGAATGCCTGTCGCACCAGTTCGGAGAGATCGGGGGGATTCGCGGTGTCCCGGGTGCGCAGTTCCCAGTCGCGGATCAGGGCGGTGCGCAGGACCGCGACGGCGGTGCGGGCGGCCAGGTCGGCGGCGTAGTCCACGTCCTCGGGTGCGATCCCGTTGCGGTGCAACCGGTCTCGCAGCGCGTCGGCGATGGCCGATTCGAACTGCACCAGGAGTGACCGCGCCGAGCGGCCGAGCTGTGTGCGGGGTGGGCCTTGCAGGAACAGCCACAACGCGCTGGGTGTCCCGGAGGCGTCCGGGGCGCTTTCGACGGCGGCCAGCGCCGCCCGTTCGATCGCGGTCAGGGGCGTCTCGTGGTCCGGACGGGCGCGGATCGCCGCGGTGAACACCGGCATGCCGTCGATGATGTCGTCCACCAGCAGCTCCTCCTTGCCGGCGAAGTACCGGAAGAAGGTCCGCTCGGTCACCCCGGCCTGGTCGGCGATCTCCCGCACGGTGGTCGCGGCGTACCCCTGGTCGGCGAACAGGCGGGTCGCGGCCGTCCGCAGCGCCTCGCGCGTGGCGGCCTTCTTCCGTTCCCGATGGCTGGTCTGTTCGCTCACCGCCATCACGATAGCGGTCCGATCGATCCTGCGCGGCCAAGAAATGTCAGTACTGACGATTGTCAGTACTGACATTTTGTGCGAGTCTCTAGCTCGGACCGAAGGGAAGACAATGAAGATTCTCGAGCGCCGCCGGATCCTGTTCGCGGCAGTGACCGTGGTGGTCGTCGCCGCGGCGACCACCACCCTCCAGCTGAGACACCACACGCCGCCATCCCGCACGGAAGATCCCGCGGCTGCGATGTACGGGGGAACGATGAGTACGTGCTTCTGGAAATACGGTGCGGTCGGTGCGGTGCCCGACACGGTCAACGTCGCGTACCCCGACGCCGGAGCCGTGTACTGGACCGCCGCCTTCCGCCGTCCGCCGGGCAGCACCCTGACGCTGTCGGGCACTTTTCCCCATGCTCGTTACACATCGTTGATCAGTTACGACATCTCCGGGCGGGTCATCGACGGACTGGCCGACTATCAGTACGAGCCCGATGCGGGGTCGGTCAACCCGTTCCGGCCGGGCGCCCCCCGCGGCGGCACCAACCACTACACCGTGACCGTCGCCGAGCAACAGAACCTCGACCCGGACACCCGCCGGCCCCACTTCAGCCGCAACCCGAAATACGGTGAGGCCCCGCGCAATACCCTCTACGCCGAGCCGGACACCCCGAATACCGAAACCGTCGGCGGACGCGATTACGCCATCGAATCCGTCACCCTGCGCACCTACGTGCCCGACCGAGGCACCGACCTGAACGGCGATGTACCGCTGCCCGAGCCGCAACTGACCCTCGCCGACGGCACCCGGCTCACCGGCCAGGGACTCTGCGACGCCATCGACTCCGAATCGAAGGACCGCCTCGCCCACGGTCTGGAACCGCGCGGTGCCGCCGCCGACGCGCTACGCCTGGACGACAGCACTTTCGCCGCCCTGCGCCATCCCGAGACCCTGACTCAGCCCTGCAATGTGCTGACTCCGACCGGATGCCCCACCGACTACACCGTTCCGCCTGCCCTGGTGCAAAATCCGCGCCCGGTCGCCGACCCGGCCACCTTTCCCGCCACCCCCGAGGCGAACTGGCGCGCACAGTACGACCGCCGGTATCTCCTCCAGCTCTACACCGGCGACGACGCGCCAGGCGCCAGCATGAACCCGCAGCGCGCCGGCGGCGGCGGCTTCTTCCCCAATATGCACAACAACTACGTTCGCAACGCCCTCAATCACCGATTGGGCGACGTCGTCGTGCTGCGCGGCAAGCTGCCCACCTCGCCCCGGACCGAAGGCGGCGAAACCACCTTCCCCGCCGACGCGTTTCAGACCCGCTACACCTCGTTCTGCATGACCGAGTCGATCCAAACCACCCGAACCATGAACTGTGTCTTCGACGAGCAGATCGCCACTGATCCGGATGGGTACTACACCATCGTCATCAGCCGCGCCGGCGATCGCCCTGCCAACGCCGATCCGGGCTGCGGGCGTACCTGGCTGGAATGGCAGACACCCCGCGACACCGACCCGGACTTCGCGTTCATCCAGATCCGCAACATGCTGCCCGACCAATCCTTCGCCCAGGCCACTCAGAACACCCGGCACCCTGGCGACGAAAAGGCCGTCATGGGCGACTACCTGCCCACGGTCACCTACATGAGCAAGGCCCAGAGCGAGGCCACCGGCTGCCCTATCGGCCGCGAGGGACAGGAGTGATACACCAGTGAGCACAGCGCGATGTCTGCGCACGGGAACCGTTGCCGCCGTCGTGGCTTTGGCCACGGCACTGGCGGTTCCGGCCTGTAGCAGCAACTCTTCGGAATCGGGCGACGGCCGCTCGTCGGCTACCTCCTCCCCGGCGCCCGCCGGGAGTGGTCCGGCGCGGAATCCCCATCTGGCCGCGGACAAGTACGCAGTCACCCATCTGGACTCGAGCCAGTCCGACAGCTTCGACGATCCGGTACCGACGGGCACCTTCCATATCGACCCGGCGCGGATGCCGCGCGTCACGGTGGGCCCGGTCAGCATCATCACTCTGGCCTCCACCGACCCGGAGTATCGATGGATCTCCTCGTCCGCCGGTGTGCGGTACGTCGACGTCTCCGACGGTGGATTCAGGGAAGTCGCCGGGATGGACGTCCCCGGCGTCGCACCGCTCCCCGCGCCGGCACTGGACGCGGTGCTGAATCAGAACTTCACCGACGTCGCCCAGATCCAGAACGCGGTGAAACAGGGCTGGGACGGGATGACCTGGAGGCGCATCACCAACGGCGTCTACAGCCTGGTGGACAGGGACAATCGCGTCTACTACACCACCGGCGACTCCCAGCTGTATGTCTTCGGGCTCGCGAACAACGACAAGCCCGAAGACGGCATCGAGATCCTCGAACACCTCGACCTGAAACCATTTCTGGGCACCGGCACGACCGCAACGGGCCTGCCGGAGAACGTGGTCGGGGTGAACCTGACCTACGACGGGCGCCTGATCGTGGCCTCCACGCGTGAGGTGCTGGCCTTCGATCGCACCGATCTCGACGCCGCCCCGCAGCGGGTGCGTTTCGGCGAGGACGAGACCGTGTCGAACTCGATGGCCATCGATGCGGACAACGGCATCTACATCGCCTCGAACAAGATCATGCGCAAGATCGTGTGGACCGGGTCGAAACTCTCGACCGAGGAAGCCGACGGCGCGTGGTCCTCGCCCTATGACACCGGCCGCCGACCCCCCGCGGTGAAGTTCGGCACCGGCACCGGATCCACGCCCACCCTGATGGGATTCGACGGCAAGTCCGACGAACTGGTAGTGATCACCGACGGCGCGGACCAGATGCATCTGGTCGCTTTCTGGCGCAACAAGATTCCCGAAGGCTTCCAGCAGAAGCCCGGCACCAGATCCAACCGCATCGCCGATCAGATCCAGGTGACCGCGGGCCTGCCCGACCCGCTGCCGGAATTCGTGCAATCCGAACAGTCGGTCGTGGTCGACGGGTACGGCGCGTTCGTGGTCCAGAACATCGGTGCGGGCGGCCAGCCCGACCGGCTCATCGACGTCCTCGCCAACGGCCCGGTCGACACCCCGCCACACGGCATGCAGCGTTTCGAGTGGGATCCGGCGGGGCACCGCTGGAACTCGGTGTGGGCACGCGGCGATGTCGCCTCGACCTCCATGGTCCCGGCGGTGTCCACCAGTACCGGGGCGGTGTTCGTCAACGGCTACAGCAAAGCCGACGGCTGGGAAGTCACCGGTCTCGACTGGAAGACCGGGGAAACCGTGCACCGCACCATCTTCGGTCACTCCAACCTCGGCAACGGTGCCTACGCCATCATCGAGGCACTGCCCAACGGCGACCTGCTGTTCAACAGTATCGGCGGACCCTTCCGCGCCAAGATCGCCGAGTAGACACCGAGCACCGACGCGACGGTCTGCCCATCCCACCGGGCAGACCGTCGTGCAGGTTGCGAGTGAATGGAAGCCGAGAACTCGTCCCTACCGCCGAACCGCGCAAGAGAACGGTGCCCGCGCCCATGCAGCAGGGTTCATCCAGCAACGGGCAGGTGAGATTTGGGCGTGTCATTCGTTGGCGGAGATCGCGGCGTCGAGCTCCTGGAGAGCTTTGTCGTATTGATCGCGGTCGAACAGGAATGGGCCGAGTGCGGTGTAGTCACGAGTGGTGCGGTGGGGCTGTTCGAAGCGATCCCACACGACGAGGTGGCCGGTCAGGGTTATGCGCGTCAATAGTGGCCAGCAGCCCATTACCCCGCAGCTGCAGGCGAGCACGGGGGCTTTCTGTCGCATGACGTAGGAGGACCCGTGGAAATGGTCCATCGCCGACTCCAACCGGAAGAACACTGGAACGAGGCCGCCGTACGCGTCACCCGCAGGCTCCATGCCGGCGCAGATTTCGAAGGTATCGATGAGATCAGTCAGGGGGATGGTGTCGATGCGGGGCATGATCTGGTGGACGTCGGTTCGTCCGGGCGGTCCTGGGCGATAGTCGAACCCGATTTCGCTGATTGCTGTCGAACGCTTGCGTCGCAGGCGCTGCCGATCTCGGGCGGTCGACCCAACACCCGCGTGGCGGCGGGCGTCTGGGGTCTGGGCCCTTTCGGGGATCATCGCCCGAGGCGCACGACGCCCTTCTCAGTGGAAAGAATCATGGCGTCAACGTATCCAGAGCTCGTCCAACCCGCAAGGTGGACCACCTCCGCTGCCCGCCCAGGTCGCACATCGGCATTTCAGGATGCATTTACCGACTTGCCCGTCCACGCTGCTGGGGGTGGTCGGAGTGGCCGCGTGGACCAGGACGCGCCGAGCCTCACCCGTTCAGGTAGGTGTTGATTCGTTCGCGGTCGGCGTCGGTGGCCGGAAGCTGGACGACGAGCAGGAGTTCCGGGTTCTCGACCAGGCGGAATTGGAAGAGTTCCAGGTCTATCGGGCCTGCCTCGGGGTGGTCGATGCCGATGGTGGTCGGTTGGAAGTCCTGGACCGGGTACTCCGACCACCAGGTGCGGAATTCCGCACTGGCCGTGCTCAGTTCGGCTACGACCTGGGTCAGGCGTGGGTCGCCGGGACTGTTGCCGAGCAGGACGCGGAACTGGCTGAGGATCGCTCGGGCGGCGGGTTCCCAACGGCGCATCATGGCGCGGTTGCGGTGGTCGGTGTACATCCACCACAGCAGATTCCGGCGGTCGGGGGGCAGGGCGGCCGGGTCGGTGCGGATCCGGCTGAACGCGGTGTTCCATGCGACGAAATCCAGGCGCGCGTCGTGCACTACGGCGGGGGTCGGCGACATCGTGTCGACAAGCCGTTGCAGGCGCGAGATTTCGTCGCCGGTCCGATACCGCACGACCGGATCGGCGAACCCCGCGAGCCTGCGGAGCTGCCGGTGCTGGGTGGCGTCCAGATGCAGCGCCCGCGCCAGCGCGTCCACCACCTGCGGGCTGGCCGCGATCTTGCGACCTTGCTCGAGCCAGGTGTACCAGCTGAGGCTGACGCCGGCCAGCTCGGCGACTTCTTCCCGCCGCAGGCCCGGGGTCCGCCTCCGCCCGGGAATCACATCCGCGGGGAGACCGACGTCGGAAGGCTGTAACCGGGACCGGTGTGCTTTGAGGAACTCGGCGAGTTCGGTGCGGCGATTTTCGCTCATGGCGCTCCCGTTGTCTCGGCGAACAGTGATGTTCTGGGTAGCAGTATCGGTGCCAGGACCGGTGGGCGTGGGCGACTTACCGTCGTAGACATGAGGTGATCGCGAAAGGTCATCCGGGACAAGGGAGTACGGCGATGAGTAACGACAACGGGCCGGTGCTGGTGATCGGGGCTACCGGGCAGCAGGGGCGGGCGACGACGACGGCGCTGCTCGAACGGGGCGCGCAGGTCAGGGCTTTCGTGCGGGATCCGGAATCGGCGGGGGCGCTGGCGCTGCGAGCCGAGGGTGCCGAGCTGGTGGTGGGCGATCTGGACGATCCGGGCAGTGTGAAGGCGGCGCTGGACGGCAGCGGCAGTGTGTTCCTGATGCTGACCATGATGGAGGGCGTCCACATCACGGCGGCCGGGATCGCCGCGGAGCAGCGGCGCGGTGAGCTGGTGATCGATCTGGCGCGCGACAGTGGGATCGAGCATCTGGTGTACAGCTCGCTGCGGGGCGCCGGGGAGGACTCGGGGGTGGAGTATTACGCCGCCAAGACCCACCTCGAGGAGTACATCGCCGCGCAGGGCGTCCCGGCGACGATCCTGCGGCCGGTGTTCTTCATGGACAACTTCCGGTCGTTCAATCGCCCCGTGCTCGACGATTCGGGCACGCTGCTGGTGAATCTCGCTGTGCGCGGCGATATTCCGATCTCGCTGATTTCGGTCCGCGATATCGGCGCGTTCGCCGCGCTCGCCCTGACCCACCGCGCCGAGTACCTGGGACGCACGGTGTCGATCGCCGGTGACCGGCTGACCCCGCCGCAGATCGCCGAGGTCTTCGGGGCGGCGGCCGGGCTGCCCGCGCGCAGTGTGCAGGTGCCGATCGAGGCGGTGCGCGCCTTCGACGAGCAGGTGGGCAAGATGTTCGCGTACTTCAACGAGAGCCCCGACGAGCCGCTCGACCTGGCCGCGCTGCGCACCGCCCACCCAGGACTCCAGGACCTGGCGACCTGGGTGACGGCTACCGGCTGGCGGCCGTGAGCGGGCGGCGCAGGGCCGCGACGACCCCGAGCACCGTGAGCGTGAGCGTCAGCACGCCGAACCAGTCGCCCCAGCGGACGTACGGCGTGCCGGCGGTGCTGGTGCCGAGATCGGCTATCGCCATGTGGGTTTCGGTGATGCCGGTCTCGACCGAGACGTCGATGCGGCCCTGCGCGTCGACGCCGAGCAGTTCGCCCAGTTGCGCGGGCCGGGCGATGGCGATGCCGGATTCGACGGCCCGCACGACGGCCATGCGGCTGTGCAGCCAATGGTCGACGGTGAAGTCCAGGGCCGGGGCGAGCAGCAGGGTCGCGCCGTTCGCGCGGTTCTCGCGGACGAGGTCGGGGTGGTCGAGATCGGCGCAGATCGCGAGCGCCCACGGGCGGCCGGGTACCGGCACCGCCGCCCGGCCCGCCCGCAAGCCCGCTTCCAGGCCGGGCACCAGATATCGCTTGGCGTAGACGGTTTGGCCCGGATAGGCGATGGCGGCGTTGACGGTGCCGCCCTGCTGTTCCAGTTCCAGGCCCACCACCACGTGCACCCCGCGCCGCCTGGCGACGTCGTCCAGTGGCTCACTCAGCCGGGCCAGATCAGAGGACGTTGCGTGCCAAGCCTTCTCGGTGAAGACGACGACCTCGGCGCCCTGATCGGACGCCCGCTCGACCATTGTCACCGCCTCCGCGATCATCGCCGCGCCGGGAGCGGAGTCGACGGGAACGTACATGGGCGGTTGCGCCAGCGCGACGAGGGCGACCCGGACGACAGGCCCCTCGGCAGCCGAGCACACAGCACCCGCCGCGCCGGCGCCGAGCGTCAGCACAGCCGCGATGCCGACAATCCGACGCCGCCTCGTGCTTCGAACCTCATACAGTGCCCTGGAATGGCCGTCTCCTCCCCGACGCTGCCATGGGCTTCGCTCCTCTGCCACCGCTACGGTCCGAGCACCGGCAATTCCGCGCCGCATCGCATTTCGCACCGAACCAGCCACAGCGCCGACGATCCTCCGCCACTGTGGGTTTCGCACGGCCGACGCCGCGACGTCGACGGTCCGGCGCGGCTGAGTGCCCGATGCCCCCGGCACCGCCACGGTCGCGGCGTCGGCAGGTGCGAGCGGCTGCGAGTTTCGCAGCTGAGGCGCTGTCACGGCCACTACGACGGCTGGCACCGCGAGCAGGAGGAAGGTGATTCCCGCGACGCCGGTGATCGCGGCGATCCGCACGATCGGTCCCACCTCGGCCTGGGAGTAGCCGATGCTCCACCACGCGCCCACCCCGCCGACCAAGCGGTACAGGTATTCGGCGCAGGTCCAGGCGGCGGGGAAGGCGAGCGCCGCGAGTCCGATCCGGTGACGCGCGAGCAGCGCGCGGAACAGCAGGACGCACGCTCCGTACGCGACGGCGCTGCCGCCCAGCAGTACGGCGGCCGCGAGGACCGGCTGTTCCAGTGTCCGCACGAAATACGGCCAGTAGCGTGCGGTTCCGCCGAGCCAGGACAGAACCGCCGCCGCGTACAGGGCGCGAGCGGGGTAGCGCGGTGCCAGCCACAGCACCGGCAGCGGCGCGAGGAACGCGATCAAGGGGACCGGACGCAGCCCGGTTCCCACCGCCCACAGCCCTGCTGAGATCACCGTGGACGCGCACCAGATACTCACGTGGACAGATCTTTTCGTCGAGAAGGTCACTGCTCGATGGTCGGCGGCGAGCGGTACCGCGCACATCGCCCGGACGAGCGGTCCCGCCTCCCTCCCGCGAGGGAGATCAGCGCCCCGGCAGCCCGTTGTCGCCGGGCGCCACCATCCCGGATTCGTAGGCGAACACCACCGCCTGCGCCCGGTCACGCAAGCCGAGCTTCGACAGCACCGAACTGACATGGGTTTTCACGGTGTGCTCGGTGACGACCAGGCGCGCGGCCAGTTCCGCGTTCGAGCGGCCCGCGGCGAGCTCGCGCAGGATGTCGCGTTCGCGGGCGGTGAGGGCCGTCAGGTGGGCGGTGGCCTCCGGGCGGCGGGTGCGGGCGATCTCGGCGATCAGGCGACGGGTCACCGACGGGGCGAGCAGGGCCTCCCCCGCCGCGACGACGCGGACGGCGGCGACCAGCTCGGCGCGACGGGCGTCCTTGAGCAGGAATCCGCTCGCGCCGGCGCGCAGGGCCGCGTAGACGTAGTCGTCCAGATCGAACATGGTCAGTACCAGGACTTTCGCGTCGGACTCCGCGCAGATGCGGGCGGTGGCGGCGACGCCGTCGAGCCGGGGCATCCGGACATCCATCACCACGACGTCGGGCCGCAGCCGTCGGGCCGCGGCCACCGCGTCGAGGCCGTCGGCGGCTTCCCCGACGACCTCGATGTCGGGTTCGGCGTCCAGGATGAGGCGGAAGCCGGTGCGGAACAGTTCCTGATCGTCGACGACGAGTACCCGCATGCTCACTTCCCCTGCGCCAGTGGCAGTTCCGCGTCGACGGTGAATCCGGTGGCGGTCGGTCCAGCGCGGAGCACGCCGCCGCAGGCGTGCACGCGCTCGCGCATTCCGAGCAGGCCGAATCCGGTGGTGTCCGAGCGGGAAGGGCCGGTGCCGTCGTCGACGACGCTGACCCCGAGGCGGTCCGCGGACCAGCGCACCGCGACCTCGACCCGGCTCGCCCGCGCGTGCTTGCCGGTATTGGTGAGCGCCTCCTGCACGATCCGGTAGGCGGCGGCCTCGGTCTGCGGTGCGATCGGCGCGCGCGTTCCGTGTTCGGTGTAGTGCGCGGCGAGGCCGGGGCGCTCGGCCCGCGCGACGAGGTCGGCGACGGCGGCCACGCCCGGCGGGTGGGGTGGGTCGTCGCCGTCTCGGAGTGCGCCGATGCTGTGCCGGAGTTCGCGCAGTGCGGCGCGGCCGTCGTCGGCGATCGCGGCGAAGGCGGTGTCGGGGTGCGCGAGCAGGGGGCCGGTCTCGGCGCGCAGGATCATGGCGCCGACGGTGTGGGCGAGCCCGTCGTGCATGTCGCGGGCGATGCGCAGCCGTTCCCTGGCCACGGCGGCGGCCCGTTCCTCGTCGAGGCGGCGGGCCCGCTCGGCGAGGACGTCGATCTGGGCCTGCCGAGCCCGCACCCCGGCGCCGAGCGCCCACGCGGTCAGGAACGACATGGCGGCGTAGCCGTAGGAGTCGACGGGCTCGTTCGGCACCAGGAGCGAGACGAGAATCCCAGCCGCGACCAGCACGAACGTGATCCGGCGCTGGATCGCCGAACAGGAGGCGGCGATCGTGTACACGCACACCACGGTGCCGAACGGCAGCACGGGCATGGCGTGCGCGCAGGCCAGCGCGGTGATCGCGGGTCCGACCACGCCGAGGGTGGCCAGCGGCGCCCGGCGGCGCCAGAGCACCGGGACCGAGGCGAGCACCGACAGCCCGACGATCCACCACGTCGCACCGGCGACGACGGTGGGTCCGACGGTCACGACCGTCACGATGGCGGCGATCAGCGCGTCGATCGGTTCGAGCGGTTTCCGAGGCAGGCCCACGACGATCCAGTCTGACCGGCGACCGCGCGCCGCGCCTCCCTCGCGAGAGTGATTCCCGCACCGCGCGGTGGCGGTTCCCCACGGCGACGCTCGCGGGCCTAGGCTGGATCCGGACCGGACGACCGGGCGGCCACAGGCCCATGACCAGCGACGATGCCCACCCCGGACCACGGCGAATCAAGAACGAATTGCATACATAGCGATGTATGCATACGATAGCGACCGATCGAACCGCAGGGAGAGGTGAACACGATGGGCGCAGGACACGGACACGACCACGGGGTGTCGGCCGACAGCGACAAGCGCTGGCTGGCCGGCGCGCTGGCGGTGATCGTCACCTTCCTGATCGGTGAGGTGATCGTCGGCATCGTGGCCGATTCGCTGGCGTTGCTCTCCGACGCGGCGCACATGACCACCGACGCCGCCTCCATCGTGCTGGCGCTGGTGGCGATCCGGCTCGCCAAGCGCCCGGCCACCGGCCGGATGACCTTCGGCTGGAAGCGGGTGGAGATCCTGTCGGCGCAGGCCAACGGCCTGACGCTGCTCCTGCTGGCGCTGTGGCTGGGCTACGAGGCGATCCGCAGGCTGTTCGAGCCGCCGGAGGTGCACGGCACCCTGGTGCTGGTGACCGCGCTGATCGGCATCGTGGTCAATGTCCTGGCGACCTGGATGATCAGCCGCGCCGACCGGACCAGCCTGAACGTCGAGGGCGCCTACCAGCACATCCTCAACGACCTGTTCGCGTTCATCGCGACCGCCGTGGCGGGCCTGGTCATCATCCTCACCGGCTGGGTGCAGGCCGATGTCGTCGCCACCCTGATCGTGGTGGCGCTGATGATCAAGGCGGGCATCGGGCTGATCCGGGCGTCGAGCCGGATCTTCCTCGAGGCCGCCCCCGACTACCTCGACCCCGAGCGGGTCGGTCGCGACATGGCCGCGCGCGACGGCGTGACCGAGGTGCACGACCTGCACATCTGGGAGATCACCTCCGGCTCCCCCGCGCTGTCGGCGCATGTGCTCGTGCAGCCGGGGCACGACTGCCACGCGGTCCGCGAGGACATCGCGCACATGCTCGACCACGAGCACCACATCGAGCACGTCACCCTGCAGGTCGACCACGCCAGGCCGGCGGTCATCGGGATCGGCGCGGTCGACGACGACAGCCACTGCGGCGAGCCGCACGGACCCAAGCACGTCTCGACCGGCCGGGTGCCGCACACGCACTGACCCCACGAACGCGGGAAGGCCCCACACCTGGACAGGTGCGGGGCCTTCTCGTCGGTCACGCTGTCAGGGCGGACCCGGTCGTTTCATCGACCTGGAGGCTTGCTCAGCCGCCGAAGGAGCCGGTCCACAGGGTGTCGACCAGGCCGTGCAGGGCGGCGCCGAGGGTGTCGAAGAGGCCGTTCAGGGCGGCGCTACCGGTGTCGATGATAACGGGGATCATAATAATTCCTCTGTTTCTCGCATAGGCCCAGCCGGAGCTGGCTTACAGATGACCTATCGACGCCGGAACGCCGCGAGTTACGAAATTCCGGAATTCGTGACCCGCGTAACAACAACCCTCGTAAACCTATTACTACCTGCGGTTTTACCCGAATACCTCACGTTTCTGAGGGGATTATGAGAATCGCATGAGATTCATGTTGCGCTCATCCGATAAGACTGAATTTCCGATGCCCCGAAAAATAGGGGCACCGATCACGAATACATAGCGGGACAGCTGGTCACACCTGTTCACCCGCGCCCCGGATGGGTCGGCCGCCGACCATGCCCGCGACCAGGGCGAGGAAGCCGAGATGGGCGCGCAGCGCGGCGCCGTCGCGGGCGACGGAGGCGACCGTGGCCGTCCCCGACGTCACCGGATGACCGGCGAACCGGTCGGCCAGCCAGGCGAGCACGACCGGGACCACCAGGAACTCCAGCGGCAGGTGCGAGCCGCGGCGCACGCGCAGGTATTCGACCGTGGCGCCTGCCTCGCGATAGCGCTGGACGTGGGCATCGATGTCGGCGACGGCGATCACCTCGTCGCGCACGCCCTGCACCACCAGCAGCGGAGCGGCGGGCGCCCTGGTGCCGGGCTCGATGTCGGCGAGGATGCGGCGCAGGGCCGGTTCGGCCAGCAGCCCGGCCAGCCCCTCGCGCAGGTGCCGGGCGACATCGCGGCGGGCGAACCGCCACAGCAGCGCGAAGGTGGTGCGCTGTTCGGCCTCGCCGAGCAGGGCGCGGTACCGGTCGTCGAGGTGGTCGTCCAGGACCGGGTCGAGATCGGGGTAGGCGCGGCGCAGGCCGGCGACGAACGCGGCGGGGAAACCGGCGAACCAGCCACCGTTGAGGCGGACGAACGCCGCCGCCGGGTCACCGACCGGCGACCCGGCCGCCGCGCCGACGATGGTCAGCTCCGGCGCGTACTCGGCGGCCAGCTCCGCCGCCCACGCCGTCGCCAGGCCGCCGCCGGAGTAGCCCCACAGGGCGACCGGGGTCGTCGGCGTCAGCCCGAGTGGCACGAAGCCGAGCGCGGCCCTGATCCCGTCCAGCGCCCGGTAGCCGGGCTCGCGGGCGGCGCCGAACCGGCCACCGAGCCCCTCGTGATCGGGCACCGACACCGCCCAGCCCTGCCGCAGCGCCATCGCCACGATCGGCAGTTCGAGCGGCGCGATCGAGCCGGTGGTCTGCGCGCCGAGCCGCAGCGCGTAGGAGGGGAAGCACTGCGGGGCGACGGCGTCGATGGCGCACTGGAACGAGACCAGCGGACGCGGACGCGTTGGGTCGGCGCCCCACGGCAGCAGCACCGTGGTCACCGCGACCTCGGGCGCACCGTCGAGATCGCAGGTCCGGTACAGCAGTTGCCAGGCCGCGATGCGCTGGCGCACCAGCCCGAACAGGGCCAGCTCCACCGAACGCGAGCGCACCACCGTGCCCGGCGCGAGCAGCTCGGCGCCGGGCGGGGTGGCGTAGAACGGGTCCTCGGGCGGGAGCAGCGGCGCGGTGCTCCACTGCGTCAGCGCGAGCGGGTCGAGCCTCACAACTTGCCGCCGCCACCGAAGAACCAGGGATTGAACGTGCAGGTCAAAGCGAGACCGCCTTCCGGGTCGAGGGCCCGCAGCGCGATCGAAGCGGCCCGCGGGGAGTACATCATGGTCAGGTGGTCGGAGATGTCCTGCTCGCAGCCGTCCTGCAGGGCGATGTTGTCGACGGTGGCGTCGGGTCCGGCGCGCAGGAAGGCCAGGTCGAGGGGGTTCATCACCTCGTCGTAGCGGGAACCGACGACGGTGTAGGCGACGCCGGGCACGGTGTCACCGCTCGCGTTGAGCGTGCTGTAGAACGGCGAGCCGATGGCCTGTTCGACATTGGCGACGCCGATGATCGGCCGGTAGAAGCCGAGGATGTCGATGCCGGCGTTGTTGATCATGCGGCCGAGGGTGGCGATGCCGAGCAGCGCGGTGCCGTGGTGGGTGGCGCCGAAGGTGACCAGCTTGCCGACCTTGCCCTGGCCGCCGTCGAACTTGAGGTAGTGGTTGGCGATCGTGCCGCCCTGGGAGTGGCCGACGATGTCGACCTGGTCGGCGCCGGTGGCCGCCCGCACCCGCTCGATGAAGCCCGCGACCTGCTGCGCCGAGTCGGCCATCGGCCCGACGCCGTAGCGGCCGGGCAGCACGGCGCCGAGGCCGCCGCCCTCGAGCAGGCCCGACTTGCCGTAGTTCAGGGTGAACACGCAGTACCCGGCCTTCGCCAGGCGCGGCGAGAGGTAGGAGAAGGTGTCGTAGGCGTTGAGCCAGGTGCCGTGCAGGAGCACGACGGGACGCGGGTGCTGTGCGCTCGGCTTGCAGTCCCAGCGGTTGGCGCCGGGCGGCGCGGCGTCGGGGTGCAGCAGGCCGTAGGCGAAGGCGGGCAGGTAGGCCGACATCTCCGGCCCCTCGCCGACGGCGTCGGACGCGCGGCTGCCCGCCGACCCCGAGCTGCTGCCCGAGGCGCTGCCGGTGTCGGCGATGGCGGTGGGCCTGCGGCCGTCGGGGGCCGTGGCCATGCCGGCGTCGAGGTATTCGGCCAGCGAGGCGATGGTCGGTTCCAGCACCGGGTCGGCGCTCGCCGGGCCCGTGCCGAGAACCGAGGCCGCGGTGAGGCCCGCGGCGATACCGAGTCCGCACAGGGTGCGGCGCAGTGGCTGCGTCGTTGCAATCATGGTGGTCAGTCACTTCCGTCGAACCGCGTCGGCCAGCGTTGGCTCGGACGCGCACAGCGAATCTATGACCGGCGCCACAGCGGTGTCACTGCACCGTGCACCGAGAAAACGTCGCACTTGTTGGCGCGGGAACCAAGATCTGTGCGTTCTCGATGGGAGCTGCCCACGCCGCCCTGTTCTCGGACACAATCAGGTCATGCTCGCCGAACACCCCGTTACCGCACCACCCGCTTTGACCGCACGACTATTGACCCGCTGGCCCCAGATCGCCGAGCGGATGCTCGCCGCGGGGCTCGGTGCCACCGCCCCCGCCGAGCTGCCGCCGGGCCATTTCACCGCGGAAGTCCTGCCGACCATCTACGCCTGCGGGCGCGCCGTGCTCGAGGCGATCGCCGCCGAGCGCGAGTTCACCCAGGCCGAGGTCGCGGCGTTCGTCGGGCCGGTCGCCGAGCGCCACGCCGAGGACCGGCTGCCGCTGCCGATGCTGATCGGCGCGATCCACGGCTCGGCGCAGGCCGTGCTCGACGAGGCGTTCGCGCTGGCCGAGCCCACCGAGATGAACGACCTGGTCCGGGTAGGCAGCGGACTGCTCGAGTTGCTGCGCCACATCAACATGACCGTCGTCGAGACCTACACCGAGGTCGAGCAGTCGATCTATCACGCCGAGCGCGAGGCCCGTCGGGAACTGTGTTCAGCGCTGGTGCGCGGGCTGCCTGCCGAGGAACTCGCCGCGCGCGCCGACACCGTGCTCGCCGACCAGTACACGGTGCTGGCGATCCACCTGAGCGAGCCCGCCCGCACCGGCAGCGCGGCGAACCTGGTGACCCGCCGCCGGATCCGGGTCCTGCAGCGCGCACTCGACGAGCTCACCGGCACCACCACCCCGGCCACCTTCGACGGCGCGAACGGCATCGCGCTGCTGAGCAACAGCTCCGAGACCGACGCCCTCGGCGCCCGGCGCTTCGACGAGCTCGCCGCCCGGCTGACCGATCAGTACGGCGTGACGGTGTATCTGGCCGAGTTCTCCGGCGTCGCCCGCGACGCCATCCCGGCCGCGGCCAAGGACGCGACCGAGCTGACCGAGCTGGCCCGGCTGCGCGGCAGGCCCGGCGGCTGCTACCGCCTCGACGACCTGCTGCTCGAATACCAGCTCACCCGCCCCGGCCCGGCCCGGGAACGCCTGGCGCAGCGGGTGATTCCGCTGCTCGGCAGTCCGCATCTGATCGAGGCGCTGGAAGCGCACCTGCGCCACGGCGCCGACCGCAAGACGGCCTCACGCAAGATCCACGTGCACCCCAACACCTTCACCTACCGGTTGCGCCGCATCGCCGAGCTCACCGGACTCGACCCGGCCGACCCGACCGATTCGCGCATGCTGGCCGCCGCGCTCACCGTGCACCGGCTCGACACCCCGCAGCGGCACGGCGAGGACCAGCAGGTCTAGCGGGTCAACCCGTCGGCGACGGCGCCGAGCCCCGCGGAGATCGCGGCGCGCTGCGCGGGCTCGAGCACGTCGACGAACACCCGGCGCACCACCTCGACGTGCCCGGGCGCGACGGCGTCGAGCTTGGCCCGGCCCGCCTCGGTGAGCACCGCGTTGACGCCGCGCACGTCGCTGTCGTCGTCGACGCGACGCACCAGCCCGGCCTGCTCGAGCTTGCCCACCTGATAGGTGAGGCCGCTCTTGGAGGTGTAACTGGCGGCGGCGAGGTCGGTCATCCGCATGGCGCCGCCGGGCTCGGCGGCGAGCCGGACCAGCACCTCGTACTGGGTGTGCGTGAGCCCCTCCCCCTTGAGGTGCTGGTCCACCGCGCGGTCGACCAGCGCGCCCGCGGCCAGGAACCTGACCCACAGCCGCATCTCCTCGGCATCGAGCCACCTGGGTTCTTCCATGCCGCAAACCCTAATCACTTCGGCGGAATAGCTGCGCATCGCGTATTGTTCAAATTTGAACATACACAGTTCACCGATCCGAAGGAGCCGACCGTGACCATGCCGGTGCTCTACCTCTCGCACGGCGCTCCGCCGCTGATCGACCACGCCACCTGGCCCGCCGAGCTCGCCGCCTGGTCGGCCGACCTGCCCCGGCCGCGCGCGATCCTGATCGTGTCCGCGCACTGGGAGTCGGCCCCGATCACCCTCGGCGCGACCACCACCGTGCCGCTGGTCTACGACTTCAGCGGCTTCGCCCCGCGCTACTACGACCAGCGCTACGCCGCCCCCGGCGCGCCCGAGCTCGCCGCCCGGGTGCGCGAACTGCTCGGCGGCGCGGTCGCCGACGCCCCCGATCGCGGCCTCGACCACGGCGCCTACGTGCCGCTGAGCCAGATGTACCCCGACGCCGACATCCCGGTGCTGCAACTGTCGATCCCTACACTGGATCCGCAGGACCTGATGGAGTTCGGCCGCGCACTCGCCCCGCTGCGCGCCGAAGGTGTGCTCATCATCGGCAGCGGGTTCTTCACCCACAACCTGCGCGCGCTGACCGCCGACGACCACCACGTGCACTCGTTCACCGCCGAGTTCGACGACTGGGGCCGCCGGGCACTCGACGACCGCGATATCGACGCACTGCTCGACTTCGAGCACACCGCCCCCGCGCCGCGGCTGGCCCACCCGCGCACCGAGCACTTCGCCCCGCTGTTCCTCACCCTCGGCGCGGGCGCCGATGACATCGACTCCCTGCGCACCGTCATCGACGGTTACTGGTTCGGGATGGCACGACGCTCGGTTCAGATCGGCTGACCGGGCGCAACGGAAAGGACATCGCCATGACCACATCGACCACCCCCACCGACGCCGGACTCCTCGTGCTGCGCCTCGGCGTCGGCGCGACCATGGCCGCGCACGGCACCCAGAAGCTGTTCGGCTGGTTCGACGGCGGCGGCCTGTCCGGCACCGAGAAATTCTTCGCCGCGAGCGGCTATCCGTCGGCGAAAGCCTTCGCCGTGGTGGCCGGGCTGAGCGAGACGCTCGGCGGCATCGGCCTGATTCTCGGCCTGCTCACCCCGCTGGCCGCGGCGGCGATCCTGGGCACGATGCTCAACGCGATCGCGGTGAAGTGGGGCGGCTTCTTCTCGCCCAAGGGTGTCGAATACGAGATGATCCTGGCGGTCGCGGCGACGAGCCTGGCACTCAGTGGCGCAGGCGCTTTCGCGCTCGACCGGTTCGTCCCCGGCCTGCGCAACTACAAGCTCGCCTATGGCGTGGGGGCCATTGCCCTGGCCGTGCTCGTCGGCGGAATAACGCTGCTCGTCCGGAATTGAAATTCAACGAAAAAACCCGCTATTCGACGTGTGCATCGAATAGCGGGTTATTCGTTTCCCGACAAGGAAAGTCTGAAATTCAGCGCGCTTTACAGGTAGGCGCTGCACACCGGCCAGGCGCCGGGACCCTGCGCGGCCAGCACGTTCTCCGCGATGCGGATCTGCTCCTCGCGGCTGGCGTTGTCGGCGGTGCCGGTGCCACCGTA
Organism: Nocardia sp. NPDC051833; assembly: GCF_040681225.1. Taxonomy (NCBI): domain Bacteria; kingdom Bacillati; phylum Actinomycetota; class Actinomycetes; order Mycobacteriales; family Nocardiaceae; genus Nocardia; species Nocardia sp. NPDC051833. Next base: position 937,727 of record NZ_JBFAYK010000001.1, read on the forward strand.
GGCCTCCCAGGTGCTCTGCGAGAACTGCAGGCCGCCGTAGTAGCCGTTACCGGTGTTGATGTTCCAGTTGCCCGTGCTCTCGCACTGCGCCACGGCGTCCCAGTTGTTCGCCGAGGCGGTCGCGGTGGTCAGACCGGCCGGAACGGCGATCATGGCGCCGGCGACAGCGGCGAAACCGAGGGCACGAGTGGTGAACTTGCGATTGAAAGACATAAGGATTCCTGCCTGCGCCCACCGGCTCGGTGAAGTAATCCACCGCGTCCCTGCCCCTCAGTAATGTCGGGGATCCTCGAAATCGCGGGGCAGGCTTTCCGGTGTTCTGCGATTCGATTCGGCTCGGGTTGTTGTTCAAGCCGTGACCGAATGTAGCCGGAATGCGAGCTGAGATCACGTCCGGATCACGGACGCGTCTGTACCGGACATTGTCCAAAGGAACACTGTTCCGCGCAGGTCCACCGTGACAAATCCGTAATCACAATACTGTCGTTATACCGTCGTTATGTGACCGGGATCACCCGTATATAGCGACCCCGGTCACGTTTCCGACCCGGCAATTCGGGCATCGCGCCCGCGCGGGTCAGCGGTATTCGGGGTTCTCGAAGCCGAACCGGCAGCCCGCGTCCCACTCCGAGCGCTGGTTGCCGTGGACCGGGATGCCGCCGACATCGCGCAGGATCCGGGCCAGATGCAGCAGATTCCAGGTCATGAAGGTGGTGTTGCGGTTGGTGAAGTCGTTGTCCGGGCCGCCCGAACCCGGGTCGAGGTAGGACGGCCCCGGCCCCGCCTCACCGATCCAGCCCGCGTCGGCCTGCGGCGGAATGGTGTAGCCCAGGTGCTGCAGGCTGTAGAGGATGTTCATCGCGCAGTGCTTGACGCCGTCCTCGTTCCCGGTGATCACACAGCCGCCGACCTTGCCGTAGTAGGCGTACTGCCCCGCCGCGTTGAGCTGCGACGAGTTGCCGTAGAGCCGCTCGATCACCCGCTTGGTGACCGAACTGTTGTCACCGAGCCAGATCGGCCCCGCGATCACCAGGATGTCGGCGGCCATGACCTGCTCCTGCAGCGCGGGCCAGGCGTCGGTGGCCCAGCCGTGCTCGGTCATATCGGGCCAGACGCCGGTGGCGATGTCGTGGTCGACGGCGCGGATGTGCGAGACGGCGACGCCGTTCGCCGCCATGATGTGCGCGCTGACGTCGATCAGACCCTGCGTATTGCTCGGTTCCGGCGAACGCTTGAGCGTGCAGTTGATGAACAGCGCCGACAGATCGTCATAGGTCGCCATGGTCGTTCGGCCTCCTCGGTGGATGACGCGGCGATCCCCGCCGCGCAGTACCGTGCCCGCACCGGCCGTGACGTTACGGCGGCGAGGTCACATCCGAGGGCGCCGCGGGAGCACAGCACGATGTCGACAACACCCCGGCCACCGCACTCTCGGCCGCCCGGCGCGGCAACTCCGGATCGGGTTCCAGCCGGAGCAGGACCACCTGGTGGTAGACCGGGGCGGTCGCGGTGATCAGCAGGGCGCGCGCGTCGACAGCGGGCGCGAGCTCACCCCGCGCTACCGCCCGTCGTACGACGACCTCCGACTGGTGGTAGCGGTCGGCCCACAGCCGCCGCAGGGCGTCGGCGGCCTCCGCGGAGCGGAACGACACCGCGATGAGCGCCACCGCGATCGAGTTCGGCTCGCCCAGCGAGTCCTGGATCTCCTGATTGAGCGCGGTCAGGTCGCCCACCAGCGACCCGGTGTCGCGGGGCTGCCAGTCGATGTCTCCCGCCGCGGTGAACAGGTCGGCGATCAATCCCCCGGTATCGCGCCAGCGGCGGTACACGGTGGCCCGGTGCACGCCCGCGCGGGCCGCGACGGCGTCCACGGTGACCGCGTCGTAGCCGTTCTCGGCCAGTTCGGCGCTGACCGCGTCGAGGACCTGGGTGCGGATCCGGGCGGTCCGGCCGCCGGGGCGAGTCCGGGGTGTCGGCGAGGGGGAACTCATATCGGCTATCCGGTTGCTCGGTGGGACGGGGTCGTGGCACCATCCTAACGCGATAGTTGTCGCACTAATACCGGAGGAGTTCACTGTGCCAGAGACATCAACGCTCGAACCTCCGGATCCGGCCACGCTGCATCCCATGGCGGGCCAGCCGCGGGTGGTGCTGCTGAAACCGCTGGTCACCTCGCCGCTGATCGAGGTCGGCGAGTTCACCTACTACGACGATCCCGACGACGCGACCGCGTTCGAGACCCGCAACGTGCTCTATCACTACGGGCCGGAGAAGCTGATCATCGGGAAGTTCTGCGCCCTGGCCACCGGCGTCCGGTTCCTCATGAACGGCGCCAACCACCGCATGGACGGACCGTCGACCTTCCCGTTCCCCACCATGGGCGGCGCGTGGTCGGCGCATCTGGACCTGCTCACCGACCTGCCGAACCGGGGCGACACGGTCGTCGGCAACGACGTGTGGATCGGCAACGGCGCGACGATCATGCCCGGCGTCCGCATCGGGCACGGCGCGATCGTCGCCGCCGGATCCGTGGTCACCCGGGACGTCCCCGACTACGGCATCGTCGGCGGCAATCCGGCCCGGCTCCTGCGCACCCGCTACGACGACCAGGACATCGCTCGGCTGCTGGCCCTCGCCTGGTGGGACTGGCCGACCACCCACCTCACCGAGCACGTGCGCACGATCATGAGCGGCACCGTCGCCGACCTGGAAGCCGCCGCCCCGACCGGAAAGTGAGCGATGCCCCGCCACCTCGCCATGATCGGCATCCCGATCGTCAGCCACGTCCTGCCGAGCCTGGCGGTCATCCGGGAGCTGGTGGCTCGCGGCCACCGGGTGACCTACGCCAACGACCCGGCCGTCGCCGACCTCATCACCGGCACCGGCGCCGACTTCGTGCCGTGCGCCTCGCTGCTCCCGGTCGCTGACAACGCCTGGCCGGACGACCCCATCGCCGCGCAGAACCTGTTCCTGGACAACGCGATCCACGCACTCCCCCAGCTGCGCGCCGCCTATGACGACAACCCCGCCGACCACTATCTGTACGACATCGGCGCCTACGCCGCCCGCGCACTCGCCGAAGCCCAGCAGCGGCCCCTGCTCCAGCTGTCGCCGACCTTCGTGGCCTGGCAGGGCTATGAGCAGGACGTCGCGGTGCACCTGCGTGGCCTGCCGGGCGCCGCCGCCTACCGCGAGAAGTTCGCCGGTTGGCTGCGTGGGTGCGGTGCGACGACCACCGACGTGGACGCGTTCGCCGGTCCACCCGACCGCGCGCTGGCCCTGATTCCCCGGTCCATGCAACCGCAGGCCGACCGGGTCGACAGCGACACCGTCACTTTCGTGGGCCCGTGCTTCGCCGCCGACGCGACCACCTGGACCCGGCCGACGGCGGACAAGGTCCTGCTGATCTCGCTGGGTTCGGCCTACACCCGCCGACCGGAGTTCTATCGCCGGTGTCTGGCGGCCTTCGGTGACCTGCCGGGCTGGCATGTCGTCCTGCAGATCGGCAAGCACACCGAGGCGAGCGAACTCGGTGCCATTCCAGCGAACATCGAAGTGCACTCGTGGATCCCGCAGCGAGCGATCCTGGAGCAGGCCGACGCTTTCGTCACCCATGCCGGCATGGGCGGGTGCGGCGAGGGACTGCTCTCGGGTGTCCCGATGATCGCCGTGCCGCAGGGCGCCGAACAGTTCATGAACGCGGACCGCCTGGTCGAACTGGGTGTGGCCCGCCGGATCGACACCGCCGACGCCACCGCCGAGAACCTGCGGTCGGCCCTGTTCGAGCTCATCGGCGATCCCGAGGTCGCGCGCTGCTCGGCCGCGCTGCGCACCGAGGCCAGGGCCGAGGGCGGCACCCACCGCGCCGCCGACCTCGTCGAATCGCTGCTCACCTAGCGCTGGAAATACTCCTCGAGCCGCGCCCGCACGGTCGACCTGGCGCGGTGCAGCAGGACGCGCTGATTGCCCGCCGAGATGTCGAGCAGCGCGCAGACCTCGTCGGCGGAGTAGCCCTCGATATCGCGCAGGGTGAGGACGGTGCGGTGACGGGCGGGCAGTGCGGACACCGCGGCGGCGAGCAGGCGGGCCACTTCGGCGCGTTCGACGGCGTCCTCGGGTTCGGACCACGGACGCGGCTTGGCGCCGATCGCCCAGTGACCCGGGTACTGGTCACCGGGCGGGCGGAACCGGCCCGGATCGACGGCGGGCCCCTCGTCATCGGGCAGCAGCGTGGCGAACGGGACCGTGCGATGTTCCTTGATCCCGCGCTTCTTGGCGGTGTTCACCAGGATCCGATACACCCAGGTCTTGAGTGAGGACCGGCCTTCGAACCGGTCGACACCGCGCACCACGGCCAGCCACGCCTCCTGGACCACTTCCTCGGCCGAGGCGTCGGTGGAGACGAACGAGCGCGCCAGCCGCAGCATCGAGCCCGACCAGGCATCGACGACCAGCGCGAACGTCGCGTCGACACCCGCTCGCAGCTCGGCGACGAGCACGTCGTCGGCGGGCAGGGCGCCGTCGTGTCCCACCGGGTCTCCTCGCTGTCACCACTCGCGTCGCTGGCAGCACAGTACCGCCGCGCGGCGGTGTAACGCGCGGGACCGGTCCGGGAACGGAGAACGCATGCGAGAGAAGGAGAAGACCATGCCACACCGCCGTATCCGCCGAACAGTCCTCAGCGTGCTGGCGGTGGGGTTCGTCGCCGCGCTGGTCGTGGGCCTCTACCTGTTCCAGCCGTGGCGGCTGTTCACCACGACGACCGTCGACGAGGCGCCGGTCACCGCCATGGGCGACGCGCCGGTCTCGGTGATCGCGTCCGGCGAATTCCTCTCCCACGAACACGACACGACCGGCTCGGCGCAGCTCCAGCGCCTGCCCGACGGCACGCTGGTCCTGCGGATCACCGACCTGCGCACCTCCGACGGTCCCGCGCTGCACGTGTGGCTCACCGATCAGCCGGTGATCGGCGACGACTGGCACAACTTCGACGACGGCACGCACATCGATCTGGGCGCGCTCAAGGGCAACGAGGGCAACCAGAACTACACCCTGCCCGCAGGCACGGACCTGTCGGCCGTCGAGTCGGTGAGCATCTGGTGCGCCCGCTTCCACGTGTCGTTCGGGGCGGCCACGCTGACGCCGGCCTGAGCCGCTCAGGCGGGGCGGTGCCAGTCGCGGAACGCCGCGAGCAAGGTGGTGCGCGCCGGGCCGGAGAGCTGCTCGGGCGCGAGTCCGCCGAGGTCACGGGTGGTGCGGCGGATCTGTTCGAGGTAGACCTCGCAGCCGTCGCACTCGGCGAGATGGGCGAGGAAGCGCAGTTCGGTCGCGCTGTCGAGGGCGCCGTCGAGGAAGCTGGTGACCAGCTCGACGAATTCGTCGCAGTCCATTCGCACCGGCTCCTCTCGCTCGGCCAAGCATAGCCATCGCCGCACCCTTCAGAGCCCGCGGCGGCCCCGGCGTTACAGCCGTCGGCGGTTCAGGCGAGCAGGCGCTTCTCCGTCGCCACCGCGACGGCCGCCGCCCTGGTGTCGACGCCGAGCTTGTCGTAGATGCGGCCCAGGTGCGTCTTCACCGTCGCCTCGCTGATGTGCAGCGCGCGGGCGATCTCGCGGTTGCCGAGGCCCTGGGCGAGCTGGCCGAGGATGTCGCGTTCGCGCGCGGTGAGGGTGGGTCCGGGATTGCGCATCTTGGCCATCACCTTCGCCGCGACCGGCGCGGACAGCGCGGTCTGCCCGCTCGCGGCGGCGTGGATCGCGGCGAACAGCTCCTCGGGCCGCTCGGCTTTGAGCAGGTAGCCGGTGGCACCCGCCTCGATCGCGCGGGTGATGTCGGCGTCGGTGTCGTAGGTGGTGAGAACCAGCACGTGCGGGGTCGGCGCCGGCTGCGCGGTGATCCGGCGGGTGGCTTCGACACCGTCCATGTCGCTGCCGAGTTGCAGGTCCATCAGCACCACGTCGGGGCGCAGGCTCGCCGCCAGCGCGACCGCGGCCGGGCCGTCGGCGGCCTCGCCGATGACCTCGATATCGGGCGCGCTCGACAGCAGCGCGTGCAGTCCGGCGCGGACGACGGCGTGATCGTCGCAGATCAACAGGCGGACGGCGGGTTTCACAAGTGCCGATGCTAGCGCGCACTCCCCACCGGAACATCGTTCCTCATTGCGCACACCGTACGGTAGCCGTACAGTGTTCGACATGACGAACATCGTGCGCACACCGTCGGCCGAGGCCACCGCGACCGGCCCGATCGCGGCCTTCGCGCGGTTCGTCGCCTGCGGCGGCGGGCTGGGCCTGGCGTCGAGCGCGGCGGTGGCGCAGCTGGCCTGCGTGCTGCCGTGGGCCGTCGCGAACGCGGTGGTCACGATCGTCTCGACGCTGCTCGGCACGGTGCTGCACGCGCTGATCACCTTCGGCGGGCGCACGCTGCCGGGGTGGCGGGAGCACTGGCAGTCGGCGGGGTCGGCCGCGGCGGCCTACGCGGTGACGAGCGCGGCGATGTTCGCGCTGTTCGCCGTGCAGGCGGCGCCGGGGGTGCTCACCGAGCAGGTCGTGTACCTGTCGGCGTCGGGCCTCGCCGGGATCGGCCGGTTCCTGGTGCTACGCATGGTCGTGTTCGCCGATCAGCGCCCGATGGCGCGGATCGGCCGCGCGGCGGCCCGCGAACCGATCACGAATACCGCCGGCCGCACCACCGTCGACATACCGGCCGAGGTCACCCGCACCGAATGGCCTGCTGTACCGGCCGAGGCTGGGTCGGCCGGCGGCCCGGCCGGGACCCGCCCCCGGATGCGTCCGAGCACGACCCGGCTGGTTCTCCCGGCGCCCCGACCGCACCGGTACTGGCTGCCCGCCGCCGCGTAGCGCTCTCAGCCGACGGCGAGCGGAATCGCGACCGAGAGCACGGTGCCGTCGCCGGGCGCCGATTCGATCGCGCAGGTCCCACCCAGCTGACGCACCCGCGCCCGGATCGCGGGCAGGCCGTGCCCGCGATGCTCGGCCGGATCGGCCCGCTCGTCGGGATCGAACCCGCGCCCGTCGTCGGCCACATCGAGGAGGATCTGGTCGTCGAGGCTGGTGAGGGTGATGGTCGCGGTCGTCGCCGCCGCGTGTTCGCGCACATTGGCGAGCGCGCCCTGCGCCACCCGCAGCAGCGTCGCCTCCACCCGCTGCGGCAGCGGGCCAGGGGTGCCTTCCAGATGACAGCGCACCGTGAGGGTGTCGCCGGACTCCCGCGCGGCGAGCGCGGTGAGCGCGGCGGCGAGCGAACCGCCGGCGGCCAGGTCGGCGGGCGCCAGGTCGTGGACGAAGCGCCGGGCCTCGGCGAGGTCGCGGTCGGCGATCTCGGCGGCCGAGCGCAGATGAGCGCGCGCCAGTCCGGGATCGCTGTCCCACACCAGATCCGCCGCCTGCAACAGCATCCGCTGGCTGGACAGCCCCTGCGCGAGGGTGTCGTGGATCTCCATGGCGAGCCGTTCCCGTTCGGCGAGAGTGCCCTCGCGGCGCTCGGTCTCGGCCAGTTCCTGCCGGGTGCGGACGAGGTCGTCGATGAGCGCCGCCTGGTGTTCGGTCTGGCGGCGCATGCCGACGAACAGCACGGTGGTCACCGCGGCAACCGCGGGCGGCGCGAGCACCAGGTTCGGATCCAGCCAGCCCGCGATCCGCACCTGACTGAACACCACCAGCGCGGTCAGCGCGCAGACCAGCGTCACCGCGACGCGCACCGACAGAATCCGTAAACCGGTGTACACCAACGGAACCGCGCACCAGGCGAAGCTCGGTGCCAGCACCACCAGCACCGCCCAGGTCGCGACGAGCGCCGCGAACCACATCACCCGATTCGAATGCCGCAGCTCGCTCATCGCGTAGAGCACCGCGAGCAGCAGCGCGAGCGCGACGACGAGCGGGGTCGAGCGGGTGTCGGCGTGCCGGATCAGCCAGCGCATGAGCGAGGCGGCCAACAGTACGTAGAACGCGCTGTAGACGATGACCGTGAGCAGGCGCGTATCGTCGTTCCGGTCGCCGAGTGTGCTCCGCATCGGTACCTCCCGTCCACATCAGCTGGGCAAACTCCCCCATTCTCCCTCGCGGGACGCCGTGCCCGGGTCATCCGATCGGTTGACCCCGGTGTCGCCCGATCCGGCCGCGCAAGTGCAGCCGGTTCGCCGATCCGCGCGGGCCGCCCAGCGCACAGGATGGATATCAACAGGCCACGGCACCACCGCCGGACGGCCGAGAATCCGATCAGGAGCAGCCATGAGCACCAAGTTCAGCACCCGCAACCGCCTCATCGTCGCCGGCGCCTCGGCCGCCGTCGTCGCCGCGGGCGTGGTTGGCGTGGTGACGGTGCAGGCCCAGAACCCCGACGCCGCGACCCGCACCCCCGTCGTCGCCGACGCCGCCGACGCCAACCTGACCCAGAGCACCCACCTCTCGATCGCCGCCGCCACCAAGGCCGCGCAGACCGCGCTCGACGCGGCGGCCAAGGAGAACCAGCGGGTCAGCGTCGCGGTCGTCGACCGCAACGGCAATGTCATCGTCACCCTGCGCGGCGACGGCGCGGGCCCGCAGTCCTACGACGCCGCCCAGCAGAAGGCGTTCACCGCCGTCTCCTGGAACGCCCCCACCACCGAGCTGAGCAAGCGCCTCGAGTCCGCCCCGCACCTGGCCGACATCGACGGCACCCTGTTCCTCGGCGGCGGCGCGCCGGTGAAGGCCAACGGCGCCCCGATCGCCGGCATCGGCGTGGCCGGCGCCCCGAGCGGCGACCTGGACGAGAAGTTCGCCCAGGCGGGCGTCGCCGCGATCGGCAAGTAATCCCCTCGAACACCCGGCGGCCCGATGACCTCCCCAGGTCATCGGGCCGCCGCGGCGTTCAGCTCTCCCGCCGCGCCTTGGCCCGGCGCTTGCCCTCGTGCATGGCCTGCACCCTGGCGATCGGGATGGTGTGCCCCTCGGCGATCAGGTCGGCCGGAAGTGCCTGTGGTGCGGGCATTTCCGTGGCCCACGGATCGGTGTCGCCGAGCAGGTTCGGCGCGCTGCGGAGGGTGAAGTCGGCGGGGACGACATCGTCGATATCGCTCCAGCGCAGGGGAAACGAGACCGGGACGCCGGGGCGGATGCGCGGGCTGTAGGCCGCGATGACGGTGGCGCCGCCCGCCCTGGTCGAATCGAGGAAGACCTTGCCGTGCCGGTCTTCCCGGATGAACGCGGTGGTGCCGACGGCCGGGTCGATGCGTTCGGCGCGGGCGGCGATCGCCCGGGTCGCGGCGGCCGCGTCCTCGATCGCGATGCCCGGCACGACCGGGACGAACACGTGTAAACCCTTGGCGCCGCTGGTTTTCACCGCGCCGTCGAGTCCGTCCGCGGTGAGCGCGGCCCGGATCAGGTGGGCGCCCGCCGCGGCGTCGCGAAAGGTCTGCCCCGGTGACGGGTCGAGGTCGAGCACCAGATGGGTCGGCCCGGCGCTGTGGTCCACCGGCAGCAGGGTGGGGTGATACTCCACGGCCCGCTGATTGCCGAACCACAGCAGTGTCCGCTCGTCGTTGCCGAGCGCGTAGGTGACCTCCCGGTGCGAGCTCTCGGCCCACACCGTCACCCGGGGCACCCATTCCGGCGTGTACTTCGGCAGGTTCTTCTGCATGAACGGTTCCTGCCCCGGCCGCACCCGCACCACCGACAGCGGGCGGCCCCGCAGCACGCGCACCAGCCGCTCCCCGGCGAACTCCAGGTAGTCCACCAGGTCCCGCTTGGTCGCCTCGGCACCGTCGAACAACGGCTGGTCGAGGTTCGACATCTCCACCCCGCCCCGCACTTCCTTGCTGGCCATCGCCCCACCCTCCCCCGTCCCGCCGGGGTGGTCAACCAGCCGCGTCGCCGAGGATTCGCCCGAAAAGGAAACATCCACCGGAACACGAGCCGATCAATTACTCGAATTGTCGACCGCGCACAATTATCGGCAAGCGAATCCTACACAGAAACAATCCGCGCATCGAACCCGTCTTTTCCCGCCCGGAAGGATCGAGTGTGATGCGCGACACAACAGTGCCGAAACCTCTGCCGATTCATCTTTCGTTCACCTGCATAGCGCGAATGGAAACGAAGGAAATCGACAAGGTTTCACAGCGGGGTGATTCTTATCCGGTCGCGGATTTTTCACGGCCCGACCGCCGATCGACAAGGCTGGAGCACCACCGGCACGCATCAGCGAACAGCGCCACACCGCCGAATCCTCCGAGATTCCCCAGGTCCACATGCCTATCGTCGATCGACATCACGCATGACCGACGCCCGGGAAGGCCGCAGAATCGGTGACACAGATCACACAGAAACTTCACAGACAGGTGTCCCCGAGGTCCCCGAACGGTCTCGCAATAGGCCGATTAGCGCGCGTGAACCGAGATCCCGGAACAAAACCTCGCTGTGACCCAAATCATTCGGCAATCCAGATCCCCAGGTCACCGAAAGGAATCGACCCCATTTATCGGAGCGCCGTTTCCGCATTGTTCAACATTGCGACTGCGACCGCCTCGTCCGGTCTGCTATCAATTAGCTCTCGCCGGCCGATTCGGGCGGGTGAGAGAAACTTCAGGAGATCAACTATGCGCACCCTGCGTATCCTCGGCGTCGCCGCTGTCGCGGCGGGAATCGTCCTGAGCGGCACCGAATTCGCGTCGGCCGCCGCCCCCGAGCCCATCGCCGACCCGCCCGTCTCGGGCTCGGCCGTCCTGGTCAAGGGCCTCGAGGCGCTGGGTTCCGGCTCGGCCACCGCTCCGAAGATCGTCGCCGACCCGCCCATCTCGGGCTCGGCCGTGCTGCTCAAGGGCCTCGAGGCGCTGACCTCGGGCTCGGCCCTGCCGTCCGCCTTCGGCCAGCTGGGCGTCGCCCCGCAGCCGATCGCCGACCCGCCGATCTCCGGCTCGGCCGTGCTGCTCAAGGGCCTCGAGGCCCTCGCGACCGGCTCCAGCGCCGCGCCGAAGCCGACCAGCTAGTCGCCGACCGTCCGGACAGGGTCCGCCCTGTCGGCCCGACCGGGCAGCCGACCAGCCGTTTTGGTTGATTGCCCGGTCGTCGGCTATCGTATGTTCCGCGCGGTTCACCCCGGTGAATCGTAGTTCTGGCCCCGTCGTCTAGCGGCCTAGGACGCCGCCCTCTCAAGGCGGTAGCGCGGGTTCAAATCCCGTCGGGGCTACAGCGAACTCCCCGGTCATCGCGACCGGGGAGTTTTTTCATGCCCCGATTCGTGCAACATATTGACAGACGTTGCACAGTCCATACACTGAGGGAGATGTTGCACCCGGAGGTGACGTGACCGAGCAGACCGCGCTGAGCAAGCGACTCGACGATCTCGCCGCCCGGCCCGACGCCCTCACCGCCTTCAAGGCGGCCAGATCAGGGTTCCTGGCGGGCCGCAGGCTGGAGATGAAGGAGCTCGCCGTCGAGCTCGGCGTCAACCGGGCCACCCTGTTCCGCTGGGTCGGCGGCCGCGACGAATTGCTCGCCGAGGTGATCTGGTCGGTGGCCGAACCCACGCTGCGCCGCGCAGCCACCGCCAACACCGCGCAGGGTGCCCGCCGGATCGCCCGCGTGCTGGGCGATTTCGCCGAAGCGGTGAACACCTCCGACGCCTTTCGCCAGTTCCTGCGCCGCGAACCCGAACGCGCGCTGCGCCTGCTCACCACCCGCGCCGGTTCCGTGCAGCGACGCTTCGTCGACGTGATCGCCGGCCTGCTCACCGAGGAGATCGCGGCGGGCACCCTCGATCCGCCACTGCCGGTGCCGGAACTGGCGCTGCTGCTCGCGCGGATCACCGAGACCTTCATCTACGCCGACGTGATCAGCGGCGAGGAACCCGACGCGGCCAAGGTGGTCCAGGCGTCGCTGGTTCTGCTGGGCGTACGGCCCGAACAGTAGGAAGCGAAAGGAAAACCATGCAGCGCACCATCTACTCCGAGGACCACGAGGCGTTCCGCGCGTCCGTCGCCGAATTCGTCAAGCGCTCGATCGAGCCCAACGCCGAGCGCTTCGCCGAGGAGCGCGCGATCGACCGCGCGACCTGGCTGGCCGCCGGTGAACTCGGCTACCTCGGCCTCGGCGTGCCGGAGGAGTTCGGCGGCAGCGACGCGGGCGACTACCGGTTCGCCGCGGTCCTCGGCGAGGAACTCGCCAAAGCCGGTGCGGCGCTGTCGTCCTCGTTCGGCATCCACTACGACGTGTGCGCGCCCTACCTGGTGGAACTGACCACCGACGAGCAGAAGCGGCGCTGGCTGCCCAAGTTCTGCACCGGTGAGATCGTCACCGCCATCGGCATGACCGAGCCCTCGGGCGGTTCGGACCTGGCCGCGCTCAAGACCACCGCGGTGCGCGACGGCGACGACTGGATCATCAACGGCTTGAAGACCTTCATCACCAACGGTTTCAACGCCGACCTGGTCATCGTCGCCGCCCGCACCAGCCCGGAGAAGAAGGCCAAGGGCATCACGCTGTTCGCGGTCGAGAACGGCATGGAGGGCTTCACCCGCGGCCGCAAGCTCGACAAGGTGGGTCAGCCCGAATCCGACACCGCCGAACTGTTCTTCGACAACGTCCGGGTGCCCGACGCCAACCGGATCGGCGAGGTCGACCGCGGCTTCATCGCCATGATGGAGCGGCTGCCGCAGGAACGCATCGGCGCCGCGATCTCCAATATCGCCCACGCCGCGGCCATCCTGGACGAGACGCTGACCTACGCCAAGGAGCGCAAGGCGTTCGGGCAGCAGATCGGCAGCTTCCAGTACAACAAGTTCCTCTTCGCCGAGCTGGTCACCAAAGTCGAAGTGACGCAGGCGTTCGTCGACCAGGGCATCGCCGCGCACGCCGCGGGCACGCTGTCCGCGGTCGACGCCGCGAAGGCGAAGTGGTGGTCGGCGCAGGTGCAGAACGAGGTGCTCGACGCCTGCGTGCAGCTGCACGGCGGCTACGGCTACATGCGCGAGTACCGGGTCGCGCGGGCCTGGATGGACGCCAGGGTCACCAAGATCTGGGCGGGCTCCAACGAGATCATGAAGGAGCTCATCGGCCGCGATCTGGGCCTGTAGGGACACCGCGATGAAGTAGTGCGTCGCGCCCGGTGCCGGAGCACCGGGCGCGACGCGACGCCGGTCAGTTCAGGATGATCGGCAGCGCGGCCAGATCGTTCTGCGTGAGCACCGGCAAGTTGCCGAGCTCACTGTCGGGCACGGCCAGCCGCAGCTCCGGGAAGCGGGCGAACAGCGCGGGCAGCGCGATCGCGGCCTCCAGCCGGGACAGCGCGGCGCCGGGGCAGATATGCGGGCCGTAGCCGAAGGCGAGGTGGCGGTTGGCGGTCGGGCGGGTCACGTCGAACTCGTCGGCGGTCTCGCCGTGCACGGCGGTGTCGCGGCCGATGGCACGGTAGGACATCACCACGCCCTCGCCTTTGGCGATCACGGTGTCGCCGACGGTGATGTCCTCGGTGGCGAAGCGCATCAGCAGGTGCGAGACCGGCCCGTCCCAGCGCAGCGACTCCTCGATGACCTGCTTCCAGTCCACGTCGCCCGCCAGGACTTTCGCCAGCTGCTCGGGTTCGTTGAGCAGCGCGCGCACGGTGTTGACGATCAGGCTCACGGTGGTCTCGTGCCCGGCGGCGACGAGGGCCTTGATGTTGCCGATCGCCTCCTCCTCGGTGAGCGGCTCGCCGCCCTCCTCGTCGGCGACGACGAACGCCGAGGTCAGATCGTCGCCGGGATTCGCGATCTTCTGCCGCACCTGATCGGTGAAGTACACGTCGAGCTCGCCGATCACGCGCAGGCGCTCGTCCTGCGGGGTCATCACCGAGAAGAACTTCTTGTACCAGTCGAGCAGCTGCGCGTGGTCCTCGCGCGCGACGCCCATCAGGTCGCCGACCACCCGCATCGGCAGCGGGTAGGCGAAGACGGCCTTGAGGTCGACCGGCGTGCCGTCGGCGCCCGCCGCGGCGAGGTCGTCGAGCAGTTCGAGGGTGAGCCGCTCGATCACCGGCCGCAGTTCCTCGAGCCGGCGCGGCGCCAGCGCCTGCGCGGTCTTGAGCCGCAGCCTGCGGTGCTCGGCGCCGTCGACGTTGAACATCGACCGGTCGACGTCCACCATGCCGATCAGCGGCCACTGGTTGGTCACCACGCCGTCGGTCCACAGCTTCCACGCGTGGATGTCCTTGACCAGGCGGGAGTCGGTGGTCAGCTGCCGGGCGACGGCGTGGTCGGTGACGGTCCAGGCGGGCACACCGAGCAGGTCGATCCGGGTGAGCGGACCTTCGGCGCGCAGTCGGGCGGTCTCTCCGTTGAGGTCACCGACCATGGGATCGATGGCGAAAGGGCACTGGGAACTCACGACGAACCTCCGACGGGTCTGACTGGTGTGAAACGAACGGGCAGTGCGGTCATGCCCCGAAGGAAAGCCGAAGGTCGCCGGGTGAGTTGCTCGGCGGGCACGGCCAGGTCGACATCGGGGAGCCGGTCGAGCAGCACCTCGATCCCGGTCCTGGCGATGATCTCGGCGATCTGCTGCGCCGGGAAGGGGCAGCGGTATTCGCCGTAGCTGAACGCGAAGTGCGCGTTGTTGCCGGTCGGCACCGTGTCACCGTCGGTGAACGACTGGCGGATGTGCGGGTCGAGATTGGCCGCGGCCAGTCCGAGCAGCAGCATGTCGCCCGCCCGGATGGTCTGATCGGCCAGGCGGGTGTCGCGGGCGGCCCAGCGCCCGGCCAGGATCGAGGTCGGGCCCTCTTCCCAGAGCACCTCGTTCATGGCCTGGCCGACGCTGCGCCTGCCGCCACCGAGCGCGGCCGCGAACCGGTCGTCGACGAGCATCAGCCGCATGGAGCTGCCCAGCCAGTCGGCCGTGGTGAGGTGACCCGCGGCGGTGATCGCCATCAGGTCGTTGATGTATTCCTCGTCGGTGAACGGTTGCGGGTCGGCCAGCATCAGCGACACCAGATCGCCTGCGGGCCTTGCCTTCTTGGCCGCGAGCAGCCGGGCCATGTGCTCGCCGAAGCGGGCGTGCCCGGCCTGGGCGTCGGCGCCGCCGTCGGCGAGCAGCTTCATGGTGAGGGCCAGGTCGGCGGCGTCGCTGTCGGGCAGGCCGAGGATGCGGCCCAGCGCCAGCACCGGCAGCGGTTCGGCGAACTCGGCCACCAGGTCCGCGCTGCCGCGGCCGCAGAATCCGTCGACCAGGCGATCGGCGAGTTCCTCACAGGCCCGGCGCAATTCGAAGTGGTCGACGGCGTCGAGCGCGGGTTCCACCATCGCCAGATGCCTGCGGTGCTCGGCACCGGCGGTGAAGTAGATCGAGGGCATCGGCCTGCCGACCATCGGCAGCAGCGGCCAGTCCTCGGGTACCCGGCCCCACTGGTTCCACAGCGACACATCGCGCGGGAACAGCAGCGGATCGCTGGTCACCTGGTGCAGTTCGCGGTAGCCGATGACCAGCCACGCGGGGAACCCGCCGGGCAGCTCGACCGCGACCACCGGACCGTGCTCGCGCCGCATCCTGCGGTAGACCTCGTGCGGCTCGATATGGAATTCGGGACCGCTCAGCGGCACCGCGCCGGTGATCGGGCAGGCACCGGTGCCGGTGGGTGTGCTCATCAGACGGTCTCCCCCTGCGGGACAGCGGAATACAAGTGCTCGACCAGAGCGATCAGCACCTGTTTGCTCGATTCGCGCGAGCGCGCGTCACACATCACCAGCGGCACGGCGGGATCGAGGTCGAGCGCGTCGCGCACGTCCTGCGGCTGGTGCGAGCCGCCGAAGTCGTTGCAGGCGACCACGAACGGGGTGCCCTGGTGTTCGAGCCGGTCGATCGCGTACCAGGAGTCCTCGATCCGGCGCTGATCGACCAGCACGATCGCGCCGAGCGCGCCGGTGAACAGCCGGTCCCACAGGAACCAGAACCGTTGCTGGCCCGGCGCGCCGAACAGGTACAGCACGTGTTCGGCGTCGAGGGTGATCCGGCCGAAGTCGAAGGCCACCGTGGTGGTCGACTTGCCGGGAACGCCGGTGGCGTCGTCGATCCCGACACCCATGTCGGTCATCGTCGCCTCGGTGTCGAGCGGCCTGATCTCGCTCACCGAGCGCACCAGGGTCGTCTTGCCGACGCCGAATCCGCCGATGACGACGATCTTCAGCCCGTGCTTGGCCGTGCTGTGCAGCGGTGCCAGCGACCGCTCGGGCGCGGATTCAGAGCTTGCGAAGTCCAACGAGCACCTTCTCGAGGGTGGAGGCATCCAGCGACATCGCCGCCGACAGCGGCGGCCGAACGGTGATCTTCCCCGCGTGCAGCAGGTCCCCCAGCAGGACCGTGGCGACGCCGACCGGCAGCCGCAGTTCCGCCGCGATCTCCACGACCGCGGTCGGCGCCCGGCACATGTCCAGGATCGCGACCTGCTCGGAGGTCATCCCCGCCGACGGCGCCGATTCACTGACCACCAGGGTCACCAGGTCGAAGTCCTCGGTGGCCGGGGCCCGTCCGCCGGTGAGCGTGTAGAACCGGTCCGGATCCTCGTCGCGGACCGACCTGCTCAATTCGGCGCTCCGCTTCTGGGCTGGGCGGCCATATGCTCACCGAGCTGTTCGACCAGCTCGTGCATGGTGTGCCCGACCAGCCCCGCGTCGGCGTCCTCGGCGGCCACCACCGCTAAGTGCGCGCCGCGTCCCGCCTCGACCACGAACAGGATGCCGCCGTAGAACTCGGTCATCGACTGGCGGACACCGCCACGCCCGTCACCGAACTCGACGGAAGCCCCGTGCGACAGGCTCTGGAACCCGGCGGCGATCGCGGCCAGCTGATCGGCGCGATCGACATCGAGTTCCGGTGTGTGGCAGATCTTCAGGCCGTCCCCGGACAGCAGCAGCGCGTGCCGGGTGCGTGGGGTGCGGGCGAGCAGTTTCTCGAGCAGCCAGCCGAGGTTCGTCGGGGCGGTGGTGGTCATCGGTCCTCCATGGGGTCGGGAGCAGTGGCGGCGCTGCCTGGGTGGTGGCCGGACCGATCCGCCGCCCGACCGGGCGCGGACCGCTGGAACGCGCCGAGCGCGGCCGGCTTGGCCGGTGCGGTGTCGGCGACCGGCGAGCCGGTCAGGCCGTCGGGATGGACTTTGGCCAGGGTGTCGCCGCGGCGCCGCTTGGGCAGCGCGGGCGAGGCGGACACCGTGGGAGTCGGCGGCTCGGCCGCGATCCGGTGGGCGGGCTGCCCGACGGTCTCGGCCCAGCCCAGTTCGTCGGTGGTCCTGGCGTGCTGGGCCCGCGGAGTGGGCGCGTCGAACTGGCCGAGGGTGGTGAGCTGGGGTTCGGTGCGTCGCGGGGTGGGCGCGGCGAGCTGGGCGGCGGGGCGGCTGCGGCGTTCGGCGCGGGCGGTGAGCTCACGCGGGACGACGACGACCACCGCCGTGCCGCCGATCGCCGACGGCCGATACGACACGGTGAGTTCGTGTTTGCGGGCCAGGTGGCCGACGACGGCCAGACCGAGCCGGGTGCCAGAGAGCGAGGCCAGGTCGGCGCCCTTGCCCTTGTGGTCGCGCCCGCTCACCGCGGCCTCGGCCCGGCGCAGCGCCGAATCGCTCATCACCAGGCCGCTGTCCTCGATCGTGATCACCACGCCCGCTGGCACTTCCGCGGCGTAGACGTGCACCTCGGTGGTGGGCGGGGAGAAGTTGCAGGCGTTGTCGAGCAGTTCGGCCAGGGTGTGCATCACGCCCTCGGCGGCGTGCCCGGCGATGCCGACGTCGGCGATGGCACGCAGCCGCACGCGCTGGTACCCGGCGACCCGGCCCATCGCGCCGCGCAGGATCGATTCCATCGCAATCGGTTTCGCCCAGCGGCGGCCGGTGCGGGCACCGCTGAGCACCGCGATGCTGTCGGCCAGCCGACCGGTCTGCGCGGTGCGGTGGTCGATGTGGAGCAGGTCGGTGAGCACGCGCGGGTCGGCGTGCCGGTGTTCCATCTCGCGCAGTTCGGCCAGCATCGAGGTGGTCATGGCCTGGATGCGGCCCGCGGCGCCGGCGAAGGCGGCCAGCGCGGCCGCGCCACGGCGGCCGTTCTCCTGTGCCTCCCAGGCGTAGTGGGTGGCGTGGTCCTCGGCGGTGGTGATCCGCTGGGTCGCCTCGGCGACGGCCGCGGCCAGCTGCTGTTCGGCCCGCTCGGCGGCGGCCGTGGCGGCGCGCGCCCGCGCGTGCTGACGCAGGGCGACGAACACCGCGGGGCAGGCGATCAGGGCGACGGCGAGTGACGCGGCGAGCACCGGAATCCCGATGGCGGTCGGCGTGAACACCGCGACCACGGCGGCGATCGCGGCCAGCACCACCCCGGCGCCGAGCACCACGTATCCGGCGGCCCCCGCGGTCACCCCGCGGGCGGTGCCCTCCCCCGGCGACACAGTCGTCGACTGTGCCATCGGCCCGACTTCCGCAGTACTCACAGGCCCCCAACCACCAATCGGCACACCGAACGCGCAGCACGACAGCCCGTTTCGATAACGCAGGCGAGCATATCGAGCCCTCGCCCCGCCTGCCACCCGAGCGAGGAGGGTTCATCACGAGTTCGTCTGCGATTCGTTACCGAATCGGGATGTCCTCGATCCGCCGACCTGCGGAGATACCGGTTCCGGGCGGTGCCGACCGTGGCGACCGTCACGCGCGGGGCGCGACGGCCGAAACCCACTGAGACAGTTGCCCGGCCGGGCACCACCGGTCAGTCGAGGGTCCACGTCATGCCGAACGCGGCCAGCGCGTCGAGGAATTCGGCGGGCTCGAACAGCTCGGCGGGAGCCTGCGCGCCCGGCGTGCCCGCGCCGGCGGCGATCCGGGTGGCGACCTCGACCGCGAGCTGGGCGCTGTTGCGGTAGGCGTCGGGTCCGCTGCCGATGCCGCGCAGGGTGCGCCCCTCATGGCGGACATCGACGACCACCGAATACGCGGCGGGCGCCGACGGCGTCTCCGGCGCGGCCGCCAGATCGGCCTCGGTGACGGTGCCGATGATCTCGAAGATCGACGTCGCCAGCACACCCTCGACCGAGCCCGCCTGCGTGTGCCGCGGGATCGTCACCACCGACGGCTGCGGGAACTTGCGCACGGCAATGGGTTCGGTGGTGCCGGGAACCAGGAAGGTGTCGCGGCGCGGCTGGGAGCCGGTGCGGAACTCGCCGTCCGACCAGGACAACCCACCACTGGTGAAGACGTCCAGGTTCTTCAGGACCGTGTGCATGCTGCCGCGCGAACCCTCCCCGCCCGGCAAGGCGACATGACTCAGCACGATCTCGTCGGCACCGCCGAGCCGCTGTGCCCCGAGGTGGGCGAGCAGATCGCCGAAGATGCCCGCCTCGGTGGTGGCGGTGGCCAGGGTGACCCCCGCCGCGGCCGCGAGCGGACCGTACTCGGTGAACACCCGCTGGACGAAGAGCTGTTCGCCCGCGACGTCGACGTAGTGGGCACCCGCCGCGATGGCGGCGCGCAGCACGCCCGTCCCGTTGCCGGTGTAGTCGGGCAGGGTGCTGATCACGACGTCGATCCCGGTGAAGGCGTCGACCAGGGCGTCGTGATCGTCGGCGGCGGCCACCCGGACCACCCCGCCGACCTCGGCGAGCCGCTCCGCGTCGCGGCCGACCACCACCGGGTCGATGCCGCGCCCGCGCAGCTCGGCCACCGCGAATCGGCCGACGTGTCCAGTGGCTCCGTAGACGGCGATCTTCATGTCGTTCTCCTTGTTCATCGGGATGATGAACTCAGGTTATGCACCATGATCGAGACAGAAAATCATCCAGAATCTTCCGCAGATATCCCATCGTCTCGTGACGTAGGCTTCCTGACATGGACCTGCTCAGCGACGTCCTCGCCACCGCGCGGACCGGCACCCCCGCCTCCGGCATGTTCGTGCGGCACGGCACGTGGGGCAGGCGGTATCCGCACATCGACGGCGCGGGCTTCCACGTCGTCCTCCAGGGCTCGTGCTGGTTGACCCGGCCCGGGGTGGAACCGCTCGCGCTCGGCGCGGGCGACGCGGTGTTCCTGCCGCGCGGCATCGCCCACGATCTGCTCGACCAGCTCGACAGTCCCATCACCGAAACCGCCGGACCGGGCGACATCCGGCTCATCGAGGGACCGGGCGCGGCAGCGACGCTGCTGTGCGGGTCGTATCACCTCGCCGTCGACCGCACCCATCCCCTGCTGACCGAACTGCCCGAGGTGGTGCACGCCCCGGCCCGGCTGGGCACCCATCCGGCGCTGCGCGCCGCCGTCGAACTGCTCGCCGCCGAACTCACCGACGCCGGACCCGGCTCCGACGCGGCGATTCCCCCGCTGCTGGATCTGCTGCTGCTCTATCTGCTGCGGGCCCATCTCGCCGAGGCCGCGACGTCCTCGGGCTGGGCCGCCGCGGTCGCCGACGCCGACATCTCCCGATCCCTGCGCGCCATCCACGACGACCCGGCGCACGGCTGGACCGTCGAATCCCTCGGCGCCACCGCGGGTCTGAGCCGCGCCGCCTTCGCCCGCCGGTTCGCCGAGCTCGTCGGCGAACCGCCGCTGACCTACCTCACCCGCTGGCGGATGCTCACCGCCGCCCGGCTGCTCCGCGACACCGATCATCCGCTGGCGACGGTGGCCCGGCGCAGCGGCTACGGCTCCGAATACGCCTTCGGCAAGGCGTTCAAGCGCGCGTTCGGCACCGCCCCCGGCCGCTATCGCGCGGCCGGGACTCCGGTGCTCGTCGCGGGCGCGAGCTGATCGGTCAGGCGAGGACGGCGGTGGCCTCGACCTCGACGAGCAGGTCGGGCTCGCCCAGCGCCGCGACGCCGAGCAGGGTGATCGGCTTGACCGGGTCGACGCCGAGTTTCGCCGCGGCGCGGGCGACCCCCTCACCCAGCAGCGGGTACTTGTCCGGGCCCCAGTCCACGACATAGATGGTCAGCTTGGCGACATCGTCGAACGAGCCGCCGATCGCGGCCAGCGCGGTGCCGATATTGAGGTACGCCTGTTCGACCTGCGCCGCGAAATCGCCTGTACCGACCGGGTTTCCGTCGGCATCGCGCGCCACCTGCCCGGCCAGGAAGACCAGCCGCGACCCGGTCGCGATCGAGAGCTGCCGATAGACCTCGGGCTTGGGCAGCCCGTCGGGATTCACCAGTTCCACTGCCATGTTCACTCCCACCATCCGAGGGTCGACTGCCGATAACATAACATTGATATGTAATCTGACACCATGGCACGGACGAGGAATCCCGCGGTGCGCGCGATGCTCATCGACCGCGCGGCCCAGCTGCTGCGCGAACGGCAGCCGGTCACGTTGCGCGGTCTCGTCGCGGGCACCGCGGTGTCGACGATGGCCGTCTACACCTACTTCGACGGGATGGACGGGCTGTGGCGCGCGGTCCGGCAGGAGGGCTTCACCCGGCTGGCGGCCCGGCTGGCCGACGTGCCCGTCACCGACGATCCGGTGCGCGATCTGGCCGCCCTCGGCAGCGCGTACCTGGCCAACGCGCTCGCGAATCCCGACCTCTACCGGGTGATGTTCGACGCCGGGTTCGCCCTCGAGGACGCCGCGGCCGCCGACGCCACCCTGGACCGCCTGGTGACGGCGGCCGCCTCGGCCCGCGCCGCCGGCCGCTTCCGCGCGGAGGTCGATCCGCTCGAACTGGCCATCCAGAGCTGGACTTTCGGCCACGGCTTGGCCGGGCTGGTCGCCACCGGCCCGCTGCCACCGGCCACGCTGGACTCCGGAATCCCGGTCCTCACCGCACTGTTCGTCGCGGCGGGCGATGAACCTGCGCGCTGCGCGACATCGGTGGCGGCGGGCTGGCACGTCATTCCAGTTCGGTGAGAGCCTGTTTCGCCGCCGCGGCGACCAGGGCGTTGGCGGGCTCGGCGTCCTGCTCCGGCTTGGTGGTGAGCACGGCGAGCACGAGTGGCGCGCGTCCCGGCGGCCACGCGACGGCGACATCGAGCGCGGACCCGTAGGCCGGGGTGCCGGTCTTGTCGCCGACGATCCAGTCCGCGGGCAACCCCGCCTTGATCCGCTTGGCGCCCGTGGTGCTGGCCTTCAGCCAGGCGGCGAGCTGGGCGCGCTCGGGCTCGGCCAGCGCGGTCCCGACGACGAGGGCCCGGTAGTCGGCCGCCAGCGCGGCGGCCGTGGTGGTGTCGCGTTCGTCGCCCGGGATCGCGGTGTTCAGCTCGGGTTCCCAGCGATCCAGGCGCGACACCGAGTCGCCGAGGGTGCGCAGGAAGGTGGTGAAACCTGCGGGGCCACCGAGCAACCGGAGCAGCAGGTTGCCCGCGGTGTTGTCGGACTGGGTGATCGCGGCATCGCAGAGCGCGGCGACGGTCATGCCGGTGTCGATGTGCCGCTCGGTCTCCGGGGAGTTCACGACGATGTCGGCGGCGGTGTACCGGATGACCTGGTCGAAGTAGCCGGTCGCGAGCGGGTGCGCCTGGAGCAGGGCGCCGCAGGCCAGGCCCTTGAAGGTCGAGGCCATCGGGAAACGCTCGTCGGCCCGGTACGCGACGGTGCGGCCGGTGCCGGTGTCGACCACCGACAAGCCGAGGCGCGCACCGTATTCCGTCTCCAGCGCGGCGAACGAGAGCGCCACCGACGCGGTCGACGAGGTGGCGGGGGTGGTCGCCTCGGAGGCGTTCGAGCAGGCCGGGACGGCGACGGCGGTGAGCGCCAGCGCGGCGGCGGCGAGGCGCCTGCGGAGGGTGGTGGTCACGAAGGAAGTCACCACCGCACCTCATCACCGGCGCCACCGCGCGAGCCAATACCCGACACGGCCGCCGCCGAGTCGGCATCGATATCGGCGCAGGTCGTTCCCGGCCGGATCGGGTGAACGGTCGAGCACCCGTGGCCGATCCGGGGTGGCCGCGCGCCGGGCGCTGGTTCAATGGCCGACATGGATCTGCTCCGTCACCTCCGGTTCTTCGTCGCGGTCGCGGACGAGGGCCACTTCGGGCGGGCGGCCGCCGCGCTGGAGATGACGCAGCCGCCGCTGTCGCAGGGTCTGCGCCGCCTCGAACAGCACCTCGACCTCGAGCTGATCCACCGCACCAGTCAGGGCGCGATGCTCACCGCCGCGGGCAGGCAGTTGCTCCCGCGGGCCCGGCTGCTCGTCGACGACGCCGATCGGCTGCTCGCGGAATCCGAACGGATCGCCCAGCGCAGCGGCACCGTGCGATTCGCGGCCACGACCGCGTTGCCGGACCGGCTGGTCACCGCCTGTGTCACCGCGCTGCGGGTCGCGGGCGGCACCGTCTCGACCGCGCTCGGCACGACCGTCGACCTCGCCGCCGAGGTGCGCGCCGGGATCTGCGATGTCGCGGTGATCGAGCATCCGGCCCTGGTCGACAACCTCGACGCCGGGCCGGTCGTGAAACTGCCACGCTGGCTGGTGGTTCCGGCCGAGCATCGCACCACCACCGCCGAACGGCCGACCTTCCCGATGCTCGCGGACCTGCACTTCGCACATCCGGCCCGCGCCGCCAATCCGCCCGCCTTCGACACCGTGCTCGACCTGCTGCGCGAGCGCGGCCTCGACACCGCGACCCTCACCGCGGCCGACGACCGGGCGGTGCTGGCCGCCGTCGCCGCCGGCACGTGTTTCGGCCTCACGGCCACCCCGCCGACACCGACGCCGGGCGTGGTCTGGCTGACGCTCGCGCCGCAGTCGGTCGCCCTGCGGGTCCGGATCATCCGCCGTCCCGACGCGGGCGACCACGCCGACGCCCTGGATCGGGTGCTCTACCGCGAGCGCCTGCGATGAGCGTGACCGACCGGATCCGCGCCGTGTTCGCCGACGCCGGGTGCACCGGGTGGCTGCACGCCCGGCGCTGCGACGGCTCCCCCGCCGAGCTGTCCGTTGGCGGCGGCGAGCGGGTGGTCATCGCGTCGGTGTACAAGCTGCTGCTGTTCGTGGCGTTCTGCCGCCGGGTCGACGACGGGCTGCTCGATCCGGCCGCCCGGATCACCGTCGACCCCGCCGACTGCACGCCCGGACCCACCGGCCTCGCGGCGCTGCACGATCCGGTCACCCTGAGCCGCCGCGACCTGGCCACCTCCATGATGACGGTGTCCGACAACGCCGCCGCAGACGTGCTGCTCGGCGAACTCGGCCTGGCCGCGGTCACCGATCTCCTCGACGCGCTCGGCCTCACCGAGACCCGCGTCGTCGGCGGCACCGCCGATCAGCACCGCAGCCTGGTGCGCGACACCGACACCCACACCACCGCCGAGGCCTTCGCCGCGCTCGCCGACAACGACGAGGCCTGGACCGTCTCGGCCTACGACCCCGCCTACGCCAGCGCGACCACTCCCGAGGAGATGACCCGGTTCCTGTCCCTGCTCTGGCGCGGCGACGTGTTGTCCACGGCGAGCACCGAATTCGCGCGCGCCGTGATGAGCAGACAGATCTGGCCACACCGGATCGCGGCCGCCTTCCCGCACCGCGGCGTCGTCGTCGCGGGCAAGACCGGCACCATCGGCGTCATCCGC
This sequence comes from Nocardia sp. NPDC051833, assembly GCF_040681225.1. Lineage (NCBI taxonomy): Bacteria > Bacillati > Actinomycetota > Actinomycetes > Mycobacteriales > Nocardiaceae > Nocardia > Nocardia sp. NPDC051833. The sequence goes on from NZ_JBFAYK010000001.1 coordinate 962,223, forward strand.
AACGAGGTCGCGGTCGTGGAGTTCCCCGGCGAAACCCCGGTCGCGGTAGCGGTTTTCACCCGCGCCGCCCGCGCCGACCCGACCCTGCCGGTCGTCGACGCCGCCATCGGCGAAGCCGCCCGCCTGGCCGTCACCGAACTCCGCCGCCCGCACTGACCCACCCCGGTGCGGCCGGATATGGCTAGCATCGTCGATCGTGGGTGGAGATTCTTCCGGTTTCGGCCGGGTGCGGATGGTCGGGATCGTGGCGGGGGTCGTCGGGGTGGCGCTGGCGGTGGCGGCTCCGCTGCTGCCCGTCCGGCAGGAACACGCGAGCCTGGACTGGCCGCAGCCCCAGTCGATGCAGCTGAGCGCGCCGCTGGTGGACTACGTGCCGCTGTCGCTGGAGCTCAGCGTGCCGTGCACGGCATTGCGGGACCTGACCGGGGCGACGGTGCTGTCGACGGTGCCGCCAGAGGCGCCGCGCGCCGGATCGAAGGGACTGGTCGCGCGGATCGAGGACCGACCGGAGACCGGGCGGATGCTGGCAGTCGTCCTCCGCGATCGCCTGCTGCTGAGCGCGTCGCTGGCGGAGATCACCGGGACGCCGGGCGGTGCGCCCGCCACCGAATCCGAATCATCCGGCAATCGACCGCCCGGTGGCGACCCCGCAGGCATCACGCCGCCTCCCGGCACCACGCCACCTTCCGGTGCCACACCACCTTCCGGCGCGCCCGCGCCCGGCACTGCCGCGCCTGGCGATGGTCGGCAGCCTCCGGGAACACCACCCGCCGGTGCCACACCACCCCCCGGCGTAACGCCGCCAGGTCCCGGCACGCCGCCGTCCGGCGCGCCCGCTGGATCAGCACCAGGTCCGGGCGCACCCTCAGGCGCTCCCGCCGGAGCTGCGCCCACCGGGCCCGGCGGGACGAACCAGCCGACCGGATCACCCGGCGCATCACCGTCCACGAGGGAGCAGGGTGGTGGAAACCCTGGGGGCGCGACGCAGAACGGGCAATCGGCCGGATGCGGTGCGCTGACTGTCGTCTCGACCGCGTCGGGGACGACCGCCGAGCTCACCGGGTTGACCAAGGCCGACGGGTCGCCGCTGCGGACCACCATCGATGGCGATGTGCGTCCGCAGCTGGTCGGGGTCTACACCGAGCTGGATCGGGGGCGGGCGGGGGACGCGCGGCTGCATGCCGAGATCGATGCGCGATTCTCGTCGAGTCCGAGCGGGTGGAAGCTGGCGGCGATCCTCGGGGCGGTGCTGTGCACGCTCATCGCGCTGATCTGCCTGCATCGCGGTGATATTCGCGACGGGCGGCGGGCGCGGCGCGTGCTACCCGCGCGCTGGTGGCGCTTGACCGGCCTGGACGCGACGGTCGCGGGCACGCTGGTCGTCTGGCATGCGATCGGCGCGAACAGCTCCGACGACGGCTACATCCTGACCATGGCGCGCGCCTCCAGGGAGGCCGGGTACACCGCCAACTACTACCGGTGGTTCCAGGTCGCCGAGGCACCGTTCGGCTGGCCCTACGAGGTGCTCGCGCAGCTGACCCGGATCAGCGAAGCCGGGCTGTGGATGCGCCTGCCCGCGCTGCTGGCCGGACTGGTCTGCTGGCTGGTGCTCAGCCGGGAAGTGCTGCCGCGCCTTGGTTCCCGCGTCGCCGCGAGCACCGCGGCCCGCTGGACCGCGGCCCTGGTGTTCCTGTCGCTGTGGCTGCCCTACAACAACGGCCTGCGCCCGGAACCGCTGATCGCGGTCGGCGCGCTGCTCACCTGGTGCTCGATGGAGCGAGCCATCGCCACCCGCAGGCTGCTGCCCGCCGCCGTCGCGGTGGCGATCGCGGCGTTCTCCCTCGCCGCAGGTCCGACCGGCCTCATCTGCCTGGCCGCCCTGCTGGCCGGTTCGCGGCCGGTGCTCCGCACGGTCATCGCGCGCGCCACCACGGATTCGGGCCCCGCGCTGCTGCGCTACGCCGCCGTGCTGGCGCCGATCGCCGCCGCGGGCGTCCTCGTGCTCGTCGTGGTCTTCGCCGACCAGACCCTCGCGACGGTGCTGGAAGCCACCCGCGTCCGCCAGCTCGTCGGCCCCGACATGTCCTGGTTCGAGGAGCGCACCCGCTGGGATTCCCTGCTGTCGGTGAACCCCGACGGTTCCCTGGCCCGGCGCTTCGGCGTGCTGGCCATGCTGCTGTCCCTGGCCGTCGGCATCCTGGTGACCCTGCGCCGCGGCGGGCGCATCCCGTCGACCGCCCGCGGCCCGGTCACCCGCGTTCTCGCGGTGACCTTCCTCGCGCTGCCGCTGATGATGTTCACCCCCACCAAGTGGACCCACCACTTCGGCGTCTACGCCGGTCTCGCGGGCGCGCTGGCCGCGGTCACCGCTGTCGCGCTGAGCCGCAGCGTCATTCGGGCGACCTACCTCCGCACCCTGTTCGCGGCGGCCGTCCTGTTCCTGCTCGCCGTCTGCTGCACCGGCTCCAACGGCTACTGGTACGTCTCCGGCTACGGCGTCCCATGGCCGGACCGCGCCCCGACCCTCGCCGACATCGAGGTCTCCACCCTCTTCCTCGCCGCCACCGGCCTGACCCTGCTGGTCGCCCTCTGGCAGTACTACCGCGCGGCCCCCGAAGATACCGTCGAAACCACCTCACCCAGCGCAACATCCAGTGTTGGCAGCCTGCCCCCCACAGCCGCCGAAACCGAGGCCATCGAGTCCACGGACGAGGCCGCAACCCCAGCTGCGACCGCAACCACGACCACGAAACGGCCCGGAACCGATAGCGGGGCCGCCGACACACAGCAGCCAGGAACCGATGCCGAGGCCACAGGCACGCCCACGGGCGCCGGACGGTTCCGGTTGCCGGTGGTCGCGCCCCTCACTCTCGCTGCGGCGGCGATGGTGCTGTTCGACGTGGGATCGCTGGCGACCGCTGCCGTCGCGCAGTACCCCGCCTATTCGGTCGCGCTGTCGAACCTGCGGACGATGACCGGGAACTCCTGCGCGATGGCCGACGCCGTCCTGGTCGAAACCAACACGGCCGACTCACTGCTGACCCCCTACGCCGGCACCATCGCCGACGGCCTGTCCGCCGAGAACACCGGCTTCACCCCGAACGGCCTCGGCAGCCTCGCCCCCGACCCGGGCCCCGGCCAATCCTCGGCACCCCCTTCTGGCTCCGGCCCCGCCCCCGGCGGCCCTGGTGGCGCAGGTCCGGGCGGCGGCTCGGGTCCCGGCGGTAGCGCAGGTCCGGGCGGCGGCGCAGGTCCGGGCGGCGGCGCAGGTCCGGGCGGCGGCGCAGGCCCCAGCGGATCGGCTCCCAACGGTCCCGGCAACACCACGGGCGGTTCGGGCTCCACCACCGGCGGACCCGGCCAGAGCACTCCTGGCGGTTCTGCCCAGACAGGTCCGGGCGGCACAGGTGGATCAACACCCGGCGGCTCGGCCCCCGGCGGTCCCGGTGGACCCGCTTCCAGCGGACCCGGCGCCACCCCCGGCGTGAACGGCAGCACCGTCGCCCTCCCGTTCGGCCTCGTCCCCGAACGCACCCCGGTCCTGGGCAGCTACTCCACCGGCGCACCGCAACGTACCCAGCTGACCACCCAGTGGTATCGCCTGGATCTCGCTGCCGTTCAGCAGGATTCGGCGTACCGGGTGCTGATCCTCACCGTGGCGGGCCGCATCGAATCCGTGGCACCCGACGGCAGTCCGCTGCCCGGGCAGCGACTGCGGGTCGAGTTCGCCCACGCGGCGAACGGAACCTTCACCCCCACCGGTGAACTCACCCCGCCCACGGTCGGTGGCGCACCGGGCTGGCGGAACCTGCCGATCGACCTGGACGAGATCCCCGCCGGAACCACGGCGGTCCGGCTCGTCGCCGCGGCGGGCGAACCGGATCCGATGCAGTGGCTGGCGGTCACGCCCCCGCGCCTGCCGAAACTCTCGTCGCTGAACACCGTGGTCGGCACCACGGATCCGGTGCTCGGGGATTTCCATGTGGGACTGGCCTTCCCGTGCCAGCGACCGTTCGACCACCGGGCCGGGGTCGCGGAGCTGCCGATCTGGCGAATCCAGCCGGATAAGCTCAACGCGCAGGTCTCCGAGACCTGGCAGGGCGATACCGGCGGCGGCCCGCTGGGCTGGACCGGACTGCTCATGCGGTCGCGCACCATTCCCGCCTACCTCGCCGAGGACTGGACCAGGGACTGGGGCGAACTCCAGCGCCTCACCCGCCTGGTCGCCGCACCACCGGCGGAGATCACCGTCCGGGTCGGCGACACCTGGGGCTGGACGAACGAAAGCCCCATCAGGACACGCTGATCCGGCACAAATGAAACCGCCGTTGCCTCCATGGAGGCAACGGCGGTTTCGCGCAGGGAAGAGACTACTTCGGCGGCTCGCCCGCGGGCGGCTGACCACCGGCGGGCGGCTGACCACCCGGCGCACCGGCCGGCGGTTCCCCACCGGCGGGCGGCGCGCCCGCGGGCAGCGGCTTGCCGATATTGCGCGCCATATCCGGCATCAACCGGATGGCGACCTGCTCCCAGGTGCCCCAGTTGTGGATGCCGATATCGGGGAAGTCGTAGCTGACGTTCGTGTAACCCAGTGCGGTGATCCGCTTTTCGAACGAGCGGGTGTTGGCCAGCGCGATCGCCTCGAGCGGCATGCCCTGGGTGATCGCGTCGATCGAGGACAGGTCCTGATCGGCGGGCTTGGCACTGCCCGCGGAGATGTAGAGGCGGGTGTTGTTGGCGATCAGCTTCTCGGCGAACCCGTAGGGGTCCATCCGCTTCCACTTCTCACTGCCCGCGGGCGCCATCGCCTCGATGTTGTAGCCGCCGCTGGCGATCATCGCCCCGGCCAGCGCCTCACGCATGCCCGGCATCGACATGTGCAGATAGCCCGACAGCGATCCGGCGTAGACGAACTGCTCGGGGTGGTAGGCCGCCATCAGCAGGGCCGCGCTGCCACCGCTGGACAGCCCGACCACGCCGTTGCGGGTGTCGCTGAAGCCCAGCCGGGACTTCAGCGCGTCCGGCAGGGTCTCGGTGATGAAGGTTTCCCACTGATAGGTGTTGGTCTTGCCCTGGGTGTCCTCCCAGCCGCCGATGGCCGATCCGGAGTCGGCGCTGGGCAGCAGGGAACCGTCGGGGTTGACGCCGTTGAAGCTGCTCGGCTGGTCCCAGTCGGCGTAGAAGCTGGACTGGCCGCCGACCGGCATCACGACATTGATGTTGAACTTGGCAATCTGGGCGGGGATGGCGGTGTGCTTCTCCCAGCCGTTCAGGTCGTCCTCGGCGCGTTCACCGTCGAGCAGGTAGACCACCCGGTCGGTGTTGCCGTCGGCCGCCCGCACGATGCGGGTGTTGATGGTGCCCATGGAGGACTCGACCGGGAAATCGATCGCCGACGGATCGGCGTCGGCCGCCGCCGGCCCGACCGCGGCCACCGACGCGCCGAACGGCAGCAGGGCGGCCACCGCGGCACCCACCAGGAGTCTGCTCGTGCGGTGTCGGCGCCCCTGCGCCCCTCCCACAGTTACGCCACGCATGATCGTGTTCGGACCTTTCCGTTGTGCGGCCACGCCGCTCCCCACTCCACCCGGCCGCGGCGCGACAGCCTGCGGACGGATCCTGCCGGGCAGCATAGCGCGCCCCCGATCCGAGGGGCACATCGAAAACCGATGTGACGCAGTTCTCTTCGGCGCGCGCGCTCACCCGGTGGCGTCGACGCGGGAGATGCAGAATCCGTCGGTGCCGTGGTCGAGCGTCAGATACACCTGCTTCGCGGCGCCATCGGCGCTGGTCACCGGCGCGCTGACGGTGACGACCGAGCCGGTCGAACCACGCACGGTGAGCGCCTTGTCGTCGAAGCGCCGCACCCCCGACAGCGCGGTGCCCGGCTGGGCGCCGGTGCACAGCAGCGGATAGTCGGGCTCGACGTCGGCCGGGTTCACCGGGTAGCCGACCACCCGGCTCAGGTAGCGCTCGACGGTGTAGCGGGCCTGTTCATCGGTGAGCCGCGTCGCCGCCCGGTCGCTGACGATCGGGCAGCCGTAGCCGGAGCGCAGCTCGCTGGGCCGCAGGCTCACCTTCAGCACGTCGTTCTGCCAGTACGGACCGAATTGGCCGAGGATGCCGGGGCGGCGCACCGCGTCGGTGATCTGGTCAACGTCGCCGTACATGCGCGGGATCTCGACGGGTGATTGGGTCCAGCACTTGCGGATCAGCGCGTCGGTATCGCCTGCCCGCACGTCGTCGAGCCAGGGGCGCAGCACCGTCGCCGCGGTCGGGCTGTCGGGGACCGCGCCGATCTGCGCCGCCTGCGTCGGGCCCGGCGCGTTCGAATCACCCGACGAGACACGGTCTTTGGCGGTGAGCACGGCGATCGCGGTCAGCCCGGCGACGGCGGCGGCCGCACCGATGCCGACCAGGATCGTCCGCGCCCGCGAACGGGGCTTGCCCGGCGGCACCGGCAGTTCGGCCGACCGTGACACCAGCGTCTCCGCCGACAGCGGGGTGTCGGGCATCGTCCCGGCCAGCGCCGCCACCGCCGCGTCGGCGAGCTCGCCGCAGGAGGCGAACCGGTCGCGCGGATTCTTCGCCATGGCGCGCGCGATCACCGCGTCCATGGCCGGCGGCAGCGCCGGGTTGCCCGCCGACGGACGCGGCGGCGCCTCGATCAGGTGCGCGCTGATCATCGCGGCCGGACTGTCGCGCTGGAACGGGACGAAGCCGGTGAGCAGCTCGTAGAGGGTGCCGCCGAGCGCGTACACATCGGTGCGGACGTCGAGCGGATCGCCTTCGAGCTGTTCGGGCGCCGCGTAGGCGAGGGTGCCCAGCACCGAGCCCGCCGAGGTGAGGCTGGTCGTCTCGCCCATGCTGCGGGCGATCCCGAAATCGGTGACCAGCACCTCGTCGGCACCGTCGTCGGCGCGGGCGATCAGCAGGTTGGCCGGTTTGATGTCGCGATGCAGCAGTCCCTGCCGATGCGCGTAGTCCAGGCCCTTGGCCGCCTCGACGACGATCCGCACCGCGCGCGCGGGCGTGAGGATCGCCAGGCCGTGGCGCAGCAGCTGGGCCGCGTCGAGTCCGTCGACGAACTGCATGGCGATCCACAACCGGTCGCCGTCGACGCCGCGATCGAAGATCTGCACCACGTTCGGATGCCGCAGGCGCGCGGCCAGATCGGCCTCCCGCTCGAAGCGGGCCCGGAAGGTCGGTTCCACCGCGAGCCGCGCGTCGAGCACCTTCAGCGCGTCGTGGCGCGGCAGCCGGGGATGTCGCGCCAGATAGACCGCGCCCATGCCCCCACCGCCGAGCCTGCGTTCGATGCGATACCCCGCGAGGCTCGCCCCCGGCCCGAACTCCATCACCCGGTCAGGCTATCGGCTGGACCCCGGCGCTGCCGCCGGTCGGATCACGCTGCGCCGGTTCATCGGTGGTGCGCGGCGAAGAAGTCCCAGATCATCCGGGTCGCGTCGAGCGCTCCGTGCTCATCGGCGCCGGGCCACCGGTGCCCGGCGCCCGCCACGGTGACGAGGTCGACCGCGCGTCCGTCGCGGCAGGTGGCGCGCAGGGTCGTCACCCGATCGCTCGACGTGGACACCGGTGCCGCGCACTCGTCGACCGTCCGCCAGAACCCGTTCAGCTCCGGCACCGACGGCCCGTCGATCCGCGCGACACCGCTGCCCGGCGCACCGTCGTAGCGGATGTTCTCGTCGTCGGTGCCGTGCACATGCATCACCGAGACCGGGTCGGGCTGCGCGCAGTCGCCGAGCTGGGTGCCCGCGACCGCGCCGACGGCGGCGGCGAGGGCGGTGCGGCACGCCATCGCGTACGCCATCATGGCGCCGTTGCTCATCCCGGTGAAGTAGATCCGCGCGCGGTCGATCGGCAGGGCGCGGGCGATCTCGTCGACCATCGCGGTCAGGAAGCCCACGTCGTCGACGCCGGTGCGGCCGGGGTTGCCGCAGCAGCCGCCACCGGCGTTCCACGCCCGGCCGACACCGTCGGGATAGGCGACGACGAACCCTTCGGCATCGGCCACCGCGTCCCAGCCGACGCCGCGCTGCGCCAGCTCGCCGGTACCGAGTCCGCCGTGCAGCATCACCACCAGCGGAGCGGGCTCGGACAGTGTGGCGGGCCGGTAGACGCGATAGCTCCGGGTACCGCCGTCGTGCCCGACTTCGTGCAGCGAGGTGCTCCCGGTCGTCGCCGTCCCAGGATCGCCGCGGAGCAGCACGATGCCCGCGACGAGCAGTACCACCGTGACAGCCGCTGCGGCGAGCGTGGCGATCCGCATGGCACCAGTGAACCGGTCGACGCGCCGCCGGGCAACGGGGCGGCGCTAGTGTGGATGATCTATTCGTGGCCGCGACCGCACCCGGCGGCCCTGCGCAGGACGGGACCGGAGTGAGATTCGCTGTACGCCTGATGTTGATGCTGCTGATTCCGGCCGTGCTGTTCGCGCTGCCGTGGTGGACGCTGGTCGCGGCGCCCACCGGCGGCACCGGCCCGCTGTTCTGGGCCGGGACCGCGGTGTGTGTCCTCGGATACCTGTGTCTACCCGCCGCGATGTTCCTCGGCCACGGACCGGCCCAGTCCGATCCGGCGGTGATCGTCGGCGACACCCTGCTCGGGGTGCTCTGGGTGGTGTTCTCGTGGTCGGTGCTGGGCGTCTTCGTGCGCGGCGGGCTGGCCGTCGCCGGGGTGGAGGGCCTACTCGCCGCGCGGATCGTGGCGCTCGGCGTGCTGGCGGTCTCGGTCGCGCTGGTCGCCTGGGGTGTCTACGAGGCGCGCCGGGTGCCGCGGGTCCGCACCGTCGACGTCGCCATCCGCGGCCTGGCCGCCGGCCTGGACGGACTGCGCGTCGTGGTCGTCACCGACACCCATTACGCCGCGCTCGACCGGCAGCGCTGGTCCGAGCGGGTGGTCGATGTGGTCAATGCCCAACGCCCCGATATCGCCTGCCACGCGGGTGATCTCGCGGATGGTTCGGTGGTGAAGCGGCGCGCCCAGGTCGACCCGCTGGCCCGCGTCGAGGCCCCGCTCGGCCGCTTCTACATCACCGGCAACCACGAGTACTTCGGTGACGCGCAGGGCTGGATCGACCACATGGCCTCGCTCGGCTGGCAACCGCTGCACAACGCCCACCGGACCGTCGACCGCGACGGTGCTCGCCTGGTCGTCGCCGGGATCGACGACCCCACCGGCGCCGGTCTGCCCGGCCACGGTCCCGACCTGCCCGCCGCGCTGGCCGGCGCCGACCCCGCGCTGCCGGTGATGCTGCTGGCCCATCAGCCCAAGCAGATCACCGACAGCGCCGCGGCGGGCGTGGCGCTGCAGATCTCCGGGCACACCCACGGCGGGCAGATCTGGCCGTTCCACTACCTGGTCCGGCTGGATCAGCCGGTGGTCGCCGGCCTGAGCAGGCACGCGAACAACACCCAGCTCTACACCAGTCGCGGCACCGGTTTCTGGGGTCCGCAGCTGCGGGTGTTCGCGCCCAGCGAGATCACCGTGCTGGTGCTGCACCCCGAACCGGCCTAGCGGTGCGGCTGGGTCACTTCCTTCGGCAGTGGCCCGCTCATCACGACATTCGAGCCGTTCCAGGTGTAGTGGATCGCCACCGGACCGCCCTGCGGCGCGGCGAAGGGCTCGTCGCCCGCGAGCCACTTGTACTCGACCGTCACGGTGGTGTCGGTGTAGCCGACCACCGAGGTGAACGCGTACGCCTCGGAAGTCGCTGTGCCAAGCCACTTTCCGTCGTGGAAGAACAGCACGTGGATCGGCGCGCCCGCGGAGTTGCCGCCGACCGCGCGCACCCACAACAACTGGGCGCACTGGCCGGGTAGATCCGCCGACGCCTGCTGGGCGACCCAGTTGCCGTCGAGACGCGCCAGCGCGTTCCGCACGCCGGTCGACTGGGGATCGATGCAGCGGCCCGGTCCGCTGATGTCGTCGGCCGGTTGCGGTTTCGTGGTGCCGGGGGCCGCGGTGACGGGCGGCGCTTCGGTCACCACCGGTGCCTGGGTCCCGCCGGACAACCCGTTCCCACCCGGCGCCTCGGTCGCCCGCGGCTGCTCGCCCGGCGTCTGCGGCGCGCTCGCGGCGACCGTGGTCGTCGCCCGGCTCGTCGACGGCGAAGCGGCCGAACCGTTCTCCGCGTTACACCCTGCCACCGCCGCCGTGGCGATGGCGATCAGCGCGCTCATCCGAACTGCGTTCTTCATGGTTCTCGACTCCTCGTCCGCCGCGCCGGTCGCGCGTTCTGCTGACTCCATCGGGACCCTGAACAGCCCTGTTAGGCGAAAATCGGCGATCATCACCCTAGGGTGCGAAATCGTCACCCTTGCTAAGGAAATCCCGCGGCGAACCCGAAATGCCGTGCGGCGGACAGGGACCGAGCCGGGGCGGCGCCACGCACAGCTCCGGCCGGGGGCGCAGCGCACCCCCGGCCGGAGTCGGGTCGACCAGATGCCGGTTCAGACGATGTCGGTGGTCCCCGAACAGGTCACGACCGGCACCGGCACGGGACCGGTGTTGACGACCGACAGGTCGATGCGCACCGGCCCGGTCCCGGTCGGCACGTCGGTGAAGTACACCGTGCCGCCGGTGCCGAAGAACGACGAGATGTTCGTGTGCCCGGTCAGCGAGCCCGACGCCCCGGTGGCCAGATTGGTCCAGGTCAGCGTGGGGTGGGTCTGGTAGCCCCAGATGCTGGCGCCGGAATGCACGGTGAACGACGGCAGCCCCGACTGGTCGTACAGGTAGGAGACGATCACCTGGTTGCTGTAGGGCACATCGACGATATTCGGACTCAGCCCGAGGCAGTTGATGCCGACCAGGCTGCTCGGCAGCGCGTTCGCCGCCCCGGCGCCCGCGACCATCGTCCCCGCCACCACCGCGACGCCCGCCGCGAGACCGGCGATCGTGGACCTCACTCGCATAGTCATACAGATCCTTCCACTCGTGTCGTATCACCCCCGTATCCGACCGGGACGGCACATTGTTACTGAATGAAAGCATCCTTCGAGGTCCGACACGCGCTATACCTAGGTCTGCTAGGTTATGACCTAGCGGTTCTAGGTATAGGAGTCCGATGCGGATCGACAAAGACCTGGTGGCGGCCTCGGCGACCCCACTGGTACTCGGGATTCTCGCCGAGGGCGAGTCGTACGGGTACGCGATTCTGGAGCAGGTGAACCACCTGTCCCGGGGCCGCATGCAGTGGACCGACGGCATGCTCTACCCCCTGCTGCACCGCCTGGAACGGCAGGGCCACGTGACCTCGGCCTGGCGCACCGCCGACAGCGGGCGACGGCGCAAGCACTACCTGATCACCGAGTCGGGCCGAGCCGCACTCGCCGAGCGGCGCGCGCAGTGGGCCGTCGTCGCCGAGGCGCTCGACCAGGTCTGGCGCGACGCCACGACCCACCCCAGCGTGGCGAAAGGATGGGCGTGATGGACGCCGAGACACAGCTCCAGGCCAATATCGAGCAGTGGCGCGGCTACGTCCAGCGCCACCGCGCGATCTCGGTCGCCGACGTCGACGAGATGGAAGACCATCTGCGCGAACAGGTCTCGTCCCTCCAGGACGCGGGTCTGGACGAGGACGAGGCGTTCCTGGTCGCGGTGAAGCGGATGGGCAGCCTCGACGCGCTGTCCCGCGAGTTCGCGCTCGAGCATTCCGAAAGACTGTGGAAGCAGCTGGTCCTGGTGCCCGCCGAGGCCGACACGACCGGGCGACAACGGAATCGGGAACTGGTGGTCGTCCTGGCGCTCGCGGTCGGTGCGGCCCTGTCGCTGAAGGCGGGCTTCGCCTGGCTGCACGGGTCGGCGGTCGGCGTCAACGCCGCGCTGCTCGTACTCCCCTTCCTCGCCGCGTATTTCGCGTGGAAGCGGCAGGTGATGGCACGGGTCGCGATCGCGCTGGCCGTCCCGTTCGCGCTCGTCGCGCTGGTGCTGAACCTGTACCCCTTCGAGCCCGAGGGCGCGACCGAGGTGATCGCCGCGATCCACGCGCCGATCGCGCTGTGGTTCGTGATCGGTCTGGCGTATGTCGGCGGTGACTGGCGATCGGACCGGCGCCGCATGGATTTCATCCGGTTCACCGGCGAATGGTTCGTCTACCTGACCCTGCTGGCCCTGGGCGGCGGCGTGCTGATCGGGTTGACGGTCGGCGCGTTCGGCACGCTGGATCTGGATATCGAACCGGTCATCGAGGACTGGGTGCTGCCGTTCGGCGTCGCGGGCGCGGTGATCGTCGCGGCCTGGCTGGTCGAGGCCAAGCAGAACGTCGTGGAGAACATCGCGCCCGTGCTCACCCGGGTGTTCACCCCGCTGACCATCCTCATGCTGGTCGCCCTGCTCGCCGCGTTCGCGACCACCCGCAGCGTGATCGACGTCGACCGCACCCTGCTCATCCTGATGGACCTGATCCTGGTGCTGGTCCTCGGCCTGCTGCTGTACTCGATCTCGGCGCGCGACCCGCTGGCCCCGCCCGGCTTCTTCGACCGGGTGCAGTTGGTGCTGGTGCTGTGCGCCCTCGCCGTCGACGTGGTGATGCTGACCGCCATGCTCACCCGCATCGCCGAGTTCGGGTCATCGCCGAACAAGGTCGTCGCGCTCGGGCTGAATGTCGTGCTGCTGGTGAACCTGGCGTGGTCGGTGCGGCTCGGCCTCGGATTCCTGCGCGGGCGACAGGGATTCGCCGACCTGGAACGCTGGCAGACCCGCTATCTGCCCGTGTACGGGGTCTGGGCCGCCTTCGTCGTGGTCACCGTTCCGCCCGTCTTCGACTTCGTCTGAGGCCGCAGCGCCGCGAGTAGACTCGGGGAATGCACGCGGCGCCGGCGTGCCCGGCGCCGCGGTCCACGGGAGTGGCGGATGAGCGCTGGTGACGGGTCCGAGCGGATACCGAGGAAGTGGCGACTGCTGCTGACGGCAGTCGCGGTGGCCTTTCTGTCCCTGCTGCTCGTGCCCCGGCTGATCGGCGTCTACGTCAACTGGCTGTGGTTCGGCGAGGTCGGCTATCGCAGCGTGTGGTCGACGGTGCTGCTCACCCGGCTCACGCTGTTCGTGGTGATCGCGATGATCCTCGGCGGCGCCCTGTTCACGGCCCTGTGGCTGGCCTACCGGTCCCGCCCGGCCTTCTTCCCCGGCGGGCGCGACGACGACCCGATCACGCCCTACCGCACCGTGGTGGGCCGCTATCCGCTGCGATTCGGGCTCGGCATCGCCGCGGTCTTCGGCTTCATCTGCGGGCTGGCCGGGCAGTCACGATGGCAGACGGTGCAGCTGTTCCTGCGCGGTGGGTCCTTCGGCGCGCGCGACCCCCAGTTCGATCTCGACGTGGGGTTCTACGTCTTCGACCTGCCGTTCTACCGGCTCGTGCTCAGCTGGCTGTTCGTCATCGTGTTCGTCGTGTTCCTGGCCTGCCTGGCGACCCACTATCTGTTCGGCGGGGTGCGGCTGTCCGGGAAGTCGATCGGGATCACGGTCGCGGCCCGCTGCCAGCTCGCGGTGCTGGCCGGGCTGTTCTTCGTGCTGAAGGCGGGCGCGTACTGGCTGGACCGCTACGCCCTGCTGTCGAGCGGGCGGCGGGAGCCGACCTTCGCCGGCGCGGGCTACACCGACATCAACGCCGTGCTGCCCGCCCGCTTCATAATGTTCGCCATCGCGCTGATCTGCGCCGCCGCGGTGTTCTCCGCGGTGGTGGTGCGCGATCTGCGGGTGCCCGCGATGGCCGCCACCCTGCTGTTGCTGTCGTCGATCGTGGCGGGCGGGGTGTGGCCGCTGGTCGTCGAGCAGTTCTCGGTGCGCCCCAACGCCGCCGACCTGGAGAGCCCCTACATCGAGCGCAATATCGCCGCGACCAGGCAGGCCTACGGCATCGGCGAGGATCGGGTGCACTACCAGCCCTATCCCGGCGTCGGCACCGCACCGCCGCCGGAGGTCCCCGCCGACGCCACCACGATCGCCAACCTGCGCCTGCTCGACCCGCACGTGCTCTCGCGTACCTTCACCCAGCAGCAGCAGCTCAAGAACTTCTACAGCTTCCCCGACAACCTGGACCTGGACCGCTATCGCATCGACGGACAGCTGCGCGACTACGTGGTCACCGCCAGGGAACTCACCCCCGCCGCGCTCAGCGGCAACCAGGGACACTGGGTCAACCGGCACACCGTCTACACCCACGGGGACGGGTTCGTCGCCGCCCCGGCGAACCGGGTCAACGCGGCGGTCGTCGACGCGGCGAGCGACAGCGCCGCGGGCAACAGCGGCTACCCGATCTACGCGGTCAGCGATATCGCCACCCAGCACGCCGGGCACCAGGTGATCCCGGTCGAGCAGCCCCGGATCTACTACGGCGAGGTGATCGCGAGGGGCGATCCGGACTACGCCATCGTCGGCGGCGGCACCGAACCGCGCGAATACGACACCGACAGCACCAAATACACCTACGCGGGCAAGGGCGGTGTCCCGATCGGGAACTGGCTGAACCGGCTCGCCTTCGCCACCGTCTACACCGAACGCAACATCGTGTTCTCGACGGCGATCGGCGCCGACTCCAAGATCATCTTCCACCGCGATCCGGGCAAGCGGGTCGAGCGGGTCGCGCCCTGGCTGACCATCGACAACAATCCCTACCCCGCCGTCGTCGGCGGCCGCATCGTCTGGATCGTGGACGCCTACACCACGATCGACGGCTACCCCTACGCCGCGCGCAGCTCGCTCGAGGCCCTGTCCGTCGGCGAGGACCAGGGACTGCGGGAGCCAGGGGAGATCTCCTACATCCGCAACTCGGTCAAGGCCACCGTCGACGCCTACGACGGCACGGTGACGCTGTACCAGGTCGACGAGCAGGACCCGATCCTGGCCGCCTGGATGCGGGTCTTCCCGGGCACCGTCCAGCCACCGTCGGCGATCGGTGACGAGCTGCGCGCCCACTTCCGTTATCCCGAGGACCTTTTCGTCATCCAGCGCGACATGCTCGCTCGCTACCACGTGGACGAACCGCGAGAGTTCTTCACCAACAACGCGTTCTGGTCGGTGCCCAGCGACCCGACCGTCGAGAGCAACCCGCACCAGGCCCCGTTCTACGTGCTGGTCGGCGACCCAGGCACCGCCGACGCCTCGTTCCGGCTGGCCGGTGCGATGGTCGGCTTCCGGCGAGAGTTCCTCTCCGCCTACATCTCCGTGCATTCCGACCCGGAGAACTACGGCGAGTTCAGCATTCTCCAGCTGCCCACCGACACCCTCACCCAGGGCCCGCAGCAGATCCAGAACTCGATGATCTCCGATACCAGGGTGGCCTCCGAACGCACCCTGCTGGAACGCTCCAACCGCATCCAGTACGGCAACCTGCTCACCCTGCCGATCGCCGACGGCGGCGTGCTGTACGTGGAACCGCTGTTCACCGAACGGATCTCGACGGCACCCAACGGGTCGACGTTCCCGCAGCTGGCCCGCGTGCTGGTGAGCTACCGCGAGCCCGGCACCGGTGGCGTCCGGGTCGGCTACGCGCCGACCCTGGCCGAGGCCCTCGACCAGGTCTACGGCCCGGCCACCGGCGATCTCGCCACCGCGCCCGGCGGCGGCCCCGGCGCCCCGCCGCCCCCTGGCCGTCGTCCACCGGCGCAGGCCCCGCCGCCACCGTCGGCCACCGAAGCGCCGCTGGACGAGGAAGCCATCGCCCGCATCGAAGCCGAACTCGAGGCGGCCAGGGCCGCGCTGGAACGGCTCGAACAGCAGCTCGGCATCCTGCGCGGTCCCGGCCGGTGACCGCGCGCGCCCGGCTCAGAGCCGGGCGAGCACCAGCGCGGCACAACCGATCAGCGGCGGCACCAGCTGGATCAGCGCGGCCCGCGCCTTGTCCGGCGACGACACCAGCAGCACCACCCCCGCCGCCACCATCGACCCGGCGCCGGCCAGCACCAGCGCCAGCCCGATCCCGGCGTCGCCGAACGCGGTGAACCCCATGCCGACCGCGGCGACGATCGCGAGAAACAGGTTGTAGAACCCCTGATTGAACGCCATCTCCTTGGTCGCCTCGGCCTGCTCCGCCGTGATCCCGAACGTCGCCCTGGTCCGCGGACTGGTCCACTGCAGCGACTCCATCACGAAGATGTACCCGTGCAACAGCACAGCGACCCCGACGAACACCAACGCCACCGCCGTCATCGCGCCACCTTCCGACCGGCCCGGCCCACGCCGAGCTCGCCGCGATTATCACCCACCACCGCACCGCCGACCGGGTCGCCGGGCCGGTTCTCGCCCCGGAAAACCACTGGCCCGCCATGACAGGATCGGTGTGTGCTGTTGACGATCTCCACCACCCACACACCGGCGACCGATCTCGGGTACCTGCTGGTCAAACACCCCGACCGCGTGCAGTCCTTCGCGACGACCGGTGGCACGGCACATGTCTTCTACCCGCAGTCCGACCCCGACCGCTGCACGGTGGCGCTGCTGCTCGAGGTGGACCCGGTGGAGCTGGCGCGTCCGGCCAAGGGCCACCACGGGTTCGCCCTCGGCCGCTATGTCAACGACCGGCCCTATGTGGCGTCGAGCCTGCTGGCGGTGGCGCTGGGCAAGGTGTTCCGGTCGGCGCTCAACGGGACGAGCCGGGACCGCGCCGAATTGGCGACGACGGCGATCCCGTTGGAGATCGACGTGCCCGCCGTCCCGTGCCGGGCCGGCGCCGACCTCGTCGAGCGCCTGTTCGCGCCGCTGGGCTGGACCGTCGCCACGGCGACCGCGCCCCTGGACCCGGAGTTCCCGGACTGGGGCGAGTCACCGTATGTCCACCTCCGGCTGACCGGCACGCTGCGCCTGTCCGCCGCGCTGAACCACCTCTACGTCCTGCTCCCGGTGCTCGACGACGCCAAGCACTACTGGGTGTCCGAAGACGAGGTCGACAAGCTGCTGCGCGCGGGCGACGGCTGGCTCGGCGAGCACCCGGAGCGGGAGCTGATCGCCCGCCGGTACCTGGCCGGGCGCCGCTCGCTCACCCAGACCGCACTGGAACGCCTGCGCTCGGTGGACGACCAGGTCGACGACGCGACGTCCGACACCGACGCCGTCGAGCGCCGCGCACCGCTGGTCCAGCTGCGCAAGGAGGCCGTCCTGGCCGCCCTCGCCGAGACCGGCGCCACCCGCGTCCTCGATCTCGGCTGCGGCCCCGGCGCGTTGCTGCTGGCGTTGGAGGCCGACCACCGCTACACCGAGATCGTCGGCGCCGATGTCTCCAGCGCGGCGCTGAGCATCGCCGAACGCCGCCTGCGCTTCGACCGGATGTCGGATCGGCAGCGGGCCCGGATCTCGGTGCTCCAGTCGGCGCTGACCTACCACGACGACCGGCTGCGCGGCTTCGACGCCGCCGTCCTCATGGAGGTGATCGAGCACGTCGACGAGGCGCGCCTGCCCGCGCTCGAACGCGCCGTCTTCGGGCACGCCGCACCCGGCGCCGTCATCGTGACGACGCCGAACGTCGAGTACAACGCGCGCTACGAGACGCTCGACGGGCACCGCCACGACGATCACCGATTCGAGTGGACCCGTGCGGAATTCGCCGCCTGGACCGCCCGCGTCGCCGCCACGTTCGGCTACACGGCCGAGCTCCGTCCCGTCGGCGACCTCGACGCCGACCTCGGCGCCCCCACCCAGCTCGCGCTCTTCCGGAAGGCCTGACCCATGCACATCGACCTTCCCGAACTGTCCCTGGTGGCGCTGATCGGCATCTCCGGTTCCGGCAAGTCCACCTTCGCCCGCGAGCACTTCGCGCCCACCGAGGTGCTGTCGTCGGACTTCTTCCGCGCCCTGGTCGCCGACGACGAGAACGACCAGTCCGCGACCGCGGACGCCTTCGACGCGCTCGGCCACATCGCCGGGATCCGGTTGCGCGCCGGGCGACGGGTCGTCGTCGACGCGACGAATGTGCAGAAGCACGCGCGGGCCGCCTTGGTCGCGCTCGCACGGTCATTCGATGTGCTGCCGGTCGCGATCGTCATCGATACGCCCGAGGCCGTCGCGTGGGAGCGGACCAAGGATCGCGACGACCGCGACTTCGGCCGCCAGGTGCTGCGGCGACAGAGCCAGGACCTGCGCCGATCGCTACGGCACCTCGGCCGCGAGGGTTTCCGCAAGGTGCACGTCGTCACCGATCCGGCCGACGTCACCATCACCTACGAGCGGGCGTGGAACGACCGCCGCGAGCTCACCGGTCCGTTCGACATCATCGGCGATGTGCACGGCTGCCGGGCCGAGCTGGAGAGCCTGCTGGGCGAACTCGGCTGGCAGCTGATCCGCGACGAAGCGGGCCGGGCCGTCGACGCCACCCACCCGACGGGCCGCCAGGCGGTGTTCGTCGGTGATCTCGTCGATCGCGGTCCCGACTCCCCCGGTGTGCTGCGGCTGGTGATGGGGATGACCGCGAGCGGTGCCGCGCTGTGCGTTCCGGGCAATCACGAGCAGAAGCTGCTCAGGAAGCTGCGCGGCCGCGATGTCACGGTGTCGCACGGGCTGGCCGAGACGCTGGAGCAGCTGGCGGCCGAGCCGCCGGAGTTCGTCGAGTCCGCCGCGCGGTGGATCGACAAGCTGGTCAGTCACCTGCGCCTCGACGGCGGGCGGCTGGTGGTGGCGCACGCCGGACTCAAGCAGGAGTACCACGGCCGGGCCTCCAGCCGCGTCCGCGACTTCTGCCTCTACGGCGAATCCACCGGTGAGACAGACGAATACGGGCTTCCGGTCCGGTATCCGTGGGCGCGCGACTATCGCGGCTCGGCCATGGTCGTCTACGGCCACGTGCCGACCCCGAAGGTGGAGTGGATCAACAACACCGTCTGCCTGGACACCGGCGCGGTGTTCGGCGGCGAGCTGACCGCGCTGCGCTATCCGGAGAAGACGTTCGTGGCCGTGCGCGCCGAGCGGGTGCACTACGCACCGGTCAAGCCGATCGGCGACACCGGTGCCGCCCGCGCCGGCGACACCCTCGATCTCGCCGATGTCACCGGCCGCAAGCACCTGCGCACCGACTACGGCACCGTGCTCGTGGAGGCCGAGAACGCCGCCGCCGCGCTGGAAGTGATGAGCCGCTTCGCCATCGATCCGCGGCTGCTGCTGTGGCTGCCGCCGACCATGTCACCGCCGTCGACCTCGACGGTCGAGGGCTACCTGGAATACCCGACCGAGGCGTTCGCCGACTATCGCGCGGCGGGCGTCGACCGGGTGGTGTGCGAGGAGAAGCACATGGGCTCGCGCGCGGTCGTGCTCGTCTGCCGCGATCAGGCGACGGCGGCGGACCGTTTCGGCGTGACCGACGGCTGCTCCGGCGCGATCTACACCCGCACCGGCCGGTCGTTCTTCACCGACGCGGCGCTGATCGAAGCACTGCTCGAGCGCGTCCGGGCCGCCGCCACACCGCTTTTCGACGAACTCGACACCGGCTGGCTGCTCCTGGATTGCGAGCTCCTGCCGTGGTCGGCCAAGGCGGGCGGGCTGATCCGCACCCAGTACGCGGCGATGGGTGCGGCGGCGCGGGCGGCCCTGCCCGCGGCGGTCGACGCCCTGAATGCCGGTCTCGCGCGCGGACTCGACCTCGGTGACCTGCGGGCCCGCACCGCCGCGCGCGCGGACACCGCGGCCGACTTCACCACCGCCTACCGGCGATACTGCTGGCCGACCACCGATCTCGACGGCCTCCGGATCGCGCCCTTCGCGCTGCTCGCGGCCGAGGGCGCGAGTTTCGCCGGGCGCGACCACGGCTGGCACCTCGATGTCTGCGATCGACTCGTGGCCGCCGACCCGGAGACGTTCCGGCACACCGAACGCCGGGTCGTCGACCTGTCCGATCCGGTCACCGAGGCCGAGGCCACCACCTGGTGGCTGGCGCTGACCGAGGCGGGCGGCGAGGGCATGGTCATCAAGCCGTACGCCGGGCTGGGGCACCGGGCCAAAGGCAAGCTCGTCCAGCCCGGGATCAAATGCCGTGGCCGCGAATACCTTCGGATCATCTACGGTCCCGACTACACCGTGCCCGAACACCTCGAGCGCCTGCGCGACCGGACCCTGAGCCGCAAGCGTGGTCTCGCGATGCGCGAACACGGACTCGGGCTCGCGGCGCTCGACGCCGTGGCCGCCGGCGAGCCGCTGTGGCGCGTGCACGAACTGGTGTTCGCGATCCTGGCGGTGGAGTCCGAGCCCACCGACCCCCGGCTCTGATCGGCGCGGCCGCCCGCGCCGATCGGGTGCGGGCGGCTAGCCGACGAGGTCGACCTGGCGGCCGACCTCATCGAGGTGGCCCAGGGCCTGGGCGTACGACTCGAGCAGAGAGGTCTCGCAGTACGGGACACCGATCTCGGCGCAGAAGTCCGCGACGACGGGCTGGGCTCGGTGCAGGTGGGAGCGGGGCATGGACGGGAACAGGTGGTGCTCGATCTGGTAGTTCAGGCCGCCCAGGGCCGTGTCGACGAGAAAGCCGCCGCGGACATTGCGGGAGGTGAGGACCTGGCGCCGGAGGAAGTCGGTGTTGTCGCCCTCGGGCAGGACTTCCATCCCCTTGTGATTGGGGGCGAAGGTGCAGCCCATATAGAGGCCGAACAGTCCCTGCTGAACGGCGATGAACGCCAGCGCCTTCCCCGGCGAGAGCACCAGGAAGACCGTGCCGAGATACGCGCCCGCGTGCGCGGCCAGCAGCAGGCCCTCGGTGACCCGGTTCGGGATCGGCCAGCGGAAGACCGCCCGCACGCTGGCGAAGTGCAGACTGCCGCCCTCGAGCAGCAGCAGTGGGAAGAACAGCCAGGCTTGGTAGCGGAAGACGAACCGCCGCCAGCCTTTTCCGGCCCTGGCCCGCTCCGCGGAGAACGCCAAGACACCCATGGCGTCGGGATCGGCGCCCTCGGTGTTGGGGTGGGCGTGGTGGCGATTGTGATTGCTGGTCCACCAGCCGATGCTCAGCCCGATCGCGAGGTTGCCCGCGATCAGGCCGTACAGGTAGTTGGCGCGGCGGCCCGCGAAGATCTGCTTGTGTCCCGCGTCGTGTCCGAGGAACGCGATCTGCGCGAACACCGCGGCCAGGAACACCCCGATTCCCAACGCCCACCAGGAATCTCCGACGGCGACGAGCGCCGCCCACCCGCCGAGGAACGCCGCCGCGGTGAGCGCGCTCTTCCACCCGTAGTACCGCAGGTCACGGTCCAACAGGCCGGCCGCCCTGATCCGGCGCAACAAGATCGAATACTCGCTGCCGCGCACCGGGGCGACATCAGAAACAGCTACCACCGCACCAGCATGACGGATCCAGGCCACCGCCAGGTGAACTCGGCGCATCTGCCGAGATGGACTAGGTCACGTCGGAGCGGGATCGGCCGGTATCCAGCGCCGTGAACGCCGCCGCGGCCAGGATCAGCACCGCCGACACCACCAGGGCCACGTCCAGCCCGTGATGGAAGGCCACCTTGCCCTCGTTGAGCACCTCCGACACCTTCGACAGGTACTTCAGGTACGGCCCGATGTCGACGCCTTCGGGAATGCGACCGCGCTCCACCGCCTGGATGGCGTCGGGCTGCAACGAGGTGGGCAGGCCCAGCGCGTCCATCTTCTTCTTCAGATCCGCGGTGAGGAACGAGCTAACCAGCACACCGAGCACGGCGACACCGAACGCCGAGCCGACCTGGCGCATCGTATTGGTCACCGCGGCCGCCATGCCCGAATGCTCCGCCGGGACACCCGACATCACCGCCGAGGTCAGCGGCACCACCGCGATGCCGAAGCCGAGCCCGGCCACGCCCATCGCCGCGGCGATCCACGGATCGTGCAGCGTCCCCGACAGCGCCTGGCGGGTCAGCAGGATGCCGCCCGCGCCGAGCACGCATCCGAGGATCATCGGGACGCGTGCCCCGCGCCGCGACACCCAGTAGCCCGCCACCAGCGAGCCGATCACGATTGTCACGGCCATCGGCACGAAGACCGCCGCCGTGCGCGCGGCCGAATACGACTGCATCACCTGCAGATACAGCGCGGTGAAGAAGAAGATCGAGAAGATGCCGAAGTAGACGGCGAAGGCGACCACCAGCGCGCTGCGCACCGCGGGCACCTTCAGGTACCGGAAATCGAGCAGCGGAGCCCGCACCCGTTTCTCGACGAGCACGAACGCGATCAGCGCGGCCCCGCCGAGCGCGAACAGCCCCAGCACCGACGGCGAGGTATAGCCCCGGTCCTGGCCGACGGTCGCGGCGTAGACCAGCGCGCCGAACGCCGTCGCGCTGAGCACGGCACCGGCCCAATCGACGGGCTCCTGCCGCGGATCAGAACTCTCCGGGACCGCCCACAGCGCGACGATCATCGCCACCGCGCCGATCACCAGGTTGAACCAGAAGATCGACCGCCATCCGTACAGGTCGACCAGCACACCGCCGAGCACCGGTCCCGCCGCCAGCGCGAGGCCGGACACCGCCGCCCACACGCCGACCGCCTTGGCCCGCGAGCGTTCACCGGGGAAGATATGGCGCAGCACCGACAGGGTGCCCGGCTCCGAGGCCGCGGCGCCGAGGCCCATGATCGCGCGGCCCGCGATGAGCAGCGCGACGCTGCTCGCGAGCGCGGAGACCACCGATCCGGCGCAGAAGATCACCAGGCCGACGATCATCACCTTCTTGCGCCCCCACCGGTCACCGAGCGATCCGCCCGCCAACATCAGTCCGGCGAAGACCACCGTGTAGGCGTTGACCACCCACTGCAGCAGGGTCACATCGGTACTCAACTCACGTCGGATATCGCCGAGCGCAACGCTGACCACGGTGGTGTCCAAGAAGGTCACGAACACCACTGCCACGACTGCTGCCAGAGCGACTCCCGGCCGCGCCGGTGTCCCCGGCGCTGTGTCCATCGGTCTCACGGGCACAGGTTACTGGCGAGTTCCCCCGGACGCCGACCCAACCTCGATGCCGGCCGCACTTCGACGGCTCCTGTTGGGCGAGCCGACGTCTCACCGTCACCAGGCGTAGTACGACCGGACCGACGGCTGCCCGGTATATCCCGGTCCCGCGGTGTCGTCGGCGCCCAGGTAGGTCGCGGGGAAGCGGGGTGAGCGCGGCCCCTCACCGCGCAGCCGGTGCGTGCGCCGGTCGAAGGTCATCCCGCTCGCGCGCAGGGCCGCGAGGACGGCGGGCCCGGCCGCGGATCCGTCGGCGCGACAGATCTCTTCGGGATCGAAGTCGGCGGCACACCGGCCACCGGGTACGACCCAGCCCGCCATGGCGGTGAGCACGGCGAGTTTGTCGCCGATGTAGTGCAGGCCGTGGACACAGGTGACCAGGTCGGCGGGGCGGTCCGGGGTCCAGGTCGTGGCCGAAGTGGTGATCAGCCGCAGGCGATCGGTGCGCGGCCGGGCTCGGAAGAAGCCGACGAGGTCGATCCCGATCAGCGTGACATCGGCCGACGGAAACTCTTGAGCGAACCTCTCTTCCGCCTCGAGCAGCGCCCGTCCCTCCCCACAGCAGACATCGATCCAGGTAACCGTGGCGTCGGGATCGGCGCGCAGCCGCTGCGCCAACCGCCGGTAGGGATCGAAGCCGAGTTCCCTGGCATAGCTGTTGACCCCCGACAGCCCGCGCCCGCGATTCATCGCGTTGTTCGCCACCACCGACGACAGTTCCAGCGCGGCGTCATCGAGCAGGCGGGGTGCGGATTCCGTGGTCACCCCACCATTCTGCCGATTCCCGCCTATCCCTCGTTCAGCTCGACCGCCGCCCGCACGAGTTCCTTGAACCCCACTTCATCGAGCGCGTCCCCCTCCCGCAGATCGATCACCCGCCGCGTGTTCCCCTCCAGCCCGGAGTTGAAAACCCCACGCGGATCGGGCAACCGAGCCCCCTTGGCGAAGGTGACCTTCACGATCTCCTTGTACGTCTCCCCCGTACACACCATCCCGTCGTGGTACCACACCGGCACCCCACGCCACTTCCACTCCTCGACGATCCCCGGATCCGCCTCGTGCACCAACTCCCGAATCCGCGCCAGCACCTCCCCCCGCCAATCCCCCAACTCCGCGATCCGCTCATCGATCCGCCGCCCAGCCGAACCCTGATCACCCGTCACAGTCATCACCGGTCGCTCTCGTCGTCGTCACGCCTGAACCCCGAGTATCCCCCGACCACCGGGAAATCCCGGTCAGGCCTGCTCGAGCATGTCGAACGGAATAGTCACCTCGACCGGTTCGTCGAGCAGGAGAACTCTGCGATGGACGGTGTGTGCTCGGTAGCGCCGTCCGGACCAATCGAGGCGATACTCCTCGATCTCCTCGATCCGCTCCTCCTTCTGATCGAGCCTGACGATGAGGTAGCGCGGGATTCCCGCAGCCGCGTACTGGATCCGTTTGTCGGTGATGTCTGCGTCGATGGTCGATTCCGAAGTCACCTCGACGACGAGCAGAAGGTGATCCCGCACAGAGTTGACGTCGTAGGGCTCGCAATCGCGGATCCAAACATCGGGATAGCGAATATTCAGCCGCCGGTCGGCTGCCGACGAATCGGCATCAGCGAATCGTGCCGCGACATCGGAATCCACGATCATGCCGGGGCCACCGGCACGTCGACCCGCCTCCAGCAATCCCGCGAGCCGCCGCACAACCCGGCTGTGCAGCGGACTCTGCGCCATCATCCGCACAACCCGGCCGTCGACGATCTCGATGTCATCCCAATCGTCCGTGGCGCCGTCCAGGAAGGCCTCAACGGTCAGTCGCTGCTCACGATGCTGATCGGGGGTACTCATACCGCCGATCATTGCAGGCATCGACGCGGGACCGACCGACCACGGCGAATCATGCCGGTCGGCGAGATCCTCGCGGGCTCGCCGGTGCGGCGACGCTGGTGCGTGGCCTCACGCGAGACACACCGGGCGGGCGTAGGCAAGGGACGCGGGAGTGTTGTCCCGGTCATCGGGAGAGCGTCGAGGAGCGGTGCCGAGCTGACCCTAGTGTCCTGGCTCACACGCATAGCCACGAAGGAGTCTCAATGCGTCTGCTGAAATCCCGTCCGTCCGCGATCCTCGGATCGATCATCGCGGTAGGGGCCCTCATCGCCGCCGGCAGCGGTACCGCCGTCGCCGCGCCGAACGCCGGCAGCTCGTTCGGCGACACCGGTGAAATGTTCCTCACCTTCGTCCGCCACGCCCAGTCCGCGGGCAATACCTCCGGCCTGATCGACACCTCGGTGCCGGGGCCCGACCTGACCGCCAAGGGCCGGGACCAGGCCGTAGCGGTGGCCGAATTCCTGAGCGACTGCAAGTTCGACGGCATCTACGCGTCGACGATGGTGCGCACCCAGCAGACCGCCGCGCCGACCGCACAGCGATGCAATCAGCCCACCGTCGTGGAGGAAGGCTTCCACGAGATCGAGGCCGGCATCTACGAGGGCACCCCGGAGGCGGAGGCGCGCGAGGGCTACCTCGCCGCCCCGATCCAGTGGATTCAGGGCAACCTCGACGCCCGCATCCCGGGTTCCCTGAACGGCCACGAGTTCAAGAAGCGCATGGACGACTCCATCCGGGACGTCCAGAACCGCGGCGACAAGCGGGCCGTGATCTTCTCCCACGGTGGCGCCATCATGTTCTGGGCGCTCATGTCCGTCGAGAACCCGGACCCGAGCAAGCTGCAGACCGACCCCCTGCACAACACCGGCCGGGTTGTCGTGAAGGGCAGCCCCGCGAAGGGCTGGAAGCTCGTCTCCTGGGACGGCCATTCCGTCTCCTGACCCGGAGACCCCCGCCGACGACAGTCCGGCGAACAGCAGCGGGATCGCGCCGAAAACCGGCCGCGATCCCGCTGTCGTGCCAACTCGGCCCGAGACGCACCGGATGACCGGATCGACTGGCGGCCGATCCAGCGAATCATGTTCAGCAACAGAGCATTACAGCGCCCCCACGCGCTACGACTGAGATGGGCGGCGCTGCTACAAGGGCCACGAGCGCCGCCACTTTTGCTGTTGCCTTCCGCGCCGGAACGTCGCTACGTTGGTCTCGATACATCGAGGAGGGGGCTCGCGTGTCGACTGAATCAGGTATGCCCGGAACAGATCTCGCGATGGGTCCAAGCGAGGTAACCGATGCCGGTGTCTACATCCAGCAAGTCGCGGATTCTCTGATCAACGGACTGAGTTCGCTTGACCTACTGGAACTGAACACGTGATGGCCGACGACGCACGCGACTTCACGTTCGACATCGACGAGCTGGACCAGCTCGTCATTGAGCGAATGGCTGGCGTGGAGGAGTTGGAATCAACCATGACCGATGTTCAATATCCCGAGATGCGCAAGTCCGTGATAGATGCACTCGAAGCGCTCGCCGATCCGGACTATCAAAGGCGAGTCTGGATAAATCACGAATTCCCGCAAGAGAATTTCTACGACGACTTGGACGTGAACGTCAGTATCTTGTACGACGACTGCGTCGTCGTCCCTGACCCTCGCAGCAGGATCGGCACCGTGCTCGTCGATGGACCAGAGGTCGACCGACTGATCGAGTTGGACCGGGTGCTCGGTCCCATGATTGGCCGACTGGGAAACGTACCGGATGCCACATACCTCGGCGATTCAGAGTGGCCGATGGTGGTCATAGCCGCACGTGCAGCTCTGGCCGCGATGCGGGATGCCTGACCAACGCGTCGGATGATTCGCGCCGAAGCAGTGACACTCGGCCAACTCGAGGTTCGGGCCTCGCGTCGACCTGCGGGTCGTAGCCTCGAGGCGACTTAGCGTTAGGGCTCGGCCTGATCTGAACCAACAAGCCCGACCCGCCGACGGCCCAAGCCGTGTCGACGGGAAGCAGGACCAAACGGGGGTAACGCGGGCCAGATACAAACAGGTCAGGCCCGGACTAAGTCCGGGCCTGACCTGCTATTTGGGTGGAGCTAAGGGGACTCGAACCCCTGACCCCCACACTGCCAGTGTGGTGCGCTACCAGCTGCGCCATAGCCCCGTGTTCTTTTGTTTCAGCCGCTCTCGCTGCTGCCTGAATGAAGTTACACCATGCATCTCGGCGACAACAAATCGGCTGGTAGAGGGCGAAAAAGTGGGGTTTCGGGCGGGGCGGGTGTGGCTTGCGTGGGGGGCGGGGAGGGTGGGGGCGGAGTAGAATGTGCCGAACCTCACGCGGGGGTGTCAGGGGGCGAGGTTCACGACCCAGTTCGGGTCGGTCCAGTCGATCTTGGTGGTGCCGTCGTAGATGGCGGGGGTGGCGGCCTTGTTGCCGGTGCGGGCGTCGAGGTCGTCGAGGTTCTTCTTGGCGGCGGCGCGGGCGGCGTCGAGCTGGGTGCCGTTGGTGATGCACGGGCCGACCGACTCGGGGGCGCCGGATTCGATGGCCAGGGTGGCCAGGGCCGGGTTGCTCAGGTCGTCGCCGCCCTCCTCGGGCTGTTTGGTGGTGAACAGGGCCTCGTGGAACTTGCTGTAGGTGGGGCCCGAACCGGTCTGGGCGACGCAGAGATTCGCGGCAAACGCGCGGGTGGAGTAGTCCTTGCTCTTGGACTGGGTGTCCAGGAACGTCACGAAGTGGTAGTTCACCGCCAGCTTGCCCTCGTCGATCTTCTGGGCGAGTTCCTGGCCGAAGGTCGTCTCCATCGCGCCGCAGGCGGGGCAGATGGGGTCTTCGAAGATGTCGACGGTCTTCGTCGCGTCGGGCTTGCCCAGGCGGATGACACCCTCCGGCGTGGCCGTGGCCTGCACGGCGGCCTCGCGCACCGCGCCGTAGCCGTCGTTGCGCACCTCGGTGGGCGCCTGCTTGGTCCACTTGAACGCGGCGAACACGAGGAGCCCGATCACCACGACTGCCACCGCGGCCAAGGCGTAGGTGGTGTTGCTGGAAACGGGACGTGGATTGTGCTGGGAACCGGCGCTGCTCACCCGTCCACAATGCCTCGAGTGTCCGAAGACGCGCCGTCTGGGCGGTCGATTATGCCGCTGACGTGGGGATCTATCGAGTCGGTGTGTCGGCGTCGAGCGGCTTGCGCGGCGGGACGAGGCCCGCGCGCACGACCGGCACACCGTCGGGACAGCCGTCGCAGGTGCACTGCGGGTCGATGCCGTCGCCCGCGTGATCGGGATGTTCCGGGTCCTCGGGGTGCCGGATGCGCGACGGTTCGGGCGTCAGCAGCCAGACCGTCGCCGAGACCGCGAGCACACCACCGGTGACCGCCATGCCGACCCCGAACGAGGTGTGCTCGGCGATCCAGCCGATCCCGATCGGCCCGAGCACCGTGCCCAGGTCCGCGGCCATCTGGAACGCCGCAAGCACCGGGCCGCCCCGGGCGCGGTTGCCGATCACGTCGGCCAGTGCCGCCTGCTGGGCCGGGCTGAACATGCCGGACCCGACCCCGGCCACGAACGACGCGGCCAGGAACCAGGGCAGCGAGGGGGCGTAGCCCAGCACGCCGGTGCCGAGCGCGCAGATCGCCGACCCGGCGATCAGGAAGGGTTTGCGCCCGAATCGGTCCGACAGCCGGCCCGAGACGAACAGCACGGCGGCGTTGCCCGCCGCGAAGACCGTCAGCGCCACGCCGGCCATGCCCGATTCCTGGTGCAGGATCTCTACGACCAGCAGCGGCACGAACGCCATCCGCACGCCGAACACGGCACAGCCACCGGCGAAACTCGACAGCAGGATCGCCCGGTAGGCGGGCTCGGACCACGCGTGCCGGAAGGTGAACGCCGGACCGGCCGCGCCCTCCTCGGCCGCCAGCACCGGGGACTCGCGCAGGCCGAGGAACACGATGAGGCACACGATCAGCAGCGCGGCGGCGTAGATCAGGAACGGCGCGCGCAGCCCGAGCCCGGCCAGCCCGCCGCCGACCAGCGGACCGAGCAGCGAGCCGATCAGGAAGCTGGTCGAGTACACCCCCGAGACCCGGCCGCGCGCGGCGGGCGGCGAGACCCGGATGATCAGCGCCATCGACGACACCGTGAACATCGTCGACCCGACACCGCCGAGCGAACGCAGCACCAGCAGTTGCCAATACGTCTGCGCCAGCGCGCACGCGCCAGTCGACAGCGCGACGATCACGATGCCGGCCAGGTACACCCGCCGCTCGCCCAGCTTCTGCACCAGCCGCCCGCTGGCGGGCGCGAAGAGCAACCGCATCAACGCGAACGCGCTGACGATCGCCGACGCCGCCGCGATGCCGACGCCGAACTCGCGCGCGTACTGCGGCAGCACCGGGGCGACCAGCCCGAAACCGAGCGCGATGACGAACGCCGCCGCGATCAGGACCCAGATCTCGGCGGGTAGCCGGACCTTGGCGGGTGCGCTCACTCGCTCAGCGCCTGGGTCACCATCTCCTCGGCGGCGGCCTGCACCTGGGTCAGGTGCTCGGCGCCGAGGAACGACTCGGCGTAGATCTTGTACTTGT
The DNA here is from genome assembly GCF_040681225.1 of Nocardia sp. NPDC051833. Taxonomy (NCBI): domain Bacteria; kingdom Bacillati; phylum Actinomycetota; class Actinomycetes; order Mycobacteriales; family Nocardiaceae; genus Nocardia; species Nocardia sp. NPDC051833. The sequence goes on from NZ_JBFAYK010000001.1 coordinate 991,610, forward strand.
CCTCGGTGCCGGAGGGGCGGGCCGCGAACCAGGCGTTCTCGGTGGTGACCTTGAGCCCGCCCAGCGACGCGCCGTTGCCGCGCGCGGTGGTGAGGATGCCGGTGATCTCCTCGCCCGCGATCTCGGTGCCGGTGATGGCGTCCGGGGTCAGCGCGGCGAGTTTGGCCTTCTGCGGGCCGGTGGCCGCGGCGTCGATGCGCGCGTAGGCGGGACTGCCGTACTGGCGTTCGAGCTCGCCGTAGCGGGCCGACGGGGTCTGCCCGGTGACGGCGGCGATCTCGGCGGCCAGCAGCGCCAGCAGGATGCCGTCCTTGTCGGTGGTCCACACGGTGCCGTCCATCCGCAGGAAGGACGCGCCCGCGCTCTCCTCGCCACCGAATGCCAGGCTGCCGCTGAACAATCCGGGCACGAACCACTTGAACCCGACCGGCACCTCGTAGACGTCACGGCCGAGCACGTTGACGACCCGGTCGATCATCGACGAGCTCACCACCGTCTTGCCGATCTTGGTCAGCGCGTCCCACCACATCCGGTTGGCGACCAGGTACTCGATCGCCACCGCCAGGAAGTGGTTGGGGTTCATCAGGCCACCGTCGGGGGTGACGATGCCGTGCCGGTCGGCGTCGGCGTCGTTGCCGGTGGAGATGTCGTAGTCGTCCTTGATGCCGACCAGTGCCGCCATGGCGTGCCGGGAGGACGGGTCCATCCGGATCTGCCCGTCGCTGTCGAGGGTCATGAAGCGCCAGGTCGGGTCGACGAACGGGTTGACGACCTCGAGCTCGAGATCGAACCGCTGCCCGATCTCCTCCCAGTAGTCGACGCTCGCGCCGCCCATCGGGTCGGCGCCCATCCGGATGCCCGCGCCGCGGATCGCGTCCAGGTTCAGCGCGTTCGGCAGGTCGGCGACGTAGTGGTCGAGGTAGTCGTAGCGCTCGACGTGGGTGCTCAGCGCCTGGGTCAGCGACACGCGCTTGACCCCGGCCAGGCCGCCGCGCAGCAACTCGTTGGCGCGCGCGGCGATGGCGTCGGTGGCCTTGGTGTCGGCCGGGCCGCCGTGCGGCGGGTTGTACTTGAAGCCGCCGTCGCGCGGCGGGTTGTGCGACGGGGTGACCACGATGCCGTCGGCCTGGTGCTTGGTGCCGCCCCGGTTGTGCCGCAGCACAGCGTGACTCAGCGCCGGGGTCGGGGTGTAGCGGTCGCGCGCGTCGACCACCGCGGTGACGTCGTTGCCCGCGAGCACCTCGAGCGCGGTGGTCCAGGCGGGCTCGCTCAGCGCGTGGGTGTCGCGCGCGAGGTAGACCGGGCCGGTGATGCCGCGGGTGGCGCGGTATTCGACGATCGCCTGGGTTATCGCCATGATGTGCGCCTCGTTGAACGCGCAATCCTCGCTCGAGCCGCGGTGTCCCGAGGTGCCGAACACGACCTGCTGACTCGGTTCGGCCGGATCGGGCACGCGGCTGTAGTACGCGGTGACCAGGTGGGCGATGTCCACCAGGTCGGTCGGGCGGGCGGGCCGTCCGGCGCGATCGTGGGCCATGGTGGGTGTTCCCTTCCGTGTCGGCTGCGCGCGGCTGGTCATGAGGATCATGCGCACAACCACTGGGTGAGGGACGCGGCGGCGTACACCGCGGCCAGGCTCGCCGCGACGCTGATCACGACATTGCCCACGGCGTACACGTAGGCGCCCTCGGTCACCAGACGGATCGTCTCGTAACCGAACGTGCTGAACGTGGTCAGCGCACCACAGAAGCCGGTCCCCGCGAAGGCCAGCAGCGTACTGCCCGCACTCGCGCCGATCAGACCACCGAGCAGCGCCGAACCGACAATGTTAACGGCTAGCGTCCCCCACGGCAGCCCGGTGGGAAAGCGCGCGGAGACCGAGCGATCGACCAGGTAACGCGCCGGTGCGCCGAGCATCCCGCCCGCCAGTACGAGTGCCGTCGTCATGCCCGTCCTCCCCGTGCCAGCGCCCACATCTCGATCATCGGATGGCACCTTCCGTCGTCGGATTCATGTGGTCCGCCCCGCCACCCACCTCGTCGTGGCCATGGCCACGACGACAGCACCGAGCCCGGCGAGCATCGACAGCCCGAGATAGGCCACCGCCGTGGCCACCGCACCGGTGTCGATCAGTCTACGAAGCTCGAGGCCGAAGGTGGAGAAAGTCGTGAACCCGCCCAGCACACCGATTCCCAGGAACGGGCGCACCAGTTTCGGCGCCGCCCACAGTTCGGTGACCGTCACCATCAGCACGCCGATCGCGAAGCAGCCGACGACGTTGACCGTCAGCGTCGACCACGGGAACTCCCCCGGCCGCACCGGCCACCACCGCGCGACGCCGAAACGCGCCGTCGCCCCGAGGCCACCGCCCACCGAGATCGCCGCCAGGACGGCCGGATCGAGCGCCGGGGGCCGCGATGCCATGCGCTGCCCTCCCCTGCCGATCCGATGGTGGTCGTTGCTCATGGTATCGAGACGCACCGACAGCCGGACGGGCGGTGGCCCGCAACGACGGCGGGAGCACGACCGCGGGCAAACTCCCAGCACCCACGCGGCGGAGCCCGCCGCGGCACGGAAAACACGACGGCCCGGACCGATCTCGGTCCGGGCCGTCGTGGCGTTTCCGGCAGGTCAGTGCGCGAGCACCGGCTCACCTTCGGCCGGCGCGGGCACCGTGTTCGGCATCAGCAGGCCGATCACGATCGCACCGAGCACGAATGTGGCTGTCGCCCACCAGAAGCTGGTGGTGTAGCTCTCGATCGCGCCCTGCGCCATGGTGAGCGGGCCGGGCTGGTGCGAGGACACGTAGTCGGTCATCGCCGAGGCCGCGATGGTGCTCAGCAGCGCGGTACCGATGGAACCGCCGACCTGCTGGCTGGTGTTGACCATCGCCGAGGCGACACCGGCGTCGTCGTGGTGCACACCGGCGGTCGCGCCCTGGAACGCCACCGACATCGCGCCACCGAGGCCGAGGCCGAGCAGGATCAGCGCGGGCAGGATGTGGGTGGCGTAGCCGGTGTCGAGACCGATCCGGGTCAGCCACAGCATGCCCGCCGCGGCGACCAGGAAGCCACCGCTGATGACGACCTTCGGCCCGACCTTCGGCAGCAGCAGCGAGGGCGCTGTAGTCGAGGAGGCCACCATGCCCGCGACCATCGGCAGGAACGCGACGCCGGTCATGATCGGCGAGTAGCCCAGGGTCAGCTGCATGTAGTAGGTCAGGAACAGGAAGATCGCGAACATCCCGATGCCCATGATGAACACGGTCAGATAGGACCCGCCACGGGTGCGGTCGGCCACGATGCGCAGCGGCAGCAGCGGATGCGCGACCCGGGTCTCGATCCAGGCGAACGCGGCCAGCAACACCGTGCCACCGATCAGGAAGGCCAGCGTGGACGGCGCGGTCCAGCCCTCGGACTCGGCCTGCGAGAAGCCGTAGACGATGCCGAACAGCGCGGCGGTGACGGCGATCGTGCCTGGCCAGTCCAGCTTGGGCCGGGTGGTCGAGGTGTGCTTGGCCAGCAGCAGCACGGCGCCGACCAGAGCGACGGCGGCGAAGATCAGGTTGACGTACATCGCCCAGCGCCACGACGCCCACTCGGTGAGCGCGCCGCCGAGCAGCAGGCCGATGGCGCCACCGGCACCGGCGACCGCGCCGAAGATGCCGAAGGCCTTGGCCCGCTCACCGGGTTCGGTGAAGGTGACCGTCAGCAGCGAGAGCGCGGCGGGCGCGAGCAGCGCGCCGAAGACACCCTGGCCGACGCGGGCCGCGACCAGCATCTCGAAGCTGGTGGCCGCGCCACCGATGGCCGAGGCCACCGCGAAGCCGATCAGGCCGATGATGAAGGTGTTGCGCCTGCCGAACAGGTCGCTGAGCCTGCCGCCGAGCAGCAGCAGGCTGCCGAAGGCCAGGGCGTAGCCGGTGATGACCCACTGCCGGTCACCGTCGCCGAAGCCGAGGTCGGCCTGGGCCGCGGGCAGGGCGATGTTCACGATCGTCGCGTCCAGCACGACCATCAGCTGGGCGATGCCGAGGACGGCAAGCACCCACCAGCGCAGGGCGTGCGACCCGCGGCGGCCGGTATCCGCGGCCGCGGGACCCTTCGTCCCGATGTCGAGTGTGGTGGTCATAACTCCCCTTGTAGGTCGGCTGGGTCGGTGGCGAGTGGCATAATCGGAGATACCGCCTCCGCTTCATTCGAAGCTACCAGAGTAACGGAGAAACCACCTCCACTTAATCCCTCGATTGGTAGGATGTACCTGTGAATCACGCCACGACGACTGCCGCACCACCCCGCCGACTGCGCGCCGACGCCGCGCGCAATCAGGCCCGCATCGTCGCTGCCGCGCGTGAACTGTTCGCCGATCACGGCCTGGAGATCACCCTCGACGACGTCGCCGAGCGCGCCGGCGTGGGCGTCGGCACCGTCTACCGCCGCTTCGCGAACAAGAAGGAATTGATCGCCGAGGTCTTCGACCAGCACATGGTCGACTTCGCCGACGCCGCCGACGCCGCCATGAACAACCCCGATCCCTGGCTGGGCCTGGTGGAGTTCTTCGAAGACGCGTGCAGGCACCTGGCGACCAATCGCGGTTTCGGCGAGGTGATGCTCGAGCTCGAGGAAGACCCGGCCCGCTTCGCCGAACTGCGCGATCGGATCCGCCCCTCGGTCACCGCGATCATCGATCGCGCGCGCGACGCGGGGGCCGTGCACCCCGATGTCACCACCACCGATTTCTTCGCCCTGATCCACATGGTGAACTCCTTCGCCGAGTTCGCCGGACCGGTGAATTCCGAAGTGTGGCAGCGTTATATGGCCATCACCCTCAACGGCGTCCGCACCGACGCCGTGCCGCGCAGGCCCCTGCTCGTCGCCCCGCTGACCGATGACGAGGTCGAGCGCGCCAAGGCGGCGGGCTGCCTCGGCCGACGCCGCTGAGCAGTACTTCTTCCCAGCACCAGTAGCGCGCGTCACAGTCCATCCTTTACAGTTGGACACATGACCAACAGCTCCTGGGTGAACTGGGCGGGCGAGCAGCGCTGCTCACCCGCCGTCGTCGCCGCACCGCGCGGCGTCGAAGAACTGGCCGAGATCGTCACCGCGTCCGCCGCCGCGGGCCGGACCGTGCGCGTCGCGGGATCGGGCCATTCGTTCACCGACGCCGTCCTCACCGACGGCACCCTGATCGATCTCGGCGGCCTGGACCGGGTGCTCGACGTCGACACCGCGACCGGCCGCGTCCGGGTCGAAGCCGGATTGACCCTGCACGCGGCGAGCCCGCTGCTGCACTCGCACGGCCTGGCCTTCCCCAACCTGGGCGATATCGACACCCAGACCATCGCGGGCGCGACCGCCACCGGCACCCACGGCACCGGCGCCAAGCTGTGCAACATCTCCGCCGCGCTGCACTCGGTGGAGATCCTGCGCGCCGACGGCACCACGGTCGAGCTCAACGAGGAGACCGATCCGGACGGCTGGCGCGCGGCGCGGGTCAGCATCGGCGCGCTGGGCATCGTCACCGCGGTGACCCTGCAGCTCGAGCCCTCGTTCGTGCTCGACCTCGTCGAGCGGCCGGTACCGATCGCCGACGTGCTCGCGAATCTCGACGAACTCGCCGACGGCAGCGACCATTTCGAGTTCTTCGCCTTCGCGCACGCCGATGTGGCGATGACCAAGTCGAGCAACCGCAGCACCGAACCCGAGCAGCCGCGCGGCAAGGCGGGCGCCTGGCTCAACGACGTCCTGCTGTCGAATCACCTCTACGACACCATGTGCAAGCTGGGCAGGCGGGTGCCCGCCACGGTCCCGGCGATCCACCGGCTCGCGACCAAGGCCGGCAGCAACAATCGCAAGATCGACCGGTCCTACCGCGTCTTCGCGACCCCCCGCCTGGTGAAGTTCAACGAGATGGAATACGCCATCCCGCGCGAGCACGCGCGCGCCGCGATCGGCGAGATCCTCGAGGTGACAAAGCGATTCGGCACCCCGATGCCGATCGAGGTGCGCTGGGTCGCCCCCGACGACGCGCTGCTGTCCCCCGCGGGCGGGCGCGAGACCTGCTACATCGCCGTGCACCAGTACGAGGGCATGGTGTGGGAGCCGTACTTCCGCGCCTGCGAGGCGGTGTTCAACCGCTACCAGGGCAGGCCGCACTGGGGCAAGCGGCACTTCCAGACCGCCGAGACGCTGCGCCCCCGCTACCCCGAATGGGACCGGTTCGCCGAGGTGCGCCGCCGCTTCGATCCCACCGGCGTCTTCGCCAACGACTACGTGAACCGGGTGCTCGGGCCGCTGAGCTGACGGCGGACATCCGCCGGACAACAGTGTCGCCGGTCGCCCCCACACCCACCGGTGCGGATGGAATGATGGTCGGTGATACCCGAAGCGCCACAAGCACTTCGCCCCTGCGCCGAAAGGGCGACCATGGCCCACACTCCCAGCGTGTTGTTCGTCTGCGTCCACAATGCGGGTAGATCGCAGATGGCGGCGGGTTTCCTACGGGCGATGGCGGGCGACCGGATCGACGTGCGGACCGCGGGCAGCGACCCGGCGGCCGAGCTGAACCCGGCCGCCGTCGCGGTGATGGCCGAGATCGGCATCGACATCGCCGGGGAACGGCCCAAGCCGCTCACCGACGACGCCGTCGGGGTGTCGGATGTGGTGATCACCATGGGCTGCGGCGAGGTGTGTCCGTACTTCCCGGGGATCAGCTACCGGGACTGGGTCCTCGCCGATCCGGCCGGGCAGCCGATCGAGGTGGTCCGCAGCATTCGCGACCACCTGCAGATCCTGATCGGCAATCTGATCGCCGAACTGGTGCCGGTCCCCGCTCGCTGAGATCGGCGGCCCGGACGTCCGATTCGTTCAAGACGACACCACACGCCCGTGTCTACGCTGCGGATATGACTCCTCAGCTCGATGTCGTCTCGATCGTCGTCTCCGATATGGCCGCCTCGGTGGCCTTCTACCGCAAACTGGGGCTCGTGTTCCCCGAGGGCGCCGAGTCCGAGGGCCACACCGAAGCACAGGTCGGCGGTGGCCTGCGCCTGGCCCTGGACACCGAACAGGTGATCGCCTCGTTCACCCCCGGCTGGCAACCCCCGACCGGGCACGGACGCAGCGGAATCGCGTTCCGCTGCGCCGACCCGGCCGAGGTCGACAAGCTCTGGGCCGAACTCGTCGACGCCGGCTATCACGGAGAACTCGCGCCGTGGGACGCCGTCTGGGGCCAGCGCTACGCCACGCTCGCCGACCCCGACGGCCAGGGCATCGACCTCTACGCCCCGCTGCCCAGCGAATAGGCCGACCAGCCGCCGGGATCGCGCTGACGCCGCTGATAGCGGCCGAGCAGCTCGCCGACCTCGTCGCTGACCGGCGGTTCGCCGGTCAGCCTGGTCCACAGGTGGGTGTCGTGATCGGTGAGCGTCACCGGTCCGGTGGCGGCGACGTCGACGACGAAGGTGAACTGCCGCGTGCGGGCACCGCGCCCGGACAGGTAGTCGAATTCGCCCAGGTAGTCGCTGACCTCGGTGACCCGCAGGCCGGTCGCCTCGAAGACCTCGCGCGCCACCGCGTCGTCGAGCGACTCCCCCGGCTGCACGACCCCACTCGGTAGCTCCCAGCGACCACTCAGCGAATCCGATCGTCGGCGGCGGAGGATGAGCACCCGGTTGTGGCGGACGACGACCGCTCCGACGACAAGTCGACGGACTTCGTCTCTTTCGGCCTCGATACGGAGCGTGGAGTACACGGATACGTCGATCATCGGGTTCACATCCTCTCGTCGGTGGTTCGGACTTGCCTGGCACATACGACGGGGCGTGCCTTGTGAGCGTAACTCGCCGGTACGACCTTGCCGAATGAGACTTTCCGGGCGCGGGCGCGAGGCTCAGCCCGCTTGTAACGCGCGCACCGAGCATCCGGCCAGGTCACGGACTTCCCTGGACAGATGCGCCTGGTCCGCGAAGCCGGTGACCGCGGCGGTTTCCGCCGCCGGAATGCCCGCGCGCACCGCCGCGAGCGCGCGCTGGAAGCGCAGAATCCGGGCCAGCATCTTGGGTCCGTAGCCGAAAGCGGCCAGGGAGCGCCGGTGCAGCAAACGCGCGGACATCCCCGCCGCGGCCGCCGTGCGCGCCACCGTGGTGCCCGCGGCGATGGCGTCGACGATCCCGGCGAGCGCCGGGTCGGGCGGTGCCGCGTCGGAAGCGAATCGCAACACGATCGATTCCAAGGCCGCAACGCGGTCGGGCGCGTTGTCCACCCGGTCGACCAGCGCGCGGACCCGGCGATCGGGGAAGAGGTCGGCCAGGTCGACCCGCTGATCGAGCAGTTCGACGGCGGGAATGCCCAGCAGCGCGGGCGCGGTGCCCGGCGCGAACCGGATGCCGACGAACTCCGCGGCCCTGGCGGTGGGTACCCGGACGGCGCGGCTGTCCGGGCCGGCCACCATCAGCGTGCCCTCGGTCCAGATCAGGTCCATGCAGCCGTCGGGGAACACCGTGACCGGGCCTGCCGGTTCAGCCACCGCGCGCGTCCACACGACGGCGCGATCCAGCCGCGCCGCGCGTTCCCGGTATTCCGCCACGCCTTCGACGGTAACCCCGACCACCGACGAATCGCTCCGCCACCGGCCCGCAATCGATACCCTGGCTGGCGTCGGGACAGTGAGGTCCCGTTTCGCGAAAGGACGCGGCCCATGCCCGCAGACGACTTGGTCGACACCGTCAACAGCGTCATCGAGGTGGCCATGCCGGTGGCCGCGAAGATGGGGGTCCGGGTGCTCGAGGTGGGGCGCGGCCACGCCGTCACCACCGTGCCGATCGAGGGCAACGGCAATCACTTCGGAGCCATCTACGCGGGCGTGCAGTTCACCGTCGCCGAGGTGCTCGGCGGCGCGATCACCGCGGGCAGCTTCGACACCTCGGCCTTCTATCCGCTGGTGAAGTCCTTCGACATCGCGTTCCGGGCGATGGCCCGCACCGACCTGCGCGCCGAGGCCACGCTGAGCGAGGACGAGATCACCCGGGTCGCCGCCGAAGCCGCGGCCGCTGGCAAAGCCGACTTCGTCCTGGAGGCGGTCGTCACCGACAGCGCGGGCACCACGGTCGCCACCTCGCGCGGGCTCTACCAGCTGCGCGCCTTCGGGCGCTGACCCGCCGCGGCACGACCGGGGCGTGGACCGGGGCTGACCGCGACCCGGTGCCGGATCGGTCGTAAGATCTGGCGGCACAACGTTTCGGCTCGGCGGAGGGGTGCGCTCCATGCAACCGGCAGGATCAGTGCGGCGACCGCGGGTCGCGGGATTTCCCGGCCCCGACATCGATGACGAACCCGATGTCTGGTCGGGCGCGGCGATCGATGACGACCGGATCAGGGCGCTCGCCGTCGGCGCCTACTACGGGCGCAGCTGGGGCGCCTACTGCGACGCGGTCGCGTTCCTGCCCGAGGAGGACGACAGCACCGCCACCCGGCGCGAGACCGCCATCGAGGGCCTGCACGAATCGTGGGGCGTCGACAACGCCGAGGACGCGCGCGACACCATCCGCAGGCTGCTCGCCGGCATGCACGCGCCGCTGTTCGAGCTCGTCCATCCGCTGGCCGTGGCCGCGGCCACCGAGACCGGGCGGGTCGACCGCACCGGCCTGGCCGACGAGCATCGCGAATTCCTGCACACCCTCTCGGGTTTCCGCGGCTATCGTGGGCCCGCCGGCATCGACCGCGACTACGACGCCTGGCTGCAGGCGATCAAACTCGGCATCACCGAGAGCTTGCCGACCCCGTTGCAGACCGACGCCACCGCCTGGGACCTGGCCCGGCTGGTCTTCATCGCCCGCGCCGCCTGCACCGCCGGGTATCTCACCGAGGACGAGGCGTGGGAACACATGCTGACCGGCCTCGACCGCGCCCGGCAGCACTACCGCAACTGGCGCCAGTTCGGCGACGGCTTCCTCACCGGCGCCATCTTCTGGGCCGCCGCGCAGGATCTCTCGGCCGCCAGGACCCAGATCGCCGAACGCAGGCGGATGATCGCCGGACTGCACCTGCGACCGTCGAGCCCGTGGCGGCGGGTGGCCCTGCACCGGGGCGCGCCGGTGTTCAGCCCGGCATCGCCAGCATGATGCCGACGGCCTGACGCCGGAACGGATCGTCGGCGACCATCCCCAGCTTGCGCCGCTCCACCAGCAGCTGCCATTCGCCGAACAGGTCGGCCGAGGACGGCAGCGACGGCGAGATCGACCCGTCGACGTGCTCGATCTCGCAGGCCAGCCGCAGCGCCTCGGCGACCCGGCCGAAATCCTCGGGCTCCCAGTCGAGGAAGTCCAGGTCGCTGCCCGCGCCCGACACGCGCAGCGTCACCACCTGCCCCGGCGGGGTGCGCACCTCGGCGCCGGTGAGCACGGCGACCGGGAACTCGTAGATCGCCCACGCCGAGACGAACAGCAGCCGCAGCGTGGTGATCGCGACCAGTCCCGGCGCGCCCTCGTGCCCCGCCTGGGCCAGCTCCAGCACGTATTCGTCCGGTCGGGCGCAGCCGTGCAGGATGTCGATCTCGCGGACCGAGTTGCCCGCGAAGCGCATTCGGTCCGCCGCGGCCGACACATCGGGCCTGCGCGGACCGTTCGGGCCGGGCACCGGGCGCGGCGGCACGAGATTCGGCCGCGGTGGGAACACCCGGCGCAGGCTGACCAGATCGCGTTCGACCGCCCGGACCAGCACCTGCGCCTGCTCGCGCACCCCGAGCTCGAGGAACACCGGGACCGGATGCCGGTCGGTCGCCGAGCCGTTGACGCGGAACTCCGACGACCGGAAGAACAGCAGCATCGCCAGCTGGTCGTCGTCGGTGGTCGCGAGCGCGATCCGGGCCAGCTCGGCCACGGCGATATCGAGCGCGGTCTCGTTGTCGGCCCGCAGCGGCGTCGTCACCAGCCTGCCGTCCGCGTACCGCACGGCGACGCGCGCACCCCACACCTCGATCACAGCCACATCCCTCCTGGCCCGCCCCGCCTCGCAGGATCCTACCGATGGGCTGTTCCGGCGGAAGGGGGCGGCGTAGATTCGACTGCGCTGCTCGGGTGAGTTTTCTTCCACGAAGGGATCGCCGTCATGAGCGTGTCGCCCCGGTACCGGGGGCACCGTAGCGCGTCCGCGGTGCTCGCGTTCCTGCTCGTCCTCGGCACCGCGGCCTGCGGGTCCGGCAGCGACACCGGGTCGTCGACCGCGCCGCCGGACAGTCCCGAGGCCACCGCGATCACCGACATCGTGCGCGGCAAGGTGACCAAGCTCGGGGTCAGCTCGGCCGTCTACGGGGTCTGGCGGGGCGAGGAGCAGATCGCGCTCGGCGCGTTCGGCGGATCCCCGCTCGGTGTCCCCGCGACCCCCGAGATGAAAGTGCGCGTCGGCCAGCCGATGGAACCCATGCTGTCGACCGTGCTGTGGCGGCTCGACGGCAACGGCGTGCTGAAGATGGACGAACCCATCGCCCGCTGGCTGCCCGACTTCCCGCGCGCGGACAAGATCACCCCGCGCATGCTCGCCGACAGCACCTCCGGCATCGCCGACTACGTGACCGACCCGGAGTTCCTGAAGATCTTCGCCGAGAACCCGATCCGCGAGTGGACCGCGTCCCAGCTGTTCGAACGCGCCAACGCCCGTCCGCCGCTGTTCGAACCCGGCACCGACTTCGGCTACGCGCACAGCGATCTCGTCGTCCTCGGCGAGGTGCTGCAGAACGCCACCGGGAAGCCACTGGGCGAGTTGATCGCCCAGCACATCCTGATCCCGCTCGGCATGCACGACAGCAAGGTCGTCCTGAACCCGGCGATCGACGAGCCCTACCTGCACGGCTACACCAACGAGCGCAACGGCTTCGAGGACTCCACCTTCTGGAACCCCACCGCCTTCCTGCACAGCGGCAACATGAACGCCCCCGTCGCCGACCTCGGCCGCTGGGTCCGCGCCCTCGCCACCGGCGAACGCCTCACCCCCGACCAGTTCCAGCAGATGATGGGCCCCTCCACCGCGGGCCTCGGCCCGTTCACCACCGAGAAGTACTTCGCCTTCGGCGTCGTCCACCTGGCCGACTGGCTCTACATGAACCCCGCCTACGGCGGCTACAACGGCGTCGCCCTCTACGACACCAAAACCGAGACCACGATCATCGTCTACACCACCCACGGCCCCACCTCCCCCGCCACCAACAACGCCATCCCCATCGGCACCGCCCTGGCCACCCACCTCGTCCCCGACCGCCCACCCGCCGTTCCGGGGGAATGATCGACGGAATCCGTCCGAACCGGAAACGACCTCCGTTCCGCTGACCTGTGGCTTTACGAATTACGCAAGAGTCACACAGCCCGACCTCCCCTAGCGTCTACCGAAAGCGTTGCGCCGCAACGTGACAACGGCCGGTGGCGATGGTTCCGCCGGGGTGGAGGGGAGAGACATGAAGATATCGGCGATGGTGGTCGCGGTGCTGGGTGTTGCACTGACCGGGGTCGGTAACGGGGTCGCCGGGGCCGAGGCCGGGATGAGCACGATCGTGGCGGAGGACTTTCCCGGGTCGTGTCTGGTGGTGCAGAACCATGTCGGGCACGATGTCGAGATCCGGCTCAACTACCCGACGTGGGGTGGGTACTGGACGTTCGTGCACGACCAGGTGAGTGTCGTGGCCGACGCGGACAACGTCGTGATCACCTCGCCGAGTGGTGCCTGGAACTTCACCATGAACCCGCCCGCCGAGGTCGTCTGGGTGTTCGACGCCGGGCTCAACACCGAACTGGGGTGCAACGGTTCCTGGGTGGCGAGCCTGACCTGACAGCGGTTGCCCGCCTGCGGATTCGACGATCGGCCGAAAGGTGGCAGGCTGTGGTGATGGCCGACGAACTAGAACCCGCCACCGAACTCTCCGGTGGCGACGCAACCGAAACGCAGGAAGAAGCGACCAAGCGGAAGTTCCGCGAAGCACTCGAGCGCAAGAACGGGAAGGCCGGGGTCGGCGGCGCCGGGCAGAACGCCGCCAAGGTGCGCGGAACCCAGTCCGGGGCAGGGGGCAAGCGCACCTTCCGCCGCAGGGCCGGCGGGTAGACCGAAGCGAAAAGCCCCTCACCTGGATTCCAGGTGAGGGGCCTCGAGTGGAGCTGCCGGGAATCGAACCCGGGTCCTCCGTCGTGCCATCAGGGCTTCTCCGTGTGCAGTTCGCTCTGCCTCTACTCGGACCTCCAGGTCTCGCGAACAAGCCCGGATGACGATCCCAGTCGCTGTTAGATGTCCCGTCCGACTCCGCGACCGAGCCGAACGGTAATTCCCTCTAGCTGATGCCAGGGTCCGGATCGAGGGACGAACCCGGTCTGACAGAGACGACCTGCTACTTAGGCAGCGAGGGCGTACTCGCGCTGATTGGAATCGGCGCTTAATTGGTTGCAACGACGCTTACGGTGGTCTCTTGCCTGCACCGACACGCTTCCCCTGAATCAACGTACGCAGTCGAAACCGTTCAGCCCCGTACGTGCCCGCACCGTGCGGGCTAGTCATGTTAACACTGCCGTCGCCGCGAATCTTCCCGATATTTCTGCCAGCGCGGGGTGTCGCCGATGTGACTCGTCAGCGAACCACACTGATTCGCACCGCCGATCCGGGTAGACGCGCCGGTCGACCGGGGTACTGTTCTCGATCGGCCGGACCGGGACGCGCGAGATCCCGTGTGCGGCTGGAACAAGGAGTTACCTCATGGCATTCACCAGTCGGCTGCGTCGGTCGGCGGCTGTGCCCGTCGTGGCCGGTCTCGTCCTCGCTGCCGCTTGCTCCGCCGGCGAATCGACCGCCGGGCCGGGTGTGACCAGCGCACCGTGTCCCGGATCACCGCACAAGGACCGGGGGTGCATCTACCTCGGCGTGCTGTCCGACCTGGCGAACGGCCCGTTCACCGCGCTCGGCGCGTCGATGAACGAGGGCCAGCTGGCGTTCTGGAACCAGGTGAACCAGGCGGGCGGCATCGGCGGCTACGACATCGACATCACCACCAACACCCGCAACACCTCCCTCGACCCGCGCACGCACCGCACCGCCTACGCCGAGATCGAGCCGAACGTGCTCGCGCTGGCGATGAGCTTCGGCACCGCCCAGACCATCGCGATGCTCAATCAGATGGACGCCGACGACATGGTCAGCGTGGCGGCCACCCAGTGGTCGGGCTGGAACTACCGCAGCGCCGATCGCAACCTGGTGCTCAGCGCGGGCTATTCCTACTGCACCGAGGCGGTGACCGGCCTGGACTGGTTCACCCGCACCCACTACGCGCCGCACAACATCGCCGTCGTCGCCTATCGCGGCAACTACGGCGGCGACTACGCCAGCGGCGCGCTGAAGTGGGCGATCGCCAACGGCGCCACCATCGCCGACCGGATCGACACCGGCCCCAACGGTGAGGTCGGCAATCAGGACGGGCCGGTCGAGGAGATCCTGGCCGCCGACCCCGACCTGGTCATGCTGGCCACCGGTCCGGCCGAGACCGCCGAGATCGTGGGCAAGCTGGTGAAGTCGGGCTACACCGGCCGCTTCCTCGGCTCGCTGCCGACCTGGAACGCGGCGCTGCTGCAGACCGCCGCGGCCCCCGCGCTGACGGCGCTGTACAACTACACGACCCCGGTCGACAGCTGGAACGGCGACAGCGTCGGCGCCCGGCACGCCCGCGCCGCCATCGATCGCGAACCGGCCAACTTCGGCTATTCACTCGGCTGGGCGATCTCCTATCCGCTCAAGGCCCTGCTCATCGCGGCGGCCGAGGAGCGGGAGCTCACCCGGGCCGGGTTGCGCCGCACGATCACGGATCTGCGCCCCGACGGTGAGGGCATGGTCGTCATCCATCCGGCGGGCGCGAACGAACCCGATCTGAGCGGCGAGTGGACCTCGGTGTTCGAGCCGGACAAGGCGGCGCCGATGGGCGCGCGGGCGATCGAGGTCGGCTACCAGGGCAGCACGCTGGAAAAGCTGAACCTGCACGAGCCCTGCACCCGGCTGTAGTCGGCGTCAGCTCGCGGCGATCATGGCGACCGCCGCGAGCGCGAGCACCATGCCCACCTTCTGCGTCGTGCTGATCCGTTCGCCGAGCAGCACCATCGCCAGCAGCACGGTCGCGGCCGGATACAGCGAGCCGATCACGCTGACCACCGACAGCAACGATCCGTGGAAGGCGTACAGCAGCGCCGCGTTGGCGATCACATCGAGGACACCGACCGCCAGCGCCAGCCGCAGCGGTTCCCCGTGCAGGCCGCGGAACTGGCCCGCCGCCAGCGCGGAGGTCCAGACGACGGCCGTCGCGGCGGCGCGCTGGCCGAGCAGCGGCCACAGCCCGGCACTCGCGCTGGTCTCGTGCAGGAAGAAGAAGGCGAATCCGAACGCGGCGCCGGAACCGACGGTCAACAGCGCGACCCGGCGGGTGAAGCGCAGTTCCCGCCCGCCGATGATCTCCTCGGTCGTCTCGTCGGGCGCTTCCCGGCTGACCAGCACGACCGCGACCAGCGCGAGCGCGATCCCCGCGATGGCCGCCGGGCCCGGCCGCTCGCCGAGGAAGAACCCGGCGACCACCGGGATCCCGGCGACCAGCACCGCGGTCACCGGCGACACCACCGACATCGGCCCGTCGGCGAGCGCGGCGTAGAACCACCACACCGCCAGCCCGCTGGCCACGCCGGCGGCCAGGCCCCACAGCATCGACGCCGCGTCCGCGTGCCCGCCGACCAGCGGCGCGATCAGCAGGACCAGCAGCACCGAGAACGGGTACGACACGACGACCACCCGCAGCGCGGTGACCCGCCGGGCGGCGATCCCGCCGAAGAAATCGCTGACTCCGTAGCCCGCCGCCGCCACGAGGGCGAGCAGGACGGAGATCAACGCATGCCTTTGACCCGCCGACCGATCTCGCGCGTGACCTCCCGCTCGGCCTGCCTGCGGGCGAGGTCCTGGCGCTTGTCGTAGTCCTGCTTACCCTTGGCGAGCGCGAGCTCGACCTTCACCTTGCCGTCGGAGAAGTACATCGACAGCGGCACCAGCGTCTGGTTGCCCTCCCTCGACTTGCCGACCAGGTGCTCGATCTCGCGCTTGTGCAGCAGCAGCTTGCGGGTGCGCCGCGGCGAATGGTTGGTCCAGGTGCCGTGGCTGAACTCCGGAATGTGCAGGCCGCGCAGCCAGACCTCGCCGTTGTCGACGGTCGCGAAGGCGTCGACGAGGGACGCCTTGCCTTCGCGCAGGCTCTTCACTTCGGTGCCGACCAGCGCGATCCCCGCCTCATAGGTGTCGAGGATCGTGTAGTTGTGCCGCGCCCGGCGGTTGGTCGCGATGACCTTCCTGCCCTTTTCCTTCATAACGGTCAACTCTAAGTGACCGCGCCAGCCGTTTATTCCAAGGTCCGCCCCGCCCTCAGCTCGCCGCGCGCTCGAGGGCGCGGGCCAGTGCCCGGTCGCGCTGTTCCTCGAAGCGGGTCGCCTTGGCCTCGAGGTCGAGCAGGTAGGCGTGCAGTTCGTCGCGGGCGCGTTCGCCCTCGTCGCCGAGGTCGGTGCGGTCGAAGACCTTCCAGGTGCGCAGCACGGGTTCGAGCACGACATCGAGGTGCTGGCGCAGGTCGTAGACGCCGTGCTTGGCGAGCAGGACCGCGTTGCGGCGGAAGTTGGGCTGGTTCAGGCCGGGCATCTGGAAGCGCAGGACGACGTCGGCGATGGCGCGCATGGTCGCGTCGGGGGTGAGGTCGAGGGCGGCCGCGCAGAGCTTGCGGTAGAAGACCATGTGCAGGTTCTCGTCGGTCGCGATGCGTGCCAGCATGCGGTCGGCGATCGGGTCGTCGCACAGCCTGCCGGTGTTGCGGTGGCTGATCCTGGTGGCCAGCTCCTGGAAGGTGACGTAGGCGACGCCCTTGAGGAACTGCGAGCCCTTCTCCGGCTTGGCGATGCCCGCGGTCATGTGCGCCATCCTGGCTTCCTCGAGCGCCACCGGGTCGACCGCGCGCGTCACCACCAGGTAGTCGCGCATGACGATGCCGTGCCGGTTCTCCTCGGCGGTCCAGCGCCCGACCCAGGTGCCCCAGGCGTTGTCGAAGCCGAAGGTGTCGGCCAGCTCGCGGTGGTAGGAGGGCAGGTTGTCCTCGGTGAGCAGGTTGGTGATCATCGCCGCCTTGGCCACCTCGCTGAGCCGGGACTGCTCCGGGTCCCAGTCGATGCCGCCCATCGCGGCGAAGTTGCGGCCCTCGTCCCACGGCACGTAGTCGTGCGGGTGCCAGTCCTTGGCCTTGGCCAGGTGGTCGTTCAGGTTCGCTTCGGCGGTCGGTTCGAGTTCGGCCAGGATGTCGCGGTCGGACAGCTGGAGCGTCATTGGATGTCACCTCGGAGTTGACGGGCGGGAAACGGCTGACCCCCTGGGCCCAACGATGGCGGGCCGACGGTCCGGCGGCGGGTCACATGACGAAACACTGTGTCCGGTCACAGCGAACGGCTAACCGGGCGGTAGCGCGGGACCGAAGCGGTCGATCCGCAGCGGCAGCACCGGCCACAGCGTGCGGTCGGGAGTGAACTCGCCGACGACGAGCACGCCCGCGTCGTCGAAGGCCGCTCTGGCCCGGTCGACATGGTCGCCGGAGGTCACCAGCACGGCGGCGCGCAGGTGATGTTCGGCCATCAGCGCGGCGGTGAAGCGGGCGTTGGCCACCGTGGAATCGGCCTGCGGCTCCCGCAGGATCCGCGCCGGGTCGACACCGGCCGCGAGGAGCCAGTCGGCCATCGCGTCGGCCTCGCTCAGCCCGGCCCGCGGGTTCCCGCCGGTGACGATGATCGGCGACCACGGCGCGAACACCGCCTGCACCAGGCCCGCCCGTAACCGCCGGACCAGTTCCGGGCGCAGGTCGCCCTCGGGTGTCAGGCCGTAGCCGAGGATCACCACGGCGGTGTCGTCGCCGTAGGTGCCGAGCAGCGTCGGCGTCAGCATCCGATGCAGGTCCGCGACGCCGATCGGGGTCGCGGGCTCGGCGGTGCCCTCCGGTGCTGTCGCACAGACGAATCCGGTCGCGATCAGGGCGGCGCACACCCCTCGCGTCACCCAGGTCACCCACAGCATTCCCGTCGCCTCCTCGGGCCGGGACCGATCGGCTCGATCGGTCGAGGAGGCCTACAGTGCGCCGCGGGCGGAGCGGTCGGCGGGGCTATGACCTGCGGCTACCACAGGTCACAGTGCTCGGCGTCGTCTCCTGGTCCGCAGCATCGCAAAGATTCCGGAACCGCGCGGGTACCGGATCGCGAGGGGCCCGGCCGTCAGCCGCCCGGACGCAGGGCCAGATAGAGGGCGAGCGCCGAGGCGAAGACGAGGATCAGGGCGACGGTCGACCAGCGTGGCCTGCCCCGGTGGACCACCGGGTGGTGGCCGCCGAGCAGGCTGGGCGCGACGACCGGGTCGATGTGCCGGTGCGGGATCGGCGGCAGCGGAGTATCGCCGCCGCCCTGGCTCGTGCCGCCCGACGACTCGCTCTCGGAGCCTTCACCGTTCGCCATGCCTCGACAGTATCGCGCCCCGCCCCGGTTCGTCGCGGGTTCCTTCGCCGGTTACTCCTCGGTCAGCGCGGCCAGTACGCCCTCGCCGTAGCGGGCCAGTTTGTTCTCGCCGACGCCGCCGACGGTCCCGAGTTCGGCGAGCGAACCCGGTTTGCGCGCAACGATTTCGCGCAGGGTCGCGTCGTGGAACACCACGTAGGCGGGCACGCCCTGCTCCTTGGCGGTCGCCGCCCGCCACGCGCGCAAGCGTTCGAACAGCGGCAGGTCGGTCGCGGGCAGGTCCACCGCCGCCTTGGCCGATTTCGCGCTGCGCGCGGGCCGGGCGGCGCGTTCGGGCTCCCGGCGCATCAGCACCTTCTTGCCCTCGAACAGCACCTCGTTGCTGGCCTCGGTGAGCGCGAGCACGCCGTACTCCCCCTGCACCGCGAGCAGGCCGCCGGCGAGCAGCTGACGCGTCACGCCGCGCCATTCGGTATCGCGCAGATCGGTGCCGATGCCGAAAACCGACAGCTCGTTGTGCCGGTGCTGGGTGATCTTCGGGTTCGACTTGCCCAGCAGGATGTCGACCAGATGGCCCGCGCCGAACGCTTGTCCCCGTTCGCGTTTGAGCCGCAGCACGGTCGAGAGCAGCTTCTGCGCCGGGACGGTGCCGTCCCAGGTCTCCGGCGGATTCAGGCACACATCGCAGTTGCCGCAGGCCTGGCCGGGCTGACCGAAGTAGTTCAGCAGCTGGACGCGGCGGCAGCCCACCGTCTCGCACAGCGCGAGCATGGCGTCCAGGTGCAGCTGCAACTGCCTGCGGTGCGCGGCGTCGCCCTCGCTGGAGTCGATCATCTTGCGCTGCTGGACGACATCGGCGAGGCCGTAGACCATCCACGCCGTCGACGGCTGCCCGTCGCGGCCGGCGCGACCGGTCTCCTGGTAGTAGCCCTCCACCGACTTGGGCAGATCGAGATGGGCGACGAAGCGCACGTCGGGCTTGTCGATACCCATGCCGAAAGCGATGGTGGCCACCACGATCAGGCCGTCCTCCCGCAGGAACCTGGCCTGGTTCTCGGCGCGGGTCCGGTTGTCCAGGCCCGCGTGGTACGGCACCGCGCGCACGCCGTTCTCATTGAGCATCGCGGCGGTCTTCTCCACCGAATTGCGCGAGAGGCAGTAGACGATGCCCGCGTCGCCGGGGTGCTCGGCGCGGATGAAATCGAGCAGCTGGCGGTCGGCCCGGTTCTTCGACTCGATCCGGTACTGGATATTGGGCCGGTCGAAGCTGGAGACGAACTGCTTCGCCGACCCCAGGTCGAGCCGCTCGACGATCTCGGCGCGGGTCTTCTCGGTGGCGGTCGCGGTGAGCGCGATGCGCGGGACATCGGGCCAGCGCTCGTGCAGCAGCGACAGCGCGAGATAGTCGGGCCGGAAGTCGTGGCCCCACTGCGACACGCAGTGCGCCTCGTCGATCGCGAACAGCGCCACCGTGCCGCGGTCGAGCAGCCGCAACGTGGACTCCAGGCGCAGGCGTTCGGGCGCGAGGTAGAGCAGGTCGAGTTCACCGGCGACGAACTGCGCTTCCACCGTGCGCCGCTGATCCGGCGACTGGGTGGAGTTGAGGAACCCGGCCCGCACGCCGAGCGCGCTGAGCGCGTCGACCTGGTCCTGCATGAGCGCGATCAGCGGCGAGACGACCACCCCGACACCGGGCCGCACCAGCGACGGCACCTGGTAGCACAGCGATTTGCCGCCACCGGTCGGCATCAGGACCAGCGCGTCACCACCGCCGACGACCTGCGCGACGATGTCGGCCTGGTCGCCACGGAAGGCGTCGTAGCCGAAGACCCGGCGCAGCACCTCGTCGGCGGTCTCCGCGCGGGCGGGCGCCGCCGCGCGGCCGGGGGTGGCCGGGGCGAGGTCGTCGAAGTGGAAGCCGCCCGTGTCGTCGAAATCATGCTCGGAGACGTAGCCACCATCGGACGGGTACGCGTCGTCGGGCGGGAAGTCTTCGGGCGGGAAGTCGTCGACATCGGGGGCTGTGGCGCCGGAATTGCTCACCGGGCCATCCTACGAGCGCGGGCCGGGCGCGCAGCCCGTCCACCGGACCCGACGACGGCGTTCACCGGCCTGCGCGCACATGTGGATAACCCGGATCAGCCGTGCAAACGGGCGAGGACCTCGTCCTGGAGCAGGCCGTTGCTCGCCACCGCGTCGCCGCCGTGCGGGCCGGATCGACCGTCCAGGGAGGTGAACGCGCCACCGGCCTCGCGGACCAGGATGTCGAGCGCGGCCAGGTCCCACAGCGAGACCTCCGGCTCGGCGGCGATGTCGACCGCACCCTCCGCGACCAGGCAGTAGTTGAAGAAGTCGCCGTAGCCGCGGACCCGCCAGACCTCGTCGGTGAGGTTGATGAACTGCTCCCGCAGCCCCCGCTCGTGCCAGCCGGACAGGCTGGAGAAGGCCAGGCTGGCCGAGTCGAGATCGCCCACCGCCGACACCGTGATCGGCTTCGGCGCGCCGGGGTGCACCTGGGCCCACGCGCCCGAGCCCGCGGCCGCCCACCAGCGCCTGCCCAGCGCGGGCGCGCTGACCACCCCGACCACCGGCACCCCGTCGACGAGCAGCGCGATCAGGCTCGCCCAGACCGGCACGCCACGGACGAAGTTCTTGGTGCCGTCGATCGGGTCGACCACCCACTGCCTGCCGGTGAACTCGGCGTCGCCGCCGAATTCCTCGCCGAGCACGGCGTCGCCGGGGCGTTCGGCGGCGAGCACGCGCCGGATGACCTGCTCGACCGCCAGATCGGCATCCGAGACCGGCGTCAGGTCCGGCTTCGCGTCGACCTTCAGGTCGACGGCGCCGAAACGCACCCGCGAGATCGCGTCGGCCTCGTCGGCCAGTCGGAGGGCAAGGTCCAGGTCAGCGGAGTAGGCAGCCACGCGGGCCAGTGTATTTGGCCGCGCGGACGCGGCCGACGTCGCGGCCGACGGGCGTGCCGCTCGGCGCGGCGGCACGTGTGCCCGCGGCCGCGCACGGCGGCCTTCGCGCCGGGCCGACCACGCGGTCGGCCCGCCTGCCTCGGTCGTCAGACCGCGACCTGTGCGGACCGGGCGGCGACGAGAGCGCTTGCCCACCAGTGCAACTGATCGAGCAGGGCCTGCGCCGCCGCCGCCGGCTCCGCGGGCTCCCGCAGCTGCCCGTTCTCGTCGAAGAGCAGGTAGTAGCGCGGGAAGGACACATAGTTGCGCACGGTGTGGGCGTTGAGCTCGTTGAACACCTGCCGCAGGTGCTCGATGGCCAGCAGTCCGCCGGAGCCACCGCTGTAGCCGACGAAGCCGATCGACTTGGCGTCCCACTGGGTGAAGTGCCAGTCGATGGCCGATTTCAGGGCGGCCGGGTAGCTGCGGTTGTAGTCGGGCGTGACGACGACATAGGCGTCGGCGGCGGCCAGCCGCTCGGTGAGGTCGTTCATCCCTGCCGGGCGCGGCATGTCGGGGTCGACGGCGGGCGGCACCGGCGGCAACGCGGCGGGCAGCTCGGCCTCGGCCAGATCGATGATGTCGACGTCGAAGCGGTCGTCGACCTGCTGGGCGAACCAGTTCGCGACCACCGGACCGAACCGGCCCTCGCGGACGCTGCCGATGATGATCGCGAGCTTCAGTGGCTGTGCGGACACCGTGTTCTCCTCTGTCGTGAGCCCGGCCCGATCGGCCGGTGTCACTACCGTCGCCGGTCGCGGAGCTGGCAGGGAGACCACGCTGAGAGTGGTAGTGGCACGGCCACTCTCCGGCCCGCGCGAGTGGGTACCGTCGATCGGGTGAGCGACAACGAACTCGGGCTGTTCCTGCGTACCCGCCGCGAGGCGGTGACGCCCGCCGAGGTGGGCCTGCCCGCGGGCACGCGCAGGCGCACACCGGGGCTGCGCCGAGCCGAGGTCGCGATGCTGGCCGGGGTCAGCGTGGAGTACCTGATCCGGCTCGAACAGGGCCGCGACCGGCATCCGTCGCCGCCGGTGCTGTCGGCGCTGGCCGACACGCTGCGGCTGAGCCCGCGCGAACGGGTGCATCTGCACCAGCTCACCAAGGGCATGTCCGGTTTCAGCTGCGGTGCCGCCGAGAACGGCCCGAACCGCACCGTCCGGCCGACCATCCGCGCCATCCTCGACCAGCTCGAACCCGCGCCCGCCGCGATCACCAACCGGTTCACCGAGGTGCTGGCCTGCACCGCGGGCTACCGCACACTGATGGCGCCCAGCGGTCTGTTCGAGCAGGGCGAACCGGCCAATGTGGCCCGGTTCGTCTTCACCCATCCGGGCGCGCGCGAGCTGTACCCGGACTGGGACGCCGCCGCCGACAAGCTCGTGGCCTCGCTCAAGCAGGGCCCGTACCGCGCCGATCCGATGGTGGCCACGCTGGTCGACGAGCTGACGGTCACCGCGGGCGCGCCGTTCACCGATCGGCTGGCCACGCTGCCGGGACTGCCACCCTCGGGCGGGATCAACCGGATCAGCCATCCCGAGGCGGGCACGCTGCGACTGGCCTACGAATCACTGGATCTGTCCCTCGACGACGACCAGTCACTGTATGTCCTGCTGCCCGCCGACGAGGCCAGTGCGACGGCCCTGGACCGGCTGCTCGGACGGCGCCCCGGCGGCCTGCGCGCCATCGCGAGCTGACCGCAGCGCGCCGTCGCGGGTGCGCGTGTTTCACCGTGTCGGAGCCGACCGGTAACCTTGGGAATCGTGCATCCTGACGTTATCGCCGATCTCGCCGAACTCGACACCACGCTCAAGACGGTCGAGTCGGTCCTCGATGTCGAGGAGCTACGCCGTCGCATCGATGAGCTCGAGCACCAGGCGGCCGATCCCGAGCTGTGGAACAACCAGGACCACGCCCAGCAGGTGACCAGCGAGCTGTCGCACGCCCAGAGCGAGCTGCGCCGCGTGGAAGACCTGCGCCAGCGCCTCGAAGACCTGCCGGTGCTCTACGAATTGGCCGAGTCCGAGGAGGGCGCGGCCGCCGCGGAAGCCACCGCCGACGCCGACACCGAGCGCGCCGCGCTGCGGGTCGACATCGAGGCGATGGAGGTGCGCACCCTGCTCTCCGGCGAATACGACAAGCGTGACGCGCTGGTCAACATCCGCTCCGGCGCCGGTGGCGTCGACGCCGCCGACTGGGCGCAGATGCTGATGCGCATGTACATCCGCTGGGCCGAGCGGCACAAGTACGTCGTGGAGGTCTACGACACCTCCTACGCCGAAGAGGCGGGCATCAAGAGCGCCACCTTCGCGGTGAAGTCGCCCTACGCCTACGGCACGCTCTCGGTGGAGATGGGCACGCACCGGCTCGTCCGGATCAGCCCGTTCGACAACCAGGGCCGCCGCCAGACCTCCTTCGCCGAGGTCGAGGTGCTGCCGGTGGTCGAGACCACCGACCACATCGAGATCCCCGAGGGCGAGGTCCGGGTGGATGTGTACCGCTCCTCGGGCCCCGGTGGTCAGAGCGTCAACACCACCGACTCCGCGGTGCGCCTGACCCACATTCCCACCGGCATCGTGGTGACCTGTCAGAACGAGAAGTCGCAGCTGCAGAACAAGATCTCGGCCATGCGCGTGCTGCAGGCCAAGCTGCTCGAGCGCAAGCGCCAGGAGGAGCGCGCGCAGATGGACGCGCTCAAGACCAACGAGGGCGCCTCGTGGGGCAACCAGATGCGCTCCTACGTGCTGCACCCGTACCAGATGGTCAAGGACCTGCGCACCAACTATGAGGTGAACAACCCCTCGGCGGTGCTCGACGGCGATATCGACGGCTTCATCGAGTCCGGAATCCGTTGGCGCATGCGGGAACAGGCCGACGCGTAGCCACCTGTTCGCTCGGCCGGTGTGACGCTGTTCGCGTTTGACCGCGCACCGTGACCCCGCTGTAACCTTTCGGGTGTGTGTTCGAGCGAACCGGAACTGTGCCAGCGCAAGCCCCGTCGACTCTCGGCCGGGGCGAGGCGATGAGCGGCGTCCTCGCGATCAACACGGCACCGGAGATCACCGCGTGGCTGCGGTCCAGTGGGCTCGAGATCGTCCTGCTGGTGGTCGGCGCGATGCTGTTCGGCCGGTTCGCCGCCTTCGTGCGCGACCGGGTGACCACCAAGATCGACGCGGGCTTCCACTCGAGCGACGCCCTGGTCCGCACCGAGGCCGCCAAGCACCGGCACGCCCTGGCCCAGGTCATCACCTGGGTGGTGCTGACCATCGTGTACGTGCTGGTCGGCATGGAGGTGCTGCGCAGGCTGGGCTTCGCGGTGACCGGTCTGGTCGCCCCGGCGGCCGTGCTCGGCGCGGCGCTCGGTTTCGGCGCGCAGCGGATCGTGCAGGACATCCTGGCCGGGTTCTTCCTGATCACCGAGCGCCAGTACGGCTTCGGTGACGTGGTGCGGATCGCGGTCACCGGATCGGCCGACGCGGCCGAGGGCACCGTGGAGGACGTGACGTTGCGCATCACCACGCTGCGCAACTCCGACGGCGAGGTCATCACCGTCCCGAACGGGCAGATCGTGAAGGTGACCAACCTGTCCAAGGACTGGGCACGCGCCGCGATCGACGTGCCGGTGTCGGCCCAGGCCGACATCACCAAGATCAACGAAGTCCTGCACGAGGTGTGCACCAAGGCCTACCAGGACCGCCGCCTCAAGCCACTGCTGCTCGACGAGCCGTCCGTGATGGGTGTGGAAGATCTCTCGCTCGACGAGATGAACATCCGGATGGTTGCCCGCACATTGCCGGGCAAACAATTCGAGGTGGGGCGTGAGCTGCGCGTGCGCGTCGCGGCCGCCCTGCGTAAGGAAGGAATCAGTGAAACCACGTAAGTCGACGGCGATCCTCATGGCCACCTGGGTGTCCACGTTCGTCGTCTACCTGTTCGTCAAGCCCGCCGAAACCGCCAACACCGGCCCGGTGTCGCTGCTCAACGCCGTGCCCGCCTGGGTCGATCCGACGCCGTAGGGTTGCTCGCCGCCTCGCCGACGCCGGTCGGGGCCCGGTCGCCGGGGCGGTCGCTGGCTACACTGGCTCCCCGTGATCACCATGCGCAACGTCACCAAGTCGTACAAGACCTCGACGCGGCCGGCGCTGGACAACGTCTCCGTCGAGGTGGACAAGGGCGAATTCGTCTTCATCATCGGCCCGTCCGGTTCGGGGAAGTCGACCTTCATGCGGCTGCTGCTCAAGGAGGAGTCGCCGACAGCGGGCGAGATACGGGTGGCCGATTTCCGGGTCGACCGGCTGCCGGGCCGGAAGGTGCCCAAGTTGCGGCAGCGGATCGGGTGCGTCTTCCAGGACTTCCGGCTGCTCCAGCAGAAGACCGTGGAGCAGAACGTGGCCTTCGCGCTCGAGGTGATCGGCAAGCGGCGGCAGTTCATCGAACGCACCGTGCCCGAGGTGCTCGACATGGTCGGGCTCGGCGGCAAGGGCAACCGCCTGCCCTCGGAGCTGTCCGGTGGTGAGCAGCAGCGCGTGGCGATCGCGCGCGCGTTCGTCAACCGGCCGCTGGTGCTGCTCGCCGACGAGCCCACCGGCAATCTCGACCCCGACACCAGCGCCGACATCATGGCGCTGCTGGAACGGATCAACCGCACCGGCACCACCGTGCTGATGGCCACCCACGACAACCACATCGTCGACGCGATGCGCAGGCGGGTGGTGGAGCTCGACCACGGCAGACTCGTGCGTGACGAAGCGACCGGTGTCTACGGGGTGGGGCGATAATGCGACTGAGTTTCCTGTTCACCGAGGTCGCCGACGGTCTGCGCCGCAACCTGACGATGACCATCGCGATGATCCTGACCACCGCGGTCTCGCTGATGATGCTCGGCGGCGGCATGCTGTCGGTGCGGATGGCCGACAAGACCGAGAACTTCTTCATCGGCAGGCTCGAGGTGCGGTTCTACCTCGACGACGCCGTCTCCGACACCGATCCCGACTGCGCCGCCGACCCGTGCAAGTCGCTGCTGGCGGATCTGAAGGGCACCTCCGGGGTGGAGAGCGTGCAGTTCCTCAATCGCGCCGACGCGCTCGAGGAGGCCAAGAAGCTGTTCGCCGATCAGCCGGAGATGGTGCAGTACATCGCCGACTCCCCGCTGCCCGCCTCGCTGCGGGTGAAGATGACCGACGCCGATCAGTACCAGCACATCTACGACAGCTTCGCGACCAGGCCCGGCGTGCGGATCGTCGCCAACGACAAGGAGTTCGTCGACCGCCTGGTCAGCCTGTTCGACGGGTTGCGTAATGCCGCGTTCGGGCTGGCGCTGGTGATGGCGCTGGCGGCGATGCTGCTGGTCCTGAACATGGTGCAGATCGCCGCGTACACGCGGCGCACGGAAGTCGGCATCATGCGCCTGGTCGGCGCGACCCGCTGGTACACCCAGCTGCCGTTCCTGCTGGAGGCGGTCGCGGCGGCGTTCGTCGGCTCGGTGCTGGCGATCCTCGGGCTGGTGATCGCGCGGCCGCTGGTGATCGACCGGGCGCTGGGCCCGCTGTTCGACAGCAATGTCTTCCCGCGCATCACCGGGGACGACATCGCGGTCGTCGCGCTGACCATCGCCCCGATCGGCATCGTGTTCGCCGCCGTGACGGCCTATCTCACCCTGCGGTTCTACGTCAGGGAGTAGTCGAGGCGCCGTGGGCGGGGACCCGCTCCCCGGTCTCCGCCGTCCGTGCGTCCAGCGCGGCGCCGAGTTGCGCGGTGAGTTCGACGCGCTGCCGGTCCAGGTCGGTGATCCGCCGGGTCAGCTCGGCGCTGCGCTCGGACATGATCCGTACCGACATCTCACACGCCTGCACCGGCCCGTCCGGGTCGGTGCAGGGCATCAGCTGGGCGATGTCGTCGGTGGTCAGGCCCGCCGCGAGCAGCTCGCGGATCTTGGTCACCTCGCCGACCGCCGCCTCGGGATAGCTGCGATAGCCGTTCGGGTCACGGTGTGGCCGCAGCAGACCCTGTTCCTCGTAGTAGCGCAGCAAGCGCGTGCTGACGCCGGTCCGGTGCGCGAGTTCGCCGATCAGCATGTGATCGCCCGCACGTTCGCCTTGACCTTCACACCCATGTGAATCCCTAACCTCCGCCGTATGACAACGATTCCCTTGCGAACGACCGTCCACGGCTCCGGCCCCGGCCTCGTCCTCGCCCACGGCGCCGGCGGTGCGATCGAGAGCAATTTCGGCGTCGTGCTCGCCGACCTGGCCGCCGCGCACACGGTGGTCGCCTCCGACTACCCCGGCGACGACACCCCGCTCGACCTCGACGCCCTCGCCGACGCCCTGGTGGCGGCCGCGGTCGACGCGGGCGTGCCCACCTTCACCGTCCTCGGTTTCTCCCTCGGCACCGCGGTCGCCGTGCGCGCCGCCGCCCGGCATCCGGAGCGGGTCACCGGCCTGGTGCTCACCGCCGGACTCGCGGCACCGGACAACCGTGCCCGGCTGGCTGTGCAGGCCTGGCAGGACCTGCTCGCGCGGGGCGCGACCGAGAGCTTCGCCCGGCTGGTCCTGCTCACCGGGTTCGCGCCCGAGTTCGTCAACGCGCTGCCCGCCGCCACGATCGACGAGCTGGTCGCCCAGACCGCCGCCGGGATCCCCGGCGGCACCGGGCAGCAGGCCGCGCTCATCGAGACGGTCGACACGACCGCCGACCTCGCGGGCATCACGGTGCCCACCTTGATCGTGAACACCGCCGCCGATCTGCTCGTCGACCCGGCCAATTCCCGCGCGCTGGCCGCGGCGATTCCCGGCGCCGAGTACACCGAGATCGACGCAGGTCACGTGGTGATGGCCGAGCAGCCCGACGAGTGGCGCAAGGTCCTGCTCGAGTTCCTGGCCCGGCGCGGTCTGTAGTGCTCAGCCGAGGGCGCGCAGCTGCGGCCACACCTGCGACCAGAGCCGCAGCGGCGCACGGCAGACGAACAGCGGCTCGCCCTGCTCGTCGTTGTCGATCCCGAGCCCGTTGTCGAGCACACCCACCGGTTCGACGACCGCACACAGCTCGGTGAGCCGGTCGCGCTCGATGCCGACGGTGAGGACGGTGGTCGCGGTGTCGGGCGGCGGGCCCCACCACCAGTAGGCGTTGTGGCCCGAATACGGTGTCGGCAGGCCGTGTTCGGGCCCGTAACGTTCGATGGCGCCCGCTTCGCCGTAGTTCGCGGTGAGCACGGCGGCCTCCGGTGGCCGGGCGGCCGCGATCTGCGCGACGTAGCGGGGCCAGCCGATGGTCTCCCCCGCGTCGTAGTTCACCGCGAGCACCGGCGAGTCCGGCAGCTGCGCGACCGGGAGCACCGGCAGGAACAGCACCGCCGACATCGCCGCGTTCAGCGCGACCACCGAACCCACTGCCGCCCAGCGCTTCCGGTGATCACCGAGTGCCGAGGCCAGCCCGACCGCACCGGCGGCGAGCAGCACCGGATACATCCCGCCGAGGTAGTACGCCTTGCCGCCGCCCACCAGGAACAGCACGAACAGCAGCCCGTAGGCGAGGGGGAAAGCCCGATACCGCGAGCGCCACAATCGCCACATCCCGTAGCCCCACAGCGGCACCAGCAGCGGGCCGAACAGCCCGAATTGCAAGAGCACGAACATGATCGGCGAATCCGAGGTCCCCGACGACCCGCCGGCGATCGCCCGGCTCAAGGCCCACTGCGGCCAGCCGTTGTCCGCCTGCCACCACAGATACGGTGCCGCGAGCACCGCCGAGATCCCGAGCGCGGCCGCGAAATACTTGGTGGCGAACACTTTTCGCTGGTCGGTCAGCAGCACCGCGAGGGCGAGCGCGCCGACCGGCACGACGATCAGCACCTTGTTCTGCACCCCGAACCCCACCGCCGCACCGACCGCGAGCCACCATCGCGGATCGGCGCCGCGCAGCAGCTTCAGCACCAGCAGGCAGATCAGCGACCAGGCCGCCAGGTCGAAGACCGTGGTCCCGAACAGGTGTCCCGCCGCCTGCGCCATGGCCGCGCTCGCCACCGCGGCGGCGGCCAGCGCCCGCGCGCCACGCCCGCCGCCCAGCTCTTTCGCCAGCAGTCCGGCGCAGACCACGACGAAGGTCGCGGCCGCGATCGCGGGCAGCCGCAATACCCACAGGGCATCGGGGTCGATGGTGCTCAGCAGCCGGGCCAGCGCGGGGGTCAGCGGGGGTTGGTCGGGGTATCCCCAGTCCAGGCGGCGACCCGCCGCCAGGAAGTACATCTCGTCACGGTGGTAGCCGTAGCGCGTCGTGGTGATCAACAGAACCAGCGCGAAAACCGACGCGATCACGGTCACTCGTCCAGACTGACACGAAATCCCCGATTTCGCGGACATCGACGAGCTTCTTACTCCAGAGTAAGATAGTCTTACCGAGGAGTAAGATAGCTGGGGTCCACAGCGCCCCGACAGCCGAGGAAATCAGGTGATGATGAGCACTCGAGACAGCGCGACGAAGCGACGTCCGAACGACACGTCCGCGGTCGGCCTCAGCCAGCCCAAGCGGGACTGGATGGGCGCCGCCATGCGCGCTTTGACGACCATTACCGGGTCGGAGCTCGCCGAGAAGTACAACCTGCGTAAGCCCATCGAACGCGTCACCTACGAGGGCACCAAGACCGGCTTCCGCACCCTGGGCGCGGCGACCCGGACCTTCGCCAAGGTCACCGGCGGCGGCCAGCCCAAGCGGCTGCCCGACAACGAGGCCAAGACGAAGGACTACTTCGACCTCACCCCCTCCGACGAGCAGCAGATGATCGTCGAGACGGTGAAGGACTTCGCCGGCGAGATCCTGCGCCCGGCCGCCTACGACGCCGACAACGCGGCCAAGGCGCCGCGCGATCTGCTCGAGCGCGCCGCCGAGCTCGGCATCACCCTGATCAACGTGCCCGAGGAGCTGGAAGGCGCGGCCAGCGAGCGTGGCGCCGTCACCAACGCCCTGGTGGCCGAGGCGCTCGCGCACGGTGACATGGGCCTGGCGCTGCCGATCCTGGCGCCCAGCGGCGTGGCCGTCGCGCTGTCCCAGTGGGGCACCGACGCGCAGCAGCAGACCTATCTGCCCGCCTTCACCGGCGAGAACGTGCCGCAGGCGTCCGTGGTGATCAACGAGCCGCGCGCGCTGTTCGACCCGTTCGCCCTGCAGACCAAGGCCACCCGCTCCCCCAGCGGCTTCCGCCTCAGCGGCGTGAAGAGCCTGGTCCCGGCCGCCGCCGATGCCGAGCTGTTCATCGTGGCCGCCGAACTCGACGGGCGCCCGGCGCTGTTCATCGTCGAGTCCGACACCGCGGGCCTGTCCGTCGAGGCCGACCCGAGCATGGGTCTGCGCGCCGCGGGCCTTGGCCGCCTGGTCCTGGACAACGTGGCCGTCGGCGCCGACGCCGTGCTCGGTGACGGCGACGCCAAGGCGCGCGCCGAGGAGTACGCCGACGCGGTGCAGCTGGCGCGCCTCGGCTGGTCGTCGCTGGCGATCGGCACCGGCCAGGCCGTGCTGGACTACGTGATCCCCTACGTGAACGAGCGCGAAGCGTTCGGCGAGCCGATCTCGCACCGCCAGGCGGTCGCGTTCATGGTCGCCAACATGGCGATCGAGCTCGACGGTCTCCGGCTCGTGACCCTGCGGGGTGCGTCACGCGCGGAGCAGGGTCTGTCGTTCGCCCGCGAGGCGGCGCTGGCGCGCAAGCTGGCCACCGACAAGGGCATGCAGATCGGCCTGGACGGCGTGCAGCTGCTCGGCGGCCACGGCTTCACCAAGGAACACCCGGTCGAGCGGTGGTACCGCGACCTGCGAGCCGTCGGCGTTGCCGAGGGCGTGGTGCTGGTCTAGTCGGTCCGTCTTCGATACCCAGGAGAATTCCATGATCAATCTCGAACTCCCCAAGAAGCTGAAGGCGAGCGCCAACCAGGCCCACCAGGTCGCCTCCCAGATCTTCCGTCCCATCTCCCGCAAGTACGACCTCGGTGAGCACGAGTACCCGGTCGAGCTCGACACCATGGCCGCCATGATCGAGGGCCTGTCGGACTCCGGCACCCAGAAGATCGGTGGCGCCGCGGGCGGTCGCGGTGACGAGGCGGACGGCGACCTGGTCGCCAATGCCAACGGTGGCAACATGTCCGCGCTGCTCAATGCGCTGGAGACCTCGTGGGGCGATGTCGGCCTGATGCTGACCATCCCCTATCAGGGTCTGGGCAACGCCGCGATCGCCGCGGTCGCCACCGACGAACAGCTGGAGCGCTTCGGCAAGGTGTGGGCCGCGATGGCCATCACCGAGCCGTCCTTCGGTTCCGACTCCGCCGCCGTCACCACCACCGCCGTGCTCGACGGTGACGAGTGGGTGCTCAACGGCGAGAAGATCTTCGTCACCTGCGGTCAGCGCGCCACCCACATCGTGGTGTGGGCCTCGGTCGACAAGAGCCTCGGCCGCGCGGCGATCAAGTCCTTCGTCGTCCCGCGCGACGCTCCCGGCCTGTCGGTGGCGCGGCTCGAGCACAAGCTCGGCATCAAGGCCTCCGACACCGCGGTGCTGCTGCTGCAGGACTGCCGCATCCCGGCCGACAATATCCTCGGCTCGCCGGAAGTCAACGTGGAGAAGGGTTTCGCGGGGGTCATGCAGACCTTCGACAACACCCGCCCGCTGGTGGCCGCGATGGCCGTCGGTGTCGCCCGTGCCGCGCTGGAGGAACTGCGCACCATCCTCACCGAGGCCGGTGTCGAGATCTCCTACGACACCCCCGCGATGAACCAGCACGCCGCCGCCGCCGAATTCCTGCGCCTGGAAGCCGATTACGAGTCGGCCTACCTGCTCTCGCTGCGCGCGGCGTGGATGGCCGACAACAAGAAGCCGAACTCGCTCGAGGCTTCCATGTCCAAGGCCAAGGCGGGCCGCACCGGCACCGACGTCACCCTCAAGGCCGTCGAACTGGCAGGCACCCTGGGCTACTCCCAGCGCCTGCTCCTGGAGAAGTGGGGCCGCGACTCGAAGATCCTCGACATCTTCGAAGGCACCCAGCAGATCCAGCAGCTGATCGTGGCTCGCCGCGTCCTCGGCAAGACCAGCGCCGAGCTCAAGTGAGCTGGTAGACAACGGGAGAACCGGTGCGGGTCGTCACGACGCGCACCGGTTCTTTCGTTTCCGGGGTCAGGGGACTTCGGTCAGGGGTGGGGGTGCCCAGCCGCCGTTGCCGACGGAGCTTTTCGGGACATAGCAGCGGAAAGTCAGGGAGAACGGCTTGTCTGGGGCCGAGGGGAGCCAGTTCGATTCCGGTACGCCGGGAACAGCTTTCGGGCCGATGCCGATCTTCAGCGAGCCGTCCGGTTCTGGGGTCAACGCGGAGTGGTCGTTGAAGTTGTAGCGGTGCAACGGGTTCGGGATCACCCGGAAGTCGGGGACCGAGACCAGGATGACCGACCAGTAGCCGTCGACGACCGAACTCGGCAGGCCGTCGGCCGGGAAGTGCAGGACGTAGCTCTTCGCGCCGTCGAGCGGCTTGCCGTCCGCGCCGCGGCTGGTGTTGAAGTAGACGACCTCCTCGGAGGTGTTGGCCCAGATACCGAGCAGGTCGACGACGGTGCGCAGGGTGTAGTCGGCGCCGTAGTTGCCCGAGGGCATGCCACCGACCCAGCGGTTCACATACGGGGCGCTCTCGGTGAGCGCGTACTCCTTGAATTCCGGGACGACTGTCTCACGCAGAAAGGTGTCGACCTGGTCCCGCACGGCCGGGTCCGAGGCCAGGTAGGTCGCGATCGAGCGGGCCAGTACTTGCATCCGGAATGCCGCGGGCGAGACGTCGAGCGCGCCGGCCAGCACCGCATCGAGATCGTCGAAGATCTCGGCGCCGAGCAGGTTCGCGTTGTCGAAGGCGGGGATCCGCGGTGGGGGTGCCACGGTGATGTCGCCCAGCGGCGTGGCGGTGAACTTGCGCTGCAAGGCGAGCGCGCCGTCGGGATCATCGCCCAGTTCCACCCTGGCCAGCAGCTTCGCCTTCGCCGAATGCAGGTCGATGCGCGTCGCCCCGTCCGGAATCGGTGGGTACGTCCCGGGTTTCACGAGCGCGAAGGTGCCGTAGGGCTGCGATGGCGTGGTCCGCTCGTTGATATTGAACGTGACCTCACCCCACTCGTCGAGGACCTGCGCCGTGTAATAGCGCCCGGTCACCTCGGGGACCTCCAGCAGGACCGCGGTGTCGTCGTCGACCGCGAACCAGGCCTCGAGGTAGGCCACGTCGAAGTTGGGGTTCACGAAATCGGCGGCGCCGAGCGGGTTGTACTTGATCCGGTTGTAGTCGAATTCGTCCTCGACGCGGTCGGTGTGTTCCTGGCGGATCACCAGGAACCGGGCCAGCAGGTAGATGTAGGCCTGCCGGATCTCGTCGTCGGTCGGCTTCCAGACTCCGGGGTTCGGCGGCATCGCGTGATCTCCTTCGGCTGGTCTCGACACAACGGACGTGCCCTCCGATGATGGCGGCGCCGGGCCGGGCCCACCTCATCTGTTTCGGGTGATCTCCCACTGCGGCACGCGCCACACCAGCGGAAATGGTTTGACTGAATTTTTAGTCAGGATCTACACTCGGGGGCACCGGAGGGTCGGAGGACCGCCGGTATCGGGCGGCGACCGCCGTCCGCACCCGAACGAGGAAGCTGGTCCCCGCGATGCGACGTCGCACTTTCGTACAGTCGAGCCTGGCCGCCATCGGCGGCCTGCTGGTGGCGGCGTGTGATGACCCCGCCCCGACCACACCCACCGGGAGCAATCAGCACGATGGGAGAGAGTGGATGATGCCCGACGAGGGGCACCCGCACGAGCGCACCTGGATGGCGTTCGGCGCCAGTGCCCGGATCTGGGGCCGGGAGCTGCTGCCCGAGGTGCAGCGCAATCTGGCCACGATCGCGACCACCATCGCCCGCTTCGAACCGGTGTCGATGCTGGTCCGCCCAGGTGAGATGGAACTGGCCAGGAGCCTGGTCGGTGGCGCGAACGTCGAACTGATCGCCACCGAGATCGACGACCTGTGGATGCGCGACACCGGCCCGGTGTTCGTGCGCAGCGGCGGCACGCTGGCCGGCGTGGACTTCAACTTCAACGGCTGGGGCAACAAGCAGGAGCATCGCCGCGACGCCGAGGTCGCCGAGTTCGTCACCGGCCGCGCCGGCGTGGAGACCCTGCACACCGATCTCGTGCTCGAGGGCGGCGGCATCGAGGTCGACGGCGAGGGCACCGCGATCATCACCGAGAGCTGCGTGCTCAACAACAACCGCAATCGCGGGTGGAGCAAGGGCGATGTCGAGGAGGAGCTCGCCTACCTGCTCGGCATCGAGAAGGTGATCTGGCTGCCCGGCATCGCCGGCGAGGACATCACCGACGGGCACACCGATTTCTACGCCCGGTTCGCCACGCCGGGCGTGGTCGTCGCCGGGCTGGACAACGACCCCGATTCGTTCGACTACGACGTCACCCGCAGGCACCTCGACATCCTGCACTCGGCCACCGACGTGCAGGGCAGGCCGCTGCGGGTCGAGGTCCTCGAAGGCCCGTCGACGGTGCGCGAGACCTACGCCGACGACGATTTCGCGGCGGGCTACATCAATTTCTACGTCTGCAACGGCGCGGTCATCGCCCCCGAATTCGGCGACCCTGTCACCGATCCGACGACCGCGGCCACCCTGGGGCGCCTGTTCCCGGACCGCGAGATCGTGCAGATCGCCATCGACGGCATCGCCGCGGGTGGCGGCGGTATCCACTGCACCACCCAGCAGCAGCCCGCGCGCTGATCCGCCCGACCCCTAATGTGAGGACCTGTGTCACCGCGTCGAACTCAGATCCTGGAAGCCGCAGTCCGCGTCATCGCAGCGCACGGGGTGCGCGGACTGCGGGTCGAACAACTCGCCGCCGAGGCCGGTGTGTCCACGGCCCTGATCTACTACCACTTCAAGGACCGCGGCGGCGTCCTGCGCGCGGCGCTCGAGCACATCAACCATCGCGCGCAGGACTACACCGACCAGGCGCTGGCGGCGGCCGAAGATCCCCGCGCCCAGCTCGAGCACCTGCTGCTGCTCGAGCTCCAGGACGTCGACGAGGTCAGGATGAACAGCATCGCCTGGGGTGAGCTGCGCGCCAGCGCGGTCTTCGACCCCGACCTGCGCACCCCGCTCACCGCGACGACCCGCGCCTGGAACGCCGACGTCGAAACCCTGCTCGCCGAGGCGGGCGCCACCGCGCCCGCCCTCGCCGCCGAGCACCTCACCGCCCTGGTGGAAGGGCTCAGCGAACGCTGGCACACCGGTTCGATCGCCCTCGACCGCGCCCGTGCCATCCTCACCCACGCCATCGAACGGGAACTGGCCGCCTGATTCAGAGGCTCGCGGTGTCGTCGAGGTGCAGGCGACGGTCGAGGCGGTGCGGGTCGACGTCGAGGAGTTTGCGGTCCCAGTGGGCGAGGTCGGCGGCGGCCGCGTAGGTGGCGTCGAGGAAGTGCAGGAGGGTGGCGTCGGGGTCGGGGGACTTGCGGACGACGTCGTACGGGAGGACGAATTCGCCCAGGGTGGAATCCCATTCGGCGCCGTCGGGGCCGGCGGGACGGCCGCTGTAGCCCTCGGGGGCCGGGTAGGCGTAGGCGTAGAAGGTGCCCTCGGCGCCGCCCGGCCAGAAGCCGGCGCTGGCGCACTCGCGGGAGTACGCCTCCTCCATGACCCAGTCGGCGCAGTTGGGCGCGCCGCCGGGGTGCAGGGGCGCGGTGCGGCCGGAGAACCGGGTGCAGGCCAGGTCGAGGGAGCCCCAGAAGACGTGCACCGGACTGGTCTTCCCGGCGAAACCGGCGCGCCAGAACTGGAAGACCCGTTCGGCCTGGACCAGCTGCTGCCAGAACAGGGTGACGGCGTCACCGTCGTAGGAGTGGTGCGTGGAGTCCTCGGCGAACGGGATCGCCGGGTCGACCTCGTTGGGTGAGGCCTCGATGTCGACGACGATGTCCAGGCGGCCCAGGACGTGGCCCAGCTCGGCGTAGAAGTCGGCGACCGTGCGCGGGCGCAGGGCGACCATGGCGCGGCGGCCGTCGCTGGTGCGCAGCACGAGTTCATGGTCGACGAAGTCGAATTCGATGTCGAGCAGGCGGCCGTCGACGGGGATCGCCCCGGTCGCCAGCCCGCGCGCGGAGACCGCGAAGGTGACGTTCCACCAGTGGTTCACCAGCGGCGTGCCCGCCATCTTCAGCTTGCCGATGATCTGGGTCCACATGTGCAGGGTGTCGCGGGTGTCGCTCCAGGAGTCGACCCGCAGGGTCGGCCACACGGCTTTCGCGGGAGTCAGGGTCATCGTCGGTCCTCGCTCTCTCGGTGCACGACCGGCGCGGGCGCACCGTTCACTGGCAGCCAGGGAGCTGGCTGACTGGTCAACCGTCCGACACTTTCTGCGATGCCCCATGGTACGTCGACGCAGGTAACAGCCATGAAAAGCGGGAATCACGGACCCGCACAGTTGCCTGAGACTCCGAGTCCCATATAAAGTGAGAGCCGCGCCACCCCCGAAGGAGACACCGCCGATGCTGTCCACCACGCTCAAGAACACCGCGACCGATCCCGAGTACCACGAGATCCTGCGCAACCTGTCCGACGGTTCGGTGAACCGGCACTTCGACCCCTATGTCGATATCGACTGGGAGTCACCGGAGTTCGCCGTGCACTCCGACGATCCGCGCTGGATCATGCCCGACGAGGACCCGCTGGGCCGCCATCCCTGGTACAAGGCCCAGCCCGTCGACAAGCAGATCGCGATGGGGATGTGGCGTCAGGCCGGGATCGCCAAGGTCGGCCTGGATTTCGAGCAGCTGCTGATCCGCGGGCTGATGCAGTACCTGATCTCGGTGCCCAACGGTGACCCGGAGTTCCGCTACGTCACCCACGAGGCGGCCGAAGAGTGCAACCACACGATGATGTTCCAGGAG
Organism: Nocardia sp. NPDC051833; assembly: GCF_040681225.1. Lineage (NCBI taxonomy): Bacteria > Bacillati > Actinomycetota > Actinomycetes > Mycobacteriales > Nocardiaceae > Nocardia > Nocardia sp. NPDC051833. The sequence continues at coordinate 1,029,055 of NZ_JBFAYK010000001.1, forward strand.
ATGATCAACCGCATCGGCTACCGCGATGTGGTCGGCATGGGCACCATCGACCGCAAGCTGACCATGGCCATCTGGCCCGCCGTGAAGTACTTCCCCGAGCTGTTCTTCACGATGATCCTCGGCGGCGAGGAACCGATCGACCACCTGCAGAAGTCGCTGCTGCGCGCCGGGGTCGACCTGCATCCGATGGTGCAGCGCGTCATGCAGATCCACGTGGCCGAGGAGGCGCGGCACATCTCGTTCGCGCACGAGTACCTGCGCCGCAATGTGCCCGGCATGAACCCGGTCACGAAAGCCGTGCTGTCGGTGGCCTTCCCGATCGCGATGCGGGTCATGCTCGACATGATCATGACGCCGCCCAAGGAGTTCGTCGACAAGTTCGGCATCCCGGACGAGGTGATGCGCGAGGCGTACTGGGGCGGTGAGGAATCGCAGGTCACGATGCGCAATATCTTCGGTGACGTGCGCGCGCTGGCCACCAACAGCGGCCTGATGAACCCGGTCGCCAAGCTCACCTGGCGCCTGCTCGGCATCGACGGCCCGGTCACCCGGTACCGCAGCGAGCCCGCCCGCAAGGTCGCCTGAGCGTGCGTCGGCCCGCCGCGATCCGGCGGGCCGACGGTGGCGCCCCGCTCGACCGCGGATCGGGCGCCGCGACTGTACACACCGATGTACAGTGGACTATGGCCGATTACGAAACTGTGCCGTTGACCGAGTTGCGGGGGCAGCTCGGGAGCGTCTTCGACGGAGTGTCCGCCAGCGGACGACCGGTGATCGTCACCCGGGAGGGGAAGGAGTTGGTCGCGGTGGTTCCCGCCGAAATCCTGCGCCACGGGGCACTGCCCCCCGCGTACTTCAACGACGACCTGCGCGAGCAGATCCTGGGCGGCCTCGACGACCGCATCCAGCAGCACTCCCCCGCCGAGATCGCCGACGCGGAGGCGAAACTCGACAAACTCATGAGCGCCCTGGACGGCACCGACGCGGGCCGCCGGTGAGCGTCGCCGACCACACCGCGCTGACCTCGCTCGCCCTGTCCCCGCTGTTCGGGCAGGTGATCATGCGGCAGTTCACCCAGCAGCGCCGGATCATGGTGGTGCCGACGGTGAGCCTGATGGCCGCGATGCGGGCCGTCGACAACATCGACGAACTCGGCCGCCTGCTCGACAATCGCGTCGCCGTGCGCTGGGCCGAGCTGGACGCGGCCACCGCGATCCGCACCGGCACCACCGTCCCGATGGCCGACGACCACACCGAGTGGCCGCTCGTCGCGCCCGTCGTCTTCACCGCGCAGCACCTCGACATGCCGGTGCTCACCGCCAAGCCGGAGCTGTATCGCGGCTACAAGGTGCAGGTCGCCCCGATGCCGTGAGGCCGGGCCAGTGACGGCGGACACAGTCCGGGTCCGTTACGGTGCACGAGCGAACGATTCACCAGGGAAAGCAGTACCAGGAACACTCGAGGAGAGCTGGTTATGCATCAACTGAGTTTCATGCGTCGCTTCACCACCGCGGTCGCCGCCACCTCGGCCGCCGTCGCCGTCGTCTTCGCCGCCCCCGCGGCCGCCGACCCCGCGCCACAGAGCACCGTCGACGTGGCCGCGGCCGTCGCGAAGCTGCGCACCACGGTCGCGGGCAACCCGGGCGCCCTCGCCGCCCTGGATCAGCTGGTGGACAAGGGCACGGTCGACGTCGCGCTGCCCGCACAGCCCTTCCAGATCCCCGCGACCTCCGACATCGGCCAGAACGGCGGCGGCGCCGGGGTCTACGGCTCGGGCATCGCGCTCGACATCGACGGCTTCCGGCTCGGCTTCTTCGGCGGCCCCGGCACCATCTCGCCCAACCAGGGCGGCGCCAAGCTCGAGGTCATGTGGCTGAACCTGACCAGCGGCCAGAGCGGCACCGCCGTGCTCTCCGAGCACCAGGACGTGCCGGTCGACACCACCATCCGCACCGCCGCGCTGAACACCGGCGCGGGCCTGGTCGTCGCGGCGGTGTACGGCAACCTGTGGCACCGCTGGTCGGTGCCGGTCGACGAGGCGCACCCGGACGGGTACGCCTACCAGCTGGGCACCATCCAGCAGCCGACCTTCGGCGCCGTCACCCGGTAATTCCGCCCGGTCCCGTACCCCGGAATCGCCAGGGTTCCGGGGTGCGTCCGCGTTCGGCGGGAGCATTGCCGCGCAACAGGTCCGGGGTGGCGTAGGTTTGCCGCGTGGATCTGGTCGACCGTCTCGAAGAACTGGAACGGCGGGTTGCCGCCCTGGAGCACTCCGGAAGCGGTGACGCGCAACTGCCGTGGGCGGTCGCGCGCCTGCGGCAGGAGTTCGACGCCGCGGGGGTGCGCAACGGCGGCGTCCTGCTGGCCGGGGCACTGCAACTGCCCACCGGCGAGCGGCTGGACTGGCAGGCGCAGTTCGCCACCGACGCCATCGTGGACGACGTGTGGACCATCGAGACCGCCAATTGTCTTGCGGTCCTGGCTAATCCGGTACGGCTGCGCCTGCTGCGCGAGATCGTCTACGGTCGCCGCACCGCCGCCGACCTGGCCGCCATCGAGGAACTCGGCACCTCGGCCGAGATCTACCAGCATCTGCGCCAGCTGGCCGCGGTCGGCTGGCTGCAGACCGCGGGGCGCGGCCGGTTCGAAGTACCGGAGGGCAGGCTCGTCCCCTTGCTCGCGGCATTGGCCAGCGCGCAACGCTGATTGAGAATTGTCCTAATTGTCCGTTTAGAATTCTGTGATCCAGGGCACATCGACTGCTACCGTGAGCATCCAGGGATCGATGCTGTGGAGGTAGCCGAGTGAACGTGACCCATCTGCTCGAAAGCGTCAAGGCGCTCGGAGTGCTGCGCTCGCGCGGCGTCTCCGACCCGACCAAGCCGCTCGAGACCTTGCGGACCATGAAGGAATCCAAGATCTACGGCCCCCAGGCCACCTTGGTCCGGCACTCCGCCCGCGTCGCGCCCGAGCAGGTCGCGCTGGCCGACGAGCGCGGTGAGCTCACCTACCGCGAGCTCGACGACCAGTCCACGGCGATCGCGCGCGGGCTGCACGACGCGGGCATCACCCAGGGCATGGTCATCGCGGTGCTCGCGCGCGATCACCGCGGGCTGCTCATGTCGATGATCGCCGCGGGCAAGCTGGGCGCGCGGATCGCGCTGATGAACACCGGCTTCGCCAAGCCGCAGTTCGCCGAGGTGTGCGAGCGCGAGCAGGTTCGCGCCGTGTTGCACGACAGCGAGTTCATCGGCCTGCTCGACGCGCTGCCCGCCGAGCTGCCGCGCTTCCTCACCTGGGTAGACGAGGGCGCCGAACTACCCGAGGGCGCGACGACATTCGACGATCTCATCGCGGGCAACTCCACCGAGCCGCTGCCCCCGCCGAGCAAGCCGGGCGGCTTCATCATCCTCACCAGCGGCACGACCGGTCTGCCCAAGGGCGCGCCGCGCACCAAGGTGACCCCGATGGCGACCGCGCAGTTCGTCGACCGGGTCCCCTTCCCCAAGCGCGGCACCATGATGATCGTCTCGCCGATCTTCCACAGCACGGGTCTCGGCACCTGGCTGGTCGGCACGATCCTGTCGAACAAGATCGTGGTGCGCCGCCGCTTCGACGCCGAGGCCACCCTGGCCGCGATCGCCGAGCACAAGGTGGAGATGCTGGTCGCGGTGCCGACCATGCTGCACCGGCTCACCGAACTGCCCGCCGAGGTCAGGGCGAAGTACGACCTGTCCTCGCTGAAGGTGATCCTGTTCGCCGGGTCCGCGCTCTCGCCGGAGCTGTGCATCAAGGCCACCGAGGCGTTCGGACCGGTGCTCTACAACCTCTACGGCTCGACCGAGGTGGCCATCGCGACCATCGCCAACCCCGCCGAGCTCGCCGAGGCGCCGGGCACCTGTGGCCGGTCGCCGATCACCTGCGAGGTCCGCCTCTACGACGAGAACGACCAGCGGGTCGAGACGCCGGAGACCTCGGGCCGGATCTTCGTGCGCAGCGGCGCGCCCTTCGAGGGCTACACCGACGGCCGCAACAAGCAGATCATCGACGGCTTCATGTCCAGCGGCGACCTCGGGCACTTCACCGCCAGCGGCCTGCTCATGGTCGACGGCCGCGACGACGACATGATCGTCTCCGGCGGCGAGAACGTCTTCCCGCAGGAGGTGGAGAACCTCCTGGTGGAGCGCCCCGACGTGAACGACGTCGCGGTGGTCGGCGTGGACGACGTGGAATTCGGCAAGCGCCTGCGCGCCTTCGTGGTGCTCGAGGAGGGCCACAGCACCGGCGCCGCCGAGATCCAGGCGCACGTCAAGGAGAACCTGGCGCGCTACAAGGTGCCCCGCGAAGTGGTCTTCGTCGACGAACTCCCCCGTAACGCGACCGGCAAGATCCTGCGCCGCGTCCTCATCGATTATGAGGTGTCACAGTGAGGTCGGCGGGCTGAGAGACAGAGCACAACCGGCCCGAGATGCTTGCTATTGTTAGCACCAGCACTGGATCTCGATGACGCGGTCCGGCCCCACGGGGGTTCGTCGTGGGATCGGTCTGCCGGAAGGCTGTTCGATGTCTCTGTCTCTGCCCGCGCTCGGTGGAACCGCCCGGCGCGCCGGTGATTTCGCGCTCGGCGTCAAAGTGATGATGGATCGCAAGCTGTTCAATCCGCTGCGCCTGGATCACGCCGCTCGCTCGTTCTTCAACGTCTCCAAGTTCGGCCCGTTCGCCGGTGTGGTCATGCACGCCGCGCAGACCAGGCCGGACGCGGGCGCCATCGTCGACGAGCGCGGTGAACTCACCTTCGGGATGCTCGACGAGCAGTCCAACGCGCTGGCCCGCGGCCTGCGGGCGAGCGGGATCGCCGAGGGCGACGTGATCGCGGTGCTGGCCCGCGATCACCGTGGCATGGTGCTGAGCTTGCTCGCCGCGGGCAAGCTCGGCGTCCGCGCGGTCCTGATGAACACCGGCTTCGCCAAGCCGCAGTTCGCCGACGTGGCCGCGCGCGAGAAGGTCAAGGCGGTGCTGCACGACAGCGAGTTCGTCGACCTCATGAGCGCCATCCCCGCCGACATCCCGCGGGTGCTCACCTGGGTCGACGAGGCGCACGGCGTCGACCCGGCGATCCCGACCGTCGAGTCGGTCTCGGCCGGCCGCTCGGTGACGCCGCTGACCGCACCGAGCAAGCCGGGCGGCATGGTCATCCTGACCAGCGGCACCACCGGAACGCCGAAGGGCGCCCCGCGCGACAAAGTGAGCCCGTTCGCCTCCGCGCAGTTCATCGACCGGGTGCCGCTGCCCAACAACGGCACCATGATCATGGCGGCGCCGATCTTCCATGGCACCGGTCTGTCGCAGTTCACCCTCGGCCTGGCGCTGGGCAACCGGGTGATCTTCCAGCAGCGCCGGTTCGACCCGGAGAAGACGCTGGCCAATATCGTGCAGTACCAGGCGGATTCGCTGATCGTGGTGCCGACCATGCTGCAGCGCATCCTCGACCTGGACGAGCAGATCCTGGCGAAGTACGACCCGAAGACGATCAAGGTCATCTTCGCGGCCGGCTCGGCCATCGCGCCCGACGTGGTGACCCGCACGCTGGACTACTTCAACGACAGCCTCTACAACCTGTACGGCTCCACCGAGTGCGCCGTGATGACCGTGGCCACTCCCGCCGACCTGCGCAAGGCGCCGACCACCGCGGGCAAGGCCCCGGTCGGCATCCGGATCGTGCTGCTCGACGAGAACCGCAAGCCGGTCACCGCGCCGAACGTCACCGGAACCATCTTCGTGGACAACGGTTTCGCGTTCACCGGCTACACCGACGGCCGGACCAAGGAGATCGTCGACGGGATGATGTCCAGCGGTGACGTCGGCCATTTCGACGCCGACGGGCTGCTCTACATCGACGGCCGCGACGACGACATGATCGTCTCCGGCGGCGAGAACGTCTTCCCACTCGAGGTGGAGAACCTCATCGCGGGCCGGGCGGACGTGTTCGAGGCGGCCGTGGTCGGCGTCGACGACCGCGACTACGGCAAGCGGTTGCGCGCGATCGTCGTCCCCGGTCCGGAGTCGGCGCGCGACCCGCAGGAGATCAAGGACTACGTCCGCGAGAACCTGGCCCGCTACAAGGTCCCGCGCGAGGTCATCTTCGTCGACGAGCTGCCCCGTAACGCGACCGGCAAGCTGCTGCGCAAGCCGCTGATCGAGATGGACGCCGAGCAGGCGTGAGCCCGGCCGTTCGATCCTGGTCGGCCGCCCCATACCGGTCGACTATCATCAGCGCGTGATCATCGAGTTCGCGCGGACGTCCGCGCCGTCGCGTGCCGTCGGCGCGCGGCTGCGCGGCGCCTGCGCGGGCTCGATGTCGGGCGCGCTGTCGCTGGCCGCACACGGGCTGGCCTCCGGCGGCGCGCTGCCGGGCAGCACCACGGTCGTGCTGCTCGCCGCGGTCTCGGCCGTGGTCGGCGCGCTGGTCGCCGGCATCGGCTCGCTGCGCGACGGTGCGGTCGGGCTGGCCGCCGTCCTGCTGGGCGGTCAGCTGCTCGGCCACACGACCATGAGCTGGTCGGGGCACGCCCATCACGGTGACGATTCGCTGGGCCTGGGCATGCTCACCGCGCACGCCGTCGCCGCGGTCCTCGCCGCCGTGATCATCCTCGGCGCCGAGGCCGCCTACCGGATCGGCAGCGCCGTGCTGGCGCGCATCCTGCCGCTGCGCTACCGCGCTCCCCGTATTCCCGACCCGGCGCCGCTGCGCCTGGTCCACCGTGACCGCGTCATCCTGCGGATCTTCGCCGCGCAGTCGCTGCGCACCCGCGGTCCGCCGCTCGCGATTCCTTTCTGACTCTTCCTTCACCCGGTGCACGAGCGATTTTCGCCGTGCGCTGTTCGCGCGTCGACGCCAGGAACGCTCCGACCAGAGCGGTACGCACCACGGTGCTGCCGGTCCACGGTCGGCGCTTCGCCATGGCCGCGCGCCGGGTTTCCACACTCCAGAAACGAATCACCATGAGCATCACGGACACCCGTCCGGCCGAGGAACCCACCTCGGCGACCGCCACTGCGGCGGACCGTCCACGCGCCGGCACCCGCCGGGGCTTCCGTCTCTATCCCCTGGCCATGCGCCTGCACTTCTACGCGGGGATCTTCGTCGCCCCGTTCATCCTGATCGCGGCCCTCACCGGAGCGCTGTACGCGATCGCCCCGACCATCGAGGGGATCGTCTCCCGCGATCTGCTCCAGGTCGACACCACCGGCCCCGATCAGCCGCTCACGGCGCAGGTCGGCGCGGCCGTCGCGGCCCGGCCCGACCTGACCCTCGTCGCCGTCGCGCCCGCGCCGGGCGAGGGCGAGACCACCCGCGTGCTGTTCAACGACCCGACGCTCGGTGATTCCGAGCGGCTCTCGGTGTTCGTCGACCCGCACACCGCCCAGCCGGTCGGCGAGGCCGTGGTCTACGGCAGCGCGGGCGCGCTGCCCTTGCGGACCTGGCTCAGCGAGTTCCACCGCAGCCTGCACCTGGGCGAGCCCGGCAGGCTCTACAGCGAGCTGGCGGCCTCGTGGCTGTGGGTGATCGCCCTGTTCGGCCTCGTCCTGTGGGTGCACCGGGTGCGCAAGCGCCGGTCCAAGCGCTCGGCGCAGTGGCTGCTGGCGCCGGATCTGTCCGAACCCAAGCGGCGCAAGCTCAACTGGCACGGCGCGATCGGTTTCTGGATCCTGCCGGTGGTGCTGCTGCTCTCGGCGACCGGTATGACCTGGTCGACCTACGCCGGTGACAATGTCACCAAGCTGCGCGAGGAACTGAGCTGGACCACCCCCGCGGTGAACGTGAAGCTGCCGGGCACGGCCGGTCCGGCCCAGTCCACGGGCGGCGACCATCACAGCGCCGGGCATACCGCGCCCGCCCCGGTCGACCCGGCTGCCCGGATCGCCCAGCTCGACAGCGTGTGGGAGATCGCCGAGGCCAACGGCATCACCCAGGCCGCCGAGATCACGATCCCCGCGACACCGGAGAAGGCGTTCGGCGTCAAGGAGTTGCGCAAGCCGGGCACCTACACCATCGACTCCGTCGCGATCGACGGTGCGACCGGCGCGGTCACCGATCAGCTGGCCTTCGCCGACTGGCCGCTGATGGCCAAGCTCACCAACTGGGGCATCGCCTTCCACATGGGCCTGCTGTTCGGCATCGCCAACCAGCTGCTGCTGCTCGCGGTGGCCCTGGGCCTGTGCGCGATGATCGTGCTCGGCTACCTGATGTGGTGGCGGCGGCGCCCGACCAGGGCGACGAGCCGGTTCGCGGTCGGCGCGCCCCCGCGCCGGGGCGTGCTGCGCAAGACCTCGCTGTGGATCACCGTCCCGCTCATCGCCGCGGCGGTGCTGGTCGGCTGGTTCATCCCGCTGATCGGCCTGAGCCTGCTCGGCTTCCTGCTCGTGGACGTCGCGCTCGGGCTCGCCGCCCGCGCCCAGCCCACGGCCTGACCGCACAGCCCCGCACGAGGCGAAACCGCCTCGCCCACACCTCTTTTCCCGTGCTCGGGTGCCGTCGCGATGACGCCTGCCCGCAGCCGCTCCATTCGATGAAGGACTCAGCTACCCCATGAAGACCACCAAGATCGCGCTCGCCGCTGCCGCCCTGCTCACCGTGGGCACCGTCGCCGCGGGCACCGTGCACGCGGCACCGGCCGCACCGGCGCCGATCACCTTCACCGCCGAAACCGTCGACAGCACCTCGCGCATCACCACCGACGCGGGTTCGCTGGTCGTCGAGGACGGCGTCTTCGAGGTCAAGGCCGCCGACGGCACCACCGTGGCCGCCACTCCCCTGCGGTTCCAGATCGACGATTTCGAGTTCCCGATCGCCGCCGAGATCACCGGCCGCACCGCCACCCTCACCCCGCAGCTGAGCATGGACAAAGCCGTCTACAAGCCGGTCGCCCTGCCGTTCGAGGACAAGGCACCCTGGAAGTCCGAATACGACCGCGAACAGGCCGCCTGGTCGCGGATGACCAGCACCATCTCCCTGGGCGCCTCGATCGGCACCCTCGTCGGTGGACTCGGCGGCGCGGCCGTCGGCTGCGTCCTCGGCGGCATCATCGGCGCCACCGTCGCCTCGGCCACCATCGTGGGACTGTTCGGCCCGTTCCTGCCCGCCGCCGCCGTCGGCTGCATCGGCGGTGTGCTGGCCATCGGAGCCCTGGGCACCGTGGCGGGACAGATCTTCGTGACCGCACCGGTCGCCCTCGGCGCGGCGATCCAGTACTTCACCACGATCAACCAGCCGTTCACCCCACCCGCCAAGTAGGCGAGGGTCCCGTGCAGGCCGGCGGCGTGATCGAGGTCGCGCCGACCCCGGCGGTGGCTCACCGTAGTGGCCACCGCCGGGGCTTCCCCGGCCGACCAGCCATCGCAGCTAGCGATCGGCGCGCTGGAACAAGAGCAGTACAGCGACGCCCGCGAGCACGATGCCCATCAGATTGACACTGAGCTGAGCGAGCGAGCTCAGCGCGATATGCCACTTACCCGCGAAGGCCGCGACGACGGCCAGACCGGCCGCAGGCACGGTCGTCACCGAAATGAACACCCCCACCAGGACCGCGGAGGTGGAGCTGACCACCGCGAGCATGCCCGCCGCACCTGCGAGCAATGCCACCACCAGCGAGAACGGCCCGACCTGATAGATGAAGTCGAAGGCGCGGGCGTCCTCGACATTCGCGACGCCGATCCACCCGAGGCGCACCCACAGCAGTGTCGCCAGCCAGGTGACGACCATCGCGACCGGAAACGAGATCGCCAGGGTGCGCACCGACGTGCGGATGAGCCGGGTGTCCCGGCGTACCAGGCCCACCGACAGCGCCGCCAACGGGAGGAACTCGGGCCCGACCACCATGGCGCCGACCAGCGTCAGCGGTGAGGCCGTCGTCACGCCTACCGCCGACAGCAGAATCGCGATCGCCAAGAACGTCAGGAATGTCGGCGTGAGCCGGGCACCTTCACGCATCTGGTCGAGCAACTGCGCCCACACCACAGTTCGGTCGCGCCGCTTCGGGGCCGCGGTGTCCGCCCGCTCCTTGGCATCGGAGATCACGGTGCCCGACGGCACGAACGAAATGCCGCCCGTCCGCGACAGATCCAGCGCGGTCAGCGCGGCGAGCACATCGTTCAGCGAGCCACGCGCCACCTCCGCCTGGATCACATCGCCGGGCGGGTCGACGGCGGCGGCGAGTCCGAGCGTCACATGGGTCGCACCGGGTTCCCCGCCCAGGATGCGCAGGACTTCGCCACTGCGCTCACTCGGGGAGATGACGCGTAGATGCAACACAGCAGAGTGCCTCCTTCGGCCGGGCAATGCGCTGAGGTTAGAGCAGACCGCGTGCGGCGGCCGGTAGGCCCGTCGATCCACACCCCCGTCGCGCGCCGGCGGGGAAACGGACAGAATCGAGGTGAACTCGGCATTCGGTGACGGTGAAAGGACGACAGGCGATGACGCTGTCCCGTCGGCAACTCCTGCGCTTCGGCGTGGCCGGCTCGGTCGCGGCCGCGGTGGGCGTGTCGGCGGTGAGCAGTGCCCGCTTCGCCGCGCCGCGCACGCTCGGCGAACCGTTCTCGCTCGGCGTCGCCTCCGGGGAGCCCACCGCCGACGGCGTGGTGCTGTGGACCCGGCTCGCGCCCGATCCACTGGCGCCCGACGGCTACGGCGGAATGCCGGTCGACCCGGTGACCGTCGACTACGAGGTCGCCGAGGACGAGCGGTTCACCAGGGTGGTGACCAGGGGTGCCGCCGTGGCGACCCGCGAGCTCGGCCACAGCGTGCATCCCGAGATCGCCGGGCTGGCACCGGATCGGTGGTACTACTACCGCTTCCGGGCAGGTTCGGCGATCTCGCCCGTCGGCCGTACCCGCACCGCACCGGCGGTGGGCGCTCCGACCAGCCGGATGCGCTTCGCCTTCGCCTCGTGCCAGTCCTGGAGCTCCGGGTACTACACCGCCTACGAGCATCTGCGCGAGGAGGACCTGGACCTGGTCGTGCACCTGGGCGACTACATCTACGAGTCGTCCTGGGTGGTCGCCCGGCGCGGCGCGACCCTGCTGCCCCAGCTCGAGGGTGAGGCGGTGAACCTGACGGGGTATCGGCTCAAGTACGCGCAAGCCAAGGCCGAGCTGCCGCTACAGGGCGCGCACGCGGCATTCCCCTGGCTGGTCACCTTCGACGACCACGAACTCGACAACAACTGGGCGGGCGCGCAGCCGGGCCTCGGCCTCGACGTGTACCGGCTGGCCCCGCTGTACCGGCGCCGCAAGGCCGCCGCGTTCCAGGCGATGTACGAGCACCAGCCGATGCGCCTGGCCCAGCTGCCCGCCGGACCGACCGTCCACCTGCACCGGCGGTACCGCTTCGGCGATCTGGCCGAGTTCACCATGATCGACACCAGGCAGTACCGCGACCCGCAGGCCTGCGGCGACGGCACCGCGGTCACCGGCTGCGCGGAACGCTTCGCCACCGACCGCACGATCCTCGGTGCGGCGCAACGAGACTGGCTCGTGGACGGCCTGTCCAGCTCGCCGACGCGCTGGCAGGTGCTGGGCAATCAGGTCGCGATGGCGCAATCCGACTACGACCCGGGACCGGAGCTGCTGCTCGGCACCGACGCCTGGGACGGCTATATCGCCGATCGCAATACGGTGCTCGGCGCGGCGTCCGCGCGCGCGGCGGGCAATCTCGTCGTGATCACCGGCGACCGCCACGAGAACTATGTCGCCGATCTGCGCGGGGACTACGCCGATCCCGAATCACCGGTGGTGGCCACCGAATTCACCGGCACCTCGATCACCACCGGCGGTGACGGCGCCGACCTCACCGACGGGGGCCGGGCGCTGCTCGCCGCCAATCCGGACATGAAGTTCTACAACCGGCAGCGCGGCTACACCCGCGTCGACCTCGACCACCGGGTGTGGCGCACCGACTTCCGGGTGCTGCCGTATGTCACCCGGCCGGGCGCACCGATCACCACCCGTGCGAGTTTCGTTGTCCAGGATGGTGTTCCGGGAGCCGAGCCCGCGTGAGAAGTTCACCGAGCCGAGGCGTCGCGGCGGCGGACACGAGGCTCACGGTACGGCGACCGGACGCAGGCAGCTCTGCAATGGCGTGACGATCGAGCACACCGCGGGTTTGCGGGTCGGGCGGTAGTCCGCCGCCACGCCGTTCGACGCGGTGACGGCCCGTAGCGCCGCCACCGCGTCGGTAGGCCGTCGAGTCAGGCTCGGATCGGTGGTCGCGTCCACCGTGTACAGGCCGAAACGCGGTGCGTAGCTGCCCCACTCGTAGTTGTCGGTGAGGCTCCAGTAGTTGTAGCCGATGACGTCGATACCGTCGAGCTCTGCGCGCTGGATCCAGTACACGGTGTCGCGCAGATGGTCGGCGCGGGTGTAGCCGTCGTGGCGCGGCGCGCCGTTCTCGGTCGGCAACCCGTTCTCCACCACGTAGATCGGCAGGCCGGGGAACTTCTCGGCGTAGGTGCGCAGGTCGTAGTAGATGCCCTCGGGTTCGATCGCGTTCTTCCACAGCTCGTCGCCGAGCAGCGCGGTGGTCGGCGGATGCTGGAGCGAGACACCGTAATAGAAGTCGATCCCGAGGTAGTCGAGCTTGTCCCGGACCCGGTCGACGAACAGCAGATCGGTCAGATTCTGCACGATCGGATACTGCGCCACATTGCTGGTCACCCGCGCACCCGGCTGGCGCTGGTGGATGTGGTCGTAGATCTCCCGGTGCGCCCGCACCAGCCGGTCGAACATCGGCAGGGCGTCGAGCGGCCCGATGTCGCCGATCTTGATCGACTGCGCCACGTATCCCATCGGTTCGTTGATCGTCACCCACAGCGGATCGAACCCCGCGTATCGATCGACGACGCGGCGCATATTGGCCAGCCAGTCGGCGACCATCCCCTGGTTCTTCCAGCCGCCCTTGTCCGCCGCCCAGCCCGGAATCACCCAGTGGTCAAGCGTCAGCATGGGCCGCATCCCGGCCGCCCGGATCTTCGCCAGGACCGCGTCGTAGAACCGGAAGTCGTTGTCGTCCCAGGTCCCGGCGCGCGGCTGTACCCGCGCCCACTCGATGCTGAGCCGGAAGACCCCTACTCCCAGCCCGGCCGCGAGGTCGATGTCTTCGGCATAGCGGCTGTAGAAGTCGACCGAATCGCCGTACCGGTCCCGCGCCTTCCCGGAGGCGGCGTACCGGCTCCAGTTGCTGTCCGGCGCATGGCCTTCGGACTGGAACCCGGACATCGAGACGCCCCACTGGAAATCGGCGCCGAGCGCGGGCACCCGCGTCGGTGCCGCCGACGCGCTGCCGGTACCGGACCCACCGGAGCTCCCCGCCCCACTGCCTGAACCCGAGCTGCCCGAACCCGAGCTCCCGGAACTCGCGCCGCCCTGATCGGCGGGCGCCGCCACCACCGCCCCCGCCCCGCCGCACACGAGGGCGATCGTCGACAGGATCGTGCACAAGATGCGCGTGCGTCTCATATCAGCAGGTACTCCCCAGGGTGTCGAGCGCGACCCGGTGCTGTGGGCCGACGATCCCGGACTTTACTGGTCACCTGTCCAATATGTGGCGGATTCCGCGAGCTACCGATCCGGCGTGAAATCCTCCAGGGTCAGCTCGGGTGTCTCGGGCACCTGGACCGGACGCAGGAACGCCCAGCCGACGAACACGACCGCGACCCCGAGCAGGCCGAGGCCCGCCCACAGATTCACGTCGATGCCCCCGGTCTTGGCCTCCTGGGCGGCGGGGTCCTGCACCAGCGAGGTGATCACCAGGACGACGCCGTAGCAGCCGAGCAGCGCGCCGATGATGGTGCGGATGTCGAAAAGCATGGCCCTGTCTCCTTATCCGACGACGATGTTGAGCGCGATCACCAGCACGAGCGCGATCCCCGCGAGCAGCACCGGGCGCTGGTACCAGGGCAGCGAGTCCGCGTCGGGATCGGTGCGCAGCGCCTTCGGGGTCTCGGAGTAGACCAGGCCGACCAGTTCCGCGGCGGGCTTGGGCCGGGTGACCAGGGTGACCGCCACGCTGACGGCGATGTCGACGACGAAGGCGACGCCCGCCGCGACGAAGCTCGTGCCCTGCCCGGACAGGTTCGTCACCCCGGTCTCGTTGAGCACGAACACGAACACCGCGGCCAGCGTGCCGCTGACCAGACCGACCCAGCCCGCGGTCGGTGTCATCCGTTTCCACAGCATGCCGAGGATGAAGGTCGCGAACAGCGGCGCGTTGAAGAAGCTGAACAGCGTCTGCAGGTAGTCCATCATGTTGCTGAACCCACCCGCGATGAACGCGGTGAAGATCGCCGCGATCGTCGCGCCGACCGTCGCCAGCCTGCCGATCCGCAGGTAGTAGCCGTCGGGCCTGCCCTTGCGGACGTACTGCTGCCACAGATCGAAGCTGAACACGGTGTTGAACGCGGAGACGTTGGCCGCCATGCCCGCCATGAACGCCGCGAGCAGACCGGCCAGGCCCACCCCGAGCAGCCCGTTCGGCAGGACCTCCTTCATCAGGAACAGCAGCGCCTGGTTGTAGGTGACATCGCTCTCGTAGTCGGGATTCGCGGTGACCTGCTGCTTGTACTCGATCATCTGCGGGACCAGCACCGCGCTGATCATGCCGGGGATGACCACGATCAACGGGATGAACATCTTCGGGTAGGCGCCGATGATGGGCGTGCGCTGCGCGGCCGAGATCGAGTGGGTGGCCAGCGCTCGCTGCACCTCGACGAAGTTCGTCGTCCAATAGCCGAAGGAGAGCACGAAGCCGAGGCCGAAGACGATGCCCATGATCGAGGCGAAGTTGTCGGTGAACCCGCTCATCGCGGTGCCCGGCCAGGTGCTCAGCTGATCGGCCCCGCCCGGCGAGGCGGTCACCCTGTCCTGCAAGCCTTCCCAGCCGCCGACCCGGTGCAGGCCGACCAGGGTCAGCGGCAGCAGGGCCGCCACGATCACGAAGAACTGCAGCACCTCGTTGTAGATCGCGGCCGAGAGCCCGCCCAGGGTGACATAGGACAGCACGATCGCCGCCGCCACGATCACCGAGATCCACAGCGGCCAGCCCAGCAGCACGTTGACGATGGTGCCGAGCAGATACAGGTTCACCCCGGCGATCAGCACCTGGGCCAGCGCGAAGCTCAGCGCGTTGACCAGGTGCGCGCCGGTGCCGAAGCGCCTGCGCATGAACTCCGGCACCGACCGGACCTTGGAGCCGTAGTAGAACGGCATCATCACCACGCCGAGGAACAGCATGGCAGGCACGGCACCGATCCAGAAGTAGTTGAACGTCGGGAAGCCGTATTGGGCGCCGTTGGCCGACATCCCCATGATCTCCACCGCGCCGAGGTTGGCGGAGATGAACGCCAGCCCGGTGACCCAGGCGGGCAGGGATCGACCGGAGAGGAAGAAGTCGACGCTGGAGGACACCCGGCGCCGGGCGATCAACCCGATGCCGAGCACGAAGACGAAGTACAGGGCGACGAGCGCGTAGTCGACGGGCGCGGCGTCGAGCCGCAAGGTCGACGACGCGTCGAGCGTGGTGGTGGAAACGGCAAGTGGCACAGCGTGTCCCTCCTGGCCTGGAGCCGGGCGGCGCACGGGCGTCGATGACGACGGCGCGGGCTGCGTCGCCCGCCGAACATTCTCGGATGGATCCACTGTGCGCGCTCGCGCGCCGCGTCACCCGCCGATTCGTTGATGAGTGAACTTTTGTTCAGTCCAGTCTCCGTGCCCCTGCGGCCGGTTCGACGGTGAAGATCCGCGGTGCGGCGAGATCCGCCGCGGCGAATTCCGCCTCGATTCGCGCGGTGACCCGGTCGGTCGCCGCGCGGTCGACCAGCGCCAGCACGCTGCCGCCGAAACCACCGCCGACCAGGCGCGCGCCGTGCGCGCCCGCCGCCAGCGCGGCGTCGACCGCGAGATCGAGGGCGGGCGCCGACACCGCGAAATCGTCGCGCAGCGACCGGTGCGAGGCGGTGAGCAGCGCACCGACGGCCCTGGGGTCGGCACCCGAGCGCAGCCGGTCCACAACGGCGAGCACGCGCGCGTTCTCGGTGACCACATGGGTCGCCCGGCGCCGCAGCACCGGATCGGTGAGCCGGGACAGCGCGGCGGTGGTGGCGTCGCGCAGGGCGGGCACCCCCAGCGCGGCGGCGGCCGCCTCGCACTGCGCCCGGCGTTCGGCGTACGCGCCGTCGGCGAGGTCGTGTGGGTGGCCGGTGTCGGCGACGAGCAGGGCCAGGTCCGCGGCCGGGAGATCGAACGGAATCTGTTCCACCGCACCCGGTTCCGGGCCGTCGGGCGCGGTGTAGGCGCGGACGTCGAGGAACAGCGCGTGACCCGCCGTGCACAGGATGGCGGCGGACTGGTCGAGCACCCCGGTCGGCACCCCGGCGAACTCGTTCTCCGCCGCGCGGGCGATCTCGACGACGGCGCGATCGGTGAGACCCGGCGCGAACAGATCCCGCAGCGCCACCGTCACCGCGCAGCACAGCGCCGCCGAGGACGACAGGCCAGCCCCGATCGGCACGGCGCCGTCGACATCGAGGCGCACCCCGGTGATCGGATGCCCACGGCGCGCGAACTCGACCACGACGCCGAGCGGATACCGCGCCCAGCCGGGCACCCGATCACGCTGCGCGGCAAGCTCGTCCACGGCGACCGCGACGACCTCGCCGGGACGCTGCGCCGAGGTGAGCCGGACCCGGCCGTCGGCGGTGGGCCCGGCCGCGCAGACGACCCCGAGCGACAGCGCGATGGGCAGCACGAACCCGTCGTTGTAGTCGGTGTGCTCACCGATGAGGTTGACCCGGCCCGGGGCGATCCACCTGTCCATCCTGCGGCTCCTCCGTACTCGTCGACGCTGCGGCGATCCCACCACACACCGCGCCGGCGCGGCGCCGGACATCGGGTACCGAATCGGTATCCGGCAATGCCGTCAAGGGCACGACAACCGGGGACCGGACGTGTCATGATCGACTGAGTTGTAAAGGTTTTGAGCGTCTCTCACGTTCGATCGGCGCTCGTCGCGTGCGCAGCAGGATCGAGGGGGGCCGATGACCATCAGCGAGACACGCCAGCGGAGCCCACGCTGGTACGCGCTCGTGCTCGGCGCGGCGGGGGCCGCGCTGCTCGCACCGCTGCTCGGCCCGCGGTCGCTGTCGTTCCTGCTGCTGGTCGTGATCGTCGCGGGCAGTCTGGCCATGATCGGCGTCGGGCTGTACAGCCACCGGCCCGCGCACCGGGTGCCCTGGTATCTGCTGGCCGCGTCCGTCCCGCTGTTCGCCTCGGGCACCGCGATACGCGAACTCGGTCTGCACGATACGTGGCATCCGATCGACGACCTGTGTACCGCTGCCGCCTACCTGTGCCTCGGCCTGGCGGCGGTGGGCTGGCTGCAACCGCGCCGGGTCGCGGGCGCCCGGGATCTGTGGCTGGACTCGATGCTGATCGGGCTCAGCGCGCTGCTGGCCTCGTGGACGTTCCTGATCTCCCCGATCCTGGCCGACCCCAACGGTTTCGACACCGTGCTGGCCGCGAGCTTTCCGGTGATCGACGCGCTGCTGCTCACCGTGCTCGCGCATTCGCTGGCCACCGTGGTCCGCAGCGAGACCGCGCTGCGGCTGTTGCAGGCCGCGCTGATCGCGGTCCTCGTCGGCGGCCTGCTGGAAAGTCTCACCGCCGCGGGCACGGTCCTGGTCGACAGCGGGTTCGCGCTGGTGCCCCAGCAGTGGGCGTACCTGCTGGCCGGACTGGCCGCGCTGCACCCGACCATGGGCGTGACCCACGTGGCCGACGACGCGCACCCGCACCGGTCCCGCAGGCGCGCCGGGGTGATCGCGGTGGCCCTGGTCGCCGCGTCGCTGGTGAGCGTGGTCGGCGCCGATCTCGGTCCGGGCGACCGGGTGGTGATCTGCCTGTTGCTCACCTCCCTGCTGGTCGGGGTGCTGGTGCGCAGTGAACGCGCGATCGCCCGCAGCCTGCGCAGCGAGCGCCGCGCCCAGTACCAGGCCGACCACGATCTGCTCACCGGGCTGTTCAACCGGGCCGCGCTGCTGCGGGCGCCGCACCGGCACCGCCGGGAGTGGGCCGGAAAACCGTTGTGCCTGTTGTTCATCGACCTCGACGGCTTCAAGATGGTCAACGACAGCTACGGGCACGCGGTGGGCGACGAGCTGATCGCCGAGGCCGCCGCCCGCATCCGCCGCACGGCCCGGCGCAGCGATGTGGCGGCCCGCTACGGCGGCGACGAGTTCGTCGTGCTCGCCGCCCGTGGGCGAGCCGAGGCGGCCGTGCTCGCCCAGCAGTTGCTCGGCGCGTTCGTCCGCCCGTTCGACCTGAGCTGCGGCGAGATCCCCATCACCGCGAGCATCGGCGTCGCCTGCGTGAGCACCCGGCCGACCGACTCCACGGTCTACGACCTCATCCGCGCCGCCGACGCCGCCATGTACCACGCCAAGGAGTACCGCCTCGGCCTCGCCTTCCACGACGGCCTGCGCCAGAACACCGGGCCCCGGGTCCTGCGCAGTACCGGAAACCCCACCAGCACAGCGGTATAGAGCTGTGCGGGCGGGACGGTGCTCAGTCTCCTAGTTCGGCGAGGAGCCTTTTGGCCGCCTCCAGTTCGGCCTGCAGCTGGGCGACCTTGGCCTGCTGCGCGCCGCGCGCGGCCTCCAGGATCCCCGCCACGACTTCCTCGACCTCCGGGTGCAGGATCTTGGCGGCCTGGGCGACGGCGCCACTACTCACCGCCAGTCCCTTCACGCTGCGCTTCTTGCCGTTGACCACGTCGACGGTCCACTCGCCGTCGGCGGAGCCGGTGAGGGTGACGGTCACCTCGGGCGCCTTGGGCTTGCGCGCGGCCGGGGTCTTCGCCGCCGCCGGACGCGGTGTCGCCGGCTTGGGCGCGGCGGACTCGTCGGGGACGGGCGCGAGCGACCGAGGAGCGGGCGGCGTCGGTGCGGCGCTCGGCAGGGTCGACGGCTGGGTCACAGTGTGGTCCTTTCGATTGCTCGGCTCGGGGACACTCTCCGGGCGGGTCCGCGAGGATCCGCCCGGCGCTACGGTAGTCGCGCGGGCCGGCTTGGTCAGCGTCACCTCGCTCGGTCCGAACGACAGCACATCTTTGGAGCCGGTGGGCTTCACCTGCAGGAAGTCGCCGTCGGCCGGGTCGCCGAGGGCGACGACCTTGCCCGACTTGCCCTCCGCGACACCGACGGCGGCGGCGGTGAACCACACCATCGGCGGTTTCCCGTCGGCCAGCTCACCCGCGATGCGCGCGAGCTCGGCCTCGGACAGTACCTGCGGGGCGGATCGGCGGGATGCGGACTTGGTGCTCGGCGAGGACATCGTGGACTCCGGAAGGTTGGTGCGTTCTACAGCGTGGTGTGCTGGAGATGATGCCGCACGCCACCGACATGTTCCGGGCGAGCCCACCGTCGCGGCCCGAAAACCCGTCCGATGACGGGCTTCCGGACCGTCCGCGATCAGCCGCGGGTGGCGTTGCCCGCGGTCGTCGGGCGGATGTTCGCGCGCACCGCGGCGACATCGGGATACCCGTTGACCGCCATCAGCAGATCCGCCTCGGCCGCGTAGCTGCGCAGCAGGTGCACCAGCCCGCGGACCCCGCCCAGCGCCAGCCCGTACACGTACGGCCTGCCGAGCCCGACCATGGTCGCGCCGAGGCCGAGCGCCTTGACCACGTCGGCGCCGGAACGCACGCCGGAGTCGAACAGCACCGGCACCCGGTCGTCACACGCCGCGACGACGCCGGGCAGCGTCTCCAGCGCGCTGAGCCCGCCGTTGGCCTGGCGCCCACCGTGATTGGAGCAGTAGATGCCGTCGGCGCCGAAGTCGATCGCCTTGCGCGCGTCCTCGGGATGCGAGATGCCCTTGAGGATGATCGGCAGATCGGTGAGCGAGCGCAGCCAGGTCAGGTCGTCCCAGGTCAGGGAATTGCCGAAGGTCGCGATCCAGTGCAGGACAATCAGCTTCGGGTCGTCGGAGCCGACCATCGCCTGGAACACCGGGTCGCTGGTGTAGTTCTTCAGCACGTGCCCGCGCAGCTGCGGGAAGTTGCCGCTGGACAGGTCACGCGGCCGCCAACCGGGCACCCAGGTGTCGAGGGTGACGGTGATGCCCGCGTACCCGGCGGCCTCGGCGCGACGCACCAGGCTCTCGGCCAGCTCCCGGTTCTTCGGCGTGTACAGCTGGAAGAACGACGGTGTGTCGCCCGCGTGCGGCCGCACGTCCTCGAGCGGGTCCTCCATCAGCGTCGAGAACATCGCGGGCACACCGGTTTTCGCCGACGCCTGCGCCACCGCGATGTCACCGTGGCCGTTCTCACCGACCAGCCCGATCACGCCGACCGGCGCCAGGAACAGCGGGCTGGCGAAGGTGTGCCCGAAGGCGGTGACGGTGAGGTCGCGCTCGGTCGCCCCGACCAGCATCCGGGGCACCAGGCCCCAGTCCGCGAAGGCCTCGGCGTTGCGGCGCTGGGTGAGCTCGTCGCCCGCGCCACCGGCGATGTAGTTCAGCAGGGTATCGGGCAACGCGGCGGTCGCCTTGCGCTCGAGCGTCGCGTAGTCCATGGGAAATTCGGGCAGGTTCCCACCGAGCGCGGCCAGGTAGATCTCGTTCTGATAGTCGGCGAACTGACTCATCGCTGAACTTTCGCATGCGAGCCGTGGTTCACAGAGCCCAGGGGGGATGTAAGGTGCGTCATACTCGTAAGTAGACAGCAGCGTACCCAGCAGCACGTTCCGAGATTGTGAGTGCCCCTGTCGTGACCCTCGTCGAACACTCGGCCGCACCCGCCGACCCGGACGTTCTCCTCGCTCAGCGCATCACCAACGGTGCCATCCGCTACCTGACCCTCCTCGCCTGTGGGCTCTCCCAGGACTCGATGGACCTGCTCACCTCGGTCACCGACCGACTACGGGCTGCCGAGGGTGCTTTACGCGATCCCCTCACCGCCGATCTCGGCTTCGACTGATCACCGCAGGCGCGCGGTGAGCGCGGCCAGGTCCGCCAGCCGGTGCGCACGTGCGATCTCGGCGGGCGTGAACGGTTCGTCGGGGCGGACGAACCCCCAGCGATCGTCGTCGCGTTCGAGTTCGAGCACGGTGCCCTCACCCACATCGCCCGCGTCGGGCGTGCCCGGCGCGAGATAGCGCGCACCGAGCAATTCGGCGACAGCCAAGGGTAATTCGTCCGGATCGCCCACTATGCGGGCCGCGATGGCCAGCGCCTTGGTCTGGCCGTCGATCAGCGACAGCACAGTGGCTGGCCAGACCCGCACGCCCGAACCACCCGCCTGCACCACCGCCGCGGTGAGGCTGTGCACGGTGACCCCCTCGGGCGCGGCGACGACGAGTTCGTCGAGCACCGCGTCCTCGAGTTGATGCACGTGCACGGTCAGGATGTTGGCCTCGCGATGGGCCAGGTGTTTGGCCAGTGTCTCCAGCGCGCCCGGCCGATCCGCCAGCCTGACCCGGATCCGCCACAGTGCCTGCGCCTCGTCGATCCGGTCCCGGTGCCGGAGTTCCGGGCCGTGCAGCCACCCGCCCAGCATGCGCATCGCGCCCGGTTCGACCACCCAGATGACCAGGATGGTGGTGGTGATCGTCAGCAGGGCGACGGTGAGCAGGTAGGGCGGGTGCAGGTGGATCACCAGCGCGTGCAGCGCCAGCTCCACCGGGAACACCGCCGCCAATTTGGCCAGCGCCAGCCGGGTGCGGCGTGGGTGCGGCAGCCGCCCGCACACCTCGCAGGCCAGGGCCGTGACACGGGGTCGCACTGCGATTCGCCACATGCGGGTCAGCGTCACCCGCGCACATGTCGATCTTCGACGTGACACGTAAACGGGGCGTGACAGCCACTCCGAAACCGCTTGACCTGCAACGTCTTCCACGGTGATACCCGCCACGCGCAGCGCGCGGATGTGACCGCGGGCACCTTCGGTCCGGCCGTGACCCGCGATAGGCGGCGACAACGATTGTGACTCGCCTCACTAAAAACGGTTGACAAAGCCACATAATCGGGCATAAAACAACATGAGTACACATTCACCGAAGCGGAGGAACCCATGTACGCCGAGGAACGGCAGCAGGCGATCGCGGCCCTGATCGGGCATCGCGGGCGGGTCTCCGTCGCCGAACTGGCCGACCAGTACGGGGTCACCACCGAGACCGTGCGGCGCGACCTCGCCGTGCTGGACCGGCTCGGCCTGATCCGGCGCGTGCACGGCGGCGCGGTCGGGGCGGGCGCGCTGACCACCATCGAGCTGGGCACCGCCGAACGCGACAGCACCCGCGCCGCCGAGAAGGACCGCATCGCCGTGCTGGCCCAGCGCTTCCTGCCCGCGTCCGGCGGCAGCGTGCTGTTCGACGCCGGCACGACGACGGCCAGGGTCGCCGCCGAGCTGCCCACCGATCTCGACCTCGTCGCGGTCACCAACTCGCTGCCGATCGCCACCCGGCTCACCGGCTTCGCCGGGGTGCGGGTGCATCTGCTCGGTGGGCGGGTGCGCGGGGTCACCCAGGCGGCCGTCGGCGCCGAGACGCTGCGCCTGCTCGGTGAGCTGCGCGTGGATGTCGCCTTCGTCGGCACCAACGCGCTCACCGTCCGGCACGGGCTGTCCACGCCCGACCCCGAGGAGGCCGCGGTGAAGCGCGCGATGATCGCCGCCGCCGACCGGGTCGTGGTGGTCGCCGACGCGGGCAAGGTCGGCCGGGAGGACTTCGTGCGCTTCGGCAGCACCGACGACATCGATGTACTGGTCACCGATACCGATATCCCGGCCACCGCGCACGCGGACCTGGTCGCGGCGGGTATCGAGGTGGTGCTCGCATGATCGTCACCCTGACCGCGAACCCGAGTGTGGACCGGACGGTCACGCTCACCGAGCCGTTGCGGCGCGGACAGGTGCATCGCGCCGCCGGGGTCACCACACAGCCCGGTGGCAAGGGCGTCAATGTCGCGCGGGTCGTCGCCGCCGGTGGCGCGCCGGTGGTGGCCGTGCTGCCCGGGGCCGAGGACGATCCGGTGGTGCGCGGATTGCGCACGGCGGGAATCGGTTTCCGCACGGTGCCGGTGCCGGGCGAACCGCGGGTGAATCTGACGATCGCCGAAACCGACGGCACCACCACCAAGATCAACGCACCCGGCCGCCCGCTGACCGGCCGCGAGCTGGCCGAGCTGACGTCGGTGCTGGTCGAGCTGAGCGCTGAGGCGGCGTGGATCGTGCTGTCCGGTTCGTTGCCGCCCGGGGTGCCGGTCGACTGGTACGCCGAACTGGTCGCCACGCTGTCGTCACTGGGCGCGAACGGGGCGGCCCGCACCCGGATCGCGGTCGACACCTCCGACGCGCCGCTGCTGGCCCTGTTCGCCGAATCAGTACGCACCGCACCCGATCTCATCAAGCCGAACTCCGACGAACTCGCCCAGCTGACCGGGCTCGACCCGGTCGAGCTCAACGACCCCGTAGCCGCCGCCACGGCCGCCGCGAGCCTGATCGATCGCGGAGTCGGCGCGGTGCTGGCGACCCTCGGCGCGGCAGGCGCGGTGCTGGTCACCGCCGAGGACGCCTGGTTCGCCGCGGCCCCGCCGATCGTGCCGCGCAGCACCGTCGGCGCGGGCGACTCCGCCCTGGCGGGCTATCTGCTCGCCGACCTGGCGGGCGCGGACCCGGCCGACCGGCTGCGCGCCGCCGTCGCCTACGGCAGCGCGGCCACCGCGCTGCCGGGCACCGAACTGCCCGGCCCGGCCGACATCGCGCCCGTCGCCGTCACCGCCCGCCCCTTGCCGACCAGCTGACCCGCTCCACCCCCACTCGCGAAAGACACCACGATGGCCGATTCGATCATCACCACCGACCTGATCACGCTCGACGCCGAGCTCGGCGCCGACAAGGACGCGGTGATCACCGCGCTCGCGGGCAAGCTCGCCGCGGTGGGCCGCGCGAGCGACGCCGCCGCCGTGAGCCGGGCGGCGCTGGACCGGGAAGCGCAGTCGGCCACCGGACTCCCCGGTGGCATCGCCATCCCGCACTGCCGATCGGCGGCCGTCACCAGCGCGTCCCTCGCCTTCGCCCGCCTCTCCCCCGGCGTCGACTTCGGTGCCCCCGACGGCCCCGCCGACCTGGTGTTCCTGATCGCCGCCCCCGAAGGTGCGGGCGCCGAACACATGAAGCTGCTGTCCTCCCTGGCCCGCGCGCTCGTCCGCCCCGCCTTCGTCGCCGACTTACGATCGGCGGCGACACCCGCCGACGTCGTCGCCTTGGTCGACAGCGTCATCAACCCACCGCCCGCCCCGGCCACCACGGCACAGCAACCCCCAGCGACCACAGCCGGTGTCGCGGCCGGTGTCGCGGCCGGTGGCGACGCAACGGCCGCTGGCTCCGCAGCGAAGGGCGCCGGCGAGGGAAGCGGTGTCGGCGCAGCTGACAGCGCCGGAGCCACCGAGGGCACGGCAACAACCGACACTGCACAGGCGAAGAGCCCGGCAGGAGCCGGGGCCGCGCCAGCAGGCAATGCCACTGCCATCGGTGCGGCTGCGGCCGACAGCGTTGCAGTGGGCGGGGGCGCAGCAACCACCAATGCCGCAGCCGCTGGTGAATCCGGAGCAGACGCCGATGCTCGCGGTGCGTCGACCACCCCGAGCTCCGCAGCCGGTGGTGTGGCGCAGGCAGGAACAGCTACGACTGCCGGAACAGGCAGTGCCGCAGAGACTTCCGTCGGAAGCGTGACCGGAGGACGGCGGCGGCGGATCGTCGCGGTGACCGCCTGTCCGACCGGCATCGCGCACACCTATATGGCCGCCGACTCCCTTGTCGCCGCCGGTGAGCGCGCCGGGGCCGACGTGGCCGTCGAGACCCAGGGGTCCAGTGGCGGCGACAAGCTGGACCCCGCCACGATCGCAGCGGCCGACGCGGTCATCTTCGCCACCGATGTGGGGGTGAAGGATCGGGGCAGGTTCGCGGGCAAGCCGGTCGTCGAGTCGGGCGTCAAGCGCGCCATCAACGAGCCGGACACGATGATCGCAGAGGCGGTCGCGGCGAGCACGGCCCCGGGTGCGGCGACGGTGGGCGGCGCGGCACCGGTCCCGGCGGCCTCGGCGGCCAAGGGCATCGGCTGGGGCACCCGGCTGCGGCAGATCCTGCTCACCGGGGTCAGCTACATGATCCCGTTCGTCGCGGCGGGCGGGCTGCTGATCGCGCTCAGCTTCCTGCTCGGCGGGTACGAGATCTCCGACAGCGCGAAGGACATCGTGCTGAACAACTCGATCACCGATCTGCCCGACGGTGGCCTCGGCACCTACTTCGGCGCGGTCCTGTTCCAGATCGGCGCGCTCGCGTTCGGCTTCCTGGTGCCCGCGCTGGCCGGGTACATCGCCTTCGCGATCGCCGACCGGCCCGGTCTCGCACCGGGTTTCACCGCGGGCGCCATCGCGGTGTTCGTCGGGGCGGGATTCCTGGGCGGTCTGGTCGGCGGGCTGGTCGCCGGGTTCGCGGCGCTGTGGGTCGGCAGGCTGCCGGTGCCGACGTGGGCGCGCGGCCTGATGCCGGTGGTCGTGATTCCGCTGCTCGCCTCGCTGATCGTCGGCGTGGCCATGTTCGTGCTGCTCGGCAAGCCGCTCGCGGCCGTGACCAGCGGACTCACCGACTGGCTCAACGGCCTGTCCGGCACCTCCGCGGTCGCGCTCGGTGTCATCCTGGGCGTGATGATGTGCTTCGACCTGGGCGGGCCCGTCAACAAGGCCGCGTACTCCTTCGCCGCGGCCGGCCTGTCGGTGACCGATCCCGCGACGCTGCGGATCATGGCCGCGGTGATGGCCGCGGGCATGGTGCCGCCGCTGGCGATGGCGCTGTCGACCACCGTGCGCCCGCGCCTCTACACCGAGGCCGAGCGGGAGAACGGCAAGGCCGCCTGGCTGCTGGGCGCCTCGTTCATCTCCGAGGGCGCGATCCCGTTCGCCGCGGCCGACCCGCTGCGCGTGCTGCCCTCGATGATGCTCGGCGGCGCGGTCACCGGCGGCCTGGTGATGGCCACCGGCGTGACGCTGAGCGCACCGCACGGCGGCATCTTCGTGTTCTTCGCGATCGGCCACCTCGGCTGGTTCGTGCTGGCGCTGCTGGCGGGCACCGTGGTCGCCGCGCTGAGCGTCACCCTCGCCAAGGAGTTCACCCGTACGCAGTCCGCGTCCCCCGTCCTAACCACCGCGTAACCCGTTCACACACAAGGAGATATCCCATGGCCAGCACCACCGTCACCGTCGGCTCCTCGGTCGGCCTGCACGCCCGTCCCGCCGCCCTGATCGCCGAGGCGGTCGGCGCGGCCGGGGTTCCGGTCACCATCGCGCTGGTCGGCGGCGACCCGGTCGACGCGGGTTCGGCGCTGATGATCATGACCCTCGGCGCCGGTCAGGGCGCCGAGGTGGTGATCACCAGCGACGACCAGCCGACCCTGGACAAGATCACCGAACTGGTCGCCAGCGACCTCGACGCCTGATCCCTCGCGGCCACCCGCGCGTCGGGTGGCCGCGGCGTGCGCCCGCCTTCGCCGACAGGCGTGATCGCGGGACCCCCGGGTACATTCGAGGAGCTCGTACTTCAGTTCTCTCGAAAGGCCCTCCGCCCTATGGGTACTCGCTGGCTACGTCGCCTTTCCCCCGCCCCCGGCGCGGAATCCCGGAAGTTGGTCTGCTTCCCGCACGCAGGCGGTTCGGCCCTCGCGTACGGGCCGCTGGCCAAGTCGATCGGCGCCGACTTCGACGTGCTCGCCGTGCAGTACCCCGGGCGGCAGGACCGGCGGCAGGAACCGCTGGTGGACAGCATCTCCGGCCTCGTCGACGGGCTGCTGCCCGAGCTGATCGAGGCGCTCGACGGCGACGAGAACTTCTTCGCCTTCGGCCACAGTATGGGCTCCGTGGTCGCCTTCGAGACCTGCCGGCGGCTGGAGCAGGCGGGCTCGACGGCGCGCGTGCTGTTCGCCTCCGGCCGCCGCGCCCCGTCGGCCCCGCAGCCGGGAACCGTGCATCTGCTGGGCGATCGGGAACTGGCCACGCAACTGCTCGAGTTCGGCGGCACTCCACCGGCGCTGCTCGCCGATCCCGAGTTCCGTCAGCTCATCCTCTCGATCACGCGCAACGACTACCGCGCCATCGAGACCTACACGTGCGCCACGGAGACCACGGTGGCCAGCCCGATCGTCGCGCTGGCGGGCGCGGACGACGCCGACGCCCAGCTCGCCGACATCCAGGCCTGGGGCACGCACACCACCGGCGACTTCACCGCGACCACGTTCCCCGGCGGCCACTTCTACCTCGACGCGAACCTCGACGGCATCGGCGGCCTGATCCGCGAGCACAGCGCACGGGCCCTGGCCCGCTAGCCGGGTGGCCGGGTGCGCACCGCGCTCACCCGGCCACCCGGTTCAGGACTCCAGCCAGTCCTCGATGGCGGCGGCCGCGTCGGCCGAACCGCTCTCCAGGACGGTGAAGTGGTCGGCCTCGACCGGCACCACCGTGTGCGCCGGGTCCCAGCCCCTGGCCTGCCAGTCCGGCCGCTGCGCCGGGTCCGCCAGGAACGACTGCGCGCACTGGACGAGCAGCGCCGGGGTGGTGACGGAACCGGGCACCATCTCCTGCATCAGCTGGACGTACCAGCCCATGCCGGACAGCCGGGCGGCGTCGAAGCGGCCGAACTCGGCCTCCCGCGACACCATGTGCTCGGCCATCTCCCGCAGCAGCCATTCGCCGCCGTCGTGCACCCGGTAGGTGTCGATCATGGCGACGCCCTCGGGCACCGGACCCTGGGCCGCTTCGAGGTACTCGGTGACGAGGTAGGCCAGCAGGCCACCCGAGGAGTACCCCAGCAGGACGAACGGTTCGCCCTGCGCGGCCTCGAGCACACCGCACGCCAGCGTTTCCAGTGCCGCCTCGGGCGTGGCGGGCAGTGGCTCGTCGGCCGCGAAGCCGATCGGCGGCAGCACCACGACCTCGCGGCCGGTCCGCAGGTGCGCGGTGACCCTGGCGTACTGGTGCGCGCCACCGGTGGCCAGTGGCGGGTTGACGCAGATGATCCGCGGGAGGTCGGACCCCGACGCGAGCCGGGTCGGCACCGGCAGCTCGTCCAGATCGGCCGCCGAGGCGAACCGCTCCCGCAGCTGCGCCGCGACCCGCAACAGGTCGAAGCCGGTGCGGGCGCGCCCGTTCTGCACCGCACCGCGGAACATCCCGTACAGCGACTCGTCGGTGCCCGATCGCTGCCCCGGCTGCGCGACCGCGGCGAGTTCCGCGCGCAGGTAGCGGGCCAGCCCGGCCGGTGTCTTCTGGTCGAAGATCGCGGCGGTCGGCAGGGTCAGCCCGGTGGAGGCGTTGAGCGTGGTGCGCAACTCCATCGCGGCCAGCGAGTCGAAGCCGGATTCGAGGAAGTCCCGCTCGGCGTCGAGCGCGTCGACGCTCTCGTGCCCGAGCAGCCGCGCCGCGGTCTCGAGGATGTGCGTCTGGAGCCACCGCTCCTGCTCCGCCTCGGACAGGTGTGCCAGCTGCCTGCGCACCGCGCCCGGGTCGGGCGCGCCGCTGCTCTGCCTGCGTCCGGCGCGCCGGACCAGGTCACCGAGCACCGGCGGCACCGACTCCCTGGTCCGCAGGACGGCCGCGTCGATCTCGACGAGCACCTGCGCCGGACGATCGGCCGCCACCGCGGCGTCGAACAGGGCCAGCGCCTTGTCCGCCGCCAGCGGTGGCAGGCCCTGGCGACGCATCCGCTGCCGGTCGGCCTCGCCGAGCCACTGCGCCATGCCGGTGTCGATGCCCCACAGCCCGTAGGCGAGGGAGGTGGCGGGCAGGCCGACGCCGTGGCGGTGTGCGGCGAGCGCGTCGAGGAACACATTGGCCGCCGCGTAGCCGCCCTGGCCCGCGGGCAGGATCGACCCGGCCACCGAGGAGATCAGCACGAAGGCCGACAGTTCGGTGTCGCGGGTCAGCTCGTGCAGATGCCAGGCGGCGTCGGCCTTGGCGCCGAGGGAGACATCGATCTGCGCGGGGGTCATGGCGTCGACGAGGCCGTTGTAGGCCGCGCCCGCCGCGTGCACGATCGCCCCGAGCGGACGCTCCGCCGGGATCGCGGCGAGCAGCTCGCGCAGGGCCGCCCGATCGGTGACATCGCAGGCGACGACCCGGGCCTGGGCGCCCAGGGCCGCGAGCTCGTCGACGAGTCCCGGCGCGGCGTCCGGTCCGCGCCTGCCGACCAGCAGCAGGTGCCGCACACCGTGTACCACCACCAGGTGTTCGGCCAGGAGACGGCCGATCCCGCCGGTGCCGCCGGTGATCAGGACGGTGCGGTCGGGATCCCACGGTGCCGTCCGGTCGCCGGTCGGGGCGACCGCGCGGACGAGCCGCGGCACCCACGTCCCGTCCGCGCGCACGGCCAGTTCGGGTTCGCCGGTCGCGACGGCGGCAACCAGCTGTTCGGCCGGCTGGTCGGCGGCGGCTTCGACGAGCACGATCCGACCCGGGTGCTCGGCCTGTGCCGCCCGCGCCAGACCCCAGACCGCGGCCGCGGCCGGATCGTCGGTGCTGTCGGTGACCAGCGCCAGCGTGCTGGCGGCGTACCGCTCGTCGCTCAGGAACTCCTGGACGACACCGAGCGTGCCGTGCAGCGCGACGCGCAGCCGCTCCGGCACCTCGGCCCGGTCGACCGTGACCCGGTGGACGACCACGGCAGCAGGCTGCTGCGCCTCCCACTCGGCCCAGGACGTGTCCGCGGCGCCCAGCGCCGGACCGGGTCGCCAGCTCAGCTCGTACCGCGCGTCGCGTGCACGGGACGGCGCGGAGAGCAGTTCGGCCGACATCGGGCGCAGGGCCAGCGACCCCACCGACAGCAGCGGAGCGCCACCGGCATCGGCCATGGTCAGGGTGACGGTGCCCTGGTTCAGCCAGCTCAGCCGAACCCGGACCCGCCGTGCGCCGTCGGCGTGTACCCGCACCGACGACCACGCGAACGGCACCAGTGTCGGGCGTTCGGCGGTCTCGTCCACGCCCTCGGGCAGCCCGAAGGACAGCGCGTGCATGGCCGCGTCGAGCAGCGCCGGGTGCACGCCGTAGCCCCGCGCCGAGGTCTGCTCGGGCAGGGCGACCTCGGCGAACAGATCCGCACCGCGCCGCCACAGCGACTCCAGCCCTTGGAAGGCGGGGCCGTAGTGGTAGCCGTGGTCGGCGAGTTCGGCATAGGCGCCGTCCAGCCGGACCTCGGTGACGTCGGCGGGTGGCCACTGGGCGAAGTCGGTCCAGTCCGGCTCTTCGCGGGTCTCGACGGCGGGGCGCACGGTGCCCTCCGCGTGGTGGGTCCACGGGACCGTCGGATCGTCGTCGTCGCCGCGCGAATAGACGTCGACTCGGCGGTGCCCGTTCTCGTCGCCGTCACCCACGATGACCTGGATGTGCGCGCCCGCGTGCCCGTCGAAGACCAGCGGGGACAGCAGCGTGAGTTCCGCCAGTTCCGGGCAGTCGACGAGATCGGCCGCG
Organism: Nocardia sp. NPDC051833; assembly: GCF_040681225.1. Taxonomy (NCBI): domain Bacteria; kingdom Bacillati; phylum Actinomycetota; class Actinomycetes; order Mycobacteriales; family Nocardiaceae; genus Nocardia; species Nocardia sp. NPDC051833. The sequence goes on from NZ_JBFAYK010000001.1 coordinate 1,059,613, forward strand.
TAGGTGGCCAATTCGACGAAGCCGGTGCCGGGCAGCAGCACCACACCGAGCACGTCGTGGTCGGCCAGCCACGGGTGCGTGGCCGTGGACAGCCTGCCGGTGAGCCGGAGACCGCCGCTCTCGGGCTGCGCCACCAGCGCGCCCACCATGGCGTGTTCGGTGCCGCGCAGGCCGAGGGTGTTGGCCTCGCCGGTTCCCAGCGGGCTGGTGGCCCAGAACCGGCGGTGCTGGAAGTCGTAGGTCGGCAGCTCCGTCCGGGTCGCCCCGGTGCCGGCGAGGTAGCGCATCCAGTCGACGGTTCCGCCCGCGACGTGGAGCCGGGCCAGGCCGGTCACCAGGGTCGTGGGGTCTGCCTTGTCGCGCCGGGTCAGCGCGAGGGCGGTCGTGGTGTCCAGGGTCTGCGCGACCATCGGTGTCAGGACGGCGTCGGGGCCGACCTCGGCGAACCGGGCCACGCCCAGCTCCGCCATCGTGGTGACGGCATCGGCGAACCGCACCGTGGCCGCGACCTGTCGCACCCAGTACGCCGGATCCGACATCTCGTCGACGACCCGCGCTCCGGTCACCGTCGACACCAACGGCAGGCGCGGACGCTCGAAGGCCAGACCTTCGACCACCGAGCCGAATTCGGCCAGCATCGGGTCCATCAGCCCGGAATGGAACGCGTGCGAGACCCGCAGTCGGTGTGTGCGCCAACCGTTCTCGGCACACGCCTCGGCCACGGCCTGGACCGCCGCCTCGACACCAGAGAGCACCACCGACGACGGACCGTTCACCGCCGCGATCGACACCCCGTCGACGAGCAACGGCAGCACGTCCGCTTCCGGCGCGCCCACCGCGATCATCGCCCCGCCCGCAGGCAGCGCCTGCATCAACCGGCCACGCGCCGCCACCAGCACACACGCGTCATCGAGCGACAGCACACCCGCGACATGCGCGGCCGCGACCTCGCCGATCGAATGACCGGCCACCACGTCGGCCGTCACGCCCCACGACTCGAGCAGCCGGAACAGCGCCACCTCGTAGGCGAACAGCCCGGCCTGCGCGAAGACCGTCCGGTCGATCAGCGCGTCGTCGGCCAAGGCCGCCGTGAGCGGAACAGGCTGTCCGAGACGCGGTTCCAGCCGCGTGATGATGTCGTCGAACGAGTCGGCGAACACCGGGTACACCCGGAGCCCGGCGGCCATGTCCGCCCATTGCGCGCCCTGACCGGAGAACACGAGACCGGTCGACCCAGCGACCACTCGGCCGCTCACCACACCGGGAGCACCGTCGGCCACCGCCCGCGTGCCCGCGAGGAGCCTGTCGCGGTCGTCGGCGAGGACCACCGCGCGATGATCGAACACGCCCCGGGTGGCGACCAGGGAGAAGGCGACATCGAGCGGGTCCTGGCCGTGGTCGGCCACCTGGTCGGCCAGCCGGGCGGCCTGACCGGTGAGCGCCGCGCCACTGCGCGCCGACACCACCCACGGCACGACCCCGCCGACCGGCGCGGTCTTCACCGCAGGTGCCGAATCCGACACCGGCGGTGCCTGTTCCACGATGACGTGGGCGTTCGTCCCACTGATACCGAACGAGGACACGCCCGCACGCCGCGGCCGATCCACCTCCGGCCACGCCACGGCCTCGGACAGCAGCCGCACATTCCCCTGCGTCCAATCCACCTTGGTGCTGGGCTGATCCGCGTGCAGGGTGCGGGGCAGCACGCCGTGCCGCATCGCCATGATCATCTTGATCACGCCGCCCACACCGGCCGCCGCCTGCGCGTGCCCGATGTTCGACTTCAACGAGCCCAACCAGAGCGGACGGTCCTCGGCGCGATCCTGGCCATAGGTGGCCAGCAGTGCCTGCGCCTCGATCGGATCACCCAAAGTCGTTCCGGTGCCGTGCGCTTCGACGACATCCACCTCCGCCGGAGCGACCCCGGCATTGGCGAGGGCCTGCCGGATCACCCGGCGCTGCGACGGACCGTTCGGCGCGGTGAACCCGTTGGACGCGCCGTCCTGGTTGACCGCCGAACCCGCCAGCACCGCCAGCACCTGATGACCGTTGCGGCGGGCATCGGAGAGCCGTTCCAGCACGAGCACGCCCGCGCCCTCGGACCAGCCGACACCATCGGCGGTGTCGGAGAACGACTTGCATCGCCCGTCCGGCGACAAGCCGCGCTGCCTGCTGAACTCCACGAACGTCTCCGGGGTCGCCATGACGGCAACACCACCGGCCAGCGCCAGATCACACTCGCCCGAGCGCAGCGACTGCGCGGCCAGGTGCATCGCCACCAGCGACGACGAGCACGCCGTATCCACCGACACGGCGGGACCTTCCAGACCGAGCGTGTAGGAGATCCGGCCCGAGACGAGGCTGCCGGTGGCATTGCCGCCGTTGCCCTGCGCGTAGTCGTGGTACATCACGCCGGTGAACACCCCGGTCGAACTCCCGCGCAGCACAGCGGGATCGACCCCGGCGCGTTCGAGCGCCTCCCAGGATGTCTCCAGGAGCTGCCGCTGTTGCGGGTCCATCATCGTCGCCTCGTTGGGCCCGATGCCGAAGAAGTCGGCGTCGAAGTCGGCGGCGGTGTGCAGGAAGCCGCCCTCGCGGGTGTAGGACTTGCCCGCCCGGCCGGGTTCGGGATCGTAGAGCCCGGCGAGGTCCCAGCCACGGTCGGTGGGCAGCGGCGTGACCGCGTCCCCGCCGAGCCGGACCAGTTCCCAGAGGTCCTCGGGCGAGCGGACGCCGCCGGGGTAGCGGCACGCCATGCCGACGACGGCGATCGGGTCACCGTCGGCGGACCGGCTCGCGGTGACCGCCACGTCCTGACCGGTCCCGGCGAACTCCGCGGCCAGGTAGTCGGCCAGCGCCTGCGGCGTCGGGTAGTCGAACACCAGGGTGGCGGGCAACGGCAGACCCGTCACCGCCTTGAGGGCGTTGCGGAACTCGATCGCGGTGATCGAGTCGAAACCCAGGTCACCGAACGCCTTGTCGGCGGCGACCGCGTTCAGGTCCTGATGTCCGAGCACCGTGGCGACCTGGCCGCGCACGATCTCGACGAGCACACCCGCACGTTCGCCGTCGGGTGTGCCCGCCAACCGGGTACGCAGGGCGGTCGCGGCGCCGGAGGCCGCCTTGCGGCGGTGCGGGACCAGGCCGGTGAACAGGGCGGGCGTGGCGAATCCGGCGCCGCGCAGGGCATCCAGATCCACCCGCGCGAGAACCGGTGCGGCCGTGTCGGTCCGGAGGGCGGCGTCGAAGAGGGCCAGGCCCTGCTCCGCCGCCAGCGGCAGCAGGCCCGAGCGGGCGATGCGCTGCCGGTCGACCTGGCTGAGTTCCCCCGCCATGCCGCCGTCCCACATGCCCCAGGCCAGCGACGTCCCCGCCAGCCCGATGCCGCGGCGATGCGCGGCCAGCGCGTCGAGGACGGCATTGGCCGCGGCGTAGTTGCCCTGGCCCGGGTTGCCGAAGACTCCGGCCACCGAGCTGAACAGCACGAACGCCGTCAGCGGGAGATCAGCGGTCAGCTCGTGCAGGTGCAGGGCGGCGTCGACCTTGGGCCGCAGGACGGTGGCCATGCGGTCGGGGGTCAACGAGCCGATGGCACCGTCGTCGAGAACACCCGCCAGGTGGAACACGCCGGACAAGGGTTGTGCCGCGGGGATATCGGCGATAGCGGCGGCCAACGCGGCGCGGTCGGCGACATCACACGCGACGAACGAGACCTCGGCACCCGAATCCTCCAGCGCCGCCCGCAATTCGGCGGCACCCGGACCGGATTCGCCACGCCTGCTTAGCAAGAGCAGTCGACGGACACCGTGTTTGTCGACCAGGTGCCGGGCGAACAAGCCACCCAGCGCACCGCTCGCACCGGTGAGCAGAACCGTCTCCTCCGGCCCGAACAGCTCGTCCACGGTGGAAGTTCCTGCCGGAGGGGCGGATCGGGCGAGACGCGCGGCGTACACGGCACCGTCGCGCACCGCGACCTGCGGTTCACCGGCGACCAGGAGTCCGCCGATCAGACTGTCCGGCAGCGCATCGAGGGCGGCGGTGTCGACCAGAATGATCCGGCCCGGGTTCTCCGACTGCGCGGACCGCACCAGACCACCGATCGCGGCGCCGGCCAGGTTCGTGATGTCCTCGCCCGCCACCGAGATCGCGCCGCTGGTCCGGACGATCAGCACCGATTCCGCGTAGGCGGGCTCGGCGATCCAGGACTGGAGTACCCCGAGAACGTCCCGGGTGGCGGCGTGGATGACGGCGGGGTCGATGCCCACCGGGCAGTCCAGGATCACCGCCGGGGGCACCGGCTCCCCCAGTTCCGGCCAGGTGACCGTGGCGATTCCGGTGTCCGGCAGCGTGATCGGCGTCCATTCGACCCGGAACAGCGCCGACCGGGCGATCTCGGTGCCGGTGGTGAGCTGGGCGGGGTCGATCGGCCGGGAGGCGAGGTGCCGCACGGTCGCGACGGGCGCGCCGGTCGCGTCCGCGAGATCGATCGAGACCCCGCTCGTCCCGACCCGGACGAGGCGAACGCGCAGGGTGTCGGCCCCGTGCGCGTGGACGGTGACCCCCGACCACTCGAACGGCAGCGCGATGCCGGTGCCCGGCGAGGCCGGTTCGCCCGCGACGCGCAGGGCGTGCAGGGCGGCGTCGAGCAGTGCCGGGTGCAGCCCGAATCGCGGTGCCTCCGCGCGGGCCTGGTCGGGCAGTGCGAGTTCGGCGTAGATGCCCGCGTCGTCCCGCCAGGCGGCGGTGAGCCCGCGGAACACCGGTCCGTAGTGGTAGCCCTGCTCGTCGAGGGTGTCGTAGGCGCCGTCGAGGTCGACCACGGTGGCACCGGTCGGGGGCCACTGGGTGAGGTCCACCGGCACGGTGTCGCTGTCCGCCGCGAGCACGCCCTCGGCGTTCAGGGTCCACGACGCCGCGGCGCTGTCGGGGCGCGAGAAGATCCGCACGTCGCGGCGGCCCGGCTCGTCCTCGGCGCCGACGACGACGCGCACCGCGACGCCCGCCGGGTCCGGCAGCGTCAGCGGGGCGCGCAGGATCAGCTCGGCCAGGGTCGGGCAGCCGACCTCGGCACCCGCCTGCAGGGCGAGTTCGACGAACCCGGTGCCGGGGAACAGCACCGTGTCCAGCACGGCGTGGTCGGCCAGCCAGGGGTGCGTCCGCGCCGAGAGCCTGCCGCTCAGCGCGACGGCATCGGACTCGGGCTGGGCGACCACCGCCGAGACCAGCGGGTGGTCACTGGCGACGAAGCCGAGGGCGCGGGCGTCGCCACCGGCCGTGCTGTCCGTCAGCCAGTAGCGCTGCCGCTGGAAGGCGTAGGTGGGCAGGTCGACCCGGCGCGCGCCGGTCCCGGCGAACAGTGCCGCCCAGTCCAGGTCGGCGCCGGACACGGACAGCCCGGCCAGTCCGGCCGTCAGGGTCGGCGCGTCGGCGTTGTCCCGGCGGGCCAGCGCCACCATCGTGGTGGTCGTGTCTCCGGCCGCCTCGGTGATCTGGCTGATCATCGGGACGAGCACGGCGTCCGGCCCGACCTCGGCGAACCGGCTAACCCCCGCCTCGGTCATGGTGGCGACCGCGTCGGCGAAGCGCACGGTGCTGCGCACCTGACCGACCCAGTAGGCCGGATCGGACATCTCGTCCCCGACCCGGGCACCGGTCACCGTCGACACCAGCGCGAGGGTCGGACGCTCGAACGTCAGACCCGCGACCACCGCGGCGAATTCGTCCAGCATCGGCTCCATGAGCCCGGAATGGAACGCGTGCGAGACCCGCAAACGGTGTGTCCGCCAGCCCTGCTCGGCACATACCTCGGCCGTTGCCTGGACCGCCGCCTCGATACCGGAGAGCACCACCGACGACGGACCGTTCACCGCCGCGATCGACACCCCGTCGACGAGCAACGGCAGCACCTCGGCTTCCGGCGCACCCACGGCGACCATCGCGCCACCGGCGGGCAGCCCCTGCATCAACCGGCCACGGGCCGCCACCAGAACACACGCGTCATCGAGCGACAGCACACCCGCGACATGCGCGGCCGCGATCTCACCGATCGAATGACCGGCCACCACCTCGACCCGCACACCCCACGACTCGAGCAGCCGGAACAACGCCACCTCGAAGGCGAACAACCCGGCCTGCGCGAACACGGTGTCGTCGACCCGAGCGGGATCGGCGAGCGCGTCGGTCAGCGATACCGGCTGCTCCAGCAGCGGATCCAGCTGCGCGACAATCGCATCGAAGTGTTCGGCGAAGACCGGATACGGGCGCAGCCCGGCGGCCATCCCGGCCCACTGCGCCCCCTGACCGGAGAACACCACGCCCGTCGACCCGGCCACCACGCGACCGGTGACGACGCCCGCGCGGGTCTCGCCACGGCCCAGCGCCGCGGCATCGGCCAGCAGACCGTCCCGATCGGCGGCCAGCAGCACGGCCCGATGGTCGAATCCGGTGCGCGAGGTCACCAGCGAGTAGCCGATGTCGACCGCCGCCGAATCACGCGCTGTCACCAGCGACGCCAGGCGGCTCGCCTGATCCGCGAGCGCCGCTGCGCTCCGCGCCGACAGCACCCAGGGCAGCACACCACCGACGGGAGCCATCGGGTCCGTCGACGCGGGCGGCACCGGCGCGGCCTCCACGATGACGTGGGCATTGGTCCCGCTGATACCGAACGACGACACACCAGCCCGACGCGGCCGATCGACCTCCGGCCACGCGACCGCCTCGGTCAGCAGGCGCACATCGCCCTCGGCCCAATCCACCTTCGTGGAGGGCTCATCCACGTGCAGCGTCCGGGGCAGCACCCCGTGCCGCATCGCCATGATCATCTTGATCACGCCACCCACACCGGCCGCCGCCTGAGCATGACCGATATTGGACTTCAGCGAGCCCAGCCACAGCGGCCGGTCCTCGGCACGATCCTGACCGTAGGTGGCCAACAGGGCTTGCGCCTCGATCGGATCACCCAAAGTCGTTCCGGTGCCGTGCGCTTCGACCGCGTCGACCTCGGCCGGGGACACTCCGGCATTGGCCAGGGCCTGGCGGATCACCCGGCGCTGCGACGGACCGTTCGGCGCCATCAAACCGTTGGACGCGCCGTCCTGGTTGACCGCCGAACCGGCGAGCACCGCCAGCACCTGGTGCCCGTTGCGGCGGGCGTCGGAGAGCCGTTCCAGCACGAGCACACCCGCGCCCTCGGACCAGGCCACCCCGTCGGCCGCCTCCGCGAACGACTTGCACCGCCCGTCCGGCGACAGCCCACGCTGACGGCTGAACTCGATGAGCGTCTCCGGCGTCGCCATCACCGCGACACCACCGGCCAGCGCGAGATCGCACTCGCCCGACCGCAGCGACTGCGCCGCGAGATGCATCGCCACCAGCGACGACGAGCACGCCGTATCCACCGACACCGCGGGACCTTCCAGTCCCAGGGTGTAGGCGATCCGGCCCGAGACGAGGCTGCCGGTGACATTGCCGCCGTTGCCCTGCGCGTAGTCGTGGTACATCACGCCGGTGAACACACCGGTCGAACTCCCGCGCAGCGCAGGCGGATTCACTCCGGCGCGTTCGAGGGCCTCCCACGACACCTCCAGCAGCAGACGCTGCTGCGGATCCATGGCGGTGGCCTCGTTCGGGCTGATCCCGAAGAACTCGGCGTCGAACTCGGCGGCCTCGTAGAGGAATCCGCCGCGGCGGGTGTAGGTCTTGCCCGGCGTGCCGGGGACGGGATCGTAGATGCCGTCGATGTCCCAGCCGCGATCGTCCGGCAGTTCGCCGCTGGTGTCGGTGCCCGCGGTGACCAGGTCCCAGAGGTCCTCGGGCGAGGCGACACCACCGGGGTAGCGGCAGCTCATCGCGACCACGGCGATCGGATCGTCGCCGGCGGCCCGGCTGGCGGTGACCACGATGTCGTGGCCGGTCCCGGTGAACTCCTCGGCCAGATACCGGGCGAGGGCCTGCGGTGTCGGGTAGTCGAAGACGAGGGTGGCGGGCAGCGGCAGCCCCGTCGCGGCCTTGAGTCCGTTGCGGAACTCGATGGCGGTGATCGAGTCGAAACCGAGTTCGCTGAACGCCTTGTCGGCCGCGATGGCGGTCAGGTCCTGGTGCCCGAGGATCGCGGCGACCTGTCCGCGCACGATCTCCTCCAGCACGCCCAGCCGTTCGCTGTCGGGCGTGTTCGCCAGCCGGGTACGCAGCGCGGTCGCCGTCCCGGTGACGGCCCTGCGGCGCTGGGAGATCAGACCGGAGAACAGGGCGGGCAGGGCGATGCCGTGGCCGCGCAGCACCTCCAGGTCGAGCCGGGCGACCAGCGGTGCGGCGACATCGAGGCCGGTCACCGCGTCGAACAGCGCGAGGCCCTGGGCATCGGTCATCGGCAGCATGCCCGAGCGGACCATCCGCTGCCGCTCGGCCTCGCCGAGCTCGCCCGCCATGCCGCCTTCCCACATGCCCCACGCCACCGAGGTGCCGACCAGACCGGCGAACCGGCGGTGGGTGGCGAGCGCGTCGAGGACGGCATTGGCCGCGCCGTAGTTGCCCTGACCGGGGTTGCCGAAGGCCCCGGCCACCGAGCTGAACAGCACGAACGCCGTCAACGGGAGATCAGCGGTCAGCTCGTGCAGGTGCAGGGCGGCGTCGACCTTGGGCCGCAGGACGGCATCCATGCGGTCGGGAGTCAGTGCGGCGACGGCGCCGTCGTCGAGGACACCGGCGAGGTGGAACACACCCGACAGTGGTTGCGCCGCAGGGATATCGGCGATAGCGGCGGCCAGCGCCGCACGATCGGCGACATCGCACGCGACGAACGAGACCTCGGCACCCGAATCCTCCAGCGCCGCCCGCAATTCGGCGGCACCCGGACCGGATTCGCCACGCCTGCTCAGCAACAGCAGTCGACGGACACCGTGCTTGTCGACCAGGTGCCGGGCGAACAGTCCGCCCAGCGCACCGCTCGCACCGGTGAGCAAGACCGTCTCCTCCGGCCCGAACAGCTCTTCCACGGTGGACGCCGGGGCGGGGATTCGGGTGAGCCGTGCGGCGTGCACGACCCCGGCGCGAACCGCCACCTGCGGTTCGGCCGCCGCCAGGATTCCACCGACGGGGATGTCCGCGGAATCGGTGTCGAGCAGGACGATCCGACCCGGGCTCTCGGCCTGGGCGGCACGCACCAGGCCGCCGACGGCGGCACCGGCCAGGTTCGTGATGTCCTCGCCCGCGACCGACACCGCGCCGCCGGTCCGCACGATCAGCACGGAGTCGGCGAAACGCGCCTCGGCGGCCCAGGCTTGCAGCGCCTCGAGCACGCCGTGGGTAGCGGCGTGCACGGCGGCGGCATCGTTACCGCTCGGGCAGTCCAGAATCACCGCAGGGGGCACCTGGTCACCGAGGTCGGCCCACGTCGCCACATCGATCTCGGTGTCGGACAACGAGATCGGCGACCAGGTGACCTCGAACAGTGCCTGCGGAACGGTGGCCGAACCGGCCGTGAGCTGCGCGGGATCGATCGGCCGTGAGGCCAGGTGCCGGACCGTCGCGACGGGGGCGCCGGTCGGGTCCGTCAGCTCCAGCGCGACCCCGTGATCGCCGACCCGGGTGAGCCGCACGCGCAGCGCGTCGGCCCCACTCGCGTGCACGGTCACTCCGGACCACTCGAACGGCAGGGCCAGGCCGCCCGCCACCGTGGCGTCACCGGCCAGGCGCAGGGCGTGCAGGGCCGCGTCGAGCAGGGCCGGGTGCAGGCCGAACCGCTGGGCCTCGGCCCTGGCCTCCTCGGGCAGTTCGACCTCGGCGTAGAGCAGGCCGTCGGCGCCGCGCCAGGCCGAGCGCAGCGCCCGGAACATCGGGCCGTAGTGATAGCCCTGTTCGTCGAGGTCGTCGTAGACGCCCTCGATCGAGAGAGCGGTCGCGTCGGCGGGTGGCCACTGGGTGACCTCCGCCGGGGCGCTGTCGCCGTCCGGCGCCAGCACACCGTCGGCGTTGAGGGTCCAGGCGACGGCATCGTCGTCCTCGGGGCGGGAGAAGATCCGCACCGCCCGCCTGCCCGCCGCGTCCTGCGCGTCGACGACGACGCGGACCGCGAGTCCACCGGACCCCGTCAGCGCCAGGGGCGCCCGCAGCGCCAGCTCATCCAGGGTCGCGCAGCCGACCTGATCGCCCGCGTGCAGGGCGAGTTCGACGAATCCGGTGCCGGGGAACAGCACCGTGTCCATCACCCGGTGGTCGGCGATCCACGGCTGCGACTCGGTCGAGAGGCGGCCGGTGAGGGTCACCGCGTCGGAGTCCGGCTGCGCGACGACCACCGACGCCAGCGGGTGTCCGGTGGCGACGAGGCCGAGGGCTCTGGCGCCGGTTCCGGTGGTGCCTTCGGTCAGCCAGTAGCGGCGGCGCTGGAACGCGTAGGTGGGCAGGTCGACGCGACGGGCACCGGTTCCGGCGTACAGCGCGGCCCAGTCGACCTCGGCGCCAACGACATACAGTCCGGCGACCGCGCGCAGCACGGCGGCGGCATCGGCGGCATCGCGGCGGGCGGTCGCCACGACGGCGCCGTCCTCGACACTCTGGGTGATCATCGGCACGAGCACGGCGTCGGGTCCCACCTCGGCGAACCGGGTGACCCCCGCGGCGGCCATCGTGGCGACGGCGTCCGCGAAGCGCACGGTGTCGCGCACCTGGCCGACCCAGTAGGCCGGATCGGACATCTCGTCCCCGACCCGGGCACCGGTGACCGTCGACACCAGCGCGATGCTCGGTGCCCCGAAGGTCAGACCCTCGACCACCGTGGCGAATTCGGCCAGCATCGGCTCCATCAGCGCCGAGTGGAAGGCGTGCGAGACCCGCAAACGGTGTGTGCGCCAACCACGCTCGGCACACCCCTCGGCCACGGTCGCCACGGCCGCGCCGACGCCGGAGAGCACCACCGCGGACGGACCGTTCACCGCCGCGATCGACACCCCGTCGATCAGCAACGGCAGCACCTCGGCTTCCGGCGCACCCACGGCGACCATCGACCCGCCCGCGGGCAGCGCCTGCATCAACCGGCCCCGCGCCGCCACCAGAACACACGCGTCGGCGAGCGACAGCACACCTGCCACATGGGCGGCCGCGATCTCACCGATCGAGTGCCCGGCCACCACCTCCGCCCGCACACCCCAGGATTCCAGCAGCCGGAACACCGCCACCTCGAAGGCGAACAGCCCCGCCTGCGCGAACACGGTGTCGTCGATTCGGGTCTCGTCGGCCAACGCCTCGCTCAGCGATACCGGCTGTCCGAGCAGCGGTTCCAGCTGGGCGACGATGCCGTCGAAGTGTTCGGCGAACACCGGGAACGCGCGCAGTTCGGCGGCCATGCCCGCCCACTGCGCGCCCTGACCGGAGAACACCATGCCCGTCCGGCCCGCCACCACCCGGCCGGTCACCACGCCCGGCGCGGACTCGGCCCGGCCCAGCGCCCGCGCGCCGGCGAGCAGATCGGCCCGATCGGTCGCGAGCAGCACGGCCCGATGGTCGAACGCGACCCGGGCCGTCACCAGCGACGAGCCGACGTCGACCGCATCCGAATCATGTTCTGTCACCTGCGAGACGAGGTTCGCGGCCTGGTCGGCGAGTGCCGCCGCCGTCCGCGCGGACAGCACCCAGGGCAGCACGCCACCGGCCGGGGCAGTGGTCCGCACCGGCACCGAGTCCACCACGGGCGCCTGCTCGACGATGAGGTGCGCGTTGGTGCCGCTGAGCCCGAACGAGGACACACCCGCGCGACGCGGCCGATCCACCGCGGGCCACGGCGTGGCTTCGGTCAGCAGCCGGAGGTGGCCCTCGGACCAGTCGACCTTCGTACTCGGCCGGTCGATGTGCAGCGTCTGCGGCAGCACCCCGTGCCGCATCGCCATGATCATCTTGATCACACCGGCCACACCGGCCGCCGCCTGCGCGTGGCCGATATTGGATTTCAGCGAGCCCAGCCACAGCGGGCGGTCCTCGGCACGGTCCTGGCCATAGGTCGCCAGCAGGGCCTGCGCCTCGATCGGATCACCCAGAGTCGTTCCGGTACCGTGCGCTTCGACCGCGTCGACCTCGACCGGCGAGACCCCGGCATTGGCCAGCGCCTGCCGGATCACCCGGCGCTGTGACGGACCGTTGGGCGCCGTCCAGCCGTTCGAGGCACCGTCCTGGTTGACCGCCGATCCGGTGATCACGCCGAGCACCTGGTGACCGTTGCGCTGCGCGTCGGACAGTCGCTCCAGCACCAGCACACCGGCGCCCTCGGCCCACGCGACACCGTCGGCCCCGTCGGCGAAGGACCGGCACCGGCCGTCCGGCGACAGACCACGCTGACGGCTGAATTCGAGGAACATATCCGGGGTCGACATCACCGCCACACCACCGGCCAGCGCCAGATCGCACTCCCCCGACCGCAGCGACTGCGCGGCCAGATGCAGTGCCACCAGCGACGACGAGCACGCCGTATCGACCGTGACCGCGGGCCCTTCCAGCCCGAACACGTACGACACCCGGCCGGAGACCAGGCTGCCGCCCGCGCTGTTGCCGGTCCCGGCACCCTGCGCGTAGTCGTGGTACATCACGCCGGTGAACACCCCGGTGGCGCTGCCGCGCAGGGCGGCCGGGTCCAGCCCGGCGCGCTCGAGCGCCTCCCAGGAGACCTCGAGCAGCACGCGCTGCTGCGGGTCCATCGTCAATGCCTCGTTCGGGCTGATCCCGAAGAATTCGGCGTCGAATTCGCCTGCGGAATAGAGGAATCCGCCCTGCCGGGTGTAGGTCTTGCCCGCCTTGCCCGGCTCGGGATCGTAGATGTCGTCCAGGTCCCAGCCGCGATCGGCGGGCAGTCCGCCGGTGGCGTGGCCGCCCGAGACGACCAGTCGCCACAGGTCTTCCGGTGAGGTGACGTCACCCGGGTAGCGGCAGCCCATGGCGACCACCGCGATCGGCTCGGCGTCGACCGTCCTGGTCGCGGTGACCGCGACCTCCTGCACGTCACCGGTGAGCTGGGAGTCGACGAACTCGGCGACCGCCTGCGGGTTGGGGTGATCGAAGACGAGGGTGGCGGGCAGCCGCAGACCAGTCGCCGCGGTGAGTTTGTTGCGGAACTCGACGGCGCCGAGCGAATCGAAACCGAGCTGCTGGAAGGCCTGCTGCGGCGGGATCGTCTCGATCGTCGCGTGCCCGAGCACCTCGGCCGCGACGGTCTGCGCCAGCGTGAGCAGGGCCGCGCGGCGGTCGGCCTCGGACAGCCCGGCCAGCCGCTGCGCGAACGCCCGGCCCGCGGGCGTCCTGCCGGTACGGCGCACCGGGATCGGGGCGATGCCGCGCAGCAGCGCGGGCACCTGGTCACCCCGCGCGCGCAGCACCGCCGGATCGACCCGCGCCAGGACCAGCTGCGGGGTGTCGGTGGCGATCGCCGCGTCGAACAGGGCCAGCGCGTCGGACTCGGACAGCGGCGGGAAGCCCTGCTTGGCCATCCGCTCGAAGTCCTCGGCGGACAGGTCGGCGCCGAGGCCGCTGGCCCGCTCCCACAGTCCGTAGTCGAGCGAGGTCGCGGGCAGGCCGACGCTGTGCCGGTAGGCGGCCAGACCGTCGAGGAAGACATTGGCGGCGGCGTAGTTGGCCTGGCCCGCGGTGAGTACCAGACCGCCGACCGAGCCGAGCAGGACGAACAGCGACAGCGGCCGGTCCCTGGTGAGTTCGTGCAGGTGCCAGCCCGCGTCGACCTTCGGACGGAACACCCGGTCGAACCGCTGCGGGGTCATCGACTCGAGCACGCCGTGATCGGCGACGGCCGCCGAATGCACCACCCCGACGAGCGGCCGGTCGGCCGGGATGCCGTCCAGCAGGGCCGCGAGCGCGGCCCGGTCGGACACGTCGCAGGCGGCGAGGGTGACCTCGGCGCCGAGGTCACGCAGTTGCTCGGCCAGCTCGGTGGCGCCGGGGGCGTCCGCGCCGCGCCGGGAGGTCAGCAGCAGGTGCCGCGCGCCGTGCGCGGTGACCAGATGCCGCGCGACGACCGCGCCGATGCCCGCGGTGCCACCGGTCACCAGGACCGTGCCCGCCGCGATCGAGCGCACCAGCGCGCCGGGCGCGTGCCGGGTCAGCCTAGGCACAAGCAGGGTCTCCCCCCGCAGCGCCGCCTCGGGTTCCGCCGCGGCGGCGAAGGCGGCCAGGGCACGCGGCTCGCGCGCGGTGTCGACGTCGAGCAGCTGGAACCGGCCGGGATGCTCGGCCTGGGCGGCACGCAGCAGACCCCACACGGGCGCCTGCGCGGTGTCGACCTGGTCGGTGTCGCCGGTCCGCACGGCCGAGTGGGTGAGGACCACCAGCCGGGCGGCGGTGAGGCGCGGTTCGGCCGACCAGCGCTGGACGGTGGCGAGCACCTCGGCGAGCACGTGGCGGGCGGCGACGGGCGGCGCGGCCTCGGGGGCGACGCAGTCGAACAGGACCAGGTCGGGGGCAGGGTCGTCGCCCAGATCAGCGAGCAGCGCGTCGATGTCGGCGAAGACAGGTGTGTCACCGGTGTTTTCGGAGGTTCCGAGCACCACCACGGAGCCGGGGTGGGCCGTGGGCGGCGCGATGGTGTTCCACTCGATGCCGAACAGCGCGTCGGCGATGCCGTCCGCACCGAGCCGGTCCGCCGAGACGGGCCGGGACACCAGGGCGCCCACCGACAGCACCGGGTTGCCGTCGGTGTCGGCGATCTGCACCACGTGCCGACCCTGCTGCCTGGCGATCCTGACCCGGACCTCGGCGGCGCCGGGCGCGTGGATCTGCACCTGGTTCCAGCTGAACGGCAGTTCCGGCGCGTCGATTTCGCCCTGCCTGCGGGCCTGGAGGATGCCGACGTGCAGGGCCGAGTCGAACAGGGCGGGGTGGATGCCGAAGCCCTGCGCGTCACGCCGCTCGGGCAGGGCCACCTCGGCGAACAACTCGTCACCGCGCTGCCAGGCGGCCTGCATGCCCTGGAAGAAGGGGCCGTATTCGTAACCGGCGTCGAGCAATTCGTCGTAGGCGCTGTCGATGGGCAGGGCGACGGCGCCGACCGGCGGCCACGCGGCGAGCTCCATCGGGGCGGCCGGTTCGGCGGGCGCGAGCAGGCCCTCGGCGTGGATGGCCCACGGGCCGCCCGCGATCTGGCGGGAGTGCACGCTGAGCCTGCGGCGGCCGGTCTGGTCGACCGCGCCGACCATCACCTGGACCGAGACGCTGCCCTCGACGGGCAGGGTCAGCGGGGTGTGCAGGATCAGCTCGTCGACCATCGGGCAGCCGACCAGGGCACCGACCCGGCAGGCCAGTTCCACGTACCCGGTGCCGGGCAGCAGCATGACGCCGAAGACGCTGTGGTCGGCCATCCACGGCACGGTGTCCACCGACCAGCGGCCGGTGAAACTCACCGCGTCCGATTCCGGGTGCGGCACCACGGCGCCGAGCAGCGGATGGTCGACGCTGTCGAGCCCGACCGAGGTCACGCCACCGAGTTCGGCACCCAGCCACGACCGGGCCAGCACCTCCTTGGCGTCGAGCCAGTAGCGGACGTGCTGGAAGGCGTAGGTGGGCAGGTCGACCCGCCGGCCGCCGCCGGCGACGGCCGCCCACTCCACGGGCGTGCCCGCCACGAACAACCCGGCCACCGCGGCCAGCAGCGCGGCCGGGCTCGCCTGGTCCTTGCGCGCCATCGGCACGATCACCGGCGCGGGGCCCTGCGGGTCGGCGGTCGCGTCGACGATCTGGGCGATCATCGGGGTGAGGACGGCGTCGGGGCCGATCTCGGCGAAGCGGGTGACGCCCAGCTCGGCCATGGTGGCGATGGTGTCGGCGAAGCGGACGGTGCCGCGCACCTGGCCCGGCCAGTAGACCGGATCGGTCATCTCGTCGGTGACGCGGGCGCCGGTCACCGACGACACCAGCGGCAGGCTCGGCCGGTGCAGCGTCAAACCCCGCACCACCGTGGCGAATTCGGCGAGCATCGGGTCCATCAGCGCCGAGTGCGACGCGATGGAGATCCGCAGCCGGTGGGTGCGCAGCCCGCGCTCGCGGCACGCCTCGACCACGGCGAGCACCGCGTCCTCGACCCCTGACAGCACCACCGACGCCGGGCCGTTGACCGCCGCGATCGCGACCTGCCCGGCGCTGTCGAGCGCGTCGATCACGGAGCGCGCGTCGGCCTCGGTCGTGCCGACCGCGACCATCGCCCCGCCCGGCGGCAGCGCCTCCATCAGGCGGCCGCGGGCGGCCACCAGCGCGCAGGCGTCGGCCAGGTTCAGCACGCCCGCGACGTGCGCGGCGCCGACCTCGCCGATGGAGTGGCCGGTCACCACATCGGCGCGCACACCCCAGGATTCGAGCAGGCGGTACAGCGCCACCTCGAAGGCGAACACGCCTGCCTGGGTGAACACGGTCCGGGCCAGCACCTCGTCGTCGGTCAGCGCCTCGGTGAACGAGACCGGCTGTCCCAGCAGCGGTTCCAGCTCGGCGACGATGGCGTCGAAGTGTTCGGCGAAGACCGGGTACCCGCGCAGTTCGTCGGCCATGCCCGCCCACTGCGAGCCCTGGCCGGTGAAGACGAAGCCGGTCGAACCGGGCACCACCCGGCCGGTCACCACCCCGGGCGCGGCGGTGTCGGCGGCGAGGGCGCGCGCGCCGGCCAGCAGGGCGGCACCGTCGGTGCCGAGGAGCACGGCGCGCTGATCGAACAGGGTGCGGGTCGTCGCCAGGGAGAACCCGACATCCCGTGCGTCCGTATCGTTCTCGGTGACGTGGGCGGCGAGCCGGTCGGCCTGCTCGGCGAGTGCCTCGGCGCCGCGCGCCGACACCACCCACGGCAGCACGCCGCCCACCGGGGCCGCGTCCGGTTCCGGTTCGGGGTCGGCGGGCGCCTGTTCCACGATGAGGTGCACATTGGTGCCCGCGACGCCGAACGAGGACACCCCGGCGCGGCGCGGCCGATCCACCGCGGGCCACGGCGTCGGTTCGGTCAGCAGCCGCACGTGGCCTGCCGACCAGTCGACCTTGGTGGTCGGGGCGTCCACGTGCAGCGTCTTCGGCAGCAGGCCGTGGCGGATCGCCAGCACCATCTTGATCACGCCGCCCACACCGGCGGCGGCCTGCGAGTGCCCGATATTGGACTTCAGTGAGCCGAGCCAGAGGGGCCGGTCGGCGTCGTGTTCCCGGCCGTAGGTGGCCAGCAGGGCCTGGGCCTCGATGGGGTCGCCCAGGGTGGTGCCGGTGCCGTGCGCCTCGACGGCGTCCACGTCGGCCGCGGTGATGCCCGCGTTGGTCAGCGCCTGCTGGATGACCCGCTGCTGCGAGGGCCCGTTGGGCGCGGTCAGGCCGTTGGACGCGCCGTCCTGGTTCACCGCGGAGCCGGTGATCACTGCCAGCACCGGGTGTCCGTTGCGTCGGGCGTCGGACAGCCGCTCCAGCACCAGCACACCGGCGCCCTCGGCCCAGCCGAGACCGTCGGCGGCATCGGCGAACGCCTTGCTGCGCCCGTCGCGCGCCATACCGCGCTGCTTGCTGAATTCCACCAGGGTCTCCGGCGACCCCATCACCGCGACACCACCGGCCAGCGCCAGATCCGATTCGCCCGCCCGCAGCGACTGCGCGGCGGCGTGCAGCGCGACCAGCGACGAGGAGCAGGCGGTGTCGACGGTGACCGACGGCCCCTCCAGGCCGAGCACATAGGAGATGCGCCCGGAGGCGACCGCGCCGGAGTTCGCGTTGGCCGGATAGTCGTGATACATCATGCCGACGTAGACGCCGGTCCGGCTGCCGCGCAGCGAGGCGGGTGCCACCCCGGCGCGTTCCAGTGCCTCCCATGAGGTTTCGAGCAGCAGGAACTGCTGCGGGTCCATCGTCGAGGCCTCGTTGGGGCTGATCCCGAAGAAGCCGGGATCGAATTCGCCCGCCGAGTGCAGGAATCCGCCCTCGCGGGTGTAGATGCTGTTGGGCGCCTCCCCCGTCGGGTCGTAGAGGCGATCAGCGTCCCAGCCGCGGTTGACCGGCAGCTCCGACACCGCGTCGACGCCCTCGGCGACCAGCCGCCACAGATCCTCGGGCGAGCCGACCCCGCCCGGATACCGGCACGCCATCCCGACGATCGCGATCGGCTCCCGCTGGGCGGCGTCGAGCTGACGGTTGCGGGTGCGCAACCGCTCGGTCTCCTTGAGCGAGCTGCGGAGCGCCTCGGTGAGCTTCTGGATTTTGGCGTCGGGCTGGGTCATGCGTCTATCGCTTCCTGCGGTCGCCGGAACACTCCGGCGAAATGTCTATCGGGAGGCTGTCTTTCGATGCGGGTTACATCTCGGTCAGTCCTCCGAGTGGAAGGCCAGCTCGATCAGATCGTCGAGGTCGAGATCGTCGATCGCGTCGGCCGGGTCGGCCGGGTCGTCGCCGCCGGGGTCGTCCGGTCCCTGCGTCAGCTGGAGCAGGGCGTCGAGCAAGCCCGCCTCGCGCAGCCGCGCGAGCGGGATGGTCTGCAGGGCGCGGCGGATCTCGTCGTCCGGCTGGTCGGCCCCGGGGTCAGCGGCCGGGTGGTCGGTGAGTTCCGCGTGCAGGTACTCGGCCAGCGCGGCCGGTGTCGGATAGTCGAAGACCAGCGTGGCCGGTAGGGCCAGTCCGGTCGCGGCTTGCACGCTGTTGCGGAATTCGAGCGCGGTGATCGAGTCGAAACCCAGATCGCTGAACGCCTTGTCGGGATCGATCACGGTCCCGTTCCGGTGCCCGAGGGTCGCCGCGCCCCGGTCGCGCACGAGCTCGACCAGCACCCCGAGCCGTTCCCCGGCCGGAGTGCCGGCCAGGCGGGCGCGCAGCGCGGCGGCGGTGCCGTCGGCCGCCTTGCGGCGCGGCGTGGTCAGCCCGGCCAGTAGCGCGGGCGCGAAGCCCGCGTCGCGCATGACGTCGAGGTTCATCCTGGCCAGGATCGGCGCCGCGATGTCGAGCTGGGCCGCGGCGTCGAACAGCGCGAGACCGTGGGCCCGCGAGAGCGGCAGCATGCCGGTGCGGGTCATCCGGAGCCGGTCGACGTCGCCGAGTTCCCCGGCCATGCCGCCGTCCCACAGACCCCAGGCCAGCGACTGCCCCGGCAGGCCCGCCGCCCTGCGCCGGGCGGCGAGCGCGTCCAGGCAGGCGTTGGCGGCCGCGTAGTTGCCCTGGCCGGTATTGCCGAAAGCGCCCGCTGCCGAACTGAACAGCACGAACGCCCGCAGCGGCCGGTCGGCGGTCAGCTCGTCCAGGTGCAGGGCCGCGTCGACCTTGGGGCCGAGGACCGTGTCGAGCCGGTCCGGGGTCAGCGAGGCGATGGCGCCGTCGTCGAGCACACCGGCCAGGTGGTACACCCCGGCCAGCGGATGCCCGGCCGGGATGTCGGCGAGCACGCGGGCCAGGGCGTCCCGATCGGCGACATCGCAGGCGGCGAAGTACACCTCGGCACCGGATTCGGCCAGCTCCGCGCGCAATTCGGCGGTGCCGGGCGCGGTTTCGCCCCGCCTGCTCAGCAACAGCAGCCGCCGGACGCCGTGCGTGGCGACCAGGTGCCGGGCGAACATTCCGCCGAGCAGACCACCGGCGCCGGTGATCAGCACGGTCTCCGCCGGGTCGTAGGCCGGGGCCTGCGCGGAACCGAGGGCGGTGGTGGCGATGCGGCGCAGCCGCGCGGCATGCACCGTCGCGCCGCGCACGGCGACCTGCGGTTCGCCGGTGGCGAGGATGCCTCCGAGCAACGGGCCGGGGTCGGTGTCACTGTCGACCAGGACGATCCGGCCCTGGCTCTCGGACTGCGCGGCCCGCACCAGGCCACCGACGGCGGCGCCCGCCAGGTCGACGCGGTCCGTGTCGGCGACGGCGGCGGCACCGGTGGTGCGCACGACGAGGACCGAGTCGGCGAATCGCGCGTCGGCCAGCCAGGACTGCACTGCGTGCAGCACCCGATGGGTCGCGGCCCGCACCGTGGCGGGATCGTCGCCCGCCGGGCAGTCCAGGAGCACCGCGGGCGGGACGGTCGCGCCGAGCCGTTCCCACGCCACCGTCTCGATCGTGTTCTCCGCCACCGTGATCGGCGTCCAGCCGACATCGAACAGCGCGGACCCGACGACGGAGGCACCGGCGACGAGTTGCGCCGGGTCCATCGGCCGGGACGCGAGCCTGCGCACCGTGGCGACGGGGGCACCCGACGGGTCGGCGAGGTCGAGCACCACACCGTGGTCGCCGACCCGGGTCATCCGCACCCGCAGCGCGGTGGCGCCCGCGGCGTGCACGGTGACACCGGACCAGTCGAACGGCAACGCGAGCGCCGCTCCCGCCGTGGGCAATTCCCCGGCGAGCAGCAGCGCGTGCAGCGCCGAGTCGAACAGGGCGGGGTGGAGGCCGAACCCGTCGGCGAGCCGGGGTTCGGGCAGGGCGACCTCGGCGAACACCTCGTCGCCGCGGAGCCACGCCGCCCGCAGGCCCTGGAAGACCGGGCCGTAGCCGTACCCTGCCGCGCGCAGTCCGTCGTAGCCGTCGTCGATCGGCAGCGGCAGCGCGCCCGCGGGCGGCCACGCGGCGAGGTCGGCACCGGGCGTGCTCGGGTCCGTGCCGACGGTGCCTTCGGCGTTCAGGGTCCACACCGTGTCGCCGTCGTCCGGGCTGGAGTAGATCCGGATCGGGCGACGGCCGGTGTCGTCCCGGTCGCCGACGACGACGCGCAGCGCCGCGCCACCGGACTCCGGCAGCACCAGCGGCGCCCGCAGCACCAGCTCGTCCAGGGTTGTGCCGCCGACCCGGTCGGCGGCGTGCAGGGCGAGTTCGACCAGGCCGGTCCCGGGGAACAGCACGGCGTCGTGCACCCGGTGATCGGCCAGCCACGGCTGGGTGGCGGTCGACAGGCGGCCGGTGAGCAGCACCGTGTCGGAGTCCGGCTGGGCGATCACCGCCGAGATCAGCGGATGCCCGGTGGACACCAGGCCCATCGATCGTGCGTCACCACCGCCGGTCGACCCTTCGGTCAGCCAGTACCGACGGCGCTGGAAGGCGTAGGTGGGCAGGTCGACCCGGCGCGCCCCGGTCCCGGCGTACAGGCGGGCCCAGTCCACTGTCGTGCCCGTCACGAACAGCCGGGCGAGGCCGGTCAGCAGGGTCGCGGGCGTCCCGTCGCCACGCACGGTCAGCGCGACCGCCGTCGCGGTGTCGAGGGTCTGGGCGACCATCGGCGTGAGGGCGGCGTCGGGCCCGACCTCGGCGAAGCGGCTCACCCCGAGCGTGGCCATGGTGGTCACCGCGTCGGCGAAGCGCACGGTGTCGCGCACCTGACGCACCCAGTAGGCGGGATCGGTCATCTCGTCGGTGACCCTGGTACCGGTCACCGTGGAGACCAGCGTCAGCGTGGGCTTGCCGAAGCTCAACCCCGCGACGACAGCGCCGAATTCGGCGAGCATCGGTTCCATCAGCGCCGAGTGGAAGGCGTGTGACACCGTGAGCCGGTGGGTGCGCCACCCCTGCTCCACGCAGCGTTCGACCACGGCGGTGACCTCGGCGTCGCCGCCGGACAGCACCACCGAGGCCGGTCCGTTGACCGCCGCGATCGACACCTTCGCATCGAGCCGCGCGGCCACGTCCAGC
Organism: Nocardia sp. NPDC051833; assembly: GCF_040681225.1. Classification (NCBI taxonomy): domain Bacteria; kingdom Bacillati; phylum Actinomycetota; class Actinomycetes; order Mycobacteriales; family Nocardiaceae; genus Nocardia; species Nocardia sp. NPDC051833. The sequence continues at coordinate 1,081,204 of NZ_JBFAYK010000001.1, forward strand.
ACCTCGGCCTCCGCCGCGCCGACGGCCACCATGGCGCCACCGGCGGGCAGCGCCTGCATCAACCGGCCCCGCGCCGCGACCAGCACACACGCGTCGTCGAGCGACAGCCCGCCAGCCACGTGCGCGGCGGCGATCTCGCCGATCGAGTGACCGGCCACCACCTCGGCTCGCACACCCCACGATTCGACCAGCCGGAACAGCGCCACCTCGAAGGCGAACACGCCCGCCTGGGTGAACACCGTCCTGGCGAGCAGATCTCCGTCGCCGAGGGCGTTGGCCAGCGACTCCGACTGTCCCAGTAGCGGTTCCATCCGGTCGACGATGCCGTCGAAGTGCTCCGCGAAGATCGGGTAGGCCGCGCGCAGCCCGGTGGCCATGTCCGCCCACTGCGCGCCTTGACCGGAGAAGACGAAGCCCGTCGACCCAGGTATCACCTTGCCGTGCACCATGTTCAGCGTCTCGATGCCGTCGGCCAGTGCCCGTAGCTCCGCCGACCGGTCGCCGGTCAGGACGACGGCCCGGTGCTCGAAGACGCTCCGCGTCGCCAGCGAGAAGCCGAGATCGATCGGGTCGAGGTCGCCGACCGGGGCCGCCAGCAGTGCGGCCTGATCGGCCAGCGCCGCGCCGCTGCGGGCGGACAACACCCACGGGGTCGACTCGCCGAGCGGTGCGATCGGGGTGGGCGAATCCGGTACCGGCGGTGCCTGTTCCACGACGACGTGGGCGTTCGTCCCACTGATGCCGAACGAGGACACACCCGCACGCCGCGGCCGATCCACCTCCGGCCACGCGACCGATTCCGTCAGCAGTCGGACATGGCCCTCGGACCAATCCACCTTCGTACTGGGCTGATCCGCGTGCAGGGTCCGCGGCAGCACCCCGTGCCGCATCGCCATGATCATCTTGATCACGCCACCCACACCGGCCGCCGCCTGCGCATGACCGATATTGGACTTCAGCGAACCCAGCCACAGCGGACGATCCTCAGCCCGTTCCTGACCGTAGGTGGCCAGCAGGGCCTGTGCCTCGATCGGATCACCCAAAGTCGTTCCGGTACCGTGCGCTTCGACCGCGTCGACCTCCACCGCCGTCACCCCCGCATTGGCGAGCGCCTGGCGAATCACCCGTTGCTGCGACGGACCATTGGGTGCGGTGAACCCGTTGGACGCACCGTCCTGATTCACCGCCGACCCCGCCAGCACCGCCAGCACCTGATGACCATTGCGGCGGGCATCGGAGAGCCGTTCCAGCACCAGCACGCCCGCACCCTCGGACCAGCCGACACCATCGGCGCTGTCGGAGAACGATTTACACCTTCCGTCGGGCGAGAGCCCGCGCTGACGACCGAATTCGAGGAACATGTCCGGCGTCGCCATCACGGCCACACCCCCGGCCAGGGCGAGTTCGCACTCCCCCGAGCGCAGCGACTGCGCGGCCAGATGCAGCGCCACCAGCGACGACGAGCACGCCGTATCCACCGTGACCGACGGACCCTCGAGCCCGAACACGTACGACACCCGGCCGGAGACCAGGCTGCCCGCGGCGCTGCTGCCGGTCCCGGAGCCCTGCGCGTAGTCGTGGTACATCACGCCGGTGAACACACCGGTCGAACTCCCGCGCAGCACCGCCGGATCCAGACCGGCCCGCTCCAGCGCCTCCCAGGAGACCTCGAGCAGCACGCGCTGCTGCGGGTCCATGACGGTCGCCTCGTTCGGGCTGATGCCGAAGAAGTCCGCGTCGAATTCGGCGGCCTCGTAGAGGAATCCGCCGCGCCGGGTGTAGGTCTTGCCCGCCCTGCCGGGTTCGGGATCGTAGATGCCGTCCAGGTCCCAGCCGCGATCGCGCGGCATGTCCCCCGTGGTGTCCCCACCCGAGGTCACCAGCTGCCACAGGTCCTCCGGCGAGGCGACGCCGCCCGGGTAACGGCAGCTCATGGCCACCACCGCGATCGGATCGTCGTCGGCGCGGACCCGGCCGACCACCCGCTCCTCGGTCGTCACCGTGCCGGTGAGCTGGGAATCGAGGAACTCCGCGACGATCCCCGGGGTGGGGTAGTCGAAGATGAGGGTGGCGGGCAGGTGCAGACCGGTCGCGGTGTTGAGCTTGTTGCGGAACTCCACGGCGCCGAGCGAGTCGAAGCCGAGCTGCTGGAACGGCCGATCGGCGACGACGGAGTCGGCCGAGGCGTGGCCGAGGATGTCGGCGGCCACCGATCGGACCAGCTCGAGCAGCGCACCGCCGCGGTCGGCGTCGGACAGCCCGGCCAGCTTGCGCAGGAACGCCTGGCCCGCCGCCGTCCGGGTGGGACGACGCGCCGGTGCCGGGGCGATCGCGCGCAGCAGCGCGGGGATCTGCGCACCACGGGTCCGCAGCACGGCCGGGTCGACCCGCAGCGGCACCAGCTGGGCCGCGTCGGTGGCGATGGCCGCGTCGAACAGCGCCAGCCCCTCCGCCTCGGTCAACGGCGGGAAGCCCTGCCTGCGCATCCGGTCGAAGTCGGCTTCCGACAACTCGGTGCCCAGGCCGGTGGCCCGCGCCCACATGCCGTAGTCGAGCGCGGTCGCCGGCAGTCCGAGCCGGTGCCGGTGCGCGGCGAGGGCGTCGAGGAAGACATTGGCCGCCGCGTAGTTCGCCTGACCTGCCGGCAGGACCAGGCCACCCGCCGAGGACACCAGGACGAACAGCGACAGCGCGGACGGCGCGGTGAGTTCGTGCAGATGCCAGGCGGCGTCGGCCTTCGGCCGCAAGACCTGTTCGATCCGCTCCGGGGTGAGCGCCTCGATCAACCCGTTGTCGGCGGTGCCCGCCGCGTGCACCACACCGACCAGCGGATGCTCGGCGGGCACGGTGGCGAGCAGGGCGGCCAGCGCGGCACGATCGGACACATCGCACGCGGCGATGGTCACCTCGGCGCCGAGTTCGGCTAGCTCGGAACGCAATTCGGCCGCACCGGTCGCGGCCGCGCCACGCCGGGAGGTCAGCAGCAGCCGACGGACGCCGTGCGCGGTCACCAGGTGCCGCGCGAACACCGCGCCCAGACCGCCGGTGCCACCGGTGATCAGGACCGTACCGGTGTCGATCGACCGCGCGACCGTGCCGGGCGTGGCCCTGGTCAGGCGCGGGACGAGCAGGTCCGAACCGCGCAGCGCCGCCTCGGGTTCCCCTGCTGCCACGGCCGACGCGATCCGGATCGGATCGGGCTCGGCGTCCAGGTCGAGGAGCTGGACGCGGCCCGGGTGCTCGGCCTGCGCGGCGCGCAGCAACCCCCACACCGGCGCCTGCGCCAGGTTCACCTCGTCGGCGTGCACCGCGTGCCTGGTGATCACGACCAAACGCGCACCGTCCCAGCGCGGATCGGCCAGCCATCGCTGCACCGAGTCGAGGACCTCGGCGAGCACATCGCGGGCCGCTTCCGGCACCGCGCCCGGGTGATCCGGCGCGACGAGCAGAACGACATCGGGGATCACCGGCTCCGGGGTCGCCTCGAGGTCGGCGACCAGGGCCGCCAGATCCGCGTACCCGGGCACCTCGCCCGCGCCCGCGGCACCGACCAGCGCGATGCGGACCGGCTCGACCACCGCCGCCTGCGCCGCCACGGGCACCCAGTCGATCGCGAACAGCGACTCCGCGATCCGGTCCGCGCCCAGCCGTTCGGCCGAGACGGGCCGCGAGACCAGCGCGCCCACCGACAGCACCGGCTGCCCCTGGTCATCGGCGAGCTGGAGGGCATACCTGGTGCCCTCCAGCACGATCCGGACGCGCACGGCGGCGGCGCCCGGCGCGTGCACGACGACCTGGTTCCAGGTGAACGGCAGCGCCGGGAAGCCTTCGACACCACCACGCAGCCCGTGGATGATCCCGGCGTGCAGGGCCGAGTCGAACAGCGCGGGATGGATGCCGAAGCCCTCGGCATCGCGCGGATCGGGCAGCGCCACTTCCGCGAACAGTTCGTCGCCACGCTGCCAGGCCGCCTGCAAACCCTGGAAGAACGGGCCGTATCCGTACCCGACATCGAGCAATTCGTCGTAGGCGCTGTCGACGTCGATCGGCTCCGCGCCGGCCGGTGGCCAGGCGGTCAGCTCGAAGTCGGCGGGGGTCGCGGTCGGCGCGAGCACACCTTCGGCGTGCAGGGCCCAGGGTCCGTCGGCGGTCTGCTGGGAGTGCACGCCGAGCCGCCGGCGACCGGCGTCATCGGGGGCGGCCACCACGACCTGGACCGCGACACCGCCGTCGGACGGCACCGTCAGCGGCGTGTGCAGGACGAGTTCGTCCACCATCGGGCAGCCGAGCAGACCGCCGACATACCCGGCCAGTTCCACGAAGCCGGTGCCCGGCAGCAGCACCACGCCGAGCACGCTGTGATCGGCCAGCCACGACACGGTGTCCACGGACCAGCGGCCGGTGAAGCTGACCCCACCCGACTCCGGGTGCGGGACAACGGCACCGAGCAGCGGATGGTCGACCGCGTCGAGGCCGACCGCGGTGACGCCGCCCAGCTCGGCACCGAGCCACGACTTCGCCAGCGCCTGTTTGGCGTCGAGCCAGAACCGCTCGTGCTGGAAGGCGTAGGTGGGCAGGTCGACACGGCGCGCGCCGGGGAACAGCCCGGTCCAGTCCACGGCCGCGCCCGCGACGAACAGGCCGGCGACGCCGGTCAGCACCGACGACGCGTCGGCCCGGTCGCGACGGGCCAGCGCCACCACGGTCGCGGCGGGGTCGTCGATGATCTGGGTGATCATCGGGGTGAGGACGGCGTCGGGTCCCACCTCGGCGAACCGGGTCACGCCCAGTTCGGTCATGGTGGCGACCGCGTCGGCGAACCGCACCGTCGCCCTGACCTGGTCGACCCAGTAGGCCGGGTCCGACAGCTCGTTCTCGACCCGGCGGCCGGTGACCGTCGACACGAGGTCGATGCTCGGCCGCGTGAAGGTCAATTCGCCTACCACCGTAGCGAATTCGGCCAGCATCGGTTCCATCAGCGCCGAGTGGAAGGCATGCGAGACCCGCAGCCGATGGGTGCGCCGGCCACGCTCGGCACACACCTCGGTCACGGCCGTGACGGCGTCCTCGGGACCGGAAAGCACCACCGCCGCAGGGGCATTGACCGCGGCGATCGACACCGCGTCACCCAGCAGCGGCAGCACCTCGGCTTCCGGCGCACCCACCGCCACCATCGCGCCACCCGCGGGCAGCGCCTGCATCAACCGGCCGCGCGCCGCCACCAGGGCACACGCGTCACCCAGCGACAGCACCCCCGCGACATGAGCGGCGGCCACCTCACCGATCGAATGACCGGCCACCACGTCCGGACGCAGACCCCAGGATTCGAGCAGCCGGAACAGCGCCACCTCGAAGGCGAACAGGCCCGCCTGCGCGAACACCGTCCGGTCGACCGAGTCCGCGGCCGAGAGCGCCTCGCTCAGCGACACCGGCTGTCCCAGCAGCGGATCCAGCCCGGCCACGATCTCGTCGAAGGCCGTGGCGAACAGCGGATAGGTGGCGCGCAGCTCGGCCGCCATACCCGCCCACTGCGCGCCCTGACCGGAGAACACCAAGCCTGTCGTGCCCGCCACCGCCCGGCCGGTCACCACCTCGGGCGCCGCCGAACCGGCGGCCAGCGCCGCGATTCCCGCACGCAGGCGATCCGGGTCGCCGGCCAGGACCACGGCGCGGTGCTCGAAGACACCGCGCGTGGAGACCAGCGAGAATCCGACATCCCTCGACTCGACGGCGAATTCGCCGAGGTGCGTCTCCAGCCGTGCCGCTTGGGCGGCGAGGGCATCGTCACCGCGCGCCGACAACACCCACGGCAGCAGTCCCGTGTCGCCATCCGTCGGCGTCGAATCCGCGACAGGCGGCGCCTGTTCCACGATGACGTGCGCGTTCGTGCCACTGATGCCGAACGAGGACACCCCGGCGCGACGCGGCCGATCGACCTCAGGCCACGCGACGGCCTCGGTCAGCAAGCGGAGGTGTCCCGCGGACCAATCCACTTTGGTACTGGGCTGATCCACGTGCAGGGTGCGGGGCAGCACGCCGTGGTGCATGGCCATGATCATCTTGATCACGCCACCCACACCGGCCGCCGCCTGCGCGTGCCCGATATTGGACTTCAGCGAGCCCAACCACAGCGGGCGGTCCTCGGCACGGTCCTGGCCATACGTCGCCAGCAGGGCCTGCGCCTCGATCGGATCACCCAAAGTCGTTCCGGTACCGTGCGCTTCGACCGCGTCGACCTCGACCGGCGAGACCCCGGCATTGGCCAGCGCCTGCCGGATCACCCGGCGCTGCGACGGACCGTTCGGCGCGGTCAGACCGTTCGATGCGCCGTCCTGGTTGACCGCCGAGCCGGCGACGACCGCCAGCACCCGGTGACCATTGCGCTGGGCGTCGGACAACCGTTCCAGCACGAGCACGCCGACGCCCTCGGACCAGGCGACACCGTCGGCGGCATCGGCGAAGGACTTGCTGCGCCCGTCCGGTGCCAGCCCGCGCTGACGGCTGAACTCCACGAAGGTCTCCGGGGTCGCCATCACGGCCACACCACCGGCCAGTGCCAGATCGCTCTCCCCCGAGCGCAGCGACTGCGCGGCCAGATGCAGGGCGACCAGCGACGACGAGCACGCGGTGTCGACGGTGACCGACGGCCCCTCCAGACCGAAGACATAGGACACCCGCCCGGAGGCGATGGAGCCGGAGTTCGCGTTGACCGGATAGTCGTGATACATCATGCCGGTGAAGACGCCGGTCGCGCTGCCGCGCAGCGTCGCCGGGTCCACGCCCGCCCGCTCGAAGGCCTCCCACGAACTCTCCAACAGCAGGAACTGCTGCGGGTCCATCGCGGCGGCCTCGTTGGGGCTGATGCCGAAGAACGCGGGGTCGAATTCGCCCGCGTCGTGCAGGAATCCACCCTCGCGCGTGTAGGTGGTGTTCGGTTTCTCGCCGGTGGGGTCGTAGATCCGCGCGGTATCCCAACCGCGGTTCACCGGGAACTCCGAGGCCGCGTCGACGCCGTCGGCGACCAGCCGCCACAGGTCCTCGGGCGTGCTGACGCCGCCCGGGTACCGGCAGGCCATGCCGACGATCGCGATCGGATCGCCGTCGACCGCGCGTCCCGCCACGACGTCGATATCGGTGGCCGTGCCGAGGAACTCGTCGGCCAGGTGCTCGGCCAGCGCCTGCGGTGTCGGGTAGTCGAAGACGACCGTGGCGGGCAGGGCGAGACCGGTGACGGTCTTGAGCCGGTTGCGCAGCTCGACCGCGCTCAGCGAATCGAAGCCGAGATCCTGGAAGGCGCGAGCGGGATCGATCGCGGACACACTGTCGTGCCCGAGCACGGCCGCGATGTGGGTGCGCACGGTGTCGAGCACCAGCTGCCGCCTGCGGTCGGCGTCCACGCCCGCGAGCCGAATCCGCAAGTCCGACACCACTGTCGAGGTGGCGGTCCGGCGGGTCGCGGGCGCCAGGTCACGCAGCAGTGGCGGCAGCAGTCCGGCCTCGGCCTGGGCCCGGATCGCGGCGGTGTCGAGAACGGCGATCACGGCGTGCGGGGTGCCGTGGACGAGGGCCGCGTCCCAGCCCGCGAGCGCCTGTTCGTCCGGCATGGCGGTGAATCCGGTGCGGCGCATCCTGGCCACGTCGGTGTCATCGAGCTGTCCGGACATCCCGCTGGAGCGAGCCCACAGACCCCACGCGAGCGACTGACCCGCCAGCCCGGTGGCTCGGCGATGCGCCACGAGCGCGTCGAGGAAGGTGTTGGCGGCGGCGTAGTTGCCCTGCCCGGGACCGCCGACGGTGCCCGACGCGGAGGAGAACACCACGAACGCCGACAGATCCAGGTGGGCGGTCGCCTCGTGCAGATACCAGGCGGCATCGGCCTTCGGCGCCAGCACACTGGCGATCCGCTCGGGGGTCAACGAGCCGATGACCCCGTCGTCGAGCACACCGGCGGCATGGATCACCCCGGTCAGCGGCGATTGCTCGGGCACCTCGGCCAGCAGCGCGGTCACCGCGGCGGCATCGGTGACGTCAGCCGCCACCACCCGCACCCGCGCACCGGACTCGGCCAGCTCGGCGACCAGCGCGTCCACGCCTTCGGCCCGCGGACCCCGGCGACTCACCAGCAGCAGTGACCGCACCCCGTACCCGGCCACGAGGTGCCGAGCGATCACCCCGCCCAGACCACCGGTACCACCCGTGATCAGGACAGTCCCGTCCCCGAAGCCCGCGGCCGCGGTCGAGTCGGTGACCGCAGCGTTCGCTCCGGGAGCGCCGACTCCTGCTCCGGGAGCCGCAGCACCTGTGCTGACGGCGGCAGCATCCGCACCAGTACCCGCAGCGCCCGCACCCGTAGTGGCAGCCCCCGCGAGGCCGGCGGTAGCCCCCGTGCGGCTGTCCGGGCGAGTAAGGCGGGCGGTGTGAATGACACCGTCGCGGACGAGGACCTGCGGTTCGCCCACGGCCAGAACGATGGCCGCCAGGCTCGGGTCGACGGCGGCGTCGGTGTCGACCAGGACGATGCGGCCCGGGTCCTCGGACTGGGCGGAACGCACCAGGCCCCAGACGGCGGCACCGGGGAGGTCGTCGCCGGGGAGCGCGACCGCGCCCCGGGTGGCGATGAGCAGGGTGCTGGTGGCGAAGCGCTCCTGCGCCAGCCACTGCTGGATCACGGTGAGAACGCGGGTGACCTCGGCGTGGGTGGTGGCCACCACGTCCGGGTCGGTGGTCGCGGTCCAGCCGGATCCGGCCTCGACGACGACCACCGGCGGTACCGAGGACTCCGCGTCCAGGTCCTCCCACCGGCCGAGGGCCGGGAGCGCCGTGGCGGGTTCGGTCGTGACCGGTGACCAGGTCAGTGCGAGCAGTGGCGCGGCGGGCTTCGCCACGCCGGCGGTGAGCTGGTCGAGTGGCGTTCGCCGGGTCGTCAGCGTGCCCGACAGCACCGGTCGGCCCTGGTCGTCGGTCGCGGTGCAGGAGACCGACGACCCCGTCGAGGCCAGCCGCACGCGCAGGACGGACGCTCCGGCGGCGTGCAGCGCGACCGACTCCCAGGAGAAGGGCAGCACCACCTGTCCGGCCGGGATGGTGAACGGTGACTCCGGCGCGCCGTCCAGCACACCGGCGAGCAGACCGGCCTGCATGGCCGCGTCCAGCAGGGCCGGATGGATACCGAATCCTTCGGCCCGGACACCGGTTTCGGTGTCGAGCGCGACCTCGGCGAACACCTCGGCGCCGCGTCGCCACAGCGCTCGGACACCCTGGAAGGCGGGACCGTAGTCGTAGCCGCGGGCCAGCAGCGCCGTGTAGGCGGCCGCGACATCGATGCCGGTCGCGGCGGGCGGCCAGGTCTGCGGGGCGGCGTCGAGCGCCGCGGACTCCCCGGCGAGCAGACCGCGCGCGTGCAACAGCCACTGACCGTCGCGGTCGTGTTCGCCACGCGAGTAGATCGCGACCGACCGGCGCAGCGCGTCGTCGCCGGTCCCGCCGACCACCACCTGGATCTGCACCCCACCCGCGGCGGGCAGGAGCAGCGGCGCCTGCAAGGTCAATTCCTCGACCACCGGATACCCGGCCTCGGCACCCGCGCGCAACGCCAGCTCGACGAACCCGGTGCCCGGCAGCAGGACCACACCCGCGACCACGTGGTCGGCCAGCCACGGCTGGGTCGCGACCGACAGCCGTCCCGTCAGCAGGACACCGCCGGACTCCGGTTCCGACACCACCGCACCCAGCAGCGGATGCCGCGCCGCGCCCAGCCCGGCCCACTCGACATCGGCGGCGCCGACGGAGGTCTCGAGCCAGTAGCGACGGCGCTGGAAGGCGTAGGTGGGCAGCGGCACCCGGGCGACCGGCCGCGAGGCGAAGAACGCCGCCCAGTCGACCTCGACCCCGGCCACCTCGGCGGCGACGACGCACCGCACGAACTGCTCGACCTCGGCCTGCCCGCGCCGCGCGCCCGCGACCACCAGCGACTGCGCCTCGATCTCGTCCGGCAGGCACTGCCGCGTCATCGCGGACAACACCGCGTCCGGACCGATCTCGACGAACCGGCGCACACCCGAGGCCACGAGCGTGTCAACGCCACGGGCGAACCGCACGGCCTCCCGGACCTGCCGCACCCAGTAGGCGGGGTCCAGCAGCTCGTCGCCTGCGAGCTCACCGGACAGGTTCGAGACCAGTGGGAGCTGCGGACGCTGGTAGGTCACCTCCCTGGCGACGGACTCGAACTCGGCCAGCATCGCGTCCATCCGGTGCGAGTGGAACGCGTGCGACACCGTCAACCGCGAGGTCTTGCCGCCGCGCTCGGTGAACAGCCGCTCCAGCGCCGTGACCGCGTCCTCGTCACCGGAAACCACCACGGAGGTCGGCGAATTCACCGCGGCGATCGACACCGTGCCCAGGTGCTCCGCGAGCGCCTCGGTGACCTCGGCCTCGCTCGCCGCGACCGCCAGCATCGCGCCGCCTTCGGGCAGCTGACCCATGAGGCGGCCGCGCGCCGCCACCAGCCGGCACGCGTCCGGCAGCGACCACACGCCGGCCAGATACGCGGCGGCCAGCTCACCGATCGAATGGCCGAGCAGGACATCCGCTGTCACACCGAACGATTCCCACAGCCGGTACTGCGCGACCTCGTAGGCGAACAGGGCGGGCTGGGTGTACTCCGTGCGGTGCAGCGCGGCGTCGCCGCCGTCGAACATCAGCTGCCGCAGCGAGATGCCAAGCAGCGGGTCGAACTGCGCGCAGACTTCGTCCAGCGCGGCCGCGAACACCGGGAACGCCGCGGACAACGCGCGTCCCATGCCGTGCTGCTGCGCGCCCTGGCCGGTGCACAGGAACGCGGTCTTGCGCAGCACCGCCTGGCCCGTGGTCACCCCACCGGCGGGCGACGACTCCGCCAGGGCGGTAAGCCCGGCGAGCAGTCCGTCCCGGTCGGCGGCCACGAACGCACCGCGCCACTCCAGCCGGGCACGCGTGGTCGACAACGAATAGCCGATGTCGTCGACGCCGAGTTCGGGGTGGCCGGTCACCCACCGCAGCACCTTGGCGGCCTGATCCCGCAGGCCCGCTTCGGTTTTCGCGGAGACAAGCACCGGGGCGATGCCGAGCGCCACGGCCGGCGGCGCGTCGTCATCCTGCGGTGCGGCGGCCTCGACCGCGGCCGGGGCTTCCTCGAGAATGACGTGGGTGTTGGTGCCGCTGGCGCCGAACGAGGACACACCCGCCCGGCGCACCCGCTCGCCCGCGGGCCACGGCTCCGCCTCGGTGAGCACCCGCACCGTGCCCGCCGACCAGTCCACATGCGGGGTCGGGGCATCGACATGCAGTGTCGCGGGCAGTGTTTCGTGGCGCAGCGCCTGCACCATCTTGATCACGCCGCCGACGCCCGCCGCGGCGGAGGTGTGACCGATGTTCGACTTGAGCGACCCGATGCGCAGCGGGGCACCGGTGCGGTCCCGGCCGTACGCGGCGATCAGGGCCTGCGCCTCGATCGGGTCGCCGAGGGTGGTTCCGGTGCCGTGCGCCTCGACGGCGTCGATATCGGCGGGCGTCAGACCGGCATTGGCCAGCGCCTGCGCGATCACCATCTCCTGCGAGGGACCGTTGGGCGCGGTCAGCCTGCTGCTGGCACCGTCCTGATTGACGGCCGTACCGCGCACCACCGCGAGGATCGGGTGGCCGTTGCGGCGCGCGTCCGAGAGCCGCTCGACCACCAGCATGCCGAGACCCTCGGAGAAGCCGGTGCCGTTCGCCCCGGCCGCGAACGCCTTGCACCGGGCATCCGGCGACAGCGCGCGCTGGCGGCCGAAGGCGATCAGCAGGGTGGGATCCGACATCACGGTCACGCCGCCGACCAGGGCGAGCGAGGTATCCCCCTGGCGCAGCGCCTGGCACGCCAGGTGCAGGGCGACCAGCGAGGACGAGCAGGCGGTATCCACCGACAGCGCCGGGCCCTTGAGGCCGAACGTGAACGACACCCGTCCGGACAGCACACTGGCCGAAACGCCGGGGTAGGCATGGCCTTCGGCCTCTGCGGTCAGGCCGGGCGAGCCGACGCGCGGCCCGTAGTCCTGATGGATCACGCCCGCGAACACTCCGGTGTCGCTGCCGCGCAACGACACCGGGTCGATGCCCGCGTCCTCCAGTGCCTCCCACGCGGCTTCCAGGAACAACCGCTGCTGCGGGTCCATCGCCTCGGCGGCGCGCGGCCCGATCCCGAAGAACGCCGCGTCGAAATCGCCTGCCGCGTCCAGGAACCCGCCCTCGCGGGTATAGATCGCGCCCGCCGCGTCGGGGTCGGGATCGAACAGGCGCTCGAGGTCCCAGCCGCGGTCGGCCGGGAACGGGCCGACCGCGTCGGTGCCGGTCGCGACCAGATCCCACAGCTGGGCCGGGGTCTCGACGCCACCGGGATACCGGCAGCTCATGCCGACGATCGCGATCGGCTCGGCGGCCCGCTCCTCGAGCTGGTCGATGTGCTTCTTGGCGGCGCGGAGGTCTCCGGTGAGCTTGCGCAGATACCGGCTGAGTCGTTCCTCGTTACTGGTGCCGGGGTTGCTCATGCTGGGCCAAACTCCTCGTCGATCAAATCCAAGAGCTCACTGCCGGAGGGCAGGTCGAGATCGTCGTACTCGCTGTCGGGCCAGCGGCCGGACAGGTAGGTGCGCAGGCGGTTGTTGACGCCGCGCAGGCCGGCGACGGTGTCGTCGTCATCGCCCGCGGTGGCGATGATCCGGTCGAGCAGCGATTCCAGCCGGGCGATGTCGTCGGGTGTCACCGCCGGGGTGGCCGGTGCGACGACGGTGGTCCGCGCCAGCAGGTAGTCGGCGAGGTCACCGGCGGTCGGGTAGTCGAACGCCAGGGTCGACGGCAGCGACAGGCCCGTCAGGGTCGAGAGACGGTTGCGGAACTCGACGGCGCCGAGCGAATCGAAGCCGAGTTCGTCGAAGCCGCGATCGGGGGCGATGTCGTCGGCCGAGCCGTAGCCGAGCACGGCGGCGACGGTGTCGCGCACCAGGTCCAGGACCAGACCGCGCCGCTTCGGCTCGGCCACGCCGTGCAGGCGCTCGCCGAGCGAGGGTTCGTTGCTCGGGGCCGCGCCCGCCCGGTCCCTGGTGCGGACGAAGCCGCGCAGGGCACCGGGCACCGGGCCGGTGTGCGCTTCGACGCGGAGCTTGTCAGTGTCCAGGTGGACCAGGGCCTGCACCGGGTCGGCGGTGGTCAGCGCGTCGTCGAACAGGCGCAGGCCGTCGGCGCGGTCCAGCGGAGCGAGGCCGAGTCGCTCCATCCGGCTCAGGGCGAGCCGGTCCACGGTGCCGGTCATGCCGATGTCTTGCTGCCACGGACCCCAGGCCAGCGACAGCGCGGGCAGTCCTTCGGCCCGGCGCCGAATCGCCAGCGCGTCCAGGAAGCTGTTCGCGGCGGCGTAGTTCGCCTGTCCGGCCGAGCCGAGCACGCCGGCGATCGAGGAGAACAGGACGAACGCGGACAGGTCGAGATCGCGGGTGAGCTCGTGCAGGTGCCAGGCCGCCTCGGCCTTCGGCGCGAACACCCGATCGACCTGCTCGGCGGTGAGGGCGTGGAAAGTACTGTCCGCCAACAGCCCCGCGGTGTGCACGACGCCGGTCAGCGGATGCTCCGCCGGGACCTCGAGCAGCAGGTCACGGAGTGCGTCCCGGTCGGTGACATCGCACGCGGCGATCCGCACCTCGGCCCCGAGCCCGGTCAGCGCCTCGGCGAGTTCCGCCGCGCCGTCGGCGCTCGCGCCGCGCCGCGACACCAGCAGGAGCTGCCGCACGCCGTGGGCGGTCACCAGATGCCGGGCCAGCAGGGCACCCAATCCGCCGGTGCCGCCGGTGATCAGCACCGTGCCCCCGCCGAAGGCGACGGGGTGGGTGACCGCGGTGGTCACCGGCTCGAGACGCGGGGACAGGACGCGGTCGCCGCGCACCGCCACCTGCGGCTCACCGGTCGCGATGGCGGGACGGATCGCCTCCGCCGACACGGGCGTCGCGTCGGCGTCGACCAGCACGATCCGTCCGGGGTACTCGGTCTGCGCGCTGCGGATCAGACCGGTGACCGCCGCCGCCGCGACATCCGGCGTCTCCTCGGGCAGTCCGGCCGCGCGCCGGGTGACCACGACCAGTCGCGATCGGGCGAACCGGTCGTCGGCCAGCCAGCCGCGCACCGTCGCCAGCGCGGTCTTCACCCGATCCCCCGGCGACGACTCCTGGTGCGGTGCCGCGGCTTCGGACCAGACGACGAGGTCGGGCACCGAGCCCGCCGCCAGTGCCGCCAGATCCGGGTGGTGCTCATCGATCCCGAGGACCGGGGCGGCGCCGAGGACGGCGGCGCTGCCCGCCTGCGCGAGCCCGTCCGGCGTGCCGACCGCCGTCCAGCGCACCCCGTAGCGGGCCGCGCGGCCACCGGCCAGATTGGCGCGGAACTGCTGGACGTCGTAGGAGCGCATGACCACTTCGTCGATGGAGACGACCGGGTTGCCGTCCTGGTCGACGGCAACGACCGTGATGGTCTCGCTGTCGCGCTGAATGGCCATCACCCGCAGCGAGGTCACCTTCGCGGTGGTGTGGAAGCGGGTCGCGCCCCAGCGGAACAGCAGCTTGCCCTCGGCCGGGTTGTTCGCTTCGTCGGACCAGATCAGGCAGACCAGTCCGGCGTGCATCACCATGTCGAACAGCGCCGGATGCAGCTGGAACCGGTCGGCGGGCACCTCCTGGCTCAGCGTGACCTCGGAGAAGATCGTGTCGCCGGTGCGCCACGCGCCGTCGATGCCGTAGAAGGACGGCCCGTATTCCAGTCCGGCCACCCGGCCCACCTGGGCGGGAATCCAGGCGGGATCGACCGGTGCCGCGCCGACCGGCGGCCACGGCTCGGCGCGCAGCATCTCCATCAGCCCGATATCGGTGAGCTGATGACCGCTCAGCACGCCGCTGGCATTGCGCGTCCACTCGGTGTCGGCCGCGTCGGCGAGCCGGTAGTGGAAGGTGAACGACCGGCGCCCCGCGGCATCCGGTTCCCGGACCAGGACCTGGAGTTCCACCGCGCCCTCCGGGGGCGGGAGGATCGGCGACTCGAGGGTGAGCTCCTCGACCGCGCCGCACCCGATGCGCGCGCCCGCGACCAGCAGCATCTCCATGAGCGCCGCGCTCGGGACGAGCACGACGCCGTAGGTCATGTGGTCGGCGATCCACGGATGGGTGCGCAGCGACAAGCGACCGGTGAACAGCCACTCGTCCCGGTCGGCCACCCGCACCACGTCGGTGAGCAGCGGATGTTCCGCCGAGGTCGCGCCGGTGCCGACCGGCGCGGCGTCGAGCCAGAACCGCCGGTGCTCGAAGGCGTAGGTGGGCAGGCCGACTCGCGCCACCCGGCCCGCGGCGAACAGCCCGGTCCAGTCCAGCGTCGCTCCGGCGGTGTGCGCGGTGGCGAGCATGGTCAGGAACTGGGCGACCTCGTCGTGGTCGCGGCGGGCCGCGGCGGCGACCGTGGATCGCTCCTCGATCTCGGCGGGCAGGGTCTGGCGCGTCAGCGCCGCGAGGACCGCGTCGGGACCGATCTCCAGGAATCGGCGCACACCCGAGGCCACCAGGGTCTCGATGCCCGGCGCGAACCGGACCGCGCCACGCACCTGCGCGACCCAATACGCCGGAGCGAGGATCTCGTCACCGGCGACCGCACCGGAAACGTTGGACACCAAGGGAATTCGTGGGGCGTGATAGGTGACGCCCGCCGCCACCGCCTCGAACTCGGCCAGCATGGGCTCCATCCGGTGCGAGTGGAACGCGTGCGAGACCCGCAGCCTGCTGGTCTTGCGGCCCTGCTCGGCGAACCGCCGATCGAGCGCGTCGACGGCGTCCTCGTCGCCGGAGATCACCACGGCGGCGGGCGCGTTCACCGCGGCCACCGACACCCGATCGGCGAATTCCGTGACGGCCGTGGTGACTTCGGCCTCGGTGGCGGCGACGGCCAGCATCGCGCCGCCTGCGGGCAGCGCGTCCATCAGCGCGCCGCGCGCGGCGACCAGGCGGCAGGCGTCGTCCAGGGACCACACACCCGCGACGTGCGCCGCGGCCAGTTCACCGATGGAGTGCCCGATCACCAGATCCGGGACGAGCCCGAACGATTCCACCAACCGGTACAGCGCCACCTCGAAGGCGAACAGCGCGGGCTGGGTCAGCCGGGTGCGGTCCAGGATCCCGTCCGCCGCGACGCCCTGATCGTCGAGCAGGTGTCCGGTGACTATCGCCTGCTTCAGCGAACAGCCCAGCAGCGGGTCGAACCGGGCGCACACCTCGTCGAGGGCCGTCGCGAAGACCGGGAAGGCGTGCGCCAGCTCGGCACCCATCCCGACCCGCTGCGCGCCCTGGCCGGTGAACAGGAACGCGGTCTTGCCGGAGCCCACCGTCCCGGACACCACGCCGGTCGACGGGGTCCCGGCGGCCAGCTTGCCCAACCGGTCCAGCAGGTCGTCGCGGTCGCCGCCGAGCACCGCCGCGCGGTATTCGTGCTGCGCGCGGCTCGTCGCGAGCGAGTACGCCACATCGGCCGCATCGGCATCGGGGTGGTCGAGCAGCCAGGTCCGCAGGCGCGCCGCCTGGGCCGCGAGCGCGGTCCGGCTCTTGGCCGACACCAGCAGCGGCACCGTGCGCGGACCGTCGGCGGCCCGCTCCGCGACGACCGATCGGGCGGCGGGCGCTTCCTCGAGGATGGCGTGCGCGTTGGTGCCGCTGACACCGAACGACGACACACCCGCCCGGCGCACCGGCCCACCCGCGCGCCACGGTTCCGGCTCGGTCAGCAGGCGCACCGACCCCGCCGACCAATCCACGTGCGGGGACGGCACTTCGGCGTGCAGCGTCGCGGGCAGGGTCTCGTGGCGCAATGCCTGCACCATCTTGATGACGCCACCGACCCCGGCCGCCGCGACCGTGTGCCCGATATTCGATTTGATCGAGCCGATGCGCAGCGGTTCGCGCTCGCCGCGATCCTGGCCGTAGGCGGCGATCAGCGCGTTGGCCTCGATGGGGTCACCCAGCGGGGTGCCGGTGCCGTGCGCTTCCACCGCGTCCACGTCGGCGGGGGTGAGTCCGGCGCTCGCCAGCGCCTGGGCGATCACCCGCTCCTGGGACGGGCCGTTCGGCGCGGTCAGCCCGTTGCTCGCGCCGTCCTGGTTGACGGCCGTGCCGCGCACCAGGGCCAGCACGTCGTGTCCGAGGCGGCGGGCGTCGGAGAGCCGTTCCAGCACCAGCACGCCGACGCCCTCGGCGAAGGCGACGCCGTCGGCCGCGTCGGAGAACGCCTTGCAGCGCCCGTCCGGCGAGAGGCCGCGCTGCCGGGCGAAGTCGACGTAGAGGTAGGGACTCGCCGCGACGGTGACACCGCTGGCCAGCGCCAGCGAGCTCTCGCCCTGCCGCAGCGCCTGGCAGGCCAGGTGCAGGGACACCAGCGACGACGAGCACGCGGTGTCCACGGTGACCGCTGGACCTTCCAGCCCGAGGACGTAGGCCACGCGCCCGGAGATCACGCTGCTGGTGGTGCCGGTGAGCCGATAGCCCTCCAGGTCACCGACCACGCGATCGACATAGCCCGAGGCGCCCGCGCCGGCGAACACACCGGTATCACTGCCGCGCAACGAGATCGGGTCGATGCCCGCGTCCTCCAGCGCCTCCCACGACACCTCGAGCAGCAACCGCTGCTGCGGGTCCATCGCCGATGCCTCGCGCGGGCTGATCCCGAAGAAGCCGGGATCGAAATCGCCCGCGTCGTAGAGGAATCCGCCGCGATTGGTGTACACGGTCCCCGGCTTGTCGGGGTCCGCGTCGAACAGGCGGGGCAGATCCCAGCTTCGATCGGCGGGGAACTCGCCGGTCGCGTCGACCCCGGCGGCGACGAGATCCCAGAGCTGCTGCGGTGATTCGACGCCGCCGGGGAACCGGCAGGCCATGCCGACGATCGCGATCGGCTCGTCGGCCCTGACCCGGCGCACGGTCTTGGTGACGGGCGCACCGGTCGCCGGGGTGACGCGCGACTGCACCAGCGCGGCCACCGCCGCCGGGGTCGGATGGTCGAACACCAGGGTCGACGGCAGTTGCAGGCCGGTGGCCTTGCCGAGCCGGTTGCGGAACTCCACGCCACCGAGGGAGTCGAAGCCGATCTCGTCGAAGCGCTGGTCGGGCCGGATATCGCTGCCCGACTCGTGGCCGAGCACCGCGGCGGCCTGGGCCAGCACCACGTCCAGGATCAGTTCGGCGCGACGTGCCTCGGGGACCTCGGCCAGCTGGGCACCGAGGGAGCCCACCGGCGCCGCGGTCGCCGCGTGCGCCGGGCGGGTCGAGCGGCGCACGTAGCCGCGCAGGACGGCGGGAACTGCGGCGGGATCGGTCTCCCGGCGCAGCGCGCCCGCGTCGAACACGGTCGGCGCCAGGCACGCCGCCGGGTGGGCGAGCGCCTCGTCGAACAGGCGCAGGCCGTCGGCGTTCGCGAGTGGGCTCGTGCCCAGCCGGTCCCAGCGGGCGAGGGCGGCGCGATCCAGGCCACCGGTCATGCCGCTGCCCTGGTTCCACGGCCCCCAGGCCAGGGAGGTGGCGGCCAGCCCGGCGGTCCGGCGACGCCGGGCGAGCGCGTCGAGGACACCGTTGGCGGCGGCGTAGTTGCCCTGCCCGGCCGTGCCGAGCACGGTCGCGATCGAGGAGAACAGCACGAACGCCGACAGCGTCCGGTCCATGGTCAGCTCGTGCAGATGCCAGGCGCCGTCGACCTTCGGGGCCAGGACCCGGTCCACCTGGTCGTCGGTCAGCGTGGCGACGGTGCCGTCCGCGAGCACCCCGGCGGTGTGCACGACGGCGGTGAGCCCGGTGCCGATGCCGTCGAGAAGCGCGCGCACCGCGTCCCGGTCGGCCACATCGCAGGCCACCACGCGCGCCGCGGCACCCAGCCGCGCGAGCTCGGCCACCAGTTCGGCGGCGCCCGGTGCCTCGGGGCCACGACGGGAGGTCAGCACCAGCTCGCGGACGCCGTGCGCGGTGACGAGGTGGCGGGCGAACAGGGCACCGAGCCCACCGGTGCCGCCGGTGATCAGCACGGTTCCGTCGCCGACGGACATCGGTGCCGGGTCGGCGGTGGCCGCGCGCACCAGTCGCGGTGTCAGCAGCCGGTCACCGCGGATCGCGACCTGCGGTTCGCCGGAGCGCACCGCGGCCGCGATCCGGTCGGAGTCGAGTGGTGTGGCCGGGTCCTCGTCGATCAGGACGAAGCGATCGGGGTGCTCCGACTGCGCGCTCCGCACCAGACCCCAGATCGCGGCGGCGGCGAGATCGGGTGTCTCACCGGGCATTCCCACGCCGTCCGTGGTCACGACGAGCAGCCGGGTAGCGGCCAGCCGTTCCTCGGCGAGCCAGTGCTTCAGCGTGGCCGAGGTCTCGTGGACAGCCGTGCGCACCACTTCCGGGCCCTCCGCGCCCCGCGCACCGGGTCGCCACACCACGACGGGCGGAACAGATTCCGCCGCACCGAGATCCGCGACCGACGCGAACGCGAGGTCGATCCCCGGCACGATCGTGGCCGCGAGGGTGGCCGTCGCCGCCGCGGTGGCGGGCCCGGCGGTGTCCGTGGCCGGCTCCCAGCGCACCTCGTAGAGGCTCGCCTCGGCACCGGCGACCGTGCTCCGGAACTCCTTGACGTCGTAGGGACGCATCACGACCGCGTCGACCGAGATGATCGGCGCGCCTTCGGAATCGATCGCCGCGACCGAGAGGGTCTCCGGGCCGGACGCGACCGCGACGACCCGCAGCGAGGTCACCTCCGGTGGCACCTTCCCCGGTGTGTGGAAGCGCGCACCGCCCCACCGGAACAGCAGCCGGCCCGTGTCCGGATCGGGATTGCCCTCGCCCCAGAGCAACTGGGCGAATCCCGCGTGCATGACCATGTCCAGCAGGGCCGGGTGCAGCTCGTGGCGGCCTGCTTCGGGTGCCGCGTCGAGGTTCAGGGCGATCTCGGAGAAGACGGCGTCGTCGCGCTGCCACACGGCGCGGACGCCGAGGAACGCCGGACCGTACTCGAGCCCCGCGGCCCGGGAGATCCGCCCCGGAAGTCCGTCGCTGTCAACTGTTTCGGCATCGGCGGGCGGCCAGTCCTCGTCGCGCAGCCGCTCCATCAGGGCCGCGTCGCCGTCCCAGCGGGCGGCCAGCGCGCCGGTGGCGTTGTGCACCCACTCCGACTCGGGCGAGGTCCGGAAGTAGAACTCGAACGGGCGACGTCCCGCCGCGTCGGCGGCCTGGACCAGGACCTGGAGCTCGATCTCGGTGTCGGCGGTCGGCAGGATCGGCGCCTGCAAGGTGAGTTCGTCGACGACCTCGCAGCCGATCCGCGTGCCCGCGGCGAGCAGGAACTCGATCAGGGTCGCGCTCGGCACGACCACCACGCCGTAGGTCATGTGATCGGCGATCCACGGCTGGGTCCGCAGCGAGAGCCTGCCGGTGAGCAGCCATTCGTCGGTGCCCGCCACCCCGACCACGCCCGTCAGGATCGGATGATCCGAGGCACCGGTCGATGCGCCGTGGTCCGGTTGCAGCCAGTGACGCCGACGCTGGAAGGCATAGGTGGGCAACGGGATCCGAGGTACGGGCCGATCCGCGAACAGCGGTGCCCACGTCACCGGCACACCCGCGACCTGCAACCGGGCCAGCGCGGTGACGAACTGCGTCACCGCGTCGACGGACCGCCGCGACAACGCCACCACCGTCGACACCGACTCGATCTCCGGTGTCTCGGCCAGGCACTCCCCGGTCATGACCGTGAGCACCGCGTCCGGGCCCAGCTCGACGAACCGCCGCGCGCCCGCCGCGACCAGGGCGGCCACGCCCGGCGCGAACCGCACGCAGCCACGCACCTGCCGCACCCAGTACTCGGGATCGGTCACCGTCGCGTCCGCGAGCTCGCCGGACTCGTTCGACACGATCGGCACCCGCGGCAACGCGTAGGTGATACCGGTTGCCACCGTGCGGAATTCGGCCAGCATCGGCTCCATCCGCGCCGAATGGAAGGCATGGCTGACCCGCAACCGGCTCGTCCGCACCCCCTCGGCGGTGAGCTGCCGCTCGATCTCCTCGATCGCGTCGGCCTCCCCGGACAGCACCGAGGACGACGGACCGTTCACCGCCGCGATCGACACCCGGGTACCGAGACCCGCGACGATCTCGCCCGCGCGCTCGGCGGTGACCGCCACCGCGAGCATCGCGCCGCCCACCGGCAGCGCGCCCATCAGCCTGCCCCGCGCCGCCACCAGCGCGCACGCGTCCGGCAGCGACCACACCCCGGCCACGTACGCGGCCGCCAGCTCGCCGATCGAATGGCCGATCAGGAAATCCGTTGTCACACCGAAGGATTCGACCAGCCGGCACATCGCCACCTCGAAGGCGAACAGGGCGGGCTGGGTGAACTCGGTGCGGTCGAGCAGACCGTCGGCGTCGGTGAACATCACCTCGCGCAGCGACCGCCCGAGCAGCGGATCGAAGACGGCGCACAGCTCGTCCAGCGCCGCAGCGAACACCGGGAACGCGCGGTACAGGTCCGCGCCCATGCCGACGCGCTGCGCGCCCTGACCGGTGCATAGGAAGGCCGTGCGCTCCGCGGTCGCCGTCGCCGTCAGCGCGCCGGGCGCGCCCGGCGCCAGCTCGGCCAGCCCGGCGAGCAGTTCGTCGCGGTCCCGGCCGACGACCGCGCCGCGCCACTCCAGCAGGGCCCGCGAGGTCGTCAACGCGTGCGCCACCTCCCGGACATCGCGGTCGGGATGGCCGATCAGCCACTGCCGCAGGCGATCCGCCTGGGCGCGCAGGGCGTCGCCGGACTTGCCGGACAGGATCAGCGGCACGACCTCCGGCCCGACCGGGGTCGCGACCGGCGCGGCCTCGTCGTCGACCGGCTCGGCGGGCGCTTCCTCGAGGATGAGGTGCGCGTTGGTGCCGCTGGCCCCGAACGACGACACCCCGGCCCGCCGGGTCCGCTCCCCCGCGGGCCACGGCGCGTTGTCCCGCAGCAGCTCGACGGTGCCCGCCGACCAATCCACGTGCGGTGTGGGCGCGTCCACGTGCAGGGTCTTCGGCAGGACACCGTGGCGCAGGGCCTGCACCATCTTGATCACGCCGCCGACACCGGCCGCCGCCGAGGTGTGCCCGACATTCGATTTGAGCGACCCCAGCCGCAGCGGCGCGCCCGCGCGCCGCGCGCCGTAGACGCTGATCAGCGCCCGCGCCTCGATCGGATCGCCGAGCATCGTGCCGGTCCCGTGCGCCTCGACGGCGTCGATGTCGGCGGGCTCGAGACCCGCGTTCGCCAGCGCCTGCGCGATGACCCGCTCCTGCGACGGACCGTTGGGCGCGGTCAGGCCGTTGCTCGCGCCGTCCTGGTTGACCGCGCTGCCACGCACCACGGCCAGCACCGGGTGTCCGAGGCGCCGCGCGTCCGACAGCCGCTCCAGCACCAGCACGCCGAGGCCCTCGGAGAAGCCCGTCCCGTCCGCGGCGGCCGCGAACGCCTTGCAGCGCGCGTCCGGGGACAGGGCGCGCTGCCGCGCGAACGCGATCAGCAGGGAGGGATCCGACATCACGGTGACGCCACCGGCCAGCGCGAGGGTGGCATCACCCTGACGCAGGGCCTGGCAGGCCAGATGCAGGGCCACCAGTGAGGACGAGCAGGCGGTGTCGACCGAGATGGCCGGGCCCTTGAAGCCGAACGAGTACGCGATCCGCCCGGACAGCACACTGTTCGAGACACCGAGGTAGGCATGGCCTTCCGTCTCGGCGCTGATGGCCGCCGAGCCGATGCGCGGCCCGTAGTGCTGGTGGATGACACCCGCGAAGACTCCGGTATCGCTGCCGCGCAAGGACACCGGGTCGATCCCCGCGTCCTCGAGCGCCTCCCAGGACGCCTCGAGCATCAGCCGCTGCTGCGGGTCCATCGCGGCCGCCTCACGCGGCCCGATCCCGAAGAACGCCGCGTCGAAGTCACCGATGGCGTCGAGGAATCCGCCGTCGCGGGTGTAGACGGTGCCGGGCGCGTCCGGGTCGGTGTCGAAGAGGCGCTCCAGGTCCCAGCCACGATCGTCCGGGTAGGCCCCGACCGCGTCCACCCCGTCCGCGGTCACCCGCCACAGGTCCTCGGGTGACCGCACGCCGCCGGGGTACCGGCAGGCCATGCCGACGATGGCGATCGGCTCCTGCGACCGATCGGTGAGCTCACGGAGCTGCTGCTTGGTCTCGTACAGCTCTTTCGCGGTCTTCTTCAGATACCGGCGTAGCTCGTCGTTGTCGGCCATCGGTGGAACTCCTGCTCGTTCAGCTCAGCTGAGGTTGTCGATGAAGTCGAATAGCTCGCGGTCGTCCGCGTCGTCGAGACCGTCGAGGTCGATCTCGCCGGGGTCTCGGTCCGCGAGCCTGCGCACCAGGGCGGCCAGCTTGTCGGCGATGCCGGACCGGTCCGCGGCGGACAGGTCGGCCGCGTCGAAGCTGCGGGCGAGTGCGTCGACCTCGTCGGCGATCCGCCGCGCTGGGTCGTCGACCGGGGCGATCTCCCGGCGGACGAACCCGGCCAGCGCCTCCGGCGTGGGGTGGTCGAACATGGCGGTCGCGGGCAGCTGCAGGCCGACAGCGGATTTCAGCCGGTTGCGGAATTCCATGACGCCGAGCGAATCGAACCCGAGATCACTGAACGGCTTGTCCGGTGCCGTCGCGTCCGCGCTCGCGTGGCCGAGAACGGCCGCGGCCTGGGCCCGGATCACGTCGAGGACGAGCCGGTCCTGCTCGGCGACCGTGCGGCCGACCAGGCGTGCCGCCAGGGACGCGGCGTCGGACGACGTCGTCGCCCCGGTGGCTTCGCCCGCCCGCCGCCGGGCAGGCCGGGCCAGGGCCCGCATGACCGGCCGGACGTCGGTGGGATCGACCTCGCCGAGCGCGGCCGGGTCGACCCGCACGGCGACGAACGCGGACCGGCCGCCCGTCAGTGCCGCGTCGAACAGCGCCATGCCGTCCTCGGCGCCCAGCGGGAGCAGACCTTCGCGCCGCAGGCGGACGAGGTCGGCCGCACCGAGGCCGCTGGTCATGCCGCTGCCCTGCTGCCACGGCCCCCACGCGACCGAGGTCGCGGGCAGGCCGCGCACCTGCCGGTGCTGGGCCAGCGCGTCGAGGAAGACGTTGGCGGCGGCGTAGTTGGCCTGCCCCGGGTTGCCGATCACGCCGGAGACGGAGGAGTAGAGCACGAACGCCGACAGGTCCAGGTGGGCGGTCGCCTCGTGCAGGTTCCACGCCGCGTCCACCTTCGGCCGCAGCACCTGGGCGAACTGGTCGGCGGTCATGGTGGCCAGGAGACCGTCGGCCAGGACGCCGGCGGAGTGGACGACGGCGGTCAGCGGATGGTCGGCCGGGATCGCCGCCAGCACCGCGTCCAGGGCGGCGCGGTCGGCCGCGTCGCAGGCGACCACGTCGACGTGCGCGCCGAGTTCGGTGAGCTCGGCGACGAGTTCGGCCGCGCCGGGCGCGTCCGAGCCACGCCTGCCCGCGAGGACGAGCCTGCGCGCACCGTGCGTGGTGACGAGGTGGCGGGCCGTCACCGCACCGAGTCCACCGGTGCCGCCGGTGATCAGGACGGTGCCCTCGGGCCGCAGCGGTGTCGGCACGGCGAGGACGTTCTTGCCGATTCCCCGGGCCTGGCTGAGGTACCGGAACGCCTCCGGTGCCCGGCGCAGGTCCCACGCGGTGGTCGCGGTCGGCGTCAGCGCGCCGCGATCGAACAGGTCGACGAGCGCGGCCAGGATCTCCCGGAGCCGGTCCGGTCCCGCCTCCATGAGCATGAAGCTCGCGTACCGCACGCCCGGGTGGGCGGCCGCCACGGCGGCGGGGTCGCGACGATCGATCATGCCCATCTCGACGAACCGCCCGCCGCGCGGCAACAACCGCAGCGACGCGTCGACGAAATCGCCCGCCAGCGAGTCGAGCACGATATCGGCGCCGCGACCGCCGGTGCCGGCGTGGAACTTCCGTTCGAAGTCCAGGGTGCGCGAATCACCGATCTGTTCGTCGTCGAAACCCAGCTCCCGGAGCACATTCCACTTGGGCCTGCTGGCGGTGACCAGCAGCCGCAGGTCGAGGTGCCGCGCGAGCTGGATCGCCGCCATGCCGACGCCGCCGGTGGCCGCGTGCAGCAGCAGGGTCTCCCCCGGCTGCGCGGCGGCCAGGTCGACGAGACCGTAGTAGGCCGTCGCGTAGACGATCGGCACGGCCGCGGCCTGGGTGAACGACCAGCCGCGCGGCATCGGCGCGAGCAGCCGCTGATCGGTCACCGCGACCGAGGCGACGCCGGGGGTGAAGCCGAACACCCGGTCGCCCGGCGCGAAGGCGGTGACGTCGGGCGCGACCTCGACGACGATGCCCGCGCCCTCACCGCCGATGCGGCCGTTCGGGTCCGGGTAGGTGCCCAGTGCCATGAGCACGTCCCGGAAGTTGAGTCCGGCCGCCCGCATGCTCACCCGCACCTGGCCCGGAGCGAGCGCGGTGCCCGGGCGCTCGACCAGCGCGAAATTGTCGCTGGACAGCGTGCCCTTGTCGAGCGGGGTCAGCGCCCACTCGGCGGCGTGCGACGGTGCCACGAGCGCGCCCGCGCTGGGGTTCAGCCGGGGCAGGTAGGCGGTTCCGCGCCGGACGGCCACCTGGGATTCGCCCGCGATCGCCAAGGCCGAGGCCACGGCGGCCCGGTAGTCGGCCCAGGAATCGGTGTCGACCAGCACGATCCGGTCCGGGTTCTCGCTCTGCGCGGTGCGCAGGAGTCCCCAGGCGGCCGCCGCCGACAGATCCACCGGCTCGCCGGGATGGGTGGCGACGGCATGGCCGGTGACGACGACGATGCGCCCGTCGTCGGCCAGCAGCCGCCGCACGCGGGAGGCCAGTGCTGTCACCGAAGTACGCACCGCGGCGGGCAGATCGGCGTCGGTCGAGGTGTCGTCGAGGCGTACCACCGTGGTGGTGCGGCCGTCGATCGTGACGGTGTCACCGTCGGCGCCGGGGCGCCAGTCGTCGACGGTGATGTCGCCGGTGGGCTCGGCGGCGGTGATCCAGTCGAGCTCGTAGCCGAGGCCGACCCGGCGCCGGCCCGCGCCGAGCGCGTCCGTCGACAGGGATCGCAGCGTCAGAACGCCCACGTCCGCCACGGGCGCGCCGGTCCGGTCGGCGAGGGTCAGCGCGATTCGCGTACCGCCGGACCCGGTGCCGGTCGAGGTGGCCCGCACGCGCAGTGCGGTCGCACCGGCGGCGCGCAGGACGACGTTCTCCCAGGCGAACGGCACGGCCACGGTACCGGCGGACTGGTCGGGCACCAGGCCGCCGAGCAGGATCGCGTGCAGCGCGGCATCGAGCAGGGCGGGATGCAGGCCGAACGACCCGGCGTCCGCGCGTACCGACTCGGGCAGGACGACCTCGGCGAATACCTCGCCCTCGCCGACCCACAGGGCGGTGAGTCCCTGGAAGGCCGGGCCGTACCCGTAGCCACGCTCGGCCAAGCCCGGGTAGGCGTCCGCGAGCGCGATCGGGGTGGTGTTCGGGGGCGGCCAGGCCACCAGATCGGCTCCGGCGGTGGTGTCCCCGGCGGTCATCGTCGCGACCGCGTGCCGGGTCCACCGGTCCGCGTCGTCGCCGGTCGCCCGCGAGTACACCGAGATCGTGCGGGCGCCCGCGTCATCCGGTCCGCCCGCCACCACGCGCAGTTCGGCGGCGGAGTCCGCCGAGATCGGCAGTGGCGCCTCGATCACCAGCTCAGCCAGCACCGGGCACGCCACCACGGTTCCCACGTGCAGGGCCAGCTCCACCAGTGCGGCGCCGGGCAGCAGCGCCACCCCGGCGACGGCGTGATCGGCCAGCCAGGGGTGCGCGGACGGCGACAGCCTGCCGGTGAACACCACCTCCGCGGAATCCGGCAGGCGCACCATCGCACTCAGCAGCGGGTGGGCCGCGTCGTCGAGGCCCGACTGCCGGACATCGGCGGCCTCGACCGGCCGCACCCAGTACCGCTGATGCTGGAAGGCGTAGGTAGGCAGGGTCACTCGCCGAGGGGTGTGCCCGGCGAACACCGGCGTCCAGTCCACCGGCAGACCCGCCGTGTGGGCCTGGGCCAGCGCCGTGACGAATCCGGCCGTCTCCGCGACGGAGCGCCGCGACGACGCCAGCACGGTCGACTTCGCCTCGAGCTCAGGGTGTTCGGCGAGGCAGGACCGGGTCATCGCGGTGAGCACCGCGTCGGGACCCACCTCAACGAACCTGCGCACCCCGGATTCGATCAGCGTGGTCACCCCGGGCGCGAATCGCACGCACCCGCGCACCTGCGTCACCCAGTACTCCGGGTCGAGGACCGCGTCGCCCGCCGGGGCACCGGTCACGTTCGACACGATCGGCAGCAGCGGCGCTCGATACGTCAAACCTTCTGCAACGGTGCGGAACTCGTCGAGCATGGGGTCCATCCGGGCCGAATGGAACGCGTGGCTGACGCGCAACCGGTGCGTCCGGCCGCCGCGCTCGGCGACCCGTCGCGCGAGCTCGTCGACGGCGTCCTCGTCGCCCGAGAACACCACCGCCTCCGGGCCGTTCACGGCGGCCACCGCGAGGCGATCGCCGTAGCCTGCCACCAGTTCCCGCGCCTCGTCTTCGGACACCGCGACCGCCAGCATCGCGCCGCCCTCGGGCAGCGCGCCCATCAACCGGCCGCGCGCCGCCACCAGCGCACACGCGTCCGCGAGGGACCAGACCCCCGATACGTAGGCCGCCGCCAGCTCGCCGATCGAGTGACCGGCGACGACATCCGGGACGACACCGCATGATTCGAGCAGGCGGAACATCGCCACCTCGAACGCGAACAGCGCGGGCTGGGTGAACTCGGTCCGGCTCAGCCCCGCTTCGGGGGCGTCGAACAGCACCGTGCGCAGCGATCCGCCGAGGTGGCGATCGAGCTCGGCGCAGACCTCGTCCAGCGCCGCCGCGAACACCGGGAAGTCCCGGTACAGCTCGGCACCCATGCCGGGACGCTGCGCGCCCTGCCCGGTGAACAGGAAGGCGGTCTTCCCCTGTCCGGCAATGCCTTCGACCACCGAGGACGAGCCGGTCCCGGCGGCGAGGGCGGCCAGTCCGGCCAGCAGCTCGGCCCGGTCACCGCCCAGCGCGCCGCCGCGCCACTCCAGCAGCGCCCTGGTCTCGAGCAGCGCCGCCGCCACGTCCAGCGGGTCCACCGCCGGATGGTCGATCAGCCACTGCCGCAGCCGATCCGCCTGCGCCCGCAGCGCCTGCTCGGACTTCGCCGACACCAGCAGCGGGACGGTCCCGGCAGGAGCGGTCACCGCGGGCGCGGCAGGAGCCGCCACGGGTGGCTCCTCGAGGATCACGTGCGCGTTCGTGCCGCTGATCCCGAACGAGGACACGCCCGCGCGCCGTGGCCGCGCACCGGCGGGCCACCGTTCCGCCTCCGACAGCACCCGCACCGCCCCGGCCGACCAGTCCACATGCGGCGACAGGGCATCCACGTGCAAGGTCTTCGGCAGGGTGGCGTGGCGCATGGCCTGCACCATCTTGATCACGCCGCCCACGCCGGACGCGGCCTGCGAGTGTCCGATATTCGACTTGAGCGAGCCGATGCGCAGTGGCTCGTCCCGCTCCTGACCGTAGGCCGCGATCAGGGCCTGCGCCTCGATCGGATCGCCGAGGGTGGTGCCGGTGCCGTGCGCTTCGACGACATCCACGTCGGCCGGGGTCAGGCCCGCGTCGGCCAGCGCCGCCGCGATCACCCGCTCCTGCGACGGACCGTTGGGCGCGGTCAGGCCATTGCTGGCACCGTCCTGGTTGACGCCGGTCCCCCGCACGACGGCGAGGACATTGTGCCCGAGCCGCTGGGCGTCCGAGAGCCGCTCCACGACCAGCACGGCCGCGCCCTCCGACCACGACACACCGTCGGCGGCCGCCGAGAACGACTTGCACCGTCCGTCCGAGGCCAGCCCGCGATTGCGGGAGAACTCCAGGAACACCATCGGCGTCGCCATCACGGTCGCGCCGCCGACCAGCGCCAGCGAACTCTCCCCCTGGCGCAGGGCCCGGCACGCCACGTGCAGGGCCACCAGCGAGGACGAGCACGCGGTGTCCACCGTCATCGCCGGGCCCTCCAGACCCAGCGCGTAGGACACCCGGCCGGAGGCCACACTGCCCACGGCCCCGGTCACCACATAGCCCTCGACCTCGGGGGTCTGCCGGGTCAGCGTCTCGTAGTCCTGGTACATCACGCCCGAGTAGACGCCGGTATCGGTGCCGCGCAACGACATCGGATCGATGCCCGCGTGTTCGAGCGCCTCCCACGACACCTCGAGCAGCAGGCGCTGCTGCGGGTCCATCGCGATCGCCTCGCGCGGCGCGATCCCGAAGAATCCCGCGTCGAAGTCGGCCGCCTGGGTGAGGAAGCCGCCCTTGCCGGAGTAGGTCGTGCCGACACGATCGGGGTCGGGATCGATCAGCCGATCCAGCGCCCACCCGCGATCGGACGGGAAATCGCTGATGGCGTCGGTGCCCGCGGACACCAGCTCCCACAGCTCGTCGGCGGAGCCGACACCACCGGGGTACCGGCAGGCCATACCGACGATGGCGATCGGCTCGTCCGCCCGCACGCGCCGGACCGGCCGCGCGGACGGCGCGCCCGCCGCCGTCGGCGCGACCCGCGCCTGCACCAGTGCCGCCACGGCCGCCGGGGTCGGATGGTCGAAGACCAGGGTCGACGGCAGGGTCAGGCCGGTGGCCTTGCCCAGTCGATTGCGGAATTCCACCGCGCCGAGCGAGTCGAAACCCAACTCCCGGAACGGCTTCCCCGCGTCGACCGACTCGCCCGAATCGTGGCCGAGGACCGCGGCCACCTGGTCGCGGACCACCGCCAGCACCACGGCGGCGCGTTGCGCTTCGGGCACGCCCGCCAGTCGTGCCGCCAGCGAACCCGCGGGCTGCGTGGTCGGCACGGTGACCGGCGCCGGGCGACGGAGGTAACCGCGCAGTACCCCGGGGATCGTGTCGACGTCGGTTTCGCGACGCAGGACGGTCGCGTCGAACCGGATCGGGACGAGTCGCGCGTCCGGACGGGCGAGCGCGGCGTCGAACAGGCGCAGGCCCTCGTCGTCGCCGAGCTGCCCCAGGCCCAGCCGATCCCAGCGCGCGACGGCGACGCGATCCAGCGCGCCGGTCATCCCGCCCGCCTGGTTCCACGGACCCCAGGCCAGCGCGGTCGCGGGCAGGCCCGCCGCCCGTCGCTGTTCGGCCAGGGCGTCCAGGACGCCGTTCGCGGCCGCGTAGTTGCCCTGTCCGGCCGTGCCGAGCACGCCGGACACCGAGGAGAAGACGATGAAGGCCGACAGCTCGCCGGTCAGCTCGTGCAGGTGCCACGCGCCGTCGACCTTGGGCGCCAGGACCCGGTCGACCTGGGCGTCGGTCATCGACTCGACGATGCCGTCGTCGAGGACGCCCGCGGTGTGCACGACGGCGGTCAGCGGGCCGTCGGCGGCGATGGTGTCGAGCAGGAACCTGACCTCGTCGCGGTCGGCGACATCGCAGGCCACGACCCGCACGTCGGCGCCCGCGCGGGTCAGCTCGTCGGCCAGGGCGGCCGCGCCGGGCGCCGCGAGCCCCCGGCGGGAGGTGAGCACCAGGCTGCGCACCGCGTGCGCGGTCACCAGGTGGCGGGCGAACAGCGCGCCGAGGCCACCGGTGCCGC
Source organism: Nocardia sp. NPDC051833 (assembly GCF_040681225.1). Lineage (NCBI taxonomy): Bacteria > Bacillati > Actinomycetota > Actinomycetes > Mycobacteriales > Nocardiaceae > Nocardia > Nocardia sp. NPDC051833. The sequence continues at coordinate 1,111,990 of NZ_JBFAYK010000001.1, forward strand.
CGGTGATCAGCACCGTGCCGTCGCCGAACGACGGGGTGGCGGTGGTCGCCGGTGCGGACGCGCGCGTCAGCCGGGGTACCAGGAGTTCCGGGCCGCGCACCGCGACCTGGGGCTCCGTCGTCCGGATGACGGCGGCGATCCGGTCCGCGTCCAGTGACGCGGCGGGATCCTCGTCGACGAGGACGAATCGCCCCGGGTTCTCCGACTGCGCGCTGCGCACCAGACCCCACACGGCGGCGGCGACGAGATCGGGCGCCGCGCCCGGGAGCGCGGCACCGCCGGTCGTGAGCACCGCCAGCCGGGGCAGTTGTTCGTGGGCGAGCCAGGACTTCAGCACCGCCAAGGTGTCCAGGACACCGCTGCGCACGGCCTCGGGGGTCGTGCCGGTGGGCACCCGCCACACCACCACGTCCGGAACCTGTTCAGCGACAGCCAGATCGGCCACCGTGGTGGCGGCGTCGATCCCCGGCACCACGGTGTCGGCGAGGACTGCCATGGACGGGGTCGCGCCGCCGGGGACCACGGTGGGTTCCCAACGCAGTTCGAACAGCTGCGCGGCGTCGGCCAGGGAGTTCCGGAACGCCGTGACGTCGTAGGGACGCATCACCACCGCGTCGACCGACAGGACCGGGGTGCCGTCCGGCGCGACGGCGGCGACGGACACCGCGTCCGGGCCGGTCGCGACGGCGAGGACGCGCAGCGACGGGAACTCGGGCGCGCTGTCGACGGTATGGAGACGAACCCCGCCCCAGCGGAACAGCAGCTTGCCGGTGGCCGGGTCGGCGGCGGCATCGCGCCACACCAGCTGGGCGAGTCCGGCGTGCAGGGTCATGTCCAGCAGCGTGGGATGCAGGACGTAGCGTCCCGATTCCGCCGCCGGATCGGTCACGAGGGCGATCTCGGCGAAGACCGCGTCATCGCGCAGCCACGCGGCGCGCACGCCGGTGAACGCCGGGCCGTACTCGAGGCCCGATCCGTTCGACATCCGCACCGGAATATCTTCGGCCACAACGGCTTCCGCGCCCTGCGGAGGCCATGGTTCGTCACGCAGACGCGCCAGCAACGCCGACTCGCCGGACCCCGCCGACAGCGCGCCGGTCGCGTTGCGCGCCCAGTCCGCATCCGGTGCGGTCCGGAAGGAGACCTCGAACGGACGCGACCCCGACGCGTCGGGTGCCCGCACGAGCACCTGCAGCTCGACCTCGTCCGTACCGGACGGCAGGATCGGCGCCTGCAGGGTGAGTTCTTCCACCACCCCGCAACCGATCCGGGCACCGGCGGCGAGCAGGAACTCGACCAGGGCCGCGCTGGGCACGACCACCACGCCGTAGGAGGTGTGATCGGCGATCCACGGCTGCGCGCGCAGGGACAGACGACCGGTGACCAGCCACTCGTCGGTCCCCGCCAGGCCGACCACCTCCGTGCGGACCGGATGATCCGCGGGGGCGCCGGGCGCATCCTCGACCGGCCGCAACCAGAACCGGCGATGCTGGAAGGCATAGGTGGGCAGCGGAATCCGGCGTGCAGCGCGGCCCGCGAACATCGGCGACCAATCCACGCGCACACCGGCGACATGCGCCTGCGCCAGCCCGGTGACGAACTGCGTCACCTCGTCGGCCGCCCGCCGGGAGGTGGCGACCACCGTCGACTCCGGTTCGATGTCCGGGTGCTCGGCCAGGCTGGTGCGGGTCAGTGCCGACAGCACCGCGTCCGGACCGACCTCGACGAACCGGCGCACGCCACCCAGGGCGAGGGCGTCCACGCCCGGCGCGAACCGCACACAGCCCCGGACCTGACGCACCCAGTACTCCGGGTCGGTGACCTCGGCGCCGGCGATCGCACCGGTCAGGTTCGACACGATCGGCGTGCGCGGCGACGCGTAGGCGATACCCGCTGCCACGGCACGGAATTCGTCCAGCATGGGTTCCATGCGGGCCGAATGGAAGGCATGGCTGACGCGCAGCCTGCTGGTCTTGACCTCGGCGGCCGCGAGTCGCCGCTCGATCTCCTCGATCGCGTCGTCGTCGCCGGACAGCACCGTCGACGACGGGCCGTTCACCGCCGCGACCGCGACCCGATCGCCGAACTCCGCGGCGATCTCGAGCGCCCGCGCTTCGTCGATCGCCACGGCCAGCATCGCCCCGCCCGTGGGCAGGGCGCCCATCAACCGCCCGCGCGCCGCCACCAGCGCGCAGGCGTCCGGCAGCGTCCACACTCCGGTCACATAGGCGGCGGCGAGCTCACCGATCGAGTGGCCGATCACCACATCCGGTGTCACACCGAAGGATTCGAGCAGCCGGTACAGCGCCACCTCGAACGCGAACAGGGCGGGCTGGGTGATCTCGGTCCGATCCAGCACCGCGGGGTCGCCATCGAACATCACCTCGCGGAGCGCGAGGTCGAAATGCGCTGACACCGTGTCGATCTCGGTCGCGAAGACCGGAAACGTCTCGTACAGACCGGCGCCCATGCCGATCCGCTGCGCGCCCTGTCCGGTGAACAGGAACGCCGTTCGTCCCGCACCGGCGACGCCCTCGATCACGCCGGCGCCGGATCCCGATTCGGCAAGGTCGGCCAGCCGGGCGAGGATCTCGTCGCGGTCGCGTCCGAGCACCACGCCCCGCGAATCATGCTGCGCGCGTGTCGATATCAGCGCATGCGCAACGTCGGAGAGGTCGACCTCGGGATGTTCCGACAGCCACCCGCGCAGTCGCGCGGCCTGCGCGCGCAGGCCCGGTTCGCCCTTGCCCGACACCAGCACCGGGGTCAACGTCGTCGGCCGCGCTGGCGCGTCGTCGATGTCCTGGGCGACAGGCGCTTCCTCGAGAACGACGTGCGCGTTGGTGCCGCTGATCCCGAAGGAGGACACCCCCGCCCGCCGGACCCGCTCCCCGGCGGTCCACGGTTCCGGTTCGGTCAGCAGACGCACCGCGCCCGCCGACCAATCCACATGCGGTGACGGCGAATCGAGGTGCAGGGTGCGCGGCAACCGCTCGTGCCGCATCGCCTGCACCATCTTGATCACCCCGGCCACACCGGCGGCGGCCACGGTATGACCGATGTTCGACTTCAGCGCACCGATCCGCAGCGGCTCCCGGTCACCCTGGCCGTAGGCGGCGATCAGCGCCTGCGCCTCGATCGGATCACCGAGGGCCGTGCCGGTTCCGTGCGCTTCGACGACATCCACGTCGGCCGCGGTGATGCCCGCGTTGGCCAGTGCCTGCGCGATCACCCGCTCCTGCGAGGGTCCGTTCGGCGCGGTCAGCCCGTTGCTCGCGCCGTCCTGGTTCACGGCGCTGCCGCGCACGACCGCCAGCACCCGGTGACCGAGTCGCTGGGCGTCCGAAAGACGTTCCAGTACGAGCACACCCGAGCCCTCAGACCACGCCACGCCGTCGGCGGCGGCCGAGAAGGGCTTGCACCGGCCGTCCGGTGCCAGGCCGCGCTGACGGGCGAAGTCGACGTGCAGGGTGGGGCTGGCCGCGACGGTGACGCCGCCGGCGAGCACCAGCGAGCTGTCCCCCTGGCGCAGCGCCTGGCACGCCAGATGCAGCGCCACCAGCGAGGACGAGCAGGCCGTATCCACTGTGACCGCTGGCCCTTCCAGGCCGAACACGTAGGCGATCCGGCCCGAGATGACGCTGTGCGAGGTTCCGGTGAGCCGGAATCCCTCCAGCTCACCGGTCACCCGACCGGCGTAGCCCGACTCGCAGGCGCCGACGAAGACGCCGGCGTCACCGCCACGCAGCGAGGTCGGGTCGATGCCCGCGTCCTCCAGCGCTTCCCACGCGGTCTCGAGCAGCACCCGCTGCTGGGGGTCCATCGCCAGCGCTTCGCGCGGACTGATGCCGAAGAAGCCGGCGTCGAAATCGCCCGCGCCGTCGAGGAATCCGCCGTGCCGGGTGTAGACCGTGCCCGGGGTGCCGGGGTCCGGGTCGTACAGCCCGGCGAGATCCCAGCCGCGATCGGTGGGGAACTCGCCGATCGCGTCCCGCCCGGCGATCATCAGGTCCCACAGGTCCTCGGCGGACGCCACGCCACCGGGGAACCGCGCGCCGATACCGACGATCGCGATCGGCTCGTCGGTGGTCGCCCGCCGCGTCACCCGGCGCTGCTCCCGACCGCCGCCGGACACCCGCGCCCGCAGCAGTGCCGCCACCGCCGTCGCGGTCGGATAGTCGAAGACGAGGGTGTCGGGCAGCGTGACACCGGTGACCTTGGTCAGCCGGTTCCGCAGCTCCACACCGCTGATCGAGTCGAAACCGCCATCGGTGAACGGCTGGTCGGCATGAACCGCTGCCGCCGAGTCATGACCGAGGACGGCGGCGGCTTGCTCCCGCACGAGGTCGAGAACTATGGCGTCGCGCTGGAATTCGGGCGCTTCCGCGAGCACCCGAGCCAGGTCGCTGTCAGCCCGGAGACCGATCTGACCCGGGTCACCGTGCTCCTCGGCGCCACTGGCCGCGAAGTCGCCGTCTGCATGGCTGTGCTGCGCGGCAACCTGCGCCGCGGGGTCGAACACCGTCGTGTTACGCCCACCGCCGCTGCGCTGCGTGGCGCCGTGCCCCGGTCCCCTGAGCGGCGTGACTCCGCGTCCTGCGGCACCGAACTCCTCGGCATCGCGACCATCTGCGCTGACCTGTGTGGCATCGTGCCCCGCTGCGTCGGCGTCGGTGGCATCGTGACCATCGCCGCCGTGCCGCGATGCACCGCGCTCCGCACCGCTGAGCGCCGCGACTTCGTGTGCTGCGGCGCCGGAATCGATGGTGGTGGGGAAGGTGGCCTCGGCCAGGGCTGTCGGCGTGCCGGTCCAGAAGTCGCGGCGCTGGAATGCGTACGGCGGCAGGTCGACCCGCGCGCCGCCGGTGACGAGCGCGTCCGGGCGGACCGGCAGACCGGCGCAGTAGGCCTGGGCGAGCGAGGCGACGAACCAGTCCGGACCGTCCTCGCCGAGACGGCGCGATCCGATGACCGTGACACCGTCCGATGCGGCCGCGGCGAGGTCCGGGGTGAGCACCGGGTGGGGGCTCATCTCGACGAATCCGGTGATGCCGTCGTCGATCAGCGCGGTCACCATGTCGGCGAACCGCGCGGTCTCCGGCTGCGGGCGATGCCAGTAGTCGGCGTCGAGTCGCGCGGTGTCGACGCGGTCGGCGGACACCGTCGAGAAGAACGGCACCGACCCCGAGCGCGGTCGGATCGCCGCCAGATCGTGCTCGGAGCCGAAACGCCCTCCACCACGGCCCGATCGGCCGCTGCCCTCGGCCGCGCTCCGTGAAAGAGCGGCCACCACCCGCGCCGCGTCGGCCAGCGACAGTCCACCGGCGATGTACGCGGCGGCGATCTCGCCCAGCCCGTCACCGATCACCAGGTCCGGTACGACACCGGCGGCCTGCCACCGCCGGGCCATGGACACCATGACCGCGAACAGCACCGGTGCCGCCACATCCAGACGATCCGCCGACGGCGCGTCCTCGTCACCACGCAGCACCGCGTCCAGCGACCAGTCCACGTACGGCGCCAGCGCCTGCGCGCACTCCGCGATCGACTCGGCGAACGCCGCGTCCGACGCCAGCAGCCCCAGCGCCAGACCGGCCCAGCGGCTCCCCCGCCCGGGGAAGACGAACGCGACCCGGCGCGGCGCCGCCCGCCCGACCGTCGACCCGGGTGCGGCCACGGCCGCCAACGCGGTCAGCAACTCCACACGATCGCGTCCGGCGGCATAGCCGCGCCATTCCATGGGTACTCGCGTGGTCAGCAGCGACTGCGCGACATCGACGACACCCACATCCGGACGCCCGACCATCCACTCCCGCAACCGCGCAGCCTGCGCGCGCACACCGTTCTCGCTGCGTGCCGAGAGCACCAGCGGCACCACACCGACACGATCGGGCCCGGGGCGCGCGGCGGCAGCCGAACGTACGGGAGAGGTAGACCGGTCGCCTCGACCGATCGCGGCGGGCTCGCCGTCCACAGCCCCTGCCGCGACACCGAGAACGGGAGGTGCGATCCCTGCCGGCCCACCATGACCATCGGGCGCCGACACCGCCGCGCCAGCGCGAACGACAGCCGCAGCGCCATCAACGGCAGGCCGGCCACCGTGAACGGCTGGCTCAGCCCCGCCCGACGCGGCAGGGGCAACGCCGACAGGCGCCTGCTCCAGGATTACGTGGGCGTTCGAACCACCCATGCCGAACGAGGACACCCCGGCCCGGCGCACCGTCTCCGCCGACCATTCCTCGACGCCGGTGACGACACGTAGACCCAGGTCGTCGAGCGGAATCCGAGGGTTCGGAGCCTGGAAGTTCAGGCTGGGCACCAGACCACCGCGACGCAGGCAGAGCGCGGTCTTGATCAGGCCCGCGATCCCCGCGGCGCCCTCCAGATGCCCGATGTTCGTCTTGACCGAGCCGACGGCCAGTGGCGCGCCCGGCGCCCGGTCGACGCCGTAGCTGTCGCCCAGCGCCGCCGCCTCCACCGGATCACCCGCGGGCGTTCCGGTGCCGTGCAACTCGACATACTGCACCGACGACGCCTCGACCCCGGCCGCATGCAACGCCGCCGTGATCGCCGCCGCCTGCGCCGCCCGGCTCGGCGCACTGAGCACCCGGCGTTCGTTGCCGGTGGTGACCGCGCTGCCCCGGATCACGGCATGGATCCGGTCCCCGTCGGCCATCGCTCGGTCCAGTGGTTTCAGCACCACCATGCCGCCGCCCTCGCCGCGCACGAACCCGTCGGCCCTGGCGTCGAAGGTGTAGCAGGCGCCCAGCGCCGACTGCGCGCCGAACTGTTCGATCCGCGCACCGCTGGACGGTGACAGGATCAGGTTCAGGCCGCCGGCCAGCGCCACCTCGCTCTCGCCGCTGCGCAGGCTCTCGCACGCCAGGTGCACCGCGACGAGCGAGGACGCCTGGGCGCTGTCGACGACGAGACTAGGTCCGCCGAAACCGAAGTGGTTGGAGACCCGGTTGGCGATGATGCCGCGCCCGGCACCCCACAGCGAGTGCCTGCTGACGCCGGGACCACCGCGCGAGGCCATCAGCTCGGCGAAATCGCTACCGGTGCTGCCGAGGAAGACGCCGTACCGCCGCGGCTCGTCCGCCGCAGCCGCCAGCCCGGCATCCTCGAGCGCTTCCCAGCTCAGCTCCAGCGCCAGCAGCTGCTGCGGATCGACCGCGCGCGCTTCGACGGGCGAGACCCCGAAGAAGTCGGCATCGAAAGCACCGACAGTGTCGAGGAATCCGGCCCGCTCGGTGATCCCGTCGCGCCCGGCCGGCGCGGTGCCGATCGCGGCGCGCCCGGAACTGAGCAGCTGCCAGAAACCCTCGAGATCGGCGGCACCCGGCAATCTGCAGGACATACCGACAATCGCGACATCGAACGTCGAACCGGTCACCTCTGAACATCCTTCCGCGAAGCACGTTATTTCCCCCCGTAGCCCCCTACCGAGTGAATGTCGGGGTTACCAGAGCGCGGAGCTGGTCATGTCACCATCGATTCGTAGTGCTGACTGATGAGGTCGACGACTCAGACGATTCGTGCGTCAACACAACGAATCTCGATGCGGTCGAGCAGAGGGGTGCGGAATATCGTCCGCGGATAGCCGTAGCCGCGCAGTCGGGGCGGGCCGGGCGCGGCGGGAGTCAGCCGTTCGGCCGGAAAGCTGACGCGCTACGTCGCCATTCCGGCGGCCAGAGGCGCGGGTCTGAGGGCGTCTCGACCGGGCGAACCGGCGCGGCGATCCCTCTCGAAAGGTTCGAACGGCAGAACAGGACTCATTGAACTGCACAGTATTTGGGGTATCTCGAGCTTGTCAACCGTCCGGTTTCTTCCCATTCATCGTGCTGATTACTCACAAAGCTTCCCACGTTCCTGGCCGCTTCGCAGTGTTCGGTGGCTGGGATGTTGCCCGGTGCTGGTACCGTTCGACCGTTCCGCGCCGGTCGCGCGTCAACCCCGCATCGACCCCGCCGATCGCGCTCGTGCTCCGCCGGGGCCCCACCGCCCTCTCGATGTCGCATTGCCCTGCGTATTCCGGGCTTCGTGCCCGATGGATGGAAGGTGTGATCACTGATGCGTCGAGCCTGGTCCGGACTGGTCGCGGCAGCACTGACCGCGGCGACCGTCGCCACGAGCAGTCCCGCCGTGGCCGACGAGTGGTGGCCGTTCGGCGTCCTGCCCGAGGGGCTCAGCTGCGCGGCGCTCACCCTGCCCGGCCGGGCGGGAGCTTGGCCGCTACCGATGCACTTCCCCTCCGTCGGGATCGGTTTGCTGACGATGCCGTTCGCGCCCGCGGGCATCGTCGATCGGCTCCCCGCCCGCGTCGAGTTGCGGACGCCGCGGACCGGTTTCAACGAGGCCTGGCAGTTCGCGCTGCTCGACGGCAACCTCTACCTGAAGGCTGCGGTGGGCGAATCCGGCTGGCGGACAGCGCCACTGCCGAACTGCCTGCGCGGGCAGATCTCGGCGATCTCGGTGGATCGGAGCAGGTTGGTCGCGCTGGTGCCGGGCGGGCGGGTGTTCACGCTGGAGTCGGCCGACCAGACGCCCGAACTGTGGTGGTGGACGGCACGATTCGGGTCCCCGATCTGGCTGGACCCGACCGGGACGAGGGTCCGGCCCGCGTCCAGGGCGTGGAGCCTGTCCTGGCTCGACCCGGAGTACGTGCAGCTGATCCCGTTCCGGCAGCAGGGCTTCTGGACCGATCCGACGGGCAAGCAGCAGCCGGTCGGCGGCGCCGGGGTGACGACGGTGTTCGTCCTCTCGCCGGAGGGCAACCGGATCGTCATCCTCGATCCCTGGCTGCCCGGCAGCGATCCGCTGAAGATCAGCGATCCCGAGTTCGCCGACGACTACAGCTACGAGCTGCCCGGTCCACTCGACGGGCGTTTCCAGTCGATCAATCTCAGCGCCTCGGGCTCGACGACCTTTCTGATCAACGAGTACGGCGACATGTACACCCGGCTCTGGGACTTCGACATCTCCGGCGCCGACACCCTGTTCTTTTCCTATACCTATGGCGACAAGCCCGATCTCGCCGAGGCGCCGACCAACTTCGACGCCTGGGTCGGCCAGTTCGAGTTCCTGCGCCCGTTCTTCCCGCAGTACACCGGCATCCATCTGCCGTCGCCCGCGTGGGTGCGTCAGCCCAAGATCCCGGGCGAGATCACCTCGACGATCAGCATCCACACCACGGGCGGCCGGTCCGAGCAGCGGGAGCTGCGCGTGGAGGGGCGCCACGGCGGCCGGACCGGCTTCTGGCACAAGCCCGTCGAGGCCGGCGACTGGTCCTTCACCGTCAACGACCGTCCGCTGACCGCCGAGGTGCTCGACAATCGTCCCGGCGACACGTCAGCCCTGACGATGGTCGGCGCGACCGGCGTCGACTACGACTACCGTGATCCGGCCGGCTGGACGATGGGCCTGCGCGACTACGACTACGCCGACGATGTGATGCCGGTCCGCGTCTGCACGGCCGACAACGCCTGCACCGACCTGAGCCTGTTCCTCGCGAGCACCCCGCGCTTCGGTTGGCAGCCCGAGGGCCTGTCCGCGACGCCACGCACCTATCACGGTCTGCTGCAATCCCCCGAGTCCGACTGGAACGCCATGCCCGCGGGGGTGCGCGCCGTCGTCGAGCGCATCACCGGCGCCGATCGCGCCGCCAATGTCGTCGCCACCTCGAACACCGGTGAGTTCACGCTGAGCACCACCGAGGGCTTCCAGGTCGTCCTCCGGCGCTCCTGAGCGGGCAACGCGGGAGGACGTCACGCCGGGGCGGGCCGCGGGGCGGAGGTCGCGGAGGTGGTGGCGAGGTGGCGGGCGACCAGCATCGCGGCGAAGGCCGTCACGAGCATGGCGATCAGGACGGCGATCGAGGCCCAGAACATGGTGTCGTAGAGGGCGATGTCGGCGCGGATGACGACACGGCGGGCGAAGGTCATCGGGGCGATGTCGGTGAAGGGACGGAACGCGGGCGGGGTCGTGCCCGCGGGGAAAACCCCGCCGAAGGCGAAGATCTGGAACATGTAGAAGGCGAAGGCGGCGATCGAGCCCGTGACGCGGCCGAACACCACGATGAACAGCTGCGTGGTGACCGCGGCCACCGCGCCGACCAGGACGATCACGGCCGCCATGACCGGCCACTGCTCGGGCGACCAGCCCGCCGAACTGCCGTAGCCGGCGGCCAGCGCGGTCAGGACGACGACGCCGACCACGCCGACCGCGGAGCCGCGCAGCAGCGGTACGGCGGTGCGCCGCCACAGCGTGGTCCCGCTCGCGGCGCCACGCCACGGGCGCACCAGCATCCAGAGCACGATGGCGGCCAGGAACGCCCCCATGACCACCAGGACGGGGCCCGCGCCGCCGGCGATCTCCTTGGTGCTGCGGTCACCGCCGCGTACCAGCTGGCTCGGCTCCTGGTTGCGGACATCCATGGCGACGGGCTGGGCGATCACGTCCGCGGAGGCGGTGGGGTCGGTGATGTGCGGGGCGGCGGTGGCGCCGTCGCGGAGCCCGCTGTCGAGCTGTGCCGCACCGTCGTCCAGCTGGGTGGCGCCGTCGCGGAGTTCACGGCCACCGGCGGCGAGCTGACCGAGGCCGGTGGAGAGTTCGGCGGCGCCTGCGCCGAGTTGGCCCGCGCCGTCGCGGAGTTGTCCGGAGCCGTCGGCGAGGGCCAGGACACCGGCGCGGTATTCGGCCGTGGGGTCGGTCAGCTGGCGAGCCAGTTCCGCGGTGCCGTCGCGCAATTGGGCGAGCTGGCCGACCAGCGAATCGGGGTCGGTGGGGCCGACCTGCCCGAGCAGGTCCTTCAGCTGGACAGCGGCGTCGGCCAGGGCCGGGTCGGCGTTCCTGCTCAGCTCGTCGAGCAGCGGGTTCAGCTGGGTCGCGAGTTGTCCGGCGGGCGCGAGAGCGTCGAGCAGGGGCGTGATGATCTGGTCGACGCCGTCGCGGATCTGGGTCGCGCCGGTGCCGAGCTGGTCGGTGCCGGTCACCAATTCGTCGGCACCGCCGGCGAGTTGCACGGTGCCCGCGTGGAGTTCGCGGGCGCCAGCCACCAGCTGGGACGCGCCGAGGGCGGCCTCGTCGAGACCGGCCGAGAGTTGGCCGGAGCCGTCGGCGAGCTGGGCGGTGCCCTGCGCCAGCTGCGTCGCGCCCTGCGACGCCTCACCGATGCCCGCGCCCAGACTGTTGACGCCGACCAGGACCTGCGAGGCGTAGCCGCGGCCGATGGTGGCGGCGATCTGGTGCCGGGCGTCGGCGATCACGCTGTTGGCGACGGCGGGACCGAGGGTTCCGTTGAAATCGTTGTACCAGACCGCGATTCGGGCACGCTGCGGCACGGGGTCGGTCACGCTCAGCACATTGCGGGTGAAGTCCGCGGGGATGACGACGGAGAAGGCGTAGCGGCTCTCGCGCAGGCCCTGCACGGCTTCGGCGCTGCTGACCCGATGGAACTTCAGCTCGCCGCCGGACACCAGGGTATCGAGGATCTCGGTACCCATGTTCTGGGCCTTGCCGTCGGAGACGCCGCCGACGTCGTCGCTGGCGACGGCCACCGGGATCTGCTTCAGATACAGCTCCGGGTCCCACATGATCCACATGTAGACCGCCGAGATCAGCGTCGGCACCACCAGGAACAGCACGACGAGCACGCGCAGCGGTCCCGCAGCCCGGCGCGAGCGGAGCAGCTCGCCGACGCGAGTGCGAAGGGATGTCGATCTGTCTGCCATGGCGGAACCCCGATACTGCCCAGTGAACGTTGGCGCCCAAGCTAGTTGGTCACCCGTCCAGCATGGGCGGAATCGGGCAAATTGTCCTGCCGAGTCGGCGCATCGCCGCATCACCCCCGCCCGGCGCCGCCGCGCGAGAGCACCCCGGCCGCACCGAGACCGCACGCCTAGAAGGCCGGGATCGACCGATGCGCGACCAGCCCCCGCAGGCAACGCAAAAGGCCCGGAACCTGATGGTTCCGGGCCTTTTCTTTGTAGCGGGGACAGGATTTGAACCTGCGACCTCTGGGTTATGAGCCCAGCGAGCTACCGAGCTGCTCCACCCCGCGTCGGTGAATACAACATTACACACGGGTTAGCTCGGATGCCAAATCGTCAGGTCAGTGCCGGTTTTCGGGGAGTTGCCCGCGATCTTCGGCAACGGCCGGAGCGACGCGGAACCCAGAGGTGTGACCGGCGTCATACCCACGCGCCACCCGGCACGGCGGGCCGAATTCCCGTGACGGGGGTCACTATTTCGACGTGATCTCACGCACATAACGGACCAATAACAGACCGACCGGGATCTAGGCATTCCCCCGCGCTATGCAGCGTAAACATTGGTAAGACGGCTATTTCATTCATACAATTGTCTCGTTATCAAGATGTGATCGTCATGGATTTCTTGGTTAGCGTCTCCCCCATGACTGAGACCCGGAAATTCCGCACCCGTGCCCTTGGCGTCGCCGCCATCACCGGCGCCCTGGTTGCCGTTCCGTTCAGCCTGGCCACCGGCACCGCCTCCGCCGCGACCCACAACTGGGACGGTGTCGCGCAGTGCGAGAGCGGTGGCAACTGGGGTATCAACACCGGTAACGGCTACTACGGTGGCCTGCAGTTCTCGCAGAGCACCTGGGCCGCCAACGGTGGCCAGGGGTCGGCGCACAACGCCAGCAAGGAAGAGCAGATCCGCGTCGCGGAGAACGTGCTCGCCAGCCAGGGTGTCGGCGCGTGGCCGCACTGCGGCCGCTACCTGCAGGCCGGCACCTCCGAGCCCGAGCCCGCCGTGGTCGAGGAGCCCGCCGTCGAGCTGCCCGCGCAGACCGATACCGAGGTACAGTCCGCCGTCGACCAGGCCAAGGCCGCTGGTCAGGCCCTGGCCGAGCAGTACGGCGTCGCGGGTCAGTACCAGGACCTGCTCAACGCCAGTGCCCCGCTGATCGCCTCGATCGGCGGCTGATCCACCGTTCCCCCTGCACGAGAAAGGCCCCGCCGTCCGGCGGGGCCTTTCTTGTGCAGTCGTACCGTCGGCTACCGGCCGCCGGCGTCCTGGTACGCCTTCACCGCGGCGTCCAGTTCCTCGAGCGCCCTACCGAAATCGGTGAAGTTGCCCGTCCGCATCGCCGTGCGGACCGCCTCGATCTTGCGGCTGAGCTCGGCGGCCGCGGCCTCCTGGGCGGTCGACCCCGGCGGGGTGGTTGTCCCGGCGGGCGGGGTCGTGCTGCCGTTCGGCGGCGTGGTGGTGCCCTGGTCGACCGGCGGGGTGACGCCCGGCTTCGGCTTGACCGCCGGATCGCCACCGAACGGCGTCGCCAGCGCGCCGGCACCCGGCATGACCTGGTTCAGCGCCTCGGCCAGCGTCGCCGCGTAGCCGACCTTCACGCTGCCCGCCGCGTCGCGGTAGCTCACCAGCACGCGCAGCAGCTGCGGGAACGTCGATGACCCGGTGTTGCGTTCGTTGTAGAACGGCTCCACGTAGAGGATGCCGCCGTCGGCCACCGGCAGCGTGAGCAGATTGCCGTAGCGGATCTTGTTGGAGTTCGACAGCAGGGTCTTCTCCCGCGACACCGCGTCGGCGGTGGTCATCGAGTTCTGCGTCTGCTGCGGACCCTGGGTCTGCGTCTCCACCGGCAGCTGCAACACGGTGAACTTGCCGTACCCGTCGGGGTCGGAGCGCACCGAGATGTAGGCCGACAGGAACTGCCGGTTGTAGCCGACCATCGCCGAGGTCAGGTTGAACACCGGCTTGTTCGTCTTCGGATCACCCAGCAGCACGTAGTACGGCGGCTGGTTGAAGGTGCCGCCCTCGATCGTGGGATCGCTGGGAACCGACCAGAACGCGTTGTTGGTGAAGAACTCGCGCGGGTTGTCCACGTGGTACTTGGTGAGCATGTCGCGCTGGACCTTGAACAGGTCCTCCGGGTAGCGGAAGTGCGCCCGCAGCTCCGGCGAGATGTCGCTCTGCGGCTTCACCGCGTTCGGGAACACTCCGCGCCAGGCCTTGAGGACCGGGTCGGTGGTGTCGGTCTCGTACAGGGTGACGGTGCCGTCGTAGGCGTCGACGGTGGCCTTCACCGAGTTGCGGATGTAGCTGACCTCCTTGCGCGGGATGACGCGCCCGGTCTTCTTATCGATGCTGTCCTCGACCGCGCCGTCGAGCGAGGTCGGCTGGGCGTAGGGGTACTTGTCCAGCGTGGTGTACGCGTCGACGATCCAGACGATGCGCTTGTCGATGACCGCCGGGTAGGCATTGCCGTCGGTGGTCAGCCACGGCGCGACCTTCTGCACCCGCTCGCGCGGACCGCGGTTGAACAGGATCTTGGAGTCGTCGCTGATCGCCGAGGAGAACAGGATGTTGCGCTCGGCGTACTTGGCCGCGAAGGCCAGGCGGTTGAACCAGTTGCCGATCGGCACGCCGCCGCTGCCCTCATAGGTGTAGGAGGCCTGGTCGGAGTCGTACTCACGCGGCGCCTGGCCGTCGGCGGCGCCGACGATGGCGTAGTCGGGATCGGACTGGGCGATCAGCTCGCCGTAGTAGATGCGCGGCTGGTCGACCTTGATCTGCTGGTCGTCCACCTTGGTGAACAGGTCGCTCACCATGAACAGCGGATAGCCGGAGTCGCTGCCGCCGACCACGCTCGGCGCGTCGGACTGCGGCTTGTTCACCCGGTTGGCGGGCGCGGCGACGAAGCCGTTGCCGTGGGTGTAGACGGTGTGCTGGTTGATCCAGTCCTTCTGGTTGCCCGAGAGCGCTTCCGGATGCAGCTCGCGCGCGGCGACGATGTAGTCCTGGGTGTCGCCGCCGAGGGTGTAGCGGTCGATGTCGAGCGACTCGGGGAAGCCGTAGAAGTTCTTCCGCTGCTGCAGCTGGGTGAAGGTGGGCGAGAGGATGTTCGGGTCGAGCAGCCGGGCGTTGCCGATGGTCGCCGCGTCCGCGGGCACCTCGAGCGGGCTCTTCTTGCTCTCGCCCTGATAGTCCTGATATTCGACCTTGTCGTCGGTGATGCCGTACGCCTGGCGCGTCGCCAGGATGTTGCGCTCGATATAGGGGCTCTCCTTGTCGGCGGCGTTCGGGCGCACCGAGAACTGCTCGACCACCATCGGCCACACCGCGCCGACCAGGATCGAGGAGAGCACCAGCAGGGCGGCCGCCATCGCGGGCACCCGCAGATCACGCAGCACGATGCCGGCGAAGAACGCGATCGCGCAGATCACCGCGATCGAGAGCAGGATCAGCTTGGCGGGCAGCACCGCGTTGATGTCGGTGTACGACGGGCCGCCGAAGGTCGGCTCCTTGCGGGTGCTCGACAGCAGGTCGTAGCGGTCGAACCAGTACGCGACCGCCTTGAGCAGCACGAAGATTCCGGCGATGACGGCGAGCTGCACGCGCGCGGCCCTGGTCAGCGTGCCCTCACGCCCGGCCAGCCGCAGCCCGCCGAACACGTAGTGGGTCACCAGGTTCGCGAAGAAGGCGATCACCACGGCGACGAACAGCCAGTTCAGCACCATCCGGTAGAACGGCAGATCGAAGGTGTAGAAGCCGATGTCGAGATGGAACTGCGGGTCCTGCTGGCCGAACTCACCGCCGTGCAGGAACAGCTGCACGGTCGCCCAATTCGACTGCGCGACCAGGCCCGACAGCAGACCGAGCAGCACCGGGATGCCGACGCCGAACAGCCGCAGCCTGCCCATCACGGTGGTGCGGTAGCGCGCGATCGGATCGTTGGGCCCGGCGACGGGCACGAACACCGGCCGTGACCGGTAGGCCAGCAGCAGCGCGGCCCACACCACGAGGCCGACGAACACCGCGACCACGACGAACAGGATCAACCGCGTGCGCAGCACACCCAGGTACACGCTGCGGTAGCCGACCTCACCGAACCACAGCCAGTTGGTGTAGGCGTCGGTGAGCCGTGGCCCGAGCAGCAGCAGCGCCGCGAGGACGACTGCTGTCACCAGCAGCACCCGGCTGCGTCGGGACAACGAAGGTAAACCGGTGGGGGGCCGCATGCCCACGGTGCCACTCTCCAAGGGTCCGGCGGCTACCACGCCGGTGATCGGCGCAGCACCGCAGTCCGATGTTGCGGATGGTCCGTTGCCGGACCGTTGGCGCCCACTCTACGGAAATCGGACACCGTGCAAGCGTCTGGGCCGAAAATGATTGGATGGGCGGGTGACCGATGACCAGCACGCCGAAGTCGTCCTCGCCCGCTGTGTGCGCGAGGTCGTCGAGTTCGCCGACGCCGAGGGCTGGGGTAACCCGCCGCAGATGTTCGCCCTGGTGCCGACCGCCGACCTGGTCGCGGCCGAACCCGACCTCGAGGATCAGCTCGACGACGGCAGCGAGCTCACCCCCATCGCGCAGGAAGCCTTCCCCGACGACATCACCGGCGGGTCGATGGCGCTCGACGAATTCCTCGCGACCACCACCTGGCCGCCCGCCGTCGAGGGCTGCGTGCTCGTCCAGGAGATCGTGGTGCTCCCGCCGGACGCCGAGAGCGATCTCGACGAAGCGCTCGTCCCGCTGCTCGCCGACGACGACGCCGCCGACGCGGCCGGGCGCGCCGCGGCGCACGCCCACCCCGGTCGCCGCGACGCCCGGCTCATCGCCGGTGTGCTGCGCCAGGGCACGTCGCTGTGCCTGCTGCAGATCCGCCCCGAGGACGACGACGGCTTCGGCGATCTCGACCTGCGCACGTACCCGAATCTGGCACCGGGCCTGGTCGAGGCCCTGCACCACACGCTGGAGTGATCAGCCGCAGCTGACGGCCTCGCGGCCTGCGTCGATGTCGGCCAGCGAGGTCACCGCGCTGTCGAGCGTGTCGACCCGCACCAGGCGCAGCCCCTCCGGCGCCCGCTGCCTGGCCTCGTTGCAGTTGTCGGCCGGGACCAGAAAGGTCTCGGCACCCGCCTCGCGGGCGGCGATCATCTTGTACTGGATGCCGCCGATCGGACCGACCTTGCCCTCCTGGTCGATGGTGCCGGTCCCGGCGACGAACCGGCCGCCGTTGAGTTCACCGGGCGAGAGCTTGTCGATCAGGGCCAGGCTGAACATCAGGCCGGCCGACGGCCCACCGATATCGGCGAGGTTGAACTCGACCTGCAGCGGCGGACGACCGCCCTCACCGGGCGTGATGCCGAGGTAGCCCTTGGTCGAGTCGTCGGGGCGGGGCGCGAGGGTGATCGGCGTGGTCTGCTGCGCGTCGCCACGGCGGTAGACGACGGTGATGGTGGTGCCCGGCCCCTTGGTGGAGACCAGGTCGATGACGTCCTTGGGCGTGGTGATCGGCGTGCCGTCGATGCTGATCAGCTCGTCGCCGACCTGCAGCACGTCCTTGGCCGGGCCGTTCTCGCCGAGTCCGCGCACCAGCACGACCGTCGGCAGCTTCAGGTAGTGCAGCGCGGCGACCTCGGCGTTGCTCTCGGAGTCCTTGAAGTCCTGCTGGTTGGACTTGTCGACCTCCTCGCGCGACACACCGGGCGGGTAGACCTCGGCGCGCGGGACAAGGCCGTGCTCGCCGCTGACCCAGAAGCCGAACGCCTCGAACAGGTTCAGCCCGTCGCGGACCGAGACCGTCGTCATATTGAGGTGCCCGCTCGTCGGATCCAGGGGTGCGCCCGTGACGTCCACCACCTGCTTGCCGTCGACCTCGCCGAGGGTGTCGAAGGTCGGCCCCGGCCCGAGCGCGACGAACGGCACGGTGACCACGCTGCCGACCACACCGAGCACGAGCACGGGTACCAGGGCCACGATCAGGGTGAGGATCCGACGATTCACTCCGACCACAGTAGTGATCACCGGCCGCCACCGACGGCAGTGGCACGCTTTTACCGGGTGTGCGGCCGGATCGATTTCGCGATGCGCGAACACCGTGGCCCCCTGGTGTCCGCGTAACGTATGAGGTATGAGCGATCTCCCCTTCGGCTTCTCGAACCGCGACGACGACGAGTCCGGCAAGCGGCGCGACGAGGCGAACGGCCCCGGCGGAAACGATCCGTTCGGGTTCGCAGCTGCGGGCGCGGGCGGTTTCGACCCGTCGCAGCTGGGGCAGATGCTGACCCAGCTCGGGCAGATGATCAGCGGCATGGGCCAGGCGGGCCCCGGCGGTGCGCAGGCCGGGCCGGTCAACTACGACGTGGCCAAGCGGCTGGCCCGCCAGCAGCTGGGCGCCACCGTCACGCCGATCACGGCGAAGACGACCTCCGCGGTGACCGACGCGGCGCACCTGGCCGAGCTGTGGCTCGACGGCGCCACCACGCTGCCCGCCGGCGCGACCAGGACCGTCGCCTGGACGGCCAACGACTGGATCGAAGAGACCCTGCCCACCTGGAAGCGCCTGTGCGACCCGGTGGCCGAGCAGATCTCGGGCATGTGGACCGCGCAGCTGCCGGAGGAGGCCAAGCAGTTCGCCGGGCCGATGGTCGGCATGCTCGGGCAGATGGGCGGGCTGGCGTTCGGCTCCCAGCTCGGTCAGGCGCTCGGTCAGCTGGCCAAGGAGGTGCTGACCTCCACCGACATCGGCCTGCCGCTCGGCCCGGCCGGTACCGCCGCGCTGCTGCCGACCGCGATCTCGGCGTTCAGCGAGGGGCTCGAGCAGCCCGAGAGCGAGATCATGGTCTTCCTGGCGGCCAGGGAGGCCGCCCACCAGCGGCTGTTCGCGCACGTGCCGTGGCTGCGCCCGCAGGTGCTCGGCGCCGTCGAGGACTACGCGCGCGGCATCAAGATGGACTTCTCCGCGCTGGAGGAAGCCGCGCAGAACATCGACCCGATGTCGCTGAGCGACCCGTCCAAGCTCGAGGAACTGCTGTCGCAGGGCACCTTCGAGCCGCAGACCACGCCCGAGCAGAAGCAGGCACTCGAGCGCCTGGAAACCCTGCTCGCGCTGATCGAGGGCTGGGTCGACGTGGTGGTCACCGACGCCGTCGGCGAGCGGCTGCCCGGCGCGGGCGCGCTCTCGGAGACGCTGCGCCGCCGCCGCGCCACCGGCGGGCCCGCCGAGCAGACCTTCGCCACCCTGGTCGGCCTGGAGCTGCGCCCGCGCAAAGTCCGCGAGGCCGCGGCGCTGTGGCGGCGCCTCACCACCGACGCGGGCATGGAACGCCGCGACGGCGTGTGGGCGCACCCCGACCTGCTCCCCGACTCCAGCGACCTCGACTCCCCCGCCGGATTCATCGACTCCGTACTCGGCGGCGGCACCGGCGCTTTCGACGATCCGCTGGCCCAGCTGGCCGAGACCGAGGCCCGCGAGCGCGACGAGGCCGAGCGCGGCAAGACCGATCCCGACGCCGATCAGTCCTGATCTGAGCTCTCGCGCCACCACGACCGCGGAAAATCTGCGAATCGTGGTGGCGCGACACGCTTTCCGGAGTGTCGCGCTCCGGGAAACCCCGTCGCGACCTGCGGGACGCGAGTTGTCCACAGGCTGATTCCATATTCGCGACACGCCGAAAACCTGTGGATAACCAGGCTTTCCACGCCCGGTCGGCCGTCGGCGCGAGCCGATACTTGCGCCATGACGACCACGACGCCACTGCGCGGACCGATGTTGCACCCGCGGGTGATCACCCTGGTTCGGCCCTCCGGGACCGTGCAGCTGGGGTGGGACCCGGAACGAGCGCTGCTGCTCGAGACCACCGAACTCGACACCGGCACCGTCCTGGCCTTCCTTCGCCTGCTCGACGGCTTGCAGTCGCTGCCCCAGATCGTCTGGCGGGCGGGCGAATTCGGTATCGCGCCCGCGCGTACCGTCGCCCTGGTCAGCGCGATCGACGAGGCCGGGCTGCTGCTGCAACCGGAGCGCAAACAGGGCACGGTGCGCGGTGTCGCCGTGCACGGGCTCGGACCACTGTCGGACGCGGTGACGATCGGTTTGCGGCGCATGGGCATCCGGCCGGCCCGATCCCGGGAGTACCGGCCGGGCACCGCGGTCGGGGCGGGGTGCAACCTGGTGGTCCTCACCGACGCGCTGATGGTCGACCCGCGCCTGTCGGTGGACCTGGTGCTGCGCCGGGTACCGCACCTGCAGGTCCGGATCCGCGACGGCATCGGCGTGGTCGGCCCGCTGGTCCTGCCGGGCCGGACCAGTTGCCTGCGCTGCGCCGATCTCACCCGCACCGGGTTCGACGCCGACTGGCCGCACCTGGCCGCCCAGCTGCTCGGCCGCACCGGGCACGCCTCACCGGCCGGGATCGCCGCCACCACCGCGCTGGCACTGGGCGAGCTGGAGACGATCGTCGCCTGTTCACCCCGCCAGGACCCGGGCACCCTCGACGCCACGATGGAGCTGAACCTCGACACCCACGAGGTGCACCGACGCCCCTGGCCACCGCATCCCGACTGCGGCTGCCGCACCATGGCCACACCGGAATCGGACGCGGGCCGGTGAGTACTCACACCGCACGGTGTGAGCATTCTTATGGCACACCAGCGGCAAGTTCGGCCATGATGGGTAGCGTGTCCGAGATCGTGCGCCGCAGTTCCAGCCGCAATGCCAAGTTGGCCAAGATTCCGCTCGGTATTGCCGGACGAGCCGCCGTCGGTTTCGGCAAGAAGCTGGTCGGGGGTGACAAGCAGCAGATCAACGCCACGCTGAACCAGAAGGCCGCCGAACAGCTGTTCACCGTGCTCGGCGAGCTCAAGGGCGGCGCGATGAAGTTCGGCCAGGCGCTGAGCGTGATGGAGGCCGCGGTCCCGGAGGAGTTCGGCGAGCACTACCGCGAGGCACTCACCAAGCTGCAGGCCGCCGCGCCGCCGATGCCCGCCGAGACGGTGCACCGGGTGTTGGACCAGCAGCTCGGCACCAAATGGCGCGAGCGCTTCCAGTCCTTCGACGACACCCCGGCCGCCTCGGCCAGCATCGGCCAGGTGCACCGGGCGGTGTGGTCGGACGGACGCGCGGTCGCGGTGAAGGTGCAGTACCCCGGCGCCGACGAGGCGCTGCGCGCCGATCTCAAGACCCTGTCGCGGATGACCGGTCTGCTGTCCTCGGTGATCCCCGGCGCCGATGTCAAGCCGCTGCTCGCCGAGATCACCGAACGCACCGAGGAGGAGCTCGACTACCGCATCGAGGCCGCCAACCAGCGCCGCTTCGCCGCCGCCTTCGACGGCCACGCGCAGATCGTGGTGCCGCGGGTGGTCGCGGGTGCCCCGAAGGTGATCGTCACCGAATGGCTCGACGGCACCCCGGTCTCGGCGCTCATCGCCGCGGGCGCGGCCGACCCGGACGGCACACGGACGCAGCGCAACCGGATCGCCGAACTGATGGGCACCTTCCACTTCTCCTCCCCGGAGCGGGTCGGCCTGCTGCACGGCGACCCACACCCCGGCAATTTCCTCGTGCTCACCGACGGCAGGCTCGCCGTGCTCGATTTCGGCGCCTGCGCGCCGATGCCGGACGGGTTCCCCGAGGTCCTGGGCCGGATGCTGGCCCTGGCCGTCGCGGAGGACCACGCCGAGCTCACCGAACTGCTCTACGAGCACGGCTGGGTGATCCCGGGCCGCACGGTCACCCACGAGGAGATCGAGGCGTACCTGCGCCCGTTCAGCGACCCGATCCGCACCGACACCTTCCACTTCACCCGCTCCTGGATGCAGCGGGTCGCGGGCAAAGCCTCGGAGTTCACCAGCCCCGAGATGAAAACCGCACGCGCCCTCCAGCTTCCGGCCGAATACCTGACGATCTTCCGGGTGCTCGGCGGTTCCGTCGGCATCCTGGCCCAGCTCGACGCGGAACTCGGTTTCATGAACCTGGTCCGCACCTGGGTCCCCGGTTTCCGCGCCGAACGCGCGTCCTAGCCCCGGCCCGCACCCGAACAACCGCGAAAGACAAACGAACCGCTCACCAGGACTCGGTGAGCGGTTCGTTTGCGGTACAGGCCTTTTCCGGGGTTCATGCCGGGATCGCGACCTTGCGCGGACGGCCACGCGGGCGCTTGCGGGCGATCACGACACCCTGGTCGAAGATCTCGCCACCCCAGACACCCCACGGCTCGGCGCGGTCGATGGCCGCGGTCAGGCAGCCCTTGCGGATCGGGCAGGACGCGCACAGTTGCTTGGCCTGCTCGAGGTCGTTCGGGCTCTCGGCGAACCACAGATCAGGGTTTCCGGCCCGGCAGGGCAGGGACGCCACGGTTCGGCATGTCACGTCAGCAGTGGCCGTCGGCCATTCCTGGGCGGTGAACACGTCGTTCTCCTTCAGCTCGTTTGCAGCGGTTGTTCGTTCGGTGTGCGAACCCGGTGCCAACGGCTGAGGAGCCGAAAGAAAATGGCCACGGATTTCGCTTCTCGCGATCCGTGGCCAGGAGGTCTGGGAGGAGTTTCCCTACCTAGTTCGACATCTCTGCCGAGACCTGATCACGGTCGCTGGGTGGACACGGAGGCGGATTGCGCCGGCGAATTCGGGTGCGTATCCGAAATCGACGGCCGGTGCTGCCGGGGCCTCGATGGCCGTCGGCTGCCAACCCACGCTGGGCTTGTCCTGGAGACGAATCGGGGTGTGCTGATGGACGACAGTCATCGGCACAGCGGTGGTATCGACGCCGGACAGACCGGTCCCCTGCAGAGCGAGGACCCCCCGGGAGGCGGACACCATGGACGCGTTCACCAGGACGCGATTGCCCATCGCGTCGAACGTGGTGTTGCTGTTCATCTGACTGCCTCCCTCCTGAACTCGTGTGCTGATAGAAACCCGCGCCGAGATCACTCTCGGTGCGTGTTCTCCACCATAGGCAATGATCGAGAACCGAACAACCTATTTTCTACCTGCGGTTTTGTGTCGTGGCCCGCATTCGGGACGCGACGATGGCGAGCACGTCCGCGCCGTACTGCTCGATCTTCTTCGGGCCGATGCCCGCGATCGCGCCCAGCGCCGCGTCGTCGGCGGGCAGCTGCTCGGCGATCGCGGTGAGCGTCGTGTCGGTGAAGACGACGAAGTCGCGCACCCGCAGGACCTCGGCCTTCTCCGCCCGCCACTCCTTCAGCGCGTCCAGCAGCTGCGGGTCGAGTTCGGCCGGGCAGCGGCGGCACCGGCCGAGCATGGTGGCGTAGGTGCCGATCAGCGGTTTCGCGCAGACCCGGCACAGCGGGCGCTTGCCGTCGGTGTCCTTCGGACCGGTCGCGGTGGCGGCGATCCGGGAGGCGGGCGAGTCGTCGGGGACCAGGCCGTTGAGGAACCGTGAGCGCCTGCGCACCCGCCTGCCGCCCTCGGTCCGCGCCAGCGCCCAGGACACGGCGAGATGTTCGCGCGCCCGGGTGACACCGACATAGAGCAGCCTGCGCTCCTCTTCCAGCGCCGCCTGATCGGACGGGCTGCCGTCGTCTCCGAGGACGTGCTGGATCGGCAGCGTGCCGTCGGCGACGCCGACCAGGAACACCGCGTCCCATTCCAGGCCCTTGGCCGCGTGCAGCGAGGCCAGGGTGACGCCGTCGACGGTCGGCGGGTGCTTGGCCTCGGCCCTGGTCGCGAGCTCGCGCAGCAGTCCGGTGAGGTCGATCTCCTCGTCGTGGCCGACCAGTTCCTCGGTGAGCTGCACGAGCGCCAGCAGCGAGGACCAGCGTTCCTTGGCCTGAGCGCCCGCCGGTTCCTCGGCGGTGAGCCCGACCGGGGCGAGCACGGCGCGCACCAGCGTGATCAGCTCGGCGCCGCTGCGCGATTCGTCGGGCAGGTCGTCGCGCGCGTCGGCCTGGCGCAGCGCCTGCACCGCCTGGCGCACCTCCTGCCGCTGGAAGAAGCCCTCGCCGCCGCGCACCTGGAAGGGGATGTCACGGGCGTTGAGTGCCTGCTCGAACGGTTCGGACTGGGCGTTGATCCGGTACAGCACGGCGATCTCGGCGGCGGGGGTGCCCGCGGCGATCAGCTTCTTGATCCGGCCCGCCACGGCCGCCGCTTCGGCGGGCACGTCGGGGTATTCGGCGAACTCGGGTTCGGGCCCGTCGGGCCGCTGGCCGATCAGCGCGAGTCTGGTCCCGGCGATCCGGCCGCGCGCGGCGCCGATCACCCGGTTGGCCAGCGACACCACCTGCGGGGTGGAGCGGTAGTCGCGTTCGAGCCGGATGACGGTGGCGTCGGGGAAGCGGCGGGAGAAGTCGAGCAGGTAGTTCGGGGTGGCGCCGGTGAAGGAGTAGATGGTCTGGTTGGCGTCGCCGACGACGGTGAGGTCGTCGCGTTCGCCGAGCCAGGCGTCGAGCACCCGCTGCTGCAGCGGGGTGACGTCCTGGTATTCGTCGACCACGAAACTGCGGTAGCGCCCACGGAATTCGTCGGCGACGGCCGGATAGTCCTCGAGCGCGGCGGCGGTGTGCAGCAGCAGGTCGTCGAAGTCGAGCAGCAGGCCGTCGGCGGAGGTCTTCATCGATTCGTAGCCCGCGTAGACCTGGGCCACCCTGGTCACCTCTACTGGCGCGTCCCGGTGGTGCCTGGCCGCGGCGGCGGGATAGTCCTCCGGCGCGATCAGCGACGCCTTGGCCCATTCGATCTCGCTGAGCAGGTCGCGGATCAGTTCGGTCGAGGTGCCCAGGCCCGCCCGGTGCGCGGCCTGCGACACCACCGGGAACTTGCTGTCGAGCAGCCGCCAGGGCACGTCACCGACGACCTGCGGCCAGAAGTACCGCAGCTGCCGCAGCGCCGCGGCGTGGAAGGTGCGGGCCTGGACCTGCCCAGCCTCGCCACCGAGCCCCATCGAGCGCAGCCGGTTGCGCATCTCCCCCGCCGCCCTGGCGGTGAAGGTCACCGCCAGCACCTGGTCGGCCTTGACGTGCCCGCCCGCGATCAGGTGCGCGATGCGGTGGGTGATCGTCCTGGTCTTGCCGGTGCCCGCACCGGCTAGCACGCACACCGGACCCCGTGGCGCCCGCACCGCGGCGGCCTGTTCCGGGTCGAGGGCGGTGAGATCGAGTGCTGGCACGGGCACCATCATGACAGCGCCCGCCGACAACCGGACCCGACGGCCGCCGACCTGGGCTTACGGCGCGCCGTCGCGCAGCGAGCACAGCGCGCGGGCGAAGCCACCGACGCCGGCGCCCAGCGGCCCGAAGAACGTCCGGTCGCACGCCTCCACGGCCACGACGGCGCGGTTCGCCAGCGCTACGCCGTCGGCGGTGGCCACCAGGGCCCTTGCCCTGCGGTCGTGCGGGTGCTCGCGCCGCTCGATCAGGCCCTTCTGTTCCAGCGCGCGCAGCACCTGCGAGGTCATCATCGGGTCGGTGGCGGCGTGTTCGGCCAGCTCACGCTGCATCACCGGTTCCGCGCCGCGGTGCCCGAGGTAGGTCAGCGAGGCGAGCAGCACGAACTGCACATGGGTGAGGTCGAACGGCGCCAGGGCGGCCCGCTGCGCCGCCTGCCAGCGGTTGGTCACCTGCCACAGCAGCAGGCCGGGGCTTTCCTGCGCGTCGCCGAATTCGGTGCGCAGGCCCTCGCTCACGCGCGGCCCGCGGTCGCGGCGTCCCTGGCCTCGGCGCGCGCGATCAGCGCGGCCAGGTCGGGCCGGACCGACTTCGCGATGTCGGTGCCGAGGATCAGGTTCCACAGCGGCCGCAACGGCCCGGTCAGCTCCACCCGCACGCCGACCGACACCCGGCCGTCGGCGACCGGGGTGACGGTGTGCGCGAAGGTCAGCCTCGCCCCGAGCAGGCGCGAGACGTCGTCGAACTCGGTCGCGGTGAGCTTGGCGACCTCGAACCGCACCGCCGGGCCGCCCTTGGGCTTGAGCTTGCCCGTCACACCCTGCGCGAAAGGGCCGTCCAGGCGGACCCAGGCGGTGTCGGCGTTCCATTCGGGCCAGCTCTCCATCTCACCCCAGATAGCGAACAGCGTGGCGGGCGCGGCAACGGTCTCGGCGGAAGCCTCGGCGAGAATCATGAATAAAGTATGCGCGCTTACTACTTGTCGTGCAACCGGGCCAGGAACACCACGCCCACCTCCGACGTTGCACATCCCGTGACTGAAGCAACCACTGATCTGACGATGTACTCGACCACCTGGTGCGGCTACTGCCGTCGCCTCAAGACCCAGCTCGACGAGGCGGGCATCACCTACACCGTGATCGACATCGAGGACGACCCCGCTTCGGCCGAATTCGTCGGCAGCGTGAACAACGGCAACCACGTCGTGCCGACCATCAAGTTCCGCGACGGCTCGACGGCGACCAACCCGTCGCTGTCGCAGGTCAAGCAGGCTCTGGCCGCGCTGGCCTGAGCTCAGCGCGCCGGCTACTCGGCCCAGGATTCGATGATCGTGCGAGCGATCGAGATGGACCCGGGCACCAGTAGCCGCGCGCCCTGCTCGCGGGCCGCCGCCCAGTCGCCCGCCCGCAACGCCGCGCGGACCTCGTCGCGGGTGAACCAGTGCGCCTCGGCGATCTCGCCGTCGGAGAACACCAGCTCCTGCTCCGGATCGCCGACAGCGGCGAAGCCGACCATCAGCGAGCGCGGGAACGGCCACGGCTGACTGCCGAGGTAGGTGACCTCGCGCACGTCGACGCCCACTTCCTCGCGGATCTCCCGCTCGACACAGTGCTCGAGCGACTCGCCCGCCTCCACGAAACCGGCCAGCAGCGAGAACATGGTCTCGGGCCAGCTGTGCTGCCGGGCCAGCAGCACCCGGTCGGCGCCGTCGTGCACCAGGCAGATGATGGCGGGGTCGATCCGGGGGAACTCCTCCTCGCCGCTGGCGGTCAGCCGAGACCAGCCCCCTCGCGACGAGGTGGTCGAGGTGCCGTCGCTGCCGTGGAACCCGGCCCGGTCGTGCCAGTTGAGCAGCGCGTAGGCGGTGGCGAGCAGGTCGGCGGTGAAGTCGTCGACGGCGCCGAGCGCGCGCAGATCCTTCAGTGTCCCGTCGAGCTCGGGCTCGCGCACGGCCCACAGGTGACTGTCCTCGGCGACGCCGAGGAACACCGCGCCCGCCCCCGGCTCGGCGGCGATCGTGACGGCCGCGTCCAGCACGACGCCCGCGTTCTCCACCCGCACCCGGCCGCGCGCGTCGACCCGCAGGACCTTGGCCTTGCCCCAGCCCTCGCGCAGGGCGTCGGGATCGAGCCGGACGTGCTCGGCTCGATCGATCGTGGAACGCGACAGCAGCGGAACGTCTTTCAACCGGAACGACACACGACCGAGCCTAGCCGGTCGACGAGTCCCGGATCACTTGCCGGTGTGCCGGATGTAGAGCAGCTTGTCGGCGGCCTCGAGCGCGTCGACCTCGGGTTCGCCCACCCGGATCAGGTTCCCGTCGCGCACCACGCCGAGCACGATGTCGCTCAGATGCCGCGGCGAGCCACCGATCTCACCCGGTTCGACCTCGCGTTCGGCGACGGCGAAGCCCTGCTCGGGCGTGAGCAGATCCTCCATGATCTCCACGACGGTGGGCGTCGTGGTCGCGATGCCGAGCAAACGGCCCGCGGTCTCCGACGACACCACGACCGAGTCGGCGCCGGACTGGCGCACCAGGTGGGTGTTCTCCGCCTCGCGGATGGCAACCACGATCTTGGCGGTCTTGTTCAGTTCGCGGGCGGTGAGCGTCACCAGGGTGGCGGTGTCGTCCCGGTTGGTGGCGACGATGACCGAGGCGGCCCGCTGCACGCCGGTCAGCCGCAGCACATCGGACTTGGTCGCCGAACCGTGCACGGTGACCAGGCCCGCGCTCGCCGCCGCTTCCAGCGCGACCGCGTCGGTGTCGACGACGACGATGTCGGCCTGCTGCGCGCCGTCGGCCAGCATGGCGTCGATCGCGGTGCGCCCCTTGGTGCCGTAGCCGACGACGACGGTGTGATTGCGCACGGTGTGCCTCCATCGCTGAATCTTGAACGCCTGCCGCGACCGTTCGGTGAGCACGCTGAGGGTGGTGCCGACCAGCACGATCAGGAACAGGACACGCAGTGGCGTGATGACGATCGTGTTGATCAGCCGCGCCGAGGGAGTGATCGGCGCGATGTCGCCGTAACCGGTGGTCGAGAGCGAGACCGTGGCGTAGTACATCGCGTCCAGGAACGACAGCTCGTCGCCGGAGTTGTCGCGGTAGCCGTCACGGCCGATGTACACCACGGTCGCCGCGGCGAACAGCAGCGCGATCGCGAACAGGACGCGGCGGGTGAGCGATACCCACGGACTGGTCTGCACCGCGGGGATCCGCAAGAGACCGACCAGCGCGTAGTCCGGGCTGCTGCTGAGCCCGACCGGGCCACGTGTGTCCCCTGGCATCGCCCCCTCCTTTCGCTCGGCCCGGCACCGAGTCCACCGGCTCCGGCACAAACCGGGAGCCTACTGCGTGCGCGCGTCGCGGGCTCATTCGACATCCGGGACCGGAGCCGCGTCGCGCAGGAGCTGTTCCAGTTCGCGCGGACCGGCCAGGTCGGTGGGCGCGATGGTGCGTCCCGACCGGACGTAATGGAATGCCGCGCCGACCCGTTCGAGCATCCGAGCCTCGTCGGTGCCGGTGCGCGCGGCCATCAGCCGTGCCCAGGCGAGCCGGTAGACGGCCAGCTGCACCGCCACGGCGGCTTCGTCGGCGGGGCCGGGCTCGGCGCCGGTCTTCCAGTCGACCACCACCCAGCGGTCACCGGGTTCGGCGAAGACGGCGTCCATCCGGCCGCGGATGACGGTGCCCGCGATGCTCGTCTCGAACGGCACCTCGACGTCGATCGGGTTGCGATGCGCCCACGGGGAGCGGCGGAACGCGGCCTGCATGGCGGCGAGTTCACGATCGGCCCGGCCCTGCTCGGTGCCGCTGTCGGCGGCGCCGGGCAGTTCGTCGAGGCCGAGCAGCTGTTCGGTGCCGAACCAGGACTGCACCCAGGCGTGGAAGGCGGTGCCGCGCCGGGCCATCGGGTTCGGCGGGTACGGCAGGGGACGGCGCAGCCGGGCCGCCAGCCGGGTCGGATCGGCGCGCAATTCCACCAGCGCGGTGGCGGGCAGCTGGCCGGGCAGTTCCACCTGCTGGTCGGCGAGTTCGGCCGCGGTGAATTCGGCGAGCAGGGCGTCGACGTCGGTGGCCCAGCCCTCCGGGTCGTCCTCGTCGTCGGTCGGCTCGGGATCGGCCGGGCGGGAGCGCAATCGCTCCAGCGCGGTGCGCACCAGCGCCGCGCCCTGTTCGATCGGGTCGCGGCGGCCGCCGAGCGGGTCGCGCGGCCAGGGGGCGGTGGGCGGGTTGTCGGCGAACGGGTTGACGGCATCAGGCGGCGGCTGCTCGTCCCAGCGGGCGATGGTCGCGACGCCGAAGGCCGCGCTGTCCCGGTCCTCGTTCGCCAGTTTCAGTTCGAGCAGGAACTCCGACGGGCCCTTCGGCGCGGTGCCGGTCTCGGGCCAGTAGTAGGCCGAAACCAGCAGCACCCGTTCGGTTCTGGTGAGGGCCACATAGAACAGGCGGCGTTCCTCGTCGAGGCGGCGGCTCTTGAGCGCGTCCTTGTGGTCGACGAGGGCGCGTTCGAGTTCGGCGCGGTCGCCGATCCGGCTCAGGTCCAGGACCGGCACGCCCTCGGACGCGTCGGGCTGGGCGCGGTCGCCGCGCAGGGTGGTGGGCAGTTCGGTGAGCGCGCCGAGCCAGGTGCTCAGCGCGGTTGTCGACGGGAACACCGACGCGCTCACGTGCGGCACCGCGACGACCTCCCACTCCAGGCCCTTGGCCGCGTGCACGGTGAGCACCTGCACGCGATCGCGCGCGACCTCCACTTCGCCCGGTTCCAGGCCGTTCTCGACGGATTCGGCCGCGGTGAAGAAGGCCAGCAGCCCGCTCAGTGAGGCGCGCGTGTCGGCCGCGTACCCGGCCACCACCTCGGCGAACGCGTCGAGGTGCTCGCGGCCCGCGCCGCCGCCGGCGATGGCCCGCCTGGCCTGGGTCTCCACGCCGACACCGATGGTGCGTTCGACATCGGCGACCAGCTCGACCAGTGGCTGTCCGCTGCGCTCGCGCAGCGCGGTCAGCTCCTCGCCGAGCGCGCGGATGCGGGTGAATCCGGCCTCCGAATACTGGTCGGGCGCACCGGGATCGGCGATGGCGTCGGCCAGACCCGCCTGCTCGGTGGGCTCCGGCGCGACCTCACGCAACGCGCTCGCCAGTCCGGCGGCGTCGGTGATGGCGGCGGACGCGTCGCCGGACAGGCTGCCGATCGACAGCATTCGCGCGCGCCGGGCCAGGGCGGCGAGATCGGCGACGCCGAGCCGCCAGCGCGCGCCGGTGAGAACGCGAACGGCGGCGCTGCCGGTACCCGGCTCGGCGATCAGCCGCAGGGTGGCGACGATGTCGGCGACCTCCGGCGTCGCGAGCAGCCCACCGAGGCCGACGATCTCGACCGGCAGTCCCTGCTCACGCAGGGCCTCGGCGAGCGGCGCCGCGTCGGCGTTGCGCCGGATCAGCACCGCCGAGGTGGGGGGCGGCTGGTCGGCCGCCCTGGCCGCCGACCATTCCCCGGCGATGCGCTCGGCGATCCAGTCCCGTTCCTGCGCCACGGTTTCGGTGAGGGCCAGCTCCACTGTCCCCGGCTGTGCCTCGGGCTTGGCCCGCAGCGCGTCGACGGTCGCGCCGCCCGCGGCCTTGGCCCGCAGCCGCAGCGGATCGGCGACCAGGTTCGCCAGGGCGAGGGCTTCCGGCGGGTTCCGCCAGCTGGTCAGCAGCGGCAGGATCGGCGCGGGCACGCCGGGCGCCGCGGGGAAGTCGGTCGCGAAGCGCGGGAGGTTGGCGGCCGAGGCGCCGCGCCAGCCGTAGATCGACTGCATCGGGTCACCGACCGCGGTCACGGCCAGAGCTCTTCCACCCGAGCCGGTTTCGCCCGTCTCCCGAACGTCGCCCGACCCGCTGTCAGCGCCACGATCGGCGCGCCTGCCGGGATCGCTGTCCTGTCGACGGCCAGCTGCACCGGCATTCGCGCGATCCGCCGCACCCCGACCGACATCGCTGTCGGCTCCGAGCAGGTGACCCGCAGGGTCGCCTGCGCGACCGAGATGGTCTGGATCCCACAGCATCTCCGGTTCCTGTGCCGGTGCTGCCGGCGCGCCACCCCGGACCCGCACCGGCCGCGGCCGATCCTGGCGGACCGCGTCGGCATCGCCGAACAGCGCCGACAGCAGCACCCGCTGCGCGTGCCCGGTGTCCTGGTACTCGTCGAGCAGGACCAGCTTGAACCGGGCGCGTTCGGCGGCGGCCACCTCCGGATGGTCGACGGCCAGCTGCGCGGCCAGCGACATCTGCGAGCCGAAATCGAGGGCGCCACGGCGGTTCAGCGCCTCGGCGAGCTGCCGGACCAGCGGCAGCAGCGCGACGCGCTCCCGTTGCGCGTCGACGACGGCGGTGAGCGTTTTGCTCGGCCCGCCCCGCTGACGCGGACCGGCGGGCAAGGTGTACACCAGTTTCTCCAGCTCGGCGTGCGCCTCGGCGAGCTGCTCCGGCTCCACCAGGTGCTCGGCGAGCTGCCCGGCCAGCGCCAGCACCGCCTCGGTCACCGAGACCGGCGTGCGATCGGTGTCGAGGTCGCCGTCCCAGGACCGCACCACCTCGTGCGCGAGCTGCCACAGCTGGGTCTGGGTGAGCAGCGCCGCCGACGGCTCGACCGGTAGCAGCAGGCCGTGCGCGGTGAGCAGCCTGCCCGCGTACGAGTGGTAGGTGCTGATCTCCGGTTCGGCGCCGGAGATCAGGGTGCGCAGCGCCCCGGTCGGGTCGATCTCGCGGACCAGCGGCGCGCCCGCCAGCCGGGCCAGCCGGGTGCGGATGCGGGAGGTCAGCTGCTGGGCGGCCTTCCGGGTGAAGGTGAGGCCGAGCACCTCGTCCGGGGCGACCAGCTGGTTGGCCACCATCCACACCACCCGCGCGGCCATCGTCTCGGTCTTGCCCGCGCCCGCGCCCGCCACCACCAGGGTCGGCCCCGGCGGCGCGGCGATGACCGCCGCCTGCTCGGCGGTCGGTGGCGGCAGCCCGAGCGCATCGGCCAACCGCTGCGGGGTGACGCGCACGCCGCTCACTCGTCGGTCACCTGCCGTCCGGTGTCCTGCACCGGGCAACTGCCCGCGACCGGACAGTGCCTGCACCCATCGTTGCGCACGGCCAAGTAGCCGGGCCCGCGCGTGGCGGCCGCCGCGTCGTGGATCGTGTCGCGCCAGGTGTCGAGACCCTCGGCGTCCAGGGCGGTCTGGGCGCGTTCGGTGGCGCCGGTCTTGGTGTGCGGCTTCGCGACATAGACCAGCCGGGCGCCACCGGGGTCGGCGGGCGCCGCGGATTCCGCCTCGTCGAGCGCGCCGTGCGCGGCGGCCACCTGGTAGGTCGCCAGCTGGGCGTGGTCGGCCACGGATTTCGCGCTGACCGGCGTCTTGCCGGTCTTCACGTCGACGATCACGAAGCGCCCCTGCGCGTCTCGCTCCAGGCGGTCGATGCGGCCGCGGATCCGCACGGCGCGTTCGTCGTCCGCCCGCGCGGGCAGCACGCAGTCCACCGGCACCTCCACACCCGCCTGGGTGAGTTCGCCACGGGTGGTCCTGACCCAGGACAGGAAGGTCTCCAGCATCGCCTCGGTGCGGCGCAGCTCCTGCCGGGAATGCCAGCCGGTGGCCGGGTCGACCGTCTGCCACGCCTGGTCCAGCGCCGCGCGGACCTGCGCCTCCGGCACGTCACCGGCCAGCGCCTGCACCAGCGTGTGCACGAGATTGCCCTTGACCGCGTGCGGATTGTCGCCGTCGGTGCCGCCGTGGCGCTCCAGCGCCCAGCGCAGCGGGCAGGTGCGCAGCAGCTCGACCGTCGACGGGGACAGGCCGATGGGGGAATCGTCGTCATCCCACAGTTCCCGGTCCGAGCTGAGCTCGGCGGTGCCGTACCAGTCGCCCGGGTCGGTGCCGGGGACGCCCGCGTCGGCGAGCCGGGCCAGCTGGTGGGCGGCCCGGTCCCGCCGGTCGGGCGCGGTGGTGGGATCGCAGACCACGCCGCGCAATTCGGCGACCAGGGCGTGCATCACCAGCGCGCGACCGGGATCGGCGACGGGCAGCGCGCCGGGTTCGCCGGTGTCGTCGTCGCCGAGCAGTTCGGTGAGGAAGCGCGACGGCACCAGATCCTGTTCGCCCGCCGCGGATTCGACGGCGGTGACCAGCAGCGACCGCCTGGCCCTGCTGCACGCGACGAGCAGCAGCCTGCGTTCCTCGGCCAGGATCGGCGCGGCCCGGCTCGTCGTCGCGCCGAGATCGACGCCGGCGACCAGGTCGACGAGGTCCTCGGTGTGCAGCAGGGTGCCCCTGGCGCGCGGGTTGGGCCAGATGCCCTCCTGCACCGCGGCCACCGCCACCACGTCCCATTCCCGGCCCGCCGCCGCGTGCGCGCTGAGCAGCGACACCGCCTCGCCCTCGGCGGTCAGCGGCCTGCCCTGCTGCGGAATCTGCTGGTGCAGGAGGTATTCGACGAAACCGTCGATGCTCGCCTTGGGTAGCCGGTCGACGTATCCCGCCGCGGCGTCGAACAATTCGACGGCGGCGTCGAGGTCGCGATCGGCCTGCATGCCCGCCGCGCCGCCGCGCCGGGACTGCCGGAACCAGCGGCGTTCCAGCCGGGAACTGGTCCACAGGGTCCACAGCACGTCCTCGACGCCCTGACCCCTGGCCTGGGTCTCGCGCGCCTTGCGGATCGCGCGCAGCACCCGCTGGAGCGGCGCCGCCTCCACCTCGGTGAGTCCGTCGAGCAGCCGTTCCTCGCCGATGCCGACGATCAGGTCGCGCAGGACCTCCGCCGAGGACTGGTCGATCAGCGGCACCGCCGGTGGCTCGGGTTCCGGCCGGGGCGGTCCGACGGCGACCGGCGGTGCGGCGGGCGGGGTTTCGGCGTCGAGCAGGTCGATGTCGTCGGGCAGGCGTTCGGCGATGTCCCAGTCCGGTTCGGGTTCCGGGCGCAGCGGGTCCTCCGGATCGGGCTCCGGCGGCAGCCATTCGCCGTCGATCGGATCCAGCTCCGGCTCGGGCGGTTCCGGTGGGGGCGGCGGTGTCTCGTCCCACAGCAGGAACTGGCCCGCGTCGGCGTACGGGTCGGCGGCGGCCAGCGCGCCGGTGCGTTCCAGGTCGAGGACCGTGCGGCGGACGCCACGGCGCAGTCGCCGCAGGGCGATCTGGTCGGCGCCGCCGAGCGGGCCGGACAGCAGGTCCATGGCGTCCTCGGGCGAGAACATGGCATCGATCGCGCGCCGCGAGCCCGGGCGCGACGAGTCGCCCGCCAGCAGCACCCGCAGAGCCAGCACCATCCACGCGGCACCCCGCCTGCGGGCGAGCGGTTCGGCCACCGCGGGCCTGCGCACCGGCACGCCCGCCGCCAGCAGTGCCCGCCGCAGCGGCGCCAGCGACAGCGGGACCGAGCGCACGATCACCGCCATCGACGACCACGGGATCCCGTCGGTCAGGTGCGCCCGGCGCAGGTGATCGGCGATGAGCGCCGCCTCCTTGGCCGCGGTCGACAACACCCGGACCCGCACGCTCGACTCGACCTCGTGGTCGGGTATCTCGTCGGCCTGCCCCGGTGCCTCGGCCGCCGTCGACCCGCCGCCGGAGTGGCCGGACCGATCCGGCCCCGCGTCGCCGGACGTCGATGGCCGGGACGCGTGATCGGCGGCCATCGGCGGATCGGCGTGCTGTCCGGGCAGCACGCGATGCCGCGCACTACCGGGCAGTCGCGCCGCGATCCGCGCGGTGGCCAGGCGGATGGGTTCGCCGCTGCGATGGTTGTGCCGCAGGATGATTCGCCGCTGCGGCACCGTGTCGAGGTCGACGAGGAACCGGGAGTCCGCGCCGCGGAAGGTGAACACGGCCTGGTCCGGGTCGCCGGTGACGACCGTGCTCGCGCTGCCGCTGCCGATGGCGCGCACCAGGGTCGCGGCCTGCGGGTCGAGGTGCTGGGCGTCGTCGACGAGCAGGTAGCGAATCCGATCGCGTTCGGCGGCGAGCAGATTCCGGTCACCGGCCAGGGCGTCGAGGGCCGCGCCGACCAGCTCGGCGGCGTCGAGCGCGGGCGCGGTCGCCTCCGGCGCCGCGACGCCGACCGACCAGCGCAGCATCGACGCCTCTTCGTAGCGCTGGAAGAACCGGCCCGCCGCCACCCAGGCGTCGTTGTCGTGCTCGCGGCCGAGGGCCATCAGGTCCTCGGGGCCGAGCCCACGTTCGGTGGCCCGCAGCATGAGGTCGCGCAGTTGCTCTGCGAAACCACCCAGTGCCAGGGCGGGGTGCAGCCGGGGCGGCCACAGGCCGTGCGCGCCCGCCTCGATGTCGGCGAGGTCGCCGCGCAGCATCTCGCGCAGCACGGCGTCCTGTTCGGCGCCGGTGAGCAGCCGCGGCGGCGGGTTGCCGTGCAGGTCGGCGTGGCGGCGCAGGACCGAGAACGCGTAGGAGTGCAGGGTGCGCACCATCGGTTCCCTGCTGGCGCCGGGGATGCCACCCGCGTGCGGCCCGAGCTGGACGGTGATCGCGTCGCGCAGCGCGGCGGCGGCCTGCTTGGTGTGGGTGAGGACCAGCACCGACGAGGGGTCGGCGCCGTCGGTGATCCGCGCCGTCACCAGGTCGACCAGCAGCGCGGTCTTGCCGGTGCCCGGCCCGCCGAGAACCTGCCACGGCCGCCAGCCCGGCCGCGGTGGCGCCGGCTGGGCCTGCTCCGCGAACAGCGCGCGAACAGCGGCGCCCCAGGCTCGCGGCCGGGGCGCCCGCGTCGTCCGGCGCACGAGTCGCACCGAGCTATCCGATCGCACCACGTCGGCTATTGCAACAGACCAGTACGACACGCCAGCACTCCCCCGCCGGGGGGACACGCTGCGCGACCGTGCGCGACCGGCCAGAATGACTGTCGTGTCCCCGCTTCATGTGCATCGTTTCGGTCCCGCCGACGGCCCCGTCGTCCTCGCCCTGCACGGCCTCACCGGCCACGGCAACCGTTGGGAAACCCTGGCCACCGAGCATCTGCCCCAGGCCCGGGTCATCGCCCCTGACCTGCGCGGACACGGTCGATCGACCTCGCTGCCGCCGTGGGACTTCGAGACGATCGTCGACGATCTGGCCGCGCTGGTCCGCGCCGAGACCGACGGGCCGGTGGTCGTCGTCGGCCACTCCTTCGGTGGCGCGTGCGGCATCCATCTGGCCCGGCGGCATCCCGAGCTGGTGCGGTCGCTGATCCTGCTCGACCCCGCGATCGGCATCGACCCGAAGCTGATCGAACAGGTCGCCCTCGCCAACCTGGCCTCCCCCGACTACACCGACCTCGCCGAGGCCAGGTCCGACAAGCAGCACAGCGCGTGGAGCCCCGACGAGGTCGACCCGGCGCTGCTCGAACGCGAACTGGCCGAGCACCTGGTGCCCACCGAGGGCGGCCGGGTGGGCTGGCGGATCTTCCAGCCTGCGATCACCTCGTACTGGGGTCAGCTGGCGCGCCCGTTCGCGCTGCCGCCCGCCGACCTGCCGACCGTGTTGGTCCGGGCGGCCAAGGTGCAGCCACCGTACGTCACCGCCGAGTTCCTGGCCGCGCTGTCCGCCCACCTCGGCGACCGGCTCACCGTCGAGGTGTGGGACTGCGACCACATGGTCGCCCAGGCCCGCCCCGCCGAGGCGGCCGCCCTGATCGCCGCGGCGCTGTAGCGGCGATGGCGGCCACGACGGAGGAGCAGGTCGAACGGGTCCGCGCGCTGGTCGCCGCGATCCCGCCCGGCCGGGTGTCGACCTACGGCGACATCGCCCAGGGCGCCGGCCTGTCCTCGGCGCGGACCGTCGGCTGGATCATGCGCACCGATTCCGCCGACCTCCCGTGGCACCGGGTGATCGGCGCGTCCGGCCGCCCCGCCGCCCACCTCGCCGCCCGCCAGTTGCGCTTGCTCGCCGAAGAAGGAGTGCCGATCACCGACGGCCGCGTCGACCTGCGCACCGCCCGGCTCTGAGCCGACGCACCCACCGATTCCGGGTACGCCCGACAGCGTCGGGCAGAGGGTGAGCTTGCCGAGGTACGAGCGCACGCGGCGGGCGTGAACGTCGTCTACTTCGACCCGGACCGCACCGGCACTGCTACCGCCCGCGGTCGGGTAGCCCTTCGCTTTGCTGGCGATGCCAGACTGTGTCGACCAGGACGCTGCGCGCACCAACTCCGCCCAGTCGAGCTCATCGACGGCGGATATCGACGGCCGGACCGGGGGTGCGAGCCGTGGAGTTCTAGCGCTCCGCTCAGCCTTCGGGCAGCTCAGCGCTCATCCGGAAACGACTGCTGGACAGTCGGATCCGACGGTGCCACGGGTCGCGACGGTGGCGTGATGGGCGACGATCGGCGCATCGGTCCGTCCGCGTGGGTATCCGCCGAGGGCGAGTGCAGCGGCGGACGCGAACCCGGTCGCACCGGCGGCGGTGTCAACGGCCCACCGACATCGGAGCTCCACACCGGTCCCGAGGTCCGGGTCGGAGCCGAATGCCGTTCATCAACGGGAGGTTCGGAGTCCCACACCGGACCCGACGCCCGCGTCGACGCCGAATGCCGGCCATCGATCGGCGGCTCGGTGCCACGACCTGGATTCGACGTCCGCGGCGGCGCCGAGTGTCGTTCATCAGCAGGAGGTTCGGAGCTTCGCATCGGACCCGATGTCCGCGTCGGAGCCGAATACCGATCATCTACAGGAAGTTTCGGGCTGTCCGAGTCGACGGGACGCACCGCAGGACCATTCGACGCTGCCTGAGGTCGCAGCCCTCCCGGCTGACCGGGCGGCTGTCCCGGGGTCCGGCGATTCCCCGCCATCGGAGCCTCACCACGCCGCTGATTCCCCGGACTCTGCTCACCGGCTGACCGCCGCTGCTCCGGCAGCTGCGCCCAGCCGGGCTGTTCCTGCGCGAGCGGCTGCGCCCCACTCGGCTGCGAATGCCCTGGCGGCTGCGCCCCACCCGACTGCGATTGCCCGGTCGGCTGCCCCACACCGGACTGGCGATGTCCGAGTGGCCGCATCCCAGCGGGCTGCGGGTGCCCCGGCGGCTGAGCCATGCCGGACTGCGGATGCGCCCCGCCGGATTGCGGATGCCCTGGCAGCTGGGCCATTCCGGGCTGGTGGATCCCCGCCTGCGCTCCGCCGGGCTGGTGGAGCCCGAGCACCTGCACGCCACCGGGCTGCTCGTATCCCGCGCCCGGTGTCTGCGCCGGACCCGGTCCCCCGCGCCTCGGCGAGAACGCCGAGAACTGCCGCCCCGCACCGACCCCACGCTTCCCGGGCGACCGCGAGGACTTGATCCACCAGAACACCAGCGCGCCGAGGATCGCGAACACCACCGACCACACCAGGTAGACGACGAGGATCTCCATATCGCGCTCGACGAGCCCGACCACCACGCCGAGCGCGCCGAACAGTCCGCCGAGCGTGGCGACCACGAACAGGAATCCCCGGACCACATCACCGAGCATCGTCGGCTGACCCGGCCCACCTGCACCGGACATCCCCACCCCCTTGCCGAACCGCGACGCCACGTCCGGGCGCTCGAGCATCGACGTCACACCCCGCTAGCATGACTTTCGTGCCGATTACCCTACGCCGGATCAGCCGATGACCGCCGCCGATGCGATCGTGCTCGCGGGCGGGCGCGCGAGCCGGATGGGCGGGGTCGACAAACCGGCGATCGTGATCGGCGGTCGATCGATGCTCGACGCCGCGCTGGCCGCGGTGGGCGCGCGCGGCGAGATCGTGGTGGTCGGTCCGCATCGACCGGAGCTGGATCCGCGGATCCAGCAGGTCAGGGAGGTACCGCCCGGTTCGGGTCCGGTGGCGGCGATCGGCACGGGGCTGAGCGCGCTCGGCCCCGACCCGGCGCCGTGGATCGTCGTCCTCGCCGCGGACATGCCGTTCCTCACGCCCGCCACCGTCGACGAATTACTGCGCCGCGCAGCTGAATCGACCACCGACGCGGTCTTCGCGATCGACGCTTCGGGCCGCCCCCAGTACCTGGTCGGCGTCTGGCGGCGGACCGCCCTCGCCGCGGCCCTGGCCGGGCTGGACGCGCTGGTGAATCAGCCGATGAAGGCGATCGTCCCCACCGAGACCACCCTGATCGAGCTGCCCGGCACCGGCGACTGCGACACCGAGGAGGAGGTGCGCCGCGCCCGCGCGACGGTCGCCGACCGCGCCACCGCCCGCCTCGACCTCACCGCGGCCAGGGCCCGCATCGCCGCCGAGCTGACCCCGCTGGTCGCCTACGAGGCCGAGCTGGGCGAGGTGAGCGGCGCCGCGCTCGCCGCACCGATCGTCGCCGCGGGCGCGCTGCCCCGCTTCGACGTCTCCGCGATGGACGGCTACGCCGTGTGCGGCGACGGCCCCTGGCAGCTGCGCCGCGACATCGGTTTCGCGGGCGGTGCCCGCCCGGTCGGCCTGCTGCCCGGCGAAGCGGTCCGCATCGCCACCGGCGCGCACGTCCCCGACGGCACCACCTCCGTGCTGCGCGACGAATTCGCCGATGTCACCGGCGACGCACTCACCCGCCGCCCCGACACCCCGATCCGCGGCGATGTCCGCGCCCGCGGCGAGGACCAGATGGTCGGTGACCTGCTCGCCCCCGCCGGCACCCGCGTCACCGCGGCGCTGCGCTCGGCGGCCGCCTCGGTGGAGGTCACCGCCGGACTGGTCCGCGGCCCGGTCCGGGCCCGGATCGTCATGACCGGCGACGAGATCCGCAGCACCGGCCCGCTGCAAGCCGGGCAGACTCGCGACTCGATCGGTCCTGTCCTGCCCGATCTGCTCGCTGGTCTCGGCGTCACCGTGATCGACCGGGTGCACCTGCGCGATACCGACCACGGCTTCGACGACATGCTCACCGCCACCGCGGGTTTCGATCTGCTGGTGGTGGTCGGCGCCACCGGCGGCGGCGCCGCGGACCAGCTCCGCTCCGCCATCGCCCGCGCCGAGGCCCGCGTCGTCGTCCCGCGACTGGCCATGCGCCCCGGCGGCTCCACCGTCGTCGCCGAACTCCCCGCGGGCCCCACCGTTCTCGGCCTTCCCGGCAACCCGTTCGCCGCGATCGCCGTCCTGCTGGCCCTGACCCCCGCCATCGTCGCCGCCCGCACCGCCGCGCCCCCGCCGCGCCCCGTCTACGGCCCCCTGCACAACGCCACCGAGACCGCGGGCCCCGTGCAGCGCATCACCCCCGCCCGCTACGTCCCCGAGGGCGGCTGGACCGCCGACACCTCCGTCCGCACCGCCCACCTGGCGGGCCTGATCGATCGCGACGGCCTCGTCATCGTCCCGCCCGACGCCACCGACGGCACCATCGTGGAGTTCCTTCCGCTCCCGGGCTGAGGGTCGTGGATGAGCGCGCGCAGATCACGTTCGTGCTCATGCAGGCCAGCCCGGATAGGGGGAACGGACCTCGGGCGGCGCGACCGGCACTGAAGGCTGCTCGACGTACTCACCCGGATCGAGGGCGGCGGGGAACTCCTCCGGGAGGCGGCAATGCTCCGGCCCGGATCCGCGTTGCACATCCGGGGTGTCCCGACTCGATCCCACGCTGATCCAATCCCCGAAATAGTTGCGAGTCGGGTAAACCGCGGGTCCCGAGACTCGGGAATGAGGCTCGGCCGACCCGCCCGCGGGCAAACCGAAGCTCAGCCAGAGTCCGCCCGACCGCAGTGCCGCGTACCTGCCGGAGTAGAACTCCCCTGCCTTGTTCCCGTAGGCCAGGCCGGTGCCCCACACGCATATCCGCACATTCAGCAACCAGGGAATCGACCCGACCGGCGGCGGAACCGGAAAGAACTCGACGCGTTCCAGGGATGCGTAGACCGTGCCGCGAATCGTCCAGTTCGGATCAGCTGCCCGATCGTCGAATCGCAGCGACAACGACCTCGACAGGGAGGACGTCCCATAGTGCGATGAATGGTAGGGCACCACTCCCATTCGATCTCCGGCCAGAACGACGTCGTCCAGCCCGGCCCCGATCAGGAACGCGGTTTCGACATACGATCTGGCCTGAACAGCGACCTCGGACCGCAGATCGATTCCCGCAGGGGATGCCCAGCGAAAGTTGTACTGGTATCTGTCCTCCCACAAGGACGGTCGCCACGTGCCGTCCCCGGCACAGGCGAGCAGGACAGCAGCCTGCGCTGCCACCAGCAACGCCACCACGTATCGCCTCATTTAGGGGCGGCTCCGGGCTCCCGCCCATGGCCGAGGTCCCATCGAGCACGGTACTCGGAGAGTCCACCGGAGTAGTTCCCCACGTGTGTGTTCAATTCCGCGAGATTGGTTTTCGATGATTGGCCGCCGTCGGAGCGGATATCTTCGAATGACCGAAGGGCCCCGGTTTCCTGGTCGAAGTACCTGCCGATGTTCGGATCCGAACGCAGATCGACGTTCCCGGGTGCGCTCGCAATACCCTGCAGAATGTTGTAGGTCTGCGCCGGAATGCTGCCGTACGGTGACGTGTCGACATGTTCCGCGACGTCGGGCACTGCGCCCAAGGTGCTGAGCCGGACGTCCGATGACACCGATTTCCAGCCGAGTTCCAGCAGATCGCCCGCACCAGGAACTCGCTTCAGGCCGAACGCCGCCACCTCACGCGCACCGTCGAACAGCGCCATCTTCTCCTTCTGCGCGGTCAGCGCGTCCGTGGTGCGGGCGCCGATCTCGAGCGCGGCGCCGTCCTGCGCAGCCTGGTCGATATGGCCTGCCCACTCGGCCAGCGAATAGTCCTTCATTCCGGTCGCCCCGAACAGCTGGTTGAGGTCGGCGACCGACTGGTAGGCGTTCGCGGTGAACCTCTTGCCTGCGTCCGGGTCGGTGTCGATCACCGCGAACACATTCTTCATCGACGACTGCGAGAAATCGCCGGCATTGTTGTCGTAGAACCCCTGCGCCACCAGGTCGCTGTCGCGCACACCGGCCATCGCGGGGATGTAGTTGGCCAGGGTGTCACCGAGCTGGGCGACCATTTTCGGGTTGGCCTCGCCGATGCTCACCGGATCCTTGTAGAGACCGTCGGGGCCGTCGGTCTCACCGGTCAGCCGGAACAGGGAGTCCCGGTGCTCGGCGACATAGTTGGCGATCTGGCGCGCCGACTGGCCCGCGTCGGAATTGATGTGGGGATTCGCGGACGTCGCGTCCGTGTCGACGGTCTTCAGCATCGTGGTCACGCCGCTGTCATCGCCGTGCCAGTTGTGGTCGAGCAAGGTTCCGATGGCGGCCTGATTGTCGAACTTGGTCCCCGGCGGCATTACCGCGTCCATGCCGTCACCGGTGAAGAAGTCGTGAACCGCGCCGCTGTCGCGCCCCGCCTGGCCGAGGATCTGGCTGGCGATCTTGTCGTCCAGCGGGTCGAACGTGTCGCCGACGTCGAAGGGCGCCGCCACGACGGGGTGGTACTTGTGCGCGGCGATGTTCGTCGCCTGGTTCAGCAGCGCGCGGTCCGCGTCGGTCCCCTGGGCAAGCGACGGGCTGCCCTGCCCGAGCAGCGTCGAAATCGTCAGCAGGTCCTGCTTGGGGCCGATCGCCACCTTCGGCTCCTGCGTGAGGGTCGTCCGAACCTGCGAAGGCAACGCACCGAGGCCGCCGAAATCCACCCCGACCTTCCCGCCCTGTGCTGCCGTCAGCCCCGTCGACGTGATCTGCGGATTCGAGGCCAGTTGCATGGCATCGGCCAGACCGGCCTGCACCATCTTGGCCTGATCGGCCGGGAGGCCGGATCCGAGCTGTGAGATCTGGGTGACCGACTGCCCGTCGAGATCCCGCATCACCGATGTCAGATAGTCGAGTTGCTGCTGGGGGATCGTCACCTGTTCGCCGCTCGACAGCGCGTCGATCTGCTCGGGGCTCAGGGTCGTCGCCCACCGCAAGCGCTGGATCTGTTCCGTCGTCGCGGTCCCGTTGCGAAACGCGTCGACGTCCTCGCGGGCGAGGCGGGGATTCAATCCGGCGGTTTCCGGCGTGAGCTGGTTGATCGCGTCGACCGCCTTGCCCACCGCAGCGGCGCAGTTGTGGTCGGCCCAGCCGAGGTCGTCGGCGAGTCGCTGCAGGCGGACGGTCTGGTTGGCCGCCTCCTGGGCGCGGGTCTCGTCGTCGCTGGAGTCGTCGACCACCGTCCAGTCGTGGTGGATCGTGTAGCGGTCGCGCACCAGCGTGTCGTAGTCGGTCCGCAACTGCGAGACCGGCGTTCCCATCGCCGAGTCGCCGGTGTTCAGCGCGGTCGCCAGATCGTCGTAGGCCGCGGCGAGCACCCGCATCTGCGCGACCTCGCGCACGCAGCGAGTGTCCACCGACTGCCGTGCCTGGCCCGACCAGTCCAGCGCGTCGATGGCGCGGTACATCTGGTCGGCCGAGGTACGGATGCCCGCGGCGATGGTGGTCGCCTTGGTCGCCGTCGCGGCGAGGTCGATGTTCCAGTACCGCACCAGATCCGGACCCGGTCGCTTCACTGCGGCATCTCCCCGCTGTTCAGATCGCCCAGCGCCGCGAGCCGCGCCGCGGCGGCGAGATCGCTGTCGGTGTAGGCGTCCGCCGATGTGCGCAGCAGGGCGCCCAGTTCGCGGTACCGCCCGCCCGCCACTTTCAAGCTCCTGGTCCGGGCCGGCTCGATCTTGTCCAGCTGGGGACCGACGTCCGACCCGGCCAGGAAGCTGCTGATCGTGCCGAGGAACCCCGGTGTGTCGA
Source organism: Nocardia sp. NPDC051833 (assembly GCF_040681225.1). NCBI lineage: Bacteria > Bacillati > Actinomycetota > Actinomycetes > Mycobacteriales > Nocardiaceae > Nocardia > Nocardia sp. NPDC051833. The sequence goes on from NZ_JBFAYK010000001.1 coordinate 1,155,558, forward strand.
TGACCGGCATGCGGCCGATCCCCTCGTCCGCGATCCGATCCATCTCGCCCGCGGCCGTTCGCAACTCTTCCGCCGAAACCTGCATGATCCCCCGTCCCCGAATTCACGCCGAGTCGACCACCCCCGGCGCTCGGCCGTTGACGCTAGCAGCGGGAAATCCTCGCGGGCAGGGCCCGCACGCACAGTTCGATCAGTGTTCATCCGATGGCGATCTCGGCGGCGAAACGAATTGGTGCGCAACACATCACACACGAACCTCGCACCGAAATCGACGACGGCTGCGCCTCGGACCCACCCGTGTCGACCGACGACAGCACGGCCCGTGGGAATTTGTCGGATGCTGTTGCGCTCGCAACGTCGTTACCGAGCCGAAGAGAATTGACGGAAATCCCGCAGTTTTGGCGGCGGACATCGCAATTCATGCTTGGTCAAATAATGTTCGAGAATTCGTCTCAAACCATCGACACGCCGGAAATCGGCAGGTCGGACAGCTATTTTTCGCACACCTCTACCGGAGTGCATTTCCGCTGGTTATCGTTGGCGCGTTAGGCGAAACACTATCCCTCGGAAAGGACCGTGTGGAGATGGCTGACAAGTCCAAGAAAACGCCTAAGAAAATGCCCAAGCAGATGCCGCGGCAGCAGCAGCAACAGCGGCAGGAGCAGATGGGCGAGAACTCGCAAGGCATGACGCGAGCAGGTCAGGACGATCGGCGTGAACCGCGCCGCCCCGACCATCGCTGATCCACGTGTGTCGACGAGCCGCCGGTTCCCCTTCCGGCGGCTCGTCCACGTCAGGCCCCGATGCGCTGGAGCGCGCTCGCCGCGGATCCGTCCCCGCCCCGGCGCGCCGTCGACGGATCGGGAGCGGGCACCGCGTCGAGCAGGCGGCGGGTGTACTCCTGGGCCGGCGCGGCGAATACGGCGCCGACCTCGCCGGTTTCGACGATCCGGCCCTGCCGCAGCACCACCACCCGGTCGGCGACCTGGTGCACTACCGCCAGATCGTGGCTGATGAACAGGCTCGCGAAGCCGTATTCGGCACGCAGGTCGGCGAAGAGGTCGAGCACCTGGGCCTGCACGGACACATCCAGCGCGCTGGTCGGCTCGTCGGCCACCAGTAGCCGAGGCGCCAATGCCAGGGCACGCGCCAGCGCGACCCGCTGACGCTGTCCGCCCGAGAGCTCGCCCGGCCGCCGCTGCGCGTAATCCCTGGGCAGCCGGACCGATTCGAGCAGATCGCCGACCTTGGCGCGTAGCAGCGCACCCGAGGCGGCGCGATGCACCTGCAGCGGTTCCGCGATCGCGTCGGCGACACTGCGGCGCGGGTCCAGCGAGGCACTCACGTCCTGGTGCACCAGCGCGACATTCTTGCGCAGACCCCGCAGTTCACGCCGCGACAGCCCGGCCAGCGGCACACCCTGCAACTCCACGGTTCCCGACGTCGCCGGGACCAGGCCGAGCGCGGTGCGGCCCAGGGTGCTCTTGCCCGAGCCGGATTCGCCGACCAGACCGAGTACCTCGCGCGGGCCCAGCGTCAGCGAGATGTCCTGGAGCGCCGGGAAGTCCGCCGCGCCATGGCGTCCCGGGTAGGTCACCGACAGTTCGTCGATGCGCAGTACGTCGCGGTAGTCGGGTTCGGCTGTGCCGCCGCCCTTCTCCGCGACCACGGCGGGACCGCGGACGACGACTCGCCGCAGGATCCGGCGAGCCCGTTCCGGCTGCTCGGACTCTTCGTCCGTCCCCTCCTCGGCCGAATCCGCACCGGGGTCCACACCCTCGGCGGACTCGTCGACGGCCGCTCCCGCCGTAGCACCGTCAGCGGCACGCGCCGCGTCCGCGCCGTCATCCGCCACCGCGGCACCGGCGAGATCCGGCTCAGCCGCGGCCACCGCACCGGCGGCATCGTCCGCCCGAGCGTCGTCATCGCCCGCTCCGGAGGCGGGCGCCGAGCCAGCGGTCGCCGCACCGGCGACCTCCCCCGCCCCGCGCTCGGACACCGCGGGCAACCGGGGCACCGCCGCCAGCAGGGTCCGCGTGTACTCCGCTTCCGGCGTACCGAACAGCCCGAACACCGGCTGCTCTTCGACCACCTGCCCGGCCCGCATCACCACGACCCGGTCGGCGATCTCGGCGACCACCCCGAGGTTGTGGGTGATGAACAGGATGGCCGTGCCCCGCTCCCGCTGCAGGGTCCGCAGCAGGTCGAGGATCTCCGCCTGGACGGTGACGTCGAGCGCGGTGGTCGGCTCGTCGGCGATGAGCAGATCGGGGTCGCCGGACAGGGCCAGCGCGATCACGACGCGCTGCTTCTGCCCGCCGGAGAGCTGGTGGGGATACCAGTCCAGCCGCTTCTCCGGCTCCGGGAGGTCGACGGCGGCGAGCAGTTCGATCGCGCGGGCCCTGGCGGCGGCCCTGTCGGTGGTGCCGTGGGCCCGCAGCGCCTGCCGGATCTGGGTGCCGATCTTCTGCACCGGGTTGAGCGCGGTCTGCGGCTCCTGGAACACCATGGCCGCCCCGGTGCCGCGCAGTGCGCGCAGCGCGGGCTCGGCCGCGTCGACGACCTCGGTGCCGGCGAGGCGGATGGAGCCCGTGGCGTGCGCGGTGCCGGGCAGCAGGCCGAGCACCGACCGGGCGGTGAGCGATTTCCCGGAACCGGATTCGCCGACGAGGGCGACCACTTCACCACGCCGGACGCGCAGGCTCACCCGGTCGACCACGGTTTGGTCGCCGAAAGCGACGGTCAAGCCGTCGATGTCGAGCACCAGATCGTCGGTCATGCCAGTCTCCTTGCCCGGCCCAGTGCCTGGGCGATCAACAGGAAGCCGAGCGTCAGCCCGGCCACGACGGTCAGCGGGCCGATCGCCATCCACGGGTTGGCGTCGAGGTTGGCGATGGACTCGCCGATGAGCGAACCGAGCGAGGGCTCCGGCGGCCGCACTCCGATGCCGATGAAGCTCATCGCGCCCTCGATGAACACCGCCAGCGACAGCGACAGCGCGAACTGCACGCCCAGCGGCTCGATCACATTGGGCAGCACGTGCTTACGCAGTGTCCACCAGGTGTCGGCGCCGATCACCTCGGACGCCTCGACGAACGGCTGTTCGCGCACCGCCAGGACGGCGGTGCGGATCTGGCGGCCGAAGATCGGGATCTCGGTGGCGATGATGACGATGACGACCGCGTGCCAGCCGGGTCCGGTGACGGCGGCCAGGGCGATCGCGAGGATCAGCGCAGGGAACGCCAGGATCAGGTCGAAGACCCGCTGTACGGTGATGTCGGCCCAGGGGTTCACGGTGGCGGCGAGCCCGGCCAGCGAACCGATCACCGCGCCGATCGGCACCGCGAGCAGCACGATCAGCAGGTCGATCCGGATGCCGGCGAGCACGCGCGCCGCCACGTCCCGATTGAGATGGTCGGTGCCGAGCCAGTGCTCGCCGCTCGGGCCGAGCAGGTTGGCGCCGGGGATCTGAGCGAGCGGGTCGTAGGGACTGAGGACCCCGGCGAACACTCCCGCCAGCGCGATCACCGCGATCAGCACGACGCCCGCGAGTCCCTGACCGCTGCCGAGCGCCGACAGTGCCCCGGCCCGACGCGGTGACTCCTGCTGCGTCGCGGCCGCTTTCTCGATCGTCGCGGTCATGACCGGCCGCCGATCCGGATGCGGGGATCCAGCCAGGCGTGCGCGATGTCGGTCACCAGCTGGATCACCACGAACACCGCGACCGACAGCAGCAGTAGCACCTGCACCAGCGGGTAGTCGCGACGGCTGATGCCCTGTTCGATGAGCTGGCCGATGCCCGGCCAGACGAAGGCCGCCTCCACCAGCACGGCGCCGCCGAGCAGCTGCCCGGTCTGCAGGCCGAGCACGGTGAGCAGGGTCGGCAGCGCGTTGCGCAGCGCGCCCCTGGTGACGATCTCGCGGTGCGAGACACCGAGCGAACGTGCCGTCAGCACATACGGTTTGGTGAGTTCGGTGCGCAACGACTCGGTGAGGAACCGGGTCAGCGCCGCCGCCACTGGCAGCGCGAGGCAGATCGCGGGCAGCAGCAGGTACTGCACGGCGATGTCGGGCCGGGCGATGAAGCCGTCCGGCGGCACACCACCGGCGGGCAGCACCGGGACGGCGACCGCGAAGACGAGCACGAGCAGCGGCCCGACCACGAAGGTCGGCAGCGCGACGGCAACTGTATTGGCCGCGGCGACAACGGTGTTCAGCCACCGGCTCGGCCACAGCACCGACGCGACCGAGACCACGACGCTGGTGACCACGGCCAGCAGCAGTGCCGTCACCGTCAGCACCAGGGTGTTGGTGAGACCACGGCCGACGAGATCGGTGATCTGCCCGCCGATGAGGTAGGACCGGCCGAGGTCGAGGGTGACCAGGTCACCGAGCCAGCTCAGGTACTGCACCGGAATCGACCGGTCCAGGCCCAGCTGCTGCCGGATCGCGGCGATCGACTGGGGCGTCGCGTCGTTGCCCGCCAGGATGGTCGCCGGATCACCGGGCACCAGGCGCAGCAGCAGGAAGATCAGCACCGAGGCGCCGAACAGCACGAGCAGTGCCGACGGCAGCCGGTGCAGCAGATAGCGGGTCATGACAGGAAGGTGTCGGTGAGCACCGGTTCACGGCGCTTGGTCCAGGCGAACTCGTGCACCTTGGTGGCGGTGGAGTACTGCTGGAAACGGACGCCGATCTCGATCAGGAACAGCCCCTCCAGCAGCTGGTCGCTGACCGCGTGGAAGGCGCGCACCGCGTCCGGGCCGGTGCCCTGCGGCAGCTGCCAGGCCGCGTCGGCCGCCGAGGTGTAGGCGGGCGACTCGTAGCGGGAGGCATTGCGGCGGGCGTTGAAGGGGTAGGCGCTCACGGTGAGCGTCGACGGCACGAACTGCGCCCACGAGTGGTCGGTGACCCACAGGCCGCGGAACTGCTGCCCGGTGAGCTGCTTGACGAAGGTGGCGGCGTCGACCGGGTCGAGGGTCACCTCGATGCCGACCTCGGCGAGGTTGGCCTGCACGATCTGGGCGGTCTCCTCGTGGCCGGGGCCGAAGGTGAGCGGCAGCTTGGGCGGCTTGCCCGCCTGGGTGAGCAGGTCCTTGGCCTTGGCGACATCGCGGCTGTACTTGGTGTTGCGTGATTCGTCGAAGGCGGGTGAGGTTTTGGGCCACGGCACGTTCAGCGGGTAGCCCGCGCCGCGGAAGACCTCGGCGATGATCCGCTCGCGATCGAGCGCGAAGGCGATGGCCTGGCGCACCCGCACATCGGCCAGCGCGGGCTCGGTCACATTGACGCCGACATAGGCCTGCAGTTCCGCGCCCTCGAGGTCGAGCACCCGATAGCCGCCCGACTTGGCGAGATTCTCGGCGTCGCGGTAGCCGAGTTCCCTGGCCACCGCGATCTGCCCGGACTTGAGCGCGTTCAGCAGCGCCTGCGGGTCCTGGATGATCGAGACCTCGACGCGGTCCAGGTAGGGGCGCTCGGGCACCCAGTAGTCCGGGTTCTTCTCGAACACGAGCTGCGAATTCGGCACGCGCTGGACGTATTTGAACGGTCCGGTGCCGATGTAGGTGTCGCCGGTGCCCAGCTTGTCGATGGTCTCGCTGTCCAGGATGGGCACGGTGTCGAGCAGGTCGTAGATATTGCTCAGCGGGTGGGCCAGCCGCAGCACGATGCGGGTGGGCGAGACGATGTCGAAGCCGGTGACCGCGGTGGCGGTGCTGCGCAGCTGGGCCGACCACTTGGCGTCGGCGTAGGTGCGGATCGAGAACTCCACGTCCTTGGCGGTGAACGGCCTGCCCGAGTGGAACTTCACGTCGTCGCGCAGGTCCAGCGCGATGGACCGGCCGTCGGCGGCGAGCTGCCACGACTTCGCCAGCAGCGGTTGGGGTTCCAGCTTGTCGTTGGGATAGCGGATCAGCGATTCGTAGACCAGGCCGATGACGACCGGTGTCGCTGCGGTGTTGGTCAGCAGGTTCGCGGGCACCAGGTCCTCGCGGATGCCCACCTTCAGGGTGCCGCCGCGCACCGGCGTCGCGTCGTCACCGCCGCCCTTCTGCTCCGAGACGGCCGAGGTGCAGGCCGCCAGCGCCGCGCCACCGAAGATGGCGGCCGCGGCGATGCCGCCGGCGCGCAGGAAATTACGGCGATCGAGGCCGCCGGGGGTAAAGCTCATCGTGGGATTCCTCGAAGACACGTCGGCCCGCGGACGCGGGCCGAACAGCGCGCAGCGGAAAGGCGCACCGGGGGAAGGGGACACATCGGCTCGTTCGGCCGCGCACGTCAGCAGACGTACGTCAGCCACGCAGGACGCGACACGAACAGCAGCAAGCGGGCTGATTCGTGGGCACGGCAGTGACGCTAACAAGTTGCGCCGCAGGGGTCACCGATTCCGCGCAGGATGCACATAACCCTGGTGACCAGCGAATATGTCACCTTTACTGCGAGCATGCCTGTTCCACCCCACGCTCGCGGTTACGAATCCTTCGGCGGCTCGGCCGGTCGCACCTCGGCCGATTCCACCCCGGAATGGACCTCTCCCCCGACCGCGCCCGCCGGCGCGCCCAATATCGTCGTCGTCCTCGTCGACGACATGGGGTACAGCGATATCGGCCCGTTCGGTTCGGAGATCGAGACGCCGACGCTGGACCGGCTGGCCGCCCGGGGCGTGCGGCTGTCGAATTACCACACGACGCCACTGTGCTCGCCCTCGCGCGCCGCGCTGCTGACCGGAATCAATTCCCACCGTGCCGGTTTCGGCTTCGTCGCCAATGCCGACCCCGGGTACCCCGGCCTGCGCCTGGAATTGGCCGACGATGTGCTCACGCTGCCGGAGATCCTGCGCGGCAACGGATACGCGACCTACGCCGTGGGCAAATGGCATCTGGTACGCGACGCCACGATGAATCCGTCGGCGCATCGCGATTCCTGGCCGACGCAGCGAGGATTCGACCGCTACTACGGCTCGCTGGAGGGGCTGAATTCGTTCTACTACCCGAATCAGCTGGTCTCCGACGGTTCGGTGGTCGATATCGAGGAGTATCCGGAGGGCTACTACCTCACCGACGATCTCACCGACAAGGCGCTGTCCTATATCAAGGACCTGCGCGCCCACGACGCCACCAAACCGTTCTTCCTGTACTTCGCGCACGTGGCCATGCACGGACCGCTGCAGGCCAAGGCCGAGGATCAGGCGAAGTATCGCGGCCGCTACGCCGAGGGCTGGGACGAACTGCGCCGCAAGCGTTTCGCCGAGCAGCTGGCCCAGGGTCTGTTCCCGCCGGGCACGCGGCAGAAGCCGCGCAATACCGAGCCCGGTTACGAAGCCGCGGAATGGGATTCGCTGTCCGAGGACGAGCGCCGCCGCTACGCCAAGTACATGGAGGTGTACGCGGGCATGATCGACAGCATCGACCAGAGCCTGGGCCGCATCGTCGACCTGCTCGACGACCTCGGCGAATTCGACAACACCATCATCGTATTCACCTCCGACAACGGCGGCACCGCCGAGGGCGGACCGGAGGGCACCCGCTCGTACTTCGCCGAGTTCGCCCACATCGACGATCCGGACTGGATCGGCGACGTCCCGCACGACGAGGACCTGATCGGCACTGCCCGGCTGGGCGTGCACTACCCGCGCGGCTGGGGTCAGGCGTCCAATACGCCGTTCCGCTTCTACAAGGGCCAGACCTTCGCCGGTGGTGTGCGGGTGCCGCTGGTGGTGTCGTGGCCCAAGGGTCTGCCGCGCACCGAGGCCGATTCCGGTATCCGGCACGAGTACGCGTACGTCACCGATCTGGCCCCGACGCTGCTCGAGCTGGCCGGGCTGGCGCGGCCGACGGTGCGCAACGGGTTGCCCGCCAAGGAGTTCGACGGCGTCTCGGCGGCCGAGCTGCTGCGCGATCCGGCCGCACCGACCCGGCACACCGAGCAGTACTCGGAGATGACCGGGCATCGCGGGTTCTATCGCGACGGCTGGAAGCTGCTGTCGCTGTATGAGGCCGGGGCCGATCTCGACGCACCGCACTGGCAGCTGTTCGATGTGCGCGCCGATCCGACGGAGCTGCACGATCTCTCGGAGCAATTCCCCGAGAAGGCCGCCGAGCTGGCCGCCGCCTGGGATGACTCCGCCTGGGCCAATACCGTTTTCCCCCTACTGACCCGGGCCGACCTGTTCCGCCGCCGTCCCGAGGAAGCGCGCTTCGCCGCCCCGATCCGACTGCTCCCCGGCACGCCGACCCTGGAGCGCTACCGCTCCCAGCGGCTCATCGCCTACCGCGACTTCACCATCACCGCGGACCTGACCGGGCGCCGGACCGAGGCGCCTCCGAACGGTGCTCTGCCTACTGACGAACACCTGCCCGTGACGACAGGCACTACCCCTGCGGGGGCTGCGCTGCCCTCGGGCGAACACCTGCCCGTGACGACGGGCGCCGCCCCTGCGGGCTACCAGCAGGGTGACGAAGGCGTGCTCGTCGCGCACGGCGACCCGCTCGGCGGCTATCTGCTCTACGTCGAGAACGGCGAGGTGGTGCTCGGCGTCAACAGCTACGGCCGCTACGCGTCGGTGGCGGCGCCGCTGGCGAGCGGGGCTCAGGAGATCACCGTGCGGGCGGCGATCCGTCCGCACCTGCGCTGGGACTTCGTGGTCGAGGTCGACGGGGTCGCCGTCGCCGAGCTCGCCGACCAGGTACAACTGGTCGGCATGGCCCCGTGGACCGGCATCTCGGTGGGCGTCGACGCCCGCGGTCCGGTCGACTGGGAGCTGCGCGAGCGTCGCGGGCCGTTCCGGTACACCGGCGCGCTCCGGGCGATCACCTACACGCCGGGCCCGATCCAGGTACCACAAGCCACGATCGACGCCGTGGAGCGGGAGGCCGAATTCGTCGCCGAATGATCGGCCGCCGCACGACCGGGACCCGGACTTCCCGCCCGGACCAGGTCGGATACCGTTTATCAGGCACGATGACCGACCCGAAGTAAGGACGCCGATGGACGACAGTTCGCTCACCTGGGACGACGGAGCGCTGCTCACCATCGACCAGCGCGGACTGCCGCACGAGGCGCGGGAACTGCGTCTCGGCACCGTCGACCAGGTCATCGACGCGATCACCACCCTGGCGATTCGTGGCGCCCCGGCGATCGGGATCGCGGGGGCGTTCGGCGTGGTCATCGCCACCAGGGCGCACACCGCCGACGGCGTGGTGGACGAGGCCGCCGTGCAGGCCGAGGCCGATCGGATCGCGGCGGCCAGGCCGACCGCGGTCAACCTGGCCTGGGCGGTCGAGCGGGTGCGCGGACGGATCGCCGACGGTGCCGATGCCGTGCTGACCGAGACCCTCGACCTGCTCGCCGAGGACGGCCGGGTCAACCTGGCCGCCGCCACCCACGCCGCCGACCTGGTGCAGCGGCTCTGCGGTGACGGGCAGCTGCGACTGCTCACGCACTGCAACACCGGCAGGCTGGCCACCAGCGCGGTCGGTACCGCGATCGGCGCGCTGCGGGTGCTGCACGAGCGCGGAGCGGTCGCGGACGTGATCGTCGACGAGACCCGGCCGCTGCTCCAGGGCGCCCGGCTCACCGCGTGGGAGCTGGCCGAGGCGGGGATCCCGCACCGGCTGACCATCGACTCCGCCGCGGCCTGGGCGATGGCCACCGGCCAGGTCGACGCCGTGCTCGTCGGCGCCGACCGGATCACCGCCAACGGCGACGTCGCCAACAAGATCGGCACCTTCACCCTGGCGCTGGCCGCCCGCCACCACGGCATCCCGTTCCTCGTGGTCGCGCCGGAGTCCACTCGCGACACCGCGATGGCGACCGGCGCGCAGATCGTGGTCGAGCAGCGGGCGGCCGCCGAGGTCACCGGGTTCGGTGGCGTGTCCACCGCCCCGGCGGGCACGGCGGTGTTCAACCCCGCCTTCGATGTGACACCCGCCGATCTGGTGACCGCAGTGGTCACCGAAAACGGTGTGGTCTACCGGAATTCGGATCGATTCGAACAGGGTCGCGCGACCACAACACCCACCCCTGCCGACCAGGGCGCCGCGATCGCGACCATCGCGCGCCAGCTCTACGAGCGCGGCTGGATGCCCGGCACCGCGGGCAATATCTCGGTGCGGATCGACGACGACGCGTTGATCACCGCCAGCGGACTGTCCAAAGGTGAACTGACCGAACGGGATACGGTGCTGGTCGCCGTGGCCGACACGACGCCGCGCCCGGGCCAGAGCCGGAAACCGTCCGCGGAGACCAGCATTCACACCGCCGTCTATCGCACTCGCCAGGCCGGGGCGGTGGTGCACGTGCACTCGCCGTTCGCGACCGCGCTGGCGACCACCGCCGCGCGGCCCGGTGGCAGCGTGGACACGCTGCGGATCACCGGATACGAACTGCTCAAGGGCTTCGGCCTGGCCGACCCGGCCACGGTGGTGGTCCCGGTGTTCCCGAACTGGCCCGAGGTCGCCCGCATCGGCGCCGACATCGAGACCTACCTGCGCGACCACCCCGGCGCGCCACCGATTCTGTTCATCACCGGGCACGGCATCACCACCTGGGGTGACACTCTTGCCCAGGCGCGGGATCGCGCCGAATGTCTGGAAGCCCTGTGCGAGTTGATCACCCGCACCGGTCGCACCGACGCCACGCCACTCGAGATCGGATAGACAATGACTCTGCTGCAAGTGATGGCCGCCGACAACGCCGCCGACGTGCGCGTGCGCACCACCGACACCGCCGAGATCGCCGCCGAGCTGGACAAGCACGGTATCGCCTTCTCGCGCTGGGACGTCCTGGCCGATGCCGCCGGCACCGACTCCGAGGCCCTGCTCGCCCACTACGCCCCGCAGATCGGCGAGCTCAACGCCACGGGCCGCTACGAGCACATCGATGTCGCCCGCATCCACCCCGACGACGACAACCCGGAGTGGCCTGCCACCGCGGCGGGCGCGCGGGCCAAATTCCTCGACGAGCACCGGCACGCCGAGGACGAGGTGCGCTTCTTCGCCGCCGGTCGCGGCTGCTTCTACCTGCACCTCGGCGACGCCGTGCTGGCGACGGTCTGCGAGGCGGGCGACCTGCTCTCGGTTCCCGCGGGCACCCTGCACTGGTTCGACATGGGCACCCGGCCCGACTTCATCGCGATCCGCTTCTTCGAGGAGGCCGACGGCTGGATCGGCGACTTCACCGGCGACAAGATCAGCGCGGGCTTCCCGACGCTGGACGAACTGCTCACCGCCCCGTGACCCGCGCCGTCGTCCTCGACATCGAGGGCACCACCAGCCCCACCGACTCGGTGCGCAACGATCTCTACGGCTACACCGAGCAGCGGCTGCCCGGCTGGTTGGCTGAGAATGCCTCGGGCGCGGCCGAATCGGTGATCGCGGCGACCCGCGAACTGGCGGGCGAACCCGACGCGGCCACCGACCGGATCGCCGAGATCCTCACCGGCTGGCTGCGTTCCGACGTCAAGGCCGAACCGCTCAAGGCCGCGCAGGGCGCGATCTGCGCCCAGGGGTTCCGCGCGGGCGCGCTGCACGGCCGGTTCTTCGCCGATGTCGTGCCCGCCCTGTCGGCCTGGCACGCGGCCGGTCTCCCGCTGTACGTGTACTCCTCGGGTTCCGAACGCAACCAACGGGATTGGTTCGCCTTCGCCGAGTCGGGCGACCTGTCCGGGTTGATCACCGACCACTTCGATCTGGTCAGCGCGGGACCGAAGCGCGAGGCCACCTCCTACGACGTCATCGCCGAGCGCATCGGCATCCCGGCCGCGGAAATCCTGTTCCTCTCCGACCACCCGGACGAGCTCGATGCCGCGGTGGCCGCCGGATGGCAGGTCGTCGGCGTGCACCGCGACGGCGAACCGAACCCGCCGCGCGCACCGCACCGCTGGGTCGGGTCGTTCGCCGAGGTCGCGGTCGGCGCGAGCGCCTGACGCAGGCGACGGACCGTCGCAGCGGAACGCTGAATCCGCCCGCTCGCCTGCCGCGACACCTTCGCGCGGCACGACGCCCACCGACTGATTAGTCTTCCGGACATGTGGACCCAGGGGGACAGCGACCGTCCGGCCTTGCCCGGCGGTGACCAGTCCGACACCGCCTCGGCGGCAGGACCGTTCACGATGCCCGCGCCGCCACTGCCGGAGCTGGTACGGCCGGACACGGAGTACACCAATTCGCCGGGGGCGGCGCGGCATCTGGCGCGGTACAACGCGCGCCGGGCCGCCGTGAAACCGTCGGTGTGGTCGGTGGTGGTGTGGATGCCGCTGATCACCGCGTGCCTCACGGTGCTCGGGCTTCCGGCCCTGCCGCTGGTATGCGGGGTCCTCGCGGGCACGCTGTACACCCCGTACGCGATCTATCGCCACTTCCTGCGGCACTTCGAAGCCACGATCGGTGACACGGTGCCGGCGACGACCTGGCGGGTGCGGTTCGGCGCCGACGGCATCACCCTCACCGATCACGACAGCTACAGCCGGTTCGGCCGGGACCGGATCCGGTCGCTGTCGGTCGCCGAGCAGGTGGCCGTGCTGCGGTTCGACGGGATGCGCCTGGCCCTGCCCGCGCCACTGTTCCCCGCGCCGCTCGTCGAGCGCTGGCAGCGGGCCACGCAGGACCCGACGAGCACGGACGCCCTGCCGCCGCTCCCGGTGGTGCCGAGCCCTGACGTCGTCGTCACGGCAGATCACGACACCGCGCGGCTCCTGGCCGTCGCCCATCTGAGTGAACCGTGGCGCCGGGCGAAGGCCAGAGCCAATGTCGTGCTGCTGGCACTGCTCGTGGTCGGCGCTGCCGTGGTGGCGGGCCGGAATACCGGCCTGCTCGGTGCGGCGGTGCCGGTGGTCGCCGGCGTCCTGTACGCGCTGTTCGTGGGGTACTTCGCGCGGAATCCGACCGAATCGGTGCTGCGCAAGTTCCGGCACGCCGCCGTCCCCGGGGCCACGCTGTCCGCCCGATTCGGCTCCGACGCGGTGCTGGTGGCCACCACGAGCTATCTCGTTCGCCTGCCGTACACCGCCCTCGGCACCATCGAGATCCGTGGGCCGGTGGCCACGGTCGGCTACAGCGGCGTGCCGATCATGCTGCCCAGCGGGCTGTTCCCGCCGCACCTCCGGAGCGGCCTGGATGAGCGGGGCGTTCGGATCACCGTCCGCTGATCAGCGGCTCAGCTGACGTGCGCCCGGACCGCGCCCAGCTTCCCGCGCTGCACCGTGGTGAACACCCGGCGGGCGTGCACCGCGACCGGGCTGGTCGACCACGGTGCCAGGGTGGTGGTGAACATCAGTTCGCACCAGGACAGGGCCGGGATCTCCCCGGCGGCCAGGGTCGCGATCAGGGAGAGTTCGGTGTCGTGGCCGAGCCAGGACGCCACCAGCCAGGAGGCGTCGAAGCGGCCCAGGAATTCCTCGGCGTCCTCGGGCGGGCCGTTCGGTGTGTCGACGGTGAGATGGACGACGGCGGAGACGGCGTGGCGCATCTTGGCGTCCATGCCGATCGCGTCGTGCAGCAGCAGCCCCTCCAATGCCGAGCGCAGTTCCGACCAGTGATCCGTGGTGTTCTCCTGCATGACAGGCCCTTCCTGTGGTTCGGACTGCTGCTGTTCGAGACCGCCGGCGATCGAGCGGAGGGCCGGCGCCGACGGCGGCTCGGCGGGGTCGACCAGGCTGGTCAACGGACCCGAGTTCCAGTCGAGCCTGCCGAAGGCATGGCACCAGTCCTGGGCCGGATTGTCTTCGGTGACAATGAGTTCGAGGGCCAGCCCGGCCATCGACGCCGTGCAGGCCAGGGTGACGGCGTCGAGCTCGTCGTCGCTGACCGACAGGTGCAGGGTCGCCTTGTCGGCACCCGTGTCTTCCTTGGCCCGGCCGGCCAGCCAGATCGCGCGGCCCGCGGCGCCCATGGCCGCGGCCTGCCGGTCGCCGCGTGGATGATCGACATCGGCGTCGAGATAGGGGCCGTACCAGATGGCCCTGCCTTCCGCGCCACACACCGCGAAAGTGTCCGAAAGCCCGTCGCCCGCGGCGGCGAGCCATATGTGTGCGTGATTTCCGTACTCTGTCACCCTCATCAGTTCACTCCCCGAAATTCTCTGATCGAGCCGTACGTTGTTCTGGTCTGATCCAATCGGTCACGAACACTTGTGTCCATATCCCGGCGAGAATAGGCACGCCCCCCTGAGGTACATACACTCGCCAGTGAATTCACAGGACCGGCGGCATCGATGTGCCCCGGCAGCGGCGCGGAATCATCGTTAACACTTGTATGTTTCGAACATGCCCTTTGTGCACTCCGATTCGGTGAACATCCATTTCCGTACCGGCGCGGTTCGCGGGCCGACCGTGCTGCTGGCGCACGGTTTCCTGATGGACGAATCCATGTTCGACCCGATCCGAACGATATTGGCGCACAACGGCATCAACGTCATCGCCTGGGATGCCCGAGGTCACGGCCGGACCGGTTACGGGGCCGACCCGCGCTTCGACTACTGGGATCTCGCCGAAGACGGTTTACGGGTGCTCGACGCGGTCGGCGTGGAATCGGCGGTTGTCGGCGGAATGAGCCAGGGCGGATATGCCGCCCTGCGGATGGCGCTGCTCGCGCCGGAACGCGTCCGCGGACTCGCCCTGCTCGATACCGAGGCGGGCGCGTGCACCCGGGCCGACGAAACCTACTACGAGGAATTCTTCGACGAATGGTGCGGCACCGGAGAATTGGTGCCACTGGCCGAAAAATTGGCACCCCAATTGATCGGCGGCGACCGCCCGGATATCTGGCGCTGGTGGATCACCCGCTGGCTCACCCACGACCGCACCGCGCTGTTTCCGGCGGCGCGCTGCCTGATCGACCGCGATTCGGTGCTGGAACGGCTCGGCGAGATCACCGTGCCCGCGCTCGTCCTGCGCGGCGAACACGACCACAGCAGCACCGCCGACAAGTGCGCGCGGCTGGCGGCGGGACTCTCGGGCGCCCAGGGTGTGCGCACGGTGCCCGGCGCGGGTCACGGCGCCCCCGTGACCCATCCCGACGAGATCGCCGCCGCCCTGATCGAGCTGGTCACGACATGCACACCGCACTCCGCGGCGCCCGTCGCCGTCGCCGGCATCTAGCCGCCGTCGGGACCGCGCACGCCCAGGTAGTACTGGATGCGGCCGGGGTAGGCCACCGAGTCGAGGCGGAAGAGCTGGACATCGACGGTGTAGTACTCGCCGGTGTGCAGGTCGCACAGCCGCATGGCGGTGTGCTCGCGGCCGTAGACGGTGTCGCCGTCGTCCCAGATCCGGCGGAAGTCCTGGTACTGGGCCAGCTCGTCGAGCAGCTCGGTCGCCCAGTCACCGCCACCCTGCTGACCGATCAGCCCGCGCAGCCAGTGCACGGTCAGGGTCGATTCCCGTTCCCACTCCACCATCACCTTGCGCGAGAGCGGGTTGCCGAAGAACCAGCGCAGGATATTGGCGTCCTCGACCAAGCCGGGGAACGCGCGATGATAGGACTCGTTGCCCGCCAGCACATTCCAGCGCGTGTCGACGTAGGCCGCCAGGTTCGGCTCCTGCAGCACCAGGGTCCGGCGCATTTCGGCGTTGATCTCGGCGCGCAGGTCCTCGACCGACGGATTGTCCACGGGCGCGAGCCCGGCCAGGTCGAACAGATGCCTGCGCTCGATATCGGTCACCGGGGCGATCCGGTCGAGGTAGCGCACCAGCGCCTCGACGACGGCCTGCGTCGGCCGGTCCCGGTCGCCGCTCTCCAGATGGGTGATGTAGCTCGAGCTGACACCGGCCGCGAAAGCCAGTTTTTCCCGGGAAATCCGCCGATCGTCGCGCAGTCGCCGCAGCAACCCGCCGAGTGTCGGCGGCTTCGGCGGACCAGCCGGCCCGTCGGACGATGACTTCGGTAGCACCGGAACCCTCCCTGTCTGCACCGCCCCATCCTGGATGACGTTTCAACCTCGAACCAATCGCCGAACGGAAAAGTTGCCGTTTCTTTATATTGACGCGTTGTCTATTGGATAGTTACCGCCTGGCAACTGTGGGCGCGGTCACGAAACACACTGAGCCAGGGCGAATTAAAAGGATTCGAATTCTTTCCGTCCAGCAGTGCTATAGACTTCGCCGCCGCGTGGTGACGACACGATCACGACCACGATCCGGCACCCCGCGCACCAGCGCCCATGGGCCCCGACCAGCCCGCCGCAGTGTGCGGGGCGTCACATCAGCGCTGTTCAGCGAGCCCGTCAGGTGTGTAAACAAATGTAAACCGCCGGAGAACCAGTCGTTTCGGAAGCATCACCGCGGGCCGGGTGACAGACCCCGCGATCCGCCCGTTCGGCCAGCTCGCGAGTCGTTCACCCAGGTCGGCCCCGGATCGCCCGCCGCCGCCGCGGCCGCCTCCGTGACCACGAGATTTCGCCGACCTCACAGCTCACCGAGGGGCCGACGGGGATGTGAAAAGTTCGTTTTGCCGGAGCACCCGGTCTCTTTACAGTTGCCCCTATCAGCCCGAAAGCACAGCTCGAAGGGGGCGTCGTGGTTAATTCGCGCACTCATGGTCCGTCGCCCACCGATATCGGCGACACGTTGCTGAACCTCGGTAAATACTTCCAGCGCGGTGAGGTCTCGCCGGACAACCGGTCGGTGTACAAGGTCGGTGGCCGCGATGCCGACGCGTTCTACCGCGACCGCTGGTCGCACGACAAGGTGGTGCGCTCCACCCACGGCGTGAACTGCACCGGCTCGTGCTCCTGGAAGATCTACGTCAAGGACGGCGTGATCACCTGGGAGTCGCAGCAGACCGACTACCCCTCGGTGGGCTCGGACAAGCCGGAGTACGAACCGCGCGGCTGCCCGCGTGGCGCGTCGTTCTCCTGGTACACCTACTCCCCCGCCCGCGTGCGCTACCCGTACGTGCGTGGCACCCTGCTGGACCTGTACCGCAAGGCCAAGGCCGAGCTCAAGGACCCGGTGCTGGCCTGGGAGTCGATCGTCGAGGACCCGGCCAAGGCCAAGGCGTACAAGGCCGCGCGCGGCAAGGGCGGCTTCGTCCGCGCCGAGTGGTGGGAGGCCGCCGAGATCGCCGCGGCCGCGCACGTCTACACGATCAAGCAGTATGGACCCGACCGGGTGGCCGGCTTCTCTCCGATTCCCGCGATGTCGATGGTCAGCCACGCGACCGGTGCCAGGTTCGTGTCGCTGATCGGCGGCTACATGCTCTCCTTCTACGACTGGTACGCCGACCTGCCGGTGGCGTCGCCGCAGGTCTTCGGCGATCAGACCGACGTGCCGGAGTCGGCCGACTGGTTCGACGCGGGCTATCTGATCATGTGGGGCTCCAACGTCCCGGTGACCCGCACGCCCGACGCGCACTACATGACCGAGGCGCGTTACCGCGGCCAGAAGGTCGTCGTCGTCTCCCCCGACTACGCCGACAACACCAAGTTCGCCGACGAGTGGGTGGCGGCGCGCCCCGGCACCGACGCGGCGCTGGCGATGGCCATGGGCCACGTGGTGCTCAAGGAGTTCTTCCTCGAGAAGCAGACTCCGATGTTCCTCGACTACATCAAGTCCTACACCGACCTGCCGTACCTGATCTGTCTCGACGAGGCGGCGGATCAGAACGGCGCCCTGCCCGGGAAGTTCCTCACCGCCGCCGATCTGGGTCAGACCGGTGAGGGTGTCGAGCACAAGCCGGTGCTGCTGGATCAGGCCGGAAACCCGTTGGTGCCCAACGGTTCGCTGGGCCACCGTTTCGGCGAGGGCGACGCGGGCAAGTGGAACCTCGACCTCGAGGGCGTCGACCCGCTGCTCACCCTGCTCGGCCATTCCGACGACGCACCGGCCACGATCGCCCTGCCGCGCTTCGACACCGACACCGCCGAGACGATCATCCGTGGCGTCCCGACGAAAATCGTTGCGGGCAAGCGGGTCACGACCGTGTTCGATCTGCTGCTCGCGCAGTACGGCCTCGGTCGCGACGGTCTGCCGGGCGAATGGGCGAAGGGCTACGACGACGCCGAGTCGCCGTACACCCCGGCCTGGCAGGAGGCCATCACCGGCGTCCCCGCCGTGCAGGCCGCGCGCATCGGCCGCGAATTCGCCGACAACGCCGAACGTTCCGGCGGTCGCTCGATGATCCTGATGGGCGCGGGCACCAACCACTGGTTCCACTCCGATCAGATCTACCGCGCCTTCTTCACGCTGACGCTGCTCACCGGCTGCCAGGGCAAGAACGGCGGCGGCTGGGCCCACTACGTCGGCCAGGAGAAGTGCCGCCCCGTGACCGGTTGGGCCACCCTGGCTTCGGCGTCGGACTGGCAGCGCCCGCCGCGCCAGATGCAGGGCACCGTGTTCTGGTACCTCACCAACGACCAGTGGCGCTACGACCCGTTCACCTCCGACGCGTTCGCCTCCCCGCTGGGCAAGGGCAAGTTCGCAGGCCGCACCGCCGCCGACAACATCGCCCTGGCCAGCAGGCTCGGCTGGATGCCGAGCTACCCCACGTTCAACCGCAACCCGCTCGACCTCAGCGACGAGGCCGCCGCCGCGGGCAACACCGCCGCCGAACACGTCGTCTCCCAGCTGAAGTCCGGTGACCTTCGGTTCGCCTGTGAAGACCCCGACGCCCCGGAGAACTTCCCGCGCGTGCTCACCGTGTGGCGGGCCAACCTGCTCGGCTCCTCCGGCAAGGGCAACGAGTACTTCCAGAAGCACCTGCTCGGCTGCGGCTCCAACCTGCAGACCACCGACGCCACCGGTGTGCGTCCGCAGGAACTGGAATGGCGGGAGGAAGGAGCCGAGGGCAAGCTGGATCTGCTGCTGGCGCTGGACTTCCGCATGACCAGCACCACGCTGTTCGCCGACATCGTGCTGCCCGCCGCCACCTGGTACGAGAAGCACGACCTGTCCTCCACCGACATGCACCCGTTCGTGCACGCGTTCTCCCCCGCCATCTCCCCGCCGTGGGAGGCCAAGACCGACTTCGAGGCGTTCCACCGCATCGCCCGCGGGTTCTCCTGGCTGGCCGAGAAGCACCTGGGCACCCGCCGCGACATCGTCGCGGTGCCGTTGCAGCACGACTCCCCCGACGCGCTCGCGCAGGCGGGCGGCAAGGTGCTGGACTGGAAAGCCGGTGAGTGCGAGCCGATTCCGGGCAAGACCATGCCCAAGATCGTGGAGATCGAGCGCGACTACACCAAGATCGCGGAGAAGCTCGCGGCGCTGGGCCCGCTGGTCGACACCCTCGGTGTGACCACCAAGGGCATCACCACCTACCCGGACAAGGAAGTCGAGTACCTCGCCGGCAAGAACGGCACCGTCGTCTCCGGCATCGCGGCCGGACGGCCGTCGCTGGCCAAGGACACCTTCGCCGCCGAGACCATCCTGGCGCTGTCGGGCACGACCAACGGCCGCCTCGCGGTCGAGGGCTTCCACCAGCTCGAGCGCCGCACCGGCACCAAGCTGGCCGATCTCGCGGCCGAGGCCGAGGGCAAGCAGATCACCTTCGCCGACACCCAGGCCAGGCCGGTGCCGGTGATCACCTCGCCGGAGTGGTCGGGCAGTGAGAGCGGTGGCCGCCGGTACTCGCCGTTCACCATCAATGTCGAGCGGCAGAAGCCGTGGCACACCCTCACCGGGCGCCAGCACTTCTACCTCGACCACGACTGGATGATCGAACTCGGCGAGCAGCTGCCGATCTTCCGGCCGCCGCTGGACATGACCGCGCTGTTCGCCGAACCGTCCATCGGCAATGTCGCCGGGGGCGGGGTCACCGTGCGGTACCTGACACCGCACTCCAAGTGGTCCATCCACTCGGCCTACCAGGACAACCTGCACATGCTGACGCTCTCGCGCGGCGGTCAGACGATCTGGATGTCGGATCGCGACGCCGCCAAGATCGGGGTCGCCGACAACGACTGGATCGAGGCGATCAACCGCAACGGCATCGTCGTCGCCCGCGCCATCGTCTCGCACCGCATGCCCGAGGGCACGGTCTTCATGTACCACGCGCAGGACCGCGCGGTGGACGTGCCGCGCATCGAGGGCACCGAGACCACGACCAAGGAGTCCAAGGGCAAGCGCGGTGGTATCCACAACGCGCTGACCCGGGTGCTGATCAAGCCGTCGCACCTGATCGGCGGCTACGCCCAGCAGTCCTTCGCCCTGAACTACCACGGGCCCACCGGAAACCAGCGTGACGAAGTGACCACGATCCGTCGCCGCAACCAGAACGTGGAGTACTGACATGCGCGTAATGGCTCAGCTCGCCATGGTCATGAACCTGGACAAGTGCATCGGCTGCCACACCTGCAGCGTCACCTGTAAGCAGGCGTGGACCAACCGCGGCGGCACCGAATACGTCTGGTTCAACAATGTGGAAACCCGTCCTGGACAGGGTTACCCACGCCAGTACCAGGATCAGGAGAAGTGGAAGGGCGGCTGGACGCTGAACAAGCGTGGCAAGCTGTCGCTCAAGTCGGGCTCGCGGTTCAAGCGCCTGATGAACATCTTCGCCAACCCGGATCTGCCCACGGTCGAGGACTACTACGAGCCGTGGAGCTACGACTACGACAATCTGCTGGCCTCCCCGCCCACCGACACCACCCCGGTCGCGCGGCCGAAGTCGCTGATCACCGGCGAGGACACCAAAGTCACCTGGGGCGCGAACTGGGACGACGACCTGGGTTCGGGTCCCGAAGCGGTCGGCAAGGACCCCTTGCTCGGCAAGCTCGAGGACAAGGTGAAACTGGAGTTCGAAGAGACCTTCATGTTCTACCTGCCGCGCATCTGCGAGCACTGCCTGAACCCGTCGTGCGCCGCGTCGTGCCCGTCGGGCGCGATCTACAAGCGCGAGGAGGACGGCATCGTCCTGGTCGACCAGGACAAGTGCCGTGGCTGGCGGCAGTGCATCACCGGCTGCCCGTACAAGAAGATCTACTTCAACCACAAGACGGGCAAGGCGGAGAAGTGCACCTTCTGCTACCCGCGCGTGGAGGTCGGCATCCCGACCGTGTGCTCGGAGACCTGCGTCGGGCGGCTGCGCTACATCGGCGTGATGCTCTACGACGCCGACGCGGTGCTCGAGGCGGCGTCGGTGACCGACGACAAGGACCTGTACCCGTCCCAGCTCGGCGTGTTCCTCAACCCGCACGACCCGCGGGTGATCGCGGAGGCCGAGGCGGCCGGGATCTCGCCGGAATGGATTCAGGCCGCGCAGGATTCGCCGGTCTACAAGCTGATCGTGGACTACCAGCTGGCACTGCCGCTGCACCCGGAATACCGCACCATGCCGATGGTCTGGTACGTGCCGCCGCTGTCGCCGGTGGTCGACGTGCTCAGCGAGACCGGTCACGACGGTGAGGACGCGGGCAACCTGTTCGGCGCCATCGACGCGCTGCGCATCCCGATCGAGTACCTGGCCGAGCTGTTCACCGCGGGCGAGATCGGGCCGGTGCGCGCCTCGCTGCAACGCCTGGCCGGCATGCGCGCGTTCATGCGGTCGGTCAACCTCGGTGAGGAGCCCGAACCCGGGATCGCGCCGTCGATCGGGCTCGAGCCCGAGGAGATCGAGGCCATGTACCGGCTGCTCGCGATCGCCAAGTACGAGCACCGCTACGTGATCCCGTCCGGCGCGACTTCTCGTGCGCACGAACTGGATTCGCTGGCCACCGGCTGCAGCCTCGACACCGACGGCGGACCGGGCATGACCGCGTTCGACCAGGTGGTGGAGAAGTTCTCGCTGGCCGACACCAATCGGGCCGCGCCCGAGGAGAAGTCGGGGCGGATCAACCTGCTCAACTGGGACGGCCGCAGCACCAGCGGGCTCGTGCCGAGCAGCGACAAGCTTGCGCCCACCGCGAACGGCAACGGCGCCGCCGCAGGGAGCAACGGCAACGGCAGCAACGGCGCTGCCGTCGCCGACTCCACGGTCAGCGGTGCGGCGCAATGAGTCTGCTCTCGATCCGCAGGCGGCCGCAGCCGGTCACCGCCATGCCCGAGCACGATCGGCGGGTCGTCTGGCGGCTGGCCGCGCTGCTGCTCGACTACCCCGGTGAGTCGACGCTGGCGCTGCTGGACCAGATGTCCTCGGCGGCGGCCGCATTGCCCGCCGAGATGCGGGCGCACTTCGACGCGGTGCTGACCTATCTGCGCGAAACACCCTCGATCGAGGTCGCGCAGAGCTATGTCGAGACCTTCGACATGCGCCGCCGCGCCAGCCTGCACCTGACCTTCTACGCCTACGGCGACACCCGCAAGCGCGGCATGGCGCTGCTGCGGTTCAAGCACGCCTACCGGCAGGCGGGGGTGGAACTCAGCGACGAGGAACTGCCCGACCACCTGCCGGTGCTGCTGGAGTTCGCCGCCACCGTCGACCCGATCGGCGGCGAGCGCCTGCTGGGTGAGCACGTGCCGGTGCTGGAGTTGCTGCGACTGTCGCTGGGCGACAACAACTCTCCCTACAGTGGCGTCCTCGCCGCGGTGCTGACCACGCTGCCGCCGGTGACCACCGCCGATCGGCGCCGCATCGCCGAACTCGCCGCGCAGGGCCCGCCCGAGGAGGAAGTCGGGCTGGAACCCTTCGCCATGGACCCCTCGTTGTTCGACGCCACGGAAGGCCGCCGATGAACGCCACCATCCCGCTCCCCGAAGGCCTGTGGCTGATCCTGCCCTACATCGCCGCCACGTCGTTCGTGCTCGGCCACGTCTGGCGCTACCGGTTCGACCAGTTCGGCTGGACCACCCGGTCCTCGCAGATCTACGAGTCCAAGCTGTTGCAGCTGGGCAGCCCGCTGTTCCACTTCGGCATGCTCGGGGTGTTCGGCGGGCACGTGATGGGTCTGCTGATCCCCGAGTCGTGGACCAGCGCGCTCGGCATCTCCGAGCACGCCTATCACCTGGTCGCGGTGGGCGCCGGGTCGGTCGCCGGGCTGATGGTGGTGGTCGGCGTCGCCATCCTCTGCTACCGCCGCATCGTCGTGCCCGCCGTGCGCAAGGCCACCAGCCGCAACGACGTGATGATGTACACCCTGCTGACGCTGGCCCTGGTCACCGGCCTGCTCAACACCTGGGGCTCCAACCTGCTGTGGGGCACCTACAACTACCGCGAGACCGTCTCCCCCTGGTTCCGCAGCCTGTTCACCATCAACCCCGAACCGGGCCTGATGGTCGGTGTCCCGTGGACCTTCCAGCTGCACGGCCTGGTCGTGCTGGCCCTGGTCGCCGCCTGGCCGTACACCCGCCTGGTCCACATGTTCAGTGCCCCCATCGGCTACCTGACCCGCCCCTACATCGTCTACCGCCGCCGCGAAGTCGACACCAAGGACAAGACCCGCTTCGCCAAGGCCTGGGACGCCCCGGTCACCCCCGACCGCTGGTAGGACCCGGTTTCCGCGCGCTCGTACCCCCTGACCCGGGCCAGTGCCATACTGGTCCGGTCAGCTGGAACACCGACTAGCGAGGGGACCGATGACTGCAGATCCGATGCCACTGCAAGAGCCCCCCGACCCCGAGGCATTCCCCGACTGGCTGGTGCCGCCGCCGGAAGGATTCACCGCCGACGATCTGGATCGTCTGACCGGCCTTCCCCCGCACACCGAGCTGATCGACGGGAGCCTCGTCTTCGTGAGCCCGCAGATGAAGTTTCATATGCGTGTCATCCGGTTTCTCGACACCGAACTGAACAGGCAAGCTCCAGAGCTGTTCGAGGTGTGCAGGGAGATGACGGTCACGATAGGCCCACGTCAACGCCCTGAACCGGACGTCATGATCGTCGACGTGGCGGCGGACACCGGGCTGGAGCAGACCACCTACCTCCCCCACGATGTCGTGCTCGCGATCGAGGTGGTCTCCCCCGACTCGGTGATTCGTGATCGCAAGCGCAAGCCGGTGCTCTACGCGGACGCAGGCATCCCCCACTTCTGGCGCGTCGAGAACGTCGACGGGCGCGCGGTCGTCTACGTCTTCGAACTGGACCCGGCCACCGGCCAGTACGCGCCGACCGGGATCTACCACGACACTCTCGAGCTGACCCTGCCGTTCCCCATCACCCTCGATCTGGCAGAGGCCACGGCACCTTAGGGCTCGGAGCCGGATGCCAACGGCGAGGCGCGGCTGATCGCGGCGGGGTGAAATCACCCGTTCCGTGTGAGGTGGACGCTTCGATGCCGCGCCTAGCCTCGGGCGGGCCTGTAGTCAGTTCCGCAGGGAGGTCGCCCGATGTCATCGACAGTCCGTTCGGCGTGCTGAAGTTCTTCGACGGGGTGCCGTCGCCGGAGTCGCTGGACACTCTACGACGGTCTCGACCTGCTGCGCGGTATCGATGTGTTCCGACCGTGCCGGGCAAGTCGTGGTTCCCGCTGTTCCGGCTCTACGGCCCGCTCGATCCGTGGTTCGACCAGACCTGGAAACTCAACGAATTCGAACCGATCTGAGGCTCAGCCCAGGGCCTTGCGGACGAAGTCGAACCAGGCCTGGGTGTCGACGAGACCCTTCTCGTTGTCCTTGCGGCCGCCGACGAAACCGAAGAGGTCGGCGGCGTAGCGGCTCAGGACGGTGGTGTCGGTCTCGTCGAGTTCGGTGAGCAGGTCGGTGTCGCCGAGCAGGTAGGCGACGACGGCGACCTGGCCCGCGGGCCAGGCCGCGCGGTGCTCGGCCCAGCCGTCTGCACGCACGGCGCTGGCCTTGGTCAGCAGGTCGGCGCGCAGGGCGTCGCGGTCGGCGTCGCTGGGCCGACGCGGCTTGCCCCAGGTGATCCGTTTCGCGTCCGACATGGGCGATCCTCTCGCTGACGTGCGGCGTACCGGGTCGGCGGGCGCCCGGTCGTGCCTCGACTGTCCCAGATCGAGGTCCGCCGACCGCCCACCGGCCCCGCCCCGCGCTACCCGGCGCGCAGGAACCGGCCGGTGCGCTCGGTGCCGAGCGCGGGATCCTTGCTGCCCGCGCCGAACACGTACCGCCCGCCGACGAAGACCGCGGTGACCGTCTCGTCGTTGCGATTGACCATGCGCGGCAGGTTGTCGAACTCCGGGATCGGGTGCTCGGCGTACGCGTCGAGCGTGTCGTCGAGGTGCGCCGGATCGATGACGACGACATCGGCGCGGTCACCTACGCGCAGGTGGCCCGCGTCGAGGCCGTACCAGTCGGCGAGCTCGCCGGTGACCCGGTGCACCGCGTGTTCGATCGTCATGAACGGGGTGCCCGCCCGCTCGGCGTCGGCGACCCGCCGCAGCAGGCGTAGGCCGAAGTTGTAGAAGGCCATGTTGCGCAGGTGCGCGCCCGCGTCGGAGAAGCCCAGCTGGATACCGGGATCGGCGGCGAGGATGTTGAGCACCTCGGGCCGGTGGTTGGAGATGGTGGTGCGCCAGCGCAGCTTCGCGCCGTGTTCGACGACCAGATCCAGGAAGGCGTCGACCGGGTGCACCCCGCCGCGGTCGACCCCGACCTGGCCGAAGGTCTTGCCGATCACGCTGGGGTCGGGGCAGTCGACGATGTCGGCGTCGAAGAAGTCGCGGTGCCAGACGCGGGGCCCGTACTTCTGGTCGTAGTCCTTGCGGAACTGACGCCGGTACTGCTCGTCCTGCATGAGGTGGCGCTGCTCGTCGATGTGGTTCGCCAGGTGCAGCGCCGCGGCGCCGGAACCGAACTCCTCGAAGATCGGCAGGTCGATGCCGTCGGAGTAGACCTCGAACGGCACCGGCAGGTGCTGCCAGCGGAAGTCGCCGCGCAGCGCGTTGATCGCCCGCGCGAGCAGCGGGAACACCTTGGCCACCAGCGGAATCGCCTTGATGTCGGCGGCCGAGAGCAGGCTGACCTTCAGCGGCGCGCGCCACAGCCCGATGCTGCTCGCCGCCATCGCGATCATCGTGTCGGACCGGTTGACGTCGGGTCCGCCCTGGAGCGCGCGACCGCGGGTCCGCAGGATGGTGTTGAGTGTCTTGCGTTCGGCCCTGGTCGAATACGTCGAGGGCAGGGTGCGCGAGCGGCACAGTTCGCCGTCGAGTTTGTCGAACAGCAGCCGCTGCGAGGACATGCCGACGAAACCCGCGTCGAGTGCCTCGGTGAGCTTCGCGGCCATGGCGGCGAGTTCGGTCTCGCTGGGCCGCACGTCCTTCCGGGTCGCGCGGTCCAGGCCCATCACCGCGGACCTGATGTCGGAGTGACCGATGAAGCTCGCCACATTCGGGCCCAGCGGCAGCGCGTCCAACGCGGCGGCGTACTCGGCGGCGGAGCGCCAGCTCTTGGTCTGCTCCACCGCCCGCACGACGTGGGCGCGCGGAATCGCCTCGACCCGGCCGAACAGGTCCCCGGCGATCTCGCCGTCGACGTGCACCGTCGACAGCGAGCACGAACCGAGCAGCACGGTGGTCACGCCGTGGCGCACCGATTCCGACAGCGACGGATCGAGCAGCACCTCGACGTCGTAGTGGGTGTGGATATCGATCATGCCGGGCACGACCCACCGGCCGGTGGCATCGACGACCCGGTCGCAGCCGGTCTCGTCGAGTGGCGTCGCCGAGATCGCGGCGACCCGGCCGTCCTTGATCCCGAGGTGGCGGATCGCGGACGCGGCGCCGGTGCCGTCGAACCAGCGGCCGCCCTTGATGATGCTGTCGAACATAGCTTTTCCTCTTAGAGCGCGAGATCGCGTCGGGTGACCTTGCCGGTCGCGTTGCGCGGCAGGGCGTCGGTGGTGAGCCGCCAGCGGGCGGGCACCTTGAAATAGGCGAGCCGCGCGGCGACGAAGTCGCGCAGTTCCTCCGCGTCGACCGTGCCGGGCTCGGCGACCACCACGGCCGCCACCTCCTGGCCGAGATCGGGATGGGCGACACCGAACACCGCGCACTCGGTGACCGCGGGATGCTCGGTCAGCACGTTCTCGATCTCGGTGGGATAGACGTTCTCGCCGCCGCGCAGGATCAGGTCGGTGCGCCGGCCGGAGACGGTCAGCCTGCCGTCGGTGACGGTGCCGAAATCGCCGGAGCGCAACCAGCGTTCGCCGTCGATGGCCTTGGCGGTGGCGGCGTCGTCGTGCCAGTAGCCGAGCATCACGTACGGGCTGCGGATGCAGATCTCGCCCTCCTCGCCGTCGGGGACGACCGCGCCGTCGGCGTCGCGGATCTCCACCGCCACCCCGAAGATCGGCCTGCCGACCGAGGCGTCGTCGGCGAGCAGGTCCAGCGGCGTCGCCACCGTCGCAGCGGTGCCGCTCTCGGTGAGGCCGTAGCTGGTGGTCAGCGCGAATTGCAGGGACGGGATCTTCTCGCGCAGGCTGGCCAGCAGCGCGGGCGAGGACGGCGCCGAGTTGAGCGAGAGGGCGCCCAGCGAGGACAGATCGTGCTGGGCGACATCGTGATCCAGCAACCGCGAGGCCATGGTCGGCACGGCGGCCCAGTTGGTGACCCGCTCGCGCTCGACCAGGCTCAGCACCCGGCCGACCTCGAACGCGCCGTGCGGGAACACCGCCGCCGCGCCCGTCACCAGCCGGGGGATGACGAGATTGTGCAGGCTGGCGATGTGGAACAGCGGGGCGGTGACCAGGTAGCGGCGATCACTCGGCGCGTCGCTGGGCGGCTGACCGGCGAACGCGGCGAGCATCGCGTCGGTGAAACGGTGATAGTCGCTGATGGCCACCATGTTCCGCTGCGAATGCACCACGCCCTTGGGCCTGCCGCTGGTGCCGCTGGTGTAGAGGATCACCGCCGGATCGTCCTCGTCGACCGGCGTGTCCGGGATCTCGCCACCGCCGAATTCGGCGATCAGGGCGGGCAGGTCGCCATCCATGGTGAGCACCGGGATGTCGGTGCCGGTCTCGGCGAGCAGCGCGGCCCGTTTGGCGTCGGCGATCACCACGGTGGGCGCGGCGTGCTCGAGCCCGTAGGCGATCTCCGGCGGCGCCCACCAGGCGTTGTAGCCGACCGGGATGGCGCCCAGGCACTGCGCGGCCCAGAACGTGATCACCCAGTCCGGGCCGTTGGCGGCCAGGATGCCGACCCGGTCGCCCTTGCCGACGCCGTAGCGGGTCGCCAGCGCGGTGGCCAGCGCGCCCGCGGCCGCGGCGTGCTCGGCGAAGGACAGGCGGCGGTCCTCGGTGATCAGGTAGTCGCGCTCGCCCCAGCTCCGCGAGTGTTCGAGCAGCTCACGCAAGCTGCGTCGGCGCTCGGCCAGCACCGGGATCGGTACGCCGAGAACGGGTTCGACGGTCAGCTCGAAGGGCGCGCCGGGCGCGGTCAGGCCCGCGGCGACCTTGGCCACGAATTCCTGGGGGTCCACTACATCGGTCATGGTCTTGTTCTCCATCAGGGGATGAGGACGGCGCGTCCGCGGATCGCGCCGGCGTCGAGTCGGTCGAAGGCGGTCCGGGCGTCGGCGAGGTCGAAGCGTTCGACCTCGGCGCGCACCTTGCCCGCGGCGGCCAGGGTGATCACGTCGACGAGGTCGCCACGGGTGCCGCCGTAGGACTTGCGCACCGTGGCGCCCCACGGCAGGCCGGGTCCGCCCGCCGGGCCGGAGTCGATGCCGGGGATGCCGCCCGCCAGCCCCACCATCCGGTAGGCGCCGTTGGGGGCGACCGTCTCCACGGCCAGCTTCGCGGTGGCGTCGGCGCCGACGAAGTCGAACACCGCCTCGGCCCCGCGTCCGCCGGTCAGCTCGAGGATGGTGGCGGCGGTGTCCGCATCGGCGGTCAGCGCGACATCGGCGCCGCAGGCGGTGGCCAGCGCGAGCTTGTCGGGATCGACGTCGACCGCGATCACCCTGGTCTCGGTGAGCGCTTTCAACAGCTGGACCGCGACGTGGCCGAGTCCGCCGATGCCGATCGCGACCGCGGTGGCGCCCGGCCACAGCTGGTCCAGCGCGCCGCGGATGGCGTGCATGGGGGTGAGCGCCGCGTCGGCCAGCGGGGCCGCCTGCGCGAAATCCATGTCGCCGATGGGGACGAACGAGCGCACCGGGATGCGCACGTACTCGGCCATCCCGCCGTCGGGGCCGAGGCCGGGGCACGGCGGCATGGCCGTGCGACCGGCCGCCAGGCAGACGTTCTCGTTGCCGTGCAGGCATTCCCGGCACTCACCGCAGGACCAGCACAGGTACACGAGTCCGCGCTCGCCGACCCGACGGCCCGCGACCCGCGAGCCGACCGCCTCGATGGTGCCCGCGATCTCGTGGCCGAGGGTGAGTGGCTGCTCGCTCATCGGGAACGGCAGGCTCAGCACGAACGAATCCGAATGGCAGATCCCGGCCGCGCCGACCCGCAGCAGCAGATCGTCGAGGCCGAGGTCGGGCACCGGCACGGTCCGCAGTTCGAGCGTGCCCGGCGCGGTGAGCTGCATCGCGCGCATCGTCATCGCCGCTCCCCCATCGCGTCGAAGGTGGCCTTCAGGTACCGGTCGCAGCGGTCGGAGCCGATCAGGCCGGTCGCCATCCGATTCATGGTGTAGGCGAAGGTGATCCGGCGATCCAGGTCGTTGACCACCATCGACCCGCCGTAGCCGGCCCACCAGCAGACCCGGCCGTCGGGGATGTGCGGGAAGGTCTGCGGCCGGGGCAGCCCGTAGCCGATGCCGAAGCGCAGCGGGGTCAGCAGGGCCAGGTCGACGCCGTCGGCCTGCTCGCGGAAGATCAGCTCGATGGTGGCGGGCGAGAGGAATCGCCTGCCGCTGAGCTCGCCGCCGTTGGCGATCAGCGACTGGATCCGGGCGACCGAGCGCGCGTTGCCGTGCCCGTTGGTGCCGCCGATCTCGGCCGCCCGCCAGGCCGGCGTCGCGGTCTCGCCGATCTCGAGCCAGGGACTGGTGAGCGTCTTGATCAGCACGCTGTCCTGGTCGAGGGTCGACAGATCGAACTCGGGCAGTTCCGGCGGGATCAGCGTGGCGATCCGGTCGGCGTGCTCGGGACCGGTGCCGATGTGGAAATCGGCGCCCAGCGGGCCCGCCAGTTCCTCGGCGAAGAAACGGCCGAGCGAGCGACCGGTGATGCGGCGCACCAGTTCACCGATGAGATGCCCGTAGTTGATGGCGTGATAGCCCGACGCGGTGCCCGGCTCCCACCAGGGCGCCTGGGTCGCCAGCCGGGCCGCGGCGGCCTCGGTGTCGTAGATGTCGGCCAGTTCGATCGGCTTCTCCCAGCCGGAGACACCGGAGGTGTGCGAGAGCAGGTGCCGGACCAGGACGACGTCCTTGCCGTTGGCCGCGAACTCGGGCCAGTAGGCGGCCACCCGCGCGTCGAGGTCGAGGTCGCCGCGGTCGACCAGCAGCAGCGCGCACAGGGCGGTCATCGTCTTGGTCACCGAGAAGACGTTGACCAGGGTGTCGGCACCCCACGGCCGGGTCTTGCCCGGATCGGCCCAGCCGCCCCACAGGTCGAGGACCGGCTCACCGTCGACCGTGACACACAGGGCCGCGCCGACTTCGGCGCCCCCGTCGAGTTCCTCGTCGAAAGCGGCGCGCACACCGGCGAATTCGTCGAGACAGAAACCGGCGGCGCTCATCGCGGCACCCCCGCGGTCGCGCGAGCGGGAACCGGCAGTGTATTGCCTGCCGCGGCAGCGCGTTTCGCACCGCGCGCGATCTCCTTCGTCATCGAGCGCACATACGGCTCGAATTCGATCTGGATGGTGTGCCGTGGCGAATCGTAGTAGCGGCCGGTGCGCCGGGATTCCTGCTCGCGCAGCACCGTCTCGATTTCCGCGCGCGGCGGCAGGTGGTAGCGGCCGGTCAGATAGGCGGCCACCAGCTTGCTCTGCTGCTCGGCGAAGTTCACCAGCGTCGGCATCGGCTGGGCCAGGCCGAGATAGAACAGATTGTCCACCCCGGGCTTGTGCATCATCTGGAACAGCGGGAACCGGTTGGCCGCGTCGGGGACCAGCGCGGTGTCGGTGAGGAACGGGAAACTGATGTGATAGCCGGTGGCGCAGACGATCACGTCGACCTGTTCGCTGCTGCCGTCGGCGAAATGCACGGTGTCGCCGTCCAGGCGGGTGATCGCGGGCTTGCATTCCACGTCACCGCAGCCGGCCCGGTGCAGGAATTCCTCGCTCGCCGACGGATGCGCCTCGAACGGCTCGTGATCGGGCGCGGGCAGGCCGTAGTTGCGCATGTCGCCGCGATTCTTGCGGACGAAGCGCTGCTTGAGTTTGAGCGCCAGCTTGGCCGGAATCCAGGACGGCATCGAACGCCGGTCGCCCACTTCGCCGTTCACGTATTTGGGCAGCACCCAGACACCGCGGCGGGCCGAGACGAACAACTTCGACGCGATGAAGCGCTGGGACAGTTCCGAGGCGATGTCGAGGCCGGAATTGCCCATGCCGACCACCACGACCCGCTTGCCGCGCATGTCGACCGGATCGAACGGGTCGTTGTAGGCGTGGCTGTGCATCAGCACGCCGTCGAATTCGCCCGGGTAGTCGGGGAATCGGGGATTCCAGTGGTGGCCGTTGCAGACGATCAGCGCGTCGTAGACCTCGGTGTCGCCCGCCGCGGTGGTCACCCGCCAGAGCCCGGCGTCGTCGCGTTCGGCGGCGGTGACCAGGGTGTTGAACCGGATGTGGTCGCGCAGGTCGAAATGGTCGACGTAGTCCTTGAAGTACTGCAGCAGCTGCGAATGGTGCGGGAAGTGCGGCCATTCCTCGGGCGCCGGGAAGTCCTCGAACTGCAGGCGGTACTTCGAGGTGTCGATGTGCAGGCTCTGATAGCAGGCCGACATCCCGTTCGGGTTCTTGTAGTACCAATTGCCGCCGACTTCGTCGGACGCCTCGTAGCAGTCGAACGGAATTCCGTTCTCGGCCAGTCGCTTGGCGACGGTGATACCCGAAGGTCCGGCGCCGATGACGCAGACCCTGGGCAATTCGCGTGTATCCATGCACAACTCCTGAACAGCGCGGTCGTCGATGACCGCACCGAGTGACGTGAACCACAGCGTAGCGTCTCACTAGACATGGTGTCTAGTGAATAGGCGGATCGTCTAAGATGGGCTCATGCCGACCGAACCCGCTGCGCGCCGCGGCTCCCTGCGCGAGGAACAGAAGCGCCTCACCAGGAACAAGATCGTGGAAACCGCGCGGTCGCTGTTCGAGACCGAGGGCTACTCCGCGGTCCGGGTCGACGACATCGTGGCCGCCGTCGGATGCAGCCGGGCGACGTTCTACCTGCACTTCACCAGCAAGGGCGAGGTGCTGCGGGCGATCGCCAACGAGGGCACGCTGACCAGCGTCCGGGAGTTCTACGCCGACCTCGACCGAGTGCTCACCACCGGTTCCCGGGCCGCGTTCGAGGAGTGGATGACCCGCGCGATCTACTGGTTCCTCACCAACAAGGACATGCTCCCGGCCTGGGACGAGGCTACCGCGCTGGAGCCGGAATTCCGCGCGGTCGCGCGCGAGGGCATCATGACGCTGGCCGACAGCATGCCCGCCTACCTCGCCCGCTGGCCCGAACACCGCCGCGACGAGGCCCGGCTGCGGATCGAGCTGCTGGTGGCCCAGCTCGAACGGTTCTTCACCCGGTGGGCCATGCAGGGCGTCATCGACGTCACGGCCGAGAAGGCCGCCACCGTGCTCACCGACGTCTGGTTCCCCGCGCTGCAGACGCCGACCGAGTAGCCCTCAGCGGGTGGGCCAGCCGCCGTTGCGTTTGCTCTGGTCGATCTCGTCGTCGCCACCGCCGGCGAGGTGCTGGATCCCGAGCTTCTCGGCGAACAGGTGCCGCTGGGTGATCCAGCCGAGCAACGACAGACCCAACCAGGCGAGCACCGAGGTCACCTGCTGCCAGCCGGGCTCGGGATCGCGCAGGAAAGCGAGCGAGTCGCTCATCCGGCCCAGGCCGCTGACCACCATGCTGGCGCCGCCGATCGAGGTCAGCCACAGCAGGGCGCGAGCGCGGAACTTCTCGGCCAGGAAGGCGCCCGCCACACACATGGCCAGCGCCACGATCATGCTCAGCGCGACGTTCTTGTCGCCGGGCTGCAACACCGTCGCCAGCTTGGTGCCGATCATCGCGCCGGTGAGGCCGCCGATGAAGTACGACGCGAAGCGGAACACCAGCGAGGTGATCACCCACGAGGACACCGCGCCGATCAGGCCGATCAGCACCAGCCAGGCCAGCGAGGCGTTGAACAGGTCGGCGATCATCCAGCCGAGACCGAAGCCGATCGCGATGATGCCCAGGTGGACAGATCGGATGCCGTAGAAGCACAGCAGCGCTCCGACCACGACGACGACGATGCCATTCATACGATCAACGCTAGAACTCCGGACGCCGCCCCGGTTCACCCGATTCGGGTGAGGTGGGCGCCGCGGGATCGGCGCACGATCACGCCATGGGAACAACACCTGCGCTGGGCCCGGTCGACTTCCTCGTCCTCACCTTCCCCGGCACCGCGGTCGACGAGTCGGTCACCGACGCGCTCGCCGAGGTCGTCGAGAACGGACTGGTGACCCTGCTCGATCTGATCGTGCTGACGATGGACGACGCGGGCACCATCACCGAGAAGGAGATCGACGACGGCCTGGCCGAGGTGGGTCTCACCGGGCTCACCGCCGCCGACATCGACCTGGTCAGCGCGGCCGACGTGGAGGTCGTGCGCACCTCGATGGCGCCCGGCAGCACGTCGGTGATCCTGGTCTTCGAGCAGACCTGGGCCGCGCGGCTGGCCGGCGCCGTGCGCGGTGCCAGGGGTGAGGTGACGCTGCACGTTCAGGTGCCGCGCGATGTCGTCCAGGCCGCGGTGTCCGCGGCGACGACCGGCTAGGGAGGAATCGTCATGCCACTACGAAGGGGCCGCGTCGGGCGGCCGGGACTGCTGGGCACGATCGCCCGTACCGCGGTCGTCGCGGGCACCGCGACCGCCACCTCCACCGCCGTGAACAACCGGGCCAGGAAACGCTCGGCCGAGCAGCAGGCCTACGCCGATCAGCAGAACTACGACCAGCAGCAGGCCTATGCCCAGCAGCAGGCCTACGCCGCGCCGCCACCGCAGCCCGCGCCCGCGCCACCGCCCGCCGCGCCGGTCGACCTGGTCGCGAAGCTGAAGCAACTGAGCGACCTGCACGCCGCCGGTGCGCTCTCCGACGCCGAGTTCGCCGCCGCGAAGGCACAGCTGCTCGGCTGAGACCACGCGCGCAACAGCGCCCCCGGCCCTGGGCGGCCGGGGGCGCTGTTCATGAACCCCGAGCTGGGTCTCAGGGTGTGACGATCGGGAACCTCGGGTCGGGCGTCTCGATCAGGCCGACCAGGGTCTTCAGCACCGCCTGATCGCCGTCCATCGTGACGCCGTCGAAGCCCTGGCCCGCGAGCCCGAGCAGCAGTTGCGTCTTGGTCAGCGTCAGGGTGAGGTCGGCGGGGCCGCGCAACGGGGCGTGCTCGGACGCGGTGCGGTGAGTGAGCGCGCCGTTGGACATGGTCAGCCGGGTGACCGTGGCGCTGTCGGTCAGGTTCAGATCCAGCGCGAAGTCCGATTCGGCGGCGCGCAGGCCGTTGATCCGGATCGCGATCGAGTCGATGATCATGTCGACCGTCAGCGCCGCCATCATCTCCGGATCGGCGGTGTCCAGGCTGACCGGAGTCGGGCCGGTGCGCAGCTCGGTCGCGCCGACGAGGAAGAAGTTGCGCCAGGTGCCGTTCTCGCTGCCGTAGCCGAGGGTCTGGTAGACCTCCGCCAGCGCCTCCTTCGCCGCGGTGTTGCCCGGGTCGGCGAAGACGGCGTGATTGAGCAGCGTGGCCGCGAACCGGTGATCACCCTCGGCGGCGTAGGCGCGCCCCTTGGCGACGACGGCGTCGACCCCGCCGTAGTCGGCGACGTAGCGCTTGGCCTGCTCCACCTCGGTGTGCTCCCACAGGTGCGCCGGGTTGCCGTCGAACCAGCCGAGATAACGCTGGTAGATCGCCTTCACGTTGTGGTTGAGCGAGCCGTAGTAACCGCGGTTGGCCCACATGCCGTCGAGCCCGGGCGGGAAGGTGAGGATCTCGGCGATCTCGGGACCGTTGAGGCCCTGGTTGAGCAGGCGCAGGGTCTGATCGTGCAGGTAGGCGTACATGTCCCGCTGACCGGCCAGCCACGCGGTCCAGTTGTCGGCACCCCAGGTCGGCCAGTGATGGGAGGCGAAGGCGACGTCGGCCTTGTCACCGAACAGCGCGATGGCCTCGTCCAGGTAGCTGGACCAGATCCGCGAGTCGCGCACGAGCGCGCCGCGCAGGGTGAGCACGTTGTGCATGTTGTGGGTGGCGTTCTCGGCCATACACAGCGCCCGGCGATCCGGGAACAGGAAGTTCATCTCGGCGGGCGCCTCGGTGCCCGGGGTGAGCTGGAAGGCGATGCGCACGCCATCGATCACCTCTTCCTGGCCGGTCCGGGTGATGTCGACCGTCGGCGGGATCAAGGTGACCTTGCCGGTGGAGGTGGTCATCCCGAGGCCGCAGCCGATCTGACCGTCCGGCGCCTTCGCCAGGCCGGTGCCGTACATGAAGATCGCCCGGCGGGTCATCGCGTTGCCCGCGTAGACGTTCTCGCTGACGGCGTGCTCGAGGAAGCCTTCCGGGGCGAGGATCGGCACCTCCGGGTGCCCCTCGGGAACCACGCCGCGCGCACCGCCGAAATGGTCGCCGTGGGAGTGCGTGTAGATCAGGCCGGTCACCGGCCGGTCACCACGATGCTTGCGATAGATCGCCAGCGCGGCCGCGGCGGTCTCGGCGGAGATGAGCGGGTCGATGACGATCACGCCCGTCTCGCCCTCGACGATCGTCATGTTCGACAGGTCGAAGTTGCGCACCTGGTAGATGCCCTCGGTGACCTCGAACAGGCCCTGGATGTTGCAGAGCTGACCCTGCCGCCACAGGCTCGGATCGGCCGTCGGCGGGCACGGGCCGTCGAGGAAGTCGTAGGCGCCGAGGTCCCAGACGACCCGGCCGTCGGCCGCGGTGATCACCGGCGGGTCGAGCTTGTCGATCAGGCCGCGGTTCGCGTTGTCGAAGTCGGTCGTGTTCCCGAAGTCCGGATTCGTGCTCATGGTCCACCTTGCCTCGTCGGAATCCTGGCGGTCCCGCGACCGTAGCCGCGCCGGGCGGCGCGGAAATCATCCGTTGCGGGTGAGTTTCGGCTGGGCCGGTGTCGTCAGATCAGGCCGACACGGCGGGCGTTGCCGATCGCGTCGGCTCTGGCGTTGACCCCCAGCTTCTGATAGATGCCACGCAGGTGGGTCTTCACCGTGTTCACCGAGACGCCCATGTTCGCGGCGATATTGATCGCCGTCATGCCGGACGGGAGCTGGCGCAGCACCGCGAGTTCGGTCTCGGTGAGCTGTGGCGCATCGGTGGCGGGCGCGCGATGCGACCGGACCAGGTCGACGAACGCGTCGAAGCGGCCGAACCGCCCGCCCAGCCGGTCGAGGGTCTCGGCCGCGCCCGGCACATCGAGGAACGGGCGGATCAGCCGCTCACCGCAGGCGAGCGCGAGCGCCTGCTCGAACGCGCTCTCGGCCTTACGCGGGCGGTCCAGCCGGTCGGCGGCGACGCCCTCCAGCAGCCAGGCCGTCACCAGCGCACCCGCCGTCAGCTGCGGGGTGCCGCCGAGTACCGGCTCGAGCAGCGTCAGCGCGGCGCTGGGCCGATGGGTGTAGACGGCCAGGCCCGCTTCGGCGACGGCCAGCTCCGGGGTCGGCCCGAACACCCGCGTCGCGTGATCGATCAGGTGCTGGGCGTCGGTCTTGGCCTGCAAGCGCAGCAGCACCCACAGCACGTCGGTGACCAGCGTGCCGATGCCGAAGGCGGCCGGGGAATCGTCGAGCAGCCGGTGGGTCCCGGTGCAGAGCATGGTCGCGGCGGCCGCGCGGTCGGGGGCCGCGTCGAACAGCAGCACGCCGGTGATCACCGCCGCTTGGCGGGCGGGCGCCGGGGCACTCGCCTCAGCCGCCGGTCCACCGGGCTGGCCCGGCGGCGCCAGCTGCACGGCCTCGCCCTGCTGGTAGGCGCCATAGGCCGCGATCAGCCGGGCGAACACGCCCTCGGGGGCCTGCGCCAGGTCGTAGCGATCGGCGCAGTCGATCGCCACCTCGGCCAGGGCCCGCAGGTCGCCGACCCGGCCCGCGTACCCGGCGGCGACCGCGACCGCGGTCCGCGCGCGCACCGCGACGCTGCCGAGCCCCACCTCCTCCGCGTGCACGATGGCGTGCCGCAACGCGGCGGTCCCGCTGTCGAGCGCGCCACCGGTGACCTCGGCGGTGCCGCAGTGCAGCGCGGCGTAGCAGTCGAGATCGGGCTGCCCGGTGACCGCGGGCAGCGGCCAGCTCATCGAGGCCGAATCCCCCACCAGCACGGCCAGTCCCGCGCTCACCGCGCGGTCGAGCGAGGCCGTCCAGGTGTCCGGGACCAGTCGCGAGACCTGCTCGGACCCGACGTGCGCGGCCTCGAGATACACCTCGGCGGCGGCGATCTCCCCCGCCTCCACCGCGACCGCGGCGCGCAGCAATCGCACGAAGGTGTCCTCGGTCGCCTCGGGCAGGAACTCCATGGCGGCCAGCAACTGCTGGCCCGCGCCGTCGAGGACCATGCGCGGACCCCAGTCCCGCAGGAACGCCACCAGACCGGGGGTGCCCGGTTCGGCCAGCACGTGATCGAGCGCGGCGCCCGGCAGCGCGGCCGCGCCGAGCCACTCGGCGATGCGACGGTGCACCGTCGGCAGCCGGTCGGCCCGCGAGTGCGCGGCCTCGGCCAGCAGATACGCCCGCAGCAGCGGGTGGTAGCTGTGCCAGAGCTGACCCGCGTCGGCCACGGTGTGCATGGGGAAGTTGGCCCGCAGCAACTCGTCGACGATCCGCGCCGCGTTGTCGTCGGTGAGTTCCTCGGCCAGCGGCAGGCAGAACCGGGTCGGAACCGCGGTGACCAGCAGGAAATCGAGGGTCGACGCGGGCAGCGACTGCATCAGCTC
Organism: Nocardia sp. NPDC051833; assembly: GCF_040681225.1. Taxonomy (NCBI): domain Bacteria; kingdom Bacillati; phylum Actinomycetota; class Actinomycetes; order Mycobacteriales; family Nocardiaceae; genus Nocardia; species Nocardia sp. NPDC051833. Next base: position 1,193,449 of record NZ_JBFAYK010000001.1, read on the forward strand.
GGCGACGAGGAAATCGGCGACCGCGTGTGAGGGCCGGGCCAGCGTGGTCAGCGCGGTATCGCGGTCCTCGCCGTTGGCGGCCACGTAGATCGCGGCGATCCGCACCAGCGCGGCCCAGCCGCGGGTCAGCGCGTGCACCATGGCGAGCTCGTCGTCGTCGAGCCGGCAGCCGTGCTGGGCGAACAGCTGGGCGATCCGCTCCGGCGACAGCGCGAGTTCGCCGACCCCGATCCGGGTGAGCCTGCCCGCCAGTTCCAGCGCGTGCCAGCGCAGCGGCGGATCGAACCGGCCCGCGAGCAGCACGGTGACCGTGCCGGGCAGATGCGCGAGCAGGTATTCCAGGCCGGCCAGTTGCAGCGGGTCGGTGATCAGGTGGGCGTCGTCGAGCACCAAGACGGTGTGCTCATCGCGCACCGCCAGCGCGTCGACCAGTTCGGCGGCCTGATCGGCCGGGGTGCGCAACGTGGTGTCGACGGCGTCGGCGGGCCGGTGCGTGATCCGCGCGAGCGCCGGGATCAGCTCGCCGCTCTCGGCCAGCGGCGCGGTGACGGTGAGCCAGCCGACGGTAGCCGCCCTGGCCTTGCGCGACCTGCTCACCCAGTCGACCAGCGCGACGGTCTTGCCGCTGCCCGCCGGACCGGACACCAGGACGGTGTGCCCGCCCGCGGTCTGCGCGCGGTCCAGCCGGGCGCTGAGGTCACCGGAGCGCACGGCGGCGAAGGACAGCTCGGGAATCTGGGCACCGGCCACGGAGACGTTGTCAGCTATCGCGCGGTACGAGGTTGTCACCACCACACTCCTCAGCTCGTCGACTCCCTGCGGGGTCGATCCACCAGCAGGTTCGACGGTAGGCCAAACGCGACCAGCGCGTTCGCCGGAGTTGCGGCGTCGACGCGCTCGTTATGAGATCGACGTCATCGTGAGGGTTTGCCGCGACCGGCTACCGTTTGGCAACCTCACGATCAGTCGGGCAGGCGGGACATTCCGAGCAGGGTGAGCCCGAGGACATCGATGCGGGCGAGCACGCCGCGCATGGCGGTGTTGTCGGCGAGCTCGCCGTAGAGGGTGGTGGTACCGGTGGGCGAATGGGCGCTGCGCCGGAGTTCCGGGAACGCGGCGACAGCGCGTTCCGTGAGTTCGCCCTCGATGACGAATTGGTAGCGAACCGCATCCGACGTCGGCATGTGTCCAGTCTCGACGACCGGCGCGGCGATCGCCTCATCCGCACGGGATGATTCCGGCGCCACCAGCACCGACGCGGCCCACGCAGTTTTAAACACTCGTTTTTCTGTTTCCCGGACAGCGTGGTCACCCGGTCGATAGTGTCGCCCACACCCACAGCGGTGGGTCAGCGCGAACAGGAGAACAACCATGAAGACCAACCAGGCTCGGCGGGCCGGCTTCGGACTCACAGCTTTCACCGCGGTCGCCGCGGCCGGCGTCCTGGTGGCGCCGCAGGCCTCGGCGCTCGTCCAGGGCGTCACGGTCAGCGGCAGCACCCACTACGTCGGCACCGCCTACACCGTCACCGCCGATGTCACCGCGACGTCGTTCCTGTTCAAGGTGACCTTCACCGACAACGGCACCCAGATCGGTGAGCCGGTCTCGGTCTCCGACGGCAAGGCCACCATCACCTGGACCCCGTCGACCCCCGGTTCGCACGAGATCAAGGCCGTGCAGGAACTGATCAGCTCCAAGACCGTCACCGTCGAGGTCTCGGCGAAGCCGACGACGCCCGGCGGCGGCACCGGCTCGGCCGACCTGGGCGGCCTGCTGACCGGCTCGGCGGGCTGACCGAGCACGCACCGAACGGCCGCCGCGGACTACCGATCCGCGGCGGCCGTCGACGTTTCCCGGTCAGGCCTGGTCGTAGGCCCGCTGCAACTCGGCGATGTCGAGCTTGGACATCGACCGCAGCGCGGTGCCGACCGCGATGACCCGGTCCGGTTCGCCGCTCATCAGCTTCGGCAGGATCGAGGGCACGATCTGCCAGGACAGGCCGAACCGGTCGGTCAGCCAGCCGCACGGGCCGGGCTCGCCGCCGTCGGACAGGGTGTCCCAGAGCCGGTCGACCTCGTCCTGGGTGTCCACCACGACCTGCAGCGAGGCGGCGTCGGTGGGCGGATGGCCCGGTCCGCCGTTCATCAGCGTGACGGCCTGACCGTCGAGATCGAGCGTGACGACGAAGGCCGAGCCGTCGCCCTGCCGGGTGACCTCGACGACGCGCGAATTCGGCACCGTCGCGGCGTAGAGCTCACCGGCCGCTTCGGCGTCGGTGTCGAACCAGAGGAAGGTGTTGACGGACATGACGTGCTCCTTCGGGAGGGTGCGTTGGCTTGCTGTCACCCCTTGGTCGGAGCCGATCACGCCCGCTCGACACACCCGTCGAAGTTTCTTCTACTTTTTTCGCGGCAGGGTGTTCGCGTAGTTCACGCCGCGCTCGACCCACTCGCGCAGCACCGCGTCGTCCTCGACCGCGGCGGTGGCGACCCGCAGCCAGCCCACCATCTCGCGCCCGCCCATCACCATCGGCGTCACCGCGTGCCCGTCGATGAGCGATTCGCCCTCGGCGCGGTCGACCCGCACCATCAGTCCGCCCTTCCCGCTGGCGGCAACGGCCATGTTGCCGCCCACGAGAAAAGCGAGTCCGCCGAACATCCGCTGCTCGACGAGATCCTGCCCGGGGTAGACGATCTCCCGGATGCGCTCGGCGAGTTCCTCGTCATAGGCCATGGCCCCAGTGTGCGCCGGGGCACCGACAGTTTTCAGACGCCGAGGGCGGCGGCGAACATCGGCCACGAGTCGTGCACGTCGTCCTGCCAGTACGGCCAGGCGTGTGTGCCCGCGGCGCGGAAGCGCACGTCGGCGGGGATGCCGAGCTGGGCGAGCCGGGCTGCCATCGGGCCGGTGCAGCTGCCTGCCACGGCCTCCATCGTGCCGCCGACCAGCAGCCGGTCGACCAGGACGCCGAGATTGCCCGCGATGCTCGGATCGTTGATCGCCTCGTGCTGCCCGGGAATGCCGTTGCCCGCGGACAGGTAGATGGCGGTGCCGCGCAGGCGTTCGGCCTGCACGACCGGATCGTTGACGGTCCAGGCCGGGTCGATCGGGCCGCCCCACATATTGGTGGCGTCCGCGGCGAAGGTCGCCAGCTGGGCCCGCACCAGCGCCTGCGCCACGGGGTTCGCGGTCTGGGTGCAGCCGCTGAACGCGCCGACCGCGCGGTACAGGCCGGGCGCGGCGATGGCCAGGTTCAGCGCCGAGGTGGCCGACATCGACAGACCGGCGACCGCGTTGGCGCCGGTCGTGCCGAACCGCTGAGCCAGCAGCGGCGGGAGTTCGCCGGTGAGGAAGGTGGTCCACTTGTTGCGGCCCAGGATCGCGTCGTCGCGCTGCCAGTCGGTGTACATGCTGGCCCGGCCGCCGATCGGAACGACCACGTTGACCGGCTTGTCGGCGAAGAAATCGACCACGTCGGTGCGCCGCATCCACGGCCCGCCGCTCTCCCCGCCGTCGACCGCGTTCAGCAGGTACAGCGTGGGCGCGCCCGCGCCGGGATGCGACAGCCACAGCGTGATCGGCCGGTTCATCGCCGCCGAATACACGACCACTTCGTACTGCCTGCCACCGAGCGGCCGGACGTCGATGATTCCCGGTTCGGCCGACGCGGGCGGCGCGATCACGAACCCACAACCGAGCAGGACGAGCACACAGCACAGGAGCCGACGCATACTCCGAGCATGCCCTACCGAACAGCCGATATGCGGCATTGACCGGCCCGTGTCCGTCTCCGCGCGCGACGCTGGCAAACCTAGGGCATCCCCGCTTTCGCGGTGCTCGAAGCACCCGAGGGCAGGACCGCGCGCAGCACGTCGTCGAGCGCGGAAGCGGTGACGCCGAAGGTGGCGCGCATGCCGGAATCGTCGGCAACGAACTCGCGGTGCGACATGTGCGCGGTCTCGAACAGCTCGCCCCAGAACGGATCGCCCTGCGCGAGCTCGGTGATCTCGGCGTCGGTGAGCACGGCGAGATCGGGCTCGGGCGCACCGGCCAGCGCCGCCAGCCTGCTCGCGACCGCGCGCACGGTGGTGGTGAGCATCGGCGCGTGCCAGGCGCGGCCCCACGCGCGGTCGTCGCGGGCGACGGCGACCAGGGCGGCCGCGGCGTCGTCGATCGCAGTGAACGAATGCGCCAGGTCCAGCGCCTGTGGCACCCGCGCCCGCGCACCCGCCAGCACGGCGGGCTGCACCAGCAGGGAGAAGACCGAGACCGCGCCGGCGCCGAGGAACTGACCGGCGCGCACCTCGGTGACACGCAGCCTGCCCGCCTCGTGCGCGGCCAGCGCCTCGGTCCACATCCTGGCCCTGACCTCGCCCTTGCTGCCGGTGGCGGCCAGCGGGGTCGTCTCGTCGACGACGCCGTCGACGGGGCCGTAGCCGTAGAGATTGCCCATCATCACCAGGTTCGCGCCGGTGGCTTCGGCGGCCGCCCGGATCGAACCGAACAGCGGCGGAACGGTTTCCGGCCAGGTGTGATACGCGGGCATGGCGAGGTTGAACACCGTCGCGGCGCCGGTGGCGTGCGCGATCAGCGCGGCGGTGTCGGTGGCGTCGAGGGCGACGCGGTCGATCCCGGGGTGCTCGGGACCGAGGCCGCCGCGGCTGATCATCGTCACCCGATCACCGGACTCGGCGAGCGAGAGCGCGGTCGCGGACGCGGTGGCCCCGCGACCGATCACGACATGTTCTTGCATGTGAATTCCCTTTTCCGGCAGGTGATTTCGTGCGATCCGGCAACTGTTTTCCGGGCGCGAAGTCAACGATGCCGGGCACGGGCGGGCTAGACTAGTGGCCGGAATGCCAGCTATCCCAAGGATCAGGCCATGAAGACTGTCGCCGTCGTCGCCGTGCCCCCGGTGAAGTCCTTCGATCTGGCCATGCCGGGATCACTGATGGACGCGGTGACCATCGACGGGGCGCCGGGCTATCGGGTGCTGGTGTGCACCGCCGAACCCGGTGTGGTGCTCGCGAACTCGGGCGGGTTCGACGTGGTGATCCCGCACGGTCTCGAGGTGCTGGAATCGGCCGACACCGTGATCGTGCCCAGTACCGGCGCGCGGACCGGCGCCGATCCGGCCATCCTGGCCGCCCTGCGCGCCGCCGCCGAGCGGGGCACCCTGGTCACCTCGATCTGTAGCGGCGCCTTCGTCCTGGCCCAGGCGGGGCTGCTCGAGGGGCGCACCGCCACCACGCACTGGGCCCTGGCCGACGAACTGGCCGGTGCGCATCCGGGGGTCCGGGTGCGCACCGACGCGCTGTTCGTCGAGGACGGCCCGGTCACCACCTCGGCGGGCGCGGCCGCCGGAATCGACCTGTGCCTGCACCTGATCCGCCAGGACTACGGCGCCACCCTCGCCAACGAGGCGGCCCGCGCCGCCGTGGTGACCCCGGTGCGCCCCGGCGGCCAGGCCCAGTTCGTCGACACCCCGCTCCCGCCGGACGACGACCTCTCGCTCTCGGCCACCCGCGCCTGGGCGCTGACCCGGCTCGACACTCCCCTGTCGCTGCGCGACCTCGCCGCGCACGCCAGCACGAGCGTGCGCACGCTGACCCGGCGCTTCCACGAGGAGACCGGGCTCAGCCCGCAGAAATGGCTGCTGCACCAGCGCCTGCACCGGGCCAGGGAGCTGCTGGAGTCGACATCGCTGCCGATCGACCAGGTGGCCAGACACAGCGGGATCGGGTCGGCGGAGTCGTTGCGACAGCACATGATCCGCCAGCTCGGCGTCCCCCCGAGCACCTACCGGGCGAACTTCACCACGGCCCGCTAGGCGGGTAGGGCTGATACCCCGGCGGCGGAGCCTTGGCGAAGAAGGCGGCGGACCGGGGGTTCCAGAGCAGGACGACCGCGGCCAGACCGATGAGCACGAGCACCACGGTGAAGGCCAGCGACTGCGGGTCGGCGCCGGTTCCGGTGGCCAGCGCGCTGATCACGCTGACGGCCGACGACAACACATTGAGCCCGAAGAACACCGTGCCGGTGATCCGGGCCCAGTTCTTGCCCGCCCGGCAGGCGAAGGCCATCCACACCCACAGCCCCGTCGTCACCAGCGAGGTCAGGATGCCGCCCGCGAGGCCCGCGTACACGAGGACGTCCAGATCGTCGCCACGGAACACCCCGCCGGACGCGTCCAGCGCGTCGGAGCGGATCTTGTCGATGGTGGTCAGCATGTAGGCGGCACTCAGCACAGTCACCACCGCGCCCGCCAGCATCACATAGAACGCGATCTGCACATTCTGCGGAACGACTTTCGGCCCCACGTCGACCGGCGCGGCCGGATAGGGCGTCGCCGAGGGATACGGCGCCTGCCCACCCGGCACAGGCAGCGGGTAGGCAGCCTGTCCGCCGGGCACCACCTGCGGATACGGCGCCTGCCCACCGGATGCATCCTGTGGATGCGGAGCTTGCCCACCGGGGGCGGCCTGCGCGTAGGGCGTCGGGCCGTTCGACCCGGCCTGCGCGTAGGGCCCCTCGGGATGCCCTGATGCGTTCGAATATTGCTGGGGCGCAGCTGAATTCGGATAGGGCTCCCCGGCCATACCCGGATAAGGCTGGGGCGCAGCCGAATTCGGGTAGGGCGCTCCCGCCACCCCCGGATAGGGCGGGGGTGTGGCGGTATTCGGGTAGGGTGCCCCCGCCGCGCCCGGATAGGGCGGCGGGTACGACGCCCCAGTACTCGGCGGCGGCACGGCCGGATTCGGGTAGGGCACGGGCCCCCCGGCACCGCTCGGCGGCGGGGGTACCGCCGCGCTGGGGTTGGCCGGTGCCTGCGGAACCGCGTCGGGATACGACGTCAGCTCGTCCTGCTCTGGTCGCGGACCGTCGTGATCCGCCGACGAATCTGGCACGGTGCCCCCTCCTGTGAAGTCGGGCCCAACTCTAGTCGTCGGAACCCGCCCTCACCGGACAGCGACAACGCGCGTCCGACCCGTGTGAGCCGTCGCGCGCGGCGGCGGCGCACCTCGGCGCGGGCTGGAACGGAGCGGTCAGCGCACCCGGGCGCGGACGAGTTCCCGTGCGGCCGTGCGGTATCGGTCGGCGATCAGCCGGACCACCGCGGGGTGCACCCCGATCGGCTCCGCGACGCCGTCGGCGCCCGCGTCGTGCAGACGCTGGTGGAACAGGCCGTGGGCCAGCAGGTAGGAAGCGATGAAGACCCGCCCCGCACCCGATTCCCGCAGTTCGGCGACGACCTCGGGCACGCGCGGCGCACCGGTCGCGACGTAGGCGATCCGCACCGGAACGCCGAGTTGCTCGGCGAGCATGCCCGCCGCCCGGCGGACGTCCTGGCGGGCCCGCGCGTCCGACGATCCCGCGGCGGCGAAGACCACCGCGTCACCGGGACGCCAGCCCGCGGCGCGAAGGCGCACCGCCATGATCCGGGTCAGCGCCGGATCGGGGCCCATGGCCGCGGTCACCGCGACCTCGGTGTGCCCGCTCTCGTCGACCTCGCGCGGCACGTCCTGGTAGACGTGGTAGCCGGAGGCCAGGAACGCGGGCACCACGACGGCCGGGCCGTCGAGGTCGCGCAGCACCTCCGACGGCGACGGGCCGAGCACGTCGACGAAGGCGGTGCGCAGCGCGGCGTTGGGCGCCGCGCCCTCGGCTTCCGTGCCGTCGGCGCCGCGCCCCGAAACCGCGGCGCCGAGTTCGGCGGCCACCGCGTCGGCGAGCGCGGCGATCATCTCCACACCGCGCGCGCTGCGGGTGCCGTGCGCGACGAGCACCAGGGCCGGCTCACCCGGCCGCGCGGTGCTCACCAGACGCCGATCGGTTGCGCCGGTCGCGGCGACCGGGCCGGCGTGCCGATGCCGGCCTGATGCGGCGGCTGCACCGGCGGCCTGCTCACGGGGGTGTCGGAGCAGTCCGCGGCGTCGAGCGCGAGCCGGTAGCCGCGCTTGACCACGGTCTGGATCGCCTTGGGCGTGCCGAGGCCTGCGCGCAGCCGGGCGATCGCGGTCTCCACCGCGTGGGTGTCGTCGCCACCGCCGGGCAGGGCCGAGAGCAGGTCCTCGCGGGACACCACCCGGCCGGGCTGCCGGGCCAGCGACCGCATCAGCGCCATCGGCGCGGGCGCCAGCTGGCGCACCTCACCGTCGACGACGACGCAGCCACCGCGCACGCTGATCAGGTGACCGGCCGCGTAGATCCGGCTCGCCCGGCGCGGCAGTTCCTCGGCGACGTGGCGGGCCAGCGCACCGAGCCGCGCGCGGCCCGGCATGGTGGTCGGCACGCCGAGTTCCTCCAGCGGCGCGGCGGTGATCGGGCCGACGCAGGCCGCGAGCACCCGCCCGCGCAGCGCGTGCAGCACGGACTCGAGCAGGCCGGTCTCCTTGGCCCGCATCAGCATCGACGCCACCGCCGGAGCGCTGGTGAAGGTGACGCAGTCGAGGCTGCCGGAGATGATCGACTCGATCATGGCGTCCATCGGGCCGCGGTCGGCGGGCGGCTCCCACCGGTACACCGGGACCGGAACCACGTCGGCGCCCGCGCAGCGCAGCACCTCGCAGAAGTCGGGAACCGGCTCCCACTCGGTGGTCGCGCCGTGCAGCTGCACCGCGATGCGGACCCCTTCGACGCCCTCGGCGAGCAGGTGATCGAGCACCTCGGCCGAGGACTCCGAGGCAGGCGACCATTCCTCGCGCAGCTCGGCGGCGCGGATGGCGCCCTTGGCCTTGGGGCCGCGAGCCAGCATCCGGGTCGAGGCGAGCGTGTCGCGCAGCGTCTCGGCCAGGCCCCAGCCCTCGGCCGCTTCCATCCAGCCGCGGAAGCCGATGCCGGTGGTCGCGACGGTGATCTGCGGCGGATCGGCGATCAGCAGCTCGGTGACGCGCTCGAGCTCGGTGTCGTCGGCCAGCGGGATGATGCGGATCGCGGGGGCGGAGACCACGGTCGCGCCCTTGCGGGTGAGCAGGGTGCCGAATTCCTCGGCACGGCGCGCGGCGGTGACGCCGATGGTGAAGCCGGCCAGACCGGGGCCGGTGTCGGTGGGAGAGGTCATGGAATCAGCCGTCCGAGGATTCGAGGGCCGAGACCTGCACCGGCTCGTTGGATACCGAGACGACGCCACCGTCGAGCTGGACGGCGTAGACCGGCAGGGACTTGGTCGCGTCGTCGAGACAGCGACCGTCGATCAGCGAGAAGGCCTGCTTGAGCAGCGGCGACGCGACGACGGGCACCCCGCCGCGATCACCGACGATGCCGCGCGACATCACCGCGGCCCGGCCGAACGGATCGATGTTGCCGACGGCGGCGAGCGTGCCGTCGGTGAGTAGGAACAGGGCGGCCTGCCTGCCGCCCCGGAGCAGGACAGCAACGCCGCGGCCCGGGATCAGGAAGTCGAGTCGGCACGCCTGAGTCCAGGTTGCCGTCTCCGTGGTGATGGTGGGTGTGTCGATAACGGTCATCGGTTCCTCCTCCGAACGCCTTACCTATTGGTACAGGCGCCCTGTTTCCGCAGGGTTAAGCGCTTATTTCCCGGCCGCTGCTGTGTCGGAGCCAACACCGGCGGGCATGCCGGGCAGGCCGAGAAGCACTGGCACCTTGCGCTCGCCGCTGTCGTCGAACGAGATGGTCGGGTCGGCTTCGTCAGGGGCGTTGACGAAGGAGACGAAGCGCGAGAGCTTGTTCTCGTCCTCGAGCACGGCCGCCCACTCGTCCTTGTAGCCGTCGACGTGCTTGGCCATCGCGGCCTCCAGGTCGTCGGCGATGCCGAGGCTGTCCTCGCACACGACGGCCTTGAGGTAGTCGATGCCACCCTCGAGCGCCTCCTGCCAGGGCGCGGTGCGCTGCAGGCGGTCGGCGGTGCGGATGTAGAACATCAGGTAGCGGTCGATGTAGCGGATCAGCGTCTCGTCGTCGAGGTCGCCGGCCAGCAGCACGGCGTGCTTCGGGGTCAGACCACCGTTGCCGCCGACGTAGAGGTTCCAGCCGTGCTCGGTGGCGATCACGCCGACGTCCTTGCCGCGGGCCTCGGCGCACTCGCGCGCGCAGCCCGAGACGGCCAGCTTCAGCTTGTGCGGCGAGCGCAGGCCGCGGTAGCGCTTCTCCAGCAGCACGGCCATGCCGACCGAGTCCTGCTGGCCGTAGCGGCACCAGGTGGAACCGACGCAGCTCTTGACGGTGCGCAGCGACTTGCCGTACGCGTGGCCCGACTCCATGCCCGCGTCGACCAGGCGCTTCCAGATCAGCGGCAGCTGCTCCACGGTCGCGCCGAACAGGTCGATGCGCTGGCCACCGGTGACCTTGACGTAGAGGTCGAACTCCTTGGCGACCTCACCGATGACGATCAGCTGCTCGGCGGTGACCTCACCACCGGGCATCCGCGGCACCACCGAGTAGGTGCCGTTCTTCTGCATGTTGGCCAGGAAGTGGTCGTTGGTGTCCTGCAGCGCCGCCTGCTCGCCGTCGAGGATGTGATCGCTCGAGGTCGAGGCCAGGATCGAGGCGACGGTCGGCTTGCAGATGTCGCAGCCGGTGCCCTTGCCGTGCTTGGCGATCAGCTCGGAGAAGGTGCGGATGCCGGTGACCTGCACGACCTGGAACAGCTCGGCGCGCGACTGACTGAAGTGCTCGCACAGCGCCTTGGACATCTCCACGCCGGACTGCTCGAGCAGCTTCTTGATCATCGGCACACAGCCACCGCAGGAGGTACCGGCGTTGGTGCAGCTCTTGATGCCGGGGATGTCGCAGGCGCCGTCGGCGATGGCGCCGCAGATCGCGCCCTTGCTGACGTTGTTGCAGGAGCAGATCTGGGCGTCATCGGGCAGCGCGTCGGCGCCCAGCTCGGCGCCCGCGGGCGAGATCAGCGCGGCGGCGTCGGCGGGCAGCGGGCGGCCGACCAGCGGGCGCAGGGCCGCGTACTGGCTGGCGTCACCGACGAGGATGCCGCCGAGCAGGGTCTGCGCGTCGTCGGAGACGACCAGCTTGGCGTAGGTGCCCTTGGCCGCGTCGTGCAGCACGACCTCGAGCGCGCCCTCGGTGGTGCCGTGCGCGTCACCGAAGGAGGCGACGTCGACGCCCATCAGCTTCAGCTTGGTGGACATGTCGGCGCCGGGGAACTCGCCCGCGCCACCGAGCAGCCGGTCGGCGACGATCTCGGCGGTGGTGTATCCGGGGGCGACCAGGCCGTAGCAGATGCCCTCGATCGCGGCGCACTCACCGATCGCGTAGACGCTCGGGTCCGAGGTCTGCAGGGTGACATCGGTGAGGATGCCGCCGCGGGCGCCGATCTCCAGGCCCGCGGCCTTGGCCAGCGCGTCGTGCGGGCGGATACCGGCCGAGAACACCACCAGCGAGGCGTGGATCTCCGATTCGTCCGACAGGTGCAGGGTGACGTTGTTGGCCCCCTCCTCCTCGATCGAGACGATCTTGGCGGTGCCGACGCCGGTGTGCACGTTGAGGCCGATGTCGGTGACCAGCTTCTCCAGGATCGCGCCACCACCGGCGTCGACCTGGGCGGGCATCAGGCGGTCGTTGTACTCGATGACGTGCGGGGTCATGCCCATCAGCCGCAGCGCGTTGGCGGCTTCCAGGCCGAGCAGACCGCCACCGACGACGACGCCGTGCGCGCCGGGACCGGCCGCGTCGGCGGCGGCGCGGATGCCGTCGAGGTCGTCGATGGTGCGGTAGACGAAGCACTCGGGCAGATCGTGACCGGGCACCGGCGGGACGAACGGGTACGAACCGGTGGCCATGACCAGCGCGTCGTAGGCGATGACGTCGCCGTTGGAGCTGGTGACGGTCTTGGCCGCGGTGTCGATGGACTCGCCGCGCTGGCCCAGCCGCAGGTCGACCAGGGGGTCGCCGTCGTAGGTGTTACCGGGCAGCGCGAGCTCCTCGGCCTTCCAGCTGCCGACGTAGTAGGACAGGCCGACGCGGTCGTAGGCGGGCAGCTTCTCCTCGGAGAGGATGACGACCTGCCATTCGCCTGCCTCGTCGCGCGAGCGCAGGGCCTCGACGAAGCGGTGACCGACCATGCCGTGGCCGACCACGACCACTGTCTTGCGAGTGCTGTTCATGAGAGTGACCTCCTTGGTTGTGGTCGGGTAGTCAGCGAGCCGACGTAGTGGCCGACGAAGCGTTGTTTTCGGCCTCGAGGACCAGGGACTCGGCCTCGACCACGACATCGGAGTCGGCAGGCACGGTGGACAGACGGGGACGGCGCAGGAACACCGTCCAGGTGACGGCCGCGCAGAGCACGTAGAAGGCGAGGAACACCCAGAACGCGGTGGTGGCCGAGGAGGTGCTGGCGTAGGAGCTGCGCAGCACCATGTTGATGCCGACGCCGCCGAGGGAGCCGATCGCGCCGACGAAGCCGATCAGCGCGCCGCCGGCGTTCTGCGACCAGGCGGCCTGCTCGGCCCGCGGGAGCGGCAGGCTCTTGGACTTGGCCTCGAACACCGACGGGATGATCTTGGTGACGGCGCCGTTGCCGAAACCGGAGAGCACGAACAGGGCGATGAAGCCGACGACCAGCAGGGCCATGGTGGCGCCGGAGGCGACCCCGTTGTTGCGGTCGGCCATCGTCGAGGCGGCGATCACGATCAGCGCGGCGGCCATCATGGCGCCGAAGGTGCCGAGCGCGACCCTGCTGCCACCGATCCGGTCGGCCATCTTGCCGCCGTAGGGGCGGGCCAGCGAACCGAGCAGCGGGCCGATGAAGGCGATCGAGGCGGCGTGCACGGCGGCCTGGGCGGCGGTGTCGCCACCGGCCTTGAAGCTGATCTGCAGGATCTGGCCGAAGGCGAAGCTGTAGCCGATGAACGAACCGAAGGTGCCGATGTAGAGGAAGGCGATCGCCCAGGACTGCGGCACCTTCAGGGCCTTGCCCATGGAGGACAGGTCGGCCTGCTGGTTGGTCAGGTTGTCCATGTACAGCGCCGCGCCGACCGCGGTGACACCGACGAGGACCAGGTAGATCGCGCAGATGAGGTAGGCGTAGTCACCGCCGAGGGTGACCAGCACCAGCAGGCCGAGCAGCTGGATCACCGGGACACCGATATTGCCGCCGCCCGCGTTCATGCCCAGCGCCCAGCCCTTGAGCCGCTGCGGGTAGAAGGCGTTGATGTTGGTCATCGACGAGGCGAAGTTGCCGCCACCGATGCCGGCGAACGCGGCCACGACCAGGAAGGTCGTGTACGAGGTGCCCGGCTGGGTGACGAAGTACAGCGTCAGCAGCAGCGGGACCACCAGCAGCAGCGCGCTGAAGATCGTCCAGTTGCGGCCGCCGAAGCGAGCGGTGGCCACGGTGTAGGGGATCCGCAGGAACCCGCCGACCAGGGTCGGCATGGCGACCAGGAAGAACTTGCCCGCCGGGTCGATGCCGAACTTGTCGGCGGGCATGAACAGCACCATCACCGACCAGATCGACCACACCGAGAACCCGATGTGCTCGGCGAAGACCGACCAGATCAGGTTGCGCTTGGCAATGTCCTTGCCGCCGGCCTCCCAGGCCGCGACATCCTCGGCATCCCAGTGCTCGATGTCGTGGTTACGCTTCAGCGTGCTCAAGTTGGGCCTCCCAAAAGTGCGATGGCCCAACGGTAGGAAATGGGTATTGCCGGAATGCTGCGGGAAATTTCGCGCGAATCAACGGTTTCTCACCTATGCCGCTCAGAGCGGGTGAGATCGGCCCTTTTGTTTCCGGCGTGTGACACAACGATTTCCGCAGGTAAGGAAGCGGCCAGAAATCGTCGGAATCACCCGTGAGGGTGTGACGTACACAGCATTACCCTCGACGCACACGCGCGCAACTCGAGCGGTGAGATTTCCCGGCTCAATTCCAGGTGTCTTCGAGCATGCGCGGCTTGCACGCCTGCCAGGCACCCGCCAGCAGCACGCCGAGGGCGACCAGGAGCATGCCGAACGGGACCGCCCAGCCGCCGGTCCAGGTGTGCAGCATGCCGAACAGCAACGGTCCGACGCACGCCACCGCGTAGCCGACGCCCTGGGTGAACCCGGACAGCGCCGCCGACCCCCGCGGGGTGCGGGTGCGCAGGTTGATCAGCGTCAGCGCCATCGGGAAGGTGCTCGGGCCCAGCCCCAGCAGCACCACCCACAGCACCGGGGCGCCCATGGGCGCGATCAGCAGACCGGCGAAGGCGATGACGAACAGCACCATGCAGCCCACCACGACGGGGAACGGATTGCGCATCCGCGAGACCACGGTCGGCGCGCCAAGCGCGGGGATCAGGCCCATGAGCGCGAACAGGCCGACCATGCTGCCGCCGAAGCCCGCGCTCGCGCCGGCGTCGGACAGGATCTTGGGCAGCCAGGCGAACATGGCGTAGGTGGTCAGCGAGGTCATGCCGAACATCGCGGCCATCCCCCAGGCCACCGGCGAACGCCACACTTTGCCTGTCGCCGTTGACGATTCGGCGGGCAGGGCGGTGACGTCGTGGCGGTCGCGGCCCTTGCGGTCGCGCAGCACGAACACCCACGGCACCGCGGCGGCGAAGCCGACCAGCGCCCACACCCCCATCGAGATCCGCCAGCCGTGGTCCTGCGCCAGCGGCACCGCGACGAACGCGGGCACGACGGTGCTCAGCTGCACCATCACGATGTAGAGGGAGCTGATCGCGGCCAGCTGATCGGCGAAGTACCGCTTCACCAGCGGCGGGATCACCACATTGCCGATGCCCATGCCGAGCAGCACCACCGCGGAGAACCCGAGCAGTTCCCCGGTGCCACCCGCGAACGCGCGCACCAGCGACCCGGCACCGGCCAGCAGCATCGCCAGCAGCACCGTGCGCTCGAGCCCGTACCGGCGCACCAGCAGCGGCGCGACCAGCCCGGCGAGGCCGAACATCGCGGTCGGCAGCATGCCGAACACCCCGACGATCGCCGTCCCGTACCCGATATCCGCGCCGATCTCCTCCGCCAGCGGACTGAACGCGGTCACCGCGGCCCGCAGGGTGAGGGCCGACATGATGATCGCCGCGAGAACCAGCAGCCGCCCCTCGACCAACGATCGACGACTGACCCGACCCCCGTCGACCACGACCTCCGGCTCGCGGTCGCGCAGATGGGGGGCGGTAGCGGATTCATGGAGTGGCGGCACCGCAAAATCATAGGATGACCCGATGACCAATGCCAAGCGACTGTGAGCAATGTCCATCTCCCCGCCCTCGAGTCTGGCCAAAGTACGCGGAGAGGCGGGCAAGTACCCTGGCTGACGTGCAACCCGTCCGGCGAACCAGCCTCATCGCTCAGGTCACCGAACAGCTTCGGGCCGAGATCCGTTCCGGCCGTTGGCCAGTGGGCCAACGGATCCCCACGGAACCCGAACTCACCGAGCTCACCGGGACCGGGCGCAACACCGTCCGCGAAGGCGTCCAGGCCCTCGTGCACGCGGGCATGCTCGAACGCCGCCAGGGCTCGGGCACCTATGTGATCGCCACCTCCGAGGTCGGCGGCACCCTGGGCAAGTACTTCGCCGACGCCGAGGAGCGCGACATCCTCGAACTGCGGCAGGCGCTCGACACCACCGCCGCGGGTCTGGCCGCCCGCCGCCGCGACGACGCCGACATCGCCACGCTGCGCCGCCTGCTCGCCGAGCGCAGCAACCGCAACTGGACCGAACCCGACCCGGTCGCCATCGCCGCCGACGTGGAACTACACCGTGCGATCGTCGTCGCCAGCCACAACGCGGTATACCTGGAGTTCTACGATTCGCTGCTGCCGATCATCGAGCACGTGATCCACGCGCGCACCGCCCGCTCCGACGACGCCTACGACACCGAGCACGCCGAACTCGTGCAGGCCGTGATCGACGGCGACGCCGACAAGGCGATGCAGGCGACCCGCTGCTTCCTCGGCTCGCTCATCGCCGAGTACCCGGATCGCTGAGAAAAGCGAACCGGCGGCTCTTCTACATCCAGGTTTCCGGCCGGTCACCGACCCGCGATTTCGGCGGTGAGCGTGAGTTGGCTGGAACGTCACCTGAGGCCATTGTCACGCAACAACCGACTTCTACCTTTATCTCGACCCCGCAAGAAGCGCATCGAACGCCACGAAAGTCGATGCGCTTCTATCGAGCCCGATCGAGAGGAAGCCGATGACCGCAATCGCCGCCACCGGCCAGGAGACGGAATCCCCGTCCTTCGAATATCAGAAGAAGGGCCGCTGGCTGACCCAGTGGAACCCGGACAATCCGGAGTTCTGGGAAGCCGGCGGCAAGCAGACCGCCCGCAAGAACCTCTGGTTCTCGGTCTTCGCGGAGAACCTGGGCTTCAGCATCTGGGTGATCTGGGGCTCCATCGTCACCGCCATGGGCTCGGCCGGCTTCGAGTTCCTGGCCGGACTGGGCAAGGGCAACCCGACCGCGGTCAGCAACGCCCTGCTGCTGACCTCCATCCCGACCCTGGTCGGCGCCGCGCTGCGCATCCCGTACACCTTCGCCGTCCCGAAGTTCGGTGGTCGCGCCTTCACCGCGTTCAGCGCGGCGATGCTGTTCATCCCGACCCTGGGCATCCTCTACTTCGTCAACCAGCCCGGCACCCCGATGTGGGTCTTCCTCGTGCTGGCTTCGCTGGCCGGTGTCGGTGGCGGTAACTTCTCGTCGTCGATGGCCAACATCTCGTTCTTCTTCCCCGAGGGCAAGAAGGGCGCCGCGCTGGGCCTCAACGCCGCGGGCGGCAACCTCGGCGTCGCGCAGACCCAGCTGATCGTGCCGCTGCTGATCACCTTCGGCACCCACATCATGGCCAAGGACGCGGGCGGTTTCCGCTTCGGCATCACCCTGGCGGTGCTGTTCTGGCTGCCGTTCATCGCGGTCGCCACCATCGGCGCGCTGTACTTCATGGACTCCATCGCCGAGGCGAAGTCCGACGGCAAGTCCTACAAGCTGGCCCTGACCAACCGGCACACCTGGATCATGGCCTTCCTCTACATCGGCACCTTCGGTTCGTTCATCGGCTTCTCCTTCGCCTTCCCGACGCTGATCAAGGCCACCTTCCCCGATCTGGCCAAGATCGGCTGGATCACCACCCTCGGTAACCTCGCCTTCCTCGGCGCGCTGGTCGGTTCGTTCAGCCGTCCGTTCGGCGGCTGGGTCTCCGACAAGATCGGCGGCGGCGCCAAGATCACCGTCTACGTCTTCGGCGGCATGTCGATCGCGGCCGCGTTCATCGTCCTCGCGGTGGACCTGAAGAGCTTCCCGCTCTACCTGGCGTCCTTCCTGGCGCTGTTCGTCCTGGCCGGCATCGGCAACGGTTCCACCTACCGGATGATCCCGTCGATCTTCAACGCGACCGCCAAGAAGTACGCCTCCGAGCACGGCATCGACATCGCCGAAGCCGCCATTTCGGCCAAGCGTCAGGCCGGCGCCGCCATCGGTGTCATCGGCGCGGTCGGCGCCGCGGGTGGCTTCGTCGTCCAGCAGGCGCTGCGCCTGTCCAACGTCCACCTCAAGACCATGGCCCCCGCCTTCTGGGCCTACGCCGCGGTGTTCCTGGTGATGGCGGCGGTCACCTGGTGGTGCTACCTGCGCACCAACTTCGCCACCGACCGGGCGCCCTCGCTGGCCTACGCCAGCGTCTGATCCACCCAGCGAAACCCCGAAAGCCACGTTCGGCTCCCCCTCACCGAACGTGGCTTTCGGCTGTGTGACAACACTTTTCGGCCGTGGTTGTGGCCGCGATCACCGATCTGCGCTTACCCTGGAGTTCAGACTTGCACCGGGGCGGCAGAGGTGAGCGGTATTGAACATCTCGAACGAGCAGGCAGAGCTACGATTCCGATCCGCCACCGTCGACGATCTGGCCGCCATCGCCGAGCTCGAATCGCACGAATTCATGCCACTGGCCTATCCGTATTTCGCCATCAGGCAATTGTTCGATATCCACGGATCGCATTGGCTGGTCGCCGATCTGGCAGGTTCGATTTGCGGGTACGCGATGGTGGCGGTCGGCCGCAGCACCGCCTGGCTGATCGGCCTGGCCGTCTCGGCGGGCTATCAGGGCCGGGGTCTCGGCCGCTCACTCCTGGATCTCGCTGTCGCGCAATGCCGTTCATCGCAGGTCGACGCCGTCTTCATCACGGTGCGCCCGTCGAATGTGCCCGCGGCGACGCTGTACAAGAATTCCGGTTTCGTCTGGGCGGGTTACGAGGACCAGTACTTCGGCGCGGGGGAACCACGAGATCTGCTGGTGCACCGCATCGTTCCCGATTGGCCGAGCGCCGATCCCACCGATCGCCGGTGGTACAAGGACCGTGGGCCGGTCGACGAGGGATGACCGACTACGCCGAACACGATCGGCTCGGCGACTTCGTCGCCTCCAAGACCACCCTGATCCGCAGACACGCGGGCGCTTTCGCCGACGTGGTCGCCGATTTCCTGCACGCGCCAGGACCGGCCGACGAATACGCCCTGCTCGACGAACTCAATCACCGGGTCGAGCAGTTCCTCGCCGACTACGTTCCGCCCTCGACCCGCCGCGTCGGCGACAGCCTGGTCTTCGCCCACCTCTATCGCGACGCCGATCCCGACGTGCTCGACAACGCCGGACGCGAACTGTCCTGCGAGACCGTGCTCACCGCGCTGTTCGCCGCCGAGGTCGAATTCCGCGGCCCGCTGCGGCTGAGCCGCACCCAGTCGATCCTGCTCGCCGAGGTGTACGAGGAACTCGGCGAACAGCTCTCGGCGCACAAGCTGCCCGCGCACGCCGCGCTCGCCTACCGGCAGGCCTACCGCCTGCACACCACCACCGAGAACCCGCGCGGGCAGGACCGGTGCGGGCTGAACATGGCGCGCGCAAAGACCAGGGCGCGCAGCCCACGCTGGCGGCGGCTGCCCGGAATGACCTCGGACCTGCTGTGCGGCTACGGCTATCGGCCGTTCCTGCTGCTGGCCTGGATCGCGGTGGAGATCGCGCTGTTCGTCGGGGTCTTCTACCTGTCGAGCACCGGGATCGGCGTCAACACCGCCGTGCGGGTGGGACTGCTGAACTTCCTGAATCCGGTGGGCACCGACGATCTGCCGAAGCTGGGTTCGTTCGCGCAGGCCACCCTGATCGTGGAGTCGTACGCGGGCATCGTGTCGACCTCGGTGTTCTTCGCGCTGCTGGTGCGGCAGCTGTTCCGGCTGTGATCACCAGCGCGACTGGCTGCGGGTGAGCGCGCCCAGCGTCGCCACCGCGACCCGGTCGCGCAGCTGCCCGATCCGGGAATTCCACTGCACGGTGAAGCCGGGTTCGGCCTCCAGACCCGTCCACAGGCCGCGCAACGGCGCCGGGGTGAAGGCGCCGGGCAACCACAGGTGCACCAGGTGCTCCAGCAGCGGGGTGAGCACCTGGGCGGGCGAACTGCGCGAGAGCTCGGCCATCTCGGCCTCGTCGATGACCTCGGTGAGCACCGTCAGCAGCCAGTCGTGCATGGCCAGGTCCTCGCAGAAGGCCTGCACCATCGCCAGTTCCGCCTCGTCGCCGACCACCACCGAGGCCAGCCGGGTCTCGTCGTCGAGCAGGACGAACGACATGCTCGGCGCCTGCCCGCGCTCCACCCGCGCGGCCCACCGCAGCCGCGACGCGCTGGTCTGGATCGGCGGCTTCTGGTTCAGCATCGGATCGGTGCGGACCCGCATGTGCAGCCGGGCCGCGATCGCGCCGGGGTCCAGCGTGGCCGTCGTCGCGTCCCCTGCCCCGAGGAAGCCGTCGACCAGCTGGGTGCTGATGTCCGGCGGTATCCGGGTGAGGATCTCGACGATGCCGATCCGGCCCAGGTAGTGACCCCAGCTGCGCCGATGTGTGCCCTCCCCGGCGGTCACGGTGGCCGTCGCCGAGCTCTGCAGGATCCGCCCGCCCAGGACAACGGCGTGGGCCGCGACCGTCCCGACCGCCCGCACCCGGCCCCGCGCCGGGGTGGCGAGCCGGCAGTCGACGCCCTCGGAGATCACCGGCGACTGCGCCCAGCTGACCGGACGTTCCCGCGACTGCACGCGTCGGCCCCGCACGAGAGTCAGCAATTCCGCCGCCGACCCACGGCTCAGAGCCGCCGACTCCGGGAGCAGCCCGGTGCGCACCTCGCCAAGGAGCGCCAGCGGTCCACCGCTGAGATGCATTGCTGCAGCGTAGCCCGTATGCGCTGGTGACGGCATCGGATCTACAGGCTGCTGAGGAAGAAGTGGGAGAGCCGGTCGGTGACGTCGTCGGTCATCGCGATCCCCTGTTCGCTCGCGCGGCGGGTGAGCAGCCCGACGACGGCGGGGTCGGGCTGGACGTGGTCGAGGATCATCCGCACCGCGTGCTCGATGCCGACGTACCGCTGCGGCAGCAGCGACAGCGAGCGGAACGCGGCGAACGGCGCCGCCCGCTCCTGCAACCGGATCACGCTCGGGAAATCCGCCCAGCGCGCAGGCCATTCGTGCCCCGGCGGCCAGTACTCGGCATCGACGATGGCCTTGCCCTCGTAGCGGAGCATGCCCAGGCGCAGCAGCTGCCAGACCGAGGCGAGGAACGGGCACGACCAGAGCACGTCCTGGCCCGCGCCACGATCGCGCCACATCTCGACGTCGAGGAAGATGTTGTGGTTGCGCGCGGCGAACTCCACCGGCGGCCGGTAGTTGACCTCCATGGCGTGCCCCGGCTCGTGATCGCTGGACCGCTCGCCGTTGCACAGCCAGCCCGACTCCGCGGTCGGTGGCCGGCGCCCGGTGCTGCCCGGCGCCGGTTCGGCCACGATCGCGTCGGCGACCATCTGCGCCAGCGGAATCCGCGGCTCGTCGTGCTGACGGCGCAGATACCGGCTGCACCCGGCCTCGCTGGCCAGGTAGTCGATCCGGACGCCGCATTCCTCGGCGATGCGCAGCAGTTTCGGCACGATCCGGCGCGGATCGGCGTCGGTCTGGAAGTAGTCGTCGAGCAGGAAGCAGGTACTCACCCGCACCCGCGAGGCGCCACCGGCGGCCTCGGCGAAGTCCTGCCTGGCGATCTCGGTGAAGGCCTCGAGCAGCGGTGCCACCCTCCGGAACTGGGCCGCGATCGTCGCTTCGCCGTTGAGCAGGTCCGACATGTAGAAGTGCCCGACCTCGATGGACACATGCGACAGCGGTACATCCTCGACACGCACTGACGCCGTCGACTCGGCGTAGACGGCGCCACCCACAACCACAGCCCCTCGTCAACCCGTCCGGATAGAATCGTGGCGATTCTAGCCATCACGACGGCGCGCCCATCGATCGGACACGCCCATCGAATTTTCCCCTCCCCCAGTCCCTTTCGCAAGTTATGTCGCGATTGCGCGCATTGTGCCCGAGCGGGCGTTTTCCCGCGGTTACACCCGCACCCAGGTCGCGCGATCCCACAGCCGCCGCGCCAGTTCCTCGAAGGCGTCGACGGTGGCGCGATTGGCGATGCCCGCGTTCACATCCGCGTCGAGCACGATCTGCTCCCGCCACTGCAACACGGGCTCGACCGGCGTCTCCCCCAGCAGCGCGCCCGCGCCGAGCCGGTACTCGGCCGCCAGCGAACGCAACGCGTCGTTCTGCTTGAGCAGCCAGGCCGCCTGGGGGCCGCCGCTGGCCGCGTGCTCGTCGGTGACGCGCGGAACGGCGGTGCGGACGAAGCGGATCCGGGCCAGCAGGTCGTCGGGGGCGTAGCCGAGTTCGACCCCGGTCTTCAGCAGGCCCTTGGGCCCGTGCACCAGCCCCTGCGCGGCCATCAGGTGCTGCCGGGTCCAGCGGTGGTAGACCAGCCAGCACACCTCCTTGTCCGGCATGTCCTGGGGGCGGGTCGCTTCCAGCGCGATCTGCATGGCCACCGACCGGCCCGCGCTCAGGTCGACGATCACCACCTTGTAGGTGCTGTCCAGATCGAGCAGCAGTTCGCGGCAGCGGCGCACCACATGCGTGTCGTTGGCCGACATGGCCTCGCCGCCGCCCTCGTCGCCGGGCAGCAGGACCAGCTTGCCGCCCCGGGATCGCTGGCTGCGCAGGGCATCCCGATTGGTGTTGGCCCGCACGTCGATGCGCTGCGGCAGGCTGTTGTGGCCGCGCAGATACGAGTGCAGGCCGCTGCCGGAGGCGGTGCCCCGCTCGACCGCGCTGATCTCGAACAGCGCACCCGCGGTCGGTGAGCCGAAGTCGAAGTCGAGATAGGCCGTGCTGATCCCGCGCAAGCCAAGCCGGTAGGCCAGGTTGCAACTGGTCACCGACCGTCCGGTGCCGCCCTTGTCCGAGGTGGCGAAAACGATCATGGGGTCACGTGCTCCTCATCGCGTCGAGACGAGCGTAGGCGAGCCGGTCGAGTTCGATCAGGGCCGCCGAGGCGAGCGTGAACGCCGTTCCCGGTTGCAGATTCACCACGTCGCGGGCCCTGGCCAGCTGCTGCTCGACGCCGTCGAGCGCGATGCGGTTGGCCGAGGTGTCCTCGACGCTGACATTGAGCATCTCCTGATTGAGCAGGTGCTCGGCCTCGTTGAGCAGTTCGACGGCGCGCACCACCATCGCCGGGGAGCGCAGCGGCGCCTCGCGGTAGGTGCGGTCGGCGGTGACCAGGCATTCGATCACGCGCTCGGTCATGTACCAGGACGGGAGGGTCTGACCCGCCCTGGCGGCGGCACCGAAGGCCGCGCCGGGATCGTCCCACAGGCCCGCGGCGTCACCGTCGGTGATCATCCGCAGGTCCAGGTGGTCCATCACCTTCTTGGCCAGTTCCATCAGCCGGTCGCGGGCGGTGATGTTGCCGGACAGGCGGGCCGCCTGCAGGCTGCGCTTGAGCAGCACCGGCGCGAAGTCCGAGGCGATCCACTCCAGCCGGGAGCCGCCGCCGTCGACGAGTTCGCTGCCGCGCAGTGTCATCCGCACGCCGGGGTGGTGCAGGGCCAGGGACGGGTCGTCCTGGGTGGGTCTGCGGATGATCCGGCCGCGGCGGGCCAGCTCGTCGAAGATGCCGATCGCGCGGGTGAGGTCGTCGTCGGAGGCGGTGCGGGCCACCAGCTCCTGGATCAGCACCGCGGACACGATGAGGGAGAAGTAGTCCGACTCCTCGCCGTCGGAGGTCCGCCACGGGATGTCCTCCAGCGGCCAGGTGCCGCTGCCGAAGCGGGCGACCGTCGCCCAGTAGCGCTGGGTGATGTCCCAGCGGATGCGCAGCGCCTCGGCCAGGCGGTACTGGGTGTCGTCGAGCAGGTCGAGCTCTCTGGTGCGCTGGGAGAGCACGTCGTTGATGCCGTCGAGGGCGGTGATGGTGAAGTAGAGGTAGGGCCTCGGGTCGGCGTAGCCGATGCTGGAACCGATGGCGTCGGGGACGAAGTCGACCGGGTCGGCGCCCTGCACCACGCCCCAGCTCCAGCCGCACTCGAAGAGCAGATCCTCGTCGTCGAGTTCGGATTCCGGCGCCCGGCCCAGCGTGACGTCGTTGCGCAGCCGGGCGCGCACGCGATCGAGGCTGCGGGCCACGGCGTCGACGACCACCTTCTCCGGCTGCCCCGACTGGTTGAGCATCCCGAGCATCGCCTTACCCGAGGGTGAGCGCGGCGAGGCCGTGTTGACCACGAAACTGCGCACCAGGCCCGTCATCGCGGCGGTCAGCCGGGTGCTCAATCCGGTACTGAGCTCGGCGATCCTGGCGCTGATGTCCTTGCGCCGCTCGGTGCGCGCCCAGCGGTCGAAGACCCGGGCGAAGCCGAGCGCGGCGATGCACAGCGTCACCGACATGGAGTAGCCGTCCACCACCTCCAGCGCGTGCTGGGCGGGGGTCGGCTCGGTGTCGCCGGTGGCGCGCAGGTAGCTGCCCGCGTCGAAGCGGGGCAGGCCGTCGGGATCGGTGTTGCGGGCCAGGTACTCCTCCACCAGGCCGAGCACCGTGATGCCGATCCTGGCCTGGCCGCCGAACGCCTCGAGGACGACTCTGACGTCGTCGGACATCGCCTCGGGGCGGTCCAGCGCGAAGCTCTCGATCTCGGTGGCCGGATACAGCAGGCACAGCAGCTGTTCGGAATCACTGATCGAATTGGCGCCGAGGACTCCGTCCCAATGCCATTTCTCGTCCCGGTAGCAGGCCGAGAGCATGGCGCTCCAAATATCCAGAATCTGTTGTCTGGGCTGGATTCTCACCCGCAGCAATCCTCACCGCTCGTGACGGGCCGCACGGGTCCCCCGGTCCGGCGCAGGACACATGGCGGCGATGCTCGATGAAGATAGCACGGGATATCCCAGGAAACGTTGGGTCTCAACGGATTTGAAACCACATCAGACCCATCGGTCACTATCGGCGCAATTCGCCCTTACAACGCCAAACGGACCATGTCCGCCGTGCGGGCCAGGCCGGGAAACGCCTCCGGGGTGGACCGCGGGTGCAAGGCGTGCACGGCCAGCCGGAAGATCAAGGCGCGCAACAACATCTGCGGCCATTCCGGCAGGCTGGCCCAGCGGTCGAGCAAGCCGTCGTCGCCACCGCCCCAGGCCAGCGCGTCGACGACCACCACCCCGGCGGCCCAGGCGGCCGGACGCCAGTACGGGGTGATGTCGGTCAGGCCGGGCGTGTGCGCGCCGGCGAACAGGACGGTGCCGAAGAGATCGCCGTGCACGAGCTGATCGGGTCCGCGCACCGGCTTGCGCAGGGTGGCCAGCTGACCGATCAGTTCCAGGCTGCGCTGCCCGTCGGGGGTCGCCGCGATCGGGACGCCGCCCGCGCGCAAGCTGCGCAGCGGCACCGATTCCCAGGCGGCCCGATCGGCGGCCACGAACACGTCGACGTCGACCCACGGCGCGACCGGCGGCTGCACCAGGAAACGCGGACGTTCCAAGGGCGCTGTCGCCTTGTGTAATCGCAGCGACACCGACACCACCTCGTCGTGCCGCGGTTCCGGCGCGCCGTCGACGAAGGTGTCGGCGCGCCAGCCGGACACCACGTACCTGCCGTCGGTGGCGCGCACCGGGCGCGCCACCCGCAGACCGTCGACCGCCAGCGTCTCGCGCACCTTCGCCGACCACGCGGCCCGCGCGTGATCGGCCACCGGACTCAGCACCACGTCACCCAGCCGCCAGCCACCGTCCCAGTCACCGAGGGAGACCGGTGTCACTTCGCGAAGCCCGAATGTGGCCCGCACATGCTCGGGAGGTTCGACTGAGGTCACGGCCGTACCGTAACCCCGCGGCTACCGCCCGAGCCCGAAGGCACGCTGGCACACTCCACTTTGCGACCTCGCCGCAATCTTCGACGAGGTCGGCAACAGCGCAGTTACCGGATCAGTAGACCGGCAGCGAGGGATCGACCTGCTTGGCCCAGGCCACGACGCCGCCCTGCAGGTGCGTGGCGTCGGCGAAACCGGCGCGCTTGAGCGCCGCCAGCGCCTCGGCCGAGCGGATACCGGTCTTGCAGTGCAACACGATCGGCTTGTTCTGCGGCAGTTCGGCCAGCGCCTCACCGGACAGGATGCGGTCCTTGGGAATCAGCGTCGCGCCGTCGATGTGGACGATGTCCCACTCGACCGGCTCGCGGACGTCGATCAGCTCGACCTTGTCCGCGTCGAGCAGATCCTTCAGCTCGGCGGCGGTGATCGTCGACCCGGCCGCGGCGGCCACACCCTCTTCCGAGACCACACCGCAGAACGCCTCGTAGTCGATCAGCTCGGTGATCGGCTGACGCTCCGGATCGCGGCGCAGCTTGATGGTGCGGTAGTTCATGTCCAGTGCGTCGTAGACCATCAGGCGGCCGAGCAGCGTCTCACCGATGCCGGTGATCAGCTTGATCGCCTCGGTCACCATCACCGAACCGATCGACGCGCACAGCACGCCGAGCACGCCGCCCTCGGCGCAGGAGGGGACCATGCCCGGCGGCGGGGCCTCCGGGTACAGGTCGCGGTAGTTGATGCCGCGGCCGTCGGGGGCGTCCTCCCAGAACACCGAGACCTGGCCCTCGAAGCGGTAGATCGAGCCCCACACATAGGGCTTGCCCGCGAGGACGGCGGCGTCGTTGACCAGGTAGCGGGTCGCGAAATTGTCGGTGCCGTCGACGATCAGGTCGTACTCACGGAACAGCTCGACCGCGTTGTCCGGCTCCAGCCGGATCTTGTGCAGCCGCACATCGATCCCGGAGTTGATCTCGCGGATCGAATCGCGGGCGCTGTCGGCCTTCGACCGGCCGATATCGGACTCGCCGTGGATGATCTGGCGCTGCAGGTTCGACATGTCGACCTCGTCGAATTCGACGATGCCGAGCGTGCCGACCCCGGCCGCGGCCAGGTACAGCAGCGCGGGCGAACCGAGACCACCCGCGCCGATCACGAGCACCTTGGCGTTCTTCAGGCGCTTCTGACCGTCGACGCCCAGATCGGGGATGATCAGGTGCCTGCTGTAGCGAGCGACCTCGTCCTTGGTCAGTTCCGCGGCCGGCTCGACGAGCGGCGGCAGGGACCCGTTGAATGACACGTCAGAGCTCCTGTATCTATGGCGAAAACCGTGCGGGTTGGCAATGGTGACAACATCGCCGGCCGCGGGGTTCTTCCCGTCTATGGTCGCGCATCGCCGGGGGCCTCACCCCCTCGGGTACGGCCAGGGGTTGAAGCGGCAGGTCTTGCCGTCGGCGGGCACCACGCCGTGCGGGTCGAGCAGGGCGATGTCGTTGTTCTTGGTGCCGAAGGTCTGCTGCATCATGATCGGCGCGAGGCCGCCGTCGGTCTCGCAGGGCTGGTGGCCGTGGTAGCCGATGGCGTGGCCGACCTCGTGGTTGATCTGGTACTGCCGGTAGGAGCCGATGTCGCCGTCGAAGGCCAGCGCGCCGCGCACCCAGCGCACCTCCGAGAGCACCACGCGGTCGATATCGGCGTTGTAGCAGGAGGAGTCGATCGGGATCTCGAATCCGCACGCGGCGCGGGTGCTCTCGCGGGAGGTGAGCGAGAGCCGGAAGTCGGGTTCACCGGTGTCGACGCGCTGGAAACCGAAGCGCGGGTCGTGGGTCCAGCTCTTCGGGTTGGCCAGGGTGGTCTCCACCATCTTGGCCACCGCGGCGTCACCACCGAACGGGCCGGTGTCGATCCCGTCCTCGACCTCGACGGTGTAGCGGAACACCCGCTCGGTGCCGGTGCCGACCTGGGGGCTGGTGCCGGGCACCACATGCCAGGTGCCCGCCGCGCGATCGACGTACTCGCCGCCCTCGGGCAGCGCGCCCAGCGGCAGATCTGCGGGGAACTTCCCGTCACCGGGCGGGGCGCCGATGATGCCGGACTGGGCGACCTTCGGGCTCAGCGCGCCGAACCCGGGTTCGACCGCGGCGGGCATCGGGCCCGCGCGCACGGCGTCGACGACGACGAGCACGGTGACGGCCAGCAACACCGGCAGCGCGTAGGCCCGCCAGCCGTAGCGGCGCACGAACCGGCCGATCGCGCTCTGCTTCTTCGCCTCCCGCTGCGGGCTGCGCGGACGGCCGCTGTCGGCGTCGGTGGGGTTCCAGCGGGCGCGCAGTGGCTGCCGCGACTTGTCGGCGGGCTGATACAGCCCGAGCGGGTCGTAGACCTGGAGTTCTCGCCCTTCTGGCGCCGACGTCACAGAACCGGACTCGGTGGGTTGCGTGGGGCGAGCGACATCGCGCCCGCCGCCGGATGGTCGTTCCGGTCGGTCGGTCACCCCACCAGATTCTCACAGTGCGCAACCCCGGCTTCGCGGCGGCCGCAGGAGATCACGCGGTTACGGCCCGGCGAACCCCGCGGACTGGTACTACATTTCCAGGGCGAAACTTGATGGGAACACCGTGCGGGTATCGTTCGTGGGATACCGGACCGCACCCCTGGGCCGGGGTAAACGACAAAGAGAGCCGAGATGACAGACCTCGTGGACCGCATGACCTCGCGCCGATCGGTGCCGGAAACGGTCCCGGCCAAGCGCGGCACCCGGCTGCCCCGTGACGAGCGACGCCAGCAACTGCTGCTCGCGGCCAGCGAAGTGTTCGTCCAGCGTGGCTACCACGCCGCGGGCATGGACGAGATCTCGCAGGTGGCAGGCGTCAGCAAGCCGGTGCTCTACCAGCACTTCGCGAGCAAGCTGGAGCTGTACCTGGCGGTGCTGCAGAACTATGTCGACATCCTGGTGTCGAGCGTGCGCCAGGCGCTGCGCTCCACCACCGACAACAAGCAGCGCGTGCGGGCCGCGGTCGCCGCGTACTTCGACTTCGTCGACAACGAGATGCAGGGCTTCCGCCTGGTCTTCGAATCCGACCTGACCAGCGAGCCGCAGGTGCAGCGCCGGGTCGAGCAGGCCACCGAGGCGTGTGTGGACGCCGTCTTCGACCTCGTCGCCCACGACTCCGGCCTCGACCCCTACCGGGCCCGCATCCTGGCCGTCGGCCTGGTCGGCGCCAGCCAGTTCACCGCTCGCTACTGGCTCGAGGCCGACCGCCCGATCCCCAAGGACGAAGCGGTCGACACCACCGTGGCCCTGGCCTGGGGCGGCCTCAAGCACGTCCCCCTGCACCCGATCGGCTGAGAACGAAACAGCGAAGGCCTGCCATCCGAACTCGATGGCAGGCCTTCGCTGTTTCACGACCTGAGCAACTGATCTCGCGAGAACATCGGTACCTCGTCGGGCACGCCCAGAACTCGAGCGGCTCCCATCCGCAAGCCCGATCAGGAGATCGGCCGGTCCCTCAGCCGTCGGCCGAAATCGCGGGGAGGCGGGACAGCTCAGACCGTGGCGAAGCCGACGCGGCCGGTCGCGGGCGAGCCGATCTCCACGTAGGCGACCTTCGCCGACTGGATCAGGAACTTACGGCCCTTCTCGTCGGTCAGCGAGACCACACCGCTCGCGCCGCTCAGCGCCTCGGAGACCAGCGCCTCGATCTCGTCAGGGCTCTGCGCGCTGTTGATGACGAGCTCGCGCGGGCTATCCGAAATACCGATCTTGACCTCCACGGCCAAACCTCCGAACGTAAGAGTCCTGTGTTGTCGACTCCAGGCTAATGCAGGCGGCCGATGCGAGCGCCATGCCCGCCTGCGCTCTGAGCGAACGGGATCAGGCGGGCTCGATCAGTTCGATCTCCAGTTCGATCTTCACGGTGTCCGACAGCATGCCCGGCATCGGGACGCCGACGCCGAAGTCGGTGCGCTTGATCGCGCCGGTGGCGGAGAAGCCGGCGTGCCGGGTGCCGTCGGGGAAGTCCGCGACGCCGCCCCACTCGACATCGAGGGTGACCGGCTGGGTGACGGTGCCGAGGGTGGCCTCGCCCGCGACGGTGAAGGACTCGGCGACGCGCACCGGCGCGGTGGCGCGGAAGGTGAGGGTCGGGCGGTTGGCGACGTCGAGGAAGTCGGCGGCGCGGATGTGGGCGTCACGGTCGGCGTTGCCGGTGTCGAACGAGTCGAGCGCGATGGTGGCGCCGATGGTGGCCGCGCCCGCTTCGTCGACCACGAACTCGGTCTCGAAGCTGGTGAAGCCGCCGCGCACCTTGGCGATCCCGAGGTGGCGCACGGTGAACGAGACCGAGGAGTGGTGGGTGTCCAGCGCCCACGATCCGGTCCTGAGCTGCTGGGTCTGTGTCGAGGAAGTCATGACTCCACCCTGACCGGACCATGGTCCGCTAACCAGACCGCGCTTATCCTGGACCCCGCAGGGCGTGGCTGCGAGAGCGGGGACCGGGCACCATCGAGACATGGCAGGCGAAGACATGACAGATCGGCAGCATGCTCGATCGGCGTTCGCGGAACTTCTGGTCGCGCGCCGGGCCGAGCTGCGGCCCGAGGACGTCGGCCTGCCCGGCGGCGGCCGACGGCGCACCCCCGGCCTGCGGCGCGAGGAGGTGGCGGTGCTGGCCGGCGTCAGCGCCGACTATCTGGCCCGGCTCGAGCAGGGGCGCGACAGCAATCCGTCGATGGCGGTCGTCGACGCGCTGGCCACGGCGCTGCGCTTCAACGACACCGAGCGCGCGCACTTCGGCTGGCTGGCCCTGACCAGCAGCGCCGAAGCCCGCTGCCCGAGCACCGCGTTCGACCCGGAGCTCGATCAGGTGCCCGCCGCGCTGCGCGGAGTCGTCGACGCGATGACGCCGACGCCAGCGTTCGTGCTCGGCCCGCGCGCCAATGTGCTGGCCTGGAACAGCGCGTGGGCGGACCTGGTCGGCCCGATCGGCCTGCTCGACGATCCCGACCAGGTGAACCTGGCCGTGTGGACCTTCCGGCACGCGCAGGCCCGCGTCACGGTGACCGACTGGGCCCAGCTCGCTGATCACCTGGCCGACCAGCTCGCCAGGACCAGGCTGCGCAGGCCCGAGGACGAGCGGGTGGCCGGGATCATCGCCCACCTGTGCACCGAGCCGGAATTCGCCCGCCGCTGGCAGCCGCATCGCCTCGCCGAGGACGTGCCCACCCTGCTCGGTTTCGAACACCCGGTGCGCGGCACCCTCACGTTCACGGTGCAGACCCTGGCGGCCGAGCGCGATCAACAGGTCGTCATCTGGCTGCCGCGCGAGGCAGCGGCCCGCGCACCGGAACTGCGCCTCGTGCCGGGCCACGCGGTCGGCGAGTAGTACCTACAAGCCGAGTTCGGCCATGCGGGCGGCGTGGCGCTCCTGCATCCGGTCGAACAGGGTGGCGATGCCGTTGAGGTCGCCGGTCGCGGCCAGCACCAGCTCGGCCAGCTCGTCGCGCTGGGCCATCACGTACTGCGCCTGGGTGATCGCCTCGCCGAGGAGCCTGCGGCCCCACAGGGTGAGGCGGTCGCGCTCGGAGCGGCTGGCCGCCACCGCGCTGCGCACCTCGTCGACCACGAACTGGGAGTGGCCGGTCTCGGCGAGCACGTCGCGCACCACGTCGGCGACCTCGGCGGGGAGCACGCCGACGATCTCGGAGTAGAAGTCGGCGGCCAGACCGTCACCGACGTAGAACTTCACCATCGACTCGAGCCAGGTCGAGGGGTCGGTGGAGGCGTGGTAGGAGTCCAGCGCGCCCTGGTACTGCGCCATCGAGGCCTCGGGATCGGCGCCCCGCGCGGCCAGCGCCGACTCCAGGGTTTCGAAGTGCGCCAGCTCGGCGGCGGCCATCTTCGCGACGGCCACCCGGCCGCGCAGCGACGGCGCCAGCTTGGCCTCTTCGGCCAGCCGGTAGAACGCGGAGATCTCGCCGTAGGCGACGACCGCGTACAGCTCGGTCACCCCCGGGTGATCCGCGGCGAGCGGTTCGGTCGAGACAACATCCGGCGCGGCAGAGGTCTGTGCTCCCATGGGTATCAACCTTAGTCCCGATCGATGATCAGTCGCGCTCCGCCAGGAACTTGTCGAGGTAGGTCCAGGTGGTGTGGCGGGCGTCCGGCCCGGCCAGGATGCCGAGATGACTGCCCGGCGCGACCTCGTAGGTGACCGACGGCGATCCGGTGAGGGTGCGCAGGCCCGCCTCGACGGCGGCCTTGGGCGTGATGACATCGGACGTGCCGCCGACCAGCAGCACCGGCACCCGCACATCGGCGAGTTCGACGACCCGGTCCCGCAGCTGGAGCCTGCCCCGGCCGATGTCGTTGGCCAGGATGAACCGGCCCCAGATCTGCCCGTAGAAGCGGCCGGGGTAGCCGGGCATGGCGGCCTGGAACCGGTCGATGGATTCCATCTTGGCCAGCGTCTCGGTGCGGGTGATGTTGTTCGCCAGGAACATCGGCCGCGCCAGCTCCCGGTCGAAGGCGGCGAGCCGGTAGCCGATCTTGACCAGCGGCGCGGGGATGCCGCCCGCGGCGCGCACCAGCGCGGTGGTGGCCTGGCCGCCGGTGACGCTCGCGACCGCGCGCAGCTGCGGCATGCCGAGCATCTTGTTGTAGTCCAGCGGCGAGCCGACGCCGGTCACCGAGCGGATCGGCAGTTCCGGGTTCGCGGCGGCGGTGAGCAGGGCGAACACGCCGCCGATCGACCAGCCGACCAGGTCGACGGGAGCACCGCCGCGATCGGCGCTGGTGCGCAGGATCGCCTCGGGCAGGATGTCGGTGACCCAGTCCTCGAAGCCCATCCGGCGATCGGCGAAGGAGATGTCGCCGTAGTCGACGAGGTAGGTGGACCGGCCGGTCGAGACCAGGTGGCGGGCCAGGCTCTGGTCCGGGCGCAGGTCGAAGCAGGTCGCGGGCGCGGCCAGCGGCGGCACCAGCAGCACCGCGGAATCCGATGTGGCCGAGGGCGATTCGGATTCGTAGCGGCGCAGCAGACGATGCGGTTCGTCCCACAGGACGGTCGAGGGGGCCGGGGCCGGCGCTTCGATGCCTCCGCCGAAGCTCAGCGCCCACGCGTTGCGCGCGGCGGTGGTGACGGTCTCGGTGATGCTCACGTCAAGAATGTCTCACACACGGTACCGGCGGTACCAAGTGAGTTCTGTTACACGTGACAGACACGCGCGAAATCGCGGCCGTCGAATTGTGCTGTGACACAGGGTGGGACCACGAGAATGTGACGTCGCACCGGTATTCGCGGCACTGTGCGCCGAGCCGAAATTCGGGCTGCGAAGAATATCACGCTACAATCTCCGTGGACAACGCTAGTTTCCTCGCCCCGGCAGACCCTGCGGGCGCGACTCTCCCGCTCTCGCGGGCGCTGCGCTCCACCGGCGTTCAGCGCGGGCGGACGGCGGCGATGTCCACGGAAAATGTGCGCGCACCGAATCCGCATCACCGATGTGCCGCGCCGATGACGCGATAGCGCTCGGTGCAGGCCCGGTGAATATCACAGGCGGATATGTGGTCGTCGCGGGCCGACCGGCCCGCCCCACCTCGTGCGTGCGAGATGCAATGACGAGGAAGGCACGAACCCTGAGCAAGATCACTGTCGAACAGGAACCCGGTTTGACCGACACTCTCCTGACGGCCGAACTGGACAACACCCACATCCCGCCGAGTTTCGCCGAATTGGGCGTGCGCGAAGAAATCGTGCGCGCGCTCGGCGAGATCGGGATCGAACGCACCTTCGCGATTCAGGAACTGACCCTGCCGCTGGCGCTGGCCGGCGAGGATCTCATCGGTCAGGCCCGCACCGGCATGGGCAAGACCTTCGGTTTCGGTGTGCCGCTGCTGCACCGCATCGCCACCGCCGACACCGGCACCACCCCGCTCGACGGCACCCCGCGCGCCCTGGTCATCGTGCCGACGCGCGAGCTGTGCATCCAGGTCACCAAGGACCTGGAGAACGCGAGCAAGTACCTGACCAACCACCAGGGCCCGCTGAAGGTCGCCGCCATCTACGGTGGCCGCCCGTACGACACCCAGATCGCCGCGCTGCGCGACGGCGTCGACGTGGTCGTCGGCACCCCCGGCCGCCTGCTGGATCTGGCCAACCAGAACCACCTGATCCTCGGCAAGATCGGCGTGCTGGTCCTGGACGAGGCCGACGAGATGCTCGACCTGGGCTTCCTGCCCGACATCGAGCGCATCCTGTCGATGGTCCCCGACGCCCGCCAGACCATGCTGTTCTCGGCGACCATGCCCGGCCCGATCATCACCCTGGCCCGCACCTTTCTCACCCGCCCGACCCACATCAGGGCCGAGGAGGCCAGCGACTCGGCGGTGCACGATCGCACCGCGCAGTTCGTCTACCGCGCGCACGCGCTGGACAAGAGCGAGCTGGTCGCGCGCGTGCTGCAGGCCGAGAGCCGCGGCGCCACGATGATCTTCACCCGCACCAAGCGGACCGCGCAGAAGGTGGCCGACGACCTGGCCGAGCGCGGTTTCGCGGTCGGCGCCGTGCACGGCGACCTGGGCCAGATCGCCAGGGAGAAGGCGCTGGCCAAGTTCCGCAAGGGCACCATCGACGTGCTCGTCGCCACCGACGTCGCCGCGCGCGGCATCGATATCGACGACGTCACCCACGTCATCAACTACCAGTGCCCCGAGGACGAGAAGACCTACGTGCACCGGATCGGCCGCACCGGCCGCGCCGGCCGCACCGGTGTCGCGATCACCCTGATCGACTGGGACGAGCTGCACCGCTGGGAGTCGATCGACAAGGCGCTGGGCCTCGGCATCCCCGACCCGGCCGAGACCTACTCGCGCTCGCCGCACCTCTACACCGATCTCGGCATCCCGGAGGGCGTCACCGGCGTCATCCGCAAGCCGAAGCCGGTCCGCGAGGAGGGCGACGTCGTCGAGGAGCGCACCGAGCGGCCCAAGTCGACCAGGAGCCGTCGCCGCACCCGCGGTGGCAAGGCCGATCCGGCCGCGGGCACCGAGTCGGCCACGGCCGACACCGCCGCCGACGAGTCGGCCCCGGCCGACGACGCCGAGGGCGACAAGCCCGCCCGCCGTCGCCGCCGTCGCCGCAAGCCCGCCGAGGCGGGCGAGGCGACCGCCACCGAGTCGGGTGCCGAGGCGGCTCCGGCCGCCACGGGCGAGTCGGCCACGTCCGGCGACACTGCCGCCGAGTCCGCGACCTCCGGTGACGCGCCCGCCGAAGCCAAGCCGGCCAGGCGCGGTCGTCGGCGCAAGCCGGCCGAATCCGCCGCCGACAGCCCGGCGACGGCCGACAGCCCGGTGACCGTCGACGCCTGACGCGGAACACCCCGACCGCCCCCTGCCCCCACGGGCCGGGGGCGGTCGCGTCTTCGCCTGTCGCCCCGGCCGGACTCACCCCCTGGCAGCCCGCCGACCCGGATGCCCGGCGCGCACGCCACGCCGAGCGCCCCGCTCCCCCTTCGGGACCGGAGCGGTCGACGTGCCCGCCGGGCTCCTGGTCAGGCACCTGCGCGCGGACGACGGCGCCGCAGGCGCGAGCAGGCCACCAGGGGTGGTGGACTCGGGTGCCATGGCGCGCCGAATACACTCGCCTGTGTGCTCGCACCCGAGCGGCGGACGCGCGCCGATATCTTTGCCGCAGCAGCGATCGCCGTCACCCTCGTGCTGGCGGCGATCGTGGTGTGGGCGCGAGCCGACGCCACCGGGACCGATTCGGTCACCGCGGCCTCGCCCGCGCCGACGGTGACCGCGGCGACGCAACTACCCGCCACCCTCAGCGAACGATGGCACGCGGCCGACACGGCGAGCAGCCGGGCCCTGACCTCCGGCAATGTCGTGGTGACCGGCGACGCCGGCACCGTCAGCGGCCGGGACCCGGTGAGCGGCGAGCAGCTGTGGTGGTATCGCCGCGACATGCCGCTGTGCGCGGTGGAATCCCAGTTCGGCACCGTCATCGCCACCTATCGCGATCAGCGCGGTTGCAGCCAGACCACCATGCTCGAGTCCGACACCGGCGCGCGCAAGGTCGCGCGCAGCAGCTACATGGACGACGAGATCCGGGTCACCGGCGACGGCACCTACCTGCTCGCCCTCGGTCCCGACCGGCTGGAGATGTGGCGCTCGGACCTGGTACGCACCCTCGAGTTCGGCTACGTCGACGCCCCGGTGAACCCGAACACCCAGCCGCGCACCGGCTGCGCGCTGACCTCGGCCGCGTCGAGTTCCTCGCGCCTGTCGGTGCTCGAGCGCTGCCCCGCCGACATGACCGCCCGGCTGACCGTGCTCAATCCGGCGCCGAAGGAATCGACCGACCCGGAGGAGTACGGCTCGCGGGTGCTCACCGCGCCCGGCGCGGACTCCCCCGAGGTCCGGGTGATCGCGGTGTCGGACAACAAGACCGCCGTCTACTACCCGGCCACCCCGGCGACGGCGACCGGCCTCGGCCTGCCCGCGCGGATCGCCGTGCACGACGGCACCGGCAACGAGATCGCGGTGCACCAGCTGGCCGCGCCGTGGAACCCGCGCACGACCACCGTGACCCGGCTCGGTTCGGCGATCTACGTCTTCACCGGCGACAGTCTGATCGCCTTGAGCGCGAACACTTTACAGCCGGTCTGGACGGTCCGCGACGCGCTCGGCACGCCCGCGCTGATGGCGGGCAGGCTGCTCGTCCCGGTCGCCGACGGACTGATCGCGGTGGACACCGCCAACGGCGAGACGGTCGCCCGCATCCCGCTCCAGCGCACCGACTACCAGGGCGACACCATCTCCACCGCCGTCCTCGGCCCGACGGTCTTCGAACGGCGCGGCGGACAGCTCTACGCCCTCGGCTGACGATTCCGCCGTGGCGGCGCCTGCCATGATGGACCCATGTCCACTTCCGACGTCCGGCTGGTCCTGCTGCGCCACGGCGAAACCACCTGGTCCAGTCAGCGACGGCACACCAGCCACACCGATCTGCCGCTGACCCCGCTCGGCGAGGCCCAGGCGCGCTCGGCCGGACTGGTACTGAAATCGCTCGACCTGCGCGATCCGCTGGTCTTCACCAGCCCCCGCCTGCGCGCCAGGCAGACCGCCGAACTGGCCGGGCTCACGCACGCCGCGATCGACGAAGACCTCGCCGAATGGGACTACGGCGACTACGAGGGCCTGACGACCGTGCAGATCCGCGAAACCGTCCCCGGCTGGACGGTGTGGACCGCCCCCGTCCCCGGCGGCGAGAACGCCGAGCAGGTGGGCGCGCGGGCCGACCGGGTCCTGGCCCGGGTCGAACCGGTACTGGCCGACCGCGACGTCGTCCTGGTCGGCCACGGCCACTTCTCCCGCGTCCTGATCGCCCGCTGGGCCGAATTCGCCGTCACCGAGGGCCGCCGCTTCGCCCTGTCGACCGGCGCGATCACCGAACTCGGCTACGACCACGACGCCCACACCGTCTGGGGCCACAACCTCACCACCCGCACCGAACCCATCGAAGGAGCCGCCCGATGAGCGTGCGTCGCGCCACCCCCGCCGATGTCGCCACGATGGTCGAGCTCGTGCACGAGCTGGCCGAGTACGAGAAGGCGCCCGCGGAGTGCACGCTGACCGTCGAGCAGCTCGATACCGCGCTGTTCGGGCCCGCGCCGGCGCTGTTCGCCCATGTCGCCGAGCTCGACGGGGTGGTGGTCGGGTGCGCGATCTGGTTCCTGAACTACTCCACCTGGGACGGGGTGCACGGGATCTATCTGGAGGACCTGTACGTGCGGCCGGAGACGCGCGGCACCGGGCTCGGTCGCGCGCTGGTCGCCGCGCTGGCGGCCGAGGCGGTCGCGCACGGGTACAGCCGGGTGTCGTGGTCGGTGCTCACCTGGAACACGCCGTCGATCGCGTTCTACGAATCCCTCGGCGCCGCACCGCAGGACGAGTGGATCGGCTACCGGCTCGCGGGCGACGAACTGTCGGCGCTGGCCGCGACCGCGCGCTGAGCCGTGCGGATCGACGCGCCCCGCGACTGGCCGCGCACGCCCGAGGAGGCGACCGCGCTCCAGGACGAACTGCGCCCGCTGGTGCGCGCGGAAAACCCCGCGCCGCCGCGATTCTCGACCGCCGCGGGAATTGATTCCGCCTACGCCGAGGACGGCACCGTCGCGACCGCGGCGGTAATTCTCGATATCGCCACCCTGGAACCGGTGGAATCCGCGGTGGCGCACGGAATCTCGACATTTCCCTATGTGCCGGGACTGCTCGCGTTCCGGGAACTCCCGGCCACCGTCGCGGCACTGGAGAAACTCACCGGTACCCCGGATCTGCTCGTCTGCGACGCCCAGGGCCGCGCGCATCCGCGCCGCTTCGGGCTGGCCTGTCACGTGGGATTGCTGGCCGGAATTCCCACCATCGGTGTCGCCAAATCGGTGTGGGGCGAGTACACCGAGCCCGGCCCGCGCCGCGGCGACGCCACCGACGTCACCATCGACGGCGAGGTGGTCGGGCGCGCGCTGCGGACCCGCGACGAGGTGAAGCCGCTGTTCGTCTCGGTCGGCCATCTGATCGACCTCGACACCGCCTGCGCGCAGGTGCTCGCCCTCACCAGGGGCTTCCGGCAACCGGAGACCACCCGCCGGGCCGACCACCTGTGCCGGGCGGCGCTGCGCGCGGCGACGGCCTGAGCGCTACGCGTCCCGGTGCTCGGGGTCGGAGAGCTCGCCGTAGTCCTGCCGACAACGGTCCGGCTACGGACGGTCTTCAGTGATCTCGCCGTAGTCCTGTGCCATGAACCGGCTCGACGCGGGGGCGAACAGCGCGGCCAGGCCGCCGAGCGAGATGATCGCCAGCAGGGTGCCCCACAGCGGCTGGTGCGAGTCGGTCAGCAGCGACCACGCGACCGGCAGCAGCAGCACCTGGGCGATGACGGCGATCGCGCGCCCCCAGCGCTTGCCGCGCAGCAGGCCGATGCCCGCGGCGAGCACGCCACCGAACAGCACACCGAACCACATCGCGGTGCCGACGCCGCTGGCCACCGACTGGTCGTGGCCGGTCAGCGCGCGCACCACCAGCACGACCGCGGTGCCGACGCCGGCCAGACCCTCGAGGGTCACCAGGGCGCCCGCCACCCGGATCGACGCCGGAATGCCGGTCGGCACCGGTTCGTCGTCACGCTGTTCGCCGCTGTCTGTCACGTCCTGCTCCGCCACGGCCCCCAGCCTACGACGAGCTGTCGTGGTGGCCCGGCGCGCGCCGGGTGTTCACGCCCTCCCATTACCCTCGACATCGTGCGGACGCTGCTCATCGTCAACCCGAATGCCACCTCGACCACCCCGGCGACCCGGGATCTGCTCGCCCATGCCCTGGAGAGCCGGACCCAGCTGACCGTTGCGCACACCCAGCATCGCGGCCACGCGGCCGAACTGGCCCAGTGGGCATCCACGCAGGAGATGGACCTGATCGTCGTGCACGGTGGCGATGGGACGGTCAACGAGACCATCAACGGCTTCCTGCCGGTGCCCCAGGTGGGCGACGATCAGGTCTGGCGACCACGCCTCGGCATCATCCCCGGCGGCTCGGCCAACGTCTTCGCCCGCGCCCTCGGTATCTCCCCCGATCCGGTCACCGCTACCAACCAGCTCATCGATCTGCTCGGCCGCGACGCGGACCGCCGGATCGGGCTCGGGCTTGCCGACGATCGGTGGTTCACTTTCAGCGCGGGCGTCGGTCTGGACGCCGATGTGTGCGAGGCGATCGATGTCGCCAGGGCGAAGGGCCGCAAGGCGACGCCCGCCCGCTATCTGCGGACCACGGTGCGCCAGTTCTTCCGCGCCCGGCGCGCGGATCCGCGCGTCACCGTCGAGGTCCCGGGACACGATCCGGTCGATGAGGTGTATTACGCCTTCGTCACGAATTCGAGTCCGTGGACCTATCTCGAGGACCGCCCGATTCGCACCAATCCGGGGACGACCTTCGAATCCGGCCTCGGGGTGTTCGCGGTCCGTTCGATGAGTGTGACCCGCACCCTGCTGCTTGCCAGGCAGTTGCTGGCCGAGAATGGAAACCCCAAGTCGGACACGCTTTTCCGGGTCGACGACGTGCCGTCCGTGCACATCGAGACGCCCGAGGAGATCGGCCTGCAAATCGATGGCGACTTCATCGGAAAACGCAAGATGGTGCATTTCACATCGGTGCCCGGCATCCTCGATGTGGTGGCGCCCAAGCCCTCCTGAGCTCCGGACACGCGGAAAAATCTCCCGGTTGCGCTGCGAAAACCAGGAGACGCGAGTACAAAGGACCGGGCGGGTTCCCCCTGCGGGCACCTTAGAGCGTGATCTCCCCCACGGTGCGCCGGACACCTATTGACATCTACGGTGTTCGTGAAAGCATTCACAAGCAACCGTGCGGAAACATTCGAGTCGCACAAGTGAACGATCCACTAACCAGAGGTGCCCTTTGTGGCGCCCGCGCAAAGGAGCAGAGGAATGGACTGGCGCCACAAGGCCATCTGTCGCGACGAGGACCCCGAGCTGTTCTTCCCGGTGGGTAACAGTGGTCCTGCGCTCGCGCAGATTGCCGATGCCAAGCTGGTCTGCGCCCGCTGCCCCGTCACTGCCGATTGCCTGTCGTGGGCCCTGAAGTCCGGACAGGATGCCGGCGTGTGGGGTGGAATGAGCGAAGACGAGCGTCGCGCGCTCAAGCGGCGCAACGCGCGCACCCGTACGCGTACCTCCGTCTAGTCGACGAAGGAGGCGTTGCCGGGCCATTCAGCCCGGCCCGGTAACGCATGTGAGAACCCGGCACCTCGCGGTGCCGGGTTTATTGTTGCCCTACAGCGGTTTTCGGACTTTCTAACGTCCGGAGCGGCGGCCCAGCGGGACCCGCAGCACCGCGTCGGTGCCCACGTCGGCACCGGGATGCAGGCCGATCGAACCACCGAGTTCCGAGGTCACCAGGGTCCGCACGATCTGCAGGCCGAGGCGGTCGGAACCCTCCAGACTGAACCCGGCGGGCAGGCCACGGCCGTCGTCGCTGATGATCACGTCGAGCCAGCGGGCCGACCGTTCCGACCGAATCGTCACGGTACCGTTCTGCCCCGCGTCGAAGGCGTGCTCGATCGCGTTCTGCACCAGTTCGGTCAGCACCATCACCAGCGGGGTCGCCCGCTCGGCGGAGAACACCCCCAGCGAGCCCGCCCGGCGGACCTTGATCCGCGCGGTGTGCACCGTGGCCACATCGGCCATGATCGGCAGCAGCCGGTCCACGACCTCGTCGAGGTCGACCTCTTCGTCCACCGACATCGACAGCATCTCGTGCACCGAGGCGATACTGGTCACCCGGCGCACCGATTCCGTCAGCGCCACTTGGGCTTCCGGGTTCTCGGTACGGCGCGCCTGCAGGCGCAGCAGCGCCGCCACGGTCTGCAGATTGTTCTTCACCCGATGATGGATCTCGCGGATCGTCGCGTCCTTGCTCAGCAGCGCGCGGTCGCGTCGCTTCACCTCGGTGACGTCGCGCACGAGCACCGCGGGCCCGGCCAGTTCGCCGCCCGGCCGCAGCACCAGCGTGCGCAGCAGCACGGTCGCGCCGCGCGCCTCGACCTCCATCCGGCGGCCGGTGCGCCCGGCCAGCGCGGCCTGGATGTCGGCCACCACCTCCTGCGCGTCGAACGGGTCGGTGATCAGCGAGCGGGTGGTGACGGCGAGATCCTGGCCGACCAGGTCGGCCTGCATGCCCATCCGGTGATACGCCGAGAGCGCGTTCGGGCTCGCGTAGACGACGATGCCCTCGGTGTCGAGCCGGATGAAGCCGTCGCCCGCGCGCGGGCTGGAGTGCGTCGCCGCACGGTCCTCCGGGGTGGGGAAACTGCCGTCGGCGATCATCTGGCACAGGTCGTCGGCGCAGGAGACGTATGCCGTCTCCAACGTGCTGCGGACCCGGGACCGCTGCAGATCGGAGTCGCGGCTCAGCACCGCGATCACGTCCTCGCCGCAGCGCACCGGGATCGCCTCCCGGATCGCGTGCACCGGGCTGGGGTGATAGACCGCGCTGACCTCGACCTCGCTGTCGGTCCGCGCCGTCTCGCCGGTCAGCAGGGCGTCGAAGACCTGCGGGAAGTCGGTGCGGGAGGCCGTGGTGCTGACCTTGTCGTCCAGGTGCACGGTCGGTGCCGTCGTCGGACGGATCTGGGCGACGCACACGACATCGGCGCCCTCGGCGACCGGCCCGGCGCCGACCCACAGCAGCAGGTCCGAGAACGAGAGGTCGGCGAGCAACTGCCAGTCACCCACCACCCGCTGCAGATGGTCGACGGCGATGCCGGGTAGGTCGGTGTGTTCGGCCAGTAACTCGCTCAGAGTTGCCACGGTGGATCTACGCTTCGCTTCCGGGTGCGGGTCAGGCGATGGTGGCGATCAGGTCGCCCGCCTGGAGGACCTGTCCGGGCGCCACATCGATCGAGGTGACGTCACCTTCGACCTCGGTGAGCACCGGGATCTCCATCTTCATGGATTCGAGCAGCACCAGGGTCTGATCGACCCGCACATGCTCGCCCACCGCGACCTCGACAGCGAGCACGGTCGAGACCATCTCCGCGCGCACTTCTTCAGGCATGGCACCCCGTTCACTAGTCGGTCAAGCCACCGCATGCATGCGATAGCGGTAGTGCCGAAGCTACAGCCATTGACTTCCTCCCGTCCCCGAGGGGCCGGGATTTACCTGCCTCACGGCAGGACCTTCCTGTTTCATCGACAGTCGCCTACCCGCATCAACCACGGGTTGGTCTCACACCATCTCCACAGGCGAGCACCGCCAGCCCGACGGCACGTATGTTCCTCGCGGCATTGACATCCCGATCGTGGACCGCGCCACACCGGCACTCCCACTCGCGAACATTCAGCGGCAACTTGTCCACGATCGATCCGCACGCCGAACACGACCTCGACGACGGATAGAACCGGTCGACCGCAACCACGGTCCGCCCGTACCAATCCGCCTTGTACTCCAGCATCGACCGGAACTGTGACCAGCCGGCATCCGAAATCGACCGCGCCAGACGATGATTGCGGGCCATGTTGCGCACACTCAGATCCTCGATGGCGATCACTTGATTTTCGCGCACCAATCGAGTAGAGAGCTTGTGCAGATGATCTCGCCGCCGGTCTGCGATCCGGGCATGAATCCTGGCCACCCGCAGCCGGGCCCTCGCCCGATTGCTCGACCCCTTCTGCTTGCGCGACAACGCGCGCTGAGCCTTCGCCAAACGCTCCCGATCCAGCCTCTCGTATCGGGGATTGGATACCTTTTCCCCCGTCGAGAACGTGTACAGGCTGCTGATCCCAGCGTCCACCCCGATCGATTCCGAAGAGTCGGGGTGATCGGCGATGAACTCCTCCACCAGGATCGACACGTGATAGCGGCCCGCAGCATCTTTCGACACCGTGACCTGCGATGGTCGAGCCCCCTCCGGTAGTGGGCGTGACCATACGACAGCCAATGGGTCTGCTTGTTTGGCCAGCTTGATGCGCCCATCGCGGTAGGTGAAACAGTTCGAGAAGTAGGTGGCCGAATCAGTCGACCGCCCCTTCCTCTTGAACCTCGGGTAGCCGGTCTGCTTGCGCCAGAACTTGTCGAAAGCAGCTTGCAGATTCTGCAACGTGGCCTGCAACGGCCCTTTCGAAGGCTCAGCGAGCCACTCGGTATCCGGATCACGTTTCCAGGCGGTGAGCATCTTGCTCGTCTCCGCATAGTTGACGCGTCGCTGCTCCTGCATCCATGCGCGCGAAC
This sequence comes from Nocardia sp. NPDC051833, assembly GCF_040681225.1. NCBI lineage: Bacteria > Bacillati > Actinomycetota > Actinomycetes > Mycobacteriales > Nocardiaceae > Nocardia > Nocardia sp. NPDC051833. The sequence goes on from NZ_JBFAYK010000001.1 coordinate 1,236,374, forward strand.
GTTCCGCAAGAGCCCGGTTATAGACATAGCGGACGCAGCCGAAAGTACGGGCAAGCTGTTGCCGTGCCGCTGCCTCCGCGGTGAAGGCGGAGTCTGCGCGACGACCCTCGGATCACACATGAAACAATGGCTCTCGATCAGATCGTGCTCCGCGCTCCGGCGGGGAGGACCCAGAGAAGGGAGCTACCTATGGGTAAGCGTGGACGTAAGAAGCGCAGCCGCAAGGGCAACGCAGCCAACCACGGCAAGCGGCCCAACTCCTGAGCTGCGCTCGGAGTACGGAAAAGGGGCACCCGTCGGGTGCCCCTTTTCTGTGTCCTGACCCGGGCGTTCAGCCCTCGGTGGTCTCGATCCTGGTGACCGTGATCGACCGGTGGATCTCCAGCTTGAGCCGGTCGCGCAGCCCCTCCGGAGCGTGCTCACCACCACATTTGCGGCTGAGCAGGCCCTTGATCTTCTCCTCGATGCCGTAGGCCTCGATGCACGGACTGCAGTGGTCCATGTGCTCCTGGAGCCGGTCCCGGGTGGCCTGATCGCATTCGCCGTCGAGCATGAGCCACACGTCCGCGAGTACCGCGGTGCAGTCCATCTCCATGTCGGGGTCGCTCACTTCGTAACCTCCTGGCGTTCCCCACGGTCGAATCCACGTTCACGCGCCACGTCGGCGAGCAAACCCTTGAGCTGCTTGCGGCCGCGGTGCAGCCGGGACATCACGGTACCGATCGGGGTGCCCATGATGTCGGCGATTTCCTTATACGGGAACCCCTCGACATCGGCGTAATACACCGCCATCCGGAACTCCTCCGGCAACTGCTGGAGCGCGGCCTTGATCTCGTCGTCGGGCAGGGCGTCGAGTGCCTCCACCTCGGCCGAGCGCAGGCCCGTCGAGGAATGCTCGGCGGTGGCCGCGAGCTGCCAGTCGGTGATCTCGTCGGTCGGGTACTGCGCGGGCTGGCGCTGTTTCTTGCGGTAGGAGTTGATGTAGGTATTGGTCAGGATCCGGTAGAGCCAGGCCCGCAGATTCGTGCCCTCCTTGAAGGACTTGAACCCCTGGAACGCCTTCACGTACGTCTCCTGCACCAGGTCCTCGGCGTCGGCCGGGTTCCTGGTCATGCGCAGAGCGGCGCCGTAGAGCTGGTCCAGCATCGGGAGCGCATCGCGCTCGAACCGCGCAGCCAGCTCGGCTTCGTCGACTTCCGAGCCGGACGCCTCGGCAGGCACCACGTCATCGTCGCTCGTCACACCAATCCCTTCGATCGCCGTAGTAGCCGAATCTACCGGCACCACGGATTCGAAAGGCAATCGCGCACCCTGCGGCGAGACAGGACGCTCCTCGAGCAGCAGTGTCACTATCTCTCCTTCGCGAGTTCGGCGGCGGGTGGGCTTGTCACTTGTGTGCAACAGGCACCCCAGCATCCGTGTTCCCGGACGGTAGGAAATGTGTTTGCCGAGCGGGGCACCCGCGCGGTTAGGGTGACGCACATGGCAGCCGCGTCGACTCCCGCGATCAAGGTCCTCACCGGTGCTGGCATCGCCCACCGGGTCCACGCCTATGCCCACGATCCGCGGGCGGAATCCTTCGGCGACGAGGCCGTCGACGCGCTGGGCGGCGAACTCGGCGTCGCGGCCGCGCAGATCTTCAAGACGCTGGTGATCGAACTGTCGACCGGCGCGCTGGCCGTCGCGGTGCTGCCGGTACCGGCCAAACTGTCGCTGAAGGCGGCCGCCGCGGCGCTGGGCGCGCCTAAGGCGGGCATGGCCGACAAGACCAAGGCCGAGCGCACCACGGGGTACGTCCTCGGTGGCGTCTCCCCGCTCGGCCAACGCAAGAAGCTGCCGACCGTCGTCGACGCCTCGGCGCTGGACTGGGACCGGGTGCTGTGCAGCGCGGGCAAGCGGGGCCTCGAGATCGAGCTGGCACCGGCCGACCTGGTGCGCGCGGCGGCCGCCGTCACGGCCCCGATCACCGCCTAGCGCGGCGCGCGGCCATCCGATCGGCGTTTCGTTCCGAATTCACTGCGACGCAGTCCGCGCCCGGTACGACCGATTCGACCCGAGGATGTGATGCGAGAAATGTCCGCTCGTTCGACGATCGCCACCCTGTCCGGTGCTCTTGTCCTGACCTTCGGCGCTGTCGCCTTCGCCCCGCCCGTCACCGCGATCCCGCCGGTGGCCCCGTCCGCGCCGACCGACCCGAGCGACTTCCCGCTCAACGGTCCCGGCACCACCAAGAACTCCCCCCAGGCCGCGCCCGAGAAGGACGAGAAGGCCGAGAAGGCCGAGAAGGCGGAGAAGCTCGGCGGCGGGGTCGCCACCGTGCTGATCGATCTGGCCACCGGAATCGTCAAGTGCGGCTTGAACATCGCCACCGACGCGGTGAAGTGCAAGTTCTGACGACGCACACGGCGGGGCCGGATCGGCGCGAGCCACCCGGCCCCGCCGTTTTCCGTCTCCGGACTAGAACAGGCTCGGCACGTCCGCGGCGGGGTCGAGCAGCTCGGGCCCGTTGTTGCGCACGCTGTTGACCAGGGTCGACACCGGCCGCGCCACGATCGCCGCCACCTCGGCGGGCGAGGCACCGGCGAGCAGTTCGGCCGGTGCCGGATGGTCGGGATCGAGCCAGGCGTCCCAGTGCTCGCGCGGCATCGGCAGCGGCATCCGGTCGTGGATCTTCGCGAGGTCGCCGATGGCGTCGGTGGTGAGGATCGTGCACGACAGCAGCGGCGCGGCGTCGGGCACGTCCCGATCGCGCCACACCGACCACAGCCCGGCCATGTAGAGCCGCGACCCGTCCGCGTGCGCCATGTAGTACGGCTGCTTGACGGCCTTGCCCTTCGCCGTCGGGGCGGATTCGACCAGCCATTCGTACCAGCCGTCCATCGGCACCAGGCAGCGCTTGTGCTTGGCGGCGTCGCGGAACGACGGCGCGGTGACCGCCCGGTCGGCGCGGGCGTTGAACAGCGGCTTGCCCTTGGCCGGCTTGCCGGGCTCGCCCGCCTTCGTCCAGGCCGGGATCAGGCCCCAGCGCATGCGCCGGACCCGCAGTGCCGGGTCGTCGTCGGGGGCGCCGTGCTCGTGCCGCTCCACCACGGTCAGCACCTGACTGGTCGGGGCCACGTTGTAGCTGACCGCCGATTCCTGCTGGTCCGCGTCGAGATCGGTCTCGTCGATCGCGTCGAGTTCGGCCGCCAGCCGACCCGGATTCGTGGTCGTCGCATATCGTCCGCACATACGGCCATCGTCTCACCGGGGACCGACACCCGGCGGCGACGCGACCACACCGAATTCCACACCACCCGTGTGTCCGGACCGCACATGCGCGAAGATGGGCGGGTGAGTTTCTGGCCAGCGCCCCATATCGAGGTCCCCGTCCACGCGACCGTGACCCTGCCCGGTTCGAAATCCATCACCAATCGCGCGCTCATCCTGGCCGCACTGGCCGATGGCCCGTCCACCCTCACCGGTGCGCTGCGCAGCCGCGACACCGACCTGATGATCAAGGCCCTGCAGAGCCTGGGCACCGAGATCCTCGGTGACGCCGAGACGCTCGAGGTCACCCCGGCGCCGCTGCGCAGTGCCGCCGTCGACTGCGGCCTGGCGGGCACCATCATGCGGTTCCTGCCGCCCGCCGCCGCGCTGGCGACCGGCGACGTCGCCTTCTTCGGTGACGAGCAGGCCAAGACCCGCCCGCTGACCACCATCCTCGACGCCCTGCGCAAGCTCGGTCTCGACGTCGACGGCGACGCGCTGCCGTTCGTCGTGCACGGCACCGGCAGCCTGCGCGGCGGCGCGGTCACCATCGACGCCTCGGGCTCCTCGCAGTTCGTCTCCGGCCTGCTGCTCTCGGCGGCCCGGTTCGACGAGGGCATCACCGTCCACCACGACGGCAAGCAGCTGCCGTCCATGCCGCACATCGAGATGACGGTGGAGATGCTGCGCCGCGCCGACGTGACCGTGCACACCCCCGCCGACTCGCGCAGCGCGCAGACCTGGACCGTGGAGCCGGGCCCGATCCGCGCGGTCGACTGGGAGATCGAGCCCGATCTGTCCAACGCCACCCCGTTCCTGGCCGCGGCGGCGGTCACCGGCGGCGAGGTGAGCATCCCGATGTGGCCGCGCGGCACCACCCAGCCCGGTGACGTGATCCGCGAGATCCTGGTCCGGATGGGCGCCGAGGCGCGCATCTTCGACGGCGTGCTCACCGTGCGCGGCCCCGGCCGCCTGGCCGGCATCGACATCGACCTGCACGACGTCGGCGAGCTCACCCCGACCGTGGCGGCGCTGGCCGCCCTGGCCGACTCGCCCTCGCACCTGCGCGGCATCGCGCATCTGCGCGGCCACGAGACCGACCGGCTCGCGGCGCTGTCCACCGAGATCAACCGCCTCGGCGGCGATGTCACCGAGACCGAGGACGGCCTCGAGATCGTGCCCGCGCCGCTGCACGGCGGACAGTGGCATTCCTACGCCGACCATCGGATGGCCACCGCCGGCGCGATTCTGGGCCTGCGGGTGCCCGGCGTGGAGATCGAGGACATCGGGACAACGGCCAAGACGCTGCCGACCTTCGTCACCCTGTGGGAGCAGATGCTCGACCCCGCCCTATCGGGTGAGGGAGCGGCGCGCTGAGCCGCCGCGGCCGTACCGCAGCCAGCTACGACGAATCCGATGTCCGGGTCCGCCCGGGCAGGGCCTCGCGTCCGCGCACCAAGACCCGTCCGCAGCACAACGACGCCGAGGCCGCCATGGTGGTCTCGGTGGACCGCGGTCGCTGGGGCTGTGTGCTCGACGGTGACGCCGACCGGCGCATCGTCGCCATGCGGGCCAGGGAACTCGGCCGCACCCCGATCGTGGTCGGCGACCAGGTCGACGTCGTCGGCGATCTCACCGGCAAGCCCGACACCCTCGCCCGGATCGTGCGGGTCGCCGAGCGCAGCACCGTGCTGCGGCGCACCGCCGACGACACCGATCCGTTCGAGCGGATCGTCGTCGCCAACGCCGAGCAGTTGTTCATCGTGGTCGCGCTGGCCGATCCGCCGCCGCGCACCGGGTTCGTCGAGCGGGCAATGGTGGCCGCGTACGCCGGTGGGCTGGAACCGATCCTGGTGCTCACCAAACGCGATCTGGTCGCCGAATCCGAATTCGCGACCGCCTTCGATGGCTTGGACCTGAAGATCCTCTACGCCGGGATAGATGACCCGATCGAGCCGGTGCTGGAACTGCTCGACGACCGGCTCACCGCCCTGATCGGGCATTCCGGGGTCGGCAAGTCGACGATGGTGAATCGTCTTGTGCCCGATGCCTATCGGGCCGTGGGCGAGGTGTCCGGGGTGGGCAAGGGCAAGCACACCTCCACCCAGTCGGTGGCCCTCCCGCTGCCCGCGGGTGGCTGGGTGATCGACACCCCCGGCGTGCGGTCGTTCGGGCTGGCCCACATCACGCCCGACGACGTCATCGCCTCGTTCACCGACCTGGCCGACGCCATCGAGGACTGTCCGCGCGGCTGCACCCACCTGGGTCCGCCCGCCGATCCGGAGTGCGCGCTGGACCAGCTCCCCGGCACGGAGCGGCGGGTCGCCGCGATTCGTCAGTTGCTGACCGCGCTGATCTCGAACGAGACCTGGTAGCAACCGATTCCGTGCCGGGGAGGGGTGCTCAGAACCCGAAGGATCCGGTGCCGGTACCGCCGCCGTCACCCGGGCCGGGATCGGTCGGCACGTCGGCCACGGTGACCACCTTGGTGGTCGACGAGCTGGCCACGCCGCTGCGGCCGGAGAACGTCGCGCCGATGGTGTAGGCACCCGCGGCGCCCGGCGTCCACACGATCGTGGCCTTGCCGTTCGCGGCGACCGGGATGTCGCCGAGGACGTTGTCACCGGCCTTGAACTGGACGGTGCCGCCCGCCGCCGCGGGCGAGACGCTGGCCTCCAGCGTGACGGCCTTGCCGACCTGCGCGCCGGTCACGTCGGTGAGCACGGTGCTCGACACGGCGTCGCTGGACACCGTGATGTTCGGGCCCTTGCCCTGGTAGGTGCCGTCGCCGAGCGAGCCGCCGTAGTGCATGGAGGTCGGCAGCGGGGTGTCGCGGGCGCAGTTCACGCCCACCTTGTACTGCACCTCGAAGGTCTGCGACTTCGGCTCGATGTTCGGGTACACCGGGTACTTGGTGATGCCGAATTCGGCGCGCACCCAGTCCGAGGACGAGGTGTCGAGCTGGACCTGGTCACCGCCCATCTTGGCCGAGCCGGCGACCGGGGTCAGGCACGCCGGGTGCAGGTCCTTGATGTTGTAGATGTATTCGACCGGGATGCCGGTGCGCTCGAACTTCGTCGTCACGGTCACGGTGTCGCCGACGACCGGGTTGGTGTTGGACACCGTCCGGGTGAATTTGCTGTTCCCGTCGTTCCAGGTGATCGTTCCCGGCGCGGCCGAGGCCGTCGCCGGCATCGCCGCCACCGCGAAGCCGGCCGCCACCGCGAACGCGGCCATCGAACCGGCTACCCGCTGCACTCTTCTGTCCACCATCGTTGTCTCCCACGTACACCGGGCGCCCTCGACATCTTCGTCGAGGCGTTCCATCGCCCGAGTTGGCGAGCAGTAGATCACGCAGCGGCACCCCGGCGGATCGAAATCCGAAATGAGTCTCATTCAGATTGCGAATTCGACTCACGTTGGTTCGCGTTCCCGGCAACGGACACCCGGCGCCGGTAGCGTCTCCCCCATGAAGCCACCGGCGATCGGTTATCTGCGCCGCGACATCTCGGGTGTCGCCCAATCCTGGGACGAAACGCAGATCCGTTCCCTAGCCGAACGACTCGGCTACCGCTTCACCAAGACCGTCGTCTTCAGCGACCGCACCATGGACCCGCTCGGCCGTCTGCTCGACGTGGTGACCACCACCGAGGCCGCCGCCGTGGTCACCCCCGACCTCACCCACCTGGGCGCCGATCTCCCCCACCGGTTACTCGCCGCCTGCGACATCATCACGGTCTCCCCCGAGATCACCCACGCCCGCACGATCCCCGCCCTCCCCGCCTGATCCACCGGCGGACCATGGACGTTCCTATCGTCTGATCGACGTGGGCGCCACCGTGGGCTCGCACGGCCTCCGGCGCGGAACGATGAACCTCGCAAAACGCCCATCTTTTGCGAGCCTCGGAGGCCGTGCCATGTGTTCCGACATCCTCGACCTGGACGCTGTCGACATCGATCCCGACGACTACGTCCAGGCCTTGATGAGCTGGCATTTCGGTGCCGACACCGGGAGTCCGTACTGGTTACGGCGGGCCGCCGGGCTCGACTTCGATCCGCGGACCGACGTGCGGACCTTCGACGATCTGCGCCTGTTCCCCAACGTGATCGACGAGTTCCGCGATGTCGCGGTGGAGGATCTGATCCCGCGCGGGCTGCGCGGCGCGGATCGGGAGATCGCCGGGATCTTCGAGAGCGGCGGGACCACCGGCGCGCCGAAGCGGTTCGTGATGTTCGAGCGCTGGATGGAGTTCGCGCTGTCCTGGGACGAGCACCATTACGCCGACCTCGGGACCACGAACACCCTGGCCATCGCACCCAGCGGCCCACACATGTTCGGGGAGTTCGCGTCCCGGCGCGCCCGCAGGCACCACGGCGTGAAGTTCACCGTCGACCTGGACCCGCGCTGGATCAAGTACCTGATCGGCTCCGGTGACACCGACGGCGCCGACCGCTATGCCGAGCACCTGATCGACCAGGCCGCCGCCATCCTGACCACCCAGTCGGTCGGCATCCTCATCGCGACCCCGCCGCTGCTCGAGCGGCTGGCCCGGCGCGAGGAGCTGGTCGACGCGGTCCGCAAGCAGGTGAAGTTCCTGTGCTGGAGCGGCGCGCACATGGACGCCGACACCAGGGACGTCCTGCGGCAGGAGGTCTTTCCCGGCATCCCGCTCAAGGGCCTCTACGGCAGCACCACCATCCTCGGCATGTCGCGCGAGCGCGATGTCGAGCGCGCGGACGGGCTGGCCGTGTTCGACACGCCGAGCCCCTACATCGCGTTCCGCGTGGTCGATCCGGCGACCGGTGACGACGTCGCCGACGGCGAGCGCGGTCAGGTCGTGATGAACCACCTCACCAAATACGCGCTGCTGCCGAACAATCTGGAGCGCGACACCGCGCTGCGCGCCGAACCCGCGCCGGGCACGCTCGGCTGCGCGGTCGCCGATGTGCGGCCGGTGCAGACCTTCGCCGACAAGTCCGTCATCGAGGGGGTGTACTGATGATCGAGATCGACGCCCTCGGGCCCGCCGGCGCGTATCACGCCAGGCAGCGCATTCCGATCACCGCCCTGGACGGCACCGAAGTCGGTGAGCTGGGCCAGGTTCCGGCCCTGTTCGTCCGGCGCGCGATCGCCGCCATGCGCGCGGCGCCCACTGTCCCGGCCGCTGAACGCTTCGCCCTCATGGCGAAGGCCGCCGAGCTGTTCACCACCGCCACCATCGGCGGGCTCGATCCCGAGGAGTACATCCGGATCGTCTCGACCGTGTCCGGGGTGCCCCAGCAGGTGGTGCGCCAGTCGGCCGAGTGGGTCGCCGAGGTCCTGCGCTCGCAAAGCGACACACTGGCTTCGGCGATGCCGCAGGGCGCCGTCGCGGAATGGTCCGACGAGCGCACCCGCGAGGGTGCGGGCGTGTGGGTCCGCAAGGGCGAGGTGTTCGCGGTGCACGCGGCGGGCAACACCCCGGCGGTGCACGGGCTCTGGCCGGAGGCACTGGCGCTGGGCTACAAGGTCGTCGTCCGGCCCTCGGCACGCGAGCCGTTCACCGCCTTCCGGCTGGTGAGCGCGCTGCGGATGGCGGGGTTCCCGCCCGCGACGATCACCCTGCTACCCACCGACTACGCCGCCGCCGATGTGATCATCGCCGAGGCCGACTACGCGATCGTCTACGGCGGTCAGGACGTCGTCGACAAGTACGGCACGAGCTCGCGGGTGCTCACCCAGGGCCCCGGCCGGTCCAAGATCCTGATCACCGCCGACGTGGACTGGCGGGAGCGGATCGACGTGATCGCCGATTCGGTGAGTCATCTGGGCGGCACCGCCTGCACCTGCACCACCGGGGTGCTGGTCGAAGGCGACCCGGAACCGGTGGCCCGCGCGCTGGCCGAGCGCCTGGAGCGCATCCCGAGCCTGCCCGCCGACCATCCCGACGCCATCCTCACCGTGCAGCCGCTGCCGACGGTGACGGCGATCGACGAGTACCTGCACGAGGTCGCGGGCACGGCGACACCGCTGCTCGGCGGCGACACCATCGTCGACGAACTCCCCTCCGGCGGTGCGGTGCTGCGCCCGGCCGTGCACCTGGTCGACACCGCGACCGCGCCGCAGCTCGGGGTCGAACTGGCCTTCCCGTGCGTCTGGGTGGGGCCGTGGCAGCCCGCGGACGGCATCGCGCCCCTGCGGGACACGCTGGTGCTGACGGCGATGACCACCCGCGCGGATCTGGTCGACGCCCTGCTGACCGAGCCGACCATCACCAATCTCTACCTCGGCGACAATCCCACCACCTGGCTGCGACCCGGCGTTCCGCACGACGGCTACCTGGCCGAATTCCTCATGCGCTGCAAGGGCATGATCCGCTCCGGCATCTGATCCGGCGCGCCCGCGCCCGGCCTGTCCCCGCCGGGCGCGGGCGCGTACGCGAAAATGACCGGGTGACCACCGAGAACCCGCGCCCCCGGCCACCGGCGATGAGCCCGACCATCCTGGTGATCACGCTGTCGCGCCGGGTCGAGGCCGAACTGAGCGCCGGACTGGCCCCACTGGACCTCACGGTCGCCAGGCTCGGGCTCCTCGGGCACATCAACGGCGTGCCGGGGGCGTCGTTCAGCGAGCTGGCGCGGATGTCGGGAACGAGCGTGCAGAGCGTGCACACCGCGGTGAAGTCGCTGGTCGCGGCCGGGCTGGTGCAGGACCGCACCGCGCGCGCCGGATCGGCCTCGGCGATCGAGCTCACCGAGGCGGGCACCCGGCTGCTCGGTGAGGCGCGAAAAGTGGTGACCCAGGTCGACACTCAGCTCTTCGGACCCGACGCCGACCCGATTCAGCGGCGCGTCGGCACGGCCATCGTCGCCGCGTTCACCGGCGCGTCGCCCGCCTGACCAGCGTTCCCACCGGACGTGACCCAGCCGACCTTCAATGTTGTTGAAACTCGAGCTAAGCTTCAGCCATATTGAAGGTCGGAGGGAGTCGACAGGTGGAACATCTCTTGCTGTCCGTGCACGTGGTCGCGGGCATCGTCTTCGTCGGGGGCTCGGCGGTCGCGACCAGCCTGTTCCCCCGCTACGCCCCGGTCGCGGCGGGCGGCCCCGATCCCGACTCGGTGCGCAGCCGCTCGGTGGCGGTCGCCCTGCACCGGATCACCGGCAACTACGCCAAACTCGCGATCATCGTCCCGGTGATCGGCATCGTCCTGGCCACCCTCCAGGGCCGGATGAACGAAATCTGGATCACCGTCGCCATGATCACCACCGCCATCGCGGGCGGCCTGCTCGCGGTGCAGATCCACCCACTCCAGCGCCAGGCCCTCGACACCCCCGACGCGGGCAGCCGCCTGAAGACGCTGTCGATGCTGGCCGGCATCTACAACCTGCTCTGGACGGCGGTCGTCGTCCTCATGATCGTCCGCCCCGGATCCGCGAGCTGAAAACCGGCGGCGTCAGGCGTGTTTGGCGCCGATGGTGTGCAGGATTTCGTGGATGATCGGGTCGGTCAGGCGGTTGGTGACCGTGCGGCCTTCGCGGCTGGAGGTGACGCAGCCTTCCTGGCGCAGGACGCGCAGGGCCTGGGAGATCGCGTTCTCGGTGCGGCCGATGGCGGCGGCCAGTTCACCGACGCTGATGCCGGGGGTGCGGTGCAGGCATAGCAGGATCTCCAAGCGGTTCGGGTCGGAGAGCAGGTCGAATCGCTGGGCCCAGGTGGCGATTTCGACGTCGCCGATCGCGCGCCGGCCGAGCTCGACCGGCGATCCGTCCAGTGTGCGTGGCTCTCCCATGACGGCGTTCAGCTTAGTCCTCGACTGGACAGCGCCGCTATCATCTGTCCATCTGTTCAGATAAACATGAGTTGGGATGATGGATGAGGCTCCGCGCTCGGTCGCTGTTCGCTGTGGGGGTCGCGTGCGCGCTGGCCGTGTCGCTGTCCTCGTGTGGCGCGCCGACGAGCGGGTCCACCGACTCGCTGGTCCTCGCCGATGCCTATGAGCTGGGCGGATACAACCCCGTCGCCGGGTACGGCGCGGCCGGTGAGGCCAAGATGTACGACGGCCTGCTGCGGTTGACCGGCGGCGCGGGACTGTCGGGATTCGCCCCGGCGCTGGCCACCGCCCTGCCCACCCCGAACGCCGACGCCACGGTGTGGACCGCGCCGCTGCGCACCGGCGTGCGGTTCAGCGACGGCTCCGCGTTCGACGCCGACGATGTGGTCGCCACCTACCGGGCGATCCTGGACCCGGCCTCGGCCTCGGAGGCGCGCTCGTCGTTCTCGATGATCGAGCGGGTCGAGGCCGTCGACCCGGCCGCGGTCCGGTTCACCCTGCGCCACCCCTACGCCGCGTTCGCGACGAAGCTGCTCATCGGCATCGTCCCGGCGGAGGCCGTCGCGTCGCCGGGCCCGGCGACGGCGTCGGCGCTCAACACCGCGCCCATCGGCACCGGCCCGTACCGGCTCACCAGCCTGGAACCGACCCGCGCGATCTTCGAGGCGAACGAGGACTACTGGGGCGGCGCGCCCGCGGTGAAACGCCTGACGCTGCTCTACGTCCCCGACGACAACACAAGGGCGCAGCGGATGGCAGGCGGTGAACTCGACGGCACCACGCTGCCGCCGCTGCTGGCGAAGACGTTCGCCGAGCGGCCGTCGATGGCGGTGCGGTCCAACACGTCCGCCGATTGGCGCGGCGTCTCGATGCCCGCGGGCGATCCGGTGGCCGGTGATCCCGCCGTGCGCCTGGCGCTCAACCACGCGGTCGATCGCCAGGCCATGATCGACAACATCCTCGGCGGGTACGGCCGCCCCGCCTACACCCCGATTCCCGAGGTCTACGGCGATTCCCACAACCCGGCGGTGACCTTCGCGTTCAACCGGACCCGCGCCGAACGCATCCTCGACGACGCGGGCTGGCGAGCCGGACCCGACGGTATCCGCGCGAAAGCCGGTGTGCGCGCGAAGTTCACGGTGATGTACAACTCCACCGACACCCTGCGCCGCGATCTCGCGCTGGCCTTCGTCTCCGACGCCAGGCGGGTCGGCGTCGAAGTCGACCTGGCGGCGCTGTCCTGGGACCGGATCGAACCGCGCATCGACACGGCGGGCATCCTGCTCGGCGGCGGCAGCGAGCCCTACGATCCCGATACCCAGGCCTACGCCACCCTGCACTCGCCCGCGGCCGACCCGAGCGCGGGCAGCCCGTACGACAACGCGAGCAGGCACGCCGACCCGGCGATCGACGCGCTGCTCGAACAGGCGAGGCGCAGTACCGATCCCGCGGTCAGAGCGACCGCCTACCGCGACGTGCAGAGCCGCTACGGCCAGAACCCGAGCCACGTGTTCCTGGTGCACCTGGATCACGCCTATGTGGTGAAGGACTCGGGCTGGAGCACCTCCGGCCCGATCCTCGAACCGCACACCCACGGCGTGACCTGGGGCCCGTGGTGGTCGTTGCAGACCTGGACCCGGCCGTGACCCGCGGCCGATTCCGTGGACGCGGCATCGGCGCCATGGCGGGCCGTCGGCTGGCGGCCCTGGTCCCGGTGCTCGCGGCGGTGTCGGCCGGGCTGTTCGCGGCGGCGGCGATCTCGCCGTTCGACCCGCTGGTGGGCTACCTCGGCGCGCGCTACGAGTCGACCAGCGCCGCCGACCGGGCCCTGCTCGCCGAGCAGCTCGGCACGGACGCTCCCTGGTATCAGCTCTACCTGCGCTGGGTCGCCGACCTGATCGGTGGCGATCTCGGTGTCTCGCGCGGCTTCGCGCAGCCGGTGAGTACCCTGCTCGCCCAACGCATTCCGTGGACGGTGCTGCTGGTGGTCGTCGCGATGAGCGTGGCCGTGGCGGTCGCGCTCGGCGCAGGCCTCTGGGCGGGCATGCGGCGCGGCGGGGTGGTCGACCGGACGATCGCCGCCGCGTGCGTGGTCATGCAGGGACTGCCGCCGTTCGTGGTGTCGCTGGCGGCGATCGGGCTGTTCGCGGTCGGCCTCGGCTGGCTGCCGCCCGCCGGACTGACCGACGCGGGCGCCGACGTCGACGTCGCCCAGGTGGCGCGGCATCTCGTGCTGCCCGCGTCCGCGCTCGCGCTGTCCCAGGTGCCGTGGCTGCTGCTGGCCGTGCGGGAATCGGTGTCGGCCAACCGGAGTGAGGATTTCGTCGTGGGCGCGGCGACCAGGGGCATCGATGCCACGACCATCACCCGCAGGCACATCCTGCCGACCTCGCTGGCCCCGTTCGTGACCATTCTCGGGGTGCGGCTGCCCGAGGTCGTGGTCGGCGCGGTGCTGGTCGAGGAGATCTTCTCCTGGCCCGGTGTCGCCGGCGCCTTCGTGCAGTCGGCGAAGGACCTGGACATGGCGCTGCTGGCGATCCTGACCGTCGGCACGACGGGCGCGGTCATGCTCGGGTCGCTGCTCGCCGACATCGCCGTCGTCGCGCTCGATCCGCGGGTGCGGGCCGATGGCTGAGCGGCGGCTGACCCTCGCGCTGGGTGTCCTGGCCGCGGTGGTGCTGTACGCGGTGCTGGTGCCGTGGGTGGCGGGGATCGACGACCGGCTCACCGATTTCGCCGCCGCCCGCCAGGCGCCGTCGGCGCGGTGGTGGTTCGGCACTGACGCGGCCGGGCGTTCGCTGTTCGTCCGGATAGCGGCGGCGCTGCGGACCTCGCTGCTGGTCGCGGCGTGTGCCGCCGCCGTGTCGACGGTGCTCGGCGTCGCCGTCGGCGCGGTCGCGGCATTGGCGGGCGGCCGGGTCGACCGGGTGGTGATGCGGCTGGCCGACACCGCGAACGCGCTGCCGCATCTGCTGCTCGGCATCGTGATCGTGGCACTGTTCCGCGGCAACGCGGTGGCGGTGGTGTTGTCGATCGGGCTCACCCACTGGGTGCAGGTCGCGCGGATCGTGCGCGCGGAGAGCCTGAGTCTGCGCGAACGCGAGTACATCGCGGCAGCGGTGCTCGCCGGGGCAGGCCGCACCCATCTGCTGCTGCGGCACCTGCTGCCCGCCGTCGCGCCGCAGGCGCTCATCGCGGTGGTTCTGCTGCTGCCGCACGCGATCTGGCACGAGTCGACGCTGTCGTTCCTCGGATTCGGGCTGCCCCCGCACGAACCGAGTCTCGGTACCTTGCTCGAGGAAGCACGGACCTCGCTCTTGCTCGGTGGCTGGTGGACGCTGGTCTTCCCCGCCGGGTTCCTGGTGCTGACCACGGTCGCGGTCGCCGTGGCCGGGTCGGCGCTGCGCGGGGTGCTGCTCCCACCGAGACCGTCGAGGATGCCCCGATGACCGGACTGACCATCGACGCGCTGACCGTGCGGATTCCGTTGCGCGGCAAGGACGTCGTCCACGCGGTGACCGACGTATCGCTCGAGGTGGCGTCGGGGACGGTGACCGCGCTGGCGGGCGAGTCCGGCTGCGGGAAGTCGATCGTCGCCGCCGCGATCCTCGGAGTGCTGCCCCCGGCGGCCGTCGCGCACGGGTCGATCCGCCTCGACCTGGGTGACCGGACGATCGATGTCCTCGGCGACACGAGCCCGCGCGCCGGACGCACGTCATCGCCCCGCCGACGAGCTCGCCCCGCCGATCACTCGTACCGTGGCCGCCACATCGCCCTGGTCCCCCAGTCGCCGAGCACGCACTTCACCCCGGTGCGCACCATCGGCTCGCAGCTCGCCGAGACGATCGCCGCGCTCGGCACCGACCACACCCCCGCCGACCTGGCCGATCGTGCCGGACTGCCGTCCTCGGCGCTGTCGTTGTACGCGCACGAACTCTCGGGCGGGATGGCGCAGCGGGCGGCGGTGGCGGCCGCGCTGGCCGGTGACCCGGAGGTGATCGTCGCCGACGAACCGACCTCCGGGCTCGACCGGGCGCGCACCGATCAGATCGGGCAGTTGCTGCGCGCGTGCGCCGATCAGGGCGCCGCGGTCCTGCTCATCACCCACGATCTCGGGCATCTGCTGCGCGCGGAGATCGCCGACACCGTCGCGATCATGTACGCCTCGCGCCTGATGGAGGTCGGGCCCGCGCGGCAGGTCCTCGACGATCCCCGGCACGACTACACCGGGGACCTGCTGGCCGCCCTGCCTGAACGCGGGCTGCGTCCACTGCCGCATCCGCCGCAGGTCCTGACCAACCTGACCGAGATCTGCCCGTACGCGGGCGGACCCACCGCGCTGGTTCGCGAGGACCGGCGCATGATCCGCCGACCGAGGTCCTGATGCTTGTCGCCGACGCCCTGACCGTGGGCTACCGACCCGACGCCCCCGTGGTCCGCGGGGTCGACCTGCGGGTCGCACCGGGCGAGATCGTCGGGATCACCGGCGATTCCGGCTCGGGCAAGACCACCCTGGCCAAGACCATGGCCGGGCTGCTCCCGCCGAGCGCGGGCACGGTCACCGTCGACGGCGCACCGCCGCGTGCCCGGCGCGGCGCGATCGCGATGGTCTTCCAATCACCGCGCGCCGCCACCAATCCCCAGTTCACCCTGGCCCGGATCATCGCCGAACCGGCCACGATCCGCCGCGCCCCGGCACCCGACCTCACCGCCGTCGCCGCCGCGGTCGGCCTCACCCCCGACCTGCTCTACCGCCGCCCGCACGCCCTCAGCGACGGCCAGCTGCAACGCGCCTGCGTGGCCCGCGCCCTCCTCCAGCGCCCCCGCTACCTCGTCCTCGACGAGGCCACCGCCATGCTCGACGCCGCCACCACCGCCACCATCCTCCGCCTGATCATGACGAAAGCCACCAACGACCTCGGCGTCCTCCTGATCAGCCACGACCACGCCCTCCTCGCCGCCACCTGCACCCGCGTCACCACCGTCGCCAACGGCACCCTGACCCCACACTGAAGCCTCAGGCTGTCCTCAGCAACGCGGCTTAGCGTGTGCTCCCGTGACTTTCACGCAGGGGAACTCCGAGACCGAGCGGCGCAGTCTGAGTGGGTGGGGACGCACCGCGCCGACCGTCGCCGAGGTATTGCGCACAGCTGATCTCGGCGTGATCGCCGAGCGGGTGCGCACGGCGGGCCCGCGCGGGGTGATCGCGCGCGGACTGGGCCGCAGTTACGGCGATCCGGCGCAGAACGGCGGCGGGCTGGTCGTCGACATGACCGCCCTGGACCGCATCCACAGCATCGATCCCGACAGCGGGATCGTCGACGTCGACGCCGGGGTCAGCCTCGACACCCTGATGCGGCGCGCGCTGCCGCACGGACTCTGGGTTCCGGTGCTGCCCGGCACCCGGCAGGTGACGGTCGGCGGGGCCATCGGGTCGGATATCCATGGCAAGAACCATCATTCGCAGGGCAGCTTCGGCAATCACGTGGTGTCGCTGGACCTGCTCACCGCCGACGGTTCGGTGCGGACGCTGACGCCGACGGGCCCCGAGTCCGAACTGTTCTGGGCGACCGTCGGCGGCATGGGGCTGACCGGCATCGTCACCGGGGCGCGAATCCGGTTGAAGCACACCGAGACCGCGTACTTCTTCGTCGACAACGACCGCACCCGCGATCTCGACGAGACGATGGCGCTGCTGACCGGCGGGTCCGACGACGGCTACGACTATTCGATGTCGGTACCCGACACCATTTCCACCGGCACGAAACTCGGCCGGGCCGGGTTCAGCCGTGGTTCGCTCGCGACGCTGGACCAGCTGCCAGTGAAACTCCGCAGCAAACCGTTGAATTTCGATGCACCGCAATTGTTCACCGTGCCCGATATCTTTCCGAACGGGATGGTCAACAGCGTCACGACGCGCATCGCGGCCGAGGCGGCGCATCGCATGTTCCCACGGCGGGCGCGCGGCCGGATCCAGAATCTGACGCAGTTCTATCACCCGCTGGATCTGCTCGGCGAATGGAATCGCGCCTACGGCAGGCGCGGCTTCCTGCAGTACCAGTTCTCGATGCCGTTCGGCGCCGAGCAGCAGCTCGCCGGCGCGGTGCAGGCCATCGCCGAGTCGGGGCACCACTCGTTCCTCAACGTGTTCAAGCGGATGGGCCCGAGCAACCCGGCGCCGCTGTCCTGGCCGCACCCCGGATACATGCTGAGCTTGGACTTCCCCATCGCCGCCGGTCTCGACCGGTTCTGCCGGGAGCTCGACGAACGGGTGCTGGTCGCGGGCGGGCGGCTGTACTTCGCCAAGGACTCGCGGACCGCGCCGGAGACGATCGCGGCGATGTATCCCCGCCTGGCCGAATGGCGGCGGGTGCGCGACCTGGCCGATCCCGAGCAGGTCTTCGCCTCCGATCTCTCGCGGCGGCTCCAGCTCGTTCCGGCGGCGGTGCAGCACGTGAGACCATGACGTGTTCCAGATCACGATGGCAATATTCCGAATGAAAGTTCCACTCGGCAAACGGCATTCACGCCCAATGGCGCAGATCACTGTCCGTTTTGAGTTCTTATGACATTTTAAGTTACATCTCAGCAACATTGAGTTGGACACTTGTTCATGGGTGCTCGATCGAGGGCCTGCGCTCCTCCGGGAGCATTGCCATTGAGGGAAAGACTGCATTCATGAAGATCCGCAAGGTTGCCGCAACCTCCGCACTTGTCATCGCCGCGCTCGGTATCGCCACCGGCACCTCGCACGCCGCGCCCGCCCCGGCGCCCGTTCCCGCCTTCCTCGACGGGGTGAGCCAGGGCGTGAACCAGGTGCTGCCCGGCATCAACTGGAAGACCGGCATCGAGGGCGACTCGGTCGTCGTCGAGACCGACGCGGGCTCGCTGGCCAGCGAGAACGGCCAGTTCCAGGTCCGCGACGAGCAGGGCAACGTCGTGGTCGGGTTCCCGCTCGCGTACACGCTCAACGACCTCGAGTACCCGATCGACGCCGCCATCGACGGCACCCGCGCCGTGCTCACCCCGCGCACCGAGGCCGCCTCGGCCCGGCCGTCGACCCTGCTCAAGGACGTCGTCCGACAGGACGCCTTCGACGACGCCGTGAGCGCCGCCGCCACCCAGTTCGGCATCGTCACCGCCATCGGCACCCTGGTCGGCACCCTCGTCGGTGGCGTCGCGGGCTGCGCGCTCGGCGCCGCGGGCGGCGTGCTCCTCGGCATCCCGGTTCTCGCCCTCGGTGGCGCGACCGGTGTCGCCGGCTGCCTCGCCGGTGGCGCGGTCGGCATCCCGCTGGGCGCCGCCGCCGGTCTGGTGATCACCGGCGTGCCCGCCGCGATCGCGATCGGCATCGGCTTCCACAACCGGATCAACGCGCCGGAAAACCAGTAGTACCCGCCGCGAAGGCCCCGTCCACCGGACGGGGCCTTCGTGCTGCCGTCAGTCCGCGAGCCGGATGCGCAGCGTCTCGTAGGTGGGGATGAAGACCTTGCGCCGGTAGCGGCGCTCGACGATCTCCCACGGCCTGCCCGCCGCGGTGAGCGCCTCGAGCAACGCGGTCAGCTCGGAGTGGACGAGCTGGGCGCCCAGGCACAGATGGCGCCCGCCGCCGAACCAGAGCTGGCGGGTCTCGGGCACGTAGTCGCGGTGCACGCTGAAGTCGCCGACCGCGTTGTTGATGGTCCAGGTCAGGATCTTCACGTGCTCCCCGGCCCGCAAGTCACGGTCCGCGACCCGCACGTCGGCGGTGACCGAGCGCCCGACCAGATAGGCCGGACTGGTCACCCGCAGCGTCTCGCGCACCGCGTCGGGCAGCCGCTCGGGCGCGGCGAGCAGGGCCCGGTGCTCGCCGGTGTCGTGCATGATCGCGACCATCCTGGTCATCGCGCTGGCCAGGGTGTCGGTGCCCGCCACGGCCATCAGGATGGCCAGCCCGGCCGCGTGCTCGACGTCGAGACCGAGTTCGCGGCAGCGCCCCAGCGTGGTGTCGGGGTCCGCGCGCGCGTAGGCGGAAGGGACATTGACAGCCAGCTGCCCGGCCAGCTCCTTGGCACGGGCTACCGCCACGGGGTCGAGCGTGGTCGAGGCCATGGTGCCGAAACCGAGGTTGACCAGCTCCTCGACGTGGTGGAACAGCCGCAGGAACAGCGCGTCCAGGTCGTCGGTGGGGTCGCCGCCGATCGCCGCGGCGATGTCCTCCGGACGCATCCCGACCAGGTCGGACACACTGCGCCCGACCAGGATCTGGGCGCGCGCGGCGATGTCGACGGTCTCGCCCTGGGCCAGCCGATCGCGCAGATCCCGCAGGTCAGGACCGATGACGCGCTGCACGAGCGCATCGGTGTGAGTGAGGGTGAACAGGTCGCGCACCTTGGTCCGCAGCTCGGTGTGGCCTGGCCCTTCGAACAGGTCCTCGACCCAGTCGCCGATGACCTGCGCCCACCAGTGCCCGGCGGCGCCCTCGGAGACGATGCTGAAGTGCGTGCTGTCGTTGTAGATCTGGCGCGCGACCAGCGGATCGGCAACGAACCAGCCGAGTTTGGGGACCTTGCGGATCGGGCGCGCGATCCGGCCCAGCAGCAGCACGCCGGGCAACCAGGGCTGACCTGCGGCGAGTAGGGTGAGTTCATGGCGTCGGGCAGCACTCCACACCCCGGCACAATCTAGTTGAGCGTGACCGAATAGTGAAGGTCTGTGACTAGGATCGGCGAGATGCGTTGATGGAGGACGGTGCATCGCGCGATATTCGGAAGTGAACAAGCACATGGTGAAATCCACAATCGAGGCCGTCGGCGCGTATCTGCCCGCCCGCGAGGTGACCACGGCCGAGCTGATGAGCCAACTGGCCATCGACGCTCCGCTGGATCTGGAGAAGGTCAGCGGGGTGGCGGCGCGGCGGGTGCGCGGCGTCGACGCCGAGGGCAGGCCGGAGGATTCGTTCAGCATCGCCCTCGCCGCCGCGCGCGAGGCACTGGCGAATTCCCGGTACGCGGCCGCCGAGCTGGATGTGATCATCTCCTGCTCGATCACCCGCACCCGCGGCGAGGACTTCTGCCTCGAGCCGTCCTTCGCGCTGATGCTGCGCTCCGAGCTCGGCGCGCACCGGGCGATCCACTTCGACGTGTCCAACGCGTGCGCGGGGATGATGACCGGAGTCCTGTTGCTGGACCGGATGATTCGCTCCGGTGCGGTCCGCAGGGGCCTGGTGGTCTCCGGCGAGTGCATCACCCCGATCTCCGACACCGCGGTGCGTGAGATCGCGCAGAAGTACGACCCGCAGTTCGCCTCGCTCACCGTCGGCGACGCGGGCGCGGCCGTGGTCCTCGACGCCACCGACGGCCCCGGCCTGGACTACGTGGAGCTCAACACCAGCGCCGCCTTCGCGAAACTGTGTCTCGGCATGCCGAGCGACCAGGGTCCCGGCGTCGCGCTCTACACCGACAATCGCGCGATGCACAACGAGTCCAGGTACCTGCTGTGGACCTCGCGGCAGCGCGAATTCCTTGCCGCCCGCGATTCGGACTTCGCCGCCGAGGGCTACGACTACCTGATCCATCACCAATTCAGCGGTCCCGCTGTGGAATTGATCGACAAGATCGCCGAGCGCGAGTTCGACTCCCCGATGCCGCCGAAGCTGGCCGTGCTGGACCGCTACGGCAACACCGCGTCGACCTCGCACTTCGTGGTGCTGCACGACGCGCTGCGGCAGGGCCTGATCGCCCCGGGGTCCAAGGTGCTGCTGGTGCCCGCCGCGTCCGGGGTGGTCGCCGGGTTCTTGTCGGTGACAATCGGCGATCTGCGGGTATAGGACAGTATGGGAATCATCATTTCTTCGGCCGTCACACAGACCGGTGGCGTCAGCTCGGTGGGTCAGGCGGCCGCCGCCGCGGGGGCCGCGCTGACCGCGGCCGGGTGTCCGCCGGAACAGGTCGACGCGCTGATCAATGTCGGGGTCTACCGCGACGCGAACCTCGTCGAACCGGCAGTGGCCGCGCTCATCCAGCAGGCGGCCGGCATCGGCCTGGAGTACCGGCCCGGTGACGTGCCCTGCCTGTCGTTCGACCTGATGAACGGCGCGTGCGGCCTGGTCAACGCTGTCGGCGTGGCCACCTCGCTGCTGGCCGACCTGCCCACCGGACACGTGGTCGTCGTCTCCGGTGACGCGCATCCGTCGATGCGAGCGGACGCGGACTTCCCGTTCGAGCCGGTCGGCGCGGCGCTCGTGCTCGAGAACTCTTCCGCCGCTGTCGGTTTCGGCGGTGTGCACGTGAGCGCCGGTGACGCGCTGCCCGATCCGCAGGGCTACGTGACGCTGTCGGCGATGGGCGCGACCGGGCGTTCGGCCCTGACCGTCGAACTCGGCACCGGCACCGCCGAACTCGTCGAGCACGCGGCGATCGCGGCGCGGGAAGCCTTGGCGGCCGACGATCTCGACGCCGCGCGGGTGGTCCTGGTGTGCGGCAGGCCGACCCCCGAGTTCGCCGCCGAGCTGGCCGCCGAACTCGGCATCGGCACCGTGATCACCGACGACTTCGCCGGTGACGCGCACACCTCCGCGCTCACCGCCGCCTACGTGGCGGCGCGGGACGCCGGGCTCGTCGACCGGCCGCTGCTGTTCGTCGCCGCCGACGGCGGGCCGACCGCCGCGGCCGTGACCTACCGTGGGCCCGGGGTGCGGTGATGACCACGCACGCCGTGTCGACAGCGAACGGAAACAAGGAGAGGTGGACGGTGACCGCACCGCAGCAGACTCAGGCGCGCCATCGCGCGACGACGGCGCAGGCCCCGAGCAAGGCGACCGTGCTCGCCCTGCGGACGGTCCCGGTGCTCGGCTGGGCCTACGTGGTCCTCGGGATCGTGCGGCCGTTCCGGTCCCGGCTGGCGAAGCTGGCGTTCTGGATCGACCTGGCGCTCAGCGTCGGCGCGCACCTCGCCCAGATCCCGGCCGCGCGCAAGGTGGCGGCCGAGCACGGAATCGGGCCGGGCCGGGCCGCCGCGATGACGATGCTGCTCGGTGCGACCTGGTGGAAGACGCTGGGCGAGGCCACTCGGTGAGCCCGGCGTGGACAGCGGCGAACGACCACCGGGACCGGTGCGTCCCGGCGGGCCCGCCGCGTCCGCGCCGTAGGGTGACGCGATGACTGTGCTGGTGACGGGGGCGAGCGGGTTCGTCGGCGGGGCGATCGTGCGCGCACTGCTGGCGCGTGGCATGCCGGTCAGGGCGATGGTGCGCGAGCCGTCGAGCGCCCCGGCGGGCGCCGAGGTGGCGGTGGCCGATCTCGCGGACACGGCGGCACTGGCCCGCGCGGTCACCGGGGTGCGGGCCGTCGTGCACGCCGCGGCCCTGCTCGGCGAGTTCGGACGCCCGGCGGAGTTCTTCGCGGTGAATGTCGCCGGGACGGACCGGCTGATGCAGGAGGCCGCCGCGGCGGGTGCCGAACGGTTCGTCTTCATCGGCAGTCCCAGCGCGCTGATGGCGCCCGACGGCGGCGATCAGCTGGGGATCGACGAGACGACCCCGTATCCGGCCCGCTTCCTCAACAGCTACTGCGAGACCAAGGCGGTGGCCGAACAGCTGGTGCTGGCGGCCGATACACCGACGTTCACGACATGCTCGCTGCGGCCACGGGCCGTCTGGGGGCCGGGCGACCGCCGCGGTCCGATCGTGCAGATCCTGGCGAAGTTGCGGGCGGGCCGCCTGCCCGACCTGTCCGGCGGCCGCGAGGTGCGCGCGTCGCTGTGCTACATCGATCATCTGGTGCGGGCCGTTGAGCTGGCGCTCGCGGCCGAGAAGATCGGCGGGCGTGCCTATTTCGTCGCCGATGCCGAGCCGGTGGCGGTGTGGCCGACGATGGCCGCGGTGGCGCGGCGATTCGGGCTGACCCCGCCGAGTGTCGTCGTGCCGGCGCCGGTGCTCGGTGGGGCGCTCGCGGCGATCGAGACGGTGTGGCGGATTCCGGCGGTCGCGCAGCGGTGGACGCCGCCGCTGTCGCGCTACGCGGTCGCGCTGGTCACCCGGTCGGCGACCTACGACCTCACCCGCGCCGAACGCGAACTCGGTTACCGGCCGACCGTGCCGTTCGCGGAGGGGCTGGATCGCTTCCACGCGTGGGTCACCGAGATCGGCGGGCTCGACCGGCTGGTGGCCGACCGGTGAGCGGCGACCTGTGGGTGGTGATCCCCGCTTTCGACGAGGCGCGCGGGATCGACGCGACCCTGAATGCCATTGCCGCGCAACGCGATACCGATTTCCGGGTGGTCGTGGTCGACAACGATTCCAGCGACGGCACCGCCGGCATCGTGCGGGCCTTCGCCGCCGCGCATCCGGTGCCCGCCATCGAGGTGATCAGCGAAGCGCAGAAGGGCACCGGGGCCGCCGCCGATACCGGCATGCGGTACGCGATCGCCCAGGGCGCGACGCGGCTGGCCCGGACCGACGCCGACTGCCTGCCCGCGCCGGACTGGATCGAGCGGATCAACGCCGGGTTCGACGCGGGGTTGCGGCTGATCAGCGGGCAGCTGATCCCCCGGACCGACGAGGGAGTCTCCTGGCGCGACCGCACGATCATCCGGGTCGCGCTGGAGGTGGCCTCTGCCTTCGGCAAGGTGCGCTCGGGCAATCGCGATCCGAAATATCTCGGCCCGTACGTGATGACGCCCGGGTGCAATATGGCGATCACCGCCGAGTTGTACACGGCCGCAGGAGGATTCCCGCGCACCGCGATCGAGGACCTGCACGAGGACCGGGCCCTGGTCAACGCGGTGCGCACGATCACCACCGACTACGGCCTGCGCCGTGATGTCCGGGTGTACGGCTCGAACCGGCGGGTGCGGGCGTGGGGTATCCGCAAGACGCTGGCCTGGTACGCCGATCACCGCTACCGGCCCGAGATCGTCGATATCCGATGACCGCCGATTTCCTCGCCCACCTGGCGATGCAGGCCGATCGCATTCCCGACGCCTCGGCGCTGGGCACGGTCGGGCAGCGCGCGCTGACCTATCGCGAGCTCGTCGACACCATCGACCGGGTCGCGGCCAATCTGGGGGCGGCCGGGTTCGCGCCCGGCGATCGGATGCTGTTCTCGATCCGCCCGAGCGTGGCCTCGGTGACCTTGATCTTCGGGGTGATCGCGGCGGGCGGCACGATCGTGTTCGTCGACCCCGGCATCGGTCCCGACCTGTTCGCCCAGCGGGTGGCGCTGGTCGAACCCACCTGGGCGGCCACCGAATCGCTGCTGTACGCGGTGAGCGGACCGCTCGCGGGATTCGGGCGCAAGCGCGGGCTGAGCCTGCCGCGCTTCGGCGCGCTCGAGGTGCGGCACATCCACAGTGGCGCGTGGCTGCCCGGCGTGCCCGCGGGCTCGATTCCCCTGCGCCGCTTCACCGGTAAGGCGGCCGGGTCGTCGACGGTACCCGCCGATCCCGACGCGGCGGCCTTGATCGTGTTCACCTCCGGGACCACCGACGACCCGAAAGCCGTTGTGCACACCCGCGCTTCGCTCGGTGCGGGGCTGGCCGCGATGGGCGGCCGGACCAGCCTGGCCCCCGGCGCGTTCCTGCACACCGAGCAGCTGATGATGGGGCTGCCCGCGCTGATGGCGGGCGCGCGCTGGGCGATGCCACCGTATCCGCGGTTCGGCACTCACATCGATCCGGTGCGCTTCACCCACGGCTTGCGCAGCGCCACGCACGCCTTCTACACCCCCGCCGACCTGGCCGCCGCGCTCGACGCGCTCGAGGCCGGTGCGATCACCGCGCCCACGTACCTGCGCCAGGTCGCCCTCGGTGGGGCGCCCGTCACCTCGGCGCTGCTGCGGCGGGCGCGGAAGTCGTTGCCCAGCACCGAGTTCCTGGCGATCTACGGTATGACCGAGATCCTGCCGGTCGCCGTCACCAACGATGTGGCCAAGCTCGCGCACGAGGGCGACCTGCTCGGCGCGCCCGTCCCCGGGGTGCGGGCGCGCATCGCCGCGGACGGCGAACTCGTCCTGGCCGGACCGAACCTGTGCCGCGGCTACCTCGGCGCCGAGCCGCTGACCGAGGTCCCCACCGGTGATCTGGCCCGCTGGGACGGCGAGCAGCTCGTGCTCACCGGCCGCAAGAAGGACATGATGATCCGCGGCAAGACCAACATCTACCCCGGCCTGTACGAACCGGTGATCACCGCGATCGCCGGGGTGCGCGAGGCGATCATGGTCGGCCTGCCCGACGAGATCGGTGACGAACGCATCGTCCTCGCCGTCGTCCCCGACCCCGGCGCCGACGATATCGCGACCCTGCTCCGCACCCGCCTCCCCCACCTCATCGACACCACCGCCGTCCCCGACGACATCGTCATCGTCGACAAGATCCCGGTCAGCGGCCGCACCAACAAACCCGACCGCGCCACCCTCCGCGACCAGCTGCGCGCCCACCTGGGCTAGTTCAGCGGGTCAGGGCGGTGTGGGTGTGGTCGGCGAGGGATTCGATGGTGGGGCGTGGGAGCAGGGTGTCGACGTAGCAGAAGGTGATCGACATCGTCGTGTCCAGGGTGGCTACGGCGACGGTGAGGGCGCTGGCGCAGGAGTTGGTGCCCGCGACGGTGAGGGCCGTGATCGGGAGGGGCTCGGGGGTTTCGGGGGCGGTGAGGCGGCCGAGGTTGCTCAGGGTGACGTTCCAGGGGGCGCGGCGGTCGACGAGTTCGACCGCGCGCCTGCCGGATTCGAGGGAGCGCGGGCAGCCGTAGCGGATGGCGGCCAGGGCGCTGAGGTCGGCGTGCCGGTCGAGGCGATGGGTCAGTTGGGATCCGGCGGCACGCGCGGCGTCCCAGAGGGAGTCGGCCGGGCCGAAGGGCACGAACGTGGGAACCACGGCGGTGAACATGCCCGGCTCGTCGTCGGCGGGTGGTGGCGCCAGGCGGGAGCGCAGGTCGACCGGGATGCCGATCGCGGCGATACCGGAGCCGCGGGGACGGTTCAGTTCTCCCAGCGCCTGGGCTAGGGCGGCGGCCAGCGCGGCGTTGACGGTGACGCCCGCGCGCTGACAGCGGGTGCGGAGCGCGGCGAGCTCGTCGCCCTCGACGGTCCTTAGCACGGTGCGGGTGCGGCGGGCGGGCAACGGCGGCGGGGTGCCGGGGATGCCGACGGCGCGCCGGAAGGTCGCGGTGAGCTGGCCGGCGAGGTTGGTGCGCAGGCACCGGAGCAGGCCGGTGTGCGCGGACGGGATCAGGTCGTCGGCGGCCGGGATCGGGGTCCGGACGGTGTCGGGCACGGCGGCGCCGAAGGCGACGGCGAGCAGGCGCGAGCCGAGGGCGGCCATCGAGCGGCCGTCGATCAGCACGTGCGAGAAGACCAGGATCAGGTCGTGCAGCTCGTCGGAAGTGCCGGGGCGCCAGGCCAGATCGATGAGTCTGCCCGGCGCGGTCGCGAGGTCGACCGGGGTGACGAGTTGCTCGTCGAAGACGGCGTGCCACTCGTCCGGATCGTCGACGATGCGGTGCAGGACCGGCAGATGCGGGTCGGCGGCGGGCACGAAGCGGGGCCCCTCGGCGACAACCACTCGCAGCAAGGGGAATTCGGCGACCACCGCCGCCGCAGCGTCCTCCAGACGATATGCCCCGATCGGCCCACGCACCCGCAGCCGGACCACACAGTTGGCCGGGGACAGCTGGTCGACCAGCCAGAACCAGCGCTCCGACGGCGACAGCGGACGATCGATCTCGCCGTCGCGCACCCTCACGCCGTCCTCCTCCACACCTCGCCCGGACCCGCGTGCGCCACGTTCCACACGCACTCGTTCGAGAGTACGGCCGCAGCTCGGCCGGGGCGCGAATCACGCGGTTCCCGGTGTGCCGGAGAGCTTGGCCTGCGATCGACCCCGCTGCCACCGGCTGCTTACGCGGATCGACGGCCGCCCTGCGATCTCGTTGCGCCACAGTTCGGTTGGGCCGACGTACGGTGCGGCGGCCTGGCACCCAGCCGTGAGCAGGCCTGCTGAACCGGCACCGCAATCGCGATACGCCAGCAGGGCCGATGGCTCCGGTCGAGAGATCCACGACCGGTCGGCGTGTGCCGTTCGATGGGCAGACGCGGTCGCTAACGGCTATCCCGATCTCGGCGTTCGGCCCGATGCGGGTGCAGGACTCGCTCGGTCCAGGCGGCGTCGCTGAGCAGTGCGCTGTCCGCACCGGCGGGCTTGGACAGCAGCGCGGCATTGCCGGGGCGCCTGAGTGCGGTGGGCAGGCTGATCCCGCAGGTGCCGAGGTAGCTGAGCAGCATCGTGGTGCGCAGGATCGTGGCGTTGGCGGCGTCGTAGGTGTCCTGGTCGGCGAGCAGGTCGGGGATGCGTGGCGGCAGGTGGCGGATCGGCGGGCAGAGCAGCGTCGCATCGCCCAGCTCGGAGGCGAACTCGGCGCGCAGGCCGGGCAGCGCGGCGTACACCGGGGCGATGGTGGTCGCCGTGCCGGTATTGCCTTCGAGACGGCGGCGGGTCGCGGGCTCGATCGGCATCGTCGAGCGCAGCCGGTGGCTGTGCAGGCGATAGGCCTCGGCGCCGACGATCGTGCCGTGGTCGTCCAGCAGTCGCTGGGCCGCGCCGAGGGAAGAAAATCCGCGCACCACCACGGTCGCGCCCGCCGCGCGCAGCCGGGCGACGGTGCGGGCGAAGTCATCGGCGATCGGTGGCGCGAGGTCCTCGGCCCATTCGCCGGTCGGCACGACGAACCGTGGCGGCAGCGAGCGCGCGGCGTCGACCCCGCCGGTCGTGCCGAGCCCGCCGACCGGCTGTCGGGCCCACCGCGCCGGGTCCGGCGTCCGGCCCCCGAACCACTGCCCGCCGGGTGATGCCGCCCCAGCGTGCGACACCGGCCCGGCGAACTGCGCGCGCCCTGCGAACTGCGTGGACCCTGCGAACTGCGCAGGCCCTGCGGATGCCGTAATACCAAGCGGAAGCAGCAGTTCGTCGAAGGCCGCGATGTCGGTGACGGTGGTGGCGAAGAGGCCGATGCTGTCTAGAGTCGGCGCGAGGGGCGCGAAGTCGTGCGGGCCGTATCGTCCTGGGCTGGCGCGGAATCCGATGATCCCGCAGAGGGCGGCGGGGATGCGGACGGAGCCGGAGGTGTCGGTGCCGACCGCGAGGGGGACCAGGCCGCGGGCGACGGCGACGGCTGATCCGGTGGACGATCCGCCGGGGATCATGTCGGGGGCCAGGGGGTTGGCGGGGGTACCGAACCGGGTGTTGATGCCGAGGCCGGAGAAGGCGAACTCGCTCAGGGTGGTCTTGCCGACGGTGATCAGGCCGCGGTCGTGCGCCCGGCGCACGAGCAGGCTGTCGACGGCGGCGGGTTCGTCGTGCTGGTGGCTGGCCGAACCGCACGTCGTGACGGTGCCCTGGACATCGAACAGGTCCTTCCACACGATCGGCACACCGTCGAGAGCACCGCGCCGGAGCCCACGCGCGGCCCGGCGATCACTCGCCGCCGCCTGGAGGCGGGCACGCTCACCGGTGACCGTCACCAGGATCGCGGCCGAATCAGGCTGTCGCACACGATCGATCGCGGCCTCGATCACCGCTGTCGCGGTGGTTTCGCCGGTGGCGACGGCACGGGCCGTGACGAGAGCGGTGGCCATGCGCGGCACTCCTCGGCATCGATGGAACGGACCACCGCACGCTATCGCGACCGCAACCACCCAGGGCATGGTGAAACATCCATTCAGCTTGCAAGAAAGTGGCGATATCTCCATAGCACCCGAGGTCCGCCCACCGGTTGACTGAACGGCATGACAACGACGAGCTACCCCGAGCCGGTGCTGGTGCCGGCCAGGCAGGCCAGGTCGGTGCTGCTGCGGACCGGCGACCGCCTGCGGATCACCGATATCGCCGGTGGCCAGGTCGGTGACGTCTTCGCCTACCACGCCGACGACCTCACCGAGCAGCACAGCGCCGCGCACACCCGCACCCACACCAGCCGCCTGTTCCCGGCGCTGGGCGAGGCGTTCGTGACCAACCGGCGCCGCCCGATCCTCACCTACCTCGCCGACACCTCCCCCGGTGACCACGACATGCTGATCGCCGCCTGCGACCCGGAACGCTATGCGGCATACGGTGATCCGGGCCATGCCAGCTGTGCGGAGAACCTGATCCGGGCGCTGGCCGAGCGGGGACACCCGGCGCCGTCGCACATCCCGCAGCCGATCAACGTGTTCATGCGGATCCCCGTCGCCACCGACGGCGCGCTGTCCTGGCTGGCCGCCCCGACCCGGCCCGGCGACGCGATCACCCTGCGCGCCGAGCTGCCGTGTCTCGTCGTCGTCTCGTCCTGCCCACAGGACCACAACGTCATCAACGGGACGGGCCCGAGCCCGCTGTCCCTGACCGTCCTGACCACCGAGGAGAAGAACCGATGACCACCACCGACCTCGCCCATCCCGCCCTCGCCCCGTTCGATCTCGGCACCCTGCGCCTGCGCAACCGCTTCACCGTGGCCCCGATGACCCGGATCTCGGCGACCCCCGACGGCACCCCGACCGCCCGGATGGCCGGGTACTACCGCGAATTCGCCGCGGGCGGCTTCGGGCTGATCACCACCGAGGGCATCTACCCCGACGCCGCGCACAGCCAGGGCTACTACGGTCAGCCCGGCCTGGTCACCGACGCGCACGTCGCCGGGTGGCGGACCGTGGTGGACGCGGTGCACGCCGAGGGCGTGCCGATCGTCGCCCAGCTGATGCACGCCGGTGCCATCTCCCAGGGCAACTCCTACGGCAACGGAACGATCGGGCCGTCGGCGGTCGCGCCGCCGGGACGGATGATGGCCGACTACGGCGGTGTCGGCGGCCCGTGGAGCGCGCCGAGGGAGATGACCACCCGCGATATCGACGAGGTGATCGCCGGTTTCGCCGCCGCGGCCGCGAACGCGAAGGCCGCCGGGTTCGACGGCGTCGAGATCCACGGGGCCAACGGCTACCTGCTCGACCAATTCCTCACCGGCTACACCAATCTGCGCACCGACGAGTACGGCGGCCCGGTACGCGACCGGGTCCGGCTGCACGTGCGCGTACTGGACGCGGTCCGCGCGGCGGTGGGCGAACTGCCGGTCGGCGTGCGGCTGTCGCAGACCAAGGTCAACGACTTCACCTACCGCTGGCCCGGCGGCGCGGACGACGCGCGGGTGATCTTCGGCGCGCTGGCCGAGGCGACCTACCTGCACATCGCCAGCGAGGGCCGGAACTTCCTGGAGACCGCGCGCCTGGCCGACGGCTCGACGATCACCCAGCTCGCCCGCGAGGTGACCGGTAAGCCGGTGATCGCCAACGGCGGCATGCACGCGCTGCCCCAGGCCGCCGACGTCCTCACCGGCGGGCACGCCGATCTGCTCTCGCTCGGCACGGGCGCGCTCGCCAACCCCGACCTGCCGCGCCGGGTCGAGACCGGGCGACCGCTCGACCCCTTCGACCGTGAGATGCTGCACCCCATGGCGAACCTGGACACCGCGGCGGCCTGGCGCGCACGCCGATGACGTCGTGGACCCGTGGCGCGGCCGCCGTCGCGATCCTGACCTTCGACGTCGACGCGGAAACGCCGATCCTCGCCGAGGGCAGACGCTACGCCGAGCACCCGATGGTGATGTCGCACCAGTCCTACGGACCCGATGTCGGCGTGCCACGGATCCTCGACCTGCTCGACGAGCTGGCCGTGCCCGCGACGTTCTTCGTGCCCGGCTGGGTGGCGGAGCGACGTCCTGGACTGGCCGCCGCGATCGTCGATCGCGGCCACGAGGTCGCCCACCACTCCTACAGCCATCGGGCGCCCACCTCGCTGCCGCCGGGCGCCGAGCGCGCGGATTTCGTTCGGGCACTGGAGGTCTTCGCGGCCCAGGGCATCGAGATCGCCGGACATCGCGCGGCGATGTGGAGCGCCAGCCGCGAAACCCTCGCCCTGGTGGCCGAATACGGGCTGACCTACGACTCCTCGCTGATGGGTGACGACCGGCCGTACCTGGTGCCGGGCGCGCACGCGCCGGTGGTGGAACTGCCGGTGCACTGGTCGCTCGACGACTGGGAGCAGTACGCGTATCTGCCGGAGCCGCGGATCGGGTCGGTCATCGAGTCGCCGGACAAGGTCGAGCGGATGTGGCGGGCCGAACTGGACGGGATGCGGCACTACCGGTGCCTGTTCAACGTGTGCATGCACCCCTTCCTCACCGGGCGGCCGGGCCGGATGCTGGCCATGCGCACCCTGATCCGCTACGCGCAGGACTGCGGGGACGTGACGTTCGCGCGCTGCCGGGACGTGGCGGCCTGGGCCAGCGCCGACACCGCGACACCGGTGCGCCCGCTGCCCACCTACGACGTGGATCCGGCGGTCTATCCCGGCTGAGGGTCGGCCGCGAACGCCAGGAACAGGTCGACTGTGTCGGCGAGCCGGTGCACATCGCGGCCGGTCAGCTCCGTGATCCTGGCCATCCGGTTGCGCAGGGTGTTGACGTGCACGTGCAGCGCCGCCGCCGTGACGCCCCACTGGCCGTCGTTGACGAGGAACACGCGCAGGGTGTGCTCCAGTTCGGTGCGCGCGCGGGCGTCGTGCGCGCGCAATGCGCCGAGCACCTGACCGGCGAAGCGCTCCAGCACCCGGGCATCGAGCAGGCCGAGCAGCATCCGATGGGTGGCGATGTCGGCGAAGGTCGCGGTGTCCGGACCGGTCTGCGCGCGCAGCACCTGGCAGACCTCCCGCGCCCGGACCAGCGGCTCGCGCAGACCCGCCGCGGTGGCGGCGATGTCGCCCACGCCGATGACGACGCGGGCGGCCGCCGCGCGACGGGCGACCTCGCCGGCGAGCTCGGCGGCGAAGCGGGCCGGTTCGTCGGCGGTGCCCGGCCACGGGCACACCGCCACCACATCGCGGCTGCCCGCGGCGGTGAACACCGGGATGCCGTGCGTGGCGAACACGGTGCCCGCCGCGTCGGCGATGTCGTCGAGCGACACGTCCTCACCGGCCAGCGCGAAGACCGCCAGCGGCCCGTCCGACGGCACGCCGTAGGCCCGCAATCGCCTGCGCACCTCGTCGTCGCGACCGGGGCCGGACAGGATCATCTCGAGCAGCTCGGCGGCGAAGCGGGCCTCGATCGCTTGCACCGCTTGCTGTTTGGCGACCTCGAGGCTCAGGAACCGAGCCGCCTGGTCGAGGGCCTCCCGATCGGCGGCGGTCAGCGTCGCCGCCGGTTCCAGGCAGTAGAGCCCGGCGTCGATCTCGCCCATCGCGCCCTCGACGAGGTAGAGCGCCGACGGCCCCGATCCGAGCAGGTTCACCTCGAGCGGCGGCGGTGTCCGCGTGAGCGCGGCCGCGGCCGTGCGGATCTGTTCGGCGGTCGGCTCACAGCCGATGGCGGCCAGGCAGCGGCCCCGCCGATCGACCACCAGCAGCGGCAATTCCGTCTCGCCCCGCAGGATCTCGAGCACCCCCGCCGCACCGCTGCCCCGCGACAGCGCGGTGGCCAGCGCGTCGCCCCGGCGCACCGTGGCCGTCAGCTCCGCCTGGAGCACCTCGTTCTGGATGCCGGCGGCGGCGCGGGTGAGCGCGGCGAACGGCACCCCGATACACAGCTCGATCAGGGGCAGGTCGCGCTCGCGGCACAGGTCGACGAGCTCGGCGGGCAGCACCGGAGTCTGCGCGGTCAGCCCGAAGACCAGACCGGCCGCACCCGCCCCGGCCAGCGCGTCGACGAAGCGCGCCGCGGGCACGTGCGACTGCCACAACCCGTTGGTCAGCACCAGCTCGCCGGGGCGCACGTAGGGCGACGGGTCGGGTAGCTCGGTGGTGTGCAGCCAGCGGATCTCGGCGGCCAGGCGATCGGTGAGGTCCGGCGTCACGATCCGCAGGCCGAGCGCGGGATCGGCGACCAGTCGGCTGATGGTCAACACCCCCGCGAATCTACCCATCGATCCGGCCGGGATGCTCAGTGCTTTCACAGGCTGTTACTACGTGCGTATTATGGACTTATGGGTTTCGAGTGGCCTGATTGGGCGATCGCTCACCTGATCGGCGTCGAACCCAGCGAGGTTCGGCAGGTCCTCGCAGCGTCACGACGGTGGCCACGCCCGGCCTTCGACGGCCAGGTGTCCGTCCTGACGGTGTGGGGGCGCACCACGGCCGGACGTCCGCTGATCGTGGTCACACGACAGCGCGACGACTGGACGTGGGTGATCATCGGCGCACGAGCGATGCGCGCCGAGGAGCTGGCGCAGTTCGAGCAGTGGGAAAGTGGGACCGAGTCATGAGCGATCAGGACTATCCATCGAGCAAGGAAGAGCTCGCCGACTTCATGGATCGGCTGAGCTTCTCCGACGCGGCCGCCGAAGCGCCACCCCGCCTGCCCGCCAACGAGGACATCATGGTGACCACCTCCATCCGGTTGCCGCTGGGCCTGCACTCCCGGCTGAAAACCCTGGCCGACGAGCGTCGCGTCGGCGTGTCGACATTGCTGCGGGAGTGGGCCGAGGCCGCCGTCGCCGAGATCGACGACGAGGATCAGCTGATCTCGCTCGCCGAGGCCAAACGGGCGCTGTCGCGGGTCCACCCCATCCATCGCGCCAGCTGATTCACGTTCGTGACCGGACGGTTCCCGCGCGAGAACCGCAGGGTGTAAATACTTCTCATGATGTTCTGGCGGCGCCGACCGATTGGCGATCTGCACGCGGTGCCCAGGTGGCCCACCGACCCGGACGCGCGGACGATTCTCGCGCGCTATCTCGACCAGCTCCCCGCTGACCCGGCCGCGCCGCGCACGACCGAGATGCTGTTCAACGGGTGGGGCCTCGACCTCGCGGGCAGTGATCTGTCGGGGCTCGATCTCGGTGGCGCCGAGCTCGGCGAGGCGAGGCTGACCGGCGCCCGGCTGATCGACACCGACCTCTACGGTGCCTGGATGCTCGCCACCGACCTGTCCGGGGCCGACCTCACCGGCGCCGACCTCGGCACCGCGCAAGCCCGCGACTGCGTATTGCGCGCGGCCCGGCTCACCGGCGCGCGCCTGATGAAGGCCGATTTCGCCGCCTCCGATTTCCGCGACGCCGACCTCGGCGGCGCCGATCTGCGCCGGGCGAGCTTCGGCGACAGCGATTTCCGTGGCGCGAGTCTGCGGGGCTGCCGGCTCGACCGCGCGAACTTCGATGGGGCCCGGCTGGCCGGCGCCGATCTCACCGGCGCGAGCGGCGCGGTCGACGGTGCGATCGATATCGGCGCCGACGCGCCCCGGCTGGTGCACGGCGCGGAACTCGCCGAGTGGTTCGACCGGCAGGGTGCGGCGATCGGTGTGGCCGTGTGCCGCTGATCTTTCGTTCGGCTGAGCAAGGGTGGCCACGCCCGGGCGCGGGACACGTGACCATGAATTTCCTTGCACGAGTGGGTAATCCACGCGCATTCTGACGCCGTGCAGAAGCTGGTGGCGGTAATCCTCGCGGTCGTGGTCGGGTTCGGCATCGTCGGGTGCAAGGGCGATGAGGCGACCGAGACGGCCAAAGAAGTCGTGTGCGAGATGGTGGTTCCGGTCGTCGAGGTGGTCGCGCTGAAGCTCAGGGCCGGCGTGACGGTGACCGCGGCCCTCGTCGTGGCGGCCACCGGCATCGCGCTCTCCCAGGCGTGCACCTATCTGCTCGACCGGTTCGGCGAGAACCCCGACGAGGAGCTCCCGGTGATCCTGGACAACGGAAAGGGCACCGAGACAACGAAAGTCAGCGCCAACACCTTCACCAGCGTCACCCAGAGCTGGTGTGACAAGACCGGCGGCTGCACCGGCTACGACCGCTGTCCCACCGGCTACCTGTGCCTGTTCACCGGCAGCGAGGGCACCGGCAAGATGTCGCTGTTCAAGATCGGCTCCCCCGACCTGGCCGGCCAGCACATCGACAGCGCCGCCCTCTCGGTCTACAACCGCGCGGGCAAGACCGCCACCCTCTTCGCCGCCCGCGACAACAAGGGCGACACCTACACCGTCGCCACCTCCGCCAAGGGCGACCTCCCCGCCGACTGGCGAGCCAGGGCCCGCTCCCTCACCGTCGGCCCGATCCCCACCGGGATCGCCTCCGGCACCGACTCCCCCACCGTCACCGGCACCGGCTCCCCCACCGGTACCGGCACGAAGACACCCGGCCCGACCGCCCCGAAGAGCGGAACCGGCTCGGCCGTCCCCTCGGTCACCAAGCCGATCACCCCCGGCACCGCCGGATCGTCCGCCCCGACCGGCTGAGGCCCACTGGGCACCGACGGCGTCAGCGTCGAACCGGGTTGCGACAGGCCTGCGCTACCGGTGACTCAGCCTCGCAGAACGCGCACCGCGCAGGTGATGCCCGGCGCGTTCGCCAACCGGGCGTCCGTCGTGAGCAAGTCACATCCATAGGCTTCCGCCGCCGCGACATAGGCGGCGTCGTAAGCGGTCAGGTTGTCGCGGAGATCCCAGATTCTGGGTACGAAGACCCGCGTAACGGGAACCTCGGGATCCAGTGCGCCGACGGCATCGACCGCGCGGGCGGCCTGGTCCGCGGTGATGGTGCCCGCACGGGTGAATCGCCGGATCACCGACAGGACCTCGACGGTCCAGTGCTGCGGGGCGATCCAGCGGTTGTCGGCTTCCAGCGCGGCACGGCAGACATCACCCAGCGGGCCGGGGTTGAGCAGCGCGTGAACGAAGACCGAGGCATCGACCACGATCACCCGCCGAAATCCGCATCATCGAAGGCCGAATCCCGTTCGGCGCGTTCGGCATCCAGCGCAACGACGACATCACCCGCGGTGAACGCGACATCCATCGCCGCGGGACTGAACTGCTTGAGCACCGCGATGTTGTCCTGCCGCCGAGCCTCGTCGCGCACCAAGTCGAACAGGAACGCCTGCAGCGACTGCCCGCGCTGCCGCGCCAGCGCGACCAGCTGGTCGCGCAACGGCTCCGGAACGTCGCGAATCTGCAAGGCAACCATGCATGCAATTATACATGCACAATCGCCATGGGAAACGGCCGAGGCCCCCGCGGTGTGCGGGGGCCTCGGTGGGTTCGATCAGTGGTGCGTCAGCGGCGGCGCTTGCCCTTGGTTTCGGCGCGGGCGGCTTCGCGGCGCTCGCGGCGGGTGCCGGGCTGCTGGCCGCCGTATTCCTGGGCGTCGGAATGGGATTCGGCGCGGCCGTCTTCGGCGGGGCCCGAGTAGTTCAGGCCGCGGGGGGCCTGATCGGTGATGCCCTTGGCGCGCAGGGCGGGCGGGGCCTGGGTTTCGGTGGGGGCGTCCTGGGGGCGGGCGCCGACCGGGGAACGCAGACCGGCGCCGACCGAGACGCCTTCGGGCTGGGGCTGCTGGACCTCGACCTGGAGGTTGAACAGGAAGCCGACCGACTCCTCCTTCAGACCGTCCAGCATCGCGGCGAACATGTCGAAGCCCTCGCGCTGGTACTCGACCAGCGGGTCGCGCTGGGCCATCGCGCGCAGGCCGATGCCCTCCTTGAGGTAGTCCATCTCGTAGAGGTGCTCACGCCACTTGCGGTCCAGGACCGAGAGCAGGACCTGGCGCTCCAGGTTGCGCATCGCGCCCTCGCCGGCGAGGCCGTCGATCTCCTGCTCGCGCTTCTCGTAGGCGGTGTGCGCGTCGTCGAGCAGGGCCTCGCGCAGCTCGTCGCGGGTGAGTTCGCCCGCGTCGCCGGTGCTGGTCTCGCCCGCCAGTTCCTTGTGGTCGAGGGTGACCGGGTAGAGCGTCTTGAGGGCGCCCCACAGCTTGTCCAGGTCCCAGTCCTCGATGTAGCCCTCGGCGGTGGCGCCGTCGACATAGGCGGTGGTCACGTCGGTGATCATGTTCTGCACCTGACCCTCCATGTCCTCGCCACGCAGGATCCGGTTGCGCTCGCCGTAGATGACGGTGCGCTGCTGGTTCATCACCTCGTCGTACTTCAAGACGTTCTTGCGGATCTCGAAGTTCTGCTGCTCGACCTGGGTCTGAGCGCTCTTGATGGCCTTGGAGACCATCTTCGCCTCGATCGGCACGTCGTCGGGCAGGTTCAGCCTGGTCATGATGGCCTCGAGCGCGGCGCCGTTGAAGCGGCGCATCAGCTCGTCACCCAGCGACAGGTAGAACCGGGACTCGCCCGGGTCGCCCTGACGGCCGGAGCGGCCGCGCAGCTGGTTGTCGATGCGACGCGACTCGTGGCGCTCGGTGCCGAGCACGTACAGACCACCGGCGTCGCGGACGGCCTCGGCGTCGGCCGCGGTCTGCTCCTTGACCTGATCGAGCGCGGAGTGCCAGGCGGCCTCGTACTCGTCGGGGGTGTGCACCGGGTCGAGGCCCTGCTTGCGCAGCAGGATGTCGGCGATGATGTCGGCGTTGCCGCCGAGCACGATGTCGGTACCACGACCGGCCATGTTGGTGGCGACGGTGACCGCGCCGGGCCGGCCGGCCTCGGCGATGATCTGCGCTTCCTGCTCGTGGAACTTCGCGTTCAGCACCGAGTGCGCCACACCGCGCTTGGTGAACTGCTTAGACAGGTACTCCGAGCGCTCGACGCTGGTGGTACCGATCAGGACCGGCTGGCCCTTCTCGTGCCGCTCCACCACGTCGTCGACGACGGCGGCGAACTTGGCCTCCTCCGACTTGTAGATCAGGTCGGCCTGGTCCTTGCGGACCATCGGCTTGTTCGTGGGGATCGGGACCACGCCGAGGCTGTAGATCGAGTGCAGCTCGGCGGCCTCGGTCTCGGCGGTACCGGTCATGCCGGACAGCTTGTTGTAGAGGCGGAAGTAGTTCTGCAGGGTGATCGTGGCCAGGGTCTGGTTCTCCGGCTGGATCTCGACCTTCTCCTTGGCCTCGATCGCCTGGTGCATGCCCTCGTTGTAGCGGCGCCCGACCAGGATGCGGCCGGTGAACTCGTCGACGATGATCACTTCGCCGTCGCGGACGATGTAGTCCTTGTCGCGGGTGTAGAGCTCCTTGGCCTTGATGGCGTTGTTCAGGTAGCTCACCAGCGGGGAGTTCGCGGCCTCGTAGAGGTTGTCGATGCCGAGCTGGTCCTCGACGAACTCCACGCCCGCCTCGTGCACACCGATGGTGCGCTTCTTGATGTCCACCTCGTAGTGGACGTCCTTCTTCAGCAGCGGCGCGATGCGCGCGAACTCGGCGTACCACTTGGACGACGCGTCGGCCGGGCCCGAGATGATCAGCGGGGTACGGGCCTCGTCGATGAGGATGGAGTCGACCTCGTCGACCACGGCGAAGTTGTGGCCGCGCTGGACGAGATCGTCCAGCGAGTGGGTCATGTTGTCGCGCAGGTAGTCGAAGCCGAACTCGTTGTTGGTGCCGTAGGTGACGTCGGCGCTGTAGGCGACGCGGCGCTCGGCCGGGGTCATGCCGCCGAGGATCACGCCCACCTCGAGCCCGAGGAAGCGGTGCACGCGGCCCATCCACTCGGCGTCGCGCTTGGCGAGGTAGTCGTTGACGGTGACGACGTGCACGCCCTCGCCGGAGATCGCGTTCAGGTACGCGGGGAGCACACAGGTCAGGGTCTTGCCCTCACCGGTCTTCATCTCCGAGATGTTGCCCAGGTGCAGCGAGGCGCCGCCCATGATCTGCACCTTGTAGTGCTTCTGGTTCAGCACTCGCCAGGAGGCCTCCCGAGCCACCGCGAACGCCTCGAGCAGCAGGTCGTCGAGGGTCTCGCCCTCGGCGAAGCGCTGCTTGAACTCGGCGGTCTTGGCGCGCAGCTCGTCGTCGGTCAGCTGCTCGATCTCCTCGCCGTACGCGATGACCTCGTCGGCGAGGTTCGACAGGCGCTTGACCATGCGACCTTCACCAATCCGTAGCAACCTCGTCAGTGTCAGCGCAGGCACGGGTCTCGTCAGTCCTCTGGTCGGAGTGTGTTCGGCTAGTGAGCCACGGTGTTATGGGCCATCGTAGTCCGCAGACCACCGTACCCGGCCGGGAGTACCCGTGCCCGGTGTACCGGGCGATGCCATCGGCCCAGGTCACAACCGCCGATGAGGCTCGTTGCCCGGCACCGCGATTCACCTACGGTGACGTAGGATGAGGCACGTGCCCGATCTGCGCGATGCGGCACCGGAAGGAGTATCGGAGCGCGTGATCACGAGACTGACGCCGCAGGACGCGTCGTTCTACCGGCTCGAGTCGAGCAGCAACCCGATCCACATCGGCTCCCTCGCGATCCTCCAGAACACCGAACCCGGCGCCACCGGCCAGGTCCTCGACTACGACGGCCTCATCGACCTGGTCGAATCCCGGCTGCCCCTGGTGCCGCGCTACCGCCGCAAGGTCCGCGAGATCCCGCTCGCCCTCGGCAGGCCGGTGTGGGTGGAGGACAGCCGCTTCGACATCAGCTATCACATCCGCCGCTCCGCGCTGCCCGGTCCGGGCAGCGACGAACAGCTCTACGACCTGGTCGCCCGGCTCGCCTCGCGGCCGCTGGATCAGGGGCGGCCGCTGTGGGAGATGTATCTGATCGAGGGCCTCGTCGACGGGCGCAGCGCGGTGTTCACCAAATCGCATTCGGCGCTCGTCGACGGTGACACCGCGCTCGAGATCGGGCATGTGATCCTCGACAACAGCCCGCTGCCACGCGACCTGGCCGACGACGCGT
This sequence comes from Nocardia sp. NPDC051833, assembly GCF_040681225.1. Taxonomy (NCBI): domain Bacteria; kingdom Bacillati; phylum Actinomycetota; class Actinomycetes; order Mycobacteriales; family Nocardiaceae; genus Nocardia; species Nocardia sp. NPDC051833. The sequence goes on from NZ_JBFAYK010000001.1 coordinate 1,276,033, forward strand.
GGCGGGCCCCGCGTGAACCCACCGACGTGGAGCTGCTGGCGGGGGCGCTGTCCCAGCTGGCCGCGCAGCCGCGCGAGGCCTACGAGGTCGCCCGCGACGCGGGATCGAACGCGTTCGGCCTGGTCCGGGGCACCAGGATGGCGGTGAAGGCGGCGGCCAACGCGGTGCGCGCGGCGGCCTCGGGGGTCGCCGACAGCCCGCTCAACGCCAGGACCTCGCGCAGCAGGCGGTTCGACGTGGTGCGCACCGATCTGGAGGACTACCGGACCATCCGGCGCCACTTCGACTGCTCGATCAACGACACGGTGCTCGCCGTGGTCACCGGCGCGCTGCGCAACTGGCTGCTCTCGCGCAACGAGGCGCTGGTCGAGTCGACCAATCTGCGCGCGGTGGTGCCGATGTCGGTCTACGTCGACGGCGGCGACCAGCCGACCCCGGCCAGCGAGGTCTCCTCGTTCCTGATCGATCTGCCGGTGGGCGAGCCGAATCCGGTGATGCGGTTGTCGCACATCTCGCACGCCACCGAAGCCACCGGCAGACAGCGGCGCGGTGTGCGCGCCCGCACGCTGGTACACCTGGCCGGGTTCGCTCCGGCCAGCCTGCACGCGATGAGCGTGCGCGCGGCGAGTACCTTCGCCGACAACACGTTCAACCTGGTGATCACCAACGCGCCGGGACCACAGACCGCGATGTACATCGGCGGGGCGCGCATGCTGGAGATGTATCCGGTATCGCCGCTGCTGCGCAATCAGACGTTGAGTTTCGGGCTCACCTCGTACGACGGTCAGGTCTTCTACGGACTCAACGCCGACCGCGACGCCATGGCCGACATCGACGTCCTGGCCGCGTCGGTGCACGAATCGATGGAGGAGTTGCTCGGTGCCTGTATCTGAGAACGGCAAGCTGCGCGTCTACATCCCGGCGACGATCCCGATGCTGCGCAGGCTCGTCGACGAGCGCGAGGTGTTCCCGCTCGGCGCGACCGCGTTCGCGGTGACCCCCGCGCTGCGCGAGGCCTACGCCGCGGGCGACGACGACGAGCTGGCCGAGGTCGCGATGCAGGAGGCGGCCAGGGCGTCGCTGCGGCTGCTCGCCGGTGAGCGCGACGGCCTCGACGACGCGGACGAGGACGCCGCGGGCGAGGCGGCCGCGCCGGGCAGCCCGGTCTACCGGCGCGCGGTGATCGCGGCCGACGTCACCGGCGCGAAGCTGCGGCCGGACCTGGACGACGCGGTGGTGAAGCTGGCCGGGCCGATCACCTACGACCAGGTGGCGTCGGTACACGTCGACCTGGCCGAGGCCGAACCGCAGGTCGCCAAGGCCGTCGACGTCATCGACGCCGCCGATCTGGGCGATACCGACGCCGAGTTCGTCCTCGGTGACGCCGAGGACCATCAGCTCGCCTGGTACGCCACCCAGGAACTGCCGTTCCTGCTCGATCTGCTGTGACATCTCCCTGATCAGCACCGTGACCGCCGCTGCCACTGCCGCCGAACCTACGATGCCGTAACCTGGCTGCGAGCGAGCTGCCCCACCGCGGCTCGACGGCAGGACAGGGAGACAACGGCAAGCATGGTCATGAACAAGTTCCGGGAATGGCTCGAAGCACCGGCCGCGCAGGTCGGCGACCGCGGCGGCAAGCTCAACGTGCTGCGAGGCGCGGTGGCCCGGGTGACCACTCCCCTGCTCCCCGACGACTACCTGCACCTGGCCAACCCGCTGTGGTCGGCCAGGGAGCTGCGCGGGCGGATCGTCGAGGTGCAGAAGGAGACCGCCGATTCGGCGACCCTGGTGATCAAGCCGGGCTGGGGCTTCGACTTCAAGTACCAGCCGGGTCAGTACATCGGCATCGGCATCCTGATCGACGGCCGCTGGAACTGGCGGTCCTACTCGCTGACCTGCCCACCGGACTGGACCGGCGAGGGCGGCAAGCGGCTCATCTCCATCGCGGTGAAGGCGATGCCGGAGGGCAAGCTGTCCAGCCACCTGGTCAACGGGGTGGCCGAGGGCACGATCGTGCGCCTGGCCGCCCCGCAGGGCGGGTTCGTGCTGCCGGAGCCGCCGCCGGCGAAGGTGCTCTTCCTCACCGCGGGCAGCGGCATCACCCCGGTGATGTCGATGCTGCGGACGATGGACCGGCGCGACGGTGTGACCGACGTGGTGCATGTGCACTCGGCGCCGACCGACGCCGACGTGATGTTCGGCGCCGAGCTGCGGGCACTGCACGACAAGCACCCGAGCTTCGTCTCGCACCTGCAGCTGACCGACGCGCAGGGCCTGTTCTCGCTGGCGAGCCTGGACGAGCTCTACCCGGATTGGCGGGAGCGCGAGACCTGGGCGTGCGGCCCGGCCCCGATGCTCGACGCGATCGAACACCATTGGAAGGCTGCGGGAATCCCGGAGAAGCTGCACGTCGAGCGCTTCGAGGTGGAGCGGTCGGCGATCGGTGAGGGTGGCACCGTGACCTTCGGCACCACCGGCCGGACCATCACCGCCGACGGCGCGACCAGCCTGCTCGAGGCGGGCGAGTCGATCGGGGTGCAGCTGCCGTTCGGCTGCCGCATGGGCATCTGCCAGACCTGCGTGGTCACGCTGTCCGCCGGACACGCCCGCGACCTGCGCAACGGAGACGAACGTCAGCCCGGCGACAAGGTGCAGACCTGCATCTCCGCCGCGGCGGGTGACTGCACGCTCGACATCTGAGCGTCCCGCGCACTTCGGACAGCAGGTACCCTCGGAGTCATGCGTCGACCATATGAATGGCCGACAGCGGCTGGTCTCGGCCTACCTCGCGCCGACCGGCGCAACCCCGGGGCCGGGAACGCGGCACAGCCGCCGTTCTCGGCCCGCCTCCATATCTGAGCGACCAGCCGCCAACCGACAGAGAGGACCCCGGTGGCAATCACCGATATCCAGGCCTTCGCCCATCTCACGGCGGCCGACATCGAAACCCTGGGGAAAGAACTCGATTCGATCCGCCGTTCGGTGGAGACCTCCCGCGGCGAGCGCGACGCGAAGTACATCCGTCGCACCATCGCCGCCCAGCGCGCGCTCGAGGTGGCCGGCCGCGCGGTGCTGTTCGGCAGCCGCAACCGCTGGGCCTGGCTCGGCGGCACGGCGCTGCTGTCGGTGGCCAAGATCATCGAGAACATGGAGCTCGGGCACAACGTCAGCCACGGGCAGTGGGACTGGATGAACGATCCGGAGATCCACTCCACCAGCTGGGAGTGGGACATGACCGGGACCTCGGCGCAGTGGCGCCGGGCGCACAACTACTCCCACCACACCTACACCAACGTCCTGGGCAAGGACGAGGACCTCGGCTTCGGCATCCTGCGGATGACCCGCGACGAGGCCTGGCACCCCAAGCATCTGGTGCAGCCCGCGGCGAATCTGCTGCTGGCCGCCACCTTCGAGTGGGGCATCGCGCTGCACGACCTCGGCATCGAGAAGGAGCTGGCGGGCATTCCGGCCAAGCAGGTGCTCTCCGAGCCGAACAAGGACTTCGCCCGCAAGGCGGGCCGTCAGGTCGTCAAGGACTTCGTGCTGTACCCGGCGCTGACCGGCCCGGCCTGGAAGTCGACGCTGAAGGCCAACACCACCGCCAACCTGGTCCGCAATCTGTGGGCCTACGCGGTGATCTTCTGCGGGCACTTCCCCGACGGCGCCGAGAAGTTCACGATCGAGCAGCTCGACGGTGAGACCCAGGGCGAGTGGTACCTGCGGCAAATGCTGGGCAGCGCCAACTTCAAGGCCGGTCCGGTGATGGCCTTCATGAGCGGCAATCTCTGCTACCAGATCGAGCACCACCTGTTCCCCGACCTGCCGAGCAACCGGTACCCCGAGGTCGCGGTGCGGGTGCGCGAGCTGTGCGACAAGTACGACCTGCCCTACACCACCGGCTCGCTGGGCAAGCAGTACCTGCTGGCCTTCCGGACCATCCACAAGCTGGCCCTGCCCGACCGCTTCCTGAAGCGCACGGCCGACGACGCCCCCGAGACGTCCTCGGAGCGCAAGTTCACCGGCATCTCGCTGCCCGACGCGCTGCGGGTCGATCCGGAGACCGGCAAGCGCTTCGGCCTGCGCTCGGCGCTGCACGACGCGAAGGTCTCGCTGGAGATCAAGGCGCGGCACGAGAAGGAAGTGCTGCGCGAGGCCAAGGCGACGCTGAAGGCGCGGGCGCGGCAGGAGAAGCTGGCGTTGCGGGAGGCCAAGCGCGCGCTCGGTGAGCGGGCCAAGCACGAGCGGGGCGCGCTGCGCGACCGCGCGGCCAAGCGTAAGGCGCGCCGCGGCTGAGATAACATCTCAGTTTCGATTTCGCAATAGGACGTTTCACACAATCAGGGCCCGAAATCGCCAACCTACGCTCTCGTAACCTACGGTAGTGTAACCGGCATGGCGATCTCGGATGTCAAGGAATACGCGCACCTCACCGCCGCGGATGTCGAAGCTCTCGGTGCTGAGTTCGACGCGATCCGCCGCGAAATCGAATCTTCGCGGGGGGCTGCCGACGCGCGCTACATCCGCAACGTCATCCGCCTACAGCGGGCACTGGAGATCAGCGGTCGTACCGTGCTGTTCGCCAGCTTCCTGCCCCCGGCCTGGCTGGCCGGCGTCGCCCTGCTCGGCACCGCCAAGATCATCGAGAACATGGAGATCGGGCACAACGTCATGCACGGGCAGTGGGACTGGATGAACGATCCGGAAGTCCACTCCACCTCGTGGGAATGGGACAACGCGGGCCCGTCGGCGCATTGGAAGATCACCCACAACTTCCTGCACCACAAGTACACCAACGTCCTGGGCATGGACGACGACATCGGCTACGGCCTGCTGCGCGTCACCCGCGATCAGCGCTGGATGCCGTTCTACCTGGGCAACCCGATCTACAACCTGCTGCTGCAGATGCTGTTCGAGTACGGCGTCGCGATCCAGCACCTGGAACTGGGCAAGGTCGCCAAGAAGAAGTGGGCCAAGGACTCGCCCGAGTGGCAGCAGTTCGACGCCGACCGCAAGCTGGTGCTCAAGAAGATCGGCAAGCAGGCCGCCAAGGACTACCTGATCTTCCCGCTGCTCACCGGCCCGTCGTTCTTCAGCACCCTGACCGCCAACATGGCGGCCAACGTGGTGCGCAATGTGTGGACCAACGCGGTGATCTTCTGCGGTCACTTCCCCGACGGCGCGGAGAAGTTCACCAAGGCCGACATCGAGAACGAGACGCAGGGCGAGTGGTACCTGCGCCAGATGCTGGGCAGCGCCAACATCTCCGGCGGCAAGGTCATGCACTTCATGACCGGCAACCTCAGCCACCAGATCGAGCACCACCTGTTCCCCGACCTGCCGAGCAACCACTACGCCGCCATCGCCGTGCGGGTGCGCGAGCTGGCCGAGAAGTACGACCTGCCCTACACCACCGGGTCGCTGCCGGTGCAGTACTTCAAGTCGTGGCGCACGATCCTCAAGCTCTCGCTGCCCAACAAGTACCTGCGCCACACCACCGACGACGCGCCGGAAACCAAGTCGGAGAAGCTGTTCGGCGGCAATGCCGTCACCACCGTCGACCCGGTAACCGGCCGTCGCCGTGGCCTGCGCACCGCGCTGGCCGCCGGGCGCAAGCTGGCCCGCCGCTCGGTGGCCTGACCGGCTGCGGTTGACTGGTCGGCGTGTGTGCCGACCAGTTGAGCGTCTACGACGCGATCCGCCTGCGCCGTGATGTGCGCGCCGAGTTCACCGGCGAGCTCGTCGACGACGACACCCTGTGGCGGATCCTGGACGCCGCCCATCGCGCGCCCAGCGTCGGCAATTCCCAGCCGTGGGACTTCGTCGTGGTCCGCAAGCCCGACACGTTGCGCCGCTTCGCCGACCACGTCGCGGACAAGCGGGTCGAGTTCCGTGACGCGCTGCCCGCCGAGCGGGCCGAGACCTTCGAGCCGATCAAGATCGACGGGATCGTCGAGAGCGGCACCGGCGTCGTGGTCACCCACGACGACCGGCGCGGCGGACCGCAGATCCTGGGCCGGGCGACGGTGCCGGAGACCGGCGTGTACTCGACGGTGCTGGCGATCCAGAACCTGTGGCTGGCGGCGACCGCGGAGCGGGTCGGCGTGGGCTGGGTGTCGTTCTACGATCCGGAGTTCCTACGCGAGCTGGTCGAGCTGCCCGCCGGGATCAAGCCGGTGGCCTGGTTGTGCGTCGGGCCGGTGCGCGAGTTCCAGCGGGTCCCCGACCTGGAACGGTTCGGGTGGCGGTCGGGTCGCGCGCTCGCCGAGGCCGTGCACCACGAAACCTTCGGTGACTGAACACGATCCGGGCACCCGCTGCGGCGGGTGCCCGGATCGGCGTTGGTGTCAGGCCAGTCGGATCAGGCCGTAATCGAAGGCGTGTCTGCGGTAGACGACCGAAGGTCGGTCGGTCTCGCGATCGTGGAACAGGAAGAAGTCGTGTCCGACCAGTTCCATCTGGTAGAGCGCGTCGTCCACCGACATCGGCGTGGCGGTGTGCACCTTGGTGCGCACGATGTGGCCGGGGCCTTCCTCATGCTCGGGTTCCTCGGCATGAGCGTGCGCGGCGGCGCCGTTCGGCGCGGCGAACAGGGATTCGTCCACCAGCGTGGCGGTGGCCTGCGCGACCGAGACCGGCGTCTTGTCGCCGTAGTGCACCACGCGCCGCTTGTCTTTGGTGCGGCGCAGTCTGCTCTCGATCTTCTGGGTGGCCGATTCCAGCGCGGCGTAGAAGCTGTCTGCGCAGGCTTCCGCGCGCACGATCGGACCACGGCCGCGCGCGGTGATCTCCACGCGCTGACAGGCCTTGCGTTGACGACGGTTGCGTTCGTGGAAAAGTTCCACATCGAAGAGGAATATCGACGGATCGAAGCGCTCGAGCCGAGCGAGCTTCTCCGCCACGTAGATTCGATAGTGGTCGGGGACTTCGACATTCCGACCGGAGACCACCACTTCGGCGTGCGGGCTCTCGGTCGAGTCGGCAGCACTGTCGGCCAGTGCCGTGGGGTCAGCGTCTCGCACTGATGCCCGTGAAGAAGTCGTCACGCGTACCTCCCGGATATGGCCGCACACGAGAAGCGAGTGCGGCGGGATTGAGCTGTGCCGATCGGGAATCGCTCGGCACCAGATGTCCGCGGCGCCACCTCCCAAACTTGTCGTTCGGTGTGTGTCCGCGACGCTAGTCCGCCACGGGCAAGTGCGCCACTGTTCACGCAAATTTCGCGGAGTCAAGCCGCGCAGGTCACCAAAACCGCGCACGGAAGTACGCCGATTCGACTAAGAACGCGTACCGATTCGGTGACAGTCGCCCCGGTGGTGAGAACGTCGTCGACCACGACTACCTCTGCATTCGCCGCGATGACGGCCGGGTCGGCGAGCTGGGTCACCGTCATGATCTTGTCGCGCAGATTGTGGGCACGCTCGCGTGTCGTCAACCCCACCGAGTCGCGCACGCCGCGCCGCATCCGCAGCAGCGGCACGCTCCGGCTATCGATCAGCCACCGCGTGGCGGCGGCTGTCGCGCGCGCCACCGGGTCGCCGCCGCGGCGCCGCGCGGCCGCCGAGCGGGTCGGCGCCGGGACGAGCACCAGCGGGCGATCAGGGGCCCGCAGGCGGTCGAGAGCGAGCGCCAGGGCCAGGCCCAGCGGCGCGGCCAGGTCGCGCCTGCCGTGCTCCTTGGCCGCCAGCACGGCGCGGCGTCCCGCACCGCGATAGGGGCCGAGCGCCCAGCACGGGACGCCGGGATCGGTGCGCGGACGGACCCGCACCGGGGCCCGGCTGAGCTCGGCCGCGCAGCCGGGGCACCAGGCAGCGCCCACCGTCGCGCAGCCGCCGCAGTGGACGGGCAGCACCAGATCGAGCAGGGCTCTCATAGCGGGTGAGTATCACAGCACCCACCGACAACTCAGCCGGGCAGCACCGGGACGACGCGTTCGCCGGTCAGGCCGGGCACCTCGCGCCAGAAGCGGTCGTTGCGGGCCGGGTCGGCGGTCTGCAGTTGCAGGACGGCGCGGGAGTCGGCGACGTACTGGGTGGCGGGCGCCGCCGTCACCACCCGCACCGGCGGGGTCAGGTTCTGCGAGGTCACCGCGGAGAACTGGGACCCGTCGATGGAGACGGTGAAGACCGGGTCGACATTGCCCTCGCGCGCCACCATGATCGTGTCGCCGGTGACCCAGCTCAGCGAGACCGCACGACTGCTCAGCCCGAGCGCGAGCGGCACCGGCGAGGTGAGCGCGTACTTGCCGTCGGGCCTGCGTTCGATCACCGCGACGTAGACCCGGCCGTCGGCGATCAGCGCCGCGCGCACACCGGTGCGTGAGACCACGACCTCGCTGATCGGCGGACGCGGCGATCCTGAGCCCTCGAACAGGGCCGTGGTGTCGACATCCTGAACCGAGACGTTGCCGGTGGCGCGATCGGTGACCGCCCGGATGACGTGGTCGCCGTCGAGCACCGTCCAGGCGGCGCCGCCGTCGGAGGTCCACGACGGGCGCGCGATGGTGGCGCCCTCGGCGACGGCGAAGGCCTTGGCGCCGTAGTTGCCGATCAGCAGGGTGCGGCCGGGTTCGGGCGCCGGCCTGCCGGTGTCGGCGACGGCGGCGACGAACTGGCCGTCGGCGGAGATGCCGACCGACTGCAGATTGGTCGCCTCGCCGAAGGAACCACTCGGGGTGACGATGCCGTCCGGAGTCACCTGCACCAGCGTGCCGTCGCGCAGGGCGTGCAGGCCGATCCGGTTCTGGCCGGGGGCCGACGCGCTGTACTGGTCGAGGTCGGCGACGGACCAGCCGTTGGCGTACCGGTCGTCGAGCGGTTTGCCGTCGGCGAGCAGCACGTACGGGCCGAGGATGTCGGCGCCGGCCAGCGTCATCACCACCTGCGCGGCGAGCAGTTCGCGGTCCTTCGGCGCGAGCTGGCCGATCCCGGCGAAATCGATGCGCACCCCGCCGATGCCGATACCGACCTCGCCCGGCTCGTTGCTGGCCTTGGTGATCGGGCCGCGCACGGTCACCGGCTGCGCGAGCTGATTGCGCACGACCGGCGCGATCGCCGACTGCGGGCCCGCGCCGAGCATGCCGATCAGCCGCTCGGTCAGCTGGGCGCGCGGTACCGAGATCCAGCGCGGGTCAGGGACCAGCACGGAACTGCCCGGATCGACGTACTGCAGGACGTAGCGGCGATAGGACTTGTCGAACGCGGTGGAATCCATGACGACGCCGTCGGGCAGCTCGGTGATCCGCCACTCGCCGTCGATCTTGCTCATCTCGATCTTGTTCTCGAGCGTGCCCTCGACGGCCCGGTAACTGCCGTCCCCGGCCAGCTCGCCGACCTTGCGGGCGCGGATCACGTAGCTGGCCTTGTCGCCGGACCGCGATTCGCGCAGGGTGTCGGGCCGGTCGACGATGGTGATGCCCGCCTCGTCGTTCCATTCGCCCGCGGTGTCGGCGGCCATGTACTGGCGGGCCGCGGCGTGCCGGTTGGCCGGGTCGGCGCTGGCCGCCAGGAAGTCGCCGACCAGCAGGTCGGGGTCGCGGCCGGAGGTCGGCGGCGGCGGACCCTCCGAGGTCGGCGCGCGGTTGATCGTGCCGAGGGCCTGCGGCGCCGAGGACTCCGGCAGGCTGGCGCACCCGCTCAGCACCAGCACGCCGGCCAGCCCGGCCGCGACCAGCGCGGCGGCCCGCCGTCCCCAGCGCTCACCCCGCACGTTCGTCATGACTGTCGGTCTCCGGTCTCGGTGGACATCGGCTGGTCGTCGGCGCCGGCTAGCCCATTCGACGCGGGCGGCGCGTCGGTGTCCACGGGTGCTGCCTTCGAGTCTGCCCCTCCGGCGGGCTCGGTGTGCATTCCCTCGGTGACACCGGCCTCGCCCGGGTCGGCCGGGCTCGCCGCCGAGCCGCTGGGCTCGGTCCGGATCGCGCCGAGGTCCGCCGGATCCTGCTGGATCGCGGCCGACCCCGCGGGTTCGGTCTGGATCGTGCTCGGACCCGTCGGCTCGGTCCTGAGGTCGCCCGGCTCGGTCGACTCGCCGTCGCCTGGTTCGGCCGGTTCCGGCTCGGCCTCGGGGAGCGCGGGGACCTTGCGCAGCATCGGTTCCAGGGCCAGCGGGCTCGCGCCCAGTTTGCGGCCGCGCACCATCGGCAGCAGCAGCCGGAAGCTGGCGCCGACGCCGGGATCGCCCCACGCCTCCAGCCTGCCTTCGTGCAGGTTGGCGTCCTCGACGCTGATCGACAGGCCGAGTCCGGTGCCGCCGGAGCGCCGCACCCGGGACGGGTCCGAGCGCCAGAACCGGTTGAAGACGAGCTTCTCCTCGCCCGGCCGCAGACCGACACCCTGATCGCGCACGACGGTCGCGACCGCGTTGGCCTCGGCGTCACCGCGCATCCGGATCAGCACCGGCTTGCCCTCGCTGTGGTCGATCGCGTTGGCGAGCAGGTTGCGCAGCACCCGCTCGACGCGGCGCGGGTCGACCTCGGCGACGACCGGCTCCTCGGGCAGATCGATGACGACCTCGACACCGGCCTCCTTGGCCAGGTGCCGCACCGTGGAGATCGCCGCCCTGGCGCACATGCGCATGTCGAGCGATTCCACCTGCAGCTCGGCCACACCGGCGTCGTGCCGGGAGATCTCGAGCAGGTCGTTGAGCAGGCCCTCGAACCGGTCGAGCTCGTTGACCAGCAGCTCGGAACTGCGGGCCAGCGCCGGATCGAGATCGTCGCTGGAGCCGTGGATGAGGTCGGCGGCCATGCGCACCGTGGTCAGCGGGGTGCGCAGCTCGTGGCTGACGTCGGAGGTGAACCGGCGTTGCAGATTGCCGAATTCCTCCAGCTGGGTGATCTGGTTGGACAGGCTCTCGGCCATCTCGTTGAACGCCTGCGCGAGCCGGGCCATGTCGTCCTCGCCGCGCACCAGCATGCGTTCCTTGAGCCTGCCGTCGGCGAAGCGACCGGCGATCCGCGCCGCCGACCGGATCGGCAGCACCACCTGCCTGGTCACCAGCGCGGTGATCGCGGCGAGCAGCACCAGCAGCACAACGCCGCCGATGAGCATCGTGCCGCGCATCAGCGACAAGCTCGCTTCCTCGCTGGCCAGCGGGAAGATGAGGTAGATCTCCAGGGTCGCGACCTCGGCGCTCGGGCTGCCGATGATCAGCGCGCGCCCGCGATAGCCGTCCGGGTCGGCGACGGTGGTGAACTGGTAGGAGACCTGGTTGCGCTGGACGAAGCGGCGCAGCTCCTGCGGCACCTCCGAAATGGGGCCGGTGGTGAGTTCCTGCGGCGGCGTGCCGCCGACCATCGCCAGCGCCGAGTCGAAACTACCGGCGGCGCCGCTGGACTGGCCGGTGCCGCCACGGCTGGACAGCGCGGCGCGGGCGTCGGCGAGCTGTTGCTGCTGACTGTTCGCGTCGTGCACGCCGGAGAGCTTGCCCTCGATCGTGCTGCGGGCACGATCCATCTCCTCGACGGCGGCGTTGATCTTGGCCTCGAGCAGCCGGTCGGTGATCTGACCGGTGAGCACGACACCGAGGATCGTGATCACGATGAGCGAGAGGGTCAACGTGGACACGATGACACGCAGCTGCAGCGACCGGCGCCAGAGATGGCCCAGCGCGGTCCCGACAGCCTGGAACCAGGCCATGACCGGGGCCGCCCATCGCCGCAACTGCGTGACGAAGGTGTGCGCACGTCCGTCGTGCGCTGGAGGCGCTGACGCTGTACCGGCAGGTCGACCGTCGGTCACAGCGGCGCCTCACAGGTACCGATCACGGCGGTCCGGCCTTGTAGCCGACTCCGCGGACGGTCAGCACGATCTCCGGATTCTCCGGATCCTTCTCGACCTTCGCGCGTAGTCGCTGCACGTGCACGTTGACCAGGCGGGTATCGGCGGCGTGCCGGTAGCCCCAGACCTGTTCGAGCAGCACCTCACGGGTGAACACCTGGCGCGGCTTGCGCGCGAGCGCGACCAGCAGGTCGAACTCCAGCGGGGTGAGCGAGATCTGCGCGCCGCCGCGGGTCACCTTGTGCGCGGGCACATCGATGACGATGTCGGCGATCGAGAGCAGCTCGGCGGGCTCGTCCTCGGTACGGCGCAGCCGCGCGCGCACCCGGGCGACGAGTTCCTTCGGCTTGAACGGCTTGACGATGTAATCGTCGGCACCGGACTCCAGACCGAGCACCACGTCGACCGTGTCGGTCTTGGCGGTGAGCATCACGATCGGAACGCCGGAATCGGCCCGGAGCACACGGCATACGTCGATGCCGTTCATCCCGGGCAGCATCAGGTCCAGCAACACCAGGTCGGGGCGGATCTCCCGCACCGCCGACAGGGCCTGCGTGCCGTCGCCGACCACGTGCGGGTCGAACCCTTCCCCGCGCAAGACGATGGTCAGCATCTCAGCGAGTGCCATATCGTCGTCGACGACCAGAATCTTGGGCTTCATAATCCTATGTTGTCATCTCCCAGGCCAGGATCGGGCTGCCACGCCATTAATGATGTGAACCCGTCGCGTATCCAACCTTATCCGGCAAAGATTTCCGAGCAGAGGGTGAGTAGGGCGGGCCTATCGTCATCGGATCGGTATGTCCACCAGCGACCGAACCAGTCGCGGTCGGCCAGCTCACGATAGACCTCCCCGGTGCGGTGCTGCAGGCCGCCGTCGCGCTCGTAGGCGTCCAGGGCGCGGGCGGTGTCGAGTTCACCACGGCGGCGGGCACGTTCGGCCGCGACCTCGGTGGGAAGGTCGATCAGCACGGTGAGGTCGGGCACCGGCAGCGCGAGCCTGCCGAACTCCAGATCGCCCACCCAGGACACGATTTCACCGTCGGCGTCCTGCCCGGCCCTGGCCGCGGAGTAGGCGGCGTTGGAGGCCACCCAGCGGTCCAGGACGACGATGTCGTTGGCGTCCAACAGGTTCGACAGCTCCGCGCTCGCGTCGGCGCGGTCGAGGGCGAACATGATCGCCATCGCGTTGATGGACCCGGCGAGGTCGCCGTGCCCGCCCCGCAGGGCTTCGGCGGCCAGATCGGCGTGGATCGATCGGCCGTATTGCGGAAAGGCCAGGCGGCCTGCCCGCAGCCCCTTTCCCGACAATTCGTCGATCAGCCCGTCGATCAGCGTCCGTTTACCGGCGCCGTCGAGGCCTTCCACCGCAATCAGCACGCCCATGAGCGGTGAGATTACCCGGCCGGGGGCGGCGAACCTCGCAGGCCCCACCCCGGAATCACCGGCGACCGCCGCGGCGCGACGACGAGCCGGGCGCCCGAGCGCTGTGTCGTCCGACGCGCCGGGCCGATGGCGACCGGATTACCCGTTTCACCTCCCGACAACAGTCTGAAGTGGTCTCATTCCAGAGTCCTCGGCGGATCGGCTCCGTCCGGGCTACCGGGGCGCACGCCAACCCAGCGCCCGCGCCGGGCCGCTCGATCCAGGAGTCATCATGCTCAACCGAACCGTCCTCCGTGCCGCCGTGGCCGCCGCCGCGCTCGGCATCGCCCTCGCGGGCTCCGGCGTCGCGACCGCCGCGCCGACGGCCGACCCCATCGGCCGCGGCGACCACGCGCGCAGCGGCTCGGCCGCCCTGCTCAGCGGCTCGGCCGAGGCGGGCTCCGCCGCGGCGGGCTCCGCCGCCGAACTCGCCGCCTGCGCCCTCCTGGAAGCCGTCATCCCGCTGCCGGTCTGCCTGCTGCTGGTCTGATCCCCCGAACACGACGGTGGCCCGCCGACCATCAGGTCGACGGGCCACCGTGCGGTCGAGACTCAGTAGCGGTAGTGCTCCGGCTTGTACGGGCCCTCCACGTCCACGCCGATGTACTCGGCCTGGTCCTTGGTGAGCTTGGTCAGCGTGCCGCCGAGTGCCTCGACGTGGATGCGCGCGACCTTCTCGTCCAGGTGCTTGGGCAGCCGGTAGACCTCGTTGTCGTACTCCTCCGGCTTGGTCCACAGCTCGATCTGCGCGATGACCTGGTTGGAGAAGCTGTTCGACATGACGAACGAGGGGTGGCCGGTGGCGTTGCCCAGGTTCAGCAGGCGACCCTCCGACAGCACGATGATCGCCTTGCCCGAGTCGAAGGTCCACAGGTCGACCTGCGGCTTGATCTCGAGGCGGTGGGCGCCCGAGCGCTCCAGCGCGGCCATATCGATCTCGTTGTCGAAGTGACCGATGTTGCCGAGGATGGCCTGGTCCTTCATCGCCTTCATGTGCTCGAGGGTGATGATGTCCTTGTTGCCCGTCGAGGTGATGACGATGTCGGCCTGGCCGATCGCCTGCTCCACGGTGACCACGTCGTAGCCGTCCATCAGCGCCTGCAGCGCGTTGATCGGGTCGATCTCGGTGACCTGCACGCGCGCGCCCTGGCCCGCCAGCGACTCCGCGCAGCCCTTGCCGACGTCGCCGTAGCCGCAGATCAGCACCTTCTTGCCACCGATGAGCACGTCGGTGCCGCGGTTGATGCCGTCGATCAGCGAGTGGCGGGTGCCGTACTTGTTGTCGAACTTCGACTTGGTGACCGAGTCGTTGACGTTGATCGCCGGGAACACCAGCTCACCCGCGGCGGCGAACTGGTACAGCCGCAGCACGCCGGTGGTGGTCTCCTCGGTGACGCCCTTGACCGCGTCGGCGATGACACTCCACTTGGTCTTGTCGGCCTCGAGGCTCTCGCGCAGCAGGTTGAGGAACACCTTGTACTCGGCCGAGTGGTCGGCGTCCTCGGGCGGCACCACGCCGGCCTTCTCGAACTGCGCGCCGCGCAGCACGAGCATGGTCGCGTCGCCACCGTCGTCGAGGATCATGTTGGCGGGCTCGCCCGGCCAGGTGAGCATCTGCTCGGCGGCCCACCAGTACTCCTCCAGCGTCTCGCCCTTCCAGGCGAAGACGGGGGTGCCCTTGGGCTCGTCGACGGTGCCGTCGGGCCCGACGACGATGGCCGCGGCCGCGTGGTCCTGGGTGGAGAAGATGTTGCACGAAGCCCAGCGCACCTGCGCGCCGAGAGCGACGAGGGTTTCGATCAGGACGGCGGTCTGCACCGTCATGTGCAGCGATCCGGAGATGCGCGCGCCCTTCAGCGGCTGCACATCGTGGTATTCGCGGCGCAGAGCCATCAGGCCGGGCATCTCGTGCTCGGCGAGGCGGATCTCCTTGCGGCCGAATTCGGCCAGCGAGAGATCTGCCACCTTGTAATCGATGCCGTTGCGAACGTCGGCGGTCAGCTCGGTGCGCGCGGGAAGTTCTGAGGTCGTCATCAGCCTCTCCTGGTAGTCAGTACCGAGGCAAGGCTACCGCGTGCGCGCCCGCCCGTTTCCCGGTCCTCGGCGGGCGGCGGTCAGGCCGCGGCGCGGTATCGGGCCAGCAAACGCCGCTCCTTGGGCGGCGCGACGTTGGCCAGCGACAGATCGCCGCCGTAATGGGCGGCCACCTTGGGGTCCATCACCGCGCGCCACAGCGGTGGCACGGCCGCCAGCAGCAGCATCGTGGCGTAGCCGGCGGGCAGCTGCGGCGATTCCTCGGTGGAACGCAGGGTCTGATAGCGGCGGCCGGGGTTGGCGTGATGGTCGCTGTGGCGCTGCAGATGGAACAGGAAGATGTTGGTGACCAGGCGGTCGCTGTTCCAGCTGTCGCGCGGGGAGCAGCGTTCCCAGCGGCCGTTGGGCTTGCGGGCGCGCAGCAGCCCGTAGTGCTCGACGTAGTTCACGGCCTCCAGCAGTCCGAAGCCGATGACGGCCTGCAGGACCAGCCAGGGCGCGATCGCGGGCCCGAACGCCAGCAGCAGCGAACCGAACAGCACCGCGCTCATCGACCACGCCTGCAGGATGTTGTTCTTGGTGCTCCACCAGCCCCGGCCCTGCCTGGCCAGCCGGGCCCGCTCGAGCTGGATCGCGGAGCGGAAGCCGCCGATCACACTGCGCGGCAAGAACTCCCACAGCGACTCCCCCAGCCGGGCGCTGGCCGGATCCTCGGGGGTCGCGACCCGGGCGTGATGGCCGCGATTGTGCTCGACGAAGAAGTGCCCGTACCCGGACTGGGCGAGCGCGATCTTCGACAGCAATCTTTCGGCACTCTCGACCCGGTGCCCCAATTCGTGGGCGGCGTTGATGCCGATCCCGCTGACGAAGCCGACGGTGGCGGCCAGCCCGAGCTTGTCGACGACGTCCAGATCGTCGCCCGCCCACATCGCGCAGGCGATCACCAGACCGATCAGCTGCACGGGCAGGAACAGGTACGTGCACCACCGGTAGTACCGGTCGGAAGAGAGCGCTTCGTAGTCCTCGTCGCGCGGATTGTTGCCGTCCTCGCCGACTATCCAGTCCAGCACCGGAATGGCGATCAACACGATCACCGGCCCGATCCACCAGAGCACCTCGGCCTTGGTGTGGTACACGAGCTGGGAGGGCAGCAGTGCTGAGGCAGGGGCGATCAAGCCCAAGGCCCATAGATACCGTTTGGGATCACGAAATCCCCCCGGTTTGCCAACCGTTTGCACGCACGCTCCGCTGTAAAAAAACTAATCGCCGACCGATGTGAATACTGACAGACCGTAGGCGCGTTACACAGAGTCACGCCGCCAAACGTGGTGACGGTTACACGGTGGCGAATCAGAGCCGATCAGACACCGGAGTGATCGCCGTCACCGAGCGGTGCCCGGATGCCGCGTACCTGCACGATCGCTTCGACGTACGGACTCAGCAGCGCGCTCATCTCGGCGGGCGCGTCCCGCTCCGGCACCGGCGGGTTCGGGATGTAGCTCAGCGCGATCCGCACCAGGGCGTGTGCGAGCACATCGGCCTCCGCGTCGGTGGCGTCGACCCAGCTGCGCTGGAACACCACGCCCAACCGCGCGGTGGCGTGTTCGAGCAGGGGGCCCGCGTCGAGGGTGATCAGGCGCAGCAGGTCCGGCTTCATCTCCCCGGCCAGCAGCGAGCGCACCAGCGGGTCGGCCGCGGCCGACAGGAAGAACCCGGTCATGCCGACCCGGATGGCGGCGCGGGCGTCGCCGACATTGTCGTCGAGCGCCTCGCGCACATGGTCGACGAGTTCGTCGGCCAGCCGCAGCGCGTAGGCCTGCGACAGACCAGCGCGCGATCCGAATTCGTTGTAGAGCGTCTGCCTGCTGACGCCGGCGCGCGCCGCGACGTCACCGAGCGTGATCTTGGACCAATCACGCTCGGTGAGCAGCTCGCGCATCCCGTCCAGGACGGAGCTACGCAGCAATTCCCGCGCGGCCTCCTGATACGGGATGCGCGATCCGGTGCGCGGCGTGCCCGCGACGCTCACGAACGTTCGATCTCGACCATGAAGAAGTCGGACTTGGCCGCGCCGCAGTCGGGGCAGGTCCAGTTGTCCGGGATGTCCTCCCACTTGGTGCCGGGGGCGATGTTGTCATCGGGCCAGCCCTGCGCCTCGTCGTATTCGAACCCGCACTGCACACACTGGTAGAGCTTGTACTCGGTCACCGCGATACTCCTACCGCCTCGAAGTCGATCTTCTCCCGCACCCCGCAGTCCGGGCAGCACCAGTCGTCGGGAACCGACGCCCAGGGCGTGCCGGCCGGAAATCCCTCTCGCGGGGCTCCTTTCGTTTCGTCGTAGACATAATCACAGACCGGGCAGCGGTACGCACTCATGCCGGATTCTCCTGTCCGTACCGGGCGAGCACCCGCCCGCGATGCTTCGGTTCGATATTGGCGCGGGTGACGTCGCCCGCGTAGTGCGCGAGCACGCGCTTGTCCATCACCCTGCGCCAGATGGGCGGGAAGTAGGCGATCAGGATCATGCTCGCGTAGCCGCTGGGCAGGTTGGGCGCACCGTCCCAGCTGCGCAGCGTCTGATAGCGGCGGGTGGGGTACGCGTGGTGGTCGCTGTGCCGCTGCAGGTGGTACAGGAAGATGTTGGTGACGATGTGGTCGCTGTTCCAGCTGTGCTCGGGCGCGGGTCGCTCGTAGCGCCCGGTCGCCGTCTTCTGCCGGACCAGGCCGTAGTGCTCGAGGTAGTTCACCGATTCGAGCAGGCTGAAACCGACGACGGCCTGCAGGATCAGATACGGCAGCACCTCGATGCCGAAGACCGCGATCAGGCCCAGCCACAGCACCACCGACATCGCCCAGGCGTTGAGCACGTCGTTGCGCAGGGTCCACGGGCTCTTGCCCAGCCGGTGCAGGCGCTCCTTCTCCAGGTGCCAGGCCGAGCGGAAGCTGCCCCACACCGTGCGCGGCCAGAACGACCAGAACGTCTCGCCGATGCGGGCGCTGGCCGGATCCTCCGGGGTGGCGACGCGGACGTGGTGCCCACGGTTGTGCTCGATGTAGAAGTGGCCGTAGAACGACTGTGCCAGCGCGATGCGCGCGAGCCAGCGCTCCAGATCGACCTTCTTGTGGCCGAGTTCGTGCGCGGTGTTGATGCCGATGCCGCCGATCATGCCGACGCTGATCGCGATGCCGATCTTGTCCACCACGTTGGCCCCGCCGGGGAAGCCGAGCCAGTGCAGATTCGGCGCGGTGATGATGTAGCAGGCGAAGATCAGCGAGGCGTACTGGAACGGCAGGTACAGGTAGGTCAGGTAGCGGTAGTACTTGTCGTTCTCCAGGTACTCCATCACCTCGTCCGGCGGATTGTTGCCGTCGGGCCCGAAGAACAGGTCCGCGATCGGGATCACGATGTACACCAGCACCGGCCCGAGCCAGAACGGCACTTCGGCCAGCCGGTGCCAGCCGAGCTGGTTGAGTCCCCAGATCAGGGGGATCGCGATCGTGAACAACCCGGTCGGGGCGAACAGGCCCCACAACCAGAGATAGCGCTTGGAATCGCGCCACTGCGGGGGCGCCACCCGCTGTTCGGACGCGTTGGCATCTGTCGACATCGTCGTCTCCATCCTGCGACACACCTCACACCTGTGATGTGCGTAACTCTCTGTCACAGACGATAGGTCCCGATTTGTCCGGCGTCTAGACAAATTTGCAGATTTGTAAAGCTGCAACAGTCGGATAACGGAACAGCGACCGTGCCCACCTGGGCACGATCGCTTTCATCGCAGGTCAGATACCTATTCAGGGTCCTATACGCCCACCAGCAGGACATCGGCGCCGGCCGGTAGCCCGGCCACCGGCCACCACCGCAGATCCGTCGACTCGGCGCTGCGAACGGGCACCGCGCCCGGCGGCGCGACGATCTCGAACAGCAGGTCCAGGTGCCGCGTCGGCACCCCGAGCGAGCAGGTGATCGGGTGCGCCTGCGCGCCGTACAGACCCGGCGTCAGACGCAGGTCCGCGATGCCCGACTCCTCCACCGCCTCGCGCAGCGCGGCGTCGGCGACCGTCTCGTCCCCTGGCTCGCAGTGCCCACCGAGCTGGATCCAGCGGCCCACCCGCGGATGCAGGGTCAGCAGGATCTCGCTGCGGTCGTGCGAGAGCACGATCGCCGAGGCGGTGATGTGCCCCGGCGCGTGCTCGCGCAGGCACCCACGCGGCGCCGAACCGAGAAACGCCAGCATCGCCTCACGCAGCGACCGGTCCTGGCCGGACTCCGGCTGCCAGTCGGTGAGCAGCTCGGTGGCCGAGGCGTGCAGCGACTCCGCGCTCACAGTTCGACCAGGCCCGCACCCGGCGAGCCGACCGTCCGCGGCGCGGGTTCGTCGAGCGGCACACCGATCGCGATGGCGCCCAACGGCATCCAGTCCTCGTCCAAGCCCAGGGTCTCGCGGACCAGCTCGGGGGCGAAGATCGTCGACCCGATCCAGCAGCTGCCGAGGCCGTCGGCGGCCAGCGCCACCAGCAGGCCCTGCACCGCGGCGCCGACCGCGACCGTGAACATGGTCTGCTCGGCGGCCTGACGACGGGCGTCGGGATAGTCGTGCGCGCCGTCGGGCACGCAGAACGGGATGATCACCTCGGGGGCGTCGAACAGGATGCGCCCGCGCGCGACCCGGCGCTCCACCCGCTCGGGGTCGAGCCCGTCGGCGGTCAGATCGGCGCGCCACTGTTCGGCCATCGCCTCGAGCAGCTGGGCGCGCAGCTTCGGCTTGCGCAGCCAGACGAAGCGCACCGGGCGGGTGTGATGCGGTGCGGGCGCGGTCAGCCCGACCGCGACGGCGGCCCTGATCCGTTCCGGGTCGACCGGCTCGTCGGCGAAGGCGCGGACCGAACGCCGCAGCGGCACAGCCTCTTTGCGGCCCATCTCGATCGCCTCGGCGGTGCCGAGCCAGAACAGGTCGTCGATGCCGCCGCGCAGCAGCGCCGCCGCGCTCGAGCCGTCGTCGTCGGTCGCCAGGCCGCGCACCACCGCGACCGGGACGCCGCCGAGCTTGCCCTTGACCAGGTCGGCGGCGGCGGCGAGTTCGTCGGCGACGGCCACCTGGGTGACGTGCAGTTCGTTGCCCTGGCCGTCGACCGCGCCCGCGTAGTCGTGCAGCACGCGCAGCCCGGCCGCGCCGATCGCGGCGTCGATCTGGCCGTTGCGCCAGGCCCGGCCCATGGTGTCGGTGATGACCACGGCCACGTTCACCCCGAGCCGCTGGGCCAGCGCGGCCCGCAGCGACTTGGCGCTGGCGTCGGGATCGGTCGGCAGCAGCACCAGTTCGCCCTCGGCCACGTTCGAACCGTCGACGCCGGACGCGGCCTGCACGATGCCGAGCCGGTTCTCGGTGATGAGGGTGCGGCCCTTGCGGGCGAGCACCCGCACCGCCTCGTCGTCGACCAGTTTGCGGCGGGCGGTGTCGCGCTCCTCCGGATCGGTCGGCGCGGCGACGATGCGGCCCTCGGCCTTGGAGACGATCTTGCTGGTGACCACGACGACGTCGCCGTCGGCCAGCCAGGGTGCCTGTGCGGCAAGGTGTTCGGCGACGTCGTCGCCGGGCCGGAACTCCGGCAGGCCGGTCACCGGCAGGATGCGCAGCTCGTCGGCCGCGTGGTCGGGCAGTACGCTCACGGCTTCACTCCCGCCAATTCCAGTGCGGCACGGGCCATCTCGGCCGTGGCCTCGGGGTCGGTCATCAGCAGCGGGACGCTGCGCACCTCGACGCCGGGCACGTCGGCGGTGTCGGTGGAGTGCACCAGCCAGCCGTCGAGGATGCCGGTGGCCGAGCGGGCGCCGTAGTGCCGCCCGATCGCCTCGGCGGTGGATTCCACGCCGATCACCGACAGGCACTCATCGGCCATGCCGCGCAACGGCTTTCCGTCGATCACCGGCGACAGGCCGATGACCTTGGCCTCGGTGGTGCGCAGCGCGCCCCTGATCCCGGGCACGGCGAGGATCGCGCCGATGCTCACGACGGGGTTCGACGGGGCCAGCAACACGGCGTCGGCGGACGCTATGATTTCGGTCACATCCGGGGCCGGGGCGGCCTGTTCGGCGCCGATCGAGGCGAATCCGTGCGTCGGGAGCGCCGCGCGATAGCGCACCCACCATTCCTGGAAGTGGATCGCGCGACGTTCGCCGGCGTTGTCGGGATCGCTGACGACGACGTGGGTTTCACAGCGATCGTCGGTAGCCGGAATCAGGCGCACGCCCGGCTGCCACCGATTGCACAGCGCCTCGGTGACCGCGGACAGCGGATATCCGGCGCGCAGCATCTCGGTGCGGATGAGATGGGTGGCGATATCGCGATCGCCGAGGCCGAACCAATCGGGCTGGGCGTTGTACTTCGCCAGCTCCTCTTTCGCGTGCCAGGTCTCGTTCGCGTGGCCCCACCCGCGCTCCGGGTCGATGCCGCCACCGAGGGTGTACATGCAGGTGTCGAGGTCGGGACAGATGCGAAGCCCGTGCATCCAGACGTCGTCGCCGACGTTGACGATGGCGGAGATGTCGGCATCGGGCAGCAGCTGCCTGACGCCTTGCAGGAACCGTGCACCGCCGACGCCGCCGACCAGAACGGCGATCTTGGGCTCGCGCACCGCGTGTTGTGCAGTCACAGGGTCACAGCCTAAGCGGTGGGGGTTGCCGATTGATTTCGCGGCGAATTACGGCAAAGTTGCTGGTCATTTGCCACAGCACATAACAAGATCAAAACGAAAGGCGGGTGCGGAGTGTAACGGAAGGGTGACGGCGGGTTGACCACCGGCGAGTGCGGCGTGTCTAATCACAGACATGTCATTCCGGTCACCGCGATAGGGCATAGCGCGGGGGCGTTTGCGAGAGGGTGTTGGCTCGCCGGAAGACAGGTTCGGGGAAGCCCGCGAGACTACATCGCGGTGTTCGGCCGTCGGGGTCCGCGTTGGCCCGGCGGAAAGAATCTTTCTGCGCTAACACATAGTGAGGAGGCGGAACGATGACCGAAGACATGGTCTCGCCGACCGATTCCACAGCAGGCGCAGCTCACGCTGTCTGCGCCGACACGAGCTGGCCGGAACCGGACGTGGTAAGCGAAGTCGCGGCCCCCCGGCTGAGTCTGGTCGTGACGGGCTTCGACGAGATGTTCGAGTCCATCGAAGAGCAGTGGCAGGAGCGCGCTCTGTGCGCTCAGACAGACCCCGAGGCGTTCTTCCCCGAGAAGGGCGGCTCGACCCGTGAGGCCAAGCGCATCTGCCTGGGCTGCGAGGTGCGCGATCAGTGCCTGGAATACGCACTGGCGCACGACGAACGTTTCGGTATCTGGGGCGGTCTCTCGGAACGAGAGCGTCGCAGGCTGAAGCGCGGAATCGGCTGAGAGAATGTTCGAAAGTAGACTCTGAGGCTCCAGCCCGGAGCACGCAGGCGCAGTACGTCGGTGCTTCGGGCGCACGCCCAGTAGTCGCGCCGTCCCCAGGCTCGACGGGCACGACCAGGTGCACGCGAGAAAGGTGGACGACTCCCATGGCACGTTCCCGGCGTCATACCCCGGCGCCCACCGCCCGCTCGGTGACCCGCCGCGGCCGTGGTGTCCGTGGACCCATGCTCCCGCCCACCGTTCCCGCGTGGCGCACGAGGGGGCAGAAATTCGACCGGCTGGTGCTCGAGGCCTTCGCCCCGCTGGACACCCGCTGGCACGATCGCCTCACCAAGCTCGACATCGCCGTCGACGATGTACCGAAAATCCGTCCGCTGCACCCTGATTCGGTCACCTGGCCGGACGAGGTGGTGGCCGACGGGCCGGTGCCGCTGTCGCGGTTGATCCCCGCGGGCGTCGACCGGCACGGCGCGGCCACCCGCGCCAGGGTGGTGCTGTTCCGCAAGCCGCTGGAACTGCGCGCCGCAGATCCGGACGATCTCGTGGAGCTGCTGCGCGAGGTCCTCGTCCAGCAGATCGCCACCTATCTCGGCGTCGACCCGGACCTGATCGATCCCGAGCCCGAATAACGACCCGCCGATAACGGGACGTATCACCGCGTGTCCGTATCCACTTTTGCGGGCCGGAGGGCTAATCTCGACGTCGTGATCCCCATGCGTCGTTGCTGCCGACCCGGCTGCAAGAACCCGGCTGTAGCGACGCTGACGTATGTGTACTCCGACTCGACCGCCGTCGTCGGACCACTGGCCACCGTCGCCGAACCGCACTCCTGGGATCTGTGCGAAACCCACGCCTGCCGCATCACCGCCCCCAAGGGCTGGGAACTGGTGCGCCACGAAGGCGGATTCTCCTCGAGCACACCCGACGACGACGATCTGACCGCCCTGGCCGAGGCCGTGCGCGAAGCGGGCCTGCGCCGCCGCCCCGCCGACGCCGATCAGCCCGGCTACCGCGACAGCTCGACCCCGCCGCCGCGCACCACGCGGACCGGCCGCCGCGGCCATCTGCGCGTCCTCCCCGACCCGTAGGCCGTCCGCTCCTCGCGAAACCGGACCGGAAATCCGCTGGTCACCGTCCCCGCGCCCAGGTACATGCGGAACCGCCGGGCGCGCACCACTAGGGTGAGAACCATGACGACTGTCGCGCGCTCTGGCGAACTCGTGAACGCCGTGATCAAGGCTTATGACGTCCGCGGGGTAGTGGGCGAACAGATCGATGCAGGATTCGTCGGGGATGTCGGCGCGTCCTTCGCCCGGCTGATGCGCGCCGAAGGCGCGACCCGGGTCGTGATCGGCCACGACATGCGCGAGTCCTCCCCCGACCTGTCGGCGGCCTTCGCCGCGGGCGTGCGGGCCCAGGGCCTGGATGTGGTGCACATCGGCCTGGCCTCGACCGACCAGCTCTACTTCGCCTCGGGCAAGCTCGGCTGCCCCGGTGCCATGTTCACCGCCAGCCACAATCCGGCCCGCTACAACGGCATCAAGCTGTGCCGCGCGAACGCGCTGCCGGTCGGCCAGGACACCGGGCTGGCGACGATCTCGGCCGAGATCGTCGCCGGCGTGCCCGCCTTCGACGGCACGCCAGGCACCGAGACGAGCACCGACCTGCTGGCCGACTACGCGAGCTTCCTGCGCGAGCTGGTCGACCTCGACGACATCCGCCCGCTGACCATCGCGGTCGACGCGGGCAACGGCATGGGCGGCCACACCGTGCCCGCCGTCCTCGGCACACTCGGCCCGGTCACCATCGTGCCGCTGTACTTCGAACTCGACGGCTCGTTCCCCAACCACGAGGCCAACCCGCTCGACCCGAAGAACCTGGTCGACCTGCAGGAGCTGGTGCGCCGCAGCGGCGCCGACATCGGTCTGGCCTTCGACGGCGACGCCGACCGCTGCTTCGTCGTCGACGAGCGCGGCGAGCCGGTCTCCCCGTCCGCGATCACCGCGCTGGTGGCCCAGCGTGAGCTCGCCAAGGAGCCGGGCGCGACGATCATCCACAACCTGATCACCTCGCGCGCGGTGCCCGAGCTGGTGGAGGAGCTGGGCGGCAAGCCGGTGCGCACCCGGGTCGGTCACTCGTTCATCAAGCAGGAGATGGCGTCGGAGGGCGCGGTCTTCGGCGGCGAGCACTCCGCGCACTACTACTTCCGCGATTTCTGGGGTGCCGATTCGGGCATGCTGGCCGCGCTGCACGTACTGGCCGCCCTCGGTGAGGGTCCGCGTCCGGTCTCGGAGCTGATGGCCGCCTACGACGTCTACGCCGCCTCCGGCGAGATCAACTCGACCGTGGCCGACGCCGCCGAGCGCACCGCCGCGGTGCTCGCCGCGTTCGCCGACCGGACCGTCTCGGTGGACCGCCTCGACGGCGTCACCGTCGACCTCGGCGACCACGCCTGGTTCAATCTGCGCGCCTCGAATACCGAACCGCTGCTTCGACTCAACGTCGAAGCCGGATCGCAGGCCGAAGTAAACGCACTCGTGACCGAGATTCTGAGCATCGTCCGCGCCTGACTGGGAAAATGAAACCAGTACCGGTGCCGACTGGAATAGTGGAATCACAGACCTGGTATTCGCCGACGGCTCGCCGGCAGACGACACAGCGCGATGAGGGGAGGTGGGATCGGCGATGATCGCTGGCACACCCGTATTCGACCTCGACGATGCCGCGTCGCTGGAGGCGGCCGATACCGGCGGCGCCTTGCGTTCGGCGGCTTCGGGCGGTGCGCAGGTCCGCGCCACGGCCGCGGCGGTCGCCGAGACCTCGCTCACCGAACGCCTCGCCGAACTGCGTCCGCGCAGCCTGGTCCTCGTCTCCGGTTCGGGCCGGGCGGCCCGCGCCGCCGGCCTGCTGGTCGCCACCCTCGGTGACCGGGCCGGGCTGCCGATCGTGCCCGTCACCGCGCTGCCGCCGTGGGTCGGTCCGCTCGACGTGGTGCTGGTGGCAGGCGACGACGCGGGCGACCCGCGCCTGATCGATGCCGTCGACCGCGCGCTGCGCCGCAGTGCCGAGGTCATCGTCGCCGCGCCCAACGAGGGTCCGCTGCGCGCGGTGGCCGCCGGTCGCGCGACCGTGCTCGAACCGCGCGTGCCCGTCCTCGACCACAACCGGCTGCTGCGCTTCCTCGCCGTCGGCATCGCGGTGCTGCGCGGGGTCGACGCCCAGCGCAGCGTGCCCGCCACCCCCGACCTGACCGAACTGGCCGACATGCTCGACGCCGAGGCGCTGCGTGACGGCCCGCACAACGAGGTCTTCCACAATCCGGCCAAGACCCTGGCCGCGCGGATGCACGGGGTCGGCGTCGTCCTCGCCGGGGATTCCCCCGCCGCGGTCGAGCTGGCCGGGCACGGCGCCGAGGTGCTGCTGCAGTCGGCGGGCAGGCTCGCCGCGGCCGCCGATCTGGCCGACACGGTCGCCGCCGTCGGGCGGCTGGCCGAGGCGGCCGGTGGCGCCGCACCGGGTTTCGATCCGCTCTTCCACGACGAGGAACTCGACGGTCCGGCCCCGGTCGACCGGGTGCGGGTGCTCGCGCTGAGCGTGCATCCCGATCAGGCCGCCGCCCGGCGCAAGCTCGCGGTGTTCGACGGTGTCGGCGGCGGGCTCGTCGACGCCGATCTGGTGCACGCCGACGTCGACGTGCTGCAGACCCAGCTGGCCGAGCCTGGGTCGGCCCCGACCACAGACAGCGCCGCCGCCACCTCCGCCGCAGGGGGCGGACACGGCAGCGAGATCGAGCAGCTGGCGGTGCTGGCCTTGCGCCTGGACATGGCCGCTGCCTATCTCCGGCTGACGGGGGCGCGCGGCCCGGCCGCGCCCGGCCCGGACCCATACCACGACGGGGGACGCTACTAGTGCAGGAACTCGTTGGTGCGCTGCGTTCCTACGCCTGGGGATCGCGCACCGCGCTCGCTCAGTTGTGCGGTCGGCCGGTGCCGTCGGCGCATCCGGAAGCCGAACTGTGGTTCGGCGCCCATCCCGCCGACCCGGCCCACGTGAAGGTCGCCGACGGCACCCGCTCGTTGCTCGAGGTCGTCGCCGCCGACCCGGCGCGAGAACTGGGCGCCGTCGCCGACACCTTCGGCACCCGGCTGCCGTTCCTGCTGAAGATCCTCGCCGCCGAGGAACCGTTGTCGCTGCAGGCCCACCCCAGCTCGGCGCAGGCGCGAGCCGGCTTCGAACGGGAGAACCGCACCGGGGTGCCGCTGGACTCGCCCATGCGCAACTACCGCGACGACAGCCACAAGCCCGAACTCGTGGTGGCGCTGGGCCGGTTCGAGGCGCTGGCCGGATTCCGCGACCCGCACCGCACCGTCGACCTGCTGCGCGCCCTGGACGTGCCCGGCCTCAACATCTACGGCGAACTGCTTGCCGCCCAGCCCGATTCGGCCGGGCTGCGCACACTGTTCACCACCTGGATCACGCTGCCGGCGGCGGCGCTGTCGGCGCTGCTGCCCGCGGTGCTCGAGGGCTGCGTGCGCTACCTGTCCGGCAAGGGCGATCGCGCCTTCACCGCCGAGGTGCGCACCGCGCTGGAGCTGGCCGAGGCCTACCCCGGCGACGCGGGCGTGCTGGCCGCGCTGCTGCTGAACCGGCTGACGCTGGAGCCGGGCCAGGCCCTCTACCTCGACGCGGGCAATCTGCACGCCTACCTGCGTGGCGTCGGCGTGGAGATCATGGCCAACTCCGACAACGTGTTGCGCGGCGGCCTCACCCCCAAGCACGTCGACGTGCCGGAACTGCTGCGGGTGCTCGACTTCGAGCCGATCGACCTGCCGGTGATCGAACCGGAGCTCGGTGCCGACGGTGGCGTCCGGTATCGCACGCCCGCACCGGAGTTCGCACTGTGCCGGTTCGATCTGTCCGCCGACGCCGAGCCGGTGGCGCTGGCCGACGCCGGGCCCGGCATCGTGCTGTGCACCGAGGGCACCGTCGAGCTGTCCCAGAACGGGCGCGCGCTCACCATCGCGTGCGGCAGCGCGGCGTGGATCTCCGCGGCCGACACCGAGATCAAGGCCCGCGCGATCGGCGGGGCCGCGCAGCTGTTCAGCGCCTGTGTCGGCGCCGGGAACTGACACCGAAGCGCACTTTTCACTCCCCTCCCCTTAGGCTGTTGCGGGCACAAGCGTGTACAGCGGAGAGAAGGGCGGGCCGGGTATGTCGGCTGGTGGTGGCAAGAAGGCGATCATCGCCGCGTTGACGGCCAACGCGGGAATCGCGGTGTCGAAGTTCGTCGGCGCGGCGATCACCGGATCGGCGTCGATGATGGCGGAGGCGGTGCACTCGGTCGCCGACACGGCCAACCAGGGTCTGTTGCTGTTCGGTCAGCGCGCGGCGGCCAAGGACGCCGACGAACTGCATCAGTTCGGGTACGGGCGCAATCGCTACTTCTACTCCTTCGTCGTCGCCCTGGTGCTGTTCACCCTCGGCTCGGTGTACGCGATCTACGAGGGCATCCACAAGATCCAGCATCCCGAGGAGCTGAGTCAGCCGATCGTCGCGATCGTCATCCTCGGCATCGCGATCGGCTTGGAGACCTTCAGTTTCATCACCGCGGTCCGCGAGTCCAGGCCGCTCAAGGGCGACGCCAGCTGGTGGCGGTTCATCCGCAACTCGCGCAGCCCCGAGCTGCCGGTGGTGCTGCTCGAAGACACCGGCGCGCTCATCGGTCTGGTGATCGCGTTCGGCGCGGTCGGCCTGACCATGGTCACCGATGATCCGATCTTCGACGGCATCGGCACCCTGGCCATCGGTGTACTGCTCGGCGTCATCGCGGTCGTGCTGATCGTGGAGATGAAGAGCCTGCTGATCGGCGAGGGCGCGACCCCGGAGCAGGACGACGCCATCCGCGCCAACCTGGTCGACGGCGCGAAGATCACCTCGGTGATCCACCTCAAGACCGAGTACCTGGGCCCGGAGGAGATGCTGGTGGCCGCCAAGGTCGCGATCGCGCCGGACCTCGATATCGCCGACATCGCCGAGGCCATCGACTCCGCCGAGGTGCGGGTGCGCGCCGCGGTGCCCACCGCGCGGCTGATCTACCTGGAGCCCGATCTGTACCGGACCCAGTCCGTCTGATCCGTCCGGCTCACCGAATCGCCGTCGTCCCGCCCGGGACGGCGGCGATTCGCGTCGGTCGACACGTCCTCGCGCCGGGGTGGTCCGGCGCGGTCGAGCGGGTACGGTTCGGTGCCATGGCCGGTGAAGGCGGAGAGAGCAAGATCGCGATCATCGCCGCGCTGGCGGCTAACGCGGGCATCATGACCGCGAAGTTCATCGGCGCGTTCATCACCGGCTCGTCGTCGATGCTCGCCGAGGCCGTGCACTCGGTGGCCGACACCGCCAACGAGGCGCTGCTGCTGGTCGGGCAGCATCGGGCGGGCCGGGACCCGGACACGCTGCACCCGTTCGGGTATTCGCGCAACCGGTACTTCTATTCGTTCGTCGTCGCGCTGGTGCTGTTCACCATGGGCTCGCTGTTCGCGGTGAACGAGGCGATCCACAAGATCATGTCGCCGCACGGGATCGAGTCGCCGTCGGTCGCGATCGTGATCCTGCTGGTATCGATGGTGCTCGAGGGCTTCAGTTTCCGCACCGCGCGCAAGCAGTCCGCGCCGTTGAAGGGCGAGCGCGGCTGGTGGCATTTCATCCGCACCACCCGCAATCCCGAGCTGCCGGTGGTGCTGCTCGAGGACCTGGGCGCGCTGATCGGCCTGGTATTCGCGCTGGCCGGGGTGAGCCTGACGATGCTCACCGGCAACGGGGTGTGGGACGGCATCGGCACCCTGTTGATCGGCCTGCTGCTCGGCGTGAACGCGATCGTGCTGATCGTCGAGACCAAGAGCCTGCTCATCGGCGAGGGCGCCACGGCCAAGGAGGACACCGCGATTCGCGGCGCCCTGCTCGCCGATCCCCGCATCGTGCGGGTCGTCCGGATCCAGACCCAGTACCTGGGCCCGGACGATCTGCTGGTGAACGCCAAGATCGCGATGCGCCCCGGGCTCGACATCAGCGAGGTGGGCGCGGCCATCGACGACGCCGACCACCGCATCCGGGTGGCAGCGCCACACGTCTGCACCGTCTACCTCGAACCCGACGTCTTCCGGCCCGAATCGGTCCGCGCGACACCCTGATTCAGTGGTAGGCCGGGGCAGCGCCGCGCAGGAGGTCGAGGGGATCGGTGACGATGCCGAAGCGGGTGCGCAGCAGGTGGCGGGCGGCGTGCAGGCCGGGCATGCCGTGCACGCCGGGGCCGGGTGGGGTCGACGACGAGCACAGGTAGGTGCCGGGGATCGGGGTGGAGTAGGGGTTCCAGCGGGCCAGCGGGCGGAAGGCGGTCTGGCGCAGGGTCATCGCGCCCGCGGAGATGTCACCGCCGACATAGTTGGCGTTGTGCGCGGGCATGAAGGCCGCCGGGGTCACGTGTTTCGCCAGGATCAGCTCGCGGAAGCCGGGGGCGAACCGCTCGACCTGGGCGATCACGGTCTCGCTGATATCGCGGTCGGAGCCGTTGGGGACGTGCGCGTAGGTGTAGAAGGTGTGCTTGCCCTCGGGGGCCCGGGTGGGGTCGACGACGCCGGGCTGGATCGCCAGCACATACGGTCGCTCCGCGAATTCGCCCGCGGCGACGCGGCGTTCGGCGCGCATCGCCTCGGCGCGGGTGCCGACCAGGTGCAGGGTGCCCGCCAGCTCGCAGCCGGGCGCGGTCCACGGCACCGGACCCGACAGCGCGAAATCGACCTTGCAGGCGGCCCCGCCGTAGCGGAACCGGCCGAGGCGCTCGCGATAATGCGAGGGCAGGCGATCCCCGGCGATGCGCAGGAGTTCGGCGGGCGAGGTGTCGAACAGCACGGCGCGCGCCCGCGCCAGTTCGGCGAAGTCGTCGACCCGGTGTCCGGTGACGATCTCGCCGCCGAGCCGTTCCAGCTCGGCGATCAGCGCGTTCGGGATCGCCTGGCTGCCGCCGCGCGGAATCACCCAGCCGCCCGCGTGGGCCAGGGTGCCGAGCAGCAGGGCGGCGCCGACCGCGGGCAGCGCGCGCGGCGGGGTGATCGCGTGGGTGGCCACGCCGGTCAGCAGCGCGGGCGCGACCTCGTCGTGGAAGCGGTTGTTCCACAGCGGCGATCCCTGTTCGAGCAGGCGCAGGCCGAAGCGGACGGCGGTGGGAATCCGGGTCGGCGGATGCCGCAGATCCGACATGGCCAGGTCGACCACGTCGGGCCAGTGCTCGACCAGCGGACCGAACAGCGCGCGCCAGGCCGGGCCGTCGCGACCCAGGTCGGCGATCGTGGATTCGAGGTTGCGCCACGCCAACCCGGCGATGCCGCCGTCGAGCGGGTGCGCGTAGGAGACGGTCGGGGTCAGCAGGTCGACGCCGTGCGCCGGGAGGTCGAACGCGCGAAAGAAGGGCGAGGCCAACGCCATCGGATGGGCGCCCGCGCAGATGTCGTGGTGGAATCCCGGTAGGGTGAGCTCGGCGGTCCGTGACCCGCCGCCCGGCTGTTCCTGAGCCTCGAGCACCCGCACCGAGAGCCCGGCGCGCGCCGCGATCACCGCCGCGGCCAAGCCGTTGGGCCCCGACCCGACTACCACGACCTCAGCCATCCGATGTCCCTTCGCCCTCGGCCGCCGCGGGCGACCTGCGCCGTCGACTCCAACCTACGCGGCGCGCGGACCGCCGCCGACGAGTCGTCGGTCACCTCACGCGAACGCGGCCCAGCTCTCGACCAGCAGGGCGATCCGCCGCTCGCGCAGCTCCGGGCGCAGCCTGCCGCTGCGTTCCAGCGTGGCGATGCCGTGCATGGAGGCCCAGGCCACCTCGGTGCGCGCGCCGAGTTCGTCGCCCTCGGCGCCCGAGCTGAACATCGCCTCGAGGCCGGCGAAGGCGTCGCGCAGCGGCTGCGGGGCGTCAAGGCCGAAGGTGAGATCGGTGGTGAGGACGAAGATCGCGTCGTAGCGGGCCGGGTTGGCGGCGGCGAAGTCGAGGTAGGCGCGGGCGACCTTGTCGAACATCTCGGTACGGTCGGTCGCGCTCTCCCTGGCCAGGCGCACCTGCTCGGCCAGTTCCACGCAACCCTGCAGAGCGACGGCGCCGACGATGGCGGCCTTGTTGGCGAAGTGGCTGTAGAGCACCGGCTGGCTGTACTCGATGCGGTCGGCCAGTTTGCGGATGGTGACCGCGTCCCAGCCCTCCGCCTCGGCCAGCTCCCTGGCCGTGTCGATGATCTGCTGATGTCGCTGGGCGCGTTCGCGTTCCCTACGGGTTTGCGTGCTCATGCTCGAAATTCTAGCAACGCTAGACAAGAGAGCGGGGCGCACGCTATCGTTCTCGCATCACCTAGCACCGCTAGATTTCAGAGCAACGTGGAACAGACCCAGGAGCACACCATGATCGTCTCGCGCACCGCCACCGCCCTCTCCGCGCTCGGCGCGGCGTTCATCCTCTACATCGGCCTGAGCTACCTGATCACCCCGGAGACCATCGCCACCGGCTTCGGCCTGCCCACCTGGCCCCAGGGCGACGCGGTGGCCTTCCTGAATCTCAAAGGCGTGCGCGATACCGTCAGCGGCCTCCTGATCATCGCGCTGCTGGCCGCCCGCCAGCGCTTCGCGCTCGGCATCACGATGCTGGTGCTGGCCCTGATCCCGGCCGGCGACATGCTCACGGTGCTGAGCTGGGACGGCTCCCCCGCCGCCGCCTTCGGCATCCACGGTTTCACCGCCGTGCTCGTCGCCCTGGCCGGAGGACTGCTGCTCCGCGAGCACCGCACCGGCACCAACACCACCGTCGACCAGCGGGTCGCCATCGCGGCGTGACGCCGGTCACTATGCGATGAATTCCGCGCCGCCCCACCGTCTTCACCGACAACGAGCAACCACCGAGGAGGAACCACCATGGCGAACGCACCGCACGGCCCCGCGTCCTACTTCCCCACCATCGAGGCCAAGTACGGCCGCACCGTCGACGAGTGGCTGACCCTCCTCGGCGCGGCGACGGAGACCAAGCACGCGGCGCTGGTGACCTGGCTCAAGACCGAACACGGTCTCGGCCATGGGCACGCGACCGCCCTGGTGCAGTACCACCTGAACCCGGACAAGTGGGCGCGCGCCTGATCCCACGCCCACCGGAAGGCCCCGCGAGCACCGCGGGGCCTTTCGCGTCGGTCACGACACCGGAACGGGTTTCGGCGCCGGTTCCGCGACATCGACCGGATGGTCGTCGACCATCGTCTCCTCGTCGAAGGGCAGTTCGCGATCGAGGACCCGGCGGGCGCGATCGGCGTCGACGGTCTTGGTCCAGGTGCCGATGAGCAGGGTGGCGACCGCGTTGCCCGAGAAGTTCGTCAGCGCACGGGCTTCGGACATGAAGCGGTCGATGCCGACGATCAGGCCGACACCGTCGAGCAGTTCCGGACGGTGACTCTGCAGGCCACCGGCGAGCGTGGCCAGGCCCGCGCCGGTGACCCCCGCGGCGCCCTTGGACGCGATGATCATGAACAGCAGCAGGCCGATCTGCTCCCCCAGGCTCAGCGGCTTGCCCATCGCGTCGGCGATGAAGATCGAGGCCATGGTCAGGTAGATCGCGGTGCCGTCGAGATTGAACGAATATCCCGTCGGCACAACGACACCCACCGTCGTGCGCTCCACGCCCGCGTGCTCCATCTTCGCCACCAGCCGGGGCAGTGCCGACTCCGAGGACGAGGTCGCCACGATCAGCAGGTACTCGCGCGCCAGATACCGGCACAGCTTCAGGATCGACATCCCCGAGACCAGGCGCAGCACCACCCCGAGCACGCCGAAGACGAACACCAGGCAGGTCAGGTAGAACGCGATCATCAGCGTCGCCAGCTGCACCACCGCCGACCAGCCGGTGCGGCCCACCACGTTGGCGATCGCGCCGAACGCGCCGATCGGGGCCAGCCACAGGATCATCGACAGGATCCGGAACACCAGCTTCTGCCCGAGCGCGACCGCCCGCAGGATCGGCGCGCCCGCCTCCCCCATCGCCTGCACCGCGAACCCGACCAGCAGCGCGACGAACAGCGCCTGCAGCACGCTGCCCGCGGTCAGCGACGACACCAGCGTCGTCGGCACGATGGCCTGGATGAAGTCCCAGGTGCCGCCCGCGCCGTGCGCCTGCTCGGCGTACTTCGCGCCCGCGCCCGCGGTGCCGGCGCCCAGTCCGGTGCCCGGCTCGATCAGGTTCCCGACGACGAGCCCGATGCCGAGCGCGACCGTCGACATCGCCAGGAAATAGGCGATGGCCAGGCCACCGACCTTGCCGACGGTGGCGGCCGCGCGCACCGATCCGATGCCCAGGACGATCGTGCAGAAGATGACGGGTGCGATCATCATCTTGATCAGGTTCACGAACAGGGTGCCCAGCGGCGCCAGCGACTGACCGAATTCCGGCGCCAGCCGGCCGACCAGGATGCCCGCAAGGACCGCGAAGATCACCGCGATGTACAGCCAATGGGTATGGTCGCGTTTCCGCGATGGTGCGGCGGTTGTGCTCATGGCGCACAATCATCCGGAACCACTGTGACTCCCATCACATTTGGTGCATAACGTTCAAGACGAGGTCGGAGGGCAAGATGCGACGAGTGCGGCTGTCGCTCGCCGGGCAGGCCTTCGTCTGGCAGCTGGTGGTGCTGGCCCTGATGATCGGGACCGGGACCATCCTGGCGGTCCTCGACGCCCGCCACGACCACGACGTGGCCACCGAACTGCAGGTCCGCGACGTGGCGGTGACCGTGGCGCGCGCACCGTCGACGCTGGCCGCGGTCAACTCGCCCTACCCCAGCGGACTGCTGCAACCCACCACCGAGCGCATCCGCGTCGACACCGGCATGGACTTCATCGTGGTGATGGCGCCGGATCGCACCCGCTACACCCACACCAATCCCGACATGATCGGCAAACCGTTCACCGGCAGCATCGACGCGGCACTGGCCGGGCAGACGCTCACCGAGACCTTCACCGGTTCGCTCGGACCGTCGATCCGCGCGGTCACCCCGGTCTACGACAGCGGCCGGGTGGTCGCGCTGGTCTCGGCGGGGGTCACCAGGGCCAGGATCGGCACCCAGGTGGCCTCGCAGGTGCCGGTGATCCTCGGCGTCTCCGCGGCCGGGCTCGCGCTGGCCGCGTGCTCGTC
This sequence comes from Nocardia sp. NPDC051833, assembly GCF_040681225.1. Classification (NCBI taxonomy): domain Bacteria; kingdom Bacillati; phylum Actinomycetota; class Actinomycetes; order Mycobacteriales; family Nocardiaceae; genus Nocardia; species Nocardia sp. NPDC051833. Next base: position 1,310,870 of record NZ_JBFAYK010000001.1, read on the forward strand.
GTTTCTGATCAGCCGCAGACTGCGCCGCCAGACCCACGGCCTGGCCCCCGACGAGCTGCGCGCGCTCTACGAGCACCACGACGCGGTCCTGCACTCGGTGCACGAGGGCCTGGTGGTGTTCGGGACCGCGCCGGGGCCCGCCGAGGTGGTCAACGATCAGGCGCGCACCCTGCTCGACCTGCCCGACGGCCCGGTGCACCGCACCGACCTGCCGACCTCGCTGCAGCAGATGCGCTGGGGCGTGGTGCGCGACGAGACGCACGTGACCACCGACCGGGTGCTGCTGGTCAACCAGGACGTGGTCAGCTGGGAGGGCCGCCCGATCGGCACCGTGCTGACCATTCGCGATCAGACCGAACTGCGCGCGGTGCTCGGCGAGCTCGACTCGGTGCGCGGGTTCGCCGAGTCGCTGCGGGCGCAGGCGCACGAGGCGGCCAACAAGCTGCACACCGTCGTGACCATGGTCGAGCTGGGCCGCCCGGAGGAGGCCGTCGCCTTCGCCACCGCGGAGTTGCGGCTCTCGCAGGTCCTGATCGACCGGCTGCTGTCCGCCGTCGGGGACGCGGCGCTGGCCGCGCTGCTGCTGGGCAAGGTCGACCAGGCCGCCGAGCGCGGGGTGAGCCTGGCGATCAGCGAGGACACCGCGCTGGACTCCACCGATCCGCTCTCGGCGCAGGAGACGGTGACGCTGGTCGGCAACCTGGTCGACAACGCGATCGACGCCGCGGCGGGCACCGTCGACAAGCGGGTCGAGGTGTCGGTGTTCCACTGTGACGGCGAGCTGGTGGTCCGGGTCGCCGACAGCGGACCCGGCATGTCGGCGCAGATGTTCTCGCGGGCCGCCGAACGCGGCTACACCACCAAGACCGACCACGCCGGACTCGGCCTGGCACTCGTGCACCGCCTCGTCGATCGGCACGGCGGCGCCATCACCACCACGGCCGCACCACACAGCGCGGTCAACGTTCGCATTCCGCTGAGGGAGAAGACATGATCCGGGTCCTGATCGTCGAGGACGAGCCGTTGATCGCCCAGGCCCACCGGGCCTATCTCGAGCGGCTCGACGGGTTCGTCACCGGCGGCGTCGCGCACACCGGTCGCGACGCGCTCACCCTGGCCGCCGAGGCGATCGCGGACGGCAATCCGTTCCACCTGGTGCTGATGGACATCGGTCTGCCCGACATCAGCGGACTCGAGGTGGCCGCCGCGCTCAACGGTCTCGAACCGCGGCCGGACGTCATCGCGATCACCTCCGCCCGCGAGCTGACCATGGTGCGCAATGCCGTGGCACACGGCGTGGTGCTGTATCTGCTCAAGCCGTTCACCTTCGCCGCGTTCCGCGAGAAGCTGGAGCGCTACCGCGATTTCGACACCGCGCTCCCTGCGGGCGAGGCCGCCCTGTCGCAGTACGACATCGACCGCGCTCTCGGTGCCCTGCGCACCGCGGACCAGCGGGCGGGCGCGCCGAAAGGCGTGGTGCAGCACACGCTCGAGGAGGTCTCGCGGGCCGTGCGCTCGGCCGAGTCCGGCATCACCGCGACCGATGCCGCCGCGGCCGTCGGCGTCTCCCGCATCACCGCGTGGCGCTACCTGGAGAAGCTCGCCGACGACGGATTGGCCGAGCGCCGAGCCGATTACGGCCGCGCCGGCCGCCCCAAGACCCGCTACCGCTGGCGCGCCGGCGCGTAGACCGGAGATCAGGACAGGCGCGCGGCCCCCGCCAGACCGTCCGGTGCCGGGGTACGCGCGACCGGACCGAGGTCGACCGGCATGTGCTCGAAACCGTGCAGGGTGAACAGGTTTCGCCGCACCGGCGCCTCGCGCAGCCGCAGGTTCGGGTAGCGGGTGTAGAGCGCGCGCAACGCGTGTACGGCCTCCATGCGGGCCAGGCTGGCGCCGAGGCAGGCGTGGATGCCGCTGCTGAAGGCGACGTGTTCGCGCAGGTTCGGGCGGTCGATGTCGAAGCGATGCGGGTCGGCGAAGACGGCGGGGTCGCGATTGGCACCCGCCAGCGACAGGATGACCGTGTGGCCCTCCCGCACCGTGATGCCGTCGATCTCGACGTCCTCGAGCGCCTGGCGCGCGGTGGTCTGCACCGGCGGGTCGAAGCGCAGGGTCTCCTCCACCACGTCGGACCAGCGGTCGGGATCGGCCTGGGCGAGCGCGAGCTGATCGGGGTTGGCCGACAGCGCCGCGATGGCGTTGCCGATCAGGTTGACGGTGGTCTCGAAACCGGCGCCCATCAGCAGGCTCGCGCCCGCCTGGAGTTCGCGCAGGTCCAGGTCGCCGGAGCGGACCAGGGTCGAGAGGATGTCCTCGCCGGGGTCGCGGCGCAGCTGGGCGATGTGGGCGGCCAGGTAGTCGTCCATCGATTCGATCGCGACCATCGCGCCCCGGTAGGTGCGCCACGAGGTGCCGATGTCGAGCAGCGGCGTCACCCGGTCGCCCCAGCGCAGGAACAGGTCGCGGTCGGCGGCGGGGAAGCCGAGCATGTCGGCGATGATCGCGATCGGCACCCTGGCGGCGAAATCGGTGATCAGGTCGACCGATCCGTGCGCGGGCATCGCGTCGAGCAGCTCGGCGGTGACCACCTCCACCCGATCCCGCAACCGGGCGATGGCGCGCGGGGTGAACGCCGAGGCCACCGGCTTGCGCATCCTGGTGTGCTCGGGCGGGTCGAGGACCAGCATCGACGGCGGCTCGACCGGATTGGGCGGCAGCGTGACCAGCGCGGCGAGCTTGCGCCACGGTCCCGGCAGATCGCCGCCGAGTGCCTGCCGCACGCCGAATCGGGTGTCGCGCAGGATGGCCCGCACCTGGCCGTGGTCGAAGGCCGCGTAGGACAGCGGGGTCCGCAGCAGTCCGCCGGGCGCGCGGAGTTCGTCGATCAGCGGGTAGGGGTCGTGCAGGCCGCGCTGTCCACTGAGCAGGATGGCGAACGGGTCACCCTTGCGCACCTGCCAGCGCAGGACCGCCCGTGGCGCTCCGTGCTCGGCCGACCATCGCAACCAGTACTGCGCGTTCATCGCCACCCCTGCCGCTCTGCCGAATGGATGCCTCCACCGTACGGCCACCGGCACGCTGGCGGAACGTGTTCCAGTCGGAGATCGACCTATACCTGGGTAGGAGACGCGGCCAGGATCAGCGCCGGACGGTGACCCGCTCGGTGGCGGCCCGATGCTCCACGGCGGCCGGGTCGGGATTGACGACCTGGACCAGCGAGGCACCGGCGTACAGCACCGCGATGTAGCCGTCGATCAGCTCGGTCACGGTCTCCCACGGCGCGCTCGACAGCACCCGGTCACCGGCGGAGATCCCCTGGAGCGCCGCCGACTTCCTGGCCTCGGCGAGCACCTCGCCCACCGAGAGCCCGTCGAGCGCGGCCCGGAAGCCACCGGGCAGGAACTGGTCGCCGTGCACGCGGACCGCGGTCGCGAAATCGGTGACGCCGACCGGGACATCGCGCACCGGCGTGCCCATCGCGTCCAGCGACAGCACCGCCACCTCGTCGACGCCGTCGGCGTCGTCGAGCCGGTCGGGGGTGACCAGGGCGAGGTCGGCGTCGGGATCGGGGGTGAGCACCACCTCGGTGCCCGCCCACCAGCAGCCGAGCAGCACGGCCGCGGTCTGCCAGTGCGCCGGCAGCAGCACGGCGACCCTGGCGCCGGGACTGAGCGCGAACTCGTCGCGCAGCAGATTGGCGGTCTTGGCGGCCCAGTTGGCCAGCGTCAGACCCGACAGCTCGATGCGGGCGCCGGTGGCGTCGTCGTACCAGGTGACGCGCGGACCGGCCGGGTCGCGTTCGAGGATCGGGTCGAGGAGGACGTCGGTGAGGGTCGAGTTCGGCTCACGCATGGGTCAGTTCACGCATTTCGGTCCGTTCTGGCCTGCGTCGATCGGCGGGGCTGGCGGTACTGGCGTCGCGGTCGCCGAGGATGTTCCGTCGAAATCGAACATGCCTGCCGCGGCCGAGCCCGGACCAGAATAGTCGCTCGCCAGCACCACGCTCACGGTATCCGCCGACAGTGACGGATCCGCGACCACGGTGAGACCGCCCAGTGCCTCGGCCACCGCCGCGGCCTTCGGATCCCCGGCGTCCGCGGCGAGCACCCGGCTCGAACTCACGCTGCCTCCGGAGTAATTGCCCACCAGGCCCTCGCGGAAACCCTTGCCGGTCAACGCGCTCGACACCTTGGCGGCCAGCCCGGCCTTGCCGCCCGCGTTGAACACGCTCACCGTCACCGTCGACGGGTCGAGCTTCGGCGCGTCGCCGCCGCCCTTCTTCTCCTCGCCGACGAGCCCGGCGACGTAGTCCTGCACCGCCTTCGGCTCGACCCGGACCACCGATTCGCCCGCCGAGGTCATGCTGTTGAGGTCGGCGACCGGGATGGTCTCGAATTCCACCTTGCCGCCGGACAGATCCTTGAGCTGCTGCAGGAAGGCCAGCACGTCCCAGTCCTCGTCGAGCACCACCGTGCGCCCGACCGCCTCGCTGATCTCGCCGAGCTTGCCCGGATTCGCCAGGATCTTGGCATTGAGCAACTGGCCGACCAGCTGGGCCATGAACACCTGCTGACGCACGATGCGATCGATGTCACCGCGCGGCAGCCCGTGCCGCTGGCGCACGAAACTCAGCGCCTGCTGACCCTCCAGACGCTGCTGCCCGGCCGGGAAGTCCGCGCCCGACATCCATTCGTCCACCGCGTTGTTCAGGCACACCTCGACCCCGCCGACGGCATCGGTGAGCAGCACGAAGCCGAGCAGACTGACCTCGGCGTAATGGTCGACGGTGATGCCGGTGAGCGAGGCCACGGACTTGATCAGCGCCTGCCTGCCCGACTTGGTCGACTCGCGTTCGGCGTCGGCCTCGGAGCTGCCCTTGGCCAGCAGCTTGGCGCGTTCGGCCTCCTTGGTGGAGCCGTAGGCGGAGTTGATCTTGGCCTTGCCCTGGCCGGGCACGTCGACGTAGGAGTCGCGCGGGATCGAGATCGCGGTGGCCGAGCGGCCGTCGTTGGGCACCCGGACCAGCACGATGGTGTCGGTATTGGTGCCCACCTCGTCGCCCGCGTGCAGCATCGCGCGCTCGGCCGAGGTCAGCGGGTTGCCGTGCGCGTCGGTGCGGCTGTCGACGCCGACGAGCAGGATGTCGACCGCGCCGTCGCGACCGCCACCGAGCCCGAGGCCACCGATCCGATCGATATTGGCGATCAGGTTGTCGACACTGCGCCACGCGAATCCGGTGAGGGCGAGCACCAGCACCGCCGCGATCGCCACCATCACCTGCACCGGACCGGCACCGGTCTGGGTGGCGACCGTGGGTGGTCGTGTCGACTCTCGCAACTCGTGATCCTCTCGACGAACTCCGCGCTCGGCTCCGAATCCCCGGCAAACCCCACCATCTCGTGTGCCTGGGCTCGTCCACCGAAACCGGCCATCACAGGCTAACCAACAGTTACCACAGTCACGCCGAACCGCAGGTGTTCCGGCGTGCCAGACTGGCCGCGTGAACCCCGATTTCCCCGTCCCCTCCCGGCTGATCGTAACCGGAGCGCGCGGCCTGCTGGGGCGAGAGATCCTGCGGCTCGCGCCCGCGGCGTCGGGCTACGGCAGGGCCGAGCTCGATATCACCGATCGCGCGGCCGTCGACGCCGTCCTGCGCCCGGGCGCCGTGGTGCTCAACTGCGCCGCCTACACCGCGGTCGACGCCGCCGAATCCGATCGCGACGCCGCCTTCGCCGCCAATGCCACCGGCCCCGCCGTGCTGGCCGCCGCCTGCGCCGCGGCGGGAGCCCGGCTGATCCACGTGTCCACCGACTACGTCTTCCCCGGCACCGCGAGCACGCCCTACGAACCGGACGACCGCACCGGACCGGCGACGGTCTACGGCCAGTCGAAGCTGGCCGGCGAGCGGGCGGTGCTGGAGCTGAGCCCCGACGCGCAGGTCGTGCGCACCGCCTGGGTGTACTCCGGTGTCGAGGGGGATTTCGTCGCGACCATGCGCAGGCTGGAACGCGAACGCGAGACCGTCACCGTGGTCGACGACCAGCTCGGCTCCCCCACCAGCGCCGCCGATCTCGCGGCCGCGCTGCTCGAGCTGAGCACCCGGCCCGCCGCGCCGCGGGTGCTGCACGCCACCAATTCCGGCACCGCCACCTGGTTCGATCTGGCCGTCGCCGTCTTCACCGAGGTCGGGGCGGATCCGGCGCGGGTGCTGCCGTGCGATTCGAGCGCCTTTCCCAGACCCGCACCGCGACCGTCCTATTCGGTGCTGTCCCCCGCGGCGTGGGACGCGGCCGGTCTCACCCCGTTGCGGCCCTGGCGTTCCGCACTAGCCGACGCACTCCGGCGTCTGTCCGACTAGGCTGCCCAGTCGTGAACGCAGCCGATTCCGCGGCCCCTGCGGGCCTTGCCGTCGTCACGGTGACTTATTCACCGGGCGAGCACCTCGAGCACTTCATCACCACCCTGGCCGACGCCACCAGCGAGAAGCCGCAGGTGATCCTGGCCGACAACGGCTCGACCGACGGCGTGCCCGAGCTCGTCGCCGAGGCCAACTCGCATGTGCGGCTGCTGCGGACCGGCGGCAACATCGGCTACGGCGGCGCCATCAACCGGGCCGTCGCCGAGATCGACCCGTCGATCGAGTTCGTGATCCTGGCCAACCCGGACATCCGGTGGGGCGTCGATTCCATCGACAAGATGCTCGCGGCCGCCCAGCGCTGGCCCCGGGCCGGCGCGTTCGGGCCGATGGTCCGTGAGCCCGACGGCAGCGTCTACCCGTCCGCGCGCCGGGTCCCCGGCCTCGCCGACGGCGCGGGCCACGCCATCCTGGGCACGATCTGGCCGAAGAACCCCTGGTCGGTGCGCTACCGGCAGGAGAACGAGGAGATCTCCGAGCGGGTGGTCGGCTGGCTGTCCGGCTCCTGCCTGCTGGTCCGCCGGGCCGCCTTCGACACCATCGACGGCTTCGACTCGCGCTACTTCATGTACATGGAGGACGTCGACTTCGGTGACCGCATGGGCAAGGCGGGCTGGCACAATGTGTTCGTCCCCGACGCCGAGGTGACCCACGCCAAGGGCCACGCCGCGGGCAAGCATCCCGAACTGATGCTGCCCGCCCACCACGCCAGCGCCTACCGCTTCCAGGCCGACCGGCATCCGCACTGGTGGCAGGCGCCGTTGCGGGGCGCGCTGCGCGCCGGACTTGCGGTTCGCTCCCGGATTGCGGTTCGATCGGCGCTGCGCGAGAAAGCGCGCACCGGCGCCTGACGTGGGCGCCGTCACTGTGAACAGGGGAAACTCGATGGCAGGCAACTCAGGCACCGACGCGGTCATCCTCGTCGGCGGACAGGGCACGCGGCTGCGTCCGCTCACCCTCTCGGCGCCCAAGCCGATGCTGCCGACGGCCGGGCTGCCGTTCCTGACCCACCTGCTGGCCCGCATCGCCGAGGCCGGGATCACCCACGTGGTGCTGGGTACCTCGTTCAAGGCCGAGGTGTTCGAAGAGCACTTCGGTGACGGCTCCGAACTGGGGCTCGAGCTCGAGTACGTCACCGAGACCGAGCCGCTGGGCACCGGCGGCGGTATCCGCAACGTGCTGCCCAAGCTGCGCGCGGACAACGTCATGGTGTTCAACGGCGACGTCCTCGGCGGCACCGATCTGGGCGCGATCCTCGACACCCACGAGTCGACCAACGCCGACGTCACCCTGCACCTGGTCCGGGTCAGCGACCCGCGCGCCTTCGGCTGCGTGCCGACCGACGCCGACGGCCGGGTCACCGCGTTCCTGGAGAAGACCCAGGATCCGCCGACCGACCAGATCAACGCGGGCTGCTACGTGTTCCGCCGCGAGTACATCGAGAAGATCCCGACCGGTCGCCCGGTCTCGGTCGAGCGCGAGGTCTTCCCCGCGCTGCTGGCCGAGGGCGCGCGGGTGCAGGGCCACGTCGACGCCTCCTATTGGCGCGACATGGGCACCCCGGAGGACTTCGTGCGCGGCTCGGCCGATCTGGTCCGCGGCATCGCCCCCTCGCCCGCGCTGCCGGGGCAGCGGGGTGAGTCGCTGGTGCATCCCGGTGCGGGCGTCGCCCCTGGCGCGCTGCTCATCGGCGGCACCGTGGTCGGCCGCGGCGCCGAGATCGGTGCCGGTGCCCGCCTGGACGGCGCGGTCATCTTCGACGGCGCGATCGTCGAAGCGGGCGCGACCGTCGAACGCTCCATCGTCGGCTTCGGCGCCCGGATCGGGCCGCGCGCGCTGGTCCGCGACGGCGTGATCGGCGACGGCGCGAATATCGGCGCCCGCTGTGAACTGCTGCGCGGTGCCAGGGTGTGGCCGGGCGTGGAGATCCCCGACGGCGGCATTCGCTTCTCCACCGACGTCTGATCCGTTCCACCGCGGTGGCCGCCGACTGTCGGTCGGTGGCCACCGCGGTGGCGGTTTCCGCGACAAAATCACCTGGTCGGAGCCCCGATACAGGTAGTGAAGTACTCAGGCGTGGCGGTTCTCGACCCTGCGAACATTCGCGGTATGGAGAGGCTCGTCATCCTCCACCCGCAGGAACTGGCGGGTACTGTTCTGCCGCTCACCACTGGTCGGCAGCTGATCGGCCGCGGCGCGCGGGCGGACCTGCGCCTCGACGACCGCTATCTCAGCGCCGCGCACGCGGCCATCGATCTCACCGCCGGTCGCGCCACCGTGGAGGACCTCGGTTCCGCCAACGGCACCAGGGTCGACGGTGAGCTGATCGCGGGTCTGCGCCCGCTGCGCGACGGCGACATCCTTACCTTCGGCAATGTCGACGCGCGCTTCGAGCAGGGGCCACCCACCGTGACGATGCCGAGTTCGGCCGTTCGCAGGCCACCGCCGGATCCGGTCACCTTCACGGTGGAGCGGCAGACCGGGCACCAGATCAACAACGTCGGGCGGGATCAGATCAACAGCTACATCGAGCAGCGCGAGAGTTTCCTGCGCGCGGTCGCGGCGTCCAGGACCAAGGCGCGCTGGGTGTTCTGGATCGGCCTGTTCATGCTGGTCGGCGGCGGAATCGGCTACGCGTACTTCCTGATCGACGGGATCAGCGAACTGAACGACACGTTCGGCGATGCGAGCGCAGGGCCGCCCGACGGGATGCTGTTCTTCGGCCCCGACACGAGCCTCGGCATGCCCGCCGGGTTGATCTGCTTCGCGGTGGCCTTCGTCGGTCAGTTCCTGCTGATCATCGGCCTGATCATGTGGATCGTCGCGGCCGCCCGCGTCCGCAAGGTCGACCGGGACCCACGGCACGCGTGGAACTCACCGTTCGTCAGATAAGGGGAAAATCTCGTGGTCTTCAATATCGGCTCGCAGCAGGGCAACATCAACAACGTGGCCGGCGACCAAACCATCCACGGCGGTCAGCACGGCACCTTCACCGCCACCCAGACCGTCGACTTCGCCGTCGAACTCGAGGCCACCCTGCGGCGGCTCGGCATGGACCGCGCCGCCGACGACGCGGCCGCGGTCCAGCGCGAACTCGCCCGGCCGCAGCCCGACCGCGAACAGATCTCCGCGCGACTGACCCGGATCGCCCAGGCCGCCACGGTGGTCGCGGGCGCGGCGACCGCCGTGGCCGGCCCGCTCACCGCCCTCGCACACTGGCTGGGCGCGCTCGGCGCGCCGATCCTGGGGCTGCTCGCCTAGCTGAAGCCGACCGCCTGGTCGCCCCAGGCGGTGTGCAGGTCGGCGTCGGGGTTGTCGACGACGCGGTCGATGGTGTCGATGAGCAGGGTGGTGCGGGCCGACGGGCGGTAGTGGGGCCAGTGCTTGGAACCGTCGATGGCCGCGGGGACACCGTGTTCGGCGAAGGCCAGCCAGCGGCGCTGCATCCGGCCCGAGACCGCGACCGAGGCCTTGCGGCCGCCGAGCCAGAAGGTCGGATCGTGGTTCAGCGTGCCGAAATTGCCGAAGACATAGGGCAATTCGGTGGCGTGCCCGGCGCCGACCCGGGCGGCCTTCAGCATCGGGGTCGCGTAGTCGAAGCGGTACATCCAGGTCGGCGAGTGCTGGGCGTGGCCCTCGGCGACCCAGGCGGCGGGCATCCGGAAGGCCGCGTCGGTCGACATAGCCAGCGCCCCACGGGTTTTCGTCAGATCCGGGTAGGCGGAGGTGATCTCGGCGATCCGCTCGGGCGACATCTCCGGATGCGAGGCCGCGACATCGCGCAGCATCGCGTTCACCGCGTCGGGTGTCACCGGCATGATCGGCGAGCGCAGCACCCGGAACAGCGAGGCCTCGTCCCGGTTGGTCCCGATCAGCAGCGGCACTCGATGCGAACGCCCCTGCTGGAAAAGGTCGATCGGGTAGCCGGGCAACAGCTCACCGTCGACGACGGGCGCCGCCGCGAGCCTGCCCGGTTCGTTGATCGGCACCTCGTCGAGCAGCACCGCGCCCACCTCGACGAGCCGCTCGATCGGCAGGTCCAGCAGCCGATCCGTCTCGCCGGGGCCGAGTTCGAGCAGTTCCAGGTAGCGCTGCGCGACGACGGCCGCGCGTTCCTGCCCGAAGACCGTGGTGGCGGGCGGACTCTGGGCGATCGCCTTGTGGAACAGCCCGGCCGCCGACGGCGAGGTGAGCAGCGCCGTCACGCAGCCGGCGCCCGAGGACTCACCGAAGACCGTGACATTGTCCGGGTCGCCGCCGAACGCCGCGATGTTGTCGCGCACCCAGGCCAGCGCCGCCAGCTGATCGCGCAGGCCGAGATTCGGGGTGAACGGCGTGCCGAACGAGGACAGGTCGAGGAAGCCGAGCACGCCGATCCGGTAGTTCACCGACACGACGACCACGTCACCGGCCTCGGCCAGTTTGCGCCCGTCGTAGATGGTCTGCGCCGCGGTGCCGAGGCAGTAGGCGCCGCCGTGCAGCCACACCATCACCGGGCGCGGCGCGTCGTCGCTCGGCTCGGGTCGCGGCGACCAGACGTTGACCCAGAGACAGTCCTCGCCCATCGCCAGATCGGAGTCGACGGGCACCATCGCGCCCATCGCCTGCGGGGCGATGTCACCGAAGACGACGCAATCGCGCACGCCGTCCCAGGCGCGCGGCGGCCGCGGCGGCGAGAAGCGGTCGGATCCGGCCGGTGCGGCGGCGTAGGGGACGCTGCGCCAGACCGCGATCGGCCCGTCCCAGGCGCCGCTGACCGTTCCGTACTCCGTGCGAGCCAGCGGTTCGGCCTCGTGCGTCCGCACGTCGGGGCCGAGATCGGACTGAATGCTCATCGCACACCTCCTAGCCGGCGCGACCCGACGGGTGCCTGTGTATTTGCTCCCGCAGGCCGCAGCACCTGGTGACTCCTTACGAGAGTACGTGCGTCCGCCCCGGTCAGCCTCCCAACGCACCATTCCGACAGGTAACAGTTACCCCGCGGAACACACCGAATCCGCTTCTCAGCGGGCCGCCCGGCGGTCACGATGTGGATTCGGCCACGTCCGCCGCCCACTCCGGCCCCGGCGAGAGCGATATCGGCCGCTGCCAGGAGATCCCCGTCCGGGCAGCGGCCGACACCGCGTCCGGTTAGCTGGAAATGCGCTGTGCTTCGTCGCCGACATAGGCGGCCCACAGCCGCCGGTAGGGACCGTCGGCGGCGAGCAACTCGGCATGGGTGCCGACCTCCACCAGCTTCCCCCCGCCGACCACCGCGACCAGATCGGCGTCGGCGGCGGTCGCGAGCCGATGCGCGACGACGATCGTGGTGCGGCCCGCCGTCAGCACGTCCACCGCGGCGCGCACCCGCGCCTCGGTGGCCAGATCCAGCGAGGCGGTCGCCTCGTCCAGGATCAGGATGTCCGGGTCGATCAGCTGGGCCCTGGCCAGCGCGAGCAGCTGACGCTGGCCCGCCGAGAGGCTGCGGCCGTGCGCGCCGATGGACTGGTGGTAGCCGTGGTCGAGCGCGGCGATCATCTCGTGCGCGCCGACCGCCCGTGCGGCCCACTCGATCTCGGCCGGTGCCGCCCCCGGATTGCCGTAGGCGATGGCCTCGCGCACGGTGTCACCGAACAGGAACGGCTCCTGCGGGACGACGCCGAGCCGCTTGCGATAGTCGCGCAGCCGGAACCGGCGGATGTCCACGCCGTCGACGAGGACCGCGCCGCCGGTCGGGTCGTAGAACCGGGCGAGCAGCTTGACCAGCGTCGACTTCCCCGCGCCGGTCTCCCCGACCAGCGCGACCTTCTGCCCCGGCGCGATCCGCAGGTCGAGCCCGTCGAGCACGGTGCGCTCGCGCGCGGCGTAGCCGAAGCTCACCGCGCGCAGCTCGATCGCGCCGTCGAGCCGGGTGACCGGGAGCGGGTCCTCGGCCTCGGGGGTGTCGACCGGGGTGCGCAGCAGGTCACCGATGCGGTCGACGCCGACCACCGCCTGCTGATAGCTGTCGAACACCTGCGACAGCTGCTGGATCGGCGCGAACAGCAGCTCGATGTAGAGCAGGAACGCGATCAGCGTGCCCGCGGTGAGCAGGTCGTCGCGCACCTGGTGCACCCCGACCGCGAGCACCGCGGCGGTGGCGATCACCGACATGAGCTCGATGCACGGGAAGAACACCGCCATCAGCACCTGCGAGCGCAACCGGGCGTCGCGGTAGGCCCACGAGCGCCGCTCGAACTCGGCCTGGTTCACCGCTTCCCGGCGGAACGCCTGGGTGACGGTGATGTTGTCGACGTTCTCCTGCAGGTAGGCGTTGACCGCGCTGACCCGCTCCCTGGCCAGGTTGTAGGCGGGCACCGAGGCGCGCCGGAAGGCGACGGTGGCCACCGCAAGGATCGGCAGCAGCGCCAGCACCACCAGGGCCAGCCCCGCGTCGATCACCAGCAGCGCCACGACCACACCCGCGATGGTGACCGTACTGGTGAGCGCGGTGGCCAGGCCGGTCTGCAGGAACGCCGACAGGCCGTCCACGTCGGTGGTCATCCTGGTCATGATCCGGCCGCCGAGCTCGCGCTCGTAGTACTGCAACCCGAGGCGTTGCAGGTGGGCGAAGGTCTTCAGGCGCAGCCCGTAGAGCAGCCGCTCACCCACCCGCCCGGTGACGCGCACCTGGGCGACACTGATCCCCCAGTCCACCACCACGACGACGATCGCCAGCGCGGCGGCGCCGAGCACCACGTCCCGCGCCCCGGCCAGCACGCCGTGGTCGATGCCGTAGCGCACCAGGAACGGGATGAGCACCTGGGCGATGGCATCGAGCCCGACCAGGCCGAGCCCGGCCAGCAGCGGCCAGGTGAACGGCCGCAGCAGCCGGGGCAGCGAGAACGCGGTGTCGGGGGTGTGCGAGAAGGACCGGTCGACCTCCGGTTCGCCCGAGACGGGCGGCAGCTGGTCCAGCAGGGCGACGACGTCACCGGTCGGCGGCGCGCTCGCCATCATCCCGCCGCCCGGCCCGCCCGGACCAGCGGGCGCCCCCGCCGACCGGCGCGCGAACGCCTTGGCCAGGTGTTCCATGGTGCGGTCGTCGTCCTCGTCGACCTCGGGGGCCACCCACAGTTCCGCGGTGGCCTCGCGCGGGGTGTCGCGGTGCGGGTCGGCGCCGATGCCGACGACCTCGGGCGGGGTGAACAGGGCGCGGAACAGTTCGCCGGAGCGCTGGAGTTCGCGCAGCGTCCCGAGCTCGGCGACGCGCCCGCCGTCGAGCACGGCCACCCGGTCCGCCAGCGCGAGCGTCGAGAGCCGGTGGGCGACGACGATCGTCGTGCGCTGCCGCAGTTCCGCGCCGATGCGCTGGTAGATCAGCTCCTCCACCTGGGCGTCGATGGCGGAGGTGGCGTCGTCGAGTACGAGGACCGGAGCATCGGTGAGCAGGGCGCGGGCGAGCGCGATGCGCTGGCGCTGGCCGCCCGAGAGTCGTTGGCCGCGTTCGCCGATGGTGGTCTCGATACCCTGCGGCAGCGCGGCAACGAACTCGTCGGCCGCGGCCAGATACAGGGCGTGCCGGACCTGGTCGTCGCTCGCGTCGGGCCTGCCGTAGGCGACATTGGCCCGGATGGTGTCGGCCATCAGGTGCGTGTCCTCGAAGACCATCGCCACCCGCGCCCGCGGATCGGACAGCGCGCGCAGATCGACGCCGTCGAAGAGCACGACGCCCGCCTCGGGTTCGAGCAGCGCGGGCAACAGCGACACCAGAATCGTCTTGCCGCTGCCCGCTCCGCCCGCGATGGCGACCGTCTCGCCGGAGCCGATCGCCAGGTCGAGATCGTCGAGGATCGGGGTGTCCCCGAAACCGAAACGGACCGAACGGAACTCGACACTCGGCGGCGGTCCGGGGGCCACCGGCGCGGTGCCGGGGACGGGCACATCGGAACCCGGCGCCTCGATCACCTCGCGCACCCGGTCCAGCGAGGCCTTGCCCTGCTGACTCACCGTGAGCAGCATCGAGAACTGGCGCACCGGGCCGACGAACGCGCTCAGATAGGTCATGAACGCGAGAAACGTGCCGAGCGTGATGGCCTGGCGCAGCGCGAGCAACCCGCCGACGACCAGGATCAGCGCCTGACCGGCGGCGGGCACCGCCTGCACGACCGGGGTGAACCGGCTGGTGATCCGGGCGACCCGCAACCGCGACCGGTACAGATCGCGCGCGCTGTCACCGAGCCGGTCGAGCTCGTGCCGCTCTTGACCGAAACCCTTGACCACCCGCACCCCGGCCACCGCGGCCTCCACCCGCATCGCCACCTCGGCAGCACGGGCCTGGGCGTCCCAGTTGGCCGGGAAGAGCTGGCGCTGGCTGCGCCGGGTGACGATCCACAGCCCCGGCAACACGAGCAGCGCGATCACGGTGAGCGCGGGCGACATCACCGTCATCAGCACCAGCACCGCGACCAGCAACGCGACATTGCCCGCGATCATCGGGATGAGCTGGAGGAACATCTGGATCAGCGTCACGTCGGTGATCGCCCGGCTCACCACCTGCCCGGTGCGCAGCTGCGCCTGCTCGCGCCCGTTCAGCCGCAGCAGCGCGGCGAACAGGTCGCGGCGCAGATCGTGCTGCACCCCGAGCGACAGTTCCGAGGAGGCGACCCGGCGCGCGTAGGACGAACCGAACCGGGCCGCCCCGAGCACCAGCAGCACCGCGACCCACGGCGCCACCGAGGCCGCCGTGGCGCTGAGCGTGTCGACCACATGCCGCACGACCAGCGGCAGCGCCGCGGTGAGCAGCGCCGCCGCCAGCGCGCCGGTGTAGCTGACGATCACCAGCCGCCGGTGCTCGAGACAGCGGCCGACCAGGTAGCGGATCCAGTCCGTTCTCATCGGGCGGCCACGAGCGCGTCCGCCTGCTGGTCGAATCGGTTGGCGGGCCGGGCCAGGCCGTAGTGACCACGCAGGGTGGTCTCGGTGTAGTCGGTGCGGAACAGGCCGCGCTCCTGCAGGATCGGGACCACCTCGTCGACGAAGCGTTCCAGCCCCGACGGGAGCACGGCGGGCATGATGTTGAACCCGTCGGCCGCGCCCTGGCGGAACCAGTCCTCGATCGCGTCAGCCACCTGCACGGCGGTGCCCGCGAAGGTGCGGTGCCCGCGGCCACCGCCGAGGCGGGCGATCAGCTCGCGCAGCGTGAGCCGTTCGCGCCGAGCCAGATTCACGATCAGGGTGAAGCGACTCTTGGAGCCCTGGATGTCGTCCTCGGTGGGCAGGTCGTCGGGCAGTTCGCTGTCCAGGTCGAGCTGGTCGATGGGCAGCTTGAAGTGCGCGGCGAGCTGCTTGCGCGCGTACTCGGGCGAGATCAGCCGGGCCAGTTCGTCGTCGAGCGCGCGCGCCTGCTCCTCGGTGTCACCGATGATCGGGACGATGCCGGGCAGGATCTTGATGGTCTCCGGGTCGCGGCCGGCGGCGACGGTGCGCGCCTTGAGATCGGCGTAGAAGGCCTTGGCGTCGTCGAGGGTCTGCTGCGCGGTGAACACGGCCTCGGCGTAGCGGGCGGCGAACTCCTTGCCGTCCTCCGACGAACCCGCCTGCACCAGCAGCGGATACGCCTGCGGCGAGCGCGGCACGTTGAGCGGGCCGTCGACCCGGAAGAACTCACCGTGGTGCAGGATCTTGCGCACCTTGGACGCGTCGGTGTGGATGCCGAGTTCCTTGTCGGCCAGCACGGCGTCGTCGTCCCAGCTGTCCCACAGCTTCGTCGCGACGTCGACGAATTCGGCGGCCTTGTCGTAGCGCAGCTTGTGGTCGGGGGTGTCGTCGAGACCGAAGTTGCGGGCCGCGTCGGCGCCCGCGGTGGTGACGATGTTCCAGCCCGCCCTGCCCTTGCTCGCCCAGTCCACCGAGGCGAACCGGCGGGCCAGGTTGTAGGGGTCGTTGTAGCTGGTCGAGGCGGTGGCGATGAGCCCGATCCGGCTGGTCTGCACGGCCACGGCGGTCAGGATGACGGTCGGCTCCAGCTTGCCGCTGGGCCTGCGCCCCGGATCCCCCATCAAAACCGGGCTGTCGGCGAAGAAGATCGAGTCGAGCTTGCCGCGCTCGGCGGTCTTGGCCAGCCGGACGTAGTAGTCGATGTCGGTGTGCGCGTGCGGATCGCTCTCGGGCAGCCGCCAGGCCGCCTCGTGATGGCCGACCGACATCAGGAAGGCGTTGAGGTGCAGTTGTTTCGACATGGGAAGACCTTTCAGACCGCGACGGGCGCGACGCCGAGTGCGGCGAGCAGGGTGCGGCGGATGTGCTGGAATGCGGGCAGGCTGGGATCGCGCTCGGCGGGCAGCTCGACCGGGATGTCCACGGTGAGGCGGCCGTCGTCGAGCACGATCACCCGGTCGGCCAGGGCGACGGCTTCGTCGACGTCGTGGGTGACCAGTAGGACGGTGGGCCGGTGTCTGCGGATGAGATCGCGCAGCAGGGCGTGCATCTTGATCCGGGTGAGCGCGTCGAGCGCGCCGAAGGGCTCGTCGGCGAGCAGCAGGTCGGGCTCGCCGACGAGGGAGCGGGCCAGCGAGACCCGTTGCTGCTCACCGCCGGACAGCTCGCCGGGCCAGGCGCGCTCCCGGCCCGCCAGGCCGACCTCGGCGAGCACCGTGACCCCGGCCTCGCGGCGCGACCTGGGCTGTCCGTAGAGGACGTTGGGCAACACCCGCTGCCACGGCAGCAGGCGCGAATCCTGGAACACCACCGAGGTTTTCGCGGGCACCCGCAGCGAGCCCGTGCCCGCCACGTCGTAATCGAGTCCGGCCAGCGCGCGCAGCAGCGTGCTCTTGCCCGAACCGCTGCGCCCGAGCAGCGCGACGAACTGGCCCGCCGGAATGGTCAGGTCGATCTCGTCGAGCACGGTGCGCTCGCCGAAGCGGCGGGTCAGCGCGCGCACGGTGACCCCGGCGGCCGCGCTCACCCCGCGATCGTGCGCCGCCATGACAGCACCTTTCGCTCGAGCACCCGGATCGCCGAATCCGAGAGCAGGCCGAAGGCGCCGTACACCGCGAGGCCGACCAGGATCACGTCGGCCTGCCCGTAGTTCTGCGCGTTGGACATCATCTTGCCGAGACCGTCGGTGGCATTGACGGATTCGACGACGATCAGCGCCAGCCAGGCACCGGTCACCGACAGCCGCAGGCCGAGGAAGAAGCCGGGCAGCGAGCCGGGAATCACCACGCGACGGATGAACGTCGCCCGCGACACCCCCTGCACCTCCGACAGTTCCACCAGTTTCTGGTCGATCGTGGTGAGCGAGGCGTGGGTCTGGATGTACATGGTGACGATCACGCCGAGGGTGATCAGCACGACCTTGAACTCCTCGCCGATGCCCAGCCACAGGATCATCAGCGGGATCAGGCCCAGCGTCGGGATCGCCCGCTTGAGCTGCACCGGTCCGTCGACCAGCGACTCGCCGAGCCGCGAGAGCCCGGAGACCAGCGCCAGCACGGTCCCGACGGCGACACCGATGACCAGGCCGAGCACCGCGCGCTGCAACGAGACACCCAGGTGCGACAGCAGCGGACCGTCGACGAGCAGTTCCCAGCCGGTCCGCAGCACCGTCCACGGTGCCGCCAGTTTGCGCTGGTCGAGCAGCCCCGACCAGGCGCCCGCCGTCCAGGCGGCGAGCAGCAGGACCACGCCGAGCAGGCGCGCGGCCGGAATCGCCTTGCGCAGACCGAGCCTGCGCAGCGCCCTGCGGTCGACGAAGCCGTCCTCGCGCGGGGCGGCGACGGGGACGGCCGCGCGGGTCAGTGCGATGGTCATTGCGCCCCCTTGGTGCGATACGGACCGGGGACGGCACCGGCGGCCAGCTTCTCGAAGCGCCGGTCGAACAGGTCGGCGGCCGCGAACGGCGTGCCGAAGTAACCGGCCCCGGTGACCAGGTCGATGGTCTGCTGCTCCCAGGCGATCGCCGCGTCCCAATTCTCCGGGAAATACGGCTTCTCGACGGTCGAGAGAATGCGGCGGCCGTCGGCCTCGGTGACCGACTGATCCTTCACGTAGTAGGCGTCGATCCATTCTTCGGGATGCTCCCAGGCCCACACTTCGCCGCGCGCCCAGAATTTCACGAATTCGGCGATCGCGGCGGCCTTGCTGTCGTCCCGGAGAATGCTGGTCGGCGCCCACAGCACGCTCAGCGCGTCGACGGCGGGCGTGGCCACCGCCCTGGCGCCTTCCGACGCGTACTTGTCGAGGTACTTCGTCAGCGTCGGCTCGCCCAGCGGGGCGACGTCGATCTGCTTGCCCTGCAACGCCGTGAGGAACTGGGGTCCGTTGATCTCCACCAGCTGCACCTCGTCGGTGCGGATACCCGCCGCCGCGAGGGTGCGCAGCACGACCACGCCCTGCGCCTGCCCGGGGGAGAAGGCGATCTTCTTGCCACGCAGGTCGTTCAGGCCGGTGATCGCGGTGCCGGGCGCGGTGGCCAGCTTGTACAGCGGCGTCTCCCTGACCTTGACGCCGACGATCTTGGCGTCGAGCCCGGTGGCGTGCGCGTGGATCGGCGGAATCCCGGCATTGGTGGCCAGATCCAGCGAACCGCCGCGGAAGGCCTGGATGACATCGGGTCCCGCCGAGACCGCGGGCCAGGACGACACCGTGAACGGCAGCTTGCCGAGTTCACCGGAGGCGGTCAGCGCCACCTTGGCGGTGTTGGCGGAGACGGTCAGCGCCACACCGGGCGGCACCGTGGTCGGCAGCGCGGCGGTCAGCGCGGCCCCGTCGCTGTCGTCGGTGGCGCACGACACCGCCAGCAGCGACGCGGCGGCGGCGAGCAGTGCTATTCGTCGAATATTCTTACGCAAGATGATTTCCCGGATCGAATCGAAGTAATGTCGGCGAGCGAATTCGATGCGCGACAACACTGCATTTTGTTCATACGACAACTGTCGCCGCAGCCGTCCGTTCCGGTCAATATTCGACTGCCTTAAAATAACCACGAATCAAACCGCGTCGGCGACCACCGAGGTCAGCGGTTCACGGAACAATTCGTGGAGCACGACGCCGGCCGCCGACATCACCAGAACCTGTCCGGTGAAGGCGGATTCGCACACCACCTCCGCCGGGTCGGCACCGATGAGCGAGTGGGCGCGCACCGCGTCGTCGTAGGCTTCGCGGACCCCGGGCACCGTGCCGAGGCCCCGGTCGACCAGCACCAGCGCCTCGGGATCGAGCAGATCGATGAGCGCGGCCGCCACTTCGCCCATCGCCGTTGCCCGTTCGAGGAAGTACGCCCGTTCCGGTCCGCCCGCCGCGGCGGCCGCCACCAGCTCGGCCATGCTGTCGACCTGCCCGGCGCGCATCGCTCTGGCCAGCAGGGCGTGGTCGCCGAAATCGTCGAGGGCGAACGCGGATCCGGCGGTCGCGCCGAGTAATCGGGCGATCGAACCGGCCCCGGAGTGCGGGCCGTAGTGCACCCGCCCGTGCACGGCGATCGCCGCGTCGATGACATTGCCGACGAACAGCACGATCGAACTCGTCGTGCCGCGCAGGTGCCCGTAGAGCTGCTCGACGTGCGCCAGCGCCCTGGTGTGGCTGTCCACGCTGGTCGGCAAACCCGTTCGCGCGGCCAGGTATTCGCGCACCGGCACATCTCGCCAGCGCAGGTAGGAGTGGTCGACGACCGAACCGGTGGTGGTGTCGACCCGGCCGCCGACGGCCACGCCGAGGCCACGGACCCGCAGGCCGTCGGGCAGGCCCGCCGCGACGGCGCGCACCCGGTCGATCGCGGTGTCGAGGATGTCGTAGGGCGCGTGCGTCCGGTGCGGCACCTGCTCGCTGGACAGCACGGTCCCGGCGATGTCGACCACGGCGACGGTGATCTGCGCGGCCGCGATATGCAGTGCCAGCACCACGTTCCCGGCGGCGTCGAGCGCGATCGGGCTGTGCGGCCGGCCGACCCCGGCCGGTCCCGCGGTCTCGGGCAGCTCGACCAGGAGCCCCGCCTCGAGCAGGGCCTTGCTCTGCCAGGTCACCGTCGCGGGCGACACCCCGGCCCGCCGCGCCACGACGCTGCGCGGCGCGGGCCCCAGTTCGAGCACCGCCCGCAACACTGCCCCCGCGCT
The DNA here is from genome assembly GCF_040681225.1 of Nocardia sp. NPDC051833. Taxonomy (NCBI): domain Bacteria; kingdom Bacillati; phylum Actinomycetota; class Actinomycetes; order Mycobacteriales; family Nocardiaceae; genus Nocardia; species Nocardia sp. NPDC051833. Next base: position 1,331,360 of record NZ_JBFAYK010000001.1, read on the forward strand.
GCTGTTCGTCATGTGCCACCTCGCCGTCACCGCTGACCGATGAGGCTACGGAGCCACCCGGGCTGGACGAAGGCTTCGGCGCACGGTGATCGCAAGCGCCCGCCTACACTGTGCCGATGCCGAACTACAGCTTCCGGTGCCGCTCCTGCGGCGACACGTTCGAGGTGAACCGGCCGATGGCGCAGGCCGCGGACCCGGCCGCCTGCCCGGCGGGCCACGACGACACGGTCAAACTGCTCACCACCTTCGGCACCGTCGGCCGCGGGTCCGCCCCCGCGCCGGTGGCCGCGCCACGCCCCGCCGGTGGCGGGTGCTGTGGTGGCGGCGGTTGCTGCTGACCCGCGGAGCCGTCCGCTGATCGCCGCGGGTTCGTAGAATCGAGGGGGACCGATCCCCTCGCGGAAGAAGACGCGTCATGACCGTCGCGCGTATCGCGGTCGCCCTGGTGCTGGCCGCCCTGCTCGTCTACTCCGCCCGCGCGAAACTGTCCGGCAGGCCCGAGGTCGTCGAGGCCTACGCCAGGGTCGGCGTCGAACGCCGACGGCTGCCGATCCTCGCGGCCGTGCTGCTGGCCGCCGCGCTCGGGCTGGTCGTCGGCCTCTGGTGGACGCCGCTGGGCCTGGCGACGGCGCTCGGGCTGGTGGCGTACTTCGCGCTGGCGCTCCTCGCGCACGCCACCCACCACGATCTGAACCATGCCGGACCGCCCGCGGTGATCTTCGGGCTCGCGATCGCGGCCGCGGTGCTGTTCGCCTGATTCAGTCGCGGCGGTCCGCGTGGCCGAGGTCGCGGTCGGGATCGATGCGGTCGCGCACCCGCTGCTTGAGGACGGCGATGTCGGGGAAGCCGCCGTCGGTCTTGCGCTCCCACAGCTGTTCACCGTCGAGGGTGATCCGGAATATGCCACCCTGGCCGGGCACCAGGGCGACCTCACCGAGGTCGGTGGCGAAGGTGGTCAGCAGTTCCTGGGCCATCCAGCTCGCGCGCAGCAGCCAGCGGCATTGGGTGCAGTATTCGATCGCGATCCTGGGCACGGGGTCAGTATCCACCAGGGGCGACTCAGGCGCTGAACGTGCCGTCGAGGTAGACCCATGCGCCGTCGACCCGGACGAAGGTGCTGTTCTCGTGCATCGCGTCGCGGACGCCGGCCACCTTGTAATGGGCGATGAACTCGACGGTGCCGTTGTCGTCGAACGGCCCGCCGCGCTGCGTGCCGACGATCTCCAGGAACAGCCACCGCTGCGCCGGGTCGAGCTCGAGCTCGGCGGGCCGGGTGTTCGGATGCCAGGAACGCAGCAGGTAGTCGACGTCACCGACGACATAGGCGGTGTAGCGCGAGCGCATGAGGGTCTCGGCGGTGGGTGCGGGCCGGGTGCCTGCCAGGATCGGTCCGCAGCAGTCGTCGAACGGTTCGCCGCGACGGCACGGACACGGTTTCGCTTCACCCATGCCGGTCATCCTGCCGGGTCGGGACCGGCGGCGCCCACGCGGGATCAGCCGAACGGCTGGTGCGCGAGCGGGACCAGTTCCAGCGTCCGCGCGAGGTCACCGGTCTGATCGCGCCAGCGCCGCAGGTCGGTCACGCTGGGCGCCATCTCGTAGTCGAGGTGATGGGCCGCCCGGGACAGCGCGGCCCACAGCGCGCCGACCCGGCCCGCCGTCTCCGGCCCCGCGTACACGCGCAGGGCGAGGAGCTGGGCCCGCATCGGGCAGCGCATGAGTTCGGGGGCGATCTGTGCCCACAGTTCGTCGACGGCCTGCTCGAGCGCGAGCCGCAGAATCCACGCGACCGCCCGCGACCACACCCCGCCCGCGTCGGAGACGTCGCCGGACAGCAGGTTCTCGGCCGCCTCCAGGCGCTCGGCCACCGAGGGGCGCGGGGTGTACCTGGGCCGTCGCGGCCTGCTCCGCCGGTTCACCGGCGCACCACCGCAGCACCGCCGCCCCGGCGGGACCGCGAGCGCCGACTACCTGTATCGCGGCTCATGAGCGGACCGCGGCGGGCTCGTGGGCGCGCAGCCAGGCGATGAATCGTTCGGTGTCGCTGATCAATTCCCGCATCGGCCGATCGATCGGCACGTGCGCGCCCGCGGTGGCGTCGCGCAGCACGCCGACCAGCCAGCGGCCGCCGACCGCGCTCAGGTGCTTGTTCAGGTCGTCGACGCGGGCGCCGGGGCCCATGATCGCCAGGGTGATCATCGCGCGGGTGGTGTGGGCGTTGCGCACCCGCCGTTCCACTTCGGCGTGATCGAGGCCGGTGGCGAGCAGTTCCTGGCGGGCCTTCGCCAGCCCCGCCGCCTCGATCGCGGAGCGGCAGCAGGTGGCGACGAGTTCGTCGGCGATGGCGGGCGGCAGCTGCGGGGTGCGCAGCAGCGAGCGGGCGTCGTCGAGATAGCGGCGCACCGGGTCGCCGGTCACCCGCACCTCGACCACGGAACGTTCCCGGCGCTGTACCTCGAGCACCGTGGCGTCGAGCTGCATCCGGCGCACCGCCTCGGCCAGGCGCTCGTCGTGGGTGAACACCACCACCTGCCGGGTGGTCGCCACCTCGGCGAGCACCCTGGCCAGGCCGTCGACCTTCGCCGGGTCCATCGCCTGCACCGGATCGTCGATCATCACGAAGCGGAACGGACTGTGCGACATCGTCGCTCGCGGCAGGAACAGCGACAGCCCGAGTGCGTGCAGCTCGCCCTGGCTCATCACGCCGAGCGCGGCGCCGTCCACCTCGTCGACGGTCACATCCAACAGCACCCGCCGCGCGGTGCCCGCGCTGCCCTGCAACCGGATCGCGCCGAGTTCCACATTGCTCTGCTGTCGCAGCGTGCTCCACACCCACCGCGCGGTGCTCTCCAGCGGGCGCATCCGCTCGCCGCGAATCGTCGCGGTCGCCGATTTGAGCCAGTCCGCGGCCTTCTTCACCATCCGCAGTTCGGCCGCGTCGGCGGACACCGCGCGGGCGGGATCGAGCCAGGCGAGGATGCGCGGGACGAGCGGTGACCACACGGAGTCGAGGCGATCGAGCTCGGTGCTCGTATCACGTTGCAGAGCAGAGAGTTCGGCGCTCAACTCGGCGTAGGTGTCACCCAGACGCTGCGAAAACTCGTCATCGTGTTCCGCCTCGCCGAGCCCGGCCCACACCGTCCAGAGTGCATGCACCGCCGACAGTTGCCGCCTGATCAGACCCGCCCCATCGCTCGTCTGCCCGACGCTCGACGCAGTCCCACCACCGAACACGGCGGCACCGCCCAGCGCGGTCCCACCTCCAGGCGTGGCCACACCTTCCGACAGCACAGCGCCGCTGCCCGGTGTGGTTTCGCCGCCGACGATCGACGCGGAAGCGACCGGTGTCGGCTGCGCGGCGCCGAGCTCGAGGGGTACACGCGACGTGAGCGCGCGAGCGGCGGCCAACGCGGCATCGAACTCCGCGCGGGCCGAGCGGAGTGCGGCGAGTTGCGCTTCGCGCTGGCTGATTTCGCTGTCGGCGGCCGCCAGCCAGGCGGTGTCGAGGTCGCCGCGGCCGCAGAGCGGGCAGGGGCAGGCGCCGCTGGCGGTGACGTGTTCGCGGGCGCGGGTGAGCAGTTCGAGGACGCGCAGGTCGGACTCGGCGTCGGTGGTGGCGTGGCGCGACAGCGCGGTGGCGGCGTCGGCGAGGCGATCGACCGCCGCGGCCACCTGTGCCGGGTCGGGCAGCGTGAGGCGCAGGATGGCCCGCAGCCCGTCGGATCCGTCGGGCCCGAGCACCGAACCGGCGACCGCGGCGGCCACCGCGTCGAGATCGGGGTCCGGGACGCGGAGCAGGTCGGCGACGTGGCGGGCGCGCGCGTCGTCGACGTCGGCGAGTTCGGCGAGCAGATCGGTGCGGGACTGCCGGGAATCCTTGACGGCGCGCTCGAGTTCCAGCTTGCGCAGGCGGATGTGTTCGGCGGCGGCGGCCAGTTCGTCCAGGCCGAGCAGGCGGTGCAGCGCGTCGAACAGGTCGCTGGGCTTGCCGTCGACCAGGGCGCCGAGCTCGCTGTAGGACAGGAAGGGCCGATACAGGTCCAGCCGACCGCGCCTGCTGCGCGGGTCGATGGCCACGGTCCGGTCCGTGCCGCGGCGCTCGGTCCACTGCGCCTCGCCGAGTTCGCTGCCGGGCGCCCAGTGCGTGGCGACCGTGAGCTCGGCCTCCTCGCCCGCCGTGAGCAGGTCGACCTCGATCCGGGCGAGATCGGGTTCGTGCAGGTTGCGCCAGCCCTCGCGCCACGCGGTCGAGCGGCCGTCCCAGCGCCGGTTGCCGCCGGTGAGCGCGAATTCGGCGGCCTCGGCGAAGCTGGACTTGCCGCTGCCGTTGCGCCCGACGACCAAGGTCAGCCCCGGTCCGGGGTTCAGGCGCAGCGTGGCCGTCGGCCCGATGCCGCGGAAGCCGTGCACGGTGATCGAGCGCAGGAAGACCCCGGTATCACCGGAATCGGGTGCGGCTCGATCACCGTCGGCCTCGGCGAGGGCTGCCAGCACGCACTCGGCGACCCGCCCCTCCACGGCGGGGTCGGCGGCGAGCTCGCGCGCGACCACCTCGGCGATGCGATCCGAGCACACTTCTGCGACATCCCCCTTCGCGGCCGCACGCACCGCGGCGGCCGATCTGCCCGGCCCACGTGATCCTCCTCGGCAAACGCTACCTGATCGCGGAGCGTTCGCCCAGGGGATGCGCAGTGCCCCAGCGAATCTGCCCGCGGGAGTGGAATGGCCATCGTGGTGCCACGGCGGGCCCCTCGATGTCCACCCCTCGCCCACCCCGGCGGGCAGCTCGATGAGGTGTTCACACCCGCGCTACGCTGCGATGAGCGACGTGGGCGGTCCGGGCGAGCCGAACAGGTCAGAATGCCAGACTTTTCCGCAGGCAGCAAGTCCAACCGCACGAATCTGCCGGAGCGGCAGCGTCTTCCGCCGAGATTCGCCGACGTGAACGGCAGTTGTCGGTCCCCTGCGGTAGATATTTCGGCGAGGAGAGAACGGGGGAAGGCGATGACCGACCAACAGGCGCCGTGGACCGAGGACCAGGTCCGCGCACTCGCGCCGGACGCGAGCTCACTGGCTGCCGCGCGCAAGCTGGCCGGTCGCTGGCGCGCGACCGGCAGCGCGGGCAGTGCGGTGTGGGGTCTGTGCCAGGGCAGCGGGTCCAAGCCCTATCAGACGATCGTCGACCTGGCCGGGCCCGCGTACAAGTGCTCGTGCCCGAGCCGCAAGTTTCCGTGCAAGCACGCGCTGTCGCTGCTGCTGAGCTGGTCCGGCGGCGCGGTGCCTGCGCAGGACGCGCCCGCGGAGTTCGCCGCGGAGTGGCTGGCGGGCCGGGCGGCCAAGGCGGCGGCACCACCCAGGGCCAAGGCCGCCGCCACACCGTCGCCGGCGACCGTCGAGCAACGGCGGGCCAGGGTCTCGGCGGGCCTGACCGAGCTGGAGGTGTGGCTCACCGACCAGATCCGGACCGGGCTGGCCCAGACCGACCGCTCGTTCGCCGCGTACGAGGCGATCGCCGCCCGCATGGTCGACGCCCAGGCGCCCGGTGTCGCGGCGACGCTGCGCCGCCTGCCCGCCGCCGTGGTGACCACCGAGCACTGGCCCGAGCTGCTGCTGCGCGAGTACGCCCGGCTGCATCTGCTGGTGCTGGCCCATCGCACCATCGATGCCGTCCCGGAGCCGCTGCGGGCGGGCATCCGCACCCATGTCGGCTATCCGACCCAGGCCGAGACCGTGCTGGCCGAGCCCGCGGTGCGGGACCGCTGGCTGGTCCTCGGCATGCGGGTCAGCGAGGAGGAGCGCCTGCACACCCGGCGCACCTGGCTGCGCGGCCGCGGCAGCGGGCGCTGGGCGGTCCTGATCGAACATTCCTTCGGCACACCGAATTTCACCGGCGAGGTCCCCGCGCCCGGCCACGAGGTCGACGCCGATCTGCACTACTACCCCGGCGCCGCGCCGTTGCGCGTGCAGTGGGGCGCCCGGCACGGCGTCCCCGCACCGTTCACCACCGTGCCCGCGATCGGCGGCGTCACCATCGGCGACGCGCTCGACGCCTACGCCTCGGCACTGGGCGACGACCCGTGGCTGCGGGCCTGGCCCGCCCTGCTGGCCGACGTGGTGCCGGTGCTCGACGAGCACGGCTGGCACCTCGTCGACGCCGAGGGCGCCGCGCTGCCGCTGCCCGCCGGGGTGCGGCCGTGGCGGTTGTTCGCGGTGGCGGGCGGTCATCCGGTGACCGTCACCGGTGAGTGGCGCGCCGACGGGTTCGATCCGGTCTCGGTGTTCAGCGCCGGCGAGGTCACCGATCTGGAGACCGAGTTCCCCACCCGGTCGGCACCGACTCCCGAACTGGCCGAACTGGTTTCGGTCGCGCTGCTCGGCACGGCCCGCCGCAGCGCCGACGGCGTCCAGCTGGCCGACGCCGTGACGGCGGTGGTGCCGCAGCGCTCCGGCGAACCGCCGGTCCGGCTGCTCGACGCGGCCGCCCTCCAGGACCTCTACCTGCGCGGCGGCCGGATGCCGGGCACCGCGCCGAAGCCGGACCCAGCGCCCGACGACGCGCGCCCGCTGCTGCCCCGGCAGGCCGCCGAGCGCCTCAGCCGCCTGCTCACCGAGAAGTCCGCGTTCCTGCCCGAATGGTTCACCGCCGCGGCGCCGTTCGACTACCGGCTGCCGGATGTGCTGTGCGTGCAGGCGCTCACCGCGGCCGCCGATGTCCAGCTGCGCGGGCCGCTGCTGCGGCTGGCCGGTCGGCGTGGCCGGTGGCTGGCGGCGCGGAACCCGGCGTGGTCGACGCTGCTCGACTCGTTCCCGGTGGATCGGGTCGAGCGGGCCGCGCCCGAGGAGGTCACCGGAACACCCGGGGCGCAGGATGTCTGGCTGTTCGGCGCGCCCGGCGAGCGCAAGGATTGGCTGGCGCGCCTGCGCCACACCGATCCCGCCGCCGCGCTCGAGGTGCTGAGTACCGCGTGGGCCAAGGAATCGGGCCCGATCAAGGCCGAGTTGCTCGCGCTCCTCGTCGACGGATCGAGTCTCGCCGACGAGCCGCTGCTCGAGCGGGCACTCGACGATCGCCGCGGCGACGTCCGGCGCACCGCGGCAGGCCTGCTGGCCCGGCTGCCCGGGTCGGCGCTCGGGCAGCGGATGGCGGCGCTGGTGTCGGCGTGGCTGCGCGTCGACGCCGACGGCACCGTCGAGGTCACGGTGCCCGCTGCGGTCGACGCGCAGGCCAGGCGCGACGGCATCACCGACGGCACCGACCAGGCCACCCTGCGCTGGGACACCCCCGACTCCACGCTGAAGACCCTGCACCAGGCGATCGCGGCCACCCCGCTGACCGCGTGGGAACCGCTCGTCGGCGCCACCGGAGCGGCCACCGCGACCGCCGCGCTGACCCTGACCCTGCCGCCGCGCTACGCCAAGGCGATCGTCGACGGCTGGGTCGACGCCGCCCTCGCCCAGCGCGACACCACCTGGGCCCGTGCGCTGTTCGCCAACGCCACCCCGACCGAACAGGCCGTGCTGCGCCGCCGCGAACTGTTCACCCTGCTCGACGCCACCGACCGGATCGAGCACGTCCTCGATCTCGACGCCCACCAGCTCACCGAACTGCACGCGATCCTGCCCGGCCTCGACCATCCCTGGCCGCGCCCGGTCGCCGACCACGTCGTGCGCCTGCTCGGCGAACGCGCCCGCACGACCTCCCGTCAAGCCCATGCGAACGCCGGCGTCTACGCCGACCGGGCCCTGATCACCGCGGCGGGCGTCCACCTGCCCGTCGACCTGGCCGAGCGCGTCACCGCACTCGCCGACAGCACCGACGACCCCGCCTGGCAACAGGCCTTCCACCGACTCGCCCACCACCTCACCGACCGCGCGACCATGCTCGAGGAGCTGCGTTGACTGCTCCCAGCCCCGAAGAACCAGGATTCCTGCTTCACCATCAGCCGCCCGAAGGGAAAACTCCCGCCAGGTCTTACGCCGACTCCACAGGCGTTTCATCTCTCTGCCAGCCCGGCAGCGAGGATATTGCGGGCCGCGTTCACGTCGCGGTCGTGAACAGCGCCGCATCGGCACGTCCACTGACGAACCTGCAGCGGCAATTGGTCAGTGAGCACACCACAGGCCGAGCACACTTTGCTCGACGGGTACCAGCGGTCTACTGCCACCAACTCGCGTCCATACCAGTCGGCCTTGTAGTCGAGCATGCTGCGCAACTGTCCCCAACTCGCGTCCGAAATCGCACGGGCAAGCGTGTGATTGGTAACCATGTTGCGCACCGACAGGTCCTCGATGGCGATCACTTGGTTCTCGCGAATCAGCCTCGTGGACAGTTTGTGCAGGAAGTCGGTACGTCGATCGGTTATCCGCGCGTACACGCGAGCCACCCGTCGGCGTGCCTTCTGCCGATTGTTCGAGCCGATTTGTTTGCGAGCCAGATCCCGTTGCGCCCTGGCCAACTTCAGGCGATCACGTCGCTCGTGTCGCGGATTGGCGATCTTCTCGCCGGTCGACAGAACGGCCAACGAGGAGAGGCCAACGTCCACACCGACCATCGCATCGATCAGCGGCAGCGGCTCGATCGTCTCTTCAACGAGAACCGACACGAACCAACGGCCCGTCGCGTCGCGGGACACTGTGACCGTAGATGGGTTCGCGGATTCGGGCAGTTGCCGCGACCATCGGATATCAAGCGGCTCAGCCATCTTCGCCAAGGTCAGCTGTCCGCCGCGCCAGCGGAAGGCCGATCGCGTGTATTCCACGCTCGCCATAGACTTCTTTCGCGACTTGAACCTCGGATATCCTGCGCGTTTCGCGAAGAATGCGGCGAACGCTGCCTGCTGGTGTCGCAACGCCTGCTGCAACGGAACCGAACTGACCTCGTTCAAGAAGGCCAGCCCGTCACTGCGCTTCCACTCGGTCAGCGCGGCGGAGGCCTGCACGTAGGTGGTGCTTCGCCCGTCGGCCGCCCAGGCCCGGGTACGAGCATCGAGCGCTTTGTTCCAAACCAGACGAACGCATCCGAATGTTCGAGTCAGCTCTGCGCTCTGCGCGGGGGATGGATAGAAGCGGAACTTGTAGGCCCGCTTCACCGTCTTCGGCATGGCTCACACAATACGACACAACTATGTGAAGAAGGAGAGGGCGCAGCCACCCGGTCACTGCCGAGTGCCGCGTCGACAAGCCGATGACTACAGCTGAATCCACAACCACCCTGCTGCGTCCGCATGCCGAACAGGCCTTCGCCGAGGAGCTGGCCGCGCTGGCGCGCGTCGACGATCGGCCGCGGCCGCCGTCCTGGCGGCTCTCGCCGTGGGCGGTCGTCACCTATGTCCTGGGTGGCACGCTCGACGACGGCACCGTCATCACGCCGAAGTACGTCGGGCCGCGGCGGCTGATGGAGGTGGCCGTGGCGACCCTGGCCACCGATCGCGCCCTGCTGCTGCTCGGGGTGCCCGGCACCGCGAAAACCTGGGTGTCGGAACATCTCTCGGCCGCCATCAGCGGGGAGTCGACGCTGCTGGTGCAGGGCACCTCGGGGACCGCCGAGGAGGCGATCCGGTACGGCTGGAACTACGCCAGGCTGCTGGCCGAGGGGCCCAGTGACGCCGCGCTGGTCGCCTCGCCGGTGATGACGGCCATGCGGACCGGGGCCATCGCCCGCATCGAAGAGCTGACCCGCATCCCGTCCGATGTGCAGGACGCGCTGATCACCATCCTGTCCGAGAAGACCCTGCCGGTGCCAGAGCTGGGCGCGGAAGTGCAGGCGGCCAAGGGTTTCAATGTGATCGCCACGGCCAACGATCGTGACCGCGGCGTGAACGACCTGTCCTCGGCGCTACGCCGCCGCTTCAACACCGTGGTGCTGCCGCTGCCCGCCGACGAGGATTCCGAGGTCGCCATCGTCAGCAGGCGGGTCGAACAGCTCGGCACCGCACTGGAACTTCCGACCGTCCCCGCCGCGGCCGAGGAGGTCCGCCGGGTGGTGCGGGTGTTCCGCGAACTGCGCTCCGGGATCACCGCCGACGGGCGCACCAAGCTCAAGTCGCCCTCGGGCACCCTGTCCACCGCCGAGGCCATCTCGGTGATCACCAACGGGCTCGCCCTGTCCGCGCACTTCGGTGACGGCGTGCTGCGGGCCTCCGATATCGCCGGTGCCGTCCTCGGTTCGGTGATCAAGGACCCGGTCGCCGACTCGGTGATCTGGACCGAATACCTCGAGGCCGTGGTGCGCGAACGTCCGGACTGGGCCGACTTCTACCGCGCCTGCCGCGAGATCTCGCACTGACGCCGGGCCGACGGGGAGGACGGAACAGACCGCACACATGGGGTTTTCGATGAATCGACCGAATGACGGCACGAACCCGGACCATGATCCGGCGAGCGGGCCGAGTGCCGCACCCGTCGCCGCGGTGGCAACAGCCGATGTGAGCGCGCAGGTCACCGGGGCGTCGGCCGCGGACGACGCGACTCCCGACCCGAGCCAGGACAGGCGGACCGGGACAGGAGCCGCCGCGCAGACCCGGGTCTTCGGCATCCGCCACCATGGTCCGGGTTCGGCCAGATCGCTGCGTCAGGCACTCGAGGAGTTCCGCCCCGACGCCATCCTCATCGAAGGCCCCGCCGACGCCGACCCCCTCGTCGGCTTCGTCGCCGCCGACACCATGCGCCCGCCGGTCGCCCTGCTGGCCTACGTTCCGGATTCGCCTGCCCGCGCGGCCTTCTGGCCGTTCGCGGTGTTCTCCCCGGAGTGGCAGGCCATGCGCTACGGCGCCGACCACGCCGTGCCGGTGCGCTTCTGCGATCTCCCCGCCGCGAACGTCCTCGCCGACGATGACGACGCTCGTGGCGACCGCAGCGACCCCTTGGCCGCCCTGGCCTCGGCAGCGGGCTACGACGACGCCGAACGCTGGTGGGACGCCGTTGTCGAATCCGTCCCGGACAGTGCAGCTTTCGACGCGATCGCGGACGCGATGGCCGCCCTGCGCGAAGACGCGATCCAGACGCCACAGGACGATTCGCCGCTCTCGACCGGCCTGCCCACCGATTCCACAGTGGAACCGGACGACGTAGCACCGGCACCGGGATCGGGCACCGCGCTACCGGCGGACCCCGCGATCGCACCGCTGGTCGTCGATCAGCACACCCTGCGGCGCGAGGCGTACATGCGGCAGGTGATGCGGCAGACGCTCAAGGACGGGGCGAAGCGGCTGGCCGTGGTGTGCGGCGCCTGGCACGCGCCCGCGCTGGACGGGGCGCTCGGACCGGCCGCACCGGACGCCCGGCTGCTCAAGGGCTTGCCGAAGATCAAGACCGCGCTGACCTGGGTGCCGTGGACGCATTCGCGGCTGGCGGCGGGCTCGGGGTACGGGGCCGGGGTCACCTCGCCGGGCTGGTATCACCATCTGTTCACCGAGACCGAGCGACCGGTGGCGCGGTGGCTGACGAAGGTCGCCGGCGTGCTGCGGGCGCACGATCTGCCGGTGTCGAGCGCGCACATCATCGAGTCGGTGCGCCTGGCCGACACGCTGGCCGCGCTGCGCGGGCGCCCGCTGGCCGGATTGTCCGAAGTGACCGAGGCCGTGCGCTCGGTCATGTGCGGTGGCGACGAGACCATGCTGCGGCTGGTGATCGACGAACTCGTCGTCGGCGAGACCCTCGGCGGCGTCCCCGAGGACACCCCCACCGTGCCGCTGGCGGCGGATCTGCGAGCGCGGAGCAAGACGCTGCGGCTCAAGCAGGAAGCTCTCGCCCGCACGGTCGATCTGGACCTGCGCAAGGAGCGCGATGTCGAGCGCTCGCACCTGCTGCACCGGCTGCGGCTGCTCGGCGTCGACTGGGGCACGCCGACCGTCGGCGAGGTCCGCAACACCGGCACCTTCCGGGAGACCTGGACCCTGCGCTGGGAACCGGAATTCGAGGTCCGCATCGTCGAGGCCGCGGTCTGGGGCACCACGCTGCGCACCGCCGCCGAGGCGAAGATCCTCGACACCGCGAGCCGCGACGGGGTCACCGTCGCCGAACTCGCCGACGCGCTGGAGACCGCGCTGCTGGCCGATCTGGGCGGCGCCACCGACGGCCTGATCACCCGGCTGGAAGCGGCCGCCGCCCTCGACCACGACGTCACCCATCTGCTGGGCGCGCTGCCCGGTCTGACCAGGACCCTGCGCTACGGCGACGTCCGCGGCACCGACACCAAGGCGCTGGCCCATGTCGCCGACGGCCTGCTGGTGCGGATCTGCGCCGGGCTACCCGGCGCGGTCACCGGCCTCGACACCGACGCGGCCGAGGCGTTGCGCGCCCAGATCGACGCCGCGCACACCGCGATCAGCACCCGCGACGACGACCACGCCACCACCGAATGGCTGGCCACGCTCCAGCGCATCGCCGACCGCGACGACGTGCACGGCGCGATCAGCGGCCGCGCGGTCCGCCTGCTGTGCGACGCCGAACGCATCGACGACGCCGACTCGGCCCGCCGGCTGGCCGCCGCCCTGTCGGTCGGCAACACCCCCGCCGCCAAGGCCGCCTGGATCGACGGCTTCCTCGGCGGGCGCGGCCTGCTGCTCGTCCACGATCGGGAGTTGTTGCGCCGCATCGACGAGTGGCTCCGCGAACTCACCGAGGACCAGTTCGTCGCCACCCTGCCGCTGCTGCGCCGCACCTTCGGTTCCTTCGAATCCGGGGAGCGTCGCGCCATCGGCCAGGCCCTGCGTGATACCGGTTCTGCACCGGCCGCGGCCACCGGCGCGACCCCCATCGACCCGGCCCGAGGGCAGGCGGCCCTGCGCGCCGCCGCCGCGATCCTGGGCGCCGCCGGATGACCGCGCCACCGGCCCACGGTGCGGTCCTCGCCGCCGCCCGCCGAATCCGGTGCAGCACACCGCCGGAGATCCGAGCTACGGCCCGGGTATCACCGGCATCCCGACGAATTCCGCTCGAACACCTGGAGCTGCTGCCGTGACCGGTAACGACGACACCCATTCGCGCCGTTGGCGACTCGTCCTCGGCCAGGCCGCGGAGGAGCAGCTCGGCGGCTTGTCCTCGGGCCCCGACCAGGCCATGGACCAAGCCCTCGGCGCCCTCTACAACACCGGTGAGGCACGCGGATCGACGAAGAGGTCCGGCGGACTCGGTGGTTCGGCACCGCGCGTGGCGCGCTGGCTCGGCGACATCCGCACCTACTTCCCCGCGACCGTGGTCGAGGTGATGCAGCGCGACGCCGTACAGCGGCTGAACCTCACCCAGCTGCTGCTCGAACCCGAACTGCTGGAATCGGTGGAGCCCGATGTACACCTGGTGGGCACGCTGATGGGGTTGAACCGGGTGATGCCGGAGACCACCAAGGCCACCGCCCGGATGGTGGTCGAGAAGGTGGTGCGCGAGATCGAGCAGCGCATCGCCGCCAAGACCGTCGCCGCGGTCACCGGCGCGATCAATCGCTCGGCCCGCACCCACCGCCCGAAACTGCGCGATATCGACTTCGACCGGACCATCCGCAAGAACCTCGCCAACTATCTGCCCGAGCACCGCACGGTGGTGCCGGAGCGGCTGGTCGGTTACGGGCGCAAGGCACAGTCGATCCAGCGCGATGTGGTGCTGGCCATCGACCAATCCGGCTCGATGGCGGCCAGCGTCGTCTACGCCTCGGTGTTCGGGGCGGTGCTGGCCTCGATGCGCTCGCTGAAGACCTCGCTGGTGGTGTTCGACACCGAGGTCGTCGACCTCACCGAGCAGCTCAGCGACCCGGTCGACGTCCTGTTCGGCACCCAGCTCGGCGGCGGCACCGACATCAACCGCGCCATCGCCTACGCGCAGACGCTGATCACCCGGCCCACCGACAGCCTGTTCGTACTCATCTCCGACCTCTACGAGGGCGGCGTGCGCGAGGAGATGCTGCGCCGGTGCAACGCGATGAAGGAGGCAGGCGTCCAGGTGGTGGTCCTGCTGGCACTGTCGGACGAGGGCGCGCCGGCCTACGACCACGACAACGCCGCCGCGCTGGCCGCGCTCGGCATCCCCGCCTTCGCCTGCACGCCGGACAAATTCCCCGATCTGCTGGCGGTCGCCCTGGACCGCGGCGACCTCACGCACTGGGCCGACACCAACACTCCCGCCGTGTAGCACCGCGAGTTTCGCTAGGCTGCGAAGCGATCGGGTTCGGTGAACGGGGTGAGGCGATGTTGCGGCGCGGGGAGGTGTTCGCGGGGTTCGTCATCGAGCGGGAGCTGGGGCGCGGGGGCATGGGCGCGGTGTACGCGGCCCGCGACCGGCGGCTGCCCCGGCTGACCGCGCTCAAGCTCATGCACCGTGACCTGTTCACCGACTTCGAGATCCGGACCAGGTTCGAACGCGAAGCGGACCTGGTCGCGCAGCTGGACCATCCGAACATCATCACCGTCTACGACCGCGGCGTCGACGAGGACCGGCTGTGGATCGCCATGCAGTTCGTCGACGGCGTCGACGCGGCGGCGGTTCCGGTGCCACAGTTCGGGAGCGAGCGGATCGCCCAGGTCGTTACCCAGACGGCGAGCGCGCTGGACTACGCGCACCGCCAGGGCGTGCTGCACCGGGACGTGAAACCGGCCAACATCCTGCTCTCCCGCACCGCCGGGGTCGGCGCGGGCTTCGACGAACGCGTCCTGCTCACCGATTTCGGCATCGCGAAGCTCCTCGACGACACCGGCGGCCTCACCCGCACCGGCCAGTTCACCGCCACCATCGCCTACGCCTCCCCCGAACAACTCAGCAGCGCGCCCCTGGACGGCCGCGGCGACCAGTACTCCCTGGCGTGCACCGTCTTCCGGCTGCTCACCGGCAGCGGCCCCTACGACGCCCCCAACCCGGCGACCGTCATGCTCGGCCATCTCAATGCCGTGCCGCCGCGGGCCAGCACCCGGCGGTCCACCTTGTCGCCCGCGGTCGACGCGGTCCTGGCCAAGGCGATGGCCAAGGACCCGGCGCGGCGCTTCCCCACCTGCGCCGATTTCGCGGCCGCCCTCACCGAATCCCTCACGCGCCGAGGGACTGCCGCGCCGAGCGGGTCCTCGGCCACGCCCCGGACCGCCCTGTCCACTGGTCACGCGCCGGACCACCGATCCGGCACCGACTTCCGCGGCCGAGGCGCCGGACCGGTGGCCCACACCGACGCGCCGCCTGCCCGGCGGAACGCCGCGGCGGAGGCGGCCCGCCGGTCCGAGCCGACCGCACGCGGCGCGACAGCCGCGGACGGCCGGCCGCGGATCGACATCCGGCACCCGGCGCGACACCCCGGCGCCACCTCGCGCACACCGGCTTCCGGTCGGCACGACCCCGAACAGCAGGCGTCCCGACGCGAACACACGCACCGCAGCAGCGACGCCGTGGCGAGCGCGGGATCGGTGTGGCTGAACGCGGTACACGGTTGCCTGATCGGCGGTGCGGTCGGTGACGCGCTCGGGGCCCCGATCGAGACCAGAACCCTGCGCCAGATCCGGGACCAGTACGGCCCGGACGGCCTCACCGACGCCGATCCACTGCGGATCTCCGAGGAGACGCAGCTGACCGCGTTCACCGTGGAGGCATTGATCCGCGGCTCGGTGCGGGCCAGGGCCAAGGGCATCGGCGGGGCCACCATGGGCCTGCTCCAGCAGGGCATGCTCGTCTGGCTGCGCGGCCAGGTGGTCGACCTGCCCGACCAGCCGTTCGCGCTGCACAGCTCACTCAGCGGCCATCCCGAACTGATCGAGCAACGAGGCGTGGCGAATTCGGTGTACACGGCATTGCGGCAGGCCGCGGCGCGCCGCGCGCCGACCGCCCCGCTCGGGACCCGCCGTCAGCCGATCAACCAGTCCAAGGGCAGCGGTGCGGTGATGCGCGCGGCACCGTGCGGATTCGGGTACGCCGCGGATCGTTCCGGCGCGGCCACCGCGGCGATCTTCGAATTGGGTTGTGACGCGGCCGCACTGACGCACGGCCATCCCAGCGGCTGGCTGCCGGCGGGCACCCTGTCGGCGCTGATCTATCAGCTCGCCCGGGGAAACGACACCACGACGGCGCTCGCCCGCGCCCGGGCCGAACTGGCGACCTATCCCGAGCACGAGGAAACCTCGGCCGCCCTGGACGCGGCGGTCGCACTGGCCGAGGCGACCGCGCGCACCGGCCGCGGACCGACCCCCGAGGAGGTCGAATCCCTCGGCCAGGGCTGGGTCGGCCCCGAGGCACTGGCCATCGCCGTATACGCCGTGCTCGCCGCGGAATACCGGGGCGGCGCCGCGCACGACATCGTCCGCGCCGGACTCCTGGTGTCGGTCAACCACTCCGGCGACAGCGACGCCACCGGCTCGATCGCGGGCAGCCTCCTCGGCGCCCGCTACGGCCGCACCGCCCTCCCCCACCGCTGGTCCGACACCGTCGACGCCCGCGCCGCCCTGGACCGCCTCGCCACCGACTACTGCACCGAATTCGGCCTCACCCCACCACAGGACGACCACGGCCAGCCCACCCCGGACTGGTTCGACCGCTACCCGGCCTAGCCGAGTCACATCGCCCGTTGGCTACGGCGGGTGCCTCGGGCTACAGTGGGCCACCTGCGGCCGGAACGCCGCGTCCAAGGGTGGGGACAGATGACGAATTACGACGGTTTCACCGCGGATCTAGCTGGGATCCAGGCACTTTCCCGATTTCTCTACGATCGCGCCGCCGATCTTCGCGTGATCGGCAAGGGAATCCAGACGCTGCCGTGCGCCAGCGAAGACGCGCTCGGCTCGGCCGACGCCCTCACCGCCTACACCGCCTTCCACAGCGCGTGGACCAAGGAACTCGGCATCCACGCGGGTGCCCTCGACGAAGTCGGGGCGAAGTTCGATACGGCCGCCTCGACCTACTCACAAAAGGACGTGACCTGGTCGAGCGACTTCACGTCCTTCATGCACGGCACGGCGCTCGACAGCTAGGCGGAGCGAGGCAACGATGTCCGATCTCGAAACAATCGGCAAAGCGATGGCCCAATTGCAGATCGGGTCGTCGATGACGGTGGCGGCCGCGGTCGCGAGTCTGGCCGGTGTCCCGGCACCGAAAGGCAACGCCGAGACCATCGACCAGCTCTCGGATGGCTATGGGAAAGCGGCCGGGCCGACCGATATGGCCGCTCTTGACGTCGCCAACGCCTCGGCGCGGGAGCTGCCCGAGGTATGGGTCGGTCGCACCGCCAACGTCGCGGGTGACGTGGTGGTCGCCGTGGCGGAAGACGTGGAACTGGCCGCTGCGGTATTCGGCAGGGCGCGCACGATTCTGGCCACGCTCGCCGAGGGGATCACCACCGCGAAACAATCGCACACCGACGCGCAGGATCCGCTGCGTCGCGCGATCGAAGCCTGCGACGACAGCGACTGGATGACGGCGAAAAGTTACGGAACGAGCGCCGCCGAGCTACTACTGTCCGCGATCACCAAGGCCGAGACCGCGGGCACCGATGCCGCGCGGGACCTGCGGGCGCTCACCGCGCAAGCCAGGGCCGCGGTGATGGACTCGGGAAATCTGTCCGATTCGGACCGGATGGTCCTGGCCGAGACGTCGACCGGCGACGGCGCGCAGGGCAAGAACATCATTCTCACCACCGATGCCGCAGACCGGGCGGCGGCTCGACTGGACCAGATGAGCGACACCGACCGGCAGAAGGTCACCGAGCTGCTGGCGAACGCCAAATCGCCACAGGAACGCGCGTACCTGATGAAGACGCTGGCAGCCGGCCACAGCGCCGACGAACTCACTCAGTTCGCGAATACGATCCACCCCTACGGCGACGATACGACCTGGCTACGTGAGCATCTGACCCCGTTCACCAACTCCGACAGCACCATCTCGGCCAGCTACCAGGATGGCAGCTGGACCCAGGGCGGATATCCCACCTGTGTCGCCTCGTCGACGGTGATGGCTCGGGCGATGATCGATCCCTCGTACACCCTGATGCTGACCACCGGAAACAATCCGAGCGACCCCGCCTCCACCAGTAAGGACGCCTTCCTCTCCCGGCTCCGCGACGAACAAGCCACCCTCTACGACCACGGCCGCGACGAAGGCAGCATCATCGGCGATATCGGCCAGTTCTTCGGCAAGGATGGCATGCAGACCGACGAGGGCGAATTCATCGCCGACGAGCAGATCGGCGCGTACACCGGCAAGGACTACCAGCACGTGGAGCTCGGCGACACGCAATCCCGGCGCGACATCCTCGACGACATCTACAGCGCGGTGGACAACGGATCACCGGTCCCGTTCCAGGCGCGCGACAGCGACGGCGGCCACCAGATGATGGTGATCGGCCACGATGGTGACCGAATTCAGGTGTACAACCCGTGGGGCGTGGTCAGCTGGATCAGCGCCGACGACTTCGTCAACGGGAAATCGACAACCTGCCCACCGACGGCAAGGGCAAGGTGCCCAATCAGCTCGAAGGCGTGACCCTCCCCCGATGAACACCCAGTACACCGACGTCGAGGCCGCGGCGACCGACATCACCCGGCTCTTGATCGACGGACTGACCACACCGGATGCCCGCCACCCCGAACTGTTCGGAATCGGCGCGGTGGGCGCGGCGGTGCGGCTGGACCGTCTGCTCACCCCTCCTCGCGCGGTGGCCTACCTGGCCCGCGTCGTCGCGGCGGGCGGCACGGTATCGGCCGCCGCGCTGTCCGATCCGCTCCCGGATCCACGGCAGAGCGCGGTGCTGCGCCCCTGGCTCGACGCCGCGGCGGCGATTCCGGCCGCCATCGCCGTCGACGATCTGTTCGCCCGCTGGCTCGACGCCGTCGCGGCTGTCCTCGCGCTGCGCACCGTCGATCGGCGGCGGACCGGGCTGTCTCTGTGACGGCATCGACGGGCCGGCGCCGAATGATCGCCGGGCTCGTGGTCGTTGCGGTCGCGGTACCCGCGCTGGCGTGGGGTGTGGTGACGTATCGCAGCGGGCATGCCCCCAAGGGCACCCCGGCATCCGGGCAGACCCCGCCTGCGGTGTGCGAGCTGCCCGAATCCGTTCTGGCGCAGACTCGTACGCACAATTTCCGGGAGTTCGAGCTGTTCGACGCCGCGCCGGATCGCAACGCACCCGATCTCGACTTCTCCTGTGACTGGGACCAGCTGGCGGGGGCCGACGGCATCGACAGCAGAGCGATCGGCTGGCGTGCCTACCGATTCGACAGCGCCGACCGAGCTCTGCGGTACTTCGAGATGCATCGCGAGATGCCGAGTGTTCTGCCGCCTTTCGAGATTCGCTCCGTCGACGGCTTCCCCGGGCCCGCGTCCTGCCAGCGGACCGTCGACAAGTCGGGCACAACCGAGGTGGCGCTGACCGTGCTCGACCGGAATCGGATCGTCGTCGTCCGGATCGACGCCGAGGACCAGCACTTCCTCTGGACCCGGCCGACCCCGTTCACCACCGCTGAAGCTCTCACCGCGCTGGTCGCGCGGGAAGTACTGCAACGCACGTGGTAGTCGGACCGGTCCCGCACGGGGCCCGGTCCGACCACGACTCCTACAGGTCCGCGATGGCGGCCAGTGGGGGTGTGCGGGCGGCGCGGACGCCGGGCCAGACGGCGGCCAGGACGCCGACGACGCCGGAGGCGATCAGGACGGTGACCAGTTGCGACCACGGGATGGTGATCTGGTCGATGCCCAGGTCGCGCAGGGTGCGCAGGAAGCCGACGCCGAGGGCGATGCCGAGGACCAGGCCGACGATGGCGCCGAAGATGGCGATCAGCATGGATTCCAGGTAGATCGTGCGACGGACCTGGGAACGCTGGGTGCCGACGGCGCGCAGCATGCCGATCTCACGGCGGCGTTCGACCACCGACAGGGCCAGCGTGTTGATGATGCCGAGCACCGCGATCACCACGGCCAGGGCGAGCAGGCCGTAGAGGATGGCGAGCAGGGTGTTGATCTGCTTGCCCTGGGCGCCCTTGAACTGCTCGGCGTCCTGCACCTGCACGACGACGAACGGTTCGGTGGCCTTCTCCAGATTCGCCCGCATGGCGGTGAGGTCGGTGCCGGGCGCCGCCTTCACCAGCACGTAGATGTTGGTGCGCAGGCTCTGCGGCATCAGCTGTTCGTAGACGCCGGGGTCGACGACCATCGGGCCGAGCAGCGGCGAGTTGGCGAAGATGCCGCCGACGGTCAGCTCGAGCTGCTTGTTGTCCAGGCTGGTGATGCCGACCTTGTCGCCGACCTTCCAGCCCCGATCGGTGGCTTCCTTCTCGTCGACGAGCAGCCCGTTCGGGGCGATGGTGGTGGAGCCGCTGAGCAGGTCGATGTTCATCACCGGGTCGATCGGGCCGTCCGGGGAGGTGGCGCCGATCTGTTCCTTGCCGACCTTGAAGGCGACCACCCGGATGCCGGTGACATCGCTGACACCGGGCACCTCGGTGCGCACAGCGTCGACCGCGCCGATCGGCACACCGATCATCTGCGGACCGGCGAGCACGTATTCGGCCTCGACGCCCTTGTCGATCAGCACGCTGACGCTGGTCTTCGCGGAGGCGCCGAGAATGCCGATCGCCGAGACCAGCATCAGGCCCAGCGTCAGCGCGAACGCGGTGGCGGCGGTGCGGCGCGGGTTGCGCACGGCGTTGTTGCGGGCCATCTGGCCGATCGCGCCGAACGGGCGGGTGAGCACGCCGAGCACGAGCACCATCGGCCGCGACAGCGCGGGCGCGGCGAGCAGGACGGCCAGGATCAGGCCGAGCGCGCCGATGCCGACGGTCACCGCCGCGCTCTTGCCGGTGCCCTGGGCGCCGAGGTACACGAGCACGCCACCGGCGACGGCCATGACCGCGCCGATCACCGTGCGAATCCGCAGCGAGTCACCGGCGCTGGCGAATTCGGACCGCATGGCCTCCACCGGCGGCACCTTCGCGGCCCGCCGGGCGGGCGCGTAGGCACTGGCGACGGTGACGATGAGGCCCACCAGCAGCGCGACGATCGCGGTGCGCGGCAGCACTGTCAGTGATCCGGTGGGCAGGCCCAGGTCGAAGGCGTTGAGCAGGGCGGACAGACCGAACGCGAGCCCGATGCCCGCGATCAGGCCGAGCACGCTGCCGATCACACCGATCACCACGGCCTCGACGACCACCGAGCGGCCCACCTGCTGACGGCTCGCGCCGATCGCCCGCAGCAGCGCCAGCTCACGCAGGCGCTGGGCGACGATCATCGAGAAGGTGTTGTAGATGATGAACGTGCCGACGATCAGCGCGATCGCGCCGAAGGCGAGCAGGAAGTAGTTGATGAAGGTGAGTGCCTCGGAGACCTGCTTCTTCATGTCCTCGCGGACCTCGTCGGCGTTCTGCACCTTGTAGTTGGGCAGGCCGGCGGCGAGCTTGTCGCGCAGGTCGTCGGCCGAGACGCCCGGCGACGCCGCGATATCGGCGTAGGCGACGTGCGAGCCGTCGGTGAACAGCTTGCGGCCCTGCGGCTCGGTGAACATCACCGCGACCACCCCGCCGCCCTCGGTGCCTGGCATCTCGTAGATGCCGGTCAGCGTCACCTCGAACGGGTCGCCCTTGGACGGGACCAGCACCTTGGTCTTGTCACCGACCTTCAGCCCGGCCTTCTCGGCACCGCTGGTATTGAGCGCGATCTCGCCCGACTGGGTGGGCGGACCACCGGCGACGAAGGTATTGGGCTCCTCGACCGACTGCTCCGGCGGCAGGTAGGACAGGCCGAAGCTCGGCGCGCCACCGGTCTGCACGGCCTTCTTGCCGTCGGGTTCGAGCAGCACCACCGGGCCGTTGACGGCCGGGGCGACCCGGTCGACGCCCTCGGTCTTGGCCAGCGCGTCGACGATATTGGTCGGCAGGCCCAGCGACTGCTGGTCCTTGGGGCCGACGCGCACGTCGACACCCTGGGCCTGGCCCTCGAAGATGCCGTCGAAGGTGCGCTGCAGGGTGTCGGTGAAGACGAACGACCCGGAGATGAAGGCGGTGCCGAGCACCACCGACAGCAGGGTCAGGGCCAGGCGCACCTTGTGCGCGGCGAGATTGCGCAAGGCGACCTTGCGCATGGGATTCGTGCTCACTTGGTCTCCAGCGCCTTCATCCGGTCGAGGATGGAATCCTGGGTCGGATCGCGCAGTTCGTCGACGATCCGGCCGTCGGCGAGGAACACGACGCGATCGGCGTAGGCGGCCGCGCGCGGATCGTGGGTGACGATCACGACGGTCTGGCCGAACTCGTCGACCGAGGCGCGCAGGATCGAGAGCACCTCACCGGAGGAGTGCGAGTCCAGGTTGCCGGTCGGTTCGTCGCCGAAGATGATCTCCGGCTTGCCGACCAGGGCGCGCGCGCACGCGACGCGCTGCTGCTGACCGCCGGACAGCTCGGAGGGCCGGTGGTCGAGCCGGTCGCCGAGGCCGAGGCGCTTGACGACGGTGTCGAGCCACTCCTGGTCGGCCTTGCGGCCCGCGATGTCGAGCGGCAGGGTGATGTTCTCCAGCGCCGTCAGCGTGGGCACCAGGTTGAACGCCTGGAACACGAAACCGATGCGGTCGCGGCGCAGCGCGGTCATCTGCTTGTCCGACAGCCCGGTCAGCGCGGTGTCACCGATGCGGACCTGGCCCGCGCTGGCGCTGTCGAGCCCGGCCAGGCAGTGCATGAGCGTGGACTTGCCCGAACCGGAGGGCCCCATGATCGCGGTGAACTCACCCTTGGCGAAGTTCGCCGACACTCCATCCAGGGCTGTGACCTGGGTGTCTCCCGATCCGTACAGCTTGACCAGGTCTTGTGCGGCGGCCGCGATCTCGGTGTCGGCCGCCGCGTCGACGGCCTCGGTGCCCATGGCGTGCGAAGTCATGGTGTCCAGTCTGTCTGTCCGCCGGAAACCGCGCCATCCGGGATCCCCCCGATACCTACCGGATGACCCACTCGAACGCCGCCGCCTCCGACCGCGCGCCCTCGGCGGCGCGCGAGCGATTCGGTTCGCCGAGGTCGGCGAGCAGCTCCTCGGTGAGGCCGACCAGGCTCGCCAGCGACGCCGGGGTGAACCAGTCCGGCCTGGTGGCGAACAGGATGTCCTCGGAGGCGGTGTTGCCGCTCGCGCCGGGCGCGAACGGACAGCCGCCGAGACCACCGAGCGCGCCGTCGACCATGGTGGCGCCCGCCGCGACGGCGGCGAGGGTGTTGGCCACACCCATGCCCCAGGTGTCGTGGCCGTGGAAGACGATGCGGCGCGCCGGGGTGGTGTCGCGGACGGCCGTCACCAGCGCGCTCACCTGGCCGGGGTGCGCCTGGCCGAGGGTGTCGGCCAGGACGATGTCGGCGGCGCCCTCGGTGCGCGGGTCGCGGGCGATGCCGAGCACCCGTTCGGGATCGACCGGACCGTCGAACGGGCAGGTGAAGCTGGTGGCCAGGCACAGCTGGATCTCGCCACCCGCCTCGCGCGTCAGCCGGATCGCGTCGGGCATCGCGGCCACCGACGCCTCGGTGTCGCGGCCGATATTGGCCCTGTTGTGCGCGTCCGACGCCGAGAAGCAGTACTGGAAATTGCGGGCGCCCGCCGCGGCCGCCTTCTCGATGTGCCGCGGCGTGGCCACCCAGACCCAGCATTTCGCCAGCTCGTCGGGGGTGAGCGCGGCGATCAGCTCGAGCGAGTTGGCCATCGGCGGCACCAGATCCGGCCGGGCCATCGAGCCGATCTCCAGCGCGGGCACGCCCGCGGCCAGCAGCCGCCGGACGACGTCGATCTTCTGCTCGGTCGGCAGCACCTTGCCGGTCAGCTGCAACCCGTCGCGCAGGGTGACATCACGCAGCAGCGGCGCGGTCATCGCCGCTGGTCCGGTTCCTGGGCGGGCACGCACATGACCCCGCCGCACGGCTTGTCACCGACGCTGGCCGGCGTCGGATGCACGGTCGGGCGCACGTGGCCGGGGCCACGCTGTTCCCACTTGCTGCGCACCGGTGGGCGGCGTCTGCCGTGTACTCGCCTGCTCACGATGCCTCCAGCGCGTCGATCTCGTCTTGCGTCATCCCGAGCAGCTCGCCGAGCACCTGGGCCGTGTGTTCGCCGAGGTCGGGGCCGACATTGCGAATCGGCAGCGACTGTCCCCCGATCACCGGGACGATGCCGGGGAACCCCACCTGCTTGGGTTCGGGCTCGCCCACGTCGACGGGGAACGACTGGATCATATTGCGTGCGCGGTACTGCTCGTCGGCCACGATGTCGGCGGCGGTGTAGATCGGGCCGCACGGGATGGCCGCCTCGTCGAGGATCTTCAGCGCCTCGTCGCGGGTGTGCTCGACCGTCCACTCCGCGATCGAGGCGTCGAGGCGTTCCCGATTGCGCCAGCGACCAGCGTTGTCGGCGAGCTCGGGATCGGCCGCCAGGTCCGGACGCCCGATGACCTGCATGTAGCGCTGGAAGATGGCATCGCCGTTGCCGCCGATGATGATGCTGTAGCCGTCGCTGGTCGGATAGGCGTTGCTGGGCGCGATGCCCTCCATCCGGCCGCCGACCCGCTCCCGGTTGATGCCGTAGGCGAGGTGATCGGGGACCAGCGATTCCATCACCGACAGGATCGACTCGTTGAGCGCGACGTCGATGATCCGCTCCGGCTGCGGCACCGGGCCGCTGACCCGCTCACGCTGGAACAGCGCCATCACGGTGCCGAAGGCGGCGTAGATGCCCGCGATCGAGTCGCCGATCGACACCCCCACCCGCACCGGCGGGCGGTCGGGGTCGCCGACGAGTTCGCGCAGGCCACCCACGGCCTCGGCGACGGCGGCGAACCCGGGGCGCGCGGCCATCGGGCCGGTCTGGCCGTAGGCGGAGATCCGGGTGATGACCAGCTTCGGGTTCACCTCCTCCAGCACCTCGGGCCCCAGGCCCCATTTCTCCAGCATGCCGGGCCGGAAGTTCTCCAGCAGCACGTCGCAGTGCCGCAACAGGTCGAGCACGATCGCCCGGCCCGCCTCGGTGCGCAGGTCGAGCACGATCGACTTCTTGTTGCGGTTGACCGTGCGATACAGCATGGAGGTGTCGCCGCCGTAGAGCCGCCAGTTGCGTAACTCGTCGCCCGTTCCCGGGCGCTCCACCTTGATCACCTCGGCGCCGAAGTCGCCCAGAATGCGACCGGCGGTGGGAGCGGCGACATAGTTGCCGAGTTCCAGGACGCGCACACCGTCCAACGGCCGAATATTCTGTTCCGCCACCCCGCGACTTTAGCGTGTCGTCCGGGAGCTCGGCTGTTGGTGGTCGGGCTTGCGTCGTGTGCGGCACGGCGGGGAGGTGGTCGGGGAGTTACCCATGTCCCCGCGGGATCACCCCGCCACCTCCCTCCCCGTTGTCAGCTGGCGAGGAGTTCCGGTTCCTCGATGATGGAGTAGTGGTCGGCGTTGCCTTCGAGGACGGTGCTCGGCTTGCCGTCGACGCCGATCGGGATGTCGCCGGCGAGGGTGATGCGGGTCAGGCGGCGGGGCTGGTTGTCGTAGTCGTCGATGGCGTAGTGCTGGGTGGCGCGGTTGTCCCAGATGGCGACGTCGCCGTCGGACCAGGTCCAGCGGGTGGTGTTCTCCAAGCGGGTGACGCGGTCCTGGAACAGGCGGAACAGCGCCTGCGACTCGCTGGTGGACAGGCCGACGAAGTTCTTCACGAAGTGGCCGAGCAGCAGCGCGCGTTCACCGGTCTCCGGGTGCACGCGCACCACCGGGTGCTCGGTCTCGTAGTAGGTGGACTGGAACTCCGCGCGGTACTCCGCGGTCTTCGGGCGCAGCGGCTCGACAGTGCGGGCGGCGTAGTCGTAGACGTTGGTGTGCACGGCGCGCAGGTTCTCGGCGAGTGCCTTCAGCGGTTCGGGCAGCGAGTCGTAGGCCGCGACGGTGGAGGCCCAGGTGGTCGAGCCGCCGTAGGTCGGTAGGTACTCCGCGCGCAGAATGGACGCCTTCGGGATGCGGTCGACGAAGGTGACATCGGTGTGCCAGGAGTTGGCGCGGCCGGTCTCGGAGTCGATGGCCAGGCTCTTGACGCCGTGCGAGGTCACCGTCGGGTGCGGCGTCGTCGGGCTGCCGAGCAGCTGCGCGAACTCGTGCTGGCCGTCCTCGGTGAGGTGCTGCTGGCCGCGGAAGAAGATGACCTTGTGCTCGTTGAGCGCGCGCCGGATCGTCGCGACGGTCGCCGCGTCCAGGTCACCCCCCAGACGGACGCCGTCCACCTGGGCGCCGATGTGGGCGCCGAGCTTGGTCACCGTCAGCGCGGCGGGGATGGCGTGGTCGACCGTCATGGGAGATCACCTCTGTCGTTGTGGAACGGTTGGTATGCCTCAAGCACACCGCGAATTCCGTTCGGCAGACAGGTTTTCCCTCCGGGTGATCGGAACCGTCAGCCCAGGTTCTCCCGCAGGTAGGCGAGGTCCTCGGCGACTCCCTCGGCCGGGGTCTCCAGGATGACCGGGGCGCCCGCCGTGCGGCAGACCTCGGCCAGCAGCTGCGGGTCGATGGTGCCGTCGGCGAAATTGGCGTGCCGGTCGGCGCCGGAGTCGAACTCGTCACGCGAGGAGTTCAGGTGGACCAGGTCGATGCGGCCGGTGATGGCCTTGATCCGCTCGACGACGCCGACCAGTTCCTCACCGCCCGCCCAGGCGTGGCAGGTGTCGAGGCAGAAGCCGGCGCCGTAGTCGCCGACCGCGTCCCAGAGCCGGGCGATCGAGTCGAAGTGCCTGGCCATCGCGTGATTGCCGCCCGCGGTGTTCTCGATCAGGATCGGCACCGCGAAGCCGCCCTTGTCCTGCTGGCGTTCGAACAGCTTGCGCCAGTTGTCGATTCCGGTATCGAGCTCGGCGTCGGAGCGCACGTGTCCGCCGTGCACGACCAGGCCGAACGCGCCGAGCTCGGCGGCGGCCTTCGCCTGCTGGGCCACCGCGTTGCGCGAGGGCATCCGCAGCCGGTTGTTCAGGCTGGCCACGTTGATCTGATAGGACGAGTGCACGACCACATCGATCGGGCTGGCCAGGATCTCGGCGGCCTTCGGGTGCGGCTGCGGTTTGTCCCAGCTCTGCGGATCGACCACGAACAGCTGGATGACCTCGGCGCCGAGCTTCTCGCCGAAGCCGATCGGATCGCTCTCGTCGCGAACGTGTGCTCCAATGCGCATGACGTCACCCTAAACCGCGGCACCGACAGCATCGGCGGATGTTGCGAAGCGGGGGCGTCGGGAGATACATCGGTAGAATTTCGACGGGTGCTCTGCCCTGGAGGGGGTGACTTCGCGGTGTTGCGCAAAGGCGACGTGTTCGCCGGGTACACGATCCGGCGCGTGCTCGGCTACGGCGGGATGGGCGTGGTCTACCTGGCCCGGCACCCCCGCCTGCCCCGGCTCACCGCGCTCAAGCTGCTCAGCCGCGACCTGTCCGCCGACGATGAGATCCGCCACCGTTTCGAACGCGAGGCCGACCTGGTCGCCCAGCTCGAGCACCCGAACATCGTCAACGTCTACGACCGCGGCAACGACGACGACCAGCTGTGGATCTCCATGCAGTTCGTGGCGGGCACCGACGTGGCGACCGCCGACGTCAACGTGCTGACGCCCGGCCGCGCGGTGCAGATCGCCGCCGAGACCGCGACCGCGCTGGATTTCGCGCACGCGAGCGGGGTACTGCACCGGGATGTGAAACCGGCCAACATCCTGCTCGCCAAGCCGCCGATCGGACGCCCGGAACGGGTGGTGCTCACCGATTTCGGTATCGCGGCCGTGCGCGACAGCGAGACGACACTGTCCTCGGCGGGCAGTATCACCGCCACCCTGGCCTACGCGGCGCCCGAGCATCTCGCCGGCGCACCGCTGGATCACCGCGCCGACCAGTACTCGCTGGCCTGCACCCTGTTCTGGATGCTGACCGGCTCGGTGCCGTTCCCCGGCCCGAATCCGGCCGCGGTGATCCAGGCGCACATGAGCAAGCCGGTGCCGCCGCTGCGCAGCCTGCGCCCCGATCTGCCGTCGACCCTGGACACCGTGCTGGCCAGGGCCACCGCCAAGCAGCCGGGGGCGCGCTACGACAGCTGCGCGGAGTTCGCCGGGGCCGCCAGGGCCGCGCTGTTCGCGGTGCCCGGCCC
Source organism: Nocardia sp. NPDC051833 (assembly GCF_040681225.1). Lineage (NCBI taxonomy): Bacteria > Bacillati > Actinomycetota > Actinomycetes > Mycobacteriales > Nocardiaceae > Nocardia > Nocardia sp. NPDC051833. Next base: position 1,359,424 of record NZ_JBFAYK010000001.1, read on the forward strand.
GTGGCAGCACCAGCGGCACCAGCAGACGGCGACCGGGGTGGTGCTGCGTGCCCGCGAACCGTATCCGCAGCAGCCGTATTCGCGCCCGGCCACGCCGCCGCAGCCCTATCGTCAGGCGCCGCCGACCACGCCGGCCCAGCCGCACACGCAGGTGCCGCGACCGGCGACACCCGCGCAGCCGTATCCGCACGCACCGCGCCCGACGACCGGCAACACCGCCATCCCGCCGCGGCGCGGTACCCAGCGGCCGGGCACCATCGATTTCCCCGGTGGCCGTAACCATCCCGGCTACATCGTGCCGCCACAACCACGGCGACCACCGTGATCGGGGCGTCCTGGTCGGTCGCTTCGCTGGCCACCGTCCGCGCGGTCACCGACTGCTAAGGTTTCGTTGAATTTTCCCGTGGCGGGCCACCCGGCCGCGGCTTTCTTGCTGTACGCGCGTGCGCTGGTGGGTCCCGGCGCACGGCGGGAAGTGGAGCAGACATGCTGGCCAACGGAGATGTCTTCGCCGGCTACGTCATCGAACGGCAGCTCGGCCGGGGTGGCATGGGTTCGGTCTATCTGGCCAAGCACCCGCGCCTGCCGCGGATGACGGCACTGAAGTTGCTCAATCGCGAGATGTTCTTCGATCAGGAGGTGCGGGCGCGGTTCGAACGGGAGGCGGACCTGGTCTCGCGCCTGGATCACCCGAACATCGTCACCGTCTACGACCGCGGTCTCGACGACGAGCAGTTGTGGATCTCGATGCAGTTCATCGACGGCATCGACGCCGCCTCGGTGGACCCGCAGACGCTGCCGCCCGCCCGCGCGCTGCAGATCGTCAAGGAGACCGCCGACGCCCTGGACTACGCGCACGGCATGGGTGTGCTGCACCGCGACGTGAAACCGGCCAACATCCTGCTCGCCCGCTCGGGCGCCGGCCGCGGCGAACGGGTCTACCTCACCGACTTCGGCATCGCCCGGCTGCGCGACGACACCGGACATCTCACCCAGACCGGCACCTTCACCGCGACCCTGGCCTACGCCTCGCCCGAGCAGCTGACCGGCGCCGCGCTGGACCACCGCTCCGACCAGTACTCGCTGGCCTGCACGCTGTTCTGGCTGTTCACCGGGTCGGGCCCGTTCACCGCCACCAATCCGGCCGCGGTCATCCAGGGCCACCTGCAGCAGCCGCCGCCGCCGCTGAGCAACGTGCGGCCCGGCCTGTCCTACGCCCTCGACAGCGTGCTGGCCAAGGCCATGGCCAAGCGGCCCGACGACCGTTTCGACTCCTGTTCGGACTTCGCCAACGCCGCGATCACCGCGCTCAACAACCCGAGCGCGCCCGCGCTGCCGATCGTCGGCCCGCGCCCGACCACGGGTGGCGCGATCCCGGTGACCGGTGGTCCGCGCCCGACCACCGGCGGCGCGATCCCGCAGACCGGATCGCCGTATCCGCTTGCCGGGCAGGGCCCGATGACCGGCGGCCCGATGGGTACCGCAGCGCCGGGCCCGATGACCGGCGGCCCGATGACGGCCGGTCCGATGACCGCGGGTCCGATGACGGCGGGGCCGATGGCCAACCAGTCGCCCGCGCCGCTGACCGGTGGCGCCGCGACACAGCACCCGTACACCCAGCAGTCCCGGCCGCAGTACCCCACGCCGCCCGGACCGCCGCGCCCGCCGACGAACAACTTCGCCCAGTACCCGCAGGGGCCGCGACCGCCGTCGAAGTCGAACGCCGGCCTGATCGTCGGCATCGTCGTCGCCGTGGTCGTGGTGCTCGCGCTGCTGGTCGGCATCGGCATCGCGGTCAGCGGCGACGATTCGGGCGGCGGCTCCACCACGACGACCAGCGCGTCGGCGGGCAAGCACGTCACCCCGAACGCCGACGCGATCAGCGCCGAGTTCGGCCGGATGGTGCCCGCGAACGTCGACGGCGACACCGGCTACAACGGAGCCTCCTGCTGGGAGACCGATTCCAACTACACGCCATCGCCCAACGACGGTGACCCCGATTTCGGCTCCTGGGCCTGGCAGTGGCGCTGCTACGACGGCGGCGGCAGCGGCGGCAACGATCCGTTCTACCGGATCTACGTCTACAACTCGGCCGCCGATGTGCAGGCGGTGATCAGCGGCCTGCCGACCAACACCAAGTCGGTGGATACCAACGGCGGCAAGCAGTACACCAACTACAAGTACACCGACAACGGGAACAAGATCATCACCCAGTTCACCGGCGACCCCGATCGCGCGCAGTTCCTGATGTTCACCGACGGCTACGGCAAGGCCGACGAGGTGCTGCGCTGGTGGCGTTCGGCCCCGCTCAACTGATGGCGATGCTCGACCGGGACGACGTCTTCGCCGGATACACCATCGAGCGGTTGCTCGGCCGCGGCGGCATGGGCTCGGTGTATCTGGCGCGGCATCCGCGCCTGCCCCGGCGCACCGCGATGAAGCTGCTGAACCGGGAACTGTTCGACGACACCGAGATCCGGGCCAGGTTCGAACGTGAGGCCGACCTGGTCGCGCAGCTGGAGCATCCGAACATCGTCACCGTCTACGACCGTGGCGTCGAGAACAACCAGCTGTGGATCTCGATGCGCTACATCGACGGCGCCGACGCGGCCTCGCTGCCCGCCCCGGTCGATCCGGCGCGGGCGGTGCGCATCGTCGCCGAGACCGCGGCGGCGCTGGACTTCGCGCACAGCCGCAGCGTGCTGCACCGCGACGTGAAACCGGCGAACATCCTGATCGAACCGGTCGACGACACCGAACGCGTCTACCTCACCGACTTCGGCATCGCGCGCCTGCACGACGACAACGCCGCCAAGCTCACCCAGACCGGCACCTTCACCGCCACCCTGGCTTTCGCCTCGCCCGAACAGCTCTCCGGCATCGCCCTCGACGGCCGCGCCGACCAGTACTCGCTGGCCTGCACCCTGTACCGGCTGCTCACCGGGACAACGCCGTTCGACGCGAGCAACCCGGTCACGGTGATCCAGGGCCACCTGCAACAGCCGCCGCCTCGCGCCAGCGCGCTGCGCGCCGAGCTGCCGGCGGCACTGGACGCGGTGATCGCCCGCGGCATGGCCAAGCGGCCGGACGAGCGTTTCGCCACCTGCGCCGAATTCGCCGCGGCCGCCAGGCAGGCGCTGGCCGGTCCTGGTACGGGACAGCGGTTCCCGGCCTCGGCCCAGACCAGGACGTATCCGCCGAACTCGCCGTTCACCCCCGCGCCGGGATTGCCGATCGCCGCGAGTGGGACGGGCGGACCGAACTCGGCTGCCGAAGTGGGCAATCCGTCGTGGCCAGGCGGCGGGCAGCCGTCCTCGCCTGGCATCCCGCAGCCGACCTGGCCTGAGGCACAACAGTCCTCCTCCCCGGGGATTCCGCAGGCGGGATGGCCCGGCGCGCAGCAGTCGTCCTCCCCGGGGATTCCGCAGGCAGGGTGGCCCGGCGCGCAGCAGGCTTCCTCGCCCGGGCTCCCTCAGCAGTCCTGGCCTGGAGCGCAGCACGCCTCGTCACCCGGCGTCCAGCAACCGGCGTGGGCGAGCGGGCAGCACTCGTCGCCCGGCCTCCAGCAGCCGTCGTGGCCTGGTGCGCAGCAAACTCCCTCGTCCGGGGTCCCACAGCAGTCATGGCCAGGGGCGCAGCACTCCTCGTCACCCGGTAACCAGCAGCCGGTATGGGCGAGCGGGCAACCATCGCCTGCTGCGGGGATGCCGCAGGGATCGTGGCAGGGTGGCGCGCCGAGCAGGACGGCCGAGCGGCCGCGGGACGGCGGGTCGTCGCGGGGCGCGGGGACTCGGTCGAAGGTGGCCGACGACTATCTCGGCCGGAAGCGGGATTCCCGCTGGCAGGCGTCACCGGTGGGGTGGGTCGCGCTGATCGTCCTGCTCGGGCTGGTGATCTGGATGATCGTGGGCGTCCTGCAGAGTCCCGAGGACAAGCCGTCGGGCGCGCCGCCCGTCGAGTCGACCGAGTCCATCGCGCCGACCACGGTCGCGCCCACCACCGTCGTCACCCAGCGCCCGTCCAGCGCCGCGCCGACGACCAGCGATCGCAAGGTGATCGGCGCGAACGCCGCGCAGCTCAGCGACCAGTTCCCGCGCATGCTCCCGCAGACCAGCGCGAACAACCTGGTGCACGCCGGCTCCGGGCTGGGCAACGCGGGCTGCTTCGCCTACGACCGCACCACCGCCAGCCGCGACAGCGACGACGCCGACATGGGCGACTGGGTGGTCATGTGGCACTGCTTCGGCGGCGGCAACAAGGCGACCTACGAGTTCTTCCTCTACCCCTCCGCCGACCAGGCGAAGCAGGCGATCGCGGCGCTGCCCGCCAACGACGCCCGCGCCGCGACGCACACCGGGCACAGCTACACGAACTTCGTCCTCCAGGGCAGCCAGGCGCGGTCCCCGCGCATGGTCACCCGGTTCGACGCCGACCCGGCCCGCGCGGCGATGCTCATGTACAGCCGGGGGTTCATCGCCGACGAGGCGCAGATGCTGGAGTGGTGGCACACCGCGCCACTGACCTGAGCCGTCACCGACACGTTCGCGGGCGTGGGGCGCGGGCACAGGTTTCGCCGGGAGCGCGGCCGATGCAGCCCTCGCCCACCGGGGTGAGTGTCTCGCCTGCCGGGGTGAGTGTCAGGCCCTAGCCCGCCGGAGTCAGCGTGTAGTGCACGAAGTCGCGCACCGGTTCGTAGCCGATCGCCTGGTATATCTTGTTCGACGTCGGGTTGGCCAGGTCGGTGAACAGGCAGACGTCCGTGCCCTCGGCGCGAACCACCTGGGAGACAGTGGCGGTCAGCGCGCTGGCGAAGCCGTTGCCGCGCAGTTGCGGAGGCGTGTAGACCGGCCCGATCCGCGCCCAGCCGAGGGTTTCGCTCTGCCGGGCGACGAACGCGGCGGGCACCCCCTCGTGCTCCCACAGCCACCAGAATCCGGCGTCGATCCGGCGCCGCGCGGCCTCCTCGTCGAAGGGCCGCGGCTCACCGATCTCGACGCAGAAGGCATCGATGAAGTCCCGGCAGACCGGGAGATCGGCCACGGTGGCCAGGCGCGGCTTGCCCGCCGCCTCGGGCACGGTCAACGTTCCGAGACGGAACAGGCGGGCCGAGTACGACTCCGCGCTCGAGCCACCGGTTCGGGCCGCCCACTCGCGCCCGAACGTCTCCGCGTCGGCGCGCACACCTTCGACGCTGGTCGGCGGCGGTCCTGCCGCGAGAAAGGCGTCGGCCACGGCCGCAACGCTGTGCGCGGGCAACTCGCCCAGGTAGATCCGGCCACCGAAGGCACTCGTGGCGACACCGGCGACCCGACCCGCGTCCTCGCGCACGGTCAGGAATCGCGTCGCCGCGGTTCCGGCCCGGCCGCCGAGTTCGTTGGCCACGGCGGTGGCGATCACCGTATGCCGCAAGGGGTCTTGACGAAGAAAACTCTCCGCGTCGGCCAGGAAGTGGGCGGCGTCGCCGGTGATGTCGATACGCACCCTACCGACGGTAGGCCGTGGCGGGGGCGATCGCAGCTGAATTCTTCCGCTACTCAGTCCTTTTCGCGCGCGTCCCGATCGGTGCGCAGCTTCAGCAGGATGAGTCCCGCGGTGCAGGCCAGGATCAGGCCCGCCACGGTGATCTCCACGTGCAGGCCGGCGATGCCGAGCCCGGCGCCGACGAGGCCGCCGACGAAGAACAACCAGCCCAAGACCCGGGCGACGACCGCGAAAGCGCGATTGCCCGGTGGGTTCGACAGTGCGTGCTGAACATTTGCCACTGCGGCCGAATCACCGTTCGCCGCCGCGGTTTCCAGCCGGGGTGTCGAGTAAGCTCCCATCAGATTCTCCTCGATGACGCCGATCAGATTCTTGCTTCGCGCAGACCTCGCGCGTCGGGGTTCGTTCCGGGCGTCTCATGCGTAACTTTGCTCACACACGCTACGACCCGGCGACGCCGATCGCGCGCGACACGTCCCCGCGACACGCTGAAGAAATCAATCCGATATCTGAATCAATAGTGTTTAAGATAGGCTGTTTGCCCCGACCTGCACTACTGTGAGGCGACTCGAAGCCGACGAGGAGTGCACGCGATGGATGACAGCAGGACCAAGCTCGTAGGTCCGGCAATCGCTGTCGGCGCGGTATCGCTCGGACTGATCATCATCGGTGCCTGCGGTGTCGGACAGCAGGATGTCTACGTTCCGCCGCCGCCGCTGAACGCCGATCTGGCCGCCGCGCCGGCCAGGATCGCCGAGGAGACCACGTCCACGACGACCCGGATCTCGATTCCGCCCTCCCCCAGCTGGCGCATCGCCCCCTACATGTCGCCGCGGAAACCGTTCAGCCTCAGTTCCACCGAGACCTCGCCGTCGGAGACCCCCGCCGAGGGCGAGCCGACCAGCGAGTCCAGGCCGGCGGATCCGACGACCGAATCCCGCCCGCCCGCGACCACCGCCGAGGATCACACGACCACGCCGCGCAGCACCACCACCCGGCCGATCCCGACCCTCACCACCCCGCCGCGGATCCGGCCGACGGTCGACGACGAGGAAGCCGCCGAGACGGACTACCCGACGACGCATTCCCACGACAGCACCACCACCGCGCCGATCACCCCGGCCACCCCCACACCGGCGGCCACCACCGAGGCGGAGACGACCACCGTCGCCCCGACCACGACCGACGACGAGCGCTGACACGGCGACGGTGCGCACCCCACGGGGCGCGCACCGTCGGCAACGTCGCGCTACAGCTCCGGCAGGTCGTAGCTGCCGACCCGGTCGGCCAGAATCCGCCGGTGCTCCAGCGCCCCGCCGAGCGTCTGCCCGATCGCGGTGAGCCGGGCGACGTAGTGGCTCACCGGATATTCCGCGGTGACGCCGATGCCGCCGTGCATCTGGATCGCCTCCTGTCCGATGTGCTCGGCCGACTTGCCGACCTGCAACCGCGCCCGCGACGCCACCACCGGATCGTTGCCGCCGTCGGCCAGCGCCGCCGTCGCGAACAGGCTCATGCTGCGCGCCAGCTCGAGGGAGACGTAGCAGTCCGCGGCCCGCTGGGTCAGCGTCTGGAACTTCGACAGCGTGACGCCGAACTGCTTGCGGGTCTTGAGGTAGTCGGTGGTCAGGGCCAGCGCGATCTCCATCGCCCCGACCGACTCCGCGCACAGCGCCGCCTGCGCGTACCCCTGCACCAGCGCGATCTGCTCGGCCGCGTCGACGGTGTCGCCCAGCAGTTCCCCGGCGGCGCCGTCGAAGTCGAACTGGGCGCCGCGCCTGCCGTCGAAGGTCCGGTAGGCGCGCTTGGTCACCCCGGCACCGGCCGGGTCGACCAGGAGCAGGCCGGTGCCGCCGCCGGGCAGCACCGCGCTGACGATCAGCTCGTCGGCGACATCGCCGCGCAGCACCGGGTTCTTGACGCCGGTCAGCGTGTACCCGTCGCCCTGTGCGGTGGCGGCCGTGGTGATCTCGGTCGACGGCCAGCGCTGTCCGGGCTCGGCGTGCGCGAAGGCCAGCAGTCGCTCGCCCGCGGCCAGCGCGGGCAGCAGCCGGGCGCGCTGCTCGGCGCTGCCGGTCAGCTTCAGCAGCTCGGCCGGGATCACCACCGCGTCGAGCACCGGCTCCGGGGCGAGCGCGCGACCGAGCTCCTCCTGCACCAGCATCGCCTCGACGGGGGTGGCGCCGACGCCGCCGTCGTCCTCGTCGATGGTCAGGCCGAGCACACCCAGATCGGCGAGCTGCTTCCATACCGTGCGGTTCCAGCCGGGGTCGGTCTCGCCCGCCTTGGCCAGCGCTTCCCCGTCGTAGAACCGGTGCAGCAGCTCGCGCACGGTGTCGCGCAGCATCGTCTGTTCTTCGGTGAGTTCGAGATCCATGTCAGCGCCTCACAATCCGAGGATCGTGGAGGACACGATCGAGCGCTGGACCTCGCTCGAGCCTCCGTAGATGGTGACCTTGCGGTAGTTCAGATAGCCGGGCCCGGTGTGCTGGGCCCAGGCGGGCGAGGCGATGCCCTCGGCGTCGACCGGCAGCGCGTCGGCGCCGGCGATGTCGAGCAGCAGTTCGGTGGCCGCCTGCTGGAGCTCGGAACCGCGCAGCTTCAGCACCGAGGAGGCCGGGTTCGGCTTGCCGTCGGCGGAATTGGACACCACCCGCAGCTGGGTGAGTTCCAGGGCGAGCAGCTCGTTCTCCAGCTCGGCGACGCGGGCCGCGAACACCGGGTCCTCCAGCAGCGTGCCGTGGCCGGTCCTGGTCTGGCGCGCATAGTCTTTCGCGAGCCCGATCTTGACCTTGGTCTTGCCGACGCCGGTGATGCTGGTGCGCTCGTTGCCGAGCAGGAACTTGGCGTAGGTCCAGCCCTGGTTCTCCTCGCCGACCAGCTGATCGGCGGGCACCCGGACGTTCTCGAAGAAGACCTCGTTCACCTCGTAGCTGCCGTCGATCAGCTTGATCGGGCGCATGGTGACACCGGGCGAGCGCACGTCGAAGAGCAGGAAAGAGATGCCCGCCTGCTTCTTGGGCGCGTTCGGGTCGGTGCGCACCAGGCAGAAGATCCAGTCGGCGTACTGACCGAGCGTGGTCCAGATCTTCTGGCCGTTGACGATGTAGGAATCGCCGTCGCGGACCGCGGTGGTGCGCAGCGAGGCCAGGTCGGATCCGGCGTCGGGCTCGGAGAAGCCCTGGCACCACCAGATGTCGAGCGCGGCGGTCGGCGGCAGGAAGCGCTGCTTGAGTTCCTCGGAGCCGAACTGGGCGATCACCGGGCCGACCATCGAGGCGTTGAAGGTGAGCGGCTCTGGCACCGAGGCCAGCTGCATCTCGTCGAGCCACAGGTGGCGCTGCATCGGCGTCCAGTCCTTGCCGCCCCAGGCCACCGGCCAGTTCGGCACGGCCAGACCGTGGTCGTTGAGGATCTTGTTGGCGGTGACGATGTCGTCGCGGGACAGCTCGTGGCCGTATTTGACGCGGTCACGGATCTCGACCGGAATCTCGGTCTTGTAGAAATGCCGGAGCTCGTCGCGGAAGGCGACCTCTTCAGAGGAAAGGGCTAACTTCATCCGGGTCTCCCAGCGTGGTTGGTAGCCGTCGAGAAAAACTTACCCCCGAGTAAACGCCAGTGTCGACTACATCACACCCGCCCGTGCTCAGCCCCCGTGGCGCCGCGCGCGCCGGTGGCTCGGCGACCCCACCGCCGACCTGGTACGTTGCCAGACGAGCCGGGGAACCGGACTCGAGCATCCCAAGGAGTCACGGGTGAACGGCAGAACCATCGCAGGCAGGGCAGCGGCGGTCACCGCGGCGAGCATCGGCGCGCTGGCACTGCTGGCCACACCCGCGAGTGCGAACCCCACTCCGCTCGAGGAAGGCATCAGCCACCTGTCCGAGATCGCCGGGACGGACGACTCCGCCAAGGCGGGCGTCGGCGCGCTGGACAGCTTCACCAAGATCGTCGGCGCCGACCGGCTGCGCGACATCTCGGCCCAGTTCATCCCCTTCACCTACGCGGCACCGACCTTCGGCTGCGGCAGCAACGGCCCGGTCACCACGATCATCGCCGCCGCCACCTTCGAGGGCCCCGGCCCGCGCACCGAGACCAGCATGGCTCCCGGCGACATCCGGTTCAGCGCCAGCCCGCGGCACACCGGCTTCGCGCTGGCCTCGGGCCTGAGCGTGGCCTGGGTGAACGTGAACACCGGCCAGAGCGGCATCGTCCCGCTCGACGATCTCACCGAGTTCCAGCTGCCGTCGCTGTCGAAGACGGTGCACAGCGGCGCGGGCACCGTGATCGCGTCGATGTGGGGCACCATCGACTACCCGGGCGCGCGCTGCGTGATGACGCCGACCGTCGGCACGTTCGTCGTCCCGGATCTGCCGGTCCAGGCCACCGAGGCGCCCGCCGCGCCGCCCGCTCCCGAACCGCAGGCCACCAGCCCCGGCTCGGGTGAGTCCTCGGGCGCGCCCCGCTCGCAGGCGCCCGCCCCGCAGACCCCCGCTCCCGCGCCGGCTCCCGCGCCCGCCGAGGCACCGCGCACCACACCGGCCCCCGCGCCGCAGAACCCGCCGTCCGCGCTCACCGTCGGCGGCTGACTCCCACCTGGCGAACCCCCGCCGCCTACCTCCCGTTCGACGAGCGGGCCGCTGGGAACGTCCCCGCTGAGGGCGGCGCGATCCGGCTCATTGCCGCGGTGAACCTCCGCGCGACGAACCCGCAGCGACGCCTCGGGCGCCGGAGGCTGTCGCCTAGCCGATCGGGCGGATGCGCAGCACGGTGCCTTCCTCGGAACCGGCCAGCAGCGCCGTCGAATCGGCGGGGTCGGCGACGACCGCGGTGAGCGGTTGCGTCGCGACGACGGTGCAGGAGGCGCCCGTCTTGGGGTCGACGCGGACGAGGTGCCCGGCCAGGGTGGTGACGTAGAGGGCACCGTCGCGCACGACCAGGTCGTCGACGAAATCGGGCAGGGTGCCGAAGGAGGTCAGGTCGGCGACGGTGACGCTGTCGGCGGGATTCGAGCGCGACAGCCGCAGCACCCGGCCGACCGGCGTGCCGCCGGTGGCGACGAAGTTGGCGGTGACGTAGACCGAATCACCGGCGACGACAATGCCGTTGGGCCCGTCGACCTTGACCGCCGACCACCAGTCCATGTCCTCGCTGCCGTCCCGGCGCAGGCGGTGCACGCCGTTGCCCGCGGTGACGTAGAGATTGCCGTCGGTGTCGAAGGCGGCGCCGTTGGGCTGGGTGAAGCCGGTGGCGAAGGTGGCGGGCACCGGCGCGGTGGCCGCGGGATCGAAGCGGACGATCCCGCCGGTGCCGGACAGCGGCGAGTTCCCGGTGACGACGTAGAGCAGCCCGTCGGGGCCGAGCCGGACAGCGCCGGGCGCCGGCACCGCGACGGTGGCGGTCAGTCTGCCCTCGCGGTCGTAGCGCTGCACCTCGCCGCGCATGACGCGGGCGACCCACAGGTTCCCGTCGCCGTCGAGCCCGAAGTTCTCCGACCAGTCCAGCAGCGGCACGCTCGAGCGGATCGCGACGTCCTGGCTGGCCCGGCCACACTCGGCGATCGGCGCCGCGCCCGCGGTGCCCGTGCCGAGCGAGGCGGTGGTCACGACGGCGGCGCCGACGACGACGTGGGCGACGCAACGACGGAACGACATGGCAGACCTCGACTCTGTGGACGCAGTTCGACGCGCGAAAGTCTAACGGCTACCAACGGGTAGTGGGGTGTCCACACCGCACCGATACCACGCATCGTGCGCAACGCGGGCCGGAACGCACTGATCCTGTCGCGCACGACAATTCGCGCGGCGGTCATAATCGGTCGATGCCCTACTTCGACAGCGCCCGTGGCCGCCTGCACTACCGGCGGTGGCCGGTGCCGGGTGTCGCCGCGACGCTGGTGCTGCTGCCGGGCACCGGCCAGCACAGCGGGCACTACCACCGCTTCGCCGATCTGCTGCGCCCCACCGGGATCGAGCTGTGGACGCTGGACACCGCCGGTCAGGGCCTGAGCGAAGGCGATCCGGCCGCGCCGGGCACCGTCGCCGAGCTGGCCGCCGACGCCGGTGGGCTGCTCGCCGAGGTCGCCGCGGCGGGCGGCGCGGCGCCGGTGCTGATGGGCCATTCGCTGGGCGCGATCACCGCGCTCACCGTCGCCGCCGAGCGTCCCGGCGCGCTGGCCGGGCTGGTCGTCTGCGGGACGCCGCGCCGGGCCACCGAGATCGCGCCGGACCCGCGTCTGCGGGTGCTGGCGGTGCACGGCGCCGACGACCGGCGGGCGCCGATCGATGCGATCCGGCTATGGACAGGGCGGCACGGATCGGTAGATTTGCGCGAGTACGCCGACGCGGGACACGACCTGTTGCACGAACCGGTGCAGCAGCGCGTGGCGGCCGATATCGCGCAGTGGGTACTCGCCACGGCGCGATGAACGACGAAGGGGGAACAGTGCAACCGAATCGAACAGGGCTGCCGGATACGGCGGCGCTCGGCCAGGCCGTGGACGAGGGCGGACTGTGGATCGACGGCCTGCTGGTCGCCGACGGCGCGCCGGAACGCTGCGCCCAGCGCTACGAGCGCCTGGCCGACGCGGTGGACGCCCAGCTGCTCGTCCTCGGTGGGGCCGAGGTGATCCCCGGTTTCGGCGGACTGCCCTCGGGCGCCGCGCTGCGCGCGGGCTTCGAGGGCAAGGCGGTCGACGCGCTCGCCCAGCTGCGGGCCTACGCGAGCACCGCGCGGGCGCTGGCGGCCGTCTTCCGTGCCGCGGGCACGGCCTATCAGGACAGTGATCAGGCGCTGGCCGCGTCCATCGCGAAGCAGGAGACCGAGCATGCGTAGCATCTCCGGCCGCGTGCCCGGCACCGATCCCGACTACGCCGCCGTCGTCGAGGTGTTCGACAACCTCTCGCACGCCGAGATCCATCAGGCCGTCCGGCAACTCGATCCGGCGGCGCTGTCCGCCGCGGGAGAGCTGTTCCTGACCACCTCGACCGCGCTCGGTGACGAGGTCGAGAACGCGCACGGCGAGATCGGCGCCGCCATCGCCGACGGCTGGCGCGGCAGCGCCGCGCAGCGGGCGATCGACGCGGTGCGCGACTTCGAGCAGGCGGGCAGGCGGATCGCCGATGTGCTGACCGCGGTGGGCGTCCGGCTCGGTCAGGCGGGCGACGCCGCCGAATCGGTGCGCGCCGCCGTCACCGAACCCGATGGCGCCCAGCCGGATCCGGCGGCCGCGCTGCTGGATTCGCAGCAGGCCACCGACAATGCCGCGATCGTGCGGCGGGCCGAGAACGCCCGGCTCGACGCGGTGCGGGCGATGGAGACGATCTACGGGGGCGCCTTCGTACCGACCGGGTCGGGCGTGCCGTCCTTCCCCGAGATCACCACGGAGCCGGGAGCCGCCGATCCCGCTGTCGCGTCGAACGGTGTCGCCGGTGTGCCGTCCGCCGCCGTGCCCGTCGTCTCGGCCGGCGCGGCCACGACCGACCCGGCCGTGTCCGAGGCGACGACCGCCGGTGCGGGCGGCGGGAACGGGACGACCACGGCCTTCGTGCACACGGGTGGCGGCAGCGGCGCGCAGCCGGTCACGGCCGGAACGACCACGACGACAACCACCGCGGCGGGCGCCCAGGGCGCGTCCGTGGCACCGGCGACCGTCGGCGCCGCGAACACCGTGCCGGGCGGCCCGTCCTCCGCCGCGCCGGTGACACCGGCCGGATACCTGCCCTCGGCCGACCCGCGCGTCCGGCGCAGGCCCGCCGGACGGCCGGACGACGAGACGTCCACGGCGGCAACGCACGACGGCCCGACGCCGGACGACGACGCCACCCTCGCCGCGAGCACCGACACCGCCTCGGCGTCGACCGAGAGCCGCCAGGACGCCGTCGCGGCGAGTGGCGACGCGACGGCGGGCATGACCGCGGGGGCCATGGGCGGCCTGCTCGGCGGCGCCATGGTCGCCTCCGACACGACCCGCCCGCCGAACGGTCAGCGGCCACCGGTGCCGCAGGCCGACGACGAGGAGGACGACGACGAGTTCCTGCGGTTCCTCGACGAGGAGCCGACCTACCTCGAGCCCGCCGACGAAGTGAACGCGCTGATCGGCAAGATGGAGCCGACCAGTCCCGCCGTGCTCGGTGAGTGGACCGAGCGGGGGTGAACTGGCACCTCACGCCGGATCAGTTCGCGCTGGCCTGGGCGCGCACCGACGGCGACCGGATCCCCTATCCGCTCGCCGTGCGCGCCTCGGCCCGCGACACCGCCGAACGCGACGCCGCCCAGCCCGCCCTCGACGCCTGGTGCGCGCGCACCCTCGACGCCGATCTGTCGGCGGCGCTGCGGGTGCTGGCCGAGCCGGAGATCCGCGTCGAGGTGTGCGGCCGGGCCGTCGCGCCGGTCCGGATGCTCGGGGCCGTCACCCACGACGTGGCGGTGCTGGCCGTGCAGGAACCGGGCCGCACCGAGGACCGGGGCGGCTCGGTCCACGTCCAGGTCGGCAGCACGCGGCGGTTCGCCGCCCAGGTGTTCGCGCGGATGCCCGTCGGCAAGACCGGCACCGGCCCGCCGCTGTCGGCCCTCACCGCCCGCGTGGTCGAGGACAGCCGCGACCTGGTCACCGCCCCCGTCGCCGGTCCCTCCGACGCGGCCCGTGTCCGCAGGCTGCTGCAACGCCCCCGCGAGGGCATCGGGCAGATCCTGGTGGCCGCGGGTGACGATCGCACCCCATCGGGCGTGCTGTCCTGGATCGATGTCACCGGCGACGGCCGCTACCTGGTGCACACCGACCACCGCGTCGACATCGCCCCCGCCACCCCGGAACTCGCCGCCGACTGGCTGCGCAGACTGCTGCGCAACGCGTAGGGCCGATCCTCAGTCCAGACGGAGGAATTCGGCGAGCGCCGTCAGCTCTTCCTGGCTATCGGGGAGGTACTCGGTGAGCAGCGGGGAGCGGATGACGATGGCCTTCCACATCGCGCGGCACAGCGTCGCGTGGATCACGGTGCGCGACAGCAGCGCTCGCATGCCGAAGGGGGCGTCGGCGGGGGTGGAGGTGGTCATCGAGAGCAGGACGACGGCAGCTTCCCGGCCACGGAACCGGTCGGGGGTGCCGACCAGGACGTCCTCGATCTTGGCGCGCGCCAGCAGGGTTCGGATACGCGCCACCTGCGCCGCGTAGGGCGCGACGACGAACACGTCGTGCGGATGCAGCTTGCGCGCGCGCCCGCCCGAGGTCCAGGTCTCACCGAGCAGGGCGCGCACGCGGCGCACCACCTCGCGCGCCTCGGCGTCGGATTCGGTGGCGCTGCCGCGATGGTCGACGACCACGGTGCTCACGCCCGGCGCGATGCCGGCCAGATCCCGGGCCAGGGTGATGGTCTCGCTGGCCCGCAGCCTGCCCGCGTAGCAGCTCGCCGACACCGGCTCGCACACCGCGGGATGCATCCGCCAGGTGCGGTCGAGGAAGTAGCCGCGCTCGGCGGGCAGGGTGGCCGCGCCCTCGCACAGCCAGTCCAGCGCCGAGACCTGCACCGGTTCCGGATGCGCGGCCAGCGCCCGCGCCGGCACCGGATCGCCGATCAGCAGCAGATTGCGCGCGCTCACCGCCACGGCGACGGTGTCGGCCAGCGAGCTCGCGCCCGCGTCGGCGATCACCAGCAGGTCGAGGGCGCCGGGCGCGATCAGCGTCTCGTCGACGAAATCGGCAGTGGTGCCGCCGATCACGCACCCGTTGACCGCGTTGTCGAGGAAGCGCGGGTACCGCTCGGCATCGATCGCCGACCATTCCGGGCCGACCGAGGCGACATCCTTCTTGGCCACCAGCTCGGGCAGCAGCCCGGCCTCGACGACGGCGTCGAAGATCCGCTCGATCACCGCGTGCGACTGCGCGACCACCCCGATCCGCCACCGGTGCCGGGTGACCAGCCGTTCGATCGCACGACCGGTGATGCCGGTCTTGCCGGTGCCGGGCGGGCCGTGCACGGCCAGATAGGAGGCGTCCAGCGCGCCCACCGCGCTCGCCAGGGCGGCGGCGATATCGCCGTGCACCTGCGGCAGGTCCAGCCCGTCGCGCAGGCGGGGCGCGCGACGCAGCAGCAGGTCGTAGACGGCGTTCTCGGGCACCTCGGGCAGGGTCACGAGCAGGTCCTGCGCCGTGAGTTCCAGGGCCGCTTCGATTTCGGCCTCGCCGTCGGGCGGGCCGGGGGCGATGGCCGCGGGCAGGTCGTCGTAGGGCGGGCAGCCCGCGGGCAGCAGTTCCTCGAGCCGGACGGTGTCGTCGAAGTTCGCGTCGACGGCGCAGCCGAGGACGGTGGCCGTGGCGGTGGCGCGGCGGCCGAGGGTCTGGGTCATGCCCGCCGCGGCGGCGCCGTCGTAGATGGTGACCATCTGGGTGCCGGGGGTGAGCGTCGCGCCGGTGCCGAGCCTGCCGGTGAGGGTCAGGTAGCGCCGCATCGTCGGAAGCAGCGGGGTGCGATGCCATTTGGTGTCGACGGTGCCCCACTCCGCGACGAGCACGCCCGGCGCGTCGGCCCATTCGCCGACAGGGTGGCCGAGCCGGTCGATGTGGGCCCACCAGCGCGGCTGACGTTCCCGACGGTGGTAGCCGAGGATCGCGGCGGTCAGCGCCGCCGCGCGGGCGGCGTCGCCGTCGGCGACCGCCGCGAATTCGGTGAGCGCCGCCTCGAGCGAACCCGGCCGCAGCGACGGCGGGACGTCGGCCTCGGCGACCGCGAAACGGGTCCCCGGCACCGCTACTCCGGCTTCGTCGGCGCGGGCCAGCAGCCAATCCCGCAGCGCGAGTACGGTCGTGGCCCGGCTCTCCACGGCCGGGAACAGCCCGGCCAGACCCGCGAGGTCATAGGACTGTTCGCCGATCAGCAGGGCGGTGCGCACGATGGGCGCGAGGTCGAACAGCGCGCCGTCGGCCAGCAGTTCGTCGAGCAGGTCGGCGCCGGTACCGAGGCGACCGGCCCAGTCCAACAGCGCGGTCCGGACGGCCGAACCGTAGTGGTACACGCGCACATCGGGGTCGACCGCGCGGTGCTCGCCGATGATGTCGAGCAGTTCGTCGAGCACGTCGGCGGCCGAGGCGCCGGTGGCGGCGGGCCCGGCGGGTGCCACCTCGGCACGGTCACCGATCGGTCGGTGCGCTGCGGGCAGACCGGTAATCGCTTGGCGGGCACCGGGGCTCGGGTCGGCCGCGGACCCGGGCCGAGCGGTCGGCGTGGCGCCGGTGGCGTGCCCTGCGCTGGTCATCTCGGCGCGCTCCACCGTCGGGTGATGCGGTGCGGACAGATCGGTAGCGGTGTGACCGGGACCGCCGCTCGTCTCGGACGGGTCGCCGGAGAACCCGGGCCCAGCGGTCGGCGCGGCGCCGCAGCGCTCACCAGTCGGGTAATCACCGGATGCTGTGCCGGAGATTCCGTGTGCGATGGCCGGTGCGGCGGGTACACATCGGCCGAACGCCGCCGCGGGTGGTTCGGTGACCGCGCTGCGGTAGACGACGGAGCGCGCGTCGGACAGTTCGACGGCGGTGACGGTGCCGTGCTGGTCCAGGTCGACGATCAGCGCGAGATCGCCGTGGCCGGGGGCGGGGAGGGCACCCAGGGCGGCGACGTCACGGAGGGCGAAGGTCGGTTCGCCGGTGCGCTCACGCTCCAGCTGGATCTCGGCCTGGCGACGCAGGGCGGTCACCGTGCGCGGGGCGAGACCGGTGACCGGGGTGGTCGTGGTGGCGAGGCGATCGATCGTGAGCACACCCGCCTCGCGGAGCCGGGCACGCTGGGTGGGGCGGATTCCCGCCACCAGCAACAGGTCCCTGGCGGTGGACGCGGCGACCCGGCAGGTCGCGCAGCGTCCGCACGCGAGGTAGCGGGGGTCGCCCCACTGCACCGGCAGCAGTTCGGTCAGCTTCTCCTCGACGATCCGCTCCACCCGCGCCCGCCGAGCCGGATACACCCGCGCCAGCTCGTCGGTTCGCATCCGCTGGGCGCCCGCCTCGGTCCACAGGTACGCCGACGGGTCGACACCGACGCCCGCCTCGGCGAGCGCGGCACCGCACGCCGCGAACGCGAGCCGCGCCCGCAACGCCGCCCGCGCACCGTCGGCCGCTGACCTGCCGACCGACGCGGTCGCTCGTTCGAACGGGGTACGCCCGGCGGCCAACTCGCGCCGCAACGCGCGGAAGTCGTCCGCGGGCACGGAGACCGGCGCGGCGGCGCCCACTGTCGCGCCGGAATCCACCGACGCGCCATCGACCTCGGCCGACTCCTCGTGATCGACAACGACCGGTCCCGCTTCGCCGTACGCAGCCGACTCCGCCAGGCTGACAGGGACACCCGGCGTCACGGGGCCCCGACTACTCGCCGCAAACTCGCCCGGCTCCGGTCCCACGACCTCGCCCGCGGCGCGATCACCGGACTCGACGACAACGCCCGGCCCCCGACCGAACTCCAACGATGCGGGCAGATCGACCGCTCCGGACCTCGACGATGCGGGCAAGCCCACCGCCGCGGACCCGACCGCGATGTGTTGCGTGTACTGCCCGGTGCCCGGATCGCGGACCAACAGGTCGGCGCCGCAGGCGAAGCGGCCGTCGAAGAAGACCGCGCCGAGGATGGCGGCTGCGCCATCGCGCAGTGCCGCCGCGGTCTGCTCGGCGGCGGCGGTGAGTGCGGCGATCCGGGCGGCGGGAGTGGCGCCGGGGAGTTCGGGCGACGGGACGCGGATCAGGGCGTCGCCGAAGTGCCGCAGCAACTCCGGCGCCACCTCGGCGGCACGCACGACGGGGATCGCGGCGTCCGGCGCGCCGGGGAGGTTGCCGATGGCCGCGTCGAGGGCGCGAAGCAGCGCGAACTCACAGTCCGCCGCGCGCACGAGATCGCCGACGGCACCGATCACCCGATCACCGGACACGAACAACCGCGGCCCTCCTGTGTTCACGCACACCCGACGGCAAACACCTTAACCAGCGCCGCGGGCGACCAGGGCGCTACCCGCGGACATGTCGAGCAGTTGCGACGGGTGTGACCTCGCCGGGTCCGGCGAGCGCCCCGGCGTCAGAACCGCGGCTTGCGCCGTTCGGTCCGCGGCCGCGCGTCGCGATCGCGGCGCGGGCCCCGCGAGGCCAGCCGCTGCGCGGGCGGGCCCTGATCGGGCTGCAGCTGGATCAGCACGCCGCTGATCCTGGTGCGGCGCAAGGCTTCCAGCGTCTCGTGCGGCAGGTTGGCAGGCAGCTCGACGAGGCTGTAATCGGGCCGGATGCTGATGTGCCCGAAGTCGCTGCGGCGCAGGCCGCCCTCGTTGGCGATGGCGCCGACGATCGCGCCCGGCACCACGCGGTGCCGCTTGCCGACGCTGATCCGGTAGGTCGCCAGCTCCTGGCCGGTCTCGCGGGAGAACGACGGGCCGCGAGGGGCGCGGTCCTCGTCGTCGAAGCGGCGCGGGGCGCGCTCCCGATCACGGTCCCGGTCGCGCTGCGGGCGCGGCGCGGGCTCCGGCTCGGGCTCCATGAAGAAGTTGTCGCCGTCGAATCCGCCGACGGCCAGCGCCGCCGCGATGTCGACCAGCGGCGTGTTGTGCTCGGCCTCGTAGTCCTCGATCAGCTTGCGGAACAGCGCCACATTGTCCGAGGACAGGTTCTCGGTGATCATGTCGCCGAACTTGGACACGCGGGTCGCGTTGACGTCGTCGACGCTGGGCAGCTGCATCTCGATCAGCGGGTGCCGGGTGGCGCGCTCGATCGACTTGAGCAGATGCCGCTCGCGCGGCGCGACGAACAGCAGCGCCTGACCCGAACGGCCCGCGCGACCGGTGCGGCCGATGCGGTGCACGTAGGACTCGGTGTCGTGCGGGATGTCGTAGTTCACCACGTGCGAGATGCGCTCCACGTCGAGACCGCGGGCGGCCACGTCGGTGGCGACCAGGATGTCGAGCGCGCCCGACTTCAGCTGGCCGATGGTGCGCTCACGCTGGTTCTGCGCGATGTCGCCGTTGATCGCCGCGGCGGAGAAACCACGCGAGCGCAGCTTCTCGGCCAGCTCCTCGGTGGCCTGCTTGGTGCGGACGAAGATGATCATCGCCTCGAAGTCCTCGACCTCGAGCACGCGGGTGAGGGCGTCGAGCTTGCGCTGGTGCGAGACCTGCACGTAGCGCTGGGTGATGTTGGTGTTGGTCTGGGTCTTGGACTTGACCGTGATCTCGACCGGCTCGTTCAGGTACTGCTTGGAGATCTTGCGGATCGCGCCCGGCATGGTCGCCGAGAACAGCGCGACCTGCTTGTCGTTGGGCGTATCGCGCAGGATGCGCTCCACGTCTTCCTGGAAGCCCATCTTGAGCATCTCGTCGGCCTCGTCGAGCACCAGGTAGCGCAGCTGCGACAGGTCGAGCGTGCCCTTCTCCAGGTGATCGATCACGCGGCCGGGCGTGCCGACGACCACGTGCGCGCCGCGGCGCAGACCCGACAGCTGCACGCCGTAGCTCTGGCCGCCGTAGATGGGCAGCACGTGCAGCCCGGGGATGTGCGCGGAGTACTTGCCGAAGGCCTCGGCGACCTGGATGGCGAGCTCACGCGTCGGCGCGAGCACCAGCGCGCTCGGCTTCTTCTGCGCGGTGTCCAGACCCATCAGGATCGGGATCGCGAAGGCCGCGGTCTTGCCGGTACCGGTCTGCGCGAGGCCGACCACGTCCGCGCCCTGGAGCAGCGGAGGGATGGTCGCCGCCTGGATCGGGGACGGCGACTCGTAGCCCACATCGGCGATGGCCGCGAGGACGCGGTCATCGATCCCGAGATCGGCGAAGGTCGGGCCGTCTTCGTGCCTGTCGTCGTCGGCAGGAACGCTGTCGACCTCATTGGTACTCATTGACCAGGAGTTTACTGCCTGACGGTAGCTGTCCCGGCCACCGGGTGAATACGGTGAGACCTATGCAACTGCAGAACGGGTCAGCGCATCAGGAACCGGCACCGGACGCGGTGCCGATCGCGGTCGTCCAATTCGCTCCCCGGACCGACCCGGCCGCCAACCTCGCGGCCCTGCGCGAGCACCTGCGCACGGCCGCCGCGGCGGGCGCGAAGGTGGTCCTCGCCCCCGAATACTCGATGTTTGCGGTGACCCGGCTGGACGAGCGGGTGGTGGCGATCGCCGAGCCGCTCGACGGCCCGTTCACCACCGGACTGAGCGCGCTCGCAGCCGAATTCGGGGTGTATCTGGTCGCCGGTGTGGTCGAGCGGACGGCGCCGGAAGCGACCCGGATCAGCAATACCCTCGTCGCCCACGGACCCGACGGCGCGCGCGTCGCGGTGTACCGGAAGGTACATCTCTACGACGCGTTCGGGCACCTGGAATCCGACGTGGTCGAGGCCGGTCCGCTCGTCGCGCCGGCCACCTTCACCGTCGACGGTGTGATGTTCGGCATGCAGACCTGTTTCGATCTGCGTTTTCCGGAGGGATGTCGGCGTGTCGCGGCGGCGGGCGCCCAGGTGTTGCTGCTGCCCGCGCAGTGGATTCCCGGCCCGGCGAAGGTCGACCAGTGGACCACGCTGCTGCGCGCCCGCGCGATCGAGAACACCATCTACGTGGCGGCCGCCGACCAGTGCCTGCCGCGCGGGGCGGGCGCGTCGATGATCGTCGACCCGGCGGGCGTGGTGCTGGCCGAACTGGGCGACGAACCCGGGGTGCTCACCGCCGCGATCGACCCGGCGCATCTGGCCCGGGTGCGCACGGCCAATCCGAGCCTGTCGCTGCGCCGGTTCGCCATCACCGAGCGCGTATCGCCGGAGCCCGCCGCGGAGTAGCGTTCGAGATGTGGTCTACCCCGATCGGGCAGCGGCGGGCCGCGTCCTCGGCAAGGCCCTGGAGCACCTGCGGGCCCCGCGCCCACTGGTGCTCGGGCTGCCGCGCGGTGGTGTTCCGGTGGCGGCCGGGGTCTGCGCGATCGTCGGCGGTGAACTCGACATCCTGCTGGTCCGCAAGCTGGGCCTGCCCTGGCAGCCGGAGCTGGCGATGGGCGCGCTCGGCGAGGGTGGCGTGCTGGTGGTCAATCGCGACGTCATCGAACGCAGCGGGGTGACGCAGGAGGCCTTCGACGAGGTCGAGCGAGCCGAGCGGATCGAGCTGGCGCGCAGGCAGCGCGAGCTGCGCACCGGCGACCCGGTCCCCCTGGCCGGGCGGGTGGTGATGATCGTCGACGACGGCATGGCGACCGGCGCGACCGTGGTGGCCGCGTGCCGGGTGGCCAGGGCCCGGCATCCGGACCGGGTCGTCGTCGCGATGCCGGTGTCCTCGCCCGAGGCCGCGCGGCGGGTGCGCCGCGAGTGCGACGAGCTGGTCTGCCTCTGGACGCCCGCCGATCTGGGCGGGGTCGGGATGGCCTATCGCGACTTCCACCAGCTCGCCGACGACGAGGTCCGCGCGCTGCTCACCGATCAGCCGAAGCACTGACCTTCGCCGCGGTAGGTCGGCACGGTGGTGCGCGCACCCGCCTCGTCGACTAGGTGGATCCGGTCGAAGCGCTCGCACAGCTCGCCCGCCTTGGCGTGCCGGAACCAGACGCGATCGCCGATCTCCAGCTCGGCGCCACCGGCCAGCGGGGTCTGCACCTCGCCCGCGCCCTCGGCGCCGAGCAGCTTCAGGCCCGCGGGCCACACCGGCAGCGGCACCCGGCTCGGGCCGGCGGGACCGGAGGCGATGTAGCCGCCGGCGAAGACGGTGGCGATGCTCGGGGTGGGCTTGCGCAGCACCGGGGTCGCGAAGAACAGCGCGGGGCGCGGGGTGAACGAGCGGTAGTGGTCGAACAGCGTCGGCACGTACAGCCCGGACCCCGCGGTCACCTCGGTGACCTCCGGGTCGGTGATCGAGACCTCGATCGAGCCGGTGCCACCGCTGTTCACGATCTCCAGCGGACCGGTGACCATGCGCACCGCGTCGAGCACCCGGGAGCGCCTGCGGCCGATCTCGGCGGCGGACAACCGCTTGACCACCCGCACCGCGGGGTTGGTGTCGGGCAGGCCGGCGATCTGGGCCTCGTAGGTCATCACGCCGACCACGTCGAAGCCGCGCCTGCGCGCCTCGGCGGCCAGCTCGGCGGCCTGCTCGGGGCTGCGCACCGGGGAGCGCCGGGTGCCCAGGTGCAGCGGGCCGATCCGCAGGGCGGCGTCGACGTCGAGGCAGATCCGGGGATGGACCAGGTCGGTGCCGAGAGCGGCGCGGGTGAGTTCGAGCTGGGCGACGTCGTCGATCATCAGGGTGATCGCGGCCAGCAGTTCGGGGGACGCGGCGAGCTCGGCCAGCGCGGCCCGGTCGGTCACCGGGTAGCCGAGCAGGACGTCGCGGGCGCCGAGGCGGACCAGCCAGATGGCCTCCCGCAGCGAATAGGCCATGATGCCGGCGAAGCCGCCCTGCGCGGTGAGGCCGTCGCCGAGCACGCGTTCGAGCACGGCGCGGCAGCGCACGGATTTGCTGGCGACCCGGACCGCGACGCCGTTCGCGCGGCGGACCAGATCGGCGGCGTTGGCGTCGAGCGCGGCGAGGTCGACCGCGGCCAGCGGCGGATCGAGCTCGGCGGTCGCCGCGTGCAGATGGTGCAGCGATGTCGTCTGGGTCACTCGACTACTGAACCACCTATTTGGTCAGTCGTCCAGTATCGGCGGGGTCAGACTTCGACGGCCTTGAGCGTCAGGCAGCCGACCAGGTCGTCGATGACCACCAGGGTGGTCTCGTCGTTGCCGTCGGCGAGCCAGCGCAGCACCGCGCCGTAGAGCACCGAGACGATGTAGGTGGCGACGGAGTCGAGCGGCTCCAGCCACTGCGTGCCCGAGAGCCGGGCGCACAGCCCGAGGAAGGCGATGGCCTCGTCGTCCATCTGCCGGAACAGCGCGGTCGCGGTCGGGTCACCGATGGCGTCACCGGTGACCGACCACCGGTGCCGCAGGGTCTGCAACGCGGCGTCGTAGGCGGCGATCTGACGATCGGGCTCGGCCTTCACCAGCGGCCAGTAGGCACTCATGCCCGCGTGCAGCAACATGCGCAGCGCCCGCACGCCGGTGGCGTCCGAATTCGCGGCGGCTTGCTCCACGGCCTCACAGACGGCGGGCCGGAGCAATGTCTCGGTTAGTTCACGACTGGCGCTCAACGACAACTCCTCGGCAACAAATTTCGCTGCCCGCGGCGATGCGAGCGAGTGGAGAGACCGACCGGGCACCGATCAACCTATCCAGCGAGCTCGATCTTAGAAGGTTTTCTGGATTCACGAACTGATTCAGCCGTCCTTTTCAGACTGAAAGATTGTTTTGTTATCCGAATGCGACCTTTTGTAAAACCGACCATACGGCTTGAATAGTTCACATTCACCGCAGACGCCACCCCCACGCCATCATCCGCGCACTGGTCGAGTGTACAAGTCATCGCAGGTAGGCCCCGGTGCGTGTGGGCGACGGCACAGTGGCACCCGGCGAAACGGACACAACACAGTGCGTGTCGGATCCGCGAACTCCATCGCGGGTCCGGCGGAACCGTCGATAACCTGGACGGGTGACTCTTTCGCCTCCTGCCGATCAGTTCGCCCTCAGCGGCACCTTCAATTTCCGCGATGTGGGCGGGCTACGCACCACCGACGGTTCGACGATCCGGCCCGGCGTGCTGCTGCGCTCGGCCCAGTTGAGCGGTCTCGACGCGAAAGGGCACGACACCCTGCGCGGACTGCGCGTCACCGACGTGCACGATCTGCGCGGCCTGGCCGAGATCGACCACATCGGCCACGACATCCTGCCCGCGGGCGTCCGGTTGCACGTCACCCCGTTCGACTCGCGGATGGGCGAGGCGCCGCCGCACGAGGCCGAGACCGTCTCGGCGCGCACCCACATGCTCGAGGTCTACCGGCAGTTCCCGGTGATGCCGGAGGCGCACGCCGCGATCACCCGGCTGGCCACCTCCGTCGCCGAGGGCGACGGCGCGGCGCTGGTGCACTGCGCGGCGGGCAAGGACCGCACCGGCTGGGCGGTGGCCACGCTGCTGCGCGCGGTGGACGTCACCGAGGACGACGTCTACACCGACTACCTGGCCAGCAACGCCGCGGTCGAACCGCTGCGGCGGCTGCTGGAGCCGAAGATCGCCGACGGCGCGGCCCTGTCGGCCGACCTGCTCGGCGTGCACGAGGAATACCTGCGCACCGCCGACCGCACCGTGCGCGAGACCTACGGCGACACCGAGGGCTACCTGAGCGCGATCGGCCTCACCGGCGCGCTGCGCGCGGCGCTGCGCACCCGGCTGCGCTGAGCTACAGCCCGCTGACGCGGCGCTGCCGCACCGGCAGCACCGCGCGGACCAGACCGTTGTCCTCGATGCTCACCAGATTGCCGGTGTGGAACCAGCTTCCGCTGAACCGGGCGACCGAGGCGTCGGGATCGTTCCAGTAGCGCCTGCTGACATTCGGGCCGCGGCACAGCAATTCGCCGCGGCCCGCGCTCGCCTGCGGCCCGGACAGGGCCAATTCCGTCCCGCCGAAAGCGAATCCGAGGGTGGACGCGGATTCGGCGAGGTCGGTGTCGTCGACCATCAGACCGATGCCGCTGGTCTCCGTCGCGCCCCAGACCGACCACTGCCTGGCCGCCGGGAACAGGTCGCGCAGCGCCGCCGTCAGCGTGGCCGGGGCGGCCGCGGCGGCGCGTTCGGACCGGTGACAGGCCTTGCTGATCCGCCGCACCCCCGCGCCCGCCCGGCGCGCGACGAGTTCGGGGAGCAGGCCCGCGAAGATGCGCGGGGTGCCCGAGACGGTGTCGATGCGCTCGGTGTCGAGCACGTCGGCGAGGCTGGGCGCACCGGGCGCGAGCACCACCGTGCCGCCGACCGCGAAGGTCGGCAGCAACTGGTCGACACACCCGCTGGCGTGCGCCAGCGGCAGCAGCACCAGGTTGCGCAGGCCCTCGGCGGGCAGGTCGAGCGCGCCGATCACCGAGGACACCGCGGAGAGCAGGTTCTCGTTGGTGAGCTCGACGCCGGTCGGCACCGGCCGCCGGGCGGCCGTGCCGGTGTAGCAGAGCAGCGCCGGATCATCCAGTGCCGCACCGTCATCGATATAGGCGGCGCTGTCGGGCAGCGGGCCGTCGGGGCCGAGCACGAAGTCGGCGCTGCTGTCGGCGATCACCCGCTGCGCCACCGCGACCGGCAGCGAATCGGGGACGAGCACGGGGACCGCGCCGGAGAGCAGCGCGCCGAGGAACGCCTGTACCCAGCGGGCGCTCGTCGGCATGTGCACCGCGACGCGGTCGCCGTAGCCGATGCCCCGGTCCTGCAGCCCACCGGCGATCCGGGAGGCGCTGTGCCACAGTTCGCGATAGGTCAGCCGCGGCCCGCCCACCTCGACGACCGCCTCGCGGCCGGTGAACGCGTGCACCCGCAGGTCGAGCAGCTCGGTGAGGGCCGGGCTGAGGTCGCCGTAGCGCAGGATCCCGTCGGACCCCCTGGTCAGCCGCCCGGCCGCACCGTTGGCAGGGAACTCGATGATGGTCGCGCCCTCGTGCTCGCTCTGACCCATCCGGACCTCCACGTACGTCGATGCAGCACCGCACCTGTGACTATATGACGTGGATCACACAGCTGTCAGGCACTCGGCGCGCTCATTCGCCGCGATAGGTCGCCTTACCCGGGCCGATCTCCAGGAAACTGCGCACCGCGCCGCGCAGGTCGGCGGTCGCGAACAGCTCGCCCGAGATATCCGGCGTCACCGAATCCGCGTGTGCCACACCGCCGGAACGCCACGCCTCGATGATCTGCTTGGTCGCCGCGTGCGCGCGGGTCGGGCCTGCGGCCAGGCGCGCGACCAGCGCCGCGGCGGCGGCCTCGACATCGTCGTGCACCGCGTTGACCACGCCCCACTCGGCCATCGTGGCGGCGTCGTAGAGGTCACCGGTCATCACGAACTCGCGGGCGCGGCCCGAGCCCGCGCGTTCGGCCAGCCGCTGCGGGCCGCCCATCGACGGCGTCAGCCCGACGACCGTCTCCACCAGCCCGAACTTGGCCTTGGGCGCGGCCAGGATGAAGTCGCAGGCCAGCGCGATCTCGAAGGCCGCGGTGAGGGTGAGGCCGTGCGCGGCGAAGACCACCGGGCACGGCAGGGCCTCGATCGGGTGGATGATCTGGGCGAACAGGTCGTTCCAGAGACGGGCGCCCTCCTCGACGGTGAGCCCGTCGAAGATGTTCACGTCGACGCCGCCCGAGACGACCTTGCCTTCGGCGCGGATCAGCACCGCGCGCGGCGGCTGCTTGCCCACGGCGGCGATATCGGCGATCAGCGAATCGATGAGCCGGCGGTCGAACAGGTTCAACGGCGGGTGGGCGATGGTGATCGTCGCGATCTCGGCACCGTCTGCGGTGAAGTCGCGGATCAAACGGGTCGGCTGCGTTGCGCTCATCCGGTCAGACTAGAACCAGCTCCCGCGCGAGGACCAGCACGGAGATCGCGCCCACATCATGGAACCGGCGGGGTGTCGGCGCTCGTTGGCATGATGAGCTGTCGGGGACCGCGGTGCCCTACAGTTCGTTTCGTCAGGGCGAGGAGGAGGACGACGCCGTGTTCAACAAAGCGATCGAGAAGGCCGTGGTCGATGTGCTCGACACGGGGTCCAAGCTGCAGGCACCCGCGGTGCGCAAGTACGTCGCCTTTCTCCGCGAACGTCATCCCGGTGAGAGCCCGGCCCAGCTCGTGGAGCGGCTGGAGAAGCAGTATCTGCTAGCCGTCACCGGCAGCGGCGCGGCGGTCGGCGCGACCGCGGCGGTGCCCGGCGTCGGCACGCTGGCCGCCCTCGGCGCGATCAGCGCGGAGACCGCGTTCTTCATGGAGGCCTCCGCCCTGTTCACCTTGGCCAGGGCCTATGTCCACGGCATCGAGCCGGAGGACAAGGAGGCCCGCCGGGCGCTGGTGCTCGCCGTCGTCCTCGGTGACGCGGGCATGGCGATCGTGCAGAAGGGGCTCGGCACGTCGTCCAAGAACTGGGCGGGCACGCTGGCGAACAAGGTGCCGGGGATCGCCTCGATCAACAACCGGCTGCTGCAGCAGTTCATCAAGCGCTTCATCACCAAGCGCGCCGCGCTGATGGCGGGCAAGATCCTGCCCGCAGGCATCGGCGCCGCCATCGGTGGCGCGGGTAACCGGGCGCTGGGCAAGGTGACGATCGACAACGCGCGCAAGGCTTTCGGGCCGGCGCCCGCGTTCTGGCCGTCCCCACTGCATCCGGTCATCGAGGCCGATCCGCTGCCCGCGATCGACGCCCCCATAGCGAAGAACCAGTGAGCGCGCGCCGCGGCGACGCTGTGCGACTGCGCGGTGTCGGCAAGCAGTTCGAGCTGGTCAGCGCCGTGCACGAGGTCGGCTTCGCGGTGCCCGCCGGGTCGGTCACCGCGCTCGTCGGTCCCACCGGGGCGGGCAAGTCGACGGTGCTGCGGATGGTGCTCGGCTTGCAGAAGCCGAGCACCGGCACCATCGAGATCGACGTGCCGGGCACCGGTCCGGGCGCCGTCGGCGCGGTGCTGAGCCCGCGCGGCCTGCATCCGGCGCGCACGGTGCACGATCATCTGCGCTGCTACGCGCCGGTCGCGGGGGCATCCCGGCGGCGGGTCGCGGCTGTCCTCGCCGAGACCGGGCTGGCCACGGTCGCCGATACCCCGATCGCGCGGTTGCAGCCCGGTCAGCAGACCCGGCTGGCACTGGGCACCGCGCTGCTGGCCGATCCCCCGCTGCTGGTGCTCGACGACCCGTTCACCGGCGCCGACGGCAGGGAACGCGGCTGGCTGCACGAACTGCTGCGCGGGCACACCGCCCGCGGCGGCACGGCGCTGGTCACTGCCGACAAACTGGCCGACGTGGTGGCGACGGCCGATCAGCTCGTCGTGCTGAGCGAGGGCGCGGTCGTCTGGCAGGGCACCCCGGCCAAGCTGCGCCGCGGCCATCCGGACCGGCTCGTCGTCGCCGCCTCGCCCTCGATCGCGCTGGCCACCGCGCTGGCCGCGCGGGGCTACACCGACGCGGTGATGCGGCCCGACGGCAGGCTGGCCGTCGCCGAGGCGAGCGAGGCCACCCTCCGCGAGGTCGCCGAGGCCGCGCAGGTGCGGATCGGCAGCATCGTCGCCGATCCGATCCATCCCGACCGGGTCCTCGCCTCGCTGACCAAACCCCGCGGCCACCGGCACACCGTGCCGGCGCCGCACGCGAATCCCGCCGCGTTCGCCCCGGCGCCGACCTCGTATGGGATGCCACGATGACCGCAGTGCTGCCCGCCGATCTCCTGCCCGGCATCGAGTCCGAGGCGCGCAAGGTCGTCGCCGTGCGCCCGGCGCGGCTGTTGCTCGCCGCGCCCGTGGCGCTCGCGCTCGTCGGCACGCTGATCACCGCGCTGATGTCCGGGCCCGCCGATCCGAAGGGTCAGCCCGCCACCGGCGCCGCGACCATCGGGCTGTATCTCGGGCTGGCGGCGGTGTTCGTGGTGGCGGCCCTGCTCGGCATCGCCGCCACCGGCGGGGAGTACCGGCGCAAGACCATGGCGCTGACCGTGCTGTTCGCGCCCGACCGGACCCGCCTGGTCGTCGCCAAGTTCGCCGCCACCGCGGCGTTCGCCTTCGCCGTGGCGCTGGCCGCCGAGGTGGTGAGCCTGCTGGCCCTGCTGGTGGCCGGACGCGGCAAGTTCGACTTCGGCTGGCAGCTGACGGAGGTGCTCGGCGCCGGTCTGCTGGTCGCCCTGTGCTGGGCGGTGATCGGCGCCGGCCTCGGCCTGCTGCTGCGGACGTTCAGCGGCGCGGTCTGGCTGGTGCTGGGGTGGGCCTTCATTCTGGAACCGCTGATCTGGGTGGTGGTCAAGGGCTTCGGCGCGGGCGGCTTCGCCACCCTGCTGCCGGTCTCCGCCACGGTCGCGGGCGTCAGCGCGGGCTCGTTCGCCGAGGCCGAGGTCTTCGCGCCGACGCCCGCCGCCCTGGTGGTCCTGTTGCTGTGGACGGCCGCGATCGGCGCCGCGGGCTGGTGGGACCTGCGCACCCGCGACCTGTAGGCCCGGTGGCAGCCACCGAACCGGGCTGGATCCGCAGACTCTGGCGCCTGAGCCTGGATCATCCCCGGCTGCTCGCGGGTATCACCGCCGCGGTGCTGGCCGGTGCGGTCGTCTCGATCGCCGCGCCGCTGGCAACCAAACGCGCCGTCGACGCGGCGGTCGCGGGCGATACCTCGGTCATCGGCAGTGCCGCGGCGCTGCTCGCCCTGCTCGCGGTCGGCCGGTTCGTCGCCACCTTCGCGCGCAGGCTCTGGGCGGGCAAGCTGTCGCTCGAGGTGCAGCACAGCCTGCGGGTGTCGCTGCTGGCCGCGCTGCAACGGCTCGACGGCGCGGGGCAGGACGCGATCCGCACCGGCCAGGTGGTGTCGCGCTCGATCACCGATCTCCAGCTGGTGCAGGGCCTGCTGGCGATGGTCCCGTGGTCGGGCCTCGCGGTCTTGCAGTTCGTGCTCTCGGCCGTGGTGATGGTGTGGCTGAGCCCGCCGCTGGCCCTGGCCGCGCTGCTGGTCGCGCCCGCGATGGCGGTGATCGTGCTGCGGGTGCGGCCCCGGCTGTACGCGGCGACCTGGTCGGCCCAGCAGCGCGCCGCCGACCTCGCCGAACACGTCGAGCAGACCGTCACCGGGGTGCGGGTGGTGAAGGGGTTCGGGCAGGAGGCCCGGATGGTCGACGTGCTCGAGGAGCACGGCCGCCGCCTGTTCGCCGAACGCCTGCGCGCCGCCCGGATCAATGCCGGGTTCGCGCCGGTGGTCTCGGCGCTGCCGCAGGCGGGGCTGGTCGCGGTGATCATCGTCGGCGGCGTGCTGGCCAGGCACGGCGCGATCGGCGTCGGCACCTTCCTGGCGTTCACCGCCTACCTGGCCACCATGACGTCCTCGGCGCGCACGATCACCTCGGTGGTGATCATGGGCCAGCTCACCGAGGCCGCCGTCGACCGGGTCTTCCAGGTCATCGACGCCGCGCCGGTGCTGGTCGACCCCGACAAGCCGGTCCCCCTGCCGCCCGGCCCGCTCGGCATCGAATTCGACGCGGTGAGTTTCGGCTTCGCGGCCGATCAACCGGTGCTCCACGAATTGGACCTCACCGTGCGGCCGGGCGAGACGGTCGCCGTCATCGGTCCGGCCGGATCGGGCAAGTCGACGCTGTCGCTGCTGCTGCCACGCTTCTACGCGCCCGACGCGGGCCGGATCAGTCTGGTCGGCGCCGACGGCACCCGGGTCGACCTGGCCGACCTGCGCGCCGACGAACTGCGCGGCGCGCTCGGCGTGGTCTTCGACGATCCGTTCCTGTTCTCCGACACCATCGCCGCCAATATCGCCCTCGGCCGCCCCGAGGCCACCGACGCCGAGATCAGGGCCGCCGCGACGGCCGCCGCCGCGGACGAGTTCATCGCCGAACTCCCCGACGGCTACGACACCGTCATCGGCGAGCGCGGCCTCACCCTGTCCGGCGGGCAGCGCCAGCGCATCGCCCTGGCCAGGGCCCTGCTCACCCGGCCCCGCGTGCTGGTGCTCGACGACGCCACCTCCGCGGTCGACGCCGTCACCGAGGCGGAGATCTTCAGCAGGCTGCCCGATCCCGGCGGCCGGACGACGCTGATCCTGGCCCACCGCGAGTCCACGCTGGCCCAGGCCGACCGGGTCATCCGGCTGCCCGCGCCGCTGGGCGCCGCCCTGCCCACCGCGCCCTCCCCCACCACGAACCGCCCCGACGGCGGCCGCCCACGGTCGATGGCCGCGGCGGCCACCGACCTCAGCGAGACGCCCGAACTGCGCGCCGCCGTCGACGCGCTGCCCCCGGCCACCGAGCACCCCGGCCTCCCCGGCGACCTGCGCGCACCGCAACCCGACTTCGGCTTGCGCGCGCTGCTGCGTCCGGTGCGCGGCCTGGTCTGCGCGGTGATGCTGCTGCTCACCGTCGACGCCCTGATCGGCGTCGCCTTCCCGCCGCTGGTCCGCTACGCCATCGACACCGGCGTCACCGCGGGCGACGGCACCGCGCTGGCGATCGCGGGCGTCGTCGGGATCGGGCTGGTGCTGACCGGGCTGATCGTCGGCGCCGCCGTCACCGTGCTCACCGCGCGCACCGGCGAACGCGTGCTGTTCGGCCTGCGGGTGCGCAGCTACGCGCACCTGCAGCGCCTCGGCCTCGACTACTACGAGCGCGAACTGTCCGGCCGGATCATGACCAGGATGACCACCGACGTCGACGCTCTCTCGACGTTCCTGCAGACCGGCGTCGCCACCGGCCTGGTCGGGCTGATCACCCTGGCCGGCGTCGCCGTCGGCCTGGTCTTCATCGACGCGGGTCTGGCGCTGATCGTGCTGGCCACGGTGCCGCCCATGCTGCTGGCCACGCTGGCGTTCCGCCGGGTGTCCTCCTCGGCCTACACCGTCTCCCGCGAGCGGGTGTCGGTGGTCAACGCCGATTTCCAGGAGAACATCGCGGGCCTGCGCGCGGTGCAGGCCGCGCGCAGCGAGCCCGGCGCCGCGCGCCGCTTCGCCGAGTACTCGCACCGCTACCGCGACGCCCGCGTCCGCGCCCAGCGCGCCATCGCCGCCTACTTCTCCTTCGGGCTGGCCTGGGCCGACCTCGCCCTGGCCGTCGTGGTGTACCTCGGCGCGAACGCCGTCGCCGATGGCCGGACCACGACCGGAACGCTGGTCGCCTTCGTGCTGTATCTGGGCCTGCTGTTCGGCCCGATCCAGGAGCTGTCGCAGGTATTCGACGGCTATCAGCAGGCCAGGGTCGGCCTGCGCCGGATCGGCGACCTGCTGCGCACCGAGTCCTCGATCGCGCCCGATCCGCCGGACGCGGTGCCCGTCGACCGGCTGGACGGCGCGATCGTCTTCGACGACGTGCGCTTCCGCTACCCCGGCGCCGCCGCCCCCGCGCTCGACGGCGTCTCCTTCACCGTCCCGGCGGGCTCGACGCTCGCGCTCGTCGGCGCGACCGGCGCGGGCAAATCGACGATCGTGAAGCTGCTGGCCCGGCTCTACGACCTCCCGGGCGACCCCGCGGCGGGCTCGATCCGCGTCGACGGGGTCGATTTACGTAAATTTGTGCTCACCGACTTCCGCGGCCGGCTGGGAATTGTGCCCCAGGAAGCTCACCTGTTCACCGGCGACGTCGCGAGCAACATTGCATTCGGGCAACCTTTCGCCACGGCAGTGGACATCGGCACCGCGGCCGCCACCGTCGGCGCGGCGCAGATGATCGACGGATTACCCCAGAAAATGAACCAACCGGTCGGTGAAAGAGGGCGCGGACTGTCCGCCGGACAGCGTCAGCTGATCGCCCTCGCGCGGGCCGAACTGGTCGATCCCGATCTGCTCCTGCTCGACGAGGCGACCTCGACCCTGGACCCGGCGACCGAGGCATCGGTGCTGGTAGCGAGCCGATCGCTGGCGCGCGGCCGGACCACCGTCGTGGTCGCGCACCGGCTGGCCACCGCGGCGCGGGCCGACCTCGTCGGCGTGGTCGAGCACGGCCGGGTCGTCGAATTCGGCACGCCGCAGGAACTGCTGGCCCGGGGCGGACGTTACGCGCGACTCTGGGCGGCGGGTGCCGAAGCCGAGGGAATACTGTCGGCGCGTGACCGGTAGCACCCGGGGAGATCGGGTCAGTCGCAACACGGGTATGCCGCTGGGCATATGCTCGGTGAGGGCGCATCGGCAGCCATCCGCTGATACCCCTGCCGGGCACGTCACAAACGTCGCAGCGCGAAGAACGAAATGAGGCGAACACCAGCTGTGAGCAGCTCAACTTCCCAGTTCGGACAGAACCAGTGGCTAGTCGACGAGATGTATCAGAAGTTCAAACAGGACCCATCCTCGGTCGACGCCAGTTGGCACGAGTTCCTCGCGGATTACACTCCGGAGGTCGGCACCGAATCAGGTAACAGCCAGGCTCCGGCTCCCGCCGCCGCTGCGACACCCCCGCCGGCCGCCGCTCCCGCCGCCGCTCCCGCCGCGGCTCCCGCGCCCGCCGCCGCCAAGCCCGCCGTGGCGCCCCCGCCGCCGGCTCCGGCGCCGGCCCCCAAGCCCGCTCCCGCGACCGTGCGCGCACCGCAGACCACACCTGCCCCGGTGTCGAACGCACCGGCCACCGCCGCGCCCAAGGCCGCCGCCGTCGCCGACGAGACCAAGGTGCTGCGCGGCCCGGCCGCCGCCATCGCGAAGAACATGTCGGCCTCGCTGACGATCCCCACCGCGACCTCGGTGCGCGCGATCCCGGCCAAGCTGATGATCGACAACCGCCTGGTGATCAACAACCACCTGGCCCGCACCCGCGGCGGCAAGATCTCCTTCACCCACCTGCTCGGCTACGCGATCGTGCAGGCGGTCAAGGCCTTCCCGAACCTGAACCGGCACTTCGCCGAGATCGACGGGAAGCCGAACTCGGTCACCCCGGCGCACACCAACCTGGGCCTGGCGATCGACCTCGTCGGCAAGGACGGCAACCGCTCGCTGGCCGTCGCGGCCATCAAGGGCACCGAGGACATGAGCTTCGGCCAGTTCCACACTGCCTACGAGGACGTCGTCCGCCGCGCCCGCGAGGGCAAGCTCACCACCGACGACTTCGCCGGCGTCACCATCTCGCTGACCAACCCGGGCACCATCGGCACCGTGCACTCGGTGCCGCGCCTGATGCCGGGCCAGGGCGCGATCATCGGCGCGGGCGCGATGGAGTACCCGGCCGAGTTCCAGGGCATGAGCGACGAGCGGATCGCCGATATCGGCGTCGGCAAGCTGATGACGCTGACCTCGACCTACGACCACCGCATCATCCAGGGCGCCGAGTCCGGCGACTTCCTGCGCACCATCCACAACCTGCTGATCTCCGACGAGTTCTACGACGAGATCTTCCACGGCCTCGGCGTGCCGTACGAGCCGGTCCGCTGGCGCAAGGACATCAGCGAGCGCGGCGTCGACAAGAGCGCCCGCGTGCTCGAGATGATCGCGGCCTACCGCAACCGCGGTCACCTGATGGCCGACACCGACCCGCTGCGCCTGGTCAAGGACAAGTTCCGCAGCCACCCCGACCTCGATGTCACCGAGCACGGGCTCACGCTGTGGGACCTCGACCGCACCTTCAACGTCGCCGGCTTCCACGGCCAGGAGCGGATGAAGCTGCGCGACGTGCTGTCGATCCTGCGCGACGCCTACTGCCGCCACGTCGGTGTGGAGTACACCCACATCCTCGAGACCGACCAGCTCAAGTGGATCCAGGAGCGGGTCGAGCAGAAGCACGTCAAGCCGACGGTCGCCCAGCAGAAGTACATCCTGAACCGGCTCAACGCCGCCGAGGCGTTCGAGACGTTCCTGCAGACCAAGTACGTCGGTCAGAAGCGCTTCTCGCTCGAGGGCGCCGAGGCCGTCATCCCGATGATGGACGCCACCATCGACCAGTGCGCCGAGCACGCGCTCGACGAGGTCGTCATCGGCATGCCGCACCGCGGCCGCCTCAACGTGCTGGCCAACATCGTCGGCAAGCCGTACTCGAAGATCTTCACCGAGTTCGAGGGCAACATGAACCCGGCGGCCACCCACGGCTCCGGCGACGTGAAGTACCACCTCGGCGCGCAGGGCCAGTACCTGCAGATGTTCGGCGACAACGAGATCGAGGTCTCGCTCACCGCGAACCCCTCGCACCTGGAGGCGGTCGACCCCGTCCTCGAGGGCCTCGTGCGCGCCAAGCAGGACCTGCTGAACAAGGGCGACGGCCCCGAGGGCTTCTCGGTCATGCCGCTGATGCTGCACGGTGACGCCGCGTTCGCCGGTCAGGGCGTGGTCGCCGAGACGCTGAACCTGGGTGGCCTGCGTGGCTACCGCGTCGGCGGCACCATCCACATCGTGGTGAACAACCAGATCGGCTTCACCACCGCGCCGGAGAACAGCCGCTCCACCGAGTACTCCACCGATATCGCGAAGTTCATCGGCGCGCCGATCTTCCACGTCAACGGTGACGACCCGGAGGCCTGCGACTGGGTCGCGCGCCTGGCAGTCGACTTCCGGCAGAAGTTCCGCAAGGACGTCGTCATCGACCTCGTCTGCTACCGCCGCCGCGGGCACAACGAGGGCGACGACCCCTCGATGACCCAGCCGGAGATGTACGACGTCATCGACACCAAGCGTTCGGTCCGCAAGGCCTACACCGAATCGCTGATCGGCCGTGGCGACATCTCCATGAAGGAGGCCGAGGACGCGCTGCGTGACTACCAGGGTCAGCTGGAGCGCGTGTTCAACGAGGTCCGCGAGCTGGAGAAGTACGTTCCGGAGCCGTCGGAGTCCGTCGAGGACGACCAGAAGGTGCCCGCCACCGTGCAGACCGCGGTCGACAAGTCGGTCCTGCAGCGCATCGGCGACGCGTTCAACACCCCGCCGGACGGCTTCAACGTGCACCCGCGCGTCAAGCCCGTGCTGGAGAAGCGCCGCGAGATGGCCTACGAGGGCAAGGTCGACTGGGCCTTCGCCGAGCTGCTGGCCTTCGGCACGCTGATCGACCAGGGCCACGACGTGCGCCTGACCGGTCAGGACTCGCGCCGCGGCACCTTCACCCAGCGGCACTCGGTCATCATCGACCGGATCAATGCCGCCGAGTACACCCCGCTGCACAACATCGGCTCGGAGAAGCCGGGCTGGTTCGCGGTGCACGACTCGGCACTGAGCGAATACGCCGCCGTCGGCTTCGAATACGGCTACTCGCTGGGCAACCCGAATGCCCTGGTGCTGTGGGAAGCCCAGTTCGGTGACTTCGTCAACGGCGCGCAGTCGATCATCGACGAGTTCATCTCCTCCGGTGAGGCCAAGTGGGGCCAGCTCTCCGACGTGGTGCTGCTGCTGCCGCACGGCCACGAGGGTCAGGGTCCCGACCACACCTCGGGTCGCATCGAGCGCTTCCTGCAGCTGTGCGCGGAGGGTTCGATGACCGTCGCGGTGCCGTCCACCCCGGCGAACTACTTCCACCTGCTGCGCCGCCACGCGCTCGACGGCATCCGTCGTCCGCTGATCGTCTTCACCCCGAAGTCGATGCTGCGCAACAAGGCCGTGGTCTCCGACATCAAGGACTTCACCGAGTCGAAGTTCCGCTCGGTGTTCGACGAGCCCACCTACGAGCAGGGCGTCGGCGACACCACCAAGGTCAAGCGCATCCTGCTGACCTCGGGCAAGCTCTACTACGAGCTGGCCGCCGAGAAGGCGAAGCAGAAGCGCGAGGACGTGGCCATCGTCCGGATCGAACAGCTGTACCCGATCCCGACGTACCGCCTCAACGAGGCACTGGCCAAGTACCCCAACGCGACCGACATCGTCTGGGTCCAGGAGGAGCCGGCCAACCAGGGCGCCTGGCCGTTCTTCGGCCTCAACCTCCCCGAGGTCCTCCCCGAGCGCCTCGGCAAGCTCCGCCGCATCTCGCGCCGCGCCATGTCGGCCCCGTCCTCGGGCTCGTCGAAGGTGCACGCCGTGGAACAGGCCGAGATCATCGCCGAGGCCTTCGAGCCGACCGCGTAGTTCTTCGCACACAACGGCTGACGCCGGGTGGATCCGCACGATCCGCCCGGCGTCAGCCGTTTCCATATATGTCCAGGTATATCTCAGCTCCTCACGCGGCCCGGTAGGATGCCATCGACGAATCATCTTGGGGGGAGAGTTATTTCGTGATGCTCGATGCGAATCCCGCCTTCCGCCAGTGGGAGCTGCGGTGAACGACTTCTCGGTCCAATTGGGTAGCCTCGCCGGATTCCGGCTGGACCTGGAAGACCTCGGCACCAACTTCTCGTCGAATGCCTCGCGCCTGCTGTCGACTTTCTCGATCCCCGCCGGTACCGCCGGACTGCTGTCCACCCTGGCGCCGTCGTTCGAGAAATTGCAGACCACCCTGTCGTCATCCCACGGACAGGATCTGTCGAGCCTGAGCACCTTCGGCTCCGCTCTCGCCACGGCCGGAACCCAGTACCTGACAACGGACACCACCTCGGCACAGGCGATTTCCGCGGTGAGTGCCGATGAGGCGGTGAGCGTCTCGGGCGACCCCGGGGCGGTGAACAGATTCGCCGGACTGCAACTGCCGACGCTCACGGCGACCGATGATGCCCAGTTCACGGTTCGGCAGCTGGTGAACAGCGGCATAGAGGTTCTCTCGCCCTATGACGACAAGCTGAGCGAGGCGATCGGAATCAAACCCGCTGCGGACTATCTGAACCCGCTGGCCGCGGACTGGGAGGTATTGCAGCCACTCGGCGATCGGATCTGCCAACTCGGCATCAACGACTTCGTGTCGTCACAAAACCTCTCCGGTGGACTCCGCTGGCTGCAGTCCACCTGGATCGGAACGGCGGCCGAGGCTTTCGCGTCGAGTGCGACCACCCTCGGGCAGGCGATCTCGACGCGCAGTGACGACCTGGACGCGACGTCCAAGATCGTCCGCAACGGCGGTGCCTACCTGGAGCGCCTGGTCTCCAACCAGGCGATAGGGCTCAGCAACGACCTCATACAGCCGATAACCTTTCTGGATATCACTCTCCCGCTGTCGCATTGGGCCCTGATGATCAACGGACCGATGCGCGAATCGTTCCGAACGGACATCGTTGCCGCCGTCGACGCGATGAAGACATCGGCGAACGCGAGACGAGATGCGATAGCCACGGCGGTGGAGCGAATCTCCCAGGCGATGGACTACTCGCCGGGCCGGGCGAGGCCGACCTACGATGCGGCCGAGTTCGAGATCCCGGACAAGGTGGCCGCCGACGTGGGTGTGCGGCGATACGGACTCGACAACAACGTGTGGTGGGAGAACAGCATTGCATCCGCCTGAAGACCGGGAACTGCCGAGCAACCGGGCGATCTATGGTTCCGACACCGGAGTCCTGGGCAAAGTAGCAGCGGGGTTGGCCCGAACCGACCTCACGGCGGTTCTGGTGGCCTGGGATTCGCTCGGCTACGACCTCGCTCCGAAGCTGCTGAGGATCTATATGCGGGACGAGGGTCCCAACCACAATTACCGATTCGACAGCGCCGAGATCCGTAAGATCGTCAAAACGAGCGCTGTGCAGCGGGCGGCGGCGGCCAGCCTGGACGAGGTGAAGGATCTGGCGCGAGCGGATCCCCGCATTGGCACGACGAGGGAAATCACCCCCGCCGGCTGGATCGGCAACGTCGAAATCAGCGATGACGACGACCTGGCAAATGCCCTCGGGCACTTCGACGTCGCGGTAGGAACCGACACCACGGTCTACACAGCCGACGACGGCAGCCTCCGAGCGGAAATGGACTACCGGATATACGTCTACGACTACTACAACTTCGATCTCAAAGGTGATCATCTGATCAACATCAATCCCGCCAAGACCATCAACAACGAAGCGCGGCAGCTGGAAGAGGCGGGGTGGGCGCGCGCGTTCAAATCCAGGGGTGAATCCGCCCTGCAACACTGGAGCGGAACGCTGTGAGCCGGGTCGCGCGTCAGCGCAGCTACTCGGGCGGCTTGGCCTGCCTGCTGGTCGGGCTGGTCGTCGGCTGTTCCGGCGGTGACTCCGATGACTTGAAAAACCTCGCGTCCTGCGGCGAGTTCGCGTTCCCGGATGACGCGAAAGTGGTCTGGTTCCACGAGAACGCGACCTTCGGCGACACGCTCCTGGATGCGGTTGTCGAGATATCCGGGAGCGAGGTCCCGGAATTCAAGCAGCGGTCGCAGCTGAACAAGTTCGAACCGGGAGTCCCCAAGTATTGGCGCCAAACCTGGAGCGACATCGGCCAGGCGCAGCTGCTGGCGAACGACGCCGGGAACGAGCACCTGGTGGAGCTGAACCAGAGCCCGACCAGGTGGGTCGTGATCCACGATTCCGGCGAGACGAGGCAGCTCTTCATCAGGGTCGGATGTTGAGAAGGCGAATTCCGCCGGCGACAGGGGCGGATCCGGATGGGTCCGCCCCTGTCGGCTTTTCGGTCAGCCGTTGAGAGTGATCCAGGCCTTGCCCGAGAGCTGTTCCAGATCATGATGATTGGGATAGGTGTCGGTGGTCGCCACGATGCTCGCTTCGACGCGGCCGACACCGGGGCCCATGCCCATGCCGGTGATCACACCGTCCGGGGCGTGTTCGAGGACGCCGTTGCTGTCGACCTTGTGGGACTGGGCGTTCGCGACGCCGGTGTCGAGGTTCTTCCACCGCACCGAGACGCGGTACACCTCGCAGTTCTGCCCGGTCTGGACGATTTTCACGCGGACGCCGAGCTGCCCGGCCTGCGGCTGCGGGACTGTCTCGGCGTTGATGATGGCCGCGCAGCCGTTCCCCGGAAGCCTGGCGAGGGTCGGGTTGAACTGGACGACCTGGTCCGACGGCAGGGCCGCCGCCGGACCACTGAACCCGACGAGCGCGGCAACGGCCGCTGCGGCGGCCACCCCGACCCGAACCGAAACCCGTTGACCTTGTGTGCTTTTCAGACTCATGCAACGGATTTCGCGACTCGCCCATAGTTCGTTACCCATCGTAATGGTCTCGATATGGCAACGGCGCCGATGCCGGTGGTCAGCCCGCGTTGCGGGTGCAGACCACGTCGATGACCTGGGTGCCGCTGAGGTCCGAGGAGCCGAAGTTGGCCAGCCGGGCGATCGGGACACCGTCGGACAGGCGGTCGATGGCCTTGCGGATGGCCTCGCTGCGGTTGGGGCCCGAGGCGGCCGCGACCCAGCCCTCTTCGTTCCACACCAGCGCGCCGCACCCGTTGGCCCAGGTGGTCATCACCCCGCAGTCCTCACCGCCCGCGGCGACGCAACTGTCGATCACGGCGGCCCGGGCGCCCTCCGCGCTGTCCCAGTTCGCCGCGGACCAGCTCTCCCATTTCTGCGAGCTGAACCCGATCGCGCCGAACAGATCGCCCGCCGCGTTCGCCGAACCGGCACCCAGTACCGACCCGGCCGCAAGACCCAACGCCGCGACGGCGACGCCGGCCTTACCCATGAAACTCATCGAAAGATCCCCTCGTGGAATAGATTCCGAAATTCGGAACCGTGCAGCTAAGCATGGAACACCGCCGGTGGCCAATCCAGCGGTCTACCAACCGGCGGCGGCCCACAGAGTTCTCTCAGTGGTACGCCAGTGCCGCATCACGTCGGCCGGGTAGTGTCCGCCGCGAAGGACTGGGACAGGAGAAGGCATGGCGAGCGGACGGAACGGATACCTGCTGGTCGGCGGGATCGCGTCGGTCGGGGCGGGAGCGGTGCACTTCCTGGCCGCCGGGATGCACACCGAACACGCCACGCTGGCGCGGTTGATGGTGGTGCTGGCCGCGCTCCAGTGCGCGACCGGCGTGGCGGTGCTGCTCAGCGCGCGCAAGCCCGTCGTGGCGGCGATGCTGGCGGTGAACGGCTTCGCGGCGGCGGTGTGGGCGTTCACGCGGTTCGCCGATATTCCCTGGATCACCGGGCTGACCGCGGAGGCGCCACAGGTGGCCGACACCGTGTGCGCCGCGCTGGGCGCGCTGGCCGTGCTCGCCGGTGCCATCGGCCTGCTCCGCCCCACCGCCACCCTGCCCCCACTGAGGTCGGGGATCGCCGCGAGCGCGGTCGGCGTACTCGCGCTCGCGGCGATGCTCAACGGCGTCGGACACGTGCACAGTCACGGCGACACCGGCGGCGAGCACACCCACGCCGCGGGCGAGGAGCACGGCGACCACGACACCGGCACCGCCTGGCCGCGCCCGTTCGACCCCACCCAGCCGATCGACCTGTCCGGCGTGCCCGGCGTGACCGCCGACCAGCAGCTGCGCGCCACCAACCTGATCCGCAGCACCCTCGACGGCCTGCCCGCCTTCGCCGATGTCACGACCGTCGGCGCGCTGGGCTACCGCTCGATCGGCGACTCCGCCACCGGCTACGAGCACTACATCAACACCGGCTACATCCGCGACGGCAACTTCCTCGACGCGGGCCACCCGGAGTCGCTGGTCTACCGGGTCGACGGCCAGAACCGCACCCTGGTCTCGGCCATGTACATCGCCAACGGCAAGAAGATCGACGACCCGGCGCTGACCGAGTTCGGCGGTTCGCTGATGCAGTGGCACGTCCACGACAACCTGTGCTGGAAGGCGGGCGACAACGGCCCCGTCGTCGCCGGTGTCACCGACGCGGCGGGCAACTGCCCGCCCAACTCGATCAATCCCGGTGCGGGCAATCCGATGGTGCACGTGTGGATCGCCCCGCACCAGTGCGGTCCGTTCGCCGCGCTCGAGGGCCACGGCGCGGGCCAGGCGAGCGCCACCGACGGCCGCCGGACCGACACCTGCGGCGGCCACGACCACGGTGGTGGGCACAAGTAGTGCGCCCGCGACGACAGCTCGGCGCATGTCACGGGCCGTCGTCGGCGCTCAGCTCGGCCGCACCCACCGACGCAACGCGTCGATCGTCGTCTCCGGAGACGTGTTGAAGCAGAACCGGATTCCCGGGGCGAGCTCGGCGGCGACATTGATCAGCCGCTCGAACAGCAGGGTGTGCTCGGGAGCCATCCGCACCCCGGCGCCGATCATCGCCACGCCGAAGTCCCCGCCCGCAACGCATTCGCGCAAAACCGACTCGGCGGCATCCGGGTCGGCGGGCACCTGGCAGCTCACAAGGTCGAATCCGGCGTCCCGCAGCGCCGCCTCGCCCGCCGC
This sequence comes from Nocardia sp. NPDC051833, assembly GCF_040681225.1. Classification (NCBI taxonomy): domain Bacteria; kingdom Bacillati; phylum Actinomycetota; class Actinomycetes; order Mycobacteriales; family Nocardiaceae; genus Nocardia; species Nocardia sp. NPDC051833. The sequence goes on from NZ_JBFAYK010000001.1 coordinate 1,401,577, forward strand.
GATCCGCGCGGTGAGCGTCGCTTGATCGAGCCCCGGGTAGCGGGTGTAGTCGACGGCGCCGGGATGCAGGCCGATCGACAGGACAGTGTCGGAATGTTGTTGCGCCACCGCGTTCTCCGTTCTCAGCAGATATCCGATGATGCCCAGCCCGGCGAGCACAGCCGCCAGCAGGGCACCGGTTCTCACCACGGCGTGGTGCCCGTCCGGTCGAAGAAACCGCCGGTGACGCCGTCGCGGGGCACCGAGGCCAGTTCGACGACGGCGTCGGTGCCCTCGGTGAGGGTCTGGAACCCACTGTGCCCGTTGAGGTCGGTCGCGGTGTAGCCGGGGTTCACGGCATTGACGCGCATGCCGGTCAGGTCGGCGGCGTACATGGTGGTGATCATGTTCAGCGCGGCCTTGGTGGTCGGGTAGCCGAGCGCGGGCGGCAGCAGGCCCGCCCACTGCGGGTCGGTGACGGTGGCGATCGAGCCGACCCCGCTGGAGACCATCACGATCCGCGGGTTCTCCGCGCGGCGCAGCAGCGGGAGGAAGGCATGGGTCACCCGGATCGGGCCGAACACATTGGTCTCGAACACTTCCCGCAGTTCGTCGGGACGGGTCTCGCCGGGCGCGGTGTGCGGGCCGCCGATGCCCGCGTTGTTGATCAGGACGTCCAGCCGGCCCGCCTCGGTTTCCACCGTGTCCGCGGCGGCGGAGACCGAGTCGTCGGAGGTCACATCCAGCGCGACGAACCGGACGTCGAGCCCGGCCGCGACGAGTTCGGCGGCCGCCGCTTCGCCCCGGGCGGTGTCGCGCGCGGCCAGGTACACCTGCCAGCCCGACCCGGCCAGTCTGCGGACCGCTTCCCGACCCAGTCCTTTGTTGGCCCCGGTGACCAGGGCGATCGTCTTCGTCATGCACCCAGATTCGCGCGGCGACCGGCCGCTCTCCAGTGCCGGCGAGCCATAGGACGGGCGATACCAGGACCTACGACGCCGGGACCGGCGACCCGGATTCGGCGTGCGCACCGGCGACGCGGATACCACGCAGCAGCAGGAGCGCGGCGATCACCACCACCGGCCCCGGCGTCGGTTCGACGATGACGGCGCACACCGCACCCCACCCGAGCACCGCCCACGCGAGGAAGGCGGGCGGCACGATGCCGCGCCGGTCCATCCACACGATGAGCAAGCCGACGAGCAGCAGCGGCCAGCCGAAGCCGGCGGGGTTGGCCCAGAAGCTGTTGGCCGCCGGAGTGTCCTCCCACCAGTGGCCCCACAGTTCCAAGGACAGCCATTCGTCGAAGGAGGACGAGCTGAGCAGCAGTCCGATGGTCAGGTGTCCGCCGCCGATGATCGCGAGCACGATCCCCGCCCAGTCGATCATCCGATGCACCCTCTGTCGCTCCATCACGAACCCCTCAGATCTGTACGGAACCGTATAAGACACAGCATATCTGCTATTTATACGGAACCGTATAGATCTGAGGGTATGGTCTGCGGCACAGGCGACACCGGGTGGGATTCGCGGTACCACCCCGCGCCCGAGGACCTGCGGCACCATGGAGAACGTGGACAGAGCGGAATTGGCGACAGTCCTGCGCAGCGCGCGATCCCGGCTCAGCCCGGCCGACGCGGGCCTGCCCGCCGGATCGCGCAGGCAGGTGCCCGGGTTACGGCGCGAGGAGGTCGCGAGTCTGGCCGGGGTCAGCGTCGACTACATCGTCCGGCTCGAACAGGGGCGCGGCCCCAAACCGTCCAGCCAGGTGCTCGGCGCGCTGACCAGAGCCCTGCGCCTGCCGGACGCCGACCGCGATCTCGTCTTCCGGCTCGCCGGTTCCGAACCGCCGCAGGCGGGCCGCATTCCGATGCTCATCCGTCCCAGCGTGCAACGCCTGCTCGACCGGCTCACCGATCTCCCGGTGATGGTGCTGTCCGCCAAATCCGATGTGCTGGCCTGGAACCCGTTGTCGGCCGCCCTGTTCGGCGACTTCTCCGCGTATCCGCCCGCGCAGCGCAATGTCCTGTGGCAGCGCTTCCTCGGGACGGCACCGACGCGGATCGTCATGTCACCCGACCGCGCCGAGGACACGGCCGCCGCCTGTGTCGGCTCGCTGCGCGCCACCAAGGCCGACTACCCCGACGACCCGGACCTCACCCGGCTGATCACCGAACTACGCACCGGCAGCGAATATTTCGATCAGCTCTGGCGCACCGGGCGATCCGGCTCGCTCAGTGCCCTCACCAAGACCATCATCCACCCGGAACTGGGCACCCTCACCCTGGACTGCGACACCATGCTCGTCCCCGACTCCGGCCAGACGGTTCTCATCTACTCCGCCGCCCCCGGCACCCCCACCGCGTCCGCCCTGGAACTGCTCCGCGTCACCGGCCTCGAATCCTTCACGCCGACAGCCGAATAACCACTGGCCCGCGATCCGCCCACCCGGCTACCGTGCGTTCCTCGACAAGGAGGAACGATGCGCACGACCACCCTGTGGCGGCCGACCGGTCCCGAGGAGCTGGCCCTGGTCGCCGCCTCCGGGTGGCTGGCCTGGCCGCCCCGGCTGCCCGATCAGCCGATCTTCTACCCGGTCCTCAGCGAGACCTACGCGATTCTGATCGCCCGTGACTGGAACGTCCCGGCCTCCGGCGCGGGGTATGTGACGCGCTTCGACGTCCGCACCGACTACCTCGACAACTACGAGGTGCGGCAGGCGGGTGGGCGCGACATTCTCGAATACTGGATTCCGGCCGAGGATCTCGCCGAGTTCAACCGCCAGATCGTGGGCACCATCGAGGTGGTCCGGCGGTTCCCCGACGACGCGCCGATCCCCGGCTGACGGCGCTCAGGCGGCTCCGGTGCGCTCGCTCGGGACCGCCGCCCGGATCGCGCGAGGCTCACCCAGATGTCGATTTCGAGCTGGACGAATCGGCGTCCCAGCCGGATGGCGAGGTTCATGACGCCCCCTTTCGCAATACAACTGCATTGTAAAGAGCGCGGGGCCTCGATAGCAATACGACTGCATCGTGAAAAGATGGGCACATGCCGAAACGGGTGGACCACAGCTCGCGCCGGGCGACGATCAGCGACGCCGTCATGCGCCTGCTCGCGCGCGACGGACTGGAGGCGATCAGCCTGCGCCACGTCGCCGCCGAGGCCGGCGTCTCACCGGGCCAGGTGCAGCACTATTTCCCCAGCAAGGACGCGATGATGGAATTCGCGGCAGGAACCATCGCCGAGCGGATCGCCGCGCGGATCGACACCGCGGGCCCCGACCCCGACCTGCGCCATCTCCTGACCGCCCTGCTCCCCACCGACCCCGACACCACCGCCGACACCCGCACCTTGATCGGCTACCTGGCCTTCGCCTCGGTCCGCCCCCAGGTCGCCGACACCCTGGCCACCAACGGACGCGCCTTCCGCGACCACATCGCCACCCTGCTCCCCGACCACCCCGACCCGACCACCGCCGCCGATACGCTGCTGGCCCTCCTCGACGGCCTGGCCCTGCACGCCACCCTCGGCCAGATCACCCCCGAGCACGCCCGCACGGTCCTGCACGCGGCGATCGACGCCGCCGTCACCGCCCGCTGATCCACCACGGTCTCGCGACGAACGCTCAGACCGATCCCTTCAGGTCAGTGGCGCGGGTGAGATCCAGCTCGATCGCGAACGGCACGGACCGGTCGCGGTGATCACGCCGCGGGCTTGGCCAGCCGGATCACCGTGTCCATCCGGGCGGGCAGTAGTTCGTCGCGGTTGCGGGCCAGTACATCCTCGACCTGGGTCGTGGTGTGCGCCCAGAAGCGCGCGTACTGGCTGTCCCGGCCCGCCACGTGAAAACTGTGGTGGTACAGATATTCACAGGCGTCGGTGAGATGTGCGTATCGGTGCGCCTTCAGCTGACGCAGGATCGCGGCGGCCAGCCGTTTGTGCGCCATCGTCGACACGACACCGAGCAGTGTGGGCACCGCCACCGCCGAGACCAGCGCGACGATCACGATGGCCCACAGCGGCATCCCGGGAATCAGCAGACGCGCCGCCGAGACGATGAGGGCGCAGGTGGCGATGACGATTCCGAGTCGCGGACCGGGCTCGGTGAGCAGCCGAGCGACGGCCAGCTGTCTCGGGCTCGGGTCCGCCGGCGTCACCGCCGGATCGAACGCGATACCGAATTCTTCGAAATACCCTTCGACGAAACGCTCCAGATCCGTGCCGCCGACTGGGGCGACACGAATGGGCCAGGCCCTGGCGAGATCCTTGTCGACGACCACGATGCCGTGATCGTCCGGCGACTCCCCCCAGGTGAAGATCCACGCCCAGTCCGTCGCCGACCCCGTGCGGTCCAGGCTCGCACCCGCGCCGTCGTACCCGCCCCGACTCAGCGCCACATGGGCCTTGGTCCAGGCAAGAGATTCCTCCACGCCGCCAGCCTAGGGTGGATCACCTTCGCCCGCGAGCCTTTGACATCACCCGAGTTCTGCTGTTGTCCAGCATGATTCGTGACCGAAGATGCTTACCCATCGACTACGTCTCCCCAGCCTGGAGCCTCAGGTCGGCACCTCGGCACCTCGGCACCTCGGCACCTCGGACGAGACAGCGTGTGACGACGGCCTTTTCCGTCTCCGCCATCACCAGCTCGGCGTTGATCTGCGCGCCCGCCATGGCGCCCGCCGCCGCGGCCGCGCCGACCTGGGCGGACGGATCGGTGACATTGCCCGCGATCCAGACGCCCGGGACGGTGGTGCGGCCGACAGGGTCGGCGGGGATGTGGTCGCCCGCGCCGGACGGATGCGGTTGCGGAGTCAGGCCGAGACCGGCGAGGAAGGTGGCGCGGGTGTTCATGCGCGGGCCGACGACCAGCGCGTCGCGGTCGAGCACGGTGCCGTCGGCCAGGCGGACGCCGGTGAGCGTACCCGCGGCGGACAGCACCTCGGTGACCGCGCCGTCGACGATCCGGATGTCGCGCGCGGCAAGCTTTTCCGCGTCCTCGTCGCTCAGCGGGGCAGCCGTGTGGGTCAGGAAGACGACGTCGTCGCTGAGCTGACTGAACAGCAGCGCCTGGTGCACCGACATCGGTCCGCCCGCCAGGATGGCGATGCGCTGGTCACGCACCTCCCAGCCGTGACAGTACGGGCAGTGCAGGACACCGTGGCCCCACTGTTCGCGCAGACCGGGGACATCGGGGAGTTCGTCGGCGAGGCCGGTCGCGACGAGGACGCGGCGCGCGAGCACCGTGCGCCCGCCGTCCAGCGTGACCCGGAACGACTCCGGCACCGCCGCCGGTCCTGCACCGTCCGACCCGCCGTCGCGAGGCCCTGGCGGAACCACGTCCGCGTCGACTCGCTCGACCGCGACGACCGCGCCGGGCACCACCTGTCCGCCGTATCCCCGCACCTCGGCCCGCCCGATCTCGAGCAGTTCGGCGGGCGGCATCCCATCCCGCGCCAGCAAACCGTGCACCCCCTCGGCCGGGGCGTTGCGGGGCGACCCCGCGTCGATCACGACGACGGATCGCCGGGAGCGGGCCAGCATCAGCGCCCCGTTCAGTCCGGCGGCGCCACCACCGATCACCACCACGTCGTAGGTGTCGTCCAACTCTGTCATCTCGACCTCCTTCGCCGACCACAGTGCCGCTCAGGTCCGGATACTGGCAACGAAATTTGCCGCCGTGGCAAACTGGAGAGCATGGACGACCTCGAACAGACCCTCGATTCGGTCGGCCCCCGCCTGCGCGACCTGCGTAAACGGCGCCGGACCACCCTCGCCGACCTGTCGGCCGAAACCGGCATCTCGGTGAGCACCCTGTCGCGCCTGGAATCGGGCGACCGCAAACCCACCCTGGAGCTGCTGCTCCCCCTGGCCAAAGCCCACGGCGTCACGCTCGACGAACTCGTCGACGCCCCACCCACCGGCGACCCGCGCATCCACCTGCGCCCGGTCACCCGCCACGGCATGACCATGCTCCCGCTCACCAAACGCGCGGGCGGCATCCAGGCCTTCAAGATGATCATCGCCCCCAACGCCCGCAACCGCCCCGAGGAACCCCAGGTCCACGAGGGCTACGAATGGCTCTACGTCCTCAACGGCCGCCTGCGCCTGATCCTCGGCGACAACGACATCGTCCTCACTCCCGGCGAAGCCGCCGAATTCGACACCCACATCCCCCACTGGTTCGGCGCCGCCGACAACCACCCCGTCGAATTCCTCAGCCTCTTCGGCAAACAGGGCGAACGAGCCCACTTCCGAGCCCGCCCCAAGACCTCCGATTGAGCGCACGCGGCGAACTCCACTGCGCGCCAGGGTTATAGACCGAACTCAGCCCTGTAGTGCCGCGATCAGCGCGGGACTCAGGGCCAGGGCGGGTAGGGATTCGACGAGTAGGTCGACCAATTGTTCTCGGGTGATGGGCTTTTCGGTCATCCAGGTGAGGATTGTTTCCTCGACGAAGGCGATCCAGCCGCGGATGGCCAGGGTGAGGCGGGCGAGGTCGGGGTCGTCTGGGGGTAGTGGGAGTTCACTGACGATGAGGTCGGCGATGGCGCCGCGGGTTTCGTTGACGTAGTCGACCAGGTCGGGGGCGATGCTCGCGGGTCCGCGCAGCACGGAGCGGTAGGACGCGGAGTGCTCGGTGGCGTAGTCGACGAAGCGCTCGATCGAGTCGCGCAGCATGTCGAACAGCGAGAGCTCGCGGTTGGGCGTGACGGCCGCGAAGAACTCGGCGCTCACGTGCCGGGCGATCGCCTCGTGGAACTCCTGCTTGGAGGCGAAGTAGTGGAACAGCAGCCCACGTGAGATGCCCGCCTGCTTGGCGATGTCGTCGACCGAGATGTCCTCGAGCGATCGCTCGGCCAGCATCTCGGCACCGAGGGTGATCAGCTGCAGCCGCCGCTCCTCGGGGCTGAGACGAACCCGCTTGGCCGCTCCCGAACTCGTGATACTCACGTCAATCATCCTAACGCTACTGAATCTGATTCAATAGCTGTTGACTCCCGCTCAATAAGAACGTAGTCTGCATTACATGAGTCGCAAGGTTACAGACAAAGTTGTCGCCGACCGCGGCGCCCGCCACCTCAAGACGATCATCGTCGGCAGTGGGTTCGCGGGCCTCGGAATGGCCATCCGGCTGCGCCAGCAGGGCGCCGAGGATTTCCTCGTCCTGGAGCGCGGCAGCGATGTCGGCGGTACCTGGCGGGACAACACCTACCCCGGCGCCGCGTGCGACGTGCCGTCGCACCTGTACTCCTACTCGTTCGCGCTGAACCCCGACTGGTCGCGCTCGTTCTCCAAGCAGGGCGAGATCCAGGCCTACATCCGTGGCGTCGCCGAGAAGAACAACGTGCTGGACAAGCACCTGTTCGACTGCGATGTGCTCGGCATGCGCTGGAACGCCGAGACCGCCCGCTGGGAGATCACCACCAGTAGGGGCGACTTCACCGCCGACACCGTGGTCTCCGCGGTCGGCGCCCTGTGTGAGCCGTCGCTGCCCGACATCAAGGGCATCAACGAGTTCAAGGGCGAGATCTTCCACTCGGCCCGCTGGGACCACGATGTCGAGCTCGCGGGCAAGCGCGTCGCGGTGATCGGCACCGGCGCCTCGGCCATCCAGATCGTGCCCGCCATCGCGGGCAAGGTCGCCCACCTCGACCTCTACCAGCGCACCGCGCCGTGGCTGCTGCCGCGCATGGATCGCCCGTACTTCCTGCCGGAACGCCTGGCGTTCAAGTACATTCCCGGCGTGCAGCGACTGTCCCGCGCGGCCATCTACGCCGCCCGCGAGACCCAGGTCGTCGGCCTGGCCAAGTACCCCGCGCTGATGAAGATCTTCGAGACCATCTCGCGCGGCAAGCTGCTGGCCGAGGTCCGCGACCCGGTCAAGCGGGCCAAGGTCACCCCGAACTACCGCATCGGCTGCAAGCGCATGCTGATCTCCAACGAGTACTACCCGGCGATCGACCGCGACAACGTCGAGGTCATCACCGAGGGCATCACCGAGGTCAAGGCCGGCTCGATCGTCACCAAGGACGGCACCGAGCGCGAGATCGACGCGCTGATCGTGGCCACCGGCTTCCACGTCACCGACTCGCCCGCCTTCGAGACCATCACCGGCCGCACCGGGCAGACCCTGTCCGAGCAGTTCGACGAGGTCGGCCAGCGCGGCTACAAGGGCTCGACCATCGAGAACTTCCCGAACATGTTCTTCCTGCTCGGCCCGAACGTCGGCCTCGGCCACACCTCGATGGTGTTCATGATCGAGTCGCAGATCAACTACGTCGCCGACGCGCTGGCCACCATCGACAAGCAGGGCCTGCGCACCGTCGAGGTCCGCAAGGACGCGGTCCGCGAGTACAACGCCGAGTTGCAGGCGAAGATGGCCGACAGCGTCTGGATGAACGGCGGCTGCGCCAGCTGGTACCTGGACAAGCACGGCAACAACACCACGCTGTGGCCCGATTTCACCTTCCAGTTCCGTAGGCTGACCAAGAATTTCGATGTCGCTGCCTACGACACGACTTCTTCGACCGACTCCGACACCGAACTGAAAGTGGTGGCAGCACAGTGAGCAATGATGCTTACTTCACGAACAAAGTCTGTGTGATCACGGGCGCGGGCTCCGGTATCGGCCGGGCGCTGGCCGAGAACCTGGCCCGGCGCGGCGCCAAGCTGGCGCTGTCCGACATCGACGCCGAGGGCCTGGCCGAGACCGTGCGCATCGTCGAGGGACTGGGCGCGCAGGTCAAGGCCGACCGGCTCAATGTCGCCGAGCGCGAGGCGTTCCTGCTCTATGCCGACTCGGTGAAGGCGCACTTCGGTGTCGTGCACCAGATCTACAACAACGCGGGCATCGCCTACCACGGTGACGTGGTCAAGACCGACTTCAAAGACATCGAACGCATCATGGATGTCGATTTCTGGGGCGTCGTCAACGGCACCAAGGCGTTCCTGCCGATGCTGATCGAGTCCGGTGACGGCCACGTCGTCAACGTGTCGAGCCTGTTCGGCCTGGTCACCGTGCCCGGCCAGGCGGCCTACAACTCGGCCAAGTTCGCGGTGCGCGGCTTCACCGAGGCGCTGTACCAGGAGATGAAGATCGCCAAGGCGCCGGTCAAGGTCACCTGCGTGCACCCCGGCGGCATCAAGACCGCCGTGGCCCGCAACGCCACCTACGCCGAGGGCATCGACGGCGCCAACACCGCCTCGCTGTTCGACAAGTACCTGGCGATCCACAGCCCGGAGATGGCCGCGCAGACCATCACCGAGGGTGTGCGCAAGGGTCACGCGCGCGTGCTGATCGGCTGGGAGGCCAAGGTGCTCGACGTGAGCGTGCGCTTCCTGGCGTCGGGGTACAACCGGATCTCGGCCGTCGTCAACGGCCGCTTCATGCCGCACTGACGCGACTAGGAAACGCCATGCGCGAGTTCACCATCCCGCTGCCGATCGCCCGTGCGGTGCTGGACCCGATCTTCCGGGTCACGCTCAACGCGCGGCTGCCGGTGGCGGTGCAGCGCGCCCTGCTCGACGTGGCCTCCGTGCTGCAGCCGATGCCCGACGGTTCCGTCGTGCAGCATCTGCAGCTCGGCGGCCGCCCGGCCGAGCGGGTCATCGCCGAGACCGCCATCCCCGGTTCGCTGACCAGGGCGGTCCCGCCGGAGCGCGCCGCGGGCGCGATCCTGTACCTGCACGGCGGCGGGTATGTCGTCGGGTCACTGGCCACCCACCGCTCGCTGGTCGCGCGGCTGGCCAGGGACAGTTCCTGCGCGGTGTACTCGCTGGACTACCGCCTCGCCCCCGAGCATCCGCTGCCCGCCGGCCTCGACGACGCCGAAGCGGCGTTCCTCGATCTGGTGGAGAACGTCGGCTACCGGCCGGACCAGATCTGCCTCGCCGGTGACTCGGCGGGCGGCGGCCTGGCGCTCGCGCTGGCCCAGCGACTGCGCGAGCGGCACCAGCTGACGCCCGCCGCGCTGGGCCTCATCGCGCCCTGGGTCGACCCCACCCAGGTGCCGAGCCGCAGCCGCGACCTGGTGATCAACCGGGCGTGGTCGCAGGCGTGCGCCGCCTACTACCTCGGCGACGGCGCCGCAACCGATGCGGGCTACGCTCCGCTCACCGGAAACCTCATCGGACTGCCTCCCACCTATGTGCAGGCCGATGTGAGCGAACTGTTACACGATCAGTGCTGTCAGCTCGTCTCGGCCCTGCGTGGCGCGGGTGTGCACGTCCGCTTCACCGAAACCCGCGGCCTCTGGCATGTCGCGCAACTGCAGGCCGCGCTGGTCACCGAGGCAGCGCTGGCACTCAGCGAACTCGCAGAATTCCTGCGAGAAGCAATCCAGCCAGTTTCGATCGACGATTTACGATAAGTCCTGGTGACAGGATTTTCGGACGGCGATATCGCGGCCCGCCCGAACGTGTCGTAGATTACTGGCGAGTAGAACCCACTGGAAGGGCACTGATGCGAGAGTTCGAAGTTCCGGCTTCCTACACCATCCCGGACGATGCGAACAATTCCGACAACGTCTTCCGCTTCGCCGCGGAGACGCCGAACACGGTGTTGTTCAACGTCCCGAACGGCAGCGGCGGCTGGAACGACGTCACGGCGAAGCAGTTCGAGAAGGCCGTCACCGGCGTCGCCAAGGGCCTGATCGCCTCCGGCATCGAACTCGGCGACCGCGTCGCCATCATGGCAGCCACTCGCTATGAGTGGACCCTGCTGGACTTCGCGATCTGGGCCGCCGGTGGCGTCACCGTCGCGATCTACGACAGCTCGGCCGCCGAGCAGGCCAAGTGGATCCTGCAGGACTCCGAGACCAAGCTGCTGGTCGTCGAGAACGACAAGCACCGCGCCACGATCGACGAGATCGAAGCCGGTTCGCTGCCCGCGCTGGCCGAGACCCTGCAGATCGACAAGGGCGCGATCGAGCAGCTCACCGAGCGTGGCGCCGACCTCGACGACGCCGTCGTGCACGAGCGCCGCAAGCAGGTCGGCGCGGCCTCGCCCGCCACCCTGATCTACACCTCGGGCACCACGGGCAAGCCCAAGGGCGTCCAGCTGACCCACGCGAACCTGTACGCGGAGTCGCGCTCGGGCGGCATCGAGCTGGCCGCCTTCGTCTCCGAGGGCCAGAAGACCCTGCTGTTCCTGCCGCTGGCGCACGTGTTCGCCCGCGCGGTCGCGCTGATCGCCTTCGATTCCAAGGTGATCGTCCGGCACAGCTCGGACTGGACGACCCTGGTGGAGCAGTTCGGCGATTTCAAGCCGGACTTCATCCTCTCGGTGCCGCGCGTGTTCGAGAAGGTCTACAACTCGGCCAAGCAGAAGGCGCACGACGGCGGCAAGGGCAAGATCTTCGACGCCGCCGCCGACACCGCCATCGCCTACAGCGAGGCGCTCGAAAAGGGCGGCCCCGACCTGATCCTGAAGCTGAAGCACTTCGTCTTCGACAAGCTCGTCTACAGCAAGCTGCGCGCCGCGCTCGGTGGTCAGTGCCTGGCCGCCGTGTCCGGTGGCGGCCCGCTGGGCGCGCGCCTGGGCCACTTCTTCCGTGGCGTCGGCGTCACCATCTACGAGGGCTACGGTCTGACCGAGTCCACCGCCGCGTTCAGCGTGAACACCGCGCAGTTCATCCGGGTCGGTTCGGTGGGTCGTCCGATCCAGGGCCACGCGGCCAAGATCGCCGAGGACGGCGAGCTGCTGCTCAAGGGCTCGGTCGTGTTCGGCGGCTACTGGGGCAACCCGGAGGCCACCGCGGACTCGTTCGAGGACGGCTGGTTCAAGACCGGTGACCTCGGCGCCATCGACGCCGACGGCTTCATCACCATCACCGGCCGCAAGAAGGAAATCCTGGTCACCGCGGGCGGCAAGAACGTCTCCCCCGCCGTGCTCGAGGACTCCCTGCGCGCGCACCCGCTGATCAGCCAGGTCATGGTCGTCGGTGACGGCCAGCCCTTCATCGGCGCGCTCATCACCCTCGACCCGGAGGCACTGCCGGGCTGGAAGGAGCGCAACGGCGTCGCCGCCGACACCGCGATCGAGAGCCTGATCGAGAACCCGACGCTGGTCGCCGAGGTGCAGGCCGCGGTCGACGAGACCAACAAGAAGGTCTCCAAGGCCGAGGCGATCAAGAAGATCCGCATCCTCCCGGTCGACTGGACCCAGGAGGGTGGCGAGCTCACCCCGAAGATGTCGCTCAAGCGCGCCGTCGTCATGAAGCAGTACGCGGGCGAGGTCGACAAGATCTACTCGTAATCCCCGTCTCGTCCGGAAGGCCGGTTGCGTTCGCGCAGCCGGCCTTGCGGCGTTTCAGGCGACGGCCGCGGACCGTTCGCGCAGGACGCGCAGTCCGGCCAGGCCCACCGCGAGATCGGCGGCGATCTCGAACAGGGCCGCGAACCAGGAGAACCCGGTGACGTTCGCGCTGACCGGCGCGTCGACGAAGCTGTCGCTGAGCGGGCCGAACCAGTCCGGCAGCAGGTGCACGACGAAAAAGCCCGCCGCGCTGGCGAAGCCGACGATCACCGCGGCCAGCGGGGCCGCGGAGTGCCGCCGGAACACCAGGACGACGACGAGCAGGGCCGCCAGGAGTTGCAGGGTGCCGAGCGCGTTGACCAGGGCCGAGGTGGCGTCCATCCCCCGGCGGAGATGGTCGGCGCCGTGGACGACGAGTGCGACGGCGAACACGGCGGTGGCCGCGCGCAGGGTGGTCTCGGGTGCTGTGGTCTCGGGCATGGGAGCCTCCTGCCGAGGACGGATTCAGTTCTACTACGGAGTGTAGTTTTCACCGGCGGCCGAGGACAGCTGTTCCGTCGTCACAGATCGGTCTCGGCGACGTAGGCTCGCTGACATGGCGTTGTTGCGGATAGCGGCCGGAATCGCGGCGGCCGCGCTGGTCCTCGGCGTGGCCGAGCTGGTCGCGGTATTCACCGGTGCGGGCAGCGCGCCCGCGTACGCGCTCGGCGCGACCGTCGTCGATCACACGCCGGACGGCTTGCGCGAGTGGGCGATCCAGAGCTTCGGCCGCAACGACAAGGCCGTGCTGTTCGTGTGCATGGGCGTGGTGGCGGTGGTGGTCGCCGGTCTGGCCGGGTGGCTCGAGCGGGCCACTCGGCCGGTCGGATCGATCGTGTTCGCGGTCTTCGGGGTGGTCGCGGCGGTCATCGGGGCCGGGCGGATCGGCGGAATCAGCGGTGCCCTGCCCGCGCTGATCGGCACCGCGGCAGGGATTCTCGCGTTGCGGGGGCTCGCCCGACGCATCGCTGCGATGTCGTCACCACCCGCGTCGACGGGCGTGGAACCGGGAGCCGGCCGCGGTGTGGGGCCAGACGACGGCGCCAAGGCGCTCGGCGGCGAATCGCCGGACGGCGCGACCGACCGAGCGCCCGTCGCCGGCGGCGCGATCACAGCCGGTAGCTCGGGCGCGACAGCCACCGGCAGCAGCGCGACCACAGCGGATGCCTCGGGAGAGACAGCCATCGGCCGGGGCGCCACCACGGGCCGGGCTGCGATCGCGGCGGAGGAGTCGCGCGTGGCGGTGACCGCCGGGCGACGGCGGGTGCTGGGCGGGATCGCCGCGACCGGCGTGATGGCCATCGGCGCCGGGCTCGCCGGGAGGTTGCTCGGTGGTGCGCGGACCGATGTGACGGCCGAGCGGTCCACCGTCGAATTGCCGCGTCCCGCAACGCCGCTACCGGAACTTCCCGCCGACGCCGACCTGCGCGTGCCCGGACTCACGTCGTATCTGACCCCGGCCGACGATTTCTACCGGATCGATACCGCGCTGATCCTTCCCCAGGTGTCCACCGCGGACTGGTCACTGCGCATCCACGGCATGGTCGACCGCGAAATCCGGCTCACCTGGGACGATCTCGCGCGCCGCACGCCGGTGGAACACCTGGTGACGCTGGCCTGTGTGTCCAATCCGATCAACGGCGATCTGATCGGCAACGCCCGCTGGCTCGGCTACCGCCTCGACGAACTGCTCGCCGAGGCGGGCCCGCACCCCGACGCCGACATGGTGCTCTCGCACAGCAAGGACGGCTGGACGGCGGGCAGTCCGCTGGCCGCGCTCACCGACGGCCGCGACGCGCTGCTGGCGATCGGGATGAACGGCGCTCCGCTGCCGGTCCAGCACGGCTATCCGGCGCGACTGGTGGTGCCCGGCCTCTACGGATACGTCTCGGCGACCAAGTGGGTCACCGAGCTCGAGGTGACACGGTTCGACAGGGCCACCGCCTATTGGACCCGGCGCGGGTGGTCGGCGCAGGGCCCGATCAAGACCGGCACCCGGATCGACACCCCGCGCGGGCGCGGCCGGATTCCGCAGGGCCGCACCACGATCGCGGGCGTCGCCTGGGCGCAGCACCGCGGCATCACCGGCGTCGAGGTGCAGATCGACAACGGCGAGTGGCGGCCCGCCCGGCTCTCGACCGAGGTCTCGATCGATACCTGGCGCCAGTGGGTCTACGACTGGGACGCCACCACCGGGCCGCACACCATCCGCGCCCGCGCCATCGACAACACCGGGGTGCCGCAGACCGCGGTCGAGCAGGATGTCGTCCCGGACGGGGCGACCGGATACCCGACCGTCACCCTCCAGGTCGCCTGATCGAACGGTTCGTCCCGGTCGTCGGCAATTCAGCCCGACAGCGCTGACGACCTGGTCGATCACCGATCCGACAGCCAGAAGGCCGGTCGCGCATCCGCGACCGGCCTTCCGCTACTCGTCGTTCAGAACCGCTGCGCCGCGAATTGCGCCGCGGTGAGGGTCATTCCGTTGACGCTGTAGAGGGTGTGCAGGGCATTGGGCTGGCCGAGCGGGGAACCGTCGCAGATGTTGTCCGCATCGATGCACAGGTCGATGGTCTTGCCCGCGTAGGGCGCGCCGATCACCACGGCGGGCGCGCCGGCATCGGCCAGGAACCGATCCGACGGCTTCCCGAACAGCGCGACCGCGGCGACGTGCTCGGCGACCTCGGGCGCCAGCGGCGCGGGCAGATGCGACTGGTACTCCAGCGGCACCCCCTCGGGCACCCCGGTGCCGGTGGCGAACCCGGCGACCGCCGCACCCTGGGAGTACCCGCCCAGCACGATCCGCGTGCTCGGGCAGTTGGCGGCGATGTACTCGACCCGCCGCTGGGCGTCGTTGATGCCGCGCACCACGGTGCGGGCGAAGGCGAGCCGGTCGGCGAAGTCGCTGCTCGCGGGGTAGTCGACCCCGTAGGCGCCGACCGAGCGGCCACCGGAGTTCAAGCGAACCGCTTCGACGAAGGACGCGCCGGTGAAACCGAGCTCACCACCGGGCTCGGCCGTGCCGCGCGCGAACACCACCTCGATGTCGGAACACGACGCCGCTGTCGCGGAGTGGATGGGCGATACCAGCGGAATCGCGGCTGCCATGAGTGCTGCAGACACGAATCGCGAAAGAGAACGTGCTGTCATTCCGGGCAGACTACCCACCTCGCCGCGTCGGCAACACCCCAGGTCACCGGCGCGGCGCCCGCGAAAGCGCCGATGCCGTCACCGGCATCGCGCTGACCGGGCCGGGTGCGGCGCCGGAACGAGCGCTGCCCGTCTCGCGCGCGGCGGGACGGGCAGCGGCGAGGCGGGTCAGGCGCCCGCGTCGGCCTTCGCCAGTTCGGGCTTCGGGGTGGCGCCCGATTCGCCGTGGCCGACGAACAGGGCCGAGGCGATCACGCCGATGATCAGGATGGCGGCGGGCAGCAGCATGGACTGGGCCAGTGAGGTGCTGAACTCGTCGAGGATCTGCGGCGGGAGCGGGCCGGTGGCCGCGCCCTCGCCGACCGGAGCGCCGCCGCCGAGGCCGTTGGCGGTGAGGCGGGCGGCGATCAACGCGCTGATCGCGGCGCTACCGAGCACCGAACCGACCTGGCGGGTGGTGTTGTAGACACCGGCGCCCGCACCGGCCTGGGTGACCGGCAGGTTGTGCGTGGCCGTGGAGGCCAGCGGCGCCCAGATGCAGGCGTTGGCCAGACCGGCGACGGCCGCGGCGAGCAGGAACCAGATGATCTGCGAATCCGGCTTCATCAGCGCGGCGAAGGCGAACGTCGACCCGGCGAACAGGGTGAAGCCGATGGTCGGCACCAGCCGCGGCGGCAGCCGGTCGGAGAACTTGCCGACGAACGGCGCCGCGAAGCCGGTGACGATCGCCATCGGCGCGAACACCAGCGCCGAGACCGTCGGCGACATCTCGCGCACCGCCTGCAGGTAGAAGTACGAGGGCACCATCATCGAGGTGACCGCGGCGCCCATCGCGGCGATGGCCAGGTTCGACAGCGAGAAGTTGCGGTCGCGGAACAGGCTCATCGGCACCAGCGGTTCGCCGCGGTTGCGGGCCTGGTTGATCACGAACGCGATCAGCATGAGCACGCCGAACCCGATCAGCAGCCAGATCCGCAGCGACCAGTCCTGCGTGTTGCCCTCCTGGATACCGAAGACCAGCGCCGTCATGCCGATACCGCTGAGCACGACGCCGACGAGGTCGAACCGGTGGTCGCTGGTCGGCAGCGCGGGCACCAGCCACACGGCCAGGCCGAAGGCGATGATGCCGACCGGGACGTTGACGAAGAAGATCCACTCCCAGCCCAGGTTGTCGACGAGCACGCCGCCCAGGATCGGGCCGACCAGCGTCGCGAGCCCGGCGACGCCGCCCCACAGGCCCATCGCGGCACCGCGCTTGTCCGGCGGGAAGGTGCGGGTGATGACGGCCATGGTCTGCGGGGTCATCAGCGCGGCGCCGATGCCCTGCGCGGCGCGCGCGGCGATCAGCATGCCGATGGACCCGGACAGACCGCACCACAGCGACGCGGCGGTGAAGATCGCCAGGCCGATCAGGTAGATGTTCTTGGGACCGAACTTGTCACCGAGCCGGCCGGTGACCAGCAGCGGCACCGCGTAGGTGAGCAGGTAGGCACTGGTCACCCAGATGACATTGGAGATGTCGGTGCTCAGGTCCTTCATGATCGCCGGGTTGGCGACCGCGACGATCGTCATGTCCAGCAGGATCATGAAGAACCCGACCACCAGCGCGAACAGCGCCAGCCACGGATTACGTTGGGTGGTCATCGAATTCGTTCCTATCGGAAGATGAGCTCGGGATATCAGTCGCGGGCGGCGCCGGCCGCCCACCTGGGTCGGGGCGCGGCATCGGGGTGGTCCCCCGGCGGCCATTCGTGGGTGGGGTCGCCGCTGTCGGTGATGCGTTCGCCGGTGTCGGGATCGAAGATCTCCCACTCGATCTCACCGGCGTCGAGGTCGGCGGCGAACCGCTCGATCCAGGTCAGTTCCGCCTGGATCGTCGCCTGGATGTATTCGAGGACGAACCAGTACCGGCGCGGGATCCGGTGCGTGCTCGCCCACGCGATCATGGCGTCGGCGTCGGTCACCGCCTCGCCCAGCCGCCCGGCCCGTTCGCGGAGCAGGGCGACGACCTGCTCGGCGGGCAGGGTGTGCGCCTCGGCGAGGGCGACCCGGAAGATCGGATACTCCTGCACCGGGGCGCGGAGCAGTTCGGTGATGCGGCCGCGCAGCGCGTCGCGACCGGTGTCGGTGATGCGGTAGGTGGTCCGTTCGGGCCGATTGCCTTCGCGTTCGGTGCCTTCGGCGCGGACCAGCTCGTCGGCCGCCAGCCGGGCCACCGCGTGATACAGCGATCCCGGCCGCACCTTGACCAGCAGGTCTTCCCGGCGGGCCATCAGCACCTGATACATCTCGTACGGATGCATGGGCCGCTCGTCCAGCGACGCGAGAACCGCGATGGCCAACGGCGTCATCGCGTTGCGACCCGGCTGTCCCACAACGCTCACCTCCACTCCCGCGCCGGCCCGCGCAGGTCCATGTTCCACACCAAATATTCCAGTAGGAATATACGGAGCGGAACAGTGACTGGCAAGCGAACTTTTCGGTACCTCGGTGTCCGATCGGGGCGATCGTGTTCGTAGTAGGGGTGAAGGAGCTTCATACCGACTGATCAGGAGCAGATGATGACCAAGGTTGTCGCACTCATGTCCATGTCCCTCGACGGCTTCGTCGCCGACCCGGACGACGGCGTCGCCGAGGTGTTCGACTGGTACTTCTCCTCGGGAGACGTCGAAGTCCCCACCGGTGGCGCGGATCCGATGACGTTCCGGGTCTCCGCGCCGAGCGCCGGGCACCTGCGGGCGCTCACCGCCGAACTCGGCGCCATGCTCACCGGACGGCGCACGTTCGAGGTCGCCCACGGCTGGGGCGGACGGCACGGGTGGGGACCCGCTTTCGTGCTCACCCATCGGGTCCCGGACGGGTGGCCGCGGCCGGATTCGACTGTCCACTTCGTCACCGACGGGCTCGAGAGCGCGGTGACGCAGGCCGTCGCGGCCGCAGCGGGCAAGTCGGTCGGCGTCCACGGCGCCGACACCATCCAGCAGTGCCTGAACGCGGGGCTGATCGACGAGATCCACGTCGATATCGCTGCGGTGCTGCTCGGGTCGGGGGTGCGGCTGTTCGATCGGCTCGCCGGTGCGCCGGTGTGGCTCGGCGACCCGGCGGTGACCGCGGGCGTCGGGGTCACCCATCTGCGCTATCCGGTGCGCAAGGCTTGATCCCGAGTCCGGTGGGCAACTCTCGAAGCGAAGGAGATGATGCGAGATGCAGTACCTGCTGTCCGTGATCCACGACCGACCCACCCTGGCCACGCCCGCGGAGGAGGCCGCGATCGACGTGTTCAACGACAAGCTGATCGCCGAGGGCTACTGGGTCTTCGCCGGTGGCCTCGGCGAGCCCGGCACCGCCACGGTCGTGGACAACCGGGGTGACGAGCCGATCGTCACCGACGGGCCGTTCGTGGAGTCCAAGGAATTTCTCATCGGCTTCTGGGTCGTCGAGGCCACCGATCTCGATGTGGCGCTCGCGCTCGCCACCGAGGGATCGAAGGCCTGCCATCGCAAGGTCGAGGTGCGGCCGTTTCTTTGAGCGGCGTCGACGCGGCGATCGTCCGGGCCCACCACGCGGAGTGGGCCCGGGTGGTCGCGGCGCTGGCTGCCCGGTTCGGCGATCTCGACATCGCCGAGGAGGCAGCGGCCGAGGCGTTCGCGATCGCCGTCGAGCGCTGGCCCGTCGACGGGGTGCCGCCCAACCCCGGCGGCTGGCTGACCACGACCGCCCAGCGCAAGGCCATCGACCGGATCCGCCGTGAGCACAAGCGCGACGACAAACAGCGGGAGGCCCGGATGCTCGACGACAACGACGCCGAACCGCCCGGCGTCATCGCGGACGAGCGACTGCGGCTGATCTTCACCTGCTGCCATCCGGCGCTGGCGATGGAAGCCAGGGTCGCGCTGACGCTGCGGATGGTCGGCGGGCTGACCGTGCCCGAGATCGCGCGAGCCTTCCTGGTGCAGGAGAGCGCCATGGGCCGGCGGATCACCCGCGCGAAGACCAAGATCAAGACGGCGGGCATTCCGTACCGGGTGCCGTCGGCGGCGGACCTGCCCGCCCGGGTCTCGGGGGTGCTCGCGGTGCTGTTCCTCGTGTTCAACGAGGGCTATCTGTCGACCGGACCCGATGCCGATCCCGTCCGGAACGACCTGACCGCCGAGGCGATCCGGCTCACCCGGCTGATCCGTGAGCTGCTGCCCGGCGACGGCGAGGTGGCCGGACTCCTGGCGCTGATGCTGCTCACCGAGGCGCGCCGGGGCGCCCGGCTGTCCTCGAGCGGCGAACTGGTCGCGCTCGACGACCAGGATCGTGGGGCGTGGGACCGGGCGCTGATCGCCGAGGGCCACCGGCTCGTCCGCGAGCGCCTCGCCACCCGGGTACCGCCCGGCCGCTACCAGATCCTCGCGGCGATCAACGCCGTCCACACCTCGGCCCGCGATATCCGCGACACCGACTGGTCCCAGATCGTCGCTCTCTACGACCAACTCGTCCGCCTGGACCCCTCCCCCATCGTCGCCCTCAACCGCGCCATCGCGGTCGCCGAACTCGACGGCCCCGAGGTAGCCCTGGCCACCGTCGACCGCCTCACCGACACCCTGCACGGCTACCACGTCTTCCACGCCACCCGCGCCGACCTGCTCCGCAGACTCGGCCACAGCCGCGCATCCCGCGCCGCCTACGACACCGCCATCGACCTGGCCACCAACCCCGCCGAGATCACCCACCTGACCCGCCGCCGCGACCAGCTGGGCGGGTGACGGTCAGATTTCGTTGTCTCTCAATAGATTTCGGCGAACAATTGCCGACTCTCTAGAGGCCGTGGGCGTCCAGCCAGGTGCGGGCGGCGGTGGCCGGGTCGGTGCCGGTGTCGACCTGGTGGATCAGGTCGGTGAGGCCCTCGGTGGTGAGTTCGCCTGCTACGTAGTTGAGTTTCTTCAGCTGGGTGCGGTCGAAGCGGCCGGAGCGGTAGAGGGCCAGGATATTCTGGGCGCGGACGGCGTATTTCGGGTCGTCGAGGACGACCAGGTCGGCCGCGGTGCCGGCGGGTGGGCCGTTGACGATGCCCACCTGGATCTCGCCCTCCCGCACGGCTTTCCGCAGCGCCGCCGGGTCCGGGTAGTGGGTGGTCGTGGCGAAGGCGCAGTCGGCGATCGTGACGGGAGCCGGGGTGGTGGGGGCGAAACCGGGCAGCTCGGTGTAGCCGGCGGTGAGGTCGGCGCAGCGCGGGGTCAGGGCGGCCAGCGTGCGGACACCGTCGCGGGCGGCGAACTCCTCGGTGACCAGGAAGCGGGAGCGCAGGTCGGTGCCGTCGGCGGCGTCGGAGGCCGACAGGCCCTGCGGGAGCGAGGCGTTGACGGCGGCCACCACGTCCTCGGGGGTGCGGGCGGGCGCGGCCGGGTTCCAGCGGTCGAGCAGGGCGCCGTCGCGGGCGGGCAGGACCGCGATGCGGCCCGCGTCGAGGTCGGCCCGCGGGTTGTCCGAGCCGCGCACGACGGCGGTCGGGGTGCCGGTGCGGGCCAGCGCCTGGGCATAGATCTCCGCGAGCACAATTGCCTCGACCGAGGAATCCGCACCCACCGCGACCACCTCGCGCTGCTCGTCGCCGGCGCACGAAACAGTGGTGAAAGCCCAGGTGGCGACCAGTAGCGCAGCCAGCTTCCGGCGCACCGCGCGCGACACCATCCGGCGACACCAACTTCCTGTATTTGCGGTCAACCCACGCAATTCGGCGCGACGCGGGCAGTATGAACTACCAGAATGTACCTGCGGCCCCCGGGTCGCATGCACAGCGCACTGCCCGCCTTTGCCGGAAGGACACCAGTGAAAACCGCGTTCGCCTCCTCTTCGCACGGACAACGTCGACCGGCACGCCGCTTCGCGCTCCGGGCGGGCCGGGTGCTGGCAGCCGCGGTCGCGCTGGCCGCCGCCATGATCGTGTCCGCCTGCGGCAACTCCGACCCATTGGCCGCCAAGGGCGATTGCGCCAGCGACGCGCTGATCATCGGATCGGCCAATTTCCCCGAGTCCGAGACCGTGGCCAATATCTACACCGAGGTGCTGCGGATCAACGGGTTCAAGGTCGACACGAAGTTCAACATCGGCAGCCGCGAGGCCTATATCCCCGCCTTACGCCAGTGCGCGATCTCGCTGATCCCGGAATACACCGGCAACCTGCTGCAATACCTGGACAAAGACGCGACCGCCACCTCCGAGGCCGATGTGAACGCGGCGCTGACCACGGCGCTCGGCACCGAGCTGGCCATCGCGACGCCCGCCCCCGGCCAGGATTCCGACGCCGTGGTCGTCACCCGCGCGACCGCCGACCGGTGGAACCTGCGCAGCATCGCCGATCTCGCGCCGCATTCGGCCGAGGTGAAGTTCGGCGCGCCCGCGGAATTCGCGCAGCGCCCCGGCGGACTGCCCGGCCTGAAGAAGAACTACGGACTCGACATCAGCGACGCGAATTTCGTGCCGATCGCCGACGGCGGCGGTCCGGCGACGGTGCGCGCGCTGGTCGACGGCCAGGTCACCGCGGCCGATATCTTCACCACCTCACCCGCGATCGCGCAGAACAACCTGGTCGTGCTGGCCGATCCGAAGAGCAATTTCGCCGCCCAGAACGTGGTGCCGCTGTTCAACGCCGCGAAGAAGACCGACAAGGCGGTGGCCGTCCTCGACGCGGTGTCGGCCAAACTCACCACCACCGAACTGATCTCGCTCAATACCGCGGTCTCGGGCGACGCCAAGATCGAACCGAAGGCCGCCGCGCTCGCCTGGATCACCGCGCAGGGACTCGACTCCCCGATCGGCTAGGCAGGCGCCCACTAGGAGAATCCGTGTCCGATATCGAATTCCGCGGCATCGAGAAGACCTATCCGGACGGGACGCGGGCGGTTCGCGACCTGAATCTGCGGATCGACTCGGGCTCGTTCACCGTCTTCGTCGGTCCGTCCGGCTGCGGCAAGACGACCTCGATGCGGATGATCAACCGGATGGTGACGCCGAGCGCGGGCAGTATCCACATCGACGGCCGCGATATCGCGACGGTCGATCCGGTGAAACTGCGCCTCGGCATCGGGTACGTCATCCAGAGCGGCGGGCTGCTGCCCAACCGCAAGGTGATCGACAATGTGGCGACCGTGCCGATGCTGCTCGGCGCCTCCCGCAAGTCCGCGCGGTCCGCGGCCATGGCCGTGCTGGACCGGGTCGGGCTGGATCGCGCGCTGGCCGACCGGTATCCGGCGCAGCTCTCCGGCGGTCAGCAGCAGCGCGTCGGGGTGGCGCGGGCGCTCGCGGCCGACCCACCGGTGCTGCTGATGGACGAACCGTTCAGTGCCGTCGACCCGGTGGTGCGGGCGGAGTTGCAGGTCGAGATGCAGCGGCTGCAGGCCGAACTGCACAAGACGATCGTGTTCGTCACCCACGACATCGACGAGGCGATCACCCTCGGCGACAAGATCGCGGTCTTCGGGCGCGGCGGGGTGCTGCAGCAGTTCGACGCGCCCGAGCGGGTCCTCGCCCAGCCCGCCACCGATTTCGTCGCCGGGTTCGTCGGCCGGGATCGCGGCTATCGCGCGCTGTCGTTCCGCACCGCCGACGCCGTGGCGTTGGCACCGATCCGGACCGTCGAGGCCGACGGGGTCGCCGGGCTCCGGCTGGCGCGGGGCGAGTGGGCGCTGGTGGTCGACGCCGACGGCAAGCCCGGCGGCTGGGTGGATGTGACCGGGGTGGAAGCCGTCCGCGCCGGAAAACCGCTGTCCGCCGGCGTGTCCGCGGGTGGCTCGCTGTACCCGCCGGACGGCGACCTGCGCCAGGCACTGGACGCGGCGATCTCCTCGCCGTCGGGCATCGGGGTGGCCGTCGACGACGCCGGCGCCGTGCGCGGCGGGCTGCTGGCCACCGACGTGCTCGCCCAGCTCGCCGAGCAGCGTGGCCGCGAGGACGCGGAACGGAATCGGGAGTTCTTCGACCAGGACGCGCCGTGCGATACCTGATCGACAATTTCGCCGAGGTCATGGCGATCACCCGCACCCACCTGGTGCTCGCGCTGGTGCCGCTGCTGCTCGGGCTGGCCATCGCGGTCCCGGTCGGCGCGGTGATCCGGGGCGCCGGGTGGGCCAGGCGGATCACCACGACGGTGTCGAGCCTGGCCTACACGATTCCCTCGCTGGCACTGTTCGTGATCATTCCGCCGCTGGTCGGGATCTCGGCCATCGACCCGCTCAATGTGATCATCGCGCTCACCGTGTATTCCACGGCGCTGCTGCTGATCGCGGTGCCGACCGCGCTGGACACCGTGCCCGCCGCGGTGATCGACGCCGCCGACGCGATCGGGTTCGGCCGGTTGCGACGCACCCTCACCGTCGACCTGCCGCTGGCGCTGCCGGTGTTCGTCGCCACGCTGCGGGTCGTGGTGGTCACCAATATCGCGATGGTGTCGGTGGGCGCGCTGATCGGGGTCGGCGGGCTCGGCAAGCTGTTCACCCAGGGCTATCAGCGCGACTATCCGGATCAGATCGTGGCGGGCATCATCGTCACCCTCGCGCTCGCGCTGATCTTCGACCGGCTGGTGTTCCTGCTCGGCCGCTTCGCCACGCCGTGGACCCGCGCCGACACGCACGGGCAGCGGACACCGCGAGAGGACGCGGCATGAATCTGTTCGTCGACGCCTGGCAGTACCTGAGCGACGGCGCGAACTGGGGCGGCCCGGCCGGGATCGACACCCGGCTGCTGCAACACCTCTGGTACAGCGTCCTGGCGGTCGCGCTGTCGGCGGTGATCGCGGTGCCGCTCGGGTTGGTCATCGGGCACACCCGGCGGGGCAGCGCGCTGCTGGTCGGCTTCGCCAACGCGATGCGCGCGCTGCCGACGCTGGGTCTGCTCACCTTCCTGGTGCTGCTGCTCGGGCTCGGCTTGATCCCGCCGCTGCTGGCCCTGATCACCGTCGGGGTCCCGCCGCTGCTGGCGGGCGCCTACGCGGGCATCGCGAACGTGCCCGCCGATGTCGTCGACGCCTCGCGCGCGATGGGGATGACCGAGCCGCAGATCCTGTTCCGGGCCGAACTGCCCAATGCCCTGCCGGTGATCCTCGGCGGATTGCGGGCCGCGACGCTGCAGGTGGTCGCCACCGCGACCATCGCCGCCTACGTCAACCTCGGCGGGCTCGGCCGCTACATCTTCGACGGGATCGGTCTCTATCGCTACGACCTGGTCCTGGTGGGCGCGCTCCTGGTGGCGGCCCTCGCCCTGGTGCTGGACGCGCTGCTGGCGGCGGCGGTCTGGGTGAGCGCGCCGGGCACCGGACGGCTGGCGCGCGGGACGATCGTCGACACCGACGTGTCGCTGGCCACGGAGTAGTCCGGGTCGTCGACCGTCGCCGGTGGCGAGGGTCAGTCGTCGCCGAGCAACGCGCGCAGGTGCGGATCGGCCGCCAGCACCTGCTGCATCCGGGCGCGCTCCTGGGCCCGATGGGCTCGCGACTGGAGCCACTCCTGCACGGCCGTCACGACGGCCGCGTTCATCGACAGGCCATCGGCCTCGGCGGCGGTGACGAGCTGAGCGTGCACCTCGTCGGGCAGCTGCACGGTGAGGGAGGTCATCACCCGATGATCCCAGACAACGCGAGAGCGCCCCGTTCCGGGGAACGGGGCGCTCTCGGTCGATCAGGGAACTACGCGACGCCCTCGGCGCGCGCGGCCTCGGCCACGGCCTCGGCGACCGCGGGCGCGACGCGCGGGTCCAGCGGGCTGGGGATGATCCGGTCGACGGCCAGCTCACCGGCGACGACACCGAAGATGGCGTCGGCGGCGGCGACCTTCATGCCCTCGGTGATCCGGCGGGCGCCGGCGTCCAGCGCACCCTTGAACACACCGGGGAAGGCGAGCACGTTGTTGATCTGGTTCGGGAAGTCGCTGCGGCCCGTCGCCACGATCGCGGCGTACTTGGCGGCCACCTCGGGGTGGATCTCCGGGTCCGGGTTCGACATGGCGAACACGATCGACTCCGGCGCCATCGAGGCGATGAGCTCCTCGGGGATGGTGCCCGCGGACAGGCCGAGGAACACGTCGGCGCCGGCCAGGGCCTCGGCGGCACCACCGGTCAGGCCGCGCGGGTTGCTGCGGGCGGCCAGGTCGGCCTTCACGCCGTTGAGGCCGTCCCGACCGGTGCTGACGATGCCCTTGGAGTCGAGCACGACCACATCGGGCACGCCGGCGGCGAGCAGGATGTTGGCGCAGGCCACACCGGCCGCACCGGCACCGGACACCACGACCTTCAGCGCCGACATGTCGCGGCCCTGCTGCGCGGCAGCGCCCTTGAGGGCGGCCAGCACCACGATGGCGGTGCCGTGCTGGTCGTCGTGCATGACGGGGCAGTCCAGGGCCTCGATGACCCGCTGCTCGATCTCGAAGCAGCGCGGCGCCGAGATGTCCTCGAGGTTGACCGCGCCGAAGCTCGGGCGCAGGCGGATCAGGGTCTCGACGATCTCGTCCGGATCGGTGGTGTCGAGCACCAGCGGGATCGAGTTCAGGCCGGCGAACTTCTTGAACAGCGCGGCCTTGCCCTCCATCACGGGCAGCGAGGCGCGCGGGCCGATGTCACCCAGGCCGAGCACGGCGGTGCCGTCGCTGACCACGACCACGAGGCGGTCGGTCCAGGTGTAGGTCTTGGTGAGCGCCGCGTCCTCGGCGATCGCCCGGCTGACCTGGGCCACACCGGGGGTGTAGGCGATCGACAGATCACGCTGGGTCTCGAGCGGGGCGCTGAGCTCGACCGACAGCTTGCCGCCGAGGTGACCCGCGAAGATCTCGTCTTGGGTGATGGCAGCCAGGCTCGCTGCGTCATCGGCCTGGGGCGCCGCGGTGGCATTCGGTGCGTCAGTCACAGGTGACACGATTTCACTCCTGCTCGAGTCGGACTCAACCGGGGGACGGTTACCGCCGGGTATATCGGGATTACGGAATTGCATGACGCTCATAGGGTGCGCAGCCAGGGCGAATACCGGAGAAAACCGGTCGCGTGGCGCGACACTGATCCGCCGAGCGGAGCCGGACGGGTGGTCCGGTCGGACATACGGGTCGACCCTCGGCCGCGACGGTGCGTCGCGGGGCGGAAGGTCGCCATGGTCCCCGAACCCGGCGGTGGCAAGGGCAGGGAATCCGCAACATTCTGCCAGCCCGGTCGACTCCTTGCCAAACCGGATCCGTGTGTCACCCGGCCGCGCGTCATGGATCGAGGGTATCCGCGGCGAATTGCCATGGCGTTAGAGAAAACTCGCAGTTGAGGGGGAACATCCGGTGAACAATCACACCGCGGCGGGTCGGCCCGCGGTGAGCTGATCGTCGGCCGGGACGCGCCGCACCCACACCGCGTCCAGCCCACCACAGCGCTGGCGCACCTGCCACTCCGGCGCGGCCAGCGGGTGGTCGATCCGGCGGTGGATACCGCGGGTCTCGGTGCGCACCAGCGCGCTGTAACCGGCCCAGCGCGCGACCGCGAGCAGCGCCGCCGCCTGCCTGGCTCTGACCTGTTCGGCGCCGAGGCCGCCCAGCTCGAACTGCGCGCCCGGCCACATGGCGTCCAGCTCGGCGATGCTGTCGGCCAGGCTACCCGCACTGCGCCGGTAGCTGCGCCGCAGCGGCAGGGTGTGCTCCTGCACCAGCCCGATCACCGAGCGCGGATCGATGTGCGCGTGCAGGCCGAGACCGGCGCCGGGGACCGGCCGCGCGCTGGTCGCGCGCTCGGTGGCCACCGCGAAGGCGGCGGCGCCCTCGCCCGCCCAGGTCCCCGAGGCCAGCGCCCAGGCACCGCTCAGGCCGCCGGTCGCGCCCGCGGCCCCCGTGACGACCTCACGCCCGGCGAGGGCGCCCGCGACGAACAGCCCGCGCACGGTGGTCGCGCAGTCGGGTCCGGTCAGCGCCACCCCGCCCGCGCCGAGCACCGTGCCCTCGAGCACCGCGCGCACCGGCACCCGCCCCGCCGGGTCGACCGCGCCGTGCCTGCTCAGCCAGTGCCGGACGGTGTCGGGCACCTCGTGCAGCGCGGCGAAGACCCGCCCGCCGTCGGCGAGCGCGGCCAGGGCCGCCGGGTACCGGCCGGGCAGTTCCGCGCCCGCCTCGTCGTAGAGCGCGGCGAAGCGCACCGAGAGGCCGGGGGCGACAGCCGGATTCGGATGCACCCGCGACAGCACCGGGGCCAGGCCGTAGGCGCTGGAGAATTCCATCCCGGACAGCTCGGCGCCCGCCTCGACCGCCATCAGCAGGCCCTCGCCGGTGTTCACCTCGGTGCCGGCGCCGCCGGACAGGAACGCGCAGCCACCGGTGGCCACGACCACCGCGCCCGCCCGGATCGTCCACGGCCGGAACCGGTTGTGCCGCTGGATGCCCGCCGCGCCGACCACCGTGCCCGCCGGATCGACGAGCAGTTGCAGGGCCGGATGATGATCGAGGATGCGCACGCCCACCTCCAGCGCGCCCCGGCGCAGCCTGCGCAGGTAGCTCGCGCCGTCCAGGTGCACCACCGGCGGATCGCCGCCCGCGGTGTCGGGCACCCGGTGCCGTGTGCCGGACCAGACCTGCAGGCGGCGATGGGTCTCGTCGACGACCCGGTGCAGCCAGTCCGCGTCACCGAGGCCGCCGCCACGGGCCAGCGCCGTGTCGACGACGTCGGCGCGGCTGTGACCGGGCGCGACGTCCCAGATCATCGTGCTGCCGTAGACCGTCGGGCCACTGGACCCGCACCGGCTCTTGTCGACCAGGACGACCCGCGCGCCCGCGGCCGCCGCCGAGACGGCGGCCCACAACCCGGCGGGTCCGCCGCCGAGGATCAGAACATCCGTCTCGATGTTGCTCACAAAGAGAAATATTCGGGGACAGTTCACCCGGGCGCAACCATTACGCGCTCGTCAACTCCACCATTGTGTCCAAAGCAGTGCACCGGTCGTGATCAACACGATCGCCGAGGCGGTGAACGCGGCGACGCCCCGGTTCCGATCGGCGTAGAGCTGGGCGGCGACGACGACCACCGCCGCGAGCACA
Source organism: Nocardia sp. NPDC051833 (assembly GCF_040681225.1). Lineage (NCBI taxonomy): Bacteria > Bacillati > Actinomycetota > Actinomycetes > Mycobacteriales > Nocardiaceae > Nocardia > Nocardia sp. NPDC051833. Next base: position 1,430,029 of record NZ_JBFAYK010000001.1, read on the forward strand.
TGCCAGGTCAGCGACTCGGCCCCCGGGCCGGGGAAGTCCCGGCGCGAGCCCATCACCGCGGCCCCGATCACCACGCAGAGCAGGACGACCACCCCGCCCGCGACCAGTCCGCTGAACCCGCGCACCACCGTCACGGGGCGATCACCGGCACCCCGCTCGCCTTGCCGATCAGCGCCTCGAACTGTTCGGGATCGGTCCGGCACGCGCCGATCTCGATGGTCTTGTTGCTGCCGTGGTAGTCCGAGGACCCGGTGCGCAGCAGCCCGAGCTCGGCCGAGAGATCGGTCAGCACCGCGCGATCGGCGTCGCTGTGATCGGGATGGTCGATCTCGAGACCGCCGAGGCCGAGGGCGGCGAGGTCGCGGATCTCGTCGAGCGCGAGCAGCCTGCCGCGCTTGCGGGCCCGCACGTGCGCGAGCACGCTGACCCCGCCCGCGGCCGCGATCAGCTCGACGGCCCTGGTCAGCGGGGTGTCGGCCTTCTCGGCGTAGTAGGGGCCGTGCGGGGCGAGCAGTTCCTGGAACGCGGCGTCGACGCTCTCGACCACGCCGGCCTCGACCAGTGCCCGCGCCAGATGCGGACGCCCCGCGGCCGGGCCCGCGCCGGCGAGGACCGCGTCGGGGTCGATGGGCAGCCCGTCGGCGACCATCTTGTCGGCCATCGCGCGCACCCTGGCCACCCGCTCGGCCCGCAGCCGCTCGCGTTCCTCCGCGAAGCCGGGGTCGGTGGGATCGAACAGGTAGGCCAGCAGATGCACCGGAACGGGCCAGCCGTCCTCGCCCATCCCCTGGCACGACATCTCCATGCCGCGCACCAGCGTCAGCCCCGGCGGGCGCGCCGCCTCGGCCTCGGCCCAGCCCGCGGTGGTGTCGTGATCGGTGATCGCGACGACGTCGAGGCCGGCCGCGGCGGCGTTCCGGACCAGCTCCGCCGGGCTGTCGGTGCCGTCGGAAGCCGTCGAATGGGTATGCAGATCGATGCGCACACCCTCAGTCTTACAGTGCCGTCTCGACCGGCGCGCAGTCCTCCACCGAGACGGCGCCGGCCGTAGCATCCACCTCGTGCCTTCACTACCGCAGATGCCGTCGTTCCGCGGGCCCGGCCGGGCCGGGCCGACGCGGCCGCGGATTCCCGTGCCGACCGCGCGCGCCATCGTGGACTGCGGCGTCTACGTCGAGGGGAAACGGCTGCCCGGCCACTTCACCCCCGAGCAGGCGCTGAAAGCGGCGGCCAAGACCGATTCCGGTTTCGTCTGGCTCGGACTGCACGATCCCGACGAGGGCCAGATGACCGAGGTCGCCCAGATCTTCGGGCTGCACCCGCTGGCGGTGGAGGACGCGGTGCAGGGCCGCCAGCGCCCCAAGCTGGAGCGCTACGACAACACGCTGTTCCTGGTGATGCGCACCGTCAGCTACGTCGAACACGACATCCACGCGATCAGCGAGATCGTCGAGACCGGCGACATCATGGTCTTCACCGGACCGCATTTCGCGATCACCGTGCGCCACGGCGAACACACCGGACTGGCCGGGGTGCGCCACGAACTCGAGGGCACCCCCGACCAGCTGCGGCTGGGTCCGTGCTCGGTGCTGCACGCCGTCGCCGACCACGTCGTCGACTCCTATGTCGAGGTCTCCGAATCGGTCGAGTCCGATATCGACGAGATGGAGGAGGCGGTGTTCACCCCCGCCTCCAAGATCGGCATCGGGGCGATCTACCAGCTCAAGCGGGAAGTGGTCGAATTACGCAGGGCCGTTTCGCCGTTGGGGCAACCGCTGCAGATGCTCGTGCACAACCCGGAGCTGCCGGTGCCCAAGGAGATCCGGCGCTACCTGCGCGACGTGGCCGATCACCACACCAGCGTCACCGAGCACATCACCTACTTCGACGAATCGCTGAGCGGCCTGGTGAACGCGGCGCTGGCCAAGATCAGCGTCCAGCAGAACACCGACATGCGCAAGATCGCCGCCTACGCCGCCATGGCCGCGGTGCCGACCATGATCGCCGGCGTCTACGGCATGAACTTCGACCACATGTGGGAACTGCACCAGCCCTGGGGCTATCCGGTGGTGCTGATCATCATGGCCGTCGTCTGCGGGGTCCTGTTCCGCAGCTTCCGCCGCAGCAAGTGGATCTAGAGGTTCACCGCGCCGCGCGCCGGGTCGCGGATGTCGATGCCCGCCTCGGCCCAGGCGTCGCGCAGGGCCTGCGCGCCGCGGACGCGGACCCAGGCGGCCTCGGTCGCGGTGATCGGGACGACGCTGAGATACCGCACCGGCTCGGCGGGTTCGGGCAGCGCGATCTCGGCGATGTCGCTCGCGCCGAGCAGCACCGCGGTGAAGACGGCGTTGTGCCACAGCGGTTCCCCCAGGTCGAGCAGCGCGTCCGCCTGGAGCACAACGCCTTCCACCGAGGGGGTCGCGATGAGCACGCCGAGCGAACGGACGACGCCCGCCTGCGGGCCCGCGCTCAGCAGCAGCGTCAGCACCAGCTCGGCGCGCGGGCCGCGGACCGGGTCGGCCAGCAGATCGGCGGGATCGCCCATCGGATGGCGTGATCCGCCCAGCGTCGCGTAGTGCACCGCGCCGTCGCCGGGGATGCGCAGGATCTCGATCGGTTCCAGCCCGAGGAAGGTCACCGAGGCCGAGTCGACCTGGGCGCGTTGCACGCCGAAGTGGTCCAGCACCGCGGTGCGGACCGTGTCCGTCACATCCATTGCGTCACAGGGCCAATCGGGCCAGCATGTCGCGGGCGCGCTCGGCGGTCTTCGGGTCGCACAGCACGTCGTAGCGGCCCGCCACCAGCTGCATGGTGGAGGCGAAGTCGCGCTGCCCCTTGGTGGCGGCGTACGGAATCGAGGTGGTGATCACGCCGAACACGATGCCACCGAGCAGACCGACGACCAGCGGGCCGAGGGCGCCGCCGGTCGTGGTGAACAGGCTCAGTAACAGACCGAGGAACAGGCCGAGCCACGCGCCCGAGACCACGCCGCCGCCGATGACCTTGCCCCAGGTCAGCCGGTACAGCACCCGCTCGACCTGCATGAGGTCGACGCCGACGATGGTCACGTCCTGCACCGGGAACTGCCCGTCGGCCAGGTAGTCGACCGCGCGCTGCGCCTCGGCGTAGGTCGGATACGAGCCGACCGGCCAGCCCGACGGCGGCGTCGGCAACGCCTGCCGTCCGCGATTCGGGTTGCCCAAGGGATTCGTCATAGTCCCATTCTGCTAGTTCTGGACCGGCTGCGGCGGAGTGAAACGCGTTGTGCGCGTCATTCCCGCAGCTCGCCCCTTCTCCGCTATGACCTGCGCCATCTTCGCGCTGGCCTCATCGATCATCTCATCGCCCAGCATGACGGCGCCACGAGCGCCGCCCGCGGCGGAGGTGTGGAAGGCGTAGGCCTCCAGGATCAGTTCGGCGCGGTCGTAGTCGGCCTGGCGCGGGCTGAAGATCTCGTTGCAGGCGTCGATCTGGTCGGGGTGCAGCACCCACTTGCCGTCGAAACCGAGCGCGGCGGTGCGCCCGGCCGCCCGGCGGAACCCGTCGACGTCGCGGACCTGGAGGTAGGGGCCGTCGATCGCCTGCAGACCGTGCGCGCGGGCGGCGAGCAGGATGGTCATCAGGATGTGGTGATAGGCGTCGCCGACGTCGTAGCCCACCGGCTGCTCGCCGACCACCAGCGTGCGCATGTTGATACTGGCCATGAAGTCGGCCGGGCCGAACACCAGCGCCTGCACCCGCGGGCTCGCGGTGGCGATCGCGTCGATATTGCGCAGGCCGATGGCGTTCTCCAGCTGCGGTTCGATGCCGATCCGGCCGACCTCGAGTCCACTCGCCTTCTCCAGCTGGGTGAGCAGCAGGTCCAGCGCGTGCACCTGGCCCGCGTCGGTCACCTTGGGCAGCAGGATCGCGTCGATCGCCGCGCCCGCGCCCTCGACGACGGTGATCACGTCGGCGTAGGTCCACTCGGTCGACCAGTCGTTGACCCGGACCACCCGCAGCTGGGAGCCCCAGCCCGGTTCGTTCAGCGCGGCGACGATATTCGCCCTGGCCGCGGTCTTCGCGCCCGGCGCGACGGCGTCCTCGAGATCGAGAAACACCTCGTCCACCGGCAGGCCCTTGGCCTTGGCGATCATCTTGGGGTTGCTGCCGGGTACGGCCAGCACAGATCGGCGGGGCTTCATGGGCCCTCCTCCTTTGTTCGTCACACCGGCCGTGGCGTGTCGTGACCGGCCGTTGTGGACCGCCTAGCCTGAGGGTCATGGCAACCACCAGGGTGTACGTCGCCCGGCTCGCCGGCCTGACGGTGCTGGGTCCGGACGGGGAGTCTATCGGCCGGGTCCGCGACGTCGTCGTGGCCGTCCGGCACGGGCGCCAGCAACCACGGGTGCACGGCCTGGTCGTCGAATTGGTCACCCGGCGGCGGATTTTCGTTCCGATGCTGCGCGTCACCGCGATCGAGCCGGGCATCGTCACGCTCAACACCGGCACCGTCAGCCTGCGGCGATTCGCCCAGCGACCCGGCGAGATGCTGGCGCTGGCGCAGATCGTGGACTCGCAGGTGCGCGTCGACGATCCCGGTCTGCCGGACCTGGACGGCGTCGACGTCTACGTGGCCGACCTTGGCATCGAGCAGAGCCGGACCAGGGACTGGGTGATCGGGCGGGTCGCGGTGCGCGGGCACCGGCGGATCGGGCGCAGGCGCACCGTGCACGTGGTGGACTGGTCGCAGGTCCACGGGCTGACCCCGGCCGAGGTCGGCAGGCCGGGCCAGGACGTCACCTCCCTGCTCGAGGAGTACGAGGGCCTGCGCGCCGCCGACGTGGCGCACCGGTTGCGCGAGCTGCCGGAGAAGCGCCGCATCGAGGTGGCGATCGCGCTCGACGACGAACGGCTCGCCGACGTCGTCCAGGAGCTGCCCGACGACGACCAGGTCGACCTGCTCGGTCATCTCGAGGTGCGCCGCGCGGCCGACGTGCTCGAGGCGATGGACCCCGACGACGCCGCCGACCTGCTCGGCGAGCTGCCCGCGAGCGAAGCCGAATCCCTGCTGGCCCTGATGGACCCGGAGGAATCCGAGCCGGTCCGCAGGCTGCTCGCGCACTCCCCCGACACCGCGGGCGGTCTGATGACGCCCAAACCGATCGTGCTCAGCCCGTCGACCACGGTCGCCGAGGCGCTGGCCCGGGTCCGCGATCCCGACCTGACCCCGGCGCTGGCCTCGATGGTCTTCGTCGTGCGCCCGCCGACCGCCACCCCCACCGGCCGCTATCTCGGCTGCGTGCACATCCAGCAGTTGCTGCGGGAACCGCCCGCGCACCTGGTGGGCGGGATCGTCGACACCGATCTGATGCCGCTTGCGCCGGAACTGCCGCTCTCGGCGGTCACCCGATACTTCGCCACCTACAACCTCGTCTGCGGTCCGGTGGTCGACGCGGAGAATCATCTGCTCGGCGCGGTGACCGTCGACGACGTCCTCGATCATCTGCTGCCCGAGGACTGGCGCGAAGAAGAAGAGCAGCCGTTCGCCCATGTCGAAAGGGCCCAGCGTGAGTGAGAAGAACCCGGCCCGCCAGCGACTGGAGACCCCGGTCGGCTCGCGATTCACCCTCGACTGGGACTCCGAGGCGTTCGCGCGCAGCAGTGAGCGCGTGGCGCGGTTCCTCGGGACCGGGCGGTATCTGGCGATCCAGACGATCATCGTCATCGTCTGGATCGTGCTCAACGTGTTCGTGGTCGCGCTGCGCTGGGACCCATATCCGTTCATCCTGCTCAATCTGGCCTTCTCCACCCAGGCCGCGTACGCGGCGCCGCTGATCCTGCTGGCGCAGAACCGCCAGGACAATCGGGACAAGGTCTCGCTCGAGGAGGACCGCAGCCGGGCCGCGCAGACCAAAGCCGACACCGAATTCCTCGCCCGCGAGCTGGCCGCGCTGCGGCTGGCCGTCGGCGATGTCGCCACCCGCGACTACCTGCGCCGCGAGCTCGAGGAGATCAAGGACGTGCTGGACCGGATCGACGCGGTCACCGCGCCCGACGGCGCGCCGAAGCCGGAGAAGAAGCGAAAAGCCGCACGCAAGAAAACCTCCGGTCAAACGCCCTCTCCTGCCCCGGTTTCGCCAGGTGGTTCAGACGAGTAACCGGAAATGCTCTACAACTTCCTGACCGGTAGGTAACCTGGATCACGTTGTTCCGGGCGGGCCGGACGGGGACTCTGCGGTGCCGCTGCTTCGACGTAAAGGGTTGGTGTGGCCGTGCGAATCTCTGCTCCGATAACGATGTCGGCCCTTGTCGTCGCTGGACTGGTCGCCTCCGGGTCGGCCGCGCAGACCGCGACCCCGAGCACCGCCCCCACCGCACCCGAGGCGCTTCTGGCCGCGACCGCGAGCACCGCCGAGGACACGCCGGAGACCGATCCCTCCGAGATCGTCGGGCTGCTGCCGATCGCCCAGGAGGCGCCGCGCAAGCTGCGCGCGCTCTCCCCGTCCGCGAACAGCCTGGCGCCCTTCGCCGGAACGGTTCCGCTGCAGAGCATCTCGCTGCCCACCGGCAGCGGCGCGCTCGGCATCCCCGAGATCGTGCTCGCGGCCTACCGCAACGCGGAGCTGGCGCTCGAGACCGCCCAGCCCGGCTGCGGGCTCACCTGGAACCTGCTGGCCGGCATCGGGCGCATCGAGTCCGGGCACGCCAGCAGCGGCCGCACCGACGCCGCGGGCACCTCGACCACCCCGATCTTCGGCCCCGCGCTCGACGGCACGCTGCCGGGCAACGAGATCATCAAGGAGGCCGACGGCGGGTTCGTCCGGGCCGTCGGCCCGATGCAGTTCCTGCCCAGCACCTGGGCGCTCTACTCCGCCGACGGCAACGGCGACGGCACCGCCGATCCGCACAACGTCTTCGACGCGGCGCTGGCCGCGGGCAAGTACCTGTGCTCGGGCGGGCTGAACCTGCGCGACGCGTCGCAGGAACTGCGCGCGGTGCTGCGCTACAACAACTCGATGTCCTACGCGGCCAACGTGCTCAGCTGGTCGGCGGCCTACCGCACCGGCGGGGCGCCGAGCTCGGTCGCCATCTCCCCCGACATCGTGCCGCCGGGCAGCGCGCCGATGGTCTCGCCCAATGTGCTAGCCGCCTCGACGAACGGGTCCGTCACCGCGGCGCCGCCGTCGACGACCAACCAGCTGCCGCCGAACACGCCGAAGGTGACCACGCCGACCCAGGTGATGATCACCCTGCCCGGCCTGCCGCCGATCCCGTGCGGCATCTTCTGCCCCGCCCCGGTCGCGCCCGCCCCCGAGGTCTGCGTCAGCGACCCGGCGCCCGCCCAGATGCCGAACCCGCTCGAACCGGCGAAGCCCGTCGAGCAGACCTACGGCGCTGCGGCGCCGAAGGATCCGGCACAGCCCGAGGAGGCGAGCCCCGAGCAGCAGGCAGCCGAGCAGCAGGCCACGGCGCCGGTCTGCACCCCGGCCACAACCGCCGCGCCCGCGCCCGCCGAGTCGACGGCGCCCGCGCCGGAGAAGACGCCGGAGCCGGGCATCGAGCCGACCGAGGAACCCGCTCCGGTGGAGCAGGCGCCGGTCGCGCCCACCCAGCAGCCGGGGATCACGTTGCCGTTCAACATCGTCATCCCGCTGCCGCCCGGTCCGGCCGTCCCCTAGAAATCAAACCGAAATACAGGTCACGGAGGGGTAACAAAAAGGTCTCGGGTGCGGTAATCTCTTCTCATCCAACACGGTTGAGGAGGGCACCACACAGTGGGTCGTCATCGGAAACAGCCTGCTACGACGGTTCGACGTAGCTCGCTCATCGCACTGACCGGATTGGTCCCCGCCGGGCTCGTGGCCGTCACCGCCGCCGCGACCGACGCGACCATCGCCAGCAACGCGGCCGTCGAGCACGACCTGCCCGGCACCGATGCCGAGGCCGCGCCGGAGCTGGCCGCCGCGCCGCAGGCCGACATCGCCGAGATCGCCCACGCGGAGGCGCGCCAGTCGCCCTCGGCCGCGCCGGTCGTGAAAACCGTTGCGCAGCCGAATGATCGCGTCGCCGCCGACCTGCCCGCGGGCCCGCTCGGCATTCCGGGCATCGCGGTCGCCGCCTACCAGAACGCCGAAGAGCAACTGGCCGTGGAGAACCCGACCTGCGGGATGTCGTGGTCGCTGCTGGCGGGCATCGGCCGGGTCGAGTCCACCCACGCGTACGGCAAGGCCGACGCCGACGGCAACCCGATCAAGGCCGTCTACGGCCCGGTCCTGGACGGCAGCCTCTACGGCAACAACGTCATCCACGACAGCGACGGCGGCGAACTCGACGGCCTCGGCGGCTACGACCGCGCCATCGGCCCCATGCAGTTCCTCCCCGAGACCTGGCACCGCTACGCCGCCGACGGCAACGCCGACGGCGTCGCCGACCCGCAGAACCTGTTCGACGCCGCCCTCACCGCGGGCCGCTACCTCTGCGACGGCGGCCTCAACATGCGCGACCTCTCCCAGCAGTCCAAGGCGATCCTGCGCTATAACAACTCCATGGCCTACGTAGCCAACGTCATGGCCTGGTCCACCTCCTACTCCAACGGCATGGCCCCCAAGCCCTCGGACCTCCCCCGCATCTGAGCGCCCGATGACAACCACCGGGCGTTCGCCACGCTCGGTGGGCTCGCACCCACAGTTCTGGGCACGTTTGCGTTGAGCAGGCCGGGTATGTGAGAGTGCCCCGACCATGCGCGGCTTCCGCCGCGCGGCCGGAAGGGGGCTGGTGATGTCCGAGGTTTTCAAGGTCGAACCGGACGCGGTGGATACCTTCGCCGCAAGTTTGAAGGCGCTCGCCGACGCCAACGCGAACGTCGCCACGTACCTGGAGAAGTGGCTGGTACTGGACAACACCGTGTGGGGCGACGGCGGGCTGATCCGCACGGGACTCGGTGCCGTCGCCGATGCGCACGGCAAACTCACGCCGAACTACGCCACGCTGGGCAGCCTCGCCGAGGCCGCGGCGACCGAACTGACCAAGGTGGCGCAGGTGTACCGCACCACCGACAAAGCAGTGGCCGACGAGCTGGACCGGACCTACCCGGCGGGTGGTCAGCCGTGACGACCACCCCCGCCGAGCTCCTGGTCGAGCCCGCGCTCGCGGATCCGCTCAACGACCAATTCGAGTTCCTGATCACCTCCAATGCCATCTCGCCGACCTACTGGGCGTGCAAGTGGTGCGAGAACGTACTCGGAACAGACCCGCTCAAGTGGGTGACCACCAAGATCTCCGGCGATTGGGAAGCCCTGCAGAAGGCGGGCAAGGCTGTGGAGAATCTCGCGGCCTACAACTCGGCCTTCGCCTCCTCGGTCGAATCCGCGGCGAAAACGGTGGACGCGACCTGGGACGGGAATGCGGCGACGAGCGCTCAGGCCTACTTCAGCAAGCTCACGACGGCCATCTCCGCGCAGGTCGAGCCCTTGAAGGCGATGGCCACCGAGATCAACAACTTCGCCTCGACCGCCTACCATCTGTCGACGTCGATGAGCAACGCGTTGCAGACCGTGCTGGACTGGGGCGCGATCGCGGTGATCGAGTGGGCCGCCGCCCAGGCCGCCGCGCTCACCGGCGTCGGAATCGTCGCTACCGCGGCTCTTGTCGCGGCCGCCACGGCCACCACGCTCAAGGTCGTCGCGGAGTGGGGCAGGCTGGTCGAAACCTTCAACGCTGGCTATGTCGCCCTCGAGGCGATCGCCGGCGTGGGTTTCGGTGTGGCCGCGGTGGTCGAGTCGGCGGAGATGCCGGTCCTGCCCACCGCCAACTACGACCATCCGGGAGCCTGAGTGAACGCGCCCGAACCGATGCACGATCTCGCCCGCGGTGACGTCGGGGTCTCCCGGCAATTGTCCCGAGCCCTTCGGGTGCTGATGGACAGCGCGACGGAACCCCAGTTGAAGAATCAGCTTCGCGGAATCCTGGAGGGCAAGGGCAGCGCCCGGGATCTGATGCACAGCGAGGCCTTCAATCGGGTTCTCGATCGGACGATGCCCGCCGCCATCGCTCAGTTCGCCGCCATGACGGACGACGAGCGGCAGCGGCTGGCCGAACAGGGCGAAGCGGACCTGCAGCGGCTCCGATCGCAGCCGGCCACGGAGGAGCCACGGTCGCAACCGATCACGGCCCCGCCGCCGACACCCGCTGCGAACACCGTGGTCCCCGGCACCCGCAGACCCAACCGCGAGCGCATCGTCACGCCGGATGACGACGACGATGACGACCAGTACTTCCGCGAGCGAAACCAGCGCGGGTGGCTGTCGTGACCTCCCGGCAGCAGGTGGTGTTCGGGACGGTGGTGGACCCGGATTGGGTGCCGGTGTTCACTACGCCGGGGCCGATGGAGCTGGTCTTGGCAGAGGCGATGCCCGAGGTGTGTAGTGAGCACGGGTTGGCTGCGGTCGAGCGCCGGTCGGTCTTCGTGAATTCCCACGGGCCGCACTCGGAGTGGCCGACGTTGCGGGGCATGCTGATGTCGGTGGCGCCGTTTCGGCCGCGGCTTCCGGTCGCAGCGAGGGTCAGGTTCGACTGCCCGGCCTGTGAATTCTGTCTGGCCGGTATCCGGCGGTCGCGATGGATCGCGGTGCTGGCGCTGCTGGCGGTCGTGCTGACCATCGCCGGAATCTTCACGGCGGTGTCCCTGGAGCTGCGGCAGCTCTATGTGCCGTTGGCTCTGGCCTTCCTGCCCGGATGTGTGCCGATCGCGTTGCTGGTGGCCGTGCTGGCGTGGAGTCGATCGGGCTTCTTCGCGGATGTGTGGATGAATCAGGACGCGGACGAGTTGATCGTTTCCGCGCATCCGGATTTCGTCGCCGCGGTGGCGCAATGCCGGGCCGAGCGGCGCTGATCGCGCTGTCGGAGCAGCCCAGGGCGTTGTTCCACGGGCACGGTCCCCGGGTCGAGTGGCGGGTTCCGCGATCCGGTGTCCACCGGGTGGTCCGGATCGGCCCCAGGACTGTCGCCGAAATCCGCGCAGCATAAAATCGGGCATATGCCAGTGATTACGGAAGCGGATGTGCGGGCCGCGCTCGCGAAGGTCGACGACCCGGAGATCCGCAAGCCGATCACCGAGTTGGGCATGGTCAAGAGCATCGCCATCGCCGAGAGCGGTGACGTGCACGTCGAGGTGTACCTGACGACGTCGGGCTGCCCGCTGCGGACCGAGATCGTCCAGCGGGTGACCAAGGCCGTCGCCGACGTGCCCGGCGCCGGTGCGGTGACCGTGGATCTCGACGTGATGAGCGACGAGCAGCGCACCGAGCTGCGCAAGTCGCTGCGCGGCGACTCGGCCGAGCCGGTGATCCCGTTCGCCCAGCCCGGCTCGCTGACCCGCGTCTACGCCGTCGCCTCAGGGAAGGGCGGCGTCGGCAAGTCCAGCGTCACCGCCAACCTGGCCGTCGCGCTGGCCCAGCGCGGTCTGTCGGTCGGCGTGCTCGACGCCGACATCTACGGCCACTCGATCCCGCGCATGCTCGGCACCGACGCCCGCCCGACCCAGGTCGAGCGGATGATCATGCCGCCGATGGCGTACGACGTGAAGATGATCTCGATCGCGCAGTTCACCCAGGGCAACACGCCCGTGGTGTGGCGCGGTCCGATGCTGCACCGCGCGCTGCAGCAGTTCCTCGCCGACGTGTTCTGGGGCGACCTGGACGTGCTGCTGCTCGACCTGCCGCCCGGCACCGGCGACGTCGCGATCTCCATCGCCCAGCTGATCCCGAGCGCCGAGATCCTGGTCGTCACCACCCCGCAGATCGCCGCCGCCGAGGTGGCCGAGCGCGCGGGCGCGATCGCCCTGCAGACCCGTCAGCGGATCGCCGGCGTGGTGGAGAACATGTCCTGGCTGGACCTGCCCGACGGTTCCCGGATGGAGCTCTACGGCTCCGGCGGTGGCCAGGTCGTGGCGGATCGGCTGACCCGCGCGGTCGGCTCGACGGTGCCGCTGCTCGGCCAGATCCCGATCGAGCAGGCCCTGCGCGAGGGCGGCGACGCGGGCACCCCGATCGTCCTCGGCGACCCGGACAACCCGGCCGCCAAGGCCCTGCGCGAGGTCGCCGACAAGCTGGCCGTCCGCAAGCGCGGCCTGGCGGGCATGTCCCTCGGCATCGACACCACCCGGCACCTCTGAGCCGGAGGTTGTCGGTGGGGGTGCCTAGGCTGTTCCTATGCTGACGCTGCTGCTCTACGTGCTGATCGTCGGACTGGTCGCGGCCATGTTGTTCCTCGTGGCGAGCGCGGTGTTCGGGCGATCCGAGGAACTCGGGCCGCTGCCCGAGGGCACGACCGCCACGGTGCTGCCCGCGCACGGGGTGACGGGTGCCGACGTGCGCGCGTTGCGGTTCCAGCAGGTGGTGCGTGGCTACAAGGCCGGTGAGGTCGACTGGGCGCTGGGCAGGCTGGCCGAGCGGATCGACGAGCTCGAACTCGAGGTGACGCAGCTGCGCCAATGGCAGGCGCAGGTGACGGCGGGTCAGGATCGCTCGTGACCGAGCTCGCCGACGACGGGCGCGAGCGCTGCCCCTGGTCGACCGGCTCCGCGCTCTATCGCGACTACCACGACACCGAGTGGGGCACGCCCCTGCACGGTGACGACGCCCTGTTCGAACGGCTGTGCCTGGAGGCCTTCCAGTCCGGCCTGGCCTGGATCACCGTCCTGCGCAAGCGGCCGGCGTTCCGGGCCGCGTTCGCCGGCTTCGAGATCGCGAAGGTCGCCGAGTTCGGCGCCGCGGACCGCGAGCGGCTGCTGGCCGACGCCGGCATCGTCCGCAACCGCGCCAAGATCGACGCGGTGATCGCCAACGCCCGGGTTGCTCGGGACCTGCCGGTGAGCCTGGACGAGCTGCTGTGGTCCTTCGCGCCCGCGCCACGCCCGCGCCCGGCGACGATCGCGGATGTGCCCGCCACCACACCCGAATCCATTGCTCTGGCAAAGGAATTGAAGCGCCGCGGCTTCGCTTTCGTCGGCCCGACGACGGCGTACGCGCTCATGCAGGCGACCGGGATGGTCGACGATCACCTGGAGGTTTGCTGGGTGCGCCCGCCCGCGAACGGAACCGACTCGCGAGTCACATTTCGTACTCAGGTGTCCGCCCGAGACGGCAATAGGGAAGAATAGGACCGGTGTGGCCCGCCGAACACCCGGCGAGCCCGCTGGTTGGCGACAACCGGCAGACGAGAATCAGTGCGCAGACAGACCGCGCAGATCTGGAGGGAGCAGAGGATGGCGGCCATGAAGCCCCGTACCGGGGACGGTCCCCTCGAGGCAACCAAGGAAGGTCGTGGAATCGTCATGCGGGTTCCACTCGAGGGTGGCGGGCGTCTGGTCGTCGAACTCACACCGGACGAGGCTGCGGCGCTCGGTGACGAACTGAAGAGCGTCACCAGCTGACGGCACTCACCGAGGTCGCCGCGCTCCTGGCCTGCCCGGAGTGCGGTGACCAACTGCGACCGCGCGATCGCGCGCTGCGCTGCGGTACCGGACACAGCTTCGACATCGCCCGCCAGGGCTATGTCGGGCTGTTGACCGGCGCCTCGACGAAGATGACCGGCGATACCGCCGACATGCTCGACGCCCGCGCCGCGTTCCAGGGCGCCGGGCACTTCGCACCCATCGCCGCGGCCGCGGCCCACGCTTGCACGGCGGGAATCGACCGGGCGCCCGCACCGGATGAGGCGGCGGTGATCCTCGAGGTCGGCGCGGGCACCGGCTATTACCTCGCCACCGCGCTGGCCGCCGAGCCCACGTTCTTCGGCATCGCGCTCGATGTCGCCAAGCCCGCCGCGCGGCGGGCGGCCCGCGCGCACCCGCGCATGGCCTCGGTACTGGCCGACGCCTGGCGCGGCCTCCCGATCCGCGACCACTCCCTCACCGGCGTGCTGTCGGTGTTCGCCCCACGCAATCCCACCGAGGTCGCCCGGGTGCTCGCGCCCGGCGGCCGCTTCGTGGTCGTCACCCCCACCGCCGACCACCTGAACGAACTCGTCGGCCCGCTCGACATGGTCCGCGTCGATCCAGACAAGGACCGACGGCTCGCCGATTCGCTCTCGGGGCTGTTCGATCGCATCGCCCACACCCGCGTCGAGTTCCCGATGAAGCTGACCCGTCGCGACGTCACCGACGTCATCGCGATGGGCCCCTCGGCCTTCCACGGCACCCCCGCCGACGACCCGCGCATCGCGGCGTTGCCCGACACCACCGAGGTCACCGCCTCGGTCACGGTGTCGACGTACGTGCCGACCGCCTGATCGCCCGCGGCGGTTACTTCAACACGCTCCGGTACACCTCGACGGTCTGTTCGGCGATCCGCGCCCAGTCGAACCGCGCGATGGCCCGCGCGCGCCCGGCGTCGCCGTAGCGGCGTGCCAGCGCCGGATCTCCCGCCACGGCGTTGACGGCGGCGGCGAGGCCCTGTTCGTAGTCGGTCGTCGTGCCCGCGTCGTAGTGCACCAGCCGACCGGTGACCCCGTCGTCGACGACCTCAGGAATGCCGCCCACATCGGAGGCGACGACCGCGGTGGCGCAGGCCATGGCCTCCAGGTTGACGATGCCGAGCGGCTCGTAGACCGAGGGACAGACGAACACCGCGGAGGCGGTCAGGATCTGGCGGACCTGCTCGGTCGGCAGCATCTCCTTGACCCAGAACACATTCCCGCGCTCGCGCTGCAATCCGTCGACGGCGGCGGCGATCTCGAGTTCGAGTTCCCTGGTGTCGGCCGCGCCGGCGCACAGCACCAACTGGATGTCGGGATCGAAGTGCGCGGCGGCGGCGAGCAGGTGGCCGACGCCCTTCTGCCGGGTGATCCGCCCGACGAAGGACACGATCGGCCGATCGGCGCGCACGCCGAGCCGTGTCAGCACCGGAGTTTCGTCCCCGGTGGGCGGACCGGGATGCCAGACCGTCGCGTCGATGCCGTTGTGCACCACGTGGACCCGGGTCGGGTCGATGGCCGGGTAGGCGTCGAGCACGTCGTGGCGCATGCCCTCGCTCACCGCGATCACGGCGTCGGCGTACTCCATCGCGTTGCGCTCCGACCACGACGAGAGCCGGTACCCGCCGCCGAGCTGCTCGGCCTTCCACGGCCTGCGCGGCTCCAGCGAATGCGCGGTGAGGATGTGCGGGATGCCGTAGAGCGCGCCGGCGAGATGCCCGGCCAGCCCCGCGTACCAGGTGTGCGAGTGGACCACGTCGACGGCGCCGACCGCGTCGGCCATCCGCAACTGCGCCGACATCATCTGCAGCGCGGCGTTGGCGGCGTAGAGCTCGGGGTCGGGCCGGTGCACGACGGCACCGCTGCGGGGCGCGCCCATGCAGTGCACGGTGACTTCCGCCAGCGCGCGTAGCCGGGCGGTGAGTTCGGTGACGTGAACTCCCGCACCGCCGTACACCTCGGGCGGGTATTCCCGGGTCAGCATGGCGACCCGCAGCTGTTCCGCCGGCGCCAGGTCGCTGTCGGTGCCATAACTCACTGGTCCAAATTAGACCCTCGGGTCGACATGAGCCACCGTTGCGCCGCCCAGCCTGTACTTTGAGCAGGGTGAGGAGCCAGCCGCACGTACTCGGGATCGTGCTCGCCGGTGGCGAGGGCAAACGACTGTTTCCGCTCACCGCAGACAGGGCCAAGCCCGCGGTTCCGTTCGGCGGCGCGTACCGGCTGATCGATTTCGTCCTGAGCAACCTCGTCAACGCGGGCTACCTGCGGCTGTGCGTGCTCACCCAGTACAAGTCGCACTCGCTGGACCGGCACATCTCGCAGACCTGGCGGCTTTCCGGCTTCACCGGCGAGTACATCACCCCGGTGCCCGCGCAGCAGCGGCTCGGGCCGCGCTGGTACACCGGCAGCGCCGACGCGATCATGCAGTCGCTCAACCTGATCTACGACGAGGACCCCGACTACATCGTGGTCTTCGGCGCCGACCACGTGTACCGGATGGACCCGGAACAGATGGTCGCCAGCCACATCGCCTCCGGTGCGGGCGTCACCGTCGCGGGCATCCGGGTGCCGCGCAGCGAGGCGAGCGCGTTCGGCTGCATCGACTCCGACGAGTCCGGCCGGATCACCCAGTTCCTGGAGAAGCCGGCCCACCCACCCGGCACCCCCGACGACCCGAACATGACGTTCGCGTCGATGGGCAACTACGTGTTCACCACCCGGGTGCTGGTCGACGCGATCCGCGCCGACGCCGAGAACTCCGACTCCGACCACGACATGGGCGGCGACATCATCCCGGCGCTGGTCGCCGCGGGCAAGGCCGCCGTCTACGACTTCGCCGACAACGAGGTGCCCGGCGCCACCGAGCGCGATCGCGGCTACTGGCGTGACGTCGGCACCATCGACGCCTTCTACGACGCGCACATGGACCTGGTCTCGGTGCACCCGGTGTTCAACCTCTACAACAAGCACTGGCCGATCCGCGGCGCCGCCGAGAACCTACCGCCCGCCAAGTTCGCCAGGGGCGGGCTGGCGCAGGAGTCGATCGTCGGCGCGGGCTCGATCCTGTCGGCGGCCACCGTCCGCAATTCGGTGCTCAGTTCCAATGTGATGATCGACGACGGCGCCACCGTCGAGGGCAGTGTGCTGATGCCGGGAGTCCGGATCGGGAAGGGCGCGGTCGTGCGGCACGCGATCCTGGACAAGAACGTGGTGGTCGGCGAGGGCGAGATCATCGGCGTCGACCTGGATCGCGATCGGGAGCGGTTCGCGGTCAGCAACGGCGGGGTGGTCACCGTCGGCAAGGGGATCTGGGTCGGTTAGCAGCGCGAGGCGCAGAGCAGCCCGTCCCCGATCGGGATCAGCACGCTGGTGAGTTCGGGGTTCTCCGCGATGGCCCTGGTCGCCGCGCGCACCGCCTGGGTGGCCGGGTCGCGCTGGGACTGGTCGGGCACGCGACCACCGAGCAACGCGTTGTGCAGGATGAACGCGCCGCCCTCCCGGAGCAGCCGGACACCCTGCTCGACGTAGTGCGGGTGCTCCATGGGGGCCGCGTCGACGAAGACGAGGTCGTAGGCGCCGTCGGCGAGCCGGGGTAGGACGTCGAGGGCGCGGCCGTTGATTAGCCGGGTGCGCGCGGGCGGGATCTCGGCGGTGCGGAAGGCCTCCTTGGCCGCGCGCTGATGCTCGGGCTCGGAGTCGATCGTGGTGAGCGTGCCGTCCTCGCGCATGCCGTCGAGCAGCCACAATCCGCTGATCCCGGCGCCGGTGCCCACCTCGACGACCGCGCGGGCACCCAGCATCTGGGCGTACATGCTCAGCAGGGCGCCGACGGAGGCGGGCACGGGCACGGCGCCCAGTTCGGTGGCCCGCTCGCGCGCCTCGAGGAGGACCTCGTCCTCGACGACGGACTCCTCCACATAAGCCAGGTTCCGCTCCACGTTCGATGCCACAGCTATGAGGCTAGGGCACCGAACGGCTCTGTGTATTCAGCGAATGCGCCGATCCCGGTGAGTGTCGCGCACCGATCGAACAATTGCCGCGAGTTTGCGGAAACGTCACGAAGGGGCTGGAACTGCTGCTTTTCCCTTCTCCGGGGGACTAGGGTCGGTATCGATAAGGATTCTCAGGTCACGCTCAGGATCTCCACATCTGACCCATATCGGGGCAGGAAATAGTTGCCCTACGCAAGGCCAGCCGATCGCGGCGGGTACGAGACGCGGGAACAACCTCACACAGTTGCTGGTTGATTCCGATAGCAAGGTTCGCTGACCCGGACCGGCGTGGTTTCGTGCCAGCGGTCCCGAGTAGGAGGTGTCCCATCCCGATGGTAGACACGGCGCGTCACGCCACACCGACCGATCAGACTCTCCCCGCCGATCTCTTCGCCGCCGAGGGCGAGCAGCTCGATGCCGAACTCACCGGCACCGCCGCCTTCGACGCGACCGGTGATCGCACGGTCATGCCCTCCTGGGACGAACTCGTCCGCGAACACGCCGACCGGGTGTACCGCCTGGCCTATCGCCTCTCCGGCGACGCGCAGGACGCCGAGGACCTCACCCAGGAGACCTTCATCCGGGTGTTCCGCTCGCTGCAGAACTACCAGCCGGGCACCTTCGAGGGCTGGCTGCACCGCATCACCACCAACCTGTTCCTGGACATGGTCCGCCGCCGCAACCGCATCCGCATGGAGGCGCTGCCCGAGGACTACGACCGGGTGCCCGCCGACGGCCCGACGCCGGAGGAGTCCTACCACGACGCCCGGCTGGATCCCGACCTGCAGAAAGCCCTGGATTCGCTGGCGCCGGAGTTCCGCGCCGCCGTGGTCCTGTGTGACATCGAGGGCCTGTCCTACGAGGAGATCGGCGCGACGCTCGGCGTGAAGCTGGGCACCGTGCGCAGCCGGATCCATCGCGGGCGGCAGGCACTGCGCGAATACCTTGCGCATAATGGAACTGAGCAGCGGTACTCCGCTGACGCCTACGCAGGGTGACGCAGTTGTCGGCGTCACCGAGGCTCTCGGTTGATGTCGGTCGGAAGGAAGAACTCCGTATGAGCGTGGACCCCAGTGCCTCAGGTCGTACCCCGCGCTTTCAGCCCACCGAGCATCTGGCCAGCGAGGCGATCGCGGCCTATGTCGACGGCGAGCTGCGCATGAACGCGTATCTGCGCGCCGCCCAGCATCTTTCGGTGTGCCCGGAATGCGCGGCCGAGGTCGATGCCCAGCAGCAGGCGCGGATCGCGCTGCGCCGGGCCGCCGAGGTGGCCGTGCCGCGCAGCCTGCACGACAGCCTGACCCGGATCCCGCTGGCCGAACTGCCCGGCACGACGGCCGAGCCGCCGCGCCGTAACGAGGCATTTCTCGGATTCATCACCGATTCCTTCACCGCGACCCGGTGGACAACGTGGCGGCGCAAGTAGAGTCACGGGCGTGACAGGCGAATCGACGAATTCCGGATCGACCGAACACGCGGATTCGGCGGCCGACCGGGGGAACCTGCGGCCGTCGGACGCGCCGAACCTCGGCCCGCGTCCGGTGTACCGGCCGCACATCGACAGTCATACCGCGCACGCGTTCCGTCGCCCGAACGGCCAGACCGGCTCGTTCGCACCGCACGACCCGCAGCGGACGGGTCCGGCCGCCGACGCCGATCAGCTGGTCAGTCAGCGCCCGCCGGACGGCGTGCTGGCCGAGGCGTTCTCCCGTCCCGAGGGCTCCGACGAGCTGCTGCAGCGCGAACCCGGCTCCGACGAGCCGCGCACCGTCGTCGCCGGGCCGGTCGATCCCTGGCGTGATCCCGCCGCCGCCGCGCGCCTCGGCGCACCGGCGGTGGAGACCCCCGAACCCGAGCGCCTGCCCGTCGCCCCCAAGCTGACCGCCCGCGAGGTGCTGTTCGGCTCCCGGGTCGCCCCCAAGGCCCTGGCCCTGCTGGCCGTGCTCGCGCTCGGCATCGCCGTCCTCGGCGGGCTGGTCGGGCGGATCACCGCCGAGACCGCGTCGACGTTGACCTCCCGCAAGGTCACCCTGGACCAGACCGCCGGCATCGAGGAGCCGCACAGCCGGATCGCCGCGGTGGCCAACGCGGTGCTGCCCTCGGTGGTCTCCATCCGGGTCACCGTCGGCGACAACGGCGCGACCGGCTCCGGCGTGGTCATCGACGGCGCGGGCTACGTGGTCACCAACAACCACGTGATCTCGATGGCCGCGACCGACAAGTCCGACCGCGCCGCCATCCAGGTGCAGTTCTCCGACGGCACCCGGGTCCCGGCCAAGATCGTCGGCCGCGATCCCAAGACCGACCTGGCCGTGCTGAAGGTGGAGGCCAAGAACCTGACGGTGGCCAACCTCGGCAAGTCCTCCGACGTACAGGTCGGCGACGACGTGCTGGCGGTCGGCTCGCCGCTCGGCCTGAGCAAGACCGTCACCTCCGGTATCGTCAGCGCCCAGCACCGCCCGGTGAAACTGGCGGGCGAGGGCAGCGACACCAACGCCGTCATCGACGCCGTGCAGACCGATGCCGCGATCAACCCCGGCAACTCCGGTGGCGCGCTGGTCGACATGCAGGGCCGGGTGATCGGCATCAACACCGCCATCCGCAGCGAGACCGGCGGTTCGGTGGGCCTCGGCTTCGCCATCCCGGTCGACGTGATGCAGACCGTCGCCCAGACGCTGATCCGCGACGGCCAGATGCACCACCCGGTGATCGGCCTGAGCGCGCGCACCAAGACCGTCGCCAACGAGGTGATGAGCGGTGCCGCCGTCGCCGACGTGGCCCCCGGCAGCCCGGCCGCCAAGGCGGGCATCGTCGAGGGGGATGTCATCGTGAAGATCGGCGACCGCGAGGTCACCGGACCGGACGAGCTGGTCGTCGCCGTCCAGGCGCGCAAGATCGGGGAGACGGTGAACGTGCAGTTGATCCGGGATGGCAGGCAGGTGGACGTCCCGGTCACCCTCGAATCCGACTGAGCCGCGACCGCGCCGTCCAGGTAGCCTGGACGGCGTGTTCAGCAACATCGGGTGGAGCGAGATGATGATCCTGCTCGTCGCCGCCCTCGTGATCCTCGGCCCGGAGCGCCTCCCCGGCGCGGTCCGCTGGACCACGCGTTCCCTGCGCCAGGTGCGCGACTACGCCAGCGGCGCCACCTCGCAGCTCAAGGAGGAGCTGGGGCCGGAGTTCGACGAGCTGCGCAAGCCGCTGGCCGAGCTGAACGAGCTGCGCAACATGAGCCCGCGCGCCGCCGTCACCAAGCATCTGCTGGGCGGTGACGATTCGGTGCTGCGCGAGCTGGAGACCGCGGTGCCCGACAAGCAGCAACTGTTCGGCACGAGCAGCGGGATGCCGGGCGGATCGGGGTCGTCCGCGCCCACGCTCGCCAAGCCGCTCGGGCACAACGAGCGCCCGCCGATCGACCCCGACGCCACCTAGATCGCCGGATCACACCGCACGGTCGGCATTTGCCCCGAGGTCGCGCAGCCCGAACACAGCCGCGTTCACCTCGAAATATTGTGATAGCGGACAAGTCGGGCAGGATAGCCCTTGTGCCGCAATACAGTTCGATGTCAACCGATATAGACACGGAATGCTGTCGAGCTGTCTAGACTTCGCACATGTCGGCCGATGACGTGGCACGAGTCTTCGCGATCGAGGACAAGGTCGAGAGACTCAAAGCAGCCACCGACGGGGTGGCGGCTGCCCAGCAGACCATCAACGAACTCACCAGGATCAGGCGCGCGGTGATCCGCGAACTCCATGCCGAGGGCTGGACGTTCGCCCGGATCGGCGCCGCCGCCGGCCTCTCGCGTGCGCGCATCCATCAGGTGAGCACCCAGGGACCGGTCCCCGAGGGCCTGTTCTTCGGGCACGGCACGCTGACCGTGCTCGCGCCCGAGGTCCGCGCCGGGCGGCTACTCGGCGCCCCCGATCCGGCCGCGGCCCAGCGGCTGGCCGAGCTGCTGCGCCAGCTGGGCTTCGTGGCGAACGTGGAGACCTTCCTGCCCGGCAGGCCGGTCGACCTCAATCGCGACGGCCTGGTGATCCTCGGCGGCCCCGAGCTGTCGCCCAGCCTGCGCCAGCTGGTCGTGGCCGATCCACGGCTGCGCCGGACCGTCACCCGCGCGGGCGACACCCGACGCGGCATCGAGGACCGGGCCGCGCGCCGCGTCTACCGGCCCGGCGGCACCGAACCACACGACATCGCCTACCTGGCCCGGCTGCCCCGTCCCGACCGGCGCGGCAGCGTCATGCTGATCGACGGCCTGCATCCGCCCGGCTCGCTGGGTGCGATCCGATTGCTGGCCACCCGGCTCGCCACCCTGCACGAACGCGCGAGCAGCCACCTGTTCTCGGTCCTCATCGCGGTCAGATACGACCGCACCTCCGGCGAACCCGTGGATGCCGACCTGCTCACCCCGGTTTATCGCCACGAAACCGACCCCAGGTTGGCTACGACCCGGGTTCGTCCATAGTTAGATCTAAACTAAGCTCACTTTGTGATCTGCATCACGCTATTGTTATGCAGCACAGAACGACGACGATGTTTAGATTGCTAGCGAGTAACCGAATGTGAGTAGGTGAGCGTCACATGTTCTCGTCTCCCGAGGCCAGCGCGTGCCGGGTCCTGCCCGTGCGGACGGCAGGCACCCAGGATCCCCGACCCGTCCCGCCCTTCGAGGCCGAGTCGACCGCCGCCGACGTCATCGTCGCGACCCATCGCCTCACCTACAGCGACCGCCTGAAGGTCTTCATCGGCCCGCACGAGGACGTGGACAGCTTCCTGCGCCCGTTGCGCCGGATGGACGGCAGGCAGCGCTACGCGCTCGATCTGACCGTGCTGCCCGAGCCGATGCCCGCCACGGAGGTCACCACGGCGGTGAGTGGCGCCCGCGGCGATCTCGCGCTGCGCTGCGCCGGCTCGGCCGACGCGATGACCCTCCAGCTACGCACGACGATCGACCACGTCACCCGCCGCTACACCCTCGGTTTCCCCGGCGGCAGGCTCGGCCTGCCGACGGTCTACCTGCCGCACGGCGACGACGACACCTACGTCTATCCCGAAGAGGTCTTCACCGCCGAACGCGCGGCGGAGGTCTTCCGCGCCTTCTTCCACGACGCCGCGATCCCCGGCGACCTGCAGCACCGCGAGATCCTCGACTGAGCTCCGCTCGCCGCGCGCCGATGCTGCGCGATAGCTAGGCTGGTCAGCACGGTCACAATGGGCGAATCGGTGGCCGTGGAGAGGCCGGTGGGCGATGCGAGAGCTGTTCGGCGAGATCCTCGCGCTGCTGGCCGAACAGCCCGTCGCGCTGGCCAGGATCATCGATCGGACCGGGCCTGGACCCCGCGACACCGGCGCCGCGATGGCGGTCGCCGCCGACGGGCAGGTGATCGGATCACTGTCCGGCGGATGCGTGGAGGCCGCGGTCGTCACCACCGCGCGCCAGGTCCTGCGCGACGGCCACGCGAGCTCCGAGCGCTTCGCCGCGGCCGACGAGTTCGCCGTCGGCCTTCCCTGCGGCGGCGAGATCGAGGTCTTCGTCGAACGCCTCGACGCGACCGATCTCCCCCTGATCCGCGCGCTCGTCACCGCGCTCGCGGCACACGAACCGATCGCCTACGCCACCACCCTCGAGGCCACGCCGGACCGCAGGCTGCTGTACCCGGGCCGGGTCGAGCCGTGGCGCGACCTCGACCGGGACGCGGCCGCGCTGCTGGCCGCGGGCCACAGCGGTCTCGTCGGCGCCCAGGACTGCACCCCGGCCGCCGCCACCCGGCCGCGCGCCTTCGTCCAGGTCTTCCGCTCCCCCGCGCGGCTGATCCTGGCCGGGGCCAACGACTACACCAGGGCGCTCACCGTGGCGGCGGCCCAGCTCGGCTATCACGTCACCGTCGTCGATGCCCGCGAAACCTTCACCACCCCGGCCCGTTTCCCCGCGGCCGACGCGGTGGTCGTCGACTGGCCGCACCGGTATCTGGACGCGGAGCAGCGGGCGGGCCGGGTCGACGAGCGCACGGTCGTCTGCGTGCTCACCCACGACGCCAAGTTCGACGTCCCGATGCTGGCGAGCGCGCTGCGCCTGCCCGCCATCGCCTTCGTCGGCGCGCTCGGTTCCCGCCGCGCCCATGCCGACCGCACCGCGCGCCTGCGCGAGGCGGGGCTCACCGCGGCCGAGATCGCCCGTGTCCGTAGCCCGCTCGGCCTCGACCTGGCCG
This sequence comes from Nocardia sp. NPDC051833, assembly GCF_040681225.1. Lineage (NCBI taxonomy): Bacteria > Bacillati > Actinomycetota > Actinomycetes > Mycobacteriales > Nocardiaceae > Nocardia > Nocardia sp. NPDC051833. The sequence continues at coordinate 1,453,695 of NZ_JBFAYK010000001.1, forward strand.
CGCACACCCCCGAGGAGACCGCGATCTCCGTGCTGGCGCAGATCCTCGCCGAGCGCGGTGGCGCGTCGGCGCGGCCACTGGCCGACCTCGACGGCCCGATCCACCGACCCTGAGCCGAATCGGCACCCGCCCCTGTTCTTGCCGCCCGAACTTCGATACAGTCTGTTTCATAATTGTGAAACAGTTTGTCTCATAGGAGGTTCTGTGCGCCCACCCGATCCCCGGACCGTGCGCAGTCGCGAGGCCGCGCTGGTCTCGGCCAGGGAACTACTCGTGGAGCAGGGCCTGGCCGGGCTGACGCACAGCGCGGTCGCGGCGCGCAGCGGGATCAGCCGAGCCACGCTGTACCGCCTGTGGCCGGAGCCGACCGAGCTGGTGCGCGCCACCATCACCTGGCACATCACCGCGGCCCAGGCAGCGCCGACCGGTGACCTGCGCGCCGACCTGCTGACCCAGCTGGCGGGCACCCGCGCGATGCTGCACGAGCCCGCCAGCGAGCAGGCGATGCGCGTGCTGATCGAAAGAGCCGCCGTCGACCGCGAATTCGCGGCGGTCAAGGAGTCGCTGTACCGGTCCGGCACCCGGGTGGTGCGCGCGATCCTGACCGCGGCGGTCGAGGGCGGCGATCTGCCCGCCGATCTCGATGTCGACCTGGCCGTCGACCAGCTGCACGGCCCGCTGTTCTTCCGCAGGCTCGTCGCCCACCGCACCTTCGACCTCGACTACGTCCAGGCGGTCGTCGACGACTTCCTGCGCCGCCCACCGAATCCCGCACACCAGCAAGGACCTTCGTGACATGACGACCACCGCCCCCGTAACCCGCTCCGCCCCACTGCTGCTCGCCGTCCTCGTCGCCCTCGTCACCGTCTTCGGGGCGCTGCTAGCGGATTTCGTCATCCCGGCGAGCGCCGACCAGCACCTCGGTAACGACGCCTGGCCTCCACACGCGAAATTCCATGACGCCCAATACATCGTGATGTCGATCCTGCTCGGCGCCCTGGCCCTCTACCTACTCCTCCGCACCCCCACCCGATCCCGCTTCCTGACCGCCTGCGCCCTCCTCGCCACCCCCTGGCTGAGCCTGCTCGCCGCATTCCTGTTCCCCGGCACCGCCATCCAGGACCCCGGCTTCGACAACCCGGCACCCCTCGGCCTGCACCCCCAGGTCCTCTTGTCGCTGATCCTGCTGACCGTCCTGGCCGTGGCCGCCGCGCTCGTCGCCCGGCAGCAGACGGGCGCCCCGTCGAGGTGACGGGGCGCCCGGTGCGGTCGACGACTACGCCGCGACTTGTTCGGGGCGGAGGGTTTTCATCGGGGGGCGGTCTTCGAGGGAGACCTCGGTGGCGTGGGCGATGAATTCGCCGCCGATCATCGGGAACTGGGTGAGGGCGGCGCCGGAGTCGATGACGCCGCTGCGGCCCAGCGCGGTGCCGAGGATCTGGCGGCTCATCACGCCGAGGTCGGCCAGCGGGCGATTGCGGTGGGTGCGCACGCCCAGGTTGACCTGGGTGATGGCGTCCATGCCCATCTGGTCGTAGGTGTCGAGCAGCAGGCCGATCTCGACGCCGTAGCCGGGGGCGAACGGGACGGCGGTGAGCAGTTCGCGGGTGCCCGCGTACTCGCCGCCCAAGGGCTGGAGCACCTGGGACAGCTCGGGTCGCAGCGCCGCCAGCAGCGGGCGGGCGACGAGTTCGGTGACCCGGCCGCCGCCGTTGGCGTCGACGGACTCGCCCTGGCGCAGCGGACGGCGGTAGTAGGCCTTGGACAGGTGGGTGCCCGGCATGGTCAGCAGCGGGCCGAGCAGCTTGGGCACGAAGGCGGGGTCGGGGTCGATCAGGTCGGAGTCGACGAAGGCGATGAGGTCGCCGGTGGTGCAGGCCAGCGAGCGCCACAGCACCTCGCCCTTGCCCGGGACCGGCTCCAGCTCGGGCACGGCTTCCTCGCGGGTGATCACCTCGGCGCCCGCCGCGCGAGCGCGCTCGGCGGTGGCGTCGGTGGAGCCGGAGTCGAGCACGAGCAGTTCGTCGACGAGTGTGCCGAGCAGCGGCCGGATACTGGCCACCACCGCGGCGACGGTGTCTTCCTCGTTCAGCGCGGGCAGCACCACCGAGACGGTGCGACCCGCCTTGGCGGCGACCAGTTCGCCGACCGTCCAGTCAGGGGTGTCCCAGGTGTGGGTAGTGGCCCAGGCGGGCTCGCGGTGTTGGATTTTCATGCCAGACCTCGCAGAGTTCGTGCGGGGGGCCGGATGCCCTGGATCGCGGCGATCATGTCCACCACCCGCCGGGTTTCGGCGACTTCGTGGACCCGGAAGATTCGAGCGCCCGCGGCGGCCGACCAAGCCGTCGCCGCCAATGTGCCCTCGACCCTTTCGGTCAGACCGACACCTAAAGTCTCCCCGATAAAATCCTTGTTGCTCAGTGCCATCAAGACTGGCCATCCGGTTTTTACAAGACCGTCGATTCCGCGCAACAACTCGAGCCCGTGATAGGTGTTTTTCCCGAAATCGTGGGTGGGATCGATCACGATCCCATCGGGCCGAACGCCGGCCGCGGCCGCGTTTTCCGCCGCGGCGACCACCGTCGCGGTCACCTCGGCCACCACATCGGTATAGCGGACCCGGTGCGGGCGCGTCCGCGGAATCGCCCCGCCGGTATGACTGCAGACGAGGCCGGCCCCCAGCTCGGCGGCCACGTGCACCAGCTCGGGGTCGGCGCCCGCCCAGGTGTCGTTGACGAGATCGGCCCCGGCCTCGACCGCGCTGCGCGCGACATCGCCGCGCCAGGTGTCCACACTGATCAACAGGTCGGGATACTTCGCGCGAATCGCCGCGACGAACGGGACCACTCGCTGCGTTTCCTCGGCCGCGTCGACGGTGACGCCAGGCCCGGCCTTCACCCCGCCGATATCGACCAGGTCGGCGCCCTCGTCGACCGCCCGCGCCACCCGGTCCATGGCGGCCTCGTCGCTGAAGGTGGCGCCACGGTCGTAGAACGAATCGGGGGTGCGATTCACGATGGCCATGACCAGGGCCCGATCGGTCGCCACCGCCCGCCCACAAAACGTCGGGCTGTTCCGCCTCTCCGCGGTTTCTGCCGACGGCTCGGAGCCGCTACTGCTGGTGCTTCGGGCAGGCGGTTGGTCGTGTGGTCGGGGTTCGGGCGTGCCCGACGAGTTACCCATGTTCATGCGAGATCAGACGTTACCTTGCTAGCGCGGGGCCTGACCGGCCGCGACGTCGGCGGCGTAGCCGTCGTAGGCGGGGACGTAGCCCGTGGCGGGGCCCGACAGGACGTACAGCTGACTGTCGCTGTCGGGGGCGTAGCCCTGTTTGCGCAGCTCCACCTTGCGGCTTTTGAACGTCGAGGTCTGTTCCAGTTCGGCGACCACCCGGACGAACAGCGGGATCGCGTACATCGGCAGGCGCTGGTAGACGGTGGCCGCCAGGGACTTGCCGTCGAATTCCGCGCCGGGGTGCAGGGTGACCGCGGCCATGCCCGCCTTGCCGTCGGTGCCGGGGATGTCGACGCCGTAGACCACGGCCTGCTCGATGTTCTCGTCGTGGTCGAGCGCGCCCTCCACCTCGGTGGTCGCCACGTTCTCGCCCTTCCAGCGGAAGGTGTCGCCGAGCCGGTCGACGAAGGCGATGTGCCAGAAGTGCTGGTCGCGGACCAGGTCGCCGGTGTCGAACCAGCAGTCGCCCCGCTTGAAGCCGTCGCGGACCAGCTTGGACTCCGAGGCCCGCTTGTCGGTGTAGCCGTCGAAGGGCTGGCGGTCGTTCACCTTGGCCAGCAGCAGGCCGACACCGCCCGAGCGCACCCGGCGCAGCTTGCCGTCGCGGCCGCGCTTGGCCTTGCCGGTCTCGTCGTCGTATTCGACGACGGCGTAGGGCAGCGGGCACAGGCCGGCGGTGCGGTCCAGACCGAAGGCGTTGACGAACGCCAGCGGCGCCTCGCTGGACCCGTAGAACTCCACCACCCGGCCGATCCCGAACCGGCGGCGGAACTCGTCCCACAGCTCCGGCCGCAGCCCGTTGCCGACGGCCAGGCGCACCCGGTTGTTCCGCTCGGCCGGGCGCACCGGCTGATTGAGCAGGTAGCGGCACAGTTCGCCGATGTAGATGAACGCGGTGGCGCGTTCACGGGCGATCTCGTCCCAGAAGCCCGAGGCCGAGAACTTGCGGCTGAGCACATAGGTCGACTCGCCCGCCAGCACCGCCGACAGCGCGACCGTCAGCGCGTTGTTGTGATACAGCGGCAGGCAGCAGTACAGACCGTCCTCCGCGCGCAACCGCACCCCGAGACCGCCGAGCCCGGCCATGCTCTTGGTCCAGCGGTGGTGGGTCATCACGCTGGCCTTGGGCAGGCCGGTGGTGCCGGAGGTGAAGATCAGGAACGCGCGTTCGCCCGCGGTCACCTGGGCGCACACCGCCGGGTCGGCATCCGGTGCGGTGCGGGCGGATTCGGCCAGTTCCTCGGCGGCGAGCAGGTTCTCGGCGGGCGCGGGCAGCGAGTCCAGCGCCTCCCCGCACTCGGCGCCGACGACGGTGAGCACGCTGTCGAGCAGGCCGATGCTGTGCGCGAGCACCTGATCGCGCTGGTTGTAGTTGAGCAGGCCGACGGTGCCGCCGAGCTTGAGCACCGCGAGCACGGTGAACAGGGTCTCGGGCCGGTTGGTCATCAGCACGCCGACCACGTCACCGCGGCGCACCCCGCGCGCGGACAGCACCGACGCGTACCGGTTGACCTCGCTGTTGGCGGCGCGATAGGTGTAGGAGCGGCCCTCGAACCGCAGGAACACCCGATCGGGCCTGCGGTGCGCGACCCGCTGGAAATACAGGCCGATGGAGGCTTTGTCCTTGGGCCCCACCAGCATTCCGCGCGCGTTGCGCAGCATGCCGGGCGCGTCGAGCGCCATCGCGGGCAGCGCCTTGGCGAGGTCGAACACGCTGACGGTCGAGCGGGCGTCGTTGCTCACGTCGAATATCTCCTAGCCCTCGGCCGGTGCGGCCGGTTCCAGCGCAGCGAAGGCGGCGGGCAGATCGGTGACCACGGTGATGCGGTCGCGCGCCTGCTGCGTCACGATTCTGCGTTCGTACAGTTCATCGATCCAGCGGAAGAGCCCGCCGTAGAAGTCGTCGGCGTCCAGCACCACCACGGGTTTGGCGTGTTCGCCGAGGTAGCCGCCGGTCCAGGTCTCGAACAGTTCCTCGAGCGTGCCGACGCCGCCGGGCAGCGCGAGGAACGCGTCGGCGCGCGCCTCCATCAGCTGCTTGCGCTGGCGCATGGTGTCGGTGACGAGCAGTTCACCCGCGTCGACGTCGGCGACTTCCTTGTGCACCAGGTGTTTCGGGATCACGCCGACGGTATGCGCCCCACCGGCGCGGGCCGCGGTGGCGACCGCGCCCATCATCGAGACGTGGCCACCGCCGGAGACCAGTTGCCAACCGCGCCGGGCGATCTCGGTGCCCACGCGGGCGGCCAGGCTGATCAGGCCGGGATCGGTGGTGCTGGCGGAGCAGTAGACGCAGACGGAGTAGGGGGCGCTCACCACTGGTCCTCGGTGCCGAGGCGCTCGATGTCGGCGTGATCGCCGGTCTCGCCACGGATGATCCGCACGACCTCGTCGACGCTGTCGGTGATCTGGATCAGGTCGAGGTCCTCCGGGGAGATCTTGCCCGAGACCGCCATCGTGTTCCGCAGCCAGTCGACCAGGCCCGTCCAGTACGCGCTGCCGAACAGGATGATCGGGAACCGGGTGATCTTGCGGGTCTGCACCAGGGTCAGCGCCTCGAACAGCTCGTCGAGGGTGCCGAAACCGCCGGGCAGACAGACGAAGGCCTGCGAGTACTTCACGAACATCGTCTTGCGGACGAAGAAGTACCGGAAGTTGATGCCCAGGTCAACCCACTCGTTGAGCCCCTGTTCGAACGGCAGCTCGATGCCGAGCCCGATCGAATAGCCACCCGCCTCCGAGGATCCGCGGTTGGCGGCCTCCATCGCGCCGGGGCCGCCGCCGGTGATCACCGCGAAGCCCGCGTGCGAGAGCGCGGCACCGATCTCCCGGCCCGCGATGTACTCGGGATCGTCGCGGTGGGTGCGCGCCGAACCGAAGACGGTCACCGCGGGCGGCACCTCGGCCAGCGCGCCGAAACCCTCGACGAACTCGGCCTGGATCCGCAGCACCCGCCACGGATCGGTGTGCACCCAATCGCTGTCCTGCCGGGAGTCGAGCAGGTTCCGGTCGGCGGTCCGCATGCCCTGCTTGCGATTGCGCCGGAACATCACCGGCCCCCGGAACTTCGCCGTGGATTTGACCTTCCCGGCCTGATCAGCGGAATCGGTAGACATACCCCCACGCTACTGGGTCGGGTCGAACACCAGTCGTCAGCGGGCTGACAGGTAGGTGCGCAGCATCGCGGTGACGGCGGTGATCTGGCTCAGCGGCACGTGCTCGTCGCGCTTGTGCGCGAGATTGGGGTCGCCGGGGCCGAAGTTGACCGCGGGGATGCCGCGCGCGGCGAAGCGGGAGACGTCGGTCCAGCCGTACTTGGCGCGGACCCCGCCGCCGCCGTGGGCGTTGACCGAGTCGATCAGGGTGCGCGCGGCGGGGGCGGTGAGGCCGGGCAGCGCGCCGGGCGAGGAGTCGGTCACCACGAACTCGACGTCGAGTCCGGCGAAGACCTCACGCACATGCGCGACGGCCTGCTCCACGGTCCGATCGGGCGCGAAACGGAAGTTCACATCCACCTCGGCGACATCGGGCACCACATTGCCCGCGACCCCACCGGAGACGCGCACCGCCGACAGTCCCTCGCGGTACACGCAGCCGTCGATGTCTACCTCGCGCGCCGCGTAGGCCGACAGCCGCGCCAGCACCGGCGCGAGACCGTGGATGGCGTTCTCGCCCAGCCAGGCCCTGGCCGAGTGCGCGCGCACCCCCGAGGTGGTCAGCCGGACCCGCAGCGTGCCCTGGCAGCCCGCCTCGATCCAGCCGCCGGAGGGCTCGCCCAGGATGGCCAGGTCGCCGTCGAGCCACTCGGGAAGCTCGCGCTCGATATGACCGAGGCCGTTGAATTCGGCGGCGATCTCCTCGCCGTCGTAGAAGATCAGCGTCAGATCGTGGGCCGGGTCGGCGATGGTGGCCGCCAGATGCAGGAACACCGCGTCGCCGGACTTCATGTCGACGGTGCCGCAACCGAACAGCACCGGCTCGCCGCCGACCTCGTCGGGGCGGCTGGGCACATTGTCGGCGATCGGCACGGTGTCGAGGTGACCGGCCAGGATCACCCGGGTCGGCAACCCGCGCTGGGTACGCGCCAGCACCACGTTGCCGTGCCGCAGCACCTCGAACCCGGTGGTCTGCTCCCGTAATGCCTGCTCCACCAGGTCCGCGATCTTGGCCTCGTCGCGCGACACGCTGGGGACGTCGACCAGGGCGGCGGTCAGCTGAATGGGGTCGGCATGCAAATCGAGAGTCACATCTCGACAGTAGTACGGACGCCGATCCGACTCGCGGGTTCGCCGACCACGCGAGGCGAATCACCGTGTCGACACAATCATTACCGGAGCGAATTAATGGCAAATATTACGATTGTTTGACGATGAACCCCCTTGCGCGGCAGTGAAATTCCACCGCGCTAGCGTTCGTTCGCCGCCTTTTCCGGGCGGTCGAGAATACGGAGGGATTCACACGAAATGAAGTTCGGAAAGATCACTACCGCTGCATTCCTGGCGATCACCGCGATGGGGATTACCGCGGCCACCGCCAATGGTCAGCCCGCCGTGGCGACCGAGCAGCCCGCGGTAGTGGCTGCGGGGGGCGCGACTTCCGGTACTGCCAACGGGATCAACTACACGACCTCGGTGTCGCCCGCGGACAAGACCATCACCTGGGCGGTCGACAGCGGCCGGTTCGAGCTCGCCGCCGACGGCTCGGCCGTGCAGCTGCGCACCCAGGACGGCGTGACCGTCGTCCAGGCGCCGCTGCGCTCCGAGGTCGCCGGGCTGCCGATCGCGGTCACCCCGCAGATCAGCGAGGACGGCCGCACCGTGAAGCTGGCGGCGGCGATGACGCCGGAGGACACCGCGAAGCTGCAGAGCGTCGCGGGGGCCAAGGACATCAGCTCCTACGACCGGCTGATGGAGCAGGTCAACAAGAACCTGCCCGGCATCGTCATCGGCGCGCTCATCGGCGCGTTCATCCCGTTCCTGTGGCTGATCACCATTCCGGCGGGCGCGCTGATCGGCGGCTACGTGATCGGTGGCCAGGAGTTCCTGGACGCCGTGATCGCGTTCGCCACCGGCCAGCCCTGATCGACCCGGCATGACGCGCGGGTGCGCGGACGTTCGACGTCCACGCGCCCGCGTTCCGTGTCCGCCCCGGGGGTGGCCGACACAAAGCGCCGCGGACCCGGCAAAATGAACTCCGTGAGCATTCAGGGAGCAACTGCAGTCGGTATCGCGAACGTGACCTCGGACGGCACCGTCCTCGACACCTGGTACCCCAGCCCCGAGCTGGGCGAATTCACCGAGACCGGCTCCAAGCGCGTCGACGCCGCCGAGGCGGGCGAGTTCGCGGAGCTGCTCGGCGTTGACGCGGCGCGTGGCGTCGAGGTGATCGCGGTGCGCACCACGATCGCGGACCTCTCGGCCGCCCCGGTCGACGCGCACGACGTGTACCTGCGCCTGCACCTGCTCTCGCACCGCCTCGTACAGCCGCACGGCCTGAGCCTGGACGGCCAGTTCGGCCTGCTCAGCAATGTGGTGTGGACCAACCACGGCCCGTGCGCGGTGGACGGCTTCGAGCAGACCCGGCTGAAGCTGCGCGCCCGCGGCCCGGTCACCGTGCTCAGCGTCGACAAGTTCCCGCGCCTGGTCGACTACGTGGTGCCCTCGGGCGTCCGGATCGGCGACGCCGACCGGGTCCGCCTCGGCGCGCACCTGGCCTCGGGCACCACCGTCATGCACGAGGGCTTCGTCAACTTCAACGCCGGCACCCTGGGCAATTCGATGGTCGAGGGCCGCATCTCGGCCGGCGTCGTCGTCGGCAACGGCACCGACGTGGGCGGCGGCGCGTCGATCATGGGCACCCTGTCCGGCGGCGGCACCCAGGTGATCTCGGTGGGCGAGCGCTCGCTGCTCGGCGCCAACTCCGGTCTCGGCATCTCGCTGGGCGACGACTGCGTGATCGAGGCTGGCCTCTACGTCACCGCGGGCACCAAGGTCACCGGCCCCGACGGCACCGTGGTCAAGGCCGCGACCCTGTCCGGCCGGAACAACCTGCTGTTCCGCCGCAACTCCACCACCGGCGCGGTCGAGGCCGTACCGCGCAAGGGCACCGGCATCGAGCTCAACGCGGCGCTGCACGCCAACGACTGAGCGGAGCTCCCCGGCGGCCCCGTACTCGCGAGAGTGCGGGGCCGCTGTCGTCTCCGGACCCGCACCGCCGAGCGAGTGTGACCCGCATCACCATCACAAATCGTGCCCCTGCCGCATCACATGGTCGAACGCAGAAACCGACGGCAGGAGACAGAGATGAACATCGTGGTGGTCGGGGCAGGGTACGCGGGCACCGTCGCGGCGAACAGGCTGGCGCGCAAGGCCGGGGACGCGCGGATCACGGTCGTCAATCCACGACCGGACTTCGTCGAACGGGTGCGGCTGCACGAGCAACTCGCCGGAACCGGTTCGGCGGCGACCCCGCTCGCCGAGATGCTCGGCGCCGGGATCGCGACGCGGGTCGCCGGGGTCGACAAGATCGGCGACGGTGCCGTCACCCTCGACGACGGCACCACCCTCGGCTTCGATCACCTGTTCCTCGCGGTCGGCAGCACCGCGCGGCCGCTGCCCGGCTCGATCCCGATGGGCACCTGGGAGGGCGCCGAGCAGGCGCGCACGGCCCTCGCGACTCTGCCCGCGGGCGGCCGCGTCACGGTGATCGGTGGCGGCCTGACCGGCATCGAGACCGCGGCCGAGATCGCCGGCGCCCGGCCGGACCTGCGGGTCCGGCTGATCGGCGCGGAGCTCGGCGCGAGCCTGTCCGGTGGCGGACAGCGCAGCGCGCGGGCGGGGCTGACCCGGCTGGGCGTGGAGATCGTCACCGACGAGGTCGAGCGGATCGAGGCAACGACGGTGTGGCTACGCTCCGGCGACCCGCTCGAATCGGACCTGACCCTGTGGGCGGTGGTGTCGACCGTGCCCGACCTGGCGGCCCGCAGCGGACTCGCGGTCGACGCCGACGGGAAGGCCCTGGTCGACCCGTATCTGCGCAGTGTCACCGATCCCCGGATCTTCGCCGTCGGCGACTGCGCCGCCGTGCCGGGTCAGCGCATGGCCTGCGCCACGGCCGCACCACAGGGCGCGCACGCGGCCGATACCCTGGCCAGGGTGATCGAAGGACGTGCGCCACGGCCCTATTCGATGGGCTACACCGGCCAGGCACTGAGCATCGGCAGGCGCGGTGGCATCGTGCAGACCGGGCGCCTGGACGGCACCGCCCTGCCGCTGCACGTCAGCGGCCGTCTCGCCGCGATCGTCAAGGAACGCATCAATCGCTACGCCGCCTACGCCGCCCGCACCGGCAACAGCGTGTGGCTGCCGGGCCCGACGCGGTGACCGACGAGTTCGCCGAGAACCGCAGGCTGCTGTTCTCCATCGCCTACGAGATCCTCGGTTCGGTCGTCGACGCCGAGGACGTGCTGCACGACAGCTATCTGCGCTGGCGCGAGGTCGACCACGCGAGCGTCGACAATCCGCGCGCCTACCTGGCTCAGATCGTCACCAGGCAGGCGATCGGCGTGCTCCGCTCGGCCGCGCGCAGGCGCGAGGAGTACATCGGGCCCTGGCTGCCCGAGCCGCTGGCGGCGGAGTCCGAGGGCGGGGTCGAGCACGTGCTGACCGGCGAGGCGGTGACCACCGCGATGCTGCTCGTGCTGGAGACGCTGACGCCGGTGCAGCGCGCGGTCTTCGTGCTCCGCGAGGTCTTCGCGTTCAGCTACGCCGAGATCGCCGCGGCCGTCGGCAAGTCCGAGACCGCTGTGCGGCAACTGAACCAGCGGGCCAGGGCGCGCGTGCACGCCAAGCGGCACACCGTGATCGCGACCCCGGCCGAGGCGCAGTCGGTGGTCGAGCGGTTCTCGATCGCGGCGGCCACCGGCGACGTCCAGGCGCTGATGGACGTGCTCGCCCCCGACGTGGTCTACATCGCCGACGGCGGCGGCGTGGTCAACGCGGTACGCAGGCCGGTCCTCGGCCCGGACAAGGTGGCCCGGCTCGTCATCGGCCTGCTCCAGAAGGGCGACCGGCTGGGCGAGATGGGGGTGCGGGTCGGCGTCTTCAACGCGATGCCCGGCGTGGCGGTGACGATCGACGGCGTCCTCGACCAGGTGACCTCCATCGAGGTCACCGACGGCGTCATCACCGCGGTGTACTGCGTGCGCAACCCCGAAAAGCTCAGCGCGGTACGGATTCCGGGCTGAGGCCGAAGGCGATGACCCGGGTCGGGTGGATGCGGATGAGCGCGTCGGGACGCTCGGTGATGTAGGACTCGACCCCGGTCAGCGCCTCGGCGGTGCCGCGGATCTCCAGGCAGCGCACCCGCCACGGCTGCACCGAGGCGATGTCGTCGACCACGAACGCGACATTCTCGTTGCCTGCGAGATTGCGGAACTTCTTGGAGGCGGCCATGTTCCAGCCCGCGATGTCGATGGTCCCGAGTTCGGCGTTGTAGCGGAAGCCGACCGGATTGTTCTGCGGGGTGCCGTCGGCCCGCACGGTCGCGAGCCTGCCCAGTTTCTGGGTGGCCAGGTAGGCGAGCTGCTCGGGCGTCAGTGTTGCGCTCATGCCGTCGACGGTAGGACCTGAACCACACTCGAGGTCAAGGCCTCGACGCCGAGTCGCCGAGTCGCTACGCTAGTCGAATATACGGAACCGTATATCTGGAGGATCGTCATGGCACTCCCCCCTGGTCAGCGCGCGGTCGAGGGATTCCCGCGCTTCGGCACCCACCTCCATCACCCGCCACCGCCGGTGCCCGCCCATCCGACGATCGAACTCGGTGGCGAGCTCACCGAGCCGGTCTCGCTGTCGCGGGCCGATCTCGCCGGGCTCCCCCGGCGCACTGAGCTGGCCGACTTCCACTGCGTCGCGGGCTGGTCGGCCACCGGACTGCGCTGGGAGGGCATCCCGTTCGCCACGTTCTACCGGGAGGTCGTCGAGCCGCGGCTGCGGCCGGGCGCGCCCATCAGCCACGTCGTGTTCGCCGGGCTGGACGGCTATCAGTCGATCGTCCTGCTCGACGACGCCCTGGCCGCGGACGTGCTCATCGCCGACCGGCTCGACGGGCAGCCGCTCGACAGCGACCACGGCGCGCCGATCAGGCTGGTGAGCCCGAGCCAGTACGGCTTCGTGAACACGAAACACCTGTGCCGCATCGAGTTCCACGTCAGCGAACCGCCCGATCCCGAACGGTTCTCGCCGATCGCGGCGCACCGCCGCGCCCGGGTGTGGGCGGAGGAACGACACCGCTACCTGCCCGGTCGGGTGGTGCGGCCGATCTACCATCGGCTGATCGGGCCGATCCGGGCGCTGAGCGCGCGCGGCAGCAGCACCCGGCGGGCCTGAGTCAGCCGAGCAGCTTCTTCTGCACCTTGCCCATGGCGTTGCGCGGCAGCGCGTCGACGAACCTGACCTCGCGGGGCCGCTTGTGCGCCGAGACCTGGTCGCCCACATGGGCGATCAGCGCGGCGCCGAGCTCGGCGGACCCGCCCTCGCGCGCGACGACGAAGGCGACGACGCGCTGGCCGAGATCGTCATCGGGCAGGCCGACCACGGCGACCTCGGCGACCGCCGGATGGCCCAGCAGGGCGGTCTCGATCTCGCCCGCGCCGATCCGGTAGCCGCCGGACTTGATGAGGTCGATGGACTCGCGCCCGACGATGCGGTGGAAGCCGTCGAGGTCGATGACCGCCACGTCACCGGTGCGGAACCAGCCGTCCTCGGTCCAGTCCGCGGCGGTGGCGTCGGGACGGTTGAGGTAGCCGTCGAACAGCATCGGCCCGCGCACCTCGAGCGCGCCGATGCTCTCGCCGTCGTGCGGGACCGCGGCGTCGGATTCGTCGCGCAGCCGGGTTTCCACCCCGCGCACGGGCGTGCCGACCCAGCCCGGCCTGCGCTCGCCGTCGGCGCGGGTGGACAGCGTGATCATGGTTTCGCTCATGCCGTAGCGCTCCACCGGCGCCTGCCCGGTGAGCTCGGCCAGTTGCTCGAACACCGGCACCGGCAGCGGCGCGCTGCCCGACACGAGCAGCCGGGCTTTGCCCAATTGCCGTGCCAGCTCGGGCTGTTCGACGACCCGCGACCACACCGTCGGCACCCCGAAGTACAGGCTGCCGCCCGCCGCCGCGTAGGCCTGCGCCGTCGGCTTGCCGGTGTGGATCACCGGGCTGCCGACCCGCAGCGGGCCGAGCAGGCCCAGGATCAGCCCGTGCACGTGGAACAGCGGAAGCCCGTGCACCAGGGTGTCTTTCCAGGTCCAGCCCCACGCCTCGGCGAGCGCGTCGAGACCGGCGGCGATGGCGGCGCGGCTGAGCATCACGCCCTTGGGCGCGCCGGTGGTGCCGGAGGTGTAGAGGATGAAGGCCGTCGACGCGGGATCGGGCTCGGGGTAGGTGTGCCAGGACCGCGCGTGCAGCCGCACCGGCACCACCGGCAGCCCGGTTCCCTCGGGCGCGGCGCCGAGCCAGGCCTGCGCACCGGAATCGCGCAGGATGTGCTCGAGTTCGGCCGCGCCGGAATCGGGCGGCACCGGCACCACCGTCACCCCGGCGATCAGGCAGCCGACGACGGCGAGCACGGTGCGCACGGTCGGTTCGGCCAGCACCGCGACCCGGTCGGCGCGGGCGATCCGCTCGGCCACCGAGGTCGCCGCACCCAGCAGATCGGAGCGCGACAGAGTGGCATCATCGATGGTGACGGCGTCGGGAATGTCGGCACCGGCGGCGACGGCGATCGGATCGAGCGAGGCGAGCAGCAGCGGCGGACCGTAAGGCATCCGTCCACGCTAACGCGGCGAGGTTCGGCGGTCGCGCGCCGCCGTCCGTTGACTCCCCGACGACATGATGAGACATTCGTCATATAGTTCTCTCACCGATGAAGGGGTCAACGATGACCATCCTTGCTCGCGCACGTTCGGGTCGCACCGAACCGGCCGAATTCGACATCCGGGACTACGTCGACGGTTCGACCGCCTTCTGGGGCGCGACCGCCAACGTGATCATGCAACTGAGCCTCGCGCCCGTCGGCTACGGCGTCGCGGAATCCCGGGTCCACAGCGGCAGCATCATGAAGCACCCGGTGAAGAGAACCCGCACCACCCTGACCTATCTGTCGGTCGCGCTGATGGGCGACGACGCCGATCGTGCCGCCTACCGCACCGCGATCAACGGCGCGCACAAGTACGTGCACTCCACCGCGGACAGCCCGGTGAAGTACAACGCCTTCGACCGGAAACTCCAGCTGTGGGTGGCCGCCTGTCTGTACTGGGGCGCGGTCGACGTGATGGCCCGCATCTACGGCCCCACCGACGACGACATCGCCGACACCTTCTACGCATACGCCCACCACCTGGGCACCACCCTGCAGGTGCCCAGGGAGATGTGGCCCGCCGACCGCGCCGCCTTCGACGCCTACTGGACCGAGCATCTGCCCCAGGCCCACATCGACGCCACGATCAAGGCCTACTTCGACGACCTGCTCGATCTGAAGATGGTCAGCCCGGCCCTGCGGCTGCCGTTCGCCCGGTTCCACCGCTGGTTCACCACCGGCCTGCTCCCCGCCCACCTCCGCGACGAGATGGGCATGACCTGGACCGAGCGCGACGAACGCGCCCTCAACCGGCTGATGCGCGCAGGCGGCAAGGTGACGGGCAGGCTGCCGCGGGTGGTCCGCAACTTCCCGTTCAACCTCACCCTGGCCGACATGCGCCGCAGGCAGCGCCGGGGTAAGCCGCTGATCTGACCGGTCCTGCCGCGCGCCTTCCGCGCCGACCTGCGACGTTCGGGTTTCATACCCACGATCGGATCGCCGTCGCACAGAACCGGAGGACGCTCATGAGCAGGCGAACAGTGATGTGGTGCGTGGCGGCGGCCGCCGCCGGTCTGGTGATCGGCGCGCCCGCCGCCAACGCCGACGAGGACCCGGCCACGGTGCCGTCCCGGACGGCGCTGTCGGTGCGGACTCCCGGCGGATTCGCCTGGGGGACAGCCAACGAGCACGAAACGCGGTCGGCGCTGTCGATGTCGAAGCTCTACATCGTCGACTACGCGCTGCGCCACGGCGACGGCGCGCCGGAGGACCGCGCGCTGGCCGAACGGATGATCCGCGACTCCGACGACGGCGCCGCCACCCAGCTGGCGAACAAGTATCCCCAGGCCATCGAGGCCACGGCGAGCGAATACGGGCTGCGCGCGACCCACGGCACCGCCGACTGGGGCCGCTCCAGCACGAGCACCGCCGATCTCACCGAGTTCCTGGTCACCAAGCAGCGCACCGATCCCGGCTCGCCGATCTTCGGGTGGATGTCGGGCGCGAGCAACACCGCCGCCGACGGCACACCCCAGAACTGGGGCACCGCCCAGCTGCCGGGGGTGCAGGGCAGCAAGTGGGGCTGGTCGGACCTGGATGCCCCCGAGGTGGCGTCGGCGTCCTTCGGCACCGGGTTCTCGGTCGCCGCGCACACCTACGGCACCCCGGCCGAGCAGTCCGCCGACGTGCTCGACGCGCTGCCCGCGGTGATCCTGAAGCTGGTCAGCGGGCGTTAGTCCATGTGCGGGTAGCGGTAGTCGGTCGGCGGGACGAAGGTCTCCTTGAGCACGCGCGGGGCGACCCAGCGCAGCAGGTTCAGCGGGGAGCCCGCCTTGTCGTCGGTGCCGGAGGCCCTGGCACCGCCGAAGGGCTGCTGGCCGACCACCGCGCCGGTGGGCTTGTCGTTGACGTAGAAGTTGCCCGCCGCGTAGCGCAGTGCGGCACTCGCCTTCTCGATCACCGCGCGGTCGCGGGCGAAGACCGCGCCGGTGAGCGCGTACGGAGAGGTCGAGTCGACCTCGGCCAGCAGGACGTCGAAGGCGTCGGGCGCGTCGTCGTCGTAGACGTACACCGACAGGATGGGCGCGAAGTACTCGGTGCGGAAGGCGTCGTCGTGCGGGTCGTCGGCGAGCAGCACCGTCGGGCGGACGAACCAGCCGACGCTGTCGTCGTAGGTGCCGCCCGCGGCGATGGTCAGCCCCGCGTCCCTGGCGCGCTCGATGGCGGCGACGCCCTTGTCGTAGGCGCGCTGATCGATCAGCGCCCCACCGAAATTCGCGAGATCGGCGACGTCACCGTAGGTCAGCTCCTCGACCGTGGCCAGGAACTTCTCCCCCATCGTCCGCCACAGCGAGCGCGGCACGTAGGCGCGCGAGGCGGCCGAGCACTTCTGGCCCTGGTATTCGAACGCGCCACGAATCATGGCCGTGGACAACGCGTCCGGGTCCGCGGAGGGATGGGCGAGGATGAAGTCCTTGCCGCCGGTCTCCCCGACCAGGCGCGGATAGCTGTGGTAGCCCGCGATATTCGCGCCGACCTGCTGCCACAGGTAGCGGAAGGTCTTGGTCGAGCCGGTGAAGTGGATGCCGGCCAGGCGCGGGTCCGCGAGCGCGATCTCGGAGAGGTCCCGGCCGTGGCCGGTGACCAGGTTGATCACGCCGGGCGGCAGCCCGGCGGCGACCAGGATCCGCATCGTGACCCAGGCCGCCAGGGTCTGCGACGAGGACGGCTTCCAGATCACCGTATTGCCCATGAGCGCGGGCGCGGTGGGCAGATTGCCCGCGATGGCACTGAAATTGAACGGGGTGATCGCGTAGACGAAGCCCTCCAGCGGCCGGTAGTCCATCCGGTTCCAGACGCCGGGACCCGACTGCGGCTGCCCCTCGAGGATCTGGCGCGCGTAGGCGACATTGAACCGCCAGAAGTCGACCAGCTCGCACGGCGCGTCGATCTCGGCCTGCACCGCCGACTTCGACTGCCCGAGCATGGTGGCCGCGGCCACGGTCTCGCGCCACGGTCCCGACATCAGATCGGCGGCGCGCAGGAAGACCGCGGCCCGCTCGTCGAAGGACATCTCCCGCCACTGCGGCGCCGCGCGCACCGCGGCCTCGATCGCGTCGCTCGCCTCCTCGTGCGTGGTGTCGGTGTAGGTCCCCAGCACCAGCGACCGCCGGTGCGGCGCCACGATCCCGTGCCGCTCACCGTCCCCGCTCCGCTCCTGCCCGCCGATCAGCAGCGGCACGTCGACACACTCCCCCGCGATCTCGGCCAGCCGCGCTCGCAGCCGCTCCCGCCCCGCCGTCCCCGGCGCGTACGACTGCGCCGGCTCGTTCGCGGGCACCGGAACCACCGTGACAGCGTCCATACCCCGAGGCTATCGCCGCGGTGCCAAGATCGCCCGGACCGAGATGTCGCCCGGCGCGTGGCGAGCTTCCACCGCTACAGCGGCGCCCACAGGTACCAGCCGAGCTGGGTCGATTCGAACGAGCCGCCCGCCGCGGCGACCTCGACGACGACCGGCTGGCCGACGCCGTCGACGGCACGCCGCACCGCGAGGGTGAAGGGCTCACCGGCGCGCGAGCGCCAGGCCGTGACGGTGGCGTTCGCGCCGAGCGCGGCCCCACGGGTGGTGGTGGGATCCGCCGTGGCGTGGCGACCGAGATAGGCGTCCGCGTCGGCGGCGGTGGCGTACTGGGTGTACCAGGAGGTGACGCCCAGCGAGTCGGTGCAGGTGATCTGCCGGACCGGCACCGGATCACCGGGTTGCACGATCAGCGCGCCCGTGGGGAAACACTTCGAGTCCGACCACCCCGTGGCGGTCGGATCCTTGGGCAGCATCTGGGGGAAGTCGGAGACCAGCGCACTGTGCTCACCCCACGACGCGGCGGGCGGCGGCGCGATCCGGCCGGGCCGCACGAACTTCCAGTAGATCGCGCCGATCCCGACCACCCCGACACCGCCCACCATGGCGAGCACGAGCAAGGTGACCGCGAGCGCGCGCCAGCGCGAGGACACGGACTTGCGCGGCGGGGCGGACCGCGTACCCGGACGCGGGACGTAGCCGGGTGGCGGCGCGTGCCAGCCGGGGCCGCCCGCGATCGGCAACTGCGGCGCCGAGGGTGGCGGCGCCACGAGCGTCGCCATCGAACTCGACTCCGGCTGCGTGCCGGGCCGCGGCGCCGGGTGACCTGAGCCGGATGCACTCGGCCCCTGGCCGCCCAGGCCGGGCGCGCTCGGCGCCTGGCGGCTGTGGCCGGGTGCGCTCGGTCCCGGGTGGCCCTGGCCAGATGCGCTCGGTCCCGGATGGCCCTGGCCGGGTGCACTCGGCCCATGGTGCGATGCCCGCTCACCGTGCCCGGACGGCGTGAATGCCGTCGGCACTTGCTGATTCGGAGCGGACAGCGACTGCGCGTTCCGCACCGGCGACGGCTGCGCGGGCGAGGCGGTCGCGCCGCCGAGCGCGTCCACCGCCGCCTTGGCGAATTCCGCACAGCTGTCGAATCGTTCGGCCGGGTCCTTGGCCAGCGCGCGGGCGATCACCGCATCGACACCCGGGGGCAAGGACGGAACCGCCGCGGACGCGCGCGGCACCGGCTTGCTCAGATGCGCGGCGACCACCGCGCCGGGATTGTCTGCGGGGAACGGGCTTTCGCCGGTGAGCAAGGTGAACAGGGTGCAGCCCAGCGAGTACTGGTCGGAGCGGTGGTCGACGGACGCGCCGGAGAGTTGTTCGGGCGAGGCGTAGGCCAGGGTCGCCAGGAAGGCGCCGGTCCGGGTGAGCTGGCGGGCGTCGCCGCGCAGGCGGGCGATGCCGAAGTCGGTGAGCAGCACGCGGTCGCCGGCGCGGGCCGCGGCCAGCAAGATGTTGGCGGGCTTCACATCCCGGTGCAGCACACCGCGCTCGTGGGCGTAGTCCAGCGCCTCGGCGGTCTGGGCGACGATGTCGATCGCGCGGGCGGGGTCCAGTGCCGCGCCGCGGAACACCGACGCGTCGGTGCCGTCGACGTACTGCATGGAGATCCACATCAGCCCGTCCTCGACACCGCGGTCGAGCACCGACACGATGCCGGGATGGTCCAGGTGCGCCGAGACATCGGCCTCGCGTTCGAACCGGCCGCGCACCTCCGGGTCCGAAGACAGTTCGCGATTCAGCAGTTTCAGCGCCACCTGGCGCGGCAGCCGCGGGTGCGCCGCCAGGTAGACGGTCCCCATCCCACCCCGGCCGAGCAACCGTTCGATCCGATACCCGGCGAACACCGAGCCCGCGCCGAATTCCACCCCGTGCATCCGTGACGAGCCTTTCGATCCCATACCGCTCCGACTGCCGGACCCTAGCCGATCCGGCAGCCGGAACGCGAGATCAGCGCAGATCGTCGGCGATGATCCGCTCGATATTGCGCTCGGCCAGCGCGGTGATGGTGACGAAGGGATTCACGCTGGTGTTGCCGGGGATCAGCGCGCCGTCGATGACGTAGAGACCCGGGTATCCGTGCAGGCGACCGTAGTTGTCGGTGGCCTCGTTGAGCACACAACCGCCCAGCGGGTGATAGGTGAAGTCGTCACCCCAGGTCTTGTAGACGCCGAACAGATCGGTCCGGTAGATCGTGCCCTCCTTCTTGTTGATCTTGTCGAAGATCCGCTTGGCGGCGTCGATCGAGGACTGGTTCCAGGCGGTCTGCCAGTTCAGATCCACCTTGCCGGTGCCGGAGTTGAAGGTGAACTTGCCCCGGTTGGGGTTCTTCGTGATCGCCAGGTACAGGCTGACATAGGTCTCGATCCCGGACGGGAAGGGCGCGACCTCGGCGAAGGCCGGACCGCCCGCGTCGGCCCAGTTGTCGATGCCCAGGCACGGCATCGCCGACTGCAGGCTGCCGGTGGCATCCCACATGTGATTGGCCCGCCCGACCATGACATTGCCGTTGTTGCCCCACTTCTGCCCCACCGCGTCGGACAGATTACGCAGCTGCCCTTTGGCTTTCATCGCGACCAGCAGCTTGCTGGTGCCGACGCTGCCCGCCGCGAAGAACACCCGGTCCGCGGTCACCTTCTTGGTCGAGGTGGTCCGGCCCTGCGTATCGATCACCGCCATCTCCACCTCGTAGCCGCTGCCGCTCGGCGTGACCGAGGTGACCATGTGCTGGGCGGCGATGGTCACCTTGCCGGTGCCGGTGGCCGCCGCCAGGTAGGTCTTGTCCAGCGAGCGCTTGCCCGCGTTGTTGCCGTAGATCACCTCGCCGGCGAGCGCGGACCGGCGCACCGTGTTCGCCTCCTCCTTCTTCATGTACTCGAAGTCGTAGACGTTGGGCACGAAAGTCCAGCCGAATCCGGATCTTTCGGCATGTTTGCGGCCGACCCGCGCGAACTGGTAGCACTCGGCCGATTCGAACCAGTTCTGGTCGATGGTGTTCACCCCGAGCGCGCTGTTGGCTCGCGGGTAGTAGGTGGCGTACATCTCGTCGGCGTTCACCGAGGGCAGGATGGCGCCGAAGTTCTCCCGCTTCGGCGTCACCGCCATGCCGCCGTTGACCAGCGAGCCGCCACCGACGCCACGCCCCTGGTAGACCCGGATGCCGCCGAAGCCTTCGGAGTCGAGCACGCCGGTGTAGCGGTCGATGTCCTTGTTGTAGGACCCGCCCATGAAATACCCGACCGGCTGATCGGTGGTCTCGCGCAGCCAGTAGGAGCGGCCGTCGGGTTTCAGGACCGGACAGAAGATGTCGCCGTCGGGCCCCGGTTTGGTCCAGGACATGCCCATCTCGGCGACGAGGACATCGACACCCGCCTGGGCCAGGCGCAGCGCGGCGACCGAGCCGCCGTAGCCGCTGCCGATCACCAGGGCGGGCACCTTGTCGCCGTCGGCCGCGGGCGCCGCCGCGGCGACCGCGCGACTCGCCAGCGCGGCCGCGCCTAGCGTGAAACCTGTTGCAGCTAGGAATCCGCGGCGCGAAATACCCCGGGTGTATTGGCACTGACCTGGCTTTTCATACAAGAATTCACGCACAGAGAGGCTCCTCATCGAGACTGCAATGAGAACCTGTTATACCGAGACTTGCACTGAAACGAACGTGTTTCGAACAAACGAAACCCCGGGCACGACGGTGCCCGGGGTTTGCGGAAGCGGTGGTTCAGGCCAGACGTTCGGCCGCGGCGGCCACCCGTTCGTCGGTCGCGGTGAGCGCGATCCGCACGTGCTCCGGCGAGCGCGGACCGTAGAAATCACCGGGCGCGGCGAGGATTCCACGCTCGGCCAGCCAGTCCAGGGTGCGCCGGCACGCCTCGCCGCGGGTGGCCCACAGGTACAGTCCCGCGTCGGAGTAGTCGATCCGGAAACCAGCCTCCTGCAATGCCTTTCGCAGGATCTCGCGACGCGCGCGGTAACGCTCGCGCTGGCGCGCCTCGTGCTCGTCGTCGGTCAGGGCGGCGGTCATCGCGGCCTGGATCGGGAACGGCAGCATCATGCCGGAGTGCTTGCGCACCTCGAGCAGTTCGGCGACCAGTTCCGGGTCGCCCGCGACGAAGCCGGCGCGGTAGCTGGCGAGATTCGAGGTCTTCGACAGCGAGTGGATCGCCAGCAGACCGGCGTGGTCGCCGTCGCACACGCGCGGGTCGAGGATCGAGACGGCCTCCCCCTCCCAGGTCAGGCCCAGGTAGCACTCGTCGGAGGCGACGACGGCCCCGCGCTCACGCGCGAACGCGACCACCTTGCGCAGGTGCTCGATCCCGAGCACCTTGCCGGTCGGGTTCGACGGCGAGTTCACGAAGATCAGCGCGGGCTTCTGCGGGCCGATCTGGGTCAGACCGTCCGCGCGCCACGGCTTGGCGCCCGCCAGCAGCACGCCGACCTCGTAGGTCGGGTAGGCGATCTCGGGGATCACGACGAGATCGTCGGAGCCGAGCCCGAGCAGCCGCGGCAGCCCGGCGATGAGCTCCTTGGTGCCGATCACCGGCAGCACGGCGGCCGGGTCGACGCCGGTGATCCCGAACCGGCGCGCCATGGCCGCGACGGCGGCGGCGCGCAGCTCAGGGGTGCCGTGGGTGGTCGGGTACCCGGGGACCTCGGCGACCGATCGCAGCGCCGCCTGGATCAGCGGATCGACCGGGTCGACCGGCGTACCGACCGACAGGTCGACCAGCCCACCGGGGTGGGCGGCCGCCTTCTCCTTGACCGCGGCGATCGTGTCCCAGGGGAAATCCGGCAGCAGGCTGCTGACCCTCATTCTTCAGCCATGGGCGGCAGCGCCTTGATGAAGGCCGGGTCGAAGTCGACCTTGCCCACCTTGGTGGCGCCACCGGGGGAACCGAGCTCGTCGAAGAAGTCGACGTTGGCGTTGATGTAACCGCTCCACTGGTCCGGGGTGTCGTCCTCGTAGAAGATCGCCTCCACCGGGCAGACCGGCTCACACGCACCACAGTCAACGCACTCGTCGGGTTGGATGTAGAGCATGCGGCCACCCTCGTAGATGCAATCCACGGGGCATTCCTCGATGCACGCCTTGTCCTTCACGTCAACGCACGGTTCAGCGATGATGTACGGCACTGCCGTTCTCCTAGTCTGTCCTCACCTGCGGTGGTACTCCGCCACCGAAACCCTATCCCGAGACCGCACCTCAGTCCCAGGTCAGCCTGCCCTAACTCGCACTCTCGATCAGCCGATCACTCTTTACCTCCGGCGTATCGGACCCTAGATTCAGAACAGGATCTCGTTGTCGTCAGCGCAACGAAGGGAGCCGCCATGAGTACGGCGGAAGATCGTGCGGCCGCGCTTGATCTGGTAGCCCGGCTGAAATCCGCATATCCCGAACTTCCCGACGCGCCGCCGCCGGACCTCCTCGACCACGCGCGGCTGTGGGCCTATCTCAAGACCGACCACGATGTCGGCGGTGAACCCGACGCTGCGATCACCTACGAGAACAAACAGTACGAGGTCTGGGAGCACAACACCTATGTGATCTGCGAGGTACTCGCTTGGCGCGGGATCTGGCTGTCCGAGGAGCGGCGCCGGATCGGCAATGTCGACCTGGGCCGCACCATGTACCTCGGCCTGCCGTATTACGGCCGCTGGCTGCTGGCCGTCGCCCGGGTGCTGGTCGAGAAGCAGCACATCGGCCTGACCGAACTGAGTGAACGCCTGCTCGAGGTCCAGGCGCGGTACGTGGACGGCCTGGGCGGGAAACCGCCGACCGCCCAGCCGAAGTTCGAGGGCGACGGCACGGGGGTCGTCCGCAACCGGCACCACCTCGCGGCGGTCGGCAAGGGCGATCCGCAGGTCTTCGCCGGGCAGGCGGGCGCGGCGGCCTTCGCGGTCGGCGACGCCGTGCGGGTCAGGGAACTGCCCGCGCTGTTCTACACCCGCACGCCGGAGTACGTGCGCGCCGCGGTCGGGCGGATCACCTCGCTGGCCTACGAGAGCCCGGCCCCCGAGGACGAGACGTGGGACCGGCACGACGCGACACCCGAGTGGTTCTACGTCGTCGAGTTCGAGCTCGCGCGGCTGTGGCACGGCTACACCGGCACCGCCGCCGACGTGCTGCGCACCGAGATCCCCGAACGCTGGCTCCAGGTGGCGTCATGACCGGCCACGAGCACGACCACGATCGCACCGTGGCTCCCATGGTCGACGAGATCACCGATTTCGAGGTACTCGAGATCGCGCTGCGCGAACTGTGCATCGAGAAGGGGATCTTCACCGCCGAGGAGCACCGGCGGTTCACCGAGTTCGCCGAACAGATCGGGCCGACGCCCGCGGTGCGCCTGGTGGCCAGGGCCTGGCTCGATCCCGACTTCCAGGCGCTGGCGCTGGCCGAGCCGATGACGGCGAGCAAGGCGGTGGGCGTGGACTGGCTGGAGCCGACCGGTTTCGGCACGCCCAGCGACTTCACCGCGTTCTCCATCCTCGCCGACACCCCGACGCTGCACAACGTGATCGTGTGCGCGCTGTGCTCGTGCTACCCGCGCCCGATCCTGGGCAACTCGCCCGAGTGGTATCGCACCCCGAACTACCGGCGCCGCATGGTGCGCTGGCCGCGTCAGGTGCTCTCGGAGTTCGGGCTCACGCTGCCGCCGGAGGTCGCGGTGCGGGTGCACGATTCGAATCAGAAGCACCGGTTCATGGTGCTGCCGATGCGGCCCGACGGCACCGACGGCTGGACCGAGGATCAGCTCGCGGAGATCATCACCAGGGACTGCCTGATCGGCGTCGCGCTCCCGAAGCCGGGGGTGACCACCAATGTGATCACCGCGACCCGGCCCGCCATCCACCCGGCGACCTAGCGGAAGGCAGCGATGAGTACCCCACGCGAGATCGCGTCGTTGCGGGCGATCGTCGATCGCGACCAGGTGTGGCCCCGGATGGCCGCCGAGTACGGCGTGACCAATCCCCTGCCACCGTGGAAGTCCAGCCTGGACGGCCTCTGCGACGCGCTCGATCACGCCGCGTGCGCACCGGGCGGCCTGGACTTCCAGGCCAGACGCGACGACGAGGACACGCTCGCGGCGACCGTCTATCCCAGCCTGCCCTACCCCGAGAACCAGCTCGTCGCCCTGGCGCACTCGCTGGTGGCCCGGGGCGTCATCGACGAGACCGAGCTGGCGGAGCGCCTGATCAGGATTCGAGCCCGGCTCGAATCCTGATCCGCCCGTTCGGCATTCGCCGCGCTCAGCCGATCGTCAGCGGCAGCGCCACCGGCTTGGGCGGCACCGTGCCGTAGACGGTGGTGCGCTCGCGCACCGGCCGGTCGATGCCGGCGGCGATCTCGGTGAGTTCGGCGACGGTCTTGGCCGAGCCGTGCTGGGAGCCCGCCATCCGGGAGATGGTCTCCTCCATCAGGGTGCCGCCGAGGTCGTTGGCGCCGCCGGTGAGCATCATCTGGGTGCCGACGGTGCCGAGCTTGACCCAGCTGGTCTGGATGTTGTCGATGCGGCCGTGCAGCATGATCCGGGCCAGCGCGTGCACCGCGCGGTTGTCGCGGTTGGTCGGGCCCGGCCTGGCCGCGCCCGCCAGGTAGAGCGGGGCGCTCTGGTGGACGAACGGCAGCGGGACGAATTCGGTGAAGCCGCCGGTCTGGTCCTGGATGCCGCGCAGCACCCGCAGGTGACCCACCCAGTGCTTCGGGTTGTCGACGTGGCCGTACATCATCGTCGAGCTGGACCGGATGCCCAGCTGGTGCGCGGTGGTGATCACCTCGATCCAGGCCGAGGTGGGCAGCTTGCCCTTGGTGAGGACCCAGCGCACCTCGTCGTCGAGGATCTCGGCCGCGGTACCGGGAATCGAGTCGAGCCCGGCCTCCTTCAGCGCCGCCAGCCAATCGCGGATGCTCTGGCCGCCACGGGAGGCGCCGTTGACGATCTCCATCGGGCTGAACGCGTGCACGTGCATCGACGGGACGCGGGCCTTGATCGCGCGGACCAGATCGGCGTACCCGGTGACCGGCAGCTCGGGGTCGATCCCGCCCTGCATACAGATCTCGGTGGCCCCGTCGACGTGGGCTTCCCAGGCGCGGTCGGCGACCTCGTCGGTGCTCAGCGTGAACGCGTCGGCGTCGCCCTTGCGCTGGGCGAACGCGCAGAACCGGCAGCCGGTGTAGCAGATGTTGGTGAAGTTGATGTTCCGGTTGACCACGTAGGTGACGTCGTCGCCGTTGACCGTGCGGCGCAGCGAGTCGGCCAGCGCCGCGATGGCGTCCAGGTTCACCCCGTCGGCGGTGGCCAGGGCGAGGTACTGGTCGTCGGTCAGGCCCGCCGGGTCGTGCTCAGCGGCGCGCAGGGCGTCGAGCACGTCCGAGTCGAGCCGTTCCGGCGCGGTGACAGCGAGATCGCGGGCGTGTTCGCGGATGGTCTCCCAGTCGCCGAAGGCGCCGACGACCTCCTGGCCGAGCCCGGAATCGCTGCGGCTCTCGGTGTTTCGCCCCTCGGTGTCGATCGCGGTGTTCAGGTCGACGCGGCCGACCGAGTCCCACGATTCGTCGGGCTCCTGCCACGGCAGGCCGACCGGCAGCGCGTCGGGCCTGGCCAGGCCGGTCGCCGGATCGGTGAGCGCGGCGACGTGCGCGCCGATGCGCGGGTCGATCCACGGGTGGCCCGCGCGCACGTACTTCGGGTGCGCGGAGGTCCGCTCGACCAGGGTGTAGCCGGCCGCCTCGGTGATCTCGCGCAGGGTGTCCAGGTTCGGCCACGGGCGTTCGGGATTCACGTGGTCGACCGTCACCGGCGACACCCCGCCCCAGTCGTCGATGCCCGCGTCGATCAGCGCGCGGCAATCGCTGTGCGAGACCAGGTTCGGCGGCGCCTGCACCGGAACATCCGGTCCGAGCAGCAGTCTCGTCACCGCGACGGTGGCCAGGAACTCGGCGACGTCGGCGTCGGGGACATCGCGCATGGCGGTGTCGTCCTTGGCGCGGAAGTTCTGCACGATCACTTCCTGGATGTGCCCGAACTCGCGGTGCTGCTTGCGAATCGCCATGATCGACTCGGCGCGCTCGGTGAGCGTCTCGCCGATGCCGACCAGGATGCCGGTGGTGTAGGGCACCGAGAGCCTGCCCGCGTCGGTGATCGAGCGCAACCGCACCGCGGGGTCCTTGTCGGGGCTGCCGTAGTGGCACTGCCCCTTCTCGGTGAACAGCCGCGTCGAGGTGGTCTCGAGCATCATGCCCATCGACTGCGCGACCGGCTTGAGCCGGGCGATCTCGGCCCAGCTCATCACGCCGGGGTTCAGATGCGGCAGCAGACCGGTCTCCTCCAGCACCAGGATGGAGACGGCGCGCAGGTAGTCCAGGGTGGAGTCGTAGCCGCGCTCGTCGAGCCACTGCGCGGCCTCGGGCCAGCGGTCCTCGGGCCGGTCGCCCAGGGTGAACAGGGCCTCCTTGCAGCCGAGCGCGGCGCCCTCGCGGGCGATCGCGAGCACCTCGTCCGGTTCCAGGAACATGCCGTGGCCCTCGGCGCGCAGCTTGCCCGGCACGGTCACGAACGTGCAGTAGTGACACTTGTCCCGGCACAGCTTGGTGAGCGGGATGAAGACATTGCGCGAATAGCTGATCGTGCGGGGCCTGCCCGCCGATTCCAGGCCCGCGTCGCGGACCCGGGCCGCGCTGGCGCACAGATCGGCGAGATCGTCGCCGGTCGCGTGCAGCAGGACGGTCGCCTCGTCGACATTGAGGGTGACACCGTCGCGTGCCCGGCGCAGCGCCCGGCGCATGGCGGCGGGAGTCGGCGGCGGCAGGGGAACGCTCGGGTTCGGAAGCTCGGTCACCCCGTCGATCATGCGCTACTTCTTTCCGGAACGTGCGGTCGGCTGGTCACGGGCCCGGCTGGGCACGAGTTTGTCGTCCTCGTCGCACGACAACCCTCCGCACGACCCCGCATATTCCCGAGGGGGTGAACTCCCCGGCCGCGCATGGAACCATGGCTTCATGTCGCTGCCGCGCTCCACCATTCTGGCCGAACCGGCCTGGCGTCCGAGTTCCAAGGCCACGTTGCTGTGGGCGCTGGAGAACGCGATCGCGGTCGCGGTGCTGTGTGTGGTGCTCGTCGGGTGGGCGCTGCTCGACGACGACCATCGCGGATGGCAACTGGTCGCGGCGTTGGCCGTGGGCGCGCTCGCGGTGCTCGGCGTGGTCGTGGTGCCGCTGTGGCGGTACGCGGTGCACCGGTGGGAGGTCACCGACGAGGCCGTGTACACCCGGGTCGGGTGGCTGGATCAGGAGTCGCGGGTCGCGCCGATCTCGCGGGTGCAGACCGTCGACACCGAGCGCGGACCGCTGGAGCGGATGCTCGGGCTGGCCACCGTCACCGTGACCACCGCGTCCTCGGCGGGGGCGGTGAAGATCAGCGCCCTGGATCTGCCGGTCGCCGAGCAGACCGTGGCCCGGCTGGCCGCCATCGCCGCCCAGCACCGCGGGGACGCCACGTGAGCACTCCGCCCGCGCCGCAGGCCGAGTGGCAGCGACTCGATCCACGCATGCTGATGGTGTATCCGATCAACGAGATCATGAAATACATTCCGGTGCTGCTCGGTTCGATCATCGTCGGCACCACCAGTGGTAATCCGCTGTGGAGCCTGATCCCGGTGACGCTGGTCGCCGGCTTCGGTGTCGCCCGCTGGTTCACCACCTCCTATCGGATCGACGCCGATCACGTGCAGCTGCGCAGCGGCATCGTGCAGCGGCGGACGCTGTCGGTGCCGCGGCCGCGGATCCGTTCGGTGGACGTGGAAGCGCCGCTGCTGCACCGCGCGCTCGGGCTGGCGGTGCTGGCGATCGGCACCGGCAAGCAGACCGACAAGGGCGAGGAGTTCAAGCTCGACGCGCTCGACACCAGCCGGATTCCGGCCCTGCGGGCCGAATTGCTCTCGCACACCGGGCAATTCCCCACCGACCAGCCGGGATCGTCCGGCGCGCCGCACGTCGCGCCCCACGACGCGGTCACCGAAGCCGGGATCGAGATCGGGCACTGGCGGGCCGCGTGGGTGCGCTACGCGCCGCTGTCGCTGACCGGGCTGGCCGTGGTCGCGCCGATCGCGGGCATCGGCGCGCAATACGGGCTCATCGACATCCTGTCGAAGTCGCCCGCAGTGCAGCATCTCGACGACGACAGCCCGCCCATCGTCGCGATCGTGATCGTCGGCCTGTCGCTGTTCTCGGTGGCGCTGGTGAGCGTGGCCGCGTGCGCCCAGTACCTCGCGACCTGGTTCGGGCTCCGGGTGATCGACAACGGCGCCACCCTGCACCTGCGCCACGGCCTGTTCACCACCCGGCAGATCACCCTGGACCTGGCCCGGTTCCGCGGCGCGACGCTCAACGATCCGCTGCTGCTGCGCGCCGCCAGGGCCGCGCAGCTGGAGATGATCATGACGGGCGAGAACCCGCGGCAGAAGATCCTGCCGCAGGCGCCCCGGTCCGCGGTCGAACGCACGCTCGACGAGTTGCTGCGCACCCGCCGCAAACCGAACGCGCCGCTCGGCGCCGAACCGGCATCCGGTGGCGCGCCCGGACCGGCGATCTCGCCTGCCTCGGCCGATGCGCCCGCGTCGCTGACGAAACAGGCCGCACCGCAACCGATCACCGGTGCCGCGCTGGGCACGATCGAGCTGGTCCGGCACGGTCCGGCGGCGCATCGGCGGCGCTATTCCAAGGCCGCGTGGCCGGTCGGTGGGCTGGTCGTCGTCCTGATCGCCATCGCGCTGGTCAGCGGCCCGCTGCCGGGGTGGCTCTGGGGCCTGCCGGTGGTGTTCGCGGTGATCATGGCCGGGCTCGCCGAGGACCGCTACCGCAGCCTCGGCCATCGGGTGCTGCCCGGCAGCACCGGCCCCACCTGGCTGATCACCCGGCGCGGCAGCCTCGACCGCAATCGCGACTGCCTGGAAGCCCCCGGCATCATCGGCTGGACCATCCGCCGCACCTACTGGCAGCGGCGGGCCGGGCTGGCCACCGTGGTCGCCGCGACGGCGGCGGGCAAGAAGGCCTACCTGGTGGACGACATCCCGTTCGACCAGGCCATCGCCCTCGTCGAGGCCGTCACCCCCGGTCTGCTCGGCGCCCGCACCGCCGCCCCTGGATTCCGGCCGGACCCGAGCCGATAGGCAGGAAAATGTCGGTCAGGGTACCGGCCGGAGGGTCCGCCGCGGCGTAATCTGCTGACGTGGAGTTCACCGAGGTCATCGAAACCGCGGGGAAGGTGCTCGACGGTGCGGGCGTGGCCGCCATCGTGCTGGGTGGGCTGGTCGGCACGATCTTCTTCGTCCGAGCGCTCACCGCGCACGAGGACTTCGGCTCGGCCTATCGCCTGTACCGCCGCAGGCTCGGGCAGGCGATCCTGCTCGGCCTGGAATTCCTGGTCGCGGCCGACATCATCCGGACGGTCGCCATCGCGCCGACCTTCACCAGCGTCGGGGTGCTGGCACTGATCGTGCTGGTGCGGACCTTCCTCAGCTACTCGCTGGAACTCGAGCTGACCGGCCGCTGGCCGTGGCAACGGCCGAAAGCGGAGGCCGACCAGGACAGCTCGGCCTGACGACGACGACGGCCGGGAGTCCAGGACTCCCGGCCGTCGTCCGCTCCGGCTAGGCGGCGACCACTTCCTTCGCGCTTTCCGCCTCGCCCGCATCGGTTTTCGCGTCCCGCATCAGGATGACCGCGAGCACCGCGGCGGCGACCGAGGCCAGCGCGCCGACGCCGAAGGTGACCTGCATGGCGGTGCAGAAGGCGTCGCGCGCCAGCCCGATGACGGTGCCGTCACCGGTACCGAGCGCACCCGCGATCGACTCCTTGGCCGCGGCGGGCGCCGAGTCCGGCATGGCACCGGCGAAGGTGCCCGCCAGCACCGCGCCGAGCACCGCGACACCCAGCGCCGCACCGGCCTGCTGGATGGTGTCGTTGAGCGCCGAGCCGACGCCCGCGTGCTCCTCGGGCACCGCGCTCATCAGCGCACCGATCGCGGCGGGCATCGCCAGACCGCCACCCGCGCCGAGCAGCGCCATCGCGACGGCGGGCAGGGTGAAGCTCGCCCCGGCATCGAGCGTGGCCAGCACCGCGAAGCCCGCGGCGACCACGATCAGACCCGCGATGGTGACGATCCGCGCGCCCACCTTGCCGACCAGCACCGCGCCGATGCCGTTGGCCACCAGCAGGGTGACGGCCATCGGGGTGAAGGCCAGCGCGGTCCGCATCGGCGAGTAGTCGAGCACGAACTGCAGGTACTGGGTGAGCACCAGGACCAGGCCGCCGTTGGCGAAGGTCACCAGGACCAGCGAGAAGCTGGAACCGGTGAAGGTGCGGTTGCGGAACAGCTGCAGCGGGACCATCGGCTCGTCGGTGCGCAGTTCGCGGACCACGAAGGCGCCGAGGGCGAGCACCGTGACGGCGAAGCCGGCCAGCACGTCCCGATCGGTCCAGCCCGCGTGCGGCACCGAGATGATGGTCCACACCAGCGCGGTCATGCCGATGATCGAGGTCAGCATGCCGGGGAGGTCGGGCCTGCGCCACGGGCCCTTGGACTCGGGCATCAGCACCAGCGCGGCCACGATGGCGACCGCCGCGATCGGCACGTTCATCACGAACACCGAGCCCCACCAGAAGTGATCCATCAGCACACCGCCGACGACCGGGCCGCCGACCATGCCGACCGTGGCCACCGCGCTCCACGCGCCGATCGCCTTGGGCCGTTCGTCGTCGTCGAAGACGGTGATGAGGATCGACAGCGTGCTCGGCATGATCAGCACGCCGCCGATGCCCATCAGCGCGCGGCCCGCGATCAGCAGTTCGGCGCTGGTGGCGTAGGCGGCCAGCAGGGACGCGCCGCCGAAGAGGACCAGGCCGATCACCATCACCAGCTTGCGGCCGAACCGGTCCGAGAGGCTGCCCGAGGTGAGCAGCAGGCCGGCGAACACCAGCAGATAGGCGTCGATGATCCATTGGATCTGCTGCGCGCTCGCGTCCAGATCGGTGGCGATCTGCGGGATGGCGACCGTGAGGACCATGTTGTCCACGATCAGTACCAGCGAGCTCAGACACAGCACGATCAGGATCAGCCACCGACGGGGATTGCGGACCACCGGATCGGTGGCAGCCGTTGCGAGCGGGTCCATCCTGCTCTCCTCTCGAGTATCGCCGCACAGCGTGCGGTCATGTCGAACACTGTACGATCATGGAACGCTGTGCGCAATAGGTACGGCGTGCGTGATCCGTACACCGTTCTCGAGGGGCTATGCTGTGCGGACACGCGACGTGGAGACAGACATCACCAGCACAGGAGGCAGCGATGGCCGCGGGCAGCACGAACTCGACCGAGATCGCATCGGTGTGGACCAGGCCGACCCGTGAACGCCGAGATCAGCCCGCGCTGAGCCGAGATCAGATCGTCGACGAGGCGATCGCGCTGCTCGACGAGGAGGGTTTCGACGCGCTGAGCATGCGCAAACTCGGCGCGCGCCTCGGCGCGGGAGCCACCTCGCTCTACACGCACGTCGCGAACAAGGACGAGCTGCTCGAGCTGGTCGTCGACCAGGTCATCGGGGAGGTGCCGTGCCCGGAGCCGGACCCGGCGCACTGGCGCGAACGGGTACACGCGCAGGCCGACGGACTGCGCGCGACGCTGCTGGCCCACCCGTGGGTCACCATCGTGTTCGGCAACGCCGCCCTGACCTACCTCGGCCCCAACATGATGCGGCTGACCGACTCGATGCTCGGGCTCGTCGAGGCGGGCGGTTTCTCCGACGAGGTCGTCGACGCCACCACCAACACGGCCTTCCGGTTCATCGTCGGCTCGTGCGCCAACGAGGCCGCGATGCTGATGACGATCGCCCGCAGCGGACTGTCCACCGACCAGTGGGTCGACCAGGTGATGGCGGCCAGCGTCGCGGCCTCGGCGGACTTCCCGCGCCTGCACCGGCGCTACGTCGACCAGCGGGAAGCGGTCGTCGCCGAGGCGGCGAGCGGGGTGATGAACCGGTTCACCCAGGCCATCGATCTGATCCTGGACGGCGCCGAGACCCGCCGCTGACTCCTCAGGTCCGGAACAAGCCCACGTTGGAGCGGTAGTACAGGTAGGCGGCGGGCGCGAGCACCCCGCAGGCCAGCAACAGCAGGGTGCGACCGTCGCTGCCGAGCAGCACGTCACCGCCCGGTCCGCGCGAGGCCGCCACCAGGAATCCGAAGACCCACACCACGATCGGCGCGAAGGCGAAGCCGAGCCGCGAGGTCACCGACTCCATGCCGTAGACCAGCCCCACGTTGATCGGCGCGGCCAGCAGCGCCGCCACCGGCAGCGCGACGGCACCGACGTAGAGCGGCAGGAACAGCACCTCGAGCGCCAGCGTGATCAGCGCGTCGACGAGCAGCAGCACCACGATCAGCCCCGAGATCACCGGGTCGAGCCGGGCGGGCAGGCGCACTGACCGCAGCACGGCGGTCGGCGTGCCTGCGGGCTGATCGGAGTCGGTCACCATGGGGGCGAGTCTATTCGGCCGGGCGGGCAGACCACGCCGCCGTCGGCAGCCGCCATCAGCCGACGCGTGTCCGGCTCAGTCGAGCCCGGCGAACAGGTCGTGCTCGAAGCCGTCGGCGCCGACCTGCCCACGCGTGCCGCGCACGAGCGTGAAGTGTTCCTCCGGCAGCACCGGCAGCGCGATGTTGTTGGACAGGGCGAACTCCCGGCCACTGGGCGCGACCGTCACCTGGGTGGCGTGCGCGCGCATGGCGGCGCGCTTGGCGGAGACCGCGTCGGCGACATCGACCACGGTGGTCACGCCGGTCGTCGTCATCGCGGCCAGCTCGGCCTCCACCGGCAACCGCCAGCCCGCGGGCAAGGCGCCGGGCAACTCGTCCACGGTGCGGCGGGCCAGTGCCGCGGTGTGCTGGCGCAGCAGGTCGCCGTCGGTGACGGTCCAGTAGAACTTCGGCACGTCCCAGCCCCGCGCCGCTGCGGCTTCGACCGCGGCGGTGGTGATCTCGTGCGCGCGGATGTGGTCGGGATGGCCGTACCCGCCGCGCGGATCGTAGGTCACCACGACCCGCGGCCGCAGCTCCAGCAGCACCTCCACCAGGGCCTCGACCGCCGCGTCACCGGAGTTCACGAAGGCCCGCGGATGCGCGGCCGACGGGGTGCCCGCCATGCCGGAATCGCGCCACCGGCCCGCGCCGCCGAGGAACCACGGCGCGCCCGCGTCCAGCGCGGCCAGCGCCGCGGTGAGTTCGGTGATGCGGTAGCCGCCGAGCTGGTCGGCCTCGGCGGCGACCAGGCCCGCCCAGCGCTCGCCGATGACCTCGCCCTCCTCGCCGAGCGTGCAGGTCACCACGGTGACGGGGACGCCGCGCTTGCGATAGTGCGCGATCGTGCCACCGGTGGTGAGGGTTTCGTCGTCGGGATGGGCGTGCACCAGCAGCAGGCCGCCGGTCTCGCGGGTCGAATGCGTCATGGGATCCTCCGCCATTGCGCCGTGTCGCCGAAGATGCCGACCTGGATCGCGCCGGCCATCGAGACGCCGTCCACCCGCGGACCCGCCGCGGCGACGACGTTGTCCTGCACGATCGGCAGCACCGTCGACAGTTCCCACAGCTTGGGCTCGGCCTCGGCCAGCACGCGCGGCACCTCGACACCGCGCAGCGCCTCGTCGATCGAGGGTTGCAGGGACGGATCGCACACGCCGCCGATATTGCTCGGCGCCTTGCGGTAGGCCTCGGCCGCGGCCAGCGCCTTGCTGTCGGCACCGGGGAGTTCCGGCGGCGGGCAGCCGTAGCGCGAGGCCAGCACCGTCGCCGGGTCGTCCCCGGCCAGTTCCCAGCCGACGATCGCGTCGATCGCGGATTCGGTGAGGTCCTTGCCGTACAGCTCGTCGGCGGGCACGCCGCGCACGGTGGCATCGATGCCCGCGCTGCGCAATTGGTCGGCGGCGGTGTTGGCCACCGCCAGCGTCGCCGCGTCCTCGTTGACGGCGCCGATCCGCACCGACAGGACCTTGCCGTTGCGCGCGACCGAGCGCGGGCGCGGCGCGGGCGAGGTCGGCGAGCCGGTCTGCGGGGTTTCCGGCGCGCGGCCGAAACCGGCCTCGGCCAGCAGCGCGAACGCCTCCTCGGTGCTCAGTCGCGGCGGCGCGGTCGGCACGTAGCCGGGACTCGACGGCGGAAGGACCTGGGCGCGTGCGGGTTCCACCCAGCCGCCGGTCTGCGCGCCGACGGTGGCCAGCAGCGCCGGATCGAGCAGCGCGAGCACCGCTTTGCGCACGCGCGGGTCGGTGAGATCGCCCGAGCGGCCGTTGAGCGCCAGTTGCAGCTCGCGGGCCTGCGGCATGATCGTGGTCCGCACCGAGGGGATCGCGGCGAGCTGGGCCTGGGTCGCGACACCACCGTGCACCAGCGCCATCTGGGCGTCGCCGGTGCGCAGCGACTCGGCCAGCTGCGAGGGGGTGCCACCACGGCGGAACAGGATCTGGTCCGGTGCGGCCGGGGTGCCCCAGAAGCGGTCGTTGCGCTCGAGCAGGATCTCGTCGCGACCGCGGTCGACCGACTTGATGGTGAAGTTGCCGCCCGAGACCGGAATCCGGTCGACCAGGCCGCTGGTGAAGCCACCCGGCGAATCCTTCACCAGGTGCGAGGGCAGCAGGTTCGAGAACAGTTCGCGCCAGGCCGGATACGGCTGGGACAGCGTCACGGTCACCGTCTTGCCGCCCCCGGAGGACGCCACGTCCGAGATCAGCCGGTAGCCGGCCGGATCGACCACTCCGGGCTGCGTCGTCATCTGCTGCCACAGGAACCGGAAGTCCTCGGCCGCGATCGGGGCGCCGTCGGACCAGTTGGCCTGGTTGCGCAGCGTATAGGTGATCGTGAACGGTTCCTGCGCGGTGACCTCGGCCGACTCGATCAGCGAGGCGTCGGGCACCCAGTCGACCACGGCCGGATGCGCCTGCGCGGCCACCGGCCGGAACGGGCTCGGCAGCACCATCGAACTCACCGCGTTGGTGGCCGGCGACTGATCCGAGCGCAGATGCGGATTGAACCCGATGCCGATGTCGTCGATCGCGACCACGACCGTGTTCTTCCCCGGCTTGGCCTGGGTGGTCTTGGGCGAATCGGTGCTCTCGATCGGCGGCGGTGGATTCGCGGTGCATCCGGCGAGGACCGCCGTCGAGGCCGTCATCGCCATCACCGCCACGCGCCACCTCGCGCGTCTGACCCCCGAACTCACTCTGGCACCCTACCTCGCTCATCTGCCCGGAGCCCGGCACCGGTCACTGCGGAAACGACAGTGGGACGGTACCGAAGTACCGTCCCACTGTCAGAACCCGATCAGGAGTTGCTCACCGCGCGGTCGCGCGCCTTGCGGCGCGACAGGTCGCGAGCACGCTCGTTGGCACCGAGCACCACCTTGCGCACGCGGACGACCTCCGGGGTGACCTCCACGCACTCGTCACCGGCGCAGAACTCCATCGCCAGCTCGAGGTCCAGGGTCAGCGGCTTGGCCAGGGTCTCCATCACGTCGGCGGTCGCGCTGCGCATGTTCGTCAGCTTCTTCTCGCGGGTGACGTTGATGTCGAGATCCTCGGCACGCGGGTTGATGCCGACGACCATGCCCTCGTAGGTGTCGGCACCCGGCTCGACGAAGAACTGACCGCGGTCGGCCAGCTGGATCATCGCGAACGGGGTGACGGAGCCGGCGCGGTCGGAGACCAGCGAACCGGTGTGGCGGGCGCGGATCTCACCGGCCCACGGCGCGTAGCCGTGCGAGACGGCGTTGGCGATGCCGGTGCCGCGGGTCTCGGTGAGGAACACGGTCCGGAAGCCGATGAGGCCACGCGAGGGCACGATGAACTCCATGCGCACCCAGCCGGCGGCGTGGTTGCTCATCTGCACCATCTTGCCCTTGCGGGCGGCCAGCAGCTGGGTGATCGCGCCCAGGTACTCGTCGGGGCAGTCGATGGTCAGCTCTTCGAACGGCTCGTGCACCTTGCCGTCGACCTGCTTGGTGACCACCTGCGGCTTACCGACGGTCAGCTCGAAGCCCTCGCGGCGCATCTGCTCGACCAGGATGGCCAGCGCCAGCTCACCACGGCCCTGCACCTCCCAGGCGTCGGGACGGCCGATGTCGAGCACGCGCAGCGACACGTTGCCGATCAGTTCCTGGTCGAGGCGCGACTTCACCATGCGGGCGGTCAGCTTGTGGCCCTGCACCCGGCCGACCAGCGGCGAGGTGTTGGTGCCGATGACCACCGAGATGGCGGGCTCGTCGACGGAGATGCGCGGCAGCGCGACCGGGTTCTCGATGTCGGCGAGGGTGTCGCCGATCATGATGTCCGGAATGCCCGCGATGGCGACGATGTCACCGGCGACGGCGACCTCGCCGGGCTGGCGCTCGACACCGATGGTCTGCAGCAGCTCGGTGATCTTGACCTGCTTGGCGCCGTCGGCGTTGATCCAGGTGACGTTCTGGCCCTTGCGCAGCTCGCCGTTGTGCACGCGCACCAGCGCCAGGCGGCCGAGGAAGGCCGAGGCGTCGAGGTTGGTGACGTGGGCCTGCAGCGGCGCCTCCGGGTTGCCCTTGGGCGCCGGGATGTTCTCCATGAGCACGTCGAACAGGGCGTCGAGGTTCTCGGCGGCGGGCGCCGATCCGTTCTCGGGACGCTCCTTGGAGGCCTTGCCCTCACGGCCGGAGGCGTACAGGACCGGCAGGTCCAGCGCCAGCTCGGCGGCTTCGGCGGCCTCGTCGTCGAGGTCGGAGGCCAGGTCGAGCAGCAGGTCGTGCGACTCCTCGACGACCTCCTCGATCCGGGCGTCGGGACGGTCGGTCTTGTTGACGACCAGGATCACCGGCAGCTTGGCCGCGAGCGCCTTGCGCAGCACGAACCGGGTCTGCGGCAGCGGGCCCTCGGACGCGTCGACCAGCAGCACGACACCGTCGACCATGGACAGACCGCGCTCGACCTCACCACCGAAGTCGGCGTGGCCGGGGGTGTCGATCACGTTGATGACGGTGACGGAGCCGTCGGGGTGATGGCGGTGGACCGCCGTGTTCTTGGCGAGAATGGTGATGCCCTTCTCGCGCTCCAGATCTCCGGAGTCCATGACCCGGTCGACCAGCTCGGCTCGCTCAGCGAACGCGCCCGACTGACGAAGCATGGCGTCGACCAGCGTCGTCTTGCCGTGGTCGACGTGGGCCACGATGGCGACGTTGCGAAAATCGCGTGTAGACGACACGCCTCAATCCTCCTGCTGTTGGTGTATTGGCGCGCATTCATCTGGCATCGCGGCCTGTTACACCCTACCGGTACCGGAGTGGCACGCACGTGTCAGGCTTTGTACTTAGGGTACGCTAACCCGCATGGGCAAGGTGAAGGCTAAGAAGGTGTCGAGCCTGAAGCCGAAGAAAAAGTGCTGCAGGAAGAAGACGCGGTGCTTCAAATGTCCCGTCGTCATCATGCGCATGAAGAAGGCCGAGGCCGCCGGAGTGTGCGGCAAAGATCTCAAAAAGGCGCTGGAGAAGGCGCGCGCGGCCTGAGGCGGATGACCACGGGCGATGCGTGCTGCCCGAAGCAGGCGTAGAACTGCAGGTATGGGTACTCCGAAACCGGCGTTGCTCTCCGATCCCGAGATCACCATCGCCCTGGCCACTCTCCCGGAGTGGTCCCGCGACGGTGACGCGATCACCCGCACGGTGCGGGCCGCGTCGTTCCCGGCAGGCATCGAACTGGTGCGCAAGGTCGCCACCGCGGCCGAAGCGGCCGACCATCATCCCGACATCGATATCCGATGGCGCACACTGCGATTCACCCTGAGTACGCACTCGGCCGGTGGCCTCACCGCCAACGACACGGCCATGGCGCACACCATCGACGACATCGTCGACGGCTGAGTCCTCAGCTGGTCGCGGGGACTTCGGCACGGCGGCCGAGCCCGCGCGCCTGGGCGCGCAGGGTCTCGCGACCGTGCCAGATCAGCCAGCCGAGCAGCACGAACACCCCGATCACGTCGACCGCGCCGAGCCAGGCCAGCGGCCACGGCCGGGGAATCGTCCAGATCGTCGGCTGCGCGAACGACAGCACCCAGGGGACGCCGATCAGCATCGTCAGCACCCAGAAGCCCGCGATGAACCGCGCGACGCGCTCCCCCCGCAGCGGACCGTAGAGCAGCCACAGCACGGTCGGGATCAGCCAGACCCAGTGGTGCGACCAGGAGATCGGCGAGATCATCAGCCCGAACAGCTGCACCAGCACCAGGGTGCCGAGCCGGTCGTCGGGGCCGAGCGTGCGCCAGGCCAGGACCGCCAGCACCGCCGTGACCAGCACCGCGGCGATCCACCACGGCCCGGACTGCACGTCGTAGCCGAGGATCCGGCTCAGCGTGCCGCGCAGCGACTGATTCCAGACCGAGCCCACCGGCCCGATCCGGTCCGCGTCACCGAGCAGGGTGCCGAAATACCGCTTCGCCTCGTGCGCGTTGATGAGAAAGCTCACAGCGACGGTCAGCCCGAAGGCCGCCGCCGACCACAGCACCGTCGCCCAGCGGCGGCGGGCCACGAAGTACAGCCCGGTGATCGCGGGCGTCAGCTTGATGCCGGCGATCACGCCGACCAGCGTGCCCGAGATCCACCAGCGCGCACTGCGCACCGCCAACATCGCGCCGAACACCAGGAACACATTGACCTGGCCGTAGTCGATGGTGGTGCGCACCGGCTCCAGCCAGACCCCCAGTGCCGTCCAGCCGACCGCGGCGGTGATCCAGCGTGGCTGCCGAGCCCGGTCGGCGCCGAGCAGCAGGTCGAAGCTGATCCGGATCACGCCGTAGAGCGCGGCGACGGTGGCCAGCATCCAGCCGACCGCGACCGCCGAGAACGGCAGATAGTGCAGCGGG
Source organism: Nocardia sp. NPDC051833 (assembly GCF_040681225.1). Taxonomy (NCBI): domain Bacteria; kingdom Bacillati; phylum Actinomycetota; class Actinomycetes; order Mycobacteriales; family Nocardiaceae; genus Nocardia; species Nocardia sp. NPDC051833. Next base: position 1,493,107 of record NZ_JBFAYK010000001.1, read on the forward strand.
AAGAAGACCAGCGCGGCGAACGGCGGATAGGTGAACGGCAGCGGGAAGTCCGGCGTCTTCTCCGCGTAGGTGAAGTCGTAGAGGCGATCGGTGAGCAGCGCGGCCGACCCGTCCACATAGACGTGCAGATCGACGACATTGAGGCCGTTCTTCGCGAACAGCATCCAGCCCAGCCTGGCGAGCACGGACAATCCGAGCAGCGCGAGAGCCCATCGGAGGTGTCGGTTCAATGCCAGGCTTTCGGTCGAGTGGGCGGCGTCGCGGTGCTTTCCTCACCTTAACCGGGCGGGCGCGGACAGCCGCGCGCACGGCCTCACGCGCGGGCGCGCGACACCATCGGTAACATTTGCATCAACATCCCCAGGTGTAACACCGGCGGGGGTTAGCGTCGATGAACACGGCCGCCGGTTCGCCGCCGACGGCCGGGCGGCTGTACAACACGGCAGCGATGTCCTTAGAGTGACCCCGACATCGAAGGGCTCGACACCCCTCGCCCCATCGCAACACCGAGGTAAGGACGGCTAGACAAGTGCTTCGTAGCCGAGGATCGCGGATCGCAACGACCGCATTCGCCATTGCGGCAAGCGCCATGCTCGTCGCGCCGGCGTCGACCATCGCCGCTCCGGCGCCTGCCCCGCAGGCCGCGCCGATCAGCGTGCCGATGGTGCCCGAGGGCGTCCCGGTCGACGCGCTCGCCGCCTTCGCCCCCGCCGTCGCGGGCCTGATCGCCGGCCCCGCCGACGTCGCCAGCCCGCAGACCGCGCTGCTCGATCAGGCGCGCGCCCTGCTGGCCACCCTGAACCTGCCGCCCGCCATCAAGTCGACGCTCGAGCGGATCATCACCTTCCTCGACGGCAGCGGCGGCGGTGGCCCGGAGATCCCGCAGGACGGCCCGGTCATCGCCCAGTTCCTGTACCCGACGATCGGCAAGGGCTGCATCGGCGACGGCGCCGACTCGGTCGGCACCGCGCTCGCGGTCGCCGGTCCGGCGCAGCTGCCCCCGCCCGGCGTCGCCGCCGGTCAGGCCGGTTTCGTGTTCACCGCGCTCGGTACCAAGGCGCCGACCGCCGAGCAGAACCCGCCGATGACGGTGCAGTGGCTCAACCTCGACACCCGCCAGTCCGCGATCCAGACGCTGACCGACGAGGCCAAGATCAACCCCGGCGGCCCGGCCACCCTGTCGGCCATCGCCAGCACCGGGCACGGCCGCGTCGTCGCCGTCGTCTCCGGTTCGCTGACCACGCAGGCCGAGGGCGCCGCCCCGCGCACCTGCAACTTCCTGCCGACCCTGGGCTTCTTCACCGTCTAGGTGTAAACCGAGAGGTACCAGTCTCCGTCAGGAATGAGGTATCTCGTGATCCGAGCCAACCGATTTCGCGAGTACATGGGTAACTCCCCTGGTAACTCCGACCGCGGTAGCCGAACCGACCGGCAGCCCGGCCGAAAATCGGATACCTCCCCGCGACCGGCAAAAGTCGCGGGGAGGCGGGGGAGCAGTCGGCGGTCCAGCCGCTCCATCCTGTCCTATCGATCCGAGGGTTCGATCCTGTCGATCGGGTCGGCGTATTCGATCCTGTCGATCGGCAGTGTCGGCTCGGTGCTGTCCGTCGGTTCGGTCGGCTCGTTCGGCTCGGCGATCTCCTCCGGCTCGTTCCTGAGCCTGGGCTCGGCGCTGTCCGGCCTGTCCCGCTGGTCACTGCTGGCGTGGCGGGGCGTGCTCGCCGAACCGGAGGGCAGGCCGACGCTGCGGGTCATCCCCGACGACGAGCCGGACCTGCGGCTCGCGCCGACCTGCCACTGCCAGACCTAGCTCACCACTGGCCGTAGTCGGTGGCCAGCACCCGATTCAGGTCGACGCCGATGCCGTCGATGTCGCGCTTGTCGATCTCGAACTGGTGCAGCTGCGCGCCGGGGTGCACGTAGCCCTTCGGTGTGCCCCAATTGTGCTGCCAGAACCAGGAACCCAGCCCGGCGTCGAGCGCGCGGTCGATGGTGGGGGTATTGGCGTAGATGCCGACGAGGTCGGCGCCGAGCACCGACTGCCACCCCTCGATATACGGGGCGATCATCTCGTCGAACTCCTCCTCGGACGGGTTGTCGTCGATGGAGGCGTAGATCGGCGCGGTGTCGGGACCGCCAGCGGCGGTGTGTAATTCCCAGCCGCGCTCGGCGTGCTGCTTGCCCGCTTCCAGGCCGCCGCGCCAGTCGGCCGTCGGGCCCTTGCCGAACTGATAGTTCGACACGATCGACAGCCCGGCCGCCCACAGGTCCTCGACCTCGGCCGCCAGCAGCGGTTTGCCCTCCATCCACTCCGCACCGGGCCTGCGGTCGGACACATACCGGATCACCCCGATGTGCCCCGCTGCCTTGATCGACTCTGCCGAGGGCACCCCGGCGGCGTAATCGACCAGCGTGCCGAAGGATTGGGCGGCCGCGGGCGCGGCGGAGGTGGCGGCCAGGCCGAGCCCGACCGTGGTCGCTGCGGCGGCGAATCCGAAGAACTCCCGCCGGGTCACCGGAACAGAACGCATCGCAGAGCTCCTTCGCGCAACCCGACCCTCAACCGGCAGCGTGCCCGGCGCGCCTTCCCCGAATCCCGCGCGCCGGGAGCCTCGAACGTGCACTCATTTCACCACAACCACAGGAGAACCGCCAGAACCAAAGGTCACTTTCGTCCCAGCTGTCACACGGGTCAGGTGGCGCTGTCGATCGCCGCGCCCACGTCGATCGTGCGGGTCGACGGATCGGCCAGCTCGGTGCTGACCACGGCGACGACCTGCGCCACCACCTGCCGCTTGATCCCGGCCAGCCGGGCCAGCGTGGCCGCGCGCAGCCCCTTGGCGGTGAACTCCATCGAGATGTCCTCGACCGCGGGCGGCGGCACGTCGATGACGATCTGCAACGGCTCGGCGGCCTTGGCCGTGAGGACCAGTGGAATCTCCAGGTCGGCGCGGTAGTGGTTGGCCTTGAGCACGTCGACGGTGATATCGAGGCCGACGGGCAGGGTCATGTCGAACACGCGCGGGTCACCCGGGGCGCCCACCCCGCGATCGATCACCCGCGGCTGCTCGATCGCGCCGCGCACGGTCACCGTGGCCGCGCCGCGCGGTCCCTCCGAGAGCGGCCCGACCACGATCTCGCTGCCCGACATCTGCGCGACGACGTCGTGCACGCGGTCCCTGGTGACGATGTGGGTGAAGAACCGCAGGCCGAACTCGCGGAAGTCGATCCACTCGAAGACGGTGTCGTTGCGGTGCGGCGAGCGGTAGCCGTCGAGGATGGCCTCGATGTCGAAGACCCGCTCGGAGCGGACCTTCGGATCGCCGACGATGGCGTTCACCCGGTTCGCGACCTCGCGCTGCACGAGACCGGCGATCGGGTCGAGCAGCATCTCCCAGGCGGTGTCGATGGCCTCGGCGCGCAGGGTGAAGCTCACATCCCTGGCGGTCACGGGAGCCACGTCGATCACCACCAGCAGCGGCTGCGCGGTCCGCGCGTGCAGGTTCAGCCCGATCTCGACCACGGCGGCCAGGCGCAATTTGCGCCCGCCGAGCACGAGGTTGACCGCCAGCGTGAGCGGTACGCGGACGTTGAAGGCCAGCGCGTCACCGGGATTGCGGGTGACGGCGGGGGTGCCGAGGGTGCCCTCGGCGACGAATCCGGCCAGCCCGGCGGGGCCGAGGGAGAACGGTCCGATCGTGACACCGCGTCCGGTCATGCCCGCGACCGCCGCGGCGATGCGCTCCTCGGTCACCGCGTAGGTGACGAAGCGCTCGCCGAAATCGGCATAGTCGATCCACCTCGGGTCTCGACGAGCGTCCTCGGTCACCTTCGCGCGCACATCGGACACCGTACGTGACGGAGGGAAACCCCCGGGTAATGGCACAACTCCCCCGTCCTGCCGATGAGGGGGAAGCAGGACGGAGGGGTCGGCCGGGGCGCTGCCGGGCGCCACCGCTTCCATCGTACGGGTACCCGCGTGGTACCGCCGTCCAGGTTCATGGCAGTTGTCTTGAGCGACAATCGATTTCAGAAACGCCCATAACCGACCAGATCAGCGGTTTCGGCCGGTCGGATGGTCCGCACCCGTACCCCGCCCAGTTCGTTGCCGCCGATCGTGGTGATCGTGTCGCCCTCGGCCTTCAGCACGATGTTGGTGTGCTGGCCGAGCGGGCTGTCCGGTCCGTAGAGCACCACATCGCCGGTCCGGGGCCGGTAGCCGACGTTGCCGGGGGTGAACCGGCCGACCTGCTGGTAGTACTCGGTCAGCGTGTAGACGCCGGGGATGCGCCAGGACCCGGAGTTCGGATTGGCCAGCGGCCTGCCCGCCGCGCGCATCGTCCAGCTGACGAAGTCGGCGCACCACGCCTCCTCGACGCCCTCGGCGTACTTCGGGCCGTCGCCGGGGCGGTCGTATTCCTGGCGCAGCACGTCGACCAGGGCGATCTGCTGTTCGTCGAGGTGTTCGCTGTCCAGCGCGGGGAACTGCTCGCCCCAGTCGTGCTGCCACCACACGAGTCCGACGACGACCACCGCCGTCGCCGCGAGCAATCCCGAGATGCCGAGCGCCCAGCGCCCCCGGCGACCGGTACGTTCGGCTTGCAGTTGCGTCATCGCCCCCCGCTTTCGATCTGTCTTCTGTCCTCTAAGACGAACCGGAGGCGGTCGCGGTTCCCGGATCGGGAAGCGAATTTGTGTGCTCCGGAGCGGGCCGGGCGGGAGACGATCACCGGGTGGACCCCTGCGCCACCCGGGTATCGGCTCGCTACCGCGCTCTCGGCGCGCATCCAGCGTGCGTGCCGTCCCCTCCGGCGACGTCCACGCGCGGGGCGCGGACGTGGTTGCGAACACGTACCGCTCCGGAACACACAGTCTTGACCAGCGCGTACGCCGGCCTGGATCACCGTGCCGCGATGGACAGTCAGCCGGTCGCTGTCCCGTCCGGCTGTGAGAATTTTTGCGAACGCTTTACTGTCGGTCAAGCTAGACGACTGTCCCAGTTTGTCCCAATGATTGCCCGAAGGGATCGCGCGTGGAAGACCCGCATGCGCCGATCGCGCGGTACCTCCGCGAACGACGCGAGACGGCCGGCCTGACCAGAACGGCGCTCGGCACCCTCGCCGGCGTCTCACCGGCGCTCATCCAGAAGATCGAGCAGGGCACCCGCTCGCCCACGCTGGAGGCGCTCACGGCACTGTGCCACGCGCTGCAGGTCCCCGACCTGATCCGCGACCACCTGGTGTCGCTGTCGCTGTCGCACCGCTTCGACAAACCCGAGCCGCCAGTGCAGGCCCAGGTCTCGGCGACCGATCAGCTCCTGCTCGACAGCTTCGCGTATCCGGCCAGCATGCAGCGCTTCCCGACCTTCGACGTGCTCGCCGTCAACGACGCCTGGGCCCGGCAGTTCCCCGGGCTGGAGCCGGGCACGACCCTGCTGGAGTGGATGCTGCTGCACCCGGCGGCGCGCTCGGTGGTCCTGCACTGGGAGCGGCAGATCCACATGAGCGTCTACAGCTTCCGGGTGATCAGCCCCGGCGTGGTGCCGCAGGCGCGGATCGACGAGCTCATCGCGTCGTGCGCGCGGGCGCCGGAGTGGCAGGCGCTGTGGTCGACGGAGCCGCCGCCGCCCTACGGCATCGAGTCGCCGGAGCTGGTGGTCCGGCATGTCGACACCGGCGAGCCCTTCGCGATGGCGATGCACAATCTCGATTTCACGTTGCCACAGCGCACCTGGTCGCTGGTGGTCATGGTGCCGAAGGGGACCACCTAGTCTCTTTCCATGGCCACGCCGGCCGCCCGCCCCGAGTCCACCGGCCCGAAAGAGGAACTGCGACGTTGGAGAATCCGCATCCGCCGATCGCCCGGTACCTGCGCGAACGCCGCGAGTCGGCGGGCCTGACCCGCGCGGCGCTCAGCGCCGTCGCGGGGATCTCGCCCGCGCTCATCCAGAAGATCGAGCAGGGCACCCGGCCGCCGACCCTCGAGGCGCTGACCGCGCTCTTCGACGCGCTCACCGTCCCCGATGTGATGCGCGATCACCTGATCTCGCTCGCGATCGCGGCCCGCTACGAATCCGTGCCGCTACCCCTGGTGCGCCCGGCCGACCTGGTGTTGCTCGACGGGATCACCCATCCGGCCAGCCTGCAGATGCACCCGACGTTCGACGTGGTGGCCACCAACGCGGCGTGGCGGCAGTGGTTCCCCGGCCTGGAGGCGGGCGCCTCGATGCTCGAGTGGATGCTGCTCGACCCGCGCGCCAAGACCGCGCTGGTGGACTGGGACGAGCAGACCCACATGTGCATCTACGGTTTCCGGCTCATGGGACCCGGCCTTGCCCCGGAGCGCCGGATCGCCGAGATCGTCGAGACCTGCGCGCAGGCGCCCGAGTGGACGAAGTTCTGGACCACCGACCCGGCCGGGGCGCACAGTCTCGACGGACCGGTCATGTATCTGCGCGACCCGGCGACCGGCGCGACCACCGCGATGACCGTGCACTCGCTCGGCTCGTCGCTGGTGCCGCGCCGGGACTGGTCGCTGGTCGTCTACGCGCCGATCCCGGCCGGCTGAGCGTCAGTCGGTCTTGCGGACCGGGATGCAGGCGGTCAGCACGATCGCGACCGCCGCGCCCGCCATCGCGATGAAGAAGGCGGTGTGGAAACCCTCGCGCGAGGGCAGCACGTGCGGGCCGAGCTGCATGGTCATGTGCGCGAGCACCACGCTCATCACCGCCGCCGAGGTGGAGGTACCGATCGAGCGCATCAGCGAGTTCAGGCCGTTGGCGGCGGCCGTCTCGCTGATCGGCACCGCGCCCATGATCAGCGCGGGCATCGCGGCGTAGGCCAGGCCGACGCCACCGGCGACGATCACCGCCGACAGCACGATCTGCCAGACGCTGTCCATCATCACCACCGCGCACAGGTAACCGATGCCGATCACCGCCGAGCCGAGGGCCAGCGTCAGCTTGGGGCCCTTCTTCGCCGACAGCCGCGCCGAGACCGGCGAGAGCAGCATCATGACCAGACCGGTCGGCGCCATCGCCAGACCGGCGACGACCATCGACAGGCCGAAGCCGTAGCCGGTCGCCTCGGGCGCCATCAGCAGCTGCGGGAACGTCAGCGACATGCCGTAGAGCGCGAACCCGACCGCGATCGAGGCCAGGTTGGTGAACAGCACCCGCGGACGCGCGGAGACCCGCAGATCGACCAGCGGCGCGGACTGCCGCAGTTCGTAGAGACCCCAGAGCAGGAAGCTCGCCAGCGAGACGGCGAACAGCGACAGGATGGACGCGCTGGCCCAGCCCCAGTCGGCGCCCTTGGTGATGCCGATCAGCAGCGTGAGCAGGGCGATGGACAGACCGATCGCGCCACCGAAGTCGAAGCGCGCGGGCGTGCGCACCGGCGACTCCGGCACGAAGACGAACACCAGCACCGCGCACAGCGCACCGAGCCCGGCGGCGGTCCAGAACAGCACGTGCCAGTTCGCGTTCTGCGCGATGACGGCCGCGAACGGCAGCCCGATCGCGCCGCCGACGCCCAGGGTCGCGCTCATCACGGCCATCGCGCCGCCGACCTTCTCGGCGGGCAGCTCGTCGCGCATGATGCTGATGCCCAGCGGGATCGCGCCCACCGCGGCGCCCTGTAGCGAGCGGCCGACGATCTCGGGCAGCAGCGAGGAGAAGCTCGCGCAGATCACCGAGCCGACGATCATGAAGCCGAGATTGACGACGAGCACCAGCCGCTTGCCGAACATGTCGCCGAGTTTGCCCGAGATGGGCGTGGAGACCGCGCCCGCCAGCAGGGTCGCGGTGACCACCCAGGAGGCGTTGGACGCCGAGGTGTTCAGCAGGCCGGGCAGCGACGGGATGATCGGGATGACCAGCGTCTGCATGAGCGAGACGACGACACCGACGGTACTGAGCACCGCGATGAGCACGGCCGGCGTGACGCCGCGGGTTTCGGGAGGGGCCGGCGTGACGTCGGCTGCGGTAACGGACACGTTATGCACCGTACACAGCATGTGTATAGTACACAATTTGGATTCGCGGTGATCCACGCGACATAGTTGGCACATGTCCGATTCCGGCCCCGCCGACGACACCCCGTTCACCCGCCTGGTGTTCGAGCTGAACCTGATCTCGCGCCACTTCCCCACCACGACGCGCCGCCGCCCCGGCTTCGCGCTGGACCGCTCCGCGTTCCTCATCCTCACCCGCCTCGACCTGGGCGAACCGCTGAGCCTGCGCGAACTGTCGGAGGCGTTCCAGCTGGACATCTCCACCATCAACCGGCAGGTGGGCGCGATGCTGAAGCAGGATCTGGTCGAGCGGGTGCCCGATCCGGAGGGCGGCGTCGCCAGGAAGGTGCGCGCGACCGCCGAGGGCAAGGCCGCCCTGGCCGCCGATCAGAAACACCGGGCTGCGGGGATCGGCGTGGTCGTCGCCGACTGGGACGCCGAGGACGTCGCCGAATTGAGCAGGCTCATGCAGAAGTTCAACCACTCGGTCGAGCGGATCGAGGAAAACCCGTGGCCGAGACCGCCGCGCGCGCACGACTGAGCGCGCTAAGCTCCGCCGCGTGGTCACTCAACGGTCTACCCGCCCGAGCTGGCTCGCCTGGGACAACTACTTCGTCGGCGTCGGCGGATTGGTCCTCGGCCTGTGCTTCGGCACCTGCGCCGCGCTGATCGCCGGCCCCGGCCGCAATCTCGCGGCCGTCGTCCTCGTCGTGCTCGCGGTGATCTGCGTCCTGCCCGCGCTGCTGCGCGCCGTCGCCGAACTCAGCGTCTGGGTCCGGCTGGCCGTGCTGATCATCGGCTTCGCGCTGCTGCTGCCCGCGATCGCGCTCAGCCCCGACGTGCGGGACTGGGCGGCGGAACGCTGGGAGCGGGCCTGGAAGTAGCTGTCCTACAGCTGATTACGCGGCACCGCGAGCAGCATCTGGATCGCCTTCTGGATGAACTGCGCCGACTGCCAGGTCAGGTAGGCACCCGCGGCGCCCGCCGCGGCCGCGCCGCCCGAGGATCCGCCTGCCGACCCCGAGGCCAGATCCGCCGAGCCCGTGGCCGAACCGGTCGCCGAGCCCGAGCCGGGCAGCGCCGAGGCGGGCGCGGCCGCGCCGAGCAGCCCGATCGTCATGGCGACGCCCACCAGGGCGGCGCGCACTGCGTACTTGGACGTTTCCCGACCGGACACCATCAGCTGAATCCCACTCTCCGAAAAGCACTGCGAACATGCAGTATTCACGCCGAATACACCCGCCAAACCCGATTCGCGTGGATTGACCATTTCGCACGGTTCTCGGCGGGCATTTTTCGGCGATACGGCCCGACCCGTGTTCATTCTCCGCCGGGCCGGGCATCGTCGACAGACCACGGATCTCGGGGCAGGGCCATCGCGCCGCGACGGACTGAATACCGCTGCGGGTCAGCGCCTCCCGAGGTGAGCCGAGGCCGTCGGCTCCCTGGTCAGCGGGCGGCCGCCCGGCGTTCCCGCGCCGCTTCCTCGAATCGCTCCGCCCCCTCGCGGACGAGGTCGGCCGCCTGCGCGCCCCGCGCCCACGCGACATCGAGCAGGTGCGCGCCCCGCTCCCGCGCGGCCTCGGCCAGCACCGGCCCACGTTCCCTGGCCACCTCGGCAAGATGCGCGCTCCGCGCCCTGGCCACCTCCGCCAGCGCGGGACCACGCTCCTTGGCCACCTCGGCCAAATGCGCACCCCGCTCCCGCGCGGTCTCGGCCAGCTCGGGGCCACGCTCCCGGGCCACCTCGGCCAGGTGCACGCCCCGTTCCCTGGCAGCCTCGGCCAGCTCCGGACCACGCTCCCTGGCGACCTCGGCCAGCTGAACGCTCCGTTCCCGCGCGGCCTCGGCCAGCTCCGGGCCGCGCTCCTTGGCGACCTCGGCCAGCTGCGCACCGCGCTCCCGGGCCGCTTCGGCGAGCTGCGGGCCACGATCGCGCGCGATCTCGGCGAGCTGCGTGCCCCGCGCGTCGGCGACTTCGGCGAAGTGCGCGCCCCTGACCTTGGCCGCGCCGACGATGGCCGCGCTCTCGGCCGCCACCCGCGATTCCCGGCTCGACAGCGCCTGCCTGGCCCGCCAGCCCAGCGACGGCTTGCCCGCCGTATCGGACGCGGTGATCAGCAAGCCGCCAAGCAACCCGAGATCCTTGAGGAACCCGGCGCGCTTGGCCGCCCGGCGATCCGGGTCCGGCTCGGCCCAGAAGTCCTGTTCGGTGACGGTGCCGGGGATCACCGTCGCGGCCAGCACCATCGCGGCCGGGCGCGGTGCGCGGCCGCTGGCCAGCAGCACGCCGCCCGCGATCTGGGTGACGGCATTGACCTTGACCAGGCGGCCCGGGTCGTCGGGTATCCGCGCGGCCAGTGCATCGGGCAGGCTTCCCCGGCTCTGGTCGGCGAGCGCGGCCGCGGCCGCGGCTCGCGGTTTCGGATGCAGCAACGCGTTGACACCACCGGCGACGAATGTCGCCGCCAACAGGGTGCGGGCAACACGGCGGACTGGCTTGATCGGCATCGTCTGATCCCTTCGTCTACGACTGGGGAGAACGGCTCCTCCCCATTCGACTACCCGGGACCCCGCACCACAAACGATCCACACAACGATCCGATCACACCGCGCTAGCGTCGAGGCCGTGTCCGACACCACCGTTCGCACGGCCTACGCCGCGATCCACGAGCTCTACATCGACCTGTTCGGCAGCCCCGCCGACCTGCATCCCGACGACGCCGACCTGGCATTACGCCATCTCGCCGACGCCCCTGGCCCGGTCCTCGATCTGGGATGCGGTCCCGGCCACTTCACCCAGTTCCTGCACGCGGCGGGCATCGCCGTCACCGGCGTCGATCTGGTCCCCGAGTTCATCGCCCACGCCCGCTCGCGCTACCCGGACGTGCCGTTCCGCGTCGATTCCCTGCGCACCGTCGACGCACCGACCGCCTCGATCGGCGGCGTGCTCGCGTGGTTCTCGCTGATCCACTTCACCCCGGCCGAACTGCCGGCGATCCTGGCGGAGTTCGCCCGGGTCCTCGTGCCCGGCGGTCGCCTGGTGCTCGGCTTCTTCGACAGCGCCGAGCAGGTCGAGGTGTTCCCGCACAAGGTGACCGCGGCCTATCGCTGGCCGGTCGACGAGCTGGCCGAGGTGCTGCGCGCGGCCGGTTTCACCGAACGGGAACGGCGGCAGCGCCCGGCCGAGGGCGATGTCCGCCCGCTGGCCGCGCTGGCCTGCTCACGCGCTCATCGGTAGCTCGGGCTGGGCGGGCAGCCGCACCGAGGTCGCCCTGACCACCCGGAACTGTCCCGGCGTCATGCCGGTCTCGAGCTGGAAGGCGCGGTAGAACTGCCGCGCCGAGGAGAAGCCGCTGGCCTCGGCGATCCTGGCCACCGCCCGCGCCCGGTCGCGCAGCAGCAGCTGGCGGGCGTGGCGCACCCGCATCCGGCGCAGCATGGCGGCCGGGCTGGTGCCCAGCGACGCGAAGGCGCGGTGCAGGGTCCGGCGCGAGACCAGGCAGCCGCGCGCGATGCCGTCGACGGTGAGCAGCGGATCGGTGAAGTGCCTGCGCAGGAACACCAGCAGCTGACCGCGCGAGAGGACCCGCGCCTGCCGCACCACCGTCCGGCGGGCGGAGGCGGCGACGATCGAGCGCACCAGATCCAGCCCGCCCGCCGCCAGCGACCCGGCCTGCTCGGGCTGCGGCAGCGCCACGACACCGGCGAAGAACCGGGCGATCACCTCGCCCGCGCCGGAGGCCGGGATGTGCAGGGGCAGCGCCGCGCGGAACGCCGGGCTGTCGGCGAGCACCTCGGCGGGCAGCCGCAGCACTACCTGGGCCCACTCGCCGGGCATGGCCCACCGGAAGGGCTCGCTCGCGCGGTACACGATCAGGTCGCCGGGACCGACCTGGATGATCCGCCCGGCGTGCGCGAGCTCCCCGGTCCCTTCGAGCTGGATGCTCACCAGCAGTTCGTCGCCGCGCGGCGCCGACTCGCGCGGCGCGCGCCGCAGCGTCTGCCGCCCGGCTCGCAGGATCGTCAGATCGAAGCCGGGGAACCGGTGTGATTCGATCCGTCCCGTGCAGCCCGGCTCGGCGCCGGACTCCACCAGGACCGGGACGACGGCCTGCGAAACCCGTCGTGCCCAGTCCTCTCCAATGCACATCTCAGATGCCCCCTGACCCAACACATTTCGCGATTCGGACGGTAATCCGGTGGTTTCTCTCTCGAGATCACCTCTGCGCCAAAGGTTTTCAGATGGCAGTGACCCACACCAACCGAGCGGCCGGAATCCCCGCCACGGCGATAGTGAAATCTTCAACAAATAGCGCGCGGACATCGCTGTTCGCGGTGCCGACAAATAGCTTCGGCGCGTCGGGTGTGATCGACATCAAGGCGGTAATATCCGCTCCATGGTGGACGAGCGTTCCCGCTCGGCGCACGAGAGCGACAACGAGCTGACACCACGGGAGCGACTGGCGTGGCGCACCTACCTCGCCGGAAAGTCCAATCTCGACGAGGTCGTCAACCGCCAATTGGAACAGGGCCACAACCTGAGCTTTCCCGAATTCCGGATTCTGCTCGCCCTGCACCGCGCACCCCAGCACGCCCTGCGCATGAGCGTGCTCGCCGACCGGGTCCACGTCTCCCGCGGCCAGCTCACCCACCTGGTCCGCGCCCTGGAAGCCCGCGATCTGGTCCTGCGCAAGCCCGACCCGCACGACCGCCGCGGCGTCGTCGCCCATCTCACCCCGACCGGCAGCCGGACCGTGGAAGCCGCCCTCCCCGGCCACGAGAGAATAGTTCGGGACCACTTCGTCGAACCCGTCACCGACATCGCGCTCGATACCGTCGCCGACGCCTTCGGGCGCATCGCCCGAAATACGACGGAATTGTCGGCGGGCACCGGAAAAGGCTCCGGAAAAGTCCGCGGGGAACCGACTGATTCGAATAGTTGAATAGGAACTCGGTCGAGTTCAGTTCGGCTGATCCGCGCCCGCGCCGAGGACACTCCGCACGATATTTTCCAGCGCCTCGGCGGTCTGATCGAGTGGGCGGATGCTGCGCTGCGCCCGGCACAGGGCGACGGTGCCCTCGATGGCGGCGACGATCAGGGTGGCGGTTCGCTCGGCGGCGTCCTCGGCCGCGCCGTGCTCGCGCAGCGCATCGGCGAGCAGGACGGTCCAGTGACCGAACGCCTCGGCGGCGGCGCGGCGCGGTTCGTCGTCCTCGTCGGGCTGGTCTTCCACCGACACCGCCAGTACCGGGCAACCGGCCTGGAAATCGCTGTCCACCACGATCTTTCGCCACATGCCGACGAATGCGCGCAGGCCGTCGACCGGACCGGCCGACAACTCCGCCGTCAGTTTGCGCACCGTCAGCGCGTCGGCCAGCCGCACCGCCTCGGCCGCCAGCTGCGACTTACCACCGGGAAAGTAGTGATACGTCGAGCCGAGCGGCGCGCCGGAGTGCTTGGCCAGCTCGCGCACGCTGGTCGCGTTCAAGCCGCGACGCCGCAGCATGTCGGCGGCACCGGCCACCAAGCGATCGCGCGCATCCGACTGCGCCATCCCACACCTCCCTGGCCATAACGACCGTCATAGTGTACCGTCCGAGACTTATAACAGTCGTTATAGAGGAGGTGTTCCCATGCCGATGATCCAGCTCACGCTGCCCGCGGACGTCCTGTCCGGCGCCGCCCGGCAGCAGTTGCAGAAGACGCTCGCCACCACCCTGCTCACCTGGGAAGGCGCACCCGACACGGCGTTCTTCCGGGCCCAGGCCTGGTGCCTGATCCACGAGGTGCCCGCAGGCGCCTTCGGCACCGCCGAGGACGACCTGCCCCGCTTCCGGGTCGACGCCACCGTCCCCGCGGGCGCCCTCTCCGACCGCCGCAAAGCCGGTCTGGTGCGGCAGGTGACCGACGACGTCCTCGCCGCCGCCGGCCTCACCGAGGCCGACGCCCTCCGGGTCTGGGTCCTCATCCACGAACAGCCCGAAGGCACCTGGGGCGCGGCGGGCAACATCATCCGCTTCGCCGAACTGACAGCGCTCGCCGCCCAGGCCCGCGGCTGATGCGGGAACTGCACCTCGTCCGCGCCCACCACCTGGCCTGGCGCGAACGACCCGACCCGGTCCTGGAAGGGCCACGCGACGCGCTCGTCCGCCCGTTCGTCGCCGCCCGGTGCGACGGCGACACCCTGCCGATCCACCGCCACGTCTCCCGGGCCATGCAGGTCGGCGTGCGGGCCGGATTCATCGATCCGGTGGTCGCGAGCATCTGCGGTGACGTCCCGTTCCGCGGTCCGTTCGCCATCGGCCACGAGTGCGTCGCGGAGGTCGTCGCGGTGGGTGCCGAGGTCAGCGGCCTCGCTCCCGGTGACCTCGTGGTCGTGCCGTGGGCGGTGTCGTGCGGGGAGTGCCCGGAATGCGCGCGCGGCCTGACCGCCAAGTGCGCGACGACCCGCACCAGCACACTGGCCGCGTTCGGTTTCGGACCGGCCAGCGGACCGTGGGGCGGCATGGTCGCCGATCTGCTGCGCATCCCGTTCGCCGAGCACATGCTGGTACGAGTGCCCGCCGGGGTCGACCCGCTGCGGGTCGCCGCCGCCGGTGACAACCTCACCGATGCCTGGCGCTGTGTCGTCGGCCCGCTCGCCGAGCGACCCGGCGGTTCCGTGCTCGTCCTCGGCGGTGCCGCGCAGAGTATCGGCCTGTACGCGGCCGGGCTGGCGGTCGCGCACGGCGCCGAGGTCGTCGACTACGTCGATCACCGGCCCGAACGCCTCGCGATTCGCCGAAAAGCTCGGCGCCAGAGCGCATCCGATCGCCAAGGGCAAGCTGCGCCGGGCCGATCTCCCGCCCCGGCGGTACGACATCGCCGTCGAGGGCACGTCCACCGCGACCGGGGTCGACGCGGCCCTGCGCGCCCTGCGTCCGGGCGGTATCTGCACGCCGGTCGGCTACTACCTCGCGCCGGGCACCAAGGTGCCGCTGATGCACATGTACGCCACCGACGCGGCGCTGAAAATCGTTGTCTCCCATGTCCGCCCGCACCTGCCGGACCTGCTCGCCTTCGTCGCCGAGACCGGGTTCCCGGCCGAGGAAGTCACCACCCTGCTGGCCGACTGGGACGACGCGCCCGCGGCCTACCGCGCCCACACCACCGAGCTCGTCCTGCATCGGGCGCCGCTGGGAGTGTCGGCGTAGCGGCGGATCAGGCCGCCAGCGCCAGGCTCTCGACGTCGAACCGGTCGGCGCTCGCGCGGGCGACCAGACGCGCGACGGCGTCGGTGACCTGCGCGGGCTGCTCGAGGATCACCGAGTGGCCCGCGCCCTCGAGCTGCACGAAGTCCGCGTAGTCGACGGCGGCGGCCATGGCGATCGAGTGCGACGGCGGCGTCATCAGATCGGCGGAGCCGCACAGGATCAGCGTCGGGATCGTCGACAGCGTCGGCAGCGCGTCGGTGCGATCGAAGATCTTGAAGGAGCTCAGGAAGGTCGCCATCGTGACGATCGAGGTGGCGTTGTGCATCGCCTCGGCCAGCGCCAGCACCCTCGCGCTGACCTGGCGATCACCGAACTCGGCGGTCCGCACCACCGGCGCGAAGACCTTGCAGGCCAGCAGCTTCGCGCGCTGCATCAGCCGCGGCGCGCGCCGGACGGCGGCCTGGAAGACGCCGATGATCGGGTTGCGCAGCAGCCGCCCGAAGCCCGCGTCGGCGAGCCCGTTCGCGGCGGTCGCGACCAGCCCGACGCCGACGATGCGGGTGCCGATCTCTTCCCGGTACTGGCTGACGTAGGTCAGCACGGTCATCCCGCCCATCGAGTGGCCGACCAGCACGACCGGTCCGGTCGGGGCGACGGCGTCGAGCACATCGTGCAGGTCGCGGCCGAGCTGTTCGAGGGTGTAGGTCTGGCGCGGTGCCATCGCCGAGTCGCCGTGGCCGCGGTGGTCGTAGCAGACGACCCGCGCGCCGGGGTGCTCGCGCAGCAGCGTGTCACGCACATCGGTCCAGGACTCGGTGCGCAGGCAGTGCCCGTGCAGGAGGACCACGGTGAGGTCCGCGTAGCGCTGTCCGTATTCGCGGACCGCGAGCTCGACCCCGTCACCGGTCGTGACCGTGAACCGGCGCTCCGCGTTGGCGGTGATGCTGATCGACATCGGGACCTCCGGATCGGCTGACGGTGACAGGATCAACTCTCCGCCGAATCCGCCCCCGTCATCAGGGCCCCGAGTGCTGGCGCCGAACCACCGAGGGTGCGCAGAACCCCACCTTGGTGCCTACCGCGGCGTCGCCCCCGGTTCGAGCAGGCGCTTCGGGTGCATGCCGTCGACCTGGCCGACGAACGGCGGGTGGATGCTGTAGCCGAGCATGCGCCGGATGTCCTCCGAGACCCGGCGCACGGTGTCGCGGGTCATCGAGAGGGTGAACGCCTCCTGCGGCCGCAACCACGGCTCGCAGTACTGGGCGGTGACGGCCAGGCGCGGGCGATCGGTGCGGTTGGCGCCGCCGCCGTGCCACAGGGTGCCGGGGAAGAACACGCACGACCCGGCGCGCATCACCACGGGTTCGCGGGCCTCGCCCGCGGGGAGCCGATCGCCCCACCGATGGCTGCCCGGGATGATGTCGGTCGCGCCGTTGTCGGCGGTGAAGTCGTCGATGGCCCAGATCGTTGCCGCGCCGAGCGCGGCGCGGGGGCGCGGCAGCGGGTAGAAACCGTCGTCGGTGTGCAGCATCTGCGCCTGCTCGCCGGGCAGGATATTGATCACCTGCAGCATCGACAGCAGGTAGTTCGGCTGGAACAGCCGGTCGAGCAGGGCCAGCACGCGCGGATGATCGGCGATGCGGTCGCAGCTCGCCGTCTTGTTCAGCACGCTGTACACCCGCTGGGTGGTGTGACCCTCGAACTGGTTGCGCCCGGGCCGATCCAGCAGCGGCGCCACCGCGGCGCGGATCTCGTCGAGCTGATCCGGCGTGAGCAGGTCCGGCAGGATGACGTACCCGTCGCGCAGCACCGCCGCCAGATCCGCCTCGACGACGGCCGGATCGACCGTCGCCCCGCTGCTCGCGGTCCGCCGATAGGTCCCGGCCAGGTCGCCACCCAGGTCCGTCAATGAGGAAACTTCGCCGGTCATCGGCCACTCCCTTGAACATAACTGAGTTCTGTTATGTTTCGAATATGGCACGCGCCCCGATCGGACGTCAACAACTGCTCACCGCCGCCCGCGCGGAACTGGTCCGCGGCAACGGCGTCCTGGAACTGAGCGCGCTCACCCGCCGCGCCAAGCTCAGCACCGGCGCGCTCTACCACCACTTCGGCTCCAAGAGCGGCCTGCTCGCCGCCATCTACGACGGCTTCTACGACGGCCTCCGCCACGCCATCGCCGACGCCCACCTCCCCGCCGACGCCGACTGGGCCACCCGCGAACGCGAACGCACCCACCTCTTCGTCGCCTACCACTACGCCGACCCCCTGGCCCCCATCCTCCTCACCCGCGCCGCCCTCGACCCCGACCTCGCCGAACTCGAAGCCGTCCACATCGAAACCATGAGCGCCATGGCCGCCGACAACATCCGCCACGGCCAATCCCTCGGCCAACTCCCCCGCGACCTCGACCCCGACAGCGCGGGCGCCTACGTCATCGGCGGCCTACGCCACGGCATCGCCCAGCAACTCCGCGCCACACCCCCGACCGACGAGCACCGAGCAACCGCCCGCCTCTGGCACCTGACCGCCGCTACCCTCGGAATCACCAGGAGCCAGGGGGGCACATGAAAGACAGCCGGGCAGCCGTCCGTCAACGTTCACGCGGATTCCGAATCGCCACGGGCACCGCACAAGTCGTACTCGGCTGCACCGCCGGCTACCTGATCAACTGGGCAACCCTCCTCGCCACCCTCGACCTCCAGATCGCCACCGGGTGGAACCTGCCGTGGCTCATCGACATCTGGCTGGTGCCCCTCGCAGTGACACTCGGCCTCATCACCGTCCTCTGGTCCACCCACCCGAAAATCAGAATCGCCCTGACAGCGGCAACGACGAGTTCCCTGCTGACCTCAGCGTTCTTCGTCTGGATCTTCGCGACCTGGTAGCGCCGGCATCCGACAGACCGCACCGAGCTGGAGCGCGGATCTTCGTCACCGTGCCCGTGTCAGATGTACAGACCGTCCCAGTCGACCACGCCGCGTTGGCAATCGATCGACCCGAGAGTGATTGCCACACGCCCCTTTTCCTCGAGGTCGAGCAGGCACAAGGGGCCACCGTGCTCGAATGTCAGGTCGGCGAACCATGCGCGTATCGACGCCGAGCGGGCGAACAATCGGCTCATTCTGGTGGTCGCAGCGATGAAGTCGAACCGGAGATGATCCGGCAGGAATGTCGAAGCATCCCAGGCGAACAGGTAGATATGCCCGACCGAACACAGCCGGTCACCCTCCGGTCCGGTCGCCACGATCCCTTCGTCGTCCACCCACTTCAGCAGCTCGTTGTCCGCGGGAAACGAAATCGACAAGTCCAGCTCGAGGAGACTGCCCTCGGCCGCCGCTGTCGTGTCGAAGGGGACAGAGGTTCCGGAGACGAACCCGGTGGTGCACGGCAGGACGACTCGGCCGTCGGGAAACTCGACCGTGGTGGACCGATCGGGGTCAGAAGTGCAGCAAGCCTTCACCGCTTCCAAGAGCGGACGCGCGAAATCACGGTGAACGTAGACCTCGTAGCCGTAGTCGAGTCCCATCTACTCACCTCATCCCACTCGGAGCTTGTGGTCCAGTAATGACAACCCCAGCGGAGCCCACGAATCGGGCTCCGCTGGGGTAGACCGCGGCGCTAGGCGTCCTTCGGCGGAGGGACGTGCTGGAGCAGGAACGGAACGTAGTCGGCCACCGCGGCTTCGAACGCGGCGCCGAGGTAGATGTCGAAATGCCCGACCGGATAGCGGCGCACGGTCGCGGCCGGTGCCGAACGGGCGTACTCGAGCGTCGGGACCGGCGGTGCCACGGTGTCGTTGTCACACACCCCGAACAGGATGGGCGCCTTCACCGCCGCGGCCGCCTTACCGGGGAAGTACAGCGGAATATCGGCGGCGACGCGCGCGTGCACGGCATTGGTGAACGCCATACCCGGCGGCACCAGCGCGAGGTAGCCGTCGAGGACATCGGCCGCGTTCATCAGCGCGACCTCGCCCGGACGCCCGGCCAGCGGAATCATGACCGGTCCCTGCCCCGAGGACGATTGCGCCAGATCCTCGGCCGCCAGCGCGAGTGCCTTCGGCGCGGACAGGCCGAGCGTCATCGACGACGCGGCACCGTCGGTGAACGGGCACTGACTCACCACCGCGGCCACCCGGGGGTCCGCCTTGGCGATTTCGAGTACGTGTCCACCACTGAAGCTCGTCCCGAACAGCGCTACCGCCTCCGGATCGACGCCGGGAAGTGCGCGTGCGTAGGCGATGGCCGCGTGCCAGTCCGCGTGTTGCAGGCCGATATCGAGCAGCTGCCGCGGCTCGCCGGTGCTGGCGCCGAAGTGCCGGTAATCGAAGGCGAGGACGATGTAGCCAGCCGCCGCGAAGCGCGCGGCGAAGGCGTCCAGCCGCATCTCCTTCACACAGCCGAGCCCATGACCCATCACGACGACCGGGCGTTTGCGGGAGACATCGGCGCTCGGCCGATACAGCCAGGCGGCACACCGGTCCGCGCCGGAAGCGAAGGTGACGTTCTCACGAATGGCGTCCTGCGCGAACGATATTCCGGGCGCGAGCAGCAGCGGCGCGAGCGCGGCGGCACCGACCAGGAACGAACGACGGGAAACGGACATCGGGTCCTCTCGGGAAACAGACTGCGCGGCTGCACTTCTCGGACGATGCACCGCGATGAGTTGACGCGCGGCGGGCAGGTCCGGGCCGCGTAACCGGGATCGCCGGTCCGCATGCCCCCGTGGGCAGCGCGCTGACACTCTGACAAATTTGCGCAAATATGTCAACGAGTCACGGCGCGCATCCCCGAGGTGATCCGGAATTCCCGGTGCGGTGGATACACCCGCCGCGCGAGATCACGCGTCGGCGCAGGTCAGGAGTGTTCGAGCCCGATCACGACCAGGGTCACGGTGCGCCGCAGCTGCCGGCCCGCCGACCGCAGGTCGTCGATCTCGCGTTCCAGGCCATAGGTCAGCGCGATGAGCGCGGCCGCGAGCTCCCCGGCCTCGCGCGGAGTCGTTCGCTCGCGCAGGATCTCGGCGACGATGCCGGTCAGTGCCGCGATGTGATCGTCGATCATGGTGCCGAGTCTGCGTGCGCCGTCGACCAGGAAGTCAGCGGCATGCGCCGGACTGTCCCGGTGGAGCTGAGCGGCCAGCCCGAGCTTGCACTCCAGGACCGCGATCACTCGATCGGCCGTGCCGCCCCGACGCTGCGCCGCCGCGGTGGCGGCGGCCAGCGAGCGGTCCAGCATCCGCTGCGCCACCAGGCGAAAGGCCTCGTCCTTGTTCTTGACCGACAGGTACAGCGTCGGCCGCGACAGTCCGACCTCGCCCGCGATGTCGTCCATCGTGGCGCGCCGCAGACCATGGCGGGCGAAGCAGATGTACGCGGCATCCAGCACCGCGTCCAGCCGCCCGCTCACTTCGGACACGTCGGATCCTTCGAAAAGCCCTGTGGCCCTTAGACGTTGAAGCGGAACTCGACGACGTCGCCGTCGGCCATGATGTAGTCCTTGCCTTCCATGCGGACCTTGCCCGCGGCCTTGGCGGCGGACATGGAGCCGGCCTCGACGAGGTCGGTGAAGGCGACGAGTTCGGCCTTGATGAAGCCGCGTTCGAAGTCGGTGTGGATGACGCCGGCGGCCTTGGGGGCCGTGTCGCCCTGGTGGATGGTCCAGGCTCGGGCTTCCTTGGGGCCTGCGGTGAGGTAGGTCTGCAGGCCGAGGGTGTGGAAGCCGGCGCGGGCCAGGGCGTGCAGGCCGGGCTCGGTCTGGCCGATGGACTCGAGCAGTTCGAGGGCGGACTCGTCGTCGAGTTCCAGGAGTTCGGCTTCGACCTTGGCGTCGAGGAAGACGGCGTCGGCGGGGGCGACGGCGGCCTCGAGTTCGGCGACCTTGGCCTCGTCGGTGAGCACCGATTCGTCGGCGTTGAAGACGTAGAGGAACGGCTTGATGGTGAGCAGCGAGAGTTCGCGCAGCAGTTCGCCGTCGACCTTCTTGCCGGCGGCGAACAGGGTGGTGCCCTCGTTGAGGAACTCCTGGGCGACCTTGGCGGCGTCGAGCAGCGGCTTGCGGTCCTTCTTGACCTTGGCTTCCTTCTCGAGGCGCGGGATGGCCTTCTCGAGGGTCTGCAGGTCGGCCAGGATCAGCTCGGTCTCGATGACCTCGATGTCGGCGGTGGGATCGACGCGACCGTCGACGTGGACCACGTCGTCGTCGGCGAATACGCGCACCACCTGGCAGATGGCGTCGGCCTCACGGATGTTGGCCAGGAACTTGTTGCCCAGGCCCGCGCCCTCGGAGGCACCCTTGACGATGCCCGCGATGTCGACGAAGGACACCACGGCGGGCACGATCTTCTCGGAACCGAAGATCTCGGCCAGCTTGTCCAGCCGCGGGTCCGGCAGCGGGACCACGCCGACGTTGGGCTCGATGGTCGCGAACGGGTAGTTCGCGGCCAGCACGTCGTTCTTGGTCAGCGCGTTGAACAGCGTCGACTTTCCGACGTTGGGCAGGCCGACGATTCCGAGGGTGAGGCTCACGAGGAGCAGAGTCTACGCGGTGCGGCCGGTCACCGAACCACCGGAACCCGCCCCGCGCGGGCGGGGCGGGCCGAGGGTGATCACGGAACCAGGACGACCTTGCCCAGGTTGGCGCGCTGCTCGATGACGGCGTGCGCGGCGGCGGCCTCGTCGAGGGCGAACTCGGCGTGCACGACCGGATGCAGCAGGCCGGAGGCGTAGAACTGCCAGACCTCCTGGCGCAGGTCCTCGTAGCGGGCCGGGTCGCGCTGGGCGAGGCGGCCGATCCGGAAGCCGGACAGCGTCTTGCCGCCGGCGAGCAGGTCCTCGGTGTCGATGAGGCCGCCGCCGGTGCCGTAGGTGACGACCCGGCCGCCCTCGGCGAGCGCGCCGATCGTGGCGCCCAGCCCGGTGCCGCCGACACCGTCGAGGGCGAAGTCGGCCTGCTTGGCGGCCTGGAGCTGGTCGTAGGTGACGACCTCGTCCGCGCCGAGCCCACGCACGAAGTCGGCCTTGGCCCCGTCGGACACCGCCGCGACGACCCAGCCCGCGCCACGGACCCGGGCCAGCTGCACGGCGAGGTGGCCGACGCCACCGGCGGCGGCGGTGATCAGGGCGGTCTCGCCCTCGCGCGGGGCCGCGGTGTCGAGCGCGCCGAGCGCGACCAGACCGCTGCGCATCAAGGCGACGGCGTCGACCGCGGACGCGCCGTCGGGGATGGCCGAGGCCTGGTCGGCGGGCAGCACGACGTACTCGGCGTAGGCGTCGGCGCACAGGCCGACGACGCGATAGCCGGGGGCGTAGCCGTCGACACCGTCACCGACCGCGACGACCTCACCGGCCACCTCGGCCCGCAACTGCTGCGGACCGCTGATCCGCCGGATCGCCGACAGGGTGACCCCGATGGCCTCGACCTTGACCAGCAGCTCACCGGGACCGGCCACCGGCACCTCGGCCGCGACGACCTCGAGCACCTCCGGACCACCGCTGCGCTCGTACCGAACTCGCCGCATGACACCTCCTGAGATTGGGCGAAGGCGCAACGGTAACCGCCTGAGTGCGCGTAACCACAGCTCACGGACCTGTGAGTGCGAAATCTCACCGCCGCGCGCCGGGCGCGGCGAGCACCTTCACAGAATGGTTACCCCGCACGGGAGCGCGGGACGCGTGCGCCACACCACATCGCTCACGACCCTGGTCGCTGCCACTGTTTCCGGCGTAGCGTGACGCGTATGGAGTCGACCACGGAGGTGGTGACCGCGGCCCCCGCGCCGATCCTGGCGGCCTTCATCGACCGCTACATCGGCTACCGGCTCGCGGGGTTCGAACCCGGCCTGCACCGGGGCCTGCCCTCGCGGCACATGACCTTCATCGTCGCCATCGGCCCGACCATCGACGTGGTCGAGCACACCGATCCGCACCAGGCGCCCGGCAGCTACCGCTGTGTACTCAGCGGCCTGCAAGCGACTCCGGCGATGATCTCGCACACCGGTTTCCAGGAGGGCATCGCGATCGAGCTGACCCCGCTGGGCAGCCGGGTCCTGTTCGGCATGCCCGCGAGCGAACTGTGGGATGTCTCGATCGAATGTTCCGACGCCGGTGGACCGCTGGGTGACCAGCTCGCCGATGCCGTGCAGTCACAACCGGATTGGCCCGGCCGCTTCGCCGCCTGCGATCGGGCGCTGACCGCGGCGGCGCGCACCGAAACCCTCGCCGGACCCGAACTGTCCTGGGCCTGGCGCACCCTCGTCGGCACCGGCGGCACCTGCGAGATCACCCCGCTGGCGCAGCGGATCGGCTGGAGCCGCCAGCATCTGACGCGCAAGTTCACCGCCGAGTTCGGCGCGAGCCCGAAACTGGCCGCGCGGATCATCCGGTTCGAGCGGGCGCGGCGGATGCTGGCGAACACCCCGTCCTATGTCTCCATCGCTCAGGTCGCCGCCGCCTGCGGCTACTACGACCAGGCTCACCTGAACCGCGACTTCGCCGAGCTGGCCGCCTGCGCCCCGACGACCTGGCTGGCCGAGGAGATTCCATCCGTCCAAGACCCGACCGCCCCCGAGGCGAGAGGCTGAGCACATGGACACTTCCACCAACACCCAGACCGCGGTCTGGCCCTGCCTCGCCTTCGACGACGCTCGCGCCATGATCGAATTCCTCACCACCGCCTTCGGTTTCGACGAGGTCGCCGTCTACGCCAGGGAGGACGACGCGTCGGTCGTCGAACACGGCGAACTGCGCTGGCCCGCGGGCGGCGGCATCATGTTCGGCTCCACCGGTCGCGACGACAGCCCCTTCGGCACCCGCCCCGCCGGCGTCGCCTCGCTCTACCTGGTCACCGACGAGCCCGACGCGCTGCACGCGCGGGCCACCGCGGCGGGCGCCCGCCTCATCCGCGGCCTGCGCGACGAGGACTACGGCTCGCGCGGGTTCACCGTCGCCGACCCCGAAGGCAACCTCTGGAGCTTCGGCACCTACCGCGGCGAATGACCCGCTGAACAAAATTTCATCTTGGCCGCGACGGTGGGTGATCCTGTCCGGCGCGCTGGGCCGATCGGCTACGTTGTCGATGTTTCACCCGAGGCTCTGCGCGTTATACCAGGAGAGTTGGCACATGGCGACCATCGAATATCTGCGGACCGACCCGGACTTGCCTCCGGTCGGTGTCGTCGATCGCACCCCGATCACGCCCGCCAAGAAGGCCGTGTTCGCGGGGATCGCCGTGCTCGGCACGATCGCCTGGGCGATCATCGCGTTCGTCCGCGGTGAGTCGGTCAACGCGGTGTGGATCGTCATCGCGGCGGTCTGTACCTACATCATCGCGTACCGGTTCTACGCGCGGTTCATCGAATGGAAGATCACCAAGCCGCGCGACGATGTCGCCACCCCCGCCGAGATCTACGACAACGGCAAAGACTTCATGCCGATGGACCGGCGGGTGCTCTACGGTCACCACTTCGCCGCCATCGCGGGCGCCGGGCCGCTGGTCGGCCCGGTGCTCGCCGCGCAGATGGGGTACCTGCCCGGCACGATCTGGATCATCGTCGGCGTGGTGTTCGCCGGCGCGGTGCAGGACTACCTGGTGCTGTGGGCCTCGACGCGCAGGCGCGGCCGCAGCCTCGGGCAGATGGCGCGCGACGAGCTCGGCACGGTGGGTGGTGTCGCCGCGATCGTGGCGATCCTGGCCATCATGACGATCCTGCTCGCGGTGCTGGCACTGGTCGTCGTCAACGCGCTCGGCGAGAGCCCGTGGGGCGTGTTCTCGATCGCGATGACCATCCCGATCGCCCTGTTCATGGGCGTGTACCTGCGGTTCCTGCGGCCGGGCAAGGTCGGCGAGGTCTCCGCGATCGGCATCGTGCTGCTGCTGGCGGCGATCGTCGGCGGCGGCTGGGTGTCGGAAACCGAGTGGGGCGCCGACTGGTTCACCCTCTCGCGCACCACCATCGCCTGGTGCCTGATCGCCTACGGCTTCTTCGCCTCGGTGCTGCCGGTGTGGCTGCTGCTCGCCCCGCGCGACTACCTGTCGACGTTCATGAAGGTCGGCACCATCGTGCTGCTGGCGGCGGGCATCCTGATCACGATGCCGGTGCTGAAGGCGCCCGCGGTCTCCGAATTCGCGCACACCGGAACGGGTCCCGCGTTCGCGGGCAGCCTGTTCCCGTTCCTGTTCATCACCATCGCCTGTGGCGCGCTGTCGGGTTTCCACGCGCTGGTCTCCTCGGGCACCACGCCCAAGCTGCTGGCCAAGGAATCCAACGCCAGGATGATCGGCTACGGCGGCATGCTGATGGAGTCGTTCGTCGCGGTGATGGCCATCATCACGGCCTCGATCATCGATCAGCACCTGTACTTCGGCATGAACGCGCCGCTCGGGCTCACCGGCGGCACCCCGGAAAAGGCCGCGGCCTACACGAATACGCTCGGCCTGTCGGGTCCGCCCGCGACGCCGGAACTGTTCGCCGACGCGGCCGCCGACGTGGGTGAGAAATCGATCATCTCGCGCACCGGTGGCGCGCCGACGCTGGCGGTCGGCATCTCCGAGGTCTTCCACAAGTTCCTCGGCGGCGAATCGATGAAGGCGTTCTGGTACCACTTCGCGATCATGTTCGAGGCGCTGTTCATCCTCACCACGATCGACGCGGGCACCCGGGTGGCCCGGTTCCTGGTCTCCGACGCGCTGGGCAACTTCGGCGGCGGGTTCACGAAGTTCCGCGATCCGTCCTGGCGGATCGGCGCGTGGCTGTGCTCGCTGCTGGTCGTCGCCGGCTGGGGTGGCGTGCTGCTGATGGGCGTCAACGATCCGTTCGGCGGCATCAACGCGCTCTACCCGCTGTTCGGCATCGCCAACCAGCTGCTCGCCGCGATCGCGCTGACGATCGTGCTGACCATCATCATCAAGCGCGGCCTGCTGAAGTGGGCCTGGATCCCCGGCGTCCCGCTGGTCTGGGATCTGCTGGTCACCATGACCGCGTCCTGGCAGAAGATCTTCTCCGCCGATCCCAAGCTCGGCTACTGGAAGCAGCACAGCCTGTGCCAGGCCGCCAAGGAGGCGGGCACGGGCTGCCTGACCGCGAAGACGCCCGAGCAGGTCGACATCGCCATCCGCAACACCTTCATCCAGGGCACGCTCTCGATCGTGTTCGCGGTGCTGGTGCTGATCGTCACCGTGGTCGGCGCGATCGTGTGCGCGCGGGCGATCCGGTCGGGCACGGTGTCGAGCACCGAGTCCGAGGAGCAGCCGTCGAAGATCTTCGCGCCCAGCGGTTTCGTCTCGACCGCCGCGGAGAAGGACGTACAGAAGGAGTGGGATGTGCTGATCGCCGAGGGCAAGGTGACCGCACCCGGATCGGCGCACGTGTCGTGAGTGTGTCGCGGGACGGGAGCGGCCGGTTCACCGGATCGGCCGCCCCCGCCCCTGCGGCCACGGCGCCGCGCCCGGCCGCGCCGGCGCTGCTGTCGCGGGTGTGGGCGGGCGTGCGCGGGGTCGCCAGGTGGTACAGCGCGATCAACGGCGGCCAGGACTACCAGCGCTACGTCGACCATCTGCGGCGCACCCACCCCGGCTGCCCCATCCCCAGCGAACGCCAGTACTGGCGCGACCGCTACGCCGAAGCCGAGCGGAACCCGACCACCCGCTGCTGCTGACATCGGCCCCCATATCGTTTATCGTTAATATCGAAAAACGATAAACGGGGGGCCGATCATGCCTACGTCATCCGCATTCCGCTGGTCCGGTGCCGACAATGTCGTGCTCCGGGCCGTGCTTCTCGCCGCGATCGGGATCACCGGTCTCGTCGCGGTCTATCAACTGCTATGGATCGCCGCGCTGGTACCCGTCCGCGGCGGCGGCCATCCGACGACGATCGTCGTCGACCGGCCGGGTGACATCGCCGCGCCGGTCGTCGACGCGAGGACTACGGGAGCTGTCGACGTCGCCGTCGACGGGAACCTGACGATCACCTTCCATCAGCCCGATGCCGTGGAGCGACTGCTGCTCGCGACGCCCGGACTGCTGCTCGCCATAGCCGTCCTGATCGCGCTGACCGCCGTCCTGCGGATCGTCGGGAGCCTGGCGCAGGGCGACCCGTTCGTCGCGCCGAATGTCCGCCGGATCTACACCGTCGCGGGCGCGGTCCTCGGCGGCGCGCTGGTGGTTCCGACGGTCGCGGCGTTCACCAGGGCCGAACTCCAGTCCCGGGCGCTCGACGGCCACGATCTGGTGCTGCTGCGGTTCACGCTCGACGCCGGATCGCCCACCCTCGCAGCGCTTCTCGTCGGGATGGCGCTCGTCGCGCTGGCCGAGGTGTTCCGGCGCGGCACCGCGCTGCGCGACGACACCGCGGGCCTGATCTGATGCCGCCGGAAGAAGCCACGGGCGTGCGCGTGCACCTCGACCACCTGCTCGCCGAGCGGGGGCTGACCCTCACCGAACTCGCCGAGCGGGTCGGGATCACCGTGGTCAATATGTCGGTGCTCAAGAACGGGCACGCGAAGGCCATCAGGTTCTCCACCCTCGCCGCACTGTGCCGGGAGCTGCAATGCCAACCGGGTGACCTCATCAGCTACGAATTACCGTCATCGGGTCACCGGGGATAGTGGCCGATTTCCGCTAGCGACCCGCTCGCTTCGCGGGCATTGTGGAACCCGTGACGATCACGGCTTTGGACTTCGAGCGCTGCTACCGGGCGGTCTCGACCCGGGACTCCCGCTTCGACGGGCAGTTCTTCACCGCGGTGCGCACGACCGGTATCTACTGCAGGCCCTCCTGCCCCGCGATCACGCCCAAGCGGGCCAATGTCTCCTTCCTGCCCACCGCCGCGGCGGCGCAGCAGGCCGGGTATCGCGCCTGCCGACGGTGCCTACCCGATGCCGCGCCGGGCTCGCCGCTGTGGAATGTCCGGGCCGATCTGGCCGCGCGGGCCATGCGGCTGATCGGGGACGGGGTGATCGAACGCGGCGGCGTGCCCGCGCTCGCCTCGACCCTCGGCTACTCCCAGCGACAGCTCACCCGGGTACTCACCACCGAACTCGGCGCCGGACCGCTGGCCCTGGCCAGGGCGCATCGCGCGCACACCGCGCGGCTGCTGATCCAGACCACCGAGATGCCGATGTCCGACATCGCCTTCGCGGCCGGGTTCGCCAGCATCCGCCAGTTCAACGACACCGTGCGCGAGGTGTTCGCGGTCAGCCCGACGACCATGCGCACGGAGTCACGGCGCTCACCGCGCTCCGATGCCGTCGCACCCGCCGCGCCGGGCCTGCTCACGCTGCGCCTGCCGTACCGGGAGCCGCTCGACACCGGGTGGCTGGCGTGGTTCCTGTCCGCGCACACCGTGCCCGGCATGGAGCTGTGGGAGGACGGCGTCTACACCCGCGGGCTGCGAACTCCGCACGGGCACGCCACCGTCCGGCTGTCGTTCCAGCCCGGCCACGTGCGCGCCGAACTGGCGCTGCGCGACATGCGCGACCTGGCGCCGACGGTGGCGCGCGTGCGGCACCTGCTCGACCTGGACGCCGATCCGCAGGGCATCGACGAGGGTCTCGGCCTCGCCGTCCCGGACAACGGACTTCCCGTCGTGACGGCGGTTCCCGGCCACGGGTTCGGACCGGGCATTCGCGTGCCCGGCTGCCTCGACGGCCCGGAGTTGTTGCTGCGCACCATGATCGGTCAGCAGATCTCGGTCCAGGCGGCGGCGACCCACACCGCGCGCCTGGTCGGCGCCCTCGGCGATCGGATCGACGGCCCGGCGCCCCGGCTGTTCCCCACCCCCGACGTGGTCGCCGAGCGCGGCGCGGAGGTGCTCACCGGACCGGCCCGCCGGGTGTCGGCCGTCGTGGCGGCGGCAAGGGCGATCGCCGAGGGCGAGCTGGTCCTGCACTCCGGCCGCACGGCCGCCGAACTGCGCCGCGACCTGCTCGCGCTGGCCGGGGTCGGGCCGTGGACGGCCGACTACGTCACCATGCGCCTGCTCGCCGATCCGGACATCCTGCTCGGCACCGACCTGGTCGTCCGCCAGGGCGCGACGCTGGCCGGCGTCGACCTCGACCACACCACCCGCTGGGCGCCGTGGCGCTCCTACCTGTCCATGCACCTGTGGAAGACGGCACTCGAACATCGCGGCGTCATCGCCGCGCCCCGCCCTTCCCGCCCCGTCAACGGAAGCGAAGCATCATGACCGACACCAGCATTCGACGCGCCGACGTCGCCACCGTCGCCACCCCGATCGGACCGTTCACCGCCATCGTCGACGCCGACGGCGCGGTCCTCGCCTCGGGCTGGACCGCCGACCCGGCCGAGCTCACCAGCGTCATCCACGCCACGCTACGTCCGGCCGAGCTGCGGCAGCGGGACGCGCTCGGCGAGGTCACCCGGGCGGTGACCGCCTACCACGCCGGCGAGCTCACCGCGATCGACGCGATCACCGTGCGCCAGCGCTCCGGCGAGTTCCTCACCCACGCGTGGGAAGTGCTGCGCAAGGTGCCCGCGGGCGAGCCGGTCACCTACACCGAGTTCGCCGGGCTGTCCGGTCGGCCTGCGGCGACCAGGGCTGCCGCGAACGCGTGCGCGCGCAATGCCGCGGCGCTGTTCGTGCCGTGTCATCGGGTGCTGCGGATCGGCGGTGCGCTGGGTGGATTCCGCTGGGGACTCGACGCCAAGCGGTGGTTGCTCGCGCACGAGGCCTGAGATAGTAAGGCCAGTAACTCACGATTGGCTCTTTCATGAGGTCCAGTCGGCCCGGATGCTGATACCCATGCTCACTCGTCGCCTGATCGCGCTCTACACCGGTCTGTGGTTGTACGGGACGTCGATGGCGGTGATGATCCGGGCCGGGCTCGGGCTCGATCCGTGGGACGTCTTCCACCAGGGCGTCGCCGCGCACGTGCCGCTGAGTTTCGGCGCCGTCACCGCGGTGACCGGTGTCGTCGTGCTGCTCGCGTGGATTCCGCTCCGGCAGAAGCCGGGTCTGGGCACGGTCAGCAATGTGATCGTGATCGGGGTCTCGGTGGACGTCGGGCTGTGGCTGATCCCCGCCGCCGACGCGCTGTGGGTGCGGGTGGCGGCGATGGTGCTCGCCGTCGTCGTCAACGCCGCGGCGACCGTGCTCTACATCGGCGCGGGGATGGGTCCAGGACCCCGTGATGGACTGATGACTGGACTGGTCGCCCGGACCGGGTGGCCGGTGTGGTCGGTGCGCACCGGCATCGAGGCGACGGTGCTGATCACCGGCTGGCTGCTCGGAGGCAGCGTCGGCATCGGCACGCTGGTCTATGCCTTCGGCATCGGGCCGCTGATCCAGCTGATGATCCCGTATGTCGACGGGTGGTTGCCGGGGTTCGCGCCGAAATCCGGGGGTGCGGTTCGGGCCGATCCGGTGCCCGAACCGACGGCCTGATCTGCGGGGCTCCGGGCCGGAGCTACTCCCTGAGCGACGACAGACCGAGGAGAAACCCGGCCCCGTCGTCAGGCGACAGTTGCTTGGAGCTGCGAGCCCGTCCGGCCGCGTAGGACGTGCAGTCGGCTGGGAATCCGCTGGCGCATCTCGTCGACGTGGCTGACCACGCCGACCACGCGGCCGCCCGCCCGCAGTTCGTCCAGGACGCCCATGACCGCGTCGAGGGTGTCGGCGTCGAGACTGCCGAAGCCCTCGTCGATGAACAGGGTGTCGAGCACCAGGCCGCCCGCTTCGGCGGCGACCACGTCCGCCAGGCCGAGCGCCAAAGCCAGTGAGGCCATGAAGGTCTCACCGCCGGAGAGGGTCTTCGCGGAGCGGACCGCGCCGGTGTAGTCGTCGCGGACATCGAGGCCGAGGCCACCGCGTCGGCCACGCGGACCCGCCTTGTCGGAGTGCACGAATTCGTAGCGGCCGCCGGACATCCGGCGCAGCCGCAGCGAACCGGCGACCGCGACCTCCTCGAGGCGCGCGGCGAGCACGTACGAGCGCAACGACATCCGGCGATTGTTCTCGCCACGCCCCGCGACCACGTCGGCCAGCGTGGCCAGCTCGTCGAAATCACGCTGCCTCGGCGCGATCCGCTCGACCTCACCCCACAGCTGGGTCCCCAGCTGCTCCAGCTGCGCGACCCGCTCGGCGGCGGCCGACTGGGTAGCCACCGCCGCGGTGAACGCGGTCTGGGCATCGGCGAAACGCTGTTCCAGCGCGGCCAGATCGGCAGGCACCTGCTCGGCCACCGCCTGGATCTGCGGTTCGGCGAGGACCGCGTCGGCGTGGGCACGGGCCCGGTCGGCAGCGGTGAGCTCGGATTCGATCGCCGACTGCTGGGCCGCGGTCCGGGCGAGCACGGTGACGAGCTGGGCGTACGCCGTGAGCAGGGCGATATCGTCGCGCCGCGGCGCCGGTTCGGGCTCCGGTTCCGGTTCGTCCTCGACCGGCTCGTCGTCGAAAAGGTCGAACAGCGTGGGCATCTCGGGCGCGCGGCTCGCTGGGCGCGCGGCTCGCTGGGCACGCGGTTCGTCCACGCTGTCGGCTGACTCGCCATCGCTGCCATCGCCCGTCGCCTCATCCGGTACGGCGGCTGGAGCAGTGGTGATCCGTTCGTAGCCCTCGGGAACGAAACCGGCTGCC
The DNA here is from genome assembly GCF_040681225.1 of Nocardia sp. NPDC051833. Classification (NCBI taxonomy): domain Bacteria; kingdom Bacillati; phylum Actinomycetota; class Actinomycetes; order Mycobacteriales; family Nocardiaceae; genus Nocardia; species Nocardia sp. NPDC051833. The sequence goes on from NZ_JBFAYK010000001.1 coordinate 1,524,913, forward strand.
TGGGCGAGGTTTTCGACGCGGGTGGCGATGTGGCGGACGGTGTCGCGGGCGGCGGATTCCTCGGTGCGGGCGGTGCGGAGGGTGGTGGCGGCGGTGATGAGGGATTCGAGGCGGGTGGTGCGGGCGTCGACCGAGTCGTCGGCGCCGGCGGCGGTGCGCAGGCGGAGGGTGAGTTCGTCGAGGCGGGTGCGGGTGGCGGTGATGGTCGCGGTGGCGGTGCCGAGGCGGGTGGTGAGGTCGCGGGACTGCTCGTGCAGGGTGGTTTCCTCGGCGCGCAGGGTGTCGAGGCGGGTGGTGAGGGTGGTGACGCGGGCGGCGCTGTCGGCGGCGTCGTCGAAGCGGTGGGTGGCGGTGCGCACGGCATCGGCCAGGGTGACCGGGTCGGCGTCGCCGCCGCGCGCGGTCAGCGCCTCGATCTCGCGTTCGATGACGCCGATGCGCTCGGCGATCCGGTCGCGTGCGGCTTCGGCCGCCTGCTCGGCCGCGGTGGCGGCGTCCTCGGCGTCCTTGGATACCGCGTCGTCGGTGGGGCGAGCGGGGTCGGGATGCTCGGCGGACCCGCACACCGCGCACGGTGCGCCGACCGACAATGCGCCGGCGAGTTCGGCGGCCATGCCCGCCAATCGGCGCGTGCGCAGATCGAGCACCCGTTCCCGAGCGTCGAGATAAGTCCCCCGCGCCGCGTCGAACTCAGTCTGTGCCCGGTCCAGCGCAGGCCGCTGCTTGGCCAATTCGACGGCGGCCGCCGCGGATTCCTGCCACTTACCGAGCTCGGTCCGCAGTCCGGGCAGCGCGGCGGCGGCATCGGTGGCCTCGCGCAGCTGCTCCCCCGCTCCCGCGAGCACGACGGGCAATTCGGTACGGCGCTGCGCGAGTTCGCCGGCGCGCGCGGTCAGGCGCGTCACCTCGGCCTCGTGCGCGGTGAGATCCACGGCGAGCTGACGTGCGGTCTCGGCGTCGGCCCGCACCTCACCGAGCACACCGAGCTGGGCGTTCCACTGGCTCACCGCGGCGTCGAGATCGCCCTCGACATCGCGAACGCGGCCGAGATCCTCCGGCCGCACGCCATCTGGACCGGAGGGGCTGCCCACCCGGGTGCCCTGTTCACTACCTGGTCCGGGCGACCCGCCGTCAGACCGCACGCCGCCGACGCGTCGCGTATCACCTTGTCCACCGGTGGAATCCACTCGCTCGACCGGCGTCCGGGCCGACGGATCAGCGTCGTCGAAGACCACCGTCAGCAGATCCAGCCCCGCGATATCGGCGGCCGCCTCGGCACCCAACTGGACGGCCAGTTCACCGGCGACCGACCGGGTCGACGCCTCCGCGCGGCGCAACGCGCGCACCGCCGACCGCGCCTCGTCGATGGCGTGCACCACCGGCTCGGCCCGGCGAGCCTGCTCGAGTTCACGTTCCAGCTCGGCCCGGCGCGGGGCGTCGGCGGTGTACGCGGCCAGTTCCGCGCGGGCCGCCGCCATCCGGGCGTGCAACCCGGCGACGCGGCGCTGCTCCTCGGCCTCGGCGCGGGCCGCGCCCGACTCCTGCTGGCGGAGTTCGGCGTTCGTGTTCGCCTCGGCCAGGTCGGTGCGCGCGGTGGCGAGCAGATCCTGGGACCAGGTCACCGCGTCGGGCAGGCCGACCGATTCCGCGCCGCCATAGCCCGCGGCCATACCGACCTTGGTGATCAGTCGATCGATGCCCTGGGTGCGGGCGGTGAGGTCGGCCTCGGCGGCGCGACGGCGGTCCGCCAGCCACGTCTCGGCGGTACCGAATCGCTGGGTGTCGAAGAGCTTTTCGAGCAGCTTCTCGCGATCCTCGTTCTCGGCGCGCAGGAACTTCGCGAAATCGCCCTGGGGCAACAGCACGACCTGGAAGAACTGGTCGGCGCTCATGCCGAGCAGACGCACGACCTCGTCGCCGATATCGGTGAGCCTGGACAGATTCTCGCCCGACCCGTCCAGCCATTCCAGCGTGCCCTTGGCCTGCACCTCGGTGAACCGGGTGCTGTCGCGGCTGCTCGGCCGCTCGAACGCCGGGCTACGGGTGAGTCGCAGCCGACGACCGCCGAGGGTGGCCTCGAGGGTGACCTTCGGCCTCGTCTGCGGGTCGGCGTGATCGGAATGCAGCCGCTTGCCCTCCCCGCGCGCACCGGGCACCCGCCCGTACAGCGCGAAGGCGATGGCGTCGAGGATGCTGGTCTTGCCCGCGCCGGTGTGCCCGTGCAGCAGGAACAGACCATCCGCGCCGAGCACGTCGAAATCCACGACGGTGGACTCGGCGAAGGGACCGAACGCGACCATCTCCAGTCGATGCAGCCTCACGCGGCACCGCCCAGCGCAGCCCTCACGCGGTCACGTCCATGGCCTCGAATTCGTCCGCAGCGCGACGGGTTTCGGCGCGACCCGCATCGGGTTCACGCACGGCGGCGGCCAGCGCACGCTCCACCCATCGCATCTCGCCTCCGGTCGGCGCACCGCGCACATCGGTCAGGAAACTCGCCGCGACCTCGACATCGCGGCGGCCGTGCACCCGCTCGCGGTAGCGCAGCTCCGGATTGCCCTCGGGGCGTGCCCATTCCACGTGCACCGCGTGCGGGAAGCGCTCGCGCAGCTTACGCATCGGGTCGACCGGGCGGGTGCTGTCGGTGAGCGTCGCGGAGACGTAATGCGGCTCGGCGTCGGCGAATCCGGCATCGGTGAGCAGCTCGTCGAGGGTGCCGGTGAGCTTGCTGAGCCCGCGCACCAGCGGTAGGTCGTGGCGGCGCACCGCGGCCAGTCCGGCGGCGTCGAGGTCGACGATCCAGACCGCCTTGCGGTGGGAATTCTCGGCGAACGAGTACGGTAGCGGAGAACCACTGTAGCGCACCGACTCCGACAGGGTCTGCGGCGAATGCAGGTGTCCCAGCGCCACATAGTCGATTCCGTCGAACGCCGACATCGACACCGTCTCGACCCCGCCCACCGAGATCGATCGCTCCGACCCCGTCGCCTCCCCGCCGACGACGAACGCGTGCGCGAGCACCACGGTGCGCGTGCCCGGCCGACCGGCGAGATCGGCGCGGATGCGGCCCATCGCGGCGTCGAGGATCTCCGCGTGCGAGCGGGCCTGCGGCACACCGAGTTCGGCGCGGGTGATCTCCGGCTCCAGATACGGGATCCCGTAGAAGGCCACCTCGCCGTGACTGTCGGCGAGCAGTACCGGCCGGTCGGCGTCGGCGACCCGGGTGCACAGGTGCAGCCCGCCCGCCGCCGCGAAGCTGGCGCCCGCGCCGAGGCGGGCGGGCGAATCGTGATTGCCCGAGGTCGCGACGATCACCGCGCCCGCGGCCCGGATCGCCTCGAACCCGCGGTTGCAGACCGCGATCGCGTCGGCGTTCGGGATGGACCGGTCGTAGACGTCACCCGGAACGACGACCACGTCGACGGACTCCGCCGCGACCAGGTCCGCGATCGACGCCAGCACCGCCGCCTGATCGGCTAACAGGTCGACACCGTGGAAGGTGCGCCCGATGTGCCAGTCGGAGGTGTGCAGGATCCGCATGCCGCGAAACTTAGGCCACACCCCCGACAGAATTCAATCGACGCACCCCTCGGGTGTCCCGCACCGGCGCGTCACCACGCCCGGGTTGCCCGGTGATTGCGAGTTTGTCGGTGGCTTCCGGCACTATCGCCGCTATGACCGCCTCGATGCTCGTCGCGCTCGTCTTGGTATTCGCTGCCGGGTTCGGTCTCGGCTGGTTGGGGCATTCCGCCCGGGGCGGGCAACGCGCCGCCGCGGCGGAGGCCAGGCTGGCGGCGGCCGGGGACAATCAACGGTTGCTGCAGCAATCGCTGCACGCGGCGAACGAGGATGCGGCGCGCAGGCATTCGGCCGCGATCGGCGCGATGGTCGATCCGCTGCGCGATGCCGTCGGCGCACTCGAGCAGCAGATCCGCCAGGTCGAGCACCACCGGATCGACGCCTACTCGGGGCTGCGGGAGCAGGTCGCCGGAATGCAGCGCACCTCGCACCGGCTCTCCGACCAGACCGGGCAGCTGGTCGCGGCGCTGCGCGCGCCGCAGGTTCGCGGCCGCTGGGGGGAGATCCAGCTGGAGCGGGTCGTCGAGCTGGCGGGCATGACCAGGCACTGCGATTTCGATACCCAGGTGCACCGGGCCGGCGGCGGCGATCGCGGCGGGGTGCGGCCGGATCTGGTTGTCCGGCTGGCGGGCGGCAGGCACATCGTCGTCGACGCGAAGGTCCCCTTCACCGCCTACCTCGACGCCGCGACCACCGACGACCCCACCGCCCGCGACCAGCTGCTGGCCCGGCACGCCAAGCATCTGCGCGCCCACGTCGACCAGCTGGCGGACAAGGCGTACTGGGCGGCGTTCGATCCGGCGCCGGAGTTCGTCGTCCTGTTCGTGCCGGGCGATCCGTTCCTCGACGCCGCGCTCACCACCGACGCGGGGCTGCTGGAGTACGCGTTCGGGCGGAACGTGATCCTGGCAACCCCCACGACGCTCATCGCGCTGCTGCGGACGGTCGCGTTCAGCTGGCGCCAGGAAGCGCTGTCCCGCGATATGGCAACGGTGCAGCAATTGGGCAAGGAGCTCTACACCCGGGTCGGCAAAGTGGCCGACCACCTGGACAATCTCGGGGTGAATCTCGGTAAGGCAGTTGCGGCTTTCAACGCCACCGTCGGCTCGGTCGAGTCACGGGTGCTGGTCACCGCGCGCCGGATGCACGATCTCGGGATCGCCGATCAGGAGCTGCCGGCAATCCGGTTGACCGAGGCCAGACCGCGGGCCGTGGCCTTCGCCGAGGCCGAGGATCGTCGCTGAGATCCCCGTGCCGCAGCGCCTGACGGCGCGTTGTGCGGTTAGTGTCATGGTGTGGCTGCTTCCCAACGTGCGCGACCCCGGGTGCCCGCGCCGCAACGTTCGATCCTGCCCTCGGTGCCCGGCATCCCCGCCTGGGGCGCGATTCTGCTCGCCGCGGGCATGACGATGGTGGGGTTCGCGATCGACGCGATCGGGGGCGAGACCTACCCGACGGGCACCTTCTCGGCGCTGTATGTGCTGGGCTGCGTGCTGGCCGTGTGCGCCGTGCGGTTCCGCGGGCTGTTCTCCACCATGGTCATGCCGCCGCTGCTGCTGTTCGTCGCGGTGCCGGTGGCCTGCCAGCTGCTGGGTGGGCGCGCCACCACCTCCATCAAAGACGTGCTGATGAACCTCGTCATCCCGCTGGTGGAGCGCTTCCCGACGATGATGCTGGCCACGGTCCTCGTCCTCGCCATCGGCGGTGCCCGGATCGCGATCGCCAAGCGCACCCCCGCCACCGCCCGCCCGCTTTCCGCCGAACGCCGGACCGAACGCAAGACCGAGCGCAAGCCGGTCAAACGCCGCCGTCCCGAGGCCGCGGGCGACACCGGCCGCCAGCGCGCCCGCCGCGCCACCGCCGTCCTGGACGACCCGGCCACCGAGGTCGACATGGCCAGCCCGGCCCGCCGCGCACCGCGCGCGACCGATCCCAAGCGCGCGCCCGCCGCGGCCAGGACCAGGGAGCCGCGCGCCGCCCGCAACGCCGCCCCGCGCGAGGCCGACGCCGCGCGGACCCCGCGCCGCAGGCCCGACCCGCAGCCGCATCCCCAGCCGACGGTGCGCTACCGCGATCGCGCCGACACCGGTCGCACCGAACGGCGCAGGCCCGACAACGTGTGAGAACAAGGAATCCCCCGCCGCGAACTCGCGACGGGGGATTCCTTGTTTACGTCGGTCCTGTGTCAGCCCTGGGCCGGCGCGTCGCGGCGCGCGGCGCGCAGCTCACGCGGCAGCGAGAACACCAGGGTCTCGTTGGCCGTTGTCACCGGCTGCACCTCGCCGAAGCCGTGCTCGGCGAGCAGGTCGAGCACACCGGTCACCAGGATCTCCGGCACCGACGCGCCCGAGGTGATACCGATCGTGCGCACCCCGTCGAGCCAGGCGAGGTCGACCTCGCGGGCGTAGTCGACCAGGTACGCGGCCCGCGCGCCCGCGCCGAGGGCGACCTCGACCAGCCGCACCGAGTTGGAGGAGTTGCGCGAGCCGACCACGATCACCAGATCGCATTCGGGCGCCATCGCCTTCACCGCGGTCTGCCGATTGGAGGTGGCGTAGCAGATGTCGTCGCTGGGCGGATCCTGCAGCGTCGGGAACCGCTCGCGCAGCCGCTGCACCGTCTCCATGGTCTCGTCGACCGACAGCGTGGTCTGCGACAGCCAGATCACCTTCGACGGATCACGCACGGTGACCTTGTCCACCGAGTCGGGGCCGTCGACCAGCTGGACGTGCTCGGGCGCCTCACCGGCGGTGCCCTCGACTTCCTCGTGGCCCTCGTGACCGATCAGCAGGATGTCGTAGTCGTCGCGGGCGAAGCGCTTGGCTTCCTGGTGCACCTTGGTGACCAGTGGACAGGTCGCGTCGATGGTGCGCAGGTTCCGCTCGGCGGCGGTCTCGTGCACGATCGGCGCCACGCCGTGGGCGGAGAACACGACCAGCGCGCCCTCGGGCACCTCGTCGGTCTCGTCGACGAACACGACACCGCGCTCACGTAGCGTCTCCACCACGTGCCGGTTGTGCACGATCTCCTTGCGGACGTAGATCGGGGCGCCGTGCTTCTCCAGCGCCTTCTCCACGGTCTCGACGGCGCGGTCGACGCCTGCGCAGTAGCCGCGCGGCTCGGCCAGCAGCACGCGCTTGCCACCGGCAGCGGACGCGCCCGCGGAGCGCGCGATACCGACGTTCAAGGGAATTGCCGAGGTCATAGTCCACAGCTTACGTGCGCCGCGCGGGCGGGATCAGGGCGGATCGAGGGGCGAAAGTCACATCGGGGTGGTCTGGACCTTTGCATCACAGGCGGTTTGCGGCAGGCTGGGACCATGTTCCGTCCTCCGTACCTGGCCCGGGTCGCCGCCGGTGCCGCCGTCTACGCCTTAGAAGAGACCCGGCGGCTGCCCGTCGCCGCGGTCAACTTCCCGATCACCGCGCTGAGCCGCGTGCTGCAGACCACCATGCACGTGCAGCAGTTCGTCACCAGCCTCGCGCTCAAGGGCGACGGCCTGTTCGAACGTCTGGGTTCGGCCCCGCAGGAGCAGCCCGCCTGGGCCACCTTCGACGAGGACGTCGCCCCGGAGCCCGCCGTCGCCACCAACGGCCATGCCAGCCGCTTCGATCTGTTCACCGAGGAGATCCCGGCCGAGCAGACCAACGGCAAGGCCGCGCCCGCGTCGCTGCTGCTGCTCGAGTCCGAGCAGGCCGCCGAGGAGCCCGCCGCCGAGCCGGAGCCCGAGGAGGTGCAGGCCCCCGAGGTCGCCATCCGCTACGACTACCCGGCGATGACGCTGGCCCAGCTGCGCGCCCGGCTGCGCATGCTGACCGTCGAGGAACTGGCCCAGCTGCTGGCCTTCGAGCAGCAGACCCGGGCCCGCGCGCCGTTCGTCACCATGCTGACCAACCGGATCGCGACGGTCCAGGCGCAGTAGCCTCCCCCCTTCGCAGCGACCGCGACCGGGGCCAACGCGCCGGTCGCGGTCGCTTTTGTTTGTGTCGGTAGCGCCGCGTATACCTGACGTATGACTGAGGACGGCTCCGGCGCTTCCGCCCCGGCGGACACCGCCGCGGGCGCACCGGGCAGTTCCGCGGAGCAGCCGTGGCCGGTGCGCTCGATCGCGGTGAAGGTCGCGCAGTGGATCGACCGGCTCGGCAGCGTGTGGGTGGAGGGCCAGGTCACCCAGATCAGTCTGCGGCCCGGCACCCGCACCGCCTTCCTGGTGCTGCGCGATACCTCGGCGGACATGTCGCTGTCGGTGACCTGCGATCCGGAATTGTTGCGGCGCAGTCCCGTTCCGCTCACCGAGGGCAGCCGGGTGGTCGTCTACGGCAAGCTCCAATTCTTCACCGGACGGGGCACGCTGTCGCTGCGGGTCACCGAGATCCGGCCGGTCGGCATCGGTGAACTGCTCGCCCGGATCGAGCGGCTCAAGGCGCTGCTGTCGGCGGAGGGGCTGTTCGATCCACGGCTCAAGCGGCCGTTGCCCTTTCTGCCCGGCACGGTCGGGCTGATCACCGGGCGGGCGAGCGCGGCCGAACGCGACGTGCTGACCGTCGCCCAGAATCGCTGGCCAGCGGTGCGTTTCGTCGTCAAGAACACCGCGGTGCAGGGCCCGACGGCGGTGCCACAGATGCTGGAGGCGCTGGCCGCCCTCGATCGCGATCCGGCCGTCGACGTGATCGTGCTCGCCCGCGGCGGCGGCAGCACCGAGGACCTGCTGCCGTTCTCCGACGAGGCACTGTGCCGGGCCATCGCCGCCGCGACCACCCCGATCGTCAGCGCGATCGGGCACGAACCCGACGCACCGCTGAGCGATCTCGTCGCCGACGTGCGCGCCGCCACCCCCACCGACGCCGCCAAGCGGATCGTCCCCGATGCCGCCGCCGAGCTCGCCGGCGTGCGCGAGATGCGGGCCCGCTCGGCCGCCGCGCTGCGCGGCTGGGTGCAGCGCGAGACCCACATCATCGCCCAATTGCGCTCGCGCCCTGTGCTCGCCGATCCGTTGCGCGAGCTGCGGCACCGCCACGACGAAGTGGAGCGATTGCGGCTGGCGGCCCGGCGCACCGTCGAGCAGACCCTGCGCACCGAGTCGACCGCCGCGGCGCACCTGCGCGAGAAGCTCACCGCCGTCGGCCCGGCCGCGACGCTGGCCCGTGGCTACGCTGTCGTGCAGCGCGTCGCGGGGAAGGACCGGCACGTGGTCCGCGCGATCGAGGACGCCCCTGCGGGCAGCCAGCTCCGCATCCGCGTCGCCGACGGCGCCGTCACCGCCGCCGCGCTCGGCACCCAGCGCCTGACACCCACCAACGACAAGGGGAACTGACCGTGCCCGACGCCGGAACCGAGCCCGCCGACACCCTCGCCGAGATCGCCGCCTTCGGCTACGAACGCGCCCGCGACGAGCTCGTCAACGTCGTCAAGATGCTGGAGCAGGGCGGTCTCGATCTCGACGACTCGCTCGCCCTCTGGGAGCGCGGCGAGGCCCTGGCCACCCGCTGTGAGCAGCACCTGGCCGGTGCCCGCAAGCGCGTGGAAGACGCCATCTCGCACGCCGACGACGCGAGCGAGTAGCCGGGCAACGCCGCCTTTACGGCGACGAAACACGGTGCGGGCACCCTGGTGCGCACGTCTCGACGGCACTGGGAGGCACCGCGATGTCACGCACCGAAGCGCTGGCCCGACTGCGCACCGAGCTCGGCGCGGTCGACCATTCCGTCGACACGCGCAGGCTGCGCACCAAGAGCCGGGACCGGTTCGCCCAGAGCCCGGTCCTGCGTGATCTGCTGCGCGGCCGCAATGCCGAGATCTTCATCGCCCCGCGCACCAAGGAGGAACTGCGCGTCGCCGTCGCGGCGTGCGCGCGGCATCGGGTTCCGATCACGGTGCGCGGCGCGGGGTCCGGCCAGTTCGGCCAGGGTGTTCCGCTCTCCGGCGGCGCGGTGATCGATGTCACCGCGATCGCCGGTGTCGTCGGCTGGCACGGTGACCGGGCGAGACAGCCACCGCGCTCGGTGCGCGCGCTGACCGGCACCGTGGTCGCCGACATCGACGCGACGATCCGCCCGTCCGGCTGGGAGCTGCGCATGCACCCCTCCACCGCGCACCAGGCCACGATCGGCGGCTACATCGCCGGTGGGCACGCGGGGGTCGGCAGCTGTCAGTGGGGCATCCTGCGCGACGCGGGCAACATCACCGCGCTGGAGGTGATGACGGTCGAGGAACAGCCGCGCCTGGTCGAGCTGCGCGGCAGCGAGGTCACCACGGTGCACCACGCCTACGGCGCCAACGGCATCATCACCGAGGTCGAGCTGCCCGTCGCGCCCGCCTGGGAGTGGCACGAGCTGGTGATCGCGTTCCCGGAATTCGAGCAGGCCGCCCGGTTCTCGGTCGACCTCGGCACCAGCGACGGGGTGCTCAAGAAGGTGGTCTCACCCCACGCGCACCCGCTGCCGCAGTACTTCCCCGGCCTGGCCGGGCTGATCCCCGACGGCGCGGCGATGGTGCTGGTGCTGGCTGCGGTGCAGTCGGTGCCGAACGTGGAGGATCTGGCGCACGCGTGCGGCGGGCAGATCCGCTACCGCTGCCTCGAGGGCAAGGGCGTCTACGGCGTGCCGCTCTACGAGTTCACCTGGGGCCATTCGATGCTGCACTACCAGCGCCGAGACCCGACGCTCACCGGGTTGATGGCGCTGTTCCCGCCCGCCGACCTGTACGCGTCGATCGTGCGGGTGCACCGGGAGTTCGCCGACCTCGGGCCGCTGCACGTGGAGATGAAACGGATCGACGGCAGCCTGTCCGCCCAGGGCTCACCGGTGTTCGCCTACGAGAGCCGGGCCCAGCTCGCCGCGATCACCGAGCGCCTGCAGCGGGCCGGGCTCTCCATCGCCAATCCGCACACGCCGGTCCTCGGCGCGGGCGGCATGAAACCGTGGGGACCGCGGGAGATCGCGACCAAACGCGCCTTCGACCCGCACGGTCTGCTCGCGCAGGGCAAGGTCGACGACGTGCTCGCCACCGACGTCATCACGACCTCGACGGCCCTGCCCACCTCCGGCTGGACCTACCGGCTCAGCGACACGGCAGGCCGCTGAGCTACTTCGACAGCGGCTGCGCGGTGGTGACCGCCTGCGCCAGCGTGGTGAACGCGGCCTCGTTGCCCGCGCCGGTGATCAGGATCCGGACGCCGCCCAGATCGGTGATCCAGGCGGTCTCCTCGGTCGGTTCGGTGTAGACGACCCACTTCTGCCCGGCGATGTCCTGGGTGCCGGTGGCGTAGCGGGAACCGAGCACGTGGCGGGCGAGGGCTTCCTCGGAGGCGGAGGTCTGCGAATACCGCATGTAGGTGCCCTGCGGAGTCAGGTAGCCGACGGTGCTGACCGGGCCGCCGCCCGAGCTGACGATCGTGTCGCGGCTGCCCGAGTTCGACACCCAGTCCTGCGGCAGCTCCGGCTTGCGGATCGCGAACGGCAGGGTCTTGGCATCGGACTTCAAGGCCGCGTCGGCGTCGAAATGGGGGATCTGACCTTGGGTCGGGCCGTTCGTCGCGACGGTGCACTGGCTCGCCGCGCCCGCCAGCACGATGGCGATCAGCACCAGCGGAATCAGCGACCAGAACAGGTCGCGATAGTCGTTGAAGATCCGGTGCTTCTGCTGGGCCACGGCTACCAGTATCCACTCGGGCTCTGACCAGGCCACCGACGGGGCATCGCAGGTCGTGCACGGGCGTGCCGATCCTAATGCGACAATTGCCCCCGTACACCAACGCCCAAGGAGGCACTTCGCAATGACGGCATCATCGCCCGCCCCCAGCCGCCGCGAGGCACCCGACCGTAACCTCGCACTCGAGCTGGTCCGAGTCACCGAGGCAGGCGCGATGGCAGCGGGCCGCTGGGTCGGCCGCGGCGACAAGGAAGGCGGCGACGGTGCGGCCGTCGACGCCATGCGTCAGCTCGTCAGCTCCGTCTCCATGCAGGGCGTCGTCGTCATCGGCGAGGGCGAGAAGGACGAAGCGCCGATGCTGTACAACGGCGAGGCGGTCGGTGACGGCACCGGCCCCGAGGTCGACTTCGCGGTCGACCCGATCGACGGCACGACGCTGATGTCGAAGGGCTCCCCCGGCGCCATCTCGGTGCTCGCGGTCGCCGAGCGCGGCGCCATGTTCGACCCGTCGGCCGTGTTCTACATGCACAAGATCGCCGTCGGCCCCGACGCCGCAGGCTCGATCGACATCACCGCCCCGATCGGCGAGAACATCCGCCGCGTCGCCAAGGCCAAGAAGTCCTCGGTGTCCGACCTCACGGTCTGCATCCTGGACCGCCCCCGGCACGCCGAGATCATCCAGCAGACCCGCGACGCGGGCGCTCGCATCCGCCTGATCTCCGACGGTGACGTCGCCGGCGCCATCGCCGCCGCGCGCCCCGAGTCCGGCGTCGACATCCTGGTCGGCATCGGCGGCACCCCCGAGGGCATCATCGCCGCCGCCGCGCTGCGCTGCCTCGGCGGTGAACTCCAGGGCATGCTCGCGCCCAAGGACGACGAGGAGCGCCAGAAGGCCATCGACGCGGGCCACGACCTGGACCGCGTCCTGTCCACCACCGACCTGGTCGCCGGCGAGAACGTCTTCTTCTGCGCCACCGGCGTCACCGACGGCGACCTCCTGCGCGGCGTCCGCTACTTCGGCGGCGGCGCCTCCACCCAGTCGATCGTCATGCGCTCCAAGTCCGGCACCGTCCGCATGATCGACGCCTACCACCGCCTCACCAAGCTCCGCGAATACTCCTCCGTCGACTTCGACGGCGACGACAGCGCCAACCCGCCCCTCCCGTGATGTGACGGGCCGCGCACCCCAGGTGCGCGGCCCGCGTCCTTGATCGATCCCTGCGCGGTTCATTACGGTGGCTCGCAGGGGTACCAGGGGATGGGGGAACCGACATGAACGTCATCGACGTGGATTCCGGGCGGTTGCGCTCGGAGATCGCCGCGTTCTACGCCGGGTTCGGCGCTCCGACCGAGCTGTCAGCAGCCTTCGAATCCTCACCAGCAGGGCTCGAACACGCTCGAAGAGATCTTCACCCACCTCGCCGGTAACCCGCATCTATGACGGGAGACCGCGATGGACGAAAACAGTCGGTCGAATGAGCGTGCGCGGGTCATGTCACATCCCGTGACCACCCCCACCGGCACTTCGGCGATGTTCTTGGTACACCCCGCCGTACCACGTCGCACTTACACTCAACGCTTGCGAGAACTGATCTCAGCGGCGGTCGAGATCGCACAGACGACAGACTTCGACCAAGATGAAGTGGTTACGTTCGATCCATTACTTCGCCAGCCCGGGACGCGAGGATAGAACAGAATATCCCGACCTATACGGCTGGTTCACCAAGCAATCGAGGACCTGATCGAGTTCGACGAGTTGAGCTAACCAAGAGGCTATCCGATGGAGTATAACCACGAACAGGTCCAAGCCCTCGTGTCCGGATCGAAGCTAAGCATGGACCCCTCGGAGCGCCATTGCCCTGCCTGTGGCAGGAAGAAAGTCAGAAACTATCGATACCGCAGCTCCCGGAGAAACAGTCCAACACAAGTCACCTATATGTGGTGCGCATCCTGTCGCCGGTTCAAAGGATGGCCTGGACCGCTACTGGGAGAATTTACCCTCCATGATCCACTCGCGGACCTCAAACAATCGGAGCGGCTACAGCTGGAGGATGATTCGAATGCATTCTTTGCGCGCCTCGATCAGCTGTGGGAGGCCGGGGAACTCCCCCAGCATTCAACTAAGAACTCTGGATAAGTACAGCCCAGCTAACAGGTATCAAACGGCTTACATATTGCACCCAAGCAGAGTGGGCGAGATTCGCCCACCCGCCTCGTTTGCTTCCAAACAAGGATGCCATCGACAGAGTAGGCGCCCATGACAACTAGCGGAACCATCGAAATCGTCGAGCACACGGTTACCCGCCCGGATCAGGCGGAGTGCATTGTCCGATGCCTGTCAGGAACGATTAAGATCGGAGATACCGCATACGGCGTAACACTGCGGGATGGCCGCGAGATAGCCCTGGAACTCAGAGTAGCAAATATTTTTCGCTACGGCCGTACTTGCGATCTACTCGATCCACCGCACAATGGACTCCTTCATTTTTCGGGCGCAATTTCAGAAGAATTTGAATCGGTAGTCAAGATGTCACTCCTCCGACAGAATGAAAACAGCCATGACTGACTCTGGCCCTTGTATGGATCCGCTGCCCATGGAGGAAGCCAACTCATGGGCCGATGCCACTAAGCTCGGCGGTTGACGGCTGTCACGAATAGTCACGGCCTGCTGCATGATCACCCCGTACCGCGACCTGCGAACTCGGCCGGCCGTCGCCACGTCATGGAGCGCGGACAGGACCCGCACGACGGAGACGTCCTGGTCAGGTCGGCAAGGCACCCTCGATGACGTAGTGACGCGATCATTGCGTCAAAGATCGTCCAGCTGCGATCCATCGCCTTGCACCTGGCACCACGGTGAGCGGCATCTGATTATCAGATTCTGATACCATGATGACATGAAGGAGATCAGTGCGACCGAGGCCGCGCGGGCGTTCGCGCGGGTTCTCGACGAGGCGGAGGCGGGGGAAGAGTTCGTCATCACCCGTAAGGGCGTGTGCGTGGCGCGCCTCGTTCCGGCACCGCGGGCGAACGGTAAGAGCCTGAACAAGCTGGCAAAGCAGTGGGCCGGCAACATCGGTTTGGACGCGGAGTTCGAGGCTGCGGTCGAGTCGATCGACCGATACGCGAGTGCCGACGCGGACAGTGATCCATGGGAAGACTGATCCTCGATACCGGCATTCTGATCGCCATCGTTCGTGGCACCGTCGCCCTCCCCGATGTCATCGCCGATGACGACAACGTCGCCGTCGCGGCTGTTGTCATCGCGGAATACCTCACCGGGCTGGCCGGTCAGACGAACCCGGCCAAGCAAGCGAGCGCGCGAGCCTTCCTCACCGAGTTCCGGGCCATCGTGCCGAGCATCCCTTACGACGACTCGGTCGCCGAGCATCATGCTGAGCTACTGACTTACGTCCGGGGTACGGGGTCGCCCCGAGGTGCGCACGATCTGATCATCGCGGCGACCGCGCGGGCGACCGGGCGGATCGTCGTCACTACCGACAAGCGCGCCGATTTCGGCGGACTTCCCGGGGTGGATGTCCGCCTGGTCGGGTGATGGCGTATTCCCCGCCGGAGTGTGGGATTTTGCGGGGGTGTGGGGACCCCATTCGGGGTGGGATCGTCCTAGGGTCGAGTCATGGCTGATGACGACGTGCAGTACCGCATCGAGCACGACACGATGGGGGAGGTTCGGGTTCCGGTCGACGCGTTGTGGCGGGCGCAGACGCAGCGGGCCGTGGAGAACTTTCCGATCAGTGGGCGGGGGTTGGAACGGGCGCAGATCCGGGCGTTGGGGCTGTTGAAGGCCGCTTGTGCGCAGGTCAACAAGGATTTGGGGTTGCTGGATCCGGGGAAGGCTGACGCGATCATCGCGGCGGCGAACGAGATTGCCGAGGGGCGCCACGATGATCAGTTCCCGATCGATGTGTTCCAGACCGGGTCGGGCACCAGTTCCAATATGAACGCCAACGAGGTGATCGCCTCGATCGCGGCGCGCAACGGGGTGAGCGTGCACCCCAACGACGACGTGAACATGTCGCAGTCGTCCAACGACACCTTCCCCACCGCCACGCATCTGGCGGCGACCGAGGCGGTCATCACCGATCTCGTTCCCGCACTGGAGCATCTGCGACTGGCGCTGCTGGACAAGTCGGACGAGTGGCGCACCGTGGTGAAGTCGGGCCGCACGCATCTGATGGACGCGGTGCCGGTGACGCTGGGGCAGGAGTTCGGCGGCTACACCCGCCAGATCGAGGCGGGCATCGAGCGGGCGCTGGCCACGCTGCCCCGGCTGGGCGAGCTGCCGATCGGCGGCACCGCGGTCGGCACCGGACTCAACGCGCCCGCCGGTTTCGGCACGAAGGTCGTCGCGGAACTGGTGCGCAGCACCGGAATCGACGCGCTGCGCGAGGCGAAGGACCACTTCGAGGCGCAGGCCGCGCGCGACGGGCTGGTCGAGGCCTCCGGCGCGCTGCGCACCATCGCGGTCAGCCTGACCAAGATCGCCAACGACATCCGCTGGATGGGGTCGGGCCCGCTGACCGGTCTCGGCGAGCTGCAGCTGCCCGATCTGCAGCCGGGCAGCTCGATCATGCCGGGCAAGGTGAATCCGGTTCTGCCCGAAGCGGTCACGCAGGTCGCGGTGCAGGTCGTCGGCAACGACGCGGCCATCGCGTTCGGCGGTGCGAGCGGCGCGTTCGAGCTCAATGTCTACATCCCGGTGATGGCGCGCAACCTGCTCGAGTCGATTCGGCTGCTGGCCAACGTCTCTCGGCTGTTCGCCGACAAGTGCGTCGTCGGTCTGGTCGCGAACGAGGAGCATCTGCGCACGCTGGCCGAATCGTCGCCGTCGATCGTCACCCCGCTCAACTCGGCCATCGGCTACGAGGAAGCGGCCGCTGTCGCCAAACAGGCACTGCGCGAGAAGAAGACGATCCGCCAGACGGTCATCGACCGGGGCCTGACCCCGGACAAGCTCTCGGTCGAGGAGCTCGACAACAAGCTCGACGTGCTGGCGATGGCCAACGTCGACCGCGACTGAAACGGCGAACGGCCGTCACCTCGCGAGGTGACGGCCGTTCGCGCGAAAGATCAGGCCAGGTGCGCCAGTTCGGCGCGGGCCTTCTCGCCTTCTTCGCTGAAGTCGGTGCGGGTGAAGATGTTCCAGCGCTGCAGCAGCGGCTTGAACACCAGCTCGCCTTCCTTGGCGGGGTCGTAGATGCCCGCCGCGGCCAGGGCTTCGTCGCTGGAACCGCCGCCGGGCAAGTCGACATGCGGGACGCGGAAGGCGGCGACCTGGTCGGCGATGGCGCGCACGGCCTGGTCGGGGACCAGGTCGAGGGCGGCGGCGACGAGGACGGCGAAGAAGTCGGCCTGCAGTTCGTCGTCGGCGGCCAGCTTCTCGGCGATGGCGGTGACGACCGGGTTCTCGCCGAGCGCGGCGGTGTTGCGGTGCCGGATCGCGGCGGCGAGCTCTTCGAAGGCGCAGGTGGCCAGCACGTCGATCAGGTGCAGCGGCGGACGGTTGAAGCCCTCGGTCATGTGCGCCATGCGGGCCCGCTCGAGCGCGACCGGATCCACCGCGCGCGTCACCATCAGGTAGTTGCGGATCAGGATCTCGTGGCGGTTCTCCTCGGCCGTCCACCGGCCGACCCAGCGCCACCACGGACCGGTGCGCAGATGCTTGCCGAGCTCCCGGTGGTAGGAGGGCAGATTGTCGGCGACCAGGACGCTCACCGTCAGCGCGAGCTCGGCGGTCGCGCTCAGCTCGGACTGCTCGGGGGTCCAGTCGGTGCCGCCCAGGAAGGCGAAGTTGCGCCCGTCGGCCCACGGCACGAACTCGTGCGGCTGCCAGCCCTCGGCCACCTCGGTGTGCCGCGCCAGGTTGGTTTCCACCACATCCGCGAGCGAATCCAGCAGCTCACGGTCGGTCAAAGTTTTCTGCACCCCGACAACATAGTGGTTCGGCCGTCGGCGCGGGGACCTACGGGGCGATCGGGTCCCCACGCCGGACCGGGGGCACGAGCTACTTCGTGGTCACCGTGGTCTCGCCGTTGACCCAGACGATGGTGCCGCCGGTGAACTCGCTCTGCTTGCCACCGTTGGCGGTGTTGGTCTCGTCGCTGGTCGGGTAGCCGAGCTGGCCGTTGGCGCCGCCCTGTTCCTCCCAGGTCTCGCGGATGTCACCCCAGACGATGTGGGCGCCGGAGTCGCTGCTCCAGTAGATGGTGCCGCCGGTGAAGTCCTGGTACTGGCCGCCGTTGGGGCCGCTCTCCTGGGGCTCTTCGGGGGCGCCGAGCGGGCTGCTCGCGCCGCCGACCGCGACGTACTTCTTGTAGACCTCGCCGGAGACGGTGATGTCGCCGTTCGGGGTGGAGATGGTGGTCGAGCCGCCCGCCGCGGTCGCGGTGGTGGTCATCCCGCCTTCGCCGGGGGTCGTGGTCGCCGCGCCTTCGGCGGGAGTGGTCGTCATCCCGCCGTGGTCCATGGTGGTGGTCGACCCGGCGCCGCCCATGACCGAGGTCACGGTGCCGACGGTGTCGGTGGCCTTGTCCTTGTCCTCGTCGCTGCAACCCGCGGCGAGCAACAGTCCGGCAGCGGCGAGGACCGCGGCGCCGCCTGCGGCAGTACGTCGAGCGAAGTGGTTCATATCCATCCTCTCGCGAGTGGCCCCCCGGGGGCACGCCCCCGGAATGGAGCCTGGCCGACATCCGCAACGGCCCGGCGGAACAGTGTTCGCCGAGCCGTTGCTGGATTGGTGTCGTGGCGGATAATACCCACAGTTCGCCGTAATCAAACGGATTCAGGCCGCGACGCGGCCTGATTGCCGAGCGATCAGGCGTTCGGTCCGTACTCCTCGAGCATCTCGGTCACCAGCGCCGCGATCGGCGAGCGCTCGGAACGGGTGAGCGTGATGTGCGCGAAAAGCGGGTGCCCCTTGAGCTTCTCGATCACCGCGGCCACGCCGTCGTGCCTGCCGACCCGCAGATTGTCGCGCTGGGCGACATCGTGGGTGAGCACCACGCGCGAGCCGGTGCCCAGCCGGCTCAGCACCGTCAGCAGCACATTGCGCTCGAGCGACTGCGCCTCGTCGACGATCACGAAGGAATCGTGCAGCGAGCGCCCGCGGATGTGGGTCAGCGGCAGCACTTCGAGCATGTCGCGGCTGAGCACCTCCTCCATCACCTCGCGGCTGGCCAGCCCGTCGAGCGTGTCGAAGACGGCCTGCGCCCACGGGCCCATCTTCTCGCTCTCCGAACCGGGCAGGTACCCCAGTTCCTGGCCGCCCACCGCGTACAGCGGCCGGAACACGACCACCTTGCGCTGGGTCCGCCGCTCCAGCACGGCCTCCAGCCCGGCGGTCAGCGCGAGCGCCGACTTACCGGTGCCGGCCCGGCCACCCATCGACACGATGCCGATGCTCTCGTCGAGCAGCAGATCGAGCGCGATCCGCTGTTCGGCGGAGCGGCCGTGCAGGCCGAACGCCTCCCGCTCGCGGACCAGCTGGACCCGCTTGTCGGCGGTGACCCGGCCCAGCGCGCTGGAGCTGCTGCCCAGCAGCCGGATCCCGGTGTGGCAGGGCAGTTCCCGCGCCTCGTCCAGGTCGATCACCGAATCGGCGTAGAGCTGGTCGATCTGGGTGCCCGCGACATCGAGTTCGACCATGCCGCTCCAGCCGGAGGTGACCACGTCCTGGGCGTGGTACTCGTCGGCGGACAGACCGACCGCGCTCGCCTTGACCCGCAGCGGGATGTCCTTGGACACCAGCACCACGTCCTCGCCCTCGGCCGAGAAGTTCAGCGCGCAGGCCAGGATGCGGGAATCGTTGGTCTCCGAACGGAATCCGGCGGGCAACACCGATGGATCGGTGTGGTTGAGCTCCACCTGCAGTGTGCCGCCCTCGGTGCCGATCGGCAGCGCCTGGTCGAGCCTGCCGTGGTTGACCCGCAGGTCGTCGAGCATCCGCAGGGCTTCCCTGGCGAACCAGCCGAGTTCGTGGTGGTGTCGCTTGGCCTCCAGTTCACTGATCACGACCAGCGGTAGAACCACCTTGTGTTCGCCGAACCTGGTGACGGCCCACGGATCCGAGAGCAGGACCGAGGTGTCGACGATGAAAGTCTTGCGACCGGAACGCGAGGGGCGGACCCCCTTCTTCGAGGCCGAGGCCGTGTGCATCGCGGGGGCGGAAACGGAGCGTGCAGCAGTCACGGTGGGCTCCTTATGTGTTCGCACGGCACCCGCGCGAACGATCTCGCTGGACCGGTCCGTCCTGGTAGGCGGTGACGCGCTGGTCAACCGCCACGAGGGCCGGGTGCCGGCCCTCTCGCACTGAGTTGCTCAGTCACGGTCAGGACCTCCCGTACGAGTCACACCGACGCGACCCGCATCACCGACGCTACCGTCCATCTCCCGGCCGCGCTGCCGGACAGCCGCACGTGTCCGTGAATTTGTCGTTAACCGGCGCCGACGCAGCGGATCCGCGCCAGGTGAGTCGCCGAGCGCTAGAGTCGAGGCATGGCCGAAGACCAGGATCTGGAGAAACTGTCGTCGAAGGAACTGCACGATCGCGCGGTGAAGACGGCCGTGCGGCGCGGCGACGTGAAGTTCCTGTGGAACCTGCTCAAGTCGATCCCGGCGGCCCAGGCCGAAGCGGGCGAGCTCGGCGAGAGCGAGGCCGACATCAAGTACGTGCTGCCGATGATCGACGACTACATCCACGCGGGCGACGGCAAACTGGCCGATGTCCTGCGGCCCACCTACCTGGACTACCTGAGCAAGCACCGGTAGTCCGGGCCGGGCTCAGCGGCGCAGCACCGCCCGCGCCGCTCCGACGACCGTGCCGCGCAGCACATTGCCCATGCTGAAGTGGTCGTCCCACAGCACGATCCGGCCCTCGCGCAGTTCGAAGGTGCCGCTCACCCAGAACCCGATCCGGACCGGTCCGGCGCGCAGATAATCGGTGCGGTCGGTGAGCACGATGTCACCGGTGCCCGCGATGTGGTGCATGTCCGCCCCGAACCCCAGCTGCGGCCGGTCCAGCCCGCGCAACAGCGTGGCGACCCGATCCTTGCCGCGGACGGTCGGCAGTCCGGTGTTCTTCCAGACGATCGCCGGGTCGAGTAGGTCGAGCGCCTCGTCGACGGAGCCGAGTTCGAGCGCGGCGAAGAACTCGCGCACGACGGTGACGGCGTCCTCCGGCAGCTCCGGTTGGTCGGTCATGAGGCGAGCCTAGGGCGTTCGCCGGGCTCAGGCCAGACCTCGGCGCTACCGATCCGCGCGTCGCGCGATCAGCACCGCGAGCCCGTCCAGGATGCGTTCGATGCCGTAGTCGAAGGCGGCGCCGGGAGCGGCCGACGGCGCGGCGGCCGCCGCGGATTCCTCGGCGAAGGCCGCGCTGACCGCGGGGAACCGGCCGCCGGCGGCGTCCATCATCGCGGTGAACTGCTCGGTGAACTGGATCGCCGAATCACCGCCGCCGACCGATTCGACCTGCTGGGCCAGGCTGCGCGCGTGCCCGTTGAGCAGCACGATGGTGTCGAGCCGTTCGGGGCCGGTCAGGCCGGTGCCGTCGAGGGCGGTGAGCGCGGCCTCGGTCCAGCTCATCTCGTTGGGGCCGATGGGCCGGATGCCGAGGGTGAGCTCGATGACCCACGGATGGGCCCGGTAGCGCTCGAAGATGGCCTCCACCCAGGCGCGCAGGCCGGCGCGCCAGTGCGCGGGCGCGCCGCCGGTGGCGGGCGGGTCGCCCATCGCCGCGTCGAGCATCAGCGCGGTGAGCTGCTCTTTCCCCGGCACGTACCGGTACAGCGACATCTTGGTGAAGCCGAGCCGTTCGGCCAGCCGCTGCATCGACAGCGCGGACAGACCGTCGGCGTCGGCCAGCGCGATCGCCTCGGCGACGATCCCGTCCAGGGTGAGCGCGGGTTTGGGCCCGCGCTTGGGGCGCGGGGCGGTACCCCACAGCAGTTCGACGGTGGTCGGCGGCGGCATCGATCCATCCTCTCGAGAATTCCGGTTGACGCAAAACTGTGTCTACCATACTCTTATTCGTGTCCACCGGATACAGATTCCATCGGACACAGAATCCGAGCCGAGGAGCAGACCATGCGCAACCTGACCGTTCTCATCTCCGGCGCCAGCATCGCGGGACCCGCCCTGGCCTACTGGCTGCATCGCTACGGCTGCGCCGTCACCGTGGTCGAGCGCGCCCCCGCGCCGCGCCCCGGCGGCCAGGCCGTCGACTTCAAGGGCGCCACGCATCTGACCGTGCTCGAGCGGATGGGCATCCTCGACGAGGTCCGCGCTCGGCGCACCGGCACCACCGATGTCGTCTTCGTCGACGAGAACGAGCGCGAGCTGGCCTTCCTGTCCGGCGACTTCACCGGCGGCGACCTCGAGATCCTGCGCGGCGACCTGGCCGAGATCATGTACCGGCGGACCGAGCGGCACTGCGAATACGTCTTCGGCGACACCATCACCGCGCTCACCGAGACCGCCGCCGGCGTGCGGGTGGAGTTCGAACACGGCGCCCCGCGCACCTTCGATCTCGTCCTCGGCGCCGACGGAATCCACTCGCGGGTGCGGAAACTGGCCTTCGGCCCGGAAGACGAGTTCGTGCGGCACCTCGGGCACTACTACTGCGTCGCGGGCGCGAGCCCGTGGAGCGACACCAGCCGTCCGCGCGAGCGAGCGCGCGGTTACGCCCACAACTCCCCCGGCAAGCTCGCGATCGACGGCGGTTCCAAGGCCCAGCAGCTGTACATGTTCGCGTCCGGGCCGCTCGACTACGCCCGCGAGGACACCGCCGCCCAGCGGCGCATCATCGAGCAGACCTACGCGGGTATCGGCTGGCACGTTCCGCGCATGCTCGCCGACCTGGCGGGCTTCGACGACATCTACCTCGACTCGATCAGCCAGGTGCGGATGCAGGGTGCCTACACGCGCGGACGCGTCGCCCTGGTCGGCGACTCCGCCTACGGCAACACCCTCGGTGGGTTCGGCACCGGTCTGGCCGTGGTCGGCGCGTACGTGCTCGCGGGCGAACTGGCCCTCGCCGACGGTGACCACGTCACCGCGTTCGCCGCCTACGACCGGATCATGAAGCGCTACGCCAAGATCGCGGGCAACAGCAACGCCGGACCGTTCCTCGCGCCGAAGACCGCGCTCGGGATCAAGGTCCGCAACCGGTTCCTCGGCTCACGCGGCTTCTCGATGATGCTGAAGTACGGCGACAAGGCCGCCAACGACATCGACCTGATCGACTACCCGGCGCGCGTCGCCTACAGCGAGGCCTGACGAGGCCTTGACTTGGAGTGCACTCCAGGTCATATCGTCGCCGGTATGAGCATTCGTCTCGGTTACCAGATGCCCAACTTCAGCAACACGTCCTCGGTGCGCGAGCTGTTCCCCACGGTGATCGCGCAGGCCAGAGCGGCGGAAGCGGCCGGTTTCGACGCCGCCTTCGTGATGGACCACTTCTACCAGCTACCCGGTATCGGCGCGCCGGACGAGCCGATGCTCGAGGCCTACACCGCGCTCGGCGGGCTGGCCACCGCGACCGAGCGAATCCAGTTGTCCGCCTTGGTCACCGGCAACACCTACCGCAATCCGGCGCTGCTCGCCAAGACCGTCACCACCCTCGACGTGGTCAGCGGCGGGCGGGCCGTGCTCGGCATCGGCGCGGGCTGGTTCGAGCTCGAGCACCAGCAGTACGGCTTCGAGTTCGGCACCTTCACCGAGCGCTTCCAGCGGCTGGAGGAGGCGCTGCGGATCATCGCCCCGATGCTGCACGGACAGCGGCCCACCTTCGACGGCGCCTGGTACCACACCGAGAACGCCATGAACGAGCCGCGCGTGCGCGACGACCTGCCGATCATGCTCGGCGGCGGCGGCGAGAAGAAGACCTTCGCGCTGGCGGCCCGCTTCGCCGATCACCTCAACATCATCAGCAACGCCTCGCTGCTGCCGCAGAAGGTCGCGGCCCTGCACCAGCGCTGCGCCGAGGCCGACCGCGACCCGGCCACCCTGGAGACCAGCTTCCTGGCCTTCGTCATCGCCGACGAAGACGGCGACCGCGCCCGCAAACTCCAGTCCGACATGCTCGCCCGCGCGGGCATCGACCTGTCCGCCCTGTCCCCCGAGGAAATCCGCAACTCCCCCGCCGACCGCCAGTTCGTCGGCACTCCCGACGAGGTCGCCGAGCAGATCCAGACCCGCGTTCTCGACCACGGGATCGACGGCGTCATCGTCAACATGATCACCAACGGTCACGAGCCGGGTGTCATCGAGGCGGCGGGACGGGCGCTCAAGCCCTTGGTCAGCTGACCACTCCTTTCTCGTTCCGAAGCACGAGCCCGCCCCGCGGTGCCGACAGCGGCGCCGCGGGGCGGCTATGTTGGCAGACCGGAACACGCGTTTGTCGCACTCCGAATCCGGGGGAACCGAATCGACAGTTCGTGCGTCCAACTAACAGAACGAGAGAATCGGGGAGGGTAGATGACTGGAATTCTCCAGGTCGACATCGATGTCCTTGGCAAAACCGTCCAGTTGCTGCGCGGAACGGAGCAGGTGCTCACCGACGCCATGAACGCGCTGTCCAAGGACGGGAATTCCGACATCGGCACCGCCAAGCTGAACGACGCCGCCGACAACTTCCAGAGCAAGTGGAAGTACGGCATCGAACGGATCTGTGAGTCCACGACCGTCACCGCCGACGGAATCGCGCAGTGCCACACCGCCTATCAGCAACTCGATGCGGCGGTCGCGCAGGCGCTCGCCCAGGCGGGCGCGCAGACCGATCCACAGGCGGTCGCTCCGGGGACCACGCAGTGACCGACAACCCCTACCCGAATCTCGGTTTCAACCCCACCCCGGGCGACGCAGGCGAGGTCGCCACCCTCGGTACGAAGCTCAAGACGGCGGCCGACGCCGTCACCGAGACCAACACGCTGCTCACCAGCATTCGCAACAGCAACGACGAGGTGTGGAAGGGCGAGGCGGGCGATGCCTTCCGCGCCAGTTTCGACGCCACGCTCGCCCAGGACCTCGGTCTCGCCCAAACCTCACTGCAGCAGGCCAACACCGCGATCGCCGCGTGGCACACCGATCTCGTGGCCTTCCAGGACACCGCGAAGGGGCTGGAGACCGAGGCCGCCACCGCCAGGGCCAACCACGCCCAGGCGGTCACCGCGCTCCAGCAGGCCAAGGCGGATCCCGACCTCGGCCTGGCGGGCAAGACGTTCTCCGACGCGTCCGAACTGGCCGACGCCCAGTCCCGGCTCAACGCCGCCAACGCCAAGGTGACCTCGGCGTCGACCGCGGTCGACAACTGCCAGGGCGCGATCGACGCGATCATCGCCCGCGCGAAAGACCTCGAGATCGCGCACAACGCCAAGGCCGCCACGACGGCGAGCGAGCTGGAGGCCGCGGCGAACTTCGCGCCAAGCGAACCGGACAAGAGCTGGTGGGAGAGTTTCACCGATTGGATCGATGAGAACCGCGACGCGATCCACGAGGTGCTGTCCACGACCTCCGCGATCGCGGGCATCCTGGCCCTGGTCACCCCGCCGCCGATCAGCGCGATCGCCTTGGGCATCTCGCTGGCCGCCGGCGCGGGCGCGCTGGCCCTGACCACCACCGATGCCGAATGGCGCGACGATCTGGTCAACGGCAGCTGGACCGAGAAGCTCGGTGCCGCCGGGACTCTCGGCGGTGACCTGCTGAGCGTGGTCCCCGGTGCCTCCGGGGTGTTCAAGGCGGGCAAGGTGGGCCTCATGGGCGGCGGCGCCGACGATCTCGGCCGGTTCGGGATGATGGCCCAGACCTGGGGTGAGGCGGCGAACGATCCGGGTCTGGTCGCCCGCGTCTTCACCGACAAGAACGTGTTCGGGATCTCCGACAAGCTCACCTCCTCCGGCGCGACCACGGGTGTGCACTCGCTGTTGCAGCTCACCGGGGCCGAGGGCAAGCACTTCATGCAGGAGAGCCCGGCCACCGCGCTGGCGGTGCTGCAGCGGATGACCGGTGCCTCGTACAAGTCGATCGATCTGTCCCAGGGAGTTGGAGATTGACCGCGCACACCTCGCCTGACGGGTCGACGACCTCGCTGTCGGTCGTCCTGCCGCGTGGCTATCACGAATTGCCGCTGGACACGATTCACGAAGCGGTCGAGTCGGCCGAGAGCATCGTCGAGTTCCTGCCTGCCGAGGTCGCCGGTGACTTTCCCGAAGTGGCCGCGGCCATCGCCGATCTGCTGACCGCCCTGCGCGCCAACAACGCCTGCTACTGCGCGATCGGTCAGCACGCGTCCGCCGACGGCACGCCCGTGACCTCGTGGCTGACCCTCTCGCTGCTCGATCGCGGACGCACCCAGAACCCCCGGGTGACCATCGCCGAACTGGCCGAGGAGAAGGCGACCGACGGCCGCGGCGCGCACATCGAAACGGTCGAACTCGGTGGGCGCACCGTCCTGTTCGTCGAATCGACGACAACCTATGCGGTCGTGGATGATTCGGCACCGGAGCCGCCGGGCCGCGCCGTCCATCAGATCGAGGCGATCGTCGTCTCCGACGACGGCGCCCGGATCGCCGTCGCCGTGCTGTCGACCGCCGATGTGGCGCACGGGTCCGACTTCGGGGCGATGATGGTGCTGCTGGCCGGCTCGATCACCTTCGAGACCGTCGTCCATCCACAATTCACGCTCGCGCTGTGAACGGAACGGACACCCGCGCGTGGAGCACACCACGGACCTGCTGGACGCTCCTGTGGACCACCCTGCGCGCGCTGGCCGTGCTCGGGCTCGGCGTGGGGTGCGCGGTGGCGTTCCTCCACTTCGTCGATGTGTCGCAGACGAAGACGGGCCGGACGGCGGAGGACGCCGACCGGATGGCTCTGCTGTGTTTCTTCGCGGTCTTGCCGCTCACCGTGACGGGAATCGTCATGACCCGGACCGCGATTCGGCGATGGTTGTCGGCGCGGCATCGGTGGCAGGTGTGGCATGTCGAGACGCTTCGAACCGGAATTCAGGAATGGGTCCATCTGATAGATGACCGGGGAACCATCGCAGGCACTCTGGTGCTGCGGAAGTGGACCTCGCGCACGTTCAGCGGCGACGACCGGCTGGTGTGGTTCGCCGGGGTGCCGAACAAGGCAGGCCTCATCGCGAAACCGGGCGGAGCCGGCACACAGCTGGCTTACCGTTCGCTCTTCTACACGCCGCCGCGCTTCGGCACCTCGCTGTTCGTCAAGAACCAGCCGTCCGCTCCGGCTCCGCGGCCGGACAGCGCTGCTCCGGCGACAACCCCCGAACCTCCCGGCAAGCACGGCGGATTGGACGATGCCGCGTTCCCCTCACCACGAAAACTCCGTCGAACGCTGGCCTACCCGCTCGATGTCGTCCTGCATCTGGCGATCGGGTTCGGTGTCGTGTTCTTCACCGACGAGGCGACGCGGCTTGCCGTGACGCACCAGGATTGGAACAGTCCCCAGATCAAGTGGTGGACGATGGTCGGATACTTTCTGCTCGCGTCGTTCGTCGACCGGGTCGTCCTCCAATCCGTGACGAGGACGACGCTCGGCAAAGCCGTGTTCGGGCTGGTCGTCATCGACCGCGACACGGGCCGCTATCCCCGTGCGCGTCGGCTGCTCGCGGCCTGGCTGATCGGGGTGATCATGCCGCTGTTGGCCCTCGGGGACAGCTCCGTCCCGGAACGCCCCGAGCGCTACCTGCTCCCGGCGGTGCGGCGCACCGATGCGCGCCAGGTGATCAGGCAGTCTGCCTGAGACGACGAAAGACCCTCGCCTGCTGGATGATTCAGCGGGCGAGGGCCTTCGGTGAGGTATCGGCTCAGCCGAGCAGGCGCCAGTCCTCGAGGCCCTGGTAGAGCGGGACGCTCTGGGCCAGCTTGGCGACGCGGGCGCGCAGCGACTCGGTGTCGGAGGTGCCCGCCAGGGCGGCGGCGATGATGTCGGCGACCTCGGTGAACTCGGCGTCGCCGAAGCCACGGGTGGCCAGGGCGGCGGTGCCGATGCGCAGGCCGGAGGTGACCATCGGCGGGCGCGGGTCGAACGGGACCGCGTTGCGGTTGACCGTGATACCGACCTCGTGCAGGAGGTCCTCGGCCTGCTGGCCGTCGAGCTCGGAGTTGCGCAGATCGACCAGGACCAGGTGCACATCGGTGCCACCGGTCAGCACCGAGACGCCCTTGTCCTTGACGTCGGCGCCGGTCAGGCGCTCGGCCAGGATGCGGGAGCCCGACAGGGTGCGCACCTGACGGTCCTTGAACTCCTCGGTCGCGGCGATCTTGAACGCGGCGGCCTTGGCGGCGATGACGTGCATCAGCGGGCCACCCTGCTGACCCGGGAACACCGCCGAGTTCAGCTTCTTGGCGAATTCCTGCTTGGCCAGGATCAGACCGGAGCGGGGGCCGCCGAGGGTCTTGTGCACGGTGGAGGACACCACGTCGGCATACGGCACCGGCGAAGGATGCAGACCGGCGGCGACCAGGCCGGCGAAGTGCGCCATGTCGACCCACAGGTAGGCGCCGACCTCATCAGCGATCTCACGGAAGCGCGCGAAGTCCTGATGCCGCGGGTAGGCCGACCAGCCCGCGACGATCACCTTCGGCTTGGCCTTGATCGCGATATCGCGGACTTCGTCCATGTCGATGCGGTGGTCTTCCTTCGACACACCGTAGGAGTGGACGTCGTAGAGCTTGCCGGAGAAGTTCAGGCGCATGCCGTGGGTGAGGTGACCGCCGTGCGCCAGGTCCAGGCCCAGCAGGGTCTCGCCCGGGTTCATCAGCGCCATCAGCACCGCGGCGTTGGCTTGGGCGCCGGAGTGGGGCTGCACGTTGGCGAACTCGGCACCGAAGAGTTCCTTGGCGCGGTCGCGCGCCAGGGTCTCCACCACGTCGACGGCCTCGCAGCCACCGTAGTAGCGGCGGCCCGGGTAGCCCTCGGCGTACTTGTTGGTGAGCACGGAGCCCTGCGCCTGCAGGACCGCGCGCGGCACGAAGTTCTCCGAGGCGATCATCTCGAGGGTGTCGCGCTCGCGGGCGAGCTCGCCCGCCATCGCGGCGGCCAACTCGGGATCGAGCTCACCGAGAGACTGGGTATTCACCGAAGCGGTCGTCTGCGTCACGACCCTCAGTCTATGGGCCGCGCGTGGACGCCCGAGCACGGGGATAGCGCAACACCGACGCGGCCGCCACCCGGGAGACGCAGCTCACAGCCCTGCGGCCCGGTCGTCGGCCACCGCCGAACGGCACCGGCGGCCGCTAGGGCGCCGTCGGCGGTGACCGAGGACACAGTCAGACCGGCATCCGCCGGATCGCGCCCGGCGTGAGCGGCTCGTCGAGCAGACGGCCGAATCGCTCGACCCGGTCCTGCGCGTCGACGGCGTTGTCCAGCCAGCCGCCGAGCAGGCGGTAGCCCTCGACGTAGGTGCTGATGTAGGCCCGCCACAGCGGCGAGGACAGGAACCGCAGCGACTGCCGCGCCCGCTCCGGCGTGGCCAGGCTCCACCGCTGCAGGAAGGCCGCGACCTCGTCTTCGCCGCGATGCTGGTCGTGTAGCAGCAGCGCCGCGTCCTGACGCACGCTCAGCAGCTTCGCCGACGCGGTCGAGAAGCGCTCGGCCCGCTCACCGTCGAAGCGCAGCCCGAGATCGGCGTAGACCTCCTGCGCCCACAGCCCCCAGCCCGGCCCGATGATCGACTGCAGCGCCAGGTCGGCCAGTCCCTCGGCCATCAGGCACTGCGGGGTGTTGACCAGGAACAGCGTCTGCTCGTCCTCGCCCGCGGCGACCAGCCCGGCCTCCTTGCGGCAGTGCTCGGTGTGGTGACCCGGGTAGGCCTCGTGCGCGATGAGCGCGGGCAGGTGCGCCATGTGCTGCTTGAGGTCGGAGTTGATCGCGACCTTGGAGTGGAAATTGCCCAGGTAGTAGTTGAATCCGGACCACGGCTTGTCGCCGACCACCTCGTAGGTGACGGTCTCGTGGTCGGGCAGGGGGTAGCGCTCGCGGACCCGCTCGCGCAGCGCGCTGGAGAAGGCCTCGACGCAGGTCGCGAGTTTTTCCGGCGGGATCTCGTCACCGCGCCGGTAGGCGGCGGCGCGCTCGGCCAGCGGGCCGTCCCCGCCCAGCACCTCGTCCATCCGGCGGTGCGCCTCGCGGTAGTCGTCGGGGTCGCCGGGCGCGATGTCGACGTCGAAGTAGGCGCGGACCTCGTCGACGAACCCGATGTCCTCCCCGGCGAACTTGCGCGCCGAGCATTCCATCGCCACCAGGTGGGCGTCGAGGAATTCGGTGCGTCGCGCCGAAAGCCCGGCGTCGGCCAGGCCCGCGCGCAGGTCGACGGCCCGGTGCACCAGCTCCGCCGGGTCGGGGACCGGCGCGTTCTCGCTGTCGCGACGCAGCTGCGGGTCGCCGGTGTAGGCGTCGACGAAGCCTTCTTCGAGCCGGTCGAAAGCCAGTCCGAGCCGCAGGTATTCAGTGACGAGTGGATGTGACCCCATGCCGCCCGACCTTACGGGGTAATTCGGAAAAGCGGGCCCTACCTCGGCGTTGTTGCTCGTTACCGACGGGTAGCCAAACCCCCTGTTGCGCGCGGATGGCCGGGACGGAGCACAATCGCGACATGCGGTCAGAGTTATCCCGGATCTCACTGGACGGGCAGCCCAGCTGTGCGTGTGCGCCCGAACGGAGCGTCGGGTAGGTGGCACGGATGAGCGAGCCCAGCCCGTATGTGGAGTTCGACCGGAAGCAGTGGCGCACCCTGCGCAAGTCGACTCCGCTGGTCCTGACCGAGGAGGAACTGACCGGTCTCCGTGGTCTCGGCGAGCAGATCGATCTCGAGGAAGTCGCCGAGGTCTACCTGCCGCTCGCCCGTCTCATCCACCTGCAGGTCGCGGCCCGCCAGCGGCTGTTCGCCGCCACCGCGACCTTCCTCGGGGAGAAGCATCCCGACAAGCAGGTGCCGTTCGTGATCGGCGTCGCGGGCAGTGTCGCGGTCGGCAAGTCGACCACCGCGCGCGTGCTGCAGGCGCTGCTGGCCCGCTGGGACCACCATCCCCGGGTCGACCTGGTGACCACCGACGGATTCCTCTACCCCACCGCCGAACTCACCCGCCGCGGCATCATGCACCGCAAGGGATTCCCGGAGAGCTACGACCGGCGCAAGCTGCTGCGCTTCGTCACCGAGGTGAAGTCGGGCGCCGAAGAGGTGTGCGCGCCGGTGTACTCGCACATCTCCTACGACATCGTGCCCGACGAGAAGCACTGCGTGCGCCAGCCCGACATCCTCATCGTCGAGGGCCTGAACGTGCTGCAGACCGGGCCGCGGCTGATGGTCTCGGACCTGTTCGACTTCTCCATCTACGTCGACGCCAGGATCGAGGACATCGAGAACTGGTACGTGCAGCGCTTTCTCGCGCTGCGCAAGACCGGCTTCGCCGACCCCGACGCGCACTTCCACCATTACTCCGCGCTGAACGACGAGCAGGCCACCGCGGCCGCGCGCGATATCTGGAACTCCACCAACCGCCCCAATCTGGTGGAGAACATCCTGCCGACCCGCCCGCGCGCGACCCTGGTGCTGCGCAAGGACTCCGACCACACCATCAACCGGCTGCGGCTGCGCAAGCTCTGATCAGCGGTGCGTGGCCCGCACCTCGATCACGTTGCGCAGCACCGGCTTCCCGTCGACGACCAGGTCACCGTCGATGGTGCCGAACGGGTTAGCCGCGCCGGTGTGCCGGAGTTCGACGGCGATCGGGTCGGTGAGGACGCGCACGGCCGGGTCGGCACCGACCTGGGTCCAGCCGTCGCGGTAGCGCCACACCGTCGAGGACACCAGCCGCTTCGGTTCGTCGCGGTCCCAGACCAGGCGGGTCAACACGACATCGGTGCCGTCACCGCGGATGTCGGCGATCGAGCTGCACGACGGGAACGGCGGGCCGACGGAATCGACTGTCCCGGTGACGAGATCGAGCCGGTGCGCCGAGGCGGTGCCGCAGGCGACATTGTCGCGGCTGTAGCCCGCAACGACGACCGACCGGCCGCCGGGGGCGATCGCCGCCTGCCGGAAGGGCATGTTCACGTCGGCGATGCGGCCGAACTGTTGCACCGCACCGGAATTCAGATCGACCACGTAGAGGTGGTTGATACCCCAGATCGCGCCGGGGATGGTCTCGATGCGGGTGAGTACGGCCCGGTCGCGGTCGAGGGCGATCAGCTCGGTGCCGGTGAGGGCTGCCCCATCACCCAGCGGATCACGGGGTGCGGGCAGCGAAATCGCCCGCAGCACCGTGGGATCGGGCGTGCGCAGGTCGGCCTGCATGATCGCGCCGTCGCGCCACCAGCCGACCACCGCGTCATGCAGCGGGAACACCCGGGAGCAGTGGCAGTCGATGCGGCCAGAGGCGACGAGCAGCTCGGCGACCTCCATCGCGGTCACCACGCCCGCGCCGTCGACCGCGTAGGCCAGCGAATTGTCCTGGCTGAACCCGATATCGCGATAGTCGCCGACCCGGTCGCCGCGCATCCCCGAGGCGTCGGCCACCCCCATCCCGGTCGTCGTGTGCACCGCGAACAGCGGCGCCGACTGCGGCGCCGTCGTCACGATCTGCGGTCCCTGCGGCGTGGCGGTCGCACAGCCCGCCCCCAGCATCGCGACGGCCGCCGCGGCGACCACCATCCGTAACCCACTGATCCGCATCGGTACCTCCGGCGCTCCCCCGCCTCGGCGTCGCCCGAGCGGCGCCGATCGGCCGGGCACTGTGCCCGGCGCGCGGGTATACGGACTCGGCACCGGATCGGTTCGATGGGCCGAACCCGCCCACGGTGGCGCACCGCTTCCGGGCCCGTTCACCGCCAGGACAGCGCGAATCGCCGGACGCGTGTGGGTGGGCACGGGACGTGCTGCGGTCGATCGTCGCGCCGGCCGCGGGCACAAGGCGGGCGCCGACCCAGCTACCGCTGCACGGCGGACGGGGCGCCCAGCGAGACGACCTGGGTGGCGAGTTCGGTTCGCGTGCCGCCCTTCTCGACGACCAGCACACCGCGCGGAGTATCGCGCGCGGCCGTCGGATCGCCGGCGACCACCTGGATCACCGACTCCTGCGGGCGCGGCAGCAGCATGTCGACCACCGGCTGCTCGCCGACCGGGGCCCAGCCCTGGGCCGCCGACTGCAACCGGTCGACGGTGCTCGGCGCGCCCGCCACGTCGGCCCACTTCCTGGTGGCGACGGTGATCGTGCCGTCACCACCCCAGCGTGGGCGGTAGGCCGACGAGCACTCGCCCGGCAGCTCGGGCAGTCCCAGCACGGCGTTGGAGCGGGCGTCGATGGTCGCCACGTGGCCGGTGCCGCAGGACGCGCTGCGGGCGGTCGTGCCCGCCAGCACGAAGGTGTGGCCGTCGGGTCCGGCGGCGGCCGACAGGTCGGCGTCGATGCCGGGCACCCGGCCCAGCGGCAGGATCGCCTCGGTGCCGATCGCGTACAGATGGCTCTTCTCCCACCACAGGCCGCGCGACTCGACCCTGGCCAGCAGCAGGAACTCGTCGGTCGCCGCGACCAGCCTGGCCCCGTCCCACGTGCCACCGGAGAGCGGGCTCGGCGAATCCGGCAGTGTCACATCCTGTTCCGGCGCCGCGGGCGCGGTGCCCGACAGATCCATGGTCATGATCTGGCCCGGCTGCCGCCACCAGGCCAGCACCGACCCGCGCAGGGCCACCGCGTCGGTGCAGTCGCACTCGATCCGCGACACCGCGCCGTCGGCGACCCGCAACGCCACCAGCGTCTTCGACGCCGACTCCACCGCGAACGCGAACTTGCCGTCCCTGGTGAAGTTCACCGCGGCCGACGAATACCCGAAGCTCCCCGGCGCGCGCAGGGTGTCGGCCCCGCGCACCACCGCCAACTCCCCCTCGGTGCGATAGGCGAACACCGCGCCCGCCGCCTGCGGCTGATCCTCGGGCGTGATCCGGGGCGGCGCCGGCTGATCGGCGCCGCAGCCCGCGACCAGCAGCACGGCACTCGACACCGCGCCGAGCGCCGCGATCCGCGCGCGCCGACTCGGTCCTGGCTTGCTCACAACTCCCACAGCTCACCCCTGCATGTGTCGTCGGGCCTGGTCTCGCGCAGCAGCGTAGCCCGCGCCCGCCCGGGATCGCGGCGACTCTCCTACAACTTCCAGGCCGCGTCGAGCCTGGTCGCCACGTCGATATTGCGGACCGCCGCGATCTCCGGCTTCCGGATCTCCTGGGCCACATACCGCGCGACGAACCGGCGGATCTCGTGATCGACACTGGCCAGCACCCGCAGCAACTCCCCCCGCTTGGTCGCGCTCGCCACGTTCACCCGCACATCACTGGCCCGTGGCTCCGCGATGTCGATGACCACCCGCAGCGGGTCGGCGGTGCGCGCCGTCAGATGCAGATGCACCGTGCCGTCCACCCGGAACCGCGACCGATCCACCGCCAGATCGACCACCAGGTCCACATGCAGCGGAATGGTGAGTTCGAAGGAGATGTAGGCGTCGATGTAGCGCAGGATGCGTGGCCGCCCCAGCTCGACCTGCGCCGTCACCTTCGCCAGACGACCCGGCCCCACCCCGATCGGCCCGAAATCGAAAGCCGCGCCGGTGAGTTCACCGAACGCCGCGGCGATCCGCTGCTCGGAGACGGCGTATTCCAGGAAACGCCTGCCGAATTCCTCATAGCTGATGTAGGAAGACTGTTCGGGGTCCACTGCCCGCAGAGTACGCGAGCCGAGTCACCTCACACGCCGAAACGGCGGTGCCGCGCGGCGTAATCCCGCAGCGCGCGCAAGAAGTCGACCCGCCGGAACTCCGGCCAGTACGCCTCGGTGAACCAGATCTCCGAATAGGCGCTCTGCCACAGCAGGAAACCCGAAAGCCGCTGCTCACCAGAGGTTCTGATAACCAGATCCGGATCCGGCTGACCCGAGGTGTAGAGATGCTGACCGATCGCGTCGACCGTGATCGACTGCACCAGATCCTCGCCCGACTCACCCGCGGCGATCTCCTGGCGCACCAGCGAACGCACCGCGTCGGTGATCTCCTGGCGCCCGCCGTACCCCACCGCCACATTCACATGCACACCGTCGCGGCCACTCGTGCGCTCCGCCGCCACCCGCAGCCGCTTCGCGATCAGCTCCGGGAAACCCGCCAGCGAGCCGACGATCCGCACGCTCCAGTTCTGCTCCGGCGCCGACAGCTCCTCCACCACGTCGGTGATGACCTCGAACAGCGTCTCCAGCTCGTCCGGATCGCGGCGCAGGTTCTCCGTCGACAGCAGGTAGACGGTCACCATCTCGATGCCCTCGTCGGAACACCAGCCGACCAGCTCGGCGATCTTCAGCGCGCCGACCCGATGACCGTGGCTGACATCGGTGAACCCGTTCTCGCGCGCCCAGCGGCGATTGCCGTCGCACATCACGGCGACATGGCGAGGATGCTGCTTGTCGGCCAGCTGCTTGGACAGTCTGGCTTCGTAGATGCGGTACGGCAGACCACGCACCCGAGCGAGAAACTCCACGCCCGCACCCTACGCTCCCCCGCCTCCCCGCGTTTTTGCCGGTCGTGGGGAGGGCACGAGTTGCGCGCCGGGCCGACGGTGAGTACGTGGTGGGGTTCTGGGGTGGCTGGGGAGGTACCCCTGCGCTCGCGAGATCGGCGGTGTGGGGGTGGGCACGTTTGTGGTGGTGGAGGTGGGTGCTGACGTACCGTTGGCGGTAACCTACGGTACCGTAGGTTTGGACTTGGGAGGATTCGTGGAGGCTGTGCGGGCCGAGGTGCCGGAGCCGGTGATGCTCGGCAAGCCGCTGCTGCGGGGGTGGATTCATACCTGGGCGGTGGGGGTCGCCGCGGTCGCGGTGGCGGTGCTCGTGGTGTTCGGGTTCCGGGAGTCGGCGACCGCCGGGTGGTCGACGCTGCTCTACGGGGTCTCGGTGATCGCGCTGTTCGGGATCAGCGCGGTGTATCACCGGGTGACCTGGCGCAGTGCGCGGGCCCGGGTACGGATGAAGCGGGCCGATCATTCGATGATCTTCCTGTTCATCGCGGGCAGCTATACGCCGTTCGCGTTGCTCGGGCTGCCGGGGACGACCGGGCGGACATTGCTGATCGTCGTATGGGCGGGCGCGCTCGCCGGGGTGGCGTTGAAGCTGTTGTGGCCGACCGCGCCGCGCTGGGTGGGGGTGCCGCTGTATCTGCTGCTCGGCTGGGCGATCGTGCCGGTGGCGCCCGAACTGCTGCACAACGTGGGCGTCTGGCCGCTGGTGCTGCTCGCGGTCGGCGGCGTGATCTACAGCGTCGGCGCCATCCTCTACGCGACGAAATGGCCTAACCCGTGGCCGACGCACTTCGGGCATCACGAGTTCTTCCACGCCGCGACCGTGGTCGCCGCGCTGTGCCACTACATCGCGATCTGGCTGGTCGTGCTCGGCTGATCGGCGCGTGCGCGTCGTGGGCGCGACCGGGCCTTCTATGCTCGATATTCGTGTCATCCGTCAGCGCAGCTCGTGACCGCCGGGCGTCTCGGCGCGCCGGACCCGGGCGTGCGCGATGAACCGGCTGGTCCGCTGGGCGCTGCGCAGCTACTGGGGCCTGGCGCTGGTCGTCATCACCGCCAATATCGTCGGCCTCGCGGCCATCTTCCTCATCGCCTGGGCGGACGGCGTCTTCAGCCGCGTCGGGCCGAACTGGCGGGAAGCGGCCTGGCTGCTGGCCATCTATCCCGTCTTCGCCGTGGCCGTCGGCATCGCGATGGCCATCTACGACCGGCGTCGCTATCTGCGCTGGCTCGACGACGGCCGCAAGCCGACACCGGAGGAAGCGCGGCGGCTGATCGCGCTGCCCGCCGCGATCACGGTGCGCGCGGTCGTGCTGTGGATCCCTGGCATCGCGCTGACGGTCTGGCTGGTCGACCGGTTCACCGACTACGACAACAAAGCGGTCGTGATCGCCGGCTTCACGCTGGGCGCCCTGGAATCGGCGGGCGCGACCTACCTGATCCTCGACCGGCTGATCCGGCCCGCGGTCCCGATCATCACCTCGGTGCTCGGACCCACCGTGCACCCGAGCGCCACCGTGCTCGTGCGCGTGCTCGTCACCTGGGCGGTGTCGAGCGCGCTGCCCGGGCTGATCATCATCACGGTGCTCAACGATCCGGCCACCCCGGCCGAGGACCGGGTGCGCGCGGCCTGGATCTTCACCCTCGTCGCGCTCGCCGTGGGCGCCCTGGCCACCGCGCTGCTCGCCCGCTCGGTCGCCACCCCGATGCGCACGATGTACCGGGCGCTGGACCGGATCACCCGCGGTGAACTCGACGTGCGGGTGCCGGTCGGCAGCGCCAGTGAGATCGGGCGGCTGGAACACTCCGTCAACGAACTGGCCTCGACCCTGCAGGATCAGCAGCACACCGAGGACGTGTTCGGCAGGCACGTCGGCTCGACCGTCGCCGAACGCGCGCTCTCCGGCAGCACCGACCTGACCGGTGACGTGCGGATCGTGTCGGCGCTGTTCGTCGACGTCACCGGATCGGTGCAGCTGTCGGCCGAGATGGCGCCGGAACAGTTCGTGCACAAGCTCAACCGGCTGCTGGCCACCGTCGTTGCCGCCACCGAGGACAACGGCGGCCTGGTCAACAAGTTCGCCGGCGACGCCGCCCTGTGTATCTTCGGCGCCCCCTCCGCCCTCGACGACAACGCCACCCCCGCGCTGCGCGCCGCCCGCCGCATCCGCGACGAGGTGGTCGCCACCGGCGAACTCGACGTCGGCATCGGCGTCGCCCGCGGCCAGGTCTTCGCCGGTGACGTCGGCGCCGACACCCGCCTCGAATTCACCGTCATCGGCGACGCGGTCAACGAGGCCGCCCGCCTCACCACCATGGCCAAGGAGGTCGACCGCCGAGTCCTCGTCAGCGACGCCGTCCTCCAGGCCGCGACCGCCACCGAACGCGCCCACTGGAAGCGCTACAAGGACCTGCGCCTCCGCGGCATCCCCGGCCGCACCCGCACCTGGACCGACATCCCACCGGGACGCGGGTGAGCTGATCGGCGCCGCGCTAGGCGCGCAGTGCGGCGGTGAGGGCGGTCGGGTCGGTGACCGGGAGGTCGCAGACCGAGCCGCGGCAGACGTAGGCGGCGGGGGCGTCGTCGACCAGGGGGCGGTCGGCCAGGAGTGGGGCGGAGTCGGGTGGGCCCGCCAGGACGATCGCGCCGCCGGGGGCCCAGGTGCGGGCGGCGGCGAGGAGTTCGGTGGCGGCCGAGGACTTCTCGGTGGCGGTGACCGCCACCTGGAGGGGGCCGCGCAGGGACGCTTCGGCGACCGACAGCCAGTGGCCCGCGGTGCGTGGGGCGCGGGCCAGCAGGACCGCGCCGCGCGCCAGGGTGTGGTCGGCGAGTTCGCGGTAGCGCACGGCGTGCTCGGGGTCGGTGACGGCGGACGCGGTCAGCAGGGCTTCGGCGAGGGCGGAGGAGCCCGCCGGGGTGGCGCCGTCGACCGGGTCGCGCGGGCGGGCGACGAGGGTCTCGGCGTCGTCGGCGGTGTCGAACCAGCTGCCGGGGCGGTCGGGATCGGCGAAGTGGTCGATCGCGCTGTCCAGCAACACCTGTGCGGCGGCGAGCCAGTCGGGTTCACCGGTGGCCTGGTAGAGGGCCAGCAGGCCGGTGGTGAGCCAGGCGTAGTCCTCGAGGACGCCGGGCGGGGTCCCGACGACGCCGTCGAGCGAGGCGCGGCGCAGCCTGCCGTCGACCAGGTGGACGTCGAGCAGGAAGCGCGCGCAGCGGACCGCGGCCGCCACCCACGACGGTTCCTCCAGTGCCGCACCGGCTTCGGCGAGGGCGGTGATCACCATGCCGTTCCAGGCGGTGACCACCTTGTCGTCGCGGTCGGGCTGCGGGCGTTCGGCGCGCAGTTCCAGCAGCCGGGCGCGCAGCCGGTCGAAGCGGGCCGACTGCTCGGCGTCGACGGGATCGCTGCGCCGGGTGAGCACCGAGGTGCCCTGTTCGAAGTTGCCTGCCGTGCCGACGCCGAAAGCCTCTGCGGCCCAGACGCCGTCGAGCGGGCCCAGGTCGCCGATCAGTTCCGACGGCGTCCACACATAGGTGGCGCCCTCGACCCCGGGACCGCCCGGTTCCAGGTGGGTGTCGGCGTCGAGCGCGGAGGCGAACGCGCCCTCCGCGGTACCGAGGTCGGCGAGCAGGAATTCGACGGTCTCGCGAGTCACCCGGTGCGGCAACGACTCCAGCGGGGTCGAGGGCGCGCGGCGGGCGAGATGGGCGTAGGCGCGCAGCAGCAGGGCGTTGTCGTAGAGCATCTTCTCGAAGTGCGGGATGAGCCAGCCCGCGTCGACCGAGTACCGGGAGAAGCCACCGCGCAGCTGGTCGTAGATGCCGCCGCGCGCCATCGCCTCGGCGGTGCGCTCGACGAGGTCGAACACGGCCTGGTCGCCGGTGCGTTCCCAGTGCCGCAGCAGGCCTTCCAGCAGCGCCGACGGCGGAAACTTCGGCGCCCCACCGAAACCACCGCGCTCGCGGTCCTCGTCGGCGGCGATCGCGAGCACCGCCTTGTCGAGCAGGTCGGGGACGACGGCGAATTCGGCATCGGGCAACCCGGTCGCCTGCGCGCGCAGCGCGTCGGTCACCTGCTCGGCCGCCTTGTCGACATCCTCGCGACGGTTGCGCCAGGTGTCGGTGATGGCGCTGAGCAACTGGGTGAACGACGGCATCCCGCCGCGCGGCGCCTTCGGGTAGTAGGTGCCGCAGTAGAACGGCGCGCCGTCGGGTGTCAGGAAGCAGGTCATCGGCCACCCGCCCTGGCCGGTCATGGCGACGGTCGCGTTCATGTAGACCGCGTCCAGGTCGGGCCGTTCCTCCCGGTCCACCTTCACGCACACGAAGCCGGCGTTCATCTGCTCGGCGGTGGCCGCGTCCTCGAACGACTCGTGCGCCATCACATGGCACCAGTGACACGACGCGTACCCGATCGACAACAGGATCGGCACGTCCCGCTCGGCCGCCTCGGCGAGCGCGTCGGCGTCCCACTCCCGCCAATGCACCGGATTGTCGGCGTGCTGACGCAGATACGGCGAAGTCGCGTTACCCAACCGGTTCACAGTGCCAGCCTCCCAGATCGGTGTGACCTCAGCCTAGTGCGCGGCCGTTTCCCGGCGAGTGACCCATGCCACCCGGAGCCGCTGTCAGGAAATCCGGGGCTGCCTCGTTCAAGGAGCACGCGAAGCAGACAGGAGCCAATCATGAAGCACCGCATCGTCGTCCTCGGCGCCGGTTACGCCGGGGCCTTCACCGCCGGGTATCTGGCCCGCCGACTCCACGCCGACGACATCGAGATCACCGTCGTCAACGCCGCGCCCGATTTCGTCGAGCGGTTGCGCCTGCACCAGCTCGCCGCCGGGCACGCACTTCCGCACCGGCCACTGACCGAGATCTTCGCGGGCACCGGCATCCGGCTCCGCGTGGCCAGGGTGACCGGCCTCGACGTCGACCGCAGGACGGTGACGGTCAGCGACGACGACGGCACCGACCAGCTCGGTTACGACACCCTGCTCTACACGCTCGGCAGCACCGCCGCCGACCACGGCGTTCCCGGCGTCGCCGAGCACGCCTTCCATGTCGCGGAGCGGTCGTCCGCACTGCGCCTGCGGGCCCGCCTGGACGAGCTGGCCGAGGGCGGGCGGGTGCTGGTTGTCGGCGGCAACCTGACCGCGATCGAGACCGTCACCGAGATCGCCGAAGCCCATCCGGGGCTGCGCGTCAGCCTGGCCACCGGCGGTGAGCTGGGCGGCTGGCTGGGCCCGAAGGCGCGCGCGCACCTCCTGCGCGCGTTCGATCGCTTCGGCATCACGGTGCACGAGCACAGCGAGATCGAGCGGGTCGAGCGGACCGGTGCCGTCGTCGTCGACGGGACCGTCCTCGCCGCCGACGCGACCGTGTGGGCCGCCGGGTTCGCCGTTCCGCCGATCGCCGCCGCCAGTGCGCTCGCGGTGGAACCCGACGGCCGGATCACCGTCGACCGGCAGATGCGGTCGATCTCGCACCCCGAGGTGTACGTGGCCGGGGACAGCGTCTTCGTGCTCGGCGAGAACGGTCTGCCGCTGCCGATGTCGTGCGCGTCGGCGGGGTTCACCGGCTCGCAGGCGGCAGCGGCGATCATCGGGGACCTGACCGGGCGCGCGATCAAGACGACGGCGCTGTCCTATGTCGGCAACCACATCAGCCTGGGTCGCAAGGACGGGCTGTTCCAGCTGGTCGACCGCCGCGCGCGGGCCAGGGCCGGTGCCCTGCGCGGGCGACCGGCGGCGCGGGTCAAGGCGGCGATCGTGGCGACCAGCGCCTGGGCGATCAGCCGCCCGACCTTCGGGCAGCGTAACCGCCGATACCGCCTGGCCACCGCTCGCGCGGTCTCGTCCCGGGTGGTTCCCGCCTAGGGTCGTGCGCATGGACATCGCCGCTGTGGCGCACTTCGAGGCCAGCCGGAACCGGCTGGCCTCGCTGGCGTATCGCCTGCTCGGTTCGGCCGCCGACGCCGAGGACACGGTGCAGGACGCGTTCCTGCGGTGGCAGGCCGCCGACCGGGAATACGTCGAGGTGCCGGAGGCCTGGTTGACCAAGATCGTCACCAACCTGGCGATCGACCGCCTCCGTTCGGCCCAGGTCCGCCGCGAACGCGCGGTCGGCGCGTGGCTGCCCGAGCCGCTGCTCGACGGCGATCCCCTGCTCGGCCCGGCCGAGACCGCCGTGCAGCGCGAGTCGGTAACGCTGGCGGTGCTGTTGCTGATGGAGCGGCTCTCCCCGGTCGAACGGGCCGTCTACGTACTGCGCGAAGCCTTTTCGCACAGCCATGCCGAGATCGCCGGGATACTCGGCATCACCGAATCGGCGAGTCAGCAGCACGCGCACCGGGCCCGGCGCCGAATCGCCGCCGCGGGCACCGAGACCCGCACCGACGAGGTCTCCGCGCGGCGGATCGTCGAGGCGTTCGTCGCGGCCGCGACATCGGGCCGGACCGAGCGCCTGGTCGCCCTGCTGACCGACGACGCGACCGGCGTCTCCGACGGCGCGCTCGGCCTGGCCACCACGCTGATCCGGTACGCGACCCCGGCGCAGCTCGCCACGGCGGTGCGGGTCGGCTTCACGCCGACACCCGCCAAGCGCAAGCTCGTCGGCGGCTCGCCGTCGATCCACGCGGCCGTCGTCAACGGCTGCCCGGCCATGCTGTTCGCCCTCGACGATCGCGTCCTCGGCGTATCGATCCTGGCGATCCGGGACGGCAGGATCGCGAGCATCGGCAGTGTCTCCGCCCCGGCCCGGCTCGGTCGCCTCACCGAGTCGTGGCGACAGCGCGCCCACGATGCCCCGCTGGTCGAATCCTGGTGAGCCCGCGGCCTACCGATTCAACCGATGACGTCGGCGCGTGATTCCTTGTCGCCCACCGCGACACCGGCCGCGAGGGCACCGACGACCAGGCTGAACGGCGAATACACCGCCAGGTCCCAGCGGGTGAACAGGCTGCGCTTGCCCACGAATCCCGAATAGACCAGGCCCAGCGCCCCGCGCAGCAGGAGCCCACCGGCGACGGTGGCGACGGCCTCGCGGCCGGCTTCCTGAACCTCATGCCGGGACGCGGCAAGGGTCAGCCGACCGGCGCGGCCCGCAGGCCGGGCCTGCGCCCGAGGGTGATCCAGCGCAACAGCCACTCGGCGGGCCCATACCGGTACCGGCGCAACCAGATCGCGCTCACCCACAGCTGGAGCGCGAAGATCGCCAGCGCCAGCGTCATCGTCGCGGGCGGCGACAACCGGCCTGCCAGGCCGAACCCGACACCGGTGAAGAGGATCAGCCCGATCGCGGACTGGCCGAGGTAGTTGGTCAGGGCGATCCGTCCCGCCGGTGCCAGCGCCGAGCGGATCCACGTGGTGCGCGGGGCGTGCATCAGCCGCAGCAGCGTCGCGACATAGGCGGCGGCGAGCAGCGGCGCGGTGGCGACGCTCGCGGCGACGGCGAGCGTGTGCCCATTGCCCCCGCCGAAGGTGTACAGCAGGCCACCGGCCACGCCCACCGGAAAGCCGATCCACTGGATACGCCGCAGGATCGGCTCGTCGCCGCGCACCCGCGCGAGCAGTTGCCGGCGACCGGCGACCAGGCCGAGCAGGAACATCGCGAGCGCGGTCGGGCCCTGCATGGTGAGGGCCTGGAGGATCAGCAGCGGCAGGCCGTCGAGATGATGACCGATGACCTCACCCCAGCCACCCAGCATGGCCGCGGTCGAGCGCTCCGCGTTCACGCGAGCCTCCTCGGCCGACGGCAGCACGGCCGACGCGTCGAGGAACAGCCCGCTCGCCACCAGGCTCACCAGCACCACGCCGTACAGCGCGGCGGCGACCCGCAGCGCCGTCCGGTCCGCGCACCGCCGCATCCAGAACAGGACCAGGCAGGCCACCGCGTAGGTCGTCAGCACGTCACCGCCGTACAGGAACACGATGTGCAGCACGCCGAGGACGAACAGCCCCGCGATCCGGCGCAGCATGCGCGGTTCGAAGGCGGTTCCGGCGGCGGCCGCCGATTCCATCTGCAGCGTGAAGCTGTAGCCGAACAGGAACGAGAACAGCACGTAGAACTTCATGTCGACGAACACCGAGGACACCCCGCGCACGACCTCGTCGAGGGTCGAGGTGAACTGCGGGTCGACGACCAGGTTTCCCGGATACCCCGAGGCCATGAAGGTGATGTTGACGATGAAGATCCCCAGCAGCGCGAAGCCGCGCAGCGCGTCGACATCGTGCACCCGAGATCCGGGAACAACCAGCTGATCGGTCATGCGATCGCCCACTCTCGCCGAGCTCCTGAATAGTATCCATAGGATACTATCCTATGGATACTAAATGCGGCGATAGTATTCGGGAGCGGCCGCGCCGACGCCGCCGAACTCCGAGGAGGTAGTTGCCGTGACGCCCGACGAGGCGATGCCCGCCGACCTGGGCAGGCTCTGGCGACTGCCCGCCTCGGCGCGGCTCGGACGACCGGCCGAACTCGATGTCGACACGGTCGTGCGCACGGCGGTCGAGCTGGCCGACCGCGGCGGCCTGGACGAGGTGACGCTGACGAAAGTCGCGTCCACCCTCGGCTTCACGAAGATGGCGCTCTATCGCCACGTCGGCTCGAAGGACGAGTTGTTCGAGCTGATGTCCGACCTCGCGCTCGGCCCCGCGCCGGACCCGACGGCCGCGCCCGGCCGGTGGCGCGACGGCCTGCGGCAGTGGGCGCACGCCCTGCTCGCGGCCTACGCCGCGCACCCGTGGGTGCCGCAACTGCCGATCGCCGGACCGCCCCGTGGTCCCCACGCGGTCGGCTGGCTCGACGCCGCGCTGCGCCCGCTCGCCGCGACCGGGCTCGACTGGGGGACCAAGGTCGGCATCGTGATGCTGGTGAGCATGCACGTCCGGCAGGCGAGCCTGCTCACCCAGCAACTGACCGACGGCAGAGCGGGGTCGGGCCTGAGCGAGGCGCAGGTCAATCAGAATTACGGCAGCGCGCTCGCCCGCCTGGTCGACGCGCAGCGGTACCCGGAGGCGGCGCGACTGTTCGCCGCACCGCTGTTCCGGTCACCGCCCAGCACGCCGGATGACAGCGACTTCACCTTCGGTCTCGAACTCATCCTCAACGGCGTTGCCGCGGAGATCGCCGCGCCGCAAGCCGATCGCTGAGGAACTCGGTCACCTGGGTCAGCGCGGTCTTCGCCTGTGGGACCAGGCCGGGCAGGGCGATGAAGGCGTGTGGCGCGCCGGGGTGCTCGAACAGCCGGACCGGCGTACCGGATTCGCGCAGCCGCTCGGCGTAGCGGCGGCCGTGGTCGGCGATCGGGTCGACGGTCGGGACCAGGATCAGGGCCGGCGCCACGTCGTGCAGGTCGGCGTGGATCGGCGAGACGGCGCCCGCGTCCGCGCCCGCCAGCCGCTGGAAGAAACGCAGGCGCGCGACCGGCAGCATCGGGCTGTCGCCCGGGTCGGTCATCGAGGGGTAGTCGAGCATCGTGGCCGTCGGGTCGACGGCCGGGTTGACCAGGACTTGCGCCTGCACCGGGAGATCGGCGTCGCGGGCCCGGATCGCGGCCATGGCCGCGATGAGGCCCCCGCAGCTCTCCCCGGCGACGGCGACGCGAGCCGGGTCGATCCCCCAGTCGGCGGCCTCGGTCACCACGTGCCGCAGCACGTCCCACCCGTCGTCGACCGCCGCCGCCAGCGGCGTGCCGGGCGCCAGCAGCCGGTGCTCGACCGAGACGACGACGGCGGGCAGCCGGGCGGCGAGACGACTGTTGGCCCAATCGCATTGGGTCGCGGTTCCGACATAGGCACCGCCGTGGATGTGCACGACGAGCGGCA
The DNA here is from genome assembly GCF_040681225.1 of Nocardia sp. NPDC051833. Lineage (NCBI taxonomy): Bacteria > Bacillati > Actinomycetota > Actinomycetes > Mycobacteriales > Nocardiaceae > Nocardia > Nocardia sp. NPDC051833. The sequence goes on from NZ_JBFAYK010000001.1 coordinate 1,569,560, forward strand.
GGGCCGCCGAGGTTGTGCGCGTCGGCCGGTAGACCCGGACCGGAATCACCCGATCCGGCAGCGACACGTCCTGCCAGGTGATCGCGGCACCCCGGTCCGGGAATCCGGTGATCACCCGGGAGAACCGCGACGACGCCGTGCGATTCGCCGCGTCACGGACGGTGATCAACTCCGCCGGCGTCAGCGACTCCCACTCCGGCTCCTTGCGCAGCGCGTGCAGCAACCGCACGCGGTAGGACACCTGGGCCCTCCGGGTCGCGTCGTTCATGGTCGTTCCTCCTCGATCACACCGCGCCGAATGTCGCCGGTCTCGCGGTAGCGGACACGACACTCAGCATCGGCCGCCGACGAATCGAGGTATTGGACAAATGTTCCCGTCGCGGATCACCGGCGCGGGTCACTCCGGCGAACCGGGCGCGACCCACCCCGATGCGTCGTCAGGATCCGCTGGTGAGCAGGCACCACGCGGTCAGCAGCGGGTGGGCGGTGCACGGGCTCGGCGGAACGGGCGACGGGCCGATGGGAGCGGGGTCGGCCAGGGCGGTGCCGCCGCCGACCAGGGTCGCGGTGCCGATCACGGCGGCGACGACGATGCCACGCAGTGCGTTCATGGTGAAACCTTTGCTGTCGAGGGGTTGCCGGGTCAGAGGGCGACGCAGGCGGATCCGAGATCGATGCCGGTGCCGACATCGACGACCTGCCTGGTCTCGGGCCACGCGTCGGGCTGGACGGCGTAGATGTAGGTGATGCCCGGCTTGGACGGGGTCCAGGCCGTCTTGGCCACGCCATCGACCGGCATCGCGTCGGCGAAACCGCTGGGGCCCTGGCCTTCTTCGAAGAAGTAGACGCGCTTGGTGTTGTCGTCGACGGTCACGCTCACGTCGTAGGTGCAGGTCGTGCCGTAGCGGTGGGCGCCGAGGGTGACCGAGGGCGCGATGCCGATGCTGGTCACGGTCGCCGAGGCGGCGGGCGCGAGCACGGCGGTCACGCCCGCGACGACGCCGACCGCGACGGTCGCGGCGGCACCGCGAATCAGGATGGGTAAGTGGCCATTTCGAGCCATAGGACGATCCTCCAGCGGCTTGTTGCGATCGGATGACGGCTCAGAGTTTTGCATATTTGACTGATCGGTCGCAATAAGTGACCGGGGGTGAAAATTGCTGTAACACAATGCTCTTCGACCTCGATATCCCCACGTAGGACCATTCTTGTCCCGCTGGAACGAACGGTCTGGAATATCGTGGTGCGCGAGTCAGACGACGGTCGCGTAGGGCCGACCGGCCCACGCCACCTCGTCGACCGACAACCACGGTGCGCTCGCCAGCGCCGCGGGCGTCAGACCGGCGAAAGTCGCTGCCGCACGGCTCAGATGGGACTGGTCGACGTACCCGCTCTCGGCCGACACCAGCGCCACGCTGTCCCCGGCGGCCAGCCGGTGCGCGGCGTAGTCGAACCGCACCAGCTGCGCGGCCTGCTTCGGCGTCACCCCGAGCTGCGCCCGGAACCGCGCCCACAGCCGCTTCCGGCTCCACCCGAGCTCGTCCGCCAGCGCCGCGACCCGAATCCGGCCACGGGACAACACGATCCGGTGCCACGCGGCGGCGACCTCGGGATCCACCCGGTTGCCCGCCGCGACGCGCCTGCCGAGCTCCGCGCGCACGATCGTGAACCGCTCGTCCCACCCGGCGGCGTCGCGCATCCGCTCGCGCAGGCGCTCGGCCGCCCGGCCCCACACCTCGTCCAGCGCGACCACCGGCGTCCCCGCCATCGGCCCGAGGACCGCGTGCGCCACCACCGGCGACAACCGCACCTGCATCAGCTCCACTTCGCGTGCCCGCCCGCGCACCCGCGCGGCCCCGAGCCCGACCACCGCGCTCCCCCGCTGCCCCGCCCCGCCGCCCGCGTCGACCAGCAGGCCGTCCCCGAAATCGAGAAAGACCGTCAAGGCCGGATACGGCACCACCCGCAACTCGACGTCTGCCGGAGCCCGCCCGGCGAACCCCGCCATGCCCACCCCCGCCACCGACCACCCCGGGACCGCGACCTCCACCTCGGCCCCGGCGATCCGAACCGGCTCGACAGGCACACCGCCATGGTACGAGCGGCCCGCGACCACGGCCGCACAGCGTGACGACCGCGAGCAGGCCGGCCGAACGCTGGATGCCCGCCGCGTTCCCGGTGCACAGCAGATGGTCCGCATCCCGGGCAACGACCGCGGTGCGCCCCGAAACCGCTGCTCAGTGCCCGATGCTGAGGCATGATGAGGGGTGACCGACCCGATTCGCGATCGCACAGGAAGACGCCGATGGCCGCGCAGCTGACACTCTCGGCGCAGCGCGCTGCGCTGGAACGGGAGTGGGAGCAGTGGGTGCCCGCGGGCGGGTCCGCGCCGGGAACGGGGAGTTCGGCGGTGCGGACAGAGGTCGCGCAGTCGTGGTTGCGGTCGCTGCGGACGGTGGATCCGGGGCGCGACTGCGCGCCGGAGAGCGAGCTCGACGACATCGGGCCGCGGTGGGCGGAGTCGCCGCTGCGGGGGCCGGTCACCGAGTTGAGCGAGCAACTGCGCGGCGCCGCCGAGGCCGGATTCGTGGCCGCGGTCACCGACGCCTCGGGCACCATCCTGTGGACCGACGGTGGACCGGTCATGCGCAGGCGGGCCGAACAGGTGAACTTCGCGCCCGGCGGGCGCTGGGACGAGGCGCACATGGGCACCAACGCCCTGTCGCTCGCGCTGCGCACCGATCAGCCGCACACCGTGTTCTCCGCCGAACATCTGGTCGCGGCCCTGCACGGCTGGGTCTGCTACTGCGCGCCGATCCGGGCCGCCGACGGCACCCTGCTCGGCGTGCTCGACCTGTCGACCACCTGGAAGCGCTCGCACCCGCTGGCCATGGCGACCGTGCGCACCATGACCAGCGCCATCGAGTCGAAACTGCACGCCGCCACGCCCGCGCCCGCCGGAATGCGGCTGACCTGCCTCGGCACCGGCCGGCTGCTGCGCGACGGCACCCCGATCCGGCTGCGCCCGCGTCAGCTCGAGATCCTCACCCTGCTCGCCCTCGACGACGACGGCTACAGCCACGAACGCCTGCACTACGCCGTCTACGGCGATCGCGCGGTCGGGGCGAGCACCCTGAAATCGGAGATGTCCTACCTGCGCCGCGCCACCGGCGGCGACATCACCAGCCGCGTCTATCGCTTCACCACGGCCCTGTCCTGCGACGCCGTCGACGTCTTGCGCGCGCTGGAATCCGGCGACCTCGACACCGCCGTCCGGCTGTATCACGGTCCGCTGCTGCCGGATTCGGACACCCCGGGCATCAGCGAATGGCGCGACTACCTCGCGGTCGCCATGCGCAACGCCGTGCTGGCCAGCCCCGACGCCGACCACGCGCTGACCTACGGCGAGGCCGCCCCCGACGACATCGCCGTCCACGAACACGCGCTGGCCCTGCTGCCCCCGCGCGACGCGCGACGCGCGGTCGCCGCGGCCCGCCTACACAGCGCTCTTCGCGCCTGATCGGTCCGGCTTCAACGTTTCATCAACCCTCGCGGCGGATAGTGATGGGCGTCACGCTTCACCGGAATCAGCGAGGAGCCTCCGCACATGATCTACGCCAAGCCGGGCACCGAGGGCAGCATCGTCAGCTACGCGCCGCGGTACGACAATTTCATCGACGGCAAGTGGGTTCCGCCCGTCGAGGGCCGGTACTTCGAGAACACCTCGCCGGTGGACGGCCAGCCGTTCTGCGAGATCGCCCGCTCCACCGCCGCCGACATCGAGCTGGCGCTGGACGCCGCCCACCGGGCCGCCGACGCCTGGGGTGAGACCTCCGCGGCCGAGCGCGCCAACATCCTGAACAAGATCGCCGACCGGATCGAGGCCAACCTCGAGGCCCTCGCCGTCGCCGAGACCTGGGACAACGGCAAGCCGGTCCGCGAGACCCTGGCCGCCGACCTGCCGCTGGCGGTCGACCACTTCCGCTACTTCGCCGGTGTGCTGCGCGCGCAGGAGGGCGGGATCAGCGAGGTCGACAAGGACACCATCGCCTACCACTTCCACGAGCCGCTGGGCGTCGTCGCGCAGATCATCCCGTGGAACTTCCCGATCCTGATGGCCACCTGGAAGCTGGCGCCCGCGCTCGCGGCCGGTAACGCCGTGGTGCTCAAGCCCGCCGAGCAGACCCCGGCCTCGATCATGAAGGTGGTCGAGCTGGTCGCGGATCTGCTGCCGCCGGGTGTGCTCAACGTGGTCAACGGTTTCGGCGTCGAGGCGGGCAAGCCGCTGGCGTCGAGCCCGCGCGTGGCCAAGGTCGCCTTCACCGGTGAGACCACCACCGGCAGGCTGATCATGCAGTACGCCAGCGAGAACATCATCCCGGTGACGCTGGAGCTGGGCGGCAAGAGCCCCAACATCTTCCTGCCCGACGTCATGGCCGCCGACGACGATTTCCTGGACAAGGCGATCGAGGGTTTCGTGATGTTCGCGCTCAACCAGGGCGAGGTCTGCACCTGTCCCTCGCGCGCGCTGATCGCGTCCTCGATCTACGACGAGTTCATGGCCCGCTGCGTGGAGCGCACCAAGGCGATCGTCAGCGGTAACCCGCTCGACGAGGCCACCATGATCGGCGCGCAGGCCAGCAACGATCAGTTCGAGAAGATCCTGTCCTACATCGACATCGGCAAGAAGGAAGGCGCCGAGGTGCTCACCGGCGGCGCGGTCCGCGCGGTCGACGGGCTGGCGGACGGCTTCTACATCGAGCCGACGATCTTCAAGGGCAGCAACGACATGCGCGTGTTCCAGGAGGAGATCTTCGGCCCGGTCGTCGCGGTGACCACCTTCGACTCCACCGACGAGGCGCTGAAGATCGCCAACGACACCCTCTACGGCCTCGGCGCCGGCGTGTGGACGCGCGACATGAACACCGCCTACCGGCTCGGCCGCGGCATCAAGGCGGGCCGGGTGTGGACCAACTGCTACCACGCCTACCCGGCGCACGCGGCCTTCGGCGGCTACAAGAAGTCCGGCATCGGCCGCGAGAACCACAAGATGATGCTCGAGCACTACCAGCAGACCAAGAACCTGCTGGTCAGCTACTCGCCGCAGAAGCTCGGCTTCTTCTGATGGTGCGGCGCGTCGACCTCACCGAACAGGCGGCGACGCTGCTGCGGGAACTGACCGGGCAGCACGGCCCGGTCATGTTCCACCAATCCGGCGGTTGCTGCGACGGCAGCTCCCCGATGTGCTATCCACGCGGTGAATTCCGCGTCGGCGCCTCGGACGTGCTGCTGGGATATCTGCCGGGCGACACCCCGTTCTGGATGAGTGCCGACCAGTTCGAATACTGGAAGCACACCCATCTCACCGTCGACGTGGTGCCCGGCCGGGGCAGCGGTTTCTCGCTGGAGGCCCCCGAGGGCGTGCGGTTCCTGATCCGCTCGCGCCTGCTCACCGACGCCGAGGTGGCCGAGCTGGATTCCCAGCCACCGCCACCCACCGGTGACACCGTTCCACAGTGATGTGAAACACGCGTTGTCACATCGTTTCCGCAGGTCGGCGGCGCTCGATACGCGCCGCTGACCTGTGGGATCCACGGCCGTAACAGTCGTCAACCATTCTTCAACCCTCGACGATCACCGTTGCCGTCGCTACGCGCTTGTTTGTTGATGAGGAGCTTTCCTGTGAGTACCGACGCGATTCCCGGCACGGGCGCGGAGACGCCCGCCGACGACTATCTCGCCAAACGCACCCTGCGCTCCGGCTCGGCCGGCTGGGTGCTGCTGGCCGGTCTCGGCGTGAGCTACGTGATCTCCGGTGACTACTCCGGCTGGAACTTCGGCCTCGCCGAGGGCGGTTTCGGTGGTCTGCTGATCGCCGCGATCGTCATCGCCGCCATGTATCTGGCCATGGTGCTCGGCATGGCCGAGCTGTCCTCGGCCCTGCCCGCCGCGGGCGGCGGCTACACCTTCGCCCGGCGCGCCCTCGGCCCGTGGGGCGGATTCGCCACCGGCACGGCGGTGCTCATCGAGTACGCGATCGCGCCCGCCGCCATCGCCACCTTCATCGGCGCCTATGTGGAGTCGCTGAACCTGTTCGGGATCACCGACGGCTGGTGGGTGTATCTGGCGGTGTACGCGCTGTTCATCGGCATCCACCTGGGTGGCGCCGGTGAGGCGCTCAAGGCGATGTTCGTGATCACCGCGATCGCGCTGGTCGGCCTGGTGATCTTCGCGGTGGCGGCGCTCGGCGAGTTCGACGTGGCCAATCTGACGAATATCGCGCCCGACCCCGACGCCACCGGTTCCTCGTCCTTCCTGCCGTTCGGCTACCTGGGCATCTGGGCCGCGATCCCGTTCGCCATCTGGTTCTTCCTGGCCGTCGAGGGCGTGCCGCTGGCGGCCGAGGAGGCCACCGAGCCGGAGAAGAACGTGCCCAAGGGCATCATCGTCGCGATGCTGCTGCTGGTCGTCACCGGCGCGGTGGTGCTGGTCCTGGTGACCGGCGCGCTCGGCGCGCAGGGCGCGTCGACCTCGGGCAACCCGCTGGTGGAGGCGCTCGGTGACGGCGCGGCGGCCAAGGTGGTCAACTACATCGGCCTGGCCGGTCTGGTCGCCAGCTTCTTCTCCATTGTCTACGCCTACTCCCGGCAGACCTTCGCGCTCTCGCGGGCCGGCTACCTGCCGACCAGCCTGTCGGTCACCAACTCCCGCAAGGCGCCGGTGCTCGCGCTGATCGTGCCCGGCCTGATCGGCTTCGCCCTCTCGCTCACCGGCGAGGGCGCGATGCTGCTGAACATGGCCGTGTTCGGCGCCGCGGTGAGCTACGTGCTGATGATGGTGAGCCACATCGTGCTGCGGGTCCGCGAGCCGAACATGCCGCGCCCCTACCGCACCCCCGGCGGCATCGCGACCACCGCGTTCGCGCTGGTCATCGCGGCGGCCTCGGTGGCGGCGACCTTCCTGGTCGACCCGAAGGCGGCGCTGTTCACCCTCGGTGTGTTCTGCGCCTTCATGGCCTACTTCGGCCTCTACAGTCGCAAACACCTGGTCGCCAAGTCCCCCGACGAGGAATTCGCGGCACTGGCCGAGGCCGAACAAGAACTCGAGTAACCCGTACCACTAACCCGCGAAAGGAGGCGGCACCCGATGACCGTGTACCGCAGCTCTGTCGGCGTCACGACCTACACGTTCGACGGCCTGGTCGATCTCCTCGCCAAGGCGACCCCCGAACGCAGCGGCGACCAGCTGGCCGGTTGCGCCGCCGCGACCGACGCCGAACGCGCGGCCGCGCAGTGGGCCCTGGCCGACGTGCCGCTGACCACCTTCCTCGACGAGGTGGTCGTGGCGTACGAGACCGACGAGGTCACCCGGCTGATCATCGACAGCCACGACCGGACCGCGTTCGGCCCCGTCGCGCACCTCACCGTCGGTGGACTGCGCGACTGGCTGCTCGCGGTCGCCGCCACCGACGACGCGGCGGCCACCCTGGCCGCGGTCGCGCCGGGACTGACGCCGGAGATGGTGGCGGCGGTCAGCAAGATCATGCGCAATCAGGATCTGATCGCCGTCGCCAAGGCGACCGTGGTGACCGCGGGCTTCCGCACCACCATCGGCCTGCCGGGGCGGCTGAGCACCCGCCTGCAACCCAATCATCCGACCGACGACCCGCGCGGGATCGCCGCCGCCACCCTCGACGGGCTCCTGCTCGGCTGCGGCGACGCGGTGATCGGCATCAACCCGGCCACCGACTCACCCCAGGCCACCGCCGATCTGCTGCACCTGCTCGACGAGGTCCGGCTGCGCTTCGACATCCCGACCCAGTCGTGCGTGCTCTCCCACGTCACCACGACCATCGGCCTGATCGAGGCCGGTGCGCCGGTGGACCTGGTGTTCCAGTCGGTGGCGGGCACCGAGGGCGCCAATGCCGGTTTCGGCGTGAACCTGGCGCTGCTGCGCGAGGGCAACGAGGCCGGGCGCTCGCTCGGGCGCGGCACCGTCGGCGACAACGTGATGTATCTGGAGACCGGACAGGGGTCGGCGCTGAGCGCGAACGCCCATCTGGGCGTGGGTGATCGGCCGGTGGACCAGCAGACCCTGGAGGCGCGCGCCTACGCCGTCGCCAGGGAGCTGCGGCCGCTGCTGGTGAACACCGTCGTCGGGTTCATCGGGCCCGAGTACCTCTACGACGGCAAACAGATCATCCGGGCCGGGCTCGAGGACCACTTCTGCGGCAAGCTGCTCGGCCTGCCGATGGGCGTCGACGTCTGCTACACCAACCACGCCGAGGCCGACCAGGACGACATGGACACCCTGCTCACCCTGCTGGGCGCGGCCGGTTGCGCCTTCGTCATCGCGGTGCCGGGCGCCGACGACGTGATGCTCGGCTACCAGAGCCTGAGCTTCCACGACGCGCTCTACGCGCGGCAGGTGCTGAACCTGCGCCCCGCACCGGAATTCGAGGCGTGGCTGTCCGGGCTCGGCATGCTCGACGCCAACGGCCGGATCCGTCAGGTGGCGCCGCTGTCGTCACCGCTGCGCGCCCTGGCGGCGAACCGATGAAACCCACTGCGACGAAACCAGTTCTGCGCATCGTGCGATCGAACACCGAGCCGAGAGGACACGTCGTGGGCGAGCCGACACCGGACGAACGGGCCGAAGCCGCGGTGGCCCAGGAGTTCTGGCGCGATCTGCGGCGCAACACCCAGGCCAGGATCGGGCTCGGCCGCACCGGCGACGCCCTGCCCACCACCGAGGTCCTGACCCTGCGGGCCGCGCACGCCGCCGCCCGCGACGCGGTGCACGTCCCGCTCGACGTGGACATCTTCACCGAGCAGATCGCGAGCATGGGCCTCGGCGACCCGGTGACCGTAACCAGCAAGGCCGCCGACCGCTCGGAATACCTGCGCCGCCCCGACCTGGGCAGGCTGCCCGCCGACCTGTCCGGTATCGACAACCACGGTGCCGATATCGGTTTCGTGCTCGCCGACGGACTGTCCCCGCGCGCGCTCACCGACCATGGCGCGGGCCTGCTGGCCGCGCTGGCCGACGAACTCGCCGACCGCTACACCCTGGCCCCGCCGGTGATCGCCACCCAGGCGCGCGTCGCCCTCGGCGACCACATCGCCGAGGCCATGGGCGTGCGGACGGTGCTGGTGATCATCGGGGAACGCCCCGGCCTCTCGGTCGCCGACAGCCTGGGCATCTACCTCACCCATGCCCCGCGACCCGGCCGCGCCGACGCCGAACGCAACTGCATCTCCAACATCCATCCGCCCGACGGCCTCACCTACGCCGACGCCGCCCGCGTCGTGGCGGGCCTGGTGGCGGGCGCGCGCGAGCTCGGCCGCTCGGGCGTCGACCTCAAGGACACCTCGCGGACCGGCGCGCTCACCGCCTCCGACCCGCTGACCATCGACGGCGCTTGACTCTCCCCACGCGGGAGAGTCCACGCTGGGTGCCATGAAACTGGACCTGGCCAAGACCGACCGCCCCTACTACACCGCCCCGGCCGACCCTGTCCTGCGCACCTTCCCGACCTACTCCTACCTCACCGCGCCCGGCCGGGGCGCCCCCGGCGGAGCCGCCTACAGCGCGGCCGTCGAATCGCTGTACCGCGCCGCCTACGGCGCGAAGAAACAGGCCAAGGCCGCTGGCGCCGATTTCGTCGTGCCCAAGCTCGAGGGCCTGTGGTGGGTGGAATCGGACCTGCCGCCGCTCACCGTGCCCCGCGACGAATGGCACTGGAAGCTGCTGATCCGGATGCCCGAGACGGTCACCGCGGACATGGTCGACGGTGTCGGATTCGAGCAGCTCACCGAGGGTGAGGCGATCCAGGTGCTGCACGTGGGACCATTCGCCGACGAGCCCACGACGCTGGCGCGGATGGACGCGTACATGGCCGAGCACGGCCTGACGATGAACGGCCTGCACCACGAGATCTACCTGTCCGACCTGCGCCGTACCGCGCCGGAAGCGACACGGACGATCCTGCGCCACCCGGTTCGGCGAGAGCGGGAGCCGATCGCTCCCTAGAGTGATCTCCATGATCCGCACCGCCGCCCTCGCCCATGTCCGCGACCGCAGGCTGATCCAGACGCGCCCGGAGGGCAAGGACGTCTTCTACATGGCGGGCGGCAAGATCGATCCGGGCGAAACCCCGTTAGAGGCGCTACATCGCGAAATCGAGGAAGAACTCGGCGTCGGGCTGTCCGGCGTCGCCGAACTCGGCATCTTCGAGGCCGAGGCCTTCGGCCACGGCCGCAACACCGGCCTGCACATGACCTGTTTCCTCGCCGACTTCACCGGCGAACCCCACGCCACCGGCGAGATCGCCGAATTCCGCTACTTCACCGTCAGCGAATACGCCGCCATGGACCACGTGGCCCCCGGCTCCATGATGGTCTTCCGCCGCCTCCACGAACTCGACCTCATCGATTGGTGACCACCCGTTTCGGCGAAACGTTGTGTCCCGGTGCGACGATCACACTCTCGTGACGGGGACAGAGATATTAGGCAGCACCGAATTGTCCGCGGCCGAGCGCAGGGCCGCCCTGCGCAGGCTCGTGGTCATCTTCGGGTTGATGAACAAGATGATCGAGCTCAGCGCGACCGGCGCGCCACGGCAGCTGGCCGAGCACGCGGCCGCCGCCAGGGATCTGGTCGGCGAGCTGGTGACCGATATCGCGCAGCTGCCCTAGCTCAGTCGGTTTTCGGGGCCTTCGGAGCGCCGTCGCCGGTTTCCGGCTCGATGGCGCCCGGTTCCGTGCCCTCGTCGGCCTTCTGGTCCGGTTCCGGGTGCTCGGGCTCGAACGTCTCGGGCAGGCCCTTGAGGTGCTTGTTCATCGAGCGCACGAGCAGCACGGTGCCCGCCAGCAGGATCAGGATGACCAGCAGGCCGAGCGGCGACGCCTTGCCGAACTCGGGTCCGGTCGGGGTGTTCTGAGCGAGGTAGACCAACATCACCGGTCGGCATCCTCGATGCCGGCGAACAGGTCGGTCTCCGGGATGGCGGTGCTCACCCTCGTCTTGGCCAATTCGAACTCCTCGGTCGGCCAGAGCCGCTGCTGCATCTCCAACGGGATCGCGAAGAACGCCCCGTTCGGATCGATCTGGGTCGCGTGCGCGCGCAGGGCGTCGTCACGCTGGGGGAAATATTTGGAGCATTCGATCTGGGTGGTGACCCGGCCCCAGGAATCGCCGCGCTTGAACTGCTTCATCCGGTCCAGCCACTCCTGTAGCGGGAACGGTTCGCCGATGCGCTCGTACTCCTCGGCGAAGGCCTCCAGGCGCTTCATGCTGAAGCCGTGGTCGTAGTAGAGCTTGAGCGGCGTCCACGGTGCGCCCGCCGCGGGGAACTTCGCCGGATCGCCCGCCGCCTCGTACGCGGCCATCGACACCTCGTGGCACCGGATGTGATCCGGATGCGGGTAGCCGCCGTTCTCGTCGTAGGTGGTGATCACGTGCGGCTGGAACTCGCGCACGACGCGCACCAGCGCCTCGGTCGACTCCTCGAGCGGCACCAGCGCGAAGCAGCCCTCGGGCAGCGGCGGCAGCGGGTCGCCCTCGGGCAGGCCGGAGTCGACGAAGCCGAGCCAGTGCTGGCGCACACCGAGCGCGTGCGCGGCCGCGGCCATCTCCTCGCGCCGGACCTCCTCGATCCGGTCCAGGACACCCGGGGTGTCCATCGCGGGGTTGAGGATGCTGCCGCGCTCGCCACCGGTCAACGTCACGACCAGGACGTCCACGCCCTCGGCCGCGTACCTGGCCATGGTCGCGGCGCCCTTGCTCGATTCGTCGTCGGGGTGTGCGTGCACCGCCATGAGGCGAAGGCCACTCACGTCTCGTTCACCATCGCTCTCGCTCGCGGGTGTCAGAACTTCGTTCCCTATAGTTCCATCCGACCCCCCGTTTGTTCCGACCACCCCCGGGAGCGAGAAACCGATGACCGAGCCCGCACCGGACTCCGCGGCGACCTCGGCCGCCGCCGCAGCCCGACACGCCGACCGTTACGGCACCAAACCACCGGCGCGTCGGACATGGCCGCTGGTCGTGCTCGGGATCGGCGTGCTGGTCGCCGGGGTCGGCGTCGCGTTTCTGGGGTTCCAGAAGTACGGCCCGAAGGCGATCGAGACCGAGCAGCTCGGATACGTGGTCGTCGACGACTCGACGCTGACCGTGCGGATGAAGGTCACCCGGGACAACCCGGAGCAGGCCGTCGTCTGCTTCGTGCGGGCCATGGACCGCGACAGCGCCGAGGTCGGCAGGCGTGAGGTGCTCGTCCCCGGATCCGACTCCACCAGCGTCCAGGTGACCACCACGGTCAAGTCCTCCGCGCGTCCGTCGGCGGGCGACATCTACGGCTGCACCGAGCAAGTACCGGGCTATCTGCGCGTGGAATAGCAGCCTCGCCTAGCCTGACCTGCATATTTATGAGACATGCTAAAATGGCCTGATACACGGTTCCGGGGCTCGGAGCCGTGTTTGCTGCATTGGCGGCCAGCGGTGCTGTTTCCGGGTTACGGGTTCACCCCCCAGGATCGCTCCAGCCGTCGGGCTGGTGCATGCCCTCCTCCGGAGGGTGTCGCGCTGGTTTCAGGGAATCCCGGTGCGCCGGGAACAACTACTAGGGAGTGATCGAGATGACCGAGAATGTGACCTGGCTTACCCAGGAGTCGCACGACAGGCTCAAGGGCGAGCTGGACTCGCTCATTGCCAATCGTCCGGTCATTGCCGCCGAGATCAACGAGCGCCGCGAAGAGGGCGATCTCAAGGAGAACGGCGGCTACCACGCCGCGCGTGAGGAGCAGGGCCAGCAGGAGGCGCGAATCCGCCAGCTGCAGGAACTGTTGAACAACGCCAAGGTCGGCGTCGCCCCCACCAAGTCCGGTGTGGCTCTGCCGGGTTCGGTCGTCACCGTGTACTACGACGGCGACTCCGACGACACCGAGACCTTCCTGATCGCGACCCGCGAAGAGGGCCTCGGCGCCACCAACCTGGAGACCTACTCGCCGAACTCCCCGCTGGGCGGCGCGCTGATCGACGCCAAGGTGGGCGAGACCCGCGAGTACACGCTGCCCAACGGCAACACCATGAAGGTGACGCTGGTCAGCGCCGAGCCGTACCACGGCTGATCCTGGCCTGACCGAGCCCGCACCGACCGAACCCGAACGCGAACGGCCGCATCCGAACATCGGATGCGGCCGTTTCGTCATCTGGGGGTCCCGGTCAGCTCAGTGCCTGCTCGACATCGGCGAGTAGATCGCTGATGTCCTCGATACCGACCGAGAGCCGCACCAGGTCGGCGGGGACCTCCAGCGCCGAGCCCTCGGTGCTGGCGTGGGTCATCGCGCCCGGGTGCTCGATGAGCGACTCGATGCCGCCCAGCGACTCGGCCAGGGTGAAGATCTCGGTGCGCGAGCAGAACTTCAGCGCCGCCTCGCGGCCGCCGGCCAGCCGCACCGAGATCATGCCGCCGCTGCGGCGCATCTGCTTCTGCGCGATCTCGTAACCGGGGTGGGTCGGCAGGCCGGGGTAGATCACCTGCGAGATGGCCGGGTGGTTGGTCAGGAACTCCGCGATCACCTCGGCGTTGTCGCAGTGCTTCTCCATCCGCACGGCCAGCGTCTTGATGCCGCGCAGGGTGAGGAAGGCGTCGAACGGGCCGGGCACGGCACCCGCGCCGTTCTGCAGGAAGGCGAACGCGGTGTCGAGTTCCTTGCTGTTGGTGATCAGCGCGCCGCCGACGACGTCGGAGTGGCCGCCCAGGTACTTGGTGGTCGAGTGCACGACGATGTCGGCGCCGAGCAGCAGCGGCTGCTGCAGGTACGGGGTGGCGAAGGTGTTGTCGACGACCAGCTTGGCGTCGGCCTCGTGCGCGATATCAGCCAGCGCGGGAATGTCACCGATGCTCAGCAGCGGGTTGGTCGGCGTCTCGATCCACACCAGCTTGGTGTTCGGGCGGATGGCCGCGCGCACCTCGTCGAGGTTCGCGATGTGGGCGGGCGAGTGCTCGATGCCCCACTGGCTGAAGACCTTGTCGATGAGCCGGAAGGTGCCGCCGTAGGCGTCGTCGGGGATCACGATGTGATCGCCGGGGCGCAGCGTGGCGCGCAGCGCGCAGTCGGTGGCCGCCATGCCGGAGGCGAAGGCCCGCGCGAAGCTGCCCGATTCGAGGGCGGCGAGGTTGCCTTCCAGCGCGGTGCGCGTCGGATTGCCGGTGCGCGCGTATTCGTAGCCGCCGCGCATGCCGCCGACGCCGTCCTGGGCGAAGGTGGAGCTCGCGTAGATGGGCACGTTGACCGCACCGGTCTGAGGATCGGGTTCATATCCGGCGTGGATGGCCCTGGTCGAGAATCCCAGCTCACTCATGGCCCCAGACTAGTTGGCCGGTTTCGGGGCCGTGCGCAGGGGTATTCGCGGTGTACCAAGTGCCGGATTCGCCGATGACCGTGCGGCTACGCTGGCGCCATGGTGACTGTCGAAGAGTTGTTCGCGATCGACCCGTTGCTCTCCCCGGAGGAGCGCGAGATCCGCGACACGGTGGCCCGTTTCGGCGAGCGCAGGCTGCGCCCGCACATTGCCGAGTGGTTCGAGGCAGGCACCTTCCCGGCCAGGGAGATCGCCCCCGAACTCGGCAAACTCGGCCTGCTCGGAATGCACCTGGACGGCTACGGCTGCGCCGGCGCCTCGGCGACCGCGTACGGCCTGGCGTGCCAGGAACTCGAGGCGGTCGACTCGGGCGTGCGCAGCATGGTCTCGGTGCAGGGCTCGCTGGCGATGACCGCGATCCACTTCTTCGGCTCCGAGGAGCAGAAGCAGCAGTACCTGCCCGCGATGGCGGCGGGCGAGGTGATCGGCTGCTTCGGTCTCACCGAGCCCGATTACGGCTCCAACCCGGGCGGGATGCGGACCAGGGCCAAGCGTGACGGTGACGACTGGGTGCTCAACGGGTCCAAGATGTGGATCACCAACGGCTCGGTCGCCGATATCGCCGTTGTCTGGGCGTACGCCGAGGAACCGGGCCGGGACAAGCCGCGCGTGCGTGGTTTCCTCGTCCCGGCGGGCACCCCCGGTTTCACCACCCGCGAGATCCATCGCAAGCTGTCGCTGCGCGCTTCCCTCACCGCCGCACTGGATTTCGACGACGTCCGGCTGCCCGCCGACGCGGTGCTGCCCGAGTCGGGTGGCCTGAGCTCGCCGCTGGCGTGCCTGAGCGAGGCGCGCTTCGGCATCGTCTTCGGCGCGCTGGGCGCGGCCCGGGACTGCCTGGCCTCGGCGATCGACTACGCGCGCACCCGCGAGGTGTTCGACAAGCCGCTGGCCGCCTACCAGCTCACCCAGGCCAAGCTCGCCGACATGGCGCTGGAACTCGGCAAGGGCCAGTTGCTGGCGCTGCATCTGGGCCGGTTGAAGGACCGGCACGAGATCACCGGTGAGCAGATCAGCGCGGGCAAGCTCAACAGCACCCGCGAGGCCATCGCGATCGCCCGCGAGTGCCGAACCATTCTGGGCGCCAACGGGATCACGCTGGACTACCCGGTGCTGCGGCACGCGAACAACCTGGAGTCGGTGCTCACCTACGAGGGCACCGCCGAGGTGCATCAGCTCGTGCTCGGCAAGGCGCTCACCGACGCCAACGCCTTCCGCTAGGCGGCTTCGGGCCGGCCGGGTCAGCGCCTGGCCGGCACTCCCGGCCCGCGCCCGGCGACCGGCGCGGGCCGAATCAGGCCGCCCGCGAAGGCGATCGCCAGGATCGAGACCACGACGGTCAGGACCGTGAGCGCGATCGGCACGGTGATCGCTGCCGGGATGCCGAGCACCGTCAACGACGCCAACCCGCCGCAACCCCACGCGAACGCGGCGACGAGGCGGCCGAGCAGCGGGGCGTACGGCGACCGGCGCAGCGACCGGACGACGCCCTCACGCGCCAAATACCCTGCGACAGCAGGAAATATCGGGGTCATGCCGAGCAGCTGGATGGCCGGTTCGGTGACGTCCACTACAGGCCCCTTCGCTCGCCGTGCTGGTTAGCCGAAAGTTGTCTCGAGTCGGTGCTACCCGCTCAGAATCCCCCTGGCGCCCCGTTGACGCAACTCCGCCGCACCCCGCGACCAGCGATAAACCCTTGACGGCGACAGTGATCTGCGACACAATTCTAACTGTGTTAGGTGAAACTACTCGCGATAGGCAAGCCGAACGCCGTGAGGCGACGCGGCGGGAGATCCTGCAGGTCGCGTGGGAACTCGCCAGGGAGAACGGGCTGGCGCAGATCACCCTGCGCGATGTCGCCGCCAGGGTCGGCATGCGCGCGCCCTCCCTCTACACCCATTTCGCGGCAAAACACGCGATCTACGACGCGATGTTCGAGCAGGCGTGGGCCGAATACGAGGCGCACGCGGCCCGGGTCACCGCCGCGTTACCCACCGCGCCGCGGCCCCGGCTGCTCGCGCTCGCCTACAGCTTCTTCGATTACGCGGTAGCGGACCTGGCCCGCTACCAGCTGATGAATCAGCGCACGGTGCCCGGATTCGAGCCGTCGCCCGAGGCGTTCGCGCCGTCGGTGCGGGTGGTCCGCGAAGCCGTCGCCATGTTCGCCGAGGCAGGTGTCACCGATCGGGGTGACATCGAGATCTGGTTCAGCCTGATCGGCGGCCTCATCGACCAGCAACTCGCCAACGATCCGGCCGGCGACAGCCGACGCAGGCTGATCGAACGCGCGATGACCATGTGGGCCGACAGCGTCGGCCTGCCCCCGGAACCGAGGGATCCGCCATGACCACCACGACTCCGGCGCCGACCACTCCGCGCCGCAGCGCCCTGCCCCGCCCCGACTCGATGACGCTGGCCGCGACCGAGTACACCCGCGTCGGCGCCGCCCTCGCGGCGCTCGACCCCGCCGACTGGGACCGGCCCACCGATTGCCCGGAATGGACTGTGCACCAGCTGATCGCCCACGTGGTCGGCATGGCCGCGATGACCGCGTCGCTCCCCGAGATGATCCGGCAGAACCGGGTCGCCGATCGGCGGCCGAACGGCGAGGAACAGCGCATCGACGCGCTGACCGCCTTCCAGGTCGCCCGCTACGGCGTGCACTCCCCCGCCGAGCTCACCGCCCAGCTCGCCCGCCTCGGCCCGCGCGCCGCGGCCGCCCGGCGCAGGCTGCCCGGCTTCCTGCGCAAGCTGACGATGCCCGGCTCCGAGCGGGTCAACGGCGCCGACGAGCGCTGGACGGTCGGCTACCTGACCGAGGTGATCCTCACCCGCGACCCGTGGATGCACCGGATCGACCTGAGCCAGGCGACCGGGCGACCACTCGAGCTCACCGCCGAGCACGACGGACGCATCGTCGACGATGTCGTCCGCGAGTGGGCCCAGCGCCACGGCGCCCCCTACCGGCTCACCCTGCACGGCCCGGCGGGCGGCACCTGGGCGAGCGGCCCGACCGCGGCACCGGCCATCGAGCTGGACGCGATCGAGTTCTGCCGCATCGTGTCCCGGCGCGCCGACGGCTCCGGCCTGCTGAACACCGAGGTGCCGTTCTGACCGACTAGCCGACCGCGGGCAGCTCCAGGTTCTCCCGGTAGGTGCCGGCCAGGTAGTCGCTGTCGACCAGCCCGCGCCCGCGCAGTTCGGGCAGCAGGCCGTTGACGACGAAGTCGCGGGTGCGCTCCTCGGCCAGGCCGCCGAGGGAGATCACGTCGAGCACGTTCGCCCGGTAGCGCTCCTCGATGGCGTCGGCGAGTTGTTCCGGGGTGCCCGCGGCGGCCCAGTGGCCGGTGTCCTTGGCGGCGACGACGAGTTCGCGCAGCGTGGCGCCGGTGGCGGCGAGCTTGCTGAAGATCTCCACCCGGCCCCGGCGCCGATGCACCGTATCGAGGTGCGGGAGCAGGCTTTCCGGGAGCGCCTTGTCCAGCGGCAGCTCGGACAGGTCGACGCCGCCACCGAGTATGTCGGCCAGCTGACGGCGGCCCGCGTCGAAGTCGGTGGCCTCGGCCGCCTCGCGGACCAGCCGGGCGGCCTCGGCCTCGGTGGCGCCGTAGGTGGCGTGGAAGGAACTGAAGATGAGCGGCAGCCCGTCGGGCCTGCCGAGTTCCGCGGCGCGGGTGCGGATCTTCTTCGTGTAGGTGACCGCGTCCTCGAGCGTCGGCAGCGAGGTGAACACCACCTCGGCGAACCGCGCGCCGAGCTCGATGCCGCCCGCCGACTGCCCGGCCTGGAACTGCACGGGCCTGCCCTGCGGCAGCGGCGGGATGTTCAGCGGCCCACGGACCGAGAAATACTGTCCCGCATGGTCGATCGGCCGGACGAGCGCGTCGTCGAGCACCGCGCCACCGTTCCCGTCGGGCCGCAGGGCGCCGGGCCGCCAGCTGTCGAACAGCGCGTTGACCACGGCCAGCACCTCGCCGGCACGGGCGTAGCGCGCCTCCGGGCTCGGCAGGTCCCCGTCGCCGTAGTTCTCCTCGCCGAGGGAGGAGGTCACCGCGTTCCAGGCCGCGCGGCCGTTGCTGACGTGATCGAGGGTGCCGAACAGCCGGGCCAGATTGTAGGGGTGGTGGAAGGTCGTGGTGACCGTCGCGATGAGGCCGACGTGGGTGGTCACCGCGCTCAGCGCGGCCAGCTGGATCAGCGGTTCCTGCGCCCCGATCGCCCCCTGGGCCCCGAAGGCGAGCAGGTCGGCCGCGAACACCGCGCCGATCTTGTTGTCCTCGGCGATCCTGGCGATCCGCCGTGCCTCGTCGAGGGTGGAGCGAGTCGGATCGAGTGCGGCGGCGTAGACGTCACGCGACCCGCTCACGCCGGTAACCGTCTTCAACTTGCGGCGTTCGGTGCCCATGCCGCCAGTCCAGCAGGGTAGCCACGACCTCGACCATGGTTGCGCTCACCATAATTCGAGCGGAATACCGCGCGCTGCCCCGGCATGCGGCGGCGGACGCGGAAATTCGGTTGCGTGGGTGGTCGTCCGGTTTCTAAGGTGTGCCGCATGTCGTGCCAAGTATTCATTCGCATCCGCTACGTCCGGGCTCTGGCCCGCTAGCGGACGCGGATATCGCATCGGCGTCCACCGGCGCGCCCAGGGCCCATCGAGCTCTCATCCACTCGATGACCCGAAGGGGCAACTGCCGTGGCGCAGGATTTTGCACACCGAAACTACTCACACACCCAGCGCAAGGTCACCGGGCACAGCGGTGGCCGGACGTCGCGTGACCTGGCGAGACGGACGCTCTCGCAGAACTTCCTGGTGGATCGGACCGCCGTCGACACGATGATGACGGTCGCCGATCCGGCGGGCGAGGTCCTCGAGCCCGGCGCGGGCGAAGGCGTCCTCACCCGGGCGCTGGCCGGTCGTGGCGCGCGGGTCACGGCCTACGAGATCGATCCGCTGCTGGCGGCGAAGCTCTCGGCGCAGACCAGGGCCGAGCGCGGGATCCGCGTGGTGCGTGGCGATTTCACCAAGGCCAAGGCGCCGCGCACCTCGTTCGCGGTGGTGGGGAACATCCCGTTCTCGGTCACCGCCGAGATCGTCGACTGGTGCCTGGCCGCGCCGGCGCTCACCTCGGCGACCCTGCTCACCCAGCGGGAGTACGCGCGCAAACGCACCGGCGACTACGGTCGCTGGAGTCTGCTGACCGCGACGAGCTGGCCGTGGTTCGACTGGCGGCTGCACGGCCAGGTGCACCGCACCAGCTTCCGTCCGGTCCCCGCCGTCGACTCCGCCATCCTGCGGATCGATCGCCGACCGGAACCCCTTGTCGCCCACCGGGATTCCTACACCGACCTGGTGCGCACCGGATTCTCCGGCATCGGCGGCACGGTGCGCGCCTCACTGCGCACCCGGTATCAGGGTGTGGACGCGGCCATGGCCGAGGCGGGCATCGCCCGCGACACCGTGGTCGCCTACGTCCACCCGGAACAGTGGGTGGCACTGCACTCGGCGCTGACGGGCTAGCCGGACCCCGTTGCCGCCCCTTCACCACGGGGCGGCAACGGGATGCAGCTTCAGGTTCACTTACCTCGCCGGATCGGTACCTTCGAGCCTCCCTCACGAGAAGCACACAGCCGCACGAAATTCACAGCGGTCGATACTTCATAGGGATTCGAGAATCCACGAGCTCACGCAGAGCAGGCATACGAAAAGCACTCTGCGCCCACCGCATCGCGAAACCCCGAACCACTTCAGTGATTCCGGTGTAGTCGTCCGGGCTCGTATTTGTGCGAGCCCGGACGAACGGGCTCAGTGGCCGATGGAGCCGGTGCTGAGGAAGCCGAGGAGGTCGTGGCGGGTGATGACGCCGACTGGCTTGCCGTCCTCGACGACCATCAGGGCGTCGGTGTCGGACAGGGCCTTGGTGGCCGTCGAGAGGGGTTCGCCCGAGCCGATCAGCGGGAAGGACGGGCTCATGTGCTGGGCGACGGAGTCGGTGAGCTGAGCGCGGCCCTCGAAGACGGCCGAGAGCAGGTCGCGCTCGGTGACACTGCCCGCGACCTCGCCCGCCATCACCGGCGGCTCGGCGCCGACGACCGGCATCTGCGAGACGCCGTACTCGCGCAGGATCTCGATGGCGTCGCGCAGGGTCTCCGACGGGTGGGTGTGCACCAGGTCGGGCAGCTCGCCGGACTTGCCGCGCAGCACGTCACCGACGAGCGGTTCCGGACCGGCCTCCAGCGGGGTGGTGAGGAAGCCGTAGGAGCTCATCCACTTGTCGTTGAAGATCTTCGACAGGTAGCCGCGGCCACCGTCGGGCAGCAGCACCACGACCACGGCGTCGGGATCGCGGCGGGCGACCTCGATCGCGGCGACCACGGCCATGCCGCAGGAGCCACCGACCAGCAGGCCCTCCTCGCGGGCCAGGCGGCGGGTCATCTCGAAGGAGTCGGCGTCGGAGACGGCGATGATCTCGTCCGGGATGGTCGGGTCGTAGGCGGAGGGCCAGAAGTCCTCGCCGACCCCCTCGACCAGGTACGGGCGACCGGTGCCGCCCGAGTACACCGAACCCTCGGGATCGGCGCCGACGATCTTCACCTTGCCGCCCGAGACCTCCTTGAGGTAGCGGCCGGTGCCGGTGATGGTGCCGCCGGTACCGACACCGGCGACGAAGTGGGTGACCTTGCCTTCGGTATCGCGCCAGATCTCGGGACCGGTGGTCTCGTAGTGGCTGTCCGGACCGCCCGGGTTGGCGTACTGGTTGGGCTTCCAGGCGCCCTCGATCTCGCGGACCAGGCGATCGGAGACGTTGTAGTAGCTGTCCGGGTGCTCCGGCGGCACGGCGGTCGGGCAGACCACGACCTCGGCGCCGTAGGCACGCAGCACGTTGCGCTTGTCCTCGCTGACCTTGTCCGGGCAGACGAACACGCACTTGTAGCCGCGCTGCTGGGCGACCAGCGCGAGACCGACACCGGTGTTCCCCGAGGTGGGCTCGACGATGGTGCCGCCAGGCTTCAGCAGCCCTTCCTCTTCGGCGGCATCGATCATCTTGACCGCGATCCGGTCCTTGGAGCTGCCGCCCGGGTTGAGGTATTCGATCTTGGCGGCGACCAGGCCCGCGTTCGGGCCGACCACAGAGTTCAGCCGAACCAGAGGGGTGTTCCCGATGAGGTCGACGACATGATCCGCGATACGCATACCCCCATCGTTGCAGAGCCGTAGCTCGGCGTCGCGACCTGGTCGGATCCTGTGAGCAGTGGCACCACCGGCGGCGCCGCGCTGGGCCGGTTCGGGATCTGCTGCCCGGCCGATTCGCGTCGTAGAATTTTCGGATGTGAGCGCACCTCGAATCAGCTGGCGGACCGCTGTCGTCACCGGTGCCACCACCGTGCTCGCCGGATCGAGCGCGGGCACCGTCTCGTGGGCGACCTACCGGCTGCTGATGACCCAGGCCGGCGCGGCGCGGGCGGTCATCGGGCGCGACACCTCCAAGCCGCCGGAGGCCGACGGCGTCTACGCCCCGGGGGCACAACTACCCGAACCGTGGCGCAAGGGCGTGCCGAGCGACCTGCACCTGATGATCTTCGGCGACTCCACCGCCGCCGGGCTCGGCTGCCTCGGGGCCGCCGATGTGCCCGGGGTGCGGCTGGCGCGCGGGCTGGCCGAGGCGACCGGGCTGCGGATCCGGCTCAGCACCAAGGCGATCTCCGGAGCCACCTCCAAGGGGCTCGCCGGGCAGGTGGACGCGATGTTCGTCGCGGGGCCGCCGCCGGACGCCGCGGTCATCCTGGTCGGCGCCAACGACATCACCAAGAAACACTCCATCCGGGCCTCGGCGCGCAGGCTGGCCGCCGCGGTGTCGCGGCTGCGCGCGGCCGACGCGCTGGTCGTCGTCGGCACCTGCCCGAACCTGGGCACCGTCACCGCGATCCAGCAGCCGCTGCGCACGGTGGTGGCGAACTGGAGTGTGCGCCTGGCCAAGGCGCAGACCGTCGCGACCACGCTGGCGGGCGGGATCGCGGTGCCGATGGGTTCTCCGCTGGTCGCCTCGGAGTTCCGCGCGGCCCCGGAGATCCTGTTCGCGACCGACGGATTCCATCCCTCCGCGGCGGGGTACGAATTGGCGGCGGCTCAGCTGTTGCCCGTCCTCGTCGAAGCCGTGCAGACCCGCCCTGGTCTTCCCGTCGCGCACGGCGAGACGTAGATTCCAGAAAGACCGGCTTGTAAACGCCGTTCACTGAACCACCCGAAAAGGAGTCCTCATGCCCGAGGCCGTAATCGTCTCCGTCGCCCGTTCCCCCATCGGCCGTGCCGTCAAGGGTTCCCTGGCGGGTATGCGTCCGGACGACCTGACCGCCCAGATGGTGCGGGCCGCGCTGGCCAAGGTCCCCGCGCTCGACGCGAGCTCGATCAACGACATCATGCTCGGCACCGGCTCCCCCGCGGGTGAGGGTGGCTTCGGCATGGCTCGCAACGTCGCCGTGCAGCTCGGCCTCGACACCGTGCCGGGCACCACCGTGCAGCGCTACTGTGCGTCGTCGCTGCAGACCACCCGGATGGCCTTCCACGCGATCAAGGCGGGCGAGGGCGACGTGTTCGTCTCCGCCGGTGTGGAGACCGTCTCCCGCTACGCCCGGGGTTCGGCCGACAGCTGGCCCGACACCAAGAACCCCGAGTTCGCGCAGGCGATGGCCCGCACCGCCAAGACCGCCGAGGGCGGCGCAGGCGTGTGGCACGACCCGCGTGAGGACGGCCTGCTCCCCGACACCTACATCGCGATGGGCCAGACCGCCGAGAACGTGGCGTCGCTGACCGGCATCTCCCGCGAGGACCAGGACCACTGGGGCGTGCGTTCGCAGAACCGCGCCGAGGAGGCCATCAAGAACGGCTTCTTCGAGCGTGAGATCACCCCGGTGACCCTGCCCGACGGCTCGGTCGTCAGCAAGGACGACGGCCCGCGCGCCGGCGTCACCTACGAGGCGGTCAGCCAGCTCAAGCCGGTCTTCCGTCCCGACGGCACCGTCACCGCCGGTAACTGCTGCCCGCTCAACGACGGCGCGGCCGCGCTGGTCATCATGAGCGACACCAAGGCCAAGGAGCTGGGCCTGACCCCGCTGGCCCGGATCGTCTCCACCGGTGTCTCCGGCCTGTCCCCCGAGATCATGGGCCTCGGCCCGGTCGAGGCCGTCAAGCGCGCGCTGGCGCTGGCGGGCAAGTCGGTCTCCGACATCGACCTGTTCGAGATCAACGAGGCCTTCGCGGTGCAGGTGCTCGGCTCGGCGCGCGAGCTGAAGATCGACGAGGACAAGCTCAACGTCTCCGGCGGCGCCATCGCGCTGGGCCACCCGTTCGGCATGACCGGTGCCCGCATCACCGCCACCCTGCTGAACAACCTGCAGACCCACGACAAGCAGTTCGGCGTCGAGACCATGTGCGTCGGCGGCGGCCAGGGCATGGCCCTGATCATCGAGCGCCTGAGCTGAGCTAGGCAATAAAAGAGCGGCCCACCGAGTCGGTGGGCCGCTCTTTTGTGTCCGGTTATCAGTCGCGCTGGAAGTAGCTCAGCAGGCGGAGGATCTCGATGTAGAGCCAGACCAGGGTGACGGTCAGGCCGAGGGCGACGCCCCAGGCGGCCTTCTCGGGGGCCTGGGCGCGGATCAGCTGATCGGCGGCGTCGAAGTCCAGCAGGAAGCTGAACGCGGCGATGGCGATGCAGACCAGGCTGAAGATGATCGCCAGCGCGCCACCGTCGCGCAGGCCGAAGCCGCCGTCGGTGAAGAAGCTCGCGATCAGGTTGCCGACCATCAGGACCAGCACGCCGACCATGGCGCCGAGCAGCATGCGGGTGAAACGCGGGGTGACCCGGATCGCGCCCGTCTTGTAGACGACGAGCATGCCGAAGAACACGCCGAACGTGCCGAGCACCGCCTGACCGATCAGGGCGCTACCACCGACACCGCCGAAGGTGACGTCGGTGAACATCAGCGACAGCGCGCCGAGGAACAGACCCTCGAAGGCCGCGTAGGACAGCACGATCGCCGGGTTGTCCATCTTGCGGCCGAAGGTCGCGACCATGACCAGCACGAAGCCGATCAGACCGCCGCCGATGACGAACAGCGGAGCGAGCGAGGGGTTCGCCGAGGACAGCGCGAACGAGGCGATCGCCGCGACGGTCAGCACCGCGAGGGTGATGCCGGTCTTGGTGACCACGTCGTCGATGGTCATCGCACGGGTGGCGGGGGCCTGCTGGAACTGCTGGCCGTACTGCTGCCCGTACTCGCCGTACTGCTGCTGGCCGTACTGCTGGTTGCCCAGCTGGCCCGCGCCGGCGACGCCCGAACCGAAGTTCGCGTAACCGCCGACTCCCTCCTGGCGAGGTAAGTTCTTGAACACCGGATTCGATGAGGTACGCACCGTGCGCCTTTCTTGGAGTGATTAGTCGCTGTTCGCCTGTCGGCGGGCAACAGCTCCAACTGCCCTGTTCAACGCGTCGTGATCGGACAAAGTTCCCGGCGGACCGGTCACCCGCCGAACGGACAAATCGGACTCTACCCGGTCCGACCCGCTCTATCGTTGTACGTCGCGCAGACCACGAACGGACCGCGTCACCGTGAACTTCTGGTTCCGGCCGATCACGTCGGTGCGCCCGACCATCCGCTCGACCACCCCGCGATAGTTCAGATGCGAGTTGTAGACCGTCCACAGCTCGCCGCCCGGCCGCAGCACCCGGCCGGTCTCGGCGAACATCTTGATCGCCGAACCGGTGTGCACGGCCGCGCCGACGTGGAACGGCGGATTGCACAGGACCAGATCGGCGCTGTTGTCCGCGGCCGAGGACATCGCGTCGTCGCGCACCACCGTCACCCGGCCGGCCACGCCGTTGGCGGCCGCGGTGGCCCTGGCCGAGGCGACCGCGGCGGCGGACTGATCGGTGCCGACGACCCGCAGGTGCGGCCGCGACTTGGCCAGCGCCACCGCGAGGATGCCGGTCCCGCAGCCGAGGTCGATGGCCTCGCGCGCGTCGGGCTTCATCCGGTCCAGGTGCTCGAGCAGGAACCGGGTGCCGATATCGAGGCGGGGCCCGGAGAAGGCGGCGCCGTAGGCGAGGACGTCGCCGTCGATCTCGGCGATGTGCTCGGCCACCGGGAACCGCGACTCGCCGACCGGCAGCGGCTCGCCGACGACCAGCACCCGGGACTTCTGCCTGCCCCGCCCCGCGCGCACCTGCCCGAAGGACTCGGCGAGCACCTCGTTCATGGCCGGGGTGAGGTACTTGTCGCGCCCGCCGGCGAACACGACGACGTCCGGCGCGGCGTACCTGGCGACGGCCTCGGCGATCTCGGCCAGCCCCGACAGCATCCGCGGCAGGCGCATCAGCACCACCCGGGCGCCGGTCAGCAACCCGGCGTCGAGGCCGTGCGCAGTGTAGCGGTCGGTCAGGCCGAGATTCTTGGCGTTGCCCGCGAGCGCGAGTTCGCCGGTGAGCAGGTCCTGATGCACGCGCAGGCCGGTGAGATCGTGGCGGGTGGCCGCGCCGATGGTGAGCGCGCCGTAGGCGTCGCCGATCACCGCAACTTCGCCGCTACCCGCCGCCGACAGGGCATCGGCCGCGGTATCGAGGAGTAACCGGTCGGCGGCGTCGACGGCATAGAGGTTCGGCGCCTCCACGTCCGGATACCGGCGCAGCCGGGTGAATACGTCCTCGACTCTGTCCACGCGACAAGTGTGCTAGATCGTTGCCCCACCGTCACATCCGACCCTGATATCCGCCGGTGGCCTTGCTCACAGTGGGTAGTCGGAGCATGTATTCCGATGGGCACGAACAGCTTCCACCGATTTGCGACACCCTTGCAGGTCGGCGCGGATCGGCCGATCTCACGAATCCCCTTGTTCCCCAATGTTTCGGCCAGGTGAACCAGCGGCCACCGGCCCCGAACATCGCGATGACGGTGGTTCTCCGGGCGGGCGAATCCGTCGCCACCGCGGGCCGATCGGGGCACCAGCGCCGATCCGAGCGCCCCGCGCACCGTCGAGCGCCCCAGCAAACTCACCGTAGCCCGAACACGCCCCGCGCCGGTTCGCCCGCCGGACCGCCGACGCTGAGTACCATCAGCCCCATGCGTAACGCTCTCGTGTTCGGACTGGTCGCCGTCGCCGCGCTGACACTGCCCGGCTGCGGCACCGAGGACGCGCCGGCGGCCACGCCACCCCCGACGAGCACCACCGGCACCTTCGCCGACGCCACCGGCGCGGCCCCCAGCGACAACGCCCCCAAGTCCGGCGCGGCGTCCCCGGGCGCGGCGCTGACCGTGACCGATATCAGGATCGGCCACCAGCCCGGCTTCGACCGGGTGGTCTTCGCGCTCGGCGGCACCGGGACCCCCGGCTGGCAGGTCGGCTACACCGATCGCGCGGTGCAGGACGGCAGCGGCAAGACCGTCGATGTGGCCGGTCGCTCGATCCTCGAGGTGCGCATCCTCGGGTCGATCTATCCGTTCGACTCGCCGGTGCCGTCCTTCAGCGGGCCCGATCCGGTGACCGACCCGAGCGTCCCGGAGATCACCGGCGTCTACAAGAAGACCGTGTACGAGGGCACCACCCAGTCGTTCATCGGTGTCGACGCCGACGCGCCCGCCTTCGCCGTCACGGCGCTGTCCGACCCACCGCGCCTGGTCGTCGACATCGCGCACCCGTAGCCACTACCCCTACCGTGTGCGGGTATTGCGGGTCACTCGATCGCGCTGGTTAGACTGGGCGCCGTGACCGACCAGCATTCGCGCGTGCGCGCACCCGGCATCGCCAGGGTGCTCGCGCTGCTGGCGCTGCTGGCCGGGATTCTCGCCATGCACTCGGCGGTCTTCGGCACCGCCCACGCCGCGCACCCGGGTGGCACCGAGTCCTCCCATCTCGGCACGACACCCGGTCAGGAGCACACCGGCGGCCACACTGCCGACGAGCTGCTCACGGCCGCCCACCTCGCCGCCGCCCACGTCGCCCTCCCTGGCGAGGACAAGCACGCGATGGGATCCGGCTGCGGTGCCTCGGGATGCGACGAGCGCGCGGGCATCCACGGCTGCGTCTTCGTCCTCGCGGCACTGGCCGCCGCGCTCACCCTGGTCCTGCTCTACCGGCTCTCCGACGACGGCACGGCGGGTGGCACCACCGCCACCCGGCCCTGGCGCGGCAGGCGCGAGCGCCCGCCGCCGTGGACCGTGCTCTCCCTCGCCCAACTGGCGATTCTGCGGATCTGACAGGTCCGCCGCCCAGGCATGCCCGGCGGCGGGACCGAATCACATCCACACGAATCCCCAGGAGGATCACCCATGTCCATCAGCCGTACCCGCGCCACCCTGCTCGCCGTCACCGCCGCGAGCGCCCTGCTGCTCGCCGCGGGCTGTAGCGACGACAACGACCAGGCCGCGCACGACTCTCACGCCACGACGAGCACCACCAGCTCGGCCGCGCCGTCGGCGGCGGCCCGCACCGACTTCAACGACGTCGACGTCACCTTCCTGCAGATGATGTACCCGCATCACGCGCAGGCCGTCGACATGGCGAAGATGGTGCCGACGCACACCCAGAACGCGCAGCTGATCGCGCTGGCCGCGCAGGTGGAGAAGGCCCAGGCGCCGGAGATGCAGCAGATCACCACCCTGCTGACCAGCTTCGGCAAGCCGGCGCCGAGCGCGAGCGGCGGCCACGACGGGCACGCCATGCCCGGCATGATGACCGACGCGCAGATGACCGCGCTGCAGGCCGCCCAGGGCGCCGATTTCGACCGGCAGTGGCTGGAGATGATGATCGCCCACCACGAGGGCGCGGTCGACATGGCCCAGACCGAGCTGAACGGCGGCGTGAACCCGGAATCCCGGCAGCTGGCGACGGCGATCGTGGCCGATCAGCAGGCCGAGATCGCCACCATGCGCGGCATGCTCGGCCAGAGCTGAGCGGGAGCGGCGCCGGGACAGCCGGTCCCGGCGCCGCGCCCGGCCGACGTCTCGGTTGGTCATCGAAATCGCCACCGCGAGCTGACGTCACCCGCCTCCAGCCAGTACGGTCGATATGTTCGGCTCCGGCGCAATCCGCGAGCCGGCGGTCCCGAGGGAGGAGAGGGAGACATGAGACAACGGGAACGAATGGGGGTCGGCACGGCGCTCGTGGCCGTGGCGACCGGCCTGGTCCTGGTCGCCTGTACCAAGCAGGTGCCCGGCGACGCGCAGGCCAACCAGACCGATCTCGCCTCCTATACCTCCGAGGTCGCCGCGTCGTCGGCGGCGCGGGTGGCCAAGGCCAACGACGCGGCCTGCGACGGCCTGCGCGCGGCGAACAAGAGCTCGGTGACCGCGTTCAACGCCTACATCGACGCCAGCAACACCAGGGCCGCCGACACCGACGCCAAGGCCAACGACGCGGTCACCACGCTGCGCAACAACGCCAAGGACCTCGGCCGCAAGATCACCAACGACGTGATCTCGACGCTGGCCACCCCGTTGCGCGCCTACCGCGACAACACCAATACCCTCGCCGACACGCTCGAACGCCGCGCGCCCACCGACGAACTCAACGGCGTGATCGACACGTTCAACGACGCCAAGGACACCGCGATCGATGTCTGCAAACCGTACGGAAACTGAGCACAAGTAACGAGAACGTGACTGTTCACGATTCCCTTCCGAAATCTCTTTCTGGAGGGTGGAGTGCACGGCTATCTGAAACATGTTGTGGCGGTGGCGGTTACCGCGCTGACGCTGTCGTCGGGCGCGCTGCTGCCCACGGTTGCCCAGGCCGAGCCGGTCACCGCCAAGCAGTGTGAGGTCAGTTCGGGGCGCACGCCGCAGACCGCGACGCCCGCCGAGGCGGCCCTCGACCCCGGGCGGGTCGCCGACGCCATGAACCTGGCGATCGACACCACCCGCTTCAACATCCAGCTGTACCGCAACAACTGCCTGATCGCCGGGGGACCGCGCAACGCCGAATCCGGCGGCGTGGCCTGGAATCTGTGGAGCGGGACCAAGAGCGTGGTCGCGCTGGTCGCCGGGCTGGCCGTGGACGAGGGCAAACTGCTCATCGACGAGCCGATCGGCCGCTACCTGCCCGCGGGCCTCGGCGATGAGGCGCACCGGTCCATCACGGTGCGCAACCTGCTCACCGAGTCGTCGGGGATGGAGGTCGCGGTCGCCGCCGAGGGCGCGACCGGGCTGGCCGCGCTGGATCCGAACGTCGTCGCGCAGGCGCTGGCGATGCCGATCGAGCGCCCGCAGGGCACCATGTTCCGCTACAGCCAGCGCGCGGTCGACCTGCTCGTCTACGTCATCGGGCAGTCGGTCGGCGAGGACTTCCAGAGCTTCGCGCAGCGGAAGCTGTTCGACCCCTTGGGCATCGCCCGCGGCGACTACTTCTGGGCCCGCGACCGCGCCGGAAACACCTACGGCCACGCGCATCTGATCCTGCCGCCGGACGACTTCGCGAAACTCGGCCTGCTCGTGGGCAATCGGGGCCGCTGGAACGACCAGCAGGTGATCTCCGACGAGTACATGCGCGCGGCGCTGTCGCCCTCGCCGAGCATGCCCTGCTACGGCTTCCTGTTCGTGATCAACGGCACGCCGTGCGTGCTCGAGTTCCCCGGCCTGCCGCTGGACGCGGTGAAGATGTCGGGCATGCTGCGCAACGACAGCTACATCGTGCCCAGCCTCGGCCTGATGCTGAACTGGACCGGCGTCGCGACGCCGGGCGCCTCGTCCACCTACACCCACAACGTGCTGCGCACCCTGGTCTCGGCCTTCGTCGACCAGCGGCTCCCCGATCCCGGCCCGTACCGGGAACGCCCGGACGTGAGCGTCACCGATCCGATGATCGCCCGTCCCGACGCGCTGTTGGGCACCTTCGGCATCGGGCCCTACGCCTACCCGGGGTGCAGTTTCGTCGACTGCCTCGGCGAGACCCCGAAGCCACCGTTCTCCGACTGGCCGCCCGGCTGCGTCGTCCTCGGCTGCGTCGGCAACAACCCCGCCACACCCGGGATCCGCTGACCGACACGGGTGGCGGCGGTGTGCCGCCACCTGCGAGGGGGCCATCCGCGCGCGTACGCTGACGGGTACCCACCCTGCACAGGGTCAAAGAAACGCTCGACGACCGGCAATTTTCCAGCAAAAAGCGTGCTTCAATCGATCGCCCGCAACGGACGATCGATCCCTCTCCCCCTCGAGGTGTGCCATGTCATTCTGGGAAGTCATCTGGCTCATCATTGTGAGCTTCGCTTTTGTCGCCTATCTGCTGATGGTCTTCATGATCATCGGGGACCTGTTCCGGGATCACAAGACATCGGGCTGGGTGAAGGCGATCTGGATCATCTGCTTGATCTTCCTCCCCTTCCTCACCGCGCTGGCCTACTTGATCTTCCGAGGTCAGGGCATGGCCGAGCGGTCCACCGCCCAGGCCAAGGAGATCCAGCAGGCGCAGGATTCCTACATCAAGGAAACCGCGGGCACGAACCCCGCGGCGCAGATCGCCGACGCCAAGAAGCTGCTCGACGAAGGCTCGATCACCCAGGCCGAGTACGAACAGCTCAAGGCCAAAGCGCTGTCCTGATCGCCCGCTCCACCCGCGAGCCCCGCACCGAGACCCTCGGTCAGCGGGGCTTTCGGCGTTCCGGCGGAGAATTTCCTGGGCCGCGGGGGCGGGGTCGCGTATTCTCGAACACACCGGACAGGACCAGTAGGGACCGGTGCACCCTCACCGAAGGAGCCACCTTCATGCCCGCACCGCTGCGCGACAGCGCAGTGCCCAAACACGAACAGCTGCGCGCGATCCTGTTGCAGAAATGCACGCGCGAGCTACAGCCGGGCGACCTGATGACCAGCGAGCGCAACCTCATGCAGGACTACGGCGTCAGCCGGATCACCGTACGCGAGGCGATCGGACAGCTGGTCAACGAGGGTTATCTGGTCCGGGTCCGCGGCAAGGGCACCTTCGTCGCGCACCGGCCGGTGCAGTCCCGGCTGCATCTGGCCTCGTTCACCGAGGAGATGCGCACCCTCGGACATCAGCCGACCACCCTGGTGCTGGTCGCCGAGGAGGCGGTGCCGCCCGAGGCCACCGCCCGCGCGCTGCGCCTGCCCCCGGAGACCGCGGCCTATCACGTGCGCAGGCTGCGGCTGGCCGACGAGGAACCGGTCAGCGTCGACGACGCCTGGTTCAACCCCGAACTGCTCCCCGGCCTGATCTCGCACGACCTCACCGGCTCGATCTACCGGACCACCGCCGATCGCTACGGCAGGCCGATCGAGCGGGCCGAGCAGACCGTCGACGCCCAGGCCGCCGAGGCGGGCGTCGCGGCGTTGCTCGGCGTCAAGAAGGGCGCTCCCGTCCTGCATTTCGACCGGGTGTCGTTCAGCGCGGAGGTGCCGATCGAGCACACCCACAGCTGGTATCGCGCCGACCGCTATCGCGTGCAGATGGAAGTCGGCCACCGATCGCAGGTATGAAACTGACATATTTCAGATACTGTATGAGCGCTATCACAGCGAAGTGCTCGGAGGTATCACCCCATGTCCATCCGTAAGTCCACCACCCGGGCGGGCCTGCTGGCCGCGCTCGCCGCGGGAACCCTGCTCGGTGCGGGCGGCACCGCCCAGGCCGCCGGCGGCCTCGATTGGGATCTGTGGCCCTCGGGCTCGGTCGAGATCGGCCCACCCACCGGCAGCTCGATGGGCTCGGTCGACGCCGACTTCGGCAGCGGCACCGGCTCCTTCGACGCCGACCTCGGCTCCGCCGGACCGCGTCCGCCCGCGACGGGCTCCGCGGTGTTGCCCATCCCGGGCTCCGCGGGCTGATCCACGTTCGGCGCGCCACCCTCGGCGGCGCGCCGAACCCCGCTCAGATCAGCGTGCCCACGTCGGTGCGGACCAGATTCGCCAGCGCGCGCTCGGCGATCGCGGCGATGGTCATCGACGGATTGCAGGCCGCGGTATTGCCCGGCATGAGCGCGCCGTCGAGGACGTAGAGCCCGCGCTGCCCGAGGACGCGGCCGTCGAGATCGCAGACCGTACCCATATTGGCGCCGCCGAGCGGATGCCAGGTGGAGGGGAACAGGGCATTGGTGTCGATGAGCGTGCTGTCCGGGCCCGCGATGCGCTGCACGGCGGGGCCGATGTGGTTGTCCTGGATCATCTGGTCGCCGTCGCCCGGCCAACGCAGGGTCGCGATGTCGGCCCCCGGCTCGTAGGCGAATTCGCCACGCCCGGAACTCACGCCGTAGCCGACCAGCATGGTGGCGCCCGGGTCGATCGGCAGCGACGGGATCGAAGCCTGGATGACGGTGAACGCCGACCGCGGGTCGTCCCAGTTCTTGCTGCCGTAGACCACCGGGCCGCCCTGCGCCGCGCCGAATCCGGCGGAGGCGTTGCGCCACACATAGATCCGGTCGGCGTTGGTCCCCCAGCCCCGGCCCAGCTCGTCGGGCAGATCGGGGATGTGGCCCAGCGCCTGTGCGCGCACCAGCATCCGGGTGGTGTTGAGACTGCCCGCCGCCAGCACCAGCGCGCCGGTGGTGATGACCTTGTTCTCCAGCACGGTGCCCGCGGTGTCGACCCGGTCGACGCGCACCACCCAGCGACCGTCGGCGGCGCGCTCGATCCCGGTCACCTCGTGCAGGGTCCGCACCTCCACCAGGCCGGTCGCCTCGGCCGCCGCGACGTAGGTGACGTCGACGGAGTGCTTGCCGCCGTTGTTCACACCCATGGCGCCGTCGCCGTTGGTGTAGGACGGGGTCATCTCCCCGCGCAGTTCGGCCAGCGCGTAGTTCCAGTCGATCGGCATCGGGATCTTCGACAGCGGCATCCCGGCGCCCCGCACCCGGTCGGCGAAAACCCGGGCCGCGGTGTAGTTCTTGTGTTCGATCAGTTCGTCCGGGGCGGTGGCGAGCCCGAGCATGCGGGCCACCGTCGGGTAGTGGACCCGGTCCATCCGGTCCCAGTCCAGCCCGGCCGGGAAGTGCGTCTCGAACACCTCACGCGTCGGTTGCAGCGACATGCCCTGGTAGATCAGGGAACCGCCACCGAGCCCGGCGGCGCACAGCGCGGTCATCCCGGCGCCCGGAACCGCTTCCACCAGACCGGCATACGGCTCGAACACCAGCGGGCGCCCGAACACCATCGGGTCGGAGCGGTACCAGAGCAGGCGCTTGTCCGGGCGGGTGGCCAGCGGGAAGGTCTGGGCGTTCGGCCCGGTCTCCCAGCGCCTGCCGCGTTCGAGCAGCAGCACCGGGACGCCCGCCTCGGCCAGGCGCAGCGCGGTCACGCCGCCGCCGAAGCCCGAGCCGATCACGACGACCCGGCGGTCCTCGGTGGTGAGGGGGATGCCGCCGGTGCGGGCGGCGACGGGCCGCGCGCCCGCGGTCCCGGCGGCCGCCAGGGTGAGGCCGGCGGCGGCCGCACCGGTCAGCAGGGTACGGCGGGAGAACTTCGACATTCGGCAAACCTTCATCGGGGTAGGGATTTTCGGGTGTCCGGCTTACGCGCGGCGGTCGAGCAGCAGGCCGAGCAGGCCGGCCTCGCGGCCCTGGCCGGTGATCATGTCGCGGGCGGCGCGCTCGACCTCGCCGCCGTCGAGCAGCGCGTCGGCGGTGGCGGCCATCTCGATGCCGCCGTAGTGATGGCGCTGCATGAGCCGCAGGAACAGCACCTCGGCCTGAGTGCCGGTGGCGGCGGCGAGCTCGTCGAGTTCGGCGGTCGTCGCCATTCCCGGCATCGCCGAGTCGTGCTGTGCGGCATCGGCACCGGCGTGCCGATGCGCGCCCGCCGGGCGCATCCAGGCCATCGGATCGGTCCCGGCGACGGGCGCGCCCGCCAGCCGCAACCAGCCGAGCAGCATGCCCAGCTCGGTGCGCTGGGTGTCGGCGATCTGCCCGGCCAGCACCAGGACCGCGGGATCGACGCCCCGGTCCAGGCGCTGGACCAGGACCAGCGCCTGGCTGTGATGGGCGACCATGTCCTGGACGAAACCGATCTCGGTCGCGGTCAGCACCGGCGGCGCGGCGGGGGCGGGCAGCAGCGGGCGCAGCGCGGCGCCCATGGCGAGCAACAGTGCCGCGCCACACGCCAGCGCGGCCACCCGGAAGCCCTTGTACCCGCTCATGATCCGGTGGTCGAGAGCTGGTCGGTGGGCGGGGTGTACACCTCGGGCGCGAGTTCCAGGGCGAGGAATCCGTTGTCCGCGCAGGTGGTCCACAGCTGGTTGCCGCGCCATTCCGGCGGCGAGAAGCACCAGTCGGTCGACAGGTCGCCGAAGGCCAGGGTGCCGGTGCGCGCGCTGAGCGCCTGCGCCGGATCGAAGGCGCCTCCGAGCATCGCCTGGGCGACGGTCGGCGCCGCCAGCAGCGGCGGTCCGATGATCGAGGCGAGCGCGTGCGGGGAGTTCCACAGTTCGCTGTTCTCGCCGGTGCGGGCGGGCGGGTTGAAGTAGCCGATCTCCCGGATGGCGGCGGGATCGCGGACATCGAAGACCCGGATGCCCGAGGAGGTCCAGCTGCACGCCAGCGCGGTCGGGTCCGCCGGGCGATCGGCCGCGCA
Organism: Nocardia sp. NPDC051833; assembly: GCF_040681225.1. NCBI lineage: Bacteria > Bacillati > Actinomycetota > Actinomycetes > Mycobacteriales > Nocardiaceae > Nocardia > Nocardia sp. NPDC051833. The sequence goes on from NZ_JBFAYK010000001.1 coordinate 1,604,549, forward strand.
GTAGTGCGCGTCGTAGGCGAACAGCGAACCACCCGATGCGGAGGCGAGCATGCTGTCCTGGTTCTCCGGCAGGTTGATCGCGAGCTTGATCGACCGCGCGATCCAGGGATTGCGCTCGTCGGCGACGTCGATGAGCTTCACCCCGCCCGAGCCCGCCTCGTCGACGGCGAACACGTACGGCTTGCCCTGATAGGTCACCGGGACGGCGTGCTGGGTGGCCCAGCCGTCGGTCCAGGACAGGTCGGCGAGTTCGGGGACGTGCGGTCGCGGGTCGCGGCGCTGCACGGCGGCGACATCGAGGACCTTCAGACCGCCCAGGTTGTTCGCCAGGTACATCCGATTGCCGTCGGGCGAGAAGCCGAAGCCGTGCATGGACAGGCCGGGCAGGCCCTGCCAGATCACCCGGGGATTCGACGGATCGGTGAGATCGACCGCGCTGAGCAGACCCGGGGCCGTTCCCGACGCCCAGTAGGTGCGGCCGTCCGGCGAGAAGCCGCCCTCGTGCGCCGTGATCGGCACCGGCAGCGCGAGATCGGTGCCGGGGCCCGGATTGAGCAGCCGGGGATGGGCGCAGTCGGAGATGTCGTAGACCGAGAGCAGGCCCGCGCCGGTCAGGGCCGGAACACCGGCGCCGACAAGGAGTTTGCGCGCGGCGTTGACCTTCAGGCTCTCCCAGGTGCCGGCCAGCATCGCCGGCTCGGTGAGCGTGGTGGTGTGGACCGGGGCCGACGGGTCGGCGATGTCGAGCACCCGCACACCCTCGTCCGGGCCGAGCAGATTGCCGGGGAAGAACGTGCCGACGTAGGCGCAGTGGTCGAAGGTGACCGAGGTGATGCCGCCGCCGCGGCCCGGCGCACTGCCGAGCAGCCGCATATTGCAGCGGAATCCGTCGCGGGAGCGACCGCTGTCGCGGTCGGCGGCGGGGACGTCGCCCTGCAGGCCGGTCTCGGGCAGGGAGCCGGGCAGGCAGGCGGTTCGGTCGGTGGGTGCACCGGTCGCCGTCGGGACGGCGGCGCCGAGCGGTAGCAGCAGCAGCGCCACCGCGACGAGGCCGTAGCGGCGGGCCGCACGGGAGAACAGACGAGTCATGGAGTGTGTCGTCGGCCCCGCGAACGGGGCCGCCTTCCTGTGTCCTGCGAGCACGCGGCGGCAGCGGGCGCCTCGGCTCGGGAGTGGTCGGGTGTCGCGTCGTCCGGACGGGGCGTGCACCGACCCCATCCAGCGGTAACTGGGTTACCGCTGCGCGACGCTACCATTCACCCGTGAGCAGCGGAACGGAATCGGACGCATCGGCGAAGATCATCGCGGTGGTGCTCGGCCTGCTGACCACCGAGGGCTACGACGCCGTCCAGCTCCGCGCCGTCGCCGCCGAGGCCCATGTCTCGCTGGCCAAGATCTACCGGCTCTTCCGCACCAGGGACGAGCTGATCATCGCCGCGCTGGAACAGTGGATGGCCGCCAACGCCTACGCCGACGTGACCCCGCCCGAACCCGGCGAGCCCTTGCGCGAGAGCCTGATCCGCCTGCTGCGCACCGTCTTCGAGCCCTGGGAGCGCAACCCCAAGATGCTCGAGGCCTACCACCACGCCCGCACCGGCCCCGGCGGCGAACGCCTCGACAGCCAGGGCCTGATCGCGGTGCTCCCGGCCGCCGAGGTCGCCCTGCGCGACCTCGACCCCGGTTACCTCGACGACCTCGGCCTGATCCTGGGCAATATGGTGCTGGCGCTGATCGCGCGATTCGCCGCGGGCACCCTGCCGATCACCGGCATCCTGCCGACCCTCGAACGCACCGTCTACCGGATGACCGCCGACAACGAGTCGGCCGCCCGCCGCCGCACGGCCACCCCGCCGTCGACCCACTGACTGCGCCGATCCGTTCCGGCGCGAACCAGAGCTGTTTCCGATCGGCACAACGGGGCATATGCCCGATGTGACGTGCGATCCGGCACGTCACGACGTAGTACCCCGTATCGAACAGGTGAGCTCGAATGATTCTTCTAGGCGCAATACTCCTCATAGCCGGACTCGTTTTCGGCATCTCCCTGCTGTCCACCGTGGGCGTGGTCCTGCTGGTGATCGGCGTCGTCCTGCTCCTCGCCGGCCGCGTCGGCCGCCCGATCGGCGGCAGGCGCCACTACTACTGACCCAGGCCGGACCCTTCCGAGGAGGAACATCATGTCGGCGAATCTGCCCCGAATACTGTCGATCCTGGTGCTGGTGTGGCTGGTGATCGGTGTCATCGCCGCGGGCCAGCGCGGCTACTTCACCGATCGTGAACAGAACTGCGCCACCCTCGGCACCATCGCGGTGACGATGCTGGCCGGGCCGTTGAACTACATGGGCGTCAACCCCAAGGTCGACGACTGTGCGTTGCCCGAACCCAGCCAGTAGCCCGGGCTCAGCCCTGACGCGGCCACTGCCTGCCGCTGTCGGACAGGGTGGCCGGGTCCGTGCTGCGCATGACCCCACCGGTCACGCGCACCGGATCCGGCCGCGCCCGGTCCCCGGCGTCGACGTCCAGTTCGGCCAGCCCGACCAGGATCACCAGCCCGGTGACCACCAGCGACACGCTCCCGATCAACGGCAGCAGCAGTTGCACCGGCGCCACCCCGTCGACCGGCCGCTCGGCGCCGCTGTGGTGCGCGCTCATCGCGGCCATCGCCGTGTAGTGCATGCCGCAGACCGCGACCCCCATGACCAGTGCCGCGCCCGCCGTCCGGACCAGACCGCGCACGTGCAGCATGAACCACAGCGCCGCGGTCGCCGCGACCACCGCGATGACGATCGAGAGCACCACCAGCGGCGGCCGATAGCCGATGACGGCCCCGCTGCGCATCGCGCGCATGCCCAGGTAGTGCATGGCGGCCACACCGAGCCCGGTGATCGTGCCGCCCACCGGCAGGCTGAGCCATTCGCGCCGCCCCAGAGTCACGATGGTCAGCCCGGCCAGGACGACGCCGATCGAGATGACCGCGCTGAGCAAGGTCGTCGGCACGTCGTAGCGAATCGGCGTCCCATCGATACTGAAGCCGAGCATGGCCGTGAAATGCATGACCCAGATCGCCGCCCCGCCGATCGCGACCGCCGCGGCGATCAACCACCCGATCGGCGCGGTCGAGGTTTTGGCGTGCACCGCACACCGCAACCCCAATACCGAGCCGATGAACGACAGACTGAAAGCGAGAACCGGATTCATCCAGCCATTGTTGAAATGCTCGATGTGCAGCACATCATCCCCCGGAGGTCGATCATTTCCGCATGCGCGATGGCTAGAGACTAGACCATTCGACCTGGCCGTATCGGTTTTGCCGACAGTTCGAAATTCATGATTCGAATTCCGTTCCAGCACATTCTGTTTCGCAATTATCGAGATGAATCCAGCGTGCGCGAACTCCTGGAACGGCGCCCCTGGAAATAGGGGCATTCATTTCGAACCGACCGGTTGCGATCTTGCGATCAGGAGTTCTGCGCCCGCGCCCTGATCAAATCCGCCAGCCGATCCAGCGATTCCTGATTGCGCGCGGCGAAGGCCAGATCCTGCGCCACCCCGGGAATCAGCCGCGCGGGCCCGCCGGACGCGCGCTCGGTCATCCGGATGGTGGTGTGCCCCGGCGTCGCCTCGGACAGGGTGAGCCGGATCCACGCCGAGCCGACCGACCACAGGCGCGCCTCCAGCTCCAGCCGATGCGGCGGATCGGCGGCGCGGACCACCGTGGTGTCGCTGATCAGTACCGGCCAGAGCCCGAAGCGATAGTGGATCCGGCTGCCGACGGCGGGCCAGTCGGGATCGACCCGGCCGATATGCGAGGCGCCGACCACCCAGCTCGCGTACAGCCAGCCGTCGGCCAGGGTCGCGAAGGCCGCCGCGCGGTCGACCGGCACGGTCACCTCGGCAGTCAGCATGTCTGATTTCCTCGTCCGTCGCGGGAATCCGGCCACTCCAGGGTAATTCGCGCGCGGGCCCGCCGCGCGCCGAGAACATCGGCGCCGAGGCGGCGCGGCGCGCCGAAGCCGCGACGATGCGGGAAAATTGCTGTACACCGTTTGGACGTGGGATCGTTCCCCTATGTCCACCGAAGAAACGCGGCTCGGCGACCCGCCCGGCCCCGCCGACGAGGCTGGCGAACGGACCCTGTTCGGCCATCCGATCGGACTCACCAACCTGTTCGGTGTCGAGCTGTGGGAGCGTTTCTCCTTCTACGGCATGCTCACGATCCTGGGCTATTACCTCTACTACTCCACCACCGAAGGTGGGCTCGGCCTCGACCAGAGCACGGCGCTCGGCATCGTCGGCGCCTACGGCGGGCTGGTGTATCTGTCGACGGTCCTCGGCGGCTGGATTGCCGACCGGGTGCTGGGCATGGAGCGCACCGTCTTCTACGGCGGTGTCGTGGTCATGGCGGGCCATATCGCGCTGGCGGTGCTGCCCGGACTGGCCGGGGTCGGCGTCGGCCTGGTGCTCGTCGCGTTCGGCAGCGGCGCGCTCAAGGCCAACGCCTCGTCCCTGCTCGGCACGCTGTACTCACCGACGGACGCGCGGGTCGACGGTGGCTTCACCCTCTTCTATCTCGGCATCAATCTCGGCGCCTTCACCGGCCCGCTGCTGACCGGCCTGCTGCAACGCGAGTGGGGCTTCCACGCCGGTTTCGCCGCCGCCGCGGTCGGCATGGCGCTCGGCCTGACCCAGTACGTGGTCTTCCGGCGCAACCTCGGCACGCACGGCCGCGATGTGCCCAATCCGCTCACCCGCCGCGAGCTGAACCCGGTGCTGATCGGCGTGGCCATCGCCGCCGTCGCGGTGCTGGTGGCGGTGCTGACCGGGCTGCTCACCCTGGACAATCTGTCCGATGTCACCACCGGCGTCATCGTGGTCGCCTCGATCGTCTACTTCGCCGTGCTGCTCACCAGCGCCAAGGTGACCCAGGTCGAGCGCACCCGGGTGCGCGCGTTCATCCCGCTGTTCATCGCCAACGCGGTGTTCTGGTCGCTGTTCCAGCAGATGTTCACCATGCTCGCGGTGTACTCCGACGAACGCATCGACTGGCGCATCTTCGGCTGGGAGGCGCCGGCCAGCTGGATCGGCTCGGTGGAGCCGGTGTGGATCATCGCGCTCTCGCCGCTGTTCGCGCTGATGTGGACCAAGCTGGGCAACCGGGCGCCGAGCACCCCGATCAAGTTCGCGCTCGGTGTCATCGGCATGGGCATCGCCTTCTGGATGTTCGCGCTGCTGAGCGGCTTCGAGGGCAAGACCGTGCCGGTGCTCGCGGTCTTCCTCATCCTGGGCGGCTTCGCCGTCTCCGAGCTGCTGCTCTCGCCGATCGGTCTCGCGGTGACCACCCATCTGGCCCCCGCCGCGTACCGCTCGCAGATGATGGCCCTGTACTTCTTCTCGGTCGGTATCGGCACGTCCATGGCGGGCACCCTGGCCCGCTACTACAGCCCCGACAACGAGACCGCGTACTTCGGCATCAGCGGTGGCGCCGCCATCGTGGCCGGTCTCGTCGTGGCCGCGCTCGCGCCCTGGATCAAGCGCCATATGCAGGGCGTGCACTGACCTGCCGCCGGGTATCCCCCGAAGACGTTCGCACAGAAGGAGAAGACCGTGCCGACACCGGACGCCACGCCAGCGGCAGGCCGTTCCACAGGCCGAGGGAGCGGATTGTTCCGCACCAAATCCGTCGAGCAATCCATCCTCGACACCGATGAGCCCGATTCCAAACTCCGCAAAGACCTGACGGCCTGGGATCTGACGATCTTCGGTGTCGCCGTGGTGGTCGGCGCCGGCATCTTCACGCTGACCGCCCGCACCGCGGGCAATGTGGCCGGGCCGTCGGTCTCGCTGGCGTTCGTGTTCGCCGCGATCGCGTGTGGTCTCACCGCGTTCTGCTACGCCGAATTCGCCTCGACCGTGCCGGTGGCGGGCAGCGCGTACACCTATTCGTACGCGACCTTCGGTGAACTGGTGGCCTGGATCATCGGCTGGGACCTCATTCTCGAATTCGCGCTCGCCGCCTCGGTGGTCGCGAAGGGCTGGTCGCAGTACCTGGGCACCGTCTTCGGCTTCGAGACCGCCACCGTGCAGCTCGGCTCGGTCACCTTCGACTGGGGCGCGGTCACGCTGATCGCGGTGCTCGGTGTGCTGCTTGCCATCGGCACCAAGGTGTCCTCGCGGGTGTCGGCGATCGCGGTCGCGATCAAGCTCGCCGTCATCGCGCTGGTGCTGGTCCTCGGCATCACCTATTTCAAGGCATCCAACCTGAGCCCCTACATCCCGCCGTCGCAGCCCGAGGAGGACGGCGCCAGCGGCCTGCACCAGTCGCTGTTCTCGTTCCTCACCGGCGCGGGCAACAGCAACTTCGGCTGGTACGGCCTGCTCGCCGCGGCCAGCCTGGTGTTCTTCGCGTTCATCGGTTTCGACGTCGTCGCCACCGCCGCCGAGGAGACCAAGAACCCGCAGAAGGCGGTGCCGCGCGGCATTCTGGGCTCGCTGCTCATCGTGACCGTGCTCTACGTCGCGGTGTCGCTGGTGCTCACCGGCATGGTGCCCTACACCGATCTGGCGGGCGAGAACGCCACGCTGGCCACCGCGTTCGCCATCCACGGCGTGGACTGGGCCAAGAACGTCATCTCCATCGGCGCGCTGGCCGGTCTGACCACCGTCGTGATGGTGCTGTTCCTCGGGCAGACCCGCGTGCTGTTCGCGATGGCACGCGACGGTCTGCTGCCGCGCTGGCTGGCCCACACCGGTTCGCGCGGCACGCCGGTTCGCCTGACCGTCATCGTCGGCATCGTCTGCTGCGTGCTGGCCGGCTTCGTCGACTTCGGCACGCTCGAGGAAATGGTGAACATCGGCACCCTGTTCGCCTTCGTGCTGGTCTCGGTCGGCGTGATCGTCCTGCGCCGCACCCGCCCCGACCTGCCGCGCGGTTTCCGCGTCCCGTTCGTCCCGCTGATCCCCATCCTGGCCGTGCTCTCCTGCCTGTGGCTGATGGTCAACCTCTCGGTGGAGACCTGGCTGCGCTTCATCGTCTGGATGATCCTCGGCTTCGCCGTCTACTTCGCCTACGGCCGCCGCCACTCCGTCCTCGGTAATCGCCCGCCGACCGGCTGACCAGCCCCATCGGCGATAAGGTCGGTTCGGCGCTGTCACCGGCGACACGCCGGGCCGACCTTGTATACCGACACGATTCCGGTACACCCGTACGAGTCGCTAGGCTGTCCCGGACGCCCCTATAGCCCAATTGGCAGAGGCAGCGGACTTAAAATCCGCCAAGTCAGGGTTCGAGTCCCTGTGGGGGCACTCAGCACGACCCGGGTAGCTGGGTCACTGCGGGATGACGATGGGGCAGGACATGGCGCCGACGGCGCAGGCGAAGGCCTCGATGAGGTCCTGGGCGGAGCCGGTGCCGAGTGAGCTGCTGCCCGTGGCGGGGGTTTCCGCGGTGGCCGGGGCTGCCGCGAGGAGGAGTCCGGTGGTGAGGGCGAGCGCCGCGACACCGACGCGCGATATCCGAGTCAGGGGATTCATGACCGAATCGTAGAGTCGGGCCTGCGAATTCGATTGCCCCGAATGTCGGGGTCAGGGGTCGGATCGGGCTGAATGCCTCGTTAGAATCGCCTATGACGTCGACGCACCCCTTCTTCCAGCTGGGAGCCGACAGTCGACGACTCGTTCATCTCTCGCTGTGCGACGATGCCCTGCTGACCTGGAACGATTACGTCCGGGGAAAGCCCGCCGCGCTTCGCTACCGCGACTCGGTGGTCGGGATGTGGCACGACGTCGATGTCGAGTTGCCGGCCGATGCCCTGCGCGCGGCGCGAGCCGGTGTGGATCACGCGGATGTCGACAGCCGGTATCTCGAGCCCCTCGCCGCGCTCCAAGATGACGACCTGGCCTTTCCCGATTCGATCGAGCTCGGCTACTACGCGATCTACAACTGTTTCCGCAAATATGTCCGCGGTGACGACATCGCGGATTGGCTGATTGTCAACCAGGCCCTGTCTGTTCACCCCCAGGGCGAAGTCTCGCGGCGCCTGACGCGCGCGGTCGAGGGGACGCGCTGATCGGCGTCCCGCGGGGTTCGCCGGCCGTGGGGTGGTCTATGTTGGTCGCGAGCCGACCGCGGTGACGTGGGCGTGCGGATTTTCTTCGACAGTTCGACAGTTCGAGCGCAGCGGAGGATCGTCATGCATTCGGTTGTTGCCTTGTTCGTCCGGCTGGGGTGTGTTCTCGCCCTGATCTCGGGAGTGGTCGGGGTCGCCGCGCCCGCCTCGGCGGGGCCGCCGGACTCGGTGCTGTGCGCGTGGCGGTTCATGTCGAACGACACCGTGCTGAATGTGGCGTTCCCCGACGCGAACTCGACGTACTGGCTGATGCCGTACGCGCTGGGGCCGGGCGACTCGATCGAGTTGTCGGGGACCTATCCGGCCGCGCGGTATTTCTCGCTGAACACCTACGGGACCGATCTGAACACCGTGGACACGTTGCGCGACAACCAGATCGCCCCTGACCCGGGCAGCGGCAACCCGTATGTCGACGCCTCCGCCGCCGCGCTGCCGACGGACCAGCAGCGGTGGCACGCCAGGTTGGTCAACGGCCCGGCCGACCACAGCCGCAACGAGATCCAGGCGGTCGCGAGCGGGCAGAGCACGCCGATCGGGTTCGTCATCGTCCGGGTCTACGTGCCGACCGATCCGGCCTCGCTCGGCGGCGGTGTTCCCCTGCCGGACGTGCGGCTCACCCTCGCGGGCAACCAGGTTCCGGCCCAGCCGTGCGAGCAGCCGTTCAACCCGGCGACCTACACCGGCCCCGTGGCCGACGCCGCGAAGGCGGTCTTCGATCAGGGCATCGCCGCGGCCGCCTCGGGCGCGTTCCCCGGCAACGCCCCGGAGGCCACCTTCGGCAATCCGGCCAGCACCGCCGGGCTCTTCCCGAACGGTGACAACAAATACGTCGGGACCCGCATCAGCTATCAGCCGGGCCGCCTGGTGGTGGTGCGAGCGAAGGCCCCGACCTTCCCGGACACCAGGGCCGGGCAGTCACCGACCGAGCCGACCCAGGTGCGGTACTGGTCGATGTGCCAGAACGACCTGCGCACTCCGTACCCCGTCGTCGCCTGCGCGGCCGACTTCCAGACCGCGCTCGACGCCGACGGCTACTACACCTACGTGCTCGCCGCGCCCGCGGACCTGCCCGCGAATCTCCCGTCGACCGTGACAACGATTCCCTGGGGCAGCACCGACGTGGACAAGGTGCTGTTCCTGCGCAACATGACCCCGAGCGCGGCGTTCTACCCGAACTCGGTCCAGGCGTCGCAGGATTCGGGCACCGACCCGGCCGTCACGATGGGCCCGTACTACCCGCGGGCCGCCTATTGCAGCACCGAGACGTTCGCCGCGGGCGGCGCCGCGGCCTGCCTCGGCGCCTGACCACCCGCCACCGATCGGACGGCGCCGCAGCGCGCCTCGGCAACGGAGACCCCCGTGACCATCAGAAAGTCACGGGGTCGACGGCTGGCCGACCCCGGCCCGCCGACTACGGACAGTCCGGGGCGGGAGCGTCGACGAAGAGCGGTTCGTTCGCGCGGTTGAGGTAAGCGACGTACAACTCAGCGGGCACGGTGCCGAGGTTGCGGCCGACGTGGACGTGATCGGGGCCGACCGTCTCGGACAAGCCCTGACCGGCGAAATATGTCACCGGCAGGCAGTCCGCCGCCTCGTACCGGGTGACCTCGCCCGCGGTGACGAACGCGAGGACATTGCCGTCGTGATAATGCCAGCCGAGGGTGCCGCCGGGCGCGAGGGTGATCCGGCGGAAGGTGAACTTGCTCGGTAGCGAGGCGAACGGGCTGAAGGCGCTCACGTCGACCTGCGTCAGCGGTTCGACCGTGACGCCGGAGGACGGCGTGGCTGAAGCCGCAGGCTCGGTGATGACCGCCGCGGCCACCACCGCGGCGCCGACGAGGACAACCCGGCGGATTCGCATCTTCGCAGTATACGAGCGCGCTACCTGCGCGAACAGCGAAAACGTCGGTCATGCGGCGGCGCGCCCCGGCGACGGGCCGGAGCGCGCCGGACGATCCCCGGAGCTATCCGGCGATCAGACCCTTCGCGATATGCGTGACCTGGATTTCGTTGCTGCCCGCGTAGATCATCAGGGACTTGGCGTCGCGGGCGAGCTGCTCGACCTTGTACTCGGCCATGTAGCCGTTGCCGCCGAACAGCTGGACGGCCTCCATCGCCACCTCGGTGGCGGCGCGGGAGGAGTAGAGCTTCATCGCCGAGGCTTCGGCGAGGGTCACCTTGTCGCCGGCGGCAGTGCGCTCGATCGCGTTGAAGACCATGTTCTGCACGTTGATCCGCGCGATCTCCATCTCGGCCAGCTTGAGCTGGATGAGCTGGAACTGCGCGATCTCCTTGCCCCACAGCTTGCGGGACTTGGCGTAATCGATGCACAGGCGGTGACATTCGTTGATGATGCCCAGCGCCAGCGAGGCGATGCCGATGCGCTCGGCCGCGAAAGACTCCTTGGCACTGTCTTTTCCGTCGCCCTTGGCCGGGTTCTCGGTCTCGCCGAGCAGGCGGTCGGGGGTGATGCGGACGTTCTCGAAGAACAGCTCGCCGGTGGGCGAGGAGTTCATGCCCATCTTCTTGAACGGCGGGCTCTGCACGAAACCGGGCATGTCCTTGTCCAGCACGAACGCGAGCACCTTGCGGTCGCGGCGGTCGGTGCCGTCCTCTTCGTCCAGCTTGGCGTAGACGACGGTGACGTCGGCGTACGGGCCGTTGGTGATGAAGGTCTTGCGGCCGTTGAGGATGTAGTCCGCGCCGTCACGGCGGACGTAGGACTTCATCCCGCCGAAGGCGTCGGAGCCCGAGTCCGGCTCGGTGATGGCCCAGGCGCCGACCTTGGCCATGGTGACCAGTTCGGGCAGCCAGCGCTTCTTCTGGGCGAGGGTGCCGCGGCTGCGGATGGTGCCCGCGGTGAGGCCGAGGCTCACGCCCATCGACGCCACCAGGCCCAGGCTGACCCCGGCCAGCTCGCTGTTGAGGATGACGCCCATGCTGCCGGCACCGCTGAACCCGCCGCCCGATTTGCCCGATCCGGTGGTGCCCGATTCCTCGCGAGCGATGGCCTTCGCCAGCCCTTCGCTGGCCATTTCGTCCAAGCCGAAGGTGGCGTAGAGCTTGCGGATGATGTCGAACGGCGGCAGCGCCCCGCTCTCCAGCTGGTCGACGTGCGGGGTGATCTCCTTGGCGATGAACCCGCACACAGCGTCGCGGAACATCAGGTCTTCGTCGGACCACTGGTACATATCTGGACTCCCGAGGGATCGCCGGAACTTTCCTCGAATATAGAACACGTTCTAGTTGAGGCGACGGAGTAGGTTCGGGGGTAGGCGAATCGTCGACACGAAGGGGTGGTTTCGATGCGAGTGGTCGAGCGGATCAGGGGATACGCCACGGTGATCGGGCAGGCGCGGCGCAATCGCGGCGATCTGGTCGGGTGGCTGGGCCGACGCCCACAGATCGCGGCGGCGACCATGGCCTACGAGACGGCGTTGCTGTTCAGCAACAAGCTCGATCCCCGGCTCAAGGAACTCGCCGAGCTCAAGACGGCGGGGCTGGTGGCCTGCCAGTTCTGTCTCGACATCGGCTCGGCGCTGGCGCACACCTCCGGACTGACCAGGGCCCAGATCACCGAGCTGCCCCGCTACCGGACCAGCGACGCCTATACCGAGCTGGAGAAGCTGGTGATCGAGTTCGCCGAGGCGATGACCTCGACCCCGGCGGTCGACCTCGACGACCTGCGCGCGACCCTGCTCACCCACCTGACCAAGACCCAGCTGACGGAGCTGGCCGCGTCCATCGCGTGGGAGAACCAGCGGGCGCGGCTCAACCAGGGCCTCGGTGTGCAGCCGACCGGCATGGCCGACGGGATGGCGTGCGCGATGCCGGAACCCCGCGTCGCCCACCTCGACCGGAAGACCGCCGAACCGGGTCATTGACTCAGTGGTCGGCCCAGGTGGGGGCGCGCGTGATGATCGGGGCGACATACTCCCGCAGCATCGCGCGTTCGTCGGCGTCGTCGCGGCCGGGCGTGGCCAGGAACGAGACGATGACGCGGGTCAGCCAGCGGGCCAGCCTGCTGCGTTCGGGATCGCTCAGGTCGATATCGGCGAAGATGGTCGCGGCCAGCGACTCGATGACATCGGAGTCCTGGCTGATGCGACCGGCCGTGCCGGAATCGCCGGGGCGGAACCAGGCGATCAGCAGCGGGTCGGCGCGGACCGCGGCGATCGCGCCGAGCATCGCGGCGATGATCCGCTCCCCCGGGTCGGCGATGTCGCGCACCTGATCGGTGAGCCCGGCGACGACGCGCCGGGTCTCGCGGTGCACGAAGGCGATCCGCACGGCCTGCCGATTGTCGAAGTAGCGGTACAGGGTGGCCCGGGAGCACCCGGCCGCCGCGGCGATATCGCGCATACCGACCGCGGCAACCCCGCGTTCGGCGAACAGCTCGGCGGCCGCGTCGAGGATGCGCTCGGCGGCCAGATCCGCGCGGTCGGTGGCCAGCCAGTCGCCGCTCACGCCGCACCCGTCGCGTGGAACGGCACCGACAGCGGCCAGCGGACGTAGTTGCCGTGTGCCCACCGCACGGCGTCGAGGTCGACGGTGAAATCGGGGCAGCGGGCCAGCAGTTCCTCGAGCGCGACGCGCGCCTGCATGCGGGCCGCGGCCGCGCCGAGGCAATGGTGGTGCCCGTGACTGAACGTGAGGATGCGCTTCGGGTTGCGGCGGATGTCGAGTTCGGCTGCCGTGGGACCGAATTCGCGCTCGTCCCGATTGGCCGAGCCGTAGAGCAGCAGCACGCGCCGCCCGGCGGGGATGGTGGTGTCGTGCAGCTCGACATCGCGGGTGGCGGTGCGGGCCAGGCCCTGCACCGGCGAGGTCATGCGGAGGAATTCCTCGATCGCGTCCGGGATGAGCGACGGGTCATCGGCGAGCTGTCGGCGCTGGTCGGGATAGGCGGTGAGGAGCTGGACCGCGCCGCCCAGGTTGCCGGTGGTGGTGTCGTTGCCGCCGGTGATCATGGTGAACGCGAAGCCGAGGATCGCGATCAGGCCGTCGTTGTCACCGTCGGCGCCGAGGCCGGAGGCCAGCAGGTGCGAGATGGTGTCGTCGCCGGGTTCGACACGGCGGCGGGCGATCAGCTCGGAGAAGTAGCCGACCAGCTCACCGACTGCGGTGAAGGCGTTCTGATCACCCGCGGCCAGCCCCGCACCGGCGACCGCGCCGCCGACGATGTTCTCGGTCCACTCGTCGAACTTGCCGTGATCGCGTTCCGGCACACCGAGATAGTGCGCGACGACCATGGTGGGCAGAGGCTTGAACAGCTCCTGCACGATGTCACCCGCGCCCGCCTCGCGCAGGCGCTCGATCCGCTCGACGACGAAGCGGCGCACCGCCGGCTCCACCGAATTCACCTGACGCGGCGTGAAACCCGGAGACACCCGGCGGCGGAAGTCGGTGTGCTCGGGCGGGTCCATGAAGACGAACGGCTTGACGCCGCCGAAGCCCGCCGTCGCCAGGTCGACGTAGTCGACGGTCAATCCCGCCGCAGAGGAGAAGGTTGCGGGATCCCGGGCCGCCGTCCAGACATCGGCGTGCCGGGACAGCACGTAGAAGTCGTCGGCCTCCCGCCCGTCGGGGACCACCCGGTGGACCGGGTCGTGATCACGCAGCGCGGAGTACATGGACCAGGGGTCGCGCCAGGTTTCCCCGGAGCGCAGCTCGAACCCGACCACATGAGACGTCGTTGAACTCATGCCTCTAAAGTAAGACAAATGCCCTCGCATGTCTAACACGAGTTTCTGTCGGTGGCGGCGGGGAATATCTGGGCATGGGTTCCGGGGAGGATTTCGGCAGTTGGGGGGCGGCGCTCATCTGGGCGGTGCTCGCGGTGACGATCGGCGTGCCGATCTGGCTGTGGACCGGCCAGGAACTGTGGCTGGTGCTGCTACTCCTGCCCGGCATCGGCTTCACAGGTGTCGGCCGGGCGGCGGTGTGGATGGCGCTGGCGGCGCTGCCACGGCGCGGAATAGTGCTCGCCGGTTGGTCTTTCGTGCTGGTGGCGGTGGCGGATGTGGTCGCGGTGTCGGTGTGGAAGCTGTCACCGTCGGGGTGGACGTGGCCGGTCGCGGTGGTGTCGGCGCTGGTAGCCGGGGCGGTGATGTATCTCGCGGTCGCCGCCGAGGTGGTCGGCGGGTGGACGCTCACCCACGGTGCCGCCCTGCATCTCGTGGACAGCGGAATCGCCTGGGACAAGGCGCATCCGCAACCGGATCGCTACAGCTCGCTGCTGTCGGCCGGGCGCACGACGGAGGTGATCGGGCTGCGGCCGCCGCCGTTCGCGATCGGCACCCACGTCCTCGCCGACAAGCTCGGCGAGTTCCACAGCCGGATAGCGCGCAGGCACTGGGTCGTCGACGATACGGCCGCGGCGCTGCGGCACGCGGCGGAGTCGACGGCGGTGCGCCGCGAGATGGTCGCGATGCCGCTCGGCCGCGCCAAGACGACCAGCTTCGCGCAGTCGCTCTACGAGGAGGCGTTCTACCTCGACGAACTCGGCCGCACACAGGAGGCGGTAACCCTGCGGGCCGAGGAGATCGAGTTGCGCCGCTGGATCGTCGGCCGATTCGACAAGAAGTTCCCCACCTTGGTGGCGAAAGCGACTCGGCCGCAGGCGAAAACGACAACGAAGCGCCTGGTGATCGAGGTCGAGAAGCTCGGGCGGAGCATGAAGGACGCGCTCGCTCTCGCACTGCGCGCCCAGGCGGACGGATTGTCCGCACTGGACCGCGCCGACGAGGCGACCGCTTTGCGTGCCGAGGCCGACACCATCGCGCCACTGCCCGGCTAGCCGCCCGGTGGTCCGACTAACCCGGCGCGCCGCGCCCCGACCCGGCAGCGAGCCACCGGTGCCGGGGCGACGGCCGCGTTCACGCCGCGCAGATCAAGGCGGCGAAGGGACCGACGAGCGGCACCCAGCCGACCGCGGAACTACAGAACGCCATGGCGCCGGGAGAGCCGCCGAGGGAGACCTCCTGGATGGGCACCGGCGCGGGCACCGACGCGGACTCCGCGCTCGCCGAGCCGCCGGCGAGGATGAGCGCGGTGGCCGAGGCCATGGCGGCGAGCGCCGTCCGGAATGCGATCTTGTTCATGGTGTTCCTCCTTGATTCGGCGACGTGTGCTCCGTCGCTTCGGTGAGATGACACGCGGTCGGCCTAGCCTCTTGGTGGCGCTGCCGGTGTTGTGCGGTCACCAAGAATCATGGCGAAACCCCTGGTCGGAAGGCATCCGTGGAACCACTCGCGCGACTACGTGCCAGCACGGAACGGGATGACGGAATGTCGCGGAGCCGCGCGGTAGGAGGTCAGAACGGCCCTGGTGTGGCGCCCGGGGTGGGTGGAGCGTCGGGTTGGCGCACCATGCGGAACGCGTTGAGCAGGCCGAGGAGTCCGGCCAGGATCGGTACCAGCAGCGCCGCCTGGAGCGCGAGGGGCCGCGCGTCGGTGTTGATCCGGATGATCTCCTCGCGGATCGCCGGGGGCTGACCGGCGAGCAGCTTCTCCAGTTCGGTGTTGCTCATGACCTGCGCGTCGTCTTCGAGGACCTGGGCGACGTGGGCCTGCTCGGCAGGCGGGAGTACCTCGCTCGACTCCGCCATCGCGGTGAAGGTCAGCGACAGCGTGGCCAGCATGATCGCGCCGGCGAACGCCAGGCCGAAGGAGAGCCCGAACGACCCGGCGGCGGAGTTGGTGCCCGAGGCTTCGCTGACCCGCTCCTCCGAGATCGGCGCGAGCGTGTAGTTGTTCAACTGCGAGACGAGCAGACCCAAGCCCGCGCCCGCCACGACAAGCGGCGCCAGCAGCGCCCACCCGAACTCCGCGCGCGGCACCAGCGGGACGAGCACCGCGATACCGACGGTGACCAGGACGAACCCCCACCGGATGATCGGCGCCGAGCGCCGCGCCCCCGCCCGCCGACCCGCGATCAGCGCGACGGCGAACATGCTCAGCGACAGCGGCGCCAGCGACAGTCCCGCCTGCATCGCGTTGTACTCGAGCACCATCTGCAGGTAGATCGGCAGCGCGATCATCGTGCCGCCCAGCGCGATCTGCTGGAGCATCTGCCCGGTGACCCCGAGCCGGAACGCCTTGGACCGGAACAGGTCCGGATCCATCAGCGCGGGTTCGCCCCGCCGCTTCCGGCGGATCAGCCAGTACGCCAGCCCGATCAGCGCGGCCGCACCGGCCACCAGCAGGGCCGCGACGGCCTCGCCGCCCTCCTGCCACACCAGGATCCCCAGCACGATGCCGCCCATGCCGACGACCGACAGCGCGGCACCGACCACATCCACGCCGCGCGATCCCGTGTAGGGCACGTCGCGAACCAGCCCGATCCCGGACAGGACGGCGACGATGATCACCACCTCGAGCGCGAACCCGACGCGCCACGACAGGTAGGTCGTGACGAAGCCGCCGAGCAGCGGTCCCACCGCGGCGGCGATCGCGGCCGCCGCGCCGACGAGCGCGTACACCTTCTTCTGCGCCGCCCCGTGGAAGTTGCCGTGCACCAGCGACTGCATGGCGGGCAGCAGCAGGGACGCGCCGATGCCACCGACCACGGCCCACAGCACGATCACCGCGGTGAGGCTCTGCGCGAACGTCATCGCGGTCGCGCCGGTCGCGTAGCCGAGCAGGCCCAGCACGTAGGCACGGCGACGGCCGATCAGGTCCCCGACTTTGCTGCCGATCAGGATGAAGGCCGCCGACACCAGCGCCTCGAGCGCGATCGCGGATTGCACGCCGCTGACGGTGGTGTCGAGGTCACGCACCACCGCCGAGATCGACACGTTCATCAGCGAGGTGTCCACGACGAGGACGAACATGGCCATCGCCAGCAGAATCGCCAGCAGCCGCCTGCTGCCCGACAACCGATCAGCACCCCCGGAAACCGCCCCGTCGACCATGGCAGTCCCACCACCTCGCGTCGTGAACCGGCGGCAACCCGGTTCGGGCCAACCCAGTGCTCACCCCGACAGTAAGCTCCCGGCGATCCGGAAAGCCGCAACCAGCCACGAACCGTTACGCCAGGCCCACCTCGGCGCGATCAGCCACGCGGAAAAGCCGTTGCTCGCGCGCGGGGCGATGTGGCCTCCTTGGGGGGATGAAAAGACAACGGCCGGGGAATGCCCGGGATATCTCGGACGGGTTGAAACTGCACCGGCATTCGGTGCGGGGAGTGCGTGGTGTGCGGACGGTGATCGTGCCGCGGCCGGGGATGCGCGCCCGGTTCAGCACGAATCGGTTCCACGAGACGTGGCATGTGCTGTCGGATGACCACGGGGCGAAGCTGCTGTCCAGGCTGCTGTGGGGGCTGTCGTATCAGTCGCGGCCGGGGACCGTGATCCTCCTCGACCGGGAGTTCCTGGTGCCGACGCCATTCGACGCCGACCCCGCCGACCCCATCGTGCTGGTGCCGGGCTGGCACACCCGATTCGACGATCAGGCCGCGGCGGCACTGAAGCGGCAGACGCGGGAAGGCGGGTCGGCGGGGACCGTCCGCTGGCAGACGTTCGGCCTGGACCGGACGCTGGAGCCACGCGCCGCGAACGCGTGGTCGGCCGGGCACCGCCATCGCCGGGTCGGCGGGGACATCACCCGTCGCCGCGGGATGCTGGTGCTCACCCCACGCACCCCCGACGACTGCCGGGTCTGGGCGCTCGACGCCGCGCGACTCGATTCCGCCGGATTCGGCACCGACCACGTGTATCTGGACGAATGGCGGCACGGTCACGACGGCGAGATCCAGATCTTCCGGGCCTTTCGCCCGATGGTCGGCGTCGCCCGGCAGGCGCGTGCCCGCGTTCTCGCCCGCGCCGACCGGCCGGATTCCCCGGACGCCTTGCGCGCCGAGGTCTGGAGCGAAGCCGAAAACGTCCGGGGTGACGCCCATTTGCGTATTCGCGAATATCGCGGGCGCGGCGCCGAACTCGGGCACGCGGCCGCGGCGATGCTCGCGCACGCGGACGTGCGTTCGCTCGACGAACTCGCCGAACTCGGCGCGGTGGAAACCTATCGGCGACTGCGCGCGGCGCGAGTGCGCGGTCTGACCCTGGAAATGCTCTGGGCGATGGAGGGCGCGCTCACTTTTCGCGACCGGCGGTTCATCGGGCCGGACCGGCGCCGGGAATTGGTCGCCGCCCTCGGTCCGGCGCCCGTCCCCGCGCGGATATCGCGGCCGCGTTTCCGCGCGCCGGTCCGGCCGGGACCGCGCAACGCACTCCGCGCCACGCCCGGGCGGGAATAGCGGGCGCGGGAATTCCATCCAAGACGCCGGGGCAATCCGAATCATCTGTGTTCATCGACCACGATATTTCGGATTCACCCGGGGGCCGATTTCTTCGGGCGAATTCGGAGAGGGAGTTTCTCCGATATGTTCCAGAACTCGAGTTCCGGCCTCGGCCGGCGGCTGCTCGCCGCCGCCCTGCCGGTCGCCGTGGCCGTCACCTGCGCCGGGGTGGCCTCGGCCGATGTCGATGCCGATCAGCAGGCCCGGTTCGTCCAGGGGCTGGCCTCACACGGCCAGGCCGAGGGCATCGCCTACCGCACCGACGTCACGCCGGATCTGCGGACCGTGTCGGCGACCGTCGACGACGGACGATTCGTCCTCGGCCAGGACGGCATGCTGACGGTCGAATCGGCGACCGGCAGCCCGATCGCGCAGGTGCCAACCACCTTCGGCACCGTCGGCGGCAACACCATCACCGTGGCCACCGAGATCTCCGCCGACGGGCGCACGCTGCGGGCGACCCCGCAGGTCTCGCAGGCCGCGGCCACCGAACTGAAGACCATCGCCACCAACCCGACCGCGCAGAATTCCGATCCGGTGCACAATGCCGCCGCGATCGGCGCGGGCGTCGGCCTGATCGCCGCCGCGGTGGTGTGCGTGCCGATGATCACGACCATGATCCTGTACCTGCCGTGCGTCGGGCTGGTCGGCCTGCCCAACGCCCTGGTCGGCGCACTCATCGGTGCGGCCGTCGGTGCCGTGGCGCCCGAGGTCATTCCGCAGGTTCTGCCCTGATCCGACCACCCACGTCGCCGCGCATCGGAAGCCTTCCGATGCGCGGCGATGTCGTGTCGATCAGGCGATGACGGACATCGCGATGCCGTCGAGGATGTCGTGCTCGCTGACGATCAGCTCGGAAACGCCAGCGCGCCTGGCCAATTCGTCGGCCAGCACCTCGGTGATGACGGCGCCGCCGCCGATGACGTCGACCCGGCCCGGGTGCATCGGGCCCAGCGCCGCGCGCTCGTCGTGGTTCATGGCGATCAGACGGTCGCACACCTGGCGGACCTCGGCCAGGCTCAGCCGGGTCAGGTGGACCCGGGTCGAGTCGTATTCGGGCAGGTCCAGCGCGACGGCGGTGATGGTGGTCATGGTGCCCGCGACACCGACCCAGGTGTGCACCCGGTCCACCGGAACCTTCGCGAACGCCTCGTCGAGCTTGGTCTGCGCGAATTCCCGCGCCGCCTCGACCTGTTCGGGCGTCGGCGGGTTGCCGGGCAGACAGCGTTCGGTGACCCGCACGCAGCCGATGTCGGCGGAGTAGGCCGCCTGCACGCCGTCGCCGTCGCCGACGACCAGTTCGGTGGAACCACCACCCAGGTCGACCACCACGAACGGCCCGGCGTCGGCGGACAGTTCGCCGACCGCGCCCGCGAAGGACAGCCGCGCCTCCTCGTCGCCGGTGATCACCTCGGCGACCGCGCCCGGCACGACCCGGCCCAGTTCGGCGCGGGTCATGTCGAAGAAGTCGTCGCGGTTGGCGGCGTCGCGGGTGGCCGAGGTGGCGACCATGCGGACCCGCGAAACACCCTGGGCGAGCATCACATCGACGTAATCCGCCAGCGCGACGCGGGTGCGCTCGATCGCCTCGGGCGCGAGCCTGCCGGTCGCGTCGACCCCCTGGCCGAGCCGCACGATGCGCATCTCCCGGTGCACATCGGTGAGGCCGCCGTCGGCGCCGACCTCGGAGATCAGCAGACGAATCGAGTTGGTACCGCAGTCCACCGCGGCGATGCGCTCGGTCATGATGTTCCTCCTGGTCGGCCCGATCGCCCGGCGCCGGTGCGAATCCGGCGCCACGCGCTGTCCGCGATTATGCCGATTCTTCGGGCGTGCGTGCGGCGGGCCAGTCGGCGGGGATGGCGGTACCGCGCAGGCCGGCGTCGGCGGCCAGGGCGACGGCCTCGTCGCCGAAGGGGTTCAGGCCGGGGCCCTTGGCCAGCGAGTGCGCGATCAGCACGTGCAGGCACTTCACCCGGTCGGGCATGCCGCCGCCGGTGAAATCGGTGCCGAGCGATTCGATCTCGTCGCGTTCGGCCAGGTAGCTCTCGTGCGCGGCGCGATAGGCCGCGGCCAGCTCGGGATCGGCGGCGAGACGTTCGGTCATCTCGCGCATCACCCCGGCGGATTCCTGCCTGCTCGCCTCTGCGGTCAGCCGGGGATCGGTCAGGTAGTACAGGGTGGGGAACGGGGTGCCGTCGGGCAGCCGCGGCGCGGTCTTCACCACGGCGGGCAGGCCGTCGGGGGTGCGGTAGGCGACGGCGAGGACACCGCGCGGCTCGCGGCCCAGTTGCTGGGCGATGATCTCGAGGTCGCGCTCGTTCGGTGCGGTCACCTTGGTCCTTCCGGGGCCGGTTCGGAGATGCTGCGCCACAGGTCGGTGTACCAGGGGTCGGGCGCCGCTGTTCGGGTGCTCATCGGCGGCGGCGCCGGTGCTTCGATGCCGGGGATCTGCACGATGTAGGGGGTTTCGCCGGGCATCACCAGGCGCAACCGGTCGCGGGCCTCGGAGCGGATGTAGGCCGGGTCCTGCTGCTGGGCCCGGCGATCCCGCAGGGCCGCCAGGTCGGCGTCGAGTTCCGCGCGCTGCTGGGCCAGCGCGGCCGCCTCGGCCCGCTGACTGAAGTAGGTGCGGGTCGGGACAGCCAGGGTGAGCGCCAGGCCGCACAGCACGGCCGCGAGGATCACCGCCTTGCCGGTCGAGAGACCGAGGATGGTGTGCTCGCTGCGTTCGAGCCTGCCGCTGGTCTTGCGCTTGCCCGTGGTCGCGCCGGTGGCGGACTCGGGACGGCGCCGGGTGGTGCGTTTGGCCGCGGCGGGGCGGCCGGGGGCGTCGAGATGACTGGGGCGGGAGCGCGCGGCCCGCGACGTGCGGCGGTCGCCTCGTCCACCCGGACTGGTTCCACGCGCACGTCGCTCGGTCATTCGCTACCGCCCCGTCATCTCACTGCCTGTCTTGCGGTACTGCTGGTGCTCAGAAAACGCCGGTGAACCGCGGGAAGGCCACGTCACCCGCGTAGCGCGCCGAGTCACCGAGGGCGTCCTCGATGCGCAGCAGCTGGTTGTACTTGGCGACCCGCTCGGAACGGGCGGGGGCGCCGGTCTTGATCTGGCCCGAGCCCACCGCGACCGCGAGGTCGGCGATGGTGGTGTCCTCGGTCTCGCCGGAACGGTGCGACATCATGGTCTTGTAGCCGTTGCGGTGCGCCAGCTCGACGGCGTCGAGGGTCTCGGTCAGGGTGCCGATCTGGTTGACCTTCACCAGCAGCGCGTTGGCCGCGCCCTTGGCGATGCCCTCTTCGAGGCGCTCGGGGTTGGTGACGAACAGGTCGTCGCCGACCAGCTGCACCTTGTCGCCGATGGCGTCGGTCAGCGCGACCCAGCCGTCCCAGTCGTCCTCCGACAGCGGGTCCTCGATGGAAACCAGCGGGTACCGGGTGAGCAGGTCGGCGTAGAACTCGCCCATCTCGGCGGCCGTGCGGACCTGGCCCTCGAACTTGTAGCCCTCACCGGCGGTGTAGAACTCGGTGGCGGCCACATCGAGCGCGAGCGCGACATCGGTGCCGAGCTTGTAGCCGGCGCGCTCGATGGCGACGCTGATCAGGTCGAGCGCCTCCACGGTGCCCGCGACGTCGGGGGCGAAGCCACCCTCGTCACCGAGGCCGGTGGACAGGCCCTTCTCCTTGAGCACGGCCTTGAGCGAGTGGTACACCTCGGTGCCCCAGCGCAGCGCCTCGCGGAAGGTGGGGGCGCCGATCGGGGCGACCATGAACTCCTGGACATCGACGCCGGTGTCGGCGTGCGCGCCACCGTTGAGGATGTTCATCATCGGCACGGGCAGCACGTGGGCGTTCGGGCCGCCCAGGTAGCGGAACAGCTCCAGGCCCGAGGACTCGGCCGCACCGCGCGCGACGGCCAGCGAGACGCCGAGCAGGGCGTTCGCGCCGAGGCGGGACTTGTCGGGGGTGCCGTCCAGATCCAGCAGGACCTGGTCGACGGTGCGCTGCTCGACGGCGTCGAGGCCGATGATGGCGGGCGCGATCTCGTCGAGGACACCCTCGACGGCCTTGGTGACACCCTTGCCGTTGTAGCGGTCGCCGCCGTCACGCAGCTCGACGGCCTCGTGCTCACCGGTGGACGCGCCGGACGGGACATCCGCCCTGGTCAGGGTGCCGTCGTCGAGGGCGATCTCGACCTCGACAGTGGGATTGCCGCGCGAATCCAGAATCTCGCGCGCTCCGACCTGTTCGATGATGGCCACGAAAACGACTCCTTACGACTGAAGGCACGGTAGGTCTCACGGGATGGGCCGTGCGGTGCCGAGCCTATCGTCTCGGCGTGACGTGGAGTAACCGGCACTCCGGCCGCTCGGTAACTACACCCGGCGGCCGATGCTGTAGGTGGCGGCGCGGTCGCGCACGACCCGCATGTATTTGTTCGACTGGTTGTAGGCGAACAGGGCGCGCTGCCAGCCGTCGGCCGAGGTCAGGTCGCCGCCGCGGACGCACAGGTACCGCGCGGCGGTGAGCGCCGCGTCGTCGATGTTCTGCGGGTCGACGACCCCGTCACCGTTGGCGTCGACGCCCCAGCGCCGCCAGGTCTCGGGGATGAACTGCAGCGGCCCGACCGCCCGGTCGTAGGTGGTGTCGCCGTCGAGGGTGCCGCCGTCGGTGTCGCGGATGTCGGCATTGCCCTTGGTGCCGTCCAGGGCGACCCCGATGATCGCCGGGCGCACCGTCCCGTCGGCGTCGACGCCGGCGCCGCGATGGGTGCCGTGCCCGCTCTCCACACTGGCGATCCCGGCCAGCGTGGTCCAGGCGATCCCGCATTCGGGCTTGGACCTGGCCAGCACCGCCGCCGCGTACCCGTATGCCTCCAGCGCCACCGGTTCGATCCCGACCGCCCCCGACTGCTCGTCGGCCCACCCGCGCAACTGCTCGGACGCGCGCCCCGGCGCGTCGACATCGATCGCAGGCAGCGCGGCACCAGGACCGGGCGGCATGTCACCGGGGATCGACGCGAGCGAACTACACCCCGCGAGCAGCGCGGTCACCGCCACGGCGGCGAGCACGCCGACTTTCTGCACAGACACCCCATCCATCATCCAGGTCGGTCGCATCCCTGGCACCTCTCACAGCGACTTCTCAGAGTGGGTGCGGTCGCCCGTCCCGTGCGAACCGACCGCGCTGCCCGGGGTGTCAGCCCAGCAATGCGGCAGTGGCCTGGTGCGCCGGATCAGCGAAAACAGCGGCCGGGGAGCCGGATTCGACCACCCGGCCGTGGTCGAGCACGACCAGTTCGGTGCAGTGCGTCGTGACCAGCGCCATATCGTGGCTGATCAGCACGAGAGCGGTGCCGTGTTCGGCCCGGAGGCGGTCGAGCAGAGCCATGATCGCGGCCGCGGTGGTGTGGTCGAGGGCGGTGGTGATCTCGTCGCAGATCAGCACGGCCGGGTCGGCGGCGAGGGCGCGGGCCAAAGCGACGCGCTGGCGCTGGCCGCCGGAGAGTTCGTGCGGATGTCGCGCGGCCAGGTCGGTGGGGAGTTCGACCGCGGTGAGCAGGGATTCGACCCGGGCGCGCAGTTCCGTTCGCGGCACCCGGGCGATGCGGCGCAGTGGGCGTGCGAGGGTCTGTTCGACGGTGCGGCGCGGATTCAGCGCGGCGAGCGGGTTCTGGGTGACCAGGTGAATCCCCTTGGGCCCCGCCTCGATCCGACGTCGACGGTCGACGGCGATGTGCGCACCGGCCAATTCGAGCGAACCCGCGCCGACGTGCAGGCCCGCGAGCACCCGGGCGAGCGTCGTCTTGCCCGCTCCCGACGGGCCGACCACTGCCAGCGCCTCGCCCGCGCGCACGGTGAAGTCGATGTCGGCGAGGATCTCGTGCCCGTCGGCGACCGCGCCGATCCCCTCGACGCGCAGGGTCGGTGGCTCGGACGCTTCGGCCGGGAGTGCCGTCGTTCGTTCGGCGCCACCGCTCCCCAGGCCCTGGTCGTCATCCGGTTGCCCGGTCGCCTCCGTCTGGTGCCCTGCCGCGCGCTTGGCCGGCGCTGGTCCCTTGTCCCGCACCACCTGCACACCGCCGGACCTCGCCGCTCCCGCGGGTACCGGCTCCCGTTCTGCCGCGCCCCCTGCATCGACCGCGTCTTCCTCGAGTAGGTCCGGCGTCGATTCGCCATTCGCGCGCGCGACAACGGTCACCGGTGCGGGCGCGCACCCAGCTGAACGACCCACCTGATCGGACGGCTGGTCGTGGCGATCGACCTGATCGGACGGCTGGTCCTGGCGATCGAACGGTGTGCCGGTGTCGCCCGCCGGTGCCCGACCTGGCAGATATACCTCGATCACGGCATCCGCGATGGCGTGCACAGTGGCGGTGTCGTGGCCGGAGAGCAGGACGGCGGTGGATTCGCGGGCGGCAAGATCAGCTACGAGGCGGGCGATGTCGGTGCGCAGCGCGCCGTGCAGGCCGGCGAGCGGCTCGTCGAGGATGAGGACCTGGGGCTTTCGGAGTAGAGCGCGGGCGAGCGCGACGCGGCGCTGCTGGCCGCCGGACAGGCGGGCGCAGCGGCGGCGCAGGTAGGAGGCGTCGAGGCCGACGCGTTCGAGGACGGCGTGGCGCTCGGCGTCGGTGGCCGTTGGCGCGGCCTCGGCGAGGAGGGCGCGCACGCGCAGGAGCGGGTTGAGTTCGGAGCCGGGATCCTGGCCGACGTAGGCGACCCGGGACCGCCGAAACCTCCGCAGCGCACCGGAATCCAACGCGAACACATCGTGCCCGGCGACCAGCACAGCCCCTTCCTGCCTGGTACCGGCGGGAAGATGACCGAGCAGCGCACGCATCGCGGTCGACTTGCCCGCACCCGACGGCCCGGTCAGCGCGGTCACGGTCCCGGCCTTCAATCGGAAGGACAACGGCGCCACCAACAACGCGCCGCTGTCGGCGACCACCGTCAGTCCTTCGACTACCGCGGCGTCCCCGGCATCGACCACCGAGATCCCGCAGTCCTCGCGCCGCCGGCCCGTCGGCCGATCCCGACCCCCGGCCGGGGTACGACTCACCACAGTGCCGGTCGGCGGATCCGCGGGCCTGGCGACACCGGTCGCCGTGTCGGCGAGCTGCGGGGCAGTGACGGATTCAGCGGCCTGGCGATCGGGTTTTCTAGCCACCCCACCGGTGACGACGAGGTTGACGCCGACCGCGACGACCGCGATGGCCGCACTGGGCGCGAGCACCGCCCAGGGGTTCAGCAACAGACCGGAGGCGTTGTCGCGCACCATGTTCGCCCAGTTGTCGTCGTCGAGGGCGGGGAGACCGAGGAAGGAGACGGTACTGACGAGATAGATCGCGACGACGAAACGCAGGCCCAGCTGGGTGGTGAAGACCGCGCGCAGGTTCGGCAGGATCTCGCGGAAGACCAGGTGCGGCAGGGATTCGCCACCGGCGATCGCGGCCTCGACATAGCCGGTGGCCGCGATGGTGGCCGCCGAGGCGGCGAAGATCCGGGCGCAATAGGGAACGGCGAAGAGCAGCGAGACCACGATCAGCGCGCCGACGCCGCCCTGCGGCCAGGCGGTGAGGACGAGCAGGATGCCGAGCACGGCGGGTAGCAGGATCAGCAGATCACTGCCCAGCTCGATCACCGCACCCGCACGCGGGCGGACCGCCGCGATCGCACCGAGCACCGCCGACGACACCGTGACCACCACCGCGATCACCGCCGAGACCACCAGCAGCTGAGTGCCGCCGGTCAACAGATGGCTCAGCACATCCCGCCCGAGCCGATCGGTCCCGAGCACCGCTCCCCCACCCGGCGTGGCGAACGGCATCCCCACCGCTCGCTCCGCCGGGTAGGGCGCGAGCAGTGGCCCCACCACCGCGACGAGCACCACCAGCCCCACCCCGGCCGCCGCCGACCACCGCCACCACCGGGCCGCGCGGATCATCGCGTACCGCCCGACGCCCAGGTGCGGACGAAGTCGGCGACCGCGAGCAGCACCATGATGACGATGGCCGTCAACGCGACGACCGCGGCGACCGTGGCGGTGTCGCGATCGGCGACCGAACCCGCCAGGACCGCGCCGACGCCGGGGTAGTTGAACAGTGTTTCCACGACCAATGCGCCGCCGAAGAGCATGCCGACGGAGGTGGCGTAGCCGGCGACGATGGCGGGGGCCGCGAAGGGCAGCATGTGCCGCACCAGCACGGTGCGGGACGGAAGCCCTTCCAGCACAGCGTTCTCCACGTGCGGCGCGGTGGCGACGTCGTCGAGGGCGGAGCGCACGACGCGCGCGTTCCAGCCGATCTGCGGTATCGCCAACGCCAGCACCGGCAGGATCAGCATCTCCGGTCCGGCCGGGAACCCCGAGCGATCGGTGATGGTGACGGCGGGCAGCCAGCCGGTGGCCAGTGAGAACACCAGGATCAGCAGGGTGCCGCAGACGAATTCGGGCACCGCGACCGCGACCGTGCTGGCCGGTTGCAGCAGACGCGCGCCGAAGGCCCGCGGCCGCATCGCCCACCAGCAGCCCAGCGCCAGCGACACCGTGACGGTGAGCGCCAGCGCGATACCGCCGAGCACCAGGGTCTGCGGGAACTTGTCCGCCAGCAGGTCCCCGACCGAGTTGCCGCGCGCGGTCTGCCCGAAGTCCCCGGTCAGCACGCCGGAGAGCCAGTGCCAGAACTGCACCGGGAGCGCGCGATCCAGGCCGAGTTCGTGTTCCTTCGCGGCCAGTTCGCCCTGCCCGGCGTCGCGGCCGAGCGCCGAGGAGGCCGCACTGCCGGGCAGCAGGTCCACCGCGACGAACACGATGGCCAGCAGGGCCACGAGCAGCGCGATCCGCCGGAGCAGCGGCAGGGCGAAGGTCCGCACGGTGCTCACGCCAGCCAGGCGCGTTCCAGCTGCACGCGGGCGAAGCCGCCGAGCGTCGGCAGACCACGCACCGGCGCGGCGGCGATGTCGACGCCGTCGGCCATGCCCCACACCAGATAGCCGCCGCGCTCGAACTCGATGCGCTGGATATCGCGGCAGGACTTCGTGTAGTCGTCACCGGAGGACGCCAGCGCCTTGGCCGTCGCGGCATCGAATTCCGGGTCGCGGAAGGCGGTTTCGTTGCGGTTGGTCGCCGAGGTCATCAGCTTCTCGGCGAAGAACAGCACCGAGTCGTTGGTGCCCCACGACACCGTGTAGAGCGGGGCGGTGAGCCAGGTCGTGTCGTAGAAGGCGGCCGGTTCGACCACCTGCACGTCGAGCCGGACACCGATGTCGGCGAGCTGAGCGGCGATCACCTTCGCCGACTCGACCTCGCCCGGCACCTCGGCCTTGGTGACGAAGGGGTAGCTGCGCCCGGTGTCGAAATTCGCCTCCCGCAGCAGGGTCTTGGCCCGCTCGACGTCACGATCGCGCCGCGCGAGCGCGGTGTCGTAGAGCGGGTCGGCGGTGCCCAGGATGTCGGCGGCGACGGTGCCGTAGCCGGAGTGCACCTGGTTGACCAGCGCGGTCCGGTCGACGCCGAGGCGCAGCGCGGTGCGCACCCGCGCGTCGGCGAACGGCCCGTCGGCCGCGCGCATGGCCACGCCGAGCATGGTGTCGTTCGCGCGCCGGACCACCTGCAGGTCACCGCGGCTCGCGGCGGTGCGGCCCGCGATCGCGCCGACATTGGAGGCGAGGTCGATCTGCCCGGCCAGCGCGGCGTTGCCGAGCGCGGTGACGCTGTCGAACATGGTCACCTCGATCGCGTCGAGCAGCGGCGGGGTGCCGTGCCACTGCTCGTTGCGGACCAGCCGGGCATTGCCGCCCTGGTAGGACTCGAGCCGGAACGGGCCGGTGCCGATGGCGGCCGCGAAGTCGGTGGTGCCCTGCGGCACGGTGAAGGTCATCAGCCGGAGCAGCAGCGGCAGCTGGGTATTGGGCGCGGCGAGGGTGAACACGACGCGGTTCGGCCCGTCGGCGACGATGTCGTTCTCGGCCACCGGCATCTTCGACGCCCCACCGACCGAGCGCAGCCGCCGCATCGACCACACCACGTCGTCGGCGGTGACCGGCGCGCCGTTGTGGAACTTCGCGCCCTCGGCGATGGTGAACGTCCAGCGGCGGTTGTCGGCGGAGGGTTCCCAGCGCGAGGCAAGGCGGGGCGCGACGGTGGGGTCGGCGCCGGGGACGGTCAGCGCGTCGTAGACGAGCGAGGCGATCAGGAAGTCGCTGTCGTTGCTGAGATTGGCGTGCGGATCGCGTTCGATGCGGGCGGTCGTGCCGAGCGCGCCGACACGCAGTGTGCCGCCAGGCTTGGCGGGGCCGTCGGCCTCGTCGTCGCTCGTGCAGGCCGCCACCACCAGTAGCGCGGTGACGCCGAGCCCGGATTGCAGGAGCTGCCTGCGCGTGAAACCCATGGTGTTCCTCCCTCGAACCGCGTGCGCCGCACCACTTTTCCTGGCGCCGCAAACTAGGCGAGGCTAGCCTAAAACAGTCGCCGGCTGGGGAGCTTCCCGGCGACCGTCACCGAACCGCAGCACGTCATCCGGACCCCGGATGACGCCCGCTTCGACCGTTCCGGTAGAACTCTGCGTTATATGAATAGGCTATTTCTCAGCCAACACGTTAGGTAAGTCTTGCCTAATTAGAGTACAGGCACTACCTTCGCACTTCGAGTCTGAAGATCACCCGCGTTCGACCGATGCGAAGAAGGGATGGCCGGTGAAAAGCGTTCTGTCCGAACGTATGACGCTTCACCTGCACGACATCGAAAATCGCGAGCTACCCCCCGACGCCGCCTCGGCCGTCCGTGCGCTCGCCACCGACATCCGGCACCGATTAGGTGACGAACCCCACACCGAGACCCTGCACGACCCGGTCCTGCTGGCCCAGGTCGACGAGCGGGTCGGCGAACTACCCGCCGCCGTGCGCCACGCCGTGCGACCGCCCGCCACCGCGGCGGGCGCCACCGTCGTGCGCGGCCTGTCCGTCGACGACGCCGAATTCGGCCCGACGCCGCCGCATTGGCAGGCCGCGGCCACGTCCGCCGCCGACCCCCGGCACACCGGCTCGCTCGATCTCGACATCGCGATGCTGTTGCTGGCGCGGTGCGCGGGCGAGCCGTTCGGCTGGGCGGGCCAGCAGAACGGCAGGCTGGTCAACAACATCCTGCCCGCCGTCGGCCACGAGGACGAGCAGTCCGGCGCGAGCAGTTCCACCCTGCTCAGCCCGCACACCGAGGACGCCTTCCACGCCGCGCGCGCCAACCTGCTGATGCTGACCTGCCTGCGCAACCCCGACCGGGTGGCCACCACGGTGTCGTCGGTGCGGCAGGTCCAGCTGACCGAGGCGGACCTGCGGACTCTGACCGTGCCGACGCTGCCGATCCTGCCCGACGTGTCCTACGGCACCGACTTCGATCAGCCCGCCCCCGCGCTGCCGACCGTGTGGTTCGACGAATCCGGCAGTGCCACACTGCGTTACGATCCCGCCTATACCCCGCTCGACGACGCCGACCCGGCGTTCCGGGCGGCCTATGCCCAGCTCACCGCCGAGCTCGCCCGGGTCTGCCACGCGCCCGCGCTCGCTCCCGGGGAGATCCTGCTGGTGGACAACGACGTCGCCGTGCACGGGCGGGTGCCCTTCCGGGCCCGCTACGACGGCACCGATCGCTGGCTCAAGCGCGTCAACATCCGGTTGCCCGAACGTCGCAGGCGCGCGAACGAGTCGTCCGAGAATGGGTATGGGCAAAGGGTGGTCGCGCCGTTCCGGGCGGCCATCGATCGGACGGCAGAGCGGGGCAGCACAGATGAACGAGGATCCGTTGAACAACCGTGACCGGAGCATCCCGCTGCGGGTGCTCTCGCGCAGCGACCTGGCCGACGTACCGATCACCCCCGCCGAGGTGGTCCGGGCCGTGGAGGAGGCGTATCTCGCCTTCGCGGCGGGCGAATCCGACAACCCGCGCAAGCTGAGCGTCGCCGATCCCGGCGGCTCCTCGGTGTCCTACGCGATGCTCGGCCGCGACGGCAGGCGCCGGGTGGTGGCCATGAAGACCTCCTACAAGTTCGATCCCGGCCACGACCGCAGCACCAAGCGGTACTACACCACCATCACGCTCTACGACGACACCACCGGCGCGCCCATCGCGATGATGGACTGCGCCAGGGTCGGCGCGTTACGCACGCCCGCGGTCTCGGCGCTGCTGGTGCGCGAGACCGTGCGGCGCGGTGCGGAGAGCGCGCTGCTGATCGGCACCGGCACCCAGGGCCGCAACGCGCTGCCGCACTTGCTGGCGGTGAATCCGCAGCTGCGCAAGCTGATGGTGTTCGGCACCCACCCGGAGGGACTGTCGGCCGTGCACGCGCACCTCGCCGACGCGGCGCCGCACGCGCTGCTCGAGGTGGTCGACGATCCGTACGCGGCGGCGGCCAACGCCGACGTGGTGCTGGCGACCGCCGGCCCCGGCACCGAGGTGGCGCTCGAATCCGCCCATCTCGCACCGGGTTCGGTGGCGGTGCTGGTCGGCTACGGGCTCGCGCCGTCGACGCTGGTCGAGGCCGACCGGGTGGTCGCGACCAGCGCCGCGCAGATGGCGCTCACCGGGACCGACATGGTCGGGCCGGACGGCACCCTGCGCAGCGTCGACGCCGAACTGCCGCAGATCCTCACCCGCGGCGCGGCCGCGCGACGCAGCGAGGACGAGAAGATCTTCGTCTACAACAGCGGGCTGGTGCTCACCGATATCGCGGTCGCGCACGCGCTGGCGGCGCGGGCCATCGCCGAGGGACGGGGTGTCGAGGTGCCGTTGTGGGACTGACGGACGACGCGTCCGGTGGCGGCGTCGGTGGTTCGTCCGCCGACGCCGCCGTCCTGCGTCGGGCGGGCCTGCCGCGGCCGGGCGGCACCGCCGTCGATCGCGGCACGCTGCCGTCGGCCGATCGGCCGACGCACTGCGCGCCGCCGATGCCCGCCCGGATCAGCGCGGTGGAACAGCGGCTGATCGATGATCCGCAGCTGCTCGGCGAGATCGCGGAGGTCGTCGGCGGGCCGTTCCATGTGCTGTTTCCCGAGCGGGTCGCGGTGAATATCAACGCCTTTCACGCGGCGTTCCGCCGGGCCGAGGTCGACGGGTTCGTGTACTTCGGGAAGAAGGCGAACAAGGCGGCGTGCGTGGCCCGCGCCTGTGCCGAGAACGGGGCGGGCATCGACGTCGCCAGTACCGGCGAGCTGGTCGCCGCCCTGGCGCAGGGCATCCGCGGCGAGGACCTGATGGTGACCGGACCCGCGAAGTCCGACGAACTGCTGTGGCTGGCGGCGCGGCACCGGGCACTGATCGCGATCGACGCGCTCGACGAGCTCGATCGCCTGCGCACCATGGAGCTGCCCGCCCGCATCCTGCTGCGGGCGCTGCCCGAGGGGTCGGCCAGCCGCTTCGGGCTCGACCCGATCGAGCTGGAACAGGCCGTGCAGGCGGTCGACGGCCCGATCACGCTGTCCGGCTTCAGCTTCCACCTGTCCGGCTATGACGCCACGGCCAGGGCCGAACAGGCTGTCGCGCTGGTCGGGCACTGCCTGCGGGCACGGGCGGACGGGCACCCGGCCGACACGATCTCGATCGGCGGCGGATTCGGGGTGGACTACCTCGACGCCGACGCGTGGGCACGGTTCCAGGACACCCTGAGCGAGAGCTGGTTCCACGCCGACCCGCCCACCGGCGGCTACTACCCGTATCACTTCCCGGTGCCCGGCGCGGACATGCTCGCCGCCGTCCTCGCCCACCACGACCTGGCAGGTCTGCTGCGCGACAACGACATCCGGCTCGCGGTCGAACCCGGACGCGCCCTGCTGGACCGGGCGGGCAGTTCGGTCTTCCGGGTGCAGGGCGTGAAGACCCGGACCGCGCACGGCGCTCCGTACGACATCCTCACCGTCGACGGCACCAGCCTGAGCCTGTCCGAGCAGTGGTTCGCCAGCGAATACCTGCCCGATCCCGTGCTGTGGCCCGCGCATCCCGGCGACCGCACCCCCACCTGTGTCGGCGCCACCACCTGTCTGGAGTCCGACCTGCTGAGCAGGCGGCGCATCCCGCTGCCCCGCCGCGCCCGCGTCGGCGATCTGCTCGTCTACCCGAACACCGCCGGGTACCAGATGGACTCCAACGAGTCCCCGTTCCACGAACTCCCGCTCCCGCCGAAGGTCGTGCTGCGCGCTCGCGGCGACCGGCTGCGCTGGAGTATGGACACCCGCTGATCCACCCGAGCTCCCAATCCGATGGAGGAACACCCCATGGCTCTCGTCACGCGCGTGACGGATCTGATCGGCCGCACCCCGCTGTTCGAACTCGCCGTCACCGACGCCGGAACCCGGCTGCTGCTCAAGCTCGAACAGTTCAACCCGACCGGCGCCGCCAAGATCAGAATGGCCCGCTCGATGGTGCTCGACGCGGAGCGGCGAGGTTTGCTGCGCGATGGCGGGCATATCATCGAGTCGACGTCCGGCAACACCGGACTCGGCTTGGCGGTGGTCGCGGCCGAACGTGGCTATCGATTCACCGCTGTGGTCGACAACCACGCCTGTAAGGACAAACTGCGCGCGATGCGGGCCATGGGCACCGACCTGGTGTTCGTCGCCGACGACGGTGACGACGAGCTGGCCACCTCGGCACGAGAGGATCTCGCCGAGGCGATGGCGGCCGCCCGCGACGACGCCTACTTCACCGAACAGCACAACAACGACGCCAACGCCGTCGGCTACTACGCGGTGGCCGAGGAGTTGCTGGCCGACGTCGAGCGGGTCGACATCCTGCTGTCCGCGGTCGGCACCGGCGGCTCGCTGTTCGGCACCGCCACCCGGTTGCGTGAACTCGGCGCGCCCGCCCGGGTGATCGGGGTGGAACCGGTCGGCTCCATCGCCTTCGGCGGCGAGGGCGGGCCGTACTGGCAGTCGGGCACGGGCACCCCGCCCGGCGCGACCATCGGCACGGCCGTTGACTACTCCCTGCTCGACGAGGGGGTGAAGGTCAGCGATACCGACGCCTTCGCCACCGCGCGCGCCGTCGCCAGGACACACGGTCTGCTGATCGGTGGTTCCGCGGGCGGTTCGGTGCACAATGCCTTGGCGCGGCTCGAGGAGTTCCCGGCCGGGTCGACCGTGGTGACCATCGTGTGTGACGGTGGCGAGAAGTATCTCGATACCGTATTCGACGACGACTGGATGGCCGCGCGCGATCTGCTCGACCCCGCCGCCGAGTGCGAGGTCACCACCCTGCTGCGCCGCTACTCGCCGCTGCGGCGACACGACGAACTGATGGAGGTCAGGTGAGCGCGAAGGCGCGCGGGACGAATCGCGGAGTGGGTGGGTGAGCGCGCGGCCCACCGACAGCAGCGCGCTGGCCCGGCTGGCGACGCCGATCGCGCTCACCCAGCTGGCGCAGATCGCGGTCTCGACCACCAACCTGGCCCTGATGGGCACGCTCGGCGTGCGCGAGGTCGCCGCCGGTGGACTGGCCCTGGTGCTGTTCAACCAGATCCGCACCATGTGCGTCGGGTTGATCACCGGGACCGGTAACCAGATCGCCGGGGCGATCGGCGCGGCGGGCAAGCGCGGCGACTCCGCCGACGACGAGATCCGCGGGGTGGTGCGCGCAGCGTTCGTCATCGCCACCATCGCGGGCCTGCTCGGCGGGGCCCTGCTGATCGGGCTCGGGTGGATCCTGCCCTGGCTCGGGCAGGACGAGGGCGTGCTCGCGCTCGCCCGGCCGATGATGATCGCGCTGGCACCCGGGCTGCTGCCCTGCCTGTGGTTCCAGGTGTTGCGGCAGTACACCGTCGGCATGCAGCGCCCGCAGGCGCTGCTGTTGGTGACGCTCGGCTCGGTCGCGCTGAACCTGGTGCTCGCGCTGACCTTCATCCACGGCTGGGCGGGTATCCCCGCGTCCGGCCTGACCGGCGTCGGCATCGCGACCTCGCTGGTCTTCCTGATCACCTTCGGGGTGT
Source organism: Nocardia sp. NPDC051833 (assembly GCF_040681225.1). Lineage (NCBI taxonomy): Bacteria > Bacillati > Actinomycetota > Actinomycetes > Mycobacteriales > Nocardiaceae > Nocardia > Nocardia sp. NPDC051833. The sequence goes on from NZ_JBFAYK010000001.1 coordinate 1,638,937, forward strand.
TCTGGGCGATGGTCGCCCGCGACGAACGGCTCGGACCGACGCTGCCGCGCACCCCGTGGCCGGTGCGCTGGTCGATCGTGCGCGAGGAACTGCGCCTGGGCACCCCGATCGCGCTGACCTACGGGTCGGAGGCGGGCATGTTCTCCGTGCTGGCGCTGGTCATGGGCAGTTTCGGGCCAGCGGCGCTGGCCGCGCACAATGTCGTCTACCAGATCATCTACATCGTGTTCCAGGTCGCGATCGGCATCTCGCACGGCGCGTCGATCCTGGTCAGCCATGCCGTGGCGCGCGACGAGTACAGCCACGCCAGGGCACTGGCCTGGCTGGCGCTGCGGCACGCGGGCATCGTCGCCGCGGTCACCGGCGCGGTCTACGTGGTCGCCCCGAACCTGGTGCTGGCCCCGTTCCTCGACTCCGGCGACACCGACACCATCGCGATCGCCCACACCCTGCTGCTCATCGGCATCGTCCTGCAATTCTTCGACGCCGCCCAGAACATCGGCACCGGCCTGCTCCGCGGTCTGAAGGAAACCTCAGCAGGCTTCCGCCTGTCCGTGATCGGCTACTGGGGCGTCGGCCTCCCCACCGCCCTCCTGTTCGCCTTCCCGCTGCATTTGGGCGCGGCAGGGGTCTGGTGGGGCCTCACAGCGGGCCTGGCCACCACCGCGGTGCTGATGCTGCGCAAGTACCTGTCGCTGCTCGACCGGGCGGTTGCCGAACAGCCAAGGCGCGTTCCGGCGACGCAATCGTCCTGACCGAGACTCGGCGGCTGTGCGGCGCTCTCAGGTCAACGGGGTGCCGCGCAACCAGCTGGCCATCGTCTCCGCCCGCTCGTTTCGGTTGGCGAGACTGTTCTGGAACCCGGGTAGCGCGTACATGAGGACGGCCCCCCGGACGGGATCGCCAGGGAATGTCGTGATGAGATTCCCGGTCTCGGCATCGCGCGTGATTTCCGGCCGGAAGAACTGATAGTTGGTCACGGACAGCCCTTCGACCGAATCGGCGAACTTGGTGTTCGCAGGCAATTTGTCGACGACGACCTGAACGTCGGCCGGGGTTCGGTACGACAGCAAGAAGTACGCACAGCAGGGTTTTCCGGTACCGCCCAGGCACCGCCACACCGATACCCAGTCCCCGAAGTCGATACCGTGACCGGACATCGCCTTCGGCACGATCACCTTCGAGCTCGGCTCACACGAGGTACCGAGGTAACCGGCCTTCGAGTTCGCGTCCGCGGGGATCATCCGAGGAAAAGTGTTCCGTAGGAGCTCCACTGTCTGCTGGGCTTCGGCGGTATCCGCCGGAGTAACCGGCTTCGCTGTCGTCGCCGGCTTCGTGGTCGTGGTCGGGGATGCCGCATCGGCGCGCGAATCGGTCTCCAGCAGGCCGACCACAGCAAGACCGGATCCGACACCGAGGACGACGACCCCCGCGACAGCGAGCGCTATCTGCCATCGGCGAACCCTCACCACCCGCTTGGGCTCGCGGGCTGTCGATCGCGGCGTTCGCGGTCTGACCACGGGGTCGGTCGGTGCAGCGGCTCGCGGCAGCCCCTCGATCGTCGCGCGGACAGCCGACCTCGGCACGTCCACGGTGGCGGCGACAGCGGCCGCGAAGTCCCGACAGGACGGGAAGCGCTCCTCCGGTCGCTTGGCCAGCGCACGGCTGAGCACCGCGTCGAGGCCCTGCGGCAAATCGGGTCGACAGGTACTCGGTGTGGGTGGGGCGAGGTGCAGATGGCCGGTGATCGTGGCGACCGGATCACCCGACTCGAAGGGAGTCCGGCCGGTCAGTAGCCGGAACAGCGTGCACGCCAGCGAGTACTGGTCGGCTCTCCCGTCCAACGGCGAACCGACGAGCTGCTCCGGCGAGGCGTAGGCGAGGGTCGCGTTGATCGTCCCGGTCACGGTCAGCTGACTGGCGTCGCTACCCGCGCGAGCGATCCCGAAGTCGGAAAGCAGGGCGCGTTCGACAACGCCATCCAGGGTGGTCAGCAAGATATTGGCCGGTTTGATGTCTCGGTGGAGCACACCCATACCGTGTGCGTAATCGAGCGCGTCAGCGATATCGGAGATGATGCGCGCGGCCCGGTGCAGCGGGAGATCGGGGGCCCGCAGCTTGCTCGCGTCCGTCCCTTCCACGTAGCGCATGCTGATCCACGGCTGTCCGTCCACCGAACCACGATCGAACACGGTGACGATGCCGGGATGGTCCAGCGCCGCGATCAACTCGGCTTCGCGTTCGAACCTGCGCAACGACTCGCTGTCCGCGACGAGATCGCGGGCGAGCAGTTTCAGGGCGACGGTGCGCGGCAGGCGTGGATGCCGCGCGAGATACACCGTGCCCATCCCGCCGCGACCCAGCTCCCGAAGGATCGTGTACCCGGCGAAAACACTGCCCTCTTCCAAGATCCGCCCCTCCCCGCAGCACAAACCGGGCCCACCGAGGTGCGGTGGGCCCGGTCGAAGAGTACCCGTCAGATATTGACGCCGTAGTCCCTGGCGATGCCTGCCAGGCCGGAGGCATAACCCTGGCCGATGGCGCGGAACTTCCACTCGGCGTTGTGGCGGTAGAGCTCGCCGAAGACCATGGCGGTCTCGGTGGAGGCGTCTTCGGAGAGGTCGTAGCGGGCCAGTTCGACGCCGGTGACGGCGTCGGTGACGCGGATGTAGGCGTTGCGGATCTGGCCGAAGGACTGGCCGCGGGCCTGGGCGTCGTGGATCGAGACCGGGAAGAAGATGTTGGTGATCGTCGGCGGGGTGGCCGCCAGGTCGACGTTGATCACCTCGTCGTCGCCGTCGCCGGCACCGGTCAGGTTGTCGCCGGTGTGCTCGATCGTGCCTTCCGGCGAGCGCAGGTTGTTGTAGAAGATGAAGTGCTGGTCGGAGAGCACCTTCAGGTTGGCGCCGGTCGCCAGCGCGCTGGCGTCGAGGTCGTGGTCGGCGCCGGTCGTGGTGCGCACGTCCCAGCCCAGACCCACCGCGACCTTGGTGAGATTGTCGGTCTGCTTCGACAGCGAGACATTGCCGCCCTTGGCGAGTGTGACGCTCATGGAAACCCTTCTATCTGATGATGTGTGTCAGTGCCCGTCCTCGGCCCAGGTCCGCAACGTCTCGACCCGGCCCTCCAGCGCGCGCAGTTCGGAGTCGTCGAGCACGGTGCGCTGGATGCCGCGATCCACCGCGAAGGCCGACTGCCGGTGGTCGTCGATCACCTCGACATCGAGCTGCACGGCGGTGTAGTCCTCGGCCGCCGGCATCTGCTCGGCGATCACCGACGCCCGCCCGCGCGCGCACAGCGCGACATTGCCGCCGCCCAGGATCAGCAGGGCGACCTCCGGCCGCGCCCGCAGCCTGGCCAGCGAGCCGCGATCGGACTTCAGGCTGATCAGGATGCGCCGGTCGCCGGCGCGCACCGGCCACGAGACGGGAATCGCGTGCGGCGCCGGATCGGTCGTGACCAGCACGGCGATCGTCTCCTGCGGCCACACCGGCAACACGTCGAGCTCGGGATGATCGGTCACGTAGTCCTGTTCCGCCGGATCCACTTCTGTTGCCATCTACCTCACCTCGACGATCGTCGGACATCACCGCGCACGCCGCGAACGGCGGGCCACCTCCGAGTCTAAATCGGTGTGCCACTTGCTCGCTGGCTCGCGCCGGATTGTCCGGCAGCTCTCAGCAACGTCTCAGCCGCCACCTGGGCGAACTGTCCGATTAACTGACCGATAACTCTTCCGGCCAGTACGCGCGCCACTCCGCCGCCGTCAGCGCGGCCCGCTCGCCCCGCGCGGCTTCGGCGGCGTCCTCGGCGGCGCGGATCGCGGCGGCGAAATCGATGGTGGCCTTGCGCAGTCGTTCCTCGGCGGAATCGGGGCCGCCGAGCTCGATCACGCGCAGCGCCGCGGGCACCAGATCCTCGGGCAGACCGGCTCTGGCGCTGCGCGCGCGCACCTTTTCGGCCAGGGCGAGCGCGGGCTGGGCCATGGCGATGCCGTCCAGGCAGGACCGCCGCGACTTCTCCGCGGATTTGCGCTCCTCCCAGGCCTTTTCCTGCGCGGCGATCTTGTCGGCCACCGAGGTGCCCGCGGGCAGGTCGGCGTCGATCAGGTGCGGACTGCGGTGCACGAGCTTGCCCACCAGCGTCGCCGCCACCTCGTCGACGGTGAATTCGCCCGCGGCTTCGGCGATCCGGGAGTGGAACAGCACCTGCAGCAGCAGGTCGCCGAGCTCCTCCTTGATCGTCTCGTAGTCGCCCGCCTGGATCGCGTCGAGCAGTTCGTAGGTCTCCTCGAGCAGGTACGGGCGCAGCGAGTCGTGGGTCTGGGTGGTCTCCCAGCCGCCGAAATGCCAGAGCCGGTCCATCACCTCGACCGCGCCCGCCAGCCCGGCCGCTACCACCGCGGTGTCGGCCGCCTCCTGCGCGCCGTCGGCCATCAGACCGGCATCGCTTCGGTCGGCACCGAGAGATCCACCATGCCTTGGGGTTTCCCGTCGAGCGCGAGCAGCAGATCGGCGACGAACTGCAGCACGGCCACATCGCGCACCCGGTCGGCGCCGACGCTGTCGGTGACCCGGGGCAGCGGCAGCTGCACCAGGCCGCTGGCCGCGCGGTAGGTGGCGCTCGGGTAGAGCCGCTTGAGCCGGAGCTGTTTGGAATCGGGCAGCGTCAGCGGGGCGATCTTGAGTGTCGTTCCGGTGACCACGATCTCGGCCACGTCGTAGGCGCGGGCCAGCAGCCGCAGCTTGGCGACCGAGACGAGCCTGCCCACCTCCACCGGCAGCGGGCCGTACCGGTCGACGAGTTCCTCGACCACCGCGGCCAGCGCGGCGTCGTCCTGCGCGGCGGCGAGCTTGCGGTAGGCCTCGAGCCGCAGCCGGTCGCTGGCGACGTAGTCGGGCGGGATGTGCGCGTCCACCGGCAGGTCGATGCGCACCTCCTTGGTCTCCTCGGTGACGATCGGCTTGCCGTCGGCGGCCGCCCGATAGGCCTCGACTGCCTCGCCGACCAGCCGCACGTACAGGTCGAAGCCGACGCCGGCGACATGGCCGGACTGCTCGGCGCCGAGCACGTTGCCGGCGCCGCGGATCTCGAGGTCCTTCATGGCCACGGCCATACCGGCACCCAGGTCCGAGTTCTGCGCGATGGTGGCGAGCCGGTCGTAGGCGGTCTCGGTGAGCGGCTTCTCCGGCGGATACAGGAAGTAGGCGTAGCCGCGTTCACGGGAGCGGCCGACGCGGCCACGCAGCTGGTGCAGCTGCGAGAGGCCGAGCGAGTCGGCGCGTTCCACGATCAGGGTGTTGGCGTTGGAGATGTCGAGGCCGGTCTCGATGATCGTGGTGCAGACCAGCACGTCGTATTCGCGCTGCCAGAAGCCCTGCACGGTGCGCTCGAGCTGGTCCTCGTTCATCTGCCCGTGCGCGACGACCACCCTGGCCTCGGGCACCAGCTCGCGAATCTTCTTGGCCGCCTTGTCGATCGAGGAGACCCGGTTGTGCACGTAGAAGACCTGGCCGTCGCGCATCAGCTCGCGGCGGATGGCGGCGGTGACCTGCTTGTCGTTGTAGGCGCCGACGTAGGTGAGCACCGGGTGCCGTTCCTCGGGCGGGGTGAGGATGGTCGACATCTCGCGGATGCCGGCCAGGCTCATCTCCAGGGTGCGCGGGATCGGCGTGGCCGACATGGTGAGCACGTCGACGTGGGTGCGCAGCGCCTTGATGTGCTCCTTGTGCTCGACGCCGAAGCGCTGTTCCTCGTCGACGATGACCAGGCCGAGGTCCTTCCAGCGCACGCCGGTCTGCAGCAGCCGGTGCGTGCCGACGACGATGTCGACCTCGCCCTCGGCCATTCCGGCCATGACCTCCTTGGACTCGGCCGCGTCGGTGAACCGGGACAGGCCCTTCACCGTCACCGGGAAACCGGCGACGCGCTCGGTGAACGTCTGCAGATGCTGCTGGGCCAGCAGTGTCGTCGGCACCAGCACGACGACCTGCTTGCCGTCCTGGACCGCCTTGAACGCGGCGCGCACCGCGATCTCGGTCTTGCCGTAGCCGACGTCGCCGCACACCACGCGGTCCATCGGGACCGCCTTCTCCATATCGGCCTTGACGTCGGTGATGGCGGTCATCTGGTCGACGGTCTCGGTGAACGCGAACGCGTCCTCCATCTCCTGCTGCCACGGCGTGTCCGGGGCGAAGGCGTGACCCGGCGCGGCCTGCCGGGCCGCGTAGAGCTGCACCAGCTCACCGGCGATCTCGCGAACGGCCTTGCGCGCCTTGCGTTTCGTGTTCGCCCAGTCGGACCCGCCGAGCTTGGACAGGCTGGGCAGTTCGCCGCCGACGTAGCGGGAGAGCTGATCGAGCGATTCCATCGGCACGAACAGCCGGTCGCCGGGCTGACCGCGCTTGCTCGGCGCGTACTCGATGACCAGGTACTCGCGGCGCGCGCCGCCGATGGTGCGCTCGATCATCTCGACGAAGCGGCCGATGCCGTGCTGGTCGTGCACCACCATGTCGCCCGCCGACAGCGCCAGCGGATCGACCTGGTTGCGGCGCTTGGCCGGCAGCCGCTTGCCCTCGGTGGGGGCGGTGACCCGGTTGCCGGTGAGGTCGGACTCGGCGACGACGACCAGCCCGGCGTCGTCGAAGATCAGGCCGTCGTGCAGCGATCCGCAGAGCACCCCGACCACACCCGATTCCGGCACCGCGCCCGCCGCCAGCGCGGCCGCGGGCACCTCGGCGTCGGCGAGGCGTTCCAGGATGCGTTGCGCCGTACCGTGTCCGGTGACCACGACGACGGCGCGGCCGCCGGTGGCGACGTGCGCGCGCAGCGAGGCGAAGATGGTGGCGACCAGTTCCTCGGAACCGCGCGCGGTCGGACCGGCCAGCACGGGCAGGTTCACCTCGACCGGATCGCCGGAGCTGAGCGGGCTCAGCGACCACCACGGCAGCCCGAGTTCGTCGGCGCTGGTGTGCAACTCCGGCAGGGTGCGGTAGCCGGAGGCGGCCAGGTCGAGACCGTGCGCGCCCAGCGGCGCGTCGCTGCCGAACGAGGCGGCGGTCCAGGAGGCTTCGAGGAATTCCTCGCCGGTGCGCACCAGATCGGCGGCGCGGGTACGGATCTTCTCCGGATCGCACAGCAGCAGGTGGGTGCCCGCGGGCAGGGCCTCGGTGAGCAGGCTCAGCTTGCCGGGCGCGAGAACCGGCAGCAGTGCCTCCATACCGTCGACCGGGATGCCCTCGGCGATCTTGTCCAGCATCTCGACCAGGGCGGCGTCGGCGGCGTTGTCGGCCGCGACGGCGGCGGCGCGTTCCCGCACCGGCACGGTGAGCAGCAGTTCCCGGCACGGCGGCGCGACCACGGTGTCGACGGTGTGCTCGCCCAGCGAGCGCTGGTCGGCCACGGAGAACGGGCGCAGCTCGGTGATCTCGTCGCCCCAGAACTCCACGCGCACCGGATGATCGGCGGTCGGCGGGAACAGGTCGAGGATGCCGCCGCGGACGGCGAACTCACCGCGCTTGCCGACCATGTCGACCCGGGTGTAGGCGAATTCGACCAGGCGGGTGAGCAATTCGTCGAAGTCGTAGTCGGCGCCGGTGCGCAGCACGATCGGTTCGATGTCGCCGAGGCCCGCCGTCATCGGCTGCATGAGCGAGCGCACGGTGGTGACCACCACGCGCAGCGGCTCGGGGTAGACCGGGTCGTCGGGGTGGGCCAGCCTGCGCAGCACCTCGAGCCTGCGGCCCACCGTGTCGGGGCCGGGCGAGAGCCGCTCGTGCGGCAGCGTCTCCCAGGACGGGAACATCGCGACCGAGGGACCGAGGATCTCGGCCAGCTCTACGGTGAGGTCGTCGGCCTCGCGGCCGGTGGCGGTGACCACCACCAGCGGCTGCTGGGCCGCGATCGTCGCGGCGACGAACGGTCGCACGGCCGACGGCGCGACCAGCTCCACCCCGGACTTGCCGACCAGGTCGGCAACCGTCCGCAGTGCGGCGTCACCCCCAGCCGCCTCGGCCAGACCGGCGAGCGGAGGACGAAGGGAGGACATGAACGCTCCTGAATACGCAGACGGGATGTTCCGGGTCGAGTCTAATCACCGGCCCCGACACGATCGGCGCACACCTCCTGACCGGCCCGGGTGCGCGCGGGCGCCACCTCCGGCGCGGCGTCGTCGGCCGGGCGCGCGTACCGTCGAGACCGTGAGTCTGGCTCAACGCGAACGCCACGCCCTGGTGGCGACAATGATCGAGGCGGGGCCGTCGGCGCCCACCCTGTGCGGTACGTGGACGGTGCACGATCTCGCCGCCCACCTGGTGGTCCGGGAGCGCAGGCCCGACGCCTCCCTCGGCATCCTGGTCAAGCCGCTGGCCGGGTACCTGGACGCGGCCCAGGACAAGATCGCCCAGCGGCCGTTCGCCGAACTGGCCGAGCTGGTGCGCACCGGACCGCCGTGGTGGTCGCCGCTCAAGCCGGTCGACGCCTACGCCAACCTCACCGAGATGTTCGTCCACCACGAGGACGTCCGCCGGGCCGAACCCGGTTGGACGCCACGGGAATTGGCGGCCGCCGACGAGAAGCGGCTGTGGTCGGCGCTGCGCATGGTGGCGCGCACGGCCTACCGCAAGTCGCCGGTCGCCGTGGTGCTCGCGACGCCGGACGGCGACCGGGTGACCGCGCACCGTGCCGCGGGCCCGGAGGTCGTGCTCACCGGCAAGCCGTCGGAGCTGCTGCTGCACGCGTTCGGGCGCAACGAGGTCAGGATCGAGACCACGGGCACCGAGGACGACGTGCGCGCGGTGCTCGCCACCGACCGCAGCGTCTAGAGCACGTAGCGACGCAGACGGCGGGCGGCGAACTCGCGGAAGTAGGACAGCTTCTCCGCGGGCACGATCGAGGGCAGCAGGAAGTACCAGGCGCGTTCCATCCTGGACGCCATCTGATCCATCGACTCGGTGCCGACCGCGACGATGTGCACGCCCGCCGTCAGCTCGTGCAGCAGCAGCCCGACCACCTCGGGATCGAGCTCGGCGTGCAGATCGCCCTGGGCGATCGCCCGCTCGGCCAGCACCCGGTACGTCTCACTCCACACCTTGGCGATGTTGTCGCCCTGGGCGCCGCGATAGTCACCGATCTGGTGGGTGAGCTTGAGCATCGCCCCGACCATCGGATCGTTCATCGACAGGTCGGCCACCACGTAGGTGATACCGATGCACGCCTCCAGCGCGGGCACCCGGGAATCGAAGAATCCCTGGCACGAACCGACCAGGCGCTCGTTGCCCTGGTCGACCACCGCCCTGGCCAGCTCCTCCTTGGAGCCGAAGTGAAAGTACAAGGCGCCCTTGGTCACATTGGACTGCGCGATGATTTCGCTGAGGCTCGCGTTGGCGTAGCCCAAACGGAGAAAGACATCGGCAGCGCCAGCAAGGACGGAGTCGCGGGTGATCTCCGCGCGCGCTTGCCTAGCCATCAGATCCGCCTGTCATCCAATAATCCAGCCATCCTGAAGTAGACCGACATCCCGAAGTTTGATCGACTTACCGCCCGGCAGCACCCAAAAGGATGGGTGAACCGTACCACCAGGCGGCTACGCGGCAGCCGAATCCTGGATTCGCTCTAGCCGCGGGCGCTATCGTCCGGTTACCCCGCCGATCCGCCTGCCTGTCCCGTATTCCATTCGGAGCTGAGCCCCGGTTCGGCTTCCAAGTGGCTCAATCCGTTCCAGCACAGGTTGACCAGATGCGCCGCGACCACTTCTTTCGACGGCGTGCGTTCGTCGAGCCACCAGGTCGCCGCGGTGGAGACCATGCCGACGAGCGCCTGCGCGTAGAGCGGGGCCAGGCTCGGGTCCAGATCGCGGCGCGCGAAGTCACCGGCGAGCAGGTGCGCGACCTGGTTGACGGCCTCGTTGAGCAGGCTCGAGTAGCGGCCGTCGGCGTTCACGGCCGGCTGGTCGCGCACCAGGATCCGGAAGCCGTCGGTGCGCTCCTCGATGTAGGCCAGCAGGGCCAGCGCCACCTGTTCGAGCCGGACCCGGGAGCGGTTCTGGGTGAGCGAGGAGGTGATCATGTCCAGCAGCATCGACATCTCGCGGTCGACCACGACCGCGTAGAGCCCCTCCTTGCCGCCGAAGTGCTCGTAGACGACCGGCTTGGACACCTGGGCGCGCTGCGCGATCTCCTCGATCGATGTCGCGTCATATCCCCGTTCGGCGAACAACGCGCGACCGATCTCGATCAGCTGCTGCCGCCGTTGCGTTCCGGTCATCCTCGGTCTGGTAGGACGCCCCGACTCCGTCGACGACATGCTCCCCCGCCTCTCCGTGATTTCGGCTCACGAGATCTGTACGTGCGTTCCAGAAGGCTAACAACGGGCCGGGCGGGTGCTCGCGACAGGCGTACACAAGATTCGCCGGGTGGCGGGATCATGTGCGAGGATCATGCCGTGCCGTAGCACAGTGGTGGGCTCTCACGGCCCACTGGTGTGGCGATCCGCCGTAGTGTAATGGCAGCACCTCTGATTTTGGTTCAGATAGTTCAGGTTCGAGTCCTGGCGGCGGAGCACACGGACACAGTGACGTATCGTCGGCCCGCACCATCACCGACCGAACCCGCCACAGCACACTCGCTGACAGGCAGCCGAGGGAGATCCATGCCACCGCAGACCGCCGTCGTCGTTCTCGCCGCTGGTGCCGGGACGCGAATGCGGTCGAAGACTCCGAAAGTGCTGCACCCATTGGCCGGTCGGTCGATGCTCTCGCACGCGCTGCACGCCGCCGCCGAGATCGACCCGACCCATCTGATCACCGTGGTCGGCCACGACCGCGACAAGGTCGGCGCCGCCGTCGCCGAGGTGGGCAAGGAACTCGGCCGCGAGATCGTCTGCGCGGTGCAAGAGGAGCAGCTCGGTACCGGCCACGCGGTGCAGTGCGCGCTGGACTCGGTGCCTGCGGACTTCGACGGCGACCTGCTCGTCACCTCGGCCGACGTCCCGCTGCTGGACGGGCACACCCTCGCCGCGCTGCTCGACGAGCACCGCAGCTACACCGAACGCCCGGCGGTCACCGTGCTGACCTTCGTCCCCGACGACGCCAACGGCTACGGCCGGATCGTGCGCGATGTCGACGGCCAGGTCGCCGAGATCGTCGAGCACGCCGACGCCACCCCGGCACAGGCCGCGATCAAAGAGGTCAACTCCGGCGTCTACGCCTTCGACGCCTCGGTGCTGCGCACCATGATCGGACGGCTGTCCACCGCCAACGCCCAGCACGAGCTGTACCTCACCGACGTGCTGCGGCTGGCCCGCGAGGCCGGGCATCCGGTGCACGGCGCGCGCCTGGTCGATTCCAACAAGGTGACCGGCGTCAACGACCGCGTGCAGCTCTCGCAGGCGGGCGCCACCCTCAACCGGTACATCCTCGAACGGCACATGCGGGCCGGCGTGACGATCATCGATCCGGCCACGACCTGGGTCGACGCGAGCGTGCGGATCGGGCGCGACGCCGTGCTGCGGCCGGGCACCCAGCTCTTCGGCGAGACCCACATCGGCGAGGACGCCGAGATCGGGCCGGACACCACGCTGACCGACGTCGTCGTCGGCGTCGGCGCGAGCGTCGTGCGCACCCACGGCGAGCGCGCCGAGATCGGCGACAGCGCGACCATCGGCCCGTACAGCTACCTGCGGCCGGGCACCGTCGTCGGCGAGCAGGGCAAGCTGGGCGCCTTCGTCGAAACCAAGAACGCCTCGATCGGAGCGCACTCGAAGGTGCCGCACCTGACCTACGTCGGCGACGCGACCATCGGCGAGTACAGCAACATCGGCGCTTCCAGCGTTTTCGTGAACTATGACGGTGTCAACAAGCACCACACTGTGGTCGGCTCCCATGTGCGGACCGGTAGCGACACGATGTTCATCGCCCCGGTCACCGTGGGTGACGGCGCCTATACGGGTGCGGGTACTGTGCTGCGTAGAAGCGTTCCACCGGGGGCACTGGCCGTGTCGGGTGGACCACAGCGCATCATTGAGAACTGGGTGCAGCGTTACCGTCCAGGAACCGCTGCGGCGCGCGCGGCGGCGGATGCCATCGCGGCAAACGAGACGTCTGATCAGACAATCGAGCAAAAGGATGGCAACCAGCAGTGACCGCGTTCTCGATCGACAACCAGAAGAACTTGATGCTCTTCGCCGGCCGGTCACATCCTGAGCTGGCCGAGCAGGTCGCCAAGGAGCTGGACGTCGACATCACGCCGCAGACCGCGCGCGATTTCGCCAACGGCGAGATCTTCGTTCGGTTCGAGGAGTCGGTGCGCGGTTCCGACGCCTTCGTGCTGCAGAGCTTCCCGGCACCGCTGAACCAGTGGCTGATGGAACAGCTCATCATGATCGACGCGCTCAAGCGCGGCTCGGCCAAGCGGATCACCGCGGTGCTGCCGTTCTACCCGTACGCGCGCCAGGACAAGAAGCACCGCGGCCGCGAGCCGATCTCGGCCCGCCTCGTCGCCGACCTGCTCAAGACCGCGGGCGCCGACCGCATCATCACCGTCGACCTGCACACCGACCAGATCCAGGGCTTCTTCGACGGCCCCGTCGATCACATGCACGCGCTGGTGCAGCTCTCGGAGTACATCCGCACCAACTACCCGTCGGACAACCTGGCCGTGGTCTCGCCCGACGCGGGCCGCGTGAAGGTCGCCGAGAAGTGGGCCGACTCGCTCGGCGGCACCCCGCTGGCGTTCATCCACAAGACCCGCGACCCGCTGGTCCCCAACCAGGTGAAGTCCAACCGCGTCGTCGGTGACGTCGAGGGCCGCACCTGCGTGCTGATCGACGACATGATCGACACCGGTGGCACCATCGCCGGCGCGGTCAAGGTGCTCAAGGAAGCGGGCGCGGGCGACGTCATCATCGCCGCCACCCACGGCGTGCTGAGCGACCCGGCCGCCGAGCGCCTGGCCAACTGCGGTGCCAGGGAAGTGGTCATCACCAACACCCTGCCGATCAGCGAGGAGAAGAAGTTCCCCACGCTGACCGTGCTGTCGATCGCGCCGCTGCTGGCGCGCACCATCCGCGAGGTCTTCGAGAACGGCTCGGTCACCGGCCTCTTCAACGGCAACGCCTAACCGCCTCTCCGCGATTCTTGGCCAGACCCAGGTGCGGAGTGAGTTGGGGGCGCGGCAAGCCTTCCTGGGTGGAGGGTTCGCTCGTGCCCGGTGAGTTACCCATGTTCTGACGTGATCAGTCGGCGCGCTTCGTCTTCGGACGTGGCGCGCTGACTGGTTTCGAGGCATGGTGGTGCTGTCGTAGTTCGGGACGTGGCAGGGGGGTTACATGAGTAGCGAGCCGGAGCGGCGGGTCGAGCTGGGCAAGGATCGGGTGGTGCCTCGGGTGCAGGATGCGCCTGCGCCTACCGAGCGGATGTGGACCGACGGCTTGCCGCCCGCCGAGTTGCCGCTGCCCGCGCCCGCCGCGCCACCGCCACCGCCCGCGCCGCCTGTGCCGCAGGCCGCGCCCGCTGCGCCGCCGCCCGTGTCCGCCGTGCCGCAGGCCGCGCCTGCCGTGCCGCCGCCGGTGGCCGCCGTGCCGCAGGCCGAGGCGCCGTGGGCCGGGGTCGAGCGGGCCGCGCCGCCGGTCGAACCGCCGCCGCCCGCCGTGCCGCAGGCCCAGGCGCCGTGGGCCGGTGTGGAGCGGGCCGCGCCACCAGCCGAGTTACCGCCGTATCCGGCGCCGCCACCGGTCGTCGGGCCGATGTTCCCGCGTCCGGCGTATCCGCCCGCCGTGGGGTATCCGGGGTATGCCCCGCCTGCCTACGGGCCGCCGCAGCCGCTGGCGCCGCGCTACGGCTATGTCGACAGCACGCCCATCTGGTCGATCATCAGTTTCTGCTGTGTGGCCGCCTCGGTGCTGGGCGGGCTGATGCTGTGTGGGCTGCCGGTGCTGGTCACCGCGCCGACCGGGATCGTGCTCGGGGTCGTCGGCCACGCCAAGGGCGAGCAGATGGGCAAGTGGGCGGCGATCGCCAACGGTGCGGTCGCCGCGCTCGCGGTGCTGCTGTTCGTGCTGTTCGTCGCGGCGATCGGCGGCGCCTGACCGGCGCGGACGATACTGGTACACCATGGACGCTTTCACTGGTTTTCCGCTGGCGGCCCTCGACTTCTACGAGGACCTGGAAGCCGACAACTCCAAGGCCTTCTGGACCGCGCACAAGCGCACCTATGACGAGTCGGTGCGCGCCCCGATCACGGCGCTGACCGCCGAACTCGAGGCCGAGTTCGGGCCCGCCAAGATCTTCCGGCCCTATCGCGACGTCCGGTTCTCCGCCGACAAGGTGCCCTACAAGAACCATCAGGGCGCGGTCGCGGCCACCGCGCCCGGCGTCGGCTGGTACGTCCAGATCGGCGCGGCGGGGCTGTTCGTTGCGGGCGGCTGCTACATGATGTCGCCCGCCGCCCTGGCCACCCTGCGGGCCACCATCGACGACGACGTGCGCGGCGCCGAACTCGAGGCGATCCTGGCCGCGGCCACCGCGGCGGGCTTCACCATCGGCGGCGACCGCCTCAAGACCAAGCCCAAGGGCTACTCCGCCGACCACCCCCGGATCGAACTGCTGCGGCACAAGTCGCTCACCGCGCACCGCGAGTTCGGCGCGCCCGACTGGCTGAGCACCCCGGCGGCGGCCACCGAGATCCGGCGCGCGTGGACCGAGCTGCGGCCACTGGTCGAGTGGTTCACCGGCGTCTTCGAGGGCGTCGCCCACTGACCCGGCGGGCGTGGCAGCGGTGACGGACGCCGACCGGAGGCCGATACTGGACTCATGAGCCGTGAACCACTGGACATGGACATGGGCGACGACGATCAGGCCGACGACATCGTCGAATACGAGCGGTACGTCGAGGACCCGCCGCAGGACTACGTCATCCGCAACCACGAGGCCGACGCCGACGGCTTCCTCGGCATCAACGAGGAGGTCGACGAGGAGTGGTCGGAGGCGGGCGCCGCCCGCGAGGCCATCGCGGAGGACGAACGCCCCGCCGAGGTGTCGGCGGTCCGGGTCGTCGGTGACGACGCCGTCGACGGCGACCTCTACGACGACTCGATCGACGGCGCCGAACGCGACCTCGAGGGCGACGAGAACCTGACCGACGGCGAGTACCTCGCCGACGAGCTCGACCTGTAGCCGCTCAGCGGCGCTCGGCCAGCACCAGGGCGAAACGATTGTCCGGGTCGGTCCAGGTACGCGCGGTGCTGAACCCGGCGGCGTCGAGTTCGGCGCGCAGGCCCTCGGGCCGGAACTTGGCGGAGATCTCGGTCCGCATCTGCTCGCCCGCCGCGAAGTCGACGGTCAGGTCCAGGTCGGCGACGGTGGCCGTCATCGCCTCGGTCGCGCGCAGGCGCATCTCGATCCACTCGTGCTCGGCGTCCCACAGCGCCACGTGCTCGAACCCCTCCGGGACGAAATCGGCGCCGAGACGGTGGTTGAGCACGTGCAGCACATTGCGGTTGAACTCGGCGGTGACGCCGGCCGCGTCGTCGTAGGCCGGGACCAGCACGGCCGGGTCGATCACCAGACCGGCGCCGAGCAGCAGCAGCTCACCGGGTTCGAGCACCTCGGTGATGCCGGCCAGGAACTCGGCCCGCTCGGCCGGCACCAGGTTGCCGATGGTGCCGCCGAGGAAGGCGATCATCCGGCGGCCGCCACGCGGCAGATTGTGCAGGGTGTCGGTGAAGTCGCTGACCACGCCGTGCACGCCGAGCTGTGGGTACTCGGCGGCGATCTCGGCGGCGGCGCCCCGTAGCGCGGAGGCCGAGACATCCTGCGGAACATAGGTTTTCAGCGACCCCTCGGCGGTGAGCGCGTTCAGCAGCAGCCGGGTCTTGGCGGCCGAGCCGGACCCGAGCTCCACCAGGACCTCGGGCCGGGCCGCCGCGGCGATCTCGCCGACGACGCGGGCCAGCAGGGCGCGCTCGGTGCGGGTGGGGTAGTACTCGGGCAGTTCGGTGATCCGCTCGAACAGCTCGCTGCCGCGGGCGTCGTAGAACCACTTGGGCGGCAGCGATTTCGGGGTGGCGGTGAGGCCGGTCCTGGCGTCGGCGCGCAAGGCCGCGGTGAGATCGTCGTCGGTGAGATGGATGTCCAGCAGCGGCGCGGTCATGAACGGACCCTTTCGGTGACGGGAAGCTCGAGAGCGGTGACGGTGCAGTGGCCGGGGGTGGCGACCACCAGCTGGTGATCGGCGATCGGGCGCCACCGCGGATCGGCGTCGTACGGTTCGGAGGAGAGCACGGTGTAGTCGTCGGCCACCAGGACCGACAGGGCATGCCAGCAGGTGGTCGCCCAGAGTTCGGTCCCGTTGCCGAGCAACAGGTTCAGCCGGGCGGTGGGCTGGTGGCGCAGGACGGCGGCGACCAGCAGGCGCAGCGCGTCGGCGGGCGAGGTGACGGGGCCGTCGGGGGTGATCGCACCGAGCAGTCCGCGCAGCAGCACCCACAGGGCGGCGGAGTCGGTCAGCGCCTCGGCCCGCAACAGCACCTCGGCCGAACCGAACAGCGGGCCGGCGGCCTCCGGCACCGAACCGAACATCGGACCGGCGGCCTCCGGCACCGAGCCGAACAGCGGACCGGCGGTCTCCGGCATCGAACCGGCCCGCGACTCGGCGGCGGCCCCCGGCTGTGCGGCCGGCGCCGGTCCGTCGCTCGCCGGTGGCCACGATGCCGCCGCGGGAGCGAGTGCCGTTGGGGTGGCGAATATTTCGTCCAGGTCCGCACGGACCCGCGCCGATGTCGTCCGCCAGTCGGGCACGACACCGTTGTGGCTGAAGGCCCAGTGCTCGTCGACGAACGGCGCGCACGCGGCCCGTTCCACCGGCATGCCGACCGTGGCGGAGCGCACCGCCGCGAGCACGGCGCGCGACTCCAACTGCCCGAGCACCTCGGCCACGGCCGGGTCGGTCCAGATCGGCGCCGCGTTGCGATAGCGGGTGACCGCCTCGCGTGCCCCTTCGACACCGACCTCGGCCCGGCGCCACCAGGCCACGCCGAAACCGTCGGCGTTGATCGTGCCGCCCGCCCGCATATCGGCGGGCGCCCAGGACTGCTGGTAGAGCGAATGCGGGCCGCGCACGACCAGCTCGCCGACTGTCACCGGCGGGCCGACGTAACCCAGATGACGGCACATCAGCAGACCGCCGACGGGACGGGTTCGGCACCGTCGGACCGCGACGAACCCCGCAGCCGCGCCCAGGATGCGCGCTGTGTCGGGCACGCGGCCACTCCGACGCGGCGGGCCGGGTGCGGCCGCCGGTCGGCGATGTCGCCACCGCGCATCAGATCTCGTCCTCGCGCAGGTCGCGGGCCAGCCGGAAGCCGGCGAAGATCTGCCTGCGGATCGGGTGGTCCCAGTTGCGGAAGGTGCCGCGGCAAGCCACCTCGTCGGTGCCGAACGAACCGCCGCGCAGGATCCGGTAGTCGCCGCCGAAGAAGACCTCGGAGTACTCCCGGTACGGGAAGGCGCGGAAGCCCGGGTAGGCCTCGAAGCCCGAGGAGCACCACTCCCAGACGTCGCCGATCAGCTGGTGCACGCCGGTCGCCGAGACGCCGGCCGGGTAGGCGCCGACCTCGGCGGGTTCCAGGTGCCGCTGGCCGAGATTGGCCAGGTGCTCGTCGGGAGTGTCCGCGCCCCACGGGTAGCGGCGGGAGTCGCCGGTGGCCGGATCGAACCGGGCCGCCTTCTCCCATTCGGCCTCGGTCGGCAGACGCTTGCCCGCCCAGCGCGCGTACGCCTCGGCCTCGAACCAGCACACGTGCACGACGGGCTGCCGCGGCCGCAGCGGGGTGCGCGCGCCGAAGGCGACGCGGGTCCACTGCCCACCGTCGAGCTCCCAGAACTGCGGCGCGACGAGCCCGGCCTCCTGCCGGTGCGCCCAGCCCCGCTCCGACCACAGCTCGGGGCGGTCGTAGCCGCCGTCGTCGATGAACGCCAGGTACTGCTCGTTGGTCACCGGCGCGACGTCGATGGCGAAGCCGGGCACGTGCACCGGATGGGCGGGGCGTTCGTTGTCCAGTGCCCAGGGGTCGGCGGAGGTGCCCATCAGGAATTCGCCTGCGGGAACGCGTACTTCGCCGGTGATCGGGGTCGACACGGTGGGCGCGGGTGGCGCCGAGAGCACCGGTCCGCCGCGCCGCAGCTGATGGGTGGCGAGCATGGTCTCGTCGTGCTGCTGTTCGTGCTGGGCGATCATGCCGAAGGCGAAACCGTTGTCCACCAGTGGATCACCGGACAGATCGCTGGAACCCAGCACGTCCCAGACCTTCTCGCGCACCGTGCCGACGTAACCGCGTGCCTGATCGGGATTCAGCAGGGGCAGCGCGGGCCGGTTCACGCGGGCGTGTTTGAAGGCGTCGTAGAGCTCGTCGATATCGGCCCGGACCGCCTCGCGGCCGCCGACATCGCGCACCAGCCACAGTTCTTCCTGATTGCCGATATGGGCGAGGTCCCAGACCAGCGGGCTCATCAGCGGCGAGTGCTGGGCGACGAGATCGGCCTCGTCGACGCTGTCGGTGAGGACGGCGGTGCGGCGGCGGGCCCGCTGCAGGACCTCGGCGATGCGGTCGCGCATGCGGTCGCGATCGCTGTGATCGGCGGGGGCGGAAAGGGTCACGGGATCAACTCCGAAAGGATGTGGGCGACAACGTCATCGGGCCTGCGGGCGCGGAACCTGTCACGAACCGCCCGACCCGTTGCGCGCACGCGCCACGGCGAGGGGACTGCCGCCGGTGCGACATCGGCGGGCGGCGAGCGCCAATTCCTGTGCGGCGGGGGCGGATCGGGCGTGCTGTGCGGCCAGCTCGAGCAGGTCGACCGCGACCCGGCGTACCTGCGGGTCGAGCAGGCCGGTGCGGGCCGCGCCCAGCCACTCCCCCGCGGTCGGCGCGGCCAGGGCGGTCGCCTCGGCCACCACGGCGGGCGTGGACAGCAGCGCGTCGAACAGGTGGATCGGGGTGGTCCAGGTGTCGCCGGGCTGGGTGTCGAGGTAGCGCACCTCGAGGTGGCCGGCGGCCCGGACCGGCGGGAACAGGGTGGTCAGGTGGTAGTCCAGGTCGGCGGTGCCGGGGCGGCGGCCGACCTCGTCGTCGAGCGCGCCCGCCAGCCAGTCGGCGAAGGTGGCGCCGGGCGGCGGTGACCAGTCGGCGTCGCGCTCGGTACAGCGCACGCACAGCAGCGGCACGTCCAGCGCCCAGTGCGCGTAGGCGGTGATCGGATCGGACCAGTCGGCGACCGGCGGGCGGGTGCGGGACGGGTCCAGCCGCAGCCAGGTGCGCATCCGCTGCGAGGCCCACGCCCCCGGTGGGGCGCCGTAGAGCCGGGGCGAGCAGGCGAAGGCGGCGATCAGGGCCGGTCCGAGGACGTAGAGCGCCGTCCAGCGGGCCCTGACCTCGGCGGGATCGGCGCCCGCGTCGACGCTGACCTGGGTGGCCGCGGTATTGCACATCATGAGGGTGCCGAACGGTCCGACCCCGGCGAACCGGCGTTCCATGGCCGCGTAGCGGGGCAGCCGGAGCAGGCGTTCGGCCGGACGACGAGCGTCGGAGGCGAGGGATTCGATGCCGATGCCGTGGGCGGCGAGCAGGTCCCGCAAACGGGCCGCATCAGCCGCTAGCTGCTGCGTCAGCACCGCCGGATCGGCGAACGGGGCGCTGGAGAGTTCTATCTGACCACCGGGTTCGATGGTCACCCTGCTGCCGCCGGGCAGGGGTGCCGCGGCCGAGGCCGGGGCGATCGAGGTGGGCGCGTGGGGCCCGAGGGCCGCCGCCATGAGCTCGAGCGAGGGACGCGCACCGGTGGGCCCGGCGGTGAGCCACTCCAGTTCCGCGCCGATCAGCGCCGGTGGTCCCAGCTTGAAACAGACCCCGCCTACATAGGCCTCCGCCGCCGCCCTGGACGACAGTTCGCCCTGGTCGGTGGCGGAATCGGGCCACGAAGAACGTTCCAGAGTGACCGCCATGCCAACCTCCGCGTACTGGGTACCGCCGTGGAAACCGCGTGCTCGTGCAACCGACTCATTCCAGAGTAGCGATGGGCACCGACAGGAAAAGTGACGAAATGGGGAACAGCTCGGCGGCGGTAGGGTCGTCGCCATGATGGACCTCGCCGCGATCAGAGCCGACACTCCCGGACTCGCGTCCGGGCAGGTATTCCTCGACAGCGCCGGATCGTCGCTGTCACCGCGGGTGGTCACCGACACCGTGATCGCCCATCTGCGCCGGGAGGCGGAGATCGGTGGCTACCGTGCGGCAAACGAGCGTCTCGACGACCTGGCCGCGGTGAAGACCTCGATCGCGACCCTGATCGGCGCCACCACCGACACCATCGCGCTCAGCGACAGTGCGAGCCGGTCATGGGCCGATTTCGCCTATTCGGTCCCGCTGCGCCCCGGCGACCGCGTCCTGATCTCCGGCGCCGACTACGCCAGCAACGCCATCGCCGCGCTCCAGCGCGCCCGGCAGACCGGCGCGGTGGTCGAGCACATTCCCAGCGACGACACCGGCCGACTCGATACCGACGCCCTCGCGGCCATGCTGGACGAGCGCGTGAAGCTGGTCTCGCTGCAGCACGCGCCGACCAACGGCGGCCTGGTGAACCCGGTCGCCAAGGCCACCCGGATCGCCCACGAGGCGGGCGCGCTGGTGCTGCTGGACGCCTGCCAGTCGATCGGGCAGCTGCCCATCGATGTCGGCGCGCTCGGCGTCGACGCGCTCTCGGCCACCGGCCGCAAGTGGCTGCGCGGGCCGCGCGGCACCGGATTCCTTTATGTCCGTAACGAACTGGTGCGCACGATGGAACCGGGCCGCCTGGACCTGCACAGCGCGCAGTGGGTGAGCCCGGCCGAGTACCGGCTGGCCCCGGACGCGTCCCGCTTCGAGTTCTGGGAGTGCGACGTGGCCGCCCGGCTGGGGCTCGGCGCCGCCGTGGACTACCTGCTCGCCCTCGGCCCCGACGAGGTCTACGCCGCCGTCGCGGATCGGGCGGGCTACCTGCGCAAGGCCCTGCCCGGCGTCCCCGGGGTGACCGTGCGCGATCTGGGCACCGAGCACAGCGGGATCGTCTCGTTCACCGTCGACGGTCACGAGCCGGTCGCGCTCCGTGACCGGCTCGCCGAGCACGCCGTCACCGTGACCGTCAGCCACGCGGGCTCCACCCTGCTGGACATGACCGCGCGCGAGCTGCCCGCGATCGTGCGGGCCTCCCCGCACTATTTCGTCGACACCGACGACCTCGACCGCTTCGTCGCCGCGCTGGCCGAGATCACCCGCTAGCCCCCGAGATGCTCGCCGACGATCCGGTCGGCGAGCGCGCGCGGGTCCGCGTCGGGGGCGACGACCTCGAGGGTCCGGTTGGCGGCGACGGTGGCCATGCCGTGCACATTGGTCCACAGCAGCAGGGCCGTGCCCGCGGCATCGGCGCCCGGCCGGGCCGCGGCGACCAGCGCGACGACCTGACCGTAGAGCGGCTCGGTCGTCGCACGGAGGTTCTCGCCGGCGCCCGCCAGCAGGTCGTGGCGGAACATCAGGGTGAACATCTCGGGCCGGGTGAGCGCGAAGTCGACGTAGTCGATCGCCATCCGGCGCAGCCGTTCGCGCGGGTCGTCGATGGTGGCGAGCGCGGCGAAGCGGTCGATCAGGTCGGCGAAGCCGCGCGCGGCGATGGCGGCCAGCAACGCGCCGTGGGTGGGAAACCAGCGCCGCGGGGCGCCGTGCGAGACACCGGCGGCCCTGGCGATGGCCCGGAGCCCGAGTTCGCCGAGACCGTCGCGTTCGAGCAGGTCGACGCCGGTGTCGATCAGGCGCACACGCAACGACTCGGACATACCGGCAATTCTCACATCCGGCGGGCGACGCGCGTCCACACCTTCCGTAGACAGTGTCTACTATGGTCGAGTAGACACTGTCTACGTCGGAGGTCCTATGTGGTACCAGCTGTGCAAACACGTCCTGATCGGCCCGCTGCTGCGGCTGCTCGGACGACCGCGCGTCGAGGGGCTCGAGCACGTGCCGCGCACCGGGCCGGTGATCATCGCGGCCAATCACCTGGCCTTCATCGACTCGCTCTACCTGGCGCTGGTGATCCCGCGCCCGCTCACCTTCCTCGCCAAACAGGAGTACTTCACCGGCACCGGCCTGCGCGGGCGCGCCAAGCGCTGGTTCTTCACCGCCGCCGGGCAGGTGCCGGTGGACCGGACCGGGGGCGACGCGGCCGCCGACGCGCTCGCGGCGGCCACCCGGATCCTCGACGCGGGCGGCGCCTGGGCAATTCACCCGGAGGGCACGCGATCGGTGGACGGCAGGGTCTATCGTGGTCGCACCGGGGCGCTGCGCGTTGCCATGGCTACAGGGGCGCCGGTGGTGCCCGTGGTGTTGGAGGGAACCGACCGCATGAACCCCCGCGGTCGGAAACTGTTGCGTTTCACCAAGGTGCGCATCAGCATCCAGCCGGCGCGGCGGTATCCGGCAGCGGTGCACCGCGCCCAGGTCAGAGTGGCAACTGACCAGCTGATGCGGGAAATTGCGCTGCAATCAGGTAGACCATATGTGGACCGCTACGCTGCCTCCTTTGCCGCCGAACGCTGATCGGCGAGGACGCTCGGTTGTCAGTCGGGGTTAACACCGGGTGGGCGGGGCGGGATTTTCTGTTGGGAGAGCACGGCCGTAACCGATCGTTGGCGTAAAGGGAGTCCGACGTTGAGCAGGTTCACCGACGAAATGTTTGCCACAGCGCTGACCAGCCACAGGGGGCTGGTCACCGGGGAGCCCGAGGCGCCGTTGCGGCAGACCTGGGGGGAAATCCATCGCGCCGCGCGGCGGATGGCGGGTGGCCTGGCGGCCGCCGGGATCGAGCACGGCGACGCGGTGGGCGTCCTGGCCGGTCTGCCCGTCGACATCGCCCCTGTCTGCCAGGGCATCTGGATGCGCGGCGCATCGATCACCATGCTGCACCAGCCGACGCCGCGGACCGACCTCGCGGTCTGGGTGCGCGACACCGAGACGGTGCTCGACATGATCGAGGCCAAGGCCGTCGTCCTCGGCGCGCCGTTCGCGGCCGCCGAACCCGTGCTGCTGGAGCGCGGCATCACCGTGGTCAAGATCGAGGACCTGCACGACGGCCCCGACACCGACCCGGTACCGACCGGCGAGTCCGATATCGCGCTGCAGCAGTTGACCTCTGGATCGACCGGCTCACCCAAGGCCGTCCGGATCACCCACGGCAACTTCAACGTCAACGCGCGCGCGATGTTCAATCGGGTGAAATTCCAGCTCGACGACGACGTCATGATCAGCTGGCTGCCGCTGTTCCACGACATGGGCATGGTCGGCTTCCTCAGCGTACCCATGCAATTCGGCGCCGAGGTGGTCTGCGTGACCCCGCTGGACTTCCTGGCCAGGCCGCTGCTGTGGGCCGAGCTGATCGACAAGTACCGCGGAACCGTCACCGCGGCACCGAACTTCGCCTACTCGCTGCTGGCCCGGCGGCTGCGCCAGGCCGAGCCGGGTTCGATGGACCTGTCCAGCGTGCGCTACATGTGGAACGGCGCCGAACCGGTCGACCCGGACACGATGATCGCGCTCGCGGAGGCGGGCAAGCACTTCGGGCTCAACCCGATGGCGCTGACCCCGGTCTACGGCATGGCCGAGACCACCTTGGCCGTCTCGATCCCCGACCCCGGCCACGGCATGGTGCTCGACGTCATCGACGCCGACCTGCTCGAAGCCGTCGGCAAGGCCGTGCCGGTCGCCGAGGACGGCCACCACGGCACGCCGCGCAGGCTGCCGACACTGGGCCACCTCGTCGACGACCTGGAGGGCCGGGTCGTCGACGCCGAACGGCAGCCGCTGCCGGTCCGTACGGTCGGCGTCATCGAATTGCGCGGGCCCGCGGTGACTTCGGGCTACGTGACCGTCGACGGGTTCCGGCCCGCGCAGGACGCGGAGGGCTGGCTCGACACCGGCGACATCGGCTACCTCACCGAGGCGGGCATGGTCGTGGTGTGCGGGCGGATGAAGGACGTCATCATCATGGGCGGCCGCAACATCTACCCGACCGATATCGAGCGGGCCGCGATGCGGGTGCCCGGGGTCCGTCCCGGCAATGCCGTGGCGGTGCGCCTGGACGCGGGCGAGAAGCGCGAAAGCTTCGCCGTGGTGGTGGAATCCAACGACTACCAGGACCCCGACGAGGTGAAGCGGATGGAGCGCGAGATCGTGCACGAGGTGTTCGCCGAGGTCGGCGCCCGCCCGCGCACGGTCGCGGTACTCGGCCCGGGCGCGCTGCCCAAGACGTCGTCGGGCAAGCTGCGGCGCGCGGCCACCGCGGTCCACCTGCGCTGAACGCACTCGGCGCGCCCTGGCGAATTCGCCTGGGCGCGCCGGGAAGCCGGGGTCAGTGCAGCGAGTTCTGGGCGGTTTCCAGCCCGACCTTCAGCAGCAGTTCGACCGCGTCCGCGGCCTGCTCGACGATCACCGGGACCTCTTTGCGCTCCGGGGCCGCGAACGACTTGAGCACGTAGTCGGCCGGATCCTGGCGACCGGGCGGGCGGCCGATGCCGATCCTGGTGCGCAGGTAGTCCTTGGTGGTCAGGGCCTGCGAGATCGAGCGCAGGCCGTTGTGGCCGCCTTCGCCGCCGCCCTGCTTGAGCCGGATCGTGCCGAACGGCAGGTCGAGCTCGTCGTGGACGACGATGACCTGATCGACGGGCACGGAGAAGAACTTGGCCAGCGCGGCCACCGGCCTGCCGGACAGGTTCATGTAGGTGCGCGGCTTGGCGATCAGGATCTGGCGCCCGTCCAGGCGAGCCTGCAACAGGTCGGCGCCGGATTTCTTGTGCACGGCAAAACGGCCGCCGACGCGCTCGGCGAGCACGTCGGCGACCAGGAAGCCCACATTGTGGCGGGTGCGCTCGTATTCGGGGCCGGGGTTACCCAACCCGACTACGAGCGCGGGCCCGGAGGATTCGGTCATGCGCCGAACCGTAGTGCAGGAGTCTTACTCGGACTCGGGAGCCGACTCGGCGGTCTCCTCGGCGGCGGCGCCTTCGCCCTCTTCGTCGAGCTGCGCGGCCGACGGCGCGGCGATCACGTTGACGATCAGCGCCTCCGGGTCACCGGCCAGGGTGACGCCCGCGGGCAGCGCGATGGCGCCGGCCAGGATCTGGGTGCCGGCCTCGACGCCCTCGACCGAGACCTCGATGGCCTCGGGCAGCTTCAGCGCGTCGGCCTCGATGGACAGGGTGGTGGCTTCCTGGGTGACCAGGGTGCCGGAGGCGGCATCGCCGGTGACGGTGACGTTGACGTCGGTGGTGACGCGCTCGCCACGCTTGACGATCAGCAGGTCGGCGTGCTCGATGTAGCGACGGATCGGGTGGACGACGACCGACTTGGTCATGGCGAGCTGCTGCTTGCCGTCGACGACCAGGTTCAGGATGGCGTTGGTGCCGTGCTCACGCAGGATGGCGGCGAAGGCCTTGGCGTTCAGGCTCAGGTGCTGCGGCTCGGCCTGGTGGCCGTACAGCACGGCGGGCACATTGCCGTCGCGACGGGTACGGCGAGCGGCGCCCTTACCGAATTCGGTGCGGACGGCGGCTTCGATCTGGTTCACGTCGGACATGACTGAATGCGCTCCTACGGCTCTTCCGGGCTGGTCATTGTGGCGACCCATCTGCGGGGTCAACGTCTACTCGTCGGACGAAGAACGAACGAGGACGACCGGGAAGGCCGAGCCGCGTCGATCACGGTGAGCACAACCACTGGGGGCAACTCACCCTCGCCGAGACAACCCGACAACCATACCGCATCCACATCGCCCGGAAAAACCGGGTCGGTTCGGCAGAACACCCCGTCGACCTCGCCGAACCGGCGACCTTCTAGGCTCTATAAGTTGCCGACCACTGCGAAAGGTTCTGCGTTGACCGAGTCCGGAGAGAGCGCCGCCCCCACCCCGCGCGGACTACCCGCCGAGGTCGCGCGCCGCCGCACCTTCGCCGTGATCTCGCACCCCGACGCGGGTAAGTCGACGCTGACCGAGGCGCTGGCGCTGCACGCCAAGATGATCTCCGAGGCGGGCGCGATCCACGGTAAGGCCGGTCGCAAGTCGACCGTGTCGGACTGGATGGAGATGGAGAAGGCCCGCGGCATCTCGGTGAGCTCCACCGCGCTGCAGTTCAACTACCGCGCCGCCGGGTCCGACATCGACAATGTCATCAACCTGGTCGACACCCCCGGTCACTCCGACTTCTCCGAGGACACCTACCGCGTGCTCACCGCGGTCGACGCCGCGGTCATGCTGATCGACGCCGCCAAGGGCCTCGAGCCGCAGACGCTGAAGCTGTTCCAGGTGTGCCGTCACCGTGGCATCCCGGTCATCACCGTCATCAACAAGTGGGACCGCCCCGGCCAGGCGCCGCTGGAACTGCTCGACGAGATCAGCGAGCGGATCGGCCTCACCCCCACCCCGCTGTTCCTACCGGTCGGCATCGCGGGCGACTTCCGCGGCCTGCTGCGCCGCGGCCCCGAGGGCGCGGCCGACGAGTACATCCACTTCACCCGCACCGCCGGTGGCGCGACCATCGCGCCGGAGGAGTCGCTGACCCCGGCCGAGGCCGAGGCGCGCGAGGGCGAGGCGTGGACGACCGCCGCCGAGGAGAGCGAGCTGCTCTCGGCCACCGGACAGGACCACGACCAGGAGCTGTTCCTGGCCGGGCAGACCTCGCCGGTCATCTACGCCTCGGCGATGCTGAACTTCGGTGTGCGCCAGCTGCTGGAGACCCTGGTCGCGCTGGCACCCGCCCCGGGCGCGCGCGCCGATGTGGCGGGCAAGGACCGCGCGACCGGCGATCCGTTCAGCGCGGTGGTCTTCAAGGTGCAGGCGGGCATGGACACCGCGCACCGCGACCGGCTGGCGTTCATGCGGATCGTCTCCGGCGAGTTCGAGCGCGGCATGGTCGTCACGCACGCGCAGACCGGCCGCCCGTTCGCCACCAAGTACGCGCTGACCGTGTTCGGCCGCGAGCGCACCACCGTCGACACCGCCTACCCGGGCGATGTGGTCGGCCTGGTGAACGCGACCGCGCTCGCCCCCGGCCACACCCTGTTCGTGGACAAGAAGGTGGAGTTCCCACCGATCCCGAGCTTCGCCCCCGAGCATTTCGCGACGCTGCGCGCGCAGAGCGCCGGCAAGTACAAGCAGTTCCGCAAGGCCATCGACCAGCTCGACTCCGAGGGCGTGGTGCAGGTGCTGCGCAACGACGCCCGCGGCGACCAGTCACCGGTGCTGGCCGCGGTCGGTCCGATGCAGTTCGAGGTCGTCACCGCGCGCATGCAGGCGGAGTTCAACGTGGAAACCCAACTGGATTTCCTCCCGTTCACGCTGGCCCGCCGGACCGACGCCGAATCGGCGCCGGAATTGGATCGCCAGCGCGGCGTCGAGGTGTTCACCCGCACCGACGGCGCGATTCTGGCCCTGTTCAGCGACAAATGGCGGCTGCAGTACATCGAGAAAGAGCATCCGAAGCTCACGCTGGAGCCCCTGGTGGCGACCGCCGACTAACTGGTCGACTGTCTGAGTCGGCCTCAGGCGGCCGGTCCGGGGTTGCGCTCCACCGAGGAGATGTGATTCTCCTGGGCGATCATGCCCCAGCGGCTCGCGGTCAGCCGCAGGCTGGGCAGGTCGCTGAGCGAGAGGACCACCTCGTAGGTGCGCTCGTACCCGGTGTGGGCGATGCGCCAGTGCCCGTCCTCGCAGCGGACGTAGCGATCGGTGTAGAAGGCCGCGCCGCGCAGGCACATGTTGTGCTCGGGGATGATCACCGTGTCGGCCAGATACCAGGTGCCGGTCGCGGTGTCGCCGTCGACATCGATCTCCGGATGGTCGCAGCGATGTTCGGTGATGACGTGCGGTCCGAGGGTGTTGCGCAGGAAGGCCAGGAAGGCCTCGCGCGACTCGAACTGCAGGTATTCGCTGTAGGTGGCGGTCGCCTCGGGGATCAGGGTGTCGGCGAACTCGTCCCAGGACTTGGTGTCGAGTGCCCGCAGATAGCGGAACTTGAGCCGGCTGAGCGCGATGAGGTCGTCGGGGTGATCGGGCGGGCGCTGGACCGGCTCGGGCTGCTCGTCGTCCATCGCGTCCGCGTGCGGCACGTCGGCCATCCGGACCTCCCCCGTCTCCATCCCGGCGACCAGCGGTTCGTCGTCACCGGGCAGCAGCGGACCAGGCCGCGCCGAGGTGGGCGCGACAGGATCGTCGACGCGCACGTTCGGAGATCCGGACCCCTGCTCCATCCCTCCACGATCCCACTGAAACGAGCGCAGTGCCGGATCTGTATCTGATCGCTATCACTGCCGACACCGGAGCGTGACCTCCGGCGCCGACAGCCCGCGCTGTCTCAGCTACCCGATGGTGAAGCAGGTGCGGCAGAAGTCCTCGCCGAATTCCGACAGCCGCAGGCTCTTGCGGACGATCTTCGGCGCGC
The DNA here is from genome assembly GCF_040681225.1 of Nocardia sp. NPDC051833. NCBI lineage: Bacteria > Bacillati > Actinomycetota > Actinomycetes > Mycobacteriales > Nocardiaceae > Nocardia > Nocardia sp. NPDC051833. Next base: position 1,667,445 of record NZ_JBFAYK010000001.1, read on the forward strand.
GGCCCGCCTTCTTGAGCGCGTCCTCGACCACGGGCTGCACTTCCAGCACCATGTAGCGGCTCAGCACCACCGGATCCTCGGAGGTGAAGGTCAGGCCGAGGCGGTTGAGGTTGATCAGGTACGACCGCGCCCGGTCCGGGTAGCGCACGCCCGCCTGCTCGGGCACCGAGGTCAGATCGCCCTGCACCAGCTCCGAGCCGATGCCGAGCGGCCGGTTGGTGCGCACGTCGACCGAGGGCTGCGGACCGTTGAGGGCCATGAAGCGCAGGATGCGGGCCTCGTCGGGCGCGATCTCGTCGAGGATGCGGTCGTAGGCCGGGTGCACGTCCTCGGTGAAGTAGACATCGGCCGAGCGGGCCAGCAGTGCGTCGCCGCGGCGGCGCAGGTCCTCGGTGCTGGCCGAGCGCAGGTAGGGGCCGACGGTGATGGCCTGCTGGGAGGACCCGTTGGGCGTCGGCACATAGCTGACGATCTCGCGCACCGACCCCTCGGTGACACCGAGCGCGCTGCGCGCGATCGAGCGCAGGGCATTGCCCGTGCGCTCGGCGATATCGGCCGAGGACTCGCCGTCCAGGGCCGCCTGGGCCAGCTCCTTGGTCACCTCGTAGGTGGTGCCGACCGCCCACTGGCTGCCGCGCACCGCGGTGCCCGCCGCCAGTCCGGCGGCGCGGAACACCCCGCGGATCAACCGGGCTTCGTTGCTGATCTGTCGCTGCTCGACGTCCGAGCTGCGCTCGACGGCGCGGGTACCGGCACGGGCCAGGTCCTGTCCGGTCCTGTCGTCTGTCACGTCCTACTCCGAAGTCTCGCATGGGAACGATCGCCCACAGATTATTGCCCGACCACGCTCCGAACACAGTGCGTACGCAGCGCGCCCCCTGAACGCGCTGGTTGTGGCCTGTCACCAAATGTGGTGGTGCTCATTGTTCCGACTCGCCAGGACGAATACGGCATTCGGGACAGGTTCTGTGACTGATGTCTCAGACACTACCCTGTGTCCTGGCACACGACGAATGGACCCAGTTCCGCAACTCACAGTAGGGTCACCGCGGCGCGGGGGTGCTAATTTTGGGTGCCGGTGAGGCGGTGATCACCGGATAACGGCAGGAGGGTGTCGTGTTGGAGAGTGTGTTCGGGTTGCATCCGACACTCCTGCTAGAAATTCTGACTATTCCTCTTTTCACAGGAATAATCGGCTACATCACGAACTGGACCGGCATTCTGATGCTGTTCCAGCCGATCAAGTTCCACGGCGTGAAGCTGCCCGGCTTGCGCGCGATCTTCCCGTACCTGCCCAAGCGGATCCAGGTGTTGCCGCTGCTCAGCTATGACGGACGGATCGGTTGGCAGGGCATCGTGCCCTCGCGCGCGGACAAGATGGCCAGCATCGCCGTCGACAAGGGGTTGTCCAAGCTCGGCAGCGTGTCCGACTTCTACCGTGAACTCGATCCGGAGAAGCTGGCCGAACATCTGGCCGAGGTCGCCGACGCCCAGATCAGCGACATCGTCGAAGTGATCCTGCGCCGCGAGCATCCGCAGCTCTGGTACAACCTGCCCACCCAGGTGCGCGAGATGGTGCATCAGCGGGTGCGCTCGCAGCTGCCGGAGATCCTGCGCGAACTCACCACCGAACTCGGCACCAATATCGATCAGCTGCTCGATGTGAAGCAGATGGTCATCCGCTATTTCCAGGCGCGGCCACAATTGCTCAACCAGTTGTTCCAGGTGCTCGGCGCCAAGGAACTGCGGTTCATGCAGAACTTCGGCTTCTATTTCGGCGCGCCCTGCGGCCTGCTGCTGGTGCTCGCGCTGCACACCACCGGCCTCTCGCCGCTGATCGTGCTGCCCATCGGCGGCATCATCATCGGCTGGGTGGTCAACTGGGTCGGCATCAACATGATCTTCGCGCCCGCCACGCCCAAGTGGTGGTGCCCGTGGCGGCAGGGTCTGCTGATCAAGCGGCAGCCCGAGATCACCGCCGGCTACGCCGAACTCGTCTCCACCGAGGTCGTCACCGTCGCCAACATCGGCGACGAACTGCTCAACGGCCCGCGCTCGGACCGCACCCTGCAGATGCTCGAGGACACCCTGCGCCCGGCCGCCGATCGCGCGCTCGGCCCGGCCCGGCCCGCGGTGAAGTTCATGCTGGGCAGCCGCGAGTACGACTCGCTGCAATCCACGCTCACCGCCGAGGCGATGACGATCGCGCCGATGGCCTTCGCCGACCCCGCGTTCAACGTTCAGCAGGGCAGGCAGGTCAACGAATACATCGCCCGGCAAATGTCCGCACTTTCCCCACACGACTTCGTGGACATGCTGCGGTCGGCCATCAAACAGGACGAATGGTTGCTTTTCGTCCATGGCGGCGCGCTGGGGCTCCTCGCCGGATACGCTCACATCCTGGTCTTCGGAACAGGAGTAGCGACGACATGGATATAGACGACGGGACCCCGTCCACCGAACTGGTGCGACGGACGGTACCGCCGATCGAAGCCACCGGTGACCGGCGCGGCGTGCTGCCGGTCTCGCCGGTGCGCACGGTGCGGGCGGCGACCGGTGTCGCGCGGGTCGCGCTCACCGCGGCCTCGGGGGTGACCCTGTGGACGCTCGACACCGCCCTCGGCGTGACGGTCACCGTGCTGCGCGGCAGCATCGCGGGCACCCCGCCCAAGGAAGTCCTCGCCGAAGCCGAAGGCGAAGTGCGCGACCGGCTCCGGCACGCGCTCGGTCTGCCCGTCGGCACCGAGCACCCCGGCGACGTCGGCATGCCGACGCTGCGCGAACAGGGCGCCGAACTGCTGCGACTATCGGCCAGCACGCACGCCGCCCAGCCCGACGCGCACCCCGCCTACCCCGGCATCCTGGCCGAGATCACCCCCGACGAAGCGCGGATCCTGCGGTTCATGCACGTCGACGGACCGCAGCCCGCGCTCGATGTCCGCACCGGCCGCCAGCGGGCCTTCGGCGGGGAACGCCTGATCAGCGGCCTGACCCTGATCGGCGAGCACGCCGGCCTGCGCTTCCCGAACCGGGTGCCCCAGTACCTGCCCAACCTGCGCAGGCTCGGGCTCATCGAGTCCACCAGGGAGCCGGTCGGCAACCCGAGCCGCTACCAGCTCATCGAGGCGCAGGAGCAGGTGCGCGACGCGCTCAAGCGCGGCTTCGGCACCAAGGTGAGCTACCGCAGCATCATCCTCACCGAATTCGGCGCCGACTTCGTGCAGACCTGTCTGCCCGTCGTCATCACCGACGGGCAGACCGCCACTTAGGACATCAGTGGTCTTCGGCTAGTTCCAGCCAGCGTTCTTCGGCGGCTTCCTTCTCCGCGACGACCTCTTTGAGTTCGGCGCCGAGCTTCACCAGTTTGTCCGGGTCCGTGGCGGCGTCGGCGAGGGCGACGTGCAGTTTCTGTTCGCGCTCGTCGAGTTTGGCGATGCTGCGCTCGAGCCGCGACAGTTCCTTGCGGGCCGCGCGGCGGTCGGCCGAATCCGTGGTCGCCGCTGCCGGTTTCGCGGCGGCGGGCTTGGCGGCGGTGGCCAGGGTGGCGCGCTTGGTGAGGTACTGGTCGATGCCGCCGGGCAGGTTGGTGAGCTTGCCGTCACCGAAGAGTGCCCAGGTGGTGTCGCAGATGCGCTCGACCAGGTAGCGGTCGTGGCTGATGACGACCAGCGTGCCCGCCCAGTTGTCGAGCAGGTCCTCGAGCTGCTGCAGGGTGTCGATGTCGAGGTCGTTGGTCGGCTCGTCGAGCAGCAGGACGTTGGGCTCCGCCATCAGGATGCGGGTCAGCTGCAGCCGGCGGCGCTCGCCACCGGAGAGGTCGCCGACCGGGGTGCGCTGCCGGGCGGGCGTGAAGCCGAGTCGTTCGGCCAGCTGACCGGCCGAGATCTCCTTGTCGCCGAGCATGATTCGCTGCGCGACCTGCTGCACGGCCTCGAGCACCCGCATATCGGTGGGCAGGTCGTCGAGTTCCTGTCGCAGCCAGCCGATCTGGACGGTCTGGCCCTGGATGCGCTTGCCCGTGGCCGGTTCGGCGTCGCCGGCCAGCGCGCGCAGCAGCGTGGTCTTGCCCGAGCCGTTGACGCCGACCAGACCGACCCGCTCGCCCGGCGCGAGCCGCCAGGTCAGCTCGTCGACCAGCACGCGGCCGTCGGGGGTGGTGAGGGTGGCGTCCTCGAGTTCGATCACCACGCGGCCGAGGCGCTTGCGCGCGAACGCGGCCAGCGAGACCGAGTCGCGCGGCGGCGGCACGTCGGCGATCAGCGCCTCGGCGGCCTCCACCCGGTAGCGCGGCTTGGAGGTGCGGGCCTTGGCGCCGCGCCGCAGCCAGGCCAGTTCCTTGCGGGCCAGGTTCTGGCGGCGGGCCTCGGTGGCGTCGGCCTGCCTGGCGCGTTCGGCGCGGGCGAAGATCCAGTCGCCGTAGCCGCCCTCGTAGGTCTCCACCTTGCCACCGACGACCTCCCAGGTCCGGGTGGCGACGGTGTCGAGGAACCAGCGATCGTGGGTGACCACGACGAGCGCGGTGCGCCGGGCGACCAGGTGCTCGGCGAGCCACTGCACGCCCTCGATGTCGAGGTGGTTGGTCGGCTCGTCGAGGACGAGCAGGTCCAGGTCGCGCACCAGCGCGGCGGCCAGCGCGACGCGACGGCGCTCGCCACCGGAGAGGTTGGTGACCGGGGTGTCCAGGCCGAGGTCGGCGATGCCGATGCCGTCGAGCACCGAGCGCACGCGCGCGTCGGCGGCCCATTCGTGTTCGGCGATATCGGCGGTCGACAGGTCGTCGGACAGGCCGGCGAGCACGATGGAGCCGATGGTCGCGCCCTCGGGCAGCACACCGCGCTGGGTGACCACCGCCATCCGCAGGCCGCCGACCCGGCTCACCCGGCCGCTGTCGGGCTGCTCCAGGCCGGTCAGCACCTCGAGCAGCGTCGTCTTGCCGCCACCATTGAGACCGACCACCCCGATCCGCTCTCCCGCGTGCACTCCGAGCGAGACGTCGTCCAGCAGCGGCTTGATGCCGAAGCTCTTGGCGACCTGTTCGAGGTTGATCAGGTTGGACATAGGTGTTGCTCGCCCGCCTTCCGCGCGACTGTGGGGCCGTGACGAGCCTACTTGCCCGGTCGGCGGCGGTCCGATCCGCTCCGCCTTGTGCGACGAACGCCGTTCGTTTAACGTTGTTCGTAGCGAACACCGTTCGACACGAACAATGTTCCCGACTCGGAGGATTCCATGCACATCGGCCTCGGCCTCCCCATTTCCGATCCGATCGCCCTGTTCGACTGGGCCCGTCGCGCCGACGACGGCCCGTTCTCCACCCTCGGCCTGCTCGACCGGCTGGTCTACGACAACCCCGAACCGCTGACCACCCTCGCCGCGCTGGCCGGCGCCACCCGCCGCATCCGGTTGCAGACCGAGGTACTCCTGGCCCCGCTACGCGAGACCGCGCTGCTGGCCAAGCAGGCCGCCACCCTCGACGTGCTGTCGGGCGGCCGGTTCGTCCTCGGCGTCGGCGTCGGCGGGCGCGCCGACGACCACGTCGCCGCTGGCACCGAGCTGCGCACCCGCGGTCGCCGCCTCGATGCGCAGATCGGCCTGCTCCACCGCCTCTGGGCCGGTGCACCGTTCGGCCCCGACTGCGGCCCGATCGGCCCGGCCCCGCTCTCCCCCGCCGGACCCGAGCTGCTGTTCGGCGGTTTCCAGCCCGCCGCGCTCGACCGGGTCGGCCGCTGGGGCGGCGGGTTCCTCGCCGCAGCGCCGCCGTCCTGGGCGGGCAACCTGTTCGACACCGTGCGCCGCTCCTGGCAGGACCACGGCCGCGCAGGCGCGCCGCGAATCGTCGCCCAGGTCAATGTGGCCGTCGGCGACGACGACCTGATCGCCGACGCCCGCGCGTCCATGAGCGCCTACTACGCCTTCGCCGGCGACCGCTCGAAGTTCATGCTCGACGGGCTGCTCACCACGCCCGCGGCCATCCGCGCCACCATCGCGCGATTCGACGAACTCGGCGCCGACGAGGTGATGCTCTACTGCTACGGCCGCGACGCCGACCAGGTCGACCGGCTGGCCGACGTCATCGGCTGACGCTCAATGCTTCCCGTGCGCCTCGGTGTCGAGCACCCTGGCCCCCGGCACCGGACCGCTGGCCGTGCGCACACTGCGGCACACGCCCGCACCGGCCAGTTCGGCCGCCACCGCGATCGCCGCCTCCTCCGTCTCGCACAGGAACGCGCAGGTGGGGCCCGATCCGGAGACCAGGCCGGCGAGCGCGCCCGCCCCGACCCCGGCGCGCAGCGTGCGCCGCAGCTCGGGCTTCAGCGACAGCGCCGCGGCCTGCAGATCGTTGCCGAGCAGCGGCGCGAGGGTGTGCGGATCGCCCGCGGCCAGCGCCTGCATGAGTTTCTGCGGATCGCCCAGCCGCGGCGGATCGCCCTCGGCGCGTAGTCGATCGAGTTCGCGGAACACCGCCGGGGTGGACAGGCCGTCCTTGGCCAGCGCGAGCACCCAGTGAAAGGTGTTGCGCGACAGCACCGGAAGCAATCGCTCACCGCGCCCGGTGCCGAGCGCGGTGCCACCGTGCAGCGCGAACGGGACATCGCTGCCGAGTTCGGCGGCCACCGCGGACAGCTCGTCGCGGCCCAGGCCCAGGTCCCACAGTTCGTTCAGGCCGACCAGCGCGGCGGCCGCGTCGGCACTGCCACCCGCCATGCCGCCCGCCACCGGAATACCCTTGGCGATGGCGACCTCCACCAGCGGCGCGCGCCCGGCCAGGTGCGCCAGGCGCACCGCGGCCTTCCACACCAGGTTCTCCCGATCGGTCGGTACCTCGGCCGCGCCCTCGCCGGTGACCCGCACGGCCAGCGAGGCCGACGGGGCGAGTTCGAGCTCGTCGGCCAGCGACAATGCCTGGAAGACGGTGGTCAGGTCGTGATATCCGTCCGGACGCAGATCACCGACTCCGAGATGCAGGTTCACCTTCGAAGGAGCGCGCACGACGACCGGGCTGGGCACAACTGACAGCACGATCACCAAGCGTAACGGGTTACACCGACGAGTACGCGCGCTGAATCCTCGCCCGGCGGGCTGGGGTTGCGTCAGATACCCATAGGGGGTATGTTCATTCGTGTCGGGGACATACCCCTGGACCGTATGATCGAAGAGCGAAGGAGTCGGCCATGGCCACCACCACCTACACCGTCACGGGGATGACCTGCGGACACTGCGTGAGCTCGGTCAAGCAGGAGATCGGCAAGATCGACGGTGTCACCAGCGTCGACGTCGACCTGGCCAGCGGTCTCGTCAAGGTCGACAGCGCGAACGAGCTGACCGAGTCCGAGGTCGCCGCCGCCGTCGACGAAGCGGGGTACGAACTGGCTCGCTGACCCCCGATTCGCGAAGTCATCCGCGGCCCGCGCCCTCCGGCGCGGGCCGCGGCGCGTTCACCAGCGGTTCATCCGTCGCGACGACGCCGCGAATCATCCACAGCGTCATCCACATCTGTACCCCGCGGCCCGCCACCGGCGGATTTCGCGCCGGACCGGTGATGTCGTCCGTGCATCATGATCAACTCCGCCGGCGGCGAAAACCGGTTGTCCACAATTGCTTTCACAAGGTGCGCTGGCGCGCCCCGATGAACAGCCGGTGTACTGCGGGTTCGGCTGCGCGAGCCCGCGATTCGCGGACTACCCCTGGGCGGCCAGGCGGACGAACGCCGCGGTGTCGAGCGTCTCGCCGCGGGCGGTCGGATCGATGCCGGCCGCCACCAGCCTGCGCTCGGACTCCGCGGGCGAACCCGCCCAGCCGGACAGCGCCGAGCGCAACGTCTTCCGGCGCTGCGCGAAGGCGGCGTCGATCACCTCGAACACGCGCCTGCGGTGCGCCTCGTCCATCGGCCACGGCGGTTCGGCGTAGCGATCGATGCGGACCAGGCCGGATTCGACGCGCGGCACCGGCCAGAAGACCTGGGTGCCGACCGCGCCCGCCCGGCGCACCTTGCCGAAGAAACCGGCCTTGACGCTCGGCACCCCGTACACCCGGTTGCCCGGTTCGGCCGCGAGCCGGTCGGCCACCTCGGCCTGCACCATCACCAACGACACCTGGATGCTCGGCTGCACCGCGAGCAGGTGCAGCAGCACCGGGACGGCCACGTTGTAGGGCAGGTTCGCGACCAGCGCCGTCGGCTCGGCGGGCAGCTGGTCGGGGCGCACGCGCAGGGCGTCGGCCTCGACGACCTGGAGCCGGTCGACCAGGCCGGGGGCGCGGTCGGCGACGGTCTCGGGCAGGTAGTTGGCCAGCACGGGGTCGATCTCGACGGCGACCACCCGGTCGACCACGTCGAGCAGCGCCAGGGTCAGCGAGCCGAGACCGGGACCGACCTCGAGCACGGTGTCCTTCGGGCCGACGCCCGCGGCGGTGACGATGCGGCGCACCGTGTTCGCGTCGTGCACGAAGTTCTGCCCGAGCTGCTTGGTCGGCCGGACGCCGAAGCGTTCGGCCAGCGTCCGCACCTCGGCGGGACCGAGCAGTGCGGCGCTACCGCGCGCGGGAATCTCTGGTTCGGGCACCGCTAGAACCTACCAACCCGGTCGATCGAGCAGCTCAGCGCTGCGGCGGGGCGGCATTGACCCGCGCGAGGAAGGCGTCCATCCCGGCTCGCTGCTCCGCCGAGACCGAGCCGTGCGTGCCCGTGCCGGGGACGACCTGCTGATCGACGCCGTTGGCGGCGAACTGCGCGACCAGCGCCGCGTGCAGCGGGGACGGCACGATCGTGTCGGTGACGTTCATGGTCAGCAGGATCGGGGCGTCGTAGCCGCTGGTCGGCAGGGTCATGTAGGCGGCGAGGACATCACGCAGGCCGGTCAGCGGGCGGGCGAGCAGGTCGCGCGCGGTCAGGCCCTTGGTCGAGGCGATGATCGCGTCCAGGCACCGGTCGCCCGCGGCGTCGACGAGCGACTTACCCAGCGGCGTGAGGTAGGAGTCCACCTCGGCCTCGGGGTGGGTGGCGCGCAGTCCGGCCAGGATGCTGACGACGAACGAGGTGGCCGCGGCCAGCACCGGGATCTCCGGCAGCTCGGGCCCGATGAACGGCAGCACCTTCTCCACGTCGGAGGCGGCGTCGACGGCGACGGTGCCGCGGAAGTCCAGCTCGGGGGCGTAACTCTGCTGCACGTGCGCGGTGCTCAGCGCGGCGTGCCCGCCCTGCGAGACACCGAGGACGCTCCAGGTACGCGACAGCTCGGGAGCGGCGGCGCGGGCGGCCCGCACCAGATCGATGGTCGCGGTCGCCTCGCTGCGCACCTCGAGATACGGGTGCGGGCCGGTCTCGAAGCGGCCGAGGCCCAGGTAGTCGGGCGCGACCACGGCGTAGCCCTGGTCGACGAAGCGCTTGATCAGCGCATCTTCGGCGGCACGATGCTGCGGCAGCGCCGCGAGTTCGGGATCGGCCTGGCCGCCACAGCCGGGGCCGGAGCCGGAGGTGCCGTGGTCGTAGGCCAGGATCGGCCAGCCGGTGGCCGGGGCATCGCCCGCGGGCAGAAACATCGCGCCGCTGGCCGGGCGCGCGACGCCCGCCGAGTCGGTCATCCAGTATTCGACGACCGATCCGCGCGCCGTTCCGTGCCACCCCGCGGGCTTGCGCTCCACCGAGATGATCGAGCCGGGCGCTTCGGCGGCCGCGGGCGCGAACCCGGCGGCGCACAGCGCGCTCGCGGTGACGGCGGCGACGAGCGTCGCGCGGATCGTGGTCTTCGGCAACGGATTCGGCTCTCTACCAGGCGACAGTTCCTGGACGAGTGTACAGATCAGCCGTCGGTCCGCTCGGCGCGTCGAGCGACCATGCGCGACCCGCGTCGTCAGCGCCGCGGCGGCGCCGCGTTGACCCGGGCGACGAACCCGTCGAGCGCGTTCCACATCCGCTGATCGAGCACGGTGTGCTCGCCGAAGCCGGTCACCGTCTCGAAATCGACGCCACCGGCCGCGAGCTGGGCCACCAGCGCGGCGTGCAGCGGGGAGGGCACGACCGTGTCGGTCGCGTTGATCAGCAGCAGGATCGGCGCGTCGTAGCCGCTGGTCGGCACAGTCATGTACGCGATCAGGGCCGGGCGCAGCGGCCCGTCGGAGAGCCTGCGGGCGAACAGGTCGCCGAAGCCGAGTCCCTTGACGTTCCGGACGATCTCGTCGATGCACTGGGTACCCGCGGCGTCGAGGATCTCCTTGCCCCGCGGCGTGAGATACGAGTCGACCTCGGCCTCGGGATGGGTGGCGCGCAGACCCGCCAGGATGCTGACGGTGAAGCCGGTCAGGCCCGCGGTGCCCTCGATCTCCGGGAACCCGGGACCGAGCAGCGGCAGGACCTTCTCCACGTCGGAGGCCGGGTCGACGGCGGCGATGCCGCGAAAGTCCAGTTCGGGGGCGTAGCTCTGCTGCACGTGCGCGGCGCTCAGCGCGGCATGCCCGCCCTGCGAGGCACCGAGAACGGTCCAGGTGCGGGAGAGTTCGGGATGCGCCGCCCGCGCCGCGCGCACGAGGTCGATGGTGGCGGTGGCCTCGCTGCGCACCTCCAGGTAGGGGTGCGGGCCGGTTTCGAAGCGGCCGAGCCCGAGGTAGTCCGGCGCGACGACGGCGTAGCCCTGGTCGACCAGGCGCCCGATCAGCTCGTCCTCGGCGGCACGGTTGGCGGGCAGCGGGGCCAGGTCGGGATCGGCCTGACCACCGCAGCCGGGACCGGAGCCCAGGGTGCCGTGGTCGTAGGCGATGATCGGCCAGCCGGTGGCGGGCGCGGCGCCCGCGGGCAGGAACAGCGCACCGCTGGCCGGACGCTCGGCGCCCGCGGAATCGGTGGTCGTGTACTCGATCACCGAGCCGCGCGCCTGGCCGTGCCAGCCCGCGGGTCGCGCTTCGGTGGCCAGGACGTCACCGGGGGCCGCCGAAGCGGGCGCGTTGGCGGCGGTCACCAGCACGGCGGCGAGGGCGGCCGCGATCGCAGCGCGGCTCAGGGTCTTCGGCATCAGGGGTTACCTTTCCGGCCGATCGGCAGCGATGAACTGGACGATCGTACAGTTCGCTGAACGGTTGCTTGGACACCGCTCGCGACCTGCGTCGGAGCGGGGAAGGGAACCGGTCAGCGCGCCCGGGCCAGGAAATCGTCGATCGCGGCGATCATCGCCGGGTTCAGTTCGCAGTGTTTGCCGGTGCCGACGACCGGGGTGTAGTCCACGCCGTTGGCGGTGAACTGGGCAGCCAGCGCGGCGTGCAGCGGCGAGGGCACCGTGCGGTCGGTGGCGTTGACCAGCAGCAGGATCGGCGCGTCATAGCCGCTGGTCGGCACGGCCATGTAGTCGGCCATCACCGAGCGCAGCGGTTCGTCGCCGAGGGATCGGGTGAGCAGCTGCCCGAGCGTCAGATCCGCGACGCGCTCGTCGATCGCGTCCTGGCACAGGGTGCCGATCTCGTCGAGGACCTGGCGTCCCAGCGGGCTGAGGTAGCTGTCGACCTGCGCGTCCGGCCTGGCCGCCCGCAGCCCGGCCAGAATGCTCACCGAGAAACCGAGCACGCCGCCGCTGACCCGATCCGGATTGCCGGGCCCGAGCAGGGTGGCCACCTTCTCGACATCGGATTCCGGGTCGATGGCGATGGTCCCGCGGAAGTCCAGCTCCGGCGCGTAGCTCGCCTGCCGGTGCCCGGTGCCGAGCGCGGCCTGCCCGCCCTGCGACATGCCCGCCGCCACCCACACCGGCGACAGATCCGAGCGCACCGAACGCGCCGCCCGCAGCAGGTCGAGGGTGGCGGTGGCCTCGGTGTCGATGCCCAGATACGGGTGCGGCCCGGTGTCGAACCGCCCGAGCCCCAGGTAGTCCGGCGCGACGACGGCATACCCCTGCGCCACCAGATGACGCAGGAACTCGTCCTGCCCGGCCTGCGATTCCGGCCAGGGCGCGCCCGCCGGATCGGACTGCCCGCCGCAGCCCGCGCCGAGCCCCGTGGTCCCGTGGTCGAAGGCGACCACCGGCCAGCCACCGGCGGGCGCGTCACCCTCGGGCAGGTACAGCGCTCCGCTCGCGGGCTGCGTCACCCCGCCGACACCCCTGGTCCAGTAGTCGATGACCTGCGCGCCGGACATCCCGTGGAATCCGTCGGCCTGCGGGACGACCGCGATCACGGCCCCCGGCGTCTCCGCATGCGCGGGTGTCAGCGGCACACAGACCCCCGCACCCACCGACAACGCCACCGCGACAGCCGCCCGCCGCCAGGCCGAAACCCCACGCATCACAACCACCCTCGACTCGACGAGCCGGGACAACGCACGAGACACAGACCCGGCGAAACGAGTGCAAACTACCCCGCGAATTCCGCTGGTCAACCCGACCCGCCGAAGCAAACCCAGATCAGGCGCCGACAACCCACTCAGCCAACACGCCCCGACCTCGAGGAGGGGCAGGCCGACGAAGTCGGCCGTCGCGGCCGTCCCGCCGATCAGGCGCCGTGGCGTAGGCGACGAAGGAGCAAGCAACGGTGCCTGATCGGCGGGACCGGAGGGGCCGCGACTCGAGCGCGCCAGCGCTCCGAAGACTCAGCTCAGGCCGAGGCGTCCGGTGCACGCGGGCCAGGCGCCCCAGCCCTGCCGGGCGCGGGTGACCTCGGCGATGGCGATCTGCTCTTCGCGGGTGGCCAGGTCGGCGCGGGGGGCGTACTTCAAGCCGCCCTGACGCTCCCAGGTGCTCTGGTCGAACTGGATGCCGCCGTAGTAGCCGTTACCGGTGTTGATGGCCCAGTTGCCGGTCGACTCGCAGCGGGCCAGCGCGTCCCAGATCGCGCCATCGCGCACCGGCGGCACCTCGGTGCCCGGCTTGGCGCCCTTGCGGATGGTCTTGGGCTGCGCCGGGGTGATGACGTTGGAGTTGGTCTGCACGCGGCTGGACTCGACACCGTTGGTCAGGGTGACCGCGAAGGTCGCCTCGTGCAGCCCGGCCTCGCCCGGGTTCTCCACGACGGTGCGGCTCATGTTCATGGTCGGGTCCTCGATCACCAGTTCGGCGGGATCGAGCGGCAGGGTCTCGGTGCGCTGCTCGACGCGCTGCCGGGTGACGGTCACCTTCATGCCCTCGGTGAGCGGCGTGGTGGCGGCCGGTTCGGTGAAGTCCTGGTCTTTGAGCGGAATGCCCGCGGCGGTGAGGAATTCGCCGATGGTGGCGGCGGCCAGGCGCACGTCGACCGCGGCGGCGCCGCCGTCGACGAGCGAGACGGTGCGCGGCGAGTAGACGCTGAGCGCGGCGCCTGCCAGCGGCAGCTTCTCGGTGCGGGTCGGCACGACGTGGGTGTCGGCCGGGATCTGCATCTGCGCGAGCGCGTCACCCGCGGTGATGCCGGTGGTCCACACCTTGCGCTCGGTGCCGTCGACGGAGACGGTGATCTCGCGGCCGCGGTTGAGCGTGATGGTGGCGCCGTCGGAGACCTTGGACCCGGCGGCGGGGGTGACGGCGTCGTGCTCGGAGAGCTCGTAGCCCGCGTCGGCCAGGATGGCCCGCACATCACGGGACATGGTGGAGAGCTCGCTGCGCTCACCGTCGACGACCAGGGCGACCGTCTTGTGGTTCACGATGGCCATCGACGCACCGACCATGAGAATCAGCAGCATGGCCGCCACCGCCGCGTACAGCAGCGGCGAGCGAGACGAGTTGATCCGCGCAAAAGCCGACATGGTTACAGAACGATAACGACAAGGTTTGCCCCAGACAACACCGAGCGCCCCGATCAGCGGGATCGCAGGTCACGATTCGATATAGACGTCGCTGGTAGATAACGACTATGACCGGCGGATGTGAGCCGAAACACGTTTATCGTCCAGCCCCCTATCGACCGGACGAATCGGGCTAGCGGATCCGGTACAGCCTGCGCGCGTTCGCGGTGGTGATCTCGGCCAGTTCCGCCGGGTCCTGTTCGCGCACCTCGGCCAGCGACCGCACCGTGTACGGCAGGCAGTACGACTCGTTGGGCGCGCCGCGATACGGGTGCGGCGTCAGATACGGCGCGTCGGTCTCGACCAGGATCTGGTCGTCGGGCACCAGCTGGGCCGCCTCGCGCAGCTCATGCGCGTTCTTGAAGCTGACCGTGCCCGAGAAACTGAGCACGTATCCCTCGGCCACGCACGCCTGCGCCATGGTCGCGTCGGACGAGAAGCAGTGGAAGATCACGGTGTCCGGGGCACCCTCGTCGAGCAGCACCGTGAGCAGGTCGTGGTCGGCCTCGCGGTTGTGGATCATCAGCGGCTTGCGGACCCGCTTGGCCAGGTCGATGTGCCAGCGGAAACCCTCGATCTGGGTCTCGATATCGGCGCAGCCGTCGAGCTTGCCCGGCCAGTAGTAGTCCAGGCCGGTCTCCCCGATCGCGACCACGCGGGGGTCGGTGGCCAGGTACTCCAGCTCGGCCTTGGCCTTGTCGTCGAGCGCGTTGGCCCTGGTCGGATGCAGCGCGACGGCGGCGTAGACCCGCGGGTCCCACTGCGCGGCCTGCACGGCCCACTGCGCGGCGGCGAGATCGTCGGCGACGGTCACCACGTGCCCGACGCCCGCCGCGGCGGCGCGGTCAACGATCGCCGTGGTCGAGGCGGCATCGGTTGCGCCACAGGCGTCGAGGTGGGTGTGCGCATCGATCAGGGGCGCGAGCGGCGGCGGAAGGGGCGGAGCCGGACGATTCTGGTTTGCCACGCGGATTACAGTAGTTGCCATCATGAGCGCACTTGAAGGCGCCGAGGCGCCCGCCTTCTACATCACCACGGCCATCGCGTACCCCAACGGTGCGCCGCATATCGGGCACGCGTACGAGTACATCTCGACCGACGCGCTGGCCCGGTTCAAGCGACTCGACGGCTACGACGTGTTCTTCATGACCGGCACCGACGAGCACGGTCAGAAGATGCAGCAGACCGCGGCCACCGAGGGCATCCCGGTGCAGGAGCTCGCGGCCCGCAACTCCGACGTCTTCGAGGCGATGGACAAGGCGCTCGACATCTCCTTCGACCGCTTCATCCGCACCACCGACGAGGACCACAAGGCCGCCAGCGTCGCCCTCTGGGAGAAGATGCTCGCCAACGGCGACATCTACCTGGGCAACTATTCCGGCTGGTACTCGGTGCGCGACGAGGCCTTCTACACCGAGGAGGAGACCACCCTCCTCGACGACGGCACCCGCGTCTCGACCGAGACCCAGACCCCGGTCACCTGGACCGAGGAGTCGAACTACTTCTTCAAGCTCTCCGAGTACCAGGACAAGCTGCTGGCGCTCTACGAGGAGCAGCCGGAGTTCATCGCGCCCGCGACCCGGCGCAACGAGATCGTGAGCTACGTCAAGGCCGGCCTGAAGGATCTGTCGATCTCGCGGACCACCTTCGACTGGGGCGTCCCGGTGCCCGGCCACCCCGATCACGTCATGTACGTGTGGGTCGACGCGCTCACCAACTACCTGACCGGTGTCGGCTTCCCGCACACCGATTCGGCGGCGTTCCAGAAGTTCTGGCCCGCCAATGTGCACATCATCGGCAAGGACATCACCCGGTTCCACACGGTGTACTGGCCCGCGTTCCTGATGTCGGCCGGGATCGAGCTGCCGGACCGCGTCTTCGTCCACGGGTTCCTGTACAACAAGGGCGAGAAGATGTCGAAGTCGACGGGCAATGTCGTCGACCCGCTCGCCCTGGTGTCGACCTACGGCCTGGACCAGGTGCGTTTCTTCCTGCTGCGCGAGATCTCCTACGGCCAGGACGGCAGCTACAGCAACGACGCCATCGCGGGCCGGATCAACGCCGACCTGGCCAACGAGTTCGGCAACCTGGTCCAGCGCAGCCTGACCATGGTCAACAAGAACTGCGACGCCAAGGCGCCTGCGCCGGGCGCGTTCACCGAGGACGACCAGGCCCTGCTCGACCGCGCCAACGCCCTGCTGGAGCGCTGCCGCGCCGACTTCGACGCCCAGCAGATGCACCTGGCGCTGGAGGCCATCTGGCTGACCCTCGGCGAGACCAACCGGTACTTCTCCGCCAATGCCCCGTGGGCGCTGCGCAAGTCGGGCACCGAGGAAGACCTGGCCAGGATGGCCACGGTCCTCTACGTCACGCTCGAGGTGGTCCGGATCGTGGCGATCCTGGTGCAGCCGGTGATGCCGGGTTCGGCCGCGAAGATCCTGGATCTGCTGGCCCAGGACGGCCGCGCCTTCGCCGATATCGCCACTCCCCTGGTCCCCGGGATCGACCTGCCCGCGCCGGAACCGGTGTTCCCGCGCTACGTCGAACCCAAGGAGTGAGCTAGCCCGCCACCCCGCGTATTCCGGCCGGATCCGGGTCCGGATCACCTACCGTCGGCGGCCGGCGGTAGGTGATCCGAGCTGGTCAGCCCGTCCCCGACGGGTTACCCCTGTCCGCGCGAGATCAGTTCCAGGCGGCGAGCAGCTTGCTCGCTTCGGCGCCCAGTGCCGCCTGCAACAGCGGCCCGAAGCTGATCCGGCCGACGCCGAGTTCGGCGAGATGCGCCCTGGCCGGCGTCCCCGGCTGCGCGATCGCGTTGATCGGCAACGGCAGTTCGGTGGCGAGCCTGCGCTGGACCTCGTCGGAGTGCCAGCCCACCGGGTACAGCGAATCCGCGCCCGCGTCGGCGGCCAGCCGCAGCCGGGCGATCACCCGATCGACCCGGTCGGCCTCGTCCCCGTCCTGACGCAGGAACAGATCGGTGCGCGCGTTCACCACGACGTGCACCCCCGCCGCGTCGGCCGCCGCGCGCAGCCCGCCCACCAGTTCGGCATGCTCCTCGGGCGAGCGCAGCCGTTTGCCCTCGCTGTGCACGGTGTCCTCGATATTGAGCCCGACCGCGCCGGCGCCGAGCAGCCCCTCGATCAGCCGCGCGGGTTCGAGCCCGTAGCCCGACTCGATGTCCACCGAGACCGGCACCTCCACCGCTCCGGTCACCTGGGTGACGCGCGCGAGCAGTTCGTCGAAGGTCATCCCCTCGCCGTCGCTGCGCCCGACCGAATCGGCGACCGGATGGCTACCCAGTGTGAGCCCCGAAAAGCCCGCGGCCACAGCGACATTCGCCGACCACGCGTCCCACACGGTCGGCAGCACCACCGGATCACCGGGCTGGTGCAGTTCGAGCAGAGTCTTCGCTTTCGCGTCCAGAGAGGTCATACCCGCGATGATGCCCCACCGCGGACCTCAGCGGGGATCAGATTCCTTCGACCAGGATCGCGCCCACCTCCCGCGCGAATTTCGGTGACGATTGCCGCCGCGTTCCCTCGGACAGCAGCCGCGACGACGTGCCGGTCGGCCGCGTCCCGCAGTCCGGTCACACACTGCTCCAACGGTTCCCAGCCTTCGACGCAGGCATCCTCGAACGCTGCATTCATCCCGTCGACACGTCGCGCTATCCGTTCCTCGGTCATGCGCGGATTGACCTTCACCACCGCCCGCGAAACCTCGTCGAGGATTCGTTCACTCCACAGCGGGCAGAACGCATGGCGTTTAGCCAGGGTCAGGAGGAGATCGGATTTCACGATGGGAACGAGGACACACGCATCCAGAACCACCCGGAACCCGGACATTCAGCCCTCGTCGCTTCGCGACGCCCGCGCTTCCCTCACTGCCTGCAGGTAATCCTCGGCCGGAGGATCGTAGAGCCCGTCTTCTTCGGCGTCGCGGACGAGATCGTTCAAGACATCGTTCCGCTCGGCGCGCCGACGTTCCTGGTAGTCGAGCACATCGCTCAACAGCAACCTGCGGTGTCGAGAACCAGACGGCTTCTCACACGGCAACGCCCCTCGCTCCAACAGCTTCACGAGAGTGGGGCGGCTGATTCCGAGCAGGTCGGCCGCCTGCTGCGTAGTCAAGCACTGCTCGACCGGAGCGATAGTCACCGCGCGACGCTTCCGCATTGCGCCGACGACCTGAACCAGCACTTCGTAGACCTCGACCGGAAGTGGAATCTGCTCTCCGTCAGGCCCGAGCAACGCGGCCGGCTGACTGTGCTGCTCGAGGAAGGTGGACAGGTCCAGCAGCTCACGCAGGTCTTCCGGCGGAAGGACGGTGCCCTTTCGAAGGGTCTCGCGATGCGGAGTGGCCACGCCCCCAGGATGCGTCAAATTCGAAAAAATCGCAACACCGGACTACTCGGCGGAGCGGGCAGCCAGTACTGCTTCGTAGAGGTCCTTGCGGGATGCTCCGCGACTGGCGGAGACCTCGGCGCAGGCGTCTTTCAGGCGCATGCCGCTCGTGACGAGGGTCTCGACCTCGCCGACCAGATCGGCAGGATCGGCCGAGACCGGCTTGGCGCCTTCGAGAACCACCGTGATCTCCCCGCGCGCGCCCTCGACGGCCCAGGCGGCGAGCTCGCCGAGCGTGCCGCGCACGACCTCCTCGTAGGTCTTGGTGAGTTCCCGGCAGACGGCCGCGCGCCGGTCCGGCCCGAGGACGGTGACCGCGTCGGCCAGGCAGTCGGCCAGCCGGTGCGGCGCCTCGAAGAAGACGCACGCGCGCTGTTCGGCGGCCAAGGTGCGCAACCACTCCCGGCGCTGACCACCCTTGCGCGGCGCGAAACCGTCGAAGCAGAACCGCTCGACCGGCAACCCGGACAGCGCGAGCGCGGTGGTGACCGCGGACGGGCCGGGCAGGCAGGTGACCGGGAGATCGCGTTCGACGGCGGCGGCGACCAGGCGATAGCCGGGGTCGCTGACCGACGGCATGCCCGCGTCGGTCACCAGCAGCACGGTCAGGCCGCTGGCGAGGTCGTCGAGCAGGGCGGGGATGCGGGCGGTTTCGACGTGGTCGTAGAAGCTGACCACCCGGCCGGTGATCTCCACGCCCAGCGCCTTGGCCAGCGACTTGGTCCGGCGGGTGTCCTCCGCGGCGACCACATCGGCCGAGCCGAGCGCGTCGCGCAGTCGCTGGGACGCGTCCCCGATGTCGCCCATCGGCGTAGCCGCTAAGACCAACACAGTGTCGTCCAGCCTCTCCGGTAGTTTGGGTCATTCTGTCAGGCGCGCGCGCCCCGCCGGTTCGCGCATCGGAGGAGGGGGACAAGTGTCGGGTCGGACTTCACTGGGCGCACCGCCTACGATCGGGGCGTGATCCCGGTGACCGAAACGCGTGCGATGCCACCGTCACGGCCCGCCTCCGTGCTGGTCGGTCCGGCTCCGCTGCGACCGACGCCGGATTTCGGCCCGCTCGACACCGCCCGCGGCTGGGCGGTCACCTTGGTACTCACCGCGATCGCGGCCATCACCCGGTTCGCGAACCTGAACTATCCGACCGACGCGCGCACCCCGGTCTTCGACGAGAAGCACTACGCGCCGCAGGCCTGGCAGATGGTCACCGGCGGCGGCGTGGAGGACAACCCCGCCTACGGCCTGGTGGTGCATCCGCCGGTCGGCAAGCAGTTCATCGCGATCAGCGAGGCGCTGTTCGGCTACAACGCCTGGGGCTGGCGCGGCACGGCGGCGCTGGCGGGCACCGTCCTGGTCCTGCTGGTGATCCGGATCGTGCGGCGCATGTCGCGCTCGACGCTGATCGGCGCGTTCGCCGGCATCCTGCTCATCGCCGACGGTCTGACCTTCGTCTCCTCTCGCATCGGCATGCTCGACATCTTCATGGCGCTGCTGGTGACCGCCGCGTTCGGCTGTCTCATCGTCGACCGCGACGACGTGCGCGCACGGCTGGCCCGCGCGGATCTGGCGGGCCGGGTCGGGATCACCGACTGGGGACCGCGACTCGGCGTGCGCTGGTGGCGGTTCGGCGCGGGCGTGCTGCTCGGGCTGGCCTGCGGCACCAAGTGGTCGGGCATCTACTTCATCATGTTCTTCGGCCTGCTCAGCGTGGCCTTCGACGTCAGCGCGCGGCGCGCGTACGGGGTGCGCAGGCCGTGGGTCGGCACGCTGGTCCGCGATGTCGGTCCGGCGCTGTACGCGCTCGTCGTGATTCCGCTGGTGGTGTATCTGTCCTCGTACTGGGCCTGGTTCGCGAGCGAGTCCGGGGTGTACCGGTACGCGGTCGGCAATCAGGTCGGCACCG
Organism: Nocardia sp. NPDC051833; assembly: GCF_040681225.1. Taxonomy (NCBI): domain Bacteria; kingdom Bacillati; phylum Actinomycetota; class Actinomycetes; order Mycobacteriales; family Nocardiaceae; genus Nocardia; species Nocardia sp. NPDC051833. The sequence goes on from NZ_JBFAYK010000001.1 coordinate 1,687,483, forward strand.
GCGGACCGTTCGCATTCCTGCCCGACGCGCTGCGCTCGCTCTGGTATTACCAGGGCGAGACCCTCGACTTCCATTCCAGCCTGACCAATTCTGCGGGCAACCATCACCCGTGGGAATCCAAGCCGTGGACCTGGCCGATGGGCTTGCGCCCGATGCTCTACTACTACGCCGACGGCACCGTCACCGGCTGTGGCGAGTCGCAGTGCGTCAAAGCCGTGATGGCCGTCGGTACCCCCGCGCTGTGGTGGCTGGCGCTGCCCGCGCTCGGCTGGATGCTGTGGCGCTCGGTGGTGCGCAAGGACTGGCGCTACGCGGCGGTGCTGGTCGGCTACGGCGCGGGCCTGCTGCCCTGGTTCCTGACCCTGGACCGGCAGATGTACTTCTTCTACGCGGTGGTCCTCGCGCCGTTCCTGGCGATGGGCGTCGCGCTGATCCTCGGTGACATCCTCGGTTCGGCCCGGCCCGCGGGGATACCGCGCAGTCCCACCGGCACCTATCTCCCGGCCCCGGTGAACGAGCGCTACGCCCTCGGCCTGCTGATCGTCAGCATCTATCTGGGCCTGGTGATCGCGAACTTCGTCTGGCTGTGGCCGATTCTCACCGCCCAGCCGATCAGTCCGGCCAGCTGGCAGGACCACCTCTGGCTCCCGAGCTGGCGCTAGCCCCGGGTCAGCTGTCCAGCGCGCGCTGGACGAAGGTGACGGCGTCGGCGTCGGGGAGGCCGAGCCGCCGGATGGTCGCCACGTAGTCGACGGCGGCGCGGCCCGCGATGTCCCGGGTGGGGTCGCCGGAGGAGGCGATGAACGAGCCCTGGCGGCCCCGGGTCTCCAGCACGCCGTCGGCTTCGAGTTCCCGGTAGGCGCGGGCGACGGTGTTCGGCGCGATGCCGAGGTCGGCGGCCAGGGCGCGCACGGTCGGGATCTTGGTGCCCGCGGTGAGCGTGCCTGCGCGGACCTGTTCGATCACGGCCATGCGCAACTGCTCGTAGGGCGGTTGGGCGGAATCGGCGGACAGCTCGACGTGGAACACGCTCGCTCACACCTCGTCTCGGGCCAGGGGGCAGGACATGCAGCGCGGACCGCCCCGGCCGGAGCCCAGCTCCGAGCCCTGGATGGTGAGCACCTCGACACCGGCGTCGGTCAGCCGCGAATTGGTCATCTCGTTGCGCTCGTAGGCCACCACGACACCGGGCGCGAGTGCCAGGGTGTTGTTGCCGTCGTCCCACTGCTCGCGCTCGGCGGTCGGCCCGTCGCGGCCGGTGTCGATCACCCGCAGGTTCGCGATGCCCATGGCGGCGGCCGCGGCGGGCAGGAACGGTTCGGGTCCGGTGATGCTGATCCGGTCCAGGTCGCCGCGGCCGGAGAAGCCGTCCTCGCGGCGGATCGTGAAGGCCCGCAGGGTTTCCCGCACGCCCGGGTACATCACCACGGCGTCGGTGTCGACCATCGTGCACACGGTGTCCAGGTGCATGGTCGCGCGGTTCTGCGCGATCGGCACCACCAGCACGGTGTGCGCGAGGTCGTCGTCGAAGAGGCTGCGCGCCAGCGCTTCCGCGCCGGCGGGGGTGGTCCGCTCGCCGACGCCGACCGCGACCACGCCCGGCGCGAGCAGCAGCACGTCACCGCCTTCGATCGGCGCGGTGTGCGATTCGTAGGCGCGGCGCACGCCGAGGAAGCGCGGGTGGAAGGCGTAGACGAGATCGGTGATCGAGGTCTCGCGGATGCGGGCGGGCAGCGCGAGGGAGGTGATCGCGACCTTGGGGCCGACCCAGAACGAGGAGTCCCTGGTGAACAGCAGGTTGGGCAGCGGGTCGATGACGAAGTCGCCGCCGTGGTGCATCCGGCGCACCAGCGAGGTGGTGTCCGGGCCGAACGGCAGCTCGTCGAAGGTCATCCCGGCCATCAGGATGTCGGCGAGCTCGCGGGCCTCGACCTTGCGCAGCTCGGCCGCGAGCTGATCGGCCAGGCCGTGGCCCAGCCTGCGGGCGTCGACGGCGGCGGAGATACCCTGGATCCTGGCCGCGCCGCTCACCTCGAGCGTCTCGGCGAGCAGGTCCGACAGCAGCAGGACTTCCACGCCGCGTTCGCGCAGCAGGGCGGCGAAGGAATCATGTTCGGCTTGGGCGCGTTCGACCCAGGGGATGCCGTCGAAGAGCAGCTGATCGTTGTTGCTGGGGGTGAGCCTGCGCAGTTCGTCGCCGGGGCGGTGCAGCAGCACCGTCCGGAGCGTGCCGACCTCGGAGGTGACGGCCAGGCGCGAGTCGGGGGCGGTTCCCATGCGGAAACCGTAATCCGCGGAGCGCGCGTCGGCACGGAAGACCCGCAGACCCGGTGGGTGCGGAGTCCTCCCGTTTTTCGTACACGCCACGAAAACCTCAAGTATTGTTGAGGGCGAAAACGGGAGGAGCGCAGATGACGACGGCCGATTGGCAAACGAAGGAGCTGACCCCCGGGCAGCTATCCGATCGTAGTGGAGTTGCAGTGTCCGCGTTGCACTTCTACGAACGTGAAGGTCTCATATCGAGTCGTCGAACCAGTGGCAATCAACGGCGCTACGCTCGCGAAACGCTGCGCCGGGTCGCTTTCATCCGCATCTCCCAGCGCGTCGGCATCCCACTCAGTGAGATCCGCTCGGCGCTGGACCGGCTCCCCGAAGGCCGCACGCCCACCCGCCGCGATTGGGAGACGCTGTCCACCACCTGGCGCGAGGACCTCGACGACCGCATCACCCAGCTCACCCGGCTGCGCGACAACCTCACCGGCTGCATCGGCTGCGGGTGCCTGTCGCTGGGCTCGTGCAAGCTCGTCAACGAACACGACCGGCTCGGCGCGGAGGGGCCGGGCGCGCGCGTGCTCGATGTTCAGCTCAACTGCCCGACCAGGCCGAGCTGCGGCTGACCGCCCATCGGCCTCGGTCCGTCAGCGATCGAGGACGGCGAGCATGCCCGCGACGGCCCGCGGCCAGGTGAACTGTTCGGCGCGGGTGCGGGCCGCTTTGCGGCGGCCCGAGGTGGGCATGGCCAGGACGTCGGTGACGGCCTGGGCGAAGGCACGGGGGCGGTCGGCGGCGATGGCGCCGCATTCGGCGGTGACGATGTCGGCCAGTGCCGAGGAGCGGCTGGCGACGACCGGGGTGCCAGCGGCGAGTGCCTCCAGTGCGGCGAGGCCGAAGGTCTCGTGTGGGCCGGGGGCGAGTGAGACATCCGCCGTGGCAAGCAGTTTCGCGACCATGGACCGGTCGCTGATGAAGCCGGTGAAGTGGACCGACGGCGCGCCGCCGGGCAGGGCGGGCAGGGTGCGGGCGCGGCGTTCGAGCGATTCGCGACGCGGGCCGTCACCGGCGACGACCAGCCGGGCGGGCAGCCCGGCGCGATGCAGCGCGCCCACCGCCTCGATGCTGCGGTCGACCCGCTTCTCCACCGACAACCGGCCGCAGTGCACCAGCAGCGGATGCCCCTCGACCCCGAGGTCGGCGCGCAGCCTGCGGTCGCGACGGCGCGGACTGAACAGGTCGAGGTCGACGCCGAGCGGCACCAGTTCCACATTGGGGGCGCCGATGCGCTGGAACTCCTCGCGCGCGAAGTCGGTCGTGCAGACCACCATGTCGTAGTCGTCGGCGGTGCGGCGGTTGGCCACGTCGGCGCACCGCCGCGCGGCAGGCCCCGGCAGGAACTGCCCGAGCAGCCGATCGAGCCGCTCGTGCGAGATCATCACGCTCGCCACCCCGCGCCGCCCGGCCCACCGCCCGAACCCGCGCAGCGTGAGCCGATCCGACACCTCGAGCACATCGGGCCGCAGCCCACCGAGCACATCGGCGACCCGCCGCGGATCGGCCGCGCGATACCCACCGGTGAACGGAATGGCCACCGCGGGCAGGGTGATCCGCAACGCCCCGGTCGGCAGCACTTCCTCACCGCGCCGCGCCCCCGGCACGATCAGCACCACCTCGTGCCCCGCCGCGACATACCCCTCCCCCAGGTGGTGCAGGGCGGTGCGCAACCCACCCGATCGCGGGCCGTAGAAATTGGCGAGCTGCACGATGCGCACCCTTCCGATCGTTCAGCGACGCGGGTGCACTCCGGAACCGAGCCGTGGAACGGTACGTGAACAGAGCGGAAAGACATCGGTACTCAGGCCTCCGAACTCCACCGCCCAGCTCGATTTGGTCGCCTGACAAATCTTGTAGAGTCGACCGACTGAAAGTTCATGGCATGTTTGCCGGAGGGGGATTGCGTCACGTGTTGCAGGTCGATATAGACGAGTTGAGAAAGCTCGCCACGACGGTGACTTCGGTAGGCGAGGAGATCGACAGGATCGATGTCCGGACCAGCGGCGACAAGGTCGGTGAGGCGTTCCCCGGAGTCGAGATCGGGGCTGCGTGCGCGAAGGCAGGCGAGTACTCCGAGGGTGCGTGGCTGCGGATCGCCGAGCGCATGCGGAAGCTGGCCGGCATCGTCAATCAGTGCGCCGATAGCGTTCAGACCACCGACCAGCAGTTCAAGAACCGCCTGGAGGAAATGGACTTCTTCGCCACCGGGAGCGTCGGCTGATGGTGACCCGCAACAACGTCGAGACGTGGAAACCGGAGAAGCTGTCGGAATGGGCTCAGGAGCTCGAAGACGACACCACCTCCTACGAAACCCAGCTCGGTTCGACGCTGACTCATTTCCAGGGGACGACCTGGCAGGGCGCGGCCTATCTGGCCGCCTACGACCGTTTTCACGAGGAGAACGACCAGGGCCGCAGGCTGTCCATCGAGATTCGTGATATCGCCACGGCGCTACGCAATGCCGACTCGCGGATAGCAGGCGAGCGGAATGCGCTGCTCCGCCGGGTCTCCGATGCGGAGAACGACACCGAGTCACCCGTCGGCCTGACAGTCGACGACAGCTGGAAGGTATCGGCCAGGCCATACACCGAGTCCGACTACACCGACGAGCAGAAACAGAAGGTCAAGGATCGGATCACCCACCATCAGGGTCTGATCGATACCGCGAAGACGAGCCTGCTGACGGCGGTGGGGGAAGCGATCACCGCGATCAATACAGCCTCGGACGAGGTACGGGTGCGCGGCGATCAGCTCGGCAACGGCTTGGATGTACCGACCGCGACAACAGTCGACGTGGCGGCGCTCGGCCGCCAGGACGGCGAGACCATCGCCGATGGCAAATTGTCCGACGAGGAGATCGCTCAGATCAGTGCCCGTCTCGACCAAGCCGGACTCACCGCCGAGCAACTCGAGGCGCTGGCGAACGGCCAGGAAGTCACGGTTCCGGCATCGACGATGGACTACCTGAGCAACCTCTACGACAAAGCCGGTCGTGACGGTTTGATCGACCTGGCCGACCGCCTCGTAATGAACGGTTCCCCGGAAGCACTCGAACTCCGTTCGAACCTCGCCGACGGGTTGCTCACCCTCTCCAACGAAGACGTGGTCACCAAGGACACCACTGGCGCGATCGTCGACCGCGGCGGGTGGGAGCAGCTCCACCCCGAAGTCCGCGAACTCATCGGCACCCGGCCGGGTTTCAACGACAGCCCCGACGGCAACACCCGCGACCTGCCCGACGACTACCGCTCGGGCCTTTTCGGGCCGAACATGGACGAGTGGGCCGGTGTCCAGGAATACACCAAGGACATGCGCGGCTTCGGGCAGTTCCTCGCCTCCTCCGACCAGGCCTACATCCCGGGTGAACGTTTCGGTGTCGAACTCGATCGCCAGGCTGCCAACCTGGCGTTCATCACCGACAACGGCGGATATGAGAAGTACACCGGCGATTCGAACGAACCGGAGTGGCTGTCTCGAAACGAGCACAGCGCCGCCGATCTACTGTCGGTCGGCGCCCGCAACAACGACAGCAGCTACGCGCTGTTGACCGGCAACGGCAGCGAGGAGCTCTTCGGCAAGGACGTCCCCGGCCAGAGCTACGAGAAGTACGACCCGCAGGTCATCCAGGGGATCTTCCAGCACGACTGGGTCGACAACGGCGCCGCCGCCGGCGACATGATCAAGTGGATCGGTACCGAATCCCACGAAGTCGGCGCGGACGGCAAACTGACCACCGACGCGCTTCAAGCTCGCGAGGCTCTCACCCACCTGCCCGACATCCTCACCCCACGCGAAGACGTCGACGATCCGGACGACAACAAGCCCGACCGCAATCGCTCGGGCGGGATCGATGTGGAGGAGTTCAAGAAGACCGAGATGGGCTTCGTGAACAATCCCGAACTCTCCCGGGCACTGTCCACCGCTATGGGATCGAACATCGATGCTTGGATCGACGGCGAACAGTATGCGACGACGACGTTCCTGCCAGATCCTGGTGAGGCGCACCTCGAACTCGTCGACGCGAACCGTCTCCTCTATCTGTCGAGCCAGTCCGATGAAGGCCGCCTGACTCTCGAGGTCGCTCGTTCCGCGTACGAATCGGAAATCTTGAACGGCGCGTTCGCACAGACCGAGATGCGACCGGGCGAGTACCTGGGAACGAAGACCATCGAACAGCTTGCGCATCTGGACGCCCGGATATCCAACGCAGCAGCCAATGCGCTCACCTTCCAGGACCAGAACACCGTTGAGGAACACAACAACATCCAGCAAGAGATCTACGACAACAAGAAGGCTGCCGCCAAGCTCGTCGACCAGATCCTCATGGCAAACATCGATGTCGGATTGGACTACACAAAAGGCCTAACGCAAGACAGCCACGGATTGGGGGCCGCCACCGGAGTCGAGGGAGGCAAGAAGGTCGCGGCAATGCTCGGCGAAGGTGTCGTCGAAAGCATGATCGACCAATACATAGATAAGCCCGAGACGTTGGCGGTTGAGTACCCTAACGAGGCCAGGATGAATGCGCAGGCTTACCGAGATTTCCAGCAGGCGCTCCTGAACGCCGCGGACGAGCAAGGCCGACTCGGAGACGCACCCTTGCTCGATACCACCACCGGCCAACCACTCGATATGAACAGCCCCATTTCGAACCAGTCGATTGCCGACGTTGTTGCATATCTGAAAGAGCAGGGATTCGAAGCGCCGTTGTCCGCCTACAAGACTGCCCATGGAATAGAAACAGTTACCGGCGTTGGCGAATCCGGCTCCAGCCTGGAAGTGATCCGGACCGGACAATCGACACCCGAGAAGAAGTGACCCATGCAGATTCCATATGGATCGAATAGGCTCACCGCGGCAGCAGCGATCCTTGCGACCGCTCTTGCGATGGCTTCGTGTTCTGCTGATCCTTCCCGCTCCACTACAGCGACGAATGCCGCCCCGGCCAGTTCGACTGTAGCGAGCTCATCCTTTCCCTACCCTCCCATTAAATTCGAGTGGGAGATTACGCCCCCTATGGGTGAGCAGGATTCAGAGGTCGCCAGAATTGCTCTCGAGGTGGAAACATTGGAACGCACCTGGATCGCCGCCCATCAGGATGAGTCACTCCTTCCAGAAATCAATTTCCGCGTCGGCTACGCAAACAAGCCACTTGGGCTCGACCATCGAGCACTGCCCGAAACAGGAGGAAAACTCTTTCGGGCAGTCGGCGTCAGTAACATATCCGAATCCCGTTGGACAGTCACAATTTGCGAGTTCGATACTCCCGGGGTTTACAAAATGGGCACTGACGGAAATCTGACTTTGAGCTCTCCAAATGAGTCATATCGCGTCGTTCATTCAATAGTGGCATCAACGACCGAGAAATCCGGTTCCGGCGAGAATTCGGCTACGCCCAGATTGCTCGTTGTGGACAACTCTGATGTGGATTACAACGAGACCGCTCGCCGCACCTGCGAACCTTTTGTACCCGATCCCTACATCAAACAGCCACCCCAACCCGTGCTGCCCGGCAAGTAGGAGAGCCGGGACTAGTATCGCGCGTTTCAACGCGGGCCATGCAATCCCACCAGTCCTGTGGGCTAACCGGGTTCGGGTGGGTCGTCGGACCAGACGCGGAGGAGGCCGTGGCCGGTGGCGGCGGTGGTGATGGTGACCAGTTCGGCGTTGGCGCGGATCCAGGGGGTCTCGGCGAAGCGGACGCGGAGGGCGAGGCGGCGCGACGTGCCGGGGTGGTGGGCGACGTCGGCGCAGGCGGCGCGGAGGGCGGCGAGGTCGATCGGGTCGACGGTGGGGCGTTCCACCGCCCAGCGGTCCAGTGGGGGTGGCGGATCGCCCGCCCACTCGTAGATGAGGCCGCTGGACAGCAGGATCAGGCCGACGCCGACGCCGCTGTGCTGGGAGACCGCGCGCAGCATCGTGATGTCGGGGTCGACCGCCGCGGCGTCGTCGTCGAGTTCGGGGATGGCGTGCATCAGGGCGCTCACCCGGCGCGGGCCGGGGCGGGCCCTGGTGATCATCTGGAACCGGCGCGGGCACTCGTCGTCGCCGAGCATGTCGACCTGGCCCTGCCAGCGTCCGCCCGGTGCCAGCTCGGTGGCCATGGCGAAGTACTCGACCCGGCCGTCGAAGCGGACCATCCGGCCGAACGCGTCGGGCGGGGTGCGGATCACCCGCACGTGCTCGGGTTCCCTGGCGAAGACGAGTTCCTCCAGGCCGGGGCCGTGGTGGGCCAGCTCGGTCACCGAGTCCCAATCCCAGGCCGCGACCCGGCGCCGGGGCCGCACCGGCGCGTCGACGGGGCCGGTCCAGACCTGCACGCCGTGGACACCGCCGAACGCGCACCGAACGGGCTCGGTGAGCACCAGCGTGTCACCGACGACATCGCGGGTCGATGCACCGCGCTCCAGGCACCGCCGCACCGCCTCGCGCAGCAGCCGCGCCCTGGCCGTCCCGATCGCGCGCGGCCACCGCGACGGTGGGAGCCAGTCGCGCGGGTGCGCGTCCACCGCGACCAGCGTCGGCGCGAGATCCTCGGTGAGGGTCTCCACCAGCAGCCATCCGCCTGCCGACATCACCGCGATCAGCTCGGCGCCACGCCGCGTCCCGCGCGGGGCAGATCGAGGTCGAGGGGGATGCGTCCTTCCCGCAGTTGCGCTTCGACTTCCTCGGCGGGCATCGGCCGGGCGATGAGGAAGCCCTGCGCGCGGTAGCAGCCGAGGCCGACCAGGGTCCTGGCCGCCATCGGCGTCTCGACGCCCTCCCCGACCACGCCGAGCCCGAAGGAGCCGGCCAGGCCGATGATCGACTTCACGATCGCCAGGTCGTCGTTGCTGTCACCGAGGCGCTGCACGAAACCGCGGTCGATCTTGACCGCGTCGACCGGCAGGGCCTTGAGGTGCGAGAGCGAGCTGTAGCCGGTACCGAAATCGTCGATGGCGATCTGCACGCCCATCCGCTTGAGCCCGCGCAGAGTGAGCCGGGTGCGCACGAGATCCTGCACGACCACGTGCTCGGTGATCTCCAAGCAGACCGAGCTGCCGTCGATCCCGAACAGCCGCAGGATGTCCTCGATCCGCTCGACGAAATCGGCGCTGACCAGCTGCACCGGCGACACATTGATCCGGATCACCACATTGGCGGCCAGCCCGCGGCGGCGCCAGTCGGCGAATTGCGAACAGGCCGACCTGATGACCCAGCGCCCCAGCTCACCGGCCAGATTGGTGGCCTCGGCCACCGAGACGAACGCGCCGGGCGGCAGCAGTCCGCGGGTGGGATGCTGCCAGCGGACCAGCGCCTCCAGCGCCACGATCCGGCCGGTGCGCAGGTCGACCTCGGGCTGGTAGTGCAGCACCAGCGAGCCGTCGGACACCGCGCTGCGCAGGTTGAGCTCCACGTCGTCCTGGAGTTCGAACTGCGCGCGCATGGCATCGGTGAACACCGCGACCCCGTTGCCGCCGCCCGACTTCGCCGACAGCAGGGCGTGATCGGCGCGGCGCAGCACGTCCGAGACCGAGGTCTCGCCCGGAAGGCCGAGCGCCACACCGACGCTCACCCCGCGGCTGACCGATTCCTGCCCGACCGACACCCGGCGGCCGATCAGCTGCTGGATCCGGGTGGCCTCGAGTTCGGCGGCCACCGCGTCCATCGGCGCGGCGGGCACGATGACGAACTCGTCGCCGCCGAGCCGGGCGATCATATCGCCGGGTTCCAGGTTCTGTTTGAGCCTGCGCGCCAGCGTGCGGATGAAGTTGTCGCCCGCGCTGTGGCCGAGGAAGTCGTTGAGTGCCTTGAGCCGGTCCAGGTCGAGGAAGAAGGTGGCGATCGGGCCGGGTTCGCCCGCGCGCAGCCGCTCCTCCATGTACTCGAGCAGGGCGCGACGGTTGGCCAGGCCGGTCAGGTCGTCGTGCAGCGCGATGTAGCGCAGCTTCTCCTCGGCGACCACGCGCGCCTGCAGCTGGGCGAACAGCGCGGCGATGGCCTTGAGCACGTTGAGTTCCCGCTTGGACCAGGCCCGGTCGCCCATCTTCACGAAACCGAGCACGCCGGTCGACTCGCCGCGCGAGACCAGCGGCACGCAGGCCATGGCCACCTCGGGAATGCCCGAGGACTTGCGGATCGTCTCCTGGTAGTCGGCGCTCTCGCCGCCCGGCCGCACGATCAGCGGCTCGGTGGCGAACTCGAGGGCGCGGAACACCGAATCCGCGTGTTCGAACTCGACCGTGTGCAGCGGGTCGGGGTCGGGGACCTCGAGCCGGCGCGGCCATTCGGCGACCAGCACGGTCGCGCGCTTGGCGCGATCGGTGTGGCGCAGATAGCTGACGTCGACGTCGAAATGATCGACGAGGGAGGCGAGCACCCGCTCGCTCGCCGCCACCATGGTCGTGGCGTCGACACCCATCAACTCGGAGGCGACCTGGGTCACCAGTGAGTCGAGCGTTTGCCGAGGCACGTTGTCTCCGATCCGCGCTATCCGTCGTTCCTACTGCCGGGCACCGGCAACCGTCGACTGCGAACGCTCGCAGCCGCGGCGTAGCTCAGACGAAGAACCAATGCCACGTTCTCATCCTCAGGGATCCCCAGCAGGTCCTGGAAAAGCCTCTGAATGTTGGCAAGTGTATCTGTGAACTCGGAAGAAACGATGCGCAAATCCTCGCGCCGGTCGGCATAGAGGAACACCGGGGACACCGGCTGCACCGCCAGCCCCAGTAGTTGCGCCCGTAGCCACACCCTTTCCACTGCGGCACCGGCCATCGCGTAGTCGGCAAGATCAGGTGTACCCCCTGCTCGCGCGCGGAAACCGATCGCGACCAGAGCCGAGCTCGAGCGCACCCGATCGACGGTGAATTCACCCAGCGCGGTGCCCGCCGACCACTCGCGCAGCCGGTCCATCACATCGGTACGCCTGCCGACCTGGAGCTTGGCCAGCTCGTCGGGCGCCGGGTCGAGCGTGCGCACGTCGATGCCGGTGCGGACATCCTCACCGGGCCAGCGCAATTCACCGTAGAGCTGCTGGTGCAGCTGCGGCGTGAGGTAGCGGACCCGGTCGCTGGCGCCGAGCAGCGCCGCGGCCTCGGCCAGCGCCTCGACCCCGGTGATCGCGTGCACGGTGGCGCCCTCGGCCGCGGCGGCGGTGCCGAGGGCGGGCACCACGGTGCCGGGCAGCGGCGCGACGTCACCGAGCCTGCGATTGGTGTGCCTGTCCAGCGCGAGCGGGTAATCCGCGGCCAGATCGGCGTCGGTCCCCTCGCGCAGCCGCAGCCGGGCCAGCAGGGGGCCCGCCGGATCGTCGACGCGCAGCTCCGGCTCGCCGAGCAGGCCGTGCGCGGCCGCGGCGGCGCGGGCGTTGTGCAGCGCGGCACCCACCGCGACGGCGCTGCCGCGCAGGCCGATGTCCATCGCGGTCGAACCGGCCGGGTCGAGGGCGATCTCGATCAGGTCCGCGGTACCGCGCAGCCGCCACGGCTGCACATTGCCGCCCGAGGGCGCGCGCTGGGCGCAGGCCAGGATCGCCGCGACCGGGTCGGCGGGCGCCGGTTCGTCGGCGGGCGGCTCGGGGGCCTGGTCGACGCCGTCGTCGAGGTAGCCGGGTTCGGCGAGGGAGTCCAGCGCCGCCTCCAGGTCGACGCGGGTCCGGCCGGAGGACAGCTTGGCGCCGAGCCCGATCCGGCGCACCGCCGCGGTCACGATGGCCGCGCCCAGCTGCACGTCACTGCCCAATTGCGGCCAGGTGGTGATCGTTTCGCCGATCTCGGCCAGGCTCGCCGCCATCCGCGAGGACAGCTGGCCAGGGTCGAGGATGCGCAGCACGTGCGGCGCCTTCCCCTTGGTGTCGAGGTCGGCCAGCTGGGCGCCGGTGGTCGTGCCGAGCAGCCCGTGGAAGGGTTCGCGGCCCGGTTCCAGGTCGTAGCGCTCGACGTCGAAGAGCCCGCGGTCGCTGGTGTCCATCAGCAGCGGGATCCGGTGCCGGCGGGCGGCCTCGCGAACCGCGAACTTGATGTCGAGCGAATCGCATTCCTCGACGACCACCGAGAGCCCGTCGAGGAATTCGTCGGCGGTGTCGGTCAGCACGCCGGCGGACCAGATCTCCACCGGCAGGAAGGGGTCGAGCTCGGCGATCCGGCGCGCGGTGACCACGGCCTTGTTGACGCCGACGTCGAACAGCCCGCCCGGCACCCGGTTCAGGTTCGACAGCTCGATGGTGTCGAAGTCGGCCAGCCGCAGCAGCCCGCACGCGCCCTCCAGCGCCAGCGTGTACGCGACGGAGTGGCCGACACTCTGCCCGACCACGCCGACCGTCAGCCCGGCGAGGCGCTGCTGTTCGGCCCTGGTGAGCTTGTTGCGGTTGCGGTCGGAGCGGATCACCTGGAAGGCCACCGGGCCGAGGATCGCGACGAGCGCGTGCCGCCACGGGTAGTACACCCACCGTTCCTCGTCGGGGTCGAGCCCCGGCGGCAGTCCGGTGAGCCGAGCCAGCTCGGCGCGCAGGCCCGCGCGCAGGTCGTAGGTGCCGATGCCGGGTGCCGCGGCGAGCTGCCGCAGGGTTGCCGCATCGGTGGGGTCGGCCGGATCGAGCACGAGGGGGCGGTGGTCCGCGGCAGGCGGGTCCGGATCGGTCATCTACGGATCCGACCCACGAACCGCGCCACCGCGTCCCGACCGGCGCGACGGTGAACGCGCCGCAACCTCTTCTCGTTGCGCGCTGCTTCGACAGCCATCGTGTTCCTAGCTCCGTGCTACGCGCCCGCGCGCGGTCGGCGTCCTACCGATGCCGACTGGTGCAGTATCCGTCATCCGCAACGTTTGCACCAGACGAGTGGCTATTTTTCCGATAACCGTCCGGGACGGTTGAAATAACCGCAGCTCAGAAGGGGTGAGAACACGGAAGACCCCGAGATCCAGACCGATCGGTTCGAATCCGGCTAACCGTCAGCTATCGACTGTGATCGAAACGAACAATTCTACGGTGTCCGGGCCGTGCCAGACCTCGATCTCCTCGCGATAGGCCCGCGAAATCTCCGCCGACGCCGTCGCGTCGTCGACCTGGGCCCAGACATCCTCGACCGGATCGTGGTAATCGCCGTTGGGGGCGAAGCGGGCGTAGATGCCCTTGGGCACCCGCACCATCAGGTCACCGACCGGCACGTCGTCGGGCGTCGCGTACTCGCGGGCCACCAACGCGTTCCAGTTGCCGGCCGGATCCGGGACATAGACGGTGTGCAGCGGCTCGCGCCCGCCGGGCCGGTCGCGCAGGCGGTCCTTGAGGAACTCGATCAGGTCGCTGTTGCTCACCTTGAAGCTCGGATGGACCCGCGGCACGGCCAGGCCGCCGTACAGCGCGCCACCGCGCACCACGATCGTGTAGCTCATCGCGGATCGACCGCCAGGTACAGGTCGATCTTGTACGCGTGCGGGTAGCACTCGAAATCGCCGGTGAAGGTGCGCTTGATCTGGTTGTGCTCCTCGGCGTAGGCGATCTGGGTCCACAGATCCGTCATCACCTGGGGAAAGTTACCGACCGAGGAGAAGCGCGCGTAGGTGCCGCGCGGCAGCCGCGCCGCCAGATGTCCGCGGGTGACCTGATCCAGCGACGCGCACTGGTAGCCGACGATCTGGGTGTTGTAGGTGCTCAGCTCACCGGTGTAGTCGGTGTAGGCACTGGCCAGCGGGCCGCCCAGATCCTGGTGCAGGACGGCCGACCACGCGGCTTCGAGATCCCGGTCGCGCAGCTCTCCGAGCGCGCGCTTGGGACTGCGGACCGGCAGACCGGCCACCCATGTCTCGTCCCGCTCGACGATTTCGAACTGCATTGATGACTCTCTCGAAGGGTCGGCTCGGTGGGGCCATGCTATCAACTTCGCGCTCGACAGCGCGGCCACACCGAGTTGGGCTTACCCCAACCTAACCACACCTGAGCTGGTCAAACGTCCACCACCACGCCGCGACACCCCGGCTTATTGTCGGATTCACCTGAATGCCCTATGCTCCCGCGCTCGTGTGGGTACGCGCGGCGCTCGAACCGCGAAAACAAGTGGCGCAGTGGGCGATCGTCGTCGTGATCGCGGTACTGGCCGGGTATATCGCGGTCTTGCTCGGCGACTCGCGGCACTTCTACACCGACGACACCGAGGCGCAGTACGTGCCGATGTGGCAGCTGCTGGGCAACGAACTCAGGGCGGGCCGGTTCCCGGCGATGGTGCCGTGGGAGTGGATGGCGGGCAACTACAGCCTCGAGGAAGCCGGGCTCTACAACCCGCCGCAGCTGCTGGTCTACCTGCTCGCGCCCTCGTTCGACGATCTCGCGCTGTACGCGACCGCGGTGAAGCTGGTGTTCTCCACGATCGCGGCGCTCGGCGTGTTCCGGATCTGCCTGGCCTACGGCGCCCGCGCGCCCTGGGCCGCTGTGGCCGGGGTGGCGTTCCCGTTCAGCGGCTGGTTCCTGTTCTTCGACGAGGCCAGCTGGTTCACCTCGCACACCGGCACCGCCTGGCTCGTCCACGCCTGGGCCTCGGCCGTGCTCTACGCCAGGGGCCGCTCGGGACCGATCCCGCTGTTCGTGTTCCTGTACCTGGCGCTGACCATCCAATACGCCTTCCCCGCCGTCGAATCCGGCCTGATGATCGCCGCTGTCGCCGCCGGTGAGTACCTGTACCGGCGCCGCTGGGCGCCGGTGCTGCGACTGCTCACCGCGTCCGGGCTCGCGGTGGCCGCCTCGATGGTCGCCAACCTGCCGATCCTGCTGTCCTCGCAGGCCACCTGGCGTGGCGACGTCTCCACCATCCACAACGACCCCTTCCTGACCGTGCCGTGGTCGGAATCGCTCAATGCCAGCCTGCCCAGCACGGTGCCCGCGTTCACCGCGTGGTGGGGCCACGTGCAGCCGCTGCCGATGGTCTACATCGCCTGGTTCGTGATCCCGGCGCTGGCGTTCATCGACTGGAAGGCCGCCGCGCGCACCGCCGCCGAGTGGAGCGGGATCGCGCTGTTCGCCGTCGCCACGCTGATGTGGACCGCCGGACCCGGCGCGATCGGCCCGCTGCGCTGGCCCGCCCGGGTGCTGCCGATGCTGGCGATCGCCCTGCTGGTGCTGGTGTGCGTGCTGCTGAGCCGCCACGGGGTGTTCGCCTCGTCCCGGCGCCGGTACGCGGCCGCGGGCGCGCTGATCGGCCTGCTGTTCATCCGGTCGTTCTCGGCCGCGCCGAAACTGCTCGAACGGCATCTGATCGCGGTGGTCTTCGTGGTCGCGCTCGGCGCCGGCGTCCTGTGGCTGGCCCGGAATCGCGGGATCGGCGCCGCCGCCGCGCTGACCATCGTCGCGACCTTCCCGATCGCCTTCGTCCAGGTGGCCACCGCCCCCGCGACGCCGCTGTCGTACGGATTCCCCGAGCGGCGCTCCGAGATGACCGCCGCGTTCCCCGACTTCGGCGGTCGCACACTGCAACTGGCCGACCGGATCATGGTCCGCGACGAGGACCGCACGCTCGCCGCGACCTACGGCTCGATCGCGCTCGGCAGCTACGCCAAGAACCTCGGCCTGCAGTACGTGAACGGCTACACCCCGGTCGGGCACGCGGCCTTCGCCGGGCTGCTGTGCATGGCCTGGGACGGCGGCACCTGCCCCGACGCGTATCGCCGGGTGTTCGCGGTCGAGCCGTCGACCGATACCCCGGTCGTCGACCTGATGCGGATGGATCGCGTCGTCCTGCAGCGGGCCCAGTACCCCGACGCGGGCGAGAAGCCCGCGCCGCCGGGGTGGAAGTTCGTCCACTACCCGGGGCATGAGCAGCAGATCTGGGTGCTGGAGCGGGTCAATCCGCTGCCCTCGCCCGGCGACCTCATCGCGCACGAGTCGGGCGTGCACGCCACTGTGATGCCGGAGGCGGGCCTGACCAACCGGGCCACCGTCTCCTCGGGCACCGGCGGCCGGATCGTGCTGGCCCGCCTGGCCTGGCCCGGCTACACCGCGAGCCTGGGCGACCGGGAGATCCCCGTGCGCGCCGTCGCGGGCACCTTCGTCGCCGTCGACATCCCGCCCGGCACGCACAACGCGCAGCTCACCGTCACCTGGCGGCCGCCGGGCCTGTCGATCAGCCTGACCAGCGCGCTGCTGGCGGTGCTCGGGATCGGGCTGCTGCAGTGGTGGTTCCGGCGCCGCGGGCGCGAGCCCGAGCTCGACCCGGTCGTCGACGACGACGCCGCCACGCCGCAGGCGCAGCGCCCGGTCGCCGTCGAGGCCTGAGCTCAGGCGCCGATGGCGGCGGCCAGGTGCGGCCACGCCTCGTGCAGGTCGGTCTGGAACTGTCCCCAGGTGTGCGCGCCGGTCGGCCGGTGGACGTAGGTGGCCGGGATGCCGAGCTGCCCCAGGCGACCCGCGAAGGCCGCCGTGCACGCTCCCGCGATCGTCTCCAGCGGCGGCATCGGGAGCCCGCGGTCGGCCGCGCCGGGCAGGCCGGTGGCGGCCGACAGGAAGATCGTCTTGCCCGCCAGCGCGCCCGCGTTGGCGAAGACGTCGTGTTCGCGCCAGACCGCGCCACCCGGCACGCCCCACATGTTGCCGGGATTGCCGCCGCCGCGTGCCGCCTGCGCGCTGACCATCGTGATACCGAGCGGGTCCGCCGCCCAGGGGCAGCCACTCAGCGCGGCCACCGCGGCGAAGCGGGAGCCGCCGCGGATGGTCAGGTCCAGCGCCGACGACGCGCTCATCGACACGCCCGCGATGGCATTGCGCCCGCTGGTGCCGAGCGCGCCGTCGATCACGCCGGGTAGCTCCTCGGTCAGGTAGGTCTCCCAGCGGGCCCGGCCGACGCCGGGATCGTCGGCGATCCAGTCGGTGTAGAGCGTGAACGCGCCGCCGACCGGCATCACCACGTTGACGTACTTGTCGGCGAAGAAATCCCGCACATCGGTGTTGTCCCACCAGGAGATCCCGTCGGCGCCGCCGCCGGCGCCGGTCAGCAGGTACAGCGTCGGCGCACCCGCCCCCGCCGCCTTGAGCACCTTGTTCTGGATCACCCGGCCCATCGCGGGCGAGTACACATCGAGCTGAGCGGCCCGCCCACCCAGCGGCGCCTCCCCCGCCACATACGCCCCCGGATCGGCCTTCGCCTGCACACTCCCCAGCGAAGCGACGATCGCGCACACCACAGCAAGCCACAGTCTCGATGCAGTCACCCTTCCGGTATACCCCCCGGAATCACGGCGCACACGTGGTCACACCCGCCCCACCTGTCACAGGTTCCAGACAGTGACGAGGGTCACGCACGAGCTGATCGATGGTCCAGATCGGGCCCCCAGCAGCGGTTTCGCGCGCCACCATAGAGCCCTGAACGGCGAAAACAAGGTGATTTGTGTCGGAGGTGAACGGAATACTGGCCCGCGCCCGATGAGTTGGACCGACGGACTCCGTCTTCTCTCACGTGGTGCCGGGACACAGCCGACCCGGCATCGGGCCACCGCACGCCCAGCCGATCCCGCTCCTGGAGGTACCCCGATGCCCGCCGAACTAACCCCGCCGACGACGAAAGGCGGGACGCCGACCGTCATCCGGGTGCTGGTGCTCGCGACCTTCGTGGTGATCCTCAACGAGACCATCATGATCAACGCCATCCCGCGGCTGATGAGCGATCTGCACGTCACCGAGGTGGCCGCGCAGTGGGTCTCCACCGCCTTCATGCTGACGATGGCCGCGATCATCCCCACCACCGGCTGGTTCCTGCAGCGGGTCACCACCCGCCAGGCCTACGCGATCGCGATGGGCGTCTTCATCGCGGGCACCGTGCTCTCGGCGCTCGCGCCCACCTTCGCGGTCCTGCTGGTCGGCCGGATCATCCAGGCCGGCGGCACCGCGGTGATGATGCCGCTGCTGATGACCACCCTGATGACCGTGGTGGCCGAGCAGGATCGCGGCCGGGTGATGGGCAACGTCACCCTCGCCATCTCGGTCGCGCCCGCCATGGGCCCGGTCATCTCCGGCCTGATCCTGCAGATCGACGTCCCCGCGATCGACTCCTGGCGGCTGCTGTTCGTGGTGATGCTGCCGATCGCCGGTGTGGTCACCTGGCTGGGTCTGCGACAGCTCGAGAACGTCGGCGAACCGCAGCCCGGAGTGCTCGACATCCCCAGCGTGCTGCTGGCCGCGCTCGGCTTCGGCGGCCTGGTGTTCGGCCTGAGCAAGTTCCACAGCGGCAACTACGCCACCCCGGCGCTGATCGTCGCGGGCGGCGCGCTGCTGATCGCCACGTTCGCCTGGCGTCAGACCCGGTTGCAGCGCACCGGCACCCCGCTGCTCGACCTGCGGGTGCTGCTGTCGGGCACCTACGCCAAGGCGCTGGTGCTGATGGCCATCGCGTTCCTGGCGATGATGGGCTCGATGATCCTGCTGCCGCTGTACCTGCAGAACCTGCGGCACCTGAGCCCGCTGGAGACCGGTCTGCTGGTGATGCCGGGTGGTCTGGCCATGGGTCTGCTCGGCCCGACGGTCGGCCGCCTGTTCGACAAGTTCGGCGGGCGCCTGCTGGTGATCCCCGGCTCGATCGGCATCGCCGTCTCGCTGGCCGGCTTCACCCAGATCTCGCTGACCATGCCGTACTGGCAGCTGCTCGCCCTGCACATCCTGCTGATGATCTCGCTGGCCGCCGCCTTCACCCCGGTGTTCACGCTGGGTCTCGGCGCGCTGCCGATGCACCTGTACTCGCACGGCAGCTCCATGCTGGGCACCCTGCAGCAGGTGGCCGCGGCCTTCGGTACCGCGCTGGTGGTGACGATCATGTCGGCCCGCAGCACCTCGCTCATCGCCGAGGGCACCGACCCGGTCACCGCGAGCCTGGACGGCATGCGCCTGGCCTTCGCGGTCTCGGCGGGCCTGGCGCTGATCGTGATCGCCATGGCGGTCCTGCTGCCGAACCGCTCGGCGGGTGACCCGCACGGCGCCCACACGCCCGAGGTCGCCGTCGAGCCGGAGACGCCGCAGCTGGTCAAGAACTGAGTCATCGCTGGTAGGAAGCCCCCGGTCGCCGCGCGCGGCCGGGGGCTTTCTTCGGTCGGCCCGGCGTTGCGTGCCACGATCCGGCGCCGCGGGCGGGTTAGGTTCGCTCCCATGGTTGCCGACGCATCGCGGGTCCGCGTGGACAGTGAGTTCGCTCCGCTGCGCACGGTGGTGGTGTCCCGCAGCGAGTTCCGGGCACCGGCCGACGCCGCGGTCTTCGGGCACGCGCTGCCGGTGGAACCCGGTGCGGTGGAGATCCTGGACGCGGTGTGGGGCAAGGACTTCGGCGAGGTCTACCCGGACAAGCAGCGGGCCTGGGAGGCCGAGCGCGCCGAGCTGACCGCGGTCCTGCGCAGATACGGCGTCGAAGTGCTGCGCCCGCGCCTGTTCACCGACGCCGAGAAGGCGGCGACCGGACCGGCCGGCTACGCCAACTTCTTCGTCCGCGACCCGTGGTTCACCGTCGGCGACCACGTCATCGAGGGTGTGCTGCGGTTCCCGCACCGCCGGGCGGAGGTGCTCCCGAGCCGGGAGCTGCTGCTGGACCGGGTGCTGCCGTCCACCGCGCGCTATGTCTCGCTGCCGCAACCGGAGATCGTCGCGCCGGGACAGGCCGGGCCGGGACCGTTCCTCGAGGGCGGCGATGTGCTGGTCCTCGGCGATCAGGTCTTCGTCGGCTGCTCGGGGATGGCCACCAACGAACTGGGCTACCGCTGGCTCGCGAAGTACCTGGAGCCCTTCGGTTTCACCGTCACCCCGGTCCGGCTGCCCGCCCACGTCCTGCACCTGGACTGCGCGCTCGGGCTGGTCCGGCAGGGCCTGCTGATCGCCTGCCCCGACCGGCTGCCCGACGGCCTGCCCGCCCCGCTGCGCGGCTGGGACATGATCGAGGTCGACGAGGACGAGGCCGCCGCGATGGCCACCAACGGCCTGCCCATCGACGCCGACACCTACATCACCGACCCGGAGTTCGCCCGGGTCGGTGACGCGCTGAAGGAGCGCGGCGTCATCGTCGAGTACATCGATTTCTCCGTCTCGCGCCTGTTCGGCGGCGCCTTCCGCTGCTCCACCCAGCCCCTGCTGCGCGCCCAGGCCGCCACGCACCGCTAGCGATCGGTCCAGCTGACCGGCAGGGCGTGCACGCCGTAGATGTTCATGTCGGTCCGCAGCCGCACCTCCCCGGCGGGCACGGCGAGTGCGAGGGTCGGGAAGCGGCGCAGCAGGCCGGCGAAACCGGCGCGCATCTCGATGCGGGCCAGCTGCTGACCCAGGCACTGGTGGATGCCGTGACCGAAACTCGTGTGGCCCCGCGCTTTCCGGTGGACGTCGAGGGTATCGGGATCGTCGAAGCGCAGCGGATCGCGATTGGCGGCCAGCAGCGAGACGACGACGGTGGACCCGGCGGGAATCGTCTCGCCGCACAGTTCGATGTCCTCGGTGGCGTAGCGATAGAAGATGTCGGCGACCGACAGGTAGCGCAGCAGCTCCTCGACGGCATCGGGGACCAGCTCCGGGTCCGCGTGCAGCAGGGCCAGCTGCTCGGGGTGCTCGAGCAGCGCGAAAGTGCCGAGCGCCAGCATGTTCGCGGTGGTCTCGTGCCCGGCGAGCAGCAGCAGGAAGGCGATGCCGGTCAGTTCCTCGATGCTCAGGTCGTCGTGGCGGGCCAGGTCGGACAGGATGTCGTCGCCGGGCTCGGCCCGCTTGCGCTGCACCAGTTCGGCCAGATACATGTTCATCGCGCCGAACGCGGCCATCTTCTCCTCCAGCGTCTGGTCCTTGACCAGGAACTGGGCCGAGTTGACCTGAAAGTTGGCCCGGTCTTCGTAAGGGACGCCGAGCAATTCGCAGATCACCAGCGAGGGCACCGGCAGCGCGAAGGCCTGGACCAGGTCGACGGGCGGGGTCAGCCGCGCCATCTCGTCGAGCTGTCGCTCGGTGATCTCGACGATGTGTTCTTCGAGCTGCTTCATCCGCTTGACCGTGAAGGCGCCGGTGAGCTTGCGGCGCAGCCGGGTGTGATCCGGCGGGTCCATCGCGACGAACAGGCCGGGGATCTGCGGGGACGGCTCGGTCGCGACCGGCATGCCGGGGGTTTCGTAGGGCACGTGCACGATGCCGAGGTCCTGGCGCGAGCTGAACCGGGTGTCGGCCAGCAGCCTGCGCACCGCCTCGTACCCGGTGACCAGCCAGCCTTCGTGCCCGTCCGGGAAGATCAGCGGGCTGACCGGCCGGGCCGCGCGCAGCCGGGTGATCTCGCTGGGCGGATCGAAGGGGCCCGCGTCGCGGTCGAGGGGCAGTCCGTGCGGGACGGGAATGGTGTCACTCATTGTCTTTCCTTGTCGGAGAGGAGGATTCACGGGAGACGAAGGTGATCGCTCCCGACGGGCACAGCAGGACGGCCTCGTGAACGGCCTGCTCCCACTCGGCCGCGCGGGTGGTGGCCGGCGCGAGCACCCGGCCGTCGTCGGGGTCCTGGTCGAAGACGTCGGGAGCGGTCAGCGCGCACATGCCCGCGCCGATGCAGCGCTCCCGGTCGACCCGCAGTTCCAGCACGGCCGGGACTCAGACGGCGGCGGTGTGCCGGATGACGATGTTGCCCAGCGCGTTCCGCGCGGACACCGTGACGGTGTCGCCCGACGGCGCGACCGGCGCCAGCAGGTTCCGCACGGTGCCGACGGTCGCCGCGGTCTCCAGCCGCACCGCGCTGCCGGGACGCACGCCCACCTCGACCTCGCCCACCGAGGTCTCCAGCCGGAACTCGCCGCGGGTGGCCTCGCCGATGCGGATATCGCCCTTGGCGGTCTTCGCGGTGACCGAGCCCAGCGGACGCTCGACGACGATGTCACCGAGGGACACCGTCAGGTCGCACTCGCCGAGTTCGCCCGCGCCGAGCAGGCGGCCCACCCCGGCGGTGCCGGTGAACCGGGAGCCGGTGGGGACCTCGATGGTCACCTCGATCGAGGGGTTGCCGCCGAACGGGGTGTAGGTGCGCCAGTTCTTCGGCGTCGTCACGGTCAGGACGCCGTCGGTGAACTCGACCCGGGTCTGCTCGGCGGCGCGCACGTCGGCCTTCTTGGCCGGGTCGGCGGGCCGGATCGCGACGACGGCGTCGCCGCGATCGGCGGCGACGACGGTGACGCTCGCGGACAGGACGTCGACGGTGACGGCGATCGGCTGCGGGGTCTGGAAGGTGTACATGCGAATCTCCTGGAGATCGGGGGCTCCCGGTGGGGGCCGCGTCGTTGATGGGACTACTGTCGCGAGCCCGCCTGACACCGACCTGACACCGACCTGACGCCCCCGCTGACGCGTATCCGGACCGGCGACCAGTTGACGCGCGAGGCACAATGGGCCGGGTGCAGATCGGGATATTGGGGCCGCTGGAGATCCGGACGAAGGACGGTGGATCGATAGCGGTACCGGGCGCCCGGCTGCGGGCGCTGCTCGTCGCGCTGGCCCTGGAACCCGGCCGCGCGGTGTCGAAAGAGCGCCTGGTCGACTGGATCT
Organism: Nocardia sp. NPDC051833; assembly: GCF_040681225.1. NCBI lineage: Bacteria > Bacillati > Actinomycetota > Actinomycetes > Mycobacteriales > Nocardiaceae > Nocardia > Nocardia sp. NPDC051833. Next base: position 1,710,302 of record NZ_JBFAYK010000001.1, read on the forward strand.
GGGGCGAGCAGCCGCCCGCCGACGCGGCGAACGCCCTGCAAGCGCTGGTCTCCCGCCTGCGCCGGGTCCTGCCCGACGGCGCCATCGACGTGCAGGCCGGCGGCTACCGGCTGACGGTGGCGCCCGACGCCGTCGACGCGATCCGGTTCGAGCAGCTCGTCGACCGCGCGCGCGGCGGCGACGACGCGCACCGGGCCCGGCTGCTGGGCGAGGCCACCGGCCTCTGGCGCGGCGACCCGATGCGCGACCTGGGCGACAGCGCCGCCGTCGACGCGGTGATCACCCGCTTCGACGGGCTGTACCTGGCCGCCCTGGAGGACCGCTACGAGGCGCAGATCCAGCTGGGCGATGGGGCCGACCTGGTCGCCGAGCTGACCGAACTCGTGGCCCGCCATCCGGTGCGCGAGCGACTGATCGCCGCGCTGATGCGTGCCCTCGGCGCGGCGGGCCGGGCGCCCGAGGCGTTGATCGTGTACCAGCGCGCCAGGGCGGCCCTGGCCGACGAACTGGGCGTCGACCCGTCACCGGAGTTGTCGGCGCTGCACGTCGCGCTGCTACGCGGCGAGGTCGGCGCGCGGCCGCAGGAACGCACGACCAATCTGCGCGCGGAACTGACCACCTTCGTCGGCAAGGACGCCGACATCGCCGTGGTCCGCGAACTCATCGCCGACCACCGGCTCACCACCCTCACCGGCCCGGGCGGCTCGGGCAAGACCCGGCTGGCCGTGGAGACCGCGCGAACCATGCTCGGCGACCTGCCCGACGGCGCCTGGCTGGTGGAACTGGCCGCCGCCGACGCCAACGGCGACCTGGCGCAATCGGCCCTGGCCGCGCTCGGCCTCCGGGACGCGCTGCTCGGCAGCTCGCCGAACGCCGAACCGATGGACCGGCTCGTCGCCGCGATCCGCGATCGCGAGACCCTGCTGATCCTGGACAACTGCGAGCACGTGATCGAGGCGGCCGCGACCTTCGCCCATCGGATCCTCGGCGAGTGCACCCGGCTGCGCATCCTGGCCACGAGCCGGGAACCGCTCGGCATCACCGGCGAGGCGCTGTGGCAGGTGCGGCCGCTGACCTTGCCCGCCGCGGTGGCGGAGCCGCGCGAGATCGAGTCCTCCCCCGCCGTCGCCCTGCTGCGCGACCGGGCGAGCGCGGTGCGCACCGACCTCGGCACCGATCCGGACACCTGGGCCACCATGGCGCGGGTCTGCCGGGCGCTCGACGGCATCCCGCTGGCGATCGAGCTGGCCGCGGCCCGCCTGCGCACCATGTCCCTCGACCAGCTCGCCCACCGCCTCGACGACCGGTTCCGACTGCTGACCGGCGGCAGCCGGACCGCGATCGCGCAGCACCGGACCCTGCGCGCGGTGGTCGACTGGAGCTGGGAACTGCTCAGCGACGCCGAACGCCGGGTGCTGTCGCGGCTCGCGGTGTTCGCCGGTGGCGCGAGTCTGGAAGCGGCCGAACAGGTCTGCGCCGGCGAAACCGTCGAGCAGTGGGAGGTGCTCGACCTGCTCACCGCGCTGACCGAGAAGTCGCTGCTGGTCGTCACCGAGGACCCGGCCCCGCGCTACCGCATGCTGGAGACGATCAAGCAGTACGCCGCCGACCGGCTGATCGAGGCCGACGACGCGGAGCAGGCCCGACAGGCGCACCTGGACTACTTCACCGGGCTGGCCGCCACCGCCGAGCCGCACCTGCGCCGCGCCGAGCAGCTGACCTGGCTGGCCGTCCTCGAGGCCGAGCACGACAACCTCGCCCTGGCCATGCGCGGCGCGCTCGCGAGCGCGGACGCCGCGGCGGCGATGCGGCTGGCCGGGGCCGCGGGCTGGTACTGGTGGCTGGGCGGGCACAAGGGCGAGGGCACCGAGCTGGTCATCGCGGCCGCCGAACTTCCCGGCGAGGTCGACGACGAGACCAGGGCGCTGGTGTACGGGCTGGTCGTGCATTTCGTCACCTCCGGGCGCAATGACGAACAGCAGGTCGCGGAGTGGATCCGCAAGGCGCACCGATTCGGCCGCGATGCCATCGGCAGCCATCCGGCGCTGCGATTCACGGCCGCGTTGGAGCGCATGCTGGGCGGCCCGGACGAATACCTGCCCGCCTTCGAATCGGTCCTCGGCGACGAGGACCCCTGGGCGCGCGCACTCGCCCGGCTCCAGCTGGGCAAGCTGCGCACCGTGCTCGGGCACAGCGGACCGGAGCCGGACGAGTATCTCGCGCAGGCGCTCACCGAATTCCGCGCGCTCGGCGAACGCTGGGGCATGTCGTTCGCCCTCACCGAGCTGGCCAATCGGACCGCGATGCGCGGCGAATTCGCCGACGCGGTCGTCCTTTTCGACGAGGCCATCGCGGTGGTGACCGAGGTGGGCGCGATCGAGGACGTGGTCGCGATGCGGGCGCGCCAAGCGCAGCTGCACTGGCTGCTCGGCGATCCGGACGCCAGCGCGGGCGCGCTCGCCGAGGCGCAGCGCTGCGCCGATCTCAACGGCTGGCCCACCGCGCTGGCCGAAGTCGCCTTGGCGCGTGCGGAACTGGCCCGCTGGAGTGGCGACCCCGTCCTGGCGCACGGGCAGATCCTCCACGCGCGGGCCCTCCTCGGCACCGATGCCGAGCAACCGAATGTCGGTGCGATGCTGGAGATCTCGCTCGGCTACCTCGCCGACGACCTCGCCGAGGCCGCGAATCACTGCGACGCCGCGTTCCGTTCGGCGACGGCGGCGGGCCACGCGCCCCTGCTGGCCTACGTCCTCGTCGGAATCGCCGACCTGGCGGTACGCACCGACCAGTACGAGCAGGCCACGCGCCTGCTCGCGGCCGGCACCGCGGCGCGCGGCCTGCCCGATCACTCCCATCCCGACGTGGCCAGGATCGAGCGGATCGCCCGAGATCGCCTCGGCGACACGGCCTTCACCGAGGCGACGCGCGAGGGCGCGGAAGCCGACCGGCCCGCCCTGGTCGCGCTCACCCTCGCCCGGTGATCACAGCCGACATCGCCCCGGTGACCGCGTGGTCACCGAGGCGATGGGGAGCTGAGCCAGGCCGCGCTGAGACCGGTCACGCCCGCTTGGTGAAGGTCGCTCGCGACCACAGGTAACCGACGATCGCGAAACCCACGCACCAGGCCAGCGCCGCCCAGGTGTGGCCCGCCGAGGGATGGCCGGTCAGGAAGCCGCGCACCGACTCGATGATCGGCGTGAACGGCTGGTACTGGGCGAACTGCCGGACGCCCTGGCCCATCTTGTCGGCGGGCACGATCGCGCTGCTCACGAAGGGCAGCATGATCAGCGGCACCACCGACATGCCCGCGGCCTCCGGGGTTTTGGCGGCCATGCCGAGGGCGACGGTGAGCCAGGCCGCGGCGAAGGCGGTGGCCAGCAGCACCCCGAGAGCGCCGAGCCACTGCGCCGCGGTCGCCGGCGACCGGAAGCCCAGGGCGAACCCGACACCGAGCACGGAGGCGATGGCGACCACATTGGTCAGCATGCTCGCCGCGACGTGGCCGGTCAGTACGGCGCCCCGGGAGACGTCCATGACCTTGAACCGGTTGATGACACCGGTGGTCATATCGGAGCTCACCGACACCGCGGTGCCGGACAGCCCGTAGCTGATGGCCAGCATGAGCATGCCGGGCACCGCGTAGTCGATGTAGTTCTCGCCGACATCGAAGGCGTCACCGAAGACGTAGACGAAGATCAGCATCATCACCACCGGCATCAGCGCCGCGTTGAAGATGGTGACGGGCGATCGGGTGATGTGGGTGAAGTTGCGGCGCAACATGACCGACGAATCGAACAGTGCGGCGGACAGGGTGCTGGGTGCGGTGGTGGTGCTCATCGGGCTTCGGCCTCCGTGGTGGGGTGCCCGGTCAGGGCGAGAAAGACGTCGTCGAGGTCAGGGGTGTGCAGGGAGACCTGCTCGGCCTCCAGCGCGTGGGCGGCGAGCCGATCCAGCAGGGCCCGCAGGGATTTCGAGTCACCGTCGCCGGGGACGTTCAGCGTCAGCGCGTCCTCGTCAGGGGTGGCGTCGGGCAGGATCCGCGCCGCCGCGGCCAATTCCGTGGCGTCGGCGAAGCGCAGCCGGACGTGGCTGCCGGGGATGCGGCGCTTGAGCTCCTCGGCGGTGCCCTCGGCCACGATGCGGCCCTGGTCCAGCACGGCGATCCGGTCGGCCAGCTGGTCGGCTTCCTCCAGGTACTGGGTGGTGAGGAAGATCGTCACGCCGTCGGCGGTCAGCTCGCGCACGATCTCCCACATGGTGCGCCTGCTGCGCGGGTCGAGTCCGGTGGTCGGCTCGTCGAGGAAGACGATCTCGGGCTTGGTCACCAGGGTCATCGCCAGGTCCAGCTTTCGGCGCATGCCGCCGGAGTAGCTTGCGGCCGGCTTGCCCGCCGATTCGACCAGGTCGAAGCGTTCCAGCAGCCCGGCGATCACCCGCTTGCCCGCCGGACCGCGCAGGCGGTGCAGGTCGGCCATCAGTTTCAGGTTCTCCGCGCCGGTCAGCAGGTCGTCCACGGCCGCGAACTGGCCGGTGACGCCGATCGCCTTGCGGACGGCCTTGGTCTCGGTCGCGAGGTCGTGGCCCGCCACCCTGGCGGTGCCGCCGTCGGCGGTCAGCAGGGTGGTCAGCACGTTGACCGTGGTGGTCTTGCCCGCGCCGTTGGGACCGAGCAGGGCGAAGATCGTGCCCGCGTCGACCCGGAGGTCGATGCCGTCGAGGACGGTCTTGTCCCCGTATGCCTTGCGCAGCCCGGAGGCCGCGATCGCTGTGTTGTTCATGGCGATTACGGTCGCCGGTGGACCTGACACCGGGCTGACACCGCCCTGACACACCCACTGACGCCGACGTGCCAGGTCGGTGTCAGGCCGACGTCAGGTCGGCGTCAGCGCAGGCGGCGACGGTAGTTCTCGTGAACAGCACCGCCTTCGCCGCCCCGCCCCTGCGTCCCGCCCTCGTCGTGCTGCCGCGCAGGGACCTGTCCGGCCGCGTGCGGCGGTTCCTGCGCGCCGATCACCCGCTCGCGCAGTTGATCCGCTTCGCGCTGGTCGGTGGCGCCAGCAATATCGCCTACGTCGCGCTGTTCGTGGCCTGCGCCGGGCTCGGTCCGCTGGCCGCCAATGTCACGGGGTCGCTGGTGAGCACGGTGATCGCGAACGAGCTACACCGTCAGCTCACCTTCCGGGCAGCGGGCCGGGTCGGCTGGTTCACCGCGCAGTGGGAGGGCGGCGGCCTGGCCCTGATCGGCCTGCTGACCAGCACCGCCGCCCTGGCCGGACTGGACGCGCTGGCGCCCGGCCTCGGTGAGTTCGCCCAGGCGGGCGCCGTGCTCGCCGTCATGGCGGCGGCGGGTGGCCTGCGCTTCCTGGCCCTGCGCGGCCTGTTCTGAGCCGGGTGGCTCAGCGCGTCGGGCGGGTGGTGGCCCTGGGGTCGCGCCAGAGCCCGAGATCGAAGTACAGGGTGGTCATGTCGTCCCACATGACCGACCACGGCTGCTTCGGTCCCGTGCAGCGCCAGACCGCGACCATGCGGTCGATGCCGGGGATGCCCATCGGATCGTCGAGCTGCGTGACCCGCTCCACCTCGGTGAACCGGGCGCGCAGGTCGGCCTCGGCGGTGTCGAGCCCGAGGTAGATCACCGAGGTCGCCGAGTCCGGCGGCGGCCCGAAGAAGCCGAAACCCCGGCTCGGGCTGTAGGTGGCGGGCAGACCGTACTCCCCGCCGAACTGCTCGACGGCGCCCGCCTGCCAGTACCCCTGCACGACGACGGCGGAGTTCGCCTTTTCCTCGGGCGTCAGTGTGTGGTAGCCGGCACCGACCGCGGACACCATTTCCGACCAATTGGTGGTGCCCCAGAACGCCGATCGGAAGCCGAGATCGATGGCGTCCTCGGCCTGCATCCGCCAACTCGCAGGCAACGGGGTGACGGTGATCATGGCAATGAATGTCAGCACCGAGATTCCGGCGATCGGAATCAATGCCAGGTTCATCCATCGTTTACGGTCGAACTGCCAGAGGCCGACGGCACCGAGGGCGAACATCGCGGGAAAGAATCCCGTCGGGTAATACGGCCGACCGTGCGTGACGACCACGAATGTGGTCATGATCACCAAGGCGACCGCGATGAACCGATACGGGCGCAGCGATTCCTGTTTGTACACCGCCCAAAAGCCGAACGCGAGCAACAACGCGCCGAGCGCGCCCGCCAAGCCGACCCACTGCGGAAAGAAACCGGGCGGACCGTAGCCGGTCGCGTCCTGCTCCGCGCCGATGATCGAGCCCATGGCCAGCTGCGGCCAATTGTGCTGGGACTGCCAGATCAGGATCGGGATCAGCGAGGCGGAGAGGATGCCGGTCGCCACCCACAGCGCGGGGCGGCGCAGGATCTCCCGCGGACCACACAGCACCACGGCCAGGCCGAGGCACGCCCAGACCAGCGGGATCATCCACTTCACCTGCATGTCCAGCGCGGCGACCAGGCCCGTGATGACGAGCAGCCGGTCCTGGCGGGTGCGCACCCAGCGGATGAACAGCCAGGTGATCACGGCGGTGAAGGTGGCGTCGAAGGAGAAGGTGCTCAGGATGACCTGGGTCGCCACCAGGTACGACGTCGCGTAGGTGCCCGCGGCGAGCAGCTGCGCGCGGTGACTGCCGCGCAGTTCGTAGGCGATCAGCGCCGACACGACGACCGCGCCGACGCCCATCACCACCGCGGGAAAGCGCAGCGCCGTCGTCGATCCCGGCGCGAGCACATCGGCGATCCAGGCGAACAGCGGCACCACCACGCCCTGGTCGGCGTAGGTGTAGTCGAGCCGCCGTCCGGCCGACAGGAAGTAGAGCTCGTCACCGAAGAACTCGTAGCGTCCCGCCGTCACGGTCAGCGCAATCGCGGTAATCGTCGCGATCAGCGCGACACCGCGAAAAGCGAACGACGGGTCGGTATTCGGAATTTCCGGCTCGGCGCGAACCGCGACGACCGCTGTCATGAATTACCCCTGGTACTCCCACAGACGCATTCGGCGCCCCCTCCCGACTGGTGGCGCCACATCTGTTCGCTGATGAACCGATTCCTCCCCGGCAGCGAACTTGATGAGCGCGAGCGCTCGCGGTCCTGCTCGGATTATCCAGTTTCGGAGAACGTTAATGCCTGCTACCAGGCTCCGCAAATACACAGCACAGTCATAGCGGATGGCTGTAAATGAGCAGGACGAAGCTACCGCGAAATTGTGACCTGGGTAATAAATTCCAGGTGAACGAATATGTAACGCGGGTCATTCGAATCGACGGAACGCAAAGCGAGTCATTCAGGTACGCGTCGGTAACCATTCAGCTGACCGACAAAAACGAAGTACCCCACACACATCGGCGCAAACCATATTTTTATGGGCATGTTCGCGAGGCACCCCGTACGTAGAATCCGCGCCGTGCGCGCGGCCGAGCCCCAGCCCGTTCGCGGTGCCGCGCCGCAGGGCGACGGCAGCCGCCGTCGCCGACAGCTATGTCTGACGACCCGTCTGGCCTCGGCCTGCCCGACACACCACCCAAGCGGCCAACAGTGTCACCGATGATGCGAACACCGGAACCGACAGGCGCGAGACCGTGAGCCCGACCATCGAGTCCACCCGGACCCAAGAGAAGACCGTCCGGAAACCGCCCGAAATCGTTCTCGGGCAACATGGCTGGCCCGGCCAAGGCAAGAAGACTCAATCCTGATACCCGCAAACCGGGCCTCTGGAAACCAGAAGACCTCCGTCCGAGTCCGCTACCGTTGAGTGATGGAGTCGCAGGGGGGTACCAGCTACCCACTGATCCGCCGCAGTGCGTGCTACGACGCGGTCGTACTGGTTCCCGGAATCATGGGTAGTCGCCTGTACGACACAGAGAACAACTGCTGGGTATGGGGCATGGAACAGGTGGTTCAGTACTCGTTGAGGTGGCGACATCGACGAGGTCTACGGGCACTGCATGTCACCGACGCGGAGCGCGAGGGGCGCACCGGGCGGATCAAGGCTTGCGGCCTGCTGGAGGCACCTGCGTGGGCGCCCGTCCTACGAGGGCAGGAGCCGTACCGAGATCTCGTAGACGGATTGCGGACCGCGGTCGCCCACCCCGATGCCATCCTGGAATTCGCCTATGACTGGCGGCTTTCCGTCGATCACAATGCCACCCTGCTGGCACGTGCCGCGACTGACCATCTGGCAGCCTGGAGAAGGCACCCAGCCTACGACAAGGCACGACAGGCGGACCCTGATGCGCGGGATGCCCAGCTGGTCATGTTGGCCCACTCCATGGGAGGCCTGCTGTGCTGGGCGATGGCCGGAATATCCGGGGCGTCCGACGACGTACGAGCCACTCTGACCTTCGGCACGCCGTTCCAGGGCGCTGTCAAAACCACGGAGATGCTGAACTCGGGACGGGGTGCACCGGGGCTTCTGTCGCGCAAACACGTCGGCGAGCTGGCCAAAACCCTTCCGGGACTACACGATCTCCTGCCAACCTACCGATGCATGCAAGGACGCGATGGTCTTTCCGCGTTGACAGTCAGCGACGTTGCCGCCATCGGTGGCGACGCCGACCTCTCGAAGGAAACTTTCGAGAGATTCCGACGACTCGCCGACACCACAATGGTCGGACACCGGCGCTTCGTCGGCACCGGGCAAGAGACCTCGCAGAGCCTACGCATGGTCGACGGAAGAGTTCTGCCGATGAACTACCGAGTCCGGCTAGGCCCCGACGGCGCGGTGGTCACCGACCCCCGAACGAGACGCCCGATCGCGGACAACCACAAGGGTGACGGCACGGTCTACCGATACGCCGGCGACTTTCCCGGTACCGAGGAGAACACCGTCGTCCAGCAACATCAGTCGTTGGGCCGATCGAAGACGGTGATCGACGCGGCCTATGGCTTGCTCACACATATCCCGGAGCGCGAATTCGTCCTCGGTAAAGCCGAACTCGGCCTCGTCGTCCCTGAATTCGTTCCCGTAGGCGAACCGTTCGACATCGTCGCCACAGACGTCACCGAACCCGACCGCGTGAGCTGTCGTGTCGAGAACACTGGCAGCTACGACGAAACAGTAGCGCGGCCGACGCTCTACCGGCGAGACCACGACGACCAGGTGACAGCCACTGTCACCATCCGTCAGCCGGGACTGTACCGAGTTGCGGTCAGCGGTGGTGCCGAACCGGTCACACAATTGGTGATGGTCGATCGGCTCGATAACGATGACAGCGATTGACCCGACCTCTAGCACCGCATCGGACGACCGCTCGAACCGATTCGATGTCGTATTGCTGCCACACGGCAATTACCTGGACACCCAACGGTACCCGGAGTTCGATGCCGATACTGAGGCATCCGCTATTGCGGAGCTGCTGAACCAGCTCGGTGGCGAGGGGCACGTATGGGAGCCGAGAGGAGGACTACGAGACCTGTCGGCCACCGTCCACCGATTGCAAGAGTGGTCAGGGCGGGCGAGCGGGCGAAGTTCAGTTCTCGTCTGGATCGGGCACGGACCGTCCAACGCGGATTCCGCGTCGCTGATCGTCAGCGGTGCGCAGGGCGAGCGTGAGGACCTCGATCTACAGCCCGCCATCGTGGCGTGGCACATTCGCCGCGAATATGCTCGACGACGTGATCGGCGCGACTGGGTCATCGTCGTGGTCGAGGCGTGCTCAGCGGCCGCGTTCGTATCCGAGGTTGGTCTCGAATTGCGCAAGACGCGGGGTCTCGAAGGGATTCTGCTGCTCGCTTCCGGCGGTGACCAGGGCAGCGGATACCTTGCTCGGTTCCGGCGAGCGCTGGCGGAGTGGATCGACGAGCTCCAGCCGACCGATACTGTCATTCGCCTCGCGGACCTCCACACTCGTTTCGAGGAGTCGCTCGTACCGGGGCTGGTCGATAAGTTCACGCTTGCGCGCAGCCACCCGATCGTCCGACCAACTCGTTTGCCAGGTTTGCAGACCTCGGTCGAGGCCTTCGCCGAGCTCACCCGGATCGTTGAAGGCCTACCCGCACAGCAGCGGATCACGTTCGCACGCATGGGCAGCAACGCCGATCTCGGTGAGGTCGCATGGCATTTCGTCGGTCGCGACCACGAACGAGCCGAGATTGCGACCTGGCTGGCCGGTTCCAATCATGGAGTCCTGGCTGTGACAGGCCCGCGCGGCGTCGGGAAATCAGCGGTATTGGGGAACCTGTTGCTGCATTCCCGCCCAGAGCTGGCTGGAGTGCTCGCCGAAGCTGGATTCTCCAGCGGGCGATGGCCGAGGTCCGGACGTCCGCCGACAATCGACGCGTCGGTCCATCTCGCTGGAATGACCGTGGCGGAAGTCATCTCAAGTCTCGTCGATGCCCTGGGGATTTCCGCACCAGGAGCCGTCCCGGAGCAACCGCGCCACGACATCGTCTCCGCATTGGGCGAGGTGGGTCAGGCGGCCGGATTCACCGTCCTGGCAGATGCCCTCGATGAAGCCGCCGAACCGATGGGGGTGGCCGCGCTGTTGAACGAGATCGGTTCGCTCCGCGGCGTACGCGTCGTGGTGGGTGTTCGAACACCGGAATCACGTCCACAGCAGTCCGCCGGTGATCCAACTCTGCTACGCCAACTCGGGTTGGGTCACCCGCATGTTCGCGATCTCGTCATCACCTCCTCGAACGAACTTATCGCGGAATACCTGGAGCGGCGGATGGCCGGTGCGGGCGTCGCCGGGGCCGCCGTCGGAAAGGTGCTCGGGCTTGCGCGGTCCGTGCAGGTCGGCCACACTGCTGGACTACGCACCTTCCTCGACGCGAATCTGGCTGCGCACGCCATTCTGTCCGACCGGGAGATACTTTCTGAGGAACGGACAGACGAGCTCGTCGAGCTGCTGTCTTCAGACTACGAGCGCCTCTTTCGCTCCACCGTCGACCAATTGACCGACCGGATTCCGAAAGCTCGCTACGCGTTGGAGGCCCTCGCTGTCGCCCAGGGCAGAGGTCTGCCGATGGCGGGGCAGATCTGGGCTGCGTCAGCGACAGCGCTCTACGGCGAAAAAGTCACCGGCGCTGACATATCGGCGGCACGCTCGGCTGCCGCCCCCTACATCTTGCTCGATGTCGAAGACGGCCAGAGTGTGTATCGGCTGGCCAACCAGGCGCTTCGTGAGGCCCTGCAAGCATCTGCAGTCTCGACGGCCCCTGCGGAGAACGTGGCGAAGGCGCTGTTGACAGTCGCGACACAGACGGGTTCGGATCTGAATCCCTATCTTGTGCGGCATCTCCCAGCTCACCTCGCAGCCTTGGGAGGAAAAGGTTGGGACCTGGTGGTCGAGCACCTCGACGTGCTCGATCGGCTGGATGCTCGGGCCGTCGCCTTCTACGCCATGAGAGACGGCGATACATCCGCGCTTCCTCCGGCAGTAACCGGCACGATCGCGACGGCCCACTTGGCCGTTGATACCGATTCGAACCGCGCCGGCCTACGCGAACTCGGATCCGCACGCACGACCGGAGTTCCGCCGGCCGCGCATTACACAGAGGATCAGGTCTGGGGTGTCCGCTGGGCACATCTGGCTCGCCACTCGCTGCACCTCACACTGAACGCCCATCCCGGCCAAGTCAGGACGCTGGCGGCATTCCCGTCCGGCTCCGGCACGCTGCTCGCCACCGGGAGCAGCGATGGGCTGGTACGGGTGTGGGATCCGCTCACCGGCAATCTCGCCGCACAGGCACCCGTGCCCCACGCCGGGGCCATCACCGCTCTGGCAGCGTGCGGAACGCCAGCGGGAGGCGTGGTGGCAAGTCTCGGCGCGGACATGGTTGTCCATGTGTGGAACTACGCGACCCGTCAACCGATGTGTGCCCCATTTCCGGTCAAGGAGAACATCTCAGCGCTGTGCTTGATCGCCGAAGATGATCAGCCGATACTTCTGGCCAGCGGCGGGTGGAACGGTCGAATCCGTTTGTGGAGATTGGATTCAAGTACACCGACCTCCGCCCGCCCGCCGAATCACGACGGTGCCGCGGTGTCCGCCCTGCACACCTGGGTCGACCCCACCGGTGTGCTTCAGCTGGTCTCGGCTGGAGCCGACCACGTTGTGAATATTTGGCGCCACGACGGAACCGACGCTCCGCTCCGCTGGCGGTGTCCGATCCCATTCTCGACCGTAGCCGTATTTTCGGACCGAGATGGCCGGCTTAGAATCGCGACCGCTGGTAAGGACTCGACAGTTCGATTGTGGGACAAAGACTCTAGGCAGATCGGGCAACCGCTCTCGGCGCCGCTCGTGCGTGTCTTGACCGTGCTGAGATACTCCGACCGCTCGTTGCTCGCCGCCGCTGGAGCTGACGGCGTTATCAGACTGTGGGATACCAGCACCGGCGCTACGGTCGACGCTCCGCTCATCGGGCACGCGGGTGAGATCACCTCGATTGTGGCGATCAGCCACTCGGACGGCCGCGTCGAACTGGCCACCGGAGGGCTTGATCGCACCGTACGAGTATGGGACCCCGTCGGGAATGGTCAGCATGATCGCCCTGTGATAACCGCATCGGGTAGCCATCCCACGATGCTTGCCGCAGTAGCCTCAAGTGCGGGAACAGTCCTCGTCACAGGCGTCGCGGCCGGGATCACCCTGTTCGATGCGACAAGCGGGGAGGAGCTCTCGCGGCGACGGCCGATGCTCGATGAGCCGATCTGCGCGCTACATGCGTCGTCCGCGCTCGGCACGAAATTGGTAATCGGAACGGAATCAGCGTTGTGGCTATCAGATCTGGCGGACGCCAGGATTTCGTGCCTCGCCCGTACCGAGTCGATGTGTGCAACAGCATCTTTTGACAACGGAGGGGGAGTCACTGTCGTCGTTGTCGTCTGCGAGGACGACGGCGTAGCCCACCTGTGGGATGCGTCGACCGGGCGCGAGGCCCGCCCCTCGTTCGCCGCTCACAACGGACGCGTTCGCACGGTGGCCGCGGGGTACGACCAGGCGGGGCGCGCAATCTTGGCCGTTGGCGGCGACGACCATACGGTCGCCGTATGGGACCCGTGGACCCCGAAAGCTATCGCGCCGCGACTGACCGGCTTCGGTTACCCAGTGCGTAACCTCGCGTTCCTGACAGGCCGAGACGGAACGAAACTCCTCGCAGCAGCTGATCGCGAGTGCGTCCTCACTTGGAATACCGAAACGTGGCAACGATCCGGCCCTGCCCTGAACGGCCTCCAGGAATGGATCGTCGCCCTGGCGGTACTGCCCAGCGGCGGGGGCGATCTGTTGGTCGCGGGAACCGATGACGGGATGGTGTGTGTCTGGGATCCGATTTCGCCCGAGCCGAAACACTATATTCCGCTGGGCTCCCCAGTGCTGTCAATGGTGGTACTTGGCAATGACTTGGCCGTCGCGACATCGGACGGCACTGTCGCACTCCGTTGGAATCCGGCCTGGTTGAACAAGGAGAACCCATGACATCTGAGGCGATCAGCCAACATGAACACTACAAGGCTCTCATCAATCGGCTCTTCTGCCGGAAGTCCGCGCCCTACGGCGGGTTCGATATCATCGGCGATCCGACCATCCTGGCGGCAGACACAATTGTGCGGGCCCAGCTCATGCGAAAAGGAGACGAGCTGGGTCGGTACGAGCTCCAGTTGTTCGACGGAGTTGAAGGTTTCGCCGGGGATCTTTGGGAATACGGTCTGCACAGTTTGATGCGGCTGGACGCGTTGGACCATCCCGCCCTCCCCCGGATCGAGAACGGCGCTTTCGACGTCGCCGAACGTATAGCATTCACGCTGACGGACTATCCCGGCGAGCCGGTGAATCTCGACGAGACCATCGAATGGGCACGCACGAATCCAGCCGCAGCCTGGGAACAATTCAGTCTGCTCACAGATGCTCTGAGTGAATTGAACGGCGCGCAGGTGCTGCATCGGAATCTGACCGTTGCCTCATTGCGCTCGTACCATCCGGACGACGGCGACCGCGCTCTGCGCCTGTGCGGTTTCGAGATGAGCACTCTAATCGGCGACATTCTCCGCCGGGGTAGCTATCGCGAGCAACGGGAACGAGAGCGTCTGCGGGAGTTGTACTTACAACCACCGCCGAATCTGGAGCGTGCACGGCACTACCTGTACTTTGCACCCGAATTGCACACCTATCTCTTCGAGAGCCGAGCCGACGGTAGACACGAGTGGGTGACAACCGATGTCTTCGGATTGGGTGTTCTCGGATGGGAACTGTTCGTCGGCCCGATACCGGAGCTGCTCCCTCAACCGTATGCCGCCGTGGCTTCGGCGACAGGCTCAGACATCGCAGATGCCCTTGCCCGGATGCACCGTGAGATGCGGTCCCGCCTGACCAGCCAGGGAAACTTGCCGCGCGCCCTCACAACGCTGCTGTTGTCGATGCTCGACAGCGATCCCGTCACCCGCACAACTTCGTTCGACGCAGCGACCGCCATAGCCAAGAACTGGGAAATGTTCAGCGAACGTGACGAGATCACGCTCCCGGCACCGTACCTGGTCGCCTTTATGCCAGACCTGTCCGTCGAAACGCTCTATACCGAGCGGCATTGGATCGCGCACCCACCGACGGAGGCCGCCGGCCGAGCCGAACTCGCGACGTTCTTGGAAAAGGAACTGGCAGGAACGGAATTGGTGCATTGCCCGACCGGAGCGATCGGCTACGTTCCGCCCCGTTATCGTGGCGATACCGCGCTGGAAGATGCCCAGTGGGTGCTCATCGGTGCGCAGGCAGTGTGGTTCTGCGCTCCTCTCAAGGAGTGGATCGGCGAGCAGGAGATCGTCGACGACCGAATCCTGGTGATCAGATTTCTCGCCGATCGCCCGTTCGCCCGAGATCTCATCGGCAAGCGACCTCGGCGAAGCGTGAGCTCATTCGAGCTGATCCCCTTCCGGCTTCGCACACCGATTCACAAGGATCGCACCGACCATCCTTCCTGGAAGTCACTGTTCGACGGAGTCACCTCGACCAAGCGTAAGCACCCCGCCGATTTCGAGTTCGTACAATCGCTTCGGTTCCTCCTGGAATATCAGCAGACCGAGACGGTGGCACGTTGCTATGCCTTCCATAGACTCGACCCGGCGGAACGCGGAACGGTTGTGATCGAATTCGACTCCGCACGTGACGATCTCCGTCGACACGGTTCGCCGATGTTGACCTACTTCTCCATGGACAATCGCCGACGGCCGATGTTCGGCGATTTCTTCGATCAGCTCGACCCAGGGGACAAACCTATCGTTCAGCTGGAGATCTCGCGTAGCGGGCGCAGGCCGGACTTTCGCCGGGCCACCATCGTGGTCGACTTTGTACGCCGACGCAGCGCGACCGAGATCGAGGTGTCGACGCTCGGCGGTGACCGGATACCTGCACATGGCTGGATACGCGCAACCTCCGACAGCGGAACCGCCCCGCAGTTGCGGCGACAAGCCCGAGCGCTGATCGATCTGGAGAACAAGACCGCATTGATCCGCGCGCTGCGCAATCCCACGTCCATCGACTTCAGCCGTGGGAGGAACTACTCCGGACCGCCCGAGAAGCTGCAGGGAAACGCGGAGACCGTGATAGGCAAGATGCTTGCGCTACAGCCCTTCTACGCCCTTCAGGGGCCACCAGGCACGGGCAAGACCATGGTCGCGTCGGAGGCTCTACTCCGGTACCTGACGGCAGATCCAGGAAGACGGGTCCTGGTCACCGCACAGGCCAACTTCGCGCTGGACCACCTCGGCCTCGAGTTGATCAAGAAACTCCCGAAACACACACTTGTGCTGCGCTGGACATCCGACAGCCTGGATACCGACCCGGAAGGCGCAGGGACAGATCCTTCGGCAGCCACCGCTGGCCGCCGAAGGATCCACGAGGATCTCGTGCCGCATGTGATCGAACGCCTCACTCACCGCACGGTCGCCGATATCGAACGCGAAATAGCCGCGCGGATGGACGGATCGATCTCTGCCGAGGAGTCGTGGTCGCCTGAGGAGTTGCGGCTTGCCAAGCAATGGGCCCAGATCGTTCGGGATGACCGGATCGAGTTGTCCGATCGCATCATTGCCGGCGCGAACGTGGTGCTGGCTACATGTTCGATGGCAGCGAAGCTGCGGAGTGATGTGCCGAGCTCCGGGGAGCACTTCGATTGGGTGATCGTCGAGGAGGCTGCCAAGGCGTGGCCTACGGAACTCATCGTCCCGTTGACCCTCGGCACACGATGGACGCTGATCGGAGATCATCGCCAGCTCGGGGCGCATCGCGCGCACGACGTCGAGAATTTTCTTGATGGTCTGTCGACAGCCTCCGACGATTCTCCTATCAAAGCCCATTTTCAGCAGAAGGCGATGCGATTGGAAGCACTCAATCTGTTCCGCACATTCTTCGAGCGCGAGACCGAACCGCTCTCGCCGGAACAGCTCGCGCGGCGACCATGGGATAGCTTGACCAAGCAGTTCCGTATGCATCCAGATATCGCAGAGCCGGTTGGGCGGTCTTTCTACCCGATAACACCACCGCAGGAGGATGCGGACGATCTGCCCATGAGCTTCCTCACCACCGGTACGAAGCCTGGATGGAATCCGTCACACAGAATCACTTCACCGACCGAGCTAGGTGAGCGCCCGCTGGTGTGGATCGACACAAAGGGAGCGGAGACTCATCGGCAGATACCACGCTGGAGCAATCCAGGCGAAGTCGAACTGGTCGCCAAGCTCGTCGAAACGATCCGACCAAAATCACTGCCCGCCGGCGCCGAGGGCGAGAACAGTCTGGTTGTCCTGACACCCTATGCCTCCCAAGTACTTGCTCTACGGCGCATGGGCGAACTGGCCGGACGAGTGCACACGGTGCACTCGTTCCAGGGGCGACAGGCTGATCGAGTAGTGGTATCACTGGTCCGCACCGGACCAGCGCGCGGAGCGACGGTGATGTCGAATGTCGGGCACGTGGGTCAGCCGGAGGTTGCCAACGTACTGTTGTCCAGGGCGCAGCGGTTGCTGGTGCTGGTCGGCGACCTGGAGCACTTTGCAGAGTACGGCGGCGAGTGCTGGACCACTATCGTCTCGACAATCGAACGATACGGTGCTGTGGTCGGGATCGATGATCTGGAGTGGCTGTGAACGGCGTCGTCGAACTGGCCATCCCGTGCCGGCAGGTGATCCTGACAGTCGATGTGGGCCACGAGGCGGACTTCACCAGCCTCGAGGAGTTGGTCGCGCGGGCCTTGTTGGTGCCACGGGCACAAGTGCACGATGACGAACACCCTCAACATCACGATGCCACAAGCCTGTCAGCCCTGTTCGCCGTGCCGCACCGGGTCATGATCAACGTGCTGCATACATTGTGGAGTAAAGGCTACATCTGCATCGACTTCGACAGCGGCGGTCGGCTGAACCTGGCCGAACATGCGCTGGAGCGCCTCACCAAGCACCAAACACTCCAGGATGCTTCGGTCACCCGACAGCGAAGATCGTTTCTGTTCGAGCCGATCACCGGCCGCATCTTCAGCGTAGACCAGGGTGATTCCAGGCCACATGAGGGCAGTTTGATTCTGCCTCGGGTATCGGGTTCAGAGGAACGTGATCTGCCGCCGACCGAGCTACTCCGGGCCGTACAGAGAGCTTTTCGGAGTGAGCGACGCTGGGCAGGTCGTCGCAATATACTGCGCGTGGGTTTCGACAACCCGATACTGCGCGAGCCTGCGAAGGACCTGTGGATTCACGAAATCGCGGACGTCCAGCTCGACTCGGAGTCCGGTCGGCTGCGCACGACTATTCGCAACGACCTGTTGTGGGGCCACACCGCAGTATGGCGACTGAGCAACTATCTTGCCGATCTAGTCCTCGAACAACCGCCAGAGTTGCCGTTCGTACAGT
This sequence comes from Nocardia sp. NPDC051833, assembly GCF_040681225.1. Lineage (NCBI taxonomy): Bacteria > Bacillati > Actinomycetota > Actinomycetes > Mycobacteriales > Nocardiaceae > Nocardia > Nocardia sp. NPDC051833. Next base: position 1,728,157 of record NZ_JBFAYK010000001.1, read on the forward strand.
CGTTGACAGCCAACGCGAGGAGGGACCGCACCGAGGCGGTCAGTGCAGAACGGACGCTGGCAGCGATGTGGTCGATGGTGCACGAACTCGCGGACATCGAGGTCAATTCAGCTGACGCGCAACAGAGGGTCTTGACCAGGCTACTCAGTCGGTTGTCTGAACGGATTGATGTCTTGGACCGGGCGCGCGCGGAAGTGACACCAGTGCAACGTGCTGCCGGTTTCGCATGGCAGATAGAGGAGTTGCTGCGCACGGCCCGAAAGCAGGTCGTATTCCTGGTCCCCGAGATCCGGTACAGCGCACTGCATCCTCTGTTGCCGTTGCTGCGAGAGACTGTGGACCGAGGCGTCCGTCTGGTTCTCGTCTGGGGACGTCGAGCGGGAGCCGCACTCGACGTCCCGGTCAGTAATGCCCTGGTGGAACTCGCCCGACGCCGAGGTGGTCCTGTGCTCTACTCCGCGACCAAGAGCGCTGAGAGCAGCGCGTGTGCTGTGATCAAGGACAACACCCATGCCCTCGTCAGCTATCGCAGCGTCATGACGATGGACCTAGCCGGACAGGCGAACGACGTTGGCGTGGTGATCAGCCCGAGCTCGGACGGGCCGAGAGAACCGGTGGCAGTCACCGAGATGCTGCGTTGGGCATCCGACCGGCTACCGGGGTTGTTGGGCAGGCGGATGCTGATGCGCGCGGAGGACTTCCAGCCCGCACAGCATGCTCGAACACATGCGACTTCCACGACCAGCACTTTGCACCCACCAGTACTCGGATCCGACGCCGATCATCCAGCGCTGAAGCTCTGGGCGCAGAAGTGGGCGGAATGCTGCACGATCATGGGCGATGAGCTGCGCCGACGCTACACCAGCGGATCGGTGGCTGAATTCCTCTCAGGCGGGACACAGTACGACGCGATGTGGGAGGCGCTTCACGCCGCCGAGCGCGACATCGTCATCTCGTCCGATTTCGGCGACGGTGGCGGAGCTCTACTCGGTGTGTTGCGCGAACGGCTCCGCACGGGTACCACCGTTCAAGTCGTCTACGGACCGGACAACCGATCCGCGGGACGCCCCGCGATCTGCGGCCTCGGCTCCGAGAAATACACCAACGCTCCTCGGATTCTCAGTAGACAACCGGCAGCAAATATCGTGTGCGCCGACGACGTAACAGTGATCGGATGCTTCGTGCCGTTGGGGGCCTCGATCACTCGCGAAAATGCACAGTCCCGCGGAACGAACGGATTCGGTCTGCGAATCGCATCACATGCCTTCCCCACCGAGATCGCCGGCGCTGTCGGGTGCGGGTTCAGAAGCGAACGGCCCGCCGGAAATACGGATGATTCCAGCCCTGTCGGCACACGGACGAGCGGCCGGTCAGCAGCGCTGCTCGTCCGCGCCGATGCGCTGCGGCACAAGGCTTCGGGCCGTTTCGGCCATGTGGTCGGGGCGCGGATAGCCGAGCTCGATCAGCCGTGGACCCTGCTCGACGCGTGGCAGGAATCGGGGGTGCCATCCGACGAACTTCGAGCGGCGGCCGCGGCATTCGTAAGAATTGCCGAGCCCAGCTCGTCAGAACGGTTCACCTGGACGCGGTGGCTACTGGAGGACTCCTGGGCGCGCGGAGCGTTTGTCGAGGCCGCGGTGCTAGCGGGCGCAATCCGACATCATCGGGATTCCCCGTTTGCGCCGCACGCATGGGTCGCGGCAGCCGCGTTGGAGGTCCCGGTCGGTGCCGAACTCGACAATGCGGCGCTGGAGTTGTCCTTTCGCGAGCCGGACGAGCAGATCGGCGGTGTAGCTGGTGCACTCGCGGAGACTCTGCTGTGGTCTGGCCACAACGGACCCGGTGCGACCGAGATTCTCCAGGAATCGCTGCCGGATTCGTGGCGGACAGTCGCAGACCACACCACGCGTGTGGCCGCGAGTACATGGTCGAGGGTTCCGCTATCGGAAGCTCTGCCACTGTTGACCAGCTCGAGAAACAGGCTGAATGCCCGAGCACGATGGGAGACGATCGCTTCCGAAATCGACAAGATCAAGCGGTTGAATCGGTTCAGCTTCTCGGTCGGCGTGGCACTTCATCGCAGGCTATTCGAACCCGACGGGTTGCTGACGATGATCGAATCTGCGTCTCTGAGTGCTGATTCGGATCGCAAACTCTCAGCGTCGGAGCTCCCGAAAGACGTGCGCGGCTATCTCGACGACGAGATCGCCGCTATCGGCGCGGAGCCGATGGAGTGGTCGCGGCAACTGGCGTTCGCCAGGAACATCGAAAGCATCGTGCTCCAGACCCGAATGCTGCTCGAATCCGGTCCCCGATCGGAAACCGCCGCACGCCACGACCTGATCCTTGCGCCGTATTCAGAATTGGCGGATCTGGTCCTCGATACAAGGGATGCGCTCTATACCGACGCCAATGCACTACCCCGTCCACATGCGTATCCGATACTCGCCTTGCTGGATCGGCTCCAGCCGTTGGCGACCTGGGCGAAAGTACGCCGATGACTCAGTTGCCGATCAGTGTGTTAGCAGTCTGGCCGGGCCGCTTCCGCTTCGTGGAGTTGCTGATCGTGCTCACAGAGTCGCCTGATTCTGCAAGCACGACGGCTGTGGACGCAGTTCTCGCCGGGCTCGTCGCCGGTCAGGACGAACCGGCAGTCTTCGATGAATTGGTGGCTGCGGGGAGGTTCGATGTCGCATCCAGGATGGTCGAGGAGTACCCGGGGTTCACCGACGACGCCACACGACTTCGACAGTGTATTCACGACGCTCAGGAAGCTCGCCGCGGCGAGCTCGAGGTCCGCCTACGGGCGCTGTCCGAGCGTGCTGAGCACGCAGGGGTGTCATTCGTGTGCGACATGGACCGCTGGATGGACGTGTGCGGGTCGGATTGGTCAAAGGTCGAACGCGACCTTCGGAAGCTCGAAGACCAGCTGTCGACGGATATCGATAGCCGCCGCACCGAGCTCCGCGCTCTGCGCGCCATCGAAGCGTCTCAGCCTGCCGAAAGGCAGGTCTACACAGCATTGATCGATGCCGGACACCTGCGTGCCGCACAAAGGATGCTCGACAGCGGTGCGGCACCGACAGGTCCGGAGGCTGCGCCACGTCTGTCCCGGTGGGAGTGGACTGACCCAGCAGAAGAGGTACTGCGCTGGTACACCGATGCGCCACAACGTCGCCCGATGCGATTCGAACGCCTCAACCGACACGACACGGCGGCCAATGACGCGGTCGAAGCCTGCCAGCGGCTGTGGGACGACATAGCGGGTGCAAGTTCGGAAGTAGCCATCGCGTTCAACAGCCTTCTCGGCGCGGACCGGGATGCGATCGTCGTTCATGCGGTACCAGGCGGCTCCTTGGCGACTTTGCACAATCTCTTCGACCACCCGCAGACGCGCCGTTTCCATCCCGGCGGCACAATCGAGGTCTACGTCGCTGAGCGCGGAACTACGCACGTTCCAGACGAGTTGGTCACCGCGACACCGTGTATTGCACTCGGACCTGATCTCGTGAAGTCGAGTGCAGTGGGGCGCACCGCTGTCGCAACGATCACGCTGCGCGACTTGCTGCTGCTGGTCGCGCAACCCGCGCAATATCGGTCGGTATCGGTGCTCCGCCTAGCCGCGCGGCAATGGCCGATAGCAGCCTTGTCGGCCGACAGCACCGTACGACTGGAAAAGCTCTGGGGAGTCGATGAAGGTGATCGGTTCTCGACTCTGTGCTGGCTACTGGACCTCGCGGGACTCGGGGACACTGTCGCCGCCGACATGATCGCGTATCAAACCGGGCTGGATTCCGGGCTGACCGTCCAATTGCTCGACTACCTTTTGCAGCGGGAGAACCGCAGGTTGCCGATACCGGCGGGTGTCGGAATCTGGGCCCGCGACGGTGGAAACGGGGATCGTGTGGCAGCGACGATTCTGACGCCGATCAGTCGGTCTCCTCAGGCCGTACTCGCATTCTGGGCCGCCTACACGGCGCAGGCTGAAGGAACGAGCCGCGCGTCCGATGCCGCAGCCCAATGCGACGATGAGGTAGCCGCGGACGCGGTGCGTGCGGGATGGAACGAACTGGAGCCACTGTGGCTGTTGAACCAGCAGCGGGACGGTGTAGTTCGGTTCCGATCTTGTGGAGCGCTCGTCGCGTTGCGCGATCTGGCGCCCGCCAAGCTCGAAGAGGCCCAGCGGGAGGTTCTCAAGCGATCGATCGCGGTCGACGCCGACAGCCTCCGACTCGATAGGTGGGTTCGGCATCGGCATGCGCTCAGCCCCGCCCGCGAGGAGTATCTACGATTGGTCGACGACCCAACCGCCGCCGCCACCGCCCGCATGGCCGTCTGGGACCGTATGCACGCGCAAACTGCAGGAATTGTCGATGTGCATCCACGCCTCACAGGACAAGCAGATGTCGACGCGGTACTGCAGGCAATGCGCAGCGACTTCGTCGACACCCACCCTGACCTCCATCTCGTGGTGGACAACGTATCAGGGCTGACAGTCGCGGTCACGGCAGAATTGCTCGCATTCGTCGTGTTCGAACTCGTCGACAACGCGGCAGAAGCAGTCCGCGACAACACCGGCCGGGGCACCATTTCCATTTCGGCGCGCGCTGAGGAGAGGGATGTCATCGTAACCGTGAGGGACAGCGGCCCTGGGTTCGGCCGGGAAACAGAAAGTACCTACCGCTTTCTTCGCAAGGGAGTGGGAACACGAGGTCCCGGCCGCGGGAATGGGCTCTACCAGGTCCGCCAGCTTGCGCAATCAGTCGACGGCGACCTTTTCCTGGACTCCGGGCCCCAAAACCATCCAGTGTTGTCCGGCGCCCGGGTACGCGTAGTGCTCCCCGCCGGCTGAGAAATATCACGTTCAGTCGGCACGATCACCAGCGAGCGGTGACAAGGGCAGACTACGAACGGCGACGTGATCGCCCCGGCTTCCGCATCCCGCTCCACCAACGGGCGCCGCCAGCCTGCCATGCGAGCTACATATGCCTACGACTCAGAAAAATGGTGCATGCCCATGCTGGGCATGCACCATTTCCTAAGTGGAGCTAAGGGGAATCGAACCCCTGACCTTCTCGATGCGAACGAGACGCGCTACCAACTGCGCTATAGCCCCGTGCGGCTCTGGCGAACCGCGCTGTGACACTGTATCAGGCGTTGCGCCCAGATACCGAATCGGTACTCTGACCTGCTGTTCTGCGTGGTTCGACCAGTCATTCGCCGACGGCGCGCCCGAGGTCTTCGACCCGGGTGCGGAGGGCGCGCGCGGTGGCCGGATCGAAGGTTTCCAGGTGCTCGAACATCGGGTCCTCGTCGTCGGTGTCGAGCAGGGTGGAACGGCGGCGCAGGGCCCGCGCGGTGTCGCGGTCCATGGTGCGCCGGGTCGTCGCCGCCTCGGGAGTGGCGGTGTCCTCGTGGCGCTTGCCCCGGGTGAGGCGAGCCGCGCGCCTGCGGCGGATCTCCTCCTCCACGTGGACCTGCTTGCGCAGGTAGGCCAGATAGCCCACCAGCACGGCCGTGGACAGCCCGCACGCCCACCAGAACATCGAGTTCAGCAGCAGGCCGAACGCGGCGAACAGGATGGTCGCGATGATCAGCCCGAGCACGGCGCGCTGCCGGAAGCTGTAGCGGGCGGCGCGGGCGATGGCGTCGGCCTCGGGGTCGTAACCGCCGCGGCCGCGCCGGTTCGGGACGAAGTCCTCGTCGTCGTCGGCCGGCCCGGCGGTGTCCTCGGCGACGTCCTCGAGGCGAGCGGGCGGCGCGGGTGGGATGCGCGCGGCGACCGGCGGGTCGGCGGCGGCATCGTCGTCGTCCGCGGCGGCCTCGTCCTCCGGATCCGATTCCGCCGCAGCGTCATCGATCGCGGGAGGTGCGGAATCGGCTGCCTCGGTAGCGGCTCCGGGCTCGTCGCCGGTCGCGGCGTCGCCGAGCTCGGCCTCGGCGTCGGCCGCGGCCTCGAGTTCCGGTGTGGGGGTGAGCAACTCGTCGTCAGCTTCGGTGACGGGCTCGTCGGCCGGTGTCGTCATCCGATCCTCCGAATCAGTACGGTGGGGGCGCTTGGTCAGCACACGGGGGCGGTAGTCGGGGTCGGTCTCGTGACCGCCCGCAGCCCCGATGCGAATCCGTCGTTCGGCCCCGCCACGGTGCAGCACACGCGTGGCGAGTGCGGCATCGGTGGTGCGGCGGATCCGGGGATGCCGGTCCGCCAGGATCGGGAACAGGACGAAGACCCACAGCACCACAAGTCCGATCCACAGGATCGAATTCGGCATCGCGGTCATCACCTCCCGTCCCCGCCTGCGCGTTTATCCATAGTTGGACGCACTACCGACGTCCGTAGGTTAATTCGGACACGCCTGCCCTCGCGGCAGGCGCGCCGTGCACACCTGCCACATGAGTAACAGAAATTTCACGGCAGCGCCGCTCGACCCTCTCTGACCAGGCGATCGACGACGGTGCCCATAACTTCTTCGACCGTCAAGCCCACCAGCAGGTGATCCCGCCATTCGCCGTCCACATCGAGATAGCGGCGCAGCAAACCCTCTTCGCGGAACCCGACATTGCGCAGGACCGCCTGGCTGGCCAGGTTCTCCGGCCGCACCGTGGCCTCCACCCGGTGCAGGCCGACCGGCCCGAAGCAGTGGTCCAGCCCCAGCGCGAGCGCGGCCGTGGCGACCCCCTGGCCGCCGAGATCCTTGGCCACCCAGTAGCCGATCCAGGCCGAGCGCAGCGCGCCGCGCACGATATTGCCGATCGTCAGCTGTCCGCTGAACTGCCCGTTGACCTCGATCACCAGCGGGATCATCGCGCCCCGCCTGGCCTCGGCCTTCAGGCTCGTCCACAGCGACGGCCAGTTGGACGCGTGATTGCGCGCCTCCCAGCTGCCGCGCCCGGTCGGCTCCCAGCGCTCCAAATGGTCGCGATCGCGCAGCCGGATCCGGCTCCACGCCGCGGCGTCGCGGAACCGCACCGGGCGCAACGTCACCTGGCCACCCGCGACGATCACCGGACCGAGCCGGGCGGGCCATCCGGGATGCTGACCTGCCCGGAATACGTTCATCGAGTCCACTGATCAGCCGCGCTGCGCCAGGAAAGCCACCCGCACCTCGTCACCGGTGCGGAAATCGGTGTCGTCGGGCTCCACCACGATGAGGCTGTTGGCCTCGGCCAGCGTCGCCAGCAGATGCGACGACCCGCCGTTGCCGTTGCCCAGCGGCTGCACCAGATAGTCACCGGTGGCCTCGTCACGCAGCAGCTGCGCGCGCAGATAGCCCTTGCGGCCGGGCATCGAGGTGATCGGAGTGATGGTGCGGGCGTTGACGATCCGCCGCATCGGCTGCCTGCGGCCCAGCGCGATCCGGATCAGCGGACGCACCATCACCTCGAAGACCACCAGCGCGCTCACCGGATTCGACGGCAGCAGGAAGGTCGGCACCTCGTCGCGACCGAGCCTGCCGAAACCCTGCACCGAGCCCGGATGCATGGCCACCCGGTCCACCTCGAGCTCACCGAGCCCGTCCAGCGCCTCGCGCACCTGCTCGGACGCCCAGCCGCCGACCGCGCCGGCGATCACCACGACCTCCGAGCGCACCAGCTGACCCTCGACCACATCGCGCAGCCTGCGCGGATCGGCGCTGACGATGCCGACCCGGTTGACGTCGGCGCCCGCGTCGCGCGCGGCCGCGGCCAGCGCATAGGAGTTCACGTCGTAGACCTGACCGGGGCCGGGGGTGCGATCGATATCGATCAGCTCGCCGCCGATGGAGATCACCGACAGGCGCGGACGCGGATGCACCAGCACCTTGTCCTGCCCGACCGCGGCCAGCAGGCCCACCTGGGCGGCGCCGATGATGGTGCCGGCGCGCACGGCCACGTCGCCGGGCTGCACGTCGTCGCCGATGCGGCGGACGTAGTCGCCCGAGCGGACCGGCTCGAAGACCTTGATCCTGGCCCGGCCGCCGTCGGTGAAGTCCAGCGGCAGCACCGCGTCGGCCAGCGTCGGCAGCGGAGCGCCGGTGTCGACGCGCACGGTCTGGCGCGGCTGCAGCCGGATGGGCTGGCGCGAACCGGCGACCACCTCGCCGACCACCGGCAGGGTGAGGTCGATCAGTTCGCCCTCTTCGTCGCGCACGTCGGTGCCCGCGGCGGAGACGTCGACGCTGCGCACCGCGTATCCGTCGATGGCGGCCTGATCGAAGCCGGGCAGCGGCCGTTCGGTGACGACGTCCTCCGCGCACAGCAGACCCTGGGCCTCGGATATCGCGACCCGGACCGGCCTGGGTGCGACCGCGGCCGCGGTGACCTTGATCAGCTGATCCTCAACCGAGCGCATCGAGCTCCTGTGTCTATGTGTCCATCGCTTGCCGCGCTTACGCGTTCGGGGAGTTGGGATCCCACTCCGGGCTGAGCCGGAACTTCAGCCACTCACGCAATTGCGGGCCGTATTCCTCCCGCTCGAGGGCGAAATCGACGGCAGCTCGAAGATAGCCGCCCGGGTTACCCAAATCGTGGCGCGACCCACGGTGGACGACCACATGGACCGGGTGTCCCTCCGCGATCAGCAGGGCGATCGCGTCGGTGATCTGCAGTTCCCCGCCCGCGCCCGGCTCGATCCGGCGCAGTGCGTCGAAGATCACCCGGTCGAGCAGGTAGCGGCCGGCCGCGGCCAGGGTCGAGGGCGCGTCGGCCAGCTCGGGCTTCTCGACCATGCCCTTGACCCGCAGCACGTCGGCCTCGGCACCCTCGGTCAGCTCCTCGACGTCGAAGACGCCGTACGCGCTGACCTGCGACTTCGGCACGTCGATGGCGCACAGCACCGAGCCGCCGCGCTCCCGGCGCACCCGGCTCATGGTCTCGAGCACGCCGCACGGCAGCACCAGGTCGTCGGGCAGCAGCACGGCGATGGCGTCCTCGTCGTCGTCGAGCGCCGCCTCGGCCTGGGCCACCGCGTGGCCGAGACCCAGCGGCTCCTCCTGCACGACCGAGGTCACGTCGAGCAGCGCCGGGGCCTTGCGGACCTTCTCCAGCAGGGCGAACTTGCCGCGCTCGGCCAGGGTGCTCTCCAGCACCAGATCCTCGACGAAATGGGCGACGACGCCGTCCTTGCCGGGCGAGGTCACGATCACCAGCCGCTCGGCGCCGGAATCGGCGGCCTCGGCGGCGACGAGCTCGATGCCGGGGGTGTCGACCACCGGCAGCAATTCCTTGGGCACCGTCTTGGTGGCAGGCAGAAACCGCGTTCCGAGTCCGGCCGCGGGTACCACCGCAGTGCGGAAACCGGAAGTCTTGTCTGTCATGCGCATACCCTATCCATTCAGCTGCCGTCCGATCGCCCGTCGCGACGATCCGGCGTCGGCAAGAGCTTAGGGTGGTCGCTGTGGAGATGCCCGGTGAGCGCACCAAATATGCGTGGCGCAGCCACATCCTCGCCGAACGTGCGCAGGTCGGGGCCGCCGAGCACGCCCGCGAGGCCGCGGCGCTCGCCGCCGTCATCGGCCCGCTGGCCGGGGCCGATGACGTCGTCTGCGCGTATGTCCCGATCCGCGGCGAGCCCGGCGATCTGCGCATGCTCGACGCGCTGCGTGTGCGCAACGCCACGGTGTTGCTGCCGGTGACCGGGGAGCCGGGGCCGCTGAGCTGGGCGCGCTACGAGGGCCCCGATTCGCTGCGCAAGGCCCGCTTCGGCCTACTCGAACCGACCACGGCGACGCTGCCGCCGGACACCGTGGCTACCGCGGCGACGATCCTGGTGCCCGCGCTCGCGGTGGACCGCCGTGGCGTCCGGCTGGGGCGCGGGGCCGGGTACTACGACCGCACGCTGGGCGCCGCCGGGATCAGCACTCGCCTGATCGCCGTCGTCCGGGATAATGAACTCGTCGACCGGCTGCCGGAGGAACCGCACGACCGGCGAATGGGGTGGGCACTGACGCCCGGCGGTGGCCTGCGTGAACTCGGCGGTGACCGGCCCGTTCCGCCGGAATGAAACCGCGATTTCCGACGTTGGCAGTGTCGGCGGTAGAGTGCTAGATCGACGAGACTTGCGGAGGATCCTGTGCCAACTTATTCATACGCGTGCACCGAGTGTGACAACCGCTTCGACATCGTTCAGTCCTTCTCCGACGACACACTGACGGAGTGCCCGCAGTGTTCCGGGAAGCTGCGGAAGCTGTTCAACTCGGTGGGCATCGTGTTCAAGGGCAGCGGTTTCTACCGCACCGACAGCCGGGGTGGCGCGTCCACCGCGAGCGAGCCCGCGAAGTCCTCCTCCTCGGACAGCGGCAGCAACGGCAGCAGCTCCACCTCGACGTCGACCACGAGCTCGACGCCCGCCGCCGCGAGCTGACCTCCGCCGGTTTGTCCACAGCCCCCGAGTTGTCCACAACCAGGACTTTCACCGGCTGATCCCCGCTGCCACGCTCCTAGGCTTCGGGCATGACTCGCAGTCTTGCCGATCTGGGACGTGGCAGTTCCTGGCGCTTCGCCCTCGGTAACCGCCCGGCCTGGGCCGACGCACTGCTCGCCCGTCGCATCGCGGCCGCCGTGCTCGCGCTGGTCGCGCTGGCGCTGTTCGTCCGCGGCGATCCCGGCACCACCCGCGACGCTGTCGTCGTCGCCGCCCGCGAACTGGCCCCCGGCAGGCTGCTCACCGCCGACGACCTGCGCGTCGATCGGCACGAATCCCGTTCGCTGCCTTCGGGTTCCGTCACCGACCCCGCCGTTCTGCTCGGCGCTACGCTCACCGGCGCGATGCGCCCCGGGGAAACCTTCACCGATCTGCGCGTGGTCGGCCCCCGGCTGGCGGCGGCCGCCGCGGGCAGTCCCGAGGCCAGGATCGTGCCGATCCGGCTGGCCGATCCCGCGGTGGCCGAGGTGTTGCGCGCGGGTGACCGGGTCGATGTCGTCGGGGTCGAGGACGCGGGCGGCCCCGGCGCGAGCAAGCCGGCGCGCACCCTCGCCACCGACGCCGCCGTCGTTCTGGTCACCGCGACCGGTGAGCGGCGCTCCGGGGCGGAACGAGTGGTCCTGGTCGCGCTGGACGCCGAATACGCCACGGCCGTCGCGGGCGCCTCGTTGCGCACGGCGCTGACGGTGGTCTTCCATTGACGGCGCGACGGCGGCGCCGGACGCACCCGGACACTGTTCGCGAGAAATTTGCCGCAACTCTCGTTAGCATCACACAGGAACCAGCACGACCGTTCGCAGCATTCGACACGGAGCGCAGCGCCTGGGGCCGGCTCCTGCACGAAGGAGACATCGGCAATGCTCAAAGGTTTCAAGGATTTCCTGCTCCGCGGCAACGTAGTCGACCTGGCGGTCGCCGTCGTGATCGGCACGGCCTTCGTCGCGATCGTCACCGCGTTCACCGACGGAATCATCAATCCCTTGCTGGCGGTCTTCGGCGGAAGCAACGAGCTGGGTCTCGGTTTCCAGCTCGTCGCCGGCAAACCGGCCACTTTCGTCGAAGTCGGACCGATCATCACGGCGGGCATCAACTTCCTGCTCATCGCGGCGATCCTGTACTTCGTCCTGGTGCTGCCGTCCACCCTGGCCAAGAAGCGGATGGGCATCGAGGACGACCTCACCGACAACGAGGTGCTGGTCCAGATCCGCGACCTGCTCGCCGAGCAGGGCAACACCTCCAACGGCAAGCACGGCATCCTGCCGGAGCCGTCGCGGGGCAACGGCGACCACACCCGCTGAGTTCGAAAATCGGGGCTGGTCCAGGGAACTCGCGTTCCGGGACCAGCCCCGATCGCTGCGTACCGAGTCGTCAGCCGAGGCTGAAGGGCTGGCCCCACAGCGTGACCCAGCTGATCACATTGTCGGTCTCCACCTCGACGCTCACGAACGAGCGCGCCTGGGCGTAGCCGCCGCAGCCGGACAGGCCGATGGTCTCGTCGGCCCAGGTCACCGAGCCGCTGCCGTTCTTGAAGGCATTGCGGGTCTTGTGGGACTCGTCGCCGTAGTCGTCGGGCATCTCCAGGTCGAGAACGTAGAACGACTTGGACTGGCCGGGGCCGAGCGAGAGCGCTCCGCCACCGAGGCCCACCGCGCCCTCCGAGTCGAACCCGCCTTCGGCCCGCGGGCCGCCGCCCTCGATATTGACCTGGCAGCCGACGGTGTAGCCGGGGAAGATCTTGCCGCCGCCACCGCCGGACACCGACACCTGCGCGCTGCCCGACACCCAGGCATTCCGGTGCGCCGGCGTCGATCCCATCGAGGGATTGATGTTCGCGGACTCCCCGACCATGCTGATGTCGACGACGGTGCCGTCGGACAGGGTTTTGCTGATATGTCCGCCCGGCAGCGGAACGAAGGTGTCGGCGTGCGCCGCACCGGTGGAGAACAAGCCCAATGCCACGGTCGCCGCGGCGGTGAGACCGGCCGCGCGCGCCATGCTTCCAACATTGATCATCACTGTTGACCCCTCGAGGGTGAATTCGTGTGAGCTAGCGAGAATTTCGTCGACTCGGCCGCGATCAGCCGATGCTGAAGGGCATGCCGTACAGGGTGGTCTTGGAGTAGTGGTCGCCGATGATCTCGACCACCGTGTACGACCGGGCCTGGGCATAGCCCGCGCACCCCTGGACCTGGATCTCGGCGTCCTGGTACTCCACCGAGTAGACGCCCGGCTTCAGAATGTCCTTGGAACTGATCTGGGCGAAGGCCACCTCGCCGGGACCGAGATCCAGGCCGATGGAGCCCTCACCGATCGGGCCGTTGGTGTCCAGACCGACACCGACCTGGCCGCCGATCGCGTCGTCGCCGATGCTCACCTGGCAGCCGACGATGTAGCCCGTACTCAGTTGCGACGCACCGTGGGTCGACGAATTGTTGGAACCGGGCCGGTTGGACGGGCCGTTCCACGGACCCACCTCGCCCTCCGGGGTGACCTGCACATCGGCGCGCGCGTTGCCCGAGACCCAGACGACGCGACCCGCACCGTTGGCGGCGAGCGACGGCGAGACGATCGCGCTCTCGCCGGTGCGGCTGACGGTGACGCCGGGACCGTTCTTCTGGCCGTCCGGCAACGGAACGAAGGTATCCGCGTTGGCAGCACCGGCCGACAACAGGCCGATCGTCACGGCCACTGCGGCACCGGCGCCGAAGGCGCCGCGACGCACGCGGTTGGTGCGGTTCTCGCTCATACTTCCCCTCGAGGTGTACGCAAAATCGACCTCGACCGTCGAGGTCGATATCTGTGCTGCGCCCGGACCCAGCCCAGACGGGTCCGCGGACCGCGTCGCTGGCAACAGGGCGGACTCGCCCAGCCGGGAGGTGTATCGAGAAGCTGAAAAGCAAATTTCGCCACAAACATAATGAGGCGACCGGCCAATGTCCAGCGCCACAAACTTATCGGCACAACAAAACGGGCCGGTCGCAATTGCGACCGGCCCGTTGAGCGTTCGGGATCGAACAGATCAGCCCAGGCTGAACGGCTGGCCCCACAGGGTCACCCAGCTGATGACGTTGTCGGTCTCGACCTCGACGCTCACGAAGGCACGAGCCTGCGCGTAGCCACCGCAGCCGGACAGACCGATGGTCGAATCCGACCAGGTCACCGAGCCGGCGCCGTTCTTGAACTTGTTCGACTTGCCGTGCGACTCCGAGCCGTAGTCGTCGGCCTTCTCGATGTCGAGAATGTAGAACGACTTCGACTGGCCGGGGCCGAGCGAGAGCTCGCCGCCGGTGCCGACGCCACCGGAAGCGTTGCCCTCCCAGTCGCTTTCGACCGTCGCGTCACCGGAGACACCGCCGCCGGCGATGTTGACCTGGCAACCCACGGTGTAACCCGGGAAGATCTTGCCCGAGCCGCCGTCGGAGACGGTGACCTGCGCGCTACCGGAGACCCACGCGTTGCGGTGCACCGGGGTGGAGCCCATCGACGGGCTGATGTTGGCCGACTCGCCCACCAGGCTGATCTCGACGACGGTGCCGTCGGACAGGGTCTTGGTGATGTGGCCACCCGGCAGGGGAACGAAGGTGTCGGCGTTGGCCGCGCCCGTGGAGAACAGGCCGACGGCCACGGTGGCCGCGGCGCTGACGCCCGCCATCCGCGCCATGAACTTACGGTTGATCATAGGAATTGTCCCTCGAGATTGAGTTCGCCGCAGCGAGAAGAAGATTCGGGCCGGTTCGAAAGACGTCAGCCGATGCTGAACGGCATGCCGTACAGGGTGGTCTTCGAGTAGTTGTCACCGATGATCTCGACCACGGTGTACGCCCGAGCCTGCGCGTAGCCGGCGCAGCCCTGGATCTCGATCTCCGCGTCCTGGTAATCGATCGCGTAGGTGCCGGCCTTCTGGATGTCCTTCGAGCTGATCTGCACGAACTTGACCTCGCCCGGGCCCAGGTTGACGCCGATCGAGCCGCCGGCGCTCACGCCACCGGTGCTCAGACCGCCGGAGACGCCGGCGCCGATCGCGTCGTCGGCGATGCTCACCTGGCAACCGACGATGTAGCCGGTGTTCAGCTGGGAGGTGCCGTGGGTGGAGGAGTTGTTGGAACCGGGGCGGCCGGACGGGCCGTTCCAGGGGCCGACCTCACCCTCGGGGGTGTCGGCGACCTCGGCCAGCGCGGTGCCGGAGACCCAGACGACGCGACCCGCGCCGTTGGCGGCCAGCGACGGCGAGATCAAAGCGTGCTCACCCGTGCGGGTGATGGTCACGCCGGCAGGGCTCACCTTCTGGCCGTCCGGCAACGGCACGAAGGTGTCGGCGTTGGCGGCACCGGTCGACAGCAGGCCGAAAGCCACGGCGGCCGCGGCAGCGCCGACGCCCGCGGCACGGGCGCCGCGGCGCACACCGGTGGTGCGGTTCTCGCTCATACTTCCCCTCATCAGTGTCTAACAGCCGGTCTCGACTTTCGAGACCGGACGGGTGGACCTCACAGGCCCAGCTCAGTGTGTCGCCCCTTTGTTGCCGTTACGTAACCAACTGTTATTTCGACGATACGGGCGGGGCCGGTGTGGCGAACCCGAGCCAGGGTTCCACCGGGTGGTTCAACACACAGAAGCGGGGTACTGCGGGGGCCAATAGTTGATGGCTCGATGGCGAACATTAAACGCTGTACAGCCGTTCCGGCAACGAAAGAGTTCGTAAATTTCAATGTGACCCCAAGCACAGGTGCGCACATCGCCACATGCTTTGACGTGCATAAATGCATCGGAGATCAGCGGCGTCAACGGGACTGAACCGGAAGTGGTTACTGGCGAGTTTCGAACACCTATACGACAAAGGACCACGCTTTCGCGTGGTCCCGAGGAATTGTCACCCGTTCGCAATCACACCCGAAACGGCATTTCTGTGAGCGCCTATTACGTAGCGGCTACGTAGATAACGGTAAGGTCACCCGTGGTGCGGTGGCACCTGCGAACGTAACCATTCGTCGTTATCCGAGCGCCCCCCGCGCTCGTCACCGGTGGTTTCGGGCAGCACGTCCCCGAAGATACGGGCCAGGCGCGCGGCCTCGGCGGCCTTGCGCCGGACGGCCTCCTGGTCCCCCGGCGACGTGCTGTCCGACGACGTCATCGCCGTCACTCGTCCAATCCGGAGAGCTCATCGATCACCCGGCTCGCGAGCGGGCCCAGCGTCGCCATGCCGTCGCGGATGGCGGAGCGGGTACCCGGCAGGTTCACCACCAGGGTGCTGCCGGAGATGCCGGCGACGCCGCGCGACAGACCCGCGTCCAGCGAGCCGGCCACCCGGCCCGAGGCCCGCAGCGCCTCGGTGATGCCGGGCAGTTCCCGGTCGAGCACCTGCACGGTGGCCTCGGGGGTGATGTCGCGGGGCGACATGCCCGTGCCGCCGACCGAGATCACCAGATCGACGCCGCCGATCACCGCGGTGTTGAGCGCGTTGCG
Source organism: Nocardia sp. NPDC051833 (assembly GCF_040681225.1). NCBI lineage: Bacteria > Bacillati > Actinomycetota > Actinomycetes > Mycobacteriales > Nocardiaceae > Nocardia > Nocardia sp. NPDC051833. Next base: position 1,744,019 of record NZ_JBFAYK010000001.1, read on the forward strand.
GATCTCGACCTCCTCGGCCTGCACCGTCACCGAGGCGTCGACGAGGAAGCCCGCCTCGCTGAGCAGTTCGGTGACGAGCGGGCCGAACGAATCCACGCCGCCATGCGCCGTCCGATCGTCGACGACAACAACCAGTGCCCGCCCTGCCACGGGAGCATCGATGTCCATGCTCATCACCGTAGCGCTTACACACGACAGCGCCGCGCTCGAACGCATCATCGGCCGCCCTCCGCCGCGGCGCCGGTGAGGGTGACCTCGACCGTCTTGGCATTGCCGCCCTGCTCGTCGGTGTAGGTGAGCTTCACCTTGTCGCCCGGCTGATGCGAGCGGACCGCCGCGATCAGCGCGTCGCCGGAGTCGATCGGCCGGTCGTCGAGGCGGGTGACGACCGCGCCGGCGGGCACGCCCGCCTTCGCCGCGGGCCCGTCCGGGGTGACCTCGAGTACCCGGGCCGCGGTGTCCTGCGGCCGCAGCTTGATGCCGATCTGGGCGTAGGTGGCGTGGCCGGTCTTGATCAGTTCGTCGGCGACCCGGCGGGCCTGATCCACCGGGATGGCGAAGCCGAGGCCGATCGAACCGCTCTGCGCGCCGCCCGCTGCCTCGCCGCCGAGGCTGGCGATGGCGGTGTTGATGCCGATCAGCTTGCCCTGGCCGTCGACCAGCGCGCCGCCGGAGTTGCCCGGGTTGATCGCCGCGTCGGTCTGGATCGCGTCGATCACCGGGTTGACCTGACTGGGGGTGCCCTCACCGCTGGTCGAGACCGGGCGGTTGAGCGCGGAGACGATGCCGGTGGTGACGGTGCCCGCCAGGCCGAGCGGCGAGCCGATCGCGATCACCGGCTGCCCGACCGCGAGCCCGTCGGAGGTGCCGAGTTCGATCGGGGTGAGCCCGCTCTTGCCGCTGACCTTGATGACGGCCAGGTCCGAGACCGGATCGGCGCCGATCATGGTGGCCGGCGCGGTGCTGCCGTCGCTGAACACCACTTCCATCTTCGCCGAGGCGCCCGCGCCCGCGGCGACGTGATTGTTGGTGAGGATCAAGCCGTCGGTGGACAGCACGACCCCGGAGCCCTCGCCGGAGGCGCGCGCACCGGCCACCTTGATCATCACGACACTGGGCAGCACCCGCTGGGCAACCGCCTGGGTCGACCCGGCCGGGGCGTTGGCGACGTTGTTGACCGCGGGCTTGGGCGCGTCGAGCGCGTTGGTCACCGGGGCGGACTCGGAACCGGTCGCCAGCACGCCGACGACACCACCGATACCACCACTGACCAGCGCCAACGCCGTGGCTCCCGCCACCAGACCGAGCCGCAGCGGCTTCCGCGGCGGAGCGGGCGGCGCGACGACACCGCCGGGCTGTCCCCCGAAGGCGGGCGGAACCTGCTGACCGTGCGACACGCCGTAAGCGGACACGCCGGGCAGTGGCGCCGTGCCATACGAATCCGCGGTGCCGTAGGGCTGTCCGGAACCGTGGGGCTGTGCTGAGCCATGGGGCTGCGGCGAGCCGTACGGCTGCTCGGCGCTGTGGGAGGACGCGGCGCCGTACGGCTGCTCAGGGGCGTGGGGTGGCACCGGGCCCGCGGGATGGCCGCCCGGCTGTGCCCCGGGGAACGGGCCCGGCTGACCGGGGTGCGGCACCCCACCGAAGGGTTGGGCGGCGCCGGCGGCGGGCAGCTGGCCCGAGGCCGGACCCGAACCGGGGAACGGCGCCCCGGCGGGATGATCCGCGCTGCCCGGTCCGGAGTCGGCGGGCTGGTCAGCAGGTCGCTGCTGGGGATCGTCGGTCATGGTGTCTGTCTCCTCACGCTTGCCTACCAGCTTCGTGACGGGTACTGAGAGGCGGCTGAGATCGTCCCGTCAGTTCGCCGAGACTCCGCGGATCACACCGAGCCGGGCTCGGAGTCGTCCGGAACCGCCGGAGCCTCACCGGGCAACACGATCCGGACCAGGGCGCCGCCGCGGTCGGAGGTGTCGATCGCGATCGTGCCACCGTGCTTGGTCACCACCTGCTTGACGATCGCGAGCCCGAGCCCGGAACCCGGCATCGACCGCGAGGCCGTGGTCCGGTAGAAGCGCTCGAACACCAGCTCCCGTTCGTCGCTGGGGATGCCCGGACCGGCATCGGCGACCACCAGCTCGAGCAGGCCGGGACCGGCCGGGCGCATGGTGATCCTGACCTCGGCGTCGCCGGGACTCCACTTGGCGGCGTTGTCGAGCACGTTGAGCACCGCGCGTTCCAGGCCCGCCTCGTGCCCGTAGACGAACCAGGGGCGCAGTTCGGCGGTGAAGGTGATGCCGGTGCGCCTGCGCCGCGCACGCTCGAGCGCGCGCTCGGCCACCTCGCCGAGATCCACCCGCTCGTAGACGGTTTCGGGCGCGTCCTCGCGGGCCAGGTCGACCAGGTCGCCGACCAGCGTCGAGAGCTCCTCGATCTGGGCGACCACGTCCGCGCGCAGCTCCGCCATGTCCTCGTCGGGCAGCTGCGGCGCGCCCGGCCTGCCCGAGGCGATGAGCAGCTCCATATTGGTGCGCAGCGAGGTCAGCGGGGTGCGCAGTTCGTGGCCGGCGTCGGCGACGAGCCTGCGCTGGCGGTCGCGGGATTCGGCCAGCGCCCGCAGCATCGTGTTGAAACTCTCGGTGAGCCTGGCCAGTTCGTCGTCACCGGTGACCGGGATCGGGGTGAGGTCGTCGGTGCGGGCGACCCGCTCGGTCGCGGCGGTCAGCCGGGCGATCGGGCGCAGGCCGGTACGGCCCACCGCGGTGCCCGCCGCGGCCGCGAGCACGACGCCGCAGGCGCCGACCACGAACAGCAGCCAGGCCAGCCGATCGAGCACCTCACGGGTGCGGTAGAGCTTCTGCGAGATGATCAGCGTCGCGCCGCTGTGCGTGCGCGCGGCGAGCACCCGCTGGTCACCGACGGTGCGCAGCGACGAGTTGATCTTGCCGTCGGCGACGGCGAGCTCCTGCGCGCCGACCGGCGGAATCGTCTGCTGCGGCGGCATGTACGGCTTGTGGTCGGCGTAGATCAGCGCGACGCCGACATCGTTGGAGAACAACCCGGCCAGCACGATCGACTGGAAGCCGAGCGTCTCGAAGTTGTTGTTGATCATCGTCGCCGCCCTGGCCTCGAGCTGGGCGTCGACGTCGGCGTAGAGCGCGCGGGCCACCATCGCGTAGGCCGCGATGGAGGTGACCGCGACGGCGATGAGCACCACCGACGCGGCCAGCAGGGTCACCCGCCAGCGCAGCGACACCGAGCGCGTCAGCGGCATCGGTGGGCGCATCTCCCCCGCGTCCGGCGGGCGCCGCAGCACGGCGACGGCGGGTTCCTTGGATGCCATCGCGGCCGCCTACGGAGGGGTCTCGCGCAGCACGTACCCGACGCCGCGCACCGTGTGGATCAAGCGTTCCTCGCCGTCGGCCTCGGTCTTGCGCCGCAAATAGCCGATGTAGACCTCCAGCGCATTTCCCGAGGTGGGAAAGTCGTAGCCCCAGACCTCTTCGAGGATGCGGCCGCGGGTGAGCACGCGACGCGGATTGGCCATCAACATCTCGAGCAACGAGAACTCGGTTCGGGTGAGGCTGATGGCGCGATCGCCGCGCGAGACCTCCCGGGTCACCGGATCCAGCGACAGATCAGCGAACACCATCGCTTCCGACGCCTCGCCCGGGTCGGGTGCGCGCCTGCGCAGCAACGCGCGCAAACGCGCCAGCAATTCCTCCAACGCGAAAGGCTTCGGCAAATAATCGTCGGCGCCCGCGTCGAGGCCCGCGACTCGTTCGGAGACCGAATCCCGGGCGGTCAATACCAGAATCGGCAGATCATCGCCGGTGCTGCGCAGGCGACGGCACACTTCGAGGCCGTCCAGCCTGGGCATCATCACATCGAGAACCAGGGCATCGGGCCTGGCCGCGGTGACTTTCTCCAACGCGTCCATGCCATCCACCGCCAGGTCGACGGTGTAGCCGTTGAAGCTCAGCGACCGGCGCAGTGATTCCCGCACCGCGCGATCGTCGTCGACTACCAGAATGCGCATGTGCCCAGTTTGCCGTGAACGACTGAGAACGTACTGAGAGGGGCACGCTCCGCGTGGCGGTCGCGATGTGCCAGCGTATATTCGGCGAATTGCAGACCGTGTGGTCCGGATTGCCGATGCCCACCCAGCCGGGTATCTTTCCTGCGGTAAAAGAAGACCTCCAGTTGGTTCTGCGCTCGCATCGCTCCGCGACCTCCCCGCGCGGGCCGGGGTCTCACGTGGAAGCAGAGGCAACGCACGCGGATGGAACCTGCATCGCGCTCCTGGCAATTCAGCCTGTCGAACTGGTCGGTTACGCGCAAGGTCGGTGTGGTGCTGGTGCTGCCGGTGATGCTGGCGACCACGTTCGCCGTGCTCCGGATCAACAACGAGCTGCAAATGATGACGCAGCTCAGCGCCGCCACCGAGCAAGCCACCGTCATCCGGCCCGTCGTCAAATTCGCCACCGCCACCGAGCAACTCGCGGTCGCGGCGACGGCCAACTGGGGCGCGATCGCCGACCCGCAGACCGACGCGGCGCTCACGACCTACGACCAGGCGCTGGCCGAGGTACAGAGCGCCATGCGCTCGGCCCGGCTCTCGCCGACGATCCAGACCGAGCTCACCGCGGCCACCGCGACCGGCGCCACCCTGCGCAACACCGTGCGCGGCGGCTCCCCGGCGATGGTCGGTGAGCAGTCCGACGAGATCGCCGAGCGGATCGCGAACGCGCTCGCGCAGACGCCGAACGTCGAGGACTTCGTCGTCCAGCGCTACTTCCTGCAGCTGACCGCGCTGCATCAGGCGCGCCGGATCCTCACCCACCAGCGTCTGCTGGTCGTCTCCCCCGACGCGGGCCGCAGCCAGAGCGCGCGGGCGCGGATGCTGGTCGAGCTCGGCTCCGAGATGACCACGATCATGACCTACGCCATGATCATGCCGGAGAAGGCGGGCAGCCGGGCCGCGATGATGGACGCCGTCCAGACCAGGATGAGCGTGCTCAGCCAGAACGCGGGCGACCCGACCAGCAACGCCGCGGTGCTCAACACCCTCCAGGTCAGCGCCGACACCTACGCGTCGAGCCTGAACCAGCTGCTCGACAGCATCGACCACACCCTCGAGACCAACACCGCCAACGCGCAGACCGGCGCGCTGCGCGAGACCACCCTGGTGCTCGGCATGCTGCTGGCCGGTCTGGCGCTGGCCCTCGCGGTGGCCCGCACGCTGGTCGTCCCGGTGCGCAGGCTGCGGCGCGACGCGCTCGAGGTCGCGCACGTGAAGCTGCCCGACGAGCTCGCGGTCGTGCGCAGCGGCGGCGCGACCCCCGAGATCGCCCCGGTCGGCGTGCATTCCACCGACGAGATCGGCCAGCTGGCCCGCGCCGTCGACGAGATCCACGAGCAGGCCCTGAACCTGGCCGCCGACCAGGCCCGCCTGCGCCTGCAGATCGGCAACATGTTCGAGACGCTGTCGCGGCGCAGCCAGTCGCTGGTCGAGCAGCAGCTCGCGCTCATCGAGGAACTCGAGCACGACGAGGACAACCCCTCGCGCCTGCAGACGCTGTTCCGGCTCGACCACCTCGCCACCCGCATGCGCCGCAACGGCGACAACCTGCTGGTGCTCGCGGGCACCGTGCTGCGCCGCGGTCACCTGCCGCCGGTGCCGCTGTCGGACATGCTCTGGAGCGCGGTCTCGCAGGTGGAGGACTACCAGCGGGTCGAGATCGGCAACGTGCCCGACGGTGTCGTCGCCGGTGAGTCGGCGGTCGACATCGAGCACCTGCTCGCCGAGCTCATCGACAACGCCCTGCGCTACTCGCCGCCGAGCACCTCGGTGGCGGTCATCGTCGGCCGCGCGGTCGACGGCGGCTACCTGATCGAGATCACCGACCGCGGTCTCGGCATGTCCGCCGACGACCTGCAGACCACCAACGACCGGCTCGCCTCCGGTGGTGAGGTCACCATCGAGACCGCCCGCCGGATGGGTCTTTTCGTCGTCGGCAGGCTGGCCAAGCGGCACACCATCACCGTCAGCCTGCGGCGCACCTCCACCCAGGCGCCGCAGCCGGGCATCACCGCGAGCGTGCACCTGCCCAGCGCGCTCGTCTCGCCGCCGCCCACGGTGTCGGGTCCGCCGACCGGCCCCAACCCGATCGTGTCGACCGGCTCGCACGCGCTGGTGCCCTCGGCCATCGGCCCGCACGCCCTGACCCCCGCCGACATCACCGGTCCCAACCCGGTCATGTCGCCGACCGGCCCGAACCCGCTCGTGGTACCGGTGCCCGCGGGCCCGAACCCGCTGGTGCCGACAGGCCCGAACCCGCTGGTGCCGACCGGCCCGAATCCCCTCGTGCCGACCGGCTTCGGTCCCGCCGAGCACATCGAGCCGCCGAGTGCGCCGCTGACCGGAGCCGGCCTGCCGCAGCGGCGGCCCAACGGCCAGGAGCCGCCCACACCCGTCGAGCCCGAGCCGGAGCCCGAGGAACCGACCGGGCTGTGGGCCGAGCACGAGCACGACACCGACGACCTGCCGGTCCCGGCGACCGCCCCGGCCGACGAGGCCCCGGCCAGGACGATCGGCCTGCCGCAACGCGTTCCCGCCTCCGCGCTCAGCGAGCTCACCGAGACACGGCAGGTGCCGCGCTTACCCGAGCCCGAACGGGCACCCGAGCCGATGCCCGCACCGGTCGCCGCGGCGGATCCGATGCCGACCGCGAGCACCCGGCTGCAACCGGTGCCCGGCGAGGCCCCGACCCCCATCTATCAGCGGATGGTCTCGGAATGGCTCGTCGAACCAGCTTCCGCCACTGCCGAATCCGGCGGCAACGGCGCATCATGGAGTTCCCCCGGAGACGCGGGCTGGTCGGCAGCGGCCAGCGCGGGCAATCCACCGACATCGTCGCGCACCGTCGGTGGCCTACCGATCCGCAAACCGGGCGCCCAGCTGGTCCCCGGCGGTCTCACCCCGGCCGAGGAGGCGGGTGCTCGCGATCCCGAGGAGATCCGCAACAACTTGACCAGACATCTCAGCGGCGTCCGCAGTGGCCGTGCCGAGATCCAGTACAACGACGGAGGCCTCGAATGAGCAACGCGCACCCCACGGACGAGAATCTGAATTGGCTGGTCGCCCGCTTCACCCGGGACGTGCCCGGCGTCTCGCACGCGGTGCTGGTCTCGGCGGACGGTCTGCTGCAGGCGACCAGCCCGCACCTGCCCTCGGACCGGGCCGAGCAGCTGGCCGCGGTGACCGCGGGGCTGGCGAGTCTATCGATGGGCGCGGCGCATCTGTTCGACGGCGGCAAGGTCATGCAGTCGATCGTCGAGATGCAGCGGGGATACCTGCTGGTGATGAGCGTCGGAAACGGCTCGCACCTCGCGGTTCTGGCCAACAAGAGCCACGACATCGGCCGCATCGGCTACGAGATGGCGCTGCTCGTCGACCGAGTGGGCTCGGCGGTCACCGCCACCGCCCGCTCCGCCGGCTGAGGTGAGATGTCGAGTCCGTACGGATCAGAAAACCGGCCGACGACCAGGGTCAGGCCCTACGCTCTGACCTCGGGCCGGACCGAGCCCGCGATCTCGCTGCCGTTGGAGGCAGTGGTGGAGACGGTCTCCTACACCGCGCACATGGAATGGCCCGTAGGGGACTTGCGCACCGAAATCGTGCGACTGGGTACACATCGGCTCTCGGTCGCGGAAATAGCTGCATACCTCGGACGCCCACTGGGTATGGTCCGGGTGATGATCGGCGATCTCGTAGTCGGCGGGATTCTTCGAGTGCATTCGACGCTGACCGAGCAGGCGAGCTATGACGAACGCCGATCACTGATGGAGAGGACTTTGCGTGGACTCCGTGGCCTCTGAGGGCATGCGCCCCCCGAACCCCGATCAACGGGTCGCGTCGACCAAGATCGTCGTGGCAGGCGGATTCGGCGCAGGCAAGACGACTTTCGTCGGTGCGGTGTCGGAGATCGTTCCGCTGCGCACCGAGGCGATGGTCACCCATTTCTCCGACGGCATCGACGATCTCGCCGAGACGCCGGAGAAGGAGACGACCACCGTCGCCATGGACTTCGGCCGCATCGTGCTGCCGGGCAACCTGGTGCTGTACCTGTTCGGCACGCCCGGCCAGAAGCGGTTCTGGTTCATGTGGGACGACCTGATCCGCGGCGCCATCGGCGCGGTGGTGCTGATCGATACCCGCAGGCTGGAGGACAGCTTCGCCGCGGTCGACTTCTTCGAGGCGCGCGGGCTGCCGTTCCTGATCGCGGTGAACCGCTTCCCGAACGCGCCGCGCTTCCCGATCGCCGAACTGCGCGAGGCGCTCTCGGTGCGCGAGGGCATCCCGATCGTCGACATCGACGCGCGCAACGCGGTCGAGGTCAGGCAGGCGCTGGCGGCGGTCACCGAGTACGCCATCGCGCAGCTCGAGCCGCAGCAGTTCGAGGAGGCCGGCCGGCGTGGCTGACCTGCTCGCCGCGACCGGCGCCGAGACGTTCGGTCGCGGTACCGGCATCGCCTGGCTCGCGTTCGGCCTGTCGGTCCTCGGCGCGCTGGTGGCGTTCGCCTGTGTGCGGCACGCGAAGTACTCCCAGCGGTTCCGGCTGCTCTGGCTGACGATGGCGGCGGTCTCGCTCGGCGGGGTCGGCCTGTGGCTGGCGAATTCGGTGGCGCTGCTCGGCATCCGGGTGCAGGAGACCACGCTGCGGTACAACGCGGCGCTCGGCGCCGCGGCGGCCGCCACCGCGGTCGTCGGCGTGCTGGCCGGCCTGCTGATCGGCGGCCGGACCCCGCAGTTGCCGCGGCTGATCATCGGCGGGCTGACGATGGGCCTCAGCGTCGGCCTGTCGACCTACCTGACGCTGGACGCGCTGGCGGTGCAGGGCACCGTGGACGAGTCGCTGGGACTGATCGGTGTCTCCGTGCTGGCGTCGATGGCGCTGTGCACCGCGACGCTGTGGGCGTTCCAGGTCGTGCGGGTGGTCCTCGTGCGGGTGGCGGCCTCGGCACTGTTCGCGGTCGGCGTCGCCGCCGTGTACTACACCGCGCTCGCCGCACTGGAGTTCACGATCGATCCGGGCAGCCGGACGCCGGGCGGGCTCACCCCGTTCGACCTGGTGTTCCCGATGTTCGTGCTCGGCGCCCTCGGCCTGACGGTGCCGATCACCGCGGTGCTGATCGCGCCGGACCGGCGGGACGCGGCCGAACGCCAGCGCGAGGCGCGCACCGTCGCCGCCCGGTGACCAGCTAACGTCCGGTTTGTCGGAAAATTTGTGAACGAGCGCCCCGCTCGCGGAATCCATCGCGACGGACCGCATTCGGCCCGAAAACCGCCCCTGAAGTGGCGATGAGCGGGTTCTCCTTAACCGGAGAACCCGCCCTCCCGCACGAGAGTACATACCCGCCAAGGACTCCGCATCAGTCACTCGGGAATTTTCTTGTGCCACAAAACAAACCAAGAGTTGGTTATGCGCCTTCCAGCAATCGCCCGGCAAGCCGTCCGCCCTGCTCACGCCAAGTGGCATCTGTCACATCGGTAACCGGCCGATTGCCCGGCACCCACCGATCCGGCGCTGAGCAGGCACGACAACCGCACCGAAAGCCCCCTGGACAGGGTGCGCGGAAGAACCGGCCGCTGACGGCGCGTTCGGCCCCCACCAGGCCCGTCAGCGGGTTATCGTCGGCCGGGGCGCATTCGTCTCGCCCAGCACATCCAAGGTTCGTTCGAAGGAGTTCGCATGGCCGTCAACGTGGTGCTCGACAAAGTTCTCGACAAGGAATACGAGAACAAGACGCTGAAGGAAATCCTCGCCGCGCCGCCGTCGGCCCTGGCCGGCCTGACCGAGGCGCACGACAAGCAGCTGCTCGAGGCCCTGAAGATCAAGACCATCGCCGACCTCGGCAGCAACAAGTTCTTCCAGCTCGCCGCGGCCCTGGCCGAACTGGCCGAGCGCGAGGGCTGATCCCTCGCACCAGCGACGACAACGGCCTGCCGGACGTATCCGGCAGGCCGTTGCTGTTGTCCGATCCCCGATCCGGATTGTCCCCTCCGAACCAGCTCTCGAACTCCGCGTACGGGCGAACCTAGATCCGCGACGGGTCGATCAGACCCTTCCGCACTGCCCCAACGATACGACGCGGCACCTGGTATTCCACACCGGCGACGGTGACCGGGACCAGCTGCGGAACGGCGGCTTTCCACTGCGAACGCCTGCTGCGGGTGTTCGACCGCGACATCCTGCGCTTCGGCACTGCCATGACTCAGCCCTCCTTGCCTGCGCGCGAACGCTTTCCGTACTTGCGCTCGAACTTCTCCACCCGGCCCTGGGTGTCGAGATTGCGATGGGTGCCGGTCCAGAACGGATGCGAATCCGAGGTGACGTCGACGACCAGCAACGGATACGTCGCGCCGTCGGTCCATTCGACGGTGCGATCGCTGGTCGCGGTCGACCGGGTCAGGAACCGCTTGCCGGTGCTCGAATCCTCGAAGACCACCGGGTGGTAGTCGGGGTGGATGCCCGCTTTCATGACGTTTCTCCTCTCTCGGTGCGCTCGCCCGCCGTGGCCGGGGCCTCGGACGGATCGGCGCAGGGGTCTTCGTGCCAGTCGCCGAAGGGGTCGTCCCACAACGCGACTCGTTCCGGCGCCCGGTCGACCAGCAGCAGCTCGTCGTCCTCGACCAGTGCCCAGTGCAGCGCGTGCCGGATCTCGGCGGGATCGGCGTCGTGGGCCAGGATCACCAGCGACACATCGCGATCGCCGAACCGCTCGTCCCAGCGCAGCGCGGCCATCGCCCGGCGGTCCGGATCGGCCTCGGCCTGCTCCTCGGCGCTCATCGCGGCCAGCCAGCGACCGGCGCCGCCGACCCGCAGGCCACCGCCCGCCGATTCCAGCCAGACCACCTGATCGGGCTGGGTGGCCAGCCAGATCCGGCCGCGCGCGGTGACCACACCGTCGAACAGCACGTCCAGCGCGTCGTGCAGCCGGCCGGGATGGAACGGCCTGCGCGCGGCGAATTCGATGAGCGAGACACCGCAGTCGGTGGTCAGCGGCGGCTGACCGCGCAGCAGCGGAGCGTGGGCGTCGAAGATCCGGCCGCGGCGCGCGTCGGCCGGGACGCGGGTCAGCAGCGCGCCGACCTCGACCGCGTCGAAGGCGGGCAGCTGGTCGAGCCAGGCGACCGGCGCGGTGGGCGTCATCCGGCCGAGGACGGCGCCGAGCCGTTCGCGATCGAGCGCGTCGACACCGGTGGCCAGCACCACCAGCGCGTCGGCGAACTCCACCTGGCCGACGGCCACCTGCGCGACCGTTCGCTCGTCGTCGGCCGCGGCGAGCCCGCGGTCGGCCAGCACCTCGTCGCCGGTGGCGTCGGCCAGCCACTGCTGCCCGTCCAGGCAGGTCAGCGTGGCCTCGATCCGTACGTTCCGGCTCGCGGGCCCGTCGACCCGGTCCGCCACTCCGGTCACCTCGACCGTGTCGATCGCGTGGCACAGCGCCTCGGCCTCGATGGCCGGGTCGAGCGCGAGCACGATGCGGCGCACGTGCTCGCGGGCGGCGAGCGTGCACAGCATCGGCAGCAGATCCGCGCGCAGCGTGCAGGACACGCAGCCGTGCGCGAGCTCGAGCACGGTGGTCGTGACGGTGCCCGCGGTGCGCACCGTGCGCCGCACGACGCCTTCGCGCAGCTCGGCGAGGTCGTGGTGCACCACCACGGTGCCCGCGTCCTCACTCAGTGTCGCCGCGATGTGGTCGACGCCGGTCATGGCAGGTCCGGAGAAGCCGGCCAGCAGCACGACGGGCGTTCTCCGGTCGGACTGGTCCAGCACCCGAAACCCCTTTCGATAACGATTTTCATTTACGTTACCCCAACGGTACAGTGCGGAATAACTGTTGTCGAAAATGGTTGTCATCACCATGGAGGGAGGTCGCATGTCGGCCCACTGCCAGGTCACCGGTCGCAAGCCCGGCTTCGGAAAAGCCGTCTCGCACTCACACCGGCGCACCAACCGGCGCTGGAACCCCAACATCCAGCGCAAGACCTACTACCTGCCCAGCGAGGGCCGCCGCATCACGCTGACGGTCTCCGCCAAGGGCATCAAGACCATCGACCGGGACGGGATCGAGGCCGTGGTGGCCCGCATCCGCGCCCGCGGCGACAAGATCTAGGAGCAGCGCCCATGGCCTCGAAATCGACCGATATCCGGCCGATCGTCAAACTCAAGTCCACCGCGGGGACCGGCTACACCTACGTCACCCGCAAGAACCGCCGCAACGACCCCGACCGGCTGGTCCTGCGCAAATACGACCCCGTCGTGCGCAAGCACGTCGACTTCCGCGAGGAGCGCTGATGGCGAAGAAGTCCAAGATCGCCCGCAACGAGCAGCGCCGCGCGATCGTCGAGCGTTACGCCGCCCGGCGCGCCGAGCTCAAGGAGCTCATCCGCAAGCCGTCCACCGGGGACGCCGAGCGGGCCGCCGCGCAGGCGGAACTGCGCAACCAGCCCCGCGACGCCAGTCCGGTACGATTGCGCAATCGGGATGCAGCCGATGGCCGGCCACGCGGCCATCTCCGGAAGTTCGGCCTCTCCCGTGTTCGTGTGCGCGAGATGGCCCACCGGGGCGAGCTCCCTGGGGTCCACAAATCGAGCTGGTAGACACCCACTGATCTCGTGAGAAGGAACATCGCATGGCAGTGAAGCGAGCACCGTCCAAGAAGGCACGCGCCGAGCAGGGCCGCAAGCCGAAGAAGAACCCGTTGATCGCCGCGGGCATCGAAGTCGTCGACTACAAAGACGTCAACCTGCTGCGCACCTTCATCTCCGACCGCGGCAAGATCCGCAGCCGCCGGGTGACCGGCCTGACCCCGCAGCAGCAGCGTCAGGTCGCCGTCGCGGTGAAGAACGCGCGCGAGATGGCGCTGCTGCCCTTCACCAGCCGGTAGACACAACAAAACGAAAAGTGGCCCCGAAGCTGTTGCCTCGGGGCCACTTTCGTTGTGCAGGCGATGAACGCTGCGGCTACGTCATCACGGGATGGTGAGGACCTGGCCCGCGTTGATCAGGTCCGGGTTGTCGATGCCGGAGGCGGCAGCGATCTCGGAGTAGCGGTTGCCGTCGCCGTAGAAACGCTCGGAGATGGCCCACAGGGTGTCGCCCGGCTCGACCGTGTAGGTCTGCGCCGCGGGCGGCGGGGGGACCTCTTCGGCGATCGGGGCGGCGGCGACCGGCTCCGGCTCGGCAGCCGGGGCGGGCAGCGGGTTGTCGGTGTTGGTGGCGGTGGCCCACGCGACCGAGTCGTCGGTGCCGTAGAGCACGACGTTGCGGTCGGGCTGCACCACCAGGCGCTCGACGTTCTTGCCGCTGGTGTCGGTCGCCCAGACGCGCGAGCCGTCACCCTTGTAGATGACGAAGTCGCCATCGTGCTGCAGGGCCGCGCGCTGCACGTCCTGCCCATGAGTCTGTGCGGCCCACACGACGTTACCGTCGGGCTCGGTCAGCACAAGGTTGCCGTCCGGCTGCAGGGCCAGGGTGTACGCACCGCCGGTCAGGGACTGTCCCAGTCCCAGTTCTTCGCCTACGCGCAGCGTGTCGCCCACGTTTGTCCTTTCGAAGATCCAGTTGCAGAGCATCCAACATCAGTGATGCTCGCCGCTTGCCACGGCGTCGCATCGGAAGCGAATGTAGTCCCCACCGAGCCGAAACGGGTGAGTTACGCGCAGGGTTCGCGGAAAGTTCACTGTGGGGAGTATCGCGTTTAGAATGCCCCACTCGGCCGGGCGAGCGCGCACGCCACGCCGACTAGGCTCACGGTATGCGAACGACGTCGCGTTTCACCGCCGCCGCGGCCGCCCTGGCCGTGCTGCTGGGCCCGATCACCGCCTGCTCGAGCTCCGATGACGCTGCACCCCAATCGAATTCGACGACACCGAGCGCCCGGCCGGAAGACGGCAACGCGAGCCTCGGCCATCGGTTCACGCCCGATCCCACCATCGTCAACCCCCATCCCCTGCCCTTCACGTCGTGGACCCGCCTGAGCGACAACACGATCGGCGTGAATTTCCAGACCGGCAACCCGGAGTGCTACGGCGTCGACGCCACCGTCACCGAGTCGGCCACCGCCGTCGCGGTCGCCCTGCGCGGGGGCACCCGCGCCGACGCGGTCGGCAAGATGTGCACCATGAACGCCGTCTTCGGCACCGTCGAGATCACCCTGGGATCGCCGCTGGGCAGCCGCCAGGTGGTCGACGCCGGATAACGAGAACGGGTGCCGCACCGAGGATTCGGTGCGACACCCGTCCGGGTTCGCCGTGACTCAGTGCGCGAAGTGACGCGCTCCGGTCAGGTACAGGGTGACGCCGGCTTCCTTGCAGAGCTCGACGGTGTCCTTGTCGCGGATCGAGCCACCGGGGTGCACGATCGCGCGCACGCCGGCGGCCACCAGGATCTGCGGGCCGTCGGAGAAGGGGAAGAACGCGTCGGACGCGGCGACCGAGCCCTTGGCCCGCTCACCGGCCCGCTCGACGGCCAGCTTGCAGGAGTCGACCCGGTTGACCTGACCCATGCCGACGCCGACGGCGGCACCGTCGTCGGCCAGCAGGATCGCGTTCGACTTCACGGCACGGCAAGCACGCCAAGCGAATTCGAGGTCGGCCAGGGTGGTGGCGTCGGCCGGGTCGCCCGCGGCGAGGGTCCAGTTGGCCGGATCGTCGCCCGTGGCGTCGAGGACGTCGCGGTCCTGCAGCAACGCGCCGCCGCTGATCGGACGCAGCTCCACACCCTTGCGCTGCGGCGGCTCGGCCACCAGCACGCGCACGTTCTTCTTGCGCTGCAGCACCTCGACCGCGCCGGGCGCGTAGCCGGGGGCCACGATGACCTCGGTGAAGATCTCGGCGACCTGCTCGGCCATCTCCACGCTGACCTCGCGGTTGGCCGCGATCACGCCGCCGTAGGCGCTGACCGGGTCGGTGGCATGGGCCTTGCGGTGCGCCTCGGCGATATCGGCGCCGACGGCGATGCCACACGGGTTGGCGTGCTTGATCACCGCGACGGCGGGCTCGTCGAAGTCGTAGGCGGCGCGCCAGGCGGCGTCACCGTCGGTGTAGTTGTTGTACGACATCTCCTTGCCGTGCAGCTGCTCGGCCTGCGCGATGCCGACCGTGCCGTCGTTGCTGGTGTACAGCGCGGCGGCCTGGTGCGGGTTCTCGCCGTAGCGCAGCACCGCGGCGCGCTCCCACGAACCGGCGACCCAGCCGGGGAACTGCTCGGTCTCGGGCTGCACGGCGGGCACGGCGACCGAGCCCATCCAGCTCGCGACGGCCACGTCGTAGCTCGCGGTGTGCTGGAAGGCCTTGGCGGCCAGGCCGGTCCGCTCGGCGAGGGTGAAGCCGCCGGACTTCACCGCGGCGAGCACGTCGTCGTAGTCGTTGACGTCGACGACCACACCGACCGAGGGGTGGTTCTTCGCGGCGGCGCGCACCATCGACGGACCGCCGATGTCGATCTGCTCGACGCACTCATCGATGCTCGCGCCGCTGGCCACCGTCTGGGTGAACGGGTAGAGGTTCACCACCACCAGCTGGAAGGCCTCCACGCCCAGCTCGGCGAGCTGGTCGACGTGCTCCGCGCGGCGGGTGTCGGCCAGGATGCCCGCGTGCACCCGGGGGTGCAGGGTCTTGACCCGGCCGTCGAGGGTCTCCGGGAAACCGGTCAGGTCCTCGACCTTGGTGACCGGAATGCCCGCCTCGGCGATCTTGCCCGCGGTCGAACCGGTCGACACCAGCTCCACGCCGGCGGCGTGCAGTCCGGTGGCCAGCTCGATGAGCCCGGTCTTGTCGTAGACGCTCACCAGCGCCCTGCGGATCGCCTTACGTTCACTCACCGGCGTGCTCGCTCATCTGGAATTTCTGCCTTTCGTCCGTCGGAGACAATGCCTCGGGTGGCGACAGCGGCGATGACCTCCGCCAGCAACCGTCGCTCGACAACCTTGATGCGCTCGTGCAGGGCGGCCTCGTCGTCGCCGGGCAGCACGTCGACCGCCTCCTGCGCGAGGATCGGGCCGGTGTCGACGCCACCGTCGACCAGGTGCACGGTGCAGCCGGTGACCTTGGCGCCGTAGGCGAGCGCGTCCCGCACCCCGTGCGCGCCCGGGAACGAGGGCAGCAGCGCGGGATGGGTGTTGATGAACCGGCCGCCGAACCGCTCGAGGAACGCGGGACCGACGATCTTCATGAAGCCGGCGGAGACGACCAGGTCGGGCCGGAAGGCGTCGACGGCCTCGGTCAGCGCGCGATCCCAGGCGGCCCGGTCGTCGAAGTCCCGCACCGCGACCCGGAAGTGCTCGATCCCGGCGGTCTCGGCGTGTTCGGTCGCCTGGCACACCCGGTCGACGCCGACCGCGACGATCTTCGCGGGATAACCGGGCTCGCGCGCGGCGGCCAGCAGCGCGTTGAGCAGCGAGCCGGTGCCCGAGGCGAGGACGACGACGGTAGCCGGTGTCCCTGCGGGCTTCCACTGGGCAAACGAGGACGTCAGCGCTCTACTCCTGCGTGTGTCGGGTGGCGGCGATCGGCGATACCGCCGGGTCGAGCTTAACGACCGGTGCTCTTGTCACTTTCCGGCAGGTCCGACTCGACGACCTCCGCGTCGACGATGTCGTCGGTCGGCGGGGCCGTCGAGCCCGGCGCGGCGATACTCACCTCGACGTCGTCGTCGAAGTCGGTGACCAGTTCGGCGTCGACCTCGACGGCGGAATCGTCGTCGTCGTCGTAGTCGGGTTCGTCCTCGTCGTCGTAGTAGTAGTCGTCTTCGTCGTCGTACTCGTCGTCGAAGTCGTCGTGGTCGGCGTAGGTGTCGTCGTACTCGTCGTAGTCGTCGGCCGGGGCGGCAGGGGCGAGGAAGCGCCGGGCGAAGAACATGCCGACGAATCCGCCGAAGCCGAACCAGGTGACCATCAGCACGACCAGCATCAGCAGGTCGACCCCGGCGCGGCCGACGGCGCCGAGTTGTCCGCCGCCGAGGATCGCGAGCACGAGGAAGATCAGGGTGGACAGCGCGGCGGAGGTGAGCGTCGCCCACGGCGCGCCCGGCCGGTCGTCGCTGGTGCGGCCCAGCTCGATGCCGCCGAGCACCCCCACCGCGATCGGGATCAGCAGCAGTACCGGCCACCAGGCCGCCGACGGCCCCTCCGGCAGCGGGATCAGCGCGGGCAGCGCGGGCACCGGTCCGGCGGTGACCCCGAACAGCCCGACCGACCCCGCGCCGAACTGTACCGGCGCGCCGCACAGCATTCCGGCCGCGGCGATCACCACGTTCGGCAGATAGAGCAGCGACAGCAGCGTCATGCCGAGTACGTCGGTGACGTTGTGCGCCTGGTCGTACGCGCCGTCGAGCCGGGACAGGTGCAGGAAGAACGACACCGCCGTGGCCAGCGCGGCGCAGCCGAGCATCCGCAGCACGGTGCGCCGGGCGGCGCGGGCGCCGAGCACGGCCCACGCCGGGATCTCGACGGGCAGCAGCGCGCACACCGAGGGCCAGGCGCGGGTGGCGATCCCGCCCGCCGCCGCGCCGAGGTAGAGCACGAGCACCCAGCCGAACGCGGTCACCGGGCCGGGTGGTTCGAGCGGGGTGACGCCCGCGGCGTCTCCGGTCACGGCCAGGCAGACGGCGGTCATCAGCAGCGGGCCGGCGAGCACGGCGCCGGCGAGCCAGCCGAGGTCGACCGGGCTGGGACGGCGGGGCACCGCGCGGGCACATTCGCGGGCGGCCATCAGGACCAGGATCATGGTCGGGACGAGCGGCAGCACACCCAGCGTCGTCCGGCCGACGGTCAGCGGAACCTGATGGGCGGCGAGCCAGGTCGCCGCGACCGCGCCGGGCGCGCTGGTCAGATCGGTATCGGTGGTCAGCATGACCACCAGGACCAGCAGGACCGTCGCCGCCAGCCCACAGATCGTCGGCCGGGCGGCGACCAGCAGCAGCGTGCGCGCCCGCTCGGGCGACAGCGACCACCAGGGCGGTTCGTGACCGTGCTCGGACGGCGGTGCGGTGGCCTCCCCGTCACCGCGTGACCCGGAGGTCCGGCGCACGAGAGCGTTACGAGAGCTCATGACAATTCAGCGTGGCAGCTTCCCCGCCGCGCGCGGGTCAGGCGCGCCGCGAGCCCACAGGCGCACCTGTGGGCTCGCGATCGAACCTGTGCCACGCGCGGCGGCCGTGATCTTCTGGCATGCTCGGGCGCCCTGCGTGGTTACGCTTCGCTACCGTCTCCGGGCGCTGACCGAGCATGCTGTCGGTTTACTTGTTGTCGTCGGTCGGGCGGAAGGCCGTCGTCGCGTCGGACGCCGGGTCGGCGTTCTGCTCGCCGCCGAACGGCTGGCCCTGCTGCGGCGCGGCCGCACCGGGCTGCGCGCCACCGTAGGTCGGCGCGCCGAAGGGCTGCCCCTGGCCGGGCTGCTGCCCGCCGAAGTGCTGGGTCGCGCTCTCGTCCGGCCGCGGCTGCGCCTGCGGCGCGGCACCGTAGGGCGACTGCTGCTGCGGCGCACCGTACTGCTGGCCGTACGGTGACTGCGGCGGCTGCTGGCCGTAGGACGGCTGCTGGCCCGGCTGGCCGTAGGACGGCTGCGGCGCCTGCGGCACCGACGGCTGGCTCTGCTGGCCGTACGGCGACTGGGTCGGGTACTGGCCGCCGGTCTGGCTCTGGCCGTAACCGCCCTGCCCGTACGCCTGCTGGCCGGTGCCCTGGCCGTAGCCCTGCTGGCCGTAGCCCGGCTGCTGGCCGTACTGGCCGTACTGACCCGGCTGCTGCTGCGGCTGGGCAGGCTTGGGCGCGGGCGGCTTGATGATGCCCAGCTCGAACAGCACCGCGACGATCGCGGCGGCCGCGGTGAGCAGCGCGAAGACGATCACGATGTAGGCACCGAACTCCAGCTCGGCGCCCTCGGGGACCGAGAAGGTCAGCGCGAGCACGGCGAACAGGCCCGCCACCGCGGCCGCGGCCGAGGCGCCGAGCAGCTTCTGCTTGGGCAGCAACGACACACCGGCCAGCAGACCGGCCAGCAGCACGATGCCCAGCGTGGCCGAGCCGCCGAAGTAGGCGAAGAAGCTGTCGGTCTCGTCGCTGCTGACGGTGGTGCCGCCGATCGTCACCGGCTTGGTGCCGACGAACGGCAGGAAGCCGAGCAGGAAGGTCAGCACACCGAGGCCCGCGGTCGCCGCGGTCAGAATGAAGGGCAGCCCTTTGCCTTCCGCGTCGGTCGCGGACGATGGCGCAGCGCCGGCGGCACCGGTGCTCGGGCCCTGGCTGGGCGCGGCGGGTGTCGCGGGTGCGTTGTACCCGGAGCCCCCGGTCGGGTAGGACATGTCGTCGTCTCCTTGTCGAGTCGTGCGCACGGTCGCGTCGAACTGACTGGTGCTGATCCGGTTACTGACGCTACTGCACGTCCTGTCCCCGGTCATCACCTACCGAGCGGGCTGTGGACAACCACCGCCCTGTGCAGAATCGACGAAGGCCGCCCCGGTCAAACCTGGAGGCGGCCTTCGTAGCTGTTGCGTGCGGATCAGGCGGAGGCGATGGACGCCTTCTCCAGGATCTCGCGCGCGAGCGCGGCGGTGGCGGACGGAGTCTTGCCGACCTTCACACCCGCGGCCTCGAGCGCTTCCTGCTTGGCCTGCGCGGTACCGCCGCCGCTGGAGACGATGGCGCCCGCGTGGCCCATGGTCTTGCCCTCGGGCGCGGTGAAGCCGGCGACGTAGCCGACGACCGGCTTGGTCACGTTGGCCTTGATGTAGGCCGCGGCCCGCTCCTCGGCGTCGCCACCGATCTCGCCGATCATGACGATGATCTTGGTCTCCGGGTCCTTCTCGAACGCCTCGATGGCGTCGATGTGGGTGGTGCCGATGACCGGGTCGCCGCCGATGCCGATCGCGGTCGAGAAACCGAAATCGCGCAGCTCGTACATCATCTGGTAGGTCAGGGTGCCCGACTTCGACACCAGGCCGATCGGGCCCTTGCCGGTGATGTTGTTCGGGGTGATGCCGACCAGCGCCTCGCCGGGGGTGATGATGCCGGGGCAGTTCGGGCCGATGATGCGGGTCTTCTCGCCCTTCTCCACGTTGTAGGCCCACGCGTAGGCGGAGTCCTGCACCGGGATGCCCTCGGTGATGACCACGAGCAGCGGGATCTCCGCGTCGATGGCCTCGACGATGGCGTCCTTGGAGAAGGCGGGCGGCACGAACGCGATGGAGGTGTCGGCGCCGGTCTTCTCCATCGCCTCGGCGACGGAAGCGAACACGGGCAGCTCGATCTCGTTGCCGTCTTTGTCCGTGTGGGTGACGGTGGTGCCCGCCTTGCGCGCGTTCACGCCGCCGACGACGTTGGTGCCCGCCTTCAGCATCAGCGCGGTGTGCTTGGTGCCCTCGCCGCCGGTGATGCCCTGGACGATGACCTTGTTGTCCTTGTTCAGGAAGATGGACATGTTCGTGTTCCTTACTTGGCTGCGGCCAGTTCGGCAGCCTTGTCGGCGCCTTCGTCCATGGTCTGGGCCAGCGTCACCAGCGGGTGGTTGGCCTCGGCGAGGATCTTGCGGCCCTCGTCGACGTTGTTGCCGTCGAGACGGACGACCAGCGGCTTGGTGGCCGCGTCGCCGAGGATCTCCAGCGCCTTCACGATGCCGTTGGCGACCGCGTCGCACGCGGTGATGCCACCGAACACGTTGACGAACACGCTCTTGACCTGCGCGTCGCCCAGGATGACGTCCAGACCCGCGGCCATCACGGAAGCCGAAGCGCCACCGCCGATGTCGAGGAAGTTGGCCGGCTTCACGCCGCCGTGGTTCTCACCGGCGTACGCGACGACGTCCAGGGTCGACATGACCAGGCCGGCGCCGTTGCCGATGATGCCGACCTCACCGTCGAGCTTGACGTAGTTGAGGTCGTTCTCCTTGGCCTTCAGCTCGAGCGGGTCGGTCGCGTCGACGTCGGCGAAGTTCAGGTGATCGGGGTGCCGGTACTCGGCGTTCTCGTCCAGGGTGACCTTGCCGTCGAGGGCGAGGATCTCGTCCTGCGGGGTGCGCACCAGCGGGTTGACCTCGACCAGGGTGGTGTCTTCGGAGATGAAGACCTCCCACAGCTTCTGGATGGTCACGGCCGCGGCGTCGAGCACGTCGGCGGGCAGGTGGCCCTTCTCCGCGATCTCGCGGGCGAAGGCCAGGTCGACACCCTTGACGGCGTCCACGGCGATCTTGGCGAGGCGCTCGGGGGTCTTCTCCGCGACCTCTTCGATCTCCATGCCGCCCTCGACCGAACACATGGCCAGGTAGGTGCGGTTGGACCGATCGAGCAGGAAGGAGATGTAGTACTCCTCCGCGATGTCCTTGGCCTCGGCGACAAGGAGCTTCTTGACGATGTGGCCCTTGATGTCCAGGCCGAGAATGTTCTGCGCGTGCGTGAACGCGTCCTCCGGGGTGGCGGCGTACTTGACGCCACCCGCCTTACCACGGCCGCCCACCTTGACCTGCGCCTTGACCATCACCGGCTTGCCGATTTCCTCGGCAATCGCGCGAGCTTCTTCGGCCGTGTCGCAAACACGACCCTCGGACGAAGGCACTCCGTGCTTAACGAAGAGCTCCTTCGCCTGATATTCGAAGAGATCCATGTACTCACCGTCTCGTCTGCGTTGCTATGACAACGTCTTTGTTGGCGGCCCGACGTCGGTAGCGGGTCGGGTCGGACTCTAACCAGTCACATGGAGGGCCAATCGGCCACATTCATCCTAAGTGGCGCAGGTCACGACGTGTTACGGGAGGTCGGGAAAACCGCTGGCCAAGGCTACTGGTGAGTAGTTTTTCGGCGATTTCCGGCACCGTGGCAGGTCGGGACATGTAAACCCGTGACCCCTCACGATCTACTACGTTATGTCGTCGAAGGTCCTCACCCGAGAGGCCTCGAAATGGTGAGATATTCCGACGCGTTACGGTGACGAATCTCACACACTACGGTACGTTTTCGACCAGCGCTTGCCACTCTGCAATCGCTTCGTTACCGTCAATGCGGTCGAAGTCACAACCAGGTCACGACAACCAGGTCACGACTGGCAAGTCAGGACTGAGGAGGACGACAAGCTTGAGGCACGTCAGCACTCGCTTGGAACAGCCGTCGGCGATTCGGCGCAGCCGATGAACCACCGCTCCACCTTCACAGTCGAAGATCGCACCAACTCCGGCCACCGTTACCGGTACACCGCCGAGTACACCTCGCACCCGCAGGGCAGGCGCGCGCCCGCCGCGGCGCCCGAGCCCGCGTGGCCGCAGCAGAACACCTGGCAGGACCAGAACCACTGGAACGCCGACAGCGCGTGGACCCCCGCCGAGGACGAGTGGACTCCGGACGAGTCCGACACCTATGACTCCGGCACCTACGCCACCGCGTGGGAGCCCATCCGCGCCACCGAATCCGAAGAGCCCGCGCCGCGCCGCGCCGAACGTCGTGGTGGCGCGCACCGCGTGCCCGCTCCCCCCGCCGCGCTGAAGGGCCGCGCCGCGGTCATCGCCGTCGCCGCGGGCGCTGTCGTCGCCGCCGGTCAGGCCGCGATGGCCGATCCGGGCCAGCCTGCGCACGGTGTCGACTACGAGGCCGCCGGTCAGATCCACGAGATCGCGGCCCAGTCGATGAGCACCGCCGATCTCGACGAGAACGGCACCGGCGCTTCGGTTCTCGACGCCACCACCATCGCCGACAAGAGCCACTTCGACGATATCCTCGCCAAGGGCCAGAAGTTCGCCGAAGATCTCGCCGCGCAGGAATCGGCCAAGCTGCGCCCGCTGTTCGCGAAGTTCACCTCCGGTAACTACACCTCCGGTTTCGGCGCCCGCTGGGGTGTGCAGCACCTCGGCATCGACGTCGCCGGTCCGATCGGTACCCCGATCTACTCGGTCGCCGACGGCACCGTCATCGAGGCCGGGCCCGCCTCCGGCTTCGGCATGTGGGTGCGCGTCCTGCACGACGACGGCACCGTCACGATCTACGGCCACATCGACACCGCGACCGTGGTGCAGGGTGAGCGGGTCATGGCGGGCGATCAGATCGCCACCATGGGCAACCGCGGCTTCTCCACCGGCCCGCACTGCCACTTCGAGGTGTGGCTCAACGGCACCGACAAGATCGATCCGGTCCCGTGGCTGGCCACCCGCGGCATCAGCCTGGGCGCCCAGCGCGACTGAGGTGAGGTGATCAGCGGCACCCTTCCCAGTGCCGCCGGTCCCGGTTAGCGTTCCAGTCATGGCTGGTACGACGAAGTACACGCAGTTCATCGCGCTCCCACCGGAATCCGTGTGGAGCGTACTGGGGGATCTCGAACAGTGGCCGGAGTGGAATCCGGGCGTGCGGTCGGTGCGGATGCACGGGCCGGTCGCCGTCGGCGCCACCGGTGACTACCTGCCGAGCGGACAGGTAGCGGCGCGTATTCATGGCAGATTCAGCGCATCGTTCACCGTCACCACCGTGGTACCCGACCGGGAACTGAGCATCGAGCAGCCCGAACCCGCCGGGACCATGCGGCTCACCTGGCGGCTGACCCCGCGCGACGGCGGCACCGAGATCACCCAGGAGCTGCGGTTCACCGGTCCGTCCGCCGCGGCGGCGCGCGCGGTGGTCCGGCCGTTCATCGAAACCGATGCGCGCGTGAACTTCTCGCGACTGGCGCGGCTGGCCGGGCTGGTGCCCGCCGACGACGCGCTCACCGTGGTCATCGCCGGTGGTACCGGTGCGCTCGGCACCCAGATCGCCGCCGACCTCACCTGTCGCGGCCAGCGTGTCACCCTGCTCACCCGCAGGCGCGTGCCCGCGCTGCCGTTCCGGCAGACCGAATGGGACGGCCGCTCGGTCGGCGCCTGGGCCGCGGAACTGCGGGAACCGGGCAGGCTCGCGGTGATCAACCTGGCGGGCAAGCTGGTCGACTGCCGGCCCACCGAACGCAACATCACCGAACTGCGCACCAGCCGAGTCGATTCCACCGCCGCCCTGGTCGCCGCCGCCGGGCTGCGCGACACCCCGGTCGACTACTGGGTGCAGGCCAGCACTACCGCGATCTGGTCGGACGCGGGCGAAACCCGCTGCACCGAAACCACTCCCCTGCCCGTGGGCCTGCCGCAGATGACCGGCGTCGCCCAGCCGTGGGAGGAGGCGTTCGATCCGGCCCGCGCCGCGCACTGGACGATCCTGCGCACCTCTATCGTCCTCGACCCCGACGCTCCCGCGCTGAAGCGCCTCGCCCAGCTCACCAAGGCGGGCCTCGGCGGCCGGGTCGGCCCCGGTGACCAGTGGTTCAGCTGGATCCACATCGAGGACTGGCTCGCCGTCGTCCGGGCGACGCTCGGCCTCGATCCCGACCTCGTCCTCCCCGACGGCATCCTCGTCGCCGCGACCGAATTCCCGGTCCGCAACACCGAACTCATGGCGACCCTGCGCCGCCTGCTGCACCGGCCACCGTCGCCGCCGACCCCGGCGGCGATCCTGAAGGTCGGCGCCGTCGTCCTGCGCACCGATCCGGCCCTCGGCCTGACCGGCCGCCACGCCACCTCGGAAGTCCTGCACAAGGCGGGCTTCGCCTTCCGGTATCCGACTCTCGACGAAGCCCTGACGGATCTACTGCCGCACTGAGGTTCGCCCTACAGCTTCACAATGGTCCGGCTGAACTGGGGGATCAGCCGGATCTTTCCGGCCGTGCCGAAGTCGATGGTGACGGTCGCCAACGGGCCGACACCGTCGGCGGCGACCACCCGGCCCAGGCCGTACTTGTCGTCGCTGACCCGATCGCCCACGGCGAGTACGAGATCGGTGTTGTTCCGCTTGACCGCGCCGCCGCCCGGCGCGGGCCTGCGCTGACCGGTGCCGCCGCGCACACCGGGACGCTGATCCCAGCCGTCGCCCCTGGTCCAGTCGCGTTCGAAACCGCTCTCCTCGCGCCTGCGGCCACGCTGGACGGGCGAGACCACCGGCTCCAGGCGACGCCAGTCCAGCAGGTGCTGCGGGATCTCCTGCAGGAACCGCGATTCCGGGTTCGACACCGGCTGGCCCCAGCCCGAGCGCACCACGGCGCGCGAGAGATAGAGCCGCTGCCGCGCCCTGGTGATGCCGACGTAGGCGAGCCTGCGCTCCTCGGCCAGCTCGGTCGGATCGCCCAGCGCGCGCATGTGCGGGAACTGGCCGTCCTCCCAGCCGGTCACGAAGACGACCGGGAACTCCAGTCCCTTCGCGGTGTGCAGCGTCATCATGGTGACCACGCCCGACCCCTCGTCGGGGATCTGGTCGGTGTCGGCCACCAGCGACACCCGCTCGAGGAACGCCGCGAGCGAGCCGGGCTCGGGTTCGCCGTCGCCCGCCTCCGGCAGCAGCCCCTCCTCGCGCGCGGCCTCGGCGTTGTTGAACGCCTCGGAGCTGAATTCGCGGGCCACGCTGACCAGTTCGTTCAGGTTGTCCAGGCGCGCGCCGTCCTGCGGATCGTCGGAGGCTTCCAGTTCGGCCCGGTACCCGGTGCGGTCGAGCACCGCGTCGACGACATTGCCCACGTCGGGATACTCGCTGTCGGCGCGCTTTCCGGCCGCGCGGATCTCGTCGAGCAGGTCGAGGAAACCGGCGATGGCCCGCACCGCCCTGGTGTTCAGCAGCGCGACCTTGCCGTCGGCGGCGTCGCGCAGCGCGGCGGCGAAGCCGATGTCGCGCTGTTCGGCGTGCACCGCGACGCACGCCTCGGCGCGATCGCCGATCCCGCGGCGCGGGGTGTTGAGGACGCGACGCAGGCTCACCGCGTCGTCGGGGTTCTCCAGCACGCGCAGGTAGGCCACCACATCGCGGACTTCCTTGCGCTCGTAGAACCGGACGCCGCCGACCACCTTGTACGGCAGGCCCATCCGGATGAAGATCTCCTCCAGCGCCCGCGAATTGTTGTTGGTGCGGTAGAAGACCGCCACATCGCCGTAGTTCGCGTCGCCCGCGTCGACCAGCTTGTCGATCTCCTTGGCGACGAACGCGGCCTCGTCGTGCTCGTTGTCGGCGACGTAGCCGGTGATCAGCTCGCCCTCGCCCGAGTCGGTCCAGAGCTTCTTCTCGCGCCTGCCCTCGTTGCGCGAGATCACCGCGTTGGCGGCGGAGAGGATGTGCTGGGTGGAGCGGTAGTTCTGCTCCAGCAGAATGGTTTCCGCGTCCGGGAAATCGCGCTCGAATTCCTCGATGTTGCGGATCGTCGCGCCGCGGAAGGCGTAGATGGACTGATCCGCGTCGCCGACCACGCACAGCTCGCTCGGCTCGACGCCGGCTTCCTCGTCGGTCTGCGCGCTGTGGTGGCCGACGAGTTCACGCACCAGGACGTACTGCGCGTGGTTGGTGTCCTGGTACTCGTCGACCAGGACGTGCCGGAACCGGCGCCGGTAGTACTCGGCCACCTGCGGGTGGTTCTGCAACAGCGCGACCGTCTCGCCGATCAGGTCGTCGAAGTCCATGGCGTTGGCCGCGCGCAGCCGCTTCTGGTACTCGGCGTAGACCCGGGCCACCAGCGCGGGCAGTTCGGTCTCGTCGGCCTCGGCGTCGGCGGCGGCCTGCTCCGGCCCGATGAGTTCGTTCTTCAAGTTGGAAATTGCGGTGGCCAGCAGCCGCGCCGAATACTTCTTGGTGTCGATGTCGAAATCGCGGCTGATCATCGTCAGCAAACGGCGCGAATCGTCGGCATCGTAGATGGAGAAATTCGAATTCAGGCCCGGCAACAGGGCGGCCTGCATCCGCAGAATGCGCACACAGCTGGAATGGAAGGTCGAGACCCACATGCTGGCCGCGCGCGGGCCGACCAGCCCCGCGACCCGCTCGCGCATCTCGGCGGCGGCCTTGTTGGTGAAGGTGATCGCCAGGATCTGCCCGGTGTGCACGCCGCGCGCGGCGAGCAGGTAGGCGATGCGCCGGGTGAGCACCGCGGTCTTGCCCGAGCCGGCGCCCGCGACGATCAGCAGGGGTGAGCCCGCGTGCACGACGGCCGCGCGCTGCTGCGGATTCAGTCCGTCGAGCAGGCGTTCGGTCTCCTCGACGCGGCGCTGCTCGCGTTCCTTGCGGCGCTGTTCCTGCTCGGCGCTGTGCCGCGCCGCCGCCTCGGCCAGCCCGCCACCGGACGCGCCGGAACCACCACCGTCCCGGCGCGATAGCTCCGCGGGCGCGGACGCTGGTTCACTGGGATCGGCGGCTGAGGCGTGGGGAGCGACCGTGATATCCATCGTCTGTCCACGCTACCGGCGGGCACCGACAGGCGGCGAACCGCGGGCTTCTCAGCTGATTCACAAACACAACTGTTTTGCATGACTGGGGGCCCGTGGCACACTGGGCCTCATGGCCAGTGCTTCTCCGCATGCCCGGATCGGCAAACGATCCGATATCGTGGCGGTGCGCGCGGCTATTTGCGCACTCCCGGGGGGATCACGTACCGCCCATCGGGAAAGTTTCAGGGTGAAGGAACAGATCGGGTAACAGGCCGTGCGGCCCCACCGATCCAAGTTCTGACACGAGGAGATGAATGATGAGCACCCCTGCTACGACCACCGGGTCCGATTCGGCTCTGCCGCAATCCGAGGCGGAGATCGAGAAGCTCCGCCTCGAGATCGACCAGCTCGACGCCACGATCCTCGCCGCGATCAAACGCCGGAGTGAGATCTCCCGGATCATCGGCCGTACCCGGATGGCCTCCGGTGGTCCGCGCCTGGTCCACAGCCGCGAGATGAAGGTGCTCGAGCGCTTCAGTGAGCTCGGCCAGGAGGGCCACACCCTCGCCATGCTCCTGCTCCGCCTCGGCCGAGGTCGCCTCGGCCGCTAGGCACCGATCAAGCCACGCGGCGGACCACCAGTTCGCCGCCTCCACAAAGCCGCCCCGGGTGCTACACCATCCCCGGGGCGGTTTCGTGTCTCAGGTCAGCGCGACGTACTTCGTGTTCAGGTATTCCTCGATGCCCTCGATGCCGCCCTCGCGCCCGAAGCCCGATTCCTTGACGCCCCCGAACGGCGCGGCCGGGTCGGAGATGACGCCGCGATTGACGCCGACCATGCCCGTCTCCAGCGCCTCCGACACGCGCAGCGCCCGGTCCAGGTCCCGCGTGTACAGGTAGCTGACCAGTCCGTATTCGGTGTCGTTGGCGGCGGCGACGCCCTCGTCCTCGGTATCGAAGGCGACGATCGGGGCGACCGGGCCGAAGACCTCCTCCCGCAGGATGCGCGCCGAGGCCGGCACGTCACCGAGGACGGTGGCCGGGTAGAACCAGCCGGGGCCACCGGGTGCCTTGCCGCCGAGCAGCAGCTGCGCGCCCTGGTCGACGGCGTCGTCGACCAGCTCGCTGACGATCTCCCGCTGCTCCTCGCTGACCAGCGGACCGAGGGTGCTGGCCGGATCGGTGCCCGGCCCGAGCACCACGGTGTCGGTCATCGCGGCGACCAGCTTGGCGGTGAACTCGGCGACCACCCCGCGCTGCACGTGGAAGCGGTTGGCCGCGGTGCACGCCTCGCCACCGTTGCGCAGCTTCGCCTGCATCGCGCCCGCCACCGCGGCGTCGATGTCGGCGTCGTCGAACACGACGAACGGGGCATTGCCACCCAGCTCCATCGACGTGCGCAGCAGCCGGTTCGCCGACGCCGAGACGAGCTTCTTACCGACCTCGGTCGACCCGGTGAAGGTGAGTTTGCGCAGCCGCGGATCGTCGATCAGCGGGCCGGTGACGGCACCGGAACGCTGGGTCGTGACCACCGACAGCACGCCGTCGGGCAGCCCGGCCTCGCTGCACAGCTTGGCCAGCGCCAGCATGGTCAGCGGGGTCGCCGAGGCGGGCTTGACGATCATCGTGCAACCTGCGGCGAGCGCGGGCCCGATCTTGCGGGTCCCCATGGCCAGCGGGAAGTTCCACGGCGTGATCGCCAGACACGGACCGACCGGTTGTTTTGTCACCATGATCCGGCCGGTTCCCGACGGCGCGTGCAGGTAGCGGCCGTGCACCCGCACCGCCTCCTCGCTGAACCAGCGGAAGAACTCGGCGCCGTAGCGCACCTCGTTGCGGCTCTCGGCCAGCGCCTTGCCCATCTCGAGGGTCATCAGCAGCGCGAACTCCTCGGCCCGCGCGGTCAGCTGCTCGAACACCGCCCGCAGGATCTCGCCGCGCTCGCGCGACGGGGTCGCCGCCCACGCCTCGCCCGCCGCGACGGCCGCGTCCAGCGCGCGCATCGCGTCGTCCGGCGTGGCATCGGCGACCTGCGCGATCACCGAGCCGTCGGCGGGATTGCGCACCGCGAAGGTGCCACCGCCCGTCGCCTCGACCGGCCCGGAGCCGATCCACAAACCCTTCGGTACGAATTCGAGTACGTCACGTTCGGACACCATGGGAGTCAGCGTAGGCCGCGGGCCGTGAGCGCACACCCAACTGCGGCGCCGGACTTCATCGGACGCTGTAATGTCGGCTGACGTGAGCAGCGACATCACCGCGTCGGCGGCTTGGCAGGCACTGTCGGACAACCACCGCAGCGTCGCACCCCTACACCTGCGCAAACTGTTCGCCGATGATCCGGCGCGCGGCAAAGACCTGACCGTGCGGGTCGCCGACCTGCACATCGACTACAGCAAGCATCGGGTGACGCGCGAAACCCTCGCGCTGCTCGTCGATCTCGCCCGCACCGCGGGCGTGCCGGAACGGCGCGACGCGATGTACGCGGGCGCCCATATCAACACCTCCGAGGACCGCGCGGTCGGGCACATCGCCCTGCGGCTGCCGGTCGGCGATCAGCTCAGTATCGACGGCACCGACGCCGACGCCGAGGTGCACGAGGTGCTGCGCCGGATGGGCGAATTCGCCGATTCGGTGCGTTCGGGCGAGTGGCGCGGCGCGACCGGCGAGCGCATCACCGCCGTGGTCAACATCGGTATCGGCGGCTCGGATCTCGGGCCCGACATGGTGTACCGCGCGCTGCGCCACTACACCGATCCCGGCATCGAGGCCAGGTTCGTCTCGAACGTCGACCCGTGCGATCTGGTCGCCAAGCTCACCGGGCTCGACCCGGCGACGACGCTGTTCATCGTCGCTTCCAAGACCTTCTCCACCCTGGAGACCCTGACCAACGCGACCGCGGCCCGGCGCTGGCTGGTCGCCGCGCTCGGCGAGGACGCCGTCGCCAAGCACTTCGTCGCGGTGTCGACCAACGCGCAGCGGGTGGCCGAGTTCGGCATCGACCCCGCGCACATGTTCGGCTTCTGGGACTGGGTGGGCGGGCGGTATTCGGTCGACTCCGCGATCGGCCTGTCGGTGATGGTGACCATCGGCAAGGAGCAGTTCGCCGAATTCCTCAGCGGAATGCACGCGGTCGACCGGCATTTCGCCACGGCTCCACTGGAAGAGAACGGGCCGGTCCTGCTGGCCATGCTCGGGGTCTGGTACACGAACTTCTTCGGTGCGGAATCGCGCGCGGTGCTGCCGTATTCGAACGACCTGGCCCGCTTCCCCGCCTATCTGCAACAGCTGACGATGGAATCCAACGGCAAGTCGGTGCGCGCCGACGGCACCCCGGTGACCACCTCGACCGGCGAGATCTTCTGGGGCGAGCCGGGCACCAACGGCCAGCACGCCTTCTACCAGCTGCTGCATCAGGGCACCCGGCTGATCCCGGCCGATTTCCTCGGTTTCGCCCGCTCCACCGACGACCTGCCGACCCGCGACGGCACCGGCAGCATGCACGACATCCTGATGAGCAACCTGTTCGCGCAGACCAAGGTGCTGGCTTTCGGCAAGACCGCCGAGGAGATCGCCGCCGAGGGCACCGATCCGGAGCTGGTGCCGCACAAGGTGATGCCGGGCAACCGGCCGAGCACCACCGTGCTGGCGCCCGAGCTCACGCCGTCGACGGTGGGTCAGCTGATCGCCCTCTACGAGCATCAGGTGTTCGTCGAGGGCACCGTGTGGGGTGTCGACAGTTTCGATCAGTGGGGCGTCGAGCTGGGCAAACAGCAGGCGCTGGAGCTGATGCCGCTGCTCAGCGAGCCCGCGCAGCCGGTGACGCAGGGCGATTCGTCGACCGACGAACTCATCGAGTGGTATCGGGCTCATCGTCGCTGACGCCGGCGCCCGGCGTCGCGCGGGCGGCGGCGGCGCGGTCCGCGGCGGCGATCCGGGTGTTCACGCTGTTGGTCGCGATGGAGATCAGCGTGCCGAGGACGACCAGGTCGAACACGATCTGCACCATCGTCGCGATGCGGGCCGCCTGACCCACCGCGTGCACGTCGCCGTAACCGATCGTGCCCAGGGTGACCATCGTGTAGTAGAGCGCGTCGGTGCGCGTCGTCAGGCCCTGGAACTGGCCGGGTTGCAGCTGCTGGAGCCGGAAGTAGTACAGCGAGAAGACCACACAGACGATGCACACCACGAGCAGCACACCGTCGACCCGGCCGCCCGCCGAGGTCGGCGCGTTCAGGAAGTGCTCGACCCGGCGCCAGACCAGCCAGCCGAGCCCGATGATCCCGGCGATGAAGGTGCACACCCCCATCACCCGGCCTGGCCACGCGTTCAGGTCGAAGAAGAACCCCACCGGCACGCTGTAGTAGAGCAGCAGCGCGAACACGGCCGCCGCCGCGTTGCGCAGCGCGTGCCCGGGCATGCGGGTCCGCCACCGTCGCGTCATCGCTCCATGATTGCCCGCCGAGCGCCCATTTCCGCGCGTACGCGCCGACAGCAGGCCATGACCGACCACCACTGCCGAGTCAGCTAGCCGATCCGATAGCCATCCCCGTCCGCCGTCAGCACCTGATCGGCGCGTGGTCTGCTCCCCGCGACGAGGTCGGCATTGCGCAGATCGCTGTCGGTGACCTTCACTTTCGCCTGCGCCGGCGTGCGACCACCGACGGTGTGCCGGTGCAGCAGCCGCTCGGTGAGGACCTCGCGGGGCGCGTCGAGGTACCAGCAGGCGTCGAGCAGCCCGCGCACCGCCGCCCACCCGGGCGCTTCGGCGTCGGTGAGCAGCAGGTAGTTGCCCTCGACGACGACGATGTCCTCGTCGCGCACGACCACTCCGGCCTCGGTCGGCTCGTCGATCGCCCGGTCGAACAGCGGCCACGGCACCGGTTCCCCGATCCGCGACCGCCGCAGCGCGCGCAGGTCGGCGACGAATCCGGCGGCGTCGAAGGTGTCGGGCTCCCCCTTGCGCGCCAGCGCGCCTTGCGCGCGCAGCGCCGCGTTGCGCAGGTGGTAACCGTCCATCGGCGCCACCACCGCGCGCCGCCCCGCACGGGCGAGTTCGGCGCACAGCCCGTGCGCCAGCGTCGATTTGCCCGCGCCCGGCGGACCGGCGATGCCGAGCAGATACCGCTGCCCCGGCACGCCGGCCGCCGGAACGCGCCGGGCGAGATCGCGGATCGACAGGAGGTCGCTCGTCGAGGTCACCGGATCACCCTAGGTGACACACCGGGCCCGTCGGCGGCCGTCGACAGGCACACCGGAGGCGGTCCGCCACGCGCCGCCGGGCACGAGCATCCAGAACGCGGGCAGGAACGCCACCTGCCGCGGCGGCGCGTCGCAGTGGCCCCGACCGGCTCGGAGCCACCGGCCGCGATCGGCGCGGAGACGGCGGCTCAGGCCAGGTCGACGAAGGCCCGTTCGATGATCGAGCCGGTGCCCGCCCCGACGGGCAGCGTGCCGAAGGCGATGCCCCAGTCGGCACCGAGCCGGGTCGCGCAGAAGGCGTCGGCGACCGCCGGGTGACCGTGGCGCACGAGCTGCGCGCCCTGCAGGACCAGCGCCATCAGTTCCACGACCCGGCGGGCGCGGTACTCGATGTCGGACAGGTCGCTGAGTTCCTTGCCGACGCGGTCGATCGCGTCGTCCAGGCGCGGGTCGGCGCCGCGGGCGAGGCCGACCTCGGCGAAGTACGCCTCGACGGTCTCGGGCTGACGGCCCATGGCGCGCAACGCGTCCAGCGCGGCCACATTGCCCGAGCCCTCCCAGATCGACATGAGCGGCGCCTCCCGATACAGCCGGGGCATACCGGACTCCTCGGCATACCCGTTGCCGCCCAGGCATTCCAACGCCTCGGCCGCGTGCGCGGGCGCCCGCTTGCACACCCAGTACTTGGTGATCGCCAGCGCGATCCGGCGCAGCGCCGCCTCGGCCGGGTCGCTGCCCGCACGGTCGGTGGCACCGGCAAGGCGCATCATCACCGTGGTCGCGGCATCGGACTCGATCACGAGATCGGCCAGTACATTGCGCATGGCGGGCTGGTCGATGAGCTTGGCGCCGAACGCCTCCCGGTGCCTGGCGTGGTGCACGGCGGTGACCGCGCCGAGCCGCATGCCGGTGGCCGAGCCGATCACGCAGTCGAGGCGGGTCATGTTGACCATCTCGATGATCGTCTTCACGCCGGCGCCCTCGGCGCCGACGAGCCAGCCGGTGGCGTTCTCGTACTCGATCTCCGAGGACGCGTTGGACTTGTTGCCCAGCTTGTCCTTGAGCCGCTGGATGCGGATCGGGTTGCGGGTGCCGTCGGGCAGCACGCGCGGCAGCAGGAAGCACGACAGCCCGCCCGGCGCCTGGGCCAGCGTCAAGAACATGTCCGACATCGGCGCGGAGGTGAACCACTTGTGCCCGACGATCCGGTACGCGCCGTCCGGCTGCGGGGTGGCGGTGGTGGTGTTGGCCCGTACATCCGAGCCGCCCTGCTTCTCCGTCATCGACATGCCCGCGATGAGCCCGGCCTTGGTCGACGGTTCGCGCAGGCCGAAATCGTAGGTGCGCGAACCGAGCAGCGGCTCGTACTTCGCGGCGAGCTCCGGATTGTGGCGCAGCGCGGGCACCACCGCGTAGGTCATCGAGATCGGGCACATGTGCCCGGCGTCGGCGATGCCCCAGGTGTAGAACTTGGCGGCGCGGGCGGTGTGCGCGCCGGGCCGCTCGTCCAGCCACGGCGAACCGTGCAGGCCGTGCGCGACGGCGACATTCATCAGGTCGTGCCAGTGCGGGTGGAACTCCACCTCGTCGACGCGATGCCCCCAGCGGTCGTGGGTGTGCAGCACCGGCGGGTACTCGTTGGCGAGCCTGCCCCAGTCCTGCGCGGCGACATCGCCCGCGAGCCTGCCGAGTTCGCGCACTTCGGCCTCGGCCCAGCCCGCGCCCTCCCGGTGCAGGCCCTCGAGCAGCGCGGGGTTGCGCGCGGCGTCGAAGGGGACGAGCGGGGGCACCTGATTGAACACTTCATGGGTCGGCATGGCCGGAACTCCTTCGACTACGACGTTTCCGGGCGCGCACCCAGGGCACGCACGGCGAAAGCAACCAATTCGGGGATGACGGTCTCGGCGTGCGGCGCGGCGGCCAGCGGACCGACCAGCACCTCGCCGATCGCGCCGACGAGCGCGGCGGCGCTGATCGCGGTGTCCTGCGCGGGCAGGCGGCCCTCGGCGATGCCGTGCGCGATCGCGGCTTCGAACGCGGCGGCGAACGCGCGCCGGAACTCGAGCCGTTGCGCGTCGACGGCCGCGTCGACCGGCTCGGCCAGCAGCACGTACGCCAGCTTCGGATTCTTGAGCGCACGCCCGGCGAAGGTCTCCACCGCCGCGCTCACCCGCTGCAGGACATCGCCCTCGGCCACCGCGGCGCGGACCGCCTCGACCTCGCGGGCGACCACGGTCTCGAAGACCGCGGCGACCAGTTCGGCCTTGTTCTCGAACTGCTTGTAGACCGTGCCGGTGGCGACGCCCGCCTCCGCGGCGACCGCGGCCATCGAGAGCCCGGCGAAGCCGTCGCGGGAGAGCACGCGGGTGGCGCCCTGCACGATCAGCGCCCGTTGCGCGTCGAGCCGGGCCTGCACGGCCGGGGTCCTGCGGTACACCATACGAAGAAGTGAACCACCGATTCACCCCTTCACACAAGGGGCGATCCGCCGTATGGTCGAACGATGTCAGTACGTGTCGAACACGCGGGCCCGGTCACCACCGTGATCCTGGACCGGCCGGAAGCCCGCAACGCCGTCGACGGCCCGACCGCCCGCGCCCTGGCCGACGCCTTCCGGGCGTTCGACGCCGACCCGAATGCCTCGGTGGCGGTGCTGTGGGGCGAGCACGGCACCTTCTGCGCCGGCGCCGACCTCAAGTCGCTGGGCACCGAGAACAGCAATCAGGCCACCGTCGAGGGCGACGGCCCGATGGGCCCCACCCGGCTGCGGCTGTCCAAGCCGGTGATCGCCGCGGTCGCCGGCTACGCCGTGGCGGGCGGACTGGAACTGGCGCTGTGGTGCGATCTGCGGATCGCCGAGCAGGACGCCACCTTCGGCGTCTTCTGCCGGCGCTGGGGCGTGCCGCTGATCGACGGCGGCACCGTGCGGCTGCCCCGGATCATCGGCGAGGGCCGGGCGCTGGATCTGATCCTCACCGGCAGGCCGGTGAGCGCGCCGGAGGCGTTGCAGATGGGCCTGGTCACCCGGGTCGTCCCGACCGGTGACGCCCGCCGGGTCGCCGAGGAACTGGCCGCCCAGCTGGCCGCCCTCCCGCAGACCTGTCTGCGCTCGGACCGCGCCGCGCTCTACGAGCAGCACGGCCACCCCGAGGACGAGGCGATGCGCATCGAATTCCAGCACGGCCTGACCGCGCTCACCGGCGGCGCGCTCGACGGCGCCGCCCGCTTCGCCGCGGGCGCGGGCCGGCACGGTAGCGCCGACCAGCGGTGATGGACCGGCTCACGGTCGTCGACGAGATCTTCCTGCGCACCCATCGCGGCATGGGCACGCCCATCGCCCTCCAGGGGCTCTGGCGGATCCCGGACGCGATGGAACCCGCACTGCTGCACCAGATCCACGATCGACTGCGGGTCGGCGACCTCGGCCGCCGGGTGGTGAGCGCCCGCGTGCCCGGAGCGCGGCGCGGCTGGCGGCCGAACACCCTGGCCCATCCCCTCGACCGCGCCGGTGCCCCGCTACCGGAGCACGCGATCCTCCCGTGGGCCGACACACTCGGCACCGACCTCGACCCGGAGTCCGGTCCCGGCTGGCGGCTGTCCTGCGCGCCGCTGCACGACGGCGGAACCGTTGTCGCCCTGACCTGTTCGCACGCGCTGGCCGATGCCCGCGGCCTTATCCACGCGGTCGACGCCGCCCTCGGTGAACTCGGCGCCATCGACGGCAACCTGCCCGACGCACTCGCAACGGCATCGGACTGGGCCGATGCCCGCACCCAGTGGTCCACCATCATCGGCGGCACGGCACGCGCCCTGCGCCGTGGGATTCCCCGGCCCCCCGCCACCACTGCGCACGAGCCGTCGCCGGACAGGTCCGTCCACAGCACGCTGCTGGCCTTCGACGCCGCCGAGTGGGACGCCACTGCCGCCGCGACCGGCGGAACCCCCAACAGCTTGTTCATCCACCTGGTGGCGAACATTCTGTGGGAGACCGGATTCCAGCACCCGGAGATCGCCGCGAGCCTGCCGGTCGACACCCGCGACGAACCGCGCGTGGACAACGACCTCGCGATGACCGAGATCGCGATCGACCGCACCGATACCCCCGCGACGATCCGCGACAAGGCCCGCATCGCCTACCTGCGCCGCATGTCGAGCCCCGCGGGACTGCCGGAGGAGATCCTCCAGGTCCTTCCCGACCGCTGGGCCTACGCGCTCAGCCGGGGCGCCGGGGAGCGAGACATCCTGTGCTCCAACATCGGAACGCTGCCCGACAGCCTGCGCACGGTCGGCACGCACCACTGCGATCGGGTCGCCGCGCGCGCGATCCACCCGGGGGTCACCGATTTCCCCCGCACCCGGCTCGCCGGGTATCTGTCCCGGCTCGGCGATACCTACACCCTCGCGCTGGTCAGCCTGGCCGCGGACCGTGAGACCCTGCGCACCGCGCTCACGCGGGCCTGCGCCGCGGCCGGAATATCCGCCGCGAGTTGGTGATCCGGCCGGACCGGTGTCCGGCCACGCACGCGTCCGCCGCGTACCTCGACCTCAGCTCGCCGTCATCCCGGTGAGCAAGGCCCGCAACCCCCAGACGAACTGATCCACCGAGTTCCACGCGGCGATCTCGTCCAGGTGCGCGGCCGTGCGCGGCCACCGGGTGCCGTCGAGCTCGTCCAGGGCGGCCCTGCGCTGCGCGATCCGCTCGGATTCCGGTGGTAGCGGCGGCTTTCCGTCGGTCTCGGCGACCTCGAGCGCGACCGCGCCGAGTACCTGCACGATCACCGCGTACACCCC
The DNA here is from genome assembly GCF_040681225.1 of Nocardia sp. NPDC051833. Classification (NCBI taxonomy): domain Bacteria; kingdom Bacillati; phylum Actinomycetota; class Actinomycetes; order Mycobacteriales; family Nocardiaceae; genus Nocardia; species Nocardia sp. NPDC051833. The sequence goes on from NZ_JBFAYK010000001.1 coordinate 1,781,255, forward strand.
GTGCGCCCGGGTCTGCGCGGGCAGCCCGCCGCGCGCCAGACAGCCGAACATCGCCTCGCCGACATCGCGCGCCGCCGGGCCGTCCATCGGACCCGACATCATCAGCGTGGCGACCGCCGGATGTGCCAGCAGCTGGTCGCGCAGGCCGAGGGCGAACTGGATCACCGCGGCGGTCCACTCCACGCCGGGATCGACGAGCGGGCCGAGCGGCACCGCGGCGAGCACCCGTTCGATCACCGCGCGCTCCAGGTCGGCGCGGCTGGCGACATAGGTGTACACGGCGTTCGGGTTGACCCCCAGCCGCCCGGCCACGGCCCGGATCGAGAGGGCGCTCGGTCCGCCGTCGTCGAGCAGGACGAGCGCGGTGTCGACGACCTGCCCCTCGGTGAACGACCGCCGCGTCGGCCGCGGCGCACCGGCCGCGGCGCGCCGACCTGTTGACTTCTCCTCCGGCATGCGATGGACTGTACCCCGTACAGCTACCTGTACCCCGTACAGTCAGAATGGAAATCTCATGCGCACCAAGCCATGGCCCGCCATCACGCTGCTGATCGCGGCCCCGCTCCTGATGAACCTGGCCTTCACCGGTCTGGGCGTGTCGTTCGACTACCCCGACGTCCTGCAACTGCCCGCCACCGAATCGCTCGCGAAGTTCCGCGCCGAGCAGACCACCGTCGTCGCGCTGTTCACCCTGCTCGCCGCCGCGGCCTGCGCCTTCGCCCCGCTGGCCGTCTCGGTCGGCCGGCTCGACGACTCACCCACCATGCGGTGGGCCGTGCGGGCCGGCATCGCGGCCGCGATCGTCCAGGTGGTCGGCCTGCTGCGCTGGCCGCTGCTCGTCCCCGGTCTCGCCGACCGCGTCGCCACCGAGGGCCCCGGCTCCCCCGCGATCGGCACCTTCGAGACTGCCAACACCGTCCTCGGCACCGTCATCGGCGAGACCGCCGGCTACACCCTCACCGCGCTGTGGACGGTCCTGGTCGTCCGCGCGCTGCGCGACCGTGTCCCCCGCTGGTTCGCCGTCCTCGGCTACGTCAGCGCGGCCGCCGTCGCGACCGGCGTGCTGGTCCCGCTCGGCGTCGAGGCGGCCGGGCTCACCAATTTCCTCGGCTACCTGCTGTGGAGCGGCTGGCTGCTCGCCTTCGCCGCCCTGCTGATCCGCTATCCGGTGAGGCCGAGTCTGGTGGCCAGCCACGGGAGTTGATCGCGCAACCCGGCGGACCACAGCGCGAAGCTGTGCCCGCCGGGCAGTACCCGCAGCCGGACATCCATCCCGGCGTCCTTCGCCGCCTGGTACATCCGCTCGACCTGCGGGCGATAGGTGTCGTCGTCGGCGCCGACCACGAACGCGCCGGCGGAGTCCGGGTAGGACCGGCCGCGCAGCAGGTCGAGCGGGTTGACCCGCAGCAGCGCGGCGGTGTCGCCGCCGAAGGCCGCGTCGACCGTGCGCCGGCGATCACCGAGCGTCGGCTCGTCCTCCCCGGACAGGTCGAGGAAGGTGGGATAGACCTGCGGATAGTTGGTCGCCAGTTGCAGCGCGCAGGTCCCGCCGTAGGACAGTCCGCCCACCGCCCACGCGCGCGGATCCGGGTCGACCTGGAGATTCGCCCGCACCCACGCGGGCACGTCGACGGCCAGATACGTGGCGACATTGCCCAGCCGCGAGTCCAGGCACAGTGGGTTCGCCAGCTGACTACCGGTGCCGTCGGCGACCACCACGACCGGCGCGAGCCCGTGGTGCGCGCGGGCGAAGGCGTCCATCGTCTCGACCAGCTGCCCGCCGACGATCCAGTCGTCGGGCGCGCCGGGCTGACCCGCGAGCAGGACCAGCACCGGCAGCAGCGGCCGTGGATCGGCGAAATAGGCCGGTGGCAGATAGATCTCGGCGGCGCGGGCGGTGAACCCCGACTCGGTCGGCGGCACCGTCGCGGTCAGCACTTTGCCACCGGGCGGCAGTCCGGCGGGCTCGGTCCACACCGATTCCAGCGGCCGCCCGCTCACCACGTCCGCGGTCCTGCTCAGTGCGCTCGCGTCGACGCGCTGGATGTCGTCGATGCCCAGCGCCGAACCCACCGTCGGATACGACGCGTAGACGAGATTGATCCGGACACCGACCGCCACCAGCACCGCGACCGCGGCGAGCAGGGTCACGAGCGCGGTCCACACCCTGCGGCGCACCAGGATTCGCGGCACCACCAGCAGCACCGCCGCCACGCCGACGCCGATCAGCGCGTAGACCGATACCGCGATCGGATCGGGGAACGGCCGCCACACCTCTTCGACGAACAGGTACAGCGCGACGGTCACCACGGCGGCCGCCAGCAGCACGATCGGCATCGTCGTCGTGACGTAGCGCCGCGACCGCGCGCACAGCAACCACACCGCACCCAGGACGCCGAGCAGGGTGAGCGTCACCGGGAGCCATCCGGCGAGCAACGACAGATCGGTGATCCTCGACATCGCTGACCTCCACAGATGCCACCTCGACGCGCGGACCCGGGTCCGCGCGCGGCCACGATGACATACGGTACACAGACGACTTCACCGCGTCCGCGTGGCGCACTCGCAGCAAAGGGTGGATCGATGGACGACGACACAGCTGCCACCACGCCCGCCCCGCCGGGCGCACTCGCCACCGCCGGTACCGTGCTCCGGCGGGTGCCGTTCACGGTCGGCTTCCTCGTCCTGGTGATCGTCCTCGGCCTCGCGACCGGTGGCCTCTGGCGGCGGCTCGACGCCAGGTCCTGGTTCCCCGACATCGCCTACGGCTGGCCGCCGCTCACCGAGGGCAAGTGGTGGACCCCGGTGTCCGGCTGGTTCTTCGGGCTCACCCCGTTCCAGTACGCCGTCATGACAGTGCTTTTCGCGCTCGCGGTGGGCTGGGCCGAATGGCGGCTCGGCACCGCGCGCACCGCGCTGGTCTGCGTCAGCGCCCAGCTGATCGGCGTGCTCGTCGCGTCGACCCTCGTCGGGGTGCTGCAACACACCCATCTCGGCTGGGCCGATCGGCTGGCCGAGGTCCGCGACGTCGGATTCACCACCGCGGCCCTCGCCGCGATCGCTGCGGCCTCGGCGACGCTGCGCTCGCCCTGGCGGCTGCGGGTGCGCGCCGTGCTGGCGGCGCACGTGTCGATCACCTTCCTGTTCGAGTCGACCTTCGCCGATCTCACGCACCTGATCGCGGTGGCGCTGTGGTTCCCGCTGGGCGAGAAGCTGTTCAGCACCACCGAGCACGGCTTCTGGCCGCGCACCCGGCGCGAGGTACGGATGCTCGCCTTCATCGGGCTGCTGCTGATCGCCGCGGTCTCGGTGCTGGTGTACTTCTTTCCGACCGACAGCCTGCTCGGCCCGACCGGGGAGGAGCGCGGCTCGCTGTGGAGCACGATCGTGACCGTCGCGGTGATCGCGGTGATCGCCGATCAGCTGCGCAAGGGCAGGCGCTGGGCCTGGTGGATCGCGATCGGCTACGGCACCGTGCACGTGGTCCTCACCCTGGTGCTGCTCGGGGTGGCCATGGGTACCGACTACGCCACGACCGGCGCGGTGACCGTCGGCACCGCGCTGCTGTGGGCGGGCGAAGTGGCCCTGCTCTACGGCGGCCGCGGCGCGTTCCGGGTGCCCAACCGGCGCAAGATCACCGGCGGCGCGCTGTCGGGGACCGAGCCCGGCGCCGCGGCGCGCGCGCTGCTGGCCCGCTTCGGCGGCAGCACCATGTCGTGGATGATCACCTGGCCGGAGAACAAGTACTGGTTCGCCGCCGACGGCGAACGCTGCGTCGCCTACCAGCGGCACGCGGGCACGGTGATCGTGCTGACCGATCCCGTCGGCCCGCCGGACCTGCTGCCCGACACCCTCGCCCGCTTCACCGACCGCTGCGAAGCCGACGGCCTGGTGCCCTGCCTGTTCTCCACCACCGGCGCCGTCGCCGAGCTGGCGGGCGAACTCGGCTGGCGCAGCGCGCAGATCGCCGAGGACACGATCGTCGACCTGCCGCAGCTCGAGTTCAAAGGCAAACCGTGGCAGGACATCCGGTCGGCGATCAACAAGGCGAACAAGGAGGGCATCTCCTTCCGGATGGTCCATCTCGCCGAAGAACCGTTCGCGGTGCTGGCGCAGGTGCGCGCGATCTCGGAGGAGTGGGTCGGCGAAAAGGGCCTGCCGGAAATGGGATTCACGCTCGGCGGGGTCGAGGAGGCGCTCGATCCCGAGGTGCGGGTCGGCCTGGCGATCGATACCGACGGCAGCGTGCACGGCGTCACCTCATGGCTGCCGGTGTACGCCGCCGGCGGCGAGATCCGCGGCTGGACCCTCGATGTCATGCGCAGGCGGCCCGACGGCTTCCGGCCGGTGATCGAGTTCCTCATCGCCTCGGCCTGCCAGACGTTCAAAGAGGAAGGCGCCGAGATCGTTTCGCTCTCCGGCGCCCCGCTGGCGCGCAGTGCGGGCACCGACGACGCCGAGCCGATCGATCGACTGCTCGAAGGGCTCGGCGCCGCCATGGAGCCGTATTACGGATTCCGTTCGCTGCACACGTTCAAGGCGAAGTTCCAGCCCCGCCACGAACCGGTGTTCCTGTGCTACCGCGACGAGGCCGACCTGCCGCGGATCGGGATCGCGCTGACGAAGGCGTACCTGCCGGAGGTGTCGGCCAAGGATCTGATGGCCCTGAGCGCGGCACCGCGCTGAGGCCGCCTCAGCCGACGATCACCGGACTCGGCGTCACCCGGGCCGCGACATCGGCGGGCACCGCGACGCCGGGTTCCAGATCGGCGGCGTCGATCGGCTCGCCCCAGACCTGGCGCAACGGCAGCACCCCCGCCCAGACGCCGCCGGTCTCGATATCGTCCGCGTCGTCGTTGGGGCCGCCGGTCCGCACCTTCACCGAGGCCTCGGTGAGATCCAGCGCGAGCACCATGGTGGCCGCCATCTCCTTGCGGCTGGGCGGGCGCACCCGGTCCCAGGCACCCGGCGCGGCGTGCTCGACGATCACCCGCAGCGCGTTGTCGCGCTCGGCCTCGTCGGTGACCAGCTCCGCGCGGCCCCGGATCACCGCGGACCGGTAGTTCATCGAGAAGTGCATGGCCGAGCGCGCGTAGACCAGTCCGTCGACGTGGGTCACCGCGATCGAGATCTCGGTCCCGATGGCGGCGCGCATGTTGCCCGCACCGGTGGAACCGTGCAGGTAGAGGGTGTCGCCCGCGCGGCCGTAGACGGTCGGCAGTACCACCGGCGAGCCGCCGAGCAGTACGCCGAGGTGGCAGACCAGGCCCGCGTCGAGCACCGCGTCGAGCTCGGCGCGATCGGCGCGGCCACGTTCCCTGGACCGCGTCAGGGTGGTGCGCGGGGTCGGCGACAAGGGGGTGCGGGTGCTGTCGTGCGTGGTCATAAGATGAGCTTCGCCGATGAAGTGGACCGCAGACAGGTCCACTTCGGCAGTAGATCAACAGGCCAATTCGAGGTGGGCGATGCTCGACGATCTGCCGATTCCGCTCGACCGGACCGCGCCCGAACCGCTGTCGGTGCAGGTAGCCGATGCCCTGCGCGCCGCGGCGACCGGCGGGGTGCTGCGCGTCGGCGAGCGGCTGCCGTCCTCGCGCACCCTCGCCCAGCGGCTCGGGGTCAGCCGGGCGGTGGTGTCGACCGCCTACGACCAACTGCACGCGGAAGGATGGATCGCCGGGCGGCGCGGGTCGGGCACCTATCTGCGCACCGCCCCCGCCGCCGCGCCGCCGCGCACCGCACCCGGTGGCGACACCGATCCCGACGCGGGCCTGCTCGATCTGGGTCCGGGCGCGCCGTGCGCGGACGCCGTCGACCCGGCCGCCTGGCGCCGGGCCTGGCGCGCGGCGGGCGACCAACCCGCCGATGCCCGCAAGGACCGGGCGGGCGAACCCGCGTTCCGGGTCGCCGTCGCCGAGCACCTGCTGCGCCATCGCGGCCTGGCCGCCGGGACCGCCTCGGTGGTGCTCGCCACGGCGGGGACCAGCGCGGGGGTCGGCGAGCTGGCCTCGGCGCTGCTGCGTCCCGGCGACACCGTCGCGATCGAGGACCCCGGCTATCAGCGGGCCGTCGGCGCGTTGCGGGCGGCGGGCATCCGTGTGCTGCCCGTCCCGGTCGACGCCGACGGGCTGCGGGTCGACCTGATCCCGGCCGGTGTGCGCGCGGTCTACTGCACACCGGCGCACCAGTTTCCGCTCGGCGCGCGGATGCAGGCCGCGCGCCGGGTCGAGCTGATCGAATTCGCCAGGGCGACCGGCTGCTTCGTCATCGAGGACGACTACGACGGCGAATTGCGCTACGACACAGCGCCGTTGCCGCTGCTCGCCGCGATGGCGCCCGACGTGGTCGTGCATCTCGGCACCACCAGCAAAATCATCGCCACCACCCTCGGCGTCGGCTGGCTCGTCGCCGGGCCCGAGATCGCCGACGCGGTGCTCGCCCACCGCGCGGATACCGGCACCGCCCCCAGCCCGGCGGGTCAGCGGGTGCTCAGCGAGTTCGCCCGGCACGGCGACCTGGCCCGGCACCTGCGCAGGTTGCGCCGGGTGGTGCCGCCGCGACGCGCGCTGGTGGTCGACGCGCTCGCCCGCCACGGCCTGCCGGTGGTCGGTGACGACGCGGGCTCGCACGTGGTGGTCGAACTCCCCGACGTGGCCGCCGAGCAGCGCGCGATCGCCGCCGCCCGCGCCCGCGGCGTCCTGCTCGACGGCCTCGCCCGGCATCATCTCGGCGCGGAGTACCGGTTCGGCGTCGCCATCGGCTACACCGCGCCGAGCCGGGCCGAACTGGCCGCCGCGGTGCCGATCGCGGCCGACTGCCTGGCCGCCGCCCGGCCCGATCTCCCCCGGTAGCGCCGCTGATCGCCGCGCCGCCACCCGGCACGGTCGTAGCATGGACCCCGACCCGGTGCGGGTCGCTGTTCGGGCACTACCCCTCCGACCATCGAAGTGGTGAGCACATGAACGATCAGGACATTCTGGCGCGGATCAAGCAACTGGTCGACGACGAGCACGCCCTGCGCGCCAAGGCCACCGCGGGCGAGATCGACCCGGTAGCCGAACGCCAGCAGCTGGCCCAGCTGGAGGTGATGCTCGACCAGGCGTGGGATCTGTTGCGGCAGCGCCGCGCCCGCTCCGGCGCCGACGAATCCCCCAACGACACCGAGATGCGTTCCCCGCGTGAGGTCGAGGGCTATCTGCAGTGACCGACGCCGAATACGACGTCGTCGTCCTCGGCGCGGGCCCGGCCGGTGAGAACGCCGCCGCCTACGCCATCGCGGGCAGCGACCGCACCGCCGCGCTCGTCGAACGGGAGCTGTACGGCGGCGAGTGCAGCTACTGGGCCTGCATCCCCAGCAAGGCGCTGTTGCGCTCGGGCGCGGTCCTCGGCCTGAGCCGGGCGATGCCGGGGGTGACCGCGAGCGGCCCGCAGGTGGCCGACGTGCTGGCCCGCCGCGACGCCTTCACCCACGATCGCGACGACAGTTCCCAGGTCGACTGGGCGAAATCGGCCCGCATCGACCCGGTGCGCGGCTCCGGCAGGCTGCTGGGCGAACGGCTCGTCGAAGTCGCCACCGATGACGGCGTGCGCGTCCTGCGCGCCCGCCACGCGGTCGTGCTCGCTACCGGCACCACCGCCACCATTCCGCGTATTCCCGGCGTCGCCGAGGCCCTGCCGTGGATCTCCCGCGACGTCACCAATCTGACGGTCGTCCCGCGCCGGGTCGCCATCATCGGCGGCGGCGTCGTCGCTTGCGAGGCGGCCACCTGGCTGGCCGAACTCGGCGCCGAGGAGGTGACGCTGCTGGTCCGTGGCGACCGCCTGCTCCCGCGCGCCGAACCGTTCGCCTCCGAGCTGGTGCTGCGCGGCCTGCGCGACACCGGCGTCGTGACGGTGCGGCTGCACACCGAACCGTCGCTGATCTCCCGCCGCGACCCGGCCGACACCGGTGTCGGCCGCATCCACGGCGGTCCGGTCACCCTGGTCCTCGACGACGGCGAACTCGAGGTCGACGAACTCGTCGTCGCCACCGGCCGCACCCCCGCCACCGACGGGCTCGGCCTCGACGCCGTCGGCCTGCCCGCGGGCTATGTCGAGGTCGACGACCAGCTGACCGTGCGCGGGGTGCCCGGCGACTGGCTCTACGCCGTCGGCGACGTGAATCACCGTGCGGCACTGACCCACATGGGCAAGTACCAGGCCAGGGTGTGCGGTGACGTCATCGCCGCGCGCGCCGAGGGCAGGCCGCTGGACCGGCCCCGGTTCACCGCGAGCGCCGACCACCAGCAGGTGCCCCAGGTCGTCTACACCGCACCGGAACTCGCCTCCGTCGGCATCACCGAACACGAGGCGCGCACCGCCGGGCACGCGGTCGGCACCGTCGAGATCGATATCGCCGTGGCCGGTTCGTCGCTGTCCCGCGACGATTTCCGCGGCCGCGCGAAACTCGTCGTCGACACCGCCTCGGACCGCCTGCTCGGCGCGACCTTCGTCGGTCCCGACATGGGTGAGCAGTTGCACGCGGCGACCATCGCGGTGGTCGGCCGGGTGCCGCTGGAGACGCTGTGGCATGCCGTGCCGTCGTTTCCCGCCGTCAGCGAGTTCTGGCTGCGCCTGCTGGAGGCGTGGCGCGACCGCTGAGCCCTACTTGAGCAGCCGCGACATCCGCCGGTCGGCGAGCACCTTGCCGCCGGTCTGGCAGGTGGCGCAGTACTGGAACGAGCGCTCCGCGTAGGACACCTCGCGCACGGTGTCACCACATACCGGGCACTTCAGCCCGGTGCGCGCGTGCACCCGCATGCCCGATCGCTTCTCACCCTTCAGCCGGGCCGCGTCCTGCCCGACCGAGCGCTGGACCGCGTCGAGCAGGACCTCGCGCATCGCGGTGTAGAGCTGCGAGACCTTGTCCGCCGCCAGCGTTCTCGTATTCGCGAACGGCGAGATCTTGGCGGTGTGCAGGATCTCGTCGGAGTAGGCGTTGCCGATGCCGGCGATGAGCGTCTGGTCGACCAGCGCGGTCTTGATCCGCTGCGAGGTGCCCGCCAGCAACGCCGCGAACTCGTCCTCGGTGACCGCCAGCGCGTCCGGTCCGAGCCGCGCGATGCCGGGCACCGCCTTCGGATCGTCGACGACATAGACCGCCAGCCGCTTCTTCGTCCCCGCCTCGGTCAGGTCGATCGACGGCGTGGCCCCCTCCGGGGTGAAGAAGTGCACCCGCAGGGCCAGCGGCGATTTCCCGCCCGGCTTGGGCGGCAGTGGATTCGGTTCGTCCACCCAGCGCAGCCAGCCGCCCCGCGACAGATGGGTGATCAACCACAGCCCGCCGCAGTCCATCCCGAGGAACTTGCCCCAGCGCCCCGCCCCGGTGACATCGCGTCCGGACAGCGCCGTGACCGGTGGGTCGAACGTCTTCACCGCGCTCAGGGCGGCCACGTCGACGCGCCCCACGACCGCGCCGACGGCATGATCCCGCAGGAACTGCGCCAGCGCCTCTACCTCGGGTAGCTCGGGCACTGTGCCAGCTTAACCGCCCGCGCCGACACTTCGCGGTTCCGCGGCGATCGGCCGCAGCAGATACACGTCCATGATCCAGCCCTTGGTGGCGCGCAGTTCCGCGCGGCGGGCCACGATCCGCTGCTCGACCTCGCGCAGTGGTCCCTCGATCAGGGTCTCGTCGGGCATGCCGAGGTAGGCGCCCCACCAGATGTGCACGTCGTCGCCGGGGACCTCGGTGAACGAGCAGTCGCCGTCGAGCATCACCACCGTGGAGCCCGCGCCCAGACCCTCTTCGCGAAGCCTGCGTCCGGTGGTGACGTGGACCGGTTCGCCGATGCGGTGCAGGACGACGCGGTGCCGGGCGGCCAGCGCGGCGACGCTGGTGACGCCGGGGATCACCTCGTAGTCGAACTCGACGCGGCCGCGGGCCAGCACGTGCTCGACCATGCGCAGGGTGCTGTCGTAGAGCGCCGGGTCGCCCCACACCAGGATCGCGCCGACTCCGTCGACCTCGGCGAAGGCCGCCTCGAGCAGTTCGGCACGGCGCTCGTGCCAGTCCCGCACGACACCGGCGTAGTCGTCGGGCGTGCGGTCGCGCGGCGGGTCGGTGATCTCGATGATCCGATGCGGGCCGGGGACGTGCTCGGCCAGGATCGCGGTGCGCACCTCGACGAGTTCCCGCTTCTCGGCACCCTTGCCGATGACGAAGAAGGCGTCGGCGTGTCGCATGGCCTTGATCGCCTGCATCGTCACCTGGTCGGGGTCACCGGCACCGATGCCGATCACGTAGAGCTTGCGCATACGCGGAGACTTTGCCAGGTGCCGCGCACCGTAGAATCGCCAGGCGTGGCCACCCCTGATACGCAGTACGAGGATCTGCTCCGGCACGTGCTGGAGAACGGCACCCCCAAAGCCGATCGCACCGGCACCGGAACCCGCAGCATCTTCGGTCATCAGCTGCGCTACGACCTGGCCGAGAGCTTCCCGCTGATCACCACCAAGCGGGTCCACCTCAAGTCGATCGCCTACGAGCTGCTGTGGTTCCTGCGCGGCGATTCCAACGTGTCCTGGCTGCAGGAGCACGGCGTGACCATCTGGGACGAGTGGGCCGACGCCAAGGGCGAGCTCGGCCCGGTCTACGGCGTGCAGTGGCGCTCCTGGCCGACGCCCGACGGCACCCACATCGACCAGATCGCCCAGGTGCTGCACACCCTGCGCACCGACCCGGACTCGCGCCGGATGATCGTCTCGGCCTGGAACGTGGCCGACCTGGACAAGATGGCCCTGGCGCCGTGCCATGCCTTCTTCCAGTTCTACGTGGCCGACGGCAAGCTGTCCTGCCAGCTGTACCAGCGCAGCGCCGACCTGTTCCTCGGCGTGCCGTTCAATATCGCCAGCTACGCGCTGCTCACCCTGATGGTGGCCCAGCAGACCGAGCTGGAGCCGGGCGAGTTCATCTGGACCGGTGGCGACGTGCACATCTACGACAACCACGTCGACCAGGCGCGCGAGCAGCTCGGCCGCGAGCCCTACCCGTTCCCGACGCTGCACCTGCGCCCGGCGGCGGGCCTGTTCGACTACACCTACGACGACATCGAGCTCACCGGCTACCAGCACCACCCGGCCATCAAGGCGCCGGTGGCGGTGTGACCGGGCAGATCGGCCTGATCTGGGCGCAGGCCGCCGACGGCGTCATCGGCGTCGACAACACCATCCCGTGGCGCCTCCCCGAGGACATGGCCAATTTCCGGGACACCACCATGGGTCATCCGGTGATCATGGGCAGGCGCACCTGGGACTCGCTGCCGGCGGCCTACCGTCCGCTGGCGGGCCGCCGCAACATCGTGGTCACCCGCCAGACCGATTGGGCGGCCGAGGGCGCCGAACGCGCCGCCTCGCTGCCCGACGCGCTGGCCCTGGCCGGACCGGGTGATCTCTGGGTGGCCGGCGGCGGCGAGATCTATCGCGCCGCGCTCCCCCTGGCGACAACGCTGCTGGTCACCGAGGTCGACACGCGGGTGGCGGGCGACGCGTTCGCCCCGGTCATCGGCCCCGAGTGGCAGGCACCGGAAACCCCGTGGCAGGAATCGAAAACCGGTCTCCGCTACCGCATTCGCCGCTACACCCGGCGCTGACAACGCCTGGCTAACGGTCTGGCAAAACGCCCGACCGCGGGCACGGTCTCGGGCATACTCCCAGATACCAAGCCCCGCGAGAGCCTGCGAAAGGCGCTATGCCATGGACAAGAAATCGCTGACCGCGGTGGCCCGCCAACAGCTCAAGCTGGCGGCCACCTCGACGAGTGGCCGGAGTTCGCAGACCGTCATCGGCGGCCACACCCATGCGCTGCGCCAGACCGTCGTCGCGTTGACCGAGGGCCAGAGCCTGGCCGAGCACGACAACGCGGGCGATGCCACCATCCAGGTTCTCAGCGGCACGCTGGTCCTGATCGCGGGCACCGACGAGTGGAAGGGCTCGGCGGGCGATCTCATCGTCGTCCCGCGCGCCCGGCACAGCGTCAAAGCCATCGATGACGTGGCGTTTCTGCTGACTGTCGCCAAATAAGGGTTGCCTGAGGGTCGCTGACACGCCAGGGCGTGCCGCGAACCTGTCCGCGCGGCGCTCTACTCTGGACGGCATGGGTGAGCCACAGCCGATCCTCGAACCGCTCACGCCGGCCGCCATCTTCCTCGTCGCCACCATCGACGAGGGCGGCGAGCCGGCGGTCCGCGACCTCTTGTCGAATATCTCCGGTTTGCGCCGTTCGGTGGGTTTCCGGGTGCCCGGCGAGGGCCTGACCTGCATCACCTCGATCGGCTCGACGGCCTGGGACCGGCTCTTCACCGGACCCAAACCCGTTGAGCTGCACGAATTCCCCGGCTACAACGGGCCGATCCACAGTGCGCCGACCACTCCGGGCGACCTGCTGTTCCACATCAAGGCCGAGACCCAGGGCGCCTGCTTCGAACTCGCCATGGCGATCGGTGAGCGCCTGCGCGGCGCCGCCACCTTCGTCGACGAGACCGTCGGCTTCCGGTACTTCGAGCAGCGCGACCTGCTCGGTTTCGTCGACGGCACCGAGAATCCCGAGGGCGGCGCGGCCGCCTCGGCGGCGCTGATCGGCGCCGAGGACCCGGATTTCACCGGCGGTAGCTACGTCATCGTGCAGAAGTACACCCATCCGCTCGACCAGTGGAACGCGCTCTCGATCGAGGAGCAGGAGCGGGTGATCGGGCGCACCAAGCTCGGCGACTACGAACTGCCCGACGACATCAAGCCGGCCAATTCCCATGTCGCGGTGAACACCCTGATCGACCCCGACGGCACCGAACGCCAGATCGTGCGCGCCAACATGCCGTTCGGCACCGTCGGCCAGGGCGAGTTCGGCACCTACTACATCGCCTACGCCGCCACCCCGAGCGTCACCGAGCGCATGCTGGAACGGATGTTCCTCGGCACCGGCGAGGCGGCCTACGACCGCATCCTGGACTTCTCCTTCGCGGTCACCGGCACCCTGTTCTTCACGCCCACCGTCGATTTCCTCGACGAACTGCCGGACGCCCCCGACTCCGTTGCCACCGAAGAAATTTCCGATTCGCTGCCCGTGTTCACCCCTGTGGAACGGGCCGACGCCGCCGCTTCCGGTTCGGACGGTTCGCTCGCCATCGGCTCGATGAAAAGGAGTATCTGAATGAACAACCTGCATCGCGAACTCGCGCCGATCACCGGTGAGGCCTGGGCGCAGATCGAAGAGGAAGCCACCCGGACGTTCAAGCGCAATATCGCCGGACGCCGGGTCGTCGACGTCTCGGGTCCGCACGGGGTCGCGTACTCGGCGCGCAACCGCGGCAGGTTGACCGCGATCTCCTCGCCCGACGACGGTGTCGTCGCCCACCAGCGCGTGGTACAGCCGCTGGTCGAACTCCGGGTGCCGTTCACCCTGAAGCGCAGCGAACTCGACGACATCGAGCGCGGCGCGGGCGACGCCGACTTCGACAACCTCAAGGCCGCCGCCCAGAAGATCGCCTTCGCCGAGGACCGCGCGATCTTCGAGAGCTACGCCGCCGCCGGCATCACCGGCATCCGCGACGCCGCCTCCAACGCCCCGGTCGCGCTGCCGAGCAATGTCGTCGACATCCCCGACGCGATCTCGCACGCGCTCACCGGGCTGCGCCTGGCGGGCGTGCAGGGCCCGTACTCGGTGGTGCTCAGCGCCGAGCTGTACACGCAGGTCAGCGAGACCTCCGATCACGGTCACCCGATCCGCACCCACATCGAGCGCCTGATCGACGGCGAGATCATCTGGGCGCCCGCGATCACCGGCGGTTTCGCGCTCACCACCCGCGGTGGCGACTTCGAGCTGGCGCTGGGCCAGGACCTGTCGATCGGCTACCTCAGCCACGACGCCGAGACCGTGCAGCTCTATTTCCAGGAGACGTTCACCTTCCTCGTCGAGACCTCCGAAGCGGCGGTATCGCTCGGGTCGTGAACCCGGCGCGGCCCACCCCGCTAGGGTGGGCCGCGAGTTCGTGAGAGGGAGGTTTCGCATGGCGGTCGTGCGTGCCGGTGTCGTGCCCGCTGGTCGGAGCCTGTTCTACTGCCTGATCGGGGTGCTGGTCACCACCGGTGTCATCGGGCTGTTCGTGGCGATGTTCGGGGTGAACCGGGTGATCACCGGCCTGCTCGTCGGCGCGGTCGCCGGGGTGGCGGCGGGCGCGGCACTGTTCGTGCGCGATGTCGTCGAGCTCACCGAGCACGCCATCTACGCCAGGACGCCGTTCCGCTCGGCGACCGTGCCGTGGGATCGCGTCGTCGCCGGGCGCTTCACCCTCGACGAGCGGTCCCGCTGGGCGCTGGCGCTTGACCTGAACGGCGGCACCACCGACGAGCTGGTCCTGCTGTCCATCCCGCCGGTGGTGCGCCCGGTCGCCGGCGCCTACGACATGCGCAAACGCGAGCAGGTCACCGAGATCCGGGAGATCTTGCGCGCCAAGCGGATCCCGGTCACCGTGCTGCCCGAGATCGCGGGCGCGCTCAACCAGCACTGGCAGATCGCACCACCCACCTCACGCTGACCCGGCGAATGATCAACGCAGCGTGCGGAAGAACTCACGGATGTCGGTGGTGAGCAGTTCCGGTTCCTCCAGCGCCGCGAAATGCCCGCCCCGATCGACGTCGTTCCAGCGGACAATGGTGTTCTCCGCCTCGTCGAAGCGGCGGATCGCCACATCGTGGGCGAACACGAGCACCCCGGTCGGCACACCCGAATTCTCCGGCACCACACCCCATTCCCCTGGCTGCGCGTAGCCGACATAGCCCGCGGACCCCGCGGTGCCGGTGAGCCAGTAGATCATCGCGTTGGTCAGCAGCCGATCCCGATCGATGATCTTGTCGGGCAGCGTCTCGCGCGGGTGCGTCCACTCCCGGAACTTGTCCAGGAGCCAGGCCAGCTGCCCGATCGGCGAGTCGACCAGCCCGTAGGCGAGGGTCTGCGGGCGGGTGGACTGCACGGCGATGTAGCCGAACTCCTCGTTCATGAACGCCTCGATCCGCCGGAGGCGGTCGCGTTCGAGCTCGCTCAGGCTCGCGACGACCTCGTCGGGCAGCGGCAGCTGCGGGAACGTGCCCGCGCCACCGTTGACGTGCACGCCGATCACCCGATCCGGCGCCACCCGCCCCACCTCCGGGCTCACCGCCGCGCCGATATCGCCGCCCTGCACCCCGAAGCGCTGGTATCCGAGCCGGGTCATCAGCTCGACCCACGCGCGCGCGATCCGGCGCACGGTCCACCCACCCTCGGTGACCGGACCGGAGAACCCGAAGCCGGGCAGTGCCGGGATCACGACGTGGAAGGCGTCGGCGGGGTCGCCGCCGTGTGCCCCGGGGTCGGTCAGTGGGCCGATCAGGTCCAGGAATTCGGCGACCGAACCGGGCCAGCCGTGCGTCAGCAGCAGCGGCATCGCATCGGGTTCGGCCGATCGCACGTGCAGGAAGTGGATGCGCTGTCCGTCGATCACGGTCGTGAACTGTTCGTGCGCATCGAGTTTCGCTTCCTCGGCGCGCCAGTCGTACTCGGTGCGCCAGTAGTCGACCAGCTCACGCAGGTAGTGGGTCGGCACACCGGTGTCCCAGTCGTCGCCGGGCAGCGCGGCGGGCCAGCGCGCGCTGTCGAGCCGATTACGCAGGTCGTCGAGCTGCTGTTGCGGAATGTCGAGGCGGAATCGCTGGATGTCGTCGCTCATGAAGACAACGATAGGAGCCAGCTAGGACAGGTTCCGCCCTAGCTGTCGAGGCACATTCACTCAGGCGGGTCGGCGGCCAGCCGGGCGAGCAGGTCCTCGGCCGCCGCGCGCACCGGCGCGGTGTCCCCCGGGTATCCGACGATGCGCATGATCGCGTCCGGGATCACGCGCTCGGTGTCCTCGCCCGCTGTCCCGGCATCGGACCGGATGCCGATCACCGTCTCGACCAGCCGGAACGGCAGGATCCGCGCGTCGTCGGATCGCCCTGTCGCCGCGGCGGATTCGGCCGCGAGGCGTTCGTAGTGCTCGCGCAGGTCGTCGCGGCGGCGGCGGAAGGTGGCGAAGCGCTCGGTGCGCAGCTCCGGCAGCAGGTACAGCGCGCCGAGATTCCAGCGCGCGGCGCGTAATTGGCGCACGTCGAACAGGGCCAGCGCGTAGAGCTGGGTCGCGGCGTCGGCGGGTTCGGCGCCCATCCGCCGCGCCAGCTCGACCGGGCCCGCGACGGTTTCGGCGAGCAGCGCGTCGAGGATGTCGTCCTTGGCGGCGAAGTGGTGATACAGCGAGGCCTGCCTGATCCCGACGGCGTCGGCCACCGCCCTGGTGGAGGTATTGGCATAGCCCTTGGTGGTGAACAGTTCCGCCGCCGCGTCGAGGATCTCCGCGCGCGGCGTCGTCCCCTGCCTACGCCGCTGTTCCAGCCGGGGACGCCCGGGACCGAGGTTTGCCACCCCAAGATTCTGTCACCGGGCCCCGACCTGGGCCGCAGCGGGCACCTCACCAGGGACGATGCCGGTCGGTCGAATTCCTGTCACTCGATAGAAACGTGGGCAACGCAGAAGTTACCGCGGGCCCCACAGCCGATACACGCACGACACCGTTCGAGCGATCGCGCGCGCAAAACTATCGACTGATAGATATTTGGCCGCACCGCCGAAGGACACCGACATGGCCACGACACTCGATACCGCTGCTGTTCCGCCCGACACCGGCCGCGACAGCGCCGATCTCGCCGCATTCGGCTACCAACCGGTCCTGCACCGCAAGCTCGGGCGCTACGCGTCCTTCGCGGCAGGGTTCTCGTTCGTCTCCATCCTCACCACGATCTTCCAGTTCTTCGGCTTCGGCTATTCGTTCGGCGGCGCCGCGTTCTTCTGGACCTGGCCGCTCGTCTTCGCCGGCCAGTTCCTGGTGGCGCTGAACTTCGCCGAACTGGCCGCCCGGTATCCGATCTCCGGCTGTATCTATCAGTGGTCGCGCCGCCTGGCTGGCGGGCTGATCGGCTGGTTCGCCGGCTGGATGATGGTGATCGCACAGGTCGTCACGGCCGCCGCGGCCGCCATCGCCCTGCAGGTGGTGCTGCCGACGATCTGGAGCGGATTCCAGTTCATCGGCACCGATACCGCGCTGACCTCCCGCGACGGCGCGATGAACGCCGTGCTGCTCGGCAGCGTGCTGCTGGTGGTCACCACCACGATCAACGTGATCGGCATCGACCTGATGTCGAAGATCAACTCGATCGGCGTCACCGTGGAGATCGTCGGCGTGCTGGCGATCATCGCGCTGTTCTTCACCGGCACCGAGCGCGGCCCCGGTGTGGTCCTGCAGACCGATCAGGCCGCCCCCGGCCCGTACTGGGCGGCGTTCCTGGTCTCCGGCCTGATGGCCGCGTACGTGATGGTCGGCTTCGACTCCGCCGGTGAACTCTCCGAGGAGACCAAGAACCCGCGCCGGGTCGCCCCGCGCACCATTCTGCTCGCCCTGTCGGTGTCGGCACTGGGCGGCGGGCTCATGCTGCTCGGCGCGCTGATGGCCGCGCCCAGCCTGTCCGACGGTGAATTGGCCTCGGGCGGACTGGCTTACGTCATCACCGCGAAGCTGAACAGCCCCGCCGGATCGGTCCTGCTCGGCTGTGTCGCGGTCGCGGTGATCGTGTGCACCCTGGCGATCCAGACGGCCGGCTCGCGCCTGATGTTCTCGATGGCCCGCGACGGCAAGCTGCCCTTCGCGAAGGCCCTGTCGACCGTGCACCCGCGCTTCGGCACCCCGGTGTGGCCCGCCGTGGTGATCGGCGCGCTCGGCATCGGCCTGCTGGTGCTCAACCTGGGCAACCCGGCCATCTTCGCCACCCTGGCCAGCGTCTGCATCGTCAGCCTGTACCTGGCGTACCTGCTGGTCACCGTGCCGCTGCTGGTGCGCCGGATCAAGGGCCTGCCCGCCGTGGACGACCCGACGCTGTTCACCCTGGGCCGCTGGGGCGTCCCGATCAACGCGCTCGCGGTGGTCTGGGGCATCGCGATGGTGATCAACCTGGCGTGGCCGCGCCCGGAGGTCTACACCCCGGCGGGCGGCAGCTGGTGGCAGCTGTGGGCCGGTCCGCTGTCGGTGGCGGTGATCCTCACCGCCGGCGCCATCGTCTACCGCTTCGTGGTGGCCACCAAGGACGGCGTCGCCCTGGCCGACACCGTCCCCGCCACAGCCTGACAACCCACCCGGCCCCGCACGCCCCGACCTCGAGGAGGGGCAGGCCGACGCAGTCGGCCGTCGCGGCCGTCCCGCCGGTCAGGCGCCGTTGCGTACGCGACGAAGGAGCAAGCAACGGTGCCTGACCGGCGGGACCGGAGGGGCCGCGACTCGAGCGCGCCAGCGCTCCAAGAACACAGGAGATCACGATGACGAGTACTCAGTCCACCGATGGTGCCAGGGCGCACGCGCGCGCTCAGGCCGCCACGGCCACGATCGCGCGGCCGGAGACGCCCGCCGGGGTCGATCCCGCCGCGGTCGTTCTCGCGCAACGCATTCCCACCGGTGGCTACGCGAATGTGGTGCTGGGCCGGGGCACTCGGGTCCGGCTGGCCGATCCGTCCGGCACCGCCTGCGCGCATCTGTTCCTGCTGCGGGCCGAATCACCGTGGGAGCGGCTCAATGTCGCCGATACCGTGAAGGTGCCGTGGCAGGCCTACCTGGGCGCGGGCCACCCTCTGCTGTCCGATCAGGGCCGGGTGCTCGCCACCGTCCTCGCCGACTCGTCCGGCCATCACGACACGCTGTGCGGACCGAGCGCCGAGGGCCGCCACCAGCTGCACCTGGCCGGGGCCAAGCAGGGGCTGGAGCCCCGCGACATCGGCCCGTCGGTCTCGCTGTTCCGTGGCGTCCGGGTCGAGGCCGACGGCGCTCTCGTCCCGACCGGCAACGCGCCCACCGACGCCACCGTCGACCTGCTGATCCACCTCCCGGTGACGCTGCTGGTCGCCAATGCCGCCCACCCGCTCGACGATCGGCCCACCGGCGACCTCGACCTGCTCGCCTGGTCGGCCCCGGCCGAGCTCGCCACCGTCCCCAACGACGACCCCGAGTACCGACGGGCCGTGGACAACACCGAAGCCGCCTGGGCGGCCGCATCGACCTCGGAGGTTCTGGCATGACCACGGCGACCACCCGCACCGTCGTCCTCGACGAGACCGTCCCCGCCCAGGCGCCGTGGTCGGCGATCGTCCGCGCGGGCGATCAGCTCGAGATCATCGACCTGCACGGCAACCAGGCCGTCGACTGCCTGCTCTACTCCGCCGCCGACCGCACCGACCGCTACAGCGCCCAGGCCACGATCGCCGCGCAGCGCAATATCTTCCTCACCACCGGCAGCGTCCTGCTGACCGAGGCGGGCACCCCGCTGATGACGGTGGTCGCCGACGAGGTCGGCAACCACGACACCATCGCCGGTGCCTGCTCGCAGGAATCCAACACCCTGCGCTATGGCCACCACACCCGCCACCAGCACGCCTGCGTGGAGAACTTCCTCACCGCCGCGCTCGAATGGGGCCTGGGCAAGCGGGATCTGGTCTCCAACATCAACTGGTTCATGAATGTCCCGGTCGAGGCCGACGGCACGCTCGGCATCGTCGACGGGCTGTCGGCGCCGGGCAAGAAGGTCACCCTGCGGGCCGAGGTCGACACCCTCGTGCTGGTCTCCAACTGCCCGCAGATCAACAACCCCTGCAACGGTTTCGACCCGACGCCGGTCCGCATGGTGGTGACCCGATGAGTCTCACCGACACCCGATCCGCCGTGGTCGACACCGCCCTCCCCTCGGTCATCCCGGAGCGCCACACGCCCGTGGCCGCCCCTACCGGCACGCGCCCAGCCGAAGTCGGCCCCTCAGCGCTCGACCCGGTCGCGGGCACCCGGTCCCTGCAGGTCCTGCGCCCCGGCATGCAGACGACGGTGCAGGACTGGCCGGGTCGAGTCGGCTACTGGCACATCGGCGTTCCGCCGTCCGGCCCGATGGACGATCTGTCGTTCCGGCTCGGCAATCGGGTGCTCGGCAACGCGGAGGGCGCGGCGGGGCTCGAATGCACCCTCGGTGGGCCCGCGCTGCGCTTCAGCGAGTCGACGTGGGTATGTGTCACCGGCGCGGTCGCCGACGTGCGGGTCGACGGACGGCCGGTCGAGCAGTGGCGCACCGTCGAGGTCCCGGCGGGCGGCGTCCTCGATGTCGGCGCCATCCGCGGCCCCGGCATGCGCACCTACGTCCTGGTGGCCGGTGGTATCGAGGTCGAGCAGTTCCTCGGCAGCGCCGCGACTTTCACCCTCGGCAAGTTCGGTGGCGGCACCGGCGCGGCCCTGCGCGCCGACGAGTCGCTGACGCTGGGCGCACCGGGGACCCGCCTCGCCCCGGCGGTCCCGATGTCCGATATCCCCGCCTTCGGGCACCGCTGGGAGCTGGCCGTCACCGAGGGACCGCACGGCGCGCCGGAGTTCTTCACCCGCGCCGACTTCGACACCATCATCGGCACCGACTACGAGGTGCACTTCAACTCCGACCGCACCGGCGTGCGCCTGATCGGCCCGAAGCCGGAGTGGGCCCGTACCGACGGCGGCGAGGCGGGCCTGCACCCGTCCAACATCCACGACAACGCCTACTCGATCGGCGCGCTCGACTTCACCGGCGACACCCCGATCCTGCTCGGCCCCGACGGCCCCAGCCTGGGCGGCTTCGTCTGCCCGGTGACGGTGGTCGCGGCCGATCGCTGGAAGCTCGGCCAGCTCACCCCGGGCGACAAGGTCCGCTTCGTCCCCGTGCGCGCCGAACACGCCGCGCCCGCAGGTGAACTCGGCGCGCGCCGCCGGGCATCGCTGGGCACCGTCCTCTCGGCCGGTCGCGACGGTGACGACGGCATCCTGCGCCGCACCGAGGTCGACGACGAGACCGGCGTGACCTACCGCCGTCAGGGCGACGACGGCGTGCTGGTCGAATACGGCACTCTCACTCTGGATCTCGGCCTGCGCGCGCGGGTCCACGCCCTGCACCAGCACCTGATCGCGGCCGGTCCGCGTGGTGTCGTCGAGCTCACCCCGGGCATCCGCTCCCTCCAGATCCGCGTCGACCCGGCCATCCTCCCGGTCGCCCGGCTGCTCGATCTGCTCGCCGAAGCCGAAGCGCAGCTGCCGAATTCGGACCAGCTCGTCGTCCCGAGCCGCACCGTGCACCTCCCGCTCTCCTGGGACGATCCCGCCACCCGCGAGGCGATCACCCGCTACATGCACGGTGTCCGCGCCGACGCTCCGTGGTGCCCGTGGAACATCGAGTTCATCCGCCGCATGAACGGCCTGGACTCGGTGGACGACGTCTACCGCACCGTCTTCGACGCCGAATACCTGGTCCTCGGCCTGGGCGATGTCTACCTGGGCGCCCCGGTCGCCACACCCACCGATCCCCGCCACCGGCTGGTCACCACCAAGTACAACCCCGCCCGCACCTGGACGCCCGAGAACGCGGTCGGCATCGGCGGCGCGTACCTGTGCATCTACGGCATGGAGGGACCCGGCGGCTACCAGTTCGTCGGCCGCACCACCCAGGTCTGGAACCATCGCGCGCGGCCCACCGGCACCGCAGGGCCCGGCGTCGACCGTTTCGCCACCGATCCCGAAACACCGTGGCTGCTGCGGTATTTCGACCGCATCCGCTGGCATCCGGTCGAGCCCGACAAGCTGCTCGACCTCCGGGCCGACTTCGCCGCGGGAAAGGTCGACGTCGCGACCGAGGAGGGCGAGTTCCGCCTGGCCGACTACCGCGCCTTCCTGACCGAGAACGCCGCCGCCATCACCGATTTCCGCGCGATGCAAGCCGAGGCGTTCGCCGCCGAACGCCACTCCTGGCGCGCCACCGGCGAACTCACCGACTGACCCCGGCTCAGGTCCGGGGTGGCTGGTCGGCGATGGCCGTGGCCGAGGGGTTGGTGGCGTCGCGGATGATGCGCAGGCCGGTGACCAGCCCGTCGAGCTGGTCCGGGGTGAGCAGGCCGGTGAGCCAGGTCTCCAGCGCGTCGAGGTAGTCCGGGAGGACCTCTTCGAGCCGGCTCGCGCCCGCCGAGGTCAGGGCGGCGTAGGCACTGCGGCGATCGGTGGGATCGAGCTGCCGTTCGACGAGGCCCGCCTTGGCCAGGCGGTCGACCAGGCGGGTGACGCCGCTGGTCGACAGCTCCGTCTGGGTGGCCAGGTCGGACATGCGCAGGCGGCGGTTCGGCGAGCGGCTCAGGCGCATGAGGGCGTTGAGGTCGAGGCCGGAGAGGCCGTGCGCGTGCCAGGTCGGTTCGACCTTCGCGATCAGCCCACTGTTGGCCTCGAAGAGCAGGCCGGAGATGGTCAGCCGGGGGTCGTCGAACAGTTCGTGCATGAGACCACCCTAGCCGATGTTTGCCATGCGGATAGTTGACACGAGGAATACTTCGGAGTAGACCCATGTCTGCGCAATATTCCTCGCAGCAACTAATGGAGTGGTCATGCAGCAGACGTGGGTCGCCGGGTTCCGGTCGGGTGTCATCAACCCGGACGAGCAGATCAAGCTCGCCGAATCGCGGTCGTTCAGCGACGAGACGGTGCGGCAGGTGCTGCACATGGCGGGCGGCGGCGACGCGGTGCGGGTCCGCCTGACCAACCGGTACGGGTCGGCGCCGCTGGTGATCGGCGGCGCGCGCCTGGCCGCGCGCAAGGAAGGTTCGGCGATCACCGCCGACGTCGAGGTCCGCTTCGACGGCGCGCCGATCACGGTCATCGAGCCCGGCGCCGAGCTGGTGAGCGATCCGCTCGACCTGGCCGTCGCCGCGGGCGAGGACCTGCTGCTCAGCCTGTACCTGCCCGGACCGACCGGCCCGGCCACGTTCTCCCACCAGCCCGGCGAGATCGCCTACCTCGCGGCGGGCGACCGCACCACCGACGTGGAACTGCCCGGCGCGGAAGAGGTTCCGTTCCGGTACTTCGTCACCGGTGTCGACGTGCTCACCTCGGCGCAGCCCCCGATCGCCGTGGCGTTCGGCGACTCCTGGTTCGAAGGTGTCGGCACCACGCTCAGCGCCAACCGCCGTTCCGTCGACGTCGTCAACGCGCGCCTGACCCGGGGCTGGGTGGTCAACAACGGCATCGCGGGCAATCGGCTCACCGCGCGCGAGATCGGCGAATCCGGCTTGGCGCGTCTGGATTCCGATGCCATCCAGGTGCCCGGCGTCACCGACATCCTGGTGAACTTCGGCATCAACGACCTGATCCTCGGCGCGATGGGGGGCCAGCCCTCCGCCACCACCGAGCAGCTGATCGCCGGTTTCACCGAGCTCGCCGAGCGCGTACACGCGGCCGGTCTGCGCGTGCACGTCGCCACCATCGGCCCCTACGCCGGCTGCGTCTTCCCCGGCATGCCGCTGCTGGAAACCCAGCCGACCCGGCACGCCGTCAACGACTGGCTGCGGACCACCGAGATCTTCGACTCTGTCTTCGATGTCGACCGCGCGGTGGCCGACCCGGAGCGCCCCGATTTCCTCCGCCCCGAGTTCGACAGCGGCGACGGCATGCACCTCAACGACGCGGGCGCCGCGGCCATGGCGCACACGCTCGACCTGACCGCGCTGTTCACCACCGGCGGCTGAGCGCCCGCTCTCTCACGGTGTGGTGAGGACGGTCTTCCCCGAGGCGTGCCCCCGCGCGAAGATCTCGACGGCGGCCGCCGCGTCCGACAACGGGATGCGGCGCTCGATCACCGGGCGCAGCGCTCCGTCGGCGGCCAGTCCGGCGAGATAGCGCAGGTCGGCCGCCGCGGGGCGCATGAGCAGCGCTTTCAGCGTCTGACGGACGAACAGGTCGGTCAGGACGACCTCGCCGAGCCAGCGCACGGGGCCGAACCAGTTGTCGCCGGGTGCGGCGGCGGAGGAGATGAACACGCCATCCGCCGTCAGCACCCGGCGGCATTCGCGGAGTCCACGGTTGCCCGCCAGATCGAAGAGCACGTCATACGGCACGTCCGTGTCGGTGAAATCCTCGGCGGTGTAATCGATCACGACATCCGCGCCGATACCGCGCACCATCTCGAGGTGCCGGGTACTGCACACCGCGGTCACGTGCGCCCCGAGCGACTTCGCGATCTGCACCGCGAAGCTGCCGACCCCGCCGGACGCGCCGTTGATCAGAACCCGGTGTCCCGGTGCGACTTCGCCGATGTCGCGCAGACCCTGCAAGGCCGTCATGCCCGAATCCGGTATCGCCGCGGCCTCTTCCATACTCATCGCGGCGGGCACGGTGGCGATCGCATCGACATCGGCGGTCGCGTATTCGGCGAAGGCACCACTCGGCACGACACCGAAAACCCGGTCACCCACCTGGAATTCGGTGACCAGCTCGCCGACTCCGACCACCTCGCCCGCAAGGTTCTGCCCGATCATCCGATGCTTGGGTCTGCGCAGCCCGAACCCGAGCCGCAGCAGATAGGGGGTCCCGGTGAGCAGATGCAGGTCCCCGCTGCACAGCGAAGCCGCCCGCACCCGGACCACCACCTCGCGCGGACCCGCCGCCGGGCGCGGCACGATCTCGGTCCGCAGCACCTTGCTCCCGCCGTACCGGGGAGCCACCCACGCGGTCATCGACGCCGTATCCACCTCGGTCATGCCGTCCCTCATTTCGCACTTACAGCGTAAGTCTGTTGGTTCAGACGGTACGCTTACGCCGTAAGTGGGTCAAGGAATGAGTCAGGAGCCGCATGCCACGCACCCCGTTGACCAGGGAACGAGTCCTGCGCGCCGCGATCGACCTCGCCGATCAGGAGGGCCTGGACGCACTGTCGATGCGCAAACTCGCCAAGGCGGTCGGTGTGGAGGCGATGTCGCTGTACAACCACGTCGCCAACAAGGAGGACCTGCTCGACGGCATCGTCGACCTGGTCGTCGCCGAGATCTACGTCCCCCGCGCCGACGGCGACTGGCGGGCCGAGCTACGCCACCGCGCGACTTCGGCCCACGAGGTCCTGCTCCGCCACCGCTGGGCCACCGGCCTGCTCGGCTCCCGCGTCAATGTCGGCCCCGCCATGCTCCGCTACATCGACGCCACCCTGGCCTGCCTGATCACCGCGGGCTTCACCTATGAGCAGGCCGACCGCGCGTGGAACGCCCTCGACAGCCACATCTACGGATTCACCCTGCAAGCCATCAACTTCCCCCTCGACCCCGCCGAATACGCCTCGGCGGCACAGCGATTCCTGCCCCTCATCCCCACCGAGACACACCCCTATATGCACGCACTGGCCGCACTCGTCATCGACGGAACCCACTCCGGTATCGCCGATTTCACCTTCGGGCTCGATCTGCTCCTAGGTGGGCTGGAACAGTTGCTCCGGCCCACCTAGGACGTCGACGTTCGGAACGCCGTGCGATCGGGTGGATCGATCAGCCCGGAACCAGGTCGGCGCTCCGGCGCAGCCCGTCGGGTGCCTGATCCGCGTGGGGCGTGACCTCCATGACCGCTTCGGCGACGGCGAGGCAGGCGCCGAGTCGTGGAGGGCGCCGCAATCCGGTATCCCGTTCCAGGAGCAGGCGGACGGCGGCCCACGGCAGGTTGATGTCGGCGAAGGCGGTGTGGAACAGGCCCGCCGAGGGGCGGGGGTTGGCTTCGAGCAGGACTGGCTGTCCGGCCCGGTAGCGCAATTGCACGTTGGTCAGGTAGGCCAGTTCGAAGTGGCGGACCAGGCGGCGGGCGATGTCGACGACCTCGGGGTCGTCCAGGAGCATGCGGAAGCGGCCCTGCTTGGCGCGCGGAATGCCCACCAGGAGTTCGCCTCCCGGCGCCGAGAGGCAGTCGATGCTGATCTCCGGGCCCTCGAGGAACGGCATGACGAGCAGCGGGGGCACGGATTCGCCCTCCTCCGCCGCGCGCCGCAAGGCACCCGCCACCGCCTCGACCGAGGCGACGGGGCGCGGCGCCACCCGCAGGCTGGCCAGGGTCAGCGGGCGGTCGTCGAGAATGCGGAAGCCGAACGCCGAGTACTCACCGCTGGGCTTGATGCACAGCGTTTCCCCGCCGCGCGAGAGCTCGTCGACGGCGGCGTAGAACTCGTCGGCGTCGGTGGCCTCCCGCCACGGCGGCACGGGAATGCCCGCCGCCCCGGCACTCTCGTAGGTGCGGACCTTGCTGGTCAGCGCCCGCACCGCCGCGGGCGGCGAACACATGAGACTGGTGCCGATCGCGGCGAAGTCCGCGGCCCGGCCCGCGAGCGCGTCCAGGCGCCGGGGCGGGATGAGGACATCGATCCGGTGCGTCCGACAGAAGTCGAGCGCGAACTGCGCGTATTCCTCGTTGCCGACATACCGAGGTTCGATCGCCGATACATCGCACACCGAGAGGGCAGCCGCACTCGGATCCACATTGCTGGCATAGACGGTGACATCCACACCGTCGGGGTTCTCGCGCAGTAACCGCATCACTTGAACAGTCGCCGCGCCCGCACTGCTCAGCCAAATCCGAAGCGTTATGGCAACCGCTCCCTTCCCGTTCCCGTAGCGAACCCGGACCATATCCCGGTTCCGCGTCGCGAGCATTTCGGAACGAAAGACAGCACGTCACGCCCCGGATATCACGGGGGTGCGCGGTGGGAGCGAACGGATCAGCGGACGCTGGCGCGGGAGCAGCGCACCGGGCTTGCTGTCACCCATGGAGCGTTGGCGCTGCTCGCCTACCAGGGGAAACGGGTAGGCGAGCAGCGTGGGGCTACTCGGCGACTATCACCGTGATGTCGCCCTCGGCCGCGTCGGTCGGGTCGCCGGGGGCGACGAACCAGTGGGTGACCTCGCCGTCGGTCAGGTCGTCGGCGACCGGGCCGTCGGGGAGGACCGACAGGGCGCCCGCGGTGGCGGAGACCAGGAATTCCTGGACGGCCGCCGGGCCGGAGGCGTGGGTGGTGAAGGTGGTGCCTTCGTAGTCGACGCCGTGGGTGTCGCGCAGGGACTCGGCGAGGGCGAGCGCGGCGCTCTGGGTGAGCGTCGAGGTCGCACCGGCCGCGGCCAGGACGAAGGCGGGGTGGTCCTCCGACAGCGGGCGGACCCGGTCGGCGTAGGAGACGGGATGCGCTGCGGCGGCGGCGATCTCGGCTTCCACGTCGGGCAGGATCAGCCAGTCGCCCGCGACACCGGCGACGGGGGCGTCGCTGATGCCGTAGGCCGCACCGGTCGCGGCGATCTCGACGCCGGACAGCTCGCCGGCGAACAGGACCGCGGCCCCGGCCTTCTGGATGGCCCAGGCGGCGAGGACGGAATCCACGCTGCGCGGCAGCGAGATCGCGACGATGTCGCCGGGGCCCGCACCGCGCGCGATGAGCACGCGGGCCAGCTGCGAGGACTTGCGATCCAGTGCGCTGTAGGCGATCTCGCTGTCGCCGCGGAGCAGGGCGGGGGCCTGCGGGTCCGCTTCGACGACCTCGGCGAGCACCTTGGCCACCGTCTGCGCGCCGACACCGGCCGTGCCGACCGGGGCCGAGACCGCCGCGGTCACACCGGATTCGGCGAGCAGCTGGGCGCGTTCACCCGCGTCGAGGATGTCGATGTCGCCGACCAGGCCGGTCGGGTTGTCGAGCAGCTCGTCGAGGACCCGCAGCAGTCGCGCGGACAGCGTGCGGACCTCGTCGGAGGTGTAGGTGCTGCGCAGGTAGCGCATGGTGATCTCGATGGTGGCCTCGGCCATCACCACCAGCGTGAGCGGGTAGTGGGTGGCGTCGTCGAGGCCGACACCGGTGACCTGCATGCCGTCGATCGAGCTCGCCGCGGTGACGGCGTCCTTGTCCATCGGGTACGACTCGAACACCAGCAGCGTGTCGAACGCGGCACCGGCGCCTGCCACCCGCTGGATGTCGGACAGGCCGACGTAGTGGTGGCTGAGCAGGTCGGCCTGCTCGGCCTGCACCCGCTTGGTCAGCTCCTCCGCGCTGATCCGGTCGTCGATCTGGATCCGCACCGGCAGGGTGTTGATGAACAGGCCGACCATCGACTCGACGCCGGGCAGCTCGGCCGGGCGGCCGGACACGGTCGCGCCGAACACCACGTCGTCACGCCCGGTGAGGCGGCCGACGACGATGCCCCACGCGGTCTGCAACAGCGTGTTCACGGTGACGCCGAGTTCACCGGCGAACTTGCCGAGCGCCCTGGTGCGGTCGGCGTCGATCTCGACGATGACCTTGCCCAGCTCGTAGCGCTCCTCGGTGCGCGGCGCGGGCGCCAGCTGGGTGGGGCCTTCGACCCCTGCCAGCGCCTCGGCCCAGACCCCCAGCGACACCTCACGATCCCAGCCCGAGAGGAAGGACAGGAAGTTGCGGTAGGAGGCCACCCGCGGCAGCGCGGTGAGGTCACCGTGCACCGCGTAGAGGACCAGCAGGTCGCGCATGAGCAGCGGCATGGACCAGCCGTCGATCAGGATGTGGTGCACCGTGATCGCCAGGTGGGACGCGCCCTCGTCGGTCTTGTACAGGCCGAAGCGGATCAGCGGGGCCGTCGCCATGTCGAACTGGTTGGCCCGGTCGGCGACCAGCAGCTGCTGCATGCGCGGCAGGCGCTCGGCCTCCGGCAGGTCGGTCAGGTCGACCTCGCGCCACGGGACCTCGAGCTCCGACATCACGACCTGCACCGGCTGACCGGCCGAGTCGGTGACGAACGCGGTCCGCAGGTTCGGGTATCGGTCGAGCACGGCCTGGGCCGCGCGCCGCAGCCGCTCGGTGTCGAGCGTGCCGGTCAGGTCGAGGACGGCCTGCACGGTGTAGACGTCGACGGTCGCCGAGCTGAGCATGGCGTGGAACATCAGGCCCGCCTGCAGCGGCGAGAGCGGCCAGATCTCCGACAGCGCAGGGTAGGTGCCTTCCCACAGCTCGATATCGGACTGCTCCACCCGCACCAGCGGCATGTCGGACGGGGTGAAACCGCCCGCGTCGGCGCGCTGCGCGTGGGTGGCCAGCGCGGTGAGCGCGGCCACGAACAGGTCGGCGAACTCCTGGGCCTGGTCGGCGGTGAGCAGCCCGGTCGGGAACGCGATGTTCGCGCCCAGCTGCGGGCCCTCGTCGCCGTCGTTGACGATGGCGTTGATGTCCAGCGTCGCGTTGGCGGGCATGTCCAGGTCCATCTCGGCGTCGAGCTGGCCCAGGTCGGCCACCGGCACCCAGCCGAGTTCGGCGAGCTCGGCGGGGATCTCGCCCGCCGTCGCGCGACCGAGGTAGTTGAAGCTGATCTGGCCGACGGACGGCAGATCGGCACCCTCGGTGGTCAGGTACTTCAGCATGCCGTAGCCGATGCCCTTGTCGGGCACGGCCAGCATCTGCTCCTTGACCGACTTGATCACCTCGCCGAGCACGGCGCCGCCGGCGAAGGCGTCGTCGAGATCGGCGCCGGCCAGATCCAGGCGGACCGGGAACGCGGTGGTGAACCAGCCGACGGTGCGCGAGAGGTCGGCACCGGCGACGATTTCCTCCTGGCGGCCGTGGCCCTCCAGCTTGATCAGCGCCGCGGTCCCGGATTCGTCACCGCGCCACCGCGATACGGCCAGGGCGAGCGCGGTGAGCAGACCGTCGTTGACACCGCCGTGGTACAGGCCGGGGATGGCCGTGAGCACCGCGTCGGTGACCTCCGGCGACAGGGTGACCTGCACCCGGTCGACGGTGGCGAAGGTGTCGACCCGCGGGTCGAACGCCCGCGCGCCCAGGCGCGGATCGGCCGTGGCCGAGACCTCGCGCCAGAACGGCAGTTCCGCGCGGCGATCGGTCGACTGCTCGACCAGGCTGTGCGCCCAGCGCCGCATGGAGGTGCCGTTGGCGGGCAGCGCGACCGGCTGACCGGCCGCGATCTGGCCCCAGGCCATGCCGAGGTCCGGGATCAGGATGCGCCAGGAGACACCGTCGATCACGAAGTGGTGGCCGACGATGAGCAGCGCGTCGCGACGGCGCGGGCCGTCGGGGTTCTCGCCGAAGGCGAACCAGACGAACTGCACCATGGCGGCGTTCGCCGGATCGAGTCGGCCCATGGCCTCGTCGTATTCGACCGAAGCCTGCTTGGACAGCTGCTCGTCGGTGATCTCACCGGCCACCTCGACGCGCCGCACCAGCGCGGCCACATCGACCTCGCCGGGCGCCAATGCCTCGAAGATCCAGCCCTTCTCGGCGTCCTTTGCCACCCGCGAACGCAGCACGTCGTGGTGGTCGAAGACCGCGCCGATGGTGGCGTGCAGGACCTCGTCGGTGAGGTGCTCCGGCAGGCGCAGCACCATCGACTGGGAGAACCGGTCGTAGGTGGAGCCGCTGCTCAGGATCTGGCGCATGATCGGCAGCATCGGGATGTCACCGACACCGCCGCCCGGCAGCTCCTCGAGCACGATCTGATCGGCGTCGCCCGCGAGCACGGCGATCTCGGCCAGCCCGGCCACGCTGCGCTTCTCGAACACGTCGCGCGGCTTGAACAGCACGCCGCGGTCCTTGGCCCGCGAGACCAGCTGGATGGACAGGATCGAGTCACCGCCGAGGGCGAAGAACGAGTCGTCCAGGCCGACGGCGTCGACGCCGAGCACCTCGGCGAAGACGGTGGCGATGATCGCCTCGACCTCGCTGGTCGGCGTGCGGAACTCGCGCGGGGCGAGCACCGGCTCGGGCAGCGCGCGACGATCCAGCTTGCCCGCGGGGGTCAGCGGGATCTCGTCGAGCACCATGACGGCGGCGGGCACCATGTGCGCGGGCAGCTGCTGCGCCGCGTACTCGACCAGCTCGGCCGGGTCGGCGGCCGCGCCGGGGGTGGCCCGCACGTAGGACACCAGGATGGTGGCGCCCGCGTCGGTGGTGCGGCCGATGGTGGCGGCGAACTCGACGTCGTCGTGCGCGGTGAGGACCGCGTCGATCTCGCCCAGTTCGATCCGGAAACCGCGGATCTTCACCTGGAAGTCGTTGCGGCCCACGTACTCCACGACGGCCTTGCCGTTGACGGTGCGCCAGGCGACGACGTCACCGGTGCGGTACAGCCGCTCGCCCTCGGCGTACGGGCTGGCCACGAAACGCTCGGCCGTCAAGCCGGGGCGCGCGTGGTAGCCGCGGGCCAGCGCGACGCCGCCCAGGTACAGCTCACCGGCCACGCCCTCGGGGACCGGGCGCAGGCGGCTGTCGAGCACGAACACGGTGGCGCCCGCGATCGGGCCACCGATGTTCATGGTGTCGCCGGGCAGCAGCGGGTCGGACAGGTTGGTCGCGATGGTCGCCTCGGTCGGGCCGTACGCGTTGTAGAACCGGTGCTGCGCCGGGTCGGTGCCCGCGCTGTGCCAGTTCGCCACCAGGTCGACGGGGGCCTTGTCGCCACCGACGATCAGCGCTTCCAGTCCGGCCAGCGCCGCGGGTTCCATCGACGCCGCGACCAGCGGGGTGAGGAACACGTGGGTCAGCCGCTCGCCAACGATGATCTCGGCCAGCTCCTCGCCGCCGACCACGCCGACCGGCGTGATCACGAGGGTGCCCGCCGAGCCGACCGCGAGCAGGAACTCGAGGATCGACGCGTCGAACGACGGCGACGCGAACGCCAGGGTGCGCGCGTCCGTGCCGAGGCCGAACTGCGCCACCTGGGCGGCGGCGAAGTTTGCGACACCGGTGTGGCTGACGACGACGCCCTTGGGCAGGCCGGTCGAGCCCGAGGTGTAGATCATGTAGGCCGTGCTGGCGGACCGGACGGCACCGTGGCGGTCCGCGTCGGTGATCGGCGCTGCGGACTGTGCGGCGAGCTCGGTGTGCAGCGCCGCGTCGTCGAGGACGAGCCAATCGCCCAGTGCGGGCGCGGGCAGGTGATCGACCTCGGACGACACCGTGATGCCCAGTGCCGCACCGGAGTCCGACATCATGTGCGCGATGCGCTCGGCCGGGTACTTCGGGTCGACCGGCAGGAACGCCGCGCCCGACTTGACCACGGCCCAGATGGCCAGGGTCGTCTCGAGCGAGCGCTGCATGGCGATGGCCACGACCGTCTCCGGTGCGGCACCGCGCTCGATGAGCACCCGCGCCAGGCGCGAGGAGGCCGCGTCCAGCTCGGCGTAGGTCAGCGAGCGAAGGTCACCCGGCTCCGTCACGGTCAGTGCGCCGAGCAGTCCGGTGTCGGCCGCTGCGCCGGGGGCGACGATGGCCTGACCGGTCGGGTTGGCCGCCAAGGCCTGGGCGAGCAGCTCCGGCAGCGTGCTCGTCGACGCGGCGGGACCGCCGGTGCGGGTGAGCAGTTCGGTGCGCTCGGTGCCGTCGAGGAGCTCGAGATCGCCGACCGGGGTGGTGGTGTCGGCGACGACCTCGGCGAGCAGTCGCTGGAAGCGCTGCGCGAACGTCTCGACCGTCGACTGATCGAACAGGTCACTGGCGTAGGAGAACTCGGCGTAGGCGCCCGCGGCGTCGCCCGCCGATGCCTCACGCACGGTGAGCAGCAGGTCGAACTTGGCGGTGTCGACGTCGAAGTCGACGGCCGAGACCGACAGGCCCGGCAGTTCGAAGCCGGCGTCGGGCAGGTTCTCGAACGAGAGCGCCACCTGGAACAGCGGGTGCCGCGCGGTGGAGCGCTCGGGGTTGAGCAGTTCCACCAGGCGCTCGAACGGGATGTCGGCGTGCGCGAACGCGGCCAGGTCGGCTTCCTTGGCCTGGGTCAGCAGCTCACGGAAGGTGAGCTGTGCGCCGACCTGGGTGCGCAGGGCCAGGGTGTTGACGAACATGCCGATGACGTCGTCGAGTTCGGCCTCGCCACGACCGGCGATCGGGGTGCCGATGACGATGTCCTCGGTGCCCGACATGCGCGCCAGGAACACCGCGAGGGCGGTGTGCACGACCATGAACAGCGTCGCGTTCTGCTCGCGGGCGATGGCCGAGAGTCCGGCGTGGATCTCGGTCTCGATCGGGAACAGCACCCGGCCACCGGCGAAGGACTGCGTGCTCGGACGCGGCCGGTCCAGCGGCAGGTTCAGCTCGTCGGGGACGCCGGCGAGCGCGCGCTTCCAGTAGTCGGCCTGCTGGGAGATCAGGCTGGTCTCGTCGGCTTCGGAGCCGAGCACCTCGCGCTGCCAGACGCTGAAGTCGGCGTACTGCACCGGAAGCGGCGCCCAGCCCGGACGCTCACCCGTGGCGCGGGCGGCGTAGGCCACCATGACGTCGCGGGTCAGCGGGGCCATCGACCAGCCGTCGGCGCTGATGTGGTGGGCGACGAAGACGAGCACGTATTCCTCGTCCGCGACGCGCATGAGCTTCGCGCGCAACGGAACTTCGTCGAGCACATCGAAGCCGGTGGAGATCAGCGCGGCGATCTTGTCGCGAACCTGGTCGGGGGCAACGGTTTCCGGCGTCAGATCCGGGACATTGCCCTCGACCGGCAGGATCACCTGATGCGGGGTGCCGTCGGTCGACGGGTACACCGTGCGCAGGGTCTCGTGCCTGGCCAGCACGTCGGCGACCGCGAGCTGCAGCGCCTCGACGTCGAGCGCGCCCGTCAGGCGGACGGCGACCGGGATGTTGTTCACCGCGGAGCTGGTGTCGAACTGGTTCAGGAACCACATGCGCTGCTGTGCGAGCGACAGCGGCACCTGCGCCGGACGCGGCCCGGCGACCAGCGCGCGCCGCCCACCGGCGCCGGCGCCCTGCTCCACCTTCACCGCGAGACCGGCGACGGTCGACGCCTCGAACAGCAGGCGCACGGGCACCCGGCTGTCCAGCGCGGCGCCGAGGCGGGCCGCGACCTGGGTGGCCAGCAGCGAGTTGCCGCCGAGGGCGAAGAAGTCGTCGTCGGCGCCGACGCGCTCGGCGCCGAGCACGTCCGCGAACACGCCCGCCACGATCTCCTCGATCGGGGTGGACGGCGCGCGGAACGCCTGGGCCTCGAACTCCGGCTCCGGCAGCGCCTTGCGGTCGAGCTTGCCGTTGACGTTGAGCGGCAGCGCGTCCAGCACGACGAACGCGGCGGGCACCATGTACGACGGCAGCCCGGCGGCCAGCGTCGACTTCACCTGCGCCACATCCACATCCGTGCCCACCAGGTACGCCACTAGACGATCGCCGGTGCGCGGGTCGGACTTCGCGATGACGGCGGCCTGCGCGATCTCGGGCAGCGCCAGCAGCGCGGCCTCGATCTCGCCGAGCTCGATGCGGAAGCCACGGATCTTCACCTGGAAGTCGGTGCGGCCGCGGTAGTCGAGCTCGCCGTTGTGCCAGGCCACCAGGTCACCGGTGCGGTACATGCGGGTACCGGGGGTGAACGGGTTGGCCACGAAACGGTCGGCGGTCAGGTCGGGGCGGCCGAAGTAGCCGCGCGCCAGCTGCGCGCCGGCGAGGTACAGCTCACCCGCGACGCCGTCCGGCACCGGACGCAGTCGCGCGTCGAGCACGTACACCTGGCTGTTCCACTCGGGCCCACCGATGGAGACCGAACCCTGGTCGGCGGCGTTCACCCGATGCGAGGTGATCGAGACCGCGGCCTCGGTGGGGCCGTACAGGTTGAACAGCTCGGTGCGCGGGAACGCGGTACGGACCCGCTGCGCGAGCGACCCCGGCAGTGCCTCACCGATGGCGAGAATCCGCCACAGCGAATCCGGCATGCCCGCCGCCAGCAGCGCGTCGAGCATCGACGGCACCACGTGCAGCGTGGTGACCCACTCGTTCGACATCAGCTCGTTCAGGTACGCCGGATCGCGATGGCCGTCGGCCGAGGCGATCACCAGTCGGCCACCGCAGACGGCGGCCGACCAGAACTCCCAGACCGAGAGGTCGAAGGTCGCGGCGGTCTTGAGCAGCACCGCGTCGGCGGCGTCCATGCCGAACTCGATCAGCTTCCACTGCAGCTGGTTGCCGATGGCGCCGTGCGGCACCGCGACACCCTTCGGGCGACCGGTCGAACCGGACGTGAAGATCACGTACGCGGTGTGCTCCGGGCGCAGCGGCTCGGTGCGCTCCGCGTCGGACACCGGTGCGGCGCCGACGTTTTCGAGATCGAGTTCGTCGATGCGCACCAGCGGCGCGACCGCGGTGTCGAACTCGGCCTCGGCGTTGGTCAGCACGCAGACCGGTGCCGCCGTCTCGAGGATGTAGTTCGTGCGCTCGGCCGCCTGATCCGGGTCGACCGGCACGTACGCGCCACCGGACTTGGCGACGGCGTACATGGCGACGATCAGATCCACGGAGCGGCGCAGTGCCAGCGCGACGCGGGCCTCCGGGCCGACGCCGAGCGAGATCAGATGCCGCGCCAGGCGATTCACCTTCGCGTCGAGTTCGGCGTAGGTCAGCTGGGTGCCGTCGTCGGTGACCAGGGCGGTCGCCTTCGGGTCGGCCGCCACGGTCGCGTCGAGTAGCGAGACCAGGGTGGCCGCGGTGTCGACCCGGTAGCCGGTGGCGTTGCGGGTGTCCAGGATCTGGGCCCGCTCGGCCGGTGCCAGCAGTTCGATGTCGCCGACCGCGGTGCGCGGGGTGGCGACGATCGCGCCGAGCAGGCGGACGAATCGCTCGACGAAGCCCTCGACCGTGGCGTGGTCGAACAGATCGGTGGCGTAGGTGAAGATGCCCGAAATGCCTTCGGGCTCACCGGCGTCGCCGTAGCGGTCGGTGGCGATCAGGTGCAGGTCGAACTGCGACAGCTGGGAGTCGATGTCGAGTCCGGACACCGTCAGGCCCGGCAGTTCCAGGGTGGCGCGGGTCAGGTTCTGGAACGACAGGCCCACCTGGAACAGCGGGTGCCGCGCGGTGGAGCGGACCGGGTTGAGGACCTCGACCAGGCGCTCGAACGGCACGTCGGCGTTGGCGAACGCCGCGATGTCGTCCTCGCGCTGGCGGGCCAGCAGCTCGGTGAACGCCTCGCCGCCGTCGACCTTGGTGCGGAACACCAGGGTGTTGACGAACATGCCGATCATGTCGTCGAGGGCGGCCTCGCCACGACCGGCCATCGGGGTGCCGATGGCGATGTCGTCGGTGCCCGACAGGCGGGCCAGCAGCACCGCGAGGGCGGTGTGCACGACCATGAACAGCGTCGCGCCCTCGGCGCGGGCCAGTTCGACCAGCGCGCGGTGGGTGTCGGCGTCGATCCGGACGTCGACCTTGCTGCCCGCGAAGGTCTGCACGGCCGGACGCGGGCGGTCGGCGGGCAGGTCGAGCTGATCGGGCAGCTCGGCCAGGGCCTGCTTCCAGTGCGCGACCTGCTTGGCCGCCATCGAGTCCGGATCGTCCTCGCTGCCGAGCAGTTCGCGCTGCCAGATGCTGTAGTCCGCGTACTGCACGGCCAGCGGGGCCCAGCCGGGCTCCTGGCCGGTGGAGCGGGCCGCGTAGGCGGTCATCAGGTCGCGGGTCAGCGGGGCGACCGAGGAGCCGTCACCGGAGATGTGGTGCACGACCATGGCCAGGACGAACTCGTCGGTGTTCTCGACGCGGAACAGGGCGACCTTCAGCGGCACCTCGACGGTGACGTCGAAGATCGTCGACATCAGTTCCGCCACCGCCGTTTCCACCTCGTCGGCGGCGACGGTGCGTTCCAGCAGGTCCGGCGCGGCCTGCGCGGGCGACAGGATCACCTGCGCCGCACCGGCGTCGGTCTGCGGGTAGACGGTGCGCAGGATCTCGTGGCGCGACACCAGGTCGGTGATCGCGGCCCGCAGCGCGGCCACGTCGAGGTCGCCGGTGAGGCGGACCGCGACCGGCACGTTGTAGGCCGCCGACTGGGTGTCGAAGCGGTTGAGGAACCACATGCGCTGCTGCGCGAGCGAGAGCGGGATGTGCTCGGGGCGCGGAGCGGCGGTGAGCGCCTTGCGATCACCGGTCTCGGCGTGCTGCTCGACCCGCTGGGCCAGCGCGGACACCGTGGACGCCTCGAACAGCAGGCGCACGGGGATGCGGGTGTTCAGCGCCTCGCCGAGGCGCGCGGCGACCTGCGTGGCCAGCAGCGAGTTACCGCCCCAGGCGAAGAAGTCGTCGTCGAGACCGAAGCGCTTGTCGGCACCCAGGCGCAGGACCTCGGCGAAGGTGGCCGCCACGAGCTGCTCGCTCGGGCTGACCGGCGCGCGGAACACGGCCTTCTCGACCTCGGGCTCCGGCAGGGCCTTGCGGTCGAGCTTGCCGTTGGCGTTGAGCGGCAGGGCGTCGAGCCGCAGGAACACGGTCGGGACCATGTACGAGGGCAGCTCGGCGGCCAGCGCGGTGCGCAGGGCCAGCTTGTCGAACTCCGCACCGGCCACGACGTAGGCGACCAGGCGGTCACCGACGACGGGATCGGTGTGCGCGAGCACGGCGGCCGAGGTGATGCCGTCCTGGCGCAGCAGCGCGGCCTCGATCTCGCCGAGCTCGATGCGGAAGCCGCGAATCTTCACCTGGAAGTCGGTGCGGCCCCGGTAGTCCAGTTCGCCGTCGGCGTTCCAGGCCACCAGGTCACCGGTGCGGTACATGCGCTCGCCGAGCGCGGAGAACGGGTCGGCGACGAAGCGGTCGGCGGTGAGATCGGCGCGGCCGTAGTAGCCGCGGGCCAGCTGCGCGCCGGCCAGGTAGAGCTCACCGGAGACACCCACCGGCACCGGCCGCAGGCGCGAATCCAGCACGTAGACCCGGCTGTTCCACTCCGGCGCACCGATCGAGACCGACACCTGGTCGGCGTCGGTGACCGCGTGGCTGGTGATCGAGACCGCTGCCTCGGTCGGGCCGTACAGGTTGAACAGCGCCGCGGTGTTGGCGCCGCGGAAGCGCTGGGCGGTGGACGCGGGCAGCGCCTCACCGATCGCGAGCACCCGGCGCAGTGTGCGCGGCAGCGCGGCACCGGATTCGGTGAGCAGCGCGTCGAGCATCGACGGCACCACGTGCAGCGTGGTGACGCCGGTGCCGCGCATCAGGTCGTTGAGGTAGGCCGGGTCGCGGTGCCCGTCGGCGGTCGCTACCACCAGGCGGCCACCGGCGACGGCGGCCGTCCAGAACTCCCAGACCGAGAGGTCGAAGGTGGCGGCCGTCTTGAGCAGGATCGCGTCATCGGCGCCGAGGCCGAATTCGGCCGTCTCCCACAGCAACTGATTGACGATCGCACCGTGCGAGACCGCCACACCCTTGGGCTTGCCGGTCGAACCGGACGTGAAGATCACGTACGCGGTGTTCGCGGGCACCAGGGCGCCACGGCGCTCGGTGATCGCGGCCGGGCTGACGGCGCTCAGGTCGAGCTCGTCGAGGACCACCACTTCGGCCGCCGCCGTGCTGAATTCGGCGTTCGCCGTGGTCAGCACGACTGCGGGGGCGGCCGTCTCCAGGATGTAGTCGGTGCGCTCGGCGGGCTGATCGGGGTCGATCGGCACATAGGCCGCGCCGGTGCGGGCCACCGCGTACATCGCGATGATCAGCTCGGCGGAACGGCGGATGGCCAGGGCCACCCGATCCTCGGTACCGATACCCAGCGAGATCAGGTGCCGCGCGAGGCGGTTCACCTCGGCGTCGAGATCGGCGTAGCTGAGCTCGCGGCGACCGTCCGCCTCGTCGACGACCAGTGCGACGGCGTCGGGCGTGGCCGCCACGGTCGCGTCGAGCAGCGACACCAGAGTGGCGTCGGTGTCGACAGTGTGCGCCGTGTCGTTCCACGCGGTGACGATCCGCTCGGCTTCCGGCGCGGCGAGCAGGTCGATGTCGCCGACCGGCACCGACGCGTCGGCGGCGACGGCGTCGAGCACCAGCAGGAAGCGGTCGGCGAAGCTCTGGACCGTCGCCTCGTCGAACAGGTCGATGGCGTAACCGAATTCGGTGACCAGCTGGGCCGGTGCGCCGTCGTCGGTGTAGCGGTCGTAGAGGGTGACGTGCAGGTCGGTCTTGGCCAGCTGCGAGTCGTAGTCGACGGCGCTGACGGTCAGGCCGGGCAGTTCGAAGGTGGTGTCGGCCAGGTTCTGGAACGACAGGCCCACCTGGAACAGCGGGTTGCGCGCGGTCGAGCGCACCGGGTTGAGCACCTCGACCAGGCGCTCGAACGGCACGTCGGCGTTGGCGAAGGCCTCCAGGTCGCGTTCGCGCACGTCGGCGAGCAGTTCAGCGAAGGTGGCGCCGGGGTCGACGGCGGTGCGGAACACCAGGGTGTTGACGAACATGCCGATCAGGTCGTCGAGTTCGCGCTCGCCGCGGCCCGCGATCGGCGTGCCGACGGCGATGTCGTCGGTGCCGGACAGGCGCGCGAGCAGCACCGCGAGGGCGGCGTGCACGACCATGAACAGCGAGGCGTTGTTGGCCCTGGCCAGTTCGTGCAGCGCGGCGTGGCGCTGCGGGTCGATCTCGAAGCGGATCGCCTTACCCTGGAACGACTGCGCGGGCGGGCGCGGCCGGTCGGCGGGCAGTTCGAGCTGGTCGGGCAGACCGGCCAGCGCCGTGCTCCAGTACGCGACCTGCTTGGCGGCCAGCGATTCCGGATCGCTCTCGTCGCCGAGGACCTCGCGCTGCCACAGCGCGTAGTCGGCGTACTGCACCGGCAGCGGCGCCCACTGCGGGGCCTCACCCTGCACGCGGGCCACGTAGGCGGCCATGATGTCGCGGGCCAGCGGGCCCATCGACGAGCCGTCGGCGGAGACGTGGTGCACGGTGAACGCGAGCACGTGGTCGGTGGCGTTCAGTTCGAACAGCGCGACCTTGAGCGGCACCTCTTCGGTGACGTCGAAGGTGGTCATCGCGAAGTCGATGACGGTGCCGAGCAGGTCGGCCTCGGCGACGGCGATGTGGTGCACCACGGCG
This sequence comes from Nocardia sp. NPDC051833, assembly GCF_040681225.1. Classification (NCBI taxonomy): domain Bacteria; kingdom Bacillati; phylum Actinomycetota; class Actinomycetes; order Mycobacteriales; family Nocardiaceae; genus Nocardia; species Nocardia sp. NPDC051833. The sequence goes on from NZ_JBFAYK010000001.1 coordinate 1,820,987, forward strand.
CGGCTCTGCGCGATCGGCAGGATCACCTGGTGCGGGCCGTCGGCCGAGCGCGGGTAGGTGGTGCGCAGCATCTCGTGCCGGGCGAACACGTCGCCGATGGCCTGCTCGAGCGCGGGCACGTCGAGCTCGCCGGTGAGGCGGACGGCCAGCGGGATGTTGTCCACGGCCGAGGTCGAGGTGTCGAACTGGTTGAGGAACCAGTAGCGCTGCTGGGCGGGCGAGAGCGGGATGATCGCGGGCCGCTCCCCCGCGGTCAGGCGCGGGCGGGCACGGCCGGAGCCCGCGTTGTGCTCGGCGCGGGCGGCGAGCGCGGACACGGTGGACGCCTCGAACAGGTCGCGCACCGAGAGCTGGGTGTCCAGGGCCGCGCCGATGCGGGCGGTGACCTGGGTGGCCAGCAGCGAGTTGCCGCCGAGTTCGAAGAAGTCGTCGTCGGCGCCGACCCGGGTCACCCCGAGCACGTCGCCGAAGGTGCCCGCCACGATCTCCTCGATCGGGGTCGACGGCGCGCGGAACACCTTGGCCTCGAACACCGGCGCGGGCAGCGCCTTGCGATCGAGCTTGCCGGAGGCGTTGAGCGGGAAGGCCTCCAGGATCACGTACGCGGTCGGCACCATGTAGCCCGGCAACGCGCCGCCGAGTTCGGTGCGCACGGCGTCGAGGTCGACGCTCGCCCCCGCGGCCGGGATCACATAGCCGACCAGCTGGTCGCCCAGCCGCTCGTCGGAGCGGACAACGACCACCGACTGGGCGATCTGCGGCAGCGCGGTCAGCGCCGACTCGATCTCACCCAGCTCGATCCGCAGACCACGCAGCTTCACCTGGAAGTCGGTGCGGCCCAGGTACTCCAGCTCACCGTCCGCGGTCCAGGCGACGAGGTCACCGGTGCGGTACATGCGGGCGCCCTCGGCACCGAACGGGTCGGCGACGAAGCGGTCGGCGGTCAGATCCGGACGGGCGACATAGCCGCGCGCCAGCTGCACACCGGCCAGGTACAGCTCGCCGGGCACGCCGACGGGCACCGGGTGCAGGCGCGAATCCAGCACGTACACCTGGGTGTTGAAGACCGGGGCGCCGATCGGCACCGAGGTGGTGTCAGCGTCGGTGACCTCGTGGAAGGTGACGTCGACCGCGGCCTCGGTGGGGCCGTACAGGTTGTGCAGGGCCGCGCCGGTGAGCGCGCGCAGGCGCTGGGCGGTCGGCGCGGGCAGCGCCTCACCGGAGGCGAAGACCAGGCGCAGGCTGCTCGCGGTGGCGGTGCCGTCGGCCAGGGCCACGGCGGCGGTCTCGGCCAGCTCGGCCACGAACACCGACATCATCGACGGCACGAAGTGCGCGGTGGTGACGCCCTCGGCATCGATGATCGCGGCCAGGTAGGCCGGATCACGATGACCGTCCGGCTTGGCGACGACGAGGCGCGCGCCGATCTGCAAGGGCCAGAAGAACTCCCACACCGACACGTCAAAGGTGGCAGGCGTCTTCTGCAACACCACGTCGGACGCGGTGAGGCCGTAGGCGGCCTGCATCCACACCAGACGGTTGACGATCGCGCCGTGGCTGACCGCGACACCCTTCGGGCGACCGGTCGAGCCCGACGTGAAGATCACGTACGCGGTGTTCTCCGGCCGCAGCGGCGCGCTGCGCTCGGCATCGGTGACCGGCGCGGCGGAGTAACCCGTCAGGTCCAGGCTCTCGATGTGCAGCGCGGTGGTGGTGCCCGCGTCGAATTCGTCGGCGGCCGTGGTCAGCACGCACACCGGGGCGGCGGTCTCGAGCACGTAGTGGGTGCGCTCGGCCGGGTGGTCGGGGTCGAGCGGCACGTACGCGCCACCGGCCACGCTCACCGCGTACATGCCGATCACCAGGTCGAGCGAGCGGCGCATGCCGAGCGCGACCATGGTGTCCGGGCCGACGCCCTGGGCGATCAGGTGCCGGGCCAGGCGGTTGACCTTCGCGGCGAATTCGCCGTAGGACAGACTCGTCCCCTCGTAGGTCAGGGCGGTCGCGTTCGGGCTGGTCAGGGCCTGCGCCTCGAACATCGACACCAGCGTCGCGGCCTGGTCGACCGGGTGCGCGGTGGCGTTCCAGCCGGTGACCACCTGGCGGTATTCGGCCGGGGCCAGCAGGTCGACCTCGCCGATGGCGCGCTCGGGCGCCGCGACGACCGCGGTCAGCATCCGCACCAGGCGCTGCGCGAGCGCGGCGATGGTGTCGGCGTCGAACATGTCGGTGGCGTAGGCGAATTCGGCGAGCATGCCGTCGGCGGAACCGTCCGCGCGATGCCGGTCGGCCAGGTTCAGGTGCAGATCGAACTTGGCGGTGACCACGTCCAGCGGCACGCCGGCGACCTCGAGGCCGGGCAGCTCGAAGGCCGCCTCACCGGTGTTCTGGAACGACAGCATCACCTGGAACAGCGGGTGACGCGCCTGCGAGCGGGCCGGGTTGAGGATCTCCACCAGGCGCTCGAACGGCAGGTCGGCGTGGCCGAAGGCGGCCAGGTCGCTCTCCCTGGTCTGCGCGAGCAGGGCGGTGAACGGCTGGGCCGGGTCGACCGCGCTGCGCAGCACCAGCGTGTTGACGAACATGCCGATCGCGTCGTCGAGAACCGCTTCACCACGGCCCGCGACGGCGGTGCCGATGGCGATGTCGTCGTTGCCGGACAGGCGGGCCAGCAGCGCCGCGAAGGCGGCGTGCACGACCATGAAGAGGCTGGCGCCGTGTTCGCGGGCCAGCGCGTTCAGGCTCGCCGCCAGCGCCGGGTCGATCGAGAACTCGTGCACGCCACCGCGGTTGGAGGCCACGGCCGGACGCGGCCGGTCGGCGGGCAGGTCCAGCTGATCGGGCAGGCCGGCCAGGTGCTGCGACCAGTACGCGACCTGCTGGGCGATCATCGAGGACGCGTCGTCCTCGGCGCCGAGGGTCTCGCGCTGCCACAGCGCGAAGTCGGCGTACTGCACCGGCAGCGGCGCCCAGCCCGGCGCCTCACCGCGCGAGCGCGCGGCGTAGGCGATCATCACGTCGCGGGCCAGCGGGCGCACCGACCAGCCGTCGCCGGAGATGTGGTGCACGACGAAGACGAGCACGTGGGTGTCGGGGTGGGAACCGTCCATGGACCCCGCGACGCGCAGCAGCGCGGCGCGCACCGGCACCTCGGCGGTGACGTCGAACCCGGCCAGCACCAGTTCGCTGATCCGGTCGCGGATCTCGTCCTCGCCGACCGTGATCGGGGTGAGCGCGATCGGCACCTGGCCCGCGGGCAGCACGACCTGCACGCCCTGGCCCTCGGCGGTCTCGGGGTAGACGGTGCGCAGCACCTCGTGCCGGTCGACCACGTCGGCGACGGCCTGGCGCAGGGCGTCGATGTCGAGGTCACCGGTCAGGCGGACGGCGAGCGGGATGTTGTTGACCCCGGTCGCGCTGTCGAAGCGGTTGAGGAACCACATGCGCTGCTGGGCCAGCGAGAGCGGGATCTGCTCCGGCCGCGGCCCGGCCACGAGCTCGCGGCGGCTGCCGCTGCCCGCGTGCGATTCCACCTTGGCGGCCAGCGCGGCGACCGACGGCGCCTCGAACAGCACGCGCACGGGGACGCGGGTGTCGAGCGCGGCGCCGAGGCGGGCGACCACCTGGGTGGCGATCAGCGAGTTGCCGCCCAGGTCGAAGAAGTCGTCGTCCAGGCCGACGGCGCGGTCCCCGGACATGCCGAGCACCTCGGCGAAGGTGGCGGCGACGATCTCCTCGATCGGCGTGCTCGGCGCGCGGAACTCGCGCGCCTCGAACACCGGATCGGGCAGCGCCCGGCGATCCAGCTTGCCGTTGGCGCTCAGCGGCATCTCGTCGAGCACGACGAACGCGGCCGGGACCATGTACGACGGAAGCTGCGCGGCCAGATGCGCACGCAGCGCATCGATCTCGGTGGTAACACCGGCGGCGGGCACGACGTAGCCCACGAGCTGATCACCCGTGCGGGCATCCGAGCGGACGACCACGACCGACTGCCCGACGCTCTCGTGCGCGGTGAGCGCGGCCTCGATCTCGCCGAGCTCGATGCGCAGACCGCGCAGCTTGACCTGGAAGTCGGTGCGGCCGAGATAGGTGATGACACCCTGCTCGTCGCGGCGCACCAGGTCACCGGTGCGGTACATGCGCTTGCCGTCGGTGCCGAACGGGTCGGCGACGAAGCGGTCGGCGGTCAGATCGGCGCGGCCGAAGTAGCCGCGCGCCAGCTGCGCGCCGGCCAGGTACAGCTCACCGGCGACCCCGGCGGCGACCGGGTGCAGACGCGAATCCAGCACGTAGGCCTGCGCATTCCAGACCGGCGCGCCGATCGGGACGGCGCCGTCGACCCGCTCGGCGACCGGGCCGTGCGTCGCGTGCACGGTGAACTCGGTGGGGCCGTACAGGTTGAACAGGGCCGCGTCGCTCACCTTGCGCAGCGCGGCGACCGCGTCTCCGGTGAAGGCCTCACCGGCGATCAGCAGCGCGCGCAGCGAGGACAGAGCTCCGCCATCGGGATCGATGCTGCCTGCGAAAACGGTGAGCATCGACGGCACGAACGAGGTCATCGTGACGCGCTGCGCTGCGATGACATCGGCGAGGTACTGCGGGTCGCGGTGGCCGTCCGGGCTCGCCACGACGAGCCGGCCGCCGGTGCTGAGCGGGCCGAACAGCTCCCACACCGACACGTCGAAGGTCGCCGGGGTCTTGAACAGCACCACGTCGTCGGCGCCGATGCCGTATTCGCCGGTGATCCAGCGGATCTGGTTGACGACGGCGGCGTGCGACACCGCGACGCCCTTGGGCCGGCCGGTCGAACCGGAGGTGAAGATGACGTAGGCCGGATGCTGCGGACGCAGCGGCGCGATGCGCTCGCTATCGGTGACCGGCGCGTCGGCGTAGGCAGCCAGGTCGATGCTGTCGATGGCCAGCGTCGGCAGCTCGCCCGCGTCGAAACCGTCACGCGCCGTGGTCAGAACGACCACCGGGGCGGCCGTCTCCAGCACGTAGGCGATGCGATCGGCGGGCTGGTCGAGGTCGAGCGGCACGTAGCCGCCGCCCGCTTCCTGCACCGCGTAGGCGGCGACGACCAGGTCGATGCTGCGGCGCAGGCCGAGCGCGACCAGGGTCTCCGGGCCGACGCCCGCCTCGATCAGGCGATGCGCCAACCGGTGCACGCGCGCGGCGAATTCGGCGTAGGTCAGGCTCGCGCCGGAGGCCGGGTCGACGATCGCGACCGCGGTCGGGGTGGCGGCGGCCTGGCGGGCGAACTCGTCGACCAGGGTGCCCGCGCCGGGCAGCGCGCGCTCGGTGTCGTTCCAGCCGAGCACCGCCAGCGCGTTCTCGGTGGCATCGAGCAGTTCGAGGTCACCGACGGCCCGGTCTGGCGTCGCCGCGATCGCGGCGAGCAGGCGGGCGAAACGGGTGCCGAAGCGGTCCATGGTGGCCGCGTCGAACAGGTCGGTGGCGTAGATCAGCTCGGCGACGATGCCCGAGGGGGAATCGGCAGGCTTCTCGGTGAGCACCACGTTCAGGTCGAACTTGGCCACGTCGATCGGCAGCTCGACGCCGCTGACCGTCAGGCCGGGCAGCTCCAGGCTCGCCTGGGCGGTGTTCTGGAAGGCCAGCATGACCTGGAACAGCGGGTGCCGCGCCTGCGAGCGGGCCGGGTTGATGATCTCGACCAGGCGCTCGAAGGGCAGATCGGCGTGACCGAAGGCCGCGATGTCGCTCGCGCGGACCTCGCCGAGCAGGTCGGTGAAGCTCGCGTCACCGTCGACCTCGGTGCGCAGCACCAGCGTGTTGACGAACATGCCGATCAGGTCGTCGAGGGCGCGCTCGCCACGGCCCGCGATCGGGGTGCCGATGGCGATGTCGTGCTCACCGGACAGGCGCGAGAGCAGCAGGGCCAGCGCCGCGTGGGCGACCATGAACAGCGTCGCGCCCCGGCTGCGGGCCAGCTCGGCCAGCGCCGCGTGGGTGTCGGCGTCGATCTCGAAGGTGTGCGTGGCGCCGCGACCGCTGGCGACCGCGGGGCGCGGCCGGTCGGCGGGCAGGTCCAGCTGCTCGGGCAGGCCGCGCAGCCGCTCGCCCCAGAACGAGATCTGCTGGGCGATCACGGATTCGGCGTCGTCCTCGTCGCCGAGCACGGCGCGCTGCCACAGCGCGAAGTCGGCGTACTGCACCTCGAGCGGACGCCAGGCCGGCTCCGCGCCTTCGACGCGGGCGCTGTAGGCGGTCATCACGTCGCGGGTCAGCGGGCCCATGGAGAAGCCGTCGGCCGAGATGTGGTGCACGACCAGGGCGAGCACGTGTTCGGTGGGGCTGATCTCGAACAGGGCGGCGCGGAACGGCACCTCGGCGGTGACGTCGAAGGCGGTCAGCACCAGCGCCGAAAGGCGCTGCGGCAGTTCGGCACCCGTGGTCTCGATCGGCGCGAGGTCGGGGATCACCTTGCCGGTCGGCACGATCACCTGGTGAGCAGCGCCCGCGACCTCCGGGTAGTAGGTGCGCAGCGACTCGTGGCGGGCGAGCACGTCGGCCACGGCCACCTGCAGCGCCTGCCGGTCGAGCAGGCCCGACAGCCGCACGGCGGCCGGGATGTTGTCCACCGCGGACTCGGGGTCGAAGCGGTTGAGGAACCACATGCGCTGCTGGGCCAGCGACAGCGGCACCCGCTCGGGGCGCTGCTGCGGGACCAGGGCGGCGCGGCGGTCCGTGCCGGAGTGCGTCTCGGCGCGCGCGGCCAGGGCGACGACGGTCGAGGCCTCGAACAGCTCACGCACGCCGAGGTCGGTCTCCAGCGCGGCCGACAGGCGGGCGGCGACCTGGGTCGCGGTCAGCGAGTTGCCGCCGAGGGCGAAGAAGTCGTCGTCGAGGCCGACCCGCTCCAGGCCGAGCACATCGGCGAAGGTGGCGGCGACGATCTCCTCGACCGGGGTGGTCGGGGCGCGGAACACCGCGGCCTCGAACACCGGCGCGGGCAGCGCCTTGCGGTCGAGCTTGCCGGAGGCGTTGAGCGGGAACTCGTCGAGCACGATGAGCACCGCGGGCACCATGTAGGCGGGCAGGTTGTTGCCCAGTTCCTCGCGGGCGTCCTCGATGTCGACGGTGCGGCCCGGCGCGGCGATGACGTAGGCCACCAGCTGATCGCCGGTGTGCTGGTCACCGCGGACCACGACCACCGACTGGGCGACCTCGTCGAGCGCGGTCAGCGCCGACTCGATCTCGCCCAGCTCGATGCGCAGACCGCGCAGCTTCACCTGGAAGTCGGTGCGGCCCAGGTACTCCAGCTCGCCGTGCTCGGTCCAGGCGACGAGGTCGCCGGTGCGGTACATGCGGGCGCCGTCGTCTTCGAAGGGGTTGGCGACGAAGCGGTCGGCGGTCAGGTCCGGCCGGGCGACGTAGCCGCGCGCCAGCTGGGTGCCCGCCAGGTACAGCTCACCCGCGACACCCACCGGGACCGGCCGCAGCCGCGAATCCAGCACGTAGACCTCGGTGTTGAACACCGGGGCGCCGATCGGGACGGTGTCGGTGTCGGTGTCGACGACCTCGTGGAAGGTGACGTCGACCGCGGCCTCGGTGGGACCGTACAGGTTGTGCAGGGCCGCGCCGGTGAGCTCGCGCAGGCGATGCGCCGGCTTGGGCGGCAGCGCCTCACCGGAGGCGAACACCATTCGCAGCGACTCGCAGCGCGCGGCCGCGGCGTCGGCGACGAAGACCGCGAGCATCGAGGGCACGAAGTGGGTGACGGTGACGCCCTCGGCCCGGATGATCTCGGCCAGGTAGGCCGGATCACGATGACCGTCGGGCTTGGCGACGACGAGGCGCGCGCCGATCTGCAAGGGCCAGAAGAACTCCCACACCGACACGTCGAAGGTGGCAGGCGTCTTCTGCAACACCACGTCGGACGCGGTGAGGCCGTACGCCGTCTGCATCCACACCAGGCGGTTGACGATCGCGCCGTGGCTGACCGCGACACCCTTCGGGCGACCGGTCGACCCCGACGTGAAGATCACGTACGCGGTGTTCGACGGCCGCAGCGGCACCGTGCGCTCGGCATCGGCGATGGGGGTGTCGGAGTAGCCGACCAGGTCGAGCAGGTCGATGCGGACCTGCGCGGTGTCGATCTCCAGGTCGGTGCCCGAGGTGAGCACACACACCGGATCCGCCGTCGCCAGAATGTATTCCGTGCGCTCGGCCGGGTGATCCGGGTCCAGCGGCACGTACGCGCCACCGGCCACGCTCACCGCGTACATGCCGACCACCAGGTCGATCGAGCGGCGCATGCCGAGGGCCACATAGGTTTCCGGGCCGACACCGCGATCGATCAGCCAGCGGGCCAGGCGGTAGACGCGCTGGGCGAACTCGGCGTAGGACAGGCTCTCGCCCTCGAAGACGAGGGCGGTGGCCTGCGGAGTGCGCGCCAGCTGGGCCTCGAACATCGAGACGAGCGTGGCGTCGCGGTCCACCTCGTGCGCGGTGGCGTTCCAGTCGCGCACGACCAGCTCGCGCTCGGCGGTATCGAGCAGTTCGATATCGCCGACGGCCACACCGGGTTCGGTGGTGATCGCGGTGAGCACCCGGATCAGGCGCTCGGCGATGCGGTGCACGGTGGCGGCGTCGAACAGGTCGCTCAGGTAACCGGCCCGGATACGCAGCTGGGTGTCCAGCTGCGCGATCAGCGACAGCGGGTAGTGCGTGGCGTCGGCGGCGTCCAGGCCGGTGACGGCCATGCCGTCGATATCGGCGGCCTGGGCCTTGATGCCCTCGGCGTCGACCGGGTAGGACTCGAAGACCACCAGCGAGTCGAACAGGCCACCGATGCCGGCGGCCGACTGGATCTCGGCCAGGCCCACGTAGTGGTGGTCGAGCAGGTCGGCCTGCTCGCCCTGGGTGCGGGTGAGCACGGCGCGCACCGATTCGGCGGCGTCGAAGCGCACCCGGACCGGAACGGTGTTGATGAACAGGCCGACCATGGACTCCACGCCGGACAGCTGCGCCGGACGGCCCGAGACGGTGGTGCCGAACAGCACGTCGTCGCGACCGGTCATCCGGCCGAGCACGATCGACCAGGCGACCTGCAGCACCGTGTTCGGGGTGACGCCGAGGTCGGCGGCCAGCGCGACCAGGCGGGCCGTGGTCGGCTCGTCCAGGTCGAACAGGTACTCCTCCGACAGGGCCGCGATCTCGCGGCCCGCGTCGGCACGAGCCAGCAGGGTGGGCTCGGTGACGCCGCGCAGCGCGTCGGACCAGGCCGCCACCGACACCGAGTGATCCTGCTGGGCAACCCATTCCAGGAAGTGCCGGTAGGAGCGGACGGCGGGCAGCGCGCTCGCGTCGCCGTGCAGCGCGTAGAGCGCGAGCAGGTCGCGCATGACCAGCGGCGTCGACCAGCCGTCGAGCAGGATGTGGTGGTTGGACACCACGAAGCGCCACTCGTCCTCGGCGATCCGGATCAGCGTGAAGCGGATCAGCGGCGGCGCGGCCAGGTCGAAGCGCGCGTTGCGGTCGGCCTCGACGAGATCGGCGAAGTCGCCCGTTTCGGTCCGGTCGTGCTCGGCCCAGGCCACCTGGGCGTGGTCGAGGACGATCTGCACGGCGTTGCCGTCGTGGTCGGTGACGAACGCGGTGCGCAGGGTCTCGTGCCGGTCCAGCAGGGCCTGGGCGGCGGCGCGCAGACGGGTGGCGTCGACGCGGCCGGTGAGTGTCAGGACCGCCTGCGCGGTGTAGACGTCGACCGAGTCCGCGGCCAGGCGGGCGTGGAAGAACAGGCCCGACTGCAGGGCGGCCAGCGGCCACACCTGGGTCAGCTCGGGGTACCGCTTCTCCCAGACCTCGATATCGCCCTGGGTCGAGCGCACCAGCGCGAAGTCGGACGGCGTGTGGCCGCCGGCGTCGGCCGAGTTGGCGTGCCGGGCGACGGCTTCCAGCGCGGTGACCCACAGGTCGGCGAACTCGCGCACCTCGGCGGCCGCGAGCAGGGTGCTCGGGTAGCCGATATTGGCGCTGAGCTTGTCACCGACGACGATCGCGTTGACGTCCAGCGGCGCCATCGCGGGCATGTCGGCGTCGTAGGCGCCGCCGAGGGCGGCCAGCTCGGGCGCGGGAATCCAGCCGAAGCCGCGCAGCGCGTCGGGGACATCGCTGTCGGCGACGCGGCCCAGGTAGTTGAAGCTGATCTGACCGGGCAGCTGGGTGGGCAGTTCCGCCGCGGTCTCGGCGTTCATGTACCGCAGCAGGCCGTAGCCGATGCCCTTGTCGGGCACGGCGAGCAGCTGCTCCTTGACCGCCTTGACGGCCTGCCCGAGGGCGGGGCCACCGGCCAGCGCGGCGTCGATGTCGATGCCGGCCAGGTCGAGGCGGACCGGGAAGATCGCGGTGAACCAGCCGACGGTGCGGGACAGGTCGGCGCCGGGCGCGACCTCTTCCTCACGGCCGTGGCCTTCGAGGCGGACCAGCAGCTGATCGCCGGTGGCCGCGGCACGAGCGGCCCGCCACTTGGCGGCGGCCAATGCCAGCGCGGTGAGCAGACCGTCGTTGACGCCGCCGTGGAACAGCGCGGGCACGGTGGTCAGCAGGGCCTTGGTGACCTCGGCGGACACCTCGACCGGCAGCTTCTCGATGACGCCGGAGACGTCGACGGCCGGGTTCATCGGCCGCTCGGTGAGCAGCGGATCGGGGGTCGCCACGACCTCGCGCCAGAAGTCCAGCTCGGCGGTGCGATCAGGGTTGCGCGCCTCGTCGGCGAGCGCATGCGCCCAGGCCCGCATGGAGGTGGCGGGGGCGACCAGCTCCGGCTGCTGACCGGCGGACAGCTGGCCCCAGGCCGCGACGAAGTCCGGCACCAGGATGCGCCAGGACACGCCGTCGACCACGAGGTGGTGCGCGACGACGATCAAGCGTCCGGCGCGGGTGACCTTCGCCGGAGCCGCGGCTTCGGTGCCGGGCAGCGCGCCGACGGGCGAACCCGCGGCATCGCCGGGCACGGGCAGCGAGATCGCGGGCGCAGCGGCGACGTCATCGGTCGCGGGCAGCGAAACCACGGGCGCCGACGCGCTCACGGTCGGCTCCAGCCATACGAACCGGACGACGACGCCAGCGGCCGGATCGAGCCGGTCGAGGCTGGCATCCAGTGCTGCGGAGGCGATCCCGACGAGCTCCTCGTCGGTGGCGGTCGCGTCGAAGGTGCTGTGGTCGATCAGCGCGTCGGCGTCGACCGCGCCGACCGGTGCGGTGTCGACGACCCAGCGGCCGTCGACCTGGTGCAGCCGCGAGCGCAGCATGTCGTGGCGGTCGATGACCGCGCCGACGGTGGCGGCGATGCCGGCGCGGTCGATGCCGACCGGCAGTTCCAGCGCCATGGTCTGGTTGAACCGGTCGAACGAGCCGGACCGCTCGGCCATGAACCGCACGACCGGGGTCAGCGGCATCTCGCCGACGCCACCACCGGGCAGCTCGGCCAGCGTGACGGCGGCGGCCGAGGCCACATCGGCGGTCTCGGCGACCGAGGCCAGACCGGCGACGGTGCGCTGCTCGAAGACGTGGCGCGGGGTGAACAGCACGCCACGGGCCTTGGCCCGGGAGACGAGCTGGATGGAGACGATCGAGTCACCGCCGAGGGCGAAGAACGAGTCGTCCACGCCGACCCGCTCGACGCCGAGCACCTCGGCGAAGACCTCGGCGATGGTCTGCTCGATGGAGTTGCGCGCGGCGCGGAAGGTGACCTCGGTGGCGAACACCGGCTCGGGCAGCGCCTTGCGGTCGAGCTTGCCGACCGGGGTCAGCGGCACGTGGTCGATCACCATGATCGACGAGGGCACCATGTACGCGGGCAGGCGATCCTCGACGTGCGCGGTCAGCGCCGCGACGTCGATCGACTTGCCCTGCGCGGCAACCACATACGCGACCAGCGAGACCGCGCCCGCGGTGCTCTTGTGGCCGACGGTGGTGGCGAAGTCGACGGTCTCGTGCGAGGCGAGCGCGGAGTCGATCTCGCCCAGTTCGATGCGGAAACCGCGGATCTTGACCTGGAAGTCGGAGCGGCCGACGTACTCGACGGTGCTGTCGGCGGTCCAGCGCACGACGTCACCGGTGCGGTACATCCGCTCCCCCGGCACGAACGGATCGGCGACGAACCGGTCGGCGGTCAGCCCGGCGCGGGCGTGATAGCCGCGCGCCAGCTGGATGCCCGACAGATACAGCTCACCCGCGACACCCACCGGAACGGGCTGGAGCTGGGCGTCCAGGATCAGCGAGCGCATGCCCCGGGTCGGGCCACCGATGGTGACCAGCTCGCCCGGCGTCAGCGCGGCACTGATGTTGGTCATGATCGTGGTCTCGGTGGGACCGTAGCCGTTGTGGAAGGCACGGGTCGTGCCGTCCGCCAGCGGAACCGCCCACTTGCTCACCAGATCGGCGGGCACCGCCTCACCACCGGCGACGAGGACCCGCAGCGAGTCCAGGCCGCTCGGGTCGAAGGTCGCCAGCGCGGCGGGGGTGATGAAGGCGTGGGTGACCCGCTCGGCACGGATCAGCTCGGACAGTTCGTCACCGCCGTAGACCCCCGGCGGGACGACGACCAGCGCACCGCCGCGGGCCAGCGCCAGCAGCAGTTCCAGGATCGAGGCGTCGAACGAGGGCGACGCGAAATGCAGTGCGCGGCTATCGGAATCGAGGGCGTAGCGCTGCGCCTGCTCCTCGCCGAAGTTCGCCAGACCGGCGTGGGTGACCACGACGCCCTTGGGCACACCGGTCGAGCCGGAGGTGTAAATGACGTAGGCGGGCTGCTCGGGCGTGGTCGCGCGGACCAGCTCGGCGTCGTCGATCGGGCCGCCGTCGAAGGCGTCCAGATCCAGCTCGTCGAGCACCAGCCAGCGTGCCGATTCCGGCAGACCGTCCCGCACGGACGCGACGGTCAGGCCCAGCGGTGAGCCGGAGTCGGTGACCATGTGGGCGATGCGGTCGGCCGGGTAGGTCGGGTCGACCGGCACGAAGGCGGCGCCGGTCTTGGCGACGGCCCAGGCGGCGAACACCGAGTCGGCCGAGCGCGGGACACCGACGGCGACGAGGTCCTCGGCGCCGATGCCCTCGGCGATCAGCAAGCGCGCCAAGCGGTTCGAGCGCTCGTCCAGCTCGGAATACGACAGCGTCGCGAAGCGACTCGATGAGGGGCGGTGGTCGGGCGACGGGTGGGCCACAGCTGTCCCCTGGAACACCACGGCATCGCCGGTCGGGTTCAGGGCGACGGCCTCGGCCAGCAGGCTGCGCAGGGTGCGCGCTGGCACCGGCGGCTCGCCGACCCGCAAGACCAGGTCGGTCCGCTCGGCGGCGTCGAGCACGTCGATCGCGCCAACGGTCACCGACGCGTCGGCGGCGACGGCCGCGAGCACGCGCTCCCAGCGGGTCGCGATGGTGTCGACGGTGGCCTCGTCGAACAGTTCGGTGGCGTAGTTCAGGGCCAGCGCCATGCCGCCGCTGCCCGGCTCACCGAGCTCGGACAGGGTGAACTGCAGGTCGAAGCGGGCGACGCTCTCGTCGAGATCGAGCGCGGAGACCGCGAGTCCGGGCAGTTCCAGGGTGGTGCGATCCAGGTTCTGGAAGGCCAGCATCACCTGGAACAGCGGGTTGCGCGACTGCGAGCGCTCCGGCGCCAGCAGTTCCACCAGCCGCTCGAACGGCACGTCGGCATTGCCGTAGGCGTCGAGGTCGGCCTTGCGGGCCTGCTCGAGCAGATCGGTGAAGGACTCGGCCGGGCGCACGCCGGTGCGCAGCACCAGGGTGTTGACGAACATGCCGACCAGGTCGTCGAGGGCCTGCTCACCACGGCCCGCGATGGGCGTGCCGATGGCGATGTCGTCGGAGCCGGACAGGCGCGCGAGCAGCACCGCGAGCGCGGTGTGCATGACCATGAACAGCGACGCGCCCTGGCGACGGGCCACCTCGTCGAGCTTCGCGATCAGTTCCGGCGCGAGCTCGCGGTGCACGGTGGCGCCGCGATGCGAGGCGATGGCCGGGCGGGCCCGGTCGAACGGCAGGGTCAGCTCGTCGGGGACACCGGCGAGCTGGCGCTGCCAGTACCCGACCTGGCGCGACAGCAGCGAGTCGGCGTCGTCCTCGGTGCCGAGCACCGCACGCTGCCAGATCGCGAAGTCGGCGTACTGCACCGGCAGCGGCGCCCAGCCGGGCGCGGTGCCCTGGGCGCGGGCGGTGTAGGCCAGCATCACGTCGCGGGTCAGCGGCGCGATGGAGAAGCCGTCGGCGGCGATGTGGTGCACGACCACGACGAGGACGTGCTCGTGCTCGCTCGCCTTGAACAGCCGGGCGCGCAGCGGAACCTGTTCGGCCACATCGAAACCGGTGGAGACGAACTCGGTGACCGTGTCGAACAGCCGGTCCTGGGCGACCGTGACCGGGCGCAGGTCCAGCGAGATGCGTTCGGCGGCCACGATCTGCTGCACCGGGGTGCCGCCGTGCTCGGGGTAGCGGGTGCGCAGCGATTCGTGCCTGCGCACCAGGTCGGCCAGTGCCAGCGCCAGCGCCTCGGTGTCGAGCGCGCCGGTGAGGCGGATGGCCACGGGCAGGTTGTAGGCCGCCGAATTGGTGTCGTACTTGTTGAGGAACCACATGCGCTGCTGCGCGAACGACAGCGGCACCAGCTCACCCTCGGTGCGCTCGCGGGCGACCAGCGCCGCGCGGGCGGTGCCGCCGGTGTGCGATTCCACCCGGGCCGCGAGGGCTTCCACGGTGGAGGCTTCGAACAGCGCGCGCACCGGCACGGTGGCGCCGAGCGCGGCGCCGATGCGGGCGACCACGCGGGTGGCGATGAGCGAGTTGCCGCCGAGGTCGAAGAAGTCGTCGTCGACGCCGACCCGGTCCAGGCCGAGCACGTCGGCGAAGACCGCGGCGACGGTCTCCTGCACCGGGGTGACCGGGGCGCGGAAGGCCCTGGCCTGCACCGCGGGAGCGGGCAGGGCACGGCGGTCCAGCTTGCCGTTGACGGTCAGCGGAATCCACTCGAGCCGGACCAGCGCGGCCGGGACCATGTAGGCGGGCAGCTGTTCGGCGGCGCCGCTGCGCACGACGTCGAGGTCGGGCTGGGCGTCGCCGTCGGCGACCACGTAGGCGACGATGCGCTGGTCGCCCGGCTGGTCCTCGCGGACGATGACCGCGGCCTGGGCGATGCCGGGCTGGGCCAGGACGGCGGCTTCGATCTCACCGAGCTCGATGCGGAAGCCGCGGACCTTCACCTGATCGTCGGCGCGGCCGAGGTATTCGAGTTCGCCGAAGCGGTTCCAGCGCGCGAGGTCACCGGAGCGGTACAGGCGCGAGCCCGCCTGGTTCGGACCGGCGAGGGGGTTGGCGACGAAGCGGGTGGCGGTCAGGTCGGGGCGGCCGAGGTAGCCACGCGCCAACTGCGGTCCGGCGACATACATTTCACCCGCGACGCCGACCGGCACCGGCCGCAGGCGGTTGTCGAGCACGTACACGCCGAGCCCGGCGATGGCCCGGCCGACGACCGAACCGGCCGCGGCGGCAATGGTTTTCGCGTCGAGCGCGCGGTAAGACACGTGCACCGTGGTCTCGGTGATGCCGTACATGTTGACCAGCGTCGGCGCGCTGTCACCGTGCCGGGCCACCCAGTCGGAGAGCCGGCGCAGCTCCAGCGCCTCGCCACCGAAGACGACGTAGCGCAGGGCCAGCGGCGCCAGGCCGGGTCCGGCGATCCGGTCGGCCTCGGCGAGCTGGTAGAACGCCGAGGGCGTCTGGTTGAGCACCGTGACCTGCTCGACCCGCAGCAGTTCCAGGAACTGCTCGGGCGAGCGCGAGGTGTAGTAGTCGACGACGATCAGCGAGCCGCCGAACAGCAGCGGACCCCACAGCTCCCACACCGAGAAGTCGAAGGCGTAGGAGTGGAACAGCGTCCACACATCGCGCGGGCCGAAGCCGAAGTCGCGATCGGTGTTGGCGAACAGGCGCACCACGTTCCGGTGCGCGACCGCGACGCCCTTGGGGCGGCCGGTCGAGCCGGAGGTGTAGATGACGTAGGCGACGTTGTCCGGCGACAGCGGCGCGATCCGGTCCGCGTCGGTGATCGGCTGATCGTCGGCGTCCTCGATATTGCCGGTCTCCACGGCGAAGCCGTCGAGCACCACCGAGGGCAGGTGCGCGGGCACCGTCACCTGGACGGTGGAGTCGAGGACCACGCTGGTGGGGCGGGAATCCTCGAGCACGTAGGCGATGCGCTCGGCCGGGTAGGTCGGGTCGACCGGCACGTACCCCGCGCCGGTCTTGACGACGGCCAGCAGCGCGACGACGAGATCGAGCGAGCGCGGCAGGATCACCGCGACCAGCGATTCCGGGCCGGCGCCGTCGTCGATCAGCCTGCGCGCCAGCACATTCGCGCGGCGGTCGAGCTCGGCGTAGGTGAGCGACTCGACGCCGAACTTGGCGGCGATGCGGTCCGGGTAGGCCGCGGCGGCCGCGTCGAACAGGTCGACCAGCGTGGTGTGCTTGTTGCCGAACAGGCCGCGACGGTGACCCGCCGGGGTGCTGGCGTCGTGGATCACCGGCAGGGCGATGGCGTCGGCGCCGGAGGACACCCAGCGCTGCGCGACGTCGCGCTGTTCGGCCTCGCCGAGCAGGTCGATGTCGCCGACGATCACGTCCGGGTTCTCGGCGACGCTGCGCAGGATGCGCACCAGGCGGTCGCCGAAGGCGGCGACGGTCTCGGCGTCGAACAGATCGGTGGCGTAGTTCCAGGACATGGCCAGCGAGCCGTCGGCGGCCTCGCCCACGGTCAGCTGCACGTCGAATTTCGCTGTGCCCGGGTCGAAGTCGACGACGTCGAGGTCGAGGCCGGGCAGCGCGACGGTGCCGGTGTCGGCGGCGGTGGCCGCCTCGAAGGTCAGCGCCACCTGGAACAGCGGGTGGTGGGCCTGCGAGCGGGTCGGGCTGAGCACGTCGACGAGCCGCTCGAACGGCACGTCGGCGTTGGCGAAGGCCGACAGGTCGACCTTGCGGACCTGGTCGAGCAGGTCGCCGAAGCTGCCGCCGAGGTTCACCTCGCTGCGCAGCACCAGGGTGTTGACGAACATGCCGACGAGGTCGTCGAGGGTGCGCTCGCCACGACCCGCGATGGGGGTGCCGATGGCGATGTCGGTGCTGTTGGACAGGCGCGCCGCCCAGGTGGCCAGCGCGGCGTGCATCACCATGAACAGCGTGACGCCGTGCGCGCGGGCGATCTCGGTCAGCGCCTGATGCAGCCGGGCGTCGACCGAGAAGCGGTACAGGTCACCGGCATTGGTGGCGATCTCGGGACGCGGGCGGTCGGCGGGCAGCTCGATCTGGTCGGGCAGGTCGCGCAGTTGCTCGGTCCAGTAGGCGATCTGGCTCGCGGCGACCGACTCGGGATCGGACTCCTCGCCGAGCACCTCGCGCTGCCACAGCGTGTAGTCGGCGTACTGCACCTCGAGCGGCGCCCACGCGGGGACCTCGCCCCGGACGCGCTCGGTGTAGGCGACCACGACATCGCGCAGCAGCGGGCGCAGCGAGAAGCCGTCACCGCTGATGTGGTGCATGACCAGCACGGCCACATGGTTGCGCTCGTCGACGCGCAGCAGGCTGGCGCGGAACGGCACCTCGCGGGTGACGTCGAAGTGCACGCTCGCCAGTTCCACGACACGGGCGACGACCTCGTTCGCGGTGACCGGCTGGGCGGGCAGCGCGAAGCGGACCTCGTCGGCGGGCAGGACCTGCTGGTAGCCGGCGCCTTCGAGCTCGGGGTAGAAGGTGCGCAGCGACTCGTGCCGCGCGGTCACATCGGCGATGGCCGCTTCCAGCGCGGCGACGTCGAGGTCACCGGTGAGGCGGATGGCCACCGGGATGTTGTTGACGGCGGTGCGGTTGTCGAAGCGGTTGAGGAACCACATTCGCTGCTGGGCCTGCGACAGCGGCACCAGTTCGGGACGCGGCTGCGGCACCAGCGGGATGCGCCCGCCGCGGCCGGTGGCGGTCTCCACGCGGGCCGCCAGCGAGGCCACGGTCGAGGCCTCGAACAGCGCGCGCAGCGGCACCTGGGTGTCGAGCGCCTCGGACAGGCGCGCGGCGACCCGGGTGGCGACCAGTGAGTTGCCGCCGAGCTCGAAGAAGTCGTCGTCGAGGCCGACCTGGCCTGCGCCGAGGACCTCGGCGAAGGTGGCGGCGACGATCTGCTGCACCGG
Organism: Nocardia sp. NPDC051833; assembly: GCF_040681225.1. Classification (NCBI taxonomy): domain Bacteria; kingdom Bacillati; phylum Actinomycetota; class Actinomycetes; order Mycobacteriales; family Nocardiaceae; genus Nocardia; species Nocardia sp. NPDC051833. The sequence continues at coordinate 1,839,202 of NZ_JBFAYK010000001.1, forward strand.
GGTGACCGGCGCCTGGAAGGTGCGCGCGGCGAACACCGGCGCGGGCAGCGCCTTGCGGTCCAGCTTGCCGGAGGCGTTGAGCGGGAAGGCGTTCAGCACCACGTAGGCGGCCGGGACCATGTACACCGGCAGCTCGGCGCCGAGGGCGTCCTTGACCGCGTCGGTGTCGACGATCGAGCCCTGCTGCGGGATCACGTAGGCGACCAGCTGATCACCGGTGCGCTCGTCGGCGCGGACCACGACCACCGACTGGGCGATCTGCGGCAGCGCGGTGAGCGCCGACTCGATCTCACCGAGCTCGATGCGCAGACCGCGCAGCTTCACCTGGAAGTCGGTGCGGCCCAGGTATTCCAGCTCACCGGCCGGGGTCCAGGTGACGAGGTCACCGGTGCGGTACATGCGCTCGCCGGGCGCGAACGGATCGGCGACGAAGCGGTCCATGGTGAGGTCGGGGCGACCCACATAGCCGTGCGCCAGCTGCACGCCCGCAAGATAGAGCTCACCCGCGACACCCACCGGAACGGGCCGCAGGCGCGAATCCAGCACGTAGAGACGGGTGTTGAACACCGGGGCGCCGATCGGCACGGTATCGGTGTCGGCGTCGGTGACCTCGTGATAGGTCACGTCGACCGCGGCCTCGGTGGGGCCGTACAGGTTGTGCAGCGCGGCGCCGGTCAGCTCGCGCAGGCGCTGCGCGGTCGGCGACGGCAGCGCCTCACCGGAGGCGAACACATTGCGCAGCGAGACACAGTCCGCGGCAAGGGGTTCGGTGACGAACACGGCCATCATCGACGGCACGAAGTGCACCGTGGTGACCTGCTCGGCCGCGATCAGGCGGGCCAGGTAGGCCGGGTCGCGATGCCCGTCCGGCTTGGCCACCACCAGGCGCGCGCCGACCTGCAGGGGCCAGAAGAACTCCCACACCGACACGTCGAAGGTGGCGGGCGTCTTCTGCAGCACCACGTCGTCGGCGGCCAGGCCGTAGGCGGCGTGCATCCAGACCAGGCGGTTGACGATCGCGGCGTGGCTGACCGCCACACCCTTCGGGCGACCGGTCGAGCCGGAGGTGAAGATGACGTAGGCGGTGTTGTCCGAGCGCAGCGGACGATGCCGGTCGGCGTCGGTGACCGGCTCGGCCGACTGACCGGACAGGTCGAGCTGGTCGATGCGCACCTCGCGCCCGGCCACGCCGGGCAGGCTCTCGCCGGAGGTCAGCACGCAGACCGGCTGCGCGGTCTCGAGGATGTGCTCGATGCGCTCGGCCGGGTGATCGGGGTCCAGCGGCACGTACGCGCCACCGGCGGCGGACACGGCGTACATGCCGACCAGCAGGTCGATCGAGCGCCGCATGCCCAGGGCCACATACGATTCCGGGCCGACACCGGCGTCCTTGAGCCAGCGCGCCAGCTGACGCACCCGCACCGCGAACTCGGCGTAGGACAGACTCGTCGCATCGAACGTGAGCGCGGTCGCGTCGGGCGTGCGCGCGACCTGCGCCTCGAACAGGGCGTTGAGGGTGGCCGGGTCGTCGTCGCTGGGGGTGCTCAGCGCGGCGTCGACGGCGAATTCGGTGTCGTTCCAGCGGTCGAGCACCAGGGTGCGCTCGGCGGCGTCGAGCAGTTCGATGTCACCGACGACGACCGCCGGGTCGGCAACGACGCCCTCGAGCACGCGTAGCAGGCGCGCGCCGAAGGTGGCGGCGAAGCCGGCGTCGAAGAGGTCGGTGGCGTAGACGAGTTCGGCCTCGATGTGGCTGTCGTCGTCGGCGGGCACCTCGCTGAGCGCCAGCTGCAGATCGAACTTGGCCACGTGCTGGTCGATACCCAGCTCGGAGACGGTGAGGCCGGGCAGTTCCAGGGTGGTGCGGCCCAGGTTCTGGAACGAGAGCATCACCTGGAACAGCGGGTGCCGCGCCTGCGAGCGGGCCGGGTTGAGCACCTCCACCAGGCGCTCGAACGGCACGTCGGCGTGCGCGAAGGCGGCCAGGTCGTGCTCGCGGACCCGGGCCAGCAGTTCGGTGAACGAGGCGGCCGGGTCGACCTGCGCGCGCAGCACCAGGGTGTTGACGAACATGCCGACCAGGTCGTCGAGCGCCTGCTCGCCACGACCGGCGACGGGGATGCCGACGGCGATGTCCTCGGTGCCCGACAGCCGCGACAGCAGCACCGCGAAGGCGCTGTGCACCACCATGAACAGCGTGGTGCCGTGCTCGTGGGCGACCCGGTTCAGCGCGTCGACGAGCTCGCCCGGCACCTCGAAGCGGTGCGTGCCCGCCTGGTAGGTGGCCTGCGCCGGCCGCGACTTGTGGCCCAGGCGCAGCTCGTCGGGCAGATCGGCGAGCGCGCCGCGCCAGTAGTCGAGCTGCTCGGAGATCAGCGAGGTGGGATCGGTCTCCTCGCCGAGGGTCTCGCGCTGCCACAGCGCGTAGTCGACGTACTGCACCGCCAGCGGCGGCCAGCCCGGCTCGGCGTTGGCGGTGCGCGCCACGTAGGCGGTCATCAGGTCGCGCACCAGCGGGCGCAGCGAGAAACCGTCGGAGGCGATGTGGTGGACCACCATCACCAGCACGTGCTCGCGCTCGCCCAGCTCGTAGACCCGCAGGCGGACCGGGGCGTGCGCGGTGACATCGAAACCGCGCCGGGCGAACTCGTAGAGCGAGATCGCCATGTCGGTCTCGTCGGCCTCGACCAGTTCCAGGTCGGGGATGGAGACCGCGGCGGCCAGCACCTTCTGGAAGGCGGTGCCGTCGTGCGAGGGGTAGACGGTGCGCAGCGACTCGTGCCGGGCGATGACGTCGGCGACCGCGCCGCGCAGCGCGGGCAGATCGAGCAGGCCCTGCAGGCGCACGGCGACCGGGATGTTGTAGGTGCCCGCGTCGCCGGTGTCACCGAGATCGAAGCGGTTGAGGAACCACATCCGCTGCTGTGCCAGCGACAGCGGCGGGTGCTCGGGCCGCGGCCGCGCGGTGAGCTCGGCACGCACGCCGGTGCCTGCGTGCGACTCCACCCTGGCCGCGAGCGCGCCGACGGTCGGCGCCTCGAACAGGGTGCGGACGCCGACCTCGGCGTCGAGGGCCTTGCTCAGGCGGGCCGCGACCTGGGTCGCGACCAGCGAGTTGCCGCCGAGGGCGAAGAAGTCGTCGTCCACGCCGACACGATCGGCGCCGAGCAGGTCGGCGAAGATCTCCGCGACGATCTCCTCGATCGGGGTCGACGGCGCACGGAACACCTTGGCCTCGAACACCGGCGCGGGCAGCGCCTTGCGGTCGAGCTTGCCCGAGGCGTTGAGCGGGAACTCGTCGAGCACGACGAGCGCGGCGGGGACCATGTACGCGGGCAGCTCGGCGGTGATGCCCGCCTTCACGGCCGCCACGTCGATGCCCGAATCCGCTTCGGGCACGACATAACCCACGAGCTGGTCGCCCGCGTGCGCGTCGGCGCGCACGACCACGACCGACTGCGCGACGCCCGGCTGCGCGAGCAGGGTCGCCTCGATCTCGCCGAGCTCGATCCGCAGACCGCGCAGCTTCACCTGGAAGTCGGTGCGGCCCAGGTAGTTCAGTTCCCCGTCGCGGGTCCAGGTGACGAGGTCACCGGTGCGGTACATGCGCGAACCGGCCGCGCCGTACGGGTTGGCGACGAAGCGGTCGGCGGTGAGATCGGCCCGGTTGAGGTAACCGACGGCGAGCTGATCGCCCGCCAGATACAGCTCACCCGCGACACCGGGGGCCACCGGGTGCAACCGCGAATCCAGCACGAACACCTTGGTGTTCCACACCGGACGGCCGATCGGCACCGACTCCACGTCGGTGTCGACGACCTCGTGATAGGTGACGTCGACCGCGGCCTCGGTGGGGCCGTACAGGTTGTGCAGGCGAGCGCCGGTCAGCTCGCGCAGGCGCTGCGCGGTCGGCGCGGGCAGCGCCTCACCGGAGGCGAACACCTGACGCAAGCGGACCGCGTTGCCGTTGCCGTTGCTGCCGAGGGTGGACACGAACACCGACAGCATCGACGGCACGAAGTGCGCCGTGGTGATGCCGTGCTCGGCGATGACCTGGGCCAGGTACACCGGGTCGCGGTGGCCGTCGGGCTTGGCGACGACCAGGCGCGCGCCGGTCTGCAAGGGCCAGAAGAACTCCCAGACCGACACGTCGAAGGTGGCCGGCGTCTTCTGCAGCACCGCGTCGGCGCCGTCGATCGGGTACTCGTGCTGCATCCACAGCAGGCGGTTGACGATCGCGGCGTGGTCGACCGCGACGCCCTTGGGGCGGCCGGTCGAACCCGACGTGAAGATCACGTAGGCGGTGTTGGTGGCGCGCAGCGGCTGGGTGCGCTCGGCGTCGGTGATCGGCGCCGAGCCGAAATCGGCGGGCGATTCGATGTTCTCGACGGCGAGCACGGTGACGCCGTCGGCCTCGAACGCGTCGCGGCGGCTGGTGAGCACCAGTTCCGGCCGGGCGGTCTCGAGGATGTGGCCGATGCGGTCGGCGGGCTGGTCCGGGTCCAGCGGCACGTACGCCGCGCCCGCCTGCAGCACCGCGTACATGGCGACGACGAGTTCGGTGGATCGCCGGATGGCCAGTGCCACATGCGCACCCGGGCCGACACCGTCCGCGATCAGCCTGCGGGCGATGCGGTTGGCGCGCTCCTGCAATTCGCGGTAGCTCAGCCGCTCGTTCTCGAAGACCAGCGCGACCGCGTCGGGGGTCCGCTCGACCTGGGCGTCGAACAGCGAGACCAGGGTGCCGGCGGGCACCGGGCGCGCGGTGTCGTTCCAGTCGACGAGGACCTGCGCGTGCTCCTCGGGCGCGAGCAGATCGATGTCGCCCACGGCGACCTCGGGATCGGCCACGATCGCGGCGAAGATGTTGTCGAGCCTGCGCGCGAACGCGGCGACCGTCGACTCCTCGAAAAGGTCGAGGGCGTAGGAGAACTCGGCCGACATGCCGCCGGCCTCACCGTCGGTGTCCTGCACCTCGGTCAGGGTCAGCTGGAGGTCGAACTTGGCCAGCTGGGAGTCGTAGTCGATGCCGCTGACCGACAGGCCGGGCAGCTGCAGCGAGGCCTGCTTGTTGTTCTGGAACGACAGCATCACCTGGAACAGGGGATGGCGCGCCTGCGACCGCGGCGGGTTGAGCACCTCGACGAGCCGCTCGAACGGCACGTCGGCGTGCGCGAACGCCTGCAGGTCGGTCTCGCGGGCCTGGTCGAGCAGGGCCGCGAAGGAGGTCGCGCCCTCGACCTGGCTGCGCAGCACCAGGGTGTTGACGAACATGCCGACCAGGTCGTCGAGGGCCTGGTCACCACGGCCCGCCACCGGCGTGCCGATGGCGATGTCGCTGGTGCCGCTGGCGCGGGCCAGCAGCACGGCCAGCGCGCTGTGCATGACCATGAACAGCGAGGCGTTGTAGCGGCGGCCCAGTTCCACCAGGGCACGCTGGGTGTCGCCGGAGATGACGAAGCTGTAGGTGCCACCGCGGTAGCTGGCCACCGGCGGGCGCGGGTGGTCGGCCGGGAGCACCAGCTCGTCGGGCAGATCGGCGAGTTCGCGGGTCCAGTAGTCGATCTCGGAGGAGATCAGCGACTGCGGGTCGTCCTCGGAGCCGAGGACCTCGCGCTGCCAGAGCGCGTAATCGGCGTACTGGACCGGCAATTCGGCCCAGGTCGGCGCCTCCCAGGAGGTGCGCGCGGCGTAGGCGACGATGACATCGCGCGACAGCGGCGCCATCGACCAGCCGTCGGCGGAGATGTGGTGCACCACCATGCCGAGCACGTACTCGGTCTCGCTGATCTCGAAGAGCCGTGCGTGCAGCGGCACTTCGCTGGTCACGTCGAAGGCCATCGAGGCCAGGTCGATCAGGTGATCGATGAGGTTGTCCTCGGTGACCCGGTACGGGGTCAGGTCGGGGACGATCTGCGCGGCGTCGAGCACCACCTGCACCGGGCCGTTGCCCGACTCGGGGAACACGGTGCGCAGCGACTCGTGCCGGTCGATCACGTCGATGACCGCGACCTGCAGCGCGGCCACGTCCAGCTCGCCGGACAGGCGGATCGCGACCGGGATGTTGTTGACCGCCGAGGCGGTGTCGAAGCGGTTGAGGAACCACATGCGCTGCTGGGCCAGCGACAGCGGCACCAGGTCGGGCCGCTCGCGGGCGACCAGCGCCTTGCGGGCACCGTCACCGGCCTGGGACTCCACCCGCGCGGCCAGCGCCGCCACGGTGGGGGCCTCGAACAGCATGCGCACGGGCACCCTGGTGTCCAGGGCGATGCCGATGCGGGAGGCGACCTGGGTGGCGATCAGCGAGTTGCCGCCCAGCTCGAAGAAGTCGTCCTCGACGCCGACCCGGGACAGCTCGAGCACGTCGGCGAAGACCTGCGCGACGATCTGCTCGATCGGGGTGGTCGGCGCGCGGAACTCGCGCACCTCGAACACCGGCGCCGGCAGCGCGCGGCGGTCGAGCTTGCCGTTGACCGTCAGCGGGATCGCGGCCAGCACCATGATCGAGGACGGCACCATGTAGGCGGGCAGGCGCTGCGCGACATGGTCGGTCAGCGCGGGCACATCGATCGAGCTGCCGGGCACCGCGACGACATAGGACACCAGCGAGGTGCTGCCGCCCTTGTTCTTGTGGCCGATGCTGACCGCGAAATCGACGGTCTCGTGCGAGGCCAGCGCGGAGTCGATCTCGCCCAGTTCGATCCGGAAACCGCGGACCTTCACCTGGAAGTCGGAGCGGCCGACGTACTCGACATTGCGGTCGGCGGTCCAGCGCACCACGTCACCGGTGCGGTACATCCGCAGGCCGGGCGCGTAGGGGTTGGCGACGAAGCGGTCGGCGGTCAGCGCGGCACGCGCGTGGTAGCCACGCGCCATGCCGACGCCGCCGATGTAGAGCTCACCGGCCACGCCCACCGGCACGGGGCGCAGGCGGTCGTCGAGGATCAGGGTGTGGACACCGCGGATGGGTCCACCGATGACGACCCGCTCCCCCGGGATCAGGCCCTCGGACAGGTTGGAGGCGATGGTGGTCTCGGTCGGGCCGTAGACGTTGCCCAGCATGCGGCGCGAACCGTCGGGCAGGCGCACCGCCCACTTGGTGACCAGCTCCGGCGGGACCGCCTCACCACCGGCGGCCAGCACCCGCAGGTGGTCCAGGCCGCGTGCGTCGAAGGTGGCCAGCGCGGCCGGGGTGACGAACGCGTGGGTGACCTCCTCGGTGATGAGGATGTCGCGCAGTTCCTCACCGCCGTAGACGCCCGGCGGGACCACGACGAGCGTGCCGCCGCGACCCAGCGCCAGCAGCAGCTCGAGCACCGACGCGTCGAACGACGGCGAGGCGAAATGCAGTGCGCGGGTGTCGGAGTCGAGCGAGTACAGGTCGATCTGCTCGGCGCAGAAGTTGGCCACGCTGGCGTGGGTGACCACCACGCCCTTGGGCACACCGGTGGAACCGGAGGTGTAGATCAGGTACGCGGGCTGGGCCGGATCGGTCGGGCGGACCAGCTCGCGCGGGGCCAGCGGCGCGTCGGAGATGTCGTCGAGATCGATGTCGTCGACCTCGATCCAGCGCACCGATTCCGGCAGCTCGTCGGCCTCGGAAGTGACCGTGATACCCACGGACACACCGGCATCGGTGATCATGTGCGCGATGCGGTCGGCCGGGTAGTTCGGGTCGACGGGCACGAACGCGGCACCGGTCTTGGCGACCGACCACACCGCCAGCACCGACTCCAGCGAGCGCGGCACCGCGACGGCGACGAAGTCCTCGGCGCCCAGGCCCTGCTGGATCAGCAAGCGCGCCAACTGGTTCGAGCGGCGATCCAGTTCGCCGTAGGACACAGCTGTCCCCTCGAACACCACGGCGGTGGCCTCGGTGTCGAGGGCGGCCTGCGCCATCAGCTGCGGCAGGGTGCGCGCCACCGCGGCGGGCGCGCCGTAGCGGGTGATCAGGTCGGTGCGCTCGGCGTCGTCGAGCACGTCGATGGCGCCGACGGTGACCGCAGGGTCGGCCAGGATCGCGTCGAGCACGCGCCGCCAGCGCAGCAGCAGCTCTTCCACGGTCGACTGGTCGAACAGGTCGACGGCGTAGGTGAGCACACCGGTCATGCCCGACAGCGAGCCGGTGACGGTGTGTTCCTCGGTCAGCGTCCACTGCAGGTCGAACTTGGCCATGTCGACCTCGACCTCGTCGGCGTCGACCGACAGGCCGGGCAGCTCCAGGGTGCCGTGCGACATCTCCTGGAACGACAGCACCACCTGGAACAGCGGATGCCGCGCTTGGGAGCGCGACGGGTTGAGCACGTCGACGAGCCGCTCGAACGGCACATCGGCGTTGGCGAACGCGCTCAGGTCGGTCTCGCGGGTGCGGGCGAGGAACTCGCTGAACGGCTGGGTCGGGTCGACGTCGGAGCGCAACACCAGGGTGTTGACGAACATGCCGATCAGGTCGTCGAGCGCCTGCTCACCACGGCCGGCGATGGGCGTGCCGACCGCGATGTCGGTGGTGCCCGACAACCGGGCCAGCAGCACGGCCAGCGAGGCGTGCATGACCATGAACAGGGTGACGCCGTTGGCGCGGGCCAGCGCGGCCAGCTGCTCGTGGGTCTGCGCGTCGATCTCGAAACCGACCCGGGCGCCACGGAAGCTCTGCTGCTGCGGGCGCGGGCGGTCGCTGGGCAGGTCGAGCTGGTCGGGCAGGCCGTCCAGCGCCCGCTGCCAGTAGTCGAGCTGGCGCGCGGCCATCGACGTGGGATCGCTCTCGGCGCCGAGCAGTTCGCGCTGCCACAGGGTGTAGTCGCGGTACTGCACCGGCAGCGGCGCCCAGCCGGGCGCCTCGCCCGCCGAGCGGGCCAGGTAGGCCGTGGCGACGTCGCGGGCCAGCGGACCGAACGAGAAGCCGTCGGCCGCGATGTGGTGGACAACGAAGGCGACCGCGAATTCCGGTGTGCCATTGGTCGTTCCGCCGGTCACCTGGTAGATCCGCACGCGGATCGGCAGTTCCAGGGTGACGTCGAAACCGGTGGAGGCGAACAGGATCAGCTCGTCGTGCAGCAGCGACTGATCGATCGGGGTCACCGTGATGCCCAGATCGAACTGGTCGGCGCCGAGCACCTGCTGGAAGCCGCCGTCGGCGTCGGGGAAGATGGTGCGCAGCGATTCCTGGCGCACCACGACGTCGTCGAGCGCCGAGATCAGCGCGTCGACGTCGACGCGGCCCTTCATCCGCACCACGAAGGGCAGGTTGTACGTCGGTGCGGCGGGGTCGAACTGGTTGATGAACCACATCCGCTGCTGGGCCAGCGACAGCGGCACCTGCTCCGGATGCGGCAGCGCCACCAGCGGCGGGCGCGCGGCGGAGATGTCGGCGGGCGTCGCCGATTCGGCCCGCGCGGCCAGCCCGGCCACGGTCGGGGTCTCGAACAGCGCCCGCACACCCAGCTGGATGCCGAACGCGGCGCCGATGCGGGCCACGACCTGGGTCGCGACCAGCGAGTTGCCGCCGAGTTCGAAGAAGTTGTCGTCGGCGCCGACCCGCTCCTGGGACAGCACATCGGCGAAGATGCCCGCCACGATCTGCTCGGCCGGGGTGCGCGGGGCGCGGAAATCGCCTGCGGCGGCGGTGAAGACGGGCTCGGGCAGGGCCTTGCGGTCCAGCTTGCCGGAGGTGTTGAGCGGGAACGCGTCGAGCACCATGATCGACGCGGGCACCATGTAGCTGGGCAGCTTCTCGGCGACGAACCTGGTCAGCGACACCGGATCGGCGGACTGGCCCGGCGCGGGCACCACATAGGCCACCAGCTGCTGACCCGTGGCGGTGTCGACCACCAGCACCGCGGCCTGGGACACACTCGGGTGCGCGAGCAGGTCGGTCTCGATCTCGCCGAGCTCGATGCGCTGACCACGGAACTTCACCTGGAAGTCGGTGCGGCCGATGTACTCGAGCACGCCGTCGGCGTTCCAGCGCACCAGGTCACCGGTGCGGTACATGCGCTCACCGGGCGCGCCGACCGGGTTGGCGACGAAGCGATCCGAGGTCAGGTCCGGGCGGCCGCGATAGCAGCGGGCCAGCTGACGACCCGCCAGATACAGCTCACCCGGGGCGCCGATCGCGGCCGGGCGCAGCCGCGAATCCAGCACGTACACTTCGACATTCCACTCGGGGATACCGATCGGCACCGTGACGGTGTCGGCCTCGGTGGCCTCCCAGTAGGTGACCGAGACCGCGGCCTCGGTCGGGCCGTACAGGTTGTGCAGACCGGCGGTGGAGATCGCGCGCAGACCGGCGGCGGTCTCCGGCGGCAGCGCCTCACCGATGACGAAAACCGCACGCAGCGTTTCGCATTGGGCCCGGGTGGCGTGCGAGACGAACACCGTCAGCATGGACGGCACGAAGTCGGTCACGGTGACGCCGTGGCGTTCGATCATGTCCGCGACGTAGAGCGGGTCGCGATGGCCGTCGGGCGAGGCGATGACCAGCTCGGCGCCGACCATCAGCGGCAGGAAGTAGCCCCACAGCGACACGTCGAAGGTGGTGGCGGTCTTCTGCAGGTAGACGTCGTCGGCGGTCAACCGGTACTCGTCGAGCATCCACAGCTCTTGGTTGACGATCGCGTGGTGGGTGACCGCGACGCCCTTGGGACGGCCGGTCGAACCCGAGGTGTAGATGACGTAGGCCGTGTTGTCCGGGCGCAGCGGCGCCAGGCGCTCGGCGTCGGTGATCGGGGTGTCGGCGAACGCGGCGGTGTCGAGGGTGTCAAGTGCGACCCTGGCCACCGTGCTCGGTAGGTCCAGGTCGTCGCCGGTGGTGGTCAGCACGCAGACCGGTGCCGCGGACTCGAGGATGTAGGCGGTGCGGTCGGCCGGGTGATCCGGGTCGATCGGCACGTACGCGCCACCGGCGCGCAGCACCGCGTGCATACCGATCACCAGGTCGAGCGAGCGGCGCATGCCGAGCGCGACCAGCGACTCCGGGCCGACGCCGTCGGCGATCAGGAACCGGGCCAGGCGGTTGACCCGCGCGCCGAACTCGGCGTAGGTCAGGGTCTCGCCCTCGAAGTTCAGGGCGATGTTGTCCGGGGTCAGCGGGATCTGCGCGTCCAGCAGCGCGGGCAGCGTGGTCGCGGGGACCTCGTGCGCCGAGTCGTTCCACTCGGTCAGCGAGCGCTCCAGCTCGGCGGCGCCGGTGACCGGCAACGACCACACAGTCGCGTCCGCGTCGGCGGCCAGGTAGCGGTCGAAGAACTCCAGGAACCGAGCGTGATGGGTCGCCGCGTCGGCCGCCGAGTACAGGTTCGGGTTGGTCTCGAAGTCGATGTGCGAGCGGGTGCCGCCATGCGACTGATAGAAGTTGACGCCCAGGTCTTCGATCGAGCCGGTGGAGAGCACGTTGAGGGTGCCGTCCATGTCGCCGAAGCGCAGCTCGTTGTCGAACAGCATGATGTTGACCCACGGGCCGAAGAACTCCGTGGCGACCATGCCCTCGCCCGCCGAATCGCGGCGGATGTCCTCGTGCCGGTACCGCTGGTGGCGCAGCGCGCCGGAGACCTCGGTGGTCACCGAACGCAGCAGCTCGGCCACGGTGGTGTCGTGGCCGACGCGCAGGCGCAGCGGCACGATGTTCGAGGTCACACCGCCGGAGCGGCGCATCACGGCGGTGGTGCGGCCGGTCACCGGGAGGCTCAGGATGACGTCTTCGGTGCCGGTGATCTGCGCCAGGTACGCCGCGAAACCGGCGATCAGCAGCGGGGCCGACGTGGTGTCGTGGCGGGCGATGGCCTCACCGAACAGCTCGTCCTGGGCGGGGCTCAGGGCGGCGCTGGTGACGTCGTTGACCGGCGAGGGCGGCGCGGAGCGGCCGGTGAGGCTGCTGCCCTCTTCCAGCCCGGCGACGCGCTGGGCCCAGTGCGCCTTGTCGGACTCGAAGCGAGAGCTGTCGCGGTAGGCGATCTCCGACTCGTAGAGCGCGCGCAGATCGGTGGCCTTGTTGGCAGGCGCGTCGACGCCGGTGACGGCCGCGGTATAGAGCTGTGCCGTGCGGGTGACGAAGTTGTTGGCGCCGAAACCGTCGAGCACGATGTGGTGGACGCGGGCGTACCAGTACCAGCGCTCGTCCTCGAGCTGCAGCGCGGCGGCCTGGACCAGGCGGTCGGCGACGATGTCGAGCGGGCGGCTGTACTCGGCGCGCATCCACGCCGCCGCGGCGGCCTCAGGGTCGGCCTCGTCGCGCAGGTCGACGTAGATCAGCGTGTCGTCGAGGGTGAGGTCGACGGTCTGCATCGGCTCGCCGTCGATCTCGACGATGCGCAGGAAGCCCGACTGCTGCTCCGCGGCGGCCTGCGAGCTGACCTGCTCGAGCACCGCGACATCGAGCCGGCCACGCAGGTCGACGAACTGGGCGATGTTGATCGGCACCTGTGGGTCGACGTGCTGCGCGTACCAGATACCCAGCTGTGCGGGCGAGAGCGGGAAGTACTCCGCAGAGACTCCACGTCCGTCACCAGTTTCGCCGTTTCCGCCGAAATCCAGCCGGTCCAACCCAAACCTCGCTTCCGGAACACCTGCGCAGGCGCTCCCCGACGACACCGGAACGCAGGCGCCTCACCTGTAGAACTAGCGAGGCGCCTGCGTCTCGGGTTCAGTTCTCGAAATCAATCAGGCAAAAAATGTCCATTGGCACTATCTGTCGGCCCGTCCGATCGGTTACATGGCCGAGACCATGCCCACGTCCGTCGGACCGGCAGCGCCGGTGTGCTCGTCGCAAACCATCGCACCAATCTACCGGTGCGCTCCCCCGGCAACCAACCACGTCCATAGCGACGCGGCATAGACCCAGGTAGACCGTCGCCACCCCGTTAGCTGACGCTTGTCTGCGTCCTCACATCGTCGCGAGAGCCCTTCTGCGCCGCGGGGAATGAGGCGTGGATCACACCAACCGGTCTGTCTCGACGGGCGCGCGGAGCCGGGCCGGGTCGTAGAGGTGGGACTGGGCGCAGTCGATCGCGGGGGTGAGGGCTCGGCCGACCAGGATGACGGCGGCTCGGCGGAGGTCGGCGGCTTCCACCTGGTCGGCGATGTCGGTCAGGGTGCCGCGCAGGATCAGCTGTTCGGGCTGGCTGGCGCGGTAGACCACGGCGACCGGGCAGTCGGGGCCGTACTCGTCGATCAGTTCCTTCGCGAGGACGCGCACGCGGGTGATCGCGAGGTGCAGGACCAGGGTGGCGCCGGTGGCGGCGAAGGCGGCCAGGGCCTCGCCCTCGGGCATCGCGGTCGAGCGGGCCTGGGTGCGGGTGAGGACGACCGATTGGACGACCTCGGGGACCGTCAGCTCGGTGCCCAGCGCGGCGGCCGCGGCGGCGTAGGCGGGGACGCCGGGGGTGATGTCCCAGGGGACGCCGACGGCGTCGAGGCGGCGGACCTGCTCGGTGAGGGCCGAGTAGATCGACGGGTCGCCCGAGCAGAGCCGGGCGACATCGTGCCCCGCCTGGTGGGCGCGCACGAGGTGGCCGGTGATCTCGTCCAGGTCGAGGCGCTGGGTGTCGATCAGCTCGGTGCCGGGCGCGCAGTGGGCCAGCACCTCGGGATCGAGATAGGTGCCCGCGTACAGGCAGACCGGGCTGTCGCGCAGCAGGCTCACCGCGCGCACCGTGAGCAGGTCGGCCGCGCCGGGGCCCGCCCCGATGAAGTGCACCGTCATGCCAGCAGCGTAGATCGCGGCCCGCCGCTTCCCGCCCGCGGTACCGGGCCGTGGGCGACCGTGGGATGTCGGCGGACAGGTCCGGCCCGGCGCTGTCGGCCACGCGGTCCGGTCCACCGCCGCGGGCCCGCCCCGTGGCCCACGGTAGGCGGCCGATGCGGTCGCACGGTTCACCCGAATCGGATGAACCGTGGCGCGCTCAGCGCGCCGCCGGCCGCACGAAGGTCGACGCGAGCTGCAGGTTGTTCCTCGGGTTCAGATCCGTGCCGGTGCTCGACACGTGCAGGAACGAGGTGATCAGCGCCAGCCGGCGTGGTGCCTCCAGCACGACGGTGAAGGTCCTGGTCTCGCCCGCCTCCAGGGTGGCGAGGCGGAACCGGACGTGGGTCGGCTGCGCCTCGCCGCCGCCCGGATCGATCAGCCTGCTCCAGCCCTGGGTCGACAATCTGGCCTCGACGCCGGTCGCCTGCCGACCGCCGACATTGGTGACGGTGACCGTCGCCGTCACCCGCTCGCCCGGGTCGGCGGTGCGTGGCACGTCGAGGCGCACGCCGACATCGCCGGGATGGTCGCCCGGTGACTGGCCCGCTCGCAGCACCCACAGCGTCGTCGTGCCGCGGCTCGGCGCGAGGCCGGTGGCCGCGTCGCCGGAGTAGTCGGCGGTGACCAGGTGGGTGCCGAAGCCGAGGTGGGAGACGTCGACATCGCGGGCGATCGCGCGGCCGTTGTCGACGGGAACCGGCGCGCCGAGCGGTTTTCCGTCGGCGGCGAACTGGACGGTGCCGGTGTCGACCTCGCCCGCGGGGTCACGGGCGACGGTGGCGGTGAGGTCGAGCTGTTCGAAGAAGGTGACCGGGTTGTGGTTCGCGGTCACCGTGGTCGTCGAGGTCGCGGTGTAGACGGTGAGGTCGGCCTCGGTCCGCGACTGGGCGTAGACGTCGTCGCCGAGATAGTGCGCCTCGACCGTGCCCGCACCGGCGCGCAGCGGCGGTGAACCCGCCGTGCCGTCGGCGGCGAGGGTGACCGGGTCACCGAGCGGCGCACCGTTCTGGGCGAACTGGATCGCGCCGGTGGGGGTCGGCGCGTCCGGCTGCGGCGTCGGCACGGTGACCGTCGCGCCGACGACCGCACCCGCCAGCACCGGTGGCGGCGGCAGCGTCAGATGGATCTCGGTGGGTACCTTCACCGACTGCACCAGCAGGCCGACGCTGCCGAACACCGGCGCGAAGACCCGGGTCGGGTCGTCGGCCAGGTAGGTCGCCAGCACGTGGTGGGTGCCCGGCGACAAGCCGCTGATCGCGGGCAGCGTCGCCACCCCGTCGACCAGCTCGATCGGTCCCGGTGTCGCGACACCGTCGATCTCGAAGCGCACATGCCCGGCCGGTGTGCCGAAGGCCGGTGTGGTGCCCGGCCGCTGGCCGACCTTCGCACTGAAGCTCACCGGCTGACCGACCTGCGAGATCTGGCCGGGCGCGCTGGTGGTCACCTCGATCTCGGTCGGCACCTGGTCGTCGTGCAAGCGGAACACGGCGCCACCGATCAGGTGGGCCGGGTCGTCGGTGGCCGCGGCCTGGACCAGGAAGCCGCCCGCCAGCTCGCCCTGCTGGGCGGCGGGCAGCGCGGTCAGGTTCACCTCGGCGAAGCCGTCGGCGTCGGTGCTCACCCGGGTGCTCTCGCCGCCGTCGGCGAAGACCGCCGCGCGCGGTTGCCCGGCGGGCATCGAGAAGGTGATCGACTTGCCCGCCTGCGGTCCGTGGATCGCGTCGACGAACCGCACCCGCAGCGGTTCGGCGAACGGCTGCCCCGAGTACGCGCTCTGGCTGTTGCCCGAGATCAGTTCCACCCGGCTGCGTTTCGACGGGATCGGGACGATCAACTGCACCTTGCCGTCGTTGAGGCGGTCGCGATTGCCGTAGCTGCCGTCGGGACCGTTGTAGAAGTGCGGCCGCTGCCCGGCGACCGGGACGACCATCGACTGGCCGCCCCCGCCACCACCGCCACCGCCGTCGTTCCCGTCCTGGGCGCCGTGCCCCTTGCCGCCGCCGTGACTGCCGCCACCGCCACCACCGCCGCCACCACCGGTGGAACTGCCGGTCGCGTGGCCGCCGTCGACGCCGCCTTCGCTGCCGCCCTCGCCACCGAAGCCGCCACCGAAGCCGCCGCTGGTGCCGTCGCCGGGGCGCGGACCGCCGCTGCCGCCGTCACCACCGTCACCGCTGAATCCGTTGCCGCCGCCACCGCCGCCGCCACCCGCGACGACGACGGGCTCGCTGTCGCGCGACGGCCTGGTCCCGCACTCGGCCGCGTTCTGGCTCACCGCCGACGCGCCGCCACCGCCCGCGCCGCTGTCGGACGCGCCGGAGTCGGCGGTGCCGCGCGCGCCGCCCTTGCCGTAGCCCCAGCCGCCACCCGATCCGCCGTAACGGCCGACATCGATCTTCAACTGCTTGCGTTCCTGCACCGCGATGACCGCCTGCACGCCGCTGCCCGCGCCGCCGGTGCCGACATCGCCGTAGTCGTGGCCGCCGCCCGCGCCCGCCGCGCCGAGCACGTCGGCGAAGATCTCGTCGACGCCGTCACCGACGCAGTAGTACTGCGCGGCATCGCCGTGCACGCCGAAGGTCGTCGTCCGGACGCCGTCGGCGGAGGTGAGGAACAGGACGTAGCCGTCGCCGGAGACCGAGGCCGTGGTCACACTCGCCTTCGACAGGCTCGCTGACGCGTAGGACGTCCCGCCACCACCGCCCGCGCCACCCGCACCCGGCGCCGCGTGCGGGCCGTGCGAGATCGGTGTCTGCGGCCCCGCGGCGCCGCCACAGCCACCACCCTGACCTTCGCCGCCCTGGTAACCGCCACCGCCACCACCGCCGCCACCACCGCCGCCGGTCGTGTCGAAGGTGTGGCCCGCGCCGCCCGCGCGGGGACCGCCGCAGGTGAGGCCGCTCGGTGTCGTGCCCGCCGGATTGTTCTCGCCCGCACCGCCGGTCCACGGCGGCCCTTCCTGCCAGCCGACCGCCGCGCTGCCGTCGCCGCCGTTCCCGCCGTCGCGCCGGGAGCCGCCACCGCAGTAGAAGAAGGTCGAATCCTGCACGGGCGACACCGAATAGCAGTCGGGCGCGTTGCCGCCCGCTCCGCCACCACCGCCCGCGACCAGCACCGGCGTGCTGTCGGCGCCGAGCACCGCCGAGGCGCCACCGCCACCGCCGCCGTCCCAGCCGCTCGAATACACCGTCCCGAAGTTGGTGACCTGATCGACCGCCTCGCCCCTGGCCCCGCCGGACGCGTACGGCGAGAACCCACCGTTCGCCCCGCCCGCGCACCCGA
This sequence comes from Nocardia sp. NPDC051833, assembly GCF_040681225.1. NCBI lineage: Bacteria > Bacillati > Actinomycetota > Actinomycetes > Mycobacteriales > Nocardiaceae > Nocardia > Nocardia sp. NPDC051833. Next base: position 1,856,222 of record NZ_JBFAYK010000001.1, read on the forward strand.
CCTGGACCTGGAACTCCTGTTCCGGCGTCACCCGCAGACCACCGCTGACCTGACCGCCGAGCCCACCGATCCCGGTGAAATTCGGGTTCGGCGTCTGCCCCTGACCGCCGACCGCCTCGATATAGAGGCTCGTCGTCCCGGCGGGCACCCGGTAGGTCTGCGACCGCGCGCTGCAATAGAACACGTCGATCGCGAGTCCGGACTCGGGATCGTCGAAGTGCTCGGACGCGCGCTCGACGGGCGGACCCGGCGGCTGCGACTGCGCGAGGGTCGCGGTGCCGACGACCAGCACCGCGCCGAGGGACGCGGCCAGCCAGGCCCGTGTCGCAGTTCGTCCGGCCATGCCAGAGCTCCGTTCGCCAGCGCCGTTGCCTACGAAACTTGACGAAACGGTAGCGGTGGTTCCGGCCCCGGCCCGGCAGCGACGCGCGTTTTCCCGCTGGTCATCGGGGTTGTCGACGGCGCGATCCGGCGGGCGGGCGGTGCCGCGCGCGGCGGACAAGTAAGTTCGGACCCGACGGCGACGGCCGTCACGACGACAGGGGAACCGCGGTGCGGAATTCGGATACGACCACCGGCGCGCGCCGCGCCGCCACGGCGGCCATCGCGGTCGCCGCGCTCCTCGCCGCCGGCTGCGCGACCGGCGACAAACTCGACGGCACCGCCGTCGCCTCGACGGAGGCCTTCGTGCCGAGCGCGGACAACCAGGATCCGTCCCGCGAGATCCCCGGTGTCGAGATCACCGAGTTCCCGCCCGGGCTGCACGTGACCAGCACGCAGCGGGTCGCCTACCCCGTGATCCCGCCGCTGGGCGGGCCGCACGACAGCCGGTGGGCGGCCTGCGACGGCGTCGTCTACGCGACGGGCGTGCGCACCGAGAACGTGGTGCACTCGATGGAGCACGGCGCGGTGTGGATCGCCTACAACCCGGACAAGGTGAGCGCCGAGGACCGCGCGGCGCTCGCCGCGAAGGTGACCGGCAAGCCGTACACCCTGATGTCCCCGATCCCCGGCATGGCCCATCCGATCTCGCTGCAATCGTGGGGCCATCAGCTGAAGCCCGACAGCGCCGCCGATCCCCGGATCGACCAGTTCATCCTCGCCCTGCGCGAGAACCCCTACACCACCCCGGAACCGGGCGCGACCTGTTCGTCCCCGCTGTTCGACCGCAGCAACCCGCCGCCGTTCGACCCCACCGCGCCCGGCCCCGACGCCGTCGACCCGAACAGCGACGGCAGCACGGCCCCCGGCCTGCCTACGCCGTCACCTGGAAGTGGGCGATGATCTTGGTCGGCCGCACCCGCACGACCAGCTCCCCCGCCACCCCGTTCCGCTTGCCGAACTCCTCGGCCTGATCCGGACCCATGTAGCGCGCCGCGATCTCGGTCGCGGTCCGCACCAGCTCGTCGAGGTCCTCGGACAATGTCACCGTCCCCTGCACCTCCACCAGCGCGTACGGCGGTTCCTCCAGATCCACGCACAGCGCCACCCGCGGATCCCGCGCGAACGCCCGCCCCTTGGCCGTGTTCTTCCCGGTGTTGAAGACCAGCTCGTCCCCCTCGACGATGAACCACACCGGCGTCACCAGTGGCCGCCCGTCGGCTCCGGTGAACGCCACCTTGCCGGTTCGTGTGCCCTGGGAAAGGAATGCGCGCACCTGGGGATCAGCGAGTGAGGCCATGCGATCAGGGTAGGCGGATGTCCGGGCGAACTCGGGCTGCGACCGCGCGTGTCAGATGGCGCCCTGTTCGCGGGCCGTGGCGACCGCCGAGGTGCGGGACTTGACGCCGAGTTTGGCGTAGATGTGGACCAGGTGGGATTTGACCGTGGTCTCGCTGAGGAAGAGTTGTTTGGCGATGTCGCGGTTGGACAGACCCGCGGCGACCAGCCGCAGGACCTCGACCTCGCGGGGGCTCAGGGTGGTGTCGGCGCGGCGGACGCGAGTCATCAGGCGGGAGGCGACCGTCGGGGACAGGACGCTCTCGCCCGCGGCGGCCGCGCGGACGGCGGCGAGCAGTTCGGTGGGCGGGGTGTCCTTGAGGAGATAGCCGACGGCGCCCGCTTCGATGGCGCCGAGGATGTCGGCGTCGGTGTCGTAGTTGGTGACCACCAGGACGTTCGGCGGAGTGGGCAGGGCGCGCAGATCGGCAGTGGCGGCGGCGCCGGAGCGGCCGTCGCCGAAGCGCAGGTCCATCAGGACCAGGTCGACGGGGTCCGCCGCGCAGAACGCCACGGCCGCCTCCGCGTCGGCGACATCGCCGACGACGGTGATGTCGTCGGCCGACTCGAGCAGGGCGCGCAGTCCGGCCCGCACGATCGCGTGGTCGTCGGCGAGCAGCAGCCGGATCACGCGACCGCTCCCAGCGGGAAGGACACGGTGACCGCGGTGTGGCCCGGCTCGGATTCGATCGTCATCCGGCCGCCCTGCTGCTCGACGCGGCTGCGCATGGCCGCCAGGCCGAACGCCCCGGCGCGGGGTCCGGCCAGCACGGCGGGGTCGATGCCGACGCCGTCGTCGACGATGTCGAGGTGCACGTCGGTGTCGTCGTAGGTGAGGGTGACCCGCATGCGCGCGGCCCCGGCGTGCTGGACGACGTTGGCGACCGCGCTCTGCGCGATCCGCACCAGCGCGGCCTCCACCGGCATCGGCAGCCGCTCCGGCTCGCCCTCGACGAGCAGCTGGGTCGACAGCGCGGCCGACCGCGCGCGCTCGCAGATCCGGTCCAGCGCTTCGGCCAGCGACTGCCCGTCCAGCGCGGCGGGCGACAATTCGTCGATGAGCCTGCGGGTTTCGGCCAGGTCCTCGGCGGCGGTCTCGCGCGCGAGCCGGATCCGGTCCAGCGCTGGATGATCCGGCGCCGCCTGGTCGGCCGCGTGCAACAGCAGCTGGATACTGCTGAGCCCCTGCGCGACGGTGTCGTGGATCTCCTTGGCCAGCCGTTCGCGTTCGGCCAGTTTGCCCGCGGTGCGTTCCTGTTCGGCGAGAATCGCTCTGGTGCCGAGCAATTCGTCGATCAGCCGCTCGCGCTCCACCGCTTCGCGATACAGCGCCTGATAGCCCAGCCCGATGCCGATGGCGACCAGCGCGCCGAGCACCGGCCCGACCACCGCGCCCACCGACCAGCCCCGGTGCGCCGCGAATCCGACGACACCGACCGCCGTCGCCAGCACCACCGCGAGCAGATTCCACGGCCGCGGCAGCAGATGCAGGTAGAGGAAGAACAGGCCGAAGGCGAGATACACCGCGTCCGGCGTGAGCCCGAGCAGCGCCAGCCACAGCACGGTCAGCGCGGCCAGCCACACCCCCACCACCCGCGAATCCCAGCCGGTCGCGTCGGCGGCGCGGGCCGAGGCGGGGACGCCGGCGGCGACCCGATCCCCCGAACGCCGGGGCAGCTCGGTGCCCGCGAAGTAGACGGCCAGCCAGACCACGGTCAGCACGACGACTCCCACACCGTGCCCACCCCCGCCGGGTAGCAGCGCCCGCACCGCGACCACCACACCCAGCACCGTCACCAGCACATGCAGGCCGAGCCGCAGCGTGGTGACCACCGGGGTCAGGGGGGACGAGTGCACCCGACCAGCTTATGTGCGGCTACCGGACCGGCATCCATCGAAAGGTGTAAACGCGCACAGACCTTGGGTGGAGCGCGGTTCGTGCGCCGGTGCGATGGCGGGACGGCCGTCGACGGCGAGAGTGGAGGCATGTTCGTCGCACTCCGAGACCTGCGCGCCGCCCGCGGCCGCTTCCTGCTGATCACCACCGTCGTCCTGCTGGTGGCGGTGCTGGTCAGTTTCCTGAGTGGGCTCACCGCCGGGCTGGCGCACCAGAACATCTCCGCGGTGCAGGGCCTGCGCGCCGACCAGGTGGTCTTCGCCGAGACCGGCACCGATCCCTCCTTCGACTCCTCGGTGCTCACCGAGGAGCAGATCGCGCGGTGGCGCGCGCTGGGCGGGCTCGAGGTCACCCCGGTGGGCATCTCCCGGGCCCGCGCCGAGCACGCCGGCGCGAGCCCGGAGCAGGTCGCGTTGTTCGGCGGCGACCCCTCGGCGTTCAGCAATCACCCTGCTACCGCACCGGGCGCGGTGGTGCTGAGTTCCGGCGCTGCCCGCGAACTCGCCGCGGGCACCGGCGACACCGTGGTGCTGGCCGGGCACGAGTTCACCGTCGCCGACGTCGCGGGCGACGAGTGGTACAGCCACACCCCGGTGATCTGGACGAGCATGGCCGACTGGCAAGCCGCCAGCCCCCGGGCCGGCGCGGCGACCGTGCTCGCCGTGCTCGGCAACGACCCGCGCAACGGCATCGACGCCGAAGCCGGGACGCACACGGTGCCGGCGGCGAACGCGGTCGAGGCGATCGGTTCCTACCAGGCCGAGAACAGCTCGCTGACCCTGATGACCGTGCTGCTGTTCGCCATCTCCGCGCTGGTGATCGGCGCCTTCTTCACCGTGTGGACGGTGCAGCGCCAACCCGACATCGCCACCTTGAAGGCGCTCGGCGCGACCACCGGGTCACTGGCCCGCGACGCGCTGGCCCAGGCGGCGATCGTGCTCGTCACCGGGGTCGCGCTCGGCCTCGGCATCACCACGGCGGCCTCGCTGTTCCTCGGTGACGCCATGCCGTTCGTGCTGTCGCTGTCGACGACCCTGGTGCCCGCGGTGGCCCTGATCGCGCTCGGCCTCGTCGGCGCCGCTGTCGCGCTGCGCTTCCTGTTCACCACCGATCCGCTGACCGCGCTCGGCGCGACCCGCTGAAGGACCTCCCCATGGCACTCACCCTCACCGACGTCACCCTCACCTACCCCGACGGCGCGGGCAGGCTCACCGCCCTCGACCGGGTGAACCTGCACGTCCCCGGCGGCACCATCGCCGCCGTCACCGGCCCGTCCGGCTCGGGCAAGTCGAGCCTGCTCGCGGTGGCCGCGACGCTGATCCGGCCCGACGCGGGCGCCGTCGTCCTCGACACCGACACGGGCAGCACCGATCTCGCGACGCTGAGCAGGCGCGCGGCGTCGACGGTCCGCCGCACCGCGATGGGCATCGTCTTCCAGCAGCCGAACCTCATTCCCGCGCTGACCGCCCTCGAACAGCTGGAGGTCACCGCACACTTGGGCGGCAAGCGGCGGACCGGCCGGGCCGAAACCAGAACGCGCGCCACCGAACTGCTCGCCGCGGTCGGTCTCGCCGAGCACGCGGGCAAGCGGCCCGCCCAGCTCTCCGGTGGCCAGCGCCAGCGCGTCAACATCGCCCGCGCCCTGATGAACGACCCGGATCTGCTCGTCGTCGACGAACCGACCAGCGCCCTGGACACCGAACGCGGCGCCGCCGTCCTCGACCTGATCACCACCATCGCCCGCGCGCACCGGGCCGCGACGATCCTGGTCACCCACGACCCCACCCACCTGCACCGGATGGACGCGGTCTACCGGATGACCGACGGACGCCTGCGCCCGGTCGAGGTGCCCGCCCCCGCCTGATCCGGCGCGCCCGGCGAGCGCCGATCGCCCGCCGGGGGCAGACTGGACCGATGAGCGATCCGACCCAGCTGATCGTGGTCGACGCGGCCAATGTCATCGGCGCCAACGCCGACGGTTGGTGGCGCGACCGCGCGGGCGCCGCCCGGCGGCTGCTGTCGAGCATCGCGGACCTGACCACCCGGCTCCCGGCGTCGACCGCAGTGACCGTCGTCCTCGAGGGCGCCGCCAAGGCCGCCGCCGACGGCGCCGAACCGACCGCCCCGCGGCTGACCGTCGTCCTGGCCGACCGCTCCGGCGACGACAAGATCGTCGACGTGGTCGCCGGGGCCACCGGATACGACCGGGTCACCGTGGTCACCGCCGACCGGGAACTGCGCCGCCGGGCCGACGCCTACGGCGCGGATTCGGTGGGCCCGCACTGGCTGCTGCGCCAATTCGGCTGACCGACAGGCTGTTTCACCGATCAGGCGGGTGACGGCGCCAGCGCGGCCAGCGCCATCTGCCGCAGCACCGGCCTGGCCTTGCTCGCCCGCGCCGGCGCGGCGCTGTGCGGGGTGGAATTGATCAGCCCGAAGGCCGCGTGGGCCTGCACGCGGGCGGTGTCCTCGGCCAGGCCGGGATGCACCTCGCGCAGCACCTGCACCCAGACCTCGACGTACTGCCGCTGCGTGCGGCGCAGGGTGCGGCGGTCGGTGGCGGGGACGTTGTCGAGGTCGCGGTCCTGGATGCGGATGAGCTCGGGATCGTCGAAGGCGAAGTCGAGGTGGAAGTCGACCAGCCCGACCAGCGCTTCGGCGGGCGATGCCGCCGCGGCCACGACCGCGCGCCCACCGGCCAGCAGCCGCTCACTGACTCCCACCAGCAGCTCGACCAGCAGCGCTTCCTTGTTGGCGAAGTGCCGGTAGACGGCGGGTCCGCTGATCCCCACGGCCGCGCCGAGATCGTCGAGGCGCACGCCGAAGAATCCGCGATCGGCGATCAACCGGGCGCCCGCGTCGAGCAACTGCTCGCGACGCTGGGCTTTCATCAGTTCGCGCCGGGTCACCGGAGCGGGCTCGACCGTGGCCAACCTCGACTTCCTTTCACCGGGTCTGGACAACTTGGTTAGTCAAGATTAACCTGAATTTCAGTTATTGGCGATTAACCGGATGGCAGGATGGCGGGATGACGGTTACGCACGACCTCGACAACGGCCCCACGACCGCGACGAGCAACCGGGACGCGCACCGCGCCCTGGTCGACGAGCTGCGCGAGCGGCTGGCGACGACGGCGCTGGGCGGCCCCCAGAAGTCGCGCGAGCGGCACGTCGCCAGGGGCAAGCTGCTCCCCCGCGAACGGGTCGACCAGCTGCTCGACCCGGGCAGCCCGTTCCTCGAGCTGTCCCCGCTGGCGGGCAACGGCATGTACGGCGACGAGTGCCCCGGCGCGGGCGTGATCGCCGGTATCGGCCGCATCGCGGGCCGCGAGTGCCTGGTGCTGGCCAACGACGCGACGGTCAAGGGCGGCACCTACTACCCGATCTCGGTGAAGAAGCACCTGCGCGCGCAGGAGGTGGCCGCGCAGAACAACCTGCCGTGCGTGTACCTGGTGGACTCCGGCGGCGCCTTCCTACCGCGCCAGGACGAGGTGTTCCCCGACCGCGAGCACTTCGGCCGCATCTTCTACAACCAGGCCAACATGAGTGCCAAAGGCATCGCCCAGATCGCGGCGGTGATGGGCTCGTGCACCGCGGGCGGCGCCTACGTGCCCGCGATGGCCGACGAGGCCGTCATCGTGCGCGACCAGGGCACCATCTTCCTCGGCGGCCCGCCGCTGGTGAAGGCGGCGACCGGCGAGGTCGTCACGGCCGAGGAGCTCGGCGGCGGCCTGCTGCATTCGCGCACCTCCGGCGTCACCGACCACCTGGCCGACGACGACCGCGACGCGCTGCGCATCGTCCGCAAGATCGTCGGCACGCTCGGCCCGAAGCCCGAGGCGCCGTGGGAGGTGCTGCCGAGCACCCCGCCCGCCAAGCCGGAGGACGAGCTCTACGACGTGGTCCCGGTCGACCCGCGCACCCCCTACGACGTGCGCGAGGTGATCGACCGGATCGTCGACGGCGAGGCCGGTTTCCACGAGTTCAAGTCCGAATACGGCAAGACCCTGGTCACCGGTTTCGCCCGGATCCACGGCCACCCGGTCGGCATCGTCGCCAACAACGGCGTGCTGTTCGCCGAATCCGCCATGAAGGGCGCGCATTTCATCGAACTGTGCGACAAGCGCAAGATCCCGCTGCTGTTCCTGCAGAACATCACCGGCTTCATGGTCGGCCGCGACTACGAGGCGGGCGGCATCGCCAAGCACGGCGCGAAGATGGTCACCGCGGTGGCCTGCGCGCGGGTGCCGAAGCTGACCGTGGTGATCGGCGGCTCCTACGGCGCGGGCAACTACTCCATGTGCGGGCGCGCGTATTCGCCGCGCTTCCTGTGGATGTGGCCGAACGCGCGGATCTCGGTGATGGGTGGCGAGCAGGCCGCCTCGGTGCTGTCGACCGTGCGCGGCGAGCAGCTCGACAGCGCGGGCAAGCCGTGGTCGGACGAGGATCAGGAGGCTTTCAAGGCCCCGATCCGGGAGCAGTACGAGACCCAGGGCAACCCGTACTACGCGACGGCGCGGATCTGGGACGACGGCGTCATCGCGCCCACCGACACCAGAACCGCGCTCGGCCTTGCCCTCTCGGTGTGCGCGCAGGCGCCGCTCGAGCCCGTTTCCTATGGCGTCTTCCGGATGTGAGCGACATGCTGAACAAATCCCACCCCGTCGACTTCGACACCGTCCTGGTCGCCAATCGCGGCGAGATCGCGGTGCGCGTCATCAAGACCTTGCGCGCCATGGGTATTCGCTCGGTCGCGGTGTACAGCGACGCCGACGCGGGCGCCCGCCACGTGCGCGAGGCCGACGTGGCGGTGCGCCTCGGGCCCGCCCCGGCCCGCGAGAGCTACCTGTCGATCGAGAAGGTCGTCGACGCCGCGATCCGCTCGGGCGCCCAGGCCGTGCACCCCGGTTACGGCTTCCTGTCGGAGAATTCGGCGTTCGCCGCGGCGCTGGCCGACGCGGGCATCGTGTTCCTCGGCCCGCCGGCCAAGGCGATCGAGGTGATGGGCGACAAGATCACCGCCAAGAACACCGTCACCGCGTTCGGCGTCCCGGTGGTCCCCGGCATCGCCGAGCCCGGCCTGACCGACGAGCAACTGATCGCCGCGGCGGCCGAGGTCGGCTACCCGGTGCTGGTGAAGCCGTCCGCCGGTGGTGGCGGCAAGGGCATGCGCCGGGTCGACCGGGCCGAGGACCTGCCCGCGGCGCTGGTCAGCGCGCGGCGCGAGGCGGGCGCGGCCTTCGGCGACGACACCCTGTTCCTGGAGCGCTTCGTCACCCGGCCCCGCCACATCGAGGTGCAGGTCCTGGCCGACAAGTTCGGCAATGTGGTGCACCTGGGCGAGCGCGAGTGCAGCTTGCAGCGCAGGCATCAGAAGGTCATCGAGGAGGCGCCCTCGCCGCTGCTCGACGCCGCGACCAGGGCCAGGATCGGCACCGCGGCCTGCAATACGGCGCGCAGTGTCGACTATGTCGGCGCGGGCACCGTGGAGTTCATCGTCTCCGCCGACCGGCCCGACGAGTTCTTCTTCATGGAGATGAACACCCGCCTGCAGGTGGAGCATCCGGTGACCGAGCTGGTCACTGGGGTCGACCTGGTGGAATGCCAGGTCCGGGTGGCCGCAGGCCAGAAGCTGGGCCGGAGCCAGGACGAGATCCACCTGGTCGGGCACGCGATCGAGGCGCGCGTCTACGCCGAGGATCCGGGCCGCGGCTTCCTGCCCACCGGCGGCACGGTGCTCGCCCTCGCCGAGCCGAGCGGCCCCGGCGTGCGGGTCGACTCGGGTCTGGCCGAGGGCACCGTGGTCGGCAGCGACTACGACCCGATGCTGTCGAAGGTGATCGCCCGCGGCACCACCCGCGCCGACGCCCTCGGCGCGCTGGACCGCGCGCTGGAACAGACCGTGCTGCTCGGCGTGACGAGCAATATCGAGTTCCTGCGGTTCCTGCTCGCCGACGAGGACGTGCAGGCGGGCCGCCTCGACACCGCGCTGCTGGACCGCCGGGTGAGCGACTTCCGGCCCGCCGCGGTGACCGACGACGAGTTCGCCGCCGCCGCGGCCCATCACTGGCTGCGCCGCTGGCCCGTGTCCGGCGGCGACCCGTGGTCGACCCCGTCGGGCTGGCGGCTCGGCACGCAGGCCCCGACCTCGATCCGGCTCGCCGCCGGTGACCAGGTGCGCCATGTCTTCATCACCGGCACACCGGAATCGGCGATCGTGCGGATCGAGGACGGTGAGCCGCAGTCGCTCTCGGCCGCGTCGAGCCCCGACGGCCTGGTCCTCACCCTGGACGGGCTGCGCCGCGAGTTCCGCGTGGCCGAGGCCGACGATCAGCTGTGGGTCGGTCACGCGGGCAGCGTCGCCGTGCTGCGGGAAGTCGCCGAGGCGAGTGTGCGTGGTGACGCCGCCCATGTCGGCGACGCCGAGATCCGCAGTCCCATGCCGGGTTCGGTGATCGCGGCCCCGGTCGCCGACGGCGCGACCGTCGAGGTCGGTGATCCGGTGATCGTCATCGAGGCCATGAAGATGGAGCACACGCTCACCGCCCCCGTCGCGGGCACCGTCGAGGTGCTGGTGGCACCGGGCGCCCAGGTGAAGCTGGACCAGGTGCTGGTCCGCGTCGTCGCCCACCCCGTCGAAACCGCTGTCGAAGAGACCGAGCGCGAAGGAACCAACGCATGACCGACTACCTGTCCACCGGCTCGCTGCCGGACGAATACCGCCAGCTCGCCCTGACCGTGCGCGACTTCGCCCAGCAGGTCGTCGCGCCCGTCTCGGCGAAACACGATGCCGAGCACAGCTTCCCGTACGAGGTCGTCGCCGGCATGGCCGACATGGGCCTGTTCGGCCTGCCGTTCCCCGAGGAGTTCGGCGGCATGGGCGGCGACTACTTCGCCCTGTGCCTGGCGCTCGAGGAACTCGGCAAGGTCGACCAGAGCGTGGCCATCACCCTCGAGGCCGGCGTCTCGCTGGGCGCGATGCCGATCTATCGCTTCGGCGACGACAAGCAGAAGACCGAGTGGCTGCCCCAGCTCACCAGCGGACGCGCGCTGGCCGGTTTCGGCCTAACCGAACCCGACGCGGGCAGCGACGCGGGCGGTACCCGCACCACCGCCGTCGAGGACGGTGAGAGCTGGGTGATCAACGGCGCCAAGCAGTTCATCACCAACTCCGGCACCGACATCACCCGGCTGGTCACCGTCACCGCGGTGACCGGGCAGACCGGCGGCAAGAAGGAGATCTCCACCATCCTGGTGCCGACCTCCACCCCCGGCTTCGTCGCGGAACCGGCCTACAACAAGGTCGGCTGGAACGCCTCCGACACCCACCCGCTGAGCTTCACCGACGTGCGGGTGCCGAAAGAGAACCTGCTCGGCGAGCGCGGCCGCGGCTACGCCAACTTCCTGCGCATCCTCGACGAGGGCCGCATCGCCATCGCCGCGCTGGCGGTCGGCGCCGCGCAGGGCTGCGTGGACGAGAGCGTGCGCTACGCCGGTGAGCGGCAGGCGTTCGGGCAGGCCATCGGCCGCAACCAGGCCATCGCGTTCAAGATCGCCCGGATGGAGGCGCGCGCCCACGTCGCCCGGACCGCCTACTACGACGCGGCCGCGCTGATGCTGGCGGGCAAGCCGTTCAAGAAGGCCGCCTCGATCGCCAAGATGGTCGCCAGCGAGGCCGCGATGGACAACGCGCGCGACGCCACCCAGATCTTCGGCGGCAACGGCTTCATGAACGAATACCCGGTGTCCAGGCACTACCGTGACAGCAAGATCCTGGAAATCGGTGAGGGCACGACGGAGGTGCAGCTGATGCTGATCGCTCGGGAGCTGGGTCTGTGACCGAACGCAGAGTCGTCCAGCGGGGGCTGTGGTTCGAGGAGTTCGAGATCGGCACGATCTACGAGCACCGGCCCGGCCGCACCATCACCGAGGCCGACAACGTCCTGTTCACCACCCTGACCATGAACACCCAGGCGCTGCACCTGGACGCGAACTTCGCCGACGCGCAGCCGCCGTTCAACCAGCGGCTGGTGAACTCGATGTTCACCCTGTCGACGCTGGTCGGCCTCTCGGTCGCCCAGCTCACCCAGGGCACCCTGGTGGCCAATCTCGGGTTCTCCGAGATGTCGCTGCCCGCCCCGCTGTTCCACGGCGACACCATGTACGCCGAGACGCTGGTCACCGACAAGCGCGAATCCAAGAGCCGCCCGGGTGAGGGCATCGTCGGCCTCACCCACACCGCGCGCAACCAGGACGGCGTGATCGTGGCGAAAGCCGTGCGGCAGACCCTGGTCCGGAAGGCACCGACGGCATGAGCGGTCAGCGCCCGGAGGAACTGCCGTGCCGCACCATCCCCGGGCGCCCCGGCCCACCGGAAGGACACAGCATGACGATGACCGGAGACAGCGTGAACCCCTGGGAACCGACCGGACCGGCCTGGCTGTTCTGTCCGGCCGACCGGCCCGAACGCTTCGCCAAGGCCGCCGCGGTGGCCGATGTGGTGATCCTCGATCTCGAGGACGGGGTCGCCGCCGGTGACAAGGCAGCCGCGAGGAAGGCACTGATCGAGACCCCACTCGACCCGCAGCACACCGTGATTCGCGTGAACGCGGTCGAGACCGAGGAGTACGCGGCCGACCTGGCCGCCCTCGCGCAGACCGCCTACCGGCGGATCATGCTGCCCAAATGCGAGTCGGCCGAGCAGGTCAGGAGCCTGGCGGGCTACGAGGTGATCGTGCTGATCGAGTCGCCGCTGGGCGCGGTGCGGGTGGCCGAGTCGGTCGCCGCCGAGAACGCCATCGGCGTGATGTGGGGCGCCGAGGACCTGGTGGCCGGACTCGGCGGCAATGCGAGCAGGCACGCCGACGGCAGCTACCGCGACATCGCCCGGCACGTGCGTTCGACGAGCCTGCTGGCGGCCAAGGCCTTCGGCCGGTTCGCCCTGGATTCGGTGTTCCTCGACATCAAGGATCTGGAAGGGCTCGCCGTGGAGACGCTGGACGCGGTGGCCGTCGGCTTCGACGCCAAGGTGGCCATCCATCCCAGTCAGGTGGCGGTGATCCGCGAGGGCTACGCGCCCGATCCCGAGGAGATCGGCTGGGCCCGCCGCGTGCTCGCCGAGGTGCCGAACCACCGCGGGGTCTTCGCCTTCGAGGGCCGCATGGTCGACGCACCGGTGCTGCGGCACGCGGAGCGGATCGTCCGCCGGGCCGAACTGCCCGCCTGAGCAGCACCCGGCGCGCGGGACGAATATCGCCCGACGCGCCGGGGTAATCATCGGCCGGACCGCCCCCGGCCCGCGCCAATCCACAGGAGGACCTCCGATGCAACCGCAATGGGAACCGACCGCCCAGGACATCGCGTCGGCACGGATCACCGACTTCGCCGCGTTCGTCAGCGGCCGGACCGGCGAGCAGTACCCCGACTACCAGGCGCTGTGGCAGTGGTCGGTCGACGACATCGCCGGCTTCTGGCAGGCGCTGTGGGACTACTTCGAGCTCGGCCCGATCGCCGACGGCGTGCTCGGCGATCGGGAGATGCCCGGCGCGCGGTGGTTCCCGGGGACGCGGCTGAACTATGTCGACCAGGTCGTCCGGCAGGCGCGGTTCGACCGGCCCGCCGTGCTCGCGCTGAGCGAGGACGCCGAGCCGCGCGAGATCTCGTGGAGCGAGCTGATCGAGCAGGTCACCGCGTTCGCGGCCACCCTGCGGGCCCAGGGCGTCGAGGCGGGCGACCGGGTGATCGGCTACCTGCCGAACATCCCGGAGGCCATCGTCGCCTTCCTCGCCACCGCGAGCATCGGCGCGGTGTGGAGCGCGTGCGGCCAGGACTACTCGGCCAAGGCCGCGCTGGACCGGCTCGGCCAGCTCGAGCCGACCGTGCTGGTCACCGCCGACGGCTACCGGTTCGGTGGCAAGCAGCACGACAAGCGCGCCGACATCGCCGCCGTGCGGGACGGGCTGCCCGGGTTGCGCGCGACGATCGCGGTGTCGCAGCTCGGACTCGAGGTGCCCGGCGCGGTCGCGTGGTCGGACGCGATCGCCGATCCCGGGCAGGGCGTGATCGAGACGACCGCGGTCGACTTCGATCATCCGCTGTGGATCGTGTTCTCCTCCGGCACCACCGGCCTGCCCAAGGGCATCGTGCACGGACACGGCGGCGTGCTGCTGGAACATCTGAAAGCCGTTGCCCTGCAGTCCGATATCGGACCCGACGACGTCTTCTTCTGGTACACCAGCCCCAGCTGGATGATGTGGAACTTCCAGATCGCCGGCCTGCTCACCGGCGCGACCGTGGTGACCTACGACGGCAGCCCGACGGCGGGTGGCCCGGACGCGCTGTGGCGCCTGGCCGCCCAGGTCCGCGCCACCGTGCTCGGGACCAGTCCCGGGTATGTCCTCGGGTGTATCAAGGCGGGGTCGGTGCCGCGGACCGACCACGATCTGTCGGCGCTGCGCAGTGTCGGGATCACCGGGTCGGCGCTGCCGGAGTCGAGCGCGTTGTGGCTGAACGAGAACGCGGGCGAGCACGTGCAGGTGAACTCGATCAGCGGCGGCACCGACGTGGTGTCGGCGTTCATCGGCGGCGTGCCCACCGTGCCGGTGTGGCCGGGCGAGCTGTCGGCGCCGTATCTCGGGGTCGCGCTGGACGCCTTCGACGAGGCGGGCGCGCCGGTGCGCGGTGCGGTCGGTGAGCTGGTGGTGACCGAGCCGATGCCGTCGATGCCCGTGCGTTTCTGGCGCGACGAGGACGGAAAGCGCTACCACGACGCCTATTTCGACACCTACCCCGGCGTGTGGCGGCACGGCGACTGGATCACGCTGACCGAGCGCGGCAGCGTCGTCGTGCACGGCCGCTCCGACTCCACCCTCAACCGGCACGGCATCCGGATGGGCAGCGCCGACATCTACCAGGTCGTCGAGCAGTTCCCGGAGATCGCCGAGGCCCTGGTGATCGGCGCCGAACAGCCCGACGGCGGCTACTGGATGCCACTGTTCGTCGTCCTCGCCCCCGGCGCCACCCTCACCGACGACCTGCAGACCCGGATCGGCACCGCGATCCGCACCGAGGTCTCGCCCCGCCACGTCCCCGACGAGATCCGCGAGGCCCCCGGCATCCCGCACACCCGCACCGGCAAGAAGCTGGAAGTCCCGATCAAGAAGCTCTTCCAGGGCGCGGACGCGGCCCGCGTGGTCGAACGCAGCGCCGTCGACGACCCGTCCCTGCTCGACTGGTATGCCCGGATCACCCCACCCCACAAGGCCTAATACACTTCTGGCATGAATGTCGGCGAGTCTCGTGGTGCGCGTGGATCGGTAGTCGGCGGAGCGAAGGACGGTGTGCGACGGCGGCCGAAGAATCGGCGCGCGCAGATCGCGGCGACCTCGGCGATGGCGTTCGGCGCGGCCGGCTATCACGGGGTGAGCATGGAGGACATCGCGGCCGGGCTGGGGATCAGTTCGGCGGCGCTGTACCGGCACTACCCCAGTAAGTACGCGCTGTTCCGGGAGGAGCTGCTGCGGGTCGGGGAGGCGTTCACCGCCTCGATCACGGTGTCCGATG
Source organism: Nocardia sp. NPDC051833 (assembly GCF_040681225.1). Lineage (NCBI taxonomy): Bacteria > Bacillati > Actinomycetota > Actinomycetes > Mycobacteriales > Nocardiaceae > Nocardia > Nocardia sp. NPDC051833. The sequence continues at coordinate 1,871,399 of NZ_JBFAYK010000001.1, forward strand.
ACGGATCACCGATCGCGGCGGAACGGTTGCGGCACATGCTGACCGGGCTCATCGGCGCGACGGTGGAGAACCGCGGCACCGTCACCCTGGTGCGCTGGGAGAGCCGCTATCTCGAGCCCGCCGACCGGCTGGTGCTCGACGAGCAGCGGGCCTCGGTACTGGTCGCCCTGGACGAGCAGCTGGCGGTGCTGCGGCCGGAACTGACCGCACCGGATCTGCGGATGCTGTCCACCGCCATGTTCGGCGTGATCACCAGCATCGCCGACCATCACGCCGCGCTGCCCGCCCGCACGCTGAACCGGCTGCTGAGCGCGGCCTGTCTCGCGCTGGCCGGGGACGAATTGCCGCCCGCGGCAGCGGTTTCCGAGCAGGCGACCCAGGTCGAGATCCCGGAGTCGTTCAAACACGAACTGCTGCTGCGCAAAGCGGTCGAGCTGTTCCACGAGCGCGGCTACCCGAACGTGAGCGTCGAGGACATCGCCTCGGCCGCGGGTCTGTCCGCGGCCTCGGCGGTGTACCGGTTCTACCGGGGCAAGAGCGATATCCTCGCCGCCGCGTTCCGCCGCGCGGCCGACCGGGTCTCCGGCGCGATCGGCCCCGCCGTCGCGGGCACCCCCGACAGCGGCGCGGCGCTGGACGTGCTGATCACCCAGTTCGTCTCCGACACCTTCGACGAGCGCGCGCTGGCGGTCGTCTACTACGCCGAGTTCGGGCACGTCCCCGCCGAGGAACGCGCGGTCCTGCGCAACATCCAGCGCCTCAGCGTCCAGGAGTGGGCCCGCCTGGTCCGCGAGGTGCGCCCCGAACTCTCCGCCGCCGAAGCCCGCTTCCTGGTCCACGCCGCCTTCGCCCTCGTGATCGACCTCAGCCAGATCTACGGCCCCGACCCCATCGCCTGCCGAGCCCGCGTAGCCCACCTCATGCACCGAACCCTCCTCGGCTGACCTGCGGAATTCACCCGTTGTGTGTGAGGGCGGGGGGTGGTGGCGTGTTTACGGTGGGCGTTCGAGGTGTCGGACGGAGCGTGTATGGGTGGTCGGGCAGGTGGCGAGGGTGGGCTGAGTCGGCGGCGCTTGCTGGGGTTGGGGGCGGCGGTGGGGGTGGCGGCGGTGGTGCCCGGGTGCGGGGGTGGGGAGCCGGTGCCGTCGGTGGTGACGTCGACGGGGGCACCGGATGTGCTGGAGCTGGCGACCGAGGCGTATGTGTTCGGCTATCCGATGATCATGCTGGACATGATGCGGGCGGCGAGTGGGCCGACCAACACCTTCGATCACAGCGTGCTGCCCGATCCGCTGGATCGCGGGGTGGCCCGGCTCAGCCACGACATGGTGTATTCGCAGGCGTGGCTGAATCTGGCGGACGAACCGCTGGTGCTGCAGATCCCCGGGATGGAACCGGACCGGTACTGGCTGTTCCAGCTGCTCGACGGGTGGGGCAACACCGTGCACGACCTGAGCAGCGAGCAGCCGCGTACGGGGGCCGACGCCGAGGGGCCGCCGTACACCTATGTCATCGCGGGTCCGCGGTGGACCGGGTCGCTGCCGCCGCACACCACCCTGCTGCACATGCCGTCGGAGCTGACGACGATCGTCGGCCGGATCCAGATCAACGGCGTCGCCGACGCGCCGCGGGTCAACCGCTGGCAGGAGGAGATCCGGCTGGTGCCCGCGGGCGCCTGGCAGCGCCGCGAGTACGACGCGACGATCAGCAGGGTTCACCCGATCGACCGCGGGCCGGAGCCGCCGGTCAAGCGGATCGCCGCGCTCGACGGACGCACGTATCTCAATCGCCTGTGCCGGCTGATGGTCACCGATCCGCCCGCGGCCGCCGACGCGCCGCTGATGGATCAGCTGGCCGCGATCGGTGTGGTCCCCGGCGGCACCGTCGACAACGAACCCGTCGACGTGCTCGACGAGGCGGCCCGCCGGGCCCACCGCCGGATCGCGGGCTGGACCGATCCGAACGCGCGCCGCGTCAACGGGTGGGAGATCCCCGTCGACCTGGGCACCTTCGGCACCGACTACCTGCGCCGCGCGGCGACGACGATGCGCTCACCCGGCAAGGCACCCCTGCGCGACGTGCTCTACGCCGAACTCTGGGCCCCGACGACCGACGACGCGGGACGACCCCGCCGCTACCGCATCCGCTTCGAGCCCGGCCGGTGGCCGCCGGTGGACGCCTTCGCCGCGATCACCGCCTACGACCCCCAGGGCTTCCTGGTCCCCAACCCGGCCGGGGTCTACTCGGTCGGCCACGCCCCGCCGGTGGTGGCGGGCCCGGACGGCACGGTGGAGATCGCCGTCCAGCACGCGGACCCGCGCCCCGGCATCCCCACCGGGAACTGGCTCCCGATCCCGGAATCCGGCGAGTTCTCCCTGACGATGCGCCTGTACGCACCCCGCGCGGCCGCGATCGACGGCGACTGGGAACCGCCACCGATGACCCCGGTGGCGTGATCACCCTCAGCCGATGGTGGCCCGCACCGGGACGGACGCGGCCGGGGCCGTGAACACCGCGACGTAGTAGTCCGGTACGACGCAGACGACCGGTTCGGTCGCGGTCAGCACCGGACGCAACCGTTCCGCCGAAAAGGCAAGGTAGGCACCATCGTTGTGGCATCCGGTGAGGACGAAGGCGAACGCGCGATCACGCGCGGCGCGCTGCGACACCACCGAGTTCACCCGGTGGGCCACGGTGGCATCGAGCCCGGCGGTGAACGCGGCGAGCTGATCCGGCTGCGAGACTTCCGCACCGCGCAGCGCGGCGCCGAGCGTGATGCGCTCGATATGGGCGAGGGTCGCGGGACCCGGCGGATCGGGACGGTCACCGCCGAGCCGGGTGTTCGCGGGCACCTCGTCCTTCGGTAGCGCGAACACCGCCAGGATGTCCCACGGCGCCGCGCATTCCGGCGGCGGATTGTCCGCGCCGGTCAGCCGGACGGAGTAGTCCGCGGTGCCCTGGGTGGTCAGCTTCGCGCCGTCACCGGGCGAACACCCCGCGCCCCAGGAGAAGGCGAGCAGCGCTTCGGTGCCGAGGTCGCGGCGCGACAGCTGGTCCGCGAGCCGACCGGCCCCGTCACCGGGGAACCGCCCGACGAACTGGTCGATATCGGCCTGCGACCGCAGAATCGTGTGGACATCGGGCAGTCCCCGGTCGGACTCGAACACCACCGGTTCGGCGTGCTCGACATCGCGGGCGGTGGACGTGCGCCGTGGCGGATCGGAGTCCGCCGACGACGCGAACAGCGCCCCCAGATACCCGCCTGCCAGCAGTCCCACCAGCAGCGCCACCACGATTCCGAACCGGTTGCTCGTCGTACTCCCCATACCCCACTGTACGTAGGGCGGCGGTCAGCCCTCGTTGGCCATCGCGGCGATGAGGGAATTGGGGCGCATGTCGAGCCAGTGGGATTCGACGTACTGGAGACAGGAGGTGCGGGTGGCGGCGCCGAAGGCGACGGTCCAGCCGCCGGGCACCGCGGCGAAGGTGGGCCAGAGGGAGTGCTCCCCCTCGGCATTGACCAGCACGTAGAACTGGGCGTTCTCGTCGTCGAACGGATTGCTCATCGGATTGCCTTCCTGAGGGGGTTGGGGTCAGCTCGCGGCGCGCTCGGCGGGGGTGCTGAGGTCGAACGAGTCGCTCGGGGCGTCGGGGTCGCCGGTGAGCAGACCCAGGGCGCGGGAGAAGCGGCGCAGCAGGGTCGCGGCGGTGCGGTCGTCGAAACGGTCTGTGCTGTATTCGAGTTCGACGCCGAGATTGCCGTCGGGGTCGGCGTGGGTGGAGACGATGAAGTGCACGCCGTCGGCCACCGTCGGTCCGTCGAAGCGCAGGGCGGTGAGTTCGAGGCCGGGGACGCCGAACGCCTCGGCGCCGGTGTCGAGGTAGCTCAAGGTCACCGCGCCGAGCGGCCCGGCCAGCGCGCACGACTCGCTGGTCGCGGCGGTGGCCGAAGACACCACGGGATCCGGTTCGGCGCACAGGATCTCCGACAGCGTGGTCGCGCCCGCGACGGCCGTGCCTGCCTGCCAGGCCAGCAGCACCGTCATCGCGGCCCGAACGACCGCGAACGGCGGAACCGCGTGCCGCCGCGACAGTTCGGTGATCCGCGCGCCGATCCCGGCACCGATCCTGGCCCGCATGCTCGCACCGTGGCCGAGCAGCGATTCCAGCGCGCCCACGGTCACCGCGCCGGCTGCGCCGAGGCGGACGAGCGCGGCGGTGGTGCCGTCGATCTCCCAGCGCGCCAGCTCCCCGGTGCGGAACATCCGCTCCCCCGGAATGCCGAACGGGTTGGCGACGAACCGGTCGGAGGTGGCGCGCGGATCGTCACGATAGCCGCGAGCCAGCTGCGCGCCGGACAGGTACAGCTCACCGGCGACACCGGGACTGGCCGGGCGCAGCCGCGCGTCGAGCACGTAGACCCGGCGATTCCATTCCCTGACCCGCACCGGCGGGGGCTCCGGGGTGTCCGCGCCGGGCGCGGCGGGATAGGTGAGGGTGACCGTGGCCTCGGCCCTGCCGTAATCGTGGTGCAGCCGAGCGCCGGTCACCGCGCCGAACGCACGCACCTCGGCCGCGCTGAGCGGCGCGCCGAGGACGACGACGCTGCGCAGCGAGCCGATCGCGGCGCGCAGGCCCGCGCGGTGCACGTGGTCGGTGAACGCGGCCAGCCGCGGCGGCGTGAAATCGGCGGCGGTGACGCCGTAGTCGGCGACCAGGGTCGCTAACCGCACGGGGTCGGGTGGTTCGGTCAGGACGACGGTGGCACCGACCCGCAACGGCAGCACGTAGCCGTGCCACTCGGTCACCTCGCCGATGGCGGCCTGGTGCAGGTACACATCGCGCCCGGTGAAGCCGTGCCTGCCCTGCATGCCGGTCAGCCGGTGCACGGCGGCGATGTGGCTGATGGTGATGCCCTGGGTCGCGCCGTGCGGGTACAGCACGAAGGCCGGGTGTTCCGGCAGCACCGGGGTGCGCCGTTCGGCCCTGGTGATCGGCTCGTCGGAATAGTCGGCGAGCGGCACGTCGTCGATCACTACCGACGGAATGTCGTACACCGCACCGTGATCGCGCGAGCGCACGGTGAGCACCAGCGCCGGGTTCGCGACCGGCGGCAGCACGGCGGGACGGCTCGCGGTGTCGACCGGCACCACGGCGCCACCGGCCTTGAGCACGGCGTACATCGCCACCACCAGTTCCACCGAGCGCGGAACATCGACCAGCACAGCCGATTCGGGACCGATGCCGAGCGCGGTCAGGTGCCGGGCCAGCTGGTTGGTGCGCCGGTCCAGGTCACCGTAGGTGATGATCGAGGCCGCGCCGCCCGTGCTCGGGGCGTGCACGACCGCCGGGTCGAAAGGGGTCGCGGCGGCCTGCGCTTCGAACTCGTCGAGCAGCAGCTCACCGGGCAGTCCACCGTGCGGCGCCGCGGTGACCTCGTCGGGGTCGACGCGGCCGACGAACTCGAGTTCGGCGGTCCAGCCGTCGCCCGGCGGCCTGCGCCGCACGAGGTCGCCGGTGGCGAACATCCGGTCGTCCACCGGGCCGATCGGGTTGGCCAGGAAGGTGGCGGCGGTGGCCTGCCGCCCGAGGTACCCGCGCGCCAATTGCACACCGGAGACGTAGAGTTCGCCGATCTCGCCGTCGGGGACGGGGCACAGCTGCTCGTCGAGGATCAGCAGCTCGACATCGTCGGCGGCCGAGCCGAGCGGGACCGACTCGAGGTCGGCGCCGGTCACCTCGTGCGCGACGACCTCGCCCGCGGTCTCCGGCCTGCCGTAGACGTGCCACAGGGTCGCGCCGCTCACCGCGCGCAGGGCGGCCGCGGTCTTCGCGGGCAGCGGGGCGCCGCAGCTCAGGACGATTCGCAGCGAGTCGAGCCGTTCCTCGGCGTCGGGCAGCGCGGCGAGTGCGGCGAGCTGCTCGGGGTCGAAACAGGCTGCGGTGGCGCCGGTCTCGGCGATCGAGCGGGCCAGCGTGTCACTCGTCGGCAGCACCAGGGTGGCACCGGTCTGCAGGGCGAGCAGCAGCTCCCCCACGCTCGCCTGCTCGCTCAGCGGCGCGTGCCAGAGCACCGCGTCACCGGGGCCGAGACCGCAGAGCCGCTGGCGCCACACCGAATTCGCCTGGGCGGCACGGTGTCCGACGACCACGGCACTCGCGCCGGACACATCGACGATCAGGTAGGCCGGATTGTCCGCGCCCGGCCCTGGCAGGTCGTCGGCGCTGAGATCGGCGGCGGGCTCGGCGTCGATCCCCAGCACCGGGACGCCGGCGGGATGGGCCACCTCCGGCGCGGTGATCACCAGGACGGGCGCGGCGAGCGCGACGGTGCGCTGCCGTACGTCGGCGGGGGCGTCCGGGTCGAGCAGGACGAACGCGCCGCCCGCCGCGATCACCGCGTGCACGGCGACGACCAGGTCGGCCGATCGCGGCAGCGCCACCGCGACCGTGGTCTCCGGCCCGACCCCGCGGGCGGCCAGGCAGACCGCCAGCGCGTCGACCCGTTCGCCCAGCTCGCCGTAGCTGAGCTCGGTCGCGCCGTCGCGCACTGCGACGGCATCGGGATCCTGGCGGATCTGGGTGGTGAAGGCGGCGAGCAAGGTGGCGGGATCACGCCTGCGCTCGTCCGCCGGGTCACGCAGCAGCGCGTCGAGCGAGACAGCCGCCGTGACCGAATCCGTGTGCGACATCAGAGTTGTCCTTCCGAGTCGTCAGCCGACCCCGACCGGGCGATCACCGCGGCGGCATCGGTCACCAGTGTTTGCAGAGTGGTGGTGAGTCCGGACGCGCCGAGTGCGGCGAGCACGCCGGGCACCAGCCCGGCCAGCGCGACGTTCACCAGCGCTTCGGGTTTCATCGCGGCGCCCATCGCCTTGCTCACCGCGGTGAGCTTGGCGTCGAGCGTTCCGAACGAGATGGCGTGCTCGCCGTGGGCGAATGCCACGGTCGCCGGCGCGAGCCGAGCCGCCGAGCCGACGAGGCCCGGGAGATCGGCGATGGTGTACGTGCGCGGACGCGGGGTCTTCTCCGCGTCGGTGCGCACATCGATCGCCCGCACGGGGACGGCCGGTTCGGCCGCGACGGCCGCGAGGACCTTGCGGAACCGCTCGGCCAGAATCCGGACGGTCGAGGCGTCGAAAAGGTCGGTGGCGTACCCGAAGTGCACGTCGAGCCCGTCGAGCGCACCGGCCGCGTCGTAGCGCTGCAACGCGGTCAGATGCAGGTCGAACTTGGCTTCGCCGAGTCCGGGGTCCAGGGTCCGCACGTGCAGGCCGGGGAGTTCGATGCCACCGGGCGGCATGTTCTGGAAGGTGAGCATCACCTGGAACAGCGGGGTGTAGGCGGCCGAGCGGGTCCGGCCCATAGCGTCGACGACCTGCTCGAACGGCACGTCGGCGTGCGCGAGAGCGGCGAGGTCGCGCCGCCTGGCCTGGGCCAGCAGATCGGTGAACGGCGCCCGCGAGTCCACCTCGGTGCGCAGGACGACGGTGTTGACGAACATGCCGACCAGGTCGTCGAGTTCGCGGGCACCGCGTCCGGCCACCGGCGCGCCGATGGTGATGTCGGCGCTGCCGGACTGCTTGGCCAGCAGCACCGCCAGCGCGCTGTGCACCAGGGTGAACAGCGTGGTGCCGTGCTCGCGGGCGACCTCGTCGAGGCGCCGGGTCAGGGTCGCGTCGATCTCGAACCGCTCTGCCGCGCCGCGCATCTCGCGCCGGGTGGCGCGGGGGCGGTCGGTGGGCAGCGCGAGCAGTTCGGGCGCGCCGGACAGTTCCCTGGTCCAGTAGGTCAGCTGCTGGGTGAGCACGCTGTCCGGGTCGGCGTCGGTGCCGAGCAGCTCGTGCTGCCAGGCGCTGAAGTCGCCGTACTGGATCTCCAGTGGGGCCCAGCCGGGTTCGCGGCCCTCGCTGCGATCGACGTAGGCGCGCACCAGGTCCCGGGTGAGCGGCGCGATCGAGTAGCCGTCGGCGCTGATGTGGTGCACCACGACGACGAGGACGTGATCGTTCGCACCGAGCCCGTAGAGCGCCACCCGCACCGGCGGCGCGGCGGTGATGTCGAACGGCTGGGCCACCAGGGCGGTGATCCTGGCTTCGACGTCCGCCTCGGCGACCGGGATCGGGGTCAGTTCGACCGCGGCGGACCAGGCGGGCAGCACCTGCTGGACCGGTCCCGCCGCCGTGTCGGGGTAGCGGGTGCGCAGGGTGTCGTGCCGCGACAGCAGGTCGCCGACCGCCGATCGCAGGGCGGGCAGGTCGAGTTCGCCGGTCAGCCGGATGGCCGCCGGGATGTGATAGGCCGCCGACTGCGGTGCCAGCTGGTGCAGCACCCACATGCGCTGCTGGGCGGGCGAGAGGACCGCGGGTCCGTCGCCGGTGCGGCGGGTCAGCGGCGGGCGGGCGAGCGAGCGGTCCAGGCCGCCGAGCCGCTCGGCCAGCGCGGCCACGGTCGGGGCGTCGAACACCTCGGCCACCGGCACCTGCGCGCCGAGCGCGGCACCGAGCCGGGCGGCCAGCCTGGTCGCCATCAGCGAGTTGCCGCCGAGGGCGAAGAAGTCGTCGTCCAGGCCCGCGCTCGCGCAGCCGATCACCTCGGTGAAGGTCCGCGCGACCAGCTGTTCGGCTGCGGTGACCGGCGCGCGGAAGACCGCGTCGCCGAACTCCGGCTCGGGCAGCCGGGACCGGTCGACCTTGCCATTGGCATTGAGCGGCAACGATTCCAGCACCACCAGGGCGGCGGGCACCATGTACGCGGGCAGTTCCGCGGCGAGCTCGCCGCGCAGTTCCGCCGCGATCGCCTGCTCGTCGCCGGGGGTGAGATCGGCGACCGCCGCGTAGGCGATCAGCCGCGCACCAGCACGCTCATCGGTCTTCGCCACGGCGACCGCCGCGCGCACGCCTTCGCACCGCAGCAGCGCGGTCTCGACCTCGCCGAGCTCGATCCGGAAGCCGCCGATCTTCACCTGGAAGTCGGCCCGCTCGAGGTACTCCAGGGTGCCGTCGGCACGCCACCGGACGATGTCGCCGGTGCGGTACATGCGCGAACCGGGCTGTCCCGTCGCCGCGAAGGTTCCGAAGGGGTTGGCGACGAAGCGATCCGCGGTCAGCGCCTGGCGACCGTAGTAGCCACGGGCGAGCTGGTCGCCCGCGAGGTACAGCTCACCGGCCACACCGACGGGGACCGGCCGCAGGCGGGCGTCGAGGACGTAGAGCGCGCTGTTCCAAGCCGGTGTCCCGATCGGCACGGCGTGCGAGGGATCCTGCGCCACTTCGTATTCGGTGATCGAGACGGCGGCCTCGGTCGGTCCGTACAGGTTGTGCAGGCGGGCGCCGGTGCCGCCGGCCCGGAACTCGGTGGCCGTGGCGGCGGGCAGCGCCTCACCGATGGCCAGGACCGCGCGCAGCGAATCCGGCAGGGCCGGTGTGGCCTCGGCCGCCAGCAGCATGCCGACCAGCGACGGCACCGCGTGCAGCACCGTGACGCCGTGCCGGGCCATGGTGTCGCGCAGCCGATCCGGATCGCGTTCGTCGCCGGGCCGGGTGACGATCAGCGCCCCGCCGGAAGTCAGCGGCGACCAGAACTCCCAGACCGACAGGTCGAAGGTGGCCGGGGTCTTGAGCAGCACCCGGTCCGCGCCGGTCATCTCGAAGCGGTCGTGCAGCCAGGCCAGCTGGTTGACGATCGCCGCGTGCGGCACCGCGACACCCTTGGGCAGGCCGGTCGACCCCGACGTGAAGATCACGTACGCGGGATGGGCGGGCCGCAGTGGCGCGATGCGCTCGGCATCGGTCACCGGTGCGTCCGAAAGCTCCGACAACACAGTGTGATCCAGCTCGAACACGGGCACGTCCACGGTGATCGGCAGCCCGTCGGCGGCGGTGGTGAGCACGCACAGCGGCGCCGCCGTCTCGACGATGTAGGCGATCCGGTCGACCGGGTGATCGGGGTCGATCGGCACGTACGCGCCACCGGCCCGCACCACGGCGTGCATGGCGATCACCAGGTCCGGCCCGCGCCGCATCGCCAGCACGACCGTGCGTTCCGGGCCGACACCCTCGGCGATCAGCAGCCGGGCGATCCGGTTCACCCGCGCGTCGAAGGCGGCGTAGTCCAGCGACGTGCCGGTCGCGGCGTCGACCAGGGCGAGCGCGCCGGGGGTGGCGGCCGCCTGCCGCGCGCCGAGCTCGGCCAGGGTGACCGGCTCTACCGCATGCGCGGTGGCGTTCCAGGTGTCGAGCAGCAGGCCGCGGTCGGCACCGAGCAGATCGAGATCGCCGACCACGGTTTCCGGTGCGACGGTGACGGATTCGAGGATGCGGCGCAGCTGAGCGGCGAACCGCTCGGCGGTGCCCGCGTCGAACAGGTCGCTCGCGTAGCCGAGCGCCAGCTCGATGCCCGCGGGCGCGCCGTCGGCCGTGTAGTGGTCGAGGGCGAACAGGTGCAGGTCGAATTGCGCTACACCGGAATCGAATTCGATGTCCGAGATGGTCAGGCCGGGCAGCTCGAGCTGCCCGCGCTCGTGGTTCTGGAACGAGTAGCCGACCTGGAACAGTGGGTGCCTGGCCGTGGAGCGAGCCGGGTTGAGCACCTCCACCAGGCGCTCGAACGGGACGTCGGCGTGCGAGAACGCGGCGATGTCGGCGGTGCGGGCGGCAGTGAGCAGGTCGGTGAACGGCGCGTCGCCCGCGACCGGCGTGCGCAGCACCAGCGTATTGACGAACATGCCGATGACCTCGTCGAGTTCGGCTTCGCCTCGGCCCGCGTTCGGCGTGCCGACCGCGATGTCGGCGGTCCCCGAGAGCCGGGCCAGCAGGGCGGCGAAGGCCGCGTGCACCACCATGAACAGCGTGGCGCCGTTACCACGGCCGAGGGCGACCAGGGCGGCGTGCAGATCGGCGTCGACGGTGAAGCCCACCTTGTCGCCGCGCAGGCTCTGCCGGGCCGGACGGGGCCGGTCGGTCGGCAGGGTCAGCTGGTCGGGCAGCCCGGCCAGCTGGGCCTGCCAGTAGCCGACCTGCTGGGCGGCCACGGACTCCGGGTCGGCCTCGTCACCGAGCAGCTCCCGCTGCCACAGCGCGTAGTCGGCGAACTGCACGGCGGGCGGCGTCCAGCCGGGCGCGGTGTCGGCCAGCCGCGCGGTGTAGGCGCGCATCAGGTCCGCGACGAACGGCGCGATCGACGAGCCGTCGGCGGCGATGTGGTGCAGGACCGCGGCGAGCACGAACTCGTGCTCGGCCGCGGCTCCCACCTGGAACAGGCGCAGCCGGACCGGGATCTCGGCGGTGACGTCGAAGGTGGTGGCGGCCAGCTCGGCGATCGCGCCGGGCAGGTCGGCCGCGTCGACAGCGACCGGCTCGAGCACCGGCACCGCCTGTGCGGCAGGGCTGATCGCCTGCACCGGCGCGCCGTCGACCTCCGGGTACACCGTCCGCAGCGATTCGTGGCGGGCGACCAGGTCGGCCACCGCCGCCCGCAGCGCGGCGACATCGAGATCGCCGGACAGGCGCAGCGCGAACGGGATGTTGTAGGCGACCGAGGCGCGGTCGAAGCGGTTGAGGAACCACATCCGCTGCTGGGCGGGCGAGAGCGGCAGCTGCTCCGGGCGGGCCCGGCCGACCAGCGCGGGCCGGTCGACCTTCGCCTGCGCGTCCACCGCGGCGGCCAGCTCGCCGACCCGCGGCGCCTCGAACAGCGCGCGCACACCGACCCGGCGATCCAGCGCGGCGCCGATCCGGGCGACCGCCTTCGCGGCGAGCAGCGAGCTGCCGCCCAGCGCGAAGAAGTCGTCGTCGGCGCCGACCGGCTGATCGTCGGCGCCGGTGCGGCCGAGCACCTCGGCGTACACCGCGGCGATGATCTCCTCGGTGACCGTGGCCGGCTTGCGGTAGACGGTGGTCTCGAAGACCGGCGCGGGCAGCGCGGCCCGGTCCAGCTTGCCGTTGACGGTCAGCGGGATCCGCTCGACCGGCACGACCGCCGCCGGGAGCATGTGCTCGGGCAGCGTGCGGGCCAGTTCCTGGCGGATGGCCGCCGCGTCGATCCGGCCGGTGTCGGGACCGGCGACCAGGTAGGCCACGATCCGAGGCTCGTCGACCAGGTCGGTGCGCACCAGTACCGCGACTTCGCGCGGCGCCACCGAGCTGTGCAGCAGCGCGGCCTCGATCTCGCCGAGCTCGACGCGGAAACCGCGCAGGTTCACCTGTTGATCGGCCCGGCCCAGGTACTCCAGATCGCCGTCGGCTGTCCAGCGAGCCAGGTCACCCGAGCGGTAGGCGATGCTGCCGGGGGCGCCGTAGGCGTCGGCGACGAACCGGCTCGCGGTGAGGTCGGGCCGGGCCAGGTAGCCGCGCGCCAATTGCGCACCGGAGACGTAGATCTCGCCGGGCACGCCGACCGGCACCGGCCGCAGGCGCGAATCCAGCACGCGCACCGTCAATCCCGCGAGGGCACCGCCGATGACGCTGGCCGAACCGGTCTCCGGGGTGATCTCCCGGTAGGAGGCGTGCACCGTGGTCTCGGTGATGCCGTACATGTTCACCAGCCGCGGCGAGCGCGGATACCTGGCGAACCAGCCGGTCAGCCGCTGCGGTTCCAGCGCCTCACCACCGAAGATCACCGTGCGCAGGGCGTAGTCACCCGGCGCGGTGGCCAGGTCGGCGGCGATGAGCTGGTAGAACGCGGACGGGGTCTGGTTGAGCACGGTCACCCGCTCCGCCAGCAGCAACTCGCGGAACTGCTCGGGCGAGCGCGAGGTGAAGTAGTCGACCAGCACGATCGAGCCGCCGGTCAGCAGCGCGCCCCACAGTTCCCAGACCGAGAAGTCGAAGGCGTAGGAGTGGAACATCGTCCACACGTCCGCCGGGCCGAAACCGAAGTGGCGCTCGCTGTTGTCCAGCAGCGCGAGCACGTTCGCGTGCGGGATCACCACGCCCTTGGGGCGGCCGGTGGAGCCGGAGGTGTAGATGACGTACGCGGTGTTCGCGGGGACCAGCGGCGCGCGCCTGTCGGTCGCCGCCAGCGGCGCGGCCGCGAAGCCGGTCAGGTTCTCGGCGGCGGGGTCGATCACCGGGCCGCCGAACCAGTCCCTGGCCAGCCCGGTGGCCGTGTTCGCGATCGCGCACAGCGGGCGGGCGTCGTCGAGGACGTACTCGATGCGGTCGGCCGGGTAGTTCGGGTCGATCGGCAGGTAGCCGCCGCCCGCCTTGAGCACGGCCAGCAGCGCGACAGCCAGTTCCACCGAACGCGGAAGGGCGACGGCCACCAGGGTTTCCGGGCCGACACCGGCCCCGACGAGGCGCCGGGCCAGCCGGTTGGACCAGGCGTCGAGCTGGTCGTAGGTGAGCGTGGCGCCCGCGGCCTTCACCGCGACGGCGTGCGGGTGGCGCGCGGCGATCACGGCGAACCGGTCCAGCATCGTCTCGGCACCGGTGGCGACCGCGTCGCCGGTGGTGGCCCAGTCGTGCAGCATGCGCTGCTGTTCCTCGGCGCTGAGCAGCTGGATGTCACCGACGACGACGGTCGGATCGGCGACCACCGCGGCCAGCACCTGGGTGAACCGGCGAGCCAGCACGGCGATGCTGCCCGCGTCGAACAGGTCGGTGGCGTAAGCGATCTCGATGGCCATGCCGTCGGCGCGGCCGTCGACGTCACCGGCTTCGGTGAGGGTGAACTGCAGGTCGAACTTGGCCACCGCGGCGTCGATGTCGATCGGCGCGACCCGCAGCCCGGCGGCGGTCAGCGCCGGCACGGTGAAGTTCTGCAGCACCAGCGCCACCTGGAAGAGCGGGTGGCGGTTGCGCGCCCGCGCCGGGTCGACGGCGTCGACGATCTGCTCGAACGGGACGTCCGCGTGCGAGAGGGCGTCGAGGTCACCGGCGCGCACGGCGTCGAGGGTGGTCTCGAACGCGGCGCGCGGGTCGATCTGGCTGCGCAGCACCAGGGTGTTGACGAACATGCCGATCAGCCCGTCGAGAGCGGCCTCGCCGCGGCCCGCGACCGGGGTGCCGATGGCGATGTCGCTGCCGCCGGAGAGCCGGGCCAGCAGCACGGCCAGCGCGGCGTGCACGGTGCTGAACAGGGTGGCCTCGTGCTTGCGGGCCAGCTCGCGCAGCTCGCTGTGCAGATCGGAGTCGATCTGGAAGCGGTGCACTCCACCGTGGAAGCTGGACTCGGCCGGGCGGTGCCGGTCGGTCGGCAGCTCCAGCTGCTCCGGCAGTCCGGCCAGGCCGCGGCGCCAGAACGCCAGCTGCGCGTGCGCCAGCGAGTCGGGATCGGCGGCGTCGCCGAGGTTCTCGTCCTGCCAGAGCGCGTAGTCGGCGTACTGGATCGGCAGCGGCGCCCAGTCGGGGGCGTGGCCGGCGCGGCGGGCGGCGTAGGCGGTCATCAGGTCGGCGGCCAGCGGGCCGAGGGAGAAGCCGTCGGCGGCGATGTGATGCACCACCAGCACGAGCACGTGTTCGTCGGCGACCGCGAACAGGGCCGCGCGCAGCGGGATCTCGGCGGTGAGATCGAACCGCACCGCCGCGCGGGACCGCAGCAGCGCGGGCAGCTCGGCCGCGCTGACCGGCTCTGGCCGCAGCGCGACGGGCGCGGCGTCGGCGATCAGCTGGGCGGCGCCGTCGGGGCCGTCCGGGTAGCTGGTGCGCAGGGTCTCGTGCCTGCCGATCAGATCGGCGAGCGCCGCCTCGAGCGCGGTGATGTCGAGCTCGCCGGTCAGCCGCAGGGCGACCGGGATGTTGTTCACGGCATCGCCCGAGCCGTCGGCGTCGGCGAGGTAGCGGTTGAGGAACCACATCCGGCGCTGCGCGGCCGAGAGCGGAATCCGCTGCGGGCGTTCGCGGGCGGTGAGCTCGACCCGTCGCCCGGTGCCGCGCAGCGCGGTGCAGCGCGCGGCCAGCTCGACGACGGTCGGCGCGTCGAAGAGCAGCCGCACCGGCACCTGGGTGTCGAGCGCGGCGCCGAGGCGGGCCGCCACCTGGGTGGCGTTGAGCGAGTTGCCGCCGAGGGCGAAGAAGTCGTCGTCGAGGCCGACCTCCCGGTCGGCGGGGAAGCCGAGGACCGCGGCGAAGACGCCGGCCACGATCTGCTCCACCTCGGTGACCGGGGCGCGGAAGACCGCCGCCTCGAACACCGGCGCGGGCAGCGCCTTGCGGTCGAGCTTGCCGGAGGCGTTGAGCGGGAACTCGTCGAGTTCGACGAAGGCGGCCGGGACCATGTAGGCCGGGAGCGTGCGGGTGAGCGAGGCGCGCACCCCGTCGACGTCGAGGTCGGCGGCGGGAACCAGGTAGGCCACCAGCAGGTCGTCGCGGACGACGACCGCCGCCTGCCCGACCTCGGTCAGCCCGCCGAGCGCGGCCTCGATCTCGCCGAGCTCGATCCGCAGACCACGCAGCTTCACCTGGAAGTCGGTGCGGCCCAGGTACTCCAGCTCGCCGTCGGCGGTCCAGGTGACCAGGTCACCGGTGCGGTACATGCGCTCGCCCGAGGCGAACGGGTCGGCGACGAAGCGGTCGGCGGTCAGGTCGACCCGGCCCGCGTACCCGCGCGCCAGCTGGGCGCCGGCCAGATACAGCTCGCCGGGAACTCCGACCGGCACCGGGCGCAGCCTGCCGTCGAGGACGTAGACGCGGGTGTTGTGGACGGGCTCGCCGATCGGCACCGAGACGACATCGGCCGCGGTCACCTCGTGGAAGGTGACGTCGACGGCGGCCTCGGTCGGCCCGTAGAGGTTGTGCACCGTGGCACCGGTCAGGGCGTGCAACCGGTGGGCGGGAGCGGGCGGCAGGGCCTCACCGGAGGCGAACACCATGCGCAGCGCGGCGCACCGGTGATCGGTCGCCGGCGCGCCGTCGATGGCCGCGACGAACACCGACAGCATCGACGGAACGAAGTGCGCGACGGTCACCGACTCGGCGTCGATCAGCTCGGCCAGGTAGGCCGGATCACGGTGTCCGTCGGGCCGGGCCAGCACCAGCCGGGCACCGATCTGCAAGGGCCAGAAGAACTCCCACACCGACACGTCGAAGGTGGCCGGGGTCTTCTGCACCACGGCGTCGGCCGCGGTGAGCCGGTAGGCGTCCTGCATCCACACCAGGCGGTTGACGATCG
Organism: Nocardia sp. NPDC051833; assembly: GCF_040681225.1. Lineage (NCBI taxonomy): Bacteria > Bacillati > Actinomycetota > Actinomycetes > Mycobacteriales > Nocardiaceae > Nocardia > Nocardia sp. NPDC051833. The sequence continues at coordinate 1,887,509 of NZ_JBFAYK010000001.1, forward strand.
CGGCGTGCGAGACCACGACGCCCTTGGGCCTGCCGGTCGAGCCGGAGGTGAAGATCAGGTAGGCGGCGTTGGCCGGGGTCAGGGTGGCGAGCCGGTCGGCGTCGGTGATCGGCGCGGCCGGGTAGTCGGTGGTGTCGAGCTGTTCGAGCTCGAGCACCGCGACGGAACCCGTGTCGGGGAGGTCGATTCCATCGACGGCGCGGGTGAGCACGCACACCGGCGCGGCCGCGTCGATGACCTGCGCGAGACGCTCGGCCGGGTGCTCGGGGTCGAGCGGCACGTAGGCGCCGCCCGCGGCGAGCACGGCGTACATCGCGACGACCAGATCGATCGAGCGGCGCATGCCGAGGGCGACCGTGCGATCGGGCCGCACGCCGATCGAGATCAGCAGGCGGGCCAGGCGATTCACCCGCTCGGTGAACTCGGCGTAGGTGAGCGACTCGCCCTCGAAGGTCAGCGCGATCGCGCCCGGGGTGCGCGCGGCCTGCGCCGTGAACAGCGAGACCAGCGTCATCGTCTCGTCGACCGGGTACGCGGTGGCGTTCCAGGTGTCGAGGATCCGGGTGCGCTCCGCGGCGCCGAGCAGGTCGATGTCGCCGATCACGACGCTGGGATCGGCGGTCACCGTTTCCAGCACCCGCAGCAGGCGGGTGCCGAAATCTGTGATGGTCTGCGCGTCGAACAGGTCGGTCGCGTACTCGAAGCGGGCGAGCAGGCCGTCGGCGGTCTCGCGCAGCGTCAGCTGGAGGTCGAATTTGGCGGTGTGGGTGTCGATCTCGATTTCGGAGGCGGTCAGGCCGGCCAGTTCGAGTTCGGTCCTGGTGTTGTTCTGGAAGTCGAGCATCACCTGGAACAGCGGGTGCCGGGCGGTGGAGCGCTCGGGGTTGAGCGCCTCGACCAGCCGGTCGAAGGTGACGTCGGTGGCGGCCAGTGCGCGCAGATCGCCGTCGCGGACCGTGCCGACGAGGTCGGCGAAGGTGGCGGCCGGGTCGACCTGGGTGCGCAGCACCAGGGTGTTGACGAACATGCCGACCAGCTCGTCGAGCGCCTGATCGCCGCGAGCGGCCACCGGCGTGCCGATCGAGATGTCCTGCTGCCCCGACAGTTTCGCCAGGGTGGCGGCGAACGCTGCGTGCAGCACCATGAACAGCGAGGCCTGGGCATCGGCGGCCACAGCGCGCAGCCGCTCGGTGAGCGCGGCGGACACCGCGAAGGTGTGCCGGGCACCGCGACCCGAGGCGACGGCGGGCCGGGGCCGATCGGCGGGCAGCGCGAGCAGATCCGGCAGATCGGCGAGTTCCGCTGTCCAGAAATCGATCTGGCGCGACATCGGCGAGTCCGGGTCGTCCTCGGCGCCGAGGGCGGCGCGCTGCCACAGCGCGAAGTCGGCGTACTGCACGGGCAGTGGCGTCCACCCCGGCTCGGCACCGGCCAGGTGGGCGGCGTAGGCCACCATCACATCGCGGGTCAGCGGCGCGACCGACCAGCCGTCGGCCGCGATGTGGTGCAGCACCAGCACGAGGACGTGCTGTTCGGCGCCGAGACGCAGCAGGTGCAGGCGGACCGGCGGCTCCTGATCCACCGCGAACGGCACCGCGGCGAGGGCGCGGACGCGGTCGTCGAGCGCGGCCGGGTCGACGGCCTCGGGCTCGAGCGCGATGGTCAGCTGCTCGGCGTCGAGCACCTGCTGGAAGGGGATGCCGTCGACGGCCGGGTAGCGGGTGCGCAGCGCCTCGTGGCGGGCGAAGACGGCGGCGACCGCGGCGGTCATGGCGGCGTGGTCGATGGTGCCGGTCAGCCGGATCGCGGCGGCGATGTTGTCGGCGACGGAGTCGGCGTCGAACTGGTTGAGGAACCACATGCGCTGCTGCGCGTAGGACAGCGGAATCCGGTGCGGCCGTTCCCCCGCCACCAGCGGCGGGCGGGTGGCGGTGGTCTCGGCCGAGCCGAGCGCGGCCGCGAGGCCGGTGACGGTCGGCGCTTCGAACAGCGTCTTCAGCGACACCGCGCGGCCGAGCGCGGCGCCGAGCCGGGAGGCCACCTGGGTGGCGATCAGCGAGTTGCCACCCAGGGCGAAGAAGTCGTCGTCGGCGCCGACCCGCTCGACCCCGAGCACCTCGCCGAACACCTGGGCCACCACGGTCTCGACGCCCGCGGCGGGCGCCCGGAAGGCGCGCGCGGCGAAGACGGGTTCGGGCAGCGCGCGGCGGTCGAGCTTGCCGTTCGGGGTGAGCGGCAGCGCGTCGAGCAGCACGAACGCCGACGGCACCATGTGCGCGGCGAGGGTGCCACGCAGGGTCGCGGTGAGCTCGGCGCCGAGGTCGGCCGATGCCGCGTCCGGCACCACGTAGGCCACCAGCTGGTCACCGCGATGCGCGTCGGCCCGCACCAGGACGACGGCCTGGCGCACCGACGGCTGGGCCAGCAGCGCGGCCTCGATCTCGCCGAGCTCGATCCGGAAACCGCGCAGCTTCACCTGATCGTCGTTGCGGCCCAGGTACTCCAGGGTGCCCGCGTCGGTCCAGCGGACCAGGTCACCGGTGCGGTACATGCGCGCGCCCGGCTCCCACGGGCAGGCGACGAAGCGGCCCGCGGTGAGCGCGGTCCGGCTGCGGTAGCCGCGGGCCACCTGCGCACCGGCGACGTACAGCTCACCGGCGACACCGGCGGGCACCGGCTGCAACCGGTCGTCGAGCACCCACTGCGCGATGCCGCGCAGCGGCGTGCCGAGGGTCAGCGGCGAACCCGCCGTCAGCGGGGCGCTGATATTGGTCGCGACGGTCGTCTCGGACGGGCCGTAGGCGTTGACGAACGCGCGGGGCACGGTGCCGCCGGTCCAGCGGGCGACCAGATCGGGCGGGCACGCCTCGCCACCGACCATGACCATCCGCAGGTCGTCGAGCTGTTCGGGATCGAGCACCGCCAGACCGGAGGGGGTCATCAGCGCGTGGGTGACCCGCTCCGCGGCCAGCAGCTGCGCCAGTTCGGCGCCGACGTGGCGGCCCATCGGCGCGATCACCAGCGTGGCGGCCGAATTCACCGCGAGCAGCAGCTCCATCACCGAGATGTCGAACGACGGCGACCCGACCTGCAGCACCCGCGCGTCGGCGGTGCCGAACATGCGCGCGGACTCCTCGGCGGCGAACCCGGCGATGCCGGCCTGGGTCACCAGCACGCCCTTGGGCAGGCCGGTGGAACCGGAGGTGTAGATGACATAGGCCAGGTGCGCGGCGCGCAGCGGGCGCACCCGATCGGCGTCGGTGATCGGATCGCTGGAGCGGGCGGCGCACTCGGCCATCAGCTTCAGCTCGTCGAGCACCAGCCAGTCGGTGGGGCCGGGCAGCGCGGACTGCGCCTCGGACACCGTAAGACCGACTCGCGCGCCGGAATCGGTCACCATATGGGTGATCCGATCGAGCGGGTAGCTCGGATCGACGGGCAGCCAGGCCGCGCCTGCCTTGGCGATCGCCCACACGGCGAGCACCGATTCGACGGAGCGCGGAATCCCGACCGCGACGATGTCGTCGGGGCCGACCCCACCGTCCACCAGCACCCTGGCCAGGCGTGAGGACGCCCGGTCGAGTTCCCGGTAGGTGAGGGCACGGTCACCGTCGGTGACCGCGATCCGGTCCTGGTCGGCCGCGACGGCGGCGGCGAGCAGGTCGGGCAGCAGGCCGGTGGCGGTGACGGGCGCGCCGCGCATGCCGGTGAGACGGACGTACTCGGCCCGCGACAGCAGCGGCAGTTCGCCGACGGGAGTGGCGGGCGCGGCGACGGCCGCGGCGAGTAGTCGGGTGAACCGCGCGCCGAGCTCGACGATCTCGGCGTCGTCGAACAGGTCGGTGGCGTAGAGGACGACGGCGTCGATGCCCGCGGGTTCGCCTGCGGCGCCGCGCCTTTCGTCGAGGGTGAACTGCAGGTCGAACTTGGTGATGTCGAGTTCGATCTCCCGCACCGAGACCGGCGAGCCGCCCAGCTCGAAGCTGGTGTCCAGGCCGGCCTGGAAGTTCAGCGCCACCTGGAACAGCGGGTGCCTGGCCTGCGAGCGCGCCGGGTTGACCACGTCGACCAGCCGGTCGAACGGGACGGTGGCGTGCGCGAAGGCCGCCAGGTCGGTCTCGCGGGTGTGCTCGAGCGCGGCGGTGAAACTCGCGGCCGGGTCGATCTCGGTGCGCAACACGAGGGTGTTGACGAACATGCCGATCAGATCGTCGATCGCGCGGTCGCCGCGACCTGCGACGCCGGTGCCGATGGCGATGTCGGTGCCGCCGCCGATCCGGGCCAGCAGCACGGCCAGCGCCGTGTGCAACACCATGAACAGCGACGCGCCCGCCTCGGTGGCCAGCTCGGCCAGCTGCCGGTGCAGGCCGGCGCCGATGGTGAAGCCGGTCCGCGCGCCGCGCAGGCTCGGCGTCACCGGCCGCTGGCGGGCCGACGGCAGTTCCAGCTGATCCGGCAGACCCGCCAGTGTCCGTTCCCAGAAGGCGATTTCGCGCGAGGCCAGCGACTGCGGATCGGTCTCCGCGCCCAGCAGTTCACGCTGCCACAGGGCGTAGTCGGCGTACTGGACGCTCAACGGCGCCCAGCCGGGCTCGAGCCCGACGGTCGCCGCCTGGTACGCGGCCAGGACATCGCGCACCAGGACCTGGAGCGACACACCGTCGGCCGCGATGTGGTGCAGCACGACCGCCAGCGCGCACTCGCCCGCCGGGTCGGCCGCCTCACCCGCGACGACGAAGATGCGGGCCCGGAACGGCGCCTCGTGTTCGAGATCGAAACCAGCGGAGGCGAATCGGGCGAGTTCGGCGTCCAGCTCCGCGGCGGCCACCGTGGTCGGTTCCTCGATGCGGACGATCCCGGCGTCCCGCACGACCTGTTCGGCCACCTCGCCGCCGGGCACGTCCACCGCGGGGAACACGGTGCGCAGCGCCTCGTGCCGGTCGACGACCGCGTTCAGCGCCGCGACCAGCGCGGACAGATTCGCGGTGCCGCGCATCCGCACCACGAACGGCATGTTGTAGCCGGGGGCGGACGGATCGAAACGATTGAGGAACCAGATCCGCTGCTGCGCGGGCGAGAGCGGGATCAGCGCCGGGCGCGGGCCCGCCGCGAGCACCGGCAGCTGAGCGGTGACACCCGCGTCGGCGCGCTCGGCGACCGCGGCGGCCAGCCGGGCCGGGGTGGTCGCGCCGAACAGGTCGCGGACACCGAGCCGGAGACCGAGATCGGCGCCGAGGCGGGCCGCCACCTGGGTGGCGACCAGGCTGTTGCCACCCAGGGCGAAGAAGTCGTCGTCGCGGCCGACCCGGTCCAGGCCGAGCACCTCGCCGAACACCCTGGCCACCGACTGTTCCACCGGTCCAACGGGTTCGGCGTAGGCGACCACGACGCGGGCGGGCGCGGGCAACGCCCTGCGGTCGAGCTTGCCGGAGGCGTTCACCGGCAGGGCGTCGAGCAGCACGAACGCGGCGGGCACCATGTACGCGGGCAGCGCCCGCAGCGCGGCCTCGCGCAGCAGGTCCACCGCGACCGCGCCCGGCTCGGCCTCCACCACATAGGCGACCAGCTGTTCGCCGACACCCGCGTCGTCACGCACGACGACGACGGCGCGTACCGCGCCCTCGACCCCTTCGAGCACGGCCTCGATCTCGCCGAGCTCGATCCGCAGACCGCGCAGCTTCACCTGGAAATCGGTGCGGCCCAGGTATTCCAGTTCACCGTGGGTGGTCCAGCGGACCAGGTCGCCGGTGCGGTACATCCGCTCGCCCGGCGTGCCGAGATCGGCGACGAACCGCCCGGCGGTGAGCTCGGGCCGTCCGACGTAACCCCGGGCGAGCTGTACCCCCGACAGATACAGCTCACCCGGAGCCCCGACCGGTACCGGCCGCAGCCGCGAGTCGAGAACATGGAGCCGGGTGTTGAACACCGGCGCGCCGATCGGCACCGTGGTCCGGTCCGCGTCGTTCACCTCGTGGAAGGTGACGTCGACCGCGGCCTCGGTCGGGCCGTAGAGATTGTGCAGCCGCGCGCCGGTGAGCAGCCGCAGCCGCTGCGCCAGGGCGGCGGGCAGCGCCTCGCCGGAAGCGAAGACCAGCCGCAGCGAGGTGCGCTCGGCGATCTCCTGCTGCGCCAGAAAAGCTTCCAGCATCGAGGGCACGAAATGAGCGACGGTGACGCCGTATTCGGCGATCACACCGCGCAGGTAGCCGGGATCGCGATGGCCGTCCGGCTCGGTGAGCAGCAGCGTCGCGCCGATCTGCAAGGGCCAGAAGAACTCCCACACCGAGACGTCGAAGGTCATCGGGGTCTTCTGCAGCACCACGTCGACACCGTGCAGCCGGTAGGCCTGCTGCATCCACACCAGCCGGTTGACGATCGCGGCGTGCTCGACCGCGACGCCCTTGGGCAGGCCGGTGGAGCCGGAGGTGAAGATGACATACGCGGGATGGCCGGGACGCAGCGGCGCGGTGCGCTCGGCGTCGGTCAGCGGCGCGTCGGCGTAATCGGTGAGGTCGAGCGCGTCCACGGCCAGCACCGGCAGCGCGTCGGCGCCGGGCGCGCCGTCACGCGAGGTGGTGAGGACCACGGCCGGGGCGGCGGTGGCCAGGATGTGCGCGATCCGCTCGGCCGGGTGATCCGGGTCGATCGGAACGTAGGCCGCGCCGGCGGCGAGCACCGCGTACATGGCGACGACCAGCTCCGGCGAACGCCGGATACTCAGTGCCACCAGCGATTCCGGGCCGATCCCGTCGGCGCGCAGCCGCCGGGCGAGCCGGTTCACCCGCTGTGCGAGCTCGCGGTAGGCCAGGGTCGCGGTGTCGTCACCGGCCATCCGCACGGCGACGTCGTCGGGAGTGCGGGCGACCTGGGCCTCGAACAGCGCGGGCAGCGTCGCGGCCGGCACCGCGCGCTCGGCCAGCGCGGCGGCGACGTCGAAGCCGGTCGCGTTCCAGATCTTGGTGCTGACCTGCAGTTCCAGCTCGGTCGCGACCTCGATCGCGCCGATCGCGGTGTCCAGGTCGGCGGCGGCGAGACGTTCGAGGAAACCGAGGAAGCGGGAGTGGTGCCGGGCCAGCGTGTCCGGGTCGTAGAGGTGCGGGTTGGCCTCGAAGTCGACGTGCACGCGATCGCGGTCGCCGTAGTAGACGTTGAGGCTCAGGTCCTCGATCGGACCGGTGGACAGCACCCGGTAGCGGCCCGTGGTGGTGCCGAGGGTGAGGTCGCTGCGGAAGAGCATGAAGTTGGCGAGCGGGCCGAACAGCGCGCGCCGGGCGGGGCGGCCGTCGTCCTCGGCGTCGCGGCGGATGTCCTCGGCGCGGTAGCGCTGATGCCGCAGCGCGCCCGCCACCTCGACGCGGGCCGCGCGCAGCAGCTCACCCCAGGTGGTGGCCGCGCCCGCCGCGCCGGTGGGCAGGCGCAGCGGGACGATATTGGACAGCATGCCCGCCGAGCGGCGCATCACCGCGGTGGTGCGCGCGGTGACGGGCAGGCTGAGCACCGCGTCCGGGCGGTCGGTGAGCCGGCCGAGGTAGGCCGCGAAGGCCGCGAGCAGCACTGCGGAAATGGTCGAATCGTCGCTGGCGGCAATGGTTTCCAGTCGGTCGACGAGCTTCTCCGAGAGCCGTCCACCGGTCACCAGGTTGATCGCGGCGCGGGGCGCGGTACGGCTGTCGAGGCTGGTCGGGCTGTCCAGGCCGGCGATGCGCTCGGCCCAGTGCTCGCGGTCGTTGGCGAAGCGGGTGCTCTCGCGGTAGCGCTGTTCGCCGTCGACGAGCTCGGCCAGGTCGCCGGGAACCGCCGCCTTGGCCTCGGTCCCGAGGATCCGGGCGGTGTAGAGCTCGGCGATGCGCTGGGAGTTGGTGAAAGCGCCGTAGCCGTCGAGCACGATGTGATGTCCGCGCAGGTACCAGAACCAGCGGGCCTCGCCGACGCGCAGCACCGCGCCCGCCACCAGGCGATCGGTCAGCAGGTCGAGCGGCGCGCCGAACTCCGCGCGCATCCACTCGTGCGCGGCGGCGACGGGGTCGTCGTGGTTTCGCAGATCGATCAGCGGCAGTTCGCTCTCGACCGGGATGGCGTGGTCGACGACCTGGTAAGGGACACCGTCGGATTCGCCGATGCGCACCAGCGGGGAACCGTAGGCGTGCGCGGCCTCGGCCGTGACCTGTTGCAGCACAGCCGCATCCAGCTCACCGGTGATGTCGACGTACTGGGCGATGGTGATCGGGACCTCGGGGTCGAGCAGCTGCGCGTACCAGACTCCCAGCTGGGCCGGTGTCAGCGGGAACGGTGCCGACGCCGTGGCGGCGACCTCCGCTTCCTGCGGTCGCGCGCTGAACCCACCCAACTCCGTACCGTGCACCAGAGCCTCCTCGAATCGCGAAAAAAAGCAGAGGCGAACCGTTTTCGGGCAGCACGAAGACACCTTGGTACTCCGTGGAGCGAGAAATTCGCCTATGAGCGCGGTGGGCGCAACCGCCCCACCCGCGCAGGATCCCCGACAGATCATGTGGACGAGATCGACGGTCCTCCTGGACCGCCGGCGCGACGAACCGGTCTGTCCGTCGCGGGGTGCCTAGCTGTTGATCGTTCCTCCAACATCGCGGCCGCGGCCCGAACCTCGCGCCTCGGCTATGTCACTTACATCACATGGCTGCCTGTCCATGCATTGCAGACACTAGGCGGTCAGTTAATAAAAAGGAACTTTTTCCGATAAAAAACTCGGACGAACGTCCAGTCTCTCCAAGGAGGTTGCCACGACCTGGGCATCAGTGTGTGCCACACCACATCTTCGGCAGATGTGTGAGCTACCACACTTTCAGAACGGGAGACTATGAGCCGAAACGTTGCATCTGCGTTGCATCGGTACCGAGGCGCCGATCGAGCACCCGGATCTTGGCCTCGATCTGCGCATACAGGGGCGAATCGCGGTCGACGGTGGACCGGTACGCGGCCCACGCGGCGGCGTCGTCGCGGCCTTCCGGGCCCGCGGTCCACCGGCGCAGCACGCCGGGATCGGCGGAAGCGAGCACCGCGGTGCGCAACCGCACCCGAAGCTCGTCGCGGATGTCGCAGATGCCCGGAGCCGACGATCTCGGGAGCACCGGACCGGCGTACAAGCGCAATGCGGATTCGATATCACCGGAGTCGAGCGCGGCCCGCAGGGCCTCCACATCGGTTGCGACATGGACGCGCAGACGGTAGGGGCGCGATCCGACGACCGAGGCGCCGATCACCGACCGCAGGCGCGACATCGCCGCGCGGATGGTGCCGTTGTCCAGATCGGTGTCGTCGAGCAGCAGCGCCAGATGATCGGCGCCGAGCCCCTCGGGATGTTCGGTGAGCAACAGCAGGATCTCGGCGTGCCGCTGAGACAGCGACACCCGCTCCCCCGCCACCGTCAATTGCGGCTGGCCGAGTCCGAGGACCTCGAGTCCGAGCCGGGCCGGTTCGCTATCGGCGGCCTGCTGGCCGGCGCGGCCGGGCTCGGCCGCGGGCACCCCGCGACCCGCCCGCATCGCCCGCAGCACCAGATCCATCTCGGCCGCCGTCGCCGCGGCCTTGACCAGAGCGAGGATTTCAGGCTTGGCCACCCGCATCCCGCCGGCAATCATCAGCACGCCGATCAACCGGCCGTCCGGCTCGTGCACGGGGGCCGCCGCGCCGGTGATCTGATGCATGCGATGGAGGAAATGTTCGGGTCCGTGAATCCACGTCGCCCGGCCGGTGCGCACGACGAGACCGACCGCGTTCGTCCCGATCCGGCGCTCGCTCAGATCGTCGCCTTCGCGCACGCCGATCTCGGCAGCGGCGGCGACCTGTTCCGGATGACCGTGCACCGACAGCACCCGGCCGAACTGGTCGGCGACCGTCACGATCAGTCCAGCCCGCGCCGCGTCCTGGACCAGCAGTTTGTCGATGAGTGGCATCAGCGCGGCAATGGGATGAGCATCCCGGTAACGCACCAGATCGGCACCACGAAGACCGCGACCGTCGAGTATGTCCGTCGGATCGATTCCACCACGCGTACTGCGCAACCAGGACTCAAGAACGAGCGGACGCAACAGGCCGGCCAGCTGGGTCAGCTGGTCACCACCGGCACTGAGAAAACCATGGGCCTGTGCGGCATAGGCTTCCAGAGCTCCGAGCTGTGCGCCCGACTCTGCCGCCTGCCGTGGGGGCCGCCCACCTGCGAGATTGCTGACCATTTGCCTTTCTTTCCCGCTACAAACTGTACCGGTGAGTTATCGGCAGCCTCGTCAGAAGTGTGGGTTTGTCCCGCAGGTCACATTGTGGTAGCAGATGTCACTTCGTCACACCCGGTGCCGACGGGCTATCACTGTGGCGAGCAGCACTGTCGCGGCCTGTGGGCCACGGCCCAACGGGACGGGCACGATCGACAGATCGGCCACGGTCAGGCCCTCGATGCCGTGCACCCGGCCGTGGTCGTCGACCACGGCGCGCGGGTCGTCGGCGGGGCCCATCCGGCAGGTGCCCGAAAGGTGCTGGGACGTCCCCAGATGCGAGCGTAGCCAGGCGTCGTCGATGGTGCCGAGCGGCCGGTCGAGGATCCGCGCGGCGACCTCGACCCCGGCGCGCAGCCGGTCGCGGTCGGCGGCGGCGCGCAGATAGCCCTGGTCGATCCGGGCGGGAACGGCCGGGTCGGCCGAGACGAGGGTGAGTGTGCCGGTCGACTCCGGATACATCAGCGCGACGCCGAGCCGGCGCAGGCCCGGCGTGAACATCGGGGTGTACGGACGCAGTTCGAGGTCGCCGAGTTCCAGGACGTATTCGAGGGCGACCGCGCTCGTCGTCGGCGCGGGCGCCGGGTACTCGACGCCGATCTCCGGATGATCGGTGCACCACTGCCCCACCGGCGCGGGCCGCACCACCGGCACGCCGAGCGAGCGCAGCAGCGGCTCCGGGCCGATGCCCGAGCGGATCAGCAGCGCGGCCGATTCCACCGCGCCCGCGCACAGGATCACCCGGTCGGCGTAGGCCGTGCCGTGTGCGCGACCGCGCGTCCACTCGACGCCGACCACCCTGGCGCCGCGCACCACCAGGCGGGTCACCATCGTCGTGCCCGCGATCGTGAGGTTCGGGCGGGCGAGTGCGGGATAGAGATGGGTGAACGCGGGGCCAGCTCGGCGACCGTCCGCGATCGCCAGCGGCACTCGTCCGAAGCCCACCGCACCCGGTGGGTGGCCGGGAATCTCGACCCCGGCGGCGCGAGTTTCCCGGCCCGGGGGGCGCACTTCGGGGCGGGCGTTCAGGTCGGCGATCTCCGTGAAACCCATCGCCGCGCACCGCGCAGCGAAGTCCACGCTGACCGGAGCCGGGTCGGCCGTGCGGCGGATCGGGATCGGACCCGTGGCGCCATGACCGGGCGCGGCGCCGAAATCGTGGTCGGTCTCCACGTCGCGGAGAAAGGGCAGCACGGCGTCGAACGACCAGCGCGCGCTCCCGGCCACCGCACTCCACGCCGTGAAATCGGCGGCCGTCGGGCGGACGAAGTAGCTGCCGTTGATCGCCCCCGATCCGCCGATCAGCCTGCCTCGCACGATGTTTCCCGCGTACCGCCACACCACGCCGGATTCCGGGCCGACCGGCAGCTGTCGCGGATCGAGTAGGTCGGCGGGTACCGCGGTGGCCGACGGCCACACCGGCCCGGCCTCGAACACCCGCACCGTGTGCGCCGGGTCGGCGCTGAGTTCGGCCGCGACCACACAGCCCGCCGACCCGGCGCCGACGACGAGAGTGTCCGTCACGTGGGCGAACTCAGCGCGGCGGCACGCTCGGCTTGAGCGCCTCGAAGCTGCGGGCCCTGATCACGCCGAGCCACAGGCCGCTGCCGTAGGCCACATCGTCGAGCCGCTTGTAGGCGACGTACCGCACCGGGTCGAGGCCGCCCGCGTCGCGGTGGGTGAACCAGTCGGCCAGACCGTCGGCCAGCGCCATGGTGATCGCGATCTTGCGGATCCGCCGGGAGGCGAGCACCGCGATCAGGGTCACCGGCCAGTAGTCCCGGCACATCGCCGAAGCCAGCCGCCACATCCCGGCGAAATAGCCGCGCGCCAGATACACCGCCGCGATGCGCGTCGGATTGTCCAGTTCGGTGAACACCCGCCGCATCCGGACGAGGGCGGTGGCCAGCGTGACCAGCCCGCCGAGCAGGCCCCACTTGGACAGCGTCGCGAACAGGATGCTCGCCAGCACCGTCCAGGTCGGCACCGACAGCGGCGTGACCATGCCCGCGTGCCGCTTGCTCAGCGGCGCGGCGCCGGTGCCGTAGAACAGCCTGCGGCCGAACCAGGCGCGGAAGGCCACCCGGTGATCGTGGGCGACGTGCGCGGCGGGCTCGTAGCGCAGCCGCCAGCCCGTCCGTTCCAGCCGCCAGCACAGGTCGACGTCCTCGGCCACCTGCATCGACTCGTCGAAGCCGCCCTCGCCGAGCAGCGCGGCGCGCCGGGTCAGCAGGGCCGCGCTCGGGACGTAGGACACGACACCGCGCGCGTGCACCGCGGACTCGCGCCTGCCCAGATCGAGCGAGGACCGGGTGTGCTCGTAGCGGGCCAGCGCGTTGGACTCCTTGTCCAGCGCGACGATCCGCGGCGCGACCAGCGCCACCTGCGGATCGCTGAAGTGCCCGAGCATGACCTCGAGCCAGCCGCTGCGCGGCACCACGTCGGAGTCCAGGAACGCGACGAAGCCCGTTGTCGCCGCCCGTAATCCGGCATTGCGGGCGGCGGCCGGGCCGAGCGGGGACTCGTGCCGCAGCACGGTCACCTGCCCGCGGCCCTGCCGGGGCGGGATCAGCACCGGCTCGTCGGAACCGTCGTCGACGACGATCACGTTGTGCCCACGCAGGGTGGCCAGCAGCCGCATCAGCCCGTCGGCGTTGTTGTACAGCGGGATGACGACGGTGACGTCGTCGAGCGAGGGCAGCAGTCGCGGCCGCGGGTTCGCCACACCGGAATCGAGCAGCCGGCGGGCGACGATCGCGGACTTGGTGTCGGTCACCTCCAGGTACCCGTCGCCGATCAGCTCGGCGGCCTCCGGGGCCAGGCGCATGATCCGCGCGGGCGATCCACCGATCAGGATCCGACCCCCGGAAAATGCGCGTACCCGTGGATCGATCCGTACCCCGAAGCCGTCGGGCAGACGATCATGGCGCATTCCTCGCATGCTATTCGCACTCGAGCTCGCAGACATCATCACCCCACAAAAAAGGAGGAAAGTCCGCCAGAAATGCCGCCGTGACCGAAAACCGGGCGCGTCAACAAGATCGGCAGCGCACTTTCGGCAACCGGCCTGTCTATCCGAGTGGACTCTCGTTGCACGCCTTGGCAGGAGCGCGCTTGACCGTCAACGGCAGCGAGACCCGACCACGGGTACGAACCGGGCGTGAATGGTCGACCGCGGGTCGCGGAATCGTGCGCCCCGGCATCGACAACGCCGCTTCGCCGTAGCCCTGCACGCATTCCGGGTCGGGACCGTTGGCGGGCAGGCCGGTGAAGAACTTGGCCGCCATGCAGCCGCCACGGCACGCGTCGTAGTGCGAGCACTTGGTGCACGCGCCACCGTCGACCGGCTCGCGCAGCTCGGCGAACAGCTCCGAGGTGGTCCACACCGCGTCGAAACCACCGTCGGCGACGATGTTTCCGGCCTTGAACCGGTCGTGGATGGCGAACGGGCAGGCGTAGACGTCACCGACCGGGTCGACCAGGCACACCACCCGGCCGGCGCCGCACATGTTCAGGCCGGGCAGCGCCGAACCGAACGCGGACAGATGGAAGAACGAGTCGCCGGTGAGCACGCCCTCGCCGTTGGCGACGAGCCAGTCGTAGAGCTCGCGCTGCTGTTCGGGCAGCGGGTGCAGTTCGTCCCAGACATCGGCGCCACGGCCGGACGGACGCAGCCGGGTCAGCCGCAGGGTCGCGCCGTAACGGTCGGCGATGGCCTTGAATTCGTCGAGCTGGGCGATGTTGTGCCGGGTCGCGACGACCGAGAGCTTCGCGTCCTCGAAGCCCGCGTTGTGCAGGTTCTCCAGGGCACGGATCGCGGTGTCGTAGGAGCCGGGGCCGCGCACGGCGTCGTTGACCGCGGCGTCGGCGCCGTCGAGCGAGATCTGCACGTCGACGTAGTCGCTGGCGGCCAGCCGCGCGGCGACCTCCTCGTTGATGCGAACGCCGTTGGTGGAGAACTTGACCCCCACGTGGTGGGCGGTCGCGTAGTCGACCAGTTCCCAGAAGTCGGGCCGCACCGTCGGCTCACCGCCGCCGATGTTGACGTAGAAGATCTGCATGCGCTCGAACTCGTCGATGAGCGCCTTGCACTGCTCGGTGGTCAGCTCGTTCGGATCGCGGCGACCCGACGAGGACAGGCAGTGCACACAGGACAGGTTGCACGCGTAGGTGAGTTCCCAGGTGAGACAGATCGGTGCCGCCAGACCGGATTCGAACCGGTCGATCAGCTTGCCGCCCTGAGTGGTGTCCGTGGAGGCAGGCAGGCTCACCGGCGTGACCGGCGTGACCGGGCCCGGCGCGGGCACGATCATGTCGGTGTCGGCCAGCTGTGCCAGCGCCTTGATGTGCGCGTCGGACACGCCGACGCCCTTGGCTCGCAGCGCGTCCCGCACCGAGGCGTGGGCCGGCAGCGACTGCACCACGTCGACCAGATCGCGGCTCTTGAGGAACGAGAGCTTGCGGGTGCCGAAGTGGTACAGCAGCGCACCGAAGGACTCCGGGCGCAGCGAGACGCGCGGATGCAGCGCCCAGCGGGTGTCGAGATCGAGCACGCCTGCCTCCATGGTCAGTACACGCCGCACATGCCGTCGATGCTGACCTCTTCGATCAGCGTCTCGGTGACCAGGTCGGCGTCGGATTCGACGGTCGCAGGCGTTGCGTTCTCGGGCATGACTACCTCCATTGTGTTGCCGGTCACCGCCGACTTTAACGTCAGTGACTGCCATAAAGGGCGGAATTCGAAAATCTCGATGGCCGCGAGCGCCTCGGCGCACCCCTCTAGACTTCCGGGAGCAGGACGGGAACGGGCCGATGAGCCCGGTGGCAGTAGAGGTGAGGCGGAAGCTTGCGTAACCACGGAGGGGCAGGGAGCGGCGCGCATTCCACACTCTCGGAGTCGGAGATCGTCGAGGCGGCGCTGCGCGTCGTGCGCGAGGACGGCGTGGAGAAATTGTCGATGCGCAGACTCTCCCGCGAGCTCGGCGTCTCGCCGATGGCGCCGTACTACTACGTCGCCGACAAGCGGGAACTGCTCGATCTGGTGGCCAGCGCGGCGCTGCTGGGGGTGCGCAAGCCCACCCGCGAGTCGGGGCCGTGGCAGGAGCGCCTGCGCGACCTCATCGATCAGATAGACGATAAACTGCGCAGGCATCCCGGCCTGGGCGACATCCTGCTCGAGCAGATGCTCGGCAAGCAGCTCGACCTGATCGACGCGGTGATGGAGATCCTGTTCGACGCGGGCTTCAGCGACCGCAACGTGCTGGCCGCGTATGCGACCATCCACACCTACCTGTTCGGGCGCAGCCGGGTGAATCCGCGCGACCGCTCCGCCCCCGCGGACGTGCTGTTGCCCGAGGCGGTGGCGCGGGCCACGAAGTACATGGCGGACCTGCGCGGCAAGTACTCCTACGACTTCGGGATGGAGGTGCTGGTCGCCGGTCTCGAGGCACAGCTTGCCCTGCAGGCGCGTCCCGACCTAGCATGAAACTGAAACACGTTCTAGTTTTGTTCGAGAGGACGACATGACCACAGTCGAGGTTCCGCACGGTTCGCGCTCGGTGGTGCTGCGGGTCGCCGCGGTGATCGCCGAAACGGCCGACACCCACTCCGTGGTCTTCGAGGTGCCCGCCGACCTCCGCGAACGCATGGCCTACACCCCGGGCCAGTTCCTGACCCTGCGTATCCCCAGCGACCAGACCGGCTCGGTCGCGCGCTGCTACTCGCTGGCCAGCTCGCCGTTCACCGACGATCTGCCCAAGGTGACGGTCAAGCGCACCGAGGGCGGCTACGGCTCGAACTGGCTGTGCGACAACATCTCCGCCGGTGACCAACTCGAGGTGCTGCCACCCTCGGGCGTGTTCACCCCCAAGAACCTCGACGAGGACCTGCTGCTGTTCGGCGCGGGCAGCGGCATCACCCCGGTGATGTCGATCCTGAAGTCGGCGTTGTCGCAGGGCAACGGCAAGATCGTGCTCGTCTACGCCAACCGCGACGCCGACTCGGTGATCTTCGCCGACGAACTGCGCGACCTGGTCGGCAAGCACCCCCAGCGACTGTCGGTCATCCACTGGCTGGAACCGCTGCTCGGCCTGCCCACCGCCGACATGCTGGCCACCCTGGTCGCCCCCTACACCGCCTACGAGGCGTTCATGTGCGGCCCGAAGCCGTTCATGGACCTGGTCCACGACGCGCTGGCCACCCTCGAGGTGCCGCGTTCCCGCACCCACGCCGAGGTGTTCAACTCGCTGGCGGGCGATCCGTTCGCCGACCACGCCCCCGTGGAGATCTCCGACGAGGAGGCCGCCGACGCCGCGACCGTCGAGGTGGAGCTCGACGGTCAGGTGCACGAGCTGTCCTGGCCGCGCAAGCAGACCCTCGTCGACATCATGCTCGACAAGGGCCTGGACGTGCCGTACTCCTGCCAGGAGGGCGAGTGCGGCTCCTGCGCCTGCACCGTGCTCGAGGGCAAGGTCGAGATGGGCAACGCCGAGATCCTCGACCCCGAGGACATCGAGAACGGCTACATCCTGGGCTGCCAGGCCCGGCCGGTCACCGACCACCTCAAGATCCAGTTCTGAGCGGGCGGGCCGCCTAGCGCATCGCGCGGTAGGCGGCGCGTTCCTCCGGGGTCAGGTGCTCGACGGCGTAGCTCAGCGCGGTCCGGCCCATCCTCGCCGCGTTGGCGTCGAGGAAGCCGGTGAGGACCGCGGGATCGACGCGTTTGCCGATCTCGCGCAGCATCCAGCCGAGCGCCTTCTGGATGAGGTCGCGGCGGTCGTCGAGCAGCTCGCTCGCCAGTTCCAGCGTGGTGCTCGGATCGCCCGCCTTGATGAAGGCGAAGGTGGACAGCAGCGCCACCCGGCGCTCCCACAGCGAGTCCCGCCGTGCCAGGTCGAAGAGCAGGCCGCGGTCCTTGTCGAGCAGCCATGGGCCGACGATGTTCTCGGCGGAGGCGTCGACCAGATCCCAGTTGTTCACCCGGCCCCGGCGCACGGCGTCCAGGTAGAACTCGACCATCTCCGCGCGCGCCGCGTCGTCGCGGGTGCGCGGTTTCGACGCCGCGGCGAAGCGGGCGTTCAGGACGAACAGCGCGGCCAGGCGTTCCTCGTGCACCGGGCTGTCGAGCAGGTCGCCGATCTGCTTCAGCGGAAGCGTGCCGAATTGTTTGGCGACCTTGCGCGTAGCGGGGACACGGACGCCGAGGAAGACGTCACCCTCCCCGTATTCACCCGCGCCGGTCTTGAAGAACCGTTGCAGGTGGATGGCATCGGCGGGGTCGGCTTGCTCGGCGAGCGCCGCCCGCACCTGCGCGGCAGTGGGGAGCTCGGACACAGGGCACCTCCGGCGTCGGGGAATTCCCTCGCATTCAACACCGGCGGGCCGACAGATCCGCGCCGACATCCGGCAGGCGTCGGCGCCCTCGTGGGGGATGGCTTCAGCCGGGCAGCGCGCCGACCACGCGGCCGGACTCGAAAGTGGCGGCGCTGCTGGGCAATTCCCCCGGCCTACCGCTGGTCCGCACCGTGACGCTGCCGCTGCCGGTGGTCGGGCGGCCCAGTTCGTCCATCTTGCGGATCGTCTGGGCGGCGACGGCCTGGGCGCTGTCGAACAGGCGGACGCCGTCCGGCAGCGCGCCGATGATGGCATCGATGACCAGCGGATAGTGCGTACAGCCGAGGACAACGCCCTCCACGTCGGCGGGTGTGCGGGCGGCGGCGTCGGCGATGGAATCGGCGATGGCGGGCAGGTCGCCGCGGTCGATGGCGTCGGCCAGGCCGTGACAGGCCACCCCGACCACCTTCGCGTCACCGGCGAACCGGGCGATCAGGTCGGCCTGATAGCTGCTGGCGGTGGTCGCCGCGGTGGCCCACACGGCCACCGACCGGCACTGGGCAGCCGCGGGCTTGATCGCGGGCACGGTCCCGATCACCGGCACCGCGTCGCCCACCTCGGCCCGCACGTGCGCCAGCGCCGTCACGCTCGCGGTGTTGCACGGCAGCACGATCACTTCGGCGCCGAGTTCGAGCGCCTGGCGCGCCGCGCCGAGCACCCGCTCGACCACCCAGTCCTCCGGCTTGGGCCCCCAGGGCGCGCCGTCGGGGTCGAGCAGGAGCAGCAGATCCACGTCGGGACGCATTGTGCGCAACCACGCCGCCGTCGGCAGCAGGCCGAGGCCGGAATCGATAAGCGCGACGATCACGGGGTCCACCGTATTACAGGCCCGCGAAACGACCTGTCGCGACCGTATCCGCGCCCGGCTACACCAGTTCGATCTCGTCGAACCCCACCGTCAGGGTGTGCCGCCGTTCCCGCAAGACACCGCCTTCGCGGTGCACGCTCCCCTCCGCGAATTCCAGCCGCACCGTGGCGCGGCGGACATCGACCTCCTTGACCACACCGCAGACACCGCTGAACGGGCCCTCCGGGAAATAGACGACATCACCGGCCGAGTACTCGGTAAACCCCACGGCGCCACAGTAATCCAGGCCGGGGACAAGTTCGGCGGCCTCGGCCGGTTCTGTGCCGCCGTCCCGACGAATCGGCGCGGCGGCTGTGAACCTCTCCGGATCAGCCCGCGGCGGCGAGCAGATCGGCGACCGGGGTGTCGGTGGCCAGCTTGGCGCGCAGCTTCATCACCTGACCGGTCAGGCCGGCGCCGAGAACGGCGGTGAGGATGCCGTCGCGGGAGTAGTAGACGAGGAACTTACGGCCGTCGTCGCTCACCACGGTGACGTCGTCGGCGGGCGACGGGGTGCCCAGCGCCTGGATCTTGACGTCGTACTGGTCGCTCCAGAAGTACGGCACCCGCGCCGCGGTCGGGGCCGCACCGCCGAGCATCGCGGTGACCAGCAGCTTCGCCTGCTCGCCCGCGCTGGTCCAGTGCTCGACGCGCTTGCGGACGCCGGTGTCGTGCTGCCAGGCGGCGACGTCGCCGACCGCCCAGACGGCGTCGGCGGAGGTGCGGCCCACCTCGTCGGCGAGCACGCCGCCGCCGGCGGACGGCTCGGCCAGTTCGATGCCGGAATCGGCCAGCCAGTCGGTCACCGGGACCGAACCGACCCCGATCACCACCAGATCGGCCTCGATCTCGGTGCCGTCGGTGAGCAGCGCGCCGCGCACCCGGCCGGAGTCGTCGGACCGCAGCGTGTCGACACCGACGCCGCAGCGCAGGTCGACGCCCTCGGCGCGGTGCATGCGGGCCACCAGGCCGCCGATCTGCTCGCCGAGCACCGAGGCCAGCGGGGTCGGCTGCGGCTCGACGAGGGTCACCTCGACCCCCGCGGCACGGAAGCTGGCGGCCAGTTCACAGCCGATGAAGCCGGCGCCGATGATCAGCGCCCGGTTCGCGCCGTCCAGTTCGGCGCGCAGGGTCTGCGCGTCCTCGTGCGCGCGCAGCACGTGCACGCCCGCCACCTGGGGCAGCCCGGGCAGCCTGCGCGGCCGCAGACCGGTCGCGATGATCAGCTGGTCGTAGTCCAGCGCGCTGCCGTCGGCGAGGGCGATCGTACGGGCGGCGGTGTCGACGCCGGTGACCGCGGTCCCGAGGCGCAGCTCGATGTCCTTCTCCGCGAAGAACTCCGGCGGACGCAGGGTGGTGTCGTCGGTCTCGCCGCGCACGAACTGCTTCGACAGCGGCGGGCGGTCGTACGGCGGGCGCGACTCGTCGCCGAGCAGCAGCACGCCGCCCTCGTACCCGGCCCGGCGCAGTTCCTCCGCCGTGCGCAGACCTGCCAGACCCGCTCCGACGATCACGATGGGCGCGCTCATACCTGTGTCCTCTCGGCATGTGCGGCGCCCGCCGCGCTCGCGCGAGCCACCGCCGCCGGGAGCTGACCGCCCATGCCATGTCCTTGTGTCGCGGGCCACTACGGCCCCCCGAATGTTTGTACCAGTGCGCCCCGCCGCAGGTGATACCCACGTCGCAACGCAACCGTGCCGGTTCCGATATCGACCGGGCGGTCAATCAGGAGTAGACCGAGGTCAGAAGTATTTTTCGTCTCTCGAGGAGGCAGTTCCCATGTTCACAGACAGCCGCGCACAGGATCTTCTCGCCGTCGTGCTCGGCGCATTCACCGCGCTGTCGCCCCTGTGGGTCGACACCAACGACAACGCCCGCTGGACCCTCATCGTGCTCGGCGTCCTCATCGCCGCGGCCGGACTGGTCCAGATGGCACGGGCGAGCATGACCGGCGCCGACTACGCGATGGGCCTGTTCGGCGTCCTGCTGTTCATCTCGCCGTGGGCGATGGACTTCACCGCGTTCAGCGGCGCATCCTGGACCGCATGGGTGGTCGGGGTAGTGACGGCGGTGGTGGCGGTCGCCGCGCTGCCCGCGATGAACGAGCGCCTGCACAAGATGGCTCCGCATCACTGATGCCGGGCCGACGCGTCGGGCGCCGCAACGCGAAACGCGATGGCGACGCCCGGCAACTCATTCTGGATGCCGCCGAGAACCTGTTCGCCGCACAGGGATTCGACGCCACCCCGACCGCGGCGCTGGCCGCGGCCGCCGATGTGCCCAAGGGCCTGGTCTTCTACTACTTCCCCACCAAGAACGCGATCCTGTCCGCGCTGATGCGCGAACGCGTTCCCACCCAGCCGCTCGACGACCTCGACGCCGTCGTCGCCCCCGGTGATCCCGCCACCAGCCTGGTCAACCTCGACACCGCGATCAATCTGCGCGATCACCACTCCTCGGTCCTGCGCGTGATCATGTGGCGCGAGGCCGACACCCACCCCGACGTCCGGCGCACCCTGCGCAACCTGCGCGACCAGCTCCTCGACGCCACCGCCCGCGTCCTGCAGGCCAGCGTGCCGACACCGGTGCGCCCGAGCACCCTGCACGCGTGCGCGTCGGCCTGGGTCTCGGCCATGTTCGCCATCGCCAGCACCGACCGCCTGCACGCCCTGGACGGCGTCCCCGTGCCGACCCCCGACGATCTGCTCGATGTCGCCCAGGTGGTGGCGGCGGGGATGACCCAGCTGGGCTGAGGATCGCACGGCGGCCACCCCGGCCGAGCCTGACCGGCAAGCTCGCCCGCTACTCCGCGACCGTCACGCCGGCGCGGCCGCGCGCTCGCCGCCGGTGCCATCGTCCGGAACAGGTACGGCGCGCTTGTCGGCACGAAGGACCAGCACGGCCACCACACCCAGCACGACGTGCAGGACCGCCGCGACCGACGCGACCGCGCGCAGTCCCGTGACGAAGGCGCGCCGCGCGGCGTCGAGTGCCACGGCAGGCGTCTCGGGCAGTCCCAACGTCTCGCCGAGTGTCGGTGCGAGATCGGGCCCGGCCAATCGGAACACCAGCGCGGCCAGCGAGCCGAAGACCGCGATCCCGAACGCATTGCCCAGCTCGTTGCCGGTTTCGGCGAGCGCCGCGGCCGACCCGGCCCGCTCCGGCGGTACCGCCGCGACGGCGATATCGGCCACCACGCTGAACGAGATCCCGTAACCGATGCCGGCGACGGCAGTCGAGGCGAGGTACCAGCCGCTGCCGCCCTCGGCGTCGGCGAGCAGCAGCAGCGACAACCCGGCCGCGATGAGGAAATGCGCGCTGATCAGCGCGTTCGACCGGCCGATCCGGTCGACAACAGCCGGTGTCACGACCGCTGCCGCGGTGAGCACGACAGCGCCGGGCACGGCGAGCACCGCGGCACGGGCGACCGTCAGCCCGAGGACGGATTGCAGGTAGGTGCCTGTGAGGTAGGCAGTCGCCGACCACGCCGCCAGCGGCAGGAACCCGGTGACGATCGCGATCGCGAACACCGGGTTGCGGAACAACGCGAAGTCGACGAGCGGGTGCGCGATCCGCGACTGCCTGCGCACGAACCAGCTCAGCGCGAGGACGCCCGCCACCCCGGCCACCGACCCGGTCGCCGACAGCCCGACCGCCGCCGCGTGCTTCACCGCGTACATCGTGAGCAGCAAGCCACCCGCCGACGCGAGCACACTCGCCCCATCGACCCGGCCCGTTCCCGGCGCCCGCACCTCACGCAGCAGCACCGGCGCCAGTAGCAGGAACACCAGCAGCACCGGCAGATTGATCAACAGCACCGAACCCCACCAGAACCTGGTGAGCAGCTGCCCGGCCACGATCGGCCCGATCGCGAAGCCCGCGGCGAAGGTGGCGGCGAAGATCCCGATGGCCTGCGCCCGCGCGCGTGGATCGGCGAACAGGGTGCTCAGAATGGCCAGCGCCGACGGCAACAGCGTCGCCCCGGCCACGCCCATCAGCACGCGCAGGCCGATCAGGATCTCCGCGCTCGGCGCGAAAGCCGCTGCCGCCGAGGCGATGCCGAAGACCGCAGCGCCCACCAGCAACAGCCGCAACCGGCCGTACCGATCACCGATCGCGCCGAAGGCGATCAGCAGCGAGCCGACCGCGAAGCCGTAACTGTCCAGGATCCACAGGGATTGGTCCGCGGACGGGGTGAGCGCGTCGGTGATCGCGGGCATGGCCAGGAACAGCACCGAACCGTCCATGGCGACCAGCAGCACCGGGCCGAGAATCACCAGCAGGCCGAGCCAGGCCCGCAGCGGTGTGGGTGGGGTGTCGAGTCGAGTCATGCCCCGAATCTGCGATGGTCCGCGCCCGGCAACCAGCCCCGGTGATGGGTACACCTCGCGGGGATACCCGGCGGCTCGCTCTCCTGCCTACGATCGGAAGGCATGGAGCTGGAAAGCCTCGGCACGTTTCTCAAGGCCCGCCGCGACCGGGTCACGCCCGAGCACATCGGGCTGCGGACCTACGGCGCGACCCGCCGGGTTCCCGGCCTGCGGCGCGAGGAACTCGCCCAGCTCGCCGGGGTCAGCGCCGGGTACTACACACGGCTGGAGCAGGACCAGGCGGGAACGGCATCGGCGCAGGTCATCGATGCTATCGCGCGGGTGTTGCGGCTGGACGCCGCCGAAACCGCGCACCTGCACAATCTGGCCGGGCTGCCCGCCGCGCCGCGGCTCACCAGGGCCGAGCCCGAGCGCGCGCACGCCAGGGTCCTCGCCCTGCTCGACGCGCTCGGCGAGAGCATGCCCGCTGTCGTCCTCGGCCGCCGTGGCGACGTCCTGGCCTGGAACCGCACCGGGCACGCCCTGTTCGCCGAGCACCTGGATTTCGCCACGCCCGCCGACCCCGCCCTGCGTCCGTCGATCCCGCGCATGTTCTTCCTCGATCCGCTCAGCCGAGACCGGCACCGCAACTGGTCCGAGCTGGCCCGCGTCCACGTCGCGTACCTGCGACTCACGGCGGGCCGCTACCCCACCGACGCGCACCTGGCCGAACTGATCGGTGAACTCGCCATGCGCAGTACCGAATTCGCGACCCTGTGGGCCGAGGGAGAAGTCGCCGACTGCACCGTCGGCGCGATGCGCCTGCACCATCCCACCGTCGGCGATGTCGATGTCGACTACCAGGTGTGGTTGCAGCCGGACAGCCCCGACCACCGGCTCGAGGTCTACACCCCGCGCGACGCGAGCTCCGCCGACGCGCTGGGCCTGCTCGGCCGACACGCGGTCCGAGCCGGTGGCGCCGTGTCCGTGGACACGACGCCACCGGTGTCTTCTCAGCCGCGCGCGATGATCGACTCCGCGACACCGGCCGGAACCGGCGCGTAGGAGTCGAACACCATGGCGTAGGTCGCCCGGCCCCGGGTCTTCGAGCGAAGATCCCCGATGTAGCCGAACATCTCCTGGAGCGGGGTCAGGGCCCGCACGACGCGCGCGCCCGACCGCTCGGTGAGCTCGGTGACCCGGCCGCGCCGGGCGTTCAGATCACCGATCACCTCGCCGAGGTACTCCTCCGGGGTGACGACCTCGACGGCCATCACCGGTTCGAGCAGCACCGGCTTCGCCCGCGCGACCGCGGCACGCACCGCCGCCGCACCGGCCAGCCGGAACGCCAGGTCCGACGAATCCTGCACGTGGGCGGCGCCGTCGAGCAGCGTCACCCGCACATTCACCAGGGGGAACCCGGCGAGCGCGCCGACCCGCAGCGCGTCCTGCGCGCCCGCGTCGACCGCGGGGATGTACTCCCGCGGCACGCGCCCACCGGCCACCCGGCTCTCGAACTCGTAGACCGCGCCGTCCTCGGCCACGTGCGGCGCCACCGCGATCACCACCTTGGCGAACTGCCCGCGCCCGCCCACCTGCTTGCGGTGGGTGTACTCGAACTGCTCGACGGCGGCGGTGATGGTCTCGCGATAGGCCACCCGCGGTGCGCCGATCTCGGCCTCGACCCGGAACTCCCGGCGCATCCGGTCGACCAGGATCTCCAGATGCAGCTCGCCCATGCCACCGATGACCGTCTGCCCGGTCTCGGCGTCGACCTGCACGGTGAACGTCGGATCCTCCTCGGCCAGGCGAGCCAGGGCGGTGCCCAGCTTGTCCTGATCCGCGCGGGTCCGCGGTTCGATCGAGACCGCGAGGACGGGTTCGGGGAAGACCATCGACTCCAGCACGACCGGCTGGTTCCGATCGCACAGGGTGTCGCCGGTGCCCGTCTCCTTCAGGCCGATGACAGCGCAGATCTGCCCGGCCTGCACCCGATCGACGGCGATCTCGGTGCTCGAATGCATCTGGAACAGCTTGCCCAGGCGCTCCTTTCGTCCAGTGGTCGAATTCAGTACGGTCGCACCGGGTTCGGCGCGGCCCGAGTAGACCCGCAGGTACACGAGCTTGCCGAAGAACGGGTGCAGCGCGACCTTGAACGCCAGCGCCGCGAACGGCTCGGCGACATCGGGTGCGCGCTCGATGTACTCGCCCTCCGGCGAGAACCCGTGCACGGCGACGACATCCAGCGGCGACGGCAGGTAGTCGACGACCGCGTCCAACAGCGGCTGCACGCCGACATTGGCCAGCGCCGAACCACACAGGACCGGGTAGGCGCGCGCGTCGATCGTCATCGTGCGGATGGCGGCCTTGAGCACGTCGACCGGGATCGGCGTACCGGCGAGGTAGCGCTCGAACACCGCCTCGTCGGCCTCGGCGACCGCGGCCACCAGCGCCTCGCGGTGCAGTTCGGCCTCGACGCGCAGTTCGTCCGGGATCTCGACGATCTCGAACCGCGCGCCGCGGTCGGTGTCACCGCGCCACACCTTCGCCGTCATCTCGACCAGGTCGACGATGCCGTCGAACGTGCTCTCGGCGCCGATCGGCAGCTGGATCACCAACGGCCGCACGCCGAGCCGCTCCGCGATGGTCCGCACGGTGAACGCGAAGTCCGCGCCGAGCTTGTCCATCTTGTTCACGAAACAGATCCGTGGCACGCCGTAGCGATCGGCCTGCCGCCAGACCTGCTCCGACTGCGGCTCGACACCTTCCTTGGCATCGAACACGGCGACCGCGCCGTCGAGCACCCGCAGCGACCGCTCCACCTCGACGGTGAAGTCGACGTGGCCGGGGGTGTCGAGGATGGTGATCTCGTGCTCGTTCCACCGGCAGGTGGTGGCCGCGGCGGCGATGGTGATGCCGTGCTCGCGCTCCTGGATCATCCGGTCCATGGCGGCGGTGCCGTCGTGGACCTCACCCAGGGTGCGGGTGACGCCGGTGTAGAACAGGATGCGTTCGGTGGTGGTCGTCTTGCCCGCGTCGATGTGGGCGGCGATGCCGATATTGCGCAGGCGGGCGAGGTCGGTCCGTCTCGTGGTCATGGGAATCCCCCAGTACGTCAACTAGTTCGGTCGAAGAAGTCGACGCTCGCCAGTTACGCGTTCCACCGGACGGCACGGGCATCGAATCACGCGCCGCCCCACCGGCGCCCGAGGACCCGATGCGAACTAGCGCCGCGACAGCGGACGTACCGTAACCATGCCCCCAGTTCTACGCGCCCGGAGCGGGCCTGTCGACGGGTTTTCCGGAGGGTGCGGGCATAAATCCACCCGGTACCGCAGTTCGTCTCAACGAGGGGACATCGCCGTTCGCGGTGACCTCGGCCAGCGCGTCAGCCCACCCAGAGGAGACCCACCGATGACAGCGGCATTCGACCCGCACGATCTGCTCGCGGCAGCGAAGCTCGGCGTACTCGCCACCATCAAGGCGGACGGACGGCCCCAGCTGTCCCCCGTCACCCCCTACTACGACCGCGAGGCCGGGGTCATCTACGTCTCGATGACCGAGGGCCGCGCCAAGACCAGCAACCTGCGTCGCGACCCCAGGGCCGCCTTCGAGGTGACCGCGCCCGACGGCTGGTCCTGGGCCACCGCCGAAGGCAGCGTCACCCTGACCGGGCCCGGCACCGATCCCGACGGGCCGGAGGTCGCCGCCCTCGTCGACTACTACCGCGCCGCCGCGGGCGAACACCCGGACTGGACCGAGTACCGCGAGGTGATGGTCGCCGATCGCCGCGTGCTCATGGCGCTCACCGTCGAACACGTCTACGGCGCCAAGATCCGCTGATCGCCGGAACCGCCTCGGCGCCAAGAACTCTCAGGGCACTGCCAGAGCGGCTCGGTACCGTGGGCGAGACCAGCCCGTTCGTCATCATCATCAGGCAGGAGAAATCGTTGAGTCAGGAATCGTTGTTGCACCGGGTCGTGCGGGGGATGAACGCCGGCGTGGTCGCGCTGACCGAAGCCCCCGTCGTCGGGAAGTTCCTCGGTAAGGCGTTCGCGCAGGTCAGCTATGTCGGGCGGCGCTCGGGACAGACCTTCAGCACCCCGGTCAACTATCGCCGCTCCGGGGACGAGTACATCATCGGCGTCGCGCTGCCCGACAAGAAGAAGTGGTGGCGCAACTTCCTCGGCGAGGGTGGCCCGGTCACCCTGCGCATCGACGGCGTCGACAAGCCCGGCCACGCGGTGACCCACCGTGACGACCGCGGCCGGGTCACCGTCCGCGTCCGGCTCGCCCCGGCCTGATCCCGCCGCTCAGCTGCCCGGCGTCGTCAGGAACGCGGTGACGTCGGGCGCGAAGCGCTCGTGCTTGATCGCGCCGAGGTGGTTGGTGTCCGGGTAGACCACGAGCCGGGCGCCCGGAATGCCGTCGGCGGTATGCCGGAAGGTGTCGACGGAGTAGTACTCGTCCCGGTCGCCGCCGACCACCAGGGTCGGGGCGGTGATATCGGCCAGTCGGCCGTCGAGGTCGAAGGTGTCCTCGGCCCGCACGAACGCGAGGGTGTCGGCCGGATTCTTCGGCCGCACCAGCGGATCGGCCAGCCACGCGACCGCCCCGGCCAACCGCGCCTTGACCGGCGACTCGATCCCCTGGGTGGCCAGGTGCTGGAGCGACCGCTTGCCCGCGGCCGCGGCCGTCGCGTACTTCATCTGCGATGCCCTGGCCGCGTCCTCGAGCCGATACCCCGACGAGGCGACCACCAGCTTGCGCACCGCCGCCGGCTGATCCGCGGCGAGCTGCAACGCCAGCGACCCACCCGAGGAGATCCCGAGCACGTCCACCGGCGCACCGAACTCCGCCAGCAGCCCCTCCGCGTGCTCCCGCGCGATATCGGCCATCGTGGTCCCCGCCGCCATCCCCGGCGCCCGATTCACCGCGTACACCCGAAAATTCCTGGCCAGCGGCGCCATCGTCTTGACCTCCGCCCGCCGCACCAACCCCGTCGGATTGGCATGATCCGGCATGAACCACCGCAGGAACACCAGCGTCGGTCCCTCCCCGAACGCCAGATACGGCATCCCCCGCCCGAGCACGCCCTCAGTGACTTCGAACCCTCGCACCACCGCCACGCCACCCTCCGCTCCATCGGAAACACCAGCCCCGCACGCTACCGAGCTCGCCGCTGCCACACGATGACCTCCCGGGTCACGGACGCCCCAACCGCTCAGGCTCTCTGGCCGAGATGCGTCCGAATATCCACTACGACAACGACTTTCAGACATCTCGGGTCGATATTGTCGATCTTGAATGACACCGACGTGTACCAATCGAAGTGGCAGCGATCCGGCTGCCGACGAGGTTCGCCTCGGTGAGCAAACAAGGACGACGATGAAGTACACACGTGCCTGGAGTATCGGCTTCGCCGCCCTCGGATCTGCGATGGCGGCGGCCCTGGTGGGGGTAGCCCCGGCACAGGCCAATCCGATCAGCATGACGGTCTCGAGCAACGACGTCTATGTCGGCCAGGCCTACACCCTGACGATCACCTGCGACTTCCGATCGACCGTAGCGGTCATCGACAATGGCGAAGTCCTCGGAAACACACCTGTCGCGCCCGGCGAGAATCTGATCGCCACCGCACAGTGGACACCTACCTCGGCGGGCAAGCACACCCTCGTCGCCGAGGGCTGCATGAGCGCCTTCCAGACCAACACCCCGATCCAGATCGAGGTGCAGGTCCAGGAAGCGCCCCCGGCCACGCCCGCCTGGCAACTGGGCGCCACCTATCAGGTCGGCGACAAGGTGACCTACGACGGCGCCGAGTACCAGTGCCGCCAGTCCCACACCGCCCACGCCCCGAACTGGACCCCGCCCAACACCCCGGCCCTCTGGCAAAAACTCTGACCGTCCACCGGTGACCTGAAACGCCGAACGGCGCCGCTCCCGGGGGAGCGACGCCGTTGCGGTGTCAGTCAGTCAGAGACTCACTTGATGATCTTCGTGACGCGACCGGCGCCGACGGTGCGGCCACCCTCACGGATCGCGAAACGCAGGCCCTCGTCCATGGCGACCGGCTGGATCAGCTTGACGGACATCTCGGTGTTGTCACCGGGCATGACCATCTCGGTGCCCTCGGGGAGGGTCACAACGCCCGTCACGTCAGTCGTACGGAAGTAGAACTGCGGACGGTAGTTGTTGAAGAACGGGGTGTGGCGGCCGCCCTCGTCCTTCGACAGGATGTACGCCTGGCCCTCGAACTCGGTGTGCGGGGTGGTGGTGCCCGGCTTCACGACGACCTGGCCACGCTCGACATCTTCGCGCTTGATGCCACGAACCAGCAGACCGACGTTGTCGCCCGCCTGGCCCTGGTCGAGCAGCTTGCGGAACATCTCGATACCGGTGACGGTGGTCTTGGTGCTCTTCTCGCGGATGCCGACGATCTCGACTTCCTCGTTCACGTTCACGATGCCGCGCTCGACGCGACCGGTGACGACGGTGCCACGACCGGTGATCGTGAAGACGTCCTCGACCGGCATCAGGAACGGGAGCTCGGTCTCGCGGACCGGGTCCGGGATCGACTCGTCGACGGCGTTCATCAGCTCGAGGACCGCGTCGGCCCACTTCTGGTCACCCTCGAGGGCCTTCAGGCCGGAGACACGCACGACCGGCGCGTCCTCGTCGAACTCCTGCGAGGCCAGCAGCTCGCGGACCTCCATCTCGACGAGCTCGAGGATTTCCTCGTCGTCGACCATGTCCGACTTGTTCAGCGCGACCAGGATGTAGGGCACGCCGACCTGACGGGCGAGCAGCACGTGCTCGCGGGTCTGCGGCATCGGGCCGTCGGTGGCGGCCACGACCAGGATCGCGCCGTCCATCTGGGCGGCACCGGTGATCATGTTCTTGATGTAGTCGGCGTGACCGGGGGCGTCGACGTGCGCGTAGTGGCGCTTCTCGGTCTGGTACTCGACGTGGGAGATGTTGATCGTGATACCACGAGCCTTCTCCTCCGGCGCCTTGTCGATCTGATCGAACGCGAACGCGGCGTTCAGATCCGGGTACTTGTCAGCCAGCACCTTGGTGATCGCCGCAGTCAGCGTGGTCTTGCCGTGGTCGACGTGACCGATGGTGCCGATGTTGACGTGGGGCTTCGTCCGCTCGAACTTCGCCTTCGCCACTGTTGTCCTCCTGGACTAGTTAGTGCGTGCTTTTTTGCAGCAGTGCGGTTATTAAGGGGGGTCGTGCTGACGCCCGGTTGCCGGGGCCAAGCGTACTTGGCCCCGGCAAGCGAATTACTCGCCGGTCGCCTTGGCGATGATCTCCTTGGACACGTTGGCCGGAACCTCCGCGTACTGGGCGAACACCATGGAGTAGTTCGCGCGACCCTGGGTCTTCGACCGCAGGTCACCGATGTAGCCGAACATCTCCGAGAGCGGAACCAGCGCCTTGACGACACGGGCACCACTGCGTTCCTCCATGGCCTGGATCTGGCCACGGCGGGAGTTGAGGTCGCCGATCACGTCGCCCATGTAATCCTCGGGCGTGATGACCTCGACCGCCATGAGCGGCTCGAGGATCACCGGACCGGCCTTACGGGCCGCTTCCTTGAGGGCCTGCGAGCCCGCGATCTTGAACGCCATTTCCGAGGAGTCGACGTCGTGGTACGCGCCGTCGAGCAGGGTGACCTTCAGGTTCACCAGCGGGTAGCCGGCGAGCACGCCGTACTGCATGGCGTCCTGGGCACCCGCGTCGACCGACGGGATGTACTCACGGGGCACGCGACCGCCGGAGACCTTGTTCTCGAACTCGTAGTGCGCGCCGTCCTCGCCGACGAAGGGCTCGACCGCGATGATGACCTTCGCGAACTGGCCGGAGCCACCCGTCTGCTTCTTGTGCGTGAACTCGAGCTTCTCGACCGGCTTGGTGATCGTCTCGCGGTAGGCCACCTGCGGCTTACCGACGTTCGCCTCGACCTTGAACTCGCGCTTCATGCGGTCGACGAGGATGTCGAGGTGGAGCTCGCCCATGCCGCCGATGACGGTCTGGCCGGTCTCGGCGTCCAGCTTGACCGAGAACGTCGGATCCTCGCGCGCCAGCTTCTGGATCGCGGTGCCGAGCTTCTCCTGGTCGGACTTGGTCTTGGGCTCGATCGAGACCTCGATGACCGGGTCCGGGAACGTCATCGACTCGAGGACGACCTGGTTCTGCGGGTCGGAGAGGGTGTCACCGGTGGTGGTGTCCTTCAGACCGATCACGGCGTAGATGTGGCCGGCCGACGCGGTGGTGACCGGGTTCTCCTTGTTGGAGTGCATCTGGAACAGCTTGCCCAGGCGCTCCTTCTTGCCCTTGGTCGAGTTGACGACCTGCGAGCCGGAGTCGACCTTGCCCGAGTACACGCGGACGTAGGTGAGCTCACCGAAGAACGGGTGCACCGCGATCTTGAACGCCAGCGCCGCGAACGGCTCGTCGACGTTCGGCTTGCGGGTGACGAGCTCCTCTTCCTTGCCCGGGATGTGGCCGGTGGTGGCCTCGACATCCAGCGGGGAGGGCAGGTAGTCGATGACCGCGTCGAGCATGGGCTGCACGCCCTTGTTCTTGAACGCGGAACCACACAGCACCGGGTACAGCTCGGAGTTGACCGTCATCTTGCGGATGGCGCCCTTGATCTCCTCGACCGAGAGCTCCTCGCCGCCGAAGAACTTCTCCAGCAGGGACTCGTCGGACTCGGCGACGGTCTCGAGCAGCTCCTGACGGTACTGCTCGGCCCGGTCCTTGAGATCGGCCGGGATCTCGACGACCTCGTACTCTTCGCCGAGCTTGGTCTCGCCCTTCCAGACCTTGGCGTTGTTCTCGACCAGGTCGACGATGCCCTCGAAGTCGTTCTCCGCGCCGATCGGCAGCTGGATGACCAGCGGCTTGGCACCGAGACGGTCCTTGATGGTCTGCACCGTGAAGTAGAAGTCGGCGCCGAGCTTGTCCATCTTGTTCACGAAGCAGATACGCGGCACGTCGTACTTGTCGGCCTGACGCCACACCTGCTCGGACTGCGGCTCGACACCCTCTTTGCCGTCGAACACGGCGACCGCACCATCGAGCACGCGCAGCGACCGCTCCACCTCGACGGTGAAGTCGACGTGCCCGGGGGTGTCGATGATGTTGATCTGGTTGTCTTTCCAGAAGCAGGTGGTAGCGGCGGAGGTGATGGTGATACCACGCTCCTGCTCCTGCTCCATCCAGTCCATCGTGGCCGCGCCGTCGTGGACCTCACCGATCTTGTACGTGATACCGGTGTAGAAGAGGATGCGTTCGGTAGTGGTGGTCTTGCCCGCATCGATGTGGGCCATGATGCCGATGTTGCGGACCTTGTTCAGGTCGGTGAGCACGTCCTGTGCCACGGAAATCTTCCCCGCTCGTTAGCTAGTTGGAATTCTCGGGAACGACCCTGGTTCGGGTCGTCACAATGTCAACGCCGGGGGCGGCACCGAAGTGCCGCGTCCCGACTGAAAGCCTTCCGGCGCCGACACTAGCGACGGGCCGGGCGGCAATCACCAGCGGTAGTGCGCGAAGGCCCGGTTCGACTCGGCCATCTTGTGGGTGTCCTCGCGACGCTTCACCGAAGCGCCGAGGCCGTTGCTGGCGTCGAGGAGCTCGTTGGCGAGACGCTCGACCATGGTCTTCTCGCGACGGGCGCGGGAGTAGCTGACCAGCCAGCGCAGCGCCAGGGTGTTGGCGCGGCCCGGACGGACCTCGACCGGCACCTGGTAGGTGGCGCCACCGACACGGCGGGGCTTCACCTCGAGGGCGGGCTTGACGTTGTCCAGCGCACGCTTGAGGGTGACGACCGGGTCGGTGCCGGTCTTCTCACGCGCCTGCTCGAGAGCACCGTAGACGATGCGCTCGGCGGTGGACTTCTTACCGTCCAGCAGGATCTTGTTGACCAGCTGAGTGACCAGCGGCGACCCGTAGACCGGGTCGTTGATCAGCGGACGCTTGGGTGCGGGGCCCTTGCGTGGCATATCAGCTCTTCTCCTTCTTGGCGCCGTAGCGGCTGCGGGCCTGCTTGCGGTTCTTCACACCCTGGGTGTCCAGCGAGCCACGGATGATCTTGTAGCGGACACCGGGGAGGTCCTTCACACGACCGCCACGGACGAGCACCATCGAGTGCTCCTGCAGGTTGTGGCCCTCGCCGGGGATGTACGCCGTGACCTCGACTGCGCTGGTCAGGCGAACACGCGCGACCTTACGCAGCGCGGAGTTCGGCTTCTTGGGGGTGGTGGTGTACACGCGAGTGCACACACCACGACGCTGCGGGCTCCCCTTCAGGGCCGCAGTCTTGGTCTTGGAGACCTTGTCGCGGCGACCCTTGCGGACCAGCTGGTTGATGGTTGGCATAGACCGGCTTTCCTTATTGGTAATTGCGGCTGTCGGAACACATGTCTTCAGTTCATCGAGCTTTCACTCGCACGTCCGACCGTGTTTCCGTTTACCCGCGGTCGGGCGTGTCGCGCGCAGCTCAGGGCCCTTTTTCTGGGCACGCTGGAACGTTCCGGCCGCTCTCGCTGGCCTACGTTCACGCACGAACTTGCCCGTAGCAATCCGGGCACAGGGATCCACGATACCCGCGTGCCCGAATCCGGGTCAAAGCGGGGTGGCCCGTCAAGGCTTCTACCGGGCCAGATCCAAGGTCAGCTCCACCAATTTCTGGGCGGCGGCGCACGGATCCGGATGGGCCGAACCGGGTTTGTAATTGATCCACCAGCCGACGACCCCGACATCGGCGGCCGGGGCGGTGACGCCGCAGGAGTCGTTGTCGTTCGGCCTGCGCACCTGCAGCGCCCTGCGGCCCTGCACGGTGATGTCGCCGGTGAGGTAGCCCAACTTGTCGTTGGTGGTCTTCTCGTTGTTCAGCGTACCCATCTCGTACCAGTTGAGCGTGGCCATGGCACTGCCGCCGGGGGCGTCCTCGATGTTCCACATGCAGACGGCGCCGCTGAAGGAGGTATTCACGTAATCGGCGTTGCCGACGATCTCGCCGATCTTCTCGGGAGCGACCACCTCGCACTCGCGCAGCAGCTTGTCGAAGTTGGTGTTGATCGGCTCGTCGCCACCACCGCTGCCCAGCGGCTGCGCGGTGCCGGGAACCTTCGCACCACAGCCGGCCAGCGCCGCGGTGAGCACCAGCGCGGACGACAGGGCGGCGACGATCCGGCGCGCGCTCACTGCAGCCGTCCCACGGTCAGTTCGGCCAGTTGCCTGGCCTTGTCGCACGGATTGCCCGCGGCCGCGAACGCGCCGTACGACATCGACCACTCGAAGAAGTCGTCGTCCAGCTGAACGGCGAGATCACAGATCGTGCCGTCGGGGTCGAGGGCCTGGAAGCCGGGACGCCCGCCGACATCGATGGCCTGCGGGTTGCGGCCCACGTTGGACACCCAGGCCTTCTCCCGCTCGATCGGACTGCCGCGATAGGAGGCGAACGTCACACTGGGCGAGGACAATCCGGCCGACTCCCAGTTGCAGCCGGTGGCGTTCTTGTAGACCCGCGAGAGCTGGCCGATACCGGCCATGGTGCGCACCTCGTCGTCGGTGACGTGGCCGCACTCGCCGACGAACGGGCCGAGCGAGGCCACCTTCGGTGGTGGTCGCATCGGGCCGGTCGGCGTATCGGAGTCGCCCCCCGATCCGCACGACGTCAGCACGACAACCAGAGCCATGCCGGTGATGATCGCCGAGGGGATCCGCATGCCATGAACTGTAATGGCAACGCCGCGGCACTCACAGGTTGCCGCGGGCCTCCTGCTCGCGTTCGATGGCCTGGAAAAGGGCCTTGAAATTGCCCTTTCCGAAGCCGAGCGAGCCGTGTCGCTCGATGAGTTCGAAGAAGACCGTGGGGCGGTCGGCGACGGGGCGGGTGAAGATCTGCAGCAGGTAGCCGTCCTCGTCGCGGTCGACCAGGATGCCGCGGCGCTGCAGCTCCCCCACCGGGACCCGCACGTGCCCGATCCGTTCGCGCAGTTCGGGGTCCTCGTAGTAGGCGTCGGGGGTGGGCAGGAATTCGACGCCCTCTGCGCGCAGCGCGTCGACGGTGGCGATGATGTCGCCGGTGGCCAGGGCGATGTGCTGGACGCCGGGGCCGCGATAGAACTCGAGGTACTCGTCGATCTGGGATCGCTTGCGGCCCACGGCGGGTTCGTTGAGCGGGAACTTGACCCGGTGGTTGCCGTTGGCGACGACCTTGCTCATCAGCGCGGAGTACTCGGTGGCGATGTCGTCGCCGACGAACTCGGCCATGTTCGTGAATCCCATGACGCCGCGGTAGAAGTCGACCCAGCGGTCCATCATGCCGAGCTCCACGTTGCCGACCACGTGGTCGATCGCCTGGAACAACCGGGCGGTGCGCCGCTGGTGGGTGGAGGTGCGCGCGACATAGCCGGGCAGGTACGGACCGTAGTACCGCGACCGGTCGACCAGCGTGTGCCTGGTCTCGCCGTAGGTGGCCAGCGCCGCGGAGCGGACGGTGCCGAATTCGTCGGTCGCGTCGTGTGGTTCGACCAGGATCCGCGCGCCGTGGTCGCGGGCCCAGTCGATGCAGCGGTCCACATCGGGCACCTCGAGCGCGATGTCGACGATGCCGTCGCCGTGCCGGTCGTGATGGGCGACGAGCGGACTGTCCGGGTCGACCGCGCCCTGCAAGACGAAGCGCGCTCCCCCGCTGCGCAGCACGAACGCCTTGTGGTCGCGATTGCCGGTCTCGGGACCGGAGTACGCCTCCAGCCGCATCCCGAACGCCGACTGCAGGTAGTGCGCGCTCTGGGTCGCGTTGCCGACGACCCACACCAGCGCGTCCCACCCGATCACCGGAAACGGATCGACACTGTCGTCGTGCTCGATCAGCCCGACGAGCTGCTGCTCAATGGTCATGACCAAGGAAATCCCGCCCCGGCCGAGCTAGGCAACTACACCGCCGAACCCTGAACAGGCTGACACGAGAAGCCACCGATTCCCCGCTGATGGTGGACAATTTGAATAGCACCCGACCGCGGACGGCACGGAGGTCTCCCGCATGCGCACGCCGGCGAAACTGGACGAACTCGATCTCGCGATCCTGACCGCGATGCACACGTATCAGAAGGCCGGAATCCTCGAGCTGTCGCGCCGCACGAAGGTCGCGCGGGCCACCGTGCAGGCGCGGATCAACCGGATGGAGGAGTCGGGGGTGATCGCCTCCTACGATCCGCAGATCGATGTCACCGCGGCCGGATTCGATGTGCAGGCCTTCGTGACGCTCGAGATCGCGCAGGGCGCGCTCGACACCGTCAGCGCCGAGCTCGCGGCCATTCCCGGCGTGCTCGAGGCCTACGCGACCACCGGTTCCGGCGACGTGCTGTGCCGGATCGGCGCCGACTCGCACGCCGGCCTGCAAGCGGTGCTGCTGAGCATCGACCGGACCGGTTCGGTGGTGCGTTCGCACAGCGTGATCGTGCTGTCGACGGTGATCGCGCGGCGCACCATGCCGCTGCTGCGCACGCTGACCCCGGCGGGCACCGCGAAGGCGCCCGCCTACCGCGAGCCGCGCTGAACCGTCACTGCCTGCCCAGGCGGGTCAGCAGGCCGTGCACGTGCGCCTCGGCGGCCGCGCGGGCCGATTCGGCATGCCCGGATTCCAGCGCCTCGACGATGCGCCGGTGTTCGCGCAGGGCGACGCGGCGGTTGCGGGCCGAGCACCACAGGTCACCGCGGTAGAGGTGGGCCTTGGCTTCCAGCCGGGCCAGTTCGTCGACGACGCAGCTGTTGCCGGAGGCGTCCCGGATGAAGGTGTGGAACTCCAGGTCGAGCTGGGCGTCGCGGGCCGCGTCGGTGGCGTCGTCGAGGTTGGCCTCCTGGGCCGCGATGATGCTCGCGAGCTTGTCCAGGTCGGCCTCGGTGAGCCGGGTGGCGGCGGCCGCGGCGGCGAGCCCGTCGAGCGCGGCGCGGACCGCGAGGACATCGCGGATCTGCGCCGCGTCGACGGCGGCCACCTTCGCGCCCGCGTGCGGCGCGCTGACGGCCAGCCCCTCGTAGATCAGCTGCTGCACCGCCTCGCGGACGGGGCTGCGGCTGACCCCGAGCTGGGTCGCCAACGCGGGCACGCTGAGCGATCGGCCAGGGGCCAGCTCGCCGGCGAGGACCATCTGCCTGATCTGCCGGTGCACAGACTGGCCCAGCAGCGCAGAGCTCTCGTCGGTCATCGCCGTGGTCCTTTCCGTTTCGGTGCTCGATTATCCCTGCGGCCGGTAGTTCGCCTGTACCCGCTGTGCCAGGAAGTCGGCGGCGGTGACGGGCGGGTACTTGCCCACGGGGCCCTGGATGACCGCGTCGCGATCGGCCTGGGCGAAGTAGGCGATGCTGTAGCGCTCGCCCTGGTACTCGCCCTCACCCGGGCTGCGGACGCGGTGGAAGTTCGACGGCAGCAGGTCATCGCTCCAGCGGGTCAGCATGTCCCCGATATTGCAGGTGATCAGGCTCGACGACGGGGTGATGGAGGTCCATTCCTGCTCGTCCATCTCCTTGCCGGGGCACACCTGCAGCCCGCCCTGCCCGTCGCGCTGGAACAGCAGGGTCAGGCAGTCGAAGTCGGTGTGCGCGCCCGCCCGCCAGCGGCCGGGGACGCCACGCAGTTCCGCGGGCACCGCGAAGTAGTGCAGCAGGCGCAGCGCGCTCTGGTAGTCCGGCGAGGCGGGATCGTGCGCGGCGGTGAAGTGGTCGCGGGGCAGGCCGAGCCGGTCGGCGAAGCAGGACAGCACCCGCATCGCCACCGCCCAGGCCCGTTCCTCGAAATCGAGGACACGGGCACGGAATCCGGCGAGTTCGGTCTCGCTGGGCCAGAGCTGGTCCATGTGCGGCCGGGTGATCTGGTAGGACTCCTTCTGGTCAGGTACGCCGATCGACGGCCGCACCTGGCTCAGGCTCTCCCACCCCGCGTTGTTCTTCTTGACCAGCGGATACTGCCCTTTGACCGCCTCGGGCAGTGCGAAGAAATCGGCTGTCGCGCCGAACATCTCGTCGATCAGGTCCTGCGGGATGCCGTGGCCGGAGAGCTGGAAGAAGCCGATCTCGGTGGCGGCCGCCCACAGCTCCTCGGTGATCTCGGCGCGGCGGTTCTCGAAGTCGGTGAGGTCGACGACGCGGATCTCGCGGGCGTCGGTCTCCTTCCCGAGGCCGCCCATCTGCTTCTCGCGGGAGACCTCGGACAGGTCGTAACTGGTGGTCATGGGGTGACTCCTTATCCGGTGACGGAGATGGCGGGATCGAGGAATTCCTTGGTGACCAGGTCCTTCGCGGTCAGTCCGGTCGGCACGTTCGCGCCGCCCTTGCGCAGGATGGGGCCGAATTCGTCGATGATGCGCTGGACGCGGGCCTCGTCGAAACTGCCGAGGACACCGTCGGTGTCGTTGCCGATCAGGCCGCCGTCGATGAGGGCCGTCGACCCGAACGCGGCCAGTTCCGCGCTGTAGGGGTTGAGCTTGGGGTTCTTCGACACCACGTCGACGACGACGTCGTCGACCGGTGTGGGATCGGCCTTGAACCGCGCGGTCGCCTGCTGGATCATCGGCACCAGCTTCTGCAAGCAGGGCCGCAGTTCGGCGAGCTTGTCGGCCCGCACGTTCACGGTGCGGGCGTAGCCCTCGTACCCGACGTCCTTGAGCAGCTGATAGGCGACGGGCTTGTTCCAGGCCCGCACCTCGTGCTCGTAGGTGAAGGGTTCGGCATTGGCGAAACCCTGCTGGGCGAAGGACGGATCGGTGACGAACCGCGACGGGGAGTTGTCGTAGGAGGCGTCGATCTGGCTCTGCTGCACCAGCCCGCGAGCGACCAGCCAGTCCGGGTACAGCTGTCCCTTCGACACCACGATCGGCTTGCCCGACTTGCCGATATCGGCGATGCCCTGCCACTCCGGGTGCGTCTTCGGATCCCACATCAGCATCTGCGGACTGTTGCGCAGCAGCGTGGTGACCGCCACGATCGGCTGCTGGCCGGCGGCGGCGATGGCGTGCTCGGAATGGGCCAGCCCCAGCGTGATGCTCTGGTCGACATACATCTGCGACGGCACCGTCTGGAAGCCGATCGCCGGGCCGCCCGCCCGGATCTCCAGCTTCACCCCCGTGTCCTTGCCGTCGGCGACCAGCGGACCGGTGATCTTGTTGTTGTCGGCGTCGACCCGGTAGCCGGGACCGAGCAGGCCGAAGATCGGCCCGGAGTCGGTCTCGGGCGCCCACTGCAACTGGACGACGACGGTGCTCGGGCAGGCCCCGGCGAGCTGCTGCTCGGCGGGCGCCGGTTCCAGTGCGACGGCGGGACCGTCGGCGGTGTCGTCGGAACAGGCGGTCGCGGCGCCGGCCAGCAGCACGGCGAGCGCGGCGATGCCGACGCGCCGCAGGGGAAGTGTCTTCATGGTTGATCCTCTGTGCGGGGGGGACGAGCTAGTGCGCGGAGTTGTGCCAGCGGCCGACGCTGACCTTCTGCACCAGGGTGAAAACGGTGAACACGAGCACGCCGAACA
The DNA here is from genome assembly GCF_040681225.1 of Nocardia sp. NPDC051833. Taxonomy (NCBI): domain Bacteria; kingdom Bacillati; phylum Actinomycetota; class Actinomycetes; order Mycobacteriales; family Nocardiaceae; genus Nocardia; species Nocardia sp. NPDC051833. The sequence goes on from NZ_JBFAYK010000001.1 coordinate 1,926,839, forward strand.
GGGCGGCCAGCAGCAGCGCGCCGATCAGGTCCTCCGATTGCAGGCGGGCGCGGTAGGTGTCGAGCAGGGTGCCGATGCCGGGTTTGCCCTGCGCGAAGAACATGTCGCCGATGATCGCGCCGGTGACCGAGAGCCCGGCGGCGGTGCGCAATCCGGTCAGGGTCGACGGCAGCGCGGCGGGCAGTTGCAGCGACCAGAGCCTGCGCAGCCTGCCCGCGCGGCCGAGGGTGAACAGTTCCTGGAGGTTGGCGTCGACGGATTTGATGCCGAACAGGGTCATCGCGATGATCGGGTGGATGGCGATGAGCACGCAGACCGTCGTGCGGGCGGCGAAACCGTAGCCGAGCCACAGCCCGATCAGTGGCACCACCGCGAGCACCGGAATGGCCTGCAGCACCACGGCATACGGGTAGACGACCTGTTCGATCGGCTTGGCCTGGCTCATCAGCACCGCGATGGCGACACCGAGCACCGCCGAGATCAGCAGACCGGTGAGCGCGACGCGGGCGGTGACCGCCAGCGCCTCGACCATCACCTCGAGCTTGGCCGGGTCGGCGAGGGATTCGCCGAACACGACGTGCGGCGGCGGCAGCAGGAAGCGGCGGCTCTCGCTGAGCACCAGCATCGACACCGCGTACCAGGCGGCCAGCGCCAGCGCGATCGACACCGCCGGGGCGACGAGCGCGCGGGCGAACCTGCGGAGCTGTGGCGCGGGCAAGGCCGGGCGCGAACGGGCGGGAGCGACGGCGCGGGCCGCGATACTGACCATCAGGCAGCCTCTTTCAGCGAGCGCGAGACGCGCGAGACGAGTTCGGTGAAGGCGGGATCGAAGCGCAGCTCGCGGTCCCGCGGGTACGGCAGGTCCACGTCGATCACCTCGTGGACGCGGCCGGGCCGGGCCGACATCACCACCACCCGCGAGGCCAGGAACACCGCCTCGGAGACCGAGTGGGTGATGAACAGCGCGGTGAAGGCGTTGTCGCGGTAGAGCCGCAGCAGTTCCTCCTGCATGTTCAGCCTGGTCATCTCGTCGAGCGCGCCGAACGGCTCGTCGAGCAGCATCAGCCGCGGTTCCAGCGAGAGCGCCCTGGCCAGCGAGACGCGCATCCGCATGCCGCCCGAGAGCTGGTGCGGCAGTTTGTTCGCGAAGTCGGCGAGACCGACCGCCGCGATGGCGCGCTCGACCCGCTCGCGGCGCACCGCCCGGTCGACCCCGGCCAGCTGGGCCGAGAGTTCGACATTGCGGCGGACCTTGCGCCACGGCAGCAGGGTGGCTTCCTGGAAGATGAAGCCGATCGAGTCCGTGCGGACCGCGACGGCGCCCGTGCTCACCGCTTCGAGGCCGGCGGCCAGGCGCAGCAGCGTCGACTTGCCGCAGCCGGACGGGCCGACCACCGCGACGAATTCGCCCTCGCGGAGGTCGAGGTAGATCTCGGTCAGGGCGAGCGTGCCCTCGTCGCCGCCGAATCGCTTGCCGACGCCGGCGAAGGAGACCTCCAGGCCGGACAGCAGCGTCCTCGCGTCGGCGTCGTTCACCGTGTCGTAGAGCGTCACCGTGATCACCTTCTCCTGCGGATTGTCGATGTTGCGTGCAACTTCTGATCAACATCAGTGTGAATGAACTGAATTACATGCAATGTGTTGTTCGTTTCCGGTGTATTAACAATCAGCGCATGCGAAGCAGGCGCGACGCGAGGTCTTGCGCGTCGACCCGGGTGCTGACGCCGTCGCGGAGCACGGCCTCGCCGTCGACCCAGACGGTGTCGATCACCCGGGGTGACGCGGCGGTGAGCAGCGTGGCGCCGGGGTCGAGGACCGGCAGGCAGGCGAAGTCGCGATCGAAGCGGACCAGGGTGAGATCGGCGCGGTCGCCGACGGCGACGCCGGTGCGGCTCGGCCCGCCGAGGACGCGGCCCGCCGCGCCGGTGGCCATGTGCAGCATGTCGGCGAAGCCGAGCAGATCGGCCCGCTTGTTGGCCGCACGCTGCAGGAACGCGCCGAAGCGCAGCGCCAGCAGCATGTCCTGGGTGTCGTTGCTGGCGGCACCGTCGACGCCGAGCGTCACGTCGACGCCCGCGGCCAGCAGCTCCGGCACCGGGGCGACGCCGCTGCCGAGACGCATATTGGAGACCGGGTTGTAGGACACGGCCACACCGCGCTCGGCGAAGACCGCGCGACCGTGCGCGTCGAGGTTGACGCAGTGCACCGCCAAGGTGCGATCCCAGAGGAAACCGCTCGCGTCGAGGTAGTCGACGGCACCGGCGCCTGCATGCAATCGGCACATGTCGTCGTCGGTGGTGGTCTCCAGAACATGTATCGACACCGTCTTGCCGGTCGCCTGGGCGTATTCGCGGGTGGCGGCCATACCCTCCGGGGTGAGGCAGCGGGGGTTGGGCACGGCCAGCGCGGTGGTGATCCGGGTGCCGCGCAGCTGCGCGTCGAGGGCGTCGACGTGGGCCAGCGCCTCGTCCAGTGGTTGCAGCAGGCGCGGATCCAGGCCCCACTTGCGGGTGAGGTCGGCGCGATCGGCGATGCCACGACCGAGCACGACCCGGATACCGAGCTCGTCGAGCGCCCGGATCATCGCCTGGTGGACCGCGTCCGACGGGTTCGGCCACAGGTGCTCGACCACCGTCGTGACCCCGCTGCGTAGCAGTTCCAGGCCACCGGCCAGCGCCGAGAGATAGGTCTGCTCCGGCGTGGCAGCGACCGTGAACTCGCCGACGCAGCGCAACCATTCGAGCAGCGGCAGACCCTCACCGGCACCGCGCAGCACGGCTTGTTGCAGGTGGGTGTGGGTGTTGACGAAGCCGGGCAGCAGATAGCCGGAACCGCCGTCGAAACGGGGCAGACCGGCGTGTTCGGGACCAGCCGCGAGGGCGACGACGACACCGTCGCGGACGACGACCTCGCCGGGCGCCCAGCCCTGTTCGGTGTAGACGGTGACGTCGGTGATGACAACGGACGCGGGGGAACCCATGCGCGCACCTCTTCTGCGGATGCGGCTGGTTCGCCCGCCCGGATCAGCGGAGCACGTCGTCCGTTGCAGCCATGAACGTCGTGGCACCGACCCTAGGAAGGCGGTGTTGCCACGGCGTTAAACGCGTGTCACGGCCGGACGTCCGCGCCGGGCGCCAGGATCTCCACGGCGGGCGTCGATTCCGGTTCGAGGAAGGCGAGCAGCGCCGCGGCCTCCGCTTCGACCTGCGCCGCTTCGGCTTTCGTCCAGGCGCGGACCGGGCTGATCCGCAGGCGCGCGGTGCCGGACTTCACGAAGACCTTGTACATCCCGGCGAGGAAGCCGTCGATGAGCACCGGGGAGACCCAGGAGGCGAAGGCGCGCAGCGGCGGCGCGGAATCGTCGCCGAGCACGCGGCTGCGGTCCTGATGGGACAGCAGCAGGTTGTCGTACCAGCCGAGCAGGCGGACCGGCGCGGGCTGATCGGGGTCGGCGAGGGTGAGGTCGGCGGCGTCGTAGAGGGTGCGGCCACGCTCGTCGGTGTAGGTGCGGACCCGATCGCCCAGCGCGGCGACGGCCTGCTTCATGGCGGGCAGCCGGGACCAGGTCTGCATGTCCATCGTGCTGGCGGGCCCGAACGCGCGCAGGTAGCGCAGGATCAGTTCGGCCACCGGATAGTCCGGGTCGAGCGGGGCGCCCAGCCAGGGTTCGACCCGCGACCACACCGGCCTGCTGTTGTCGCGCCAGCGGCCGCGCGGCGGGGTCTGCAGGACCGGGAGCTGGTAGAGCCAGGTCTGCACGACCGGGCCGGGATCGCGGTCGGGGTAGAGCCTGGCCGCCTCGGTGCGCAGGTCGGCGGCGGCCATCGGCGCGTCACCGAGCACGGATTCGCCGTGCGCGCGCAGCTCCTCGGGGTCGAGACCGACCATCGCCCCGTAGTTGAACCCCTTGCGGAACGGCACCTTCTCCAGTTCCGGCTGGATGTGCGGCGCGATCCGCAGCGCGTCCGGCGGGGTGACCAGGTGAATGGTGCCGCGCATCAGGGTGATCCGCACCAGCGACCGATCCTCCAGCCCGGCCGACACCGTCGCCGGATCGAAATCGGTGATCCGGCTCCACAATCCGACGAACGGCGGCGGCACATCCTGGGCCTGCAGGCCGATGAGGTGATCGCACATCTGCGGGGTACTCAGCGTCGAGCGCTCCAGCAGGTGCTGACGCGCGAGCAACGTCCGGTTCAGCACCCGATTCGACAGCTGCATGCGACTCCTTCGACGGCCCGGTGACGAGGTGGACGATACTGGCCCACCCCGTCCCGCGCTCAGCGCAGCTGGACGACGACCTTGCCGGTGGCGGTCCGGTTGTCCAGCGCCGCAACGGCTTCGGCGGTCTTCTCCAGCGGGTACAGCACCGGCTCCGGCGCGGGGATGGCACCGGAGGCCAGCAGCGGCTCGACCTCGGCCCACTGTTCGGCCAGGTAGGTCGGGTGCGTCATCACCCACTCGCCCCACGCGGCCCCGACCACCTCGACGTTCTTGAGCAGCAGCCGGTTCACCTTCACGGTCGGGATCTCGCCCGCGGTGAAACCGACCACCAGCAGCCTGCCGCCGCCGGCCAGCGAGCGGACGCTGTCGGTGAAGCGGTCGCCGCCCACCGGGTCCAGCACGATGTCGACGCCGCGGCCGTCGGTGAGCTCCTTCACCGCTGCCAGCCAGCCCTCGGTCAGCACCACGTCGGTCGCGCCGTTGGCCTTGGCCACCTGCGCCTTCGACTCGGTGCTCACCACGGCGATCACCCGGCCCGCGCCCAGCGCCCTGGCCATCCGCAGGGTGGAGGTGCCGATGCCGCCCGCCGCGCCGTGCACCAGCACCGTCTCGCCCTGGGCGATCCGGCCGCGCTTGGTCAGGCAGAAGTGCACGGTGAGGTCGTTGAACAGGATGCCGGCGCCGGCGTCGAGCGAGACGTTGTCGGGCAGCTTGAACACGGCGTGCTCGGGCGAGACGGCCACCTCGGCGACGGCGTTGCCGAGCATGGTCAGCGCGGCGACCCGATCACCGGGCCGCAGGGCCGAGCCCTCCGGCGCCTCGCGCACCACGCCCGCCACCTCGCCGCCGACGACGAACGGCAGGCCCGGCTTCATCTGGTACAGGCCGCGCGTCATCAGCACGTCCGGGAAGGCGATGCCCGCGGCGTGCACGTCGATCAGGACCCCGCCGGGATAGGCCACCGGCTCGGGCAGGTCGACGATCTCGATCGCCGACGGACCATCCAGCTTGCCGACCTGGGCTGCGCGCATTTTCCAAAACCTCTCTCGGTGACACCCTCTACCGCGAACATATCCCGGCGGGCCGATCAGCGATGGGCGAATTCCGTCACCGACTCGCTGGCCAGCACGGATCCACCCTTGACGATGGTGAGCCCGGCGGGGCTGAGCTGATACTGCGTGCCGTCGGTCGGGTTGGTGGCGGTGAAACCGCCGCCGCCGGTCGGCACCGGGTCGTCGAGTTCGATGCCGAGACCGTCGCTGGCCCTGGCGCCCTTGTAGTAGTAGCGGTTGTCGCCGGTATGGCAGATGACCACGCGCGAACCGGTGGTGCGCGCGATCGTCATCGCGGCGTCGTTGTCGTTGCAGCGTGGGCTGTTCAGGAAGCCCTGGCCGTCGGCGCCGCTGACACTCGATTGCAGCGGCGGCACCGTCGTCCTGGTCGGGGTCGGCACGACCCGCGTGGTGGTGACGGTCTGGCTGACCGTCTCGATCACCGGCGGCGGGACGACCTCCCCGGTGGTCGTGATCGGCGGATCGGCGATGGTCTTCTGCTTGTCGTCACCGACGCTCAGCATCACCCACACCGCGACGCCGACCACGGCCACCACGATCAGCGCGCCCAGTGCCCCGGCCAGGATCGGCGTCGACGAACCGCGCTGCGGCGGCAGCGGCAGCGGCGCGGACGGATGGGTGTACCCGCCGACCCGGGTGGGCTGCTGCGGGGCGCCGACCTGGTAGCCCGGCGGCGGGGTCCACTGCGGCTGTGGACCGGAGACCTGCGGAACCACCACCTGGGGGCCGGACACGGTCGGCGGCGGTGGTGCACCGGTGTCGTAGGACCGGGGCCCGGTCACCGGGCCGACCACGGTCGCGGCCGCCACCTGCGGACCCGGCGCGGTACGCGGGGCGGCCCGCTCGCCCTGCACCAGCGCCGCGCGGGCGGCGCGGGCCAGGTCACCGGGGGTGGCGTAGCGCTGCCCCGGCCGCTTGGCCATGCCGCGATCGATCACCGGATCGAAGAACTCCAGCGCCGGGTCGACAGCGCTCGGCCGCGGCGGTGGCGCCATCTGATGCGAGCCGATCGCGCCCGCGAGGCTGTTCACCGGGTACGGGACCCGCCCGACCAGCGCCTCGTAGAGCACACAGCTGAGTGCGTAGGTGTCGACGGCGGCGGTCAGCGGCGCGTCCTCGAAGCGTTCCGGCGCCATGTAGGCCATCGAGCCGACGGCACTGCCGGTGCTGGTCAGCTGCGGATCGGAGTCGGTGTGGGCGATGCCGAAGTCGACCAGGTAGGCGAACATGCTGCTGGTGAGCAGGATGTTGGCCGGCTTCACGTCGCGGTGGATCAGGCCGATCTCGTGCGCGGCGTCGAGCGCGGCGGCGATCTGCTCCACCACCTGCACCGCCTCGCCGGGCGTCAGCCTGCCGTGCCGCTGCAGGCGGTCCTTGAGATCGGTGCCCTTGACCAGCCGCATGTCGATGTAGAGGACGCCGTCGACCTCGCCCCAGTCGTGCACCGGGATGACGTGCGGTTCCTGCACACTCGCCATCGCGTGCGACTCCCGCCGGAATCGCTGCACGTAGACGGGGTCCCTGGCCAGCTCGCGGTTGAGTACCTTGACGGCGACAGTGCGACTCTTGGAGGTGTCGTAGGCCTCGTAGACCTCCCCCATACCGCCGACTCCGAGGAGTCTGCGCATTTCATAGCGCCCGAACATCGAGCCCGCCATCGCCCCGCCGGCCATTCCTGCAGGCTACCGGGAGCGGGTCGAATCCGATACCGCTTGCCCCGGCTCCGCGTGAGGGTGTGATCTGCGCCCCGTAAAGTCGTCAGCAGAACTACGCAAGAAGTCGCGGCACACCTGGTGCGCCGTGCAAGGAGCACACGTGTCACTCGAACAGCCACTGGCCCCGCTTCCCCAGGAGGGCATGGGTTTCGCCGCGGCGTGGCCCGTCCGGGCTGGCGACGTGGATCCCTATCACCGGCTGCGCTTCGATGCCGTGGCGCGCTATCTGCAGGACATCTCCTGGGACGAACTCCATCAGACGGCCCTGCACCGCACCGACCCCACCTGGATCGTGCGCCGCACCGTCATCGATGTCCTCCGGCCGGTCACCTGGCCCGATCAGGTGCACCTGACCCGCTGGTGTTCGAGCATGTCCACCCGGTGGACGAACATGCGCACCCGGATCACCAGTGACGGCGGCGGCCTGATCGAGACCGAGGGTTTCTGGATCAACCTCAGCGAGTCCAGCAACCAGCCCGCCCGGATCAGCGACGAGGGCCTGGCCTACCTGGCCCGATCCACCGATGAGCACCGGTTACGCTGGCGGCCCTATCTCACCGATCCGGCGCCGCGCGAATCCGACACCGATCTGCCGTTCCCGGTGCGCGCGACCGATATCGACCAGTACAACCACGTCAATCACACCTGCTACTGGCAGGCCGTCGAGCAGTTCCTGGTCGACTATCCCAAGCTGGTCGCCGGACCGCACCGCGCGGTCATCGAATACGTGGCTCCGGTGCTGGCCCGCGAGCACATCACGGTGCGCGGCCGCTACGAACCGGGTGACCGGACCGGCCGCCCGGTGCTGCGGCTGTGGTTCGTGGTCGGTGGGATCACCACGACCGTCGTCCGGATCATGCCCCTGCCGGACTAGCCCCGGCCCGCCGCGCGGACCGGGGCCTACCGGCTAGCCCTTGGCCGCTTTGAGCAGGTCGGCGCGGGTGGTGAACTTGACCCGCGGCCTGCCCGCCGCCTTGCCCGCGGCCTTCTCGGCCTGGTCGATGGTCTTCCAGCCCTTGCGATCGACCAGCTCCGGCTGCCGCTGCGCGAGCAGGGCCTGCAACGCCGCCCGGTCACCGGTCGGCGCTGTCAGCTTGCCCGCGATGAAGTCGGCGATCAGCGCCTCCACCGTCTCCTCGGCGTCGACCCGGTTGGAGCCGATCACCCCGCGCGGACCGCGCTTGATCCAGCCGGAGACGTACACGCCCGGCACCGGCTCGGTCGCCTCGATGACGCGGCCGTGCTCGCTGGGCACGGTGCCGCGCCGCTCGTCGAACGGCAGGCCCGCGATCGGCACGCCGCGGTACCCGATCGAGCGCAGCACCAGGCCGGTGTCCAGCGACTCGGTGCGGTCGGTGGCGGTGGCCACCAATTGCCCGTTCTCCTCGGTCAATTCGTTGTGCGCGAACTCGATCGAGGTGGCCTTGCCCTCGCCGTGCACGGCGGTCGGCGTGGTCAGGTAGCGGAAGACGATCCGCTTGTGCGCCGGGTCGTGCTCCGCGGTGGCGTACTCCTGGGCGAGGGTGTACTTCAGCCGCAGCGACGGCTCGATGTTCGGGTCGTCCAGCAGGGCCTGGCTGTGCGGATCCAGGACCATATCGGCCGGATCGACGACGACGTCGACACCCTTCAGGTGCGTCAGCGACAGGAACTCCGGGGTGCTGTAGGCGGCCTGCAGCGGGCCGCGCCTGCCGAGGATCACCACCTCGCGGATGTTGCTGTTGCGCAGCGCGTCCAGGGCGTGGTCGGCGATGTCGGTCTTGGCGAGCTCGTCCGGGTCGACGGTGAGCACGCGGGCGACGTCGAGCGCGACGTTGCCGTTGCCGACGATCACCGCGCGCTCGCCGGACAGGTCGAACTCGCGATCGGCGAAGTCGGGGTGACCGTTGTACCAGGCGACGAACTCGGTGGCCGAATGGCTGCCGGGCAGGTCCTCGCCGGGCACGCCGAGCTTGCGATCGCTGGACGCGCCGACCGCGTAGATCACCGCGTGGTGGTGATCGAGCAGTTCCTGGTGGTCGATGTGCTGACCCACCTCGACGTTGAGGTAGTACTGCAGCGTCTCGCGGCGGAAGGCCGAGTCGAACATGTTCGCCACGTTCTTGGTGCCCGCGTGGTCGGGCGCGACGCCCGCCCGCACCAGACCCCACGGGGTCGGCAGCCGGTCGAACATCTCGACCTCGACGTCGCTGCGGCGCAGCAGTTCGTCGGCGGCGTAGCAGGCGGCCGGGCCGGCGCCGACGATCGCGACGCGCAGGGTGCCCAGGTCCTTGGGCGGACGGGTCGGGGTGGCCAGCGGATCGAAGTTCGACTCCAGCGGGTGGCGCTGGAAGTAGGCGGCGTTGATCTCGCGGTACCTGGCCAGCGAGGCGAGCAGGTCGTCCTCGGAGAAGATGGCGTCCACCGGGCACGCGTCGACACAGGCTCCGCAGTCGATGCAGGTGTCGGGGTCGATGTACAGCATCTCCGCCGTGGCGAACTCCGGCTGATCCGGAGTCGGGCGAATGCAGTCGACCGGGCACTCGGTGACGCAGCTGGCGTCGTTGCAACAACGCTGCGTGATGACGTAGGCCATAGTGTGCAGATCCTCGAAATGTGTGGTCGGTGGCTCGAGACGTCGTCCGGAGCGGGCCCGCGGCGGGTGTGCCACGAACACATCTACGGTGACGCAGCTTTCAGTGTGCCTCGAGTGTGACCGCGACCTCACCCGCGGTCGGGATTACGGTGGTTCCCATGGTGGCGACCCTCATCCTGATGCGGCACGGAAAATCGGCGTACCCCGACGGAGTCGGCGATCATGCCCGCCCGCTGGCGCCGCGTGGGCAGCGGGAGGCGGCCCTGGCCGGTGCCTGGCTGCGGGACACCCAGCCGCCGATCGACGCGGTGCGCTGCTCGACGGCCACCCGGACCAGGCAGACGCTCGCCGCGACCGGGATCGACGCGCCGGTGGAGTACACCGACGACATCTACGAGGCGAACCCGCACACCCTGATCGAGCTGATCCAGCTCACCGACGATGCCGTCGGCACCCTGCTCGTCGTCGGCCACGTGCCCGGAATCCCGTGGACCGCTTGGGAACTCGCGGCCAATCGCGACTCCGATCAGGCGACCGAGCTCAGCCGCAAATTCCCCACCTCGGCGCTGGCCGTGCTCGAGTTCGACCGGCCGTGGGCACAGCTGGACCCGGGTTCGGGTGAACTCACCTTCTTCCACGTTCCGCGCTGAGGCGGCCGCGGCTACTTGAGCAGCTTGCCGCCGACGACGATGCCGACCCCGAGCAGGGCGAGCAGCACGAAGGCGACGAAACCGTTCGTCAGCCACCACACCACGCCGAGCACCAGCACCACCGGCGCCACCGCGATCGCGGTGATCACCGGGCTCTCCTTGACCGTCTCCCAGGCCGATCTGGCCCTGACGCGGTCGATGTTCTTACCAGCCATGTGATCCAGACTACGTTTCTGTCGGCCACCGGTGCCATGCTGAACGGCATGGATTGGAAAATCGAGCTCGTTGCCATCCCGGTCACCGACGTCGATCGGGCCAAGGACTTCTACACCAGCATCGGCTTCAACGCCGATCACGACCACACCCCGAGCCCGGACATCCGCTTCGTCCAGCTCACCCCGCCCGGCTCGGGCTGCTCGATCTGCATCGGCCGCGGCCTGACCAGCGCCGCCCCCGGCAGCGTCGAGGGCATGCAGATGGTCGTCCCCAGCGCGCAGCAGGCCTACGAGCAGCTCGTGGCCGCCGGCGTGGAGGCCAGCCCGGTGCAGGACATGGGCTGGGGCCTGTTCACCTTCTTCGCCGACCCCGACGGCAACCGGTGGGCCGTGCAGGAGCTGCCGAAGTACAACTGAATTCGCTCGTCCCGCGAGAACAAGTCTTGCTTGGAGCGCACTCCAGGTGGATAGCGTCGGTGGGGTTCCACGAGAAAGGGACGAGCACGATGGACAAGGACGCGGCCCTGCGCACCACTGCTGGGGACGACGATCGCGAACGCCCGCGCTACTCGATCGGTGAGGTCGCCGAACGCTCCGGGCTCAGTCGCGACACCCTGCGCTGGTACGAGCGGATCGGGCTGATGGGGTATGTCGGCCGCGACCACACCGGCAACCGGCGTTTCAGCGACCGCGACCTGGAATGGCTCGAGCTGATCAGCCGGTTGCGGCTCACCGGCATGCCGGTGGCCGACATGATCCGCTACGCCGAACTGGTCAGGGCCGGTGAGCAGACCTACCCGGAGCGGCTCGAGATGTTCCGGCAGACCAGGTCCGACGTGCTCGACAAGATCGCGGAACTCCAGCAGACCGTGGCCGTCCTCGACTACAAGATCGCCATCTACGAGGGCAGATCCGAGGCCGATCGGCCGGCCACGGGCACCGCGCACACGAGCGAAGGAACCGATACATGAGCACCACCGCGACGCTGCCGACCATCGCCCTCGGCACCGACGGCCCGCTGGTCGGCGTGCAGGGCCTGGGCTGCATGGGCATCAGCGAGTTCTACGGCGAGACCGACGAGGCCGAATCGCGCGCCACCCTCGAGCACGCGCTCGAACTCGGCGTCACCCTGTTCGACACCGCCGACATCTACGGCTCAGGCCACAACGAGGAGTTCCTGTCCGGGTTCGTCCGCGCGCACCGCGACGAGCTGGTGATCGCGACCAAGTTCGGCATCGTCCGCAAGGCCGACGACCCCAGCTACCGCGGCTTCGACAACTCCCCCGGCTACATCCACGCTGCGGTCGACGCGAGCCTGCGCCGCCTCGGCATCGACACCATCGACCTGTACTACATGCACCGTCGCGATCCGGGGGTGCCGATCGAGGAGACCGTCGGCACGCTGGCCGAACTCGTCGCGGCGGGCAAGGTCCGCGCGCTCGGGCTCTCCGAGGTGACCGGCGACGAGCTGCGCGCCGCGCACGCGGTGCACCCGATCGCGGCCGTGCAGTCGGAATGGTCGCTGTTCTCCCGCGACGTGGAGCGCACCGCGGTGCCCGCCGCCGCCGAACTCGGCGTGGCCTTCGTGCCGTACTCACCGCTGGGCCGCGGCTTCCTCACCGGCGCCTTCCGCACCGCGAACGACCTCGGCGACAAGGACTTCCGCAGGTTCCAGCCGCGCTTCACCGGTGACAACGCCGAGCACAACGCCGAGCTGCTCGCCCCGCTGGCGGCGATCGCCGAGGCCAACGGGATCACCAAGGCCCAGGCGGCGCTGGCGTGGGTGCACGCGCGCGCCGAGGCGCACGGCCTGCCGGTCGTGCCGATCCCCGGCACCCGCAAGCGCGCCCGGCTGGCCGAGAACGTCGCGGCGGCCACGGTACGGCTCACCGCCGAGGAGCTCGCGACGCTGGAGCCGATCGCCGCGCAAGTGGCGGGCAACCGGTACGCCGACATGTCCTTCACCTCCGCGGGCCGGGAGTAACCGCAGGCGCGCCGCGGTCCGACGGGCCGCGGCGCGCGGCGCTAGCATCGCCAGGGTGACCGAACGCCACGACCGCGTGTGGATCGACAAGCAGCATCCGGCGATCTTCAAGGCGCTCAGCGCGACCGCCGCCGAGATCCGCGCCGCCGCCGCGGCCGCGGGGATCGAGCGGCGGCTGATCGAATTGATCAATCTGCGGGTCTCCCAGATCAACGGCTGCCCGTACTGCCTCGACGTGCACGAGCACGCGGGCCTGGGCGCCGGCCTGTCGGCGCAGGAGATCGCGGTGCTGCCCGCGTGGCGGCGCGGCGGCACGTATTCGGCCGCCGACCGGGCCGCGCTCGGGCTGGCCGAGGCCGTCACCACGCTGCCCGACGAGGAGCGCACCGATCGGGAATACGAGATCGCCCGCGAGCATTGGTCCGATGAACAGATCTCGGTGATCGTCTGGATCGCCGTCGCGATCGGCGCGTTCAACCGCGTGTCGATCCTGAGCGCGCACCCTGTTCCGGTGCGGAAGGAGCGCAAGAAGATGTCCGAGACCACCCCCGCCGCCCAGCCCGCGTCGACCGAGCCGGAGCGCCGCGTCGTCAACAACCCGGCGAAGAACCGCTACGACGTGTTCTACGACGGCGAACCGGCCGGCTTCGCCGAGTACATCGAGCGCGACAACGACACCGATTTCATCCACACCGAGATCGACGGCGCCTACGCGGGCAAGGGACTGGGCGGCGTGCTCGCCCGCCAGGCCGTCGAGGACGTGATCGCGCGCGGTCGCACCATCACCGCGCACTGCCCGTTCATCCGCGGCTGGCTCGACAAGCACCCCGAGTACGACGCGCACGTCGTCGGCAAGGGCATCGCCAAGTGAGCGATATGGAGCTCGATCCCGCCGAGGCGCTGTGCGAACCGTCGCCGAGTCCGGGACCGATCACCGAGCTGTACCCCGCCAGGGAGGTACCGCTGGGTGGCGTGCGCGGTGTGTACGTGGAACGCACCCTGCCGCAACGTGATCTGCCGACCGTCGGCGCGTGGTGCTTCCTGGACCGGTTCGGTTCGCCGACCGTCACCCGGACCGGCGCGTCGCCCGATATCCTCCCGCACCCGCACATCGGCTTGCAGACGGTGACCTGGCCGTTCGACGGCCGGATCCGGCACCGGGATTCGGTGGGCTCCGACGTCGAGATCGAGCCGGGTCAGCTGAACCTGATGACCTCGGGTCGCGGCATCGCGCATTCGGAATTCGGGGTCCCCGGCGCGCACGCGGGCAACGGCTTGCAGCTGTGGATCGCCCTGCCCGGCACCGCGACCGGCGTCGAACCGCATTTCGAGCAGCATCGCGAGCTGCCCGGGTACGAGGAGCCGGGGCTGCGGGCCACCGTGCTGATCGGCTCGCTGGGCGGTGTCACCTCGCCGGCGCGGGCCTACACCCCGATCGTCGGGGCCGATATCGTGCTCGACCCCGGCGCCGAGGTGCGGCTGCCGCTGGAACGCGCGTTCGAGCACGCGGTGCTGGTCGTCGAGGGCACGGTCGTCGTGGACGGCACCGAGCTCACCGCCGGACCCTTGCTGTACCTGGGCACCGACCGGGCCGAACTGCGCCTGGCATCCACCGAGGGCGCGCACTTCGCGCTGATCGGCGGCGAGCCGTTCGCCGAGGAGCTGGTGATGTGGTGGAACTTCGTCGGCCGCAGCCACGACGAGATCATCGCGGCCCGCGATGCCTGGGAATCGCACGACACCAGCCGTTTCGCCGGGGTGGTCGGCCATCCGCCCGAGGAGCGGATCCCCGCTCCGCCGCTGCCGCCGCTGCGCTTGAAGCCGCGCAAACGGGCCACCGGCTGCGCCCACCGCTGATCCGGCACCGCCTGCCGCGGTGCCGGATCAGCGATCGCTAGCGGCCCTCGGCCAGCAGTACGTCGAGGGCGCGGTAGCTGTCGTTGAGGCCGCCTTCCATCCCGGAGGCGAGCATGCCCGCGCATTCCTCGGCGGTGTGGAAGATACTGTCGGTGACCACCCTGGTGCGGCCGTTGCCCAGGTCGACGAAGGTGGTCGAGTCGATCGAGATGTGCGCGGGCATGCCGTCCCATTCGAAGGACTGCACGATCCGCTCCTTCGGGGTGATCTCGCGGAAGCGGCCCTCGAATCCGTAGGACTCGTCGCCGTCGTGCTCGACGAAGCGCCAGTGCCCGCCCTTGCGGAATTCCCAGCGTTCGACGTCGACCACATGCCCGCGGCCCCACCAGCGCGAGAGCTGCTCGATCCGGCTGTAGGCGTTCCACACCCGGTCCAGCGGTGCGTCGAAATCGCGTTCGATGTGGACTTCGCGGTCCGAGGTCGAGGTGATGACCGCGTCGTTGGTCGTTGTGCTCATTGCTCTGGCTCCGTTCGTTCGAGGAATTCACCGAGACGGTCCATCCGGGCTTCGAGCATCTGCCGATAACCCTGCATCCAGGCCACCTCCCGGTCGAAGACGTGGTCACCGATCCGGCAGTACCGGACCCGCCCGCGCTTCTCGGTGACCACCATGCCCGCGTTCTCCAGCAGACCGATGTGCTTCTTGATGCCGGTCAAGGTCATCTCGAAGCGCTCGGCCAACTCGCTGATACTGGCGGGCCCACGCCCGAGTCGCTCGAGGATGCCCCGCCGGGTGGGGTCCGCGAGCGCCCCGAACGAGGCATCCAGGAAGTCATACTGAACCATCTAGTTCAGTATTGCGCGCCCACCTCCGGCCGTCAAGGGCTGCCCGGAATTTCCGAAAACCATGGACCGCGCCCGGATTCGCCTACTACGCTTTGTCGTAGACAATGGCGTTCGAGGGGGTTCTGATGGACAAGACCACGTGCTGCATCGTCGGCGGCGGACCGGCGGGCACGATGGCGGGCCTGCTGCTGGCCAGGGCGGGCGTCGAGGTGACGGTGCTGGAGAAGCACCCCGACTTCCTGCGGGATTTCCGCGGCGACACCGTGCATCCGTCGACCGTGCGGCTGCTCGACGAACTCGGCCTCGGCCCGGACTTCGCCCGGCTGCCCCAGTCCGCGCTGACCAGGATGTGCATGTACGCGGGCGACCGGATGGTCGTCGCCGCCGATCTCACCCGGATCCCCGGCCGGTACCGGCACATCGCGATGGTCCCGCAGTGGGATTTCCTCGATCTGCTGGTCCGCGCCGCCGCCACCGAACCGACCTTCACGCTGCGCATGCGCTCGACCGTCACTGGGCTGATCCACGAATCCGACACGGTCACCGGCGTGCGCTACCGCGACGTCGACGGCATCGAGCACACCCTGCGCGCCGACCTGGTGCTCGCCTGCGACGGCCGCGATTCGGTGGCGCGCGAGGCCGCCGGCCTGCGTCAGCGGACCGAGGACGTACCGATGGACATGTGGTTCTTCCGCATCCCGAAATCCGCCGACGACACCGAGGGCGGCGCGGTACTGGCCCGCTTCACCAGCGGGAACTCCGCGGTGGCGATCGACCGCGGCGACTACTACCAGACCGGCTACATCATCGAGAAGGGCCACGACGCGA
This sequence comes from Nocardia sp. NPDC051833, assembly GCF_040681225.1. Lineage (NCBI taxonomy): Bacteria > Bacillati > Actinomycetota > Actinomycetes > Mycobacteriales > Nocardiaceae > Nocardia > Nocardia sp. NPDC051833. The sequence goes on from NZ_JBFAYK010000001.1 coordinate 1,942,806, forward strand.
CGCTGCGCGCGGCCAACGACGTGGCCTGGCTGCGCGACCGGATCACCGAACTGTTCGGCTGGTCCGCCGAGGCGACCGCGGCGATCGGCTCCTGGGACGACGTCAAGCTGCTCGAGGTGACGGTCGGCATGCTCGACCGCTGGTACGTGCCCGGCCTGCTGTGCATCGGCGACGCCGCGCACACGATGTCGCCGGTCGGCGGTGTCGGCGTGAACCTGGCGATACAGGACGCCGTCGCCGCCGCGCGGCTGCTCGCCCAGCCGTTGCTCGACGGCACGGTGGGCCTCGCCGACCTGGACAAAGTGCAGCGCAGGAGGATGCTGCCCGCGAGTTTCACCCAGCGTTCCCAGCGCGGCGAACACGACCTGCTCATCGCCCCCGCCCTGCGCGGGACCCTGCACACCGCTCCCCTCCCGCTGCGAGTCGTCGACGCGGTGCCGGTCCTGGCCGGGCTCACCGCGTACCTGGGCGGTATCGGCCTGCGCCCGGAACACGCACCGGAGTTCGCCCGTCGTCCACCCACGGCCGATCTGTCGTCCGCGGCCCGCTGACCATCGGCCCCACCCACGCGGGCGACAGTCCGACAACTTTCCGAAAAGCGTGCCAGCGGTTAGGTTTGCCGCGACGGACGGGACGATCGGCTCCCGGATGGGACAGCGGGAGGCTTGGCGGGATGAGGATCGGCACGGGGATCGGCGCGGCGCTGCTGGCTATGGGGGTCACCCTGGCGGGTACGGGAGTGGGCGCCGCCGAGCCAGAGCAGCCCGGCATCCAGCTGCGCGGGGTCGACAAGGACGTGAACTACCAGGTCGGCGTGTCCGAGGATCGACGCGCCGTGGTGACCACGCTCGACGCGGGCCGGTTCCAGCTGGTGCACGACGCGACGGTCGTCACCGTCACCGATGCCGCGGGCACGGTGATCGCCGCGCTGCCGATGGTCGTGCGGCTCGGCGAGCACGAGGTGCCGCTGACGCCCGCCATCGACGCGGCGGGCACCAGCCTCACCCTCACCCCGATCGGCGAATCCGACACCCCGGTGCGCGACATCAGCGCCCAGGAACGCTTCTTCGCCGAGACCCAGCGGCTGCAGCCGGAGATCATCCAGGGCGCGGTGATCGGGGCCGCGATCGGCTTCGTCCTCGGGTTCCCGCTCGGGCTGTTCGTCCTCGATTTCATCACCGTGCCGGTGGCGACCGTGGCGGGTGCCGCGATCGGCGCGCTGGCCGGATACGCGCTGGCGGGCGGGCAGCCCGCCGTCGACACCGCGCTCGCCTACGTCACCGGGGCGCCCTGACGCCTCACGCCGGGCTGAGCCGCTGGGTGCCGATCACCCGCAGCAGCGCCATCTTCTCCGCCGCGTCGGTGCCGGGCCGGGGCAGGTAGACCAGCAGGCGCTGGGCCGCGTTCCGGGTCACCAGCACCTCGCAGACGGTGTCGATCAGCCCCACCTCGGGATGGACGAAGCGTTTGGCGTCGGTGACCCGCACCGCCACTTCGTGTTCGTTCCACAGCGCCTCGAATTCCGGGCTGTTGCGCCGTAACTCGGCGATGTAGTGGGTGACCTCGGGGTCGTCGGCCCGGCGCGCCGCGGTGGCGCGCAGGTCGGCGACGTGGCTGCGGCCGAGCCGGTCCCAATCCTCTTCCGGGAAGACGGTTCTGGCGGCGGGATCGGTGAACCAGCGCCAGGCGTAGTAGCGATCGAGCCCGCTGCGGTCGCCGTGGTCGCCCGCCAGCAGGGTGTGCATACGGTTCTGCACGAGCACCTCACCCAGCTCGGTGACCACCGCGGCCGGCGTGTCGTCGAGCTTGGACAGCATGTGCAGCAGCCCGGGTCCGACGTGCTTGTCCCGCAGCTCGCGGTCCGGCGACGGGTGCCCGCACAGGTGGAACAGGTGGTCGCGTTCGTCGGCGCTCAAGCGCAGGGCCCTGGCCAGCGCGGTGAGCACCTGGGTCGACGGACGCGGACCGCGCGCCTGCTCGAGCCGGGTGTAGTAGTCGGTCGACATGCCGGTGAGCAGGGCGACCTCGTCGCGGCGCAGGCCCGGCGTCCGGCGGCGCACCCCGGGCGGCAGGCCGACGTCGGCGGGCGTGAGCTGTTCACGATGCCTGCGCAGGAAGTCGGCGAGCTCGGTGCGGTCCATGCCTCCATGGTGCGCCGACCGCACGCCGCCCAACCAGGGACCGGCGATCCCCCGATGCGCGCTCTCTGCCGCGCGCCGCCCTGCCCGCGCAGGCTGAGGTCATGACGAACTCCCCGCACTCCCCCTCGACCACCCTCGGTCACGGCGGCCCCCGCGTCAGCCGCATCGGCCTCGGCGCGATGGGTATGTCCGGCATGTACGGCGCCACCGACGACCGCGAATCCACCGCCACCCTGCACGCCGCGATCGACGCGGGCATCACCCTCATCGACACCGGCGACTTCTACGGCGCGGGCCACAACGAACTGCTGATCGGCAAGGCCATCGCCGAACGAGCCCGCGAGGACGTGCTGCTCAGCGTGAAGTTCGGCGCGCTGCGCGGCCCCGACGGCTCGTTCGCCGGCTTCGACGGCAGGCCCGCCGCCGTCCGCAATTCCCTCACCTACAGCCTCACCCGGCTCGGCGTCGACCACATCGACATCTACCGCCCGGCCCGGCTCGACCCCGATGTGCCGATCGAGGACACCGTCGGCGCCATCGCCGACCTGGTCGAGGCGGGCTACGTCCGCCACATCGGCCTGTCCGAAGTCGGCGCCGACACCCTGCGCCGGGCCGCCGCGGTGCATCCGATCGTCGACCTGCAGATCGAGTACTCGCTGATCACGCGCGGCATCGAGGACGAGATCCTGCCGGTGGCACGGGAACTCGGCGTCGGCATCACCGCCTACGGCGTGCTCTCCCGCGGCCTGCTCAGCGACACCTTCCGCGCGGGCGGCGCGCCCGCCGACGCCGCCGACTTCCGCACCCACAGCCCGCGCTTCCAGGGCGAGAACCTCACGCGGAACCTGCGTTTGGTCGACGCGCTCGCCGACATCGCCGCCGCACACGGTGTTTCGGTGGCGCAGCTGGCGATCGCCTGGGCGCTGAGCCGGGGCACCGACATCGTCCCGGTGATCGGCGCCCGCACCCGCGCCCGGCTGACCGAGACGCTCGATGCCCTCGCCGTCTCGCTCACCCCGGCGGAACTGGCCGACCTAGAGGCCGCAGCACCTGCGGCCTCGGTCGCGGGCGATCGCTACGCGCCCGCACAGATGGCGGCGCTCGACAGCGAGCGCTGAGGGCCGTGCGGACTCTCCGCTACCGTTGACGGAAGGAGAGTTCACACGTTGTGAGTGGGTGGTGAGAGACGTGTTCGACCCGCTGGCCGATATCGATCGGGCCCTGGCCGAGCAGGCGGGCTGGACCTGGTTCGACGACTACCTGCTGTACACGTGCGGCGTGGTCGAACTGCTCGCCGCGGGCCACGGCGACCGGATCCCGTCCACCGCGACCAGGGTCCGGCTCGATCCCGGCGAGATCTGCTTCGCCGACGGCGGCGTGCAGTGGTTCACCTGGCGTGGACCGGGCACCGGCAAGTGGGTGCGCGGCCAGGTACGGGCCGACGGGCGGACCCCGCTCGGCGCCGTCGCGCACCTGGGCAACGCGGTGCGCAACGAGTCACGGCGGCTGCGGGCCGAGGCCGCGGCGCAACCGCGCTGGGTGGCCGAGCGCCCCGGGTCGGCGATGATCTCCGATCGGCGGATCCACCTGGCCAATCCGGAGCGGTCGTTCTCGCTGCACTGGTCGGCGCTGGAGAGCGTCGACCTGACCGCGCCCGATCTGGTCGGCTGCCGGTTCCCCGACCGCGGCGGGGCCATGCAGCAGTTGCAGATCCGGAGTGCTTGGGCGCCACTGATCTTCGTCACCGCGGCCCTGCGGCATTTCCCCCACCATCCCCTGCTGCGCACCGGGACGTGGCTGCCCGCCGGCTTCGAGGACAAGTGCCATCTGGCGGGCAAGAAGTGCCCGAAGGTGCGCTCGCTCTAACGCTGCCTGGCCCGATAGGCCGCGACCGCGTTGCGGTTGCCGCAGGCGGTGCTGCAATAGCGGCGGGACCGGTTGCGGGACAGGTCGAGGACCAGGCCGTCGCAGGTGTCGTCGGCGCAGATCGACAGGCGGCTCAGGTCGTCGGCGCGGATCAGGTCGATCATGGCCATCGCGGTCTCGACGGCGATGCGGACCGGCAGCGGGGCCTCGGGCGGGACGGCGTGCACGTGGTAGTCGACGTCACCGTGCCGGACCAGCTGCGGGACCGCGCGGTGCTCGGCCAGGGTCTCGTTCACCAGGACGACCGCGCTGTCCCGGTCGCTGGTGAGCATCCGGCGCAGCGGGGCGCGTAACGCCCGCACCGCGGCCAGTTCCGCGGCGTCGCCGGTGTGCACACCGGTGTAGACGTGCCGCACGAAGAACTCGTCGAGCTGGTCGGCGCCGGTGAGGGTGTCGGGGTCCTCCGCGGAATTGACCAGTTCGACCGCCGCCAGCAGCGCCGCCTCGGTGTCATGAGCGAAAACCACGTTGACATATTACCGCAGCCTCCTTACCGTCATTAGTCATGGCGACTTTGACTCATGACGGATTGGCGAGCAGCCGAATCCGCACCGGCCTGCTCTTCGCGCTGGCCTCCGCCACCTCGTTCGGCCTGTCCGGCCCGCTCGCGCGCGGCCTGATGAACGCGGGCTGGAGCGCGGCCGCCGTGGTCGCCGCGCGGGTGCTGCTCGCCGGAGTCGTCCTGCTCCCCATCGCCCTCCCCCAGCTACGCGGCAACTGGAATCTGGTGCGCGCCAACGCGACCCTGATCGGGCTGTACGGACTGCTCGCCGTCGCGGGCACCCAGCTGGCCTATTTCAACGCGGTCGCGCACATGGAGGTCGGCGCCGCGCTGCTGATCGAATACACCGCGCCGATCGCCGTCGTCGGCTGGATGTGGGCGCGCCACCGCCAGCGCCCCGGCGCGGCCACCCTCGCCGGAGCCGCGCTCGGCATCACCGGGCTGCTGCTGGTGCTCGACATCCTCGCCGGGGTGTCCACCGATCCCATCGGCATCACCTGGGCGCTGGCCGCGATGATCGGCGCCGCGGCGTACTTCGTGCTCTCCGCCCAGGGCGGCGAGTTGCCCGGCACGGTGCTGGCGGCGGGTGGCCTGCTGATCGGTGGGGTCACGCTGATCCTGGCCGGCCTGGTCGGCATCGTGCCCCTGCGCGCCACCACCGCGACGGTCGTGTTCGACGACTTCAGCACGCCGTGGTGGGTGCCGATCCTGCTGATCGGCGTCGTCACCGCCGCGATCGCCTACGTCACCGGCATCGCCGCCACCCGCCGCCTCGGCTCCCGGCTCGCCTCGTTCGTCGCGCTCACCGAGGTGCTGGCCGCACTGCTGTTCGCCTGGGCCCTGCTCGGCGAGGCACCGCGCCCGATCCAATTGCTCGGCGGGGCGCTGATTCTCGCCGGCGTGATCATCGTCCGCCTCGGCGAACCCGAACCGCTGCCGGTCGGCGATCCCGAGGCACGGGCCGTCGCCGAGGTGCCCGCGCGCCCCGAGGCCTGATCTACCAGCGGTAATCGAGGAACTTGCCGTCGAGGGTGATGACGACGCGGTCGCCGTCGGGGTGCGGGCGGCGGGCGATGTCGATGTTGAAGTTGATGGCGCTCATGATGCCGTCGCCGAATTCCTCGTGGATCAACGCCTTGAGCGCCGGGCCGTAAACCGAGACGGCCTCGACGAGGCGATAGATGGTGGGATCGGCCAGTTGCGCCGGGTCCGCGCCGCGCGACGGCTGCAGGCGCAGACTCTCCGCGACCGTCTCGTCGAGCCCGAGCAGCGCGCAGACCGCGGCCGCCTGCTCCTCGGTCATCGGGTGCTGACCGAGCAGGGCCGCCGTCGTCCAGACCAGCGGCGCGCCCAGCGATTCCGCGATAGCGGCCCAGGTCAGGCCCTTGCGGATGCGGGCGGCGACGACGAGGTCGGCGGCGGCGGACTTGCTCATGATCGGTTGCATTCGGGCTCCTCGGTCGGGGACCCCGCCAGCCTGCCATCCGCCCACACTCGACCGCCATAGTGGAATACCACTATTTACCGAGCGGCAACTTCCGGTGATCGCGAGGCAATCTCGACCGCGAAAACTACTGTGCTGGAAGCACTACGAAGGGGTCGTATGTCCTATCTCAAACCAGCGGACTTCGTCGAGAAGATGGTCGACGCGGGCGAAGCCAAGGCGTTCATGTCCACCAGGGACACCGTGATCCGCGCCTACATGGCGGGCGCGATCCTCGCCCTCGCCGCGGCGTTCGCGGTCACCATCACCGTCAACACCGGCCAGCCACTGCTGGGCGCCGTCCTCTTCCCGGTCGGCTTCTGCATGCTGTACCTGCTCGGATTCGACCTGCTCACCGGCGTTTTCACGCTGGTGCCGCTGGCCTTGCTGGACAAGCGCCGCGGCGTCACCGTGCGCTCGATGCTGCGCAACTGGGGCCTGGTCTTCGTCGGCAACTTCGCCGGCGCGTTCACCGTCGCCGTAATGATGGCGATCATCCTGACCATGGGCTTCTCCATGGACCCCAGCGCCGTCGGTCAGAAGCTCGGCGAAATCGGCGAGTCCCGCACACTCGGCTACGCCGAATACGGCGGCGCGGGCATGCTCACCCTGTTCATCCGCGCCGTCCTGTGCAACTGGATGGTCTCCACCGGCGTGGTCGCCGCCATGATGTCCACCTCGGTCTCCGGCAAGGTCATCGCGATGTGGATGCCAATCATGCTCTTCTTCTACATGGGCTTCGAACACTCCATCGTCAACATGTTCCTCTTCCCCTCCGGCCTCCTCCTCGGCGGCGACTTCTCCCTGGGCGACTACCTCCTCTGGAACGAAATCCCCACCGTGGTAGGCAACCTCGTAGGCGGCCTCACCTTCGTAGGCCTCACCCTCTACGCCACCCACGCCCGCACCGCCCCCACCCGCCAACCCAACCCAACCCAGACGTAACCGATCGGCCTACAGCTCTTCCGATGCATGTACGGACGGGTCGGGGTACTTGTACGCCGACCGAATCCACTCCACACGCGGACGGCCGCCGACTCCGTCGAACTCGAGAAAGACCGTGTGTTGGTAGCCGAGTTGCTGGCGGAACGCGCAAAGCTTCACGTAGTCGTGCTCGCGTCCCTTCTTCGTCACCCGCCCTTTCTTGGCTTCGAGTACCAGCAAACAGCGTGGTGATGTCAGCCCTCGGGGATCGTGGACGATCAAATCCGGTATCACCGCACGGAAATCGTCCTCGCCGTCCCCTTCTCGGAACTTCCAGAGCTTCTTCCGAATCGCACCAGTACCGTGACGCCAGATCCGGTCGTACTCGACATCCGCCCGCCAGCTGCCCGGAAGCCCCGCAATCCCCTGGTTGATCGCGGAGGCGATGTGCGCCACGACAGTGCGCTCGTGCACATCGTCTTGAACAAGGTCAGGACATTGCGCCCAGACCTGTCTGATCGCAGTATGAACCAGCCTTTGCACCTGTGGCTCACCGATGGAGTCCGTCACCAACGCATCGTCGCACGGCGTACAGACATATCGACGACGGTCACCGTGTGCGGCCAGGATGAATAGCGGCAACTACCAACCAAAACGGCCCCCGCTCCGGAGAGCGGGGGCCGAATTGTTGTGCCTGGCTAGGACTTAGCGGTAGTCGCTGAAGCCGTAGTCGTCCAGCGGCACCGCGGCACCGGTGGAGGAGCCGAAGCTGTCCGGCGAGTAGTAGGTGTCGTCGTAGGACGGCACCGCGTACGCGGCGGCGCGGGCTTCTTCGGTCGGCTGCACCTGGATGTTGCGGTAGCGGTTGATACCGGTACCGGCCGGGATGAGCTTACCGATGATCACGTTCTCCTTCAGGCCGATCAGCTTGTCGGAGCGGCAGTTGATGGCCGCGTCCGTCAGCACTCGGGTGGTCTCCTGGAAGGAGGCCGCCGACAGCCACGAATCGGTGGCCAGCGACGCCTTGGTGATACCCATCAGCACCGGACGGCCGGAGGCGGGCTCGCCACCCTCGGCCACCACGCGACGGTTCGAGGCCTCGAACTCGGCGCGCTCGGTGAGCGAACCGGGCAGGAACTCGGTCGCACCCGAATCGATGATCGTCACGCGACGCAGCATCTGGCGCACGATGACCTCGATGTGCTTGTCGTGGATCGACACACCCTGCGAGCGGTAGACCTCCTGGACCTCGTGGACCAGGTGGACCTGCACCTGACGGGGACCCATCACGCGCAGCACCTCGTGCGGATCGGCAGCGCCCTCGAGCAGCTGCTGACCCACCTCCACGTGGTCACCGTCGGCCAGCAGGCGCTCGGTGCCGTCGTCGTGCTTGAACACCCGCAGACGCTGACGCTTCGAGAGCTTGTCGTAGACGACCTCGTCCGACCCGTCATCAGGGATGATCGTGATCTTGTAGAAGCGGTCGTCGTCCTCGAGCCGCACGCGACCCGAGACCTCGGCGATGGGCGCCTTGCCCTTGGGCACACGAGCCTCGAAGAGCTCCTGCACGCGGGGCAGACCACCGGTGATGTCGTCACCCGCGACACCACCCTGGTGGAAGGTACGCATGGTCAGCTGGGTACCCGGCTCACCGATGGACTGGGCGGCGACGATGCCGACGGCCTCGCCGATGTCGACCAGCTTGCCGGTGGCCATCGAGCGGCCGTAGCAGGTGGCGCAGACGCCGGTGCCGGTGGTGCAGGTCAGCACGGAGCGGACCTTCACCTCGGTGATACCGGCCTCGAGCAGCGCCTCCAGGGCCGGGTCGCCGAGATCGGCGCCCTTGGCCACGACGACGTTGCCGTTCGCGTCGACCGCGTCGGTCGCCAGGGTGCGAGCGTAGGTCGAGGTCTCGACGTGCGCGTCCCGGATCAGCGAGCCGTCGGCCTGCTTCTCCGCGATCGGCACGACGATGCCGCGCTCGGTGCCACAGTCGTGCTCGCGCACGATGACGTCCTGCGAGACGTCCACCAGACGACGGGTCAGGTAACCCGAGTCGGCGGTACGCAGCGCGGTGTCGGCCAGACCCTTACGAGCACCGTGGGTGTTGATGAAGTACTCGAGCACGGTCAGGCCCTCACGGAACGAGGACTTGATCGGGCGCGGGATGAACTCACCCTTCGGGTTCGTCACCAGGCCCTTCATACCGGCGAGGGTACGGGTCTGGGTGAAGTTACCGGTCGCGCCCGAGTCGACGATCGTGATGATCGGGTTGTCGGCCGGGTAGTGCGAACGCAGCGCCGTACCGACCTCTTCGGTCGCTTCCTGCCAGATCTTGACCAGGGCGTTGTTGCGCTCCTGGTGATCGAGCGCACCACGCTGGTACTTCTTCTCGATCTGATCCGCCATGGCCTCGTACCGCTCCATGATGTCGGCCTTCTCCGGCGGAACGAGCACGTCCGACATGGAGACGGTGACACCCGAACGCGTGGCCCAGTAGAAGCCGGCGTCCTTGAGCTTGTCGACGGTCTGCGCGACGACGATCATCGGGTAGCGCTCGGCCAGATCGTTGATGATCGTGGCCTGCCGCTTCTTCGGCATCGGCTCGTTGATGAACGCGTAGTCCGCCGGGAGCAGATCGTTGAACAGCACGCGACCCAGGGTGGTCTCGGCCAGCCACGCGTCACCGCGGTGCCAGCCCTCCGGGAACAGCTCCGCCTCGATCTCGCGCGGCGGGCGCTGCTCGGTGAGACGCACCTTGATCATCGAACGCACGGTCAGCTCACCGCGGTCGACGGCCATCTGGGCCTCGGCGGGCGAGGAGTACACGCCCGACTCCGGCTCGTCCTTGCCGCCGGCCTGGTAGGTGCCGACACCCTTCTCGTCGAGACGAGTCAGGTAGAACAGGCCGGTCACCATGTCCAGACGCGGCATCGCCAGCGGGCGACCCGACGCCGGGGACAGGATGTTGTTCGACGACAGCATCAGGATGCGCGCCTCGGCCTGCGCCTCCGCCGACAGCGGCAGGTGCACGGCCATCTGGTCACCGTCGAAGTCGGCGTTGAACGCCTCACACACGAGCGGGTGCAGCTGGATGGCCTTGCCTTCGACCAGCTGCGGCTCGAAGGCCTGGATACCCAGGCGGTGCAGGGTGGGCGCGCGGTTCAGCAGCACCGGGTGCTCGGCGATGACCTCTTCGAGGACATCCCACACCTGGGGACGCTGACGCTCGACCATCCGCTTGGCGGACTTGATGTTCTGCGCGTGGTTCAGGTCGACCAGACGCTTCATGACGAACGGCTTGAACAGCTCGAGCGCCATCAGCTTGGGCAGACCACACTGGTGCAGCTTCAGCTGCGGACCGACCACGATGACCGAACGGCCCGAGTAGTCGACACGCTTGCCGAGCAGGTTCTGACGGAAACGACCCTGCTTGCCCTTGAGCAGATCGCTCAGCGACTTCAGCGGGCGGTTACCCGGACCGGTGACCGGGCGACCACGACGGCCGTTGTCGAACAGGGCGTCGACCGACTCCTGCAGCATCCGCTTCTCGTTGTTGACGATGATCTCGGGCGCGCCCAGATCGATCAGTCGCTTGAGGCGGTTGTTGCGGTTGATCACGCGGCGGTACAGGTCGTTCAGGTCGGAGGTGGCGAAGCGGCCACCGTCGAGCTGGACCATCGGGCGCAGCTCCGGCGGGATCACCGGAACGGCGTCGAGCACCATGCCCATGGGCGAGTTGCCGTTGGCCTGGAAGGCCGCGACGACCTTGAGCCGCTTGAGCGCGCGCAGCTTCTTCTGGCCCTTGCCCGAGCGAATGGTCTCGCGCAGGTTCTCGGCCTCGGCGTCGATGTCGAAGTTCTCCATCAGCTTCTGGATGGACTCCGCACCCATGGCGCCGGTGAAGTACTCGCCGTAGCGGTCGACGAGCTCGCGGTAGAGCACCTCGTCGACGATGAGCTGCTTGACCGACAGCTTGGTGAAGGTCGTCCAGATCTCGTCGAGGCGGTCCAGCTCGCGCTGGGCGCGGTCGCGCAGCTGACGCATCTCGCGCTCGCCGCCGTCCTTGACCTTGCGGCGCACGTCGGACTTGGCGCCCTCGGCCTCCAGCTCGGCCAGGTCGGCCTCGAGCTTCTGCGCGCGGGCCTCGAGGTCGGCGTCGCGCTGATCGGCGACGGCCTTCTTCTCGACCTCCATCTCGGCCTCGAGGGTGCTGAGCTCGTTGTGGCGCAGCTCCTCGTCGACACCGACGATGACGTAGGCGGCGAAGTAGATGATCTTCTCGAGATCCTTCGGCGCCAGATCCAGCAGGTAGCCCAAGCGCGACGGAACGCCCTTGAAGTACCAGATGTGGGTGACCGGTGCGGCCAGCTCGATGTGGCCCATCCGCTCACGACGCACCTTGGCGCGAGTCACCTCGACGCCACAGCGCTCACAGATGATGCCCTTGAAGCGGACACGCTTGTACTTGCCGCAGTAGCACTCCCAGTCCCGGGTGGGGCCGAAGATCTTCTCGCAGAAGAGCCCGTCCTTCTCCGGCTTGAGCGTGCGGTAGTTGATGGTCTCCGGCTTCTTGACCTCGCCATAGCTCCACTGGCGGATGTCTTCAGCGGTGGCCAGGCCGATCCGGAGTTCATCGAAGAAGTTGACGTCTAGCACGTAACTTCCTTTCCCCTGTTCGGGTCGAATTCGAGCAAAAGTTCACTAGTTGATCGTGCGCGGTGCGCGGTGCGGGACGAGCCCGCACCGCGCGTACCACCTAGTTCGCCAGATCGTCGACTGTGGCCGCTTCGTTCCTGGACAGGTTGATGCCCAGGTTCGCCGCGGCGCGCTCCAGATCCTCGTCGTCGCCGTCACGCATCTCGATCGCGGCGCCGTCCGAGGACAGCACTTCCACGTTGAGGCACAGCGACTGGAGTTCCTTGAGGAGCACCTTGAACGACTCCGGAATGCCCGGCTCCGGAATGTTCTCGCCCTTGACGATCGCCTCGTAGACCTTCACGCGGCCGACCACGTCGTCGGACTTGATGGTCAGGAGCTCCTGCAGCGTGTACGCCGCGCCGTAGGCCTGCATGGCCCAGCACTCCATCTCACCGAAACGCTGACCACCGAACTGCGCCTTACCACCCAGCGGCTGCTGCGTGATCATCGAGTACGGACCGGTCGAACGGGCGTGGATCTTGTCGTCGACCAGGTGGTGCAGCTTCAGGATGTACATGTAACCGACCGCGACCGGGTACGGGAACGGCTCGCCGGAGCGGCCGTCGAACAGGGTCGCCTTGCCGTTCTCGTCGACCATGCGCTCACCGTCACGGTTCGGCAGGGTCGAGCCGAGCAGACCGGTCAGCTCCTCGTCGCGGGCACCGTCGAAGACGGGGGTCGCGATGTTGGAGTCGGCCGGGGCACCCAGCATCTCCTCCGGCAGGTTGGCCGCCCAGTCCGGACGGGTGCCGTCGGTCGCCACGTCGACATTCCAGCCGGCCTTACCGATCCAGCCCAGGTGGGTCTCCAGGATCTGGCCGATATTCATACGACGCGGAACACCGTGGGTGTTCAGGATGATGTCGACCGGGGTGCCGTCGGGCATGAACGGCATGTCCTCGGTGGGGAGGATCTTGCCGATGACGCCCTTGTTGCCGTGGCGGCCCGCGAGCTTGTCGCCGTCCTGGATCTTGCGCTTCTGGGCCACGTAGACGCGGACCAGCTCGTTGACACCGGGCGGCAGATCGTCGTCGTCCTCGCGCGAGAACACGCGGATGCCGATGACCTTGCCGGACTCGCCGTGCGGCACCTTCAGCGAGGTGTCGCGCACCTCGCGCGCCTTCTCACCGAAGATCGCGCGGAGCAGGCGCTCCTCGGGGGTCAGCTCGGTCTCGCCCTTCGGGGTGACCTTGCCGACCAGGATGTCGCCGTCGCGAACCTCGGCGCCGATGCGGATGATGCCGCGCTCGTCCAGGTCGGCCAGCACCTCGTCGGAGACGTTCGGGATGTCCCGGGTGATCTCCTCGGCGCCCAGCTTGGTGTCGCGGGCGTCGATCTCGTGCTCTTCGATGTGGATCGAGGTGAGAACGTCCTCTTCCACGAGGCGCTGCGACAGGATGATCGCGTCCTCGTAGTTGTGGCCTTCCCACGGCATGACGGCGACAAGAAGGTTCTTGCCGAGCGCCATCTCACCGTTCTCGGTGCAGGGGCCGTCCGCGAGGACCTGCCCCTTCTCCACCCGCTGGCCCTCGTCCACGATCGGACGCTGGTTGGAGCAGGTGCCCTGGTTCGAGCGGTTGAACTTGCGCATCCGGTAGGACTTGCGGCTGCCGTCGTCGGCCATCACGGTGACGTAGTCGGCCGAGACCTCCTCGACCACACCCGGCTTCTCGTTCACCACGACATCGCCGGCGTCGACCGCGGCGCGCAGCTCCATGCCGGTGCCCACGATCGGGGACTCGGAACGGATCAGCGGCACGGCCTGACGCTGCATGTTCGCGCCCATGAGGGCACGGTTGGCGTCGTCGTGCTCGAGGAACGGGATCATGGCCGTCGCGACCGACACCATCTGGCGCGGCGAGATGTCCATGTAGTCGACCTGCGCCGGGGTCACGAACTCGACCTCTTCGCCGGCGCGCCGCACGAGGACCTTCTCCTCGATGAAGCGGCCCTGCGCGTCGACCGGGGAGTTGGCCTGCGCGCGGACGTAGCGGTCTTCCTCGTCGGCGGTGAGGTACTTGACCTCATCGGTGACGGCGCCGTCGACGACCTTGCGGTACGGGGTCTCGATGAAACCGAACGGGTTCACCCGCGCGTACACCGACAGCGAACCGATCAGGCCGATGTTCGGGCCTTCCGGGGTCTCGATCGGGCACATGCGGCCGTAGTGCGACGGGTGGACGTCGCGGACTTCCAGGCCGGCGCGCTCACGGGACAGACCACCCGGGCCCAGCGCCGACAGGCGGCGCTTGTGGGTCAGACCCGACAGCGGGTTGTTCTGGTCCATGAACTGCGACAGCTGGGAGGTTCCGAAGAACTCCTTGATCGCGGCGACGACCGGGCGGATGTTGATCAGGGTCTGCGGCGTGATCGCCTCGACGTCCTGAGTCGTCATCCGCTCGCGGACCACGCGCTCCATGCGGGACAGGCCGACCCGGATCTGGTTCTGGATCAGCTCGCCGACGGTGCGCAGACGACGGTTGCCGAAGTGGTCGATGTCGTCGATCTCGACGGGGACCTCTTCGCCACCGGGGGCGGTCATCGAGCGATCACCGGCGTGCAGACGCACCAGGTACTCGATGGTGGTGACGATGTCTTCCTTGGTCAGCACCGAGGAGGTCACCGGCTCGTGCACGTGGATGCCGAGCTTCTTGTTGATCTTGTAGCGACCGACGCGCGCCAGGTCGTAGCGCTTCTCCTTGAAGAACAGGTTCTCCAACAGGGTCTGCGCGGACTCCTTGGTCGGCGGCTCGCCCGGACGCAGCTTGCGGTAGATGTCGAGCAGCGCCTCGTCCTGGCCGGGGGTGCTGTCCTTCTCCAGGGTGGACATCATGATCTCGGAGAAGCCGAAACGCTCGACGATCTCCTCGGTGGTCCAGCCCAGCGCCTTGAGCAGCACGGTGACCGGCTGACGGCGCTTGCGGTCGATGCGCACGCCGACGGTGTCGCGCTTGTCGACGTCGAACTCCAGCCACGCGCCGCGCGACGGGATGACGCGCACGCTGTGCAGGTCCTTCTCGGTGCCCTTGTCGATGCTGTGATCGAAGTAGACGCCCGGGGAGCGGACCAGCTGCGAGACGACGACGCGCTCGGTGCCGTTGATGATGAAGGTGCCCTTGTCGGTCATCATCGGGAAGTCACCCATGAAGACCGTCTGGCTCTTGATCTCACCGGTGTTGTTGTTGATGAACTCCGCGGTGACGAACAGGGGCGCCGCGTAGGTCATGTCCTTCTCTTTGCACTCTTCGATGGAGGCCTTGACCTCTTCGAAGCGCGGATCGGAGAACGACAGGGACATCGAACCGGAGAAGTCCTCGATCGGCGAGAGCTCCTCGAGCACCTCCTCCAAGCCGCCTGCGAGACCGACGTCGCCGCGTGCGGCCGCCTTCTCACGCCAGTCGGGGGTACCGACCAACCAGGCGAACGAGTCCGTTTGTAGGTCGAGAAGTCCGGGCACCTCCAAGGGCTCACGGATCTTCGCGAACGAAACCCTCAACGGGGCTCCGGGGATTCCAGCCTTGGTCTGGGTGGAGACTGCCAAGATGCGTCCTTCCAGCACCTCACGCGCGTCGCGTGGTGGTCCGCGACCGTCGCTTGTCTGCTACGAATTCCGCTGGTTACAACCCGAACGAAACCCGAACAGGCAGCAGCGGAAGTAACACCGGAAGGTGGAACTTACGTGTGCGAATCAAGGTGTGGACAGGAGGCAGCCAGCGCAACGTCCAAACTTACACCCACATATAGAGGGGTGTCAACATACCATCCGTGCGACCGCTCACACGGCAAACGCGCCGAACTCCCGTGACGCTGGCCGCGTCGGTCGTTCTGGGCGCTGGGGCCCCTGCGCAGCTGACACTGCTGTGAATAGGGTGACGGTTCGCGCGCGCCTCGTCAAGTGGCGCGGCGCGGTCTGTCCGAGAAGTGAGATCGCCTGGCGCGCTGGGCATCCCCGGCCGGAACCGCGGCTATTTTACTCGCGACACGCCGAAGACGCCAACCCGGGAAATGCCCGTTCAGCGGCTGTTTTCCGACATGAACGCAGCGAGCCCCGGCCGTGACGGCCGGGGCTCGCTGGTATCGCCGGGTGCGCTCAGCCGTTGATCTGGCCGTGCGGAATCGTCTTGCTGTCGAAGGCCGCGGTGGGGTGCTCGCTGCCGTAGGCGGCCATCACCTGGGTGTCGTCGGACTGGTCCAGCGACTCGCGGATGGCGACCTGCGCCGCGTGCGGCAGGGTGTGCATGATCTCGCGCACCCGCGCCTGACGGCGGAACACGGCCTGGCGAACCGGCATGCCCGGCTCGGCCTTCATCTGCGGGATGATGCCCTCGATCTCCTCGGCGCCACCGTGGTGGTGACCGGCGTCGACGAGCGCCTGCTCGCGCGCCATCTGCGCCTCGTCCTTCTCCTCGGACATACCGATCGGGCCGATCATGCGGCCGTTGAGGAACTGCTTGACCACCGGCTCGTCGCTGGTCAGCAGCACTTCGCGGGGGCCGAACATGACCAGCTGGCGGCGGAAGAGCATGCCGATGTTGTCCGGCACGGTACGGGCCAGGTTGATGTTGTGCGTCACGATCAGGATCGTGGCGTCGATCTGCGCGTTGATGTTGAGCAGCAGCTGCGCCAGGTACGAGGTACGCACCGGGTCCAGACCGGAGTCGGGCTCGTCGACGAGGATGATCTGCGGGTCGAGGACCAGGGCGCGGGCCAGGCCGGCGCGCTTGCGCATACCGCCGGAGATCTCGCCGGGCAGCTTGCCCTCGGCGCCGAGCAGACCCGTCAGCTCGAGCTTCTCCATGACGATGCGCTTGATCTCGGTTTCCGACTTCTTCGTGTGCTCACGAAGCGGGAAAGCGATGTTGTCGAACAGATTCATCGAGCCGAACAGCGCGCCGTCCTGGAAAAGGACGCCGAACAGTTTGCGGATCTCGTAGAGCTCCTTGTTGGAGCAGGTGGTGATATCGGTGCCATCGATGAAGATGGAGCCGCGCTCGGGCCGCAACAGGCCGATCAGCGACTTCAGGAACACCGACTTACCCGTACCCGAAGGGCCGAGCAGGGCGCTCACCTCGCCCGAAGGGAGCGTGATCGACACGTCCTGCCAAATACGCTGCGACCCGAAGGATTTGGTAACACCCTCGGTCCTGACCTCGACGCCCACGCCTACCTCCATTGTTGCCTGCGAGCAGCCCACCCCGCTGACCGCGCGCTTACATCACGGCGGTGCGTCACGACACTGTGGGTCCGGTCACTGTATCCCATCAGTGAGACAGGGCACACCCTTCATCTGACTGAAGAGTAACCCACCCGGTTGATACAGCGCGTATCACCATCCCATGTCCGGATATATAACAAACGGGCGGCCCCCGGAGGGACCGCCCGTTCGCGAACGCGAAGCGCCGAATTACTTGACGGCAACCTTGGCGCCGGCCTCTTCCAGCTTGGCCTTGGCGGCGTCGGCGGCCTCCTTGGTGACCTTCTCCAGGATCGGCTTCGGGGCACCCTCGACCAGGTCCTTGGCTTCCTTCAGGCCCAGGCCGGAGACGATCTCACGGACCACCTTGATGACCTGGATCTTCTTGTCGCCGGCACCCTCGAGGATGACGTCGAACTCGTCCTGCTCCTCGGCGGCGTCAGCCGGAGCGGCGCCACCGGCGACCGCGGCGACGGCGACGGGGGCAGCAGCGGTGACCTCGAACTTCTCCTCGAACGCCTTCACGAAGGAGGACAGCTCCAGGAGGGTCATCTCCGAGAAAACGTCGAGCAGCTCTTCGGTGGACAGCTTGGCCATGATTGTTCCTTTCGGTAGTGAATGTCTGTTTGCGCGGGCGGTAACACCCACACGGGGGTATTACTCGGCAGCGCCTTCGGCCTGCTTCTTCTCCTGCAGCGCGGCGGCCAGACGGGCCACCTGACCGGCAGGAGCCGAGAACAGCCCGGCAGCCTTGGACATGTTGCCCTTCATCGCACCGGCCAGCTTGGCCAGCAGGACCTCGCGGGTCTCCAGGTCGGCGATCTTCTCGACCTCGGACACGGACAGCGCAGCGCCGTCCATGTAGCCGCCCTTGATGATGAGCGCCTTGTTGTCCTTCGCGAAGGTCTTGAGGGCCTTCGCGGCGTTGACCGGCTCACCCTGGATGAAGGTGATGGCGGTCGGTCCGACGAACAAGTCGTCCAGGCCCTCGACGCCCGCTTCCGCGGCCGCGAGCTTGACCAGGGTGTTCTTGGCGACGGAGTACGTGGCCTCGGCGCCGAGCGCGCGACGCAGCTCGGTGAGCTTGCCGACCGAAAGACCACGATATTCCGTGACAACAGTGGCCGTGGAGTTCTTGAACTGCTCCGCGATCTCCGCGACAGCGGTGACCTTTTCAGGCTTCGCCATACTTCGCCTCCTCTCTGATGTCGGTTCGTGAACGCGCACTACCGAATTCAGGGGCCGGCGACAAAACTAACGCCCCGGACGCAAGGCGTACCGGGGCGCGAAAATATCGGCCTCAGCTCTCCCTGCGTGGGCCGCCGGCAATGTCGCCGGACCTTCGATCGACACCGCGCAAGCGACATCGACGACCAACGGTCTTCGGTAGAACGAATGGGTAGTCATCGAACATGTCGATGACCGGAGTCCACTGTACCGGCACCTGCCCCGATCTGCCAAAACGCGCCCGGCGGTGCCGGATTCGCCGACTTTCGAAGTGACTCAGCCCACATTCGATGGTTCGAAGTGGCAGCAATCTCACCGGAAAGGTGTTACGTTCGGTGACAGTAACCTGCTTCACTTCTCAACTATGGCAACCTCCATAGTCGCTCCACCAGTGCTGCTGGACCGGCGTCCGCAGCGATTCCTCGCACTCGTCGTCATCTGCCTGGCCGAACTGCTGGTCGTCCTCGACAACACCATCGTCAACGTCGCCCTCCCCTCCATCGGCGTCCAGTTGCAGACCGGCGTCTCCGGCCTGCAGTGGGTCGTCGACGCCTACACCCTGACCTTCGCCGGATTGCTGCTCGCCGCGGGCAACCTCGGTGACCGCTACGGCCGCAGGCGGATCATGATCGTCGGCCTGATCGGCATCGCGGTGATGTCGGTCGGCGGCGCGCTCGCCGGATCGATGACGCAGGTCATCGCGGCCCGCGCGGCCATGGGCGTCTTCGCCGCCGCGGTCTTCCCGGCCACCCTGGCCCTGATCATCAACATCTTCACCGACAAGCGCGAACGCGCGCTGGCCATCGCCGCCTGGACCGCGATGGCGGGCTTCGCCATCGCCATCGGCCCGATCTCGGGCGGCTGGCTGCTCGAACACTTCAGCTGGCACTCGGTGTTCTGGATCAATGTGCCGGTGGCCCTGGTCGCGCTGATCGCGACGCTGATCTGGGTGCCGGAATCGCGCGCCGAACAGGTCGGCAGGCTGGATCTGCCCGGCATCTTCCTGTCGATCGCCGGCATCACGCTGGTGGTGTGGGCGATCATCGAGGCGCCGCACAACGGCTGGCTCTCGCTCACCACCCTGTGCACAGCGACCCTCGGCGCGCTGCTGCTCGCCGCGTTCGTCGTCTGGGAATTGCGTTCCGCCGCACCGATTCTCGATATGCGGCTGTTCCGGAATCGCCGATTCTCGCTGCCCGCCTTGGCCATCGCGATCGGGTATTTCTCGATGTTCGGCTTCCTGTTCCTGATCACCCAGTATTTCCAGGGCGTGCGTGAATACACGCCACTCGAATTCGGTATCGCGTCTTTGCCGTTCGCGTTCTCGGTCGCGATCGGCGCGCCGGTGGCCACGCTGCTGGCACAGCGGGTCGGTACGACCGCGGTCCTGGTGATCGGCCTGCTGCTCACCGGGCTTGGGCTCTATCTCGGCGGCCAGGTCACCGTGGACAGCACCTACCTGATCGGGGTGCTGCCGTCGATGGTGTTCATGGCGCTTGGCCTCGGCATCGTGCAGGGCCCCGCGACGGAATCGATCATGTCCTCGCTCCCGCTCGACGAGGCGGGCGCCGGGTCGGCGGTCAACGACACCACCAGGGAGATCGGCGGCACCCTCGGCGTCGCCGTGCTCGGCTCGATCGTGGCCTCGTACTACACCAGCCGAATCGGTTCCAGGATCGACGCCATCCCGGTCGGCATCATGAACGAGCGGGAGAAGGAACTGGTCAAGGCGAGTCCGCTCAGCGTGCTCGAGCTGCGCAAACGCGAACTGGCCCCGTTCTTCGAGACCCAGCGCGAGAACCTCATCGTCGCGATGAAGTCCGCGACGCTCCAGGGCGCGCACGCCGCCTCCCTCGTCGCCGCGGGCGCGGTGCTGGTGTGCGCGATCATCGTGGCGATCTTCCTGCCGTGGAAACCGCAGGGCGGCGATTCGGTGCTGCTCGGCTGGCGCACCACAACCGACGACGACCAGAACTGACCCGGAAAAACCGCGAGGGTGGGAACGCAGTGCGTTCCCACCCTCGTGGTCGATCAGGAGCTACCTGTCAGTCGAAGCTCACGCATCCTCGTCGAGGAGGTTGCGGGTGCGGTTCGGGTCCACCGGGATGCCCGGTCCGGTGTTGGTCGAAACCGTGATCTTCTTGACGTAGCGACCCTTGGCGGTCGACGGCTTCACACGCAGGATCTCGTCCAGCGCGGCGCCGTAGTTCTCCACCAGCTTGGCGTCGTCGAAGGACGCCTTGCCGATGACGAAGTGCAGGTTGGCCTGCTTGTCGACGCGGAAGTTGATCTTGCCGCCCTTGATGTCGTTGACGGCCTTGGTCACATCGTTGGTGACGGTGCCCGTCTTCGGGTTCGGCATCAGACCACGCGGGCCGAGGACACGCGCGATGCGGCCGACCTTGGCCATCTGGTCCGGGGTGGCGATCGCGGCGTCGAAGTCCAGCCAGCCGCCCTGGATCCGCTCGATCAGGTCCTCGGCGCCCACGGCGTCGGCACCGGCGGCCTCGGCCTCGGCGGCCTTCTCGCCGGCGGCGAACACGATGACGCGGGCGGTCTTACCGGTGCCGTGCGGCAGGTTGACGGTGCCACGGACCATCTGGTCGGCCTTACGGGGGTCGACGCCGAGACGAACGGCGACCTCGACGGTCGCGTCGGTCTTGGTGGTCGAGGTCTCCTTCGCCAGGCGCGCGGCGGCCAGCGGGGAGTACAGCTTGTCGCGATCGACCTTCTCAGCAGCGGCGAGATACGCCTTGCTTCGCTTTGCCATGATTCTCTGTCCTTAATGTTCTGGTGTCAGATGTGGTTTTCCGGGCCTGGCCGGCCCTCCCACATGGAGCGAGAGTTCGCTCAGCCCTCGACGGTGATACCCATCGAACGGGCGGTACCGGCGATGATCTTCGCGGCCTGATCGAGATCGGTGGCGTTGAGATCCTCGGCCTTGGTCTTGGCGATCTCCCGGACCTGGTCCATGGTGACCTTGGCGACCTTGGTCTTGTGCGGCTCGGCCGAGCCCTTCTGCACACCGGCGGCCTTGAGCAGCAGACGCGCGGCGGGCGGGGTCTTCAGCTTGAAGTCGAACGTCCGGTCCTCGTACACCGAGATCTCGACCGGGATGACGTTGCCACGCTGCGACTCGGTCGCGGCGTTGTACGCCTTGCAGAACTCCATGATGTTGACGCCGTGCTGACCGAGCGCGGGGCCGACCGGAGGAGCCGGGTTCGCGGCGCCGGCCTGGATCTGCAGCTTGATGATCCCGGCGAGCTTCTTCTTCTTGGGGGGCATCTTTCTTCCTTGGGTTTCGGGTTCCTTACGGTTGCCGTAAGCCTGTTGCGGGATCGCTCCCACGCCGGGTCCAAACCCGGCATTCGCGCACGACCACGACACCGGGCGGAAAACGCCTGGCGCGGGTCTACACACGAACTGTCACACTCTACCGAACCGCGCCGAAGCGGCCGCAGCCGGGAGGGTCGTTCAACGACAACGGCACCGCCGAGGCGGTGCCGTTGCGAAGCTGGTTCGAGCTAGATCTTGGAGACCTGGGTGAAGTTCAGCTCGACCGGGGTCTCGCGACCGAAGATCGAGACGAGCACCTTGAGCTTCTGCTGCTCGGCGTTGACCTCGCTGATGCTGGCGGGCAGCGTCGCGAACGGGCCGTCCATCACGGTCACCGACTCGCCGACCTCGAAGTCGACCTCGATGATCGGCTTGGCCGACACCTCGCCGGTGGACTCGGCACCGGTCGACGTCGTCGCCGCCGCGGCCGCCTTCTTCTGCTGCGCACCGGCCGGGACCAGGAACTTCACGACCTCGTTGATGGTCAGCGGGGTCGGCTTGGCGCCGGGGCCACCGCCGGTCATACCGACGAAACCGGTGACGCCGGGGGTGTTGCGGACCGCGCCCCACGACTCGTTGTTCAGTTCCATCCGGACCAGGATGTAGCCCGGCAGCACCTTGCGGTTGACGTGCTTGCGCTGGCCGTTCTTGATCTCGGTGACCTCTTCGGTCGGCACCTCGACCTGGAAGATGTAGTCCTCGAGGCCGAGGTTCTGCACGCGGGTCTCGAGGTTGGTCTTGACCTTGTTCTCGTAGCCGGCGTAGGAGTGCACGACGTACCAGTCGCCGGGGACGCGGCGCAGCTTGGCTTTCATCGACTCGACCGGGTCGGCTTCGGGGTCTTCCTCGGTGGCGACGGCCTCGACGACGGTCTCGTCGGCGTCAGCGAGCTCGGTGGTGGCCTCGACCTCGTCGGTGGCGTTCTCCGCCACGGCGTCGTCGACCGGGAACTCGTCGTTTGTTTCGTTCTCCGGGGTGCTCACTGGGGCACTCGCTTCCTGTGTCGTCACTACATCCTCTGGGCCGGGTCGGGGGCGCGGAGCGCACACTCCGCCGTTCCGGCCCGGGATCGGCTACCGGCGTCGGTGTCGGCGATCAGCCGAACAGCCAGTCGACACCCTTGATGAACGCCGTATCCAACCCGAATATGAACGCGACCATGAAGACCACGAACACCAGAACGACGGTCGTGTAGGTGACCATCTGCTTCCGGTTGGGCCAGATCACCTTACGCAGTTCCGCGATGACCTCTCGCAGGAACTTGATCAGCCGCTTGAACGGGTTGCCCGTGGACTTCCCCGCAGTCTTGTCCGCCTTGCGAGCGGACCGATCCAGCGTGGCCACCGAACCGGTGTCCACCGGCGCATCCGACGTGCGCGCACGGCGAGCTGTCCGCTTGCCGCTCGGCCGAGTGGCAGCGGCGGTATCGTCGCCGTCTTCGGCGCGAGTATCCCGCTCGTCGCTCACGTCGATCCTTCCTCGTCGCTGGCATTCAGGGCAGGGGCGACAGGACTTGAACCTGCAACCTGCGGTTTTGGAGACCGCTGCTCTGCCAATTGAGCTACGCCCCTTCGGTTGGACCAGCCTGAGCTGTAGTGCCCAACCACAGTCGATATTCGATTATCGAGCTCTGGTGCCACACAACATGCGCGCCGCTTCCATGGGGATCAGATCCCCGGGAAGATCAGCGCGCAGCAGCCGGTGACCCCAGAGTCCCGAGTGTACGTTACCGCGTGCGGTATTTGCCAATCCGGGACAGCCGACCAGGTCAGGACAGCTGAACGGTAGCCGTGGCCCGCCCGAAGATCTTCTTGCCCGCCGACTTCGCCGTGATGGCGACGACCGCGGTCCTGGTCTCCGGATCGACCGACTTCACCTTACCGGTGAACTCGACCTCGGCCGGTGCGTCGGACCCGACGTAGACCGGGCTGGTGAAGCGGACGTTGTACTCCTTGACCGCGCCGGGATCGCCGAGCCAGGAGGTGACGAAGCCGCCGCCGAGACCCATCGTGAGCATGCCGTGCGCGACCACGTCGTCGAGGCCGACGAGCTTGACGATCTCGTCGCTCCAGTGGATCGGGTTGGCGTCACCGGAGACGCCCGCGTAGTTCACCAGATCGCCACGGGTGAGCCGGACGGTGCGCGGGGGCAGTTCGTCGCCGGCCGTCACGCTGTCGAAGGACAGGGCGCTGACACTGAAGAACGGCTCCGGCTGCTTGGTGACCGGATCCGGGGTGATCTCGGTGGGCAGGTCGGCGGGCGCGTGATGCGCCGGCTCCTCGAGGCCGTGCATCAGGATGTTGCGCACCGCGTCCGACATCGTGGGATCGATGTCACCGCCGCTGCGGCCGATGAGCGTGGTGTAGGTGGTGAGCACCAGCTCGTCGTCCTGCGCGGTGACGATGTTCTTGGTCACGATGATGTCGCCGCCGAAGGCCTGCCGGAAGGAATGCAGGTACACATCACAGGTCAGCTGGTCGCCCACCCGGATGGGGCGGTGGAATTCCAGGATCTGGTCGGTCTGCATGATCTGGCTCAGGTCGTAGCCCGTGACAATCTGCTCGAACAGCTTGCGCTGGGCCAGGATGCCGACCAGCGAGATGAAGGTGAGCGGGGCGAGCAGGCCGTCGTGGCCGTGCTCGCGCGCGACCTCTTCCTCCCAGTGCACCGGGTGGTAGTCCTGGACGGCACGGGCGTATTCGCGCACCTTCTCGCGGCCGACCTCGTAGTAGTCGTCGACGCGGTAGTGGTGGCCGACCATCGCCGCGGCGTGCGCGGCGGGATCGACCGGTGCGGCGGCTGCGGCGGTGACCGCTTCGTCGGTTCCGGTGTTCACTGTCACACCGTGGACCTTACTCACACGTAGCCGGGTCACAACGTCGAGCGGGGTGTATTCACCCGCTCGGCGAGGTACTGTATCGCCCCCGCAAACGCACGAAAGGCCGGACTCTCGTCCGGCCTTTCGGCAAAGCTTGGTGAATCAGCGCGACTCGCGGTGCGCCCGGTGGGTTCCGCAGTTCGGGCAGAACTTCTTCAGCTCGAGGCGGTCCGGGTCGTTGCGCCGGTTCTTCTTGGTGATGTAGTTGCGGTGCTTGCACTCTTCGCAGGCCAAGGTGATCTTTGGCCGGACATCGGTGGACTTCGCGGCCACGATTTGCCTTCTTTCCGGTCTGGGCTGAGTCGTTATTGGTAGCGATGGCCGGACTTGAACCGGCGACACAACGATTATGAGTCGTTTGCTCTACCGACTGAGCTACACCGCCACGGCGGACCTGTTACGGTGGGCCGGCGGGAATGTCGGTCACCACCGGCAATCCGGCGAGCCCCCTAACGGAATCGAACCGTTGACCTTTTCCTTACCATGGAAACGCTCTGCCGACTGAGCTAAGGGGGCATGACTACGTGGCACAAGGTGTCTTGGTCGGCGAACCGATCCGAGCGACCCCGTGCTCCGGCGTCCTGAAAGAGATTACACACTTCCACCGAAGAGCACCAAATCGCCAGGTGAGACCCTATTTTTACCCGCTGGCAACCCACTGATCACGCACGAACATGGGTAACTCCCCCACCACCTCGCCCCCGAGCGAGAACGCCGCAAGCCCGAGAACGAACAGTCGACCTACCGGAAGACCCGCAAAATCGCGGAGAGGCGGAGGAGCACAGCAAAGAACCCCGCCGATCTGATGATCGACGGGGTTCGATGTGGCAGATGTAGGATTCGAACCTACGTAGGCTTTCACCGACAGATTTACAGTCTGCTCCCATTGGCCGCTCGGGCAATCTGCCTTGTGCGCCGTTTCCGGTGCGCTGAGCAGCTTACAACGAACCCACACCCACAATGCAAACCGCCTGCACAACGACCCTGCGAGCACGGTCGACGGGGGCATACGGGTACAACTGTCTCGGTGGCCGGCACACCTGTCGGCCCACCCGTTGGCAGACCGTGAGGGACAGGAGCGCAGTGTGGCTGATTCGTCATTCGACGTGGTGAGCAAGGTCGATCGTCAGGAGGTCGACAATGCGCTGCACCAGGCGGAGAAGGAGCTGAACTCCCGCTACGACTTCAAAGGCACCGATGCGGCGATCGCGTGGTCGGGCGAGGAAGCCATCGTGCTGACCGCGAACGCCGAGGAGCGGGTCAAGGCCGCGCTCGAGGTGTTCAAGGAGAAGCTGATCCGCCGCGACATCTCGCTGAAGGCGTTCGACGCGGGCGAGCCGCAGGCCTCGGGCAAGGTGTTCAAGATCACCGGCACGCTGGTGCAGGGCATCGACACCGAGAAGGCGAAGAAGATCTCCAAGAAGATCCGCGACGAGGGTCCCAAGGGCGTGAAGGCGCAGATCCAGGGCGAGGAGCTGCGGGTCAGCAGCAAGAAGCGCGACGACCTGCAGGCCGTGATCTCGCTGCTCAAGGGCGAGGACTTCGGCATCGCCCTGCAGTTCGTGAACTACCGCTAGATCGGCGGCACGGCGGCGCTCAGTGCCGGTGGGTGCCGCCCGCCATCTCTTCCAGTCGCTTGATCCGCTCCGCCATGGGCGGGTGCGTCGAGTACCAGCGGGCGATGCGGTCGCCCGCGCGGAACGGGTTGGCGATCATCAGGTGCGATTCGCTGGTGAGTTTGGGGTCCGGCGGCAGCGGGGCCACCTGGACGCCGCGTTCGATCTTGCGCAGGGCCGAGGCCAGCGCCAGCGGGTCACCGGTGAGTTCGGCGCCGGACTGATCGGCCTGGTACTCGCGGGAGCGGGACACGGCCATCTTGATCAGGCCCGCCGCGATCGGGCCGAGCAGCGAGACCAGCAGCACGGCGATGATGTTCGGCCCCTGTCCGTCCCGGCTGCCGAACGAACTCGCGAAGAAGGCCATGTTGGCCAGGCCGGTGATGATCGAGGCCATCGCGCCCGCCACCGACGAGATCAGGATGTCGCGGTTGTAGACATGCGACAGCTCGTGCCCGAGCACCGCGCGCAGCTCCCGCTCGTCGAGTAACTGCAGGATGCCGCTGGTACAGCACACCGCGGCATGGCGGGGATTGCGCCCGGTCGCGAACGCGTTGGGCGCGTTGGTCGGGCTGATGTAGAGCCGCGGCATCGGCTGCCGGGCCGTGGTCGCCAGCTCGCGCACGATCCGGTACATGACCGGCGCTTCCAGTTCGCTCACCGGTTGCGCGTGCATCGCCTTCAGCGCCAGTTTGTCGCTGTTGAAGTAGGCGTAGGCGTTCATGCCGACGGCCAGCACGATCGAGATGATCAGGATCGTCGGGCTGCGGAACATCGCCCCGATGGCGACGATGAGCGCCGACAGCCCGACCATCAAACCGAAAGTTTTGATCCCATTGGGCATGATCGGAGAACGTGTCTGCGGCCGGGATAGTTCCTGGTCAGCCGACCCGTTCGATGGTGTAGCGGACCAAGCGGGTGAGGGCCTCGTTGGCCGGGCCCGCCGGGAGGGCGGCCAGTTCGGCGTCGGCGAGGTCGGCGTATTCCTGGAGCTTGGCCTTGGCCTTGGCCATGCCGGGTGAGCGACGCAGCAATTCCAGCGCCTCCTCGACCTCGGCGTCGGTGTCCAGCGGGTGGTCGAGCAGCGTGCGCAGGCGGTCGCTGTCGGCGCCGGACTCGCGCAGGGCGTAGAGGACGGGCAGGGTGTGCACGCCCTCGCGCAGGTCGGTGCCGGGGGTCTTGCCGGACTGCTCGGCCGAGGACGAGATGTCGATGATGTCGTCGGAGATCTGGAAGGCGGTGCCGACGGCGTCACCGAGGCGGGCGAGCCGCTCGACGTGCTCGGGGCCGGCGCCGGAGAAGGTGCCACCGAAGCGGCCCGCGGCGGCGATGAGCGAGCCGGTCTTCTCCCAGACCACGCGCAGGTAGTGCTCGACCGGGTCCTGGGTCTGCTTGGCACCCATGGTTTCCCGCATCTGGCCGGTGACCAGCTCGGCGAAGGTCTCGGCGATGATCCGGACCGCGTCGGGGCCGAGCGTCGAGGTGAGGCGGGAGGCATGGGCGAACAGGTAGTCGCCCGCCAGGATCGCGATGTTGTTGCCCCACCGCGCGTTGACGCTGACCGCGCCGCGCCGCTGGGGCGCCTCGTCCATCACGTCGTCGTGGTAGAGCGTGGCCAGGTGCACCAGCTCCACCACCGTGCCCGCGGTGACCAGGGCCGGATCGGTGGGATTGGGACCGAGCTGACCGGTGAGCACGGTGAACAGCGGCCGGAAGCGCTTGCCGCCCGCGCGCGCGAGATGCAGCGCCGCTTCCTGCAGGAATTCCGCACCGTCGGAGAGTTCGTCGACGAGCAGTTTCTCGACCGCGGCCAGCCCGTCGCGCACGGTGGCGGCGAGTTCGGGATCGACGAGATCGACCCCGGCAACCACGGTGCTCTCGTCGCTCACAGCCGATGTGCTCATTATCTTCTCCCAGCGATGCGTCCGACCCCGACGGGTAGCAACCTAGCGTGTTCCGGCGCCAGGGCCGATGAACACGGTCACACAGTGACTATTCCCGGTGTACCCGACACTCTCGCACAGCGGCCGGGGGTGCCAGTATTGAGCCATGGGTTCACCGGATCTCACCCCCGCCGACCACGCGCCGCTGCCCGCCCACGTCGAGGTGCTGGTGGTCGGGGCCGGACCCGCGGGATCGGCGTCGGCGGCCTGGGCCGCGCGGGCCGGACGCGATGTCCTGCTGCTCGATTCCGCGGTCTTCCCGCGGGACAAGACCTGTGGTGACGGCTTGACACCGCGGGCGACCGCCGAGCTGGAGCACCTGGGTCTGGGCGAGTGGCTGCGCGCGCACACGGTGAACCACGGGCTGCGGATGGCCGGCTTCGGCCGGGAGGCGCTGCTGCCCTGGCCGGGCGGGTCGTTCCCGACCTACGGGAGTGCCGTTCCCCGAACCGAACTCGACGACAAACTGCGCGAGACCGCGATCAAATCGGGTGCGCGGATGGTCGACGGCGCCAAGGTCACCGAGGTGCTGCGCGAGGGCGAGCGGGTCGGCGGGGTGACCGTGCGGATCGGCGAGACCACCCACACCGTGCGCTGCCGGGTGCTGGTGGTGGCCGACGGAGTGCGCTCCCCCATCGGAAAACAGCTGGGCCGCACCTGGCATCGGCGCTTCGCCTACGGCACCGCCGCGCGCGCCTACATCAAGTCGGGGCGCAGCGACGATCAGTGGATCTCCTCGCACCTGGAACTGCGCAATGCCGCCGACGAGCTGGTCCCCGGCTACGGCTGGATCTTCCCGCTGGGCAACGGCGAGGTGAATATCGGCGTCGGCTCGCTGGCCACCGAGCAGCGGCCCTCGCACATCGCGCTCAAGCCGCTGATCGAGCACTACACCCGGTTGCGCCGGGAGGAGTGGGAGCTCGAGGGCGAGCTGCGCGCGGTCGCGTCGGCGCTGCTGCCGATGGGCGGTGCGGTCTCGAACGTGGCCGGGGTGAACTGGGTCCTGGTCGGCGATGCCGCGGGCTGTGTGAACCCGCTCAACGGCGAGGGCATCGACTACGGCCTCGAGGGCGGGCACCTGCTGGCCGGGCTGCTCGACGAGCCCGATCTGAGCCGGGTCTGGCCGCGCCTGCTGCGCGAGCGCTACGGCCGGACCTTCTCGGTGGCGCGCAGGCTGGCCGGGCTGGCCACGCACCCGAAGATGGTCCCGCTCGGCGGCCCGCCGGTGATGCGCTCGAAGTACCTGCAGCGCACGGCGGTTCGGGTGATGGGCAATCTGGTGACCGACGAGGACGTCGACCTCACCGCCCGCGCCTGGCGAGCCGCGGGCCTGGCCTCGCTGCGCGCCGACGAACTGCCACCGTTCAGCTGACGACGCCGTGAGCGGGACGGCGCGCCGACCGGTCCTGGCCCTGCTGCCGCATCTGCGCAGGGCCCGCGATCTGATCGATCAGCGCTACGCCGACCCGCTCGATCTGGACGACCTCGCCCGCGCGGCCGGGGTCTCCAAGTACCACTTCCTGCGGGCGTTCACGGCCGTGTACGGGCGCACGCCGGGCGCCTATCTGGCCGAGCGGCGGATCGAGCGGGCCCAGGACCTGCTGCGGGCGACCAATCTGACCGTCACCGAGGTGTGCATGCTGGTCGGGTACTCCAGTCTCGGCTCGTTCAGCAGCAGGTTCCGGCGGATGGTCGGGGTCACGCCGAGCGAGTATCAGGCCAAGTTCGCCGACGGCGCGCCGCACATTCCGGGCTGCTACGTCTTCATGCACGGGCTTTCCGACCGGGTCCGCCCAGACACCGCAATTTCGGAGAAGCCCGGCGGCACCGGCCCGTCCTAGCCTCGGGTCATGACAACGATCACGAACGTTTCCCTGGTCACCGTGTATGTGACCGATCAGGACGCCGCCAAGCAGTGGTACGTCGACAAGCTCGGATTCGTCGAGACGGCGGATGTGAGCATGGGCGACAACGGCTTCCGGTGGGTGACCGTCGCCCATCCGGAGCACACCGAACTCGAGCTCACGCTGATGGTGCCGGGGCCGCCACTGACCGACGACCTGGCCGAGGCGATCCGGCGGGCCCTCGCCGACGGCACGCACGGCGCGCTCGGGCTGCGCACCGCGGACTGTCAGAAGACTTTCACCGAGCTCACCGCCAAGGGCGTCGAGTTCATCCAGCCGCCCGCCGCGCGGCCGTACGGCACCGAGGCCATCATCCGCGACAACTCGGGCAACTGGCTGGTCCTGGTCGAACCGAGCGCGTGAGCGCGGTGCCGCCCGGCCCGGCGGGCGGCACCTTCCGGCGATCTACTTGGTGGCGAAGCGGTTCTCGATGAACTTGCGTTCACTGTTGAGCACGCGCTGGTGCAGCTGCTCGGCCAGCGGCTCGATCGCGCCGCCGACCAGCGGCACCTTCACGGTGACGGTGCCGACGACCTCGATCTCACTGCCCTCGGCGGTGGGCCGCAGTTCGTAGGTGCCCGACATCTCGGTATTGATGCCGCCGGTCTTGCCGGTGAAGCTGCCCTTGGCGATCTCGCCCTGCAGCGGCTGCCAGTTGTCGGTCCTGGACAGCACCAGATCGCTCTTGAGCACCTTGCGGACCAGACCGGGGACCTTGTCCCGGCCGGGCGTTTCGGTCATATGGAGGCGAATCGAACCCGGCCCGTCGGGATGGGAGAGTTCGAGGGTCGCGGTCTCGGCGGCAGCGAATCGCTCCTGCCAGACCGCATCGTCGACGAGTGCCCGGTGAAGATCTTCGACCGGGACTGCGTAGGGCACGGTGAAGCTGAATTTTCGGGACATGGCGGCAACGGTACTGTGTGCCGGGTGTCGGATGTGAGCCTGTCGGAGCGGCGGACCAAGCGCCTGCGACGGGCGCGGACGTCGGTGCTGGGCGTGGCCACCGTGATCAGCGTGCTGATGGTGCTGCTGGTTCTCGCGGCCTGGCGCAACGACTTCGAGATCGAGCATCATCGCGGCACCACCTCCGGCGAGGTGCTCTCGGCGGGCAGGCTGCGGTCGGCGGTCATGTACGTGACGCCGGACAGCGTCACGCACAATCCGAAGGTCGGCATTCTGTATCCGACCAATCTGACGGCCGGGCAGCGGATCAATGTCGAGTACAGCACCCGCGACCCCGATCTGGTCCGGGTCGCCGGGCGCGACGCCCGGGTGGCGATCATCCCCGCGGCGTCGGTGATCGTGGTGGTCTGGGCGCTGGCGCTGCCGGTGCTGTGGCTCATCCGGCGCAAGCAGCGCGAGGCGTAACTTCGCCTGCTGTTCGTCCCGGCTTCACGTCGGTGTGGGGGTGTCGCGCGGTGTGGCGGTCACCCTGAGGTGGTGCGCGTAGCCATCGTGGCGGAGTCCTTCCTGCCGAACATGAACGGCGTCGTCAACTCCGTGTTGCGGGTGTTGGACCACCTGGACCAGCACGGACACGACGCGATGATCGTGGCACCCGACACCCTGCGCGGCGCACCACCCGCACCCCGCTTCCACGGCCGCTTCCCGGTGCACCGCGTGCCCGCGATGATGGTGCCGAAGGTCAGCTCGCTGCCGGTGGGGCTGCCGCAGCCCGGGATCACCGCCGCGATCGCCGCCTTCGATCCCGATGTGGTGCATCTGGCCTCGCCGTTCCTGCTCGGCGCAGGCGGGCTGGCCGCGGCGACCCGGCTCGATCTGCCCTCGATCGCGGTGTATCAGACCGATGTCGCCGGTTTCGCCAAAAGTTACGGCCTCGGCCTGGCCGCCCGCGCCGCCTGGGCGTGGACGCGCCGGATCCACGAGGGCGCCACCCGCACGCTGGCGCCGTCCTCGGCGGCCGCCCAGGACCTGGCCGAGCACGGCATTCCCCGGGTGCACCGGTGGGGCCGCGGCGTCGACATCGACCGGTTCAACCCCGCCGCGCGCAGCGCCGACCTGCGGGCGAGCTGGCTGGGCGGCGAGGACCGGCTGGTGGTCGGCTTCGTCGGCAGACTCGCCCCGGAGAAGCACGTCGACCGGCTCGCGGCGCTGGCGGGCGATCCGTCGATCCAGCTGGTCGTGGTGGGTGACGGCCCGGAACGCGCGCGGCTGAGCAGGCTGATGCCCGGCGCGGTGTTCACCGGCGAGCTCGGTGGCAGCGAACTGGCCACGCATTACGCGAGCCTGGACGTGATGGTGCATCCGGGCGAGCACGAGACGTTCTGCCAGGGCGTGCAGGAGGCGCTGTCCTCCGGTGTGCCGGTGATCGGCCCGGACGCGGGCGGGCCGCGCGATCTGATCGCGCACTGCCGCAACGGCTACCTGCTGCCGGTCGACCGCTTCGCCGAACTGCTGCCCAGCGCGGTGTCGGCCCTGCGTGACCAGGGCCAGCGCGCCCGGTTCGCGACGGCGGCCCGCAAGTCGGTGCTGCACCGCACCTGGCCCGCGATCTGCACCGAACTGATGACCCACTACGCCGAGGTGACCGGCATGCGGGACCGCTTGCCGCGCTCGGCGTAGAGCGCCGGGACGCGCGCCGGATAAGCTCGAATCGTGGCGACAACAGAGCAGCGGGAACCGATTCGGGCATCGCTGGACAAGCAACCCCACGAGGTCGCGTCGATGTTCGACGGTGTGGCCAAGCGCTACGACCTCACCAACACGGTCATCTCCGCGGGCCAGGATCGATACTGGCGGTGGGCGACGCGCCGCGCGCTCGGATTGCGGCCGGGTGAGCGGGTTCTCGACCTCGCCGCGGGCACCGGCGTCTCGACCGTCGAACTCGGCAAGTCGGGCGCCTGGTGCGTGGCCGCCGACTTCTCCCAGGGCATGCTGGCTGCCGGTCGGTTCCGTCAGGTGCCGATGGTCGCCGGTGACGCGATGGCCCTGCCCTTCGCCGACGACTCCTTCGACGCGGTGACCATCTCCTTCGGCCTGCGCAATGTCGCCGATATCGACCTCGCGCTGCGCGAGATGCTGCGGGTGACCAAACCGGGCGGCCGGGTGGTGGTGTGCGAGTTCTCCACGCCGGTGTTCGGGCCGTTCCGCACCGTCTACATGGAGTACCTGATGAAGGCGCTGCCGCGGGTGGCGCGCGCGGTCAGCTCCAACCCCGACGCCTACGTCTACCTGGCCGAGTCCATCCGCGCGTGGCCGAACCAGCGCAGGCTGGCCCGGCGCATCGCCGACGCCGGGTGGGATTCGGTGCAGTGGCGCGACCTCACCGGTGGTGTGGTGGCGCTGCACCGCGGCTACAAACTGGGCTGAACCGCCCCGATCCCGGGGTGAGTCCCGTCACCCCGGGGCGGCGCGCGACGCTCGGCGATGCACCGGAATGCGCCCTGATCAGGCCCGATATTCGCGGCCGGACCTCACGACCGAAATTTTGACGTGTGAGGTCGATTGTCACCTGGACATAACGTTCGGTAAATCGAGCGCAACGACAGGTGCGGATGATCGAAGGCATGACAGGGGAAGCTGACATCCGCGACACGGACACTGTGCGTTCACAGTGCTCGTACTGCGGCGTCGGCTGCGGCATCACCGTCCAGACAAAGACCGATCAGTCGGGTGCACGGTTGATCGCCAAGGTCAGCGGCGACAAGCTGCATCCGGCGAACGCGGGCAGGCTGTGCACCAAGGGCGCGACGCACGCCGAGATGATGGCCGCCCCCGGCCGGATGGACACCGCCTACCACCGCCCCGAGCGCGGCCAGGTCCCCGTCCCGCTGCCGGTCGACGAGGCCGTCCACGAAACCGCCACCCGGCTGCGCGCCATCCTCGACGAGCACGGGCCCGACGCGATCGCCCTCTACGTCTCCGGGCAGATGTCGCTCGAGGCCCAGTACCTGGCGACCAAGCTGGCCAAGGGCTACCTGCGCACCAAGCACATCGAGGCCAACTCCCGGCTGTGCATGGCCAGCGCGGGCACCGGCTACAAGCAGTCGCTCGGTGCCGACGGCCCGCCCGGCTCCTACGACGACTTCGAGCACGCCGACCTGTTCCTCGTCTCCGGCGCGAACATGGCCGACTGCCACCCGATCCTCTACCTGCGGATGGCCGACCGGCTCAAGGCCGGCGCCAAGCTGATCGTGGTCGACCCGCGCCGCACCGACACCGCGGCCCGCGCCGACCTGTTCCTGCAGATCGCGCCCGGCACCGACCTCGCGCTGCTCAACGGCCTGCTGCACCTGCTCGTCGCCGACGGCGCGATCGACACCGCGTTCATCGCCGAGCACACCGAGGGCTGGGACGCGATGCCCGAGTTCCTCGCCGACTACCCGCCCGCCCGGGTCGCCGAGCTCACCGGCCTGGCCGAGGCCGACATCCGGACCGCGGCGACGATGATCGCCGAGGCGGGCGAGTGGATGTCGCTGTGGACGATGGGACTCAACCAGTCGACCCACGGCACCTGGAACACCAACGCCCTGGTGAACCTACACCTGGCGACCGGCGCGATCTGCCGTCCCGGCAGCGGCCCGTTCTCGCTCACGGGCCAGCCCAATGCCATGGGCGGACGCGAGATGGGCTACATGGGCCCCGGTCTGCCCGGCCAGCGCAGCCTGCTCTCCCCCGCCGACCGGACCTTCGTCGAGACCGCGTGGGACCTGCCCGCCGACACCCTGCGCACCGAGGCGGGCCCCGGCACCATCGACATGTTCCGCGGCCTGGCCGACGGCGAGATCAAGGCCGCGTGGATCATCTGCACCAATCCCGTCGCCACCGTGGCCAATCGCAAGACGGTGATCGCGGGGCTGGAGGCGGCCGAGCTGGTCGTGGTGCAGGACGCCTACACCGAGACCGCCACCAACGCCTACGCCGATCTGCTGCTGCCCGCCACGCTGTGGGCCGAGGCCGACGCGGTGATGGTGAACTCCGAGCGCAATGTCACCCTGCTCCAGCAGTCCGTCGATCCGATCGGTGACGCGCGGCCGGACTGGCTGCTGATCGCGCAGGTCGCCACGGCCATGGGCTTCCCCGGATTCGACTTCGCCTCGAGCGCCGAGGTTTTCGCCGAGATCCAGCGGTTCACCAATCCGGCCACGGGCTACGACCTGAGCGGCATGAGCTACGAGCGGTTGCGCGAAGGCCCGATGCAGTGGCCGTGCAACGACAGCGCCGCACCGCGCAATCCGATCCGCTATCTCAACGACGGCGTCCACCAGCCGCTGCACGTCGAATCCGACGGCACCACACCGCGACTGGCGTTCGCGACCCCGAGCAGGCGCGCGGTGTTCTTCCCCCGTCCGCACCTGCCCGCCGCCGAACTGCCCGACGACGACTACCCGTTCCTGCTGAATACCGGCCGGTTGCAGCATCAGTGGCACACGATGACCAAGACCGGCAAGGTCGCCAAGCTGACCAAGCTCAACGGCGCTCCCTTCGTCGAAGTGCATCCCGAGGATGCGCGAAATCTGGATCTGCAGCCCGGCGACCAGCTCGAAATCGCCTCGCGCCGTGGCCGTGCCGTGCTGCCGGTGCAGATCAGCGATCGGGTCCGGCCCGGCGATTGCTTCGCTCCTTTCCACTGGAACGACGAACAGGGCGAATATCTGACGATCAACGCTGTCACCAACGACGCGGTGGATCCCGCCTCGCTGCAACCGGAGTTCAAGGCGTGCGCGGTGGCGCTGCGCCGGGTCGGGCCCGCCGCCGCTCCCGAGCAGGCGCCGGCCCATCCCACCCAGCTGTCCGCCCCGCCGAGCGCGCATCCGCTGGCCGGGATCCTCGGCCTCGACGCGGGTAGCTCGCCGACACTCAGCGAGACCGAGCGCATCTACCTCGGCGGATACCTCGCCGCGTTGCAGTCGCTGCCGGTGTCCGGGCAGCCGGTGCTGCCCGCGAGCGCGCCGCTCTCGGCCCAGTCCCGTCTCTGGGTCGACGGGCTGCTGGCCGGGATGTACTCCCGCACCTCCGGCGCCACCGCCGACGCTCCGGCCGCCGATGCTCCGGCGGCCGCCCCGGTGACGGTCCTGTGGGCATCGCAGACCGGCAATGCCGAGGAACTCGCGGCCACCGTCGCCGCGCGCCTGTCCGCCGCCGGATTCCTGCCGTCGCTGCTCGACATGGATTCCTGTGAGCTGTCGGCGCTCACCGGCGACATCCTCATCGTCACCAGCACCTTCGGTGACGGCGGCCCGCCCGACAACGGCGCCGACTTCTGGAGCAGGCTCGAGGACAGCATCGTCCGGCTCAACGACGTCCGCTACGCGGTCTTCGCCCTCGGTGACTCCTCCTACGACGACTTCTGTGGTCACGGCCGCAAACTCGACCGCCTCTTCGCCGCGCGCGGCGCCAAGCCGCTGGTGCCCCGCGTCGATAGCGAACCCGACTTCGCCGATGCCGCCGAGCAGTGGCTCGACGACGTCCTCGCCGCGCTCGGCGGGTCGACGCCAGGCGACGACACCCCGCCGGAGGGGCCGGGCATCGACGCCCCGGAGCCGCACCAGGTTTCCGGCTCGTCGCTGCCCCAGCCGACCGGTCGCGGCGGCGCGATCGTGCTCGATCGCCCGCTCGCGCCGGCGCCCACTCGGGTCAAGCGCACCGCACCCGCGCCCTTCACCCGCCAGTCCCCGGTCCGCGCGATGCTGATGCGCAACGAGATCCTCAGCGCGCCGGGTTCGCCGAAGGAGGTGCGCCGCTTCGGTTTCGACCTGCACGACCTCGACGCCAGCTACGAGGTCGGTGATTCGCTGGGCGTCCTGCCCGCCAACGGCCCGGAGCTCGTCGAGGAGTGGCTCACCGCGACCGGCCTGGACGGCCGCCGCGTGATCGAGCTCGACGACCGCGAGCTCACCCTCGCCGAGGCACTGCGCACCCACTACGACATCACCAAGGTGAGCCAGGACCTGCTCGGCTTCATCGCCGAACGCAATCCGCACCCGCAGCTGGCCAAGCTGCTGCGGCGCGACAACCGCAACGAACTGGCCAACTACCTGTGGGACCGGCAAGCCGCCGACGTGCTGCGCGACTTCCCGGTGCGCACCGATCTGGTCGACTGGCTCGGCACCATGAAAAAGCTGCAGCCGCGCCAGTATTCGATCTCCTCCAGCCCACTGACCACCCCCGACGAAGTGCAGCTGACCGTCGGCGTCGTCCGCTACGGCGAGCCGGCGGGCAACTCCGCCCGGCGCGGCGGCGTGTGCTCGACCTTCCTCGCCGACCGGGCCGGCGCCGAGGTGCCGATCTTCCTGCAGCGCGCGCCGCACTTCCGTCCGCCGCTGGACCCGAACGCCCCGATGATCATGGTGGGCCCCGGCACCGGTATCGCCCCCTTCCGTGGTTTCCTGCACGAACGCCGGGCCATGGGCGCGACCGGACGCAACTGGCTGTTCTTCGGCGACCAGCACGCCGCCCAGAACTTCTACTACCGGACCGAGCTGGAGGACATGTTCCGCTCCGGCTTCCTCACCCGGCTGGACCTGGCCTTCTCCCGCGATCAGCGCGAGCGGGTCTACGTCCAGCACCGGATGATCGAGCACGGCGCCGAGCTGTGGTCGTGGCTGCGCGACGGCGGCCACTTCTACGTCTGCGGCGACGCGGCCCGGATGGCCAAGGACGTCGACGACACCCTGCTGCGCATCGCCCAGATCCACGGGAAGCTGGACGAGGCCGGTGCCCTGGCCTTCAAGAAGCAGCTGGTCGCCGAGAAGCGCTACGTCCGCGACGTGTACTGATCACGCCGCCCGGACGGTCGGCGGATTCAGCCGGGTGAAGTCGGGCAGCCGGTGGTACGGGTAGTACGGGTACGGCGGCGTGGTCGCGCTCGCGGCGTCGAGGGCGGCCCGATGCTCCGGTTCCAGCTCCCAGCCGACCGCGCCGAGGTTCTGGCGCAGCTGTTCTTCGTTGCGGGCGCCGATCAGCACGCTGGCGACGGTGGGGCGGGTGAGCAGCCAGTTGAGGGCGATCTGCGGGACGCTGCGGCCGGTCTCGGCGGCGATCCGATCGAGGACGTCGACGATGTCGTAGAGGTGTTCGTCGTCCACCGGCGGACCCGCTTGCGCCGTCTCGTGCAGCCTGCTGCCCGCCGGTAGCGGCTGGCCACGCCGGACCTTGCCGGTGAGCCTGCCCCAGCCCAGCGGACTCCAGACGATCGCGCCGACACCCTGATCGGCGGCGAGCGGCATGAGCTCCCACTC
Source organism: Nocardia sp. NPDC051833 (assembly GCF_040681225.1). Classification (NCBI taxonomy): domain Bacteria; kingdom Bacillati; phylum Actinomycetota; class Actinomycetes; order Mycobacteriales; family Nocardiaceae; genus Nocardia; species Nocardia sp. NPDC051833. The sequence goes on from NZ_JBFAYK010000001.1 coordinate 1,980,782, forward strand.
GTAGTCGCGGCCGACCAGCGAGTAGTACACCTGGTGCGCGACCGGCTTTTCCAGGCCGAGCGCCTCGGCGGTGGACAGCGTCTTCATCAGCTCCCAGCCGGCGAAGTTGGAGACACCGACGTAGCGGATCTTGCCCGCGCGGACGAGATCGTCGAGGGCCGTGAGGGTTTCCGCGAGCGGGGTGCCCGCGTCGAAGGCGTGCAGCTGGAACAGGTCGAGGTAGTCGGTGCCGAGCCGGCGCAGCGACGCGTCGACGGCGCGGATCAGCCGGGCCCGGCCCGCACCGGCCTCGTGTGCGCCCGGCCCGGTCGGCAGTGCGGATTTGGTCGACAGCAGCACCTGCTCGCGCCTGCCCTTGATCGCCGCGCCGAGCACCTCCTCCGAGGCGCCGTCGGAATACACATCCGCCGTGTCGAACAGGGTGACGCCCGCCTCCAGGCTGATATCGACCAGGCGCCTGGCCTGCGCCGCGTCGGTATCGCCCCAGGCGCTGAACAGCGCGCCCCGTCCGCCGAAGGTGCCCGCGCCGAAACCGAGCGCGGGAACGTGCAGACCCGATGCGCCGAGCCGCCGGTACTCCATGAGAACTCCTAAAGGGTCTATAGTTCCGTTAACACTTCGGACAGTACACCCGTTGCGCGCTAAATGAAACTGGAGTTCCGTTATGAATCACGACATCGCCTGGCCGGGGTCCGTTCGCCCAGGTGGACGCACCGCCCGGGTCCGCGAATCGGTCCTGCAGGTGGCGGGCGATCTGATCGCCGACCGGGGCTTCGTCAGCCTCGATCTGGCAGAGGTCGCCGCGACGGCGGGCGTCGGCAAGACGACGGTCTACCGGCGCTGGCGCACACCGGCGGGCCTGGTCGCCGATCTGCTCGTCGACATGGCCGAGCAGTCGCTGCCGCGCGCCGACACCGGCGCCCTGCTCGACGATCTGACCGCCAATGCCCGGCTGGTGGCGAAGACGCTCGCCGACCCGCGCCAGGGCAATCTGTTCCGCGCCGTCATCGCCGCGGCCACCGGAGACGAGGTCACCGCCACGGCGCTGCACACCTTCTACGACACCCGGCTCACCGAGTGGGCGCCCTGCGTCGAGGACGCCGTGGCGCGCGGCGAGGCGCCCGCGGGCACCGACGCGCGCGCGGTCCTGTCGGCGGTGTCGGCGCCGCTGTACTACCGGCTGCTCGCCAGCGGTGACCCCATCGACGACAGCGCCGCCGACCAGTCGGCGCGGGCGGCCACCCTCGCCACGATCGGCGGCGCCTTCGTCCGCTGAACCGGCCTACTTCGAGACGAATTCGGCCAGCGCGCGCTGGTATTCGGCGAGATCGGGCTCGGTGTGGATCTTCGGGTTGTCGCCCTTGGTGAGCGCCGAGAACGGGCAGTCGGGCGTCGACTTGCCCGCCAGTTCGACGGTCCCGACCGTGCGGCCGGTCCGTGCCTCGCGGATGGTCACGTCGTAGCGACCTTGATAGAGCGGCAGCGTGCTGCTGGTGAACTTGCAGTCGGTGAGGAACTTGCCGTCCTCGGCCTCGTCGAGGCAGGCGATGAGCTGCACGTCGGCGGGTTTCAGCCCGCGGCCGCCCCACTCGCGCGGCGCGTCGGAACCACCGATCTCGGCCTCCGAGGTCCCACCCACCTGCTCGTCGACGAACGCGACCACCGGATGCGGTGCGGGCCCGCCGAATTCGGCCGCGGACGGGAAGAACTTGCCGCCCATGTCATGGCAGGCCGACTCCATGTCGCGCACGTTCGCCAACTGGCCCTCGTACTCCTTCGGCGTCCAGAAGGTCCAGTACACCGCGTAGCCGACCGCCCCGATGACGGTCACCAGCGCGATCACTCCCACCACCCTGGACTGCTTGCCGAACAGCGGACCGGTGGCCCCGGTTCGCTTGCGCACCATGGCGACCACGATCGCGATCAGCGGCGCCAGCGCCAGCAGCGCGAAGATCACGGCGACCACCACGCTGCCGTTGGTGAAGGCCATCCAGGAGAACAGCCCGGCCAGGGCCATCAGGATCAGAACGAGTTGCAGCACAACGAAACCCCCCAGGTTTACCGTCAAACGTGCTGCGACCGTATCAAACCCGCCGGTCCGCTGCGATCGCAGCCGGACGCCAGCCCGGATCGCGTCCGGTCAGCCCGAGCAGGCGGTCGAACGCGGGCGCGGCGTCGGGCACGGCGACGACCGGACCGAACAGCCCGGGGGTGCCGTCCGGGTCGGTGTCGCGCAGGAAGTCGAGCAGGATCGCCAGATGGTCCGGATCGACAGTCACGGACTGTCCCGTGGCGACCGCGAGATCCCAGGCGTGCACGGTGACCTCGTCGAGCGCGACGGTGGCCATGATCGCCGCGGGCAGCACGATGCCACCGGCCTCGGCGTCGCCGTCCCAGGCCGCGGGGACCCGCCAGGCCTCGGTGAGCGCGGCGAGCTGGGCGGGGATCAGGGTGCGCCAGTCGACGGCCAGCGGGCTGTCCAGGATCGGCGGCTCCGAACGGCCGACGGACTCCTTGGTGGCGGCCTGCCGGAAGGCCTCGGTCAGCCCGACGACGTGGGCGAGCACCTGGCGCACGGTGGTGTCCTCGCACGGCGTCAGGGCGTCGAGCCGGTCGTCGGGGATCCCGGCGACGACGTCGGCGAGGGTGCGGGCGGCGAGGGCGAAGTCGAATTGCGGTTCCATGGACGCTCCTGGGCGAGGACGGACTCGGTCACCAATGCAGACGACACGAGCCGCGCGATCTCATCGGCGCGCGGGTTGCCGAGCGCTGCCGATCGGCGCACGCTGGATGGCGGAACGATCAGCGACACCGTGCGAGGCGACAACCGAGGAGCACCGATGATCGACTACACCGCCCGGCCGCTCGACGAAGTCCCCGAGGCCGATCGGATCGAACAGGAACAATCGGCCTTCGCCGCCGACGATCCCGACGACCCGGCGTTCTTCGATGCCGCCCGATACTCCGACGAGATGGCGGCCAATATCGACCGCGACGCCGACACCGCGAACGCCGCCGACGTGATCGAGCAGACGATCCCGGTCCCCTACGAGGACGAATTCGTCGAGGAGCCGTGACCGGCCACGCCTAGCCCGCGATCTTGGCGCGCACGGTGGCGTGCAGTTCGCGCAGGCTGGAGCGCTCCGTCGCGACCTCGAGCACGCGCAGTCCGTGCGCGTCGCCCGCCAGCTCCACGGCCAGCTCCGCCGGGTCGACCTGGCGGTGCGGGATGCGGTAGGCCGCGCACAGGGCGGCCAGGTCCATGCCGTGCGGGGTGCCGAAGACCCGCTCGAACACGCCCGCGTACTGCGGATCACCCTGTTCGAGCAGCTCGAAGATGCCGCCACCGTCGTCGTTGGCGACGACGATGGTGAGGTTGTCGGGTCGCGGCTCGCCACGACCGATCAGCAGGCCGGACGCGTCGTGCAGGAAGGTCAGGTCGCCCATCAGCGCCACGGTGCGGCCGGGATGGGCCAGTGCGGCGCCGACCGCGCCGGAGACGGTGCCGTCGATGCCGGCGACGCCGCGGTTGGACAGCACCCGGACACCGGGACGTGGATGCGAGACCAGCGCCGCGTCGCGGACCGGGTTGGAGGCGCCGAGCAGCAGCTGATCACCCTCGCGCAGCGCGTCCATGACGACGGCCGCGACGTGCAGGCCGGTGGCCTTCGGGTGGGTGGCCAGTTCGGCGCGCACCACCGATTCCGCCTGCCGGTTCAGATCGACGCAGCGTGCCAGCCACTCCGGCCGCGGGGCGCCGGTGGTGACCGCGCGGGTACCGGTGCCGACGACATTGCCGGAGACATCGGGCCAGCGCGGGCCGGTGGTGAGCGCGAAGACGGTGACATTCGGGTCGGCGAGCACCCGCGAGACCTGCCGGTGCAGGGTCGGGCGGCCGGTGATGATCGCCTGCGTCGGCTTCAGCAGCGACAACGCGAGCGGATGCAGGGCGGGACCGTGCATCGGTGCCGTCGGCTCGGCCACGGTCGGCAGCTCGGCGAGTTCGGGCAGCAGGCGCGCGCCGTGGCCGGAGATGACGACGGTGTCGGGCGTCAGGTCGATGTCGAGCGGCACGTCGAGGGTGGCGTACTGGGTGGCGGTCCAGGGCTGTTCGCCGTCGCGGCCGGTGGGCAGCGGATCGTCGGAGAGCTCGGGCACCAGCGGCTCGCGCAGCGGGATGTCGAACTGCACCGGACCGGCATTGCCCGACCTGGTGCCGCGCGCCGCGGCGAGCACCCGGCACACCGAGGAGCGCCAGACGCTGTTCTGGCGCGGATAGGCCGACTCCCCCGCCTCGGCTTCGGCGAGCCCGAGGCTGATGGTGGCCCGCACCTGGCTGCCGAACAGACCCAGCTGCTCGACCGTCTGGTTGGCGCCGGTGCCGAGCATCTCGTACGGCCGATTCGCGCTGACCACGATCAGCGGCACCCGGGCGTAGTTGGCCTCCAGCACGGCGGGGCCCAGATTGGCGACGGCGGTGCCCGAGGTCATCACGACCGGCACCGGCCGCCCGGAGGACACCGCGAGCCCGACCGCGAGGAAGCCCGCGGTGCGCTCGTCGATGCGCATGTGCAGCCGCAGCTGTCCGGCCACGTCCGCCGCCTGCAGCGCGAAGGCCAGTGGGGCGTTGCGCGATCCGGGGCAGAGCACGACCTCGCGGACGCCGCCGCGCACGAGCTCGTCGACGACCACTCGTGCCTGCGCAGTTGACGGATTCACAATCCCAGAGTGTCAGACCGGACCACACGCGTCTGCCCCCGGCCCGCGTTGTCTGCGTCACCGGCCGGGCGGACCGGCCACCGCAACCGGCGGATCGGCGGTACGGTCACGTGTTTCGACCGTCCGATATCGGCGCTCGCCGAAGCGTTTCCATAATGACGTGGGAGTTATTCGGCGACCGGGTGTCCGATATGCCGAAAAAAGGGAATTCGGCGACAGATTCACCACTGCCGCCGAATTCCGGAAAAACACACACAGATCAGCTCAGGACGCGGCGGGCGGGGGCAGCAGACCGTTGATACCGGTGATCAGGTCGATGACGTTGACCAGTGCCGAGGTCCCGCCGTCGAGCGCCGAGCTGCCCGAGTCGAGCACGCCGGCACCGGCGGCCGAACCGGTGGTCAGGGCGGCCGAACCCGAGGACAGGTCGGCGGAGCCACTGGCCAGATCGGCCGAGCCACTGAAGGATCCGGTCGCCGAACCCGAGTCGGCGCTCGCGACGGCGACGGGACCGAGGAACATCACGGCGGCGGCCGCGGCGGCACCGGTGGCGGCGAGAGTCTTGCGAGAGATCATGGGACCGAACTTCCTTCTCGAACCGAACCGAGCGGAAAAGTCATATTCCGCGTCGTGGTAATTCGCCTTCCGAATCACCTGAAATCGAACGTAATCGATTCGGAACGGAAAGAGTCAATCGCGCGGAACCGTCGCCGCGCGTCCGGAATTGTCGGCAACCTTCGATTTTCCCGCTGTTCACCGACGGCGTTGCCCGGCTCACAATCGCAGCTCCGGAATTTACCGCCGACCGGGAAATGCTGTGGCGGCGACCGCCCCATCCCCCGTTACGTGAGTGTGGTCACCCACCGACGCGAAAGGCCGGTGCGGACGGGTTCGCACCCGGGGCCGCACCGGCCTCACGTTCGATCTGACGCGGGGGCTACCCCGCCATGGGACTCAGCCCGCGTGCTTCTGCACCAGGTCGGCCACCCGCGGCAGGGCCTCGACGACGTGCTTCTTGGCCGAGCCACGCATGGAGGAGTACACCTTCTGCAGGGCGGGACGGCTCGACGCGTCGGCGCGGGCGTCGGTGACGGCCAGCAGCGACTCGGCGACCTCATCGGACTTCGAGGTCAGCAGGTCGGCGAAGGTGCCCGCACCCGAGGTGGTGAATTCGGCCCAGTACGGCTGGAGCTGATCGAGCAGCTTCGGCGCCAGCGAGGCCAGCGCATCGGGAACGATGGTCGGGCTGATCTTCTTGACCGCCGCGTAGCCACCCTTCACGGCCAGGCCGGACGCACCACCTTTGTCCGAGACCTCGGCGTCGAGAACTTCGACGGCGTCGGCGAGAAAAGCCGGACGCTTGGTGTCGTCGAGCAGGGATTCAGACAGCGCTGCAACCACTTTCAGGTTCCTCCGGATCGGTTCGTTGAACGAGCAGCCGCAACTATACGCACCGGGTCCGGGAAACACGCGCCGACCGCTCGAGCTGCGGTGTTACGACCTCGTACCGGTCCGCCGGACGGTAGGGCAATAATCAGGGTCGTGACTTTCGATCCGAAGCTGTGGCGGCCCGTCCCCGGGTTCGAGGACCTGACCGACATCACCTACCACCGACATATCGAGCAGGGCACGGTGCGGGTGGCGTTCGACCGGCCGGAGGTGCGCAACGCGTTCCGTCCGCACACCGTCGACGAGCTCTACCGCGCGCTCGATCACGCGCGGATGTCACCCGATGTCGGCGCGGTGCTGCTCACCGGCAACGGCCCCAGCCCCAAGGACGGCGGCTGGGCCTTCTGCTCCGGCGGCGACCAGCGCATCCGCGGCCGCAACGGCTACCAGTACGCCGAGGGCGAGACCGCCGACACCGTCGACACCGCGCGCGCGGGCAGGTTGCACATCCTCGAGGTCCAGCGGCTGATCCGCTTCATGCCCAAGGTCGTCATCGCGCTGGTGAACGGCTGGGCGGCCGGTGGCGGGCACAGCCTGCACGTGGTCTGCGACCTGACGCTGGCCTCGCGCGAGCACGCGCGGTTCAAGCAGACCGACGCCGACGTCGGCTCGTTCGACGGCGGCTACGGCAGCGCGTACCTGGCGAAGATGGTCGGGCAGAAGTTCGCCCGCGAGATCTTCTTCCTCGGCAGGCCGTACACGGCCGAGGAGATGCACCAGATGGGCGCGGTGAACAAGGTCGTCGACCACGACGAGCTGGAGAACGTCGCGCTGGAGTGGACCGCGGACATCAACGGCAAATCGCCGCAGGCCCAACGGATGCTGAAATACGCTTTCAACCTGCTCGACGACGGCCTGGTCGGCCAGCAGCTCTTCGCGGGCGAGGCGACCAGGATGGCGTACATGACCGACGAAGCGGTCGAGGGCCGCGACGCGTTCCTGGAGAAGCGCAAGCCCGACTGGGCGCCCTACCCCTGGTACTTCTGAGAACGGACGGCCCCATGGACATTCTCAACAGCCGGATCATTCTGCGGCCCAGCGACTATGCCACCACGCTGGCGTTCTACCGGGACGGCCTCGGCCTGGCGATCGCGCGGGAGTACCCGGGCGGCACCGTGTTCTACGCCGGACAGGGCCTGATCGAGGTCGCCGGGCACGGCGGCAGCGGCGAGCCGGGCCGGTTCGACGGCGCGATCTGGCTGCAGGTGCGCGATGTCGCCGACGCGGCGGCGGAGTTGGCGCTGAAGGGAATTGCCATCGAGCGCGCACCCGAGCTCGAGCCGTGGGGCCTGTGGGAGATGTGGGTGCGCGACCCGGACGGCATCGCGATCGTTCTGGTACAGGTTCCTGCCGAACATCCGATCCGGCGGGATCCGCGCTGGTCGGCGGAGTGAACGAGTGGTTATCGCGGCGGACCCGAGTTGCCGATCCGGGTCCGGCCGCGCACGATAGCTGCGAGCAAGCGCCCGACCGCCGTCGTCCGGAGCGCAGTGCGCGTCGTCGTCCATCTACTGAATCGCAGTCGCTATGCCTGCCTTGTGGCGAACGTTATCCCGGCAAACCGACCCGTTGGCCGGGTCTCGGCCGTCGCATGACACGATCGAAGCCGTGAGGGAGCGCAGCAAGCTGTATCCGGAGGTGGTGGCGTGAGTAGAACCCTGCGGACGCTGCAGATGCCGACCGGTTCCGGTGTCGGCGAAGTGCTTCCCCACCTGCGTCAGGCGCTCGACGGCAACGGCCCGGCGTGGCTGCCGATCCCGACCACCGATCGCCGCGAGGCGCGCAGGCTCTCCGACGCGCTCAAGCCCGGCGATCCGATCGACGACGACGTCGCGCTGGTGGTGACCACCTCCGGCACCACCGGTATCCCCAAGGGCGCGCTGCTCGGCGCCGAAGCCCTGCGGGCCAGCGGTAACGCCACCCACGACCGGCTCGGCGGACCCGGCAGCTGGCTGCTGGCCCTGCCGACCCATCACATCGCGGGCATCCAGGTGCTGCTGCGCAGCATCCTGGCCGGCACCGAGCCGACCGTGCTCGACGTGTCGGGCGGGTTCCTGCCCGAGGCGCTGGCCGGCGCCGTGGCCGCCATGCGCGGGCCGCGCCGCTACACCGCGCTGGTGCCCACCCAGCTGATCAAGTCGCTGGATTCGCCGGTGGCGGCCAAGGCGCTGGCCGAACTCGACGGCGTGCTGGTCGGCGGGGCGGCGACACCGCTGCCGGTCTACGAACGCGCGCGCGAGGCGGGCATCACCGTCGTACGGACCTACGGCATGAGCGAGACCTGCGGCGGCTGCGTCTACGAGGGCGTGCCGCTCGACGGCACCGAGGTGCGGATCGAGGACGGCCGGGTGCTGCTCGGCGGCGCCATGATCGCCCACGGGTACCGCAACCTGCCCGATCATCCGGCCTTCGCCGAACCCGGCTGGTTCCGCACCGAGGACGCGGGCGCCTACGAGGACGGCGTGCTCTCGATCAGCGGTCGACTCGACGAGGCGATCATGACCGGCGGCCTGCTGGTGATTCCGCAGGTGGTGGAGGCCGTGCTGGCCAACCATCCCGGGATCAGGGAGTGCATCGTGCTCGGGTTGCCCGACGAGCGGCTGGGTCAGCGGGTCGCGGTCGCGATCGTGCCGACGCCCGGCGCCGCGCCGACGCTGGACGAGATCCGGGCCCACGTGGTCGCCGAACTCGATTCCATCGCCGCGCCGCGTGAGCTGGCCGTGCTGACCGAGATCCCGCTGCGCGGCCCCGGCAAGCCCGACCGCGCCGCCCTGCGCGAACACCTGCTGGCCAACACCCGGAGCTGACGCTCACCGGTCCCTTGCGTGGCCACGCCATCGCGACGCAAGGGCCGTGCAAGGCGAGCCGGGCACCGTAGGTCCCATGACTTACACACCCACTGCAGCCCTCGCCGTCGAGGCGGACGGTCTGGTCAAGGTGTTCGGCAAGCAGCGCGCCGTGGACGGGGTGAGCCTGGCGGTGCCGCGCGGCTCGGTCTACGGGGTGCTCGGACCGAACGGCGCCGGCAAGACGACGACCATCAAGATGCTCGCCACGCTGCTGCGGCCCGACGGCGGCAGCGCGCGGATCTTCGGCCACGACGTCGTCGAGCGGCCCAACGCGGTTCGCTCGCTGATCGGCGTCACGGGGCAGTACGCCTCGGTCGACGAGGAGCTCTCCGCCACCGAGAACCTGATCATCTTCGCCCGCCTGCTCGGCCTGAGCAGGCCCGACGCCCGCCGCCGTGCCGTCGAGCTACTCGACGAGTTCGACCTCACCGAGGCGGCGAACAAGCCGCTGAAGAACTTCTCCGGCGGCATGCGCAGGCGCCTCGATCTCGCGGCCAGCCTGATCTCCACCCCGCCGCTGCTGTTCCTCGACGAACCGACCACCGGCCTCGATCCGCGCACCCGCGCCCAGATGTGGGACACCATCCGCAGGCTGGTCACCGAGGGCGCGACCGTGCTGCTCACCACCCAGTACCTCGACGAGGCCGACCAGCTGGCCGACCGGATCGCCGTGATCGACCACGGCCGGGTGATCGCCGACGGCACCGCCGACCAGCTCAAAGCCTCCATCGGCGGTTCCTCGGTGCACCTGACGCTGCTCGATCGCGAACAGCTCGAGGAGGCCAAGCGCATCGTCGGCGACTTCCTCGGCGTCGCCGCGCAGATCAGCCCCGAGGCGGGCAGGCTCACCGCGCCGCTGCCCGATCCGAACCTCACCGCCGACCTGCTGATCCGCCTGCGCGACTGGGAGATCGGCGTCGAGGAGATCACCGTCTCCAAGCCGACCCTCGACGAGGTCTTCCTCACCATCACCGGCCACCCGGCCGACGAATCCGACGACACCGAACGGAGCGCGGCATGACCGCTGTCCTCACCGCTCCCGCAGCCACCTCCGACGTCGCTCAGGTCAGCGACCGGGTTGGCCTGCGCGAGACGATCTCCACCTCGTTCACCATGGCCTACCGCGGCCTGCTCAAGATCAAGCACAATCCCGAGCAGCTCTTCGACGTGACCGTGCAACCGATCCTGTTCACCGCGCTGTTCACCTACATCTTCGGCGGCGCGATCTCGGGCAGCGTCGACAGCTACCTGCCCGTGCTCATCCCCGGCATCCTCGTGCAGACCGTCGTGCTCACCTCGGTGGTCACCGGCACCCAGCTGCGCGAAGACATGGACAAGGGCGTCTTCGACCGCTTCAAATCCCTGCCCATCGCCCGGGTGTCGGCCCTGGCCGGCGCGCTGCTGGCCGACATGGTGCGCTACGGCATCGCCTCCACGCTGACGATCATCGTCGGCCTGTGCCTGGGCTACCGGCCCGGTGGCGGCGTCGCCGGGGTCGTCGCGGCCTGCCTGGTGGTCGTGGTCTGCTCGTTCGCGATCAGCTGGGTGTGGGCGCTGGTCGGCGTCACCGGCAAGAGCGCCGCTTCCGTGCAGGGCATCTCGATGATGGTGATGTTCCCGCTGACCTTCATGTCCGGCGCGTTCGCCCCGGTGAGCACCATGCCGGGCTGGATGCAGGCGATCAACCACGCCAACCCGGTGTACTACATGGTCAACACCTGCCGGGACCTGATGAACGCCAACGTCTACAGCAGTGACCTGCTGTGGTCGCTGGTCGGTTCGCTCGTGGTCATCGCGGTGTTCGCGCCGCTCACCGTGCGGGCCTACATGCGCAGGGCCTGAACCCGCGCGGGCGCAACGGCATCCGATCCGTCAGGGTCGGGTGCCGTTGTCGTGTCCGTCCAGGTGCGTGACGAGCTCGACGATGCGGGTGGCGGCCGCGAGCCTGCGCACCCCCGCCGCCGCGCGCTCGGCCCGGGCCAGTGCTTCCGCGCCCACCCGGTCCCGGTGCAGCGCGCGGTGGCGGGCCAGTTCCATCGACGGATAGTCCTGCCTGGCCGCCGAAGCCGCGGCGAGCGTGAACAGTTCGAGTCCCTCGGGGCGCCGCGGATCAGTCGTCAGCAGGTAGGAGCCGACCGCGCAGGCCACCGCGCCGATCTGCGGCAGGTCCAGGTACTGCGAGAGCCTGCGATCGGTGGTCGCGACGATCTGCGCCACCAGATCGTCCGCCGCGCCCGCCCGGCCGTGCAGCACGTGGGCGCTGACCGCCGCCGCCGACACCATCAGCGCGCCGGGACCCGGACTGAGCTCGAAATCGGGCCAGCCGAGCAGCTCCAGCGCCCGGCGGTAGTGCCGGAGACCGGCGTCGATGTCACCGTCGGCCAGCTCCAGCTCGGCCACCGCGGTCGCGACGGTCGAGAGCCGGTGATTGCGGCGGATGGTGGGATCGTCGACCTGACCCAGCCCCGAATCCTCCGACCGCAGGACGAAACCGAGCTCAGCGCGAGCCTGCTCGCGCTGACCGGCGCCGATCAGGACGGCCGACAGGAAACACCGTCCCTCCAGGATCTCGTCGTCGACCCGCAGGCGGCTCATCTGCGTCAGCGCCCGGCGGTAGTGGGTGGCCGACTCGGCGTACCGGGCGGACTGACCGCACAGCTGGGCGAGATGCTGGCTCATCATCGCCGCGCCCCAGACGTCGCGCGACTCCATTTCGTCCAGCGCGCGCACCGCGTCGCGGGTCGAGCCCGCCACGTTCCCCGCGTTCTCCCAGAAGTTGGCCCGGGCGGCCAAGGCGGCCACCCGCGCGCTGCGCTCCGGCGAGTGGGCGCCCTCGGCCAGCAACCGGCCGAGGCGGAAGCCGTGCGGCCGCACCGTGATCAGCGCGCCGAGCAGCCGCAGACCCGGATCGAGCCCGGGATGCCTCAGCAGCCGACGAGCGCGCATCCGCGCCAGCGCCACCGGGCGCGCGTCACCGCCGTTGTGGAACATCAGGTGCAGGCAGGTCAGCATGTGGGTGACCATCTGGAGGTCGGCGGCCACCCCGGAGACGGGCCGCGGCGGCGCGATCGCGACCAGCCGCACCGCCCAGCCGATGAACTCCAGATGCGCGCCCCGCATCACCCACAGCGTCGCGACCACCGGGAACACGGTGTAGACCGTGTCCGCGTCGCCGTGCGCGGTGGCTGTGCGCAGGACCGCGACCAGATTGTCGAGCTCGGCGGTCACCGCGAGCACCACCGGCACCTGGTCGACGGCGGGGTAGTCGCGGACGGCCCCGAGCACGAATTCCCGTGCCCACCCGGCCATCCGCTCGCGGACCAGCGTGGTCTCGGCGCCGTCGGTCACGGCGTCGACGGCGGCCAGCTGCTCGGCGCCGAACTCGCGCACGGTCTCGAGCATGCGATACCGGATGCCGGTGCCGTCGGGATCGTCGAGCACGGTGAGCAGCGACTGGCCGACCAGCCCGTCGACCGCGGTGGCGACATCGGCGACCTCGGGTCCGGCCGCGACGACTTCGGCCGCGGACAAGATGAAGCCACCCGGGAACCGGGACAGCCTGCGCAGCACGATCTGCTGATCGAGGTCGAGCAGGTTCCAGCTCCACGCGATCACCGCGTGCAGCGTGCGATGCCGCTGCGGGGCGGCCCGATCGCCGCTGCGCAGCAGGGCGAATCGATGTTCGAGCCTGGATTCGATCTCGGCGACGCTCATCGTGCGCACCCGGGCCGCGGCCAGTTCGATCGCCAGCGGCAGACCATCCAGGGTGCGGCACAGCCGGGCCACGATCTCGGGATCGAGCCGGACATCGGGGCGTACCGCCCTGGCCCGCGCGGTGAACAGGTCCGTGGCGGGCGAGCCCGCCGCGTCGATCGCCAACGGGGCCAGCGGATAGACGGATTCGGCGGTGATCGCCAGCGGGGAGCGGCTGGTCGTCAGGACGGTCAGCTGGGCACAGCTGCCGACCAGATCGGCGACGACTTCGGCGGCCGCCTCGATCACGTGCTCGCAGTTGTCCAGGATCAGCAGGGTCGGCCGGGCGGCCAGCGCGTCACGCAGTCGGGTGCGCTGGTCGACCTGCCGGCCCAGGCGGAGACCGCCCGGCTCACGGATCACCTCACCCAGGCCCATCACGTGCCCGATCGCCGCTTCGATGTCGACCACGGCCTGCGTGCCCAGCGACTCGGCCCGCGCGCCTGCCGACTCGGCCCGCACGCTAGCCGACTCAGCCTGCGCGCCTGCCGACTCGGCCTGCACCGGGGCCAGCTCGACCAGCACCACCGGGAGGGTGCCGGTGAGTCGTTCGCCGACCGCGTTCGCCACCCTGGTCTTGCCGGTGCCGCCGGGGCCGAGCACCGTCGTCACCCGCGAGCGGCACACCAGATCGGTAATCGCGTCGAGATCGGCCGCGCGACCGAGCAGTTCGTTGGGGGCGGCACGCAAGCCGAGGGAGGTGGGCGGGAGGGTGCGCGGTTGGCCGTTGGCGCGGTCGGCCATCGGAGCGACCGCGCTGCCGGGTAGTCCTGCCGCGGGCGTGTCCCAGGTGCTCGCCGACCAGCCGTCCCGGGACCCGGTCGCACCTGTGGCGACTGCCAGCGCCGTGGGGTCGGCGATCGGGGTGCCGGGCAGTGCTGCCGCAGACGCGTCCCGGCCGATGTTCGCCGCCGACCGGTCGTCCCGGGAGTGCGGATCGTTGACGCCTGCCCGTGCGGCCGGGTCGACGATCGCGGTGTCGGCGGCCGGTGTTCGGTCGTCTATGCCAGGGTTCGCCGGTGCCGACCCCGCGGCATCGTGCTCCGGGATGCCGGTCGCGGAGGGCGCGTCGGAGGGCCGCTGCCTGGCACCGGGGAGCTCGATCGGATCGCCACGCAACACGGCGGTATTGAGCGCGAGCAGGGTCGGGCCCGGGTCGGCGCCGAGTTCCTCGATCAGCCGCAGCCGGTAGGTGGCGAAGGTTTCCAGCGCGTCGCTGGTGCGGCCCGCCGCGGCGAGCAGGCGGATGAGCGTGGTGTGGGCAGGCTCGTCCAAGGGATGTGCGGCCGCGTCGGCGGCAGCCAGCGGGAGGGCGGCGGCGAAGTCGCCCCGCGCGGTATGGGCGGCGAGTTCGGCGCGGTCGAGGTCGCGGCGCAGCTGGTCGGCGGCGGCGCGCAGGTCGTCGGCGGGGCCGGATTCGGGCAGGTCGGCGCCCGGTTCACCGCGCCACAGCACCCGGGCGGCGGCGATCGCGGCGAGGCTCGCCGCAGTGTCGCCGGTCGCGCGCAGGTCGTCGGCGCGATGGACCAGGGCGGCGGCCGCGGTCAGGTCGACGCTGTCGGCGGGCAGGGTCAGCCGGTAACCGGCCGGGCCGATCTCCAGCGCGCCGTCGGGCAGCAGCGCCCGCAGCCGCGACACCTGTGTGTGCAGGGCGTTCATCGGCGCCCGTGGCGGCTGGTCGCCCCACACCTCGTCGACGAGCGCCTGCGCGCTGCGGGCCCGGCCGGGACGCACGGCCAGCGCGGCCAGCAGCAGCCGGGCCCGCGCGCCGGGCAGCGCGAGCAGCGTCGCGTCGTCGCGGCGGATCGCGATCACGCCGAGCACCCCCACGACGATGGGGGCAGCGGCCACCGCGACGGTGGGAGGCGGCCCGTCGGGGCCGAGATGCTGTGCAGACATGCCGCAAGTCATCGTAGGCGAGCACGGCGACCGGCTCCTGTTCCACGCGGACGACCGGCGCGACACCACTGCCGCACGCCGCGAAAATGTCGGTACCCCGGCTTAGGCTGACCCGCATGGGCGACTTCGAGGTGACCCGGCGCACGACCATTGCCGCCGAACCCGCACGCATCCACGGTTTCATCGACGATTTCCGCCAGTGGCGACTGTGGTCGCCGTGGGAGGACGCCGATCCCCAGCTCGCCCGCACCTACACCGGGCCCGAGTCCGGCGTCGGCGCGCGCTACACCTGGCGCGGCAACCGCAAGGCGGGCGCAGGCGCGATGGAGATCAAGGCCGACGCCGCGCACGAGATCGGCATCGAGCTGGCGTTCGAGAAGCCGTTCAAAGCCACCAACTTCGTCACCTTCACCCTCACGCCGAGCGGCAGCAACACCGAGGTGACCTGGCGGATGACCGGCACCCACTCGGGCCTGATGGGCGTGCTCGGCAAGGTCTTCCCGATCGACAACATGATCGGCAAGGACTTCGACAAAGGGCTGGCCCGGCTCAAGACCGTCGCCGAATCCGCTTAGTACACCGGCCGGGGCTAGGCTTCGATCCATGGCTACAGCAGCGGAATGGATCGAAGGCGCCCGGCCGCGGACGCTGCCGAACGCGATCGCGCCGGTACTCGCCGGGACGGGCGCGGCGGCGTCGATCGACGGGGCCGTCTGGTGGAAAGCGCTGCTGGCGCTGCTGGTTTCGCTGGCGCTGATCGTCGGTGTGAACTACGCCAACGACTACTCCGACGGCATCCGCGGCACCGACGACGTGCGCGTCGGCCCGCTGCGGCTGGTCGGCTCGAAACTGGCCTCCCCCACCGCCGTCCGCAATGCCGCGGTGCTCAGCCTGGCGATCGGCGCGGTCGCGGGCCTGGTACTGGCCGTGACGACCGCGTGGTGGCTGGTCGTGATCGGCGCGGTGTGCCTGGCCGGCGCCTGGTTCTACACCGGTGGCAGCAAGCCCTACGGCTACAGCGGTTTCGGTGAGATCGCGGTGTTCGTGTTCTTCGGCCTCATCGCGGTGCTGGGCACCCAGTACGTGCAGGCACTGCGGGTGGACTGGGTGGGGCTGCTGCTGGCGATCGGCGTCGGTGCGTTCTCCAGCGCGGTGCTGGTCGCCAACAACCTGCGCGACATCCCCACCGACACCGAGTCGGGGAAGGTCACCCTCGCGGTGAAACTCGGCGACACCCGCACCCGCACGCTGCATCTGGTGCTGCTGGTCGCGCCGTTCGTGATCAGCCTGGCGCTGGTGGCCCGCACCCCGTTGGCACTGGCCGGACTGCTGGCGTTGCCGCTGGCGATCCGTGCCAATGCCCCGGTGCGCACGGGCAAGGGCGGGCTGGAACTGATTCCCGCCCTGCGCGATTCCGGGCTGGCGCTGCTGGCCTGGTCGGCACTGAGCGCGCTCGCCGTCGGACTGGCTTAGTCGTCGCCGTCGGGCACGAGGATGCCGAGCGCCCAGTTGACCAGCGAGATGATCACACCGCCCCAGAACGCCGCCCAGAAACCGTCGACCCGCAGACCGTAGTCGGACAGTTCGGTGATCTTCGCGGTGAGCCAGAGCATGCCCGCGTTCACCAGCAGCAGGAACAGCCCGAGCGTGAGGATCACGAACGGCAGGGACAGGAGCTTCACGATCGGCTTGATGACGGCGTTCACCGCGGTGAACACCGCCGCGACGATCAGGATCACCAGGGCTTTGCCCCAGTTGCCCGAATCGGCCGGGACCAGGATGTCGATCTTGTCGATCCACGCCGCCGCGGCCCAGATGGCAATGGCGTTGATGACCAGTCGAATGGCTAGCTGCATAGAGCCATGCTAGGCCGGGAATCGGACATTGCGGCGGGTCTGACACACACCCGACACGGAATTCACGCTGCGCGGTCGAGCATTCCGTAGACGTCGGCGCGCAAGGCGGCGGCCCCGTCACGGCCGCCGAGCAGGTCGGTGGTGGCCGGGTCGGCGCCGCGCAGAATGCCGAGCAACAGGTAGGCCGTGGAAATTTCGCGATCCTTGCGGTGGATCGCCTCGCGCAGTGCGAGTTCGAGCGTCTTCTTGGCCGGGTTCGTGAACGGGATGTGCCCGGCGCCGAGCAGCCGGCCGAAGACGCCGCGCCGGACCTCCGGTTCGGCCCGGTCCCAGGCGTCGGGGCCGAAGTTCTCGGTGACGCTGGCCCGCACCGCGTCCAGGTCGATCCCGATCGAGCGCAGGGCCTCGGCGTCATCGGCGCCCAGCGGCGGCGTGCC
This sequence comes from Nocardia sp. NPDC051833, assembly GCF_040681225.1. NCBI lineage: Bacteria > Bacillati > Actinomycetota > Actinomycetes > Mycobacteriales > Nocardiaceae > Nocardia > Nocardia sp. NPDC051833. Next base: position 1,997,744 of record NZ_JBFAYK010000001.1, read on the forward strand.
CGTCCGGGCGGCGAGCGCGGCCCGCGTCCCGTCGGCGGTGATGCCCCGCGCGTCGAGCACTGCCCGCAGGCCCGGTTCGGCGTTCGTGATCACGCCGAGCAGCACGTGCTCGGGACCGATCCGGCCGGCGCCGAGTTCCTTGGCGTCGTCCTGGGCACTGACGACCGCCACCCTGGCCTGTCGGCTGAACTTCTCGAACATCAGCGGGTACCGCCCTTCCGATTGTGTTTCTGATGCACCGCCTGCTTGCTCACCTCGAGCGCTTCGGCAATCGCCTGCCACGACCAGCCGTGGGCCCTGGCATTGGCCACCTGGATGGATTCGAGCCGGTCGGCCAGCCTGCGCAGGGCGAGTACCGCGCGCAGGCCGACCGCCGGATCAGGATTGCCCGCCGCCGAGGCGAGCGTTGTTGCATCGGTCATGGCGTCAATTTTGATTGACGATTTCGGCGGTGTCAACAAAAATTGACGAATCAGCGCAATCGGTAGACGAGCTTGGCGAACTGGCCCAGCTGTTCGACCGCGACCAACCGCAGCTGATCGGAGAGCAGGCGGCGCGGCAGCAGCGGAGCGCCGCCGCCGAGCGTCACCGGCGCGACGCCGACGATCACCTCGTCGAGCAGCCCGGCATCGGCGAACTGCCCGGCGAGATCGCCGCCGCCGATGATCCAGATATCGCGGTCACCGGCCGCGGCGACCATCTCCGCGTGCACGGACTCGACCCCGCCCGCGACGAAACGCACATTCGCGCCGGGGAACTCGGGCAGCACGCGATGGGTGAACACCCAGGTCGGACGATCGCCGTAGTTGTCGTGCCAGGACTCGGGCGGTTCGTTGGCCGCCATCCACTCGTAGGTCGTCGAACCGAGGCACAGCGCGCCGACGCCGCGCAGGAATTCGCCGACATCACCGGTCGCGGTGCCCGCGTCGGGGACGGCCATCAGCCAGTCCAGCGAATTGTCGGGGTCGGCGATGTAGCCGTCGAGGCTGGTAGCGGTGTAGTAGCGGGTCGTCATGGACACCGATCCTGACAGCGAAACCTGACACCTCCGGTCAGGTTTCGCCGGTCAGCCGTGCCAGCGACCGGTGGCGGCGAATTCGGTGAGCACGGCGGTGGGGCCGGCCAGGTCGAGGTGCTGGGCGTCGACCCAGGCGTCGTCGAAATACGTTCCGGCATATCGGTCGCCGCCGTCGCAGAGCAGCGTCACGACACTGCCGCGGCGGCCCGCGGCGAGCAGCTCGGACACCAGATGGAAGGCGCCCCACAGGTTCGTTCCCGTCGAACCGCCGACCCGCCTGCCCAGCACCGTGCTGGCGTGGCGAGCCGTCGCGACCGAGGCCGCGTCCGGGACGACGATCATCCGGTCGACGACCTGACCGACGAAGGACGGCTCCACCCGCGGCCTGCCGATGCCCTCGATCCGCGAGGGCATCCCGGTCTCGTAGCCCGCGTCACCGGTCTCGTAGCCGCCGAAGAACGCCGAGTGCTCGGGGTCGACCACGGCCAGCCGGGTCGCGTGCCTGCGATAGCGGATGTAGCGGCCGATCGTGGCGCTGGTGCCGCCGGTGCCGGCGCCGACCACGATCCACTCCGGGATCGGATTGGTCTCCAGGGCCAGCTGCTGGAAGATGGATTCGGCGATGTTGTTGTTGCCGCGCCAGTCGGTCGCGCGCTCGGCATGGGTGAACTGATCCATGAAGTGCCCGCCGGTCTCGGCGGCGAGCCGCTTGGCCTCGGGATACATGTCGGGTGCCCGCTCGACGAAATGACATCGGCCACCCTGCGCTTCGATCAGCGCGATCTTCTGCGGCGACGTGCTCGCCGGCATCACCGCGATGAAATCCAGACCGAGCAGCTTCGCGAAATACGCCTCGCTCACCGCCGTCGACCCCGACGAGGCCTCCACCACCGTGGTGCCCTCGGTGACCCAGCCGTTGCAGATCGCGTACAGGAACAGCGAGCGCGCCAGCCGGTGCTTGAGGCTGCCGGTGATGTGGGTGGACTCGTCCTTGAGGTACAGCTGCACCGGCCAGCCGGGGGGCAGCGGGTACCGCAGCAGGTGGGTGTCGGCGGAGCGCTGGGAGTCGGCGTCGATCAGCCGGACGGCGTTGTCGACCCAGTCACGCGGGGCGCTGCGGTCGAGGTACTTCACGCGGTCGGCCCGTCGTCGTCACCTCGCAACCGGGCCCGCAGCTGCGCCTTGTCCTGGCGGCGGCGCGCGTCGACGACGGCGATGTCCTCGTTGACCTTCGTGCGCAGCTTCTTGAACAGGGTGAGCGAGAGCGGCATCGCGACGATCAGCGCGAACAGCGCGGCCACGATGATCGGCACCTCGACGCCGATGAGCTTGGCGACCCCGACGATCACCGCCGCGATCAGCACGACCAGCCCGAGCCGGGCCAGCGTGTAGAGGGCCAGATTGCGGACCAGCCGCTTCCCCGCGCCAGAACCTTGCTGACCAGTTGCTTCACTCACGCCCAACAGCCTAACCCCGCCGCGGCCTGGCCCGATGCAGCCCCGTTCGCGGCTTTTGTCTATTACTTCCCCTTTACCAACAGTAGGTGGTTCGACTACGTGGGGGTCGCAGTGCGACGATGGCGCCATCTGATGAGGGAACTGTCGAGAACGGAGAGGTTAGCTATGACTGCGATCACCGTCGGCGGCCAGGACACTCTGCTGACACCAGGCCAAGTAGCCGCAATGTTCCACGTAGACCCCAAGACCGTCACCCGGTGGGCTCATGCGGGCAGGCTCGGTTCGCTGCGCACGCCGGGCGGACATCGCCGATTCCGCGAGTCCGAGGTCCTGCAGTTGCTGAAATCGCTCACCACGGAGGCAGCACCCCGCTGACCCCACCGGCCGGCGCGAGTCCGCCATGGGCTCGCGTTTGCCGGGAATTTCCCTTCCGTTACGGATGTGCACACGGCGCGGACACGGCTACCCTCGATAGCAGGAGGTGAGCGACGTGACGTACCTGTTGGCACTCATCGCGATCGTGGCCGTCGCGGTGTTGTGCTGGAAGGCGTTCGGCCCGGAGAAGATCGGCCCGAGTTCCGGCCCGCCGTCGCGTCGGCCGATCCTCGGCCCCGACGACGACCCGGAGTTCCTCTGGCGACTCGGTAAGCAGCACCGCGACGATTCGGGTCAGTCCGACTCGTGATCCGCGCGCGTGACCTTACCCACATACCCCCCGATGCACCGCGAAAAACCCGGGTAGATAACGTATTCCGGTGATCGATGTGCAGCAGAGTTCCATCCCGACCACCTGGCGCGCGGCCGACGGCAGCGCCGTGACGTTCACCGAGGCACGGTCGGCGTGGACTCGCGCGGCACACGAGGTGCTCGCCGACACCGCGACCAGGTTCAACAACTTCATCGTCAACACCGAGCTGGCCGAGCTGGTCCAGGAGGAATCCGGGATCCGCACCCAGGTGAAGTGGCAGCACTGGCTGCCGGTCGTGCTGGACAAGGTCGCCGAGCACTGTCACAAGAACAACGAGCCGCCGCTGAGCGCGCTGTGCGTGCGCAAGAACCAGACGGTGGGCACCGGCTACCGCTACATCCTCGAACTCGCTGGCCTGCCCATCCCCGACGACCTCGAGATGCACGCCGCCGCCGCCCGCTGGCAGTGCTACCAGCACTACGCCACCGACCTCCCCGCCGACGGCGGCCTCCCCACCCTCCCCCCGAAGGTCGCGGCCCTGCGCCACCAGACCACCCAGGACCTCGCCACCGCCGAAGCGGCCGAAGCCGCCGCCAAGCCCAAGCGCACCTCGACGTCCGCCCGCCGCAGCGTCACCGTCCCCAAGCCGGAACCGGTCCGCAAGCCCGTCTGCCTCAACTGCCACGTCGAACTCCCGGCCAACAAGATCTGCTACTACTGCTGATCCCGATCACCCCCCAAGGCCCGGCCGCTCCCCGAGCACCGGGCCTTCGCCGTATCCACCGCCGATCGCACTGCACACTGGGGTGATGACGCACGTCGACCACCGCCGGTATACGGGCGCCGCCCGCGCGGCGATGAAACGAGCCGCCGCGCAGACGGCCGACCGGGGCCGCCCCGTCGGTGACACCGATGGACCTGCTGCGCGCCCTGGTCGACGAGGACGCCACCGGCATGGCCACGGTGCTGCTCGAGTCGGATGATCTGGGTGTCCGGCGAAGCGATGTCCGACGCACCATCGCGCAACAACAGGCGGCTCCAGGCGCGCCAACGCTCGATTCCGTGCTCGACTACGCCATGCTGGAGAACCCCACCAGGCCGATCGGCACAGACCACCTCCTGATCGCCCTCCTCGAAGCCGACAATGCGACCGCCGACCTGCTCGCCGCGTCTGGAATCACGACGCAAGCGGTCCGTGCTGTGCGCGCGACCACGACGGATTCGCAGTGCTACGGCTGCACCGAAGCCGACGCACGGCCGACGAGATTCTCGATCCTCCGCCCGAACCTGCCGCCCGAACTCACCGCCGTCCTGCACGATGTCGAGCACTGGCGCAGGGAGAAGGAAGCCGCCGTCGACGCGAGCGATTTCGAGCGCGCGGCGCACATGCGGGATCAGGAGAAGACCGCACGCAGATCCATTGCCACCTGGGACGAGTCCACCCTCATCGCCCAATTCGGCAGCGCGATCGACGAAGTTCTCCGGCTACGCGCCGCAGTCGATTACCTCACAACCCAACTCCACGATGGCCATGCCGCCACCGGACCTGTTGGCGGAACGGCCGACTCGCCAGTCGAGTAGAGCTCGGATCACGTCTCGATGTCGGCCGTTCGGACCACGAACCGGACCTGATCGGTGATCGACTCCATCCAGCGGAGATCTATCGCAGTGCGATCGCCTTCGAGATGCTCGACGATGGCTATCTCGAGGGGACACGGGATCGGGTACGGCGAAGACCGGCTGGGTTCGTCATCGCGTGAGGTGAAGAAGATCGGCAGCTTGTCGATGACGGAATGCACGACGCCGTCCGCATCGGCGAACTGGACTTCGATGACGCCGCCGGCGGTGCAGTCGTCCTCAACCCACCGAACGGCTGTCCCTCGCAGTGTTGGCACCCACGGATTGTCCCATCGGGCACCCGCGACCGCCCGGTGCAGCCGGACGACCGCGAAGACCTATGCCAAAGGCCCGGCTGCTCGTTCAAGAGACCGGGCCTTGTTGTCCTGACCTGGGGTCAGACGCAGGTCGGCATCCCCATGGACACGCTGGTGCCGGTGCTCAGGCACCGCAGCAGCAAGCCGGGGAGCGCGGCCGAGCCCGAATCCGGATCAGCGGACGCGGTGTACGGGGTGGCCGAGCCCGAATCGACGGCGACCGGCTCGACCGGTACCGCGGGTGCGGCAGCCGCGATCGCCGCGCCCGACACACCGCATCCCAGCGAAATCGCCACGGCCGCAATCACACTTACACTCCGACGACGCATGTCTTCCACCTCTCGAGCAACCAACAGACACCGAAACGGTAGCGCTGCCCGCCAAAAGTGAAACGCCCATACTTCCGTGGGCGGTACGGCTAGTTCAGACCCGCGTAGCTGTGCAGACCGCTGATCACCATGTTGATGATGAAGAGGTTGAAGAGCATGGCGACGAAGCCGGCGATGTTGATCCAGGCGGCCTTGGTGTCGCGCCAGCCGGAAGTCGCCCGGGCGTGCAAATACGCCGCGTAGAGGACCCAGGCGATGAAGGAGCAGGTTTCCTTGGGGTCCCAGCCCCAGAAGCGGCCCCAGGCGGCTTCGGCCCAGATGGCGCCGAGGATGACGCCCGCGCCGAAGAGGGGGAAGCCGATGATGGTGGTCTTGTAGGCGAGCTGGTCGAGGGTGCGGGCGTCGGGGAGGCGGCGGGCGATGGTGCCGAAGATCGAGGTCGACTCCTCGCCCGCGGGCTGACGCATGCGGTACAGGTAGAGCAGGCTGGCGACGCCGGAGACCAGGAAGACGCCGCTGCCGATGCTCACGATCGTGACGTGGATCGGCAGCCAGAACGAGCGCAGCGCGGGGACGACCGGCGCGGCGTCGGCGTAGAGGACGGTGCCCGCCAGGAACATCAGGATCAGCACGGGGACCAGCAGGAAGACCCACATGGACCGGTAGCGCTGATCGCGCAGGAAGTACAGGCCGATCACCACGGCGGCCGCGGTGGCCATGGTGGTGAACTCGTACATGTTGCCGAGCGGGAAGCGGTGGGTGGCGAAGCCGCGCAGCACGATCGAGCCGACGTGCAGCACCGCGCCGACCAACAGCACCGAGAACGCCATGTTGCCGAGGCGCTCGGAGGTCGGCTTGGCGGCCGGTGTCTCGATGCGGCCGGGCAGCGACGGGTCGACGGGCGCGCCCGCGGTGACCAGCTCGCGCTCCGCGACCTTGTTGGCGCGCGCCGAGGCGTACTGCACCAGCAACAACACCAGCGCCAGGGCGTAGATCGCCATGGCCGACATGAAGGCGAAGTCGCTGTAGCGCGCCACCGTTTCGTCGATCGGCATCAGTTCTCCGTTTCCGCGTCCAGTACCCGCGCGCGCAGCCGGTCGAATTCGCTGCCCCAGCCCGCCTGATCGCTTCTGGCCAGACCGCCCATTTCTACTACGGTCCGTCGTTGATCCACGGTACCTGCCCCGGCCTCGGCGGGGTACGCCCGGATCCAGATTCGGCGCCGCTTGACCAGCAGCGACACCAGCAGACCTGCCATCATCGTCAGCGCGCTCACCAGCACCCACTGCTGGGCCGGGTCGTGCGAGACCTGGAGGTTCACGAATTCCTTGGCACCGTCGAAGGTGACCTTCGCACCGTTGGGCAGGGTCGTCGACTCGCCCGGCCGCAGGTTGACCCGCGCTTCCTTGGTGAGCCTGCCCTGTTTGATCATCTCCGGGTCCAGCGCGAACAGCGACTGCGACCGGCCGGTGTCCAGGCCGGTGTTGCCGCGGTAGATGTCGACCGCGACGGCCGGATCGTCCATCGTCGGGAACGACGAGGTGAGCAGGCTGCCGTGGAACAGTGCCGTCGGCGCGAACAGGCCCTCGATGGCGATCTGGTTCTGGCGGCGCTCCTCGTCGGTGGCGTACATGCCGCCGGGCGGGTCGATCCGCAGGACGCCGCTGGACAGGAAGGTCCTGGCGTCATCGGGGCGCCACTGGATGGTCTCGGTGCGGGTCTGCCCGTTCGGGAACGTGACCGTGAACGTCGGGGCGAAACCGTGGCCCTGCAGGTAGACGCGGTCACCGGCGACGCGCAGCGGATGGTTCACCCGCAGCTCGGTGGAACGCCAGGTGTCGGTGCTCAGATCCTCGCCCGCCTGGTACTCGATGTTCGAGGTGAACATCTCGGCCTGGCCGGTGGGCAGGTAGTCGGCCTTGAAGTCCTTGACGCGCACGCACAGCGGGGTCATCCCGGTGCCGTCGTTGACATTGCCCGCGCGGAACGAGTCGAACACCGCGGGCGAGGTGGTGCAGAAGCCGGCGCCGTTGTCGGCGATCACGATGACATTGCCCTCGTAGCCGAACAGCTTGCCCAGCGCGATCGAGGCCAGCAGCCCCACCAGCGACAGGTGGAAGACCAGGTTGCCGAACTCGCGCAGGTAACCCTTCTCGGCCGACAGCGTGACCTCGCCGGCGCGCTTGCCCGGCCGCACCTCGGTGCGCCAGCCGCGCAGCTGCCCGCGCGCCTGCTCGACGACGGCGTCGGCGTCGCGGTCGACGGTCTCGCTGAAGTGGTGCGGCAACCGGCCCAGGTTGCGCGGCGTCGGCACCGGCGGGGTGCGCAGGGCCCGGTAGTGGTCCAGGCAGCGCGGCAGGATGCAGCCGACGAGTGAGATGAACAGCAGCGCGTAGATGGCGGTGAACCAGAAGCTGCCGAACACGTCGAACAGCTCGAACCGGTCCATCCACGGGCCCAGCGTGGGCCGGTCGGCGATGTACTGCTCGACCTTCTGCGTGTTCAGGCTGCGCTGCGGGAGCAGGGCGCCGGGAATGGCGGCCAGGGCCAGCAGGAACAGCAGCACCAGGGCGGTGCGCATGCTGGTGAGGCCGCGCCAGGTATTGCGGACCAGGGCCCAGGCCCGGCCCGGCAGGGACTGCCGGACGGGCGGGTTGGGGGTGGTCGGCGGAGTCAGTGTGTCAGTCATCAGATCGGGAGAGTCACCTCGGAGACGAACCCGTCACGCACCCAGCTGACGAACTGGTCCCATGCCCCCGTGACCAGCGCGACGCCGACGGCGACGAGCAGAACACCCCCGATTACCTGAATGGTGCGCGAATTACGCCGCAGCCAGCCGACCCCGCGCAGGGCCCCGGCCGAGCCGAACGCCAGCACGACGAACGGCAGCCCGAGCCCGAGGCAGTACGCCACGATGAGCACGACACCGCGCACCGCGGTGGTGCCCTCGGTCCCCGCGGACACCGCCATCACCCCGGACAGCGTCGGCCCGAGGCACGGCGTCCAGCCCAGCGCGAACACCCCGCCCAGCAGGGGCGCGCCGACGATGCTGGTGAACCGGCGCGGTTCCATCCTGGTGTCGCGCTGCAACGCGGGCACCAGGCCGATGAAGACCAGGCCCATCAGGATCGTCACCACACCGCCGATGCGCTGCAGCAACTCCCGGTTGACGTTGAGGGTCTGGATCACACCGAACACGGTGGCCGTGGCCAGCACGAACACCACCGTGAACCCGGCGACGAACAGTCCGGCGGCACCGGCCACCCGCATCTTGGCACTACGGCGCTGCGCGGTGAGCGTGCTCACCTGCGCGGCGCTGGCCGGCGGCGCCTCGGCGCCGACCAGCCCGGCCAGATAGGACAGGTACCCCGGCACCAACGGCACGACACACGGTGAAGCGAACGACACCAGGCCCGCGAGCAGGCAGGCACCCAACGCCAACAGCAACGGACCCGATGCCGCCGTCTGCTGGAAGGAATCCCCGACTGCGGCGAGCACCATCACTCGGAGGTGTCCTCGTCACGCTGCTCGTCGCGGGGCAACGACAGGGTGCGCTCGGTCTCGGCCGGTTCGGCCGGGCCGAAATCGAACAGGCCCGCACCGGCGACGCTGCGCGGGACGGTCGCGATGCCCGCCCAACGATCGTCGACGGTCCACCCCGCTCCCATGCGGCGCGCGCCCTGACGGGGGCGACACGCGGTCAGATTTCCGGGACGACGACGGCTCACTGCTTCTCCTCGGCGGCGATGCGCTCGACCACGGGCTGCAGATCTTCTGCCAATAGCGAGCGAAGGAAGACCGCGGCGACCCGGTGTTGACGATCCAGGATCAACGTGGTCGGAATGACACTGGTGGGAAAGTTTCCGCCGAGAGCGAGCAAGGTTCGCATCGACGGGTCGTAGATGGACGGGTATTCGATCTTGTTGTCCACTACGAAGTCCTGGGCTTTGTCCCGCTGATGGTCGCGGACGTTGATTCCCAGAAACGCGACGCCCTTGTCCTTGGTCGCCGCGTAGACCTTTTCGAGTGCGGGCGACTCGGCGCGGCACGGGCCACACCACTGTCCCCACAGATTCACGACCACGATCTGGTTCGGGAAATCGTCGACCGAGACGGTCTTTCCCTCGTTCATCAGATCGGGCCCCGAGAGCTTGCCGATCGTCCCGCGCGTGGCGGGCGGGTCGTAATAGATATCGGTTCTACCACCGGGCGACACGAATTCGAAGGTGCCGCCGCCGGTTGCCACCGCATCGGTACCTGTCGAGCAGCCCGCCGCCGCGACGATCACGAACAGCGCGGACAGGACGGCAGTGATCGCCCGCAGCCGATGGCTGCGGGCGGGGCCCGACGCGGTGGAGCGTGTCATGCGCCGTGAACCGAAGGGTCGGAGGCGCCCGCTGGTTCGGAGTACACGATGTCCACCAGGGTATCCCCGTGGTAGACCAGCGAGGTCAGCGAGGCGAGCGAGCACTGCCGGTTGCGCGGGTCGTGCCAGAGCCGCTGGCCCTGCAGGAACCGGCGCAGCGTCCACACGGGCAGCTGATGCGAGACCAGCACGACCTCGTGTCCAGCGCCCTCGACCCGCGCCTTGTTGACCGCGGCCAGCATGCGGTGCGCGATCTGCAGGTACGGCTCGCCCCAGGACGGGGTGAACGGGTCGCGCAGCTTCCACCAGTGCCGGGGCTTGCGCAGCGCGCCGTCACCGACGGACACGCGCAGGCCCTCGAAGGTGTTGCCCGCTTCGATCAGGTTCTCGTCGGTGCGCACGATGACGTCGTGGGCGGCGGCGATCGGGGCCGCGGTCTCCTGGGCGCGCTGCAGCGGGGAGGCGATCACCAGGGAGACGTCGTGGTCGGCCAGCGAGCGCGCGACGGCGGCGGCCTGCGATCGGCCGGTCACCGAGAGGCTGAAGCCGGGCAGGCGCCCGTAGAGGATGCCGTTGGGATTGTGCACCTCGCCGTGGCGCAGCACGTGCACGATGGTTTCCACGGTCGCGGGGTCGTCGTCGAGGGCGGGCGGCGCGGCGGCGGGCGTGGGATGCGGCGCCTCGTCACCGTCGACCTGGGTGGCGAATTCTGCGTCGGGCTGGTCGGAGCTCACGCTAGGGATCCTTCGGGGGTTGCGGCCGCGGCCGCGAGGGCGGCGGCGGGCAGAGCGGCGGCGATACGGTCGAACGCGTCCTCGTCGAGCGCCGCGGAGACGAACCAGGCCTCGAACGCGCTCGGCGGCGCGTACACGCCCGCGTCGAGCAGGGCGTGGAAGAAGGCTGGGTAACGCCAGGTCTGGCTCGCCTTGGCGGCGGCGTAATCGGTCACCGGGCGGTCGGCGAAGAACACGCTCACCATATTGCCTGCGAACTGCACTTGATGCTCGACCCCGGCCTCGGTCAGGGCTTTCGCGAACAGACCACCGAGCCGATCGGCGTTGCGGTCGAGGGCCGCGTACACCTCGGCGTCGGCGGCGCGCAGGGTCGCCAGCCCGGCCGCGACGGCGACGGGGTTACCGGAGAGCGTGCCGGCCTGATAGACCGGGCCGAGCGGGGCGAGGTTGTTCATGATCTCGGCGCGACCGCCGAACGCGGCGGCGGGCAGGCCACCGCTCATCACCTTGCCGAAGGTGTAGAGATCGCCGGCGACGCCCTCGCGGCCGTACCAGCCCGACGCGCTGACCCGGAAGCCGGTCATGACCTCGTCCATGATCAGCAGCGCGCCGTTGTCGTGGGCCAGCGTGCGCAGGCCCTCGTTGAAGCCGGGCAGCGGCGCGACCGCGCCCATGTTGCCCGCGGCGGCCTCGGTGATGACGCAGGCGATCTGGCCGGGGTTGGCCTCGAACGCGGCCGCGACGGCGGCGAGGTCGTTGTAGGGCAGCACGATGGTGTCGGCGGCCTGGGCGCCGGTGACGCCGGGCGAAGTCGGCAGGCCGAGGGTCGCGACGCCCGAGCCCGCGTCGGCCAGCAGCGCGTCGACGTGACCGTGGTAGCAGCCGGAGAACTTGACGATCTTGGACCGGCCGGTGAAGCCGCGGGCCAGCCGCACCGCGCTCATGGTGGCCTCGGTGCCGGAGTTGACCAGCCGGACGCGCTCGACCGGCTCGACCCGGGCCGCGATGGCCTCGGCCAGCTCGATCTCCGCCTCGGTGGGCGCGCCGAACGACAGCCCGCCGGTGGCCGCCCGCTGCACCGCTTCGACGACGGCGGGGTGCGCGTGGCCCAGGATCATCGGACCCCAGGAGCAGACCAGATCGACGTAGTCCCGGCCGTCGGCGTCGGTCAGCGTGTAGCCGTTCGCCGAAGCGATGAACCGCGGCGTTCCGCCGACCGAATTGAACGCACGGACCGGGGAATTGACACCACCCGGGATCACCGAAGCGGCCCGCTCGAAGAGCCGAGCGGACATCGGAACCTGCGACGGACTGGCCTCGGCCGCGCGCGGAGAAGAACTCACGGATTCCAGTCTCTCAGCTCGCCTCGGCGCGCCGGACGACAGGGTGGAGCACAGTGACCCAGACCGCAGCGACCCACCGGCGACACGCCCGACACGCCGCCCCCAGGCGCGGATGATTTCGATCCGGGTGCGCTGGCCTGCGGCTACGCTGCGGGCTGCTCAGGCACTGAGCGGTAGACATCAGCTATCAGCGGAAGGGTATTTCATGCGTTTCGGCGTCACCAGCACTGCCCTCGGCGTGGGTTTCGCCGCGGCCGGAGTGGTCTTCGGCGCGGGCTCGGCCACCGCCTTCGCACCGCAGGTCCAGCCGGACCGGATCGGCGCCCAGCTGAGCCACGAGGAGACCGTCGCGCTCGGCGCCGGCCCGATCCCGGCGCTCACCGCGATGTTCGTCCCCGCCAACCGGATCGGCGCCGGGCTGCACGGGGACACGAATCTGCACCGCGACGCCGACGGCGGCATCCGCGCCACCCTGCGTCAGGTGGTCACGGAGGCGGCGAGCCATCCCGACGGCACCGTCACCGTGTTCCTGAACGCGCCGGGCACGCGCGGCGGCCGCGTCGTCGACGTCTACCAGCAGTGGGCCGGTTAGGTGTACATGCAGGGGACCTCGGCCGAGATCGTGTGCAGCTGGCACATGATGCCGTTGTAGATACCGCTCGAGCCGGTCTCCGGGGCGAAGCCACCGGCGGCCGGCTCGGCGATCATGGGGGTCAGGGGCAGGCCTGCGGCCTGGGCGGGTGCCGCTGCCAGGGCGATCGCCGCCGTGGCCGCGGCCGCGGTACAAAATCCTGCGATGAGCTTGGTCATCGGTGGTCCTCCGTGGTGCCCGCCGAGGCGGGCGGTCGAGATGTGTCCCGAATCCCAACGCGCGCATCGGGATTCGGCTGCACTCAGGACATCGGTTCGGCGGACCGCAGTGCTACAGATCCGGTCACGACCCGGGCGACGGCGTCGATCGCCAGCACCCCGGCGACGATGACCAGCGCCGTCGCGAGCAGCAGCAGGGGCGGCACGTAGCGAACGGCCTCGAATCCCGGGTGCTCGTCGGAGGTGACGAAGCCGGTGACCCGCCGTGCGTGGCTCCAGCTGTAGACCGCACCGGCCAGGCAGAGCACGGCGAGGCCCAGCTCGAACAGCGCCGCAGCGATCCAGCGTCTCATCCTTGCGATCCTGCCAGGGCCGAGCCGAGTGCGGCGCGCAGCCCGGTGTGGTCGATCGCCCATGCCTGCACGATCCGGCCGTCGACCAGGCGCAATCCGATGCCGCGACGACGCCGTGGCACGCCGCTGAGGGCGCCGAGCGCGCGGCCGTCGGCGGCGTCGTCGTCATCGGTGGGCAGCACGGCGGCGATCTCGGTCAGCGGCATCGACTCGACGCCCTGATGCAAGGTGGTGCCGGTCAGTTCGACCCGGGCGTGGGTGCGGCCCGCGATCACCTGCAGCACCGTGAAACCACCGATGGCGACGGCGCAGAACCCGAGGGCGAACCCGTGCAGGGTGCTGCCCGCGAGCCACTCGACCAGCAGGATCACCGCGCACAGCAGCGGGCCGTAGGCGACCGCACGCCACCGCGCGCCGGGCTCGGAGAACAACACCATGGGGGGACCGCGGCGCCTGGGCGCCCGAGGATCAGCCGACCAGGCTCGGCAACAGGATCAGGGCGATGGTGAGGACGGCCAGCAGGACCATCAAGCCGATGACCAACAGGTCGCGCCGCAGGCGGTGCTGCTGCTCGATCACCACGCGCATCATTGCCTCCGAATCCCCCGGTTCTGCCACCGGTCACATCACCGGGATTACCCCAAATCCCTGTGATCATGCTCACCATACACTGTGGCGTGTCAGTGACCAAAGACGTCGGCGTTCAACCTCGCGTTCACCGACGGTTCAGCTGGAAGTACTTCGTCGATTCCGGCCGGTAACTCAGGTACGCGGCGCCGACCGCCAGCACACCCTGCACGATGGCGGTGCCACCGGCGATCATCGTGGCCACCGAGGTGTCGCCGGAGAAGGCGAACATGGTGGCGATCGCGCCCATCCCCAGCCAGACCGCGACAACGGTGAGCACCGTGCGCGCCCAGGACTTGCCCTTGCCGAGCTGCTGCGCGATCAGCACGGTGACCCCGGCGAGCACGAGCCCGACGACCGCGGTCAACCCGAAGGCGAGCAGCACCATCACGTCGACCGTGGACGCGGGGAAATTCGGGTCGCTCTTGTGCATCTCGTCGAGGAACTGCTTGCTCAGCTCGTCGCGCTGCCCGGTCATGGTGGCGATGCCGGCGCCGGTGTAGACGACCCCGAGCCCGGACACGGCCCACCACAGCTGACGTGCGGTGCCGACATCCTCGGGCATCGGGCGGGATTCGGGTTTCTGCGGTGGAACGATCACGACAGCCAGTGTGCAGCCTCGGTCGCCCAATAGGTGAGCACGATGTCGGCGCCCGCCCGGCGGATGCCGATCAGCGACTCCAGGACCGAGGCCCTGCGGTCGATCCAGCCGCGCTCGGCGGCGGCGGTGATCATCGCGTACTCGCCGGAGATCTGGTACGCGGCGACCGGGACCGTGGAGCGGTCGGCCACGTCGCGCAGGATGTCGAGGTAGGACATCGCGGGCTTGACCATCACGATGTCGGCGCCCTCGGCGAGGTCGAGATCGAGTTCGCGCAGGGATTCGCGACGGTTGGCCGGGTCCTGCTGGTAGGTGCGGCGATCGCCTTCCAGCGACGAGCCGACGGCCTCGCGGAACGGGCCGTAGAAGGCGGAGGCGTACTTGGCCGCGTAGGCGAGGATGGCGGTGTCGGTGCGCCCGACCGCGTCCAGGCCGCGCCGGATCGCGCCGACCTGGCCGTCCATCATGCCGCTGGTGCCGAGCAGGTCCGCACCCGACTCGGCCTGGGCCAGCGCCATCTCGACATAGCGATGCAGGGTGGCGTCGTTGTCCACCGCGCCGTCGGCGCCGATCACGCCACAGTGGCCGTGATCGGTGAACTCGTCCAGACAGGTGTCGGCCATGACGACGGTCGCGTCGCCGACCTCCTCGGCCAGCGCGCGCAGCCCCCGGTTGAGGATGCCGTTCGGATCGCTGGCTTGGCTGCCGGTGGCGTCCTTGTCCTCGGGCAGCGGCACGCCGAACAGCATCAGGCCGCCGACCCCGGCGGTCACGGCTTCGACCGACGCCTTGCGCAGCGAGTCCAGCGAGTGCTGATACACGCCGGGCATCGAGCTGATCTCGCGCGGTTCGTCGATGCCGTCGGCGACGAACATCGGCAGCACCAGCTGACGCGGCTCCAGCGTGGTCTCGGCGACGAGCCGACGCAATGCGGGTGTCCTGCGCAACCGCCGCGGGCGGTCGAAAGCGGTCATAGACCGGAGAATACGCCTGCGCGCGGAGCCTCGCGTCGGCGCCTACGCGGGGTCGCCGGCGCGGGCCACCTCGCCCAAGATCGACTCGAACGTGGCAAACACCGGGAGCGGTCCGGCCGAGTTCCAGGTCTGGTTGGTGAGCAGGATTCCGGTCACCGCGCCATCGTTGGACCAGGTGGAGCCGAGGCCGCCGGACCAGCCGTAGGAGCCGGCGCGCGGGCCGTCGGGCAGGTCGCTGAGCTGGACACCGACGCCGTAGCCCCAGCCCGCGCTGCCGTCCGGGTTCGGCCCGCCGCGCGCGAGCTGTTCGGCGGTGAGGTGGTCGCGCGTCATCGTGGCCACCGCCGCTTCGGACAGGATCCGCTCGCCGTCGAGGACACCGCCGTCGCGCAACATCCGGGCGAACCGGTGATAGTCGGCGAGGGTGGAGACGAGTCCGTCGCCACCGCCCTCGAACGCGGGTGGCGTGCTCCACTGTCCGTCGACCGGGTCGAAGACGACGCGCGTGTCATCACGGTCGGCGTAGTGCGGACCGAAGCGGTCGAGCTTGTCGGCGGGGACGGCGAAACCCGTGTCGTCCATGCCGAGTGGACGCAGCACCCGCTCGGCCAGGAACTCCGAGAAGGGCGTGCCCGCCGCCCTGGCGACCAGGAATCCGAGGATCGGCGCGCCGACGTGATAGAGCCAGCGCTCCCCCGGCTGATATTGCAGCGGCAGCGTGCCGAGCCGGGCCAGCCAGACATCGGGCGAGGGCAGCCGGGCCGGGGTGGGCGGACCCCAGCCGAGGCCGAGTTCGCTCCAGGCCGCGTCCAGCGGCTTGGGCGTGAAGTCGGCGAAGTCCATCCCCCAGCCGAGCCGGAAAGTGAGCAGGTCGTCAACGGTGATCGGGCGCCGGGCCGCGACGGTATCGGTGATCTCGGCGGCCGGATGCGTCAGCACGCGGCGGTCGGCGAGCTCGGGCAGCAGCCGGTCGACGGGTTCGGCCGGGTCGAGCACGCCGTCCTCGATCAGGATCGCGGCGGCCACGGCGGTGAGCGGCTTCGTCATCGAGGAGATGCGGAAGATCGTGTCGGTGCGCACCGGGGCCGCGCGCGACTCGTCGAGATGGCCCGCCGTTCCGGTGCGCACCTCGTCGCCGACCGCGACCAGCCAGGCCAGGCCGAGCAGTTCCCCCGCCTCGACGTGCGTGCCGAGCCGTTTGCCGATCCCGTCCACCGTCATCGTGTCTCCTCCCGTGACATCGGTGCCCACTAGACCACACGGGTCCGACAGCCGCCCGGCGGCAGGCCGTTGCGAACCTGTGGATAACATCGAATCCCACTGGAGCTCAATGGCTTCCGCGAGAGATCGGCGAAACTTGTCGGACCCCCTCGCTACAATCGAAAGCGTGTTCGAGGGTTCCCGACGATCGGGGGCGGGACCCATTCGCGACGGGAGGACGCCATGAACGCCATTGCCGCAACGTCGAAGTCCGGTTTCATCACCGCACCGTATGTGCCGCTGGAGAAGAAGCGGCTGCCCGCGGGCAGGCCGCGGCGCTGGTACGTCACGCACAACCGCAGGCTCAAGGCCATGCGGTTGACGATCGCGCTGCTCGATTCCGGTGTGTACCTGCCGAATCAGGCGACCAACGAGACGATCCGGCGCACCGCCGAACAGATCGAACTGCGCCCGCCGTCGGACGCCACCTGCCGGCTGGTGCGCACGCTGCTGCGCTACAGCCGATGATTCCGATACGCCGAAGGCCCGCCACGGTGGGCGGGCCTTCGGGCGGTCTCGGCGGGCTAGCGGCTGCTGCTGCGGCGGCTCTTCTTCCGCGGCGGCGGCAGCAGGCCCTCCGCGCGCAGGCGCGAGGCGTGCTCGGCCAGCGCCTCCACCAGCGGGCCCACCTGCGCGGTCTCGGGCTGCACGTCCACGCGCAGACCGAATTCGATCGCGGTCTCGGCCGTCTTCGGGCCGATGCAGGCGACGATGGTGCGCGCGTGCGGCTTGCCCGCGATGCCGACCAGGTTGCGAACCGTGGAGGACGAGGTGAACAGGACCGCGTCGAAACCGCCGGTCTTGATCATCTCGCGGGTCTCCGCCGGCGGCGGCGACGCGCGCACGGTGCGGTAGGCGGTGACGTCGTCGATCTCCCAGCCGCGCTCACGCAGGCCCTCGGCCAGGGTCTCGGTGGCGATGTCGGCGCGCGGCAGCAGCACCCGGTTGACCGGGTCGAACACGTCGTCGTAGGGCGGGAAGTCGGCCAGCAGGCCCTCGGAGGACTGCTCACCGCTCGGCACCAGTTCGGGGTTGATGCCGAAGGAGCGCACCTTCTCCGCGGTGGCCTCGCCGACGCAGGCGATCTTCACGCCGGAGAACGCCCGCGCGTCCAAGCCGAACTCGGCGAACTTCTCCCACACCGCGCGCACCGCGTTCGTGGAGGTGAACACCACCCACTGGTAGCGGCCGTCGACCAGGCCCTTCACCGCGCGCTCCATCTGCGCGGGGCTGCGCGGCGGCTCGACCGCGATGGTCGGCACCTCCATCGGGATGGCGCCGTGGGTCACCAGCCGCTCGCTCATCTCGCCGGCCTGGTCCTTGGTGCGCGGCACCAGCACGGTCCAGCCGTAGAGCGCCCGCGACTCCCACCACGACATCTTCGAACGCTTGTCGACTTCCTTGCCCACGGTGACGACCAGCGGGCCGACCAGCTCGGAGGCGGCGTTGTTGAGCGTGGCCAGGGTGGCCTCGATGGTGCGCTGCTGCCGGGTGGTGCCACGCACCGTCACCGCGACCGGGGTCTGCGGGGCCAGCCCGTGCTCGACCAGCGCGCTCGCGGTCTCGGCCAGGTGGCCGGAGGTGGCGCTGAGCACCAGCGGACCGGGGGCGGCGGCCAGCGCCGCCCAGTCGACCTCGCCGCGCACATCGGCCTCGGTGTGCCCGGAACCGAGGGCGATGCCCGCGTAGCTGGGCACCGCGGAGCCGTTGGGCAGGCCAGGCAGCACCTCGAACACCATGTGCGAACGGGTGACGGCGTTGACCTCGTTGATCACCGAATCGGTGGTCAACGGATCACCGGCGACGACGCGCACCACGTCGTGGCCGTTGCGGGCCTCGGCGATCAGCGTCTTGGCCACCTCGGCGGGCTCGCCGAGCGCGGGCCGCACGTCCACCGGACGCTCGCCGTCCTCGGCCGCCTCCACGCCGATGCCGATCAGCGCGAGCACGCCCTTGTCCACGTCGGGGTCGGTGAACGCCAGCGTCGCCCGCTCGAGCACCTCACGGGCGCGCACGGTCAGCAGGGCCGGGTCGCCGGGGCCGGATCCGACGAAAAGGATCCGCCCTGGTTGCTTCTTGGTGCCTCGGCTGCTCATCGGTTGTTCTCCATCGGGCTGGAATTGGTGAAGTCTGGGGCGGGAGTGTTCACCGCCTGTGTGGGGGAACCGACCTCCGGTTCCGGCTCGTCCGCGACGCTCAGCAGTGCGCGAGCGCCCAGATCCAGCAGTTCGCGCGCGAGCGTGCGGCCGAGCTCCTCGGCATCGGCGGGCGCGCCGACGATCGAGGCGCGCAGCACGTCGGAACCGTCGATCGCGGCGGCACAGGCCCGCAGCGACAGCTCCTCGAAGATCCGGCCGTCCTCGTCGATCGACTCGACGACCTCGGCGATCGCGCCGATCGGAGCGGTGCAGCCCGCCTCGAGCTCACCGAGCAGCGCGCGCTCGGCCACGACCGCGGCCCTGGTCGGCGCGTCGTCGAGGCCGGTGAGGATCTCGATCAGCTCCGGGTCGTCGCTGCGGCACTCCACCGCGAGCGCGCCCTGCGACGGCGCCGGCAGCATCTGCACCGGCTCGAGCGATTCGGTGATCGCGTCGGTCCGCTCGATCCGGGACAGGCCCGCGCGGGCGATCACGATGGCGTCGAGCTCGCCCTCGCTCACCTTGCGCAGCCGGGAGTCGATGTTGCCGCGCAGCGGGACGATGTCCAGGCCGAGGCCGAGCGCGCGCAGCTGGGCGGCGCGCCGCGGCGCCGAGGTGCCGACCCTGGCGCCCGCGGGCAGCTCGCCGAGGACCAGGCCGTCGCGAGCCACCAGCGCGTCGCGCGGGTCCTCGCGGGGCGGGATGGCGGCGATGGTGAAGCGGGGGTCCTGGGCGGTGGGCAGGTCCTTGTAGGAGTGCACCGCGATGTCGATGCCGCCCGCGGCGAGCTCGTCGCGCAGCGCCGAGGTGAACACGCCGACGCCGATCTTCTGCACCGGATCCGACGACAGGTCGCCCGGCGTCTTGATGACGACCAGCTCGGCGGGCTGCCCCGCGGCGATCAGCGCGTCACGGATGGTGCCCGCCTGGGTCAGGGCGAGCAGGCTGCCGCGCGTGCCGATCCGCCACGGCGCACGAATGCTGCCTGCGGTCACGGTGTCCTCTTCCTGCACTGTCGTGGTCATGATGCGTCCTGCCCGTCGCCGAGGTGTCCTGCGGTGAAGTCGTCGGCCAGCGCGGACTCCGCCGCAGCGACCTCCATGGGAGCGGCAACCGCTTGCACCGCACCGGGTTTCAGTTCGAACAGCTCACGCAGCGCCTCGGCGTAGCTGTCGCCGCCCGGCGTGGAAGCCAGCTGCTTGACCCGCACCGTCGGCGCGTGCAGCAGCTTGTCGACGACGCGGCGCACAGTGCGCGCCACCTCGTCGCGGGCCGGGTCGGCCAGGTCGGGCAGCCGCGAATCCAGCCGCAGCAGTTCGGCTTCCACCACTTCGGCGGCCCGCTGCCGCAGCGCGGCCACCGTGGGGGTGACCTCCGCCATGCGTTGCCCGGCAAGGTATTTGGCGAGTTCGTCGGCGACGATCTGACGCGCGGCGGCGGTGTCGTCGGCCGCGGCGCCCGCGGCCGGATCGCGCTGCAGCGATTCGATGTCGATGACGGCGACGCCGGGCAGCCCGGCCACCGCGTGCTCCACGTCGCGCGGCAGGCCGAGGTCGCAGAAGACCAGCGGCCGGTCGGCGGCTTCGGTGTTGACCCGCCCGGCGAGCGCGCGGTGGGTGTCTGCCAGGGTGACGACCGCACCGACCGCGCCGGTACAGGTGATGACGACATCCGCGGCCGCCATCGCCTCGGTCAACCGCGACATCTCCACCGCTTCGGCGTCGACGCCGTGCATGCTGCGGCCGGTCTCGGCCAGGCGCTGCGCGCGGTCGAGCGTGCGGTTGACGACCACGATCCGGCCGATCCCGGCCCGCGACAGATGCGCGACGGCCAGGCCGCCCATCGCGCCGGCGCCGAGCACCACCGCGGTGCGCCCGGCCAGCTCGCCGACGACGCCGCGCGCCCGGTCCAGCGCCACCGACACCACCGACGCGCCCGCCCGGTCGATGCCGGTCTCCGAGTGCACCCGCTTGCCGACCCGCAGCCCGTGCTGGGCCAGCTCGTGCAGGGTGCGCCCGACCGCCTGCTGCCCGTCGGCGCTGGCGTACGCGCTGCGGATCTGGCTGAGCACCTGCTGCTCGCCGACGACCATCGAGTCCAGGCCGCTGGCGACCGCGAACAGGTGCTCGGCGGCGGCCTCGCTGTAGCGCACGTAGGCGTGCCGGGTGAGATCGCCGAGTGGCAGCCCGGAATGCTTGGTGAGCAGTTCGCTGACCTCGCCGAGCCCGCCGTGGAAGGCGTCGACCACGGCGTAGACCTCGACGCGGTTGCAGGTGGAGACGATCATCGCCTCGGACACGTGGCTGGAGGCGAGCAGCCGGTCGACCAGCTTCGGGCGGTCGGCCTCGCTGATCGCGACCTTCTCGAGCACCGAGACCGGCGCACTCCGATGAGAAATTCCGACGAGCAGGACGCTCATGACCGCACCTCGCTTGCGCTCGGCGCCGTCATGCGCGTCCGCGCGCTGGCCTGCTGATTCGCTCGCTGGCGCTCGCTCATGGCGTGATCACCGATCCCTTGGTGCTTGGCTCCGTTGCCGAATGCGGGGTGGCCGAGTGCGGCGCGGTGCGTCGCGTAGGCCTGCCGCGCGCCGGTTCGACCGGCGCGGGGTGCGTGAGGGCGGGATGGTTCTGCGCCGGTACCCGGCGGGCGATCCGGCCGGATCCGGCCTGGGCCACCTCGGGCAGGGCGGGCGCGTCGTTGCGAGCGGCGTCGAAGGAGAGCATCTGCAACTCCATCGCCAGATCGACGCGGCGGACCTCCACGTGGGCGGGTGCGCGCAGTTCACACGGGGCGAAGCTCAGGATCGACGGGAGCCCGGCGGCGACGAGCCGGTCGCACACGTCCTGGGCGGCCTCGTCCGGCACGGCGAGGACCGCGATGGTCGGCGCGAGCGCCGGGATCTGCTCGGTGAGCTGGTCGACATCGCGCACGACGAGACCGGCGTACGCCTGGCCGATCACCGCGGAGTCGTTGTCGAAGATCCCGACCACGGTGAAGCCACGTACCCCGAAACCGCCGTAGCCGACCAGGGCGCGGCCCAGATTGCCCGCACCGATCAGCACCACCCGATGTCCCTGTGACAGACCGAGCACATCTTCGATCCTGGTGCGCAATTTGGCTACGTCATAGCCGACACCCCGCACACCGTTGGGTCCGAGGAAGGAAAGATCCTTGCGCAGCTTGGCCGAATTGACACCCGCCGCGACAGCCAGTTCCTCACTCGATACGATGGCTACACCCTCGTCGGCCAACCCGGCGAGAACCCGGAGATAGGTAGCAAGACGAGTCACCGTGGCCTGGGGGATATCCCTCTGAAGAGCCTTGCCGGAGACGCCACCTGGCGTCTCATGCTGCTCTGTCACGTCGTCGGCTCCTCGTGCCGGGCCTGATCGCGGTCCGGTTTCTGTCGTTCGTTCACCGGTGGGGGTCACTGCGTCGCGAGAGCGCGACCGGTGCCATGGGGGGCTGTACAAACCCGGTCACCGCCGCTGCTGAGCGCGGCGGTGCGGATTGCGTGCCACCACCGTAACCGCTTGTGCAGGCGTTCACAAAGTCGGTGAAATTGGCCTCATTTTCCGCCGCGACCAGCGAAACGGCTCAGGTCGGCCCGCAAACGTGGCTCGTCGACGTCGAAATAGCTGTGTTCACGGCCATCCAACAGGACCACGGGCAGCCGATCGCCGTATTCTGCGCGTAGTCCGGGGTCGTCGGCCGCGGCCTCGTCGACGTCGACGGTGTGCACCGGGAGACCGAAATCACCACAGATCGTCTCCAATTGCGCCAGTGCCGTGGTGCACAGGTAGCAACCGGCGCGCGTCAACAGGGTCACGGTGGGTGTGGGATTAGTCATGAGCCCTATTTAATCCTCGAGCCCGCCGCGGCTTGTCGGTGAATCCGGTTACTGTGGACATGGTTCGCGCGACTAGCGGAGGGTACTGGTGCCGGAACGTTCGAAGGTGGCTAGGGCCGGATTCGTCGCAGGGCGATTCGGGGAGTTCCCTGCGCGGTGGCAACCCAGCCGCCTGGGCCAGGAACTGCAGGAACAGTTCGCACGGCTGCCCCGCAGCCCGTTCGGGCCGAGCGAGGAGGAGCTGCGCGCCAACCTGGCCGGTGAGGCCAGCGCCGACGCCGCGCTCACCCTGCACGAGTCCGAACTCGCCGAACAGGGCGAGCCGACGGGCCAGGAGGTACCCCGCGATCTGACGGCGGCGGCGTTCTTCGACGTCGACAACACCCTGGTCCAGGGCGCCTCGATCGTGCACTTCGCCCGCGGGCTGGCCGCCCGCAAGTACTTCAAGACCTCCGATCTGGTCGACGTCGCCTGGAAGCAGGTGAAGTTCCGGGTCACCGGCAAGGAGAACTCCTCCGACATGGCCTCGGGCCGGGAGAAGGCGCTCAGCTTCATCGCGGGCCGCCCGACCGCGGAGCTCGCCGCGCTCGGCGAGGAGATCTACGACGAGATCATCGCCGACAAGATCTGGCCCGGCACCCGCGCGCTCGCCCAGATGCACCTGGACGCGGGCCAGCAGGTGTGGCTGGTCACCGCGACGCCGGTGGAGCTGGCCAATGTCATCGCCAAGCGGCTCGGGCTCACCGGCGCGCTGGGCACGGTGGCCGAGAGTGTCGACGGCAAGTTCACCGGCCGCCTGGTCGGTGACATCCTGCACGGCCTCGGCAAGGCGCACGCGGTGCGCACCCTGGCCATCCGCGAGGGCCTCAATCTCAAGCGCTGCACGGCCTACTCCGACAGCCACAACGACGTGCCGATGCTCTCGCTGGTCGGCACCGCGGTGGCGATCAACCCCGACTCCGACCTGCGTGAGGTCGCCAAGAACCGGGGTTGGGAGATCCGTGACTTCCGCACCGGCCGCAAGGCCGCCAAGATCGGCGTGCCCACCGCGCTCGCACTCGGCGCGGCGGGCGGTGCGGTCGCGGCGGCGGTCGCCCGCCACCGGGAGCGCTAGGCGCCGCTACCCCAGCACGGTGTTGCGGCGCTTGGCCAGCAGCTTGTAGAGGGTCTGCTGGATGGTCTCGCGGACCTGGTCGGTGACCTCGAACATCGTCATCGGGTCGTCGGCCTCTTCCGGCTCGTAGGCCGTGGTGGCGATCGGCTCACCGAATTCGATGTACCACTTCGAGGGCAGCGGCACGGCGCCCAGCGGGCCCAGGTGCGGGAACAGCGGGGTGACCGGGAAGTACGGCAGGCCGAGCAGGCGGGCCAGCGGCTTGATGTCGGCCAGCTTCGGGTAGATCTCCTCCGAGCCGACGATCGAGCACGGGATGATGGGCACACCCGTGCGCACGGCCGCCGAGACGAACCCGCCGCGCCCGAAGCGCTGCAGCTTGTAGCGGTCGGCGTAGTTCTTGCCGACGCCCTTGAAGCCCTCCGGGAACACACCCGCGATCTGGCCGGAGCGCAGCAACCGCTCGGCGTCGGGGTGGCAGGCCAGGGTGTGCCCGGCCTTGCGGGCCAGCGCGCCGAGCAGGGGCAGCTCGAAGATCAGGTCGGCGGCCAGCAGCCGCAGCGCCCGGTGGCTCGGGTGCTTGTCGTGGATGGCCAGCTGCAGCATCAGCCCGTCGAGCGGGACGGTGCCCGCGTGATTGGCGACGATCAGCGCGCCGCCGGTGGCCGGGATGTTCTCCAGGCCCGCGGCCTCGACCCGGAACCAGTAGTCCGACAGCGGCCGCAGCGCGGGCAGGATGACCGACTCGAGCAGATGCTCGTCGTAGCCGAACTCGTCGACCGAGTAGTCGCCGGTGAGCCGGCGCCGCGCGAACTCCGCGGCGTTCTCGATCTGGCCCGCGACGGTGTCGCGGACGAGGTCGGACAGGGTCTTGGGTGGCCGGGTTGGCATCCCCGGCCTGCGTTCACTCAGCGAAGTGACCGGGGTGGCTTGCCTCGGCTGGTCTGGCCAGCGGCGCGCCTGCGGTCGTTGTCGGGTCTCGACATTCACGTCGAGACGAATGACTTTCGCTCCCTCGTTCATGTATGCGCTCCCGAACCGGCCCCGATGAGGCCGAGCAGTTTGGTTTCCGCGGCGTCGATCCATGCCGGATCGAAGACGGGCCGCAACGCTGCGCCCGCGATGAAGTCGTCGAATGCCTGGACCGTGGTCCAGCGGGGGGTGAAACCGAGTTCGGTCCGCATGCGGGTGGTATCCAGCCCGCAACCGAAGTAGAAGTAGTCGGGTTGTTCACCGCTGAATCCGCGCATGACCGGGCCCATCAGCGTGCGCCCGACAGTGCGGAAAACGAAGAACGGCACCGGCGCGACAATGCGGCCAGCCCTGCGGATCGCCTGGGACATGGCCAGCGCGCCGTCGCCCGCGATATTCACCGTGCCGCCGTGTGCCCGAAATGCCGCGTGCACCAGGACGGCGACAGCGTCTTCTTCATGCAGCAATTGCAGCCTGGCTTCGCGTCCGAGGACGGTGGGGGTGATCGGCGAGCGCAGATATTGCACTCCGCGATCGGCCAGCCGGGGACCCACGATCGGCGCGAAACGCAGAATCGAGGCGGAAATATCGGGCCTGCGTCGCGCCATTCCGCGCACCAGTGCCTCGATATCGATCATGTCGCGCGCAAACCAACCGGCCGGTGGGGTACGCGCGCCCATTTCCTCGGTGAATTTCGCCGGGTCCTTGGCACTGCAGCCGTACACCGCCGAGGACGACCGGACGACAACGCGCCGCACCGACGGCGCCTTCTGACAGACCGCGAGCAACTGCATCGTGCCGAGGACGTTGAGATCCTTCATCACCGCGCGTCCGCCACCGGCGGGCGGACGGGTGAGCACGGCCGCGTGGACGACGGTGTCGACGTCGTTGCCCTCGACGACCTTGCGGATCAGCGGATTCCTGATGTCGGCGCGCACGAACTCGGCGCTGCCCATGCGACGGCGGAGCTCCCGGCTGGGGGTCATCGTGTCGACCGCGATGACGCGCTCGACACCCGGTTCCGCGGCGAGCCGGGACGCGACATTGCCACCGAAGAAGCGGCTGGCTCCGGTCACCAGCACTACCTTCGGTACGTGTCGTTCCCGTGTATCGGAACTCGGTCCTGGCCCCACTCAAAGCCCCCTGCTTCTCATGTTTTCCCGCGTACCAGAGTAGCCGCATTCGTGCCACCCACCGACACGATCAACAAGCTTTTAACGAGGTCGACTCGTCAGCGCATGACGAGATTCACAAACCTGATCTTTTCAAAACGAGAGCCCGCCACCTCGAAGGTGACGGGCTCGCGTGGCACGCAGGCTTACTTGCCGAGTTTGCGCCGCTGAACACGCGTGCGGCGAAGCAGCTTGCGGTGCTTCTTCTTCGACATACGCTTGCGGCGCTTCTTGATCACAGAACCCATAGGGTTTCCTCGCGTTTCTCTTCTCGGCATACACACGCGGTGTCGCGTGCGTCGTCTGGTGTCCGCGCCGCCGGGGCGCACCGGACACCACGAAGCGGTGCCACCGGCAGGCGGACACGAACCGAGGGTTCATGCTACCGGGACACCCGAGCAGCGACGAAACCGCCCTTGTGGCCGACCTGGGTCAGCCGGCGTCGAAGTACGACGTCTCCAGGTAGTCGTGCACCGCCTTCGCGTGCACCCGGAACGAGCGGCCGACCCGCACCGCGGGCAGTTCACCCGAGTGGACGAGCCGATACACCGTCATCTTGGACACCCGCATGAGATCGGCGACTTCGGCGACGGTGAGAAACTGTGTGCCACCGCCGATCACCGGTTGTCCCTGTGTGGAGCCGACCCGCGGACTCGGCGAACCCGATCCGCCGCCCGACGCCGGTGAATTGCTTGCAGACATTCTGTTCGCAGACATCATGGCACCATTGACCTCCGGCACGTCCGCGCCGCCGGCTTCCCCACCGGCGGAACAGACACGCACGTGCTTCTACGAGCTTAGCGGGACCAGTGGGATTACTGCGACGGGTGTGAGAAATCGGTTTTCATCCCGGGTACCCGATCGTCATTCGTTCGACGCGCCCTGTTCCGCGGAGCGTTGCTTGGAGGCGTGCAGCGCCTCGATGAACGTCGAGCGCAACGCGCCGCGCTCGAGCACCCGCAGTGCCGCCGCCGTCGTACCGGCGGGCGAGGTGACCGCGGCCCGCAGATCGACCGCGTTCTGCCCGGTCTCGTCCAGCAGCGCCGCCGAGCCGATCATGGTCTGCACGACCAGCTGGGTGGCCACATCGCGCGCCAGCCCCAGGCTCACACCGGCATCGATCATCGCCTCGACGACGAGGAAGAAATACGCCGGTCCGGAACCCGACACCGCGGTGACCGCGTCCATCTGCGATTCGGCCACCGTCACCACCTTACCCACGGCCTCGAGCATCTCGCCGACGAGCTCGAGCTGCTCGGCGTCGGCGTAGCGGCCCGGCGCGAGCACGCTCATGCCCTGCCCGACCAGCATCGGGGTGTTCGACATGACCCGGACGACCGGGAAGCCCGCGGGCAGCTTGGACTCCAGCCGCGCGGTGGTGACACCCGCGGCCAGCGACACCAGCACCTGCTCGCTGCCGGTGTCGAGATCGGCCTTGGACAGATCGGTGAGCACCGAGTCGACATCGCCCGGCTTGACCGCGACGACGACGATGTCGGCCCCGACGACCGCCTCGACGACCGAACCGCTCACCCGCACCTTGAAACGCTCGGCGAGCTGCGCGGCCCGCGCGGCGACCGGCTCGACGACGACCAGGTCCTTGGTCGCCCGGCCGGACTCCAGCAATCCGGCGACCAGCGCCTCACCGATCCGACCGCCACCGACTACCGCAATTCTCGTCATGGAATCCAGGTTAGTGGTGCCGCACCCCTCAGCGCGCCGCCGGGATCAACGCCAATTGGCGACTCTGCGCGACGACCGCGCCGGTGGAGTCGATGACCAGCTGGTCCTCGTCGAACATGCGCTCACCGACCTCACGGGCGGTCGCGATGACGCGCAGCCAGCCGGGAGCGGGGATGCGGCGCAGGTAGGTGGTCATCTGGACGGTCGGCGACCAGCCGAACTGGCCCAGGTTGATCGGCACCGGCGGGCTCATGTCGGCGGCCATCATGGCGAAGGCGGCGCGCACGCGCGGGTCGGCCTCGTCGCCGTCGAGCGGGCGGATCCACAGCCGGGCCCGGGGCGCGCCGGTCTCGCCGCGGGCGAAGTCGGCCCACTTCGCGTCGAGGTAGACCCGGGCCACCTCGCCGACGTGCACGATCTTGCCCATCGGCGAATCGGGGGTGTACTCGAGCGCGGTGGCGTCGGGCTCGGCGGGCATGTCGGTGCCGGTATCGCTCCAGCGGGTGCCGTCGACATCGAGGTGACCGAAGGTGAAGGCGGTGCGCACGAGGGTGCGGCCGTTCTGGATCAGCTCCGCGTCGGCGAGGCAGATCTGGCGCCCCTTCTTGCGGATGTGGACCGCGTACTCGACCTCGCCGGGCTCGGGGGCGCCGAGGAAGTCGGAGCTGGCCGCGATCGGCGCCATCTGCGCGAGCGAGGCGTCGGACTCGGTGAGCCAGCGGGTGGCCGCGGCGGCGCTGGCGGCGACCATGGTGCCGCCGTGCACTTTGGGACCGATGGTCCAGGCGGGCGCGATGATGCCGACGTAGCGCCCGGTCTCGGCATCGGTGGTGGGGAGTTCGGTCAGGTCGACGACCTGACCGAACGGCGCGTCGGTCGCGAGTTCTCGCGTCATCGTCACTCCTGGTCGCGGTTCACTTCGGTTCGTACAGCGTACAAGCATGCTATGCAAGGCACCATACTGCGGCGGTGTGACGTAGCAGATGCCTCAGCTGAGGTCGGCGTGGGTGGCGCCGGTGAGGTGCCTGCGCGCGAAGTCGAGCGTGCGGCCGAGCAGGGCCGAGCGCTCGGCCGTGGTGCGCGCGGTCTGGGTGTTGATCTCGGCGACGGCGTGCCCGGTGAAACCGGTGTGCACCAGGTGCTCGCACAGCTGCGCGCACGGCTGGGTGCCGTCGCCGGGGACCAGGTGCTCGTCGTGGGCGGCGCCGCGGCCGTCGGCCAGATGCAGGTGCACCAGGCCCTCGCCCATCCGCCGGGCCAGCTCGAGCGCGTCGGCACCCGCGGTCGCGGTGTGCGAGAGATCGAGGGTGTAGTGCTCGAAGCCGATGTCGGTCGGATCGAAGGACGGGCTGAACGCGCTCACCGCCGGACCGGGCCCGGAGCGGCGTTCGAGCCTGCGCACCGCGCCCTCGCGGAACAGGGTGTCGGCCCGCATCGGGAACATGTTCTCCACCGCGACCTTGACCGGGTAGTTGGCCTCCAGCTCACCGACCTGGTCGGCGAACCCCTTGGCGTAGCGGCGCTGCCAGCGGAACGGCGGATGCACCACCACGGTGTCGGCGCCGAGCGCCTGCGCGGTGCGCACACTGCGCTCCAGCTTGGCCACCGGGTCGGCGCCCCAGACCCGTTGGGAGATCAGCAGACACGGCGCGTGCACGGCGAGCACCGGAACGCCGTAGCGCTTCACGTAGGACTGCACGGTCGCGATGTCCTGGCTGGCCGGTTCGGCCCACACCATCAATTCCACACCGTCGTAACCCAATTCGGCCGCGTAGCGGAACGCCGCCTGGGTGTTCTCCGGATACACCGACGCCGTCGAGAGCCCGATTCCGATATCCGCCCGCGCGTTCCCCACAGCCCACTCCCTGCTTCAGCTGGTACTGAGGAGAAAGGCTAGCGGTCCGAGCGTCACGAAGACGCCTACGACGACGGCGATCACAGTGCTGTAGATGTCGTCGGTGCGGCGCAGTATCCGCACCAGCGCCACCAGCCCGAGGATGACGACCATGGCCAGGGCCAGCGCGACCCAGGGCAGCGTCTCCCACATCGTCTCGAAACCCTTGAACAGCAACATTCCGGCGATCGCCGCGCCGACGCTCTGCCCGCCGAGGATCAGCCACTGACGGCGGTTGTCGTCCTCGGTGGCGCCGCGCGCCAGCTGGGAGAAGCGCCCGCTCGCGCGGGTGGCCGCGACCCGGCTCGCCGCCCGCGACTTGGCCCGGCTCGCCACCTTGGACGCGGCGGCCTTGGTCGCGGCCCGCCTGCTCGCCCTGGTCGGCTTCGGTTCGGGCTCGTAGTCGTCGTAGTCGTCATCGTCGTAGCCGGTGTCGTAGTCGCCGGTGGTGTAGTCGGTGTCGGAGTAGTCGTTGTCGGCGTAGTCGCGGTCGACGTAGTCGGACTCGGCGTAGTCGTCGGTGTCCGGCTCGGCGGCGCGGTTACCGCCGACGCGGTAGACCTCGGTGCGGGCGTCGGCGTCGTCGGCCTGCTGGCGCAGCAGGTCACCGGCCACCGACTGACCCGAGATCAGCGGCTGCTCCTGGCTGACCGGCGACCAGGCGGCCGTCGGGAAACCGCCGCTCTCGGGCGCGGACGGCGCCGGGTCGGGCCGGTGCCTGCGCGCCGACCAGGACGGCAGCCCACCGGTCTTGCCCGCGTCGGGCCCCGGCCTGCGCCGATCCAGCGACGGCCGCTGCTCGGCCTCGGGGGCGGGCCAGCCGGTCCCCCGCGCCTGCGGGACGTCGGGGGCGGGCGGGGCGTTGTAGGCCTGCGTGGCGTCGATGTCGGCGCGCGGACCGAACTCGGGGAACGCGTTGAAGCCGGGCGCCGCGCCACCGGGAGCGGGGAAACCACCGAAACCGGATCCCGAGTCCTGGCGGCCGGGGAAACCACGGGCGGTGTCCGGGGCGGGAGCGGGGGGTTCGAATCCGGTCGGCGCCGCGTATCCCGACGCGTCCGGCGTCCACGGCGCGGGTGCCGCGGCGGCCTCCTCGGCGGCTTCGGCCGCGCGCCTGCGGGCAGCCCGGCCACCGGTGGCGGGCGGCGCCTGCGGCGGCTCGGGCAGCGGAGCGGGTTCGGGCGCCTCGTCCGGCTCGGCCCGGCGGCGACGGCCGCCACCGACCGCGGGCAGCGCGCCCGAGCCGAACATCTCGGCGATGCCGGGATCGACCGGCTGGGCCGAACTGGGCGCGCCCAGCCGGCCGGGACCACGTCCGGCACCGCGCGAGCCCGAGTCGCGCGCCTCGGCGCGATACGGGCCGAACGGATCGGCCGACGGGCGCTGGCCCGCCACGCCGAGCGGATCGCTCGGATCGGGGGCGGAGAACCCGGACTGGGGATCGAAGCGGGTGATCGGCCCCGACATCGGCGAGTACGCCGGCTCGGCCGGGCCCGGCGGCGGATACGGCGCGGGCTGATAACTCGCGGGCGGTTCGTAGGCGGGCGCCGGCTCCGGCTGATAGGCGGGCGGCTCGGGCTCCGCGCTGGGCGCCGCGTGCGAGTTCGGCCGGACGGCCGCGTTCTCCCCCGTCAGATCATTGACCGAGAGCCCGCGACCACTGCGCCGCCGTCTGCCGCCCCCACCGCTCGCCGGCGGCGACGCGCCCTGCGCGGCATTGCGCGCGAGTAGTTCGGCGACCGATAGCTGTTTCGAATCGTCAGCACTCATGCCGACTCCGCTCTCGCCACCGACGCGACCGGCGGGACGATGGACGGCCCCCCGTTCGGCTCGGTATCCAGCTTGCGCAGGATCAGGCCTTCACGCAGCGCCCATGGGCAGATCTCGATGCTGTCGAGCGACAACGCCCGCATACTCGCCTCCGCGACCAGTGCGCCGGCCACCAACTGCTGGGACCGGTCCGAACTCACGCCTTCCAGCTCCGCGCGGTCGGCCGCGGTCATCCGGGAGATGAACGCGATCAGCTGGCGCAAACCGGAGCTGGTCAGTGTACGGCGCACCCGCGGACCGGCGGCCGAGGGTGCCGCCCCGGTCAGCCTGGCCAGCGAGCGGAAGGTCTTCGAGGTGCCGACGGCCAGGTCGGGCTTGCCCGCTTCGATGATGGTCCGGGTGGGCGCGACGAGCTCGGCGTCGAGCCAATCGCGCAGGACCGCGATCTTGCGCTTGCTCGGCGGATCGTCGCGCAGCCACTCCCTGGTGAGCCTGCCCGCGCCGAGTTGCAGCGACAGCGCGACGTCGGGTTCCTCGTCGCCGCCGTTGGACATCTCCAGCGAGCCGCCGCCGATGTCGAGGTTGATGATGCGGCCCGCGCTCCAGCCGAACCAGCGGCGCACCGCGAGGAACGTCAGCCTGGCCTCGTCGTCGCCGGAGAGCACCTGCAGATCGACTCCGGTCATGCCGCGCACCCGGGCCAGCACCTCGTCGGAATTGGTGGCCTCACGCAGGGCCGATGTGGCGAACGGCATCAGCTCGACGCACTTGGAATTGCGCGCCAGATCGGCGAATTCCTCGATGGTCGCGATCAGCCTGGCCTCGCCCGCCTCGGTGATGCGGCCGTCCCCGTCCATGTTCTCCGAGAGCCGTAACGCCGACTTCGACGAGCTCATCGGCATCGGGTGACCACCACGATGCGCGTCCACCACGAGCAGGTGAACGGTATTGCTTCCGACATCGAGAACACCAAGCCGCACAGGAATACGGTACTTGGTGATCCGGTACTACAGGTCAGGCGACTGAACTGTTAGCGTCACAAGTTGTGACCGAAGGCGCATCTGGCACCGCGGAGACCGGGCTCCGACCTGGGCGAAAGATCGATCCGAGCCCCGAGGTCGAGCTCGACTTCCCACGCGAATGGATCGAGTTCACCGACCCAGCAAACGACGAGCACCAAATCGTCGCCGATCTGACCTGGCTACTCTCCCGCTGGTCGTGTGTATTCGGCACACCCGCCTGTCAGGGCATCATCGCCGAACGCCCCGACGACGGGTGCTGCTCGCACGGCGCTTTCCTCGCCGACAAGGACGACCGCAAGCGGCTGGCCGGTGCTGTGAAGATGCTCACACCCGAGGACTGGCAGCTGATGGGCGAGGCCACCGAGAAGGGCAAGGTCGTCAAGAAGGGTTACCTCGAGCTCGACGAACTCGAGGACGAACCGGCCCTGCGGACCCGCCGCTTCGACGGCGCCTGCATCTTCCTCAACCGCCCCGGTTTCGCCGCGGGCCCCGGCTGCGCGCTGCACATCATGGCGGTGCGCAAGGGCATCGAACCGCTCGAGGTGAAGCCGGACGTCTGCTGGCAGCTGCCGATCCGCCGCACCCAGGATTGGGTGGAACGTCCGGACGGAGAACAGATCCTGCGCACCGTGGTCACCGAATACGACCGCCGCGGCTGGGGTCCGGGCGGCCTCGATCTGGACTGGTACTGCACCGGTTCGCCCGACGCGCACGTCGGCGCCAAGCCGGTGTGGCAGTCCTACGGCCCCGAGCTGCGGGAACTGCTCGGCGCGCCCGCCTACGAGGAACTGGCCCGGCTGTGCCGCCGGCGCGAGGGCCTCGGTCTGATCGCGGTGCATCCGGCGACGGTGGAGGCGGAACGCATCCACCCCGAGGCTCACATTTCGGATCAATCGGCGTGAAAACCTCGTAACCTGCTGGTTCACCCCGTGGTCATGCGGAAGTCACTCCGATCGGGTTGGATCGTTATCCATGTCGAAGAAAGCGCTCTCCCTGGCGACCCTCGTGATCGGTGCCACCCTCTCCATGACCGGCCTGGCCAACGCCGAACCGAACGGTGACCCGGCCAAGTACGCGGACTTCACCTCGAGCTTCGTGAACTACAACTCCCCCGAGGCCCTGACCGCGGCCCAGGACGGCAAGTACATCATCGTGAGCCCCCAGGGCACCACGACCACGATCGCCTGCCGTGGCACCGGCACCGACGTGGCGATCTACGACTGCATGCAGGAAGACCAGTTCGGCTGGTACAACCTGCGCAAGATCGACACCCCGCTCGGCCCCGCCTGGAGCTCCGTCTAAGTCCCTCCGAACACGAGAGCCCCGTCGGCGGACCGACGGGGCTCTGTTCGTTCGCGGGATCAGGCTTCGAGCTTGTACCCGAGGCCACGCACGGTGACCAGGTGCTCCGGCTTGGCCGGATCGGCCTCGATCTTCGAGCGCAGGCGCTTGACGTGCACGTCCAGGGTCTTGGTGTCACCGACGTAGTCGGCGCCCCACACCCGGTCGATCAGCTGCCCGCGGGTGAGCACGCGACCCGAGTTGCGCAGCAGGTATTCGAGCAGGTCGAACTCCTTGAGCGGCAGGGTCACCTGCCCGCCGTTGACGTGCACCGTGTGCCGGTCCACGTCCATCCGCACCGGACCGGCCTCGAGCACGCCGTTCTCGCTGCCGGAATCCAGCTCGTCGCCCGCGCCGCGGCGCAGCACCGCGCGGATGCGGGCGATCAGCTCGCGCGCCGAGTACGGCTTGGTGACGTAGTCGTCGGCGCCCAGTTCCAGGCCGACGACCTTGTCGATCTCGCTGTCGCGCGCGGTCACCATGATCACCGGCACGCCGCTGCGGGTGCGCAGCTGCTTGCAGACATCGGTGCCGCTCATGCCGGGCAGCATCAGGTCGAGCAGCACGATGTCGGCGCCGGAACGATCGAACTCGGCCAGCGCGGACGGGCCGTCGCCGACAACGGTGACGTCGAAGCCCTCCTTGCGCAGCAGGAACGCCAGCGGATCGGCCAGCGACTCCTCGTCCTCGACGATCAACACACTCGTCATCTGCGTGCCTCCACACCGTTCGTTCGTCCAGCGGGGGTGCGCTGGACAATGGTTTCTCTCGTGGCGAGCTCCGGCCCCTGCTCCGCGTCCTCGTCCCCATCGGTTTCCAGATGGGCGGGGATGCGCAGCGTGAACGTCGAGCCGGTGCCCAGTTTGCTCCACAGGGTGATCTCACCGTTGTGGTTGGCCGCCACGTGTTTGACGATGGCCAGGCCGAGCCCGGTGCCGCCGGTCGACCGCGAGCGGGCCTTGTCGGAGCGGAAGAACCGCTCGAACACCCGCTCCTGGTCTTCCTTGGCGATGCCGATGCCACGGTCGGTGACGGCCATCGCGACGTGATCGCCGCGCAGCGACCGGCTCACCGACACGTGCGACCCCTGCGGCGAGTACGCGATGGCGTTCTCGACCAGGTTCGACAGCGCGGTGACCAGCAGCGTCTCGTCGCCGAGCACTTCCAGCCCACTGGGCCGGTCGGTGCTGACGGTGATGCCCGCGGCCTCGGCGGCGGTGCGCGACCGGTCGACGGCCTGCTGCACCACGGTGTCGACGTCGACCACGGCCAGATCCGGCAGCTTCTCGGCGCCCTGCAGGCGCGAGAGCGCGATCAGCTCGGTCACCATCTTGCCGAGGCGCCGCGATTCGCCGAGCACGCGCGAACCGAAGTGGCGCACGGCCTCGGGATCGTCGGCGGATTCCAGCATGGCCTCGGCCAGCAGGCTCATCGCGCCGACGGGGGTCTTGAGCTCGTGGCTGACGTTGGCGACGAAATCGCGCCTGGTCGCCTCCATGCGCGCCTGCTCGGAGTCGTCGTCGGCGAACAGCACGACGAAGCTGGTCTCCTCGCGCGAGAGCTTGCGGGCGACGCCGCGCACGGCGATCCGGCCACGGCCGGGCAGCGGGTTCTTGGCGGTGAGGTCGTATTCGGCGGACTCACCGGTGGCGAGCACCTTCTCCACGGCGGCCCACGCGCGTTCGTCGAGCAACCGGTTGCGGACCAGGCCGAGTTCCTCGGCGCGCGGATTCACCAGGACCACGTCGCGGTACTCGTCGACCACGGCGATGCCGCTCTCGGAGGCGAGCACGATCAGGTCGAGCACCTGGGACATGGTCAGCCCGGTGTCTTCCTGGGTGCGGGCGGCCTGCCTGGCGTTGACATACGGGATCAGCAGGCCCCCGACTGCCAGTCCGACGACAGCCGCGAGGACTGCCAACAGCACGGCCTGCGGAACACTCACGCTTTGATCGTACGAGTGCCGACCGACGTATCGGTGGCGGGTCGTCGAAGTTTCGCGCAGGTCACAGGCCCTTGGCGTGGCGTTCTCGTGCCGTTCACCCGGCGGGCACCTGGAGTGTCCTCGGCGTGTCAGTCCGGCGGTTCGCCGTACATCGCGAGGGTCACCGCGGCCCCGTGCCGGTCGACCCATGCGCCGAGCGCATAAATCGGCTGGAGCAGATCGCGGCCCGCTTCGGTGAGTTCGTATTCCACCCGCGGCGGCGCTTCGGCATACCGCTGCCTGCGCACGAGCGTCATCTGTTCCATCCGGCGCAGCGTCTGGGTGAGCATCTTCTGGCTGATGCCCCCGACGGCGGCGCGAAGGTCACTGTGACGAAGCGGACCATCGCGCAGCATGTACACGATCACGGGCAGCCAGGAATTCCCGAACAGATCGACGCCCATCCTGGCGGGGCAGTCGGACTCGTAGTCGCCGTACGGCGCGTAGTCGACCCGTTCGGCCGGTTCCGCGGTCATGCGATCCAGCCTGCCACCGCCGATAGGCACCCGGGAGTGCCTATCGGAATTCCTACCGTCGGTGTGGTCGATGCCATCGGGCGTCGGCAACCGCGAACCCTGGGAGTTCTCATGCGAATCGGAATCATCGGCGCCGGTGCGATGGCGGCCGCGCTCGGCGGCGGCTGGGCGGCGGCTGGCCACGAGGTGCGGATCGGCGCGCGGTCGGCCGAGGCCGGGCGCGAGCTCGCCGCCCGGATCGGCGCGGCACCGGGCGGCCCGCGCCAGCCGGTGCGTCGATCCACCGAGGTGCCGGGCATCGGCTCGGCGGCGACGCCCGTGGTCAGCGCGGGCGACATCGTCTCGGCGATCACGGACGCCGACGCGGTGCTGCTGGCGGTGCCGGTCGACGCGCTCACCGCCGTGCTCGGCGAACACCGCGACGCGCTGGCGGGCAAGGTCCTCATCGATTGCACCAACGCCTTCCTGCCCGACGCGGCCGCGCCCGAGGGCGTCACCGCGTTCGTCCTGAGCGAGGACGCGGTGGCCGAACGCATCGCGGCGACCGTCCCGAAAGCCCACGTGGTCAAGGCTTTCAACCTGCTCGCCGCCGAGGTGTGGGCCGGACCGGACCGCGTCTTCGACGGCGAGCGACTGGCCGTCCCGCTCTGCGGTGACGACGTCGACGCGCTGCGCACCGTGGCCTCCCTCGCCGAAGACCTTGCCCTGCAACCCTTCCCGGCCGGTGGCCTCCATCGGGCGAAATACCTGGAGGCCACCTCGGTCTTCACCGTCGGCCTATGGTTCGCCGGGGCGAACGCGCGGGCCATGCTGCCACCGCTGTCCGCGGCGTTCGCGGTGGCCGACGCCTAGGTCCAGCCACAAAACCACAGTAGGACAAGCGTTCCGGATCTCAGTCGCCGCGCGCGGGGGCGGTCGCGATGGCTTCGATGGCGTCGATCAGGCGTTGCTTGCCCGCGGGTTCGATATGCAGATCCTGGAATCGGCGATAGCTCAGGTAGCGGCCGTCGTCGGTGACGTCGAGCCAGGTCAGGTACCGGGCCGGGGTCGCGCGCTCGGCGTGCAGACCCACCCTGGCCTCGATGTACCCGGAGGCCGCGCGCGGCGACGCGGTGAGCCGGTGCATCCGCTCGGCGACGGAATCCGCTGCGCGCTGCCAGGATTCGAAGTGCGCGGCCAGGCGGTCGACGTCCTCGACGAGGTGGCCGACCTGTCCCGCGGGCAGCTCGCCGAGGAAGGAGGCGAAGGCGCGCGTCACCATCCCGGCGCTGCCGGAGAACACCTCGACGCTGTTGTCGTCGTACTGCCGGATCACGACACCGCGTTCCCCCGACCGCGCGCCATAGGCCCGCAGCCGGGGCCCGGCCTGATCGAAGACCGCCATCGCGGTGTCCGGTCGGGCCGCGTGCCGCAACACCGCGGTCAGGTCGGGGTCGGCGCCGGTGGGCCAGCGCTGCGCCGCGGCGCGGGCCAATTCCTCGTAGCCGCCCTGGGTCGGCGCGTCCGAATACACGGTCAACGGGAAGGGGTACCGGTCGGCGCCGGTCTCCCCCTGCCAGACGAAAGCGAATTCGTCGGCGGTGAAGGTCCAGCTCACGATGCCCCCGCGCCGCCCTCGCCCTGGTCCGCGACCCGCGTCGACGGCGCGTCCGAGCCGATCGCTTCGGGCACCGCGGGAATCTCGTCCCCGAACAGCTCCGGCTGCACCCGGCGCAGATAATCGGGCGCGCTGTGTTCCTGCTCGTCGTCCTTACCGCCGCCGCGCGCACCCGGCGCGCCCATCATGCCCGGACTCATGCCACGCCCGGCCGCCGCGCCCGCCGCACCGGAAAGCCCTGCGGCAGCGAGGTTCTGGCCGACACCCGCCGGCGCCCGACCGGCGACGGACCCACCCGGCGTCAACGTGGCGCCACCCGGGCTCGAACCACCCGGCGACCCCGACCCCGGCGAACCGCCACCACCCGGGCTGGTACCCGGGGTGGTCGACGCCGGTGTCGTCGAAGCGGGCGTGGTGCCCGCCGGGTTGGTGGTGCTGTCGTCGCCCTGCGAGTCGTCGGAACCGCCGCTGTCCTCGGTATCCGTACCCGCCGTGGTGGTCTCGTCGTCATCGGTCGTCGTCCCGGGTTGCGTGGTTTCCTCGGTGGTGCCGGGGTCCTCGCCGGTCGTCGTCCCGTCGTCGGTGGTGGTTCCGCCCCCGCCGTTGGTGGTGCCACCGTTGTTCGAGCCGCCACCGCCGGTGCCCGGATCGTTGGGGTTGACGGTGCCCGGCTGGGTGGGTGCGACGAAGGTCGGCACGTTCTCCCCGGCGGGGCCGTAGGTCGGCTTGTAGGTCAGGTTCATCGCGGTGATCGCCTGCTGATGCAGTTCGGTCTTCTTCCGCTGGGTGTCGGCCGCCGTCCCCGGGGTCGCGAGATCCGCCAGGTCGGCCAGCACCGGAGTCATCGACGTGTCCACCGCGCCGCCACCGGTCTCGGTGAGCGGTGCGGGCACAGCGGCTTTCACCGCCTCCGCACCGTACGCCGCGGACTTCACCCGATGCCCGACCGCCGACAGCACTGTATAGACGTCGGTCGCCTCGGTGATGAACTTCCGCCCCGCGGCCTCCCCCGCCGACGCGAACGAGCCGTGCAGACTCGAGGTGGCCCGCGCCGTCTGGATCATCAGCCCGGTGACCGCACCGGAGATCTCCGTGAACATCGTGACCCACTGATCACCGAAATGCTGCATCACGCCCGGCTGCATCTGCTGCACGGCGTCGTAGATCTCTTGGTGCGATAGCCGCTCGAACGTCTCAAAACTCGTGTCCGGAACGTAGGCAGGATCGACACCCCCGTGACTGAGCGATGCCTGCTGCTTCTCGGCACCGGACAACTGCTGTTGCCCGCTGACCCGCTGATCCAGACCCGGCAATCCCGCCAGAATCGGACTCAGCGGATTCTGTGCCCCTCCCCCGTCAGCCATTGGTCAGTTCTCCTTACCGATGGATTTCTCCACGACCGAGGCGATTTCCATGATGTTGGCGCAGGGGTCGAGGTTTTGGGCCTTGCCGAGACTCAGAACCAGGTTCCCGACGATGACGACACCGACCTTGGACTGCATGTGGACCTGGCACGCATCTTCACCCCCCGGCTGGCCGCGCACCAGTCCCGCCTGGCGACCGTTGACGGTCGTCGACTGCAGCCAGGCGCCGTTCTTCCGCAGGTTCTCATCCCACGAGATATTTCCCGAGTCCACGTTGAGCGACATGGTGTTGTCCGGATTACGGAAGATGCAGGTCAGGTACGTGTACTCGGCGACCAGGTCGGGACCACGCCGACGGGACTCGGAGCGCAAGCCCACCGACTCGATATCGGCGGCGCCGATCCAGGTACACGGATCGAAGACGACCTTCTGTCGGCCGGTCGATTGCGTGTACTTGTTGTCCTGCGACGGTGGCTGCAACTTCGCATCCGTCAACGTCGGGCGGGCCGATTGGGAAGCCGGCGCGCCGGACGAACCACTCGGTACCGAGGTCTCGGGAACGGCGGTGCCGCTCGACGAACTGCACGCTGACGCGGCCAGCGCGACGAGGACGCACCCCGCGATCACTCCCGATTTCATCTCATGCCTGCCTGTTGATCACGCGGATCGCATCCGAGTTGAGTTGGTCCGCTTCTGCCAGAAGTCCTGCGGCCTGCAAGTATCCATCGGCCATGCTTCTCGCCGCTGTCGCCATTTGCCCGATGACGTCCTTCGCCCCGCCGGCCTTGTTCGCGAAGCCTTCCTGCAGCTTCAACGACGAGTCCAGCGTTCCGAAGCCGTGAATGGTCCGCAGCACCTCCGCGTCTTCGATCCACAGATCGCACATCGCCGCGAACCGCAGATACGCCTGCGCCACGTCCCGAGCCGCATCCGGCTCCATCGTCAACTGCCCCGACGACGCCGCATTCCACAGCTGCGCGGCAGCATCCCCACCGATAGCCACAGGATCCCCTCCCAACGATGCCCACCCGCATCCTAGCGCCCGATCTTCCGCACACGGTATAGCGGAGGCTGACCCACTACCAGGTCTGAGCCCGCCTCACCGGGCGACCGTGCCCCGACCCCCTCCGCGCCCACGCCTCCGAACGGCCGGAGCTCAAATTGGCCGCGGATTTATTCGGATCAAATCGGCAACCAAGCCGGCCACCATGGCGGAATATTCCCCGGCGGACAGATCGGAATCCGCGCAGACTGACCGGAATCATGCAGCCAGAACATCGTGAACCATAGAAGCCCGAGTGATCCGAGCAAGCAAACCAAGAACGTCAAGGCACCGCGAATCACTGCGGGCGCCCTATCTCGAAAACGCCTACTGATCGTCAGCGTGGCGCCCCACCAAAGAGCGGATGCGATGACATTCGGCACCAGGAGCAGCAGCAACGTGATGCCTTCGCCGGCGCCGGCAACCCCGCAATCACGCCATGATCGCGTAATAGTGCTGTTGATCGCGCTCGAGGTAATCGCACCTGCTACGAGGCTGATCACGACATAGGCCACAATGGCTCGGGCGGGCGGACGCACCAGCCTGTCAGCAGAATCGAAACTCTCAACCATCAACTAGGCGGGTCCGCGATCCGGCGGATGCCGGTCAGGCGAAGACTTCCTCGAGGGTGTCGGCGGTGAGTACTCGCCGCGCCCACAGACGCAACCGATCCAGATCCGCGGCCCGAACCCGTGCCGACAGCTCGGCGGGCACAGTGCCGAACTTCTCGATCAGCAGCTCGACCAGGATCTCGGCTCTGCCCCGCGCTTCACCGCGAGCCTCGCCCCGTGCCTCGCCCTCGGCGCGCAGGCGCTCCGCTGTCGTCATGATCGCCTCCTTGGCGCGCGGACCGAGCTGTTCGATCACCGGATCCAGGTCTTGTTCGGGCGTATCGCCCACGATCAGGATATAGCTGAATGTCGGGCGGAGGTCGACGGTGGGATCGGCCTCCATCGCGCGTAGGTCCTCGACCAGCTCCAGCATGTCGTCACCGAGGTGGGCACTGCCGGGAGCGATCTTGTGCAGGATCAGCATGACGCGGGTGGCCGGGGGTCAGGTCGCTGCTGGCATCGGCGGGACGGGCCATGACACACCGGAAGTAGGCGTCGTGTGGATTCGACGGCGGCGAGACCATGTGAGCGAACCTACGCCGACAGTAATTCGGATTGCGAACCACTCAAATCGACCATGCGCCAATCGAATACGAAAGACCACCGGGGATCCGACAGTTCGGATCCCCGGTACGGGTCACTCAGGCGACTGCGCCTAGGCCCAGGGCTACCGCGACCGGGAGAAGGTACAGGACTGGGAAAGCGACGGTTTTGTACGAGCGGGCGCGGAGGACCGTGATGACCGCGCCGAGGAAGTAGAGGATGAGGGCGATGGCTGCGGTGATGCCGAGGGCAGGGATCCAGATGCCGATGATCAAGCCGAGGGCGCCTGCGGCTTTGGCGAGGCCGAGGGGGGTCCACCAGGTTGGGGGGACGCCGTAGTCGATCAGGGGGTCGACTACGAAGGGGGCTCGGCGCAGGAGTGAGAAGGCCGAGAAGCCGACCCAGAGGGCGGCGACGACGGTGACGATGATGTACGCGGTGTGCATGGGGAGCCTCCTTCGGCAGCCGCGTTGTTCGCGGCGTCTACCGAGGTGACGACGTAGCCGGGGTGGGTGTGACATCGCGGGGGCGATCGCCGAATCCTGGGGTGGCGCCTGGTGATTCCCGTACTCCGGTCCGAGACGGTGGCAGTACCGCAGACCGATGCGCGTGGCGGTCGGCGATTTCTACCGTCGGATCATGCGTACCCGAGTTCTCGCTCTCGCGATCTGCACAACCGCCGTGCTGCTGTCGTCCTGCACGACCGGTGCGGCGGAGCAGCTGCCCGCACCTTCGGGGGTCGCCACCCGCGCGGACACCGTGCAGGCTGATCTCGATGGGCTGATCGGCTCCGGCGCTGTCGGCGCGCTCGCGACGCTCACCGACAACGGCACCATCGTCCTGGCCGCGGGCACGACCGACCTCACGACGCCGATGCCCACCGATCCGCCGCAGCATGTCCGGGTCGGCAGTATCACCAAGACCTTCACCGCGGCGGTCGTGCTGCAACTGGTGGCCGAGGGCAAGGTCGAGCTCGATCGGCCGGTCGATGAGTACCTACCCGGGCTGCTCACCGGGGACGGCATCGACGGTCGCGTCATCACGGTCCGGCAGATCCTGGGTCATCGCAGCGGGCTCCCCGAGCCGATCGATGCCCTGGGCGTGAACGAGCACACGGCGGCGCGGCTCGGCCGCACCTTCACCCCCGC
Organism: Nocardia sp. NPDC051833; assembly: GCF_040681225.1. NCBI lineage: Bacteria > Bacillati > Actinomycetota > Actinomycetes > Mycobacteriales > Nocardiaceae > Nocardia > Nocardia sp. NPDC051833. The sequence continues at coordinate 2,039,962 of NZ_JBFAYK010000001.1, forward strand.
GCAGGAGATCGCCCTCGCTCTGCGGTACCCGGCGCGGTTCGGTCCGGGTGCGCGGTTCGAGTACACCAATACCAACTACATCGTCGCGGGGATGCTGATCGAGGCGGTGACCGGACGCGGCTACGGTGACGAGCTGCGTGAACGGATCTTCGCGCCGCTGGGGCTGTCGGGCACGTATCTTCCGGCTACCGGCGAGACCGGCCTGCGCGATCCGCATCCGACCGGCTACACCACCGTCGACGGCACCGTCACGGACGAAACGCTGATGGAGCCGTCGGTGCCGTGGGCGTCCGGCGCGCTGGTCAGCACCGGGGCCGACCTCAATCGCTTCTACACCGCGCTGCTGGCCGGTCGGGTGGTGTCGCTGACGCAGCTGCTGCCCATGCTCGACGGGGTCGACATGGGCGGCGACGACGGCATGTCCTACGGCCTCGGAGTCGGCTACACGCGGCTACCGTGCGGCGCCCGCTTCGTCGGCCACGTCGGCGGCGTGCGGGGCTTCACCGCCGTCGCCGGGGCCACCGAGGCCGGGCGAGCGGTCACCTTCTCGTTCACCGGCACACCCACCGCCACGGAGATCGGCACGCTGCTCACCCACGCACTGTGCGACTGACCGGCAACGGAACGGCCCCGCACCGTGGGAACGATGCGGGGCCGGTCCGGGGAACGACTACTTGCCGCCCTGGCTGGCGACGGCGGCGGCGCCCGCGGCGGCGGCCTCCGGGTCCAGGTATTCGGCGGGCTTGACCGGGCGCAGGTTCTCGTCGAGCTCGTAGCGCAGCGGGATGCCGGTGGGGATGTTCAGGCTGGAGATGTCCTCGTCGGAGATGTTGTCGAGGTGCTTGACCAGCGCGCGCAGCGAGTTGCCGTGGGCGGCGACCAGGACGGTCTTGCCGGTGAGCAGCTCGGGGGCGATGGTGGTCTCCCAGTACGGGATCATCCGGGCCACGACGTCCTTGAGGCACTCGGTCTTGGGGACCTCGATGCCCGCGTAGCGCGGGTCGCCTTCCTGGCTGTACTCGTTGTCGTCGGCGATCGGCGGCGGCGGAGTGTCGTAGCTGCGGCGCCACAGCATGAACTGGTCCTGGCCGTACTGCTCGCGGACCTGCTCCTTGTTCTTGCCCTGCAGGTCGCCGTAGTGGCGCTCGTTGAGCCGCCAGTCGCGGATGACCGGGATCCAGTGCCGGTCGGCGGCGTCGAGCGCGTTGTTGGCGGTGCTGATCGCGCGGCGCAGCAGCGAGGTGTAGACGATGTCGGGCAGAACGTCGTGCTCGGCGAGCAGCTCGCCGGCCCGCTTGCCCTCGGCGATGCCCTTGTCGGTCAGGTGCACATCCACCCAGCCGGTGAACAAGTTGAGGGCATTCCATTCGCTCTCGCCGTGGCGCAGCAGCACGAGGGTGTAGGTCATGGGGTCATTCTGGCATTTCGCCGATACTTCCGGCCCACCCACCTGCTATGCGGGCGCAATGGCCCCGCGGATCACGCCGCGTCCGCCTCCACCGCCAGCACCCCGGCGCCGACGAGCGTCGCGCCGTCGGCCAGCGTCGACAACTCCACTGTGAGCCCGCGGACGAACTCCAGCCGCGCGTGCCGGGCGACCGCGGCGCGCAACGGCCCCCACAGCGGCTCGCCCGAGTGCGCGAAGCCGCCGCTGATCACCACCCGGTCCACATCGAGCAGGGCGGCCGCGCTGGAAACCGCCTGTCCGAGTGCGGTTCCCGCCCGCGCCAGCGCGGCGGTCGCCACCCGGTCGCCCCGGTGTGCTGCCTCGGCGAGCTCGATGCCGGTGGTGCCCGCCCAGCCGTGCTCGCGCGCCCAGCGCACCGCGGACAGGCCGCTCGCCACCGCCTCGACACAGCCGAACCCGCCGCAACCGCACGGGGTGTCGTCGCCGGGGACGACGATGTGCCCGAGATGACCGCCGTTTCCGGTGCGCCCCAACAGGACTCGCCCATCCGCGATGATCCCGCCGCCGACCCCGGAGGACACCGTCAGCGCCAGCCCGTCGGCCACCCCGCGCAGCCCGCCGACCCGATGTTCGGCCAGCGCCAGGCACGCCCCGTCGATAGCCAGCCGCACTGCCGCGACCGGGAACAGCGCCCGCACGTGCTCGACGATCGCGAATCCGTCGCGCCACGGCGGCAGGTTCAGCGGCCGGACGACACCGGCGGGCACGTCGACCGGGCCCGCCGAACCGATCCCGACGGCGGTCACCTCGGTGTCGCCCGCCACAACGCGCAGCAGGTCGCGACAGGCCGTCCACGGGTCGTCGGTCGCGGTGGCCGCGCGGCGCACGCCACGCAGCGTGAAATCCGGATCGACCAGTCCCGCAGCGAATTTCGTCGCCCCGATGTCCAGTGCGAGTGCCGTCATCACCCCTCCTGTCCGCGCGGTGCCCGGCACCTTGTCGTCGCAGCCCAACAGGGCCGTGCGGACCACGCGATGTGAGGGATCACAGCATGTGGCACACGACACTTTGACTACTGGTTGGTACGCACGGCCCATTTTCGTTAGATACTTCGACGCGGGTCGGGTCTAGTCAGCTGGGCAGCACAACTCTGATGAAGGATAGCTGTGTCGAAATTTGTCGTATTGGTGTTGAGCTTGCTGTCGGTGGGCTTCCTAGCCGCACCGGCGGGGGCGAACCCGTTGTATCCGACCCCCGATCCGGATCCGTTCTTCGCGGCACCGAGTGACATCGCGGCGCTCGCGCCCGGTGACGTCGTGCGCAAGCGTCGCATCGACACCATGCTCTACCCCGGGACCGAGGGCTGGCAGATCGCGTTCCGCTCCACCAACTCGGCGGGCAACGCGATCATGGGCGTCACCACCGTGCTGATGCCGATCGGCGTGAAGAACCCGCCGCTGGTGTCGTACCAGGCGCTGATCAACTCGATCGGCACCCGCTGCAACCCGTCGCAGTCGCTGTTCAACGGCGAACTGCAGGACGCGCCCGGCGCGATGCTGCCGTTGCAGCGCGGCTGGGCCATCTCGGTCCCGGACTACCTCGGCCCGACCGTCGCCTACGGCGCGGCCAAGCTCAGCGGCATGGTCACCCTCGACAGCGTGCGGGCCGTGCGGAAGGTCACCGAGCTGGGTGTCGAGAACTCGCCGGTCGCGATCGCCGGGTACTCCGGCGGCGGCATGGCCACCGCCTGGGCGGGTGCGCTGCAGCCGACCTACGCGCCGGAGCTGAAGCTGTCGGCCGTGGTCGCCGGCGGCATCCCCGCCGACCTGGAGCTGATGGCCGACGCCCTCGGCTTCGCGCCGCACCCCGGCTTCGGCCTGGCCTTCGCCGCGGCGATGGGCATCGAGCGCGAGTACCCGGAGCAGGTGCCGGTCTCGGACCAGCTCAACGAGAACGGCCTGTGGTTCCGTGAGTTCACCAAGGACGCCTGCCGCCGGTTCCTGCTGTTCCACGGCATCTTCCGCAACGCCGAGCAGATGGCGGCGTCCAAGGAACTGATGACCAGCCAGGTCGCGCGCGGGGTGCTGCGCGAGAACAGCCTCGTGCACTTCACCGGCGCGCCCACCGCGCCGACCTACATCTGGCAGGGCAAGTACGACACCCTGACCCCGTACGGTCCGGTCGCCGAGTCGGTCGCGCACTTCTGCTCGAAGGGCGCCCCGGTGCAGTTGCAGACGATCGAGATCTCCGAGCACATGACCGCCGCCGCGGCCGGTTTCGTGGACGCCTGGAACTACGTCGAGTCCCGCTTCCGCAACGAGCCGGTCCCGTCGAACTGCTGACGTCGAACCGCTGACGTGACGAGGCCCCGCCGGTCGGTGACCGGCGGGGCCTCGTTGTCGGTGCCGAGCGACCGTCAGACCTGGTCGGCCTCGTCGATCAGGTGCTCGAAGGCGCGCAGGTTCTTGAGGGACTCGCCGCGGGAGACGCGCCACTTCCATTCCTTGCGGATGGATTCGGCGAAGCCGAGTTCGAGCAGGATGTTGAAGTCGGTGTCGACGGCCTCGAGGATCTGGCCGAAGACGCGGTCGAGCTCGTCGGGGGTGACCGACTCGGCCGACATGCGGCCGACGAGGTAGATGTCGCCGACGTTGTCGAGGGTGTAGGCCACGCCGTAGAGGCGGCGGTTGCGGCGCAGCAGGTACTTGTAGACGCCTTCGAAGTTCTCGTCCGGCTTGCGGCAGACGAACGACTCGATACGCACGCCGTGCTTGCCGACGGTGAGCATCACCGTGGTCTTGAGCTTGCGTTCGCCGGGCAGCACGACGATGAAGGTGTCGTCGGTGTGGCGGGTGTATTCGATCTCGCGGTCGCGCAGCGTGTCGTCGATGACCTGCGATACGGCGCTCACCTGCGTACTCCCGTCCGGCGCCGCCACAGCGCCCGCGATCTGGCCTGGCTGGTCTCGCCCGCGTGCAGGGCGATCGGGCCGCGTTCGGCGCGGAACCCGGCCATGGCGGCAGCGTAGCTGTCGAGCAGCCCCTCGGCGGTGTGCGCCCAGGAGAACTCGCTCGCGTGCGTGACGGCGGTGGCGCTCATCCGCGCCAGGCGATCGGGGTCGTCGAGCAGGGCGGCCAGCGCGTCGGCCCAGTCCGGGGTGCGGTGTCCCGGCACCAGCAGACCGGATTCGCGGTGCCGCACGGCGGTGCCGAGGCCGCCGACGTCGGCGGCGAGCACCGGGGTGCCGCTGGCCTGCGCCTCGATGGCGACCAGGCCGAAGGATTCGTTGTAGCTGGGCACGGCGACGACATCGGCCGCGCGATACACCTGCACCAGCCGGTCCGCGGGCTGCGGCGGCAGGAAGGTGACATGGTCGGTGATGCCGAGATCGGCGGCCAGCTCGATCAGCGCGTCGGGGCGGGCCAGGCCGGAACCGGACGGTCCGCCGACGATCAGCACCCGCAGCTTGCGGCGGGGGTCGCGGCGCAGCAGCGCGGCCGCAGCGCGGACCAGCACGTCGGGGGCCTTGAGCGGCTGGATACGGCCGACGAAGGCGACGACCTGCTCGTCGGCCCGCAGGCCGAGCTCGGCGCGGGCCGCGAGCTTGTCGCCGGGCCGGTACCTGGTCAGATCGGCGCCGGGCGGCACCACGTCGATGCGATCAGGCGAGGCGCTGTACAGGTCGACGAGCTGGCGGGCCTCGTCACCGGTGTTGGCGACGAGCCGGTCGGCCTCGGCGATGACCTGCTTCTCGCCGATCACCCTGGTCTCGGGTTCGGGGGCGTCGCCCTCGGCGAGCGCGGCGTTCTTCACTGCGGCCAGCGTGTGCGCGGTGTGCACCAGCGGCACCCGCCAGCGGTCACGGGCCAGCCAGCCGACCTGGCCGGAGAGCCAGTAGTGGGAGTGCACGAGGTCGTAGTGGCCGGGCAGGTGGCGTGCCTCCTGGCGCAGCACCTCGGCGGTGAACGGGCACAGCTGGGTGGGCAGGTCGTTCTTGTCCAGGCCCTCGAACGGTCCGGCGACGACGTGGCGCACCAGCACGCCGGGCCCCGCCTCGGCCACCGGCGGCAGATCCGACGAGGTCGCGCGGGTGAAGATCTCCACCTCGGTGCCCCGTTTGGCGAGCTCGAGCGCGGTTTGCAGCACGTAGACGTTCATGCCGCCCGCATCGCCGGTTCCGGGCTGCGCCAGCGGTGACGTATGCACCGAGAGCACCGCGATGCGGTGGGGCAAAAGTTCCGGACGACGCTGACTCACACCCTCCAGTGTGCACGCCGCGACGCCGCCGCCGACATCCCTACCGGGATCGGTGACGGTCGTCACAGCGTATTCGTGAGTGAGTTCACGTGTGTGTCGACACGAGCCTGCCGGATTCGCGAGATCGGTGCCAGCGAATTCCGGACATCGCGTTCGCGGCGGGTCAGCGGCGCAGCGCCTTGTCGAACATCGGCCAGGACTTGTGCAGATCCTGCTGCCAGTAGCCCCACGAGTGGGTGCCGTTGGGCCGCAGATCGACGGTCGCGGGGATGCCGAGCGATTGCAGCCGGTCGCGCAGCTGCTGGGTGCACGCGCCGGTGACCGCCTCCAGCGACGCGCCGAAGAGCAGCTCCATGGTCCGCTGCACCGGGTCGTCCTGGACGCCGATGGTGTCGAACGGCCCGGGAATCCCGTTGCCGGAGGACAGATACACCTCGGTGCCGCGGAAGGTCTCGGCGTGCAGGTAGGGATCGTGCGCCGTCCACGCCGGATCGGTCGGCGGCCCCCACATGTTGCGGACGTTGCCGAGCCTGCTGCCGACCACCGCGCTCACGATCGCCTGTCCGCGTAGGTCACTGGTGCGCACGCACCCGCTGTAGGACCCGATCGCCCGGTACAACCCCGGTTCGGCGAGCGCGAGCTGGAACACCGCGGTGCCCGCCATCGACAGTCCCGCGATGGCGTTGGCGCCGGTGCCGTCGAACGCGGCGTCGATGACCGGCGGTAATTCCCTGGTGAGGAAGGTGGTCCAGCGCTGCTTGCCGAGCACCGGATCGTCGGTGCGCCAGTCGGCGAAGTAGCTGCCGGCGCCGCCGAACGGGATCACCACATTGACCTGTTTGTCCTTGAAGAACTCGACGACATCGGTGCGATCGAGCCAGTTCCCGTCGCTGCCGCCGCCGACCCCGTTGAGCAGATACAGCGTCGGCGCAGGCGAATTCGGGTCAGCGGCCCGCAGCACCCGCACCCTGGCGACGGTATCCATCGCGGGCGAGTACACCCCGATATCGATGGTGTGATCGGCCTCGATCCGCCGATCCTCGATCCGCGCCGTGGGTTCCGCCGCGGCGGGACCGGCGGCCATCGTCCCGGCGAGCACCGCCAGCACCACCCCGGCGATCCGAGTGCCCACTGCCCGACCGAACATCATCGAACTCCACTCTCGACGCCGAACCCACTTCCTCTGCGATCAAACGGCATTCCCGAACGCTACACACGAATTCACCGAAACATTGTGACGATTACCAGAAGATTTATCGGTGCCCTGTGTGTTCGAACTCCTTAGGCCCGAAGCACAATCACAGTCGTATCACATCAGCGTCCGGCACCAACCCGACCTGCTGAAACATTGCCGACGACCTGCGCCGAAACCGTTCCCATAGAGCGCAATATTGCGAACCCAGCGGACAGCCGGAATCGCCTCGCATTTGCTGTGAAAAGACTCACCGGACTCTTTTCCGGGGACCGGCGAGCACGCGATCCGGCAGCAAATATCCGATTCAGCCCACGCGCAGGGCGCGGGCGAACAGCGGCCAGGAGCGGTGCAGGTCGTCGGTCCAGTAGCCCCAGGAGTGGGTTCCGTTGGGGCGCAGGTCGACCGTGGCGGGGATGCCGAGTTCGCCGAAGCGGACGGCCAATTGGCGCGTGCACAGCCCGGTGACCGCGTCGAGCGCACCGCCGACGAGCAGCTGATCGATCAGCTTCATGGTGTCGCCGCCGATGCCGGGGCCCGCGGTGGTGTCGAGGTCGCCGGGCAGGCCGGTGCCGGAGGCCACGTAGATGGCCAGGCCGCGCAGCCGATCCGCGTGCAGGAAGGGATCGTTGGCGGCCCAGAGCGGGTCGCCGGGTTGTCCCCACATGTTCACCGGGTCACCGTTCTGGCCGGAGACGACGGTGTTGACGATGGCGTGCCCCTGCGGACCGCTGGTGGAGACGCAGCCACTGTAGCTGCCGACGGCGCGGTAGAGCTGGGGCGCGGCCAGGGCCAGCTGGAACGCGGCCGTGCCCGCCATCGAGACGCCGGCGATGGCATTGGCTCCGGTGCCGTGGAATTCGGCGTCGATCACGCGCGGGAGTTCGCGGGTGAGGAAGGTCGTCCAGCGCTGGCGGCCGAGCACCGGATCGTCGGCGCGCCAGTCGGCGTAGTAGCTGCCGGCGCCGCCGATCGGCATCACCACGGTGACCTGCTTGTCGGCGAAGAAATGCTCGGAGTCGGTGCGGGTCAGCCAGTTTCCGCCGTCGCGCCAGTCACCGGTGGTGCTGCCGCCGTCGACCCCGTTGAGCAGGTACAGCACCGGCGCCGACGAGGCCCGGTCGGCGGCGGGCAGCACGGCGACGTGCACCGGCTTGCCCATCGCCCCCGAGTAGACGACCAGGTCGACGACCCGCCCCTGCCCCGGCGTCGCCGAGATGAGCCGCGCGGCATCGATGCCGCGCGGATCGGGCGGCGCCGCGCCGGCGACCGCTTGGACGCAGACCAGCCCCGCGACGAGAAGCAACCCACACCGTGCCAGGACGCCCATGCGTCACCTCCCTGCCCGGCCGAGAACGAGACCGTGCGAGAGAGGTTAGGCAGGTCAGGCTGCCCGCACCCGCATTTCTGAAACATTGATAGTTCACAGCAAGGGAGGCGCGGCGCGGGCGCCGGAACTCAGTCCAGCGCGTCGATGAACGCGCTGACCTCGGCGAAGAAGCGCGGTCGATCCTCGATGAAGAGCCCGTGCTGGGCGCCCTCCCACAGCGAGATGCGGGCGTTAGGGGCATTGTCGGCGATGTACTGCCCGTTGGCCGCGGGCACCACCGGGTCCTCGGTGCCGTGCAGGACCAGGACCGGGATATCGAGGCCGCGCAGGGTGCCGGTGTTGTCGGCGGTGCGGTAGAACAGCGCCTTGCGGACCGAGGGCGGGGTGGCCAGGCTGGTGCCGAACAGCCGCTGGGCGTCGACCCCCTTGTCCGCGCCGGGACCGGTGTTGGCATTGCCGAACACCGAGAAGCCGCGCACCGCGCGACCGGCCGCCTCGTCGAAGACACCCGGAATCGCCTTCTCCATGGCCGGTCCGGGCGCCGCGCCGGGCACCTTCGGGCCGATACCGGCCTGCGACCCGCAGTAGACGGCCGCGGCGACGGCGGCGCTGCCGTGCGTGGCGAGGTAGTCGGTGGCGACGATGCCGCCGTAGGACCAGCCCAGCAACACCGCGCCCGATTCGATGCCCTCGGCCGACAGCACGGCGGCGACATCGCCCGCCCACGCCTTGGGATCGTCGTAGCCCGCGCCCGGATCGTCGGAGTAGCCGTGCCCGCGCAGGTCGACGGCGATGACCCGGTAGCGCTGGGCCAGATCGTCGGCCGCCCCGCCCCAGCAGCGCAGATTGCCCGCCCAGCCGTGCAGCAGCACCAGCGGCCTGCCGGTCTCCGGGCCGCTCACCCGGTAGACGATCCTGGTTCCGTCGGCACTGACAGCATCGCGAATAGCCATGCCGACAGGCTAACGCCGGTACACATCACGGTGATCCCAGCCATGGCGACGGCGAATCCACGGCGAATAGGATCAATCCACATGAGCACTCGCACCGCCGTCGTCACCGGAGCCAGCTCGGGAATCGGTGAAGCCACCGCCCGGGAACTCGCCAAGCAGGGCTACCACGTCTACGTGGGCGCCCGGCGGTTCGATCGGGTGCGGCGCCTCGCCGAGGAGATCGGCGGCACCGCCGTCGAGCTGGATGTCACCGTCGAGGAGTCGGTGCGCGCGTTCACCGATTCGATCGACCGGGTCGACGTGCTGGTCAACAACGCGGGCGGCGCCAAGGGCCTGGCCACGGTCGCCGAGGCCGACCTCGACGACTGGCGCTGGATGTGGGAGACCAACGTCCTGGGCACCCTGCGCCTGACCAAGGCGCTGCTGCCGAAACTCGTCGGCTCCGGCGACGGCCTGATCGTCACCATCACCTCCATCGCCGCCTTCCACGCCTACCCGAACGGCTCCGGCTACACCTCGGCCAAGCACGCCCAGGCCGTGCTGCACCGCACCCTGCGCGACGAGCTGCTCGGGCAGCCGGTGCGGCTCACCGAGATCGCCCCGGGCGCCGTGGAGACCGAGTTCTCCCTGGTCCGCTTCGACGGCGACGAGGAGCGCGCCGCCAAGGTCTACCAGGGCATCGATCCGCTCTACGCCCAGGACATCGCCGAGATCGTCGGCTTCGTCGCGAGCAGGCCCGCGCACGTGAACCTCGACACCATCGTCGTCAAGCCCCGTGACCAGGCGGGCCCCGGCAGCTTCGCGCGACGCTCCTGACCTGCGGCGTTCAATCCCCGGACCGGGCAACCGAATCCGGGGACCAGCGCCGCCCGAGTGGCGGCCCGGCCCGTCGGGGCCGATACTGCCCAGGACCGGCCGACGGCATAGCTACGAATTCGCTACCAGTTGGGGCGGTCGCTAGCATCACCACGTTTGCCGATAGCCAGTCTTAGGAGTGCTCCACCGATGCGCAGTATCAAGTCCGTGTTCGACGGGTTCAAAGACTTCCTGATGCGCGGAAACGTCATCGATCTGGCGGTCGCGGTGGTCATGGGCACCGCCTTCACCGCCGTCGTCACCTCGTTCACCAAGGGCATCGTCAACCCGCTGCTCGCGGTGTTCGGCTCGTCCAACGAGCTGGGCCTCGGCGTCCAGCTGATCGCCGACAAGCCGGCCACCTTCATCGCGCTCGGCCCGATCATCACCGCGTTCATCGACTTCTTCATGGTCGCCGCGGTGCTGTACTTCGTGCTGATGCTCCCGATGAAGTCGCTGAAGAACCGCTTCGGCACCACCAAGGCGGCCGAGCCCACCGAGACCGAGCTGCTCATCGAGATCCGCGACCTGCTGGCCAAGCAGCAGGGGCTCAACACCGATCAGACCGAGACGCTGAGCAAGGAACGCGCGAGCGAGTCCGCCTAGCGACGCGGCAGCAGTAGCGCCGGGATCATCGCCAGCGCGATCATGACCGGGGCGATCCAGTAGGTGTGCTGGAACGCCTCGGCCAGGGCCGGGGCCAGCTCGGCGCGTTCGACCTGGTCCATGCCGTGCAGGGCCTGGAGCCCGCCGGTCACCGGGAGCAGCGCACCCAGTGTCACCGAGCTCACCGCGGTGCCGACCGCCATGGCGGTGGTGCTGATCATGTTCAGCACCGTCGACCCGGCCGGCTGCTGTTCCCGGCTCAGCGGCCGGGTGGCGGTGGTGATCACCGGCATCATGGTGCCGCCGCCACCGGCGCCCATCAGCAGCATGGTCAGGCCGAGCGCCCAGTACGGCGCGTCCGCGTCGAGCTGGAGCACGAACAGCACGAAACCCGTGAGCGCCACCGTGATCGACACCGGCAGGTAGCGACCGGGCGGAATCCGATCGATCAACCGGCCCGCCACCTGCATGGTGGCGCCCGACGCCAGCGCGAACGGAATCCCGAGCGCGCCCGCCACCAGGGCCGATTCACCGCGAACCACCTGGAAGTACAGCGGCAGCAACAGCATCGACCCGAAGTAGCCGCTCGCGAACAGCGCGAGCAGGGTCGCGGAGATCCCGGTCGTGCGGTTGCCGAGGACCCGCAGATCCAGCAGCGGCACCGGCGTGCTCAGCGAGCGCAGCACGAACGCGACGATGAGCCCGGCGCCCGCCAGCAGCGGCACCAGCACCGACGCCGAGACGAAGCCGGCGTTCTCCCCCGCGGCGGTCACGCCGTAGATCACCAGCGCCAGGCCCGGCGACATCAGCAGCAGGCCGATCACGTCGAGCGGCCGCGGCGGCTCCGGCGCGTCGTCGGGCACCACCCTGGCCGCAAGCACCAGCACCAGCGCGCCCAGCGGCAGGTTCAGGAAGAACATCCAGCGCCAGGACACCTCGTCGATGAGGTAGCCGCCGATCACCGGACCCAGCAGCGGGCCGACCAGGATCGCCAGGCCGAGGGTGCTCATCAGGCGCCCCAGCCGCTCCGGTCCGGCCGCGCGCAGCAGAATCGTCATCGCGACCGGCATCAGCAGGCCGCCGCTCGCGCCCTGCACCAGCCGGAACGCGATGAGCGACTCGATGTTCCAGGCCAGCCCCGCCAGCACCGAGCCGACCGCGAACGCGGCGATCGCCGTCAGATACAGCCGCTTGGCGCCGAAGCGGCCGACCAGCCAGGCCGAGGTCGGCACCACGGCGCCGAGGGCGAGCGAGTAGCCGGTGGCCACCCACTGGATCGTGCTCAGTCCCGCGTCGAACTCGACGGAGAGCTTGTTGATGGCGACGTTGACGATCGTCTGGTCGAGCGTCGCCATGATCATCCCGACCACCAGCACCAGCGCGATGCGCATGGGGTCGCGGGTGCCGGGCGGGGCGGTCGCGGTCCTGGTCAGCACGGCGATCACTTCCCGTACGGGCGGACGGCGCGGGCGGCGCGCAGGGCTTCGGCCCACCAGATCAGCTGGTCGAGCAGGACCGCGGCGGCGGCTTCGGCGGCGTCCGGATCGGTCAGCGCGCCCGCGTCGTCGAATCTGCCCCAGGGGTTGGGGAGGGCGACCGAGTCGCGGACGGTGACCGCGTGCAGTTCGGCGAAGACCGGCCGCAGGTGTTCCACGGCCCGCAGCCCACCGGAGATGCCGCCGTAGGAGACGAAGCCGACCGGTTTCGCCTGCCACTCGGTGTGGTGGGTGTCGATCAGGTTCTTGAGGGTGCCCGGGTAGCTGTGGTTGTACTCGGGTGTCACCACGACGAAGGCGTCGGCGCGGGCGAGCTTGCCGGTGGCCTCGGCCACGGACGGATGCTCGGCGGTGGCGCCGAAGGCGCTGGGCAGTTCGACCCGACCGGTGTCGACCACGTCGACCTCGATCGTGTCGCGCAGCGACGCCAGCCGGACGAACCAGTCGGCGACCGTGGGACCGAAGCGCCCCTCCCTGGTACTGCCGATGACGACGACGACCCGCAGCGGGCGAATGGCGGTGCGGGCGTGCTCAACCGTGGCGCTCATGTGTTCCTCCGACTAGGTGGCGGCCGCGTGGCCGCCGCTGCGCACAACGGTGCTACCTCAACTTCCCTTCAGGTCAAGCGGAGACTTCCCACCCCTTGACCGGAATACCCCCCATGGGTATATAGTTGCATCAGTACGCAGATAACAGACCATGCATGTCCGGGAGGGACGACCATCATGACCACCTCACTGTTCGCCCACCGGGACTACCGCCTGCTGTTCACGGCGCAGGTCGCGGCCCTGTTCGGGACCGGGCTCACCACGGTCGCCCTCGGCCTGCTCGCCTACGAGCTGGCGGGCGGCAACGCCGCGATCGTGCTCGGCACCGCGCTGACGCTGAAGATGGTCGCCTACGTCATCGTCGCCCCGATCGCGGGCGCCTACGCGGGGCTCCTACCGCGCAGGCAATTCCTGATGGCGCTCAACGGCATTCGCGGCGGCATCGTGCTGGCGCTGCCGTTCGTCGACCAGATCTGGCAGATCTACGTGCTGATCACCCTGTTGCAGATCGCCTCGGCCGCCTACACCCCCACCTACCAGGCCGTGCTGCCGGACATCCTGCCCGACGAGCGCGACTACACGAAGGCGCTCTCGGCCGCCCAGCTGGCCGCGACCATGGAAACCCTGCTCAGCCCGATGCTGGCGGCGCTGGCGCTGAGCGTGATCAGCTTCCACTGGCTGTTCGTCGGCACCGGTATCGGCTTCGCGGTCTCGGTCGCCCTGGTACTGGCGGCGCGCATCCCGAACGCGGTGGTGGGCGACGGCGCGATCGGGCAGCGGCTCGCCGCCGGCCTGCGGCTGTTCGTGGCGACCCCGCGACTGCGCGGCCTGCTCGGCCTGAACCTGGTGGTCGCGGCCGCCGGCTCGGTGGTCATGGTCAACACCGTCAACTACGCCCGCGACGTGCTCGGCGGCGATCAGTCCGGCGTGGCGCTGCTGCTGGCCGCCAACGGCTTCGGCACGATGCTCGTCGCGCTGACCCTGCCCAAGATCCTGGACCGGCGCGGTGAACGTCCGGTGATGCTGTCCGGCGCGGCCGTGCTGGTCACCGGCCTCGTCGCCGCGATCACGCTGTCGACCACGAGCATCGGCGACTGGAGCTGGGCCGCCGCCCTGGCCACCTGGGCAACCATCGGCGTCGGCACCGCCCTGGTCCTCACGCCAACGGGCCGCGTCCTGCGCCGCTCGGCCCAGCCCGAGGATCGCCCGGCCATCTTCGCCGCCCAGTTCTCCCTGTCGCACCTCGCCTGGTTGATCACCTACCCGATCACCGGCTGGCTGGCCACCACCGCCGGCTTCACCACCACCTGGGTCACCCTGTCGGTCATCGCCGCCCTCGGCGCCGTCGCGGCGATCCGGCTGTGGCCCCGCCAGGATCCCACCGAGATCACCCACATCCACGAGCTCGGCACCGTCGACCCGGCCATCCTCACCGATGCCGTCGAAATCACCCCCGGCCGCTTCCAACACACCCACCCCTACGTCATCGACATTAACCACAGCCGCTGGCCCACCCGCGTCCCCGCCCCGGCCTGACTTCACGAGGGCTGTCAGTCACCGATGAACAGGAGATATCCGTTGGCGCGCAGCGCGATCGACGCCGTCCGACGCAGCAGATCGACAGCCGCCCGCTCGGCATCGGTCCCCACCTCGATCCGCTCGATTTGATCGAGAATCATTTCGAGTTGGTGCCGGTTGAACATGGTGTCGGCGTAGCGATAGACCCCCCGCAGCCAACTGGTCTCGGGCTGGGCCGCGCACAGCCGGAACAACGTTTCATCCGCATCGTCACCGAAGCGCTGCATTTCGGCGTGGTTCATGTCCTGCACAACGATGTCTAGAGCCACTTGATCACTACCCGTCTCCCTCTGGGTGCATCGTAATTATCGCACCGAACCTGTCTTGCACGACGATATACCGCTGCGTCGCAGCACCGCCAAGCATCTTCGACTCGTTGCCGATATATCGGTCGGGCACCGTGACCTCCCGTCGGTATGTGCCGTTACCCTGATAGATCGCCGGACTGTTCTTCGCAGCCTCGACTAGCTTGTAGGGGTCTTCGGTGGCGTAGAACGTGCTCTTCCGGTCCGTATTGAGTGGGCCATTCGGATAATGCTTGTCCCGCACATACCGCTCACTCGCAGTCGTCATTATGGGTGCCGGAATATCATTTTCGCCACCAGGCTTTTCGCCCGAGTCGGAATCGTCCTCCATCAATACGATCGGCAACGCTATGATGTTACGCAACTGCGAGGAGTGGAAGTCCAGGTCTGGCAATGCAGCGAACGGCAGGCTGGTCACCACGACGACGAAGCGGCTGGCCGTCACCGTCAGGTAGACCGGATCCTCTAGATCCTTACTGAAGATCGGTGCGGCACATTTGACCACTACCTTGGCCGATTCGATCGTGACCGTCACACTCGAAATCGCGGCCTCCAGTCGAGCTTTTATCGAGGTACGCAGCTTCTCCAGCGTATCGCGATAGTCGCCAACAGAGAACTCGATGATCTTGGAGGCACCGGCAATACCAATCGCCGCCTCCTGGAGCGTCTTCAATCGCACCAGAATGTCTTCGACATTGGCCTCGGTCGAATAGTCAAAATTGTAACCGATCTCCTTGATGCGATCTCCGGCATCCGCCAGATCAGGATGCAAGGCGTGCTCCAGCCACGCACTATCCTTTGCCCGCCGAAGTTTGTCGATGTCACCGTTGGGAATCGGTTCAACTTTCGACAGCCCCACGCCCTTGATTTCTATCCCATCACCATTCGACCCTTTGGCCATATGCTGTTCCGTGTACGGATTACCACTGGATGGAGAGGGAACTGGACGATCGGGATGCGGCAGAGTCTGGTTCGAGATATCCCAGTTGTATGCCATAGCCGCGAGCACGTCACCATACCGGGTCAACGCATCGGCAAGGAGGGTTCCTGTCGAAACCCATTTGATGGTTGCGGATTCGTACGCCGAAATCCACTGTTGCGAAGTGGAGTAGTCGCCAGCCATTCCTGTGCACGATCCGGTCAGTTCCTTGTGCAACGCACCGACCCGGAAGAGGACCGTCGTCGCCAGGTCGTGACACCCCTTCGCCGCCTTCTGGTAGTCCTTGGCATCGATGTCCCAGCCCATAGCCGCCCCTATGACATCTGACGGTTGAGATCGGCGGCTGCGACATAGCGGTCCCGCGCCTGTTGCGCCTTATTGCCCGCTGTCCGCACGTCAGCAACGAATCCTCTTGCTGCGGCCACCCATTGACGTTGGGCGTCGTCGAATGCCGCGGCGGCTACGCCACTCCAGCTATCCGCCAGAACCGCGGCGACCCGGCCGTCGAGACCGTCGAGCTGGTCCTCGAGGTACCCCGCCAAACCGGTCAACTGGGTGGCTACCTGCTCCAGCCGATCGATGTCGACACTAAATCTGCTGCTCACAGATTCAGGCTCGCCGTGCCCAGCTCGGCAGCGTTGTCGTTGTCGCGCCGCTGATAGCTGTCGACCGTCACACCGAGCGAACCAGCCAGGGCAGCCAGGGAATTCAGCAACCGAGTGCCCCCGTCGTACACAGCGGCCCACTCATCGCTGAAGGAGTTCGCGGCCGTGCCGGTCCAGCTGTCTGCGAGGCCATCGACCTCACGCCCGGCGGTATCGACAGCCGATCTCAATGTCTGGACCAGATCGGACAGATATTGTCCGAGGCCGCTTACCTGGTCGGATACGACAGATAGGCCGTCACCCGGATTTGAGGTCCCCCCAGAGGTGCTCACACCGGCCAATACTATTCGCAAATCGGCATGTTGGGCAGGCCGGAGAAGAGCGTGGGCGGCCTACCGCGGCGCGGCCACTCCAGTGGTGGGCGCCCCCGCGGGCAACGCCGACATGGACTGCCAGGTCGGCCAGTCGATGGCCCAGTCGTAGATGTCGCCGTCGGCCTGGGAGAGCTCGATGGAGGTGCCGGTGACCTCGACCGGGTCGCCGTAGCGGGCGGTCGGGAAGTAGGCCTGGGCGTCGGCGGGTGAGAGGTTGATGCAGCCGTTGGTCACGTTGGACGAGCCCTGGGCGGACAGGGATTCCGGATTGGCGTGGATGAATTCGCCGTTGTTGGAGATCCGGACGGCCCAGCGCTCGCGAACGTTGGTGTAGTACGGCGGATTCGACATCATGAAGTCCTCGTACTTCTCGGTGACCACGTGGGTGCCCGAGCGGGTGACGTTGCGCGGCTCGTTGCCCTCGCCGTAGGACACGGCGAAGTCGAAGACGGTGACGCCGTCGCGAACCACCTGCATGCGATGGCTCGGGGCGTTGGCGATGACGATCTGGCTGCGGCCGATCGTGAAGTCGGAGGTGAGGTCGGAGTCGCCGTACGCGCCGCCGCCGAGGTCGACGCCGTACAGCTTGGCCGCGACGTGCACGGTGGTGCCGGGGGTCCAGTAGTTCTTCGGCCGCCAGTGCACCCGCGAACCGCCGTCGTCGGGCAGCCACGCCCACGAGCCCTCGGTGCCCGGGTCGGTGGTGACGGTGAGCGCCTTCTCCACCGCTGCCTTGTTCGTCACCGGGCCGGTGAACTTGATGATGATCGGAGCGGCGATGCCGACCTCCTGGCCGTCACCGATATTGATCGTGGCCGGGATCGTGGACTTCGGTGTCAGCGTGCGGAAGGTGCCGTCGATCGGGACGGGCTTGCCGTCGGTACCGATCGCCGTGCCGGTCCAGGTGTAGGTGGCGTCGTAGCCGAGCGGCTCGGTGACCTGGTAGCTCGCGCGATCGGGGCCGAAGGTGCCCGCGACCTGCTTGCCGTTGGCGTTGGTGAGCGCGATCTGGTCGATCCGGCCGCCGTCGACTGTCACCGACACCGGGGTGACCGGCGCGACATCGGTCGCCCCCGCCGCAGGCGTCATGGTGACCCGCGCGACCGGCCCCGCCGGCGCGGCGTCGCCGCCGGACCGGTCGATCGTGCAGCCGGTCAGCACGACCAGCGCCGCCAGCAAGATCACCGCAACCACGGGGCGCCCGCGCCGAACACCCACGCCACCGCTGTCGGCGGCCAACGCGCGCCGGACATGCCGAACTGCCGTCCCGCGCGCACGCAACGAGGCGGTTACCGAAGGTTTGCTCACGGCATCGAATGTACGCCGGGCTACCGACCGCACCGCGGCGCCGCCGGGCTCAGAGGGTGAGGCCGACCGTCACCGGCTCCGGTTCCAGCGTCACGCCGAAACGGTCCTCGACGCCGGCGCGGACCGTGCGGGCCAGCGCGGCGATGTCGGCGGCGGTGGCCGCGCCGCGGTTGGTCAGCGCGAGGGTGTGCTTGGTCGAGAGCCGGGCCGCGGCCTGCTCGCCGGGGAAGCCCTTGGCGAATCCGGCGCGTTCGATCAGCCAGCCCGCCGAGAGCTTGGTGCCGTCGGGCGCGGGGTAGGTCGGCACCGACACCTCGCCGAGGTGCGCGGTGATGGCCGCCAGGACCTGCGGCAACCGGTCCTCGGCGACGACGGGGTTGGTGAAGAACGAGCCGGCGCTCCAGGTGTCGTGGTCGGCGGAGTCGAGCACCATGCCCTTGCCGGCGCGCAGCCGCAGCACCTCCGCGCGCACCGCCGCGGCCGGGCGGGACTCCCCGTCGCCCGCGCCGAGCACCTTGGCCAGTTCGCCGTAGCGCAGCGGCGCGCTCAGCCCGGACGGGTCGAGCCCGAATTCCACCGCCAGCACCACCGCGACGTCACTGTGCTTGAGCACGCTGGTCCGGTAGGCGAAGCCGAGTTCGCCCGGCTCGGCCCAGCGGACCTCACCGGTCGTGCGGTCGAGCAGCCGCACCCGGCGCAGCAGCGTGGACACCTCGGCGCCGTACGCGCCGACGTTCTGCACCGGCGTCGCCCCGGCCGAGCCGGGAATCCCCGACAGGCATTCCAGTCCGCCCAGGCCGGCCGCCACCGTCGCCGCGACGACCTCGTCCCAGTTGGCGCCCGCCTCCGCGAACACACTGTCGGCACCGATCCGCACGTCGGTGGTCGCCACCCGGACGACGACCCCGTCGAAGCCGGCGTCGTCGATGAGCAGGTTCGACCCACCCGCGATCA
The DNA here is from genome assembly GCF_040681225.1 of Nocardia sp. NPDC051833. Taxonomy (NCBI): domain Bacteria; kingdom Bacillati; phylum Actinomycetota; class Actinomycetes; order Mycobacteriales; family Nocardiaceae; genus Nocardia; species Nocardia sp. NPDC051833. The sequence continues at coordinate 2,058,671 of NZ_JBFAYK010000001.1, forward strand.
GCAGCACCCGGATACCGGCCGTGTCCAGCGCCGACACCGTGGCGATCAGCGCCTCCGTGGTGCCGCACTCGGCGACCAGCGCCGGCCCGCCGACCCGCAGGGTGGTCAGTTCGGACAAACGCACCGATTCCCGCACCACCGCGCCGGTATCGGCGAGGAGGTCACGCACCTGATCGGCGGACACCACCTGTGTTGTTCCCACGTTTGAAGACGGTAGCCTGTCGCGCATGGCTACACCTCTGGCGTACACGGCTCGCTACACCAAGCCGGTCGCGGCCGTGCGCGCGGCGTTCTCCGACGAGCAGTACTGGAAGGCCCGTATCGAAGAGGTCGGCGGACCCGGCGCCCGGCTGGATTCCTTCAGCGGCACGGGTGACCAGGTGCGCGTGCAGATGGTCCAGTCGATCCCCGCCGATCAGCTGCCGCCCGCGATCACCGCGGTCCGCCCCGGCGACCTGGTGATCCCCCGCACCGAGAGCTACACCGGCACGACCGGCACCATCGAAGCCCACGTCGACGGCGCGCCCGCGAAGGTCAACGCCACCGTCACCCTGACCGACGAGGGCACCGGCTCGGTCGTCACGATCAGCGGCACCATCGAGGTGAAGATCCCGCTGTTCGGCGGCAAGATCGAGGCCGCGATCTCCGAGCACCTGCTCGAGCTGCTCGGCAACGAGGCGGGCTTCACCGAGCAGTGGCTCGCCACCCACTGACCCGCGCAGCCACCGGCCCGGGGCGCCCGTTTCGAGCGCCCCGGTAACCTGTTCCCTCATGGCACGTCGACTTGACTACTCCGCCCGCTACCCGCTGCACACCACCGAAGAGCTCTACGCGGCGCTGCAGAGCAGGGATTACTGGGAAGCGCGCGTCGCCGAGATGCGGAAGTACTCCCCGCACAACGAGGTGATCAGCCACGAGGTGAGCGACTCCGGCATCGAGGTGGTGCTGGCGCACACCCTGCCGCGCGAGATGCTCCCCGAGATCGCCCAGACGGTGATGCGCAAGGACATGGTCATCACCCGCAAGGAGAGCTGGGGCCGGTTCGACCACGACGAGACCGAGGGCCGCTTCGCCGCGTCCATCCCGGCCGGTCCGGGCAGCCTCACCGGTGACATCCGGCTGTTCCCCACCGAGACCGGCGCCACCATGCGGTTCTCCCCCACCGCCAAGGTGTTCATCCCGATGGTCGGCCCGCGCCTGGAGCAGCTGATGCTGGTGAACCTGGTCGACCTGTTCCGGGCCGAGCAGGAGGAGACCTCGCGCTGGCTGGAAGAGGCCGCCGCGAAGAAGTCGGTCTGACCCACCCGCAGGAGAGACGACCGCCGTGGACCGCAAACGACCGGCACCGGTCGGCACGATCACCCGCGGCACCACCGGCGTCAACCGCCTGCGCCGCAGCGACCGCTGGCTGACCAACGACGACCTGGTGACCGACCGCCTGCGCGCGGCCGCCGATCCGCTGGTCGTCGACCTCGGCTACGGCGCCGCGCCATGGACGACGTTCGAACTGGCCGCCCGGCTGCGCACCGTCCGTCCCGATCTGCGGGTGGTCGGGCTCGAGATCGACCCGGCCCGGGTCGTCGACGGCCGCGACGGCGTGCGCTTCGCCCGCGGCGGCTTCGAGCTGGCCGGGCTGCACCCGGTGCTGGTCCGCGCGTTCAACGTGCTGCGCCAGTATCCGGAGGACGCCGTGCCCGACGCCTGGGCGCGGATCCGGTCGAACCTCGCGCCCGGCGGCCTGTTCGTCGACGGCACCTGCGACGAGCTCGGCCGCCGCTGCGCCTGGGTGCTGCTCGACCGGCAGCGCCCGCTGTCGCTGACGCTGGCCTGGGACCCGTTCACCGTCGAGCGTCCGTCCGATATCGCCGAGCGGCTCCCGAAAGTGCTGATCCACCGCAACATTCCGGGCGAACCGGTGCACGCGCTGCTCACCGCGGCCGACCGCGCCTGGGACCGGGTGGCGGCGCTGGCGCCGTACGGTCCGCGCGTCCGCTGGCGTGGCGCGGCGGAGCTGTTGCGCGAGAGCGGGTTTCCGGTGCGGGCGTACCGGCGCCGGATGCGCGACAACGTGCTGTCGGTGCCGTGGCCCGTGGTCGCGCCGAACGGCTGGTCAGACGCCGGTTAACGCCCGGCGCACCCGGGCGGCCGCGCGCGGGGCGAGTTGCTGTCCACCCCACCAGATCTCGTCGATATCGCAGCGGTGGATGGCGATCGCGTCGGCCACCACCTCGTCCAGCGCCGACTGCGAGATCTCGGTCTCGGCCAGATCGAGCACGGTACGCACCGGCGTGGTGACCAGGAACGGCCCGGCCGATTCGACATCGGGCCCGTCCAGCTTGCGCCGGGTGAGCACCAGGCGCGGCGTCACCGGCGGGCGCCCCGCCGACACCGACAGATGCAGGAACCGCGGCTGCAACCGGCCGATCCCGTGCAGCTCGGCCGCGCTCTGATACGACACCGCCGCGGCGCCGTCGAACCAGGCCGCCCACATCGCGTACTCGTCGAGCGGTCCGGCCCGCCACTGCGCCAGCCGCATCATGCCGACGCCGGCCCTGGTCACCGATCCGTCCCCGAGCGCCGCTCTGACCTGCAGTTCACAGCCGGTTCGCAACACCTGACGGGTCGTGAAGAAGCCCGCGTGCCGACCGGCGAGCCGCCGCAGCACACGCCACCGATGATCCGCCGTCCCCTGCACCCGGCGCACACCCTCGCCAGTCATGGATCAAGGCTACGCCCGGTGAAGTGCTCCAGGTCACACTTTGCTGCGAAGGCTTTCACGCCCTCCTCAGAGCAGACACAGAAAGATCCGGAAGAATCCGATGCCATGACCACGCAGACACCCCAACGCCCCAAGGTAGGTCGGCGCACGCTGGTGATCGCCTTGGTCGTGGTCGCCGCGCTGCTGGTGGCCGCGATCGTGGGCACCGAAGCCTATGCCCGCCATCAGATCTCGCGCTGCATCAGCAGCTCGTTCGAGCAGCAGATGGGCTCGAGCATCGACGTGGGCTTCGGCCCGAAGCCGATGCTGCTCACCTACCTCGACGGCAAGGTCGGCTCGGTCACCATCGACAGCGAGGACAACAAGTTCGGTCCCGCGGTCGGCATGGTGGTGCACGCGGAGTTCGACGACATCGAGCTCACCGACCGCGGGCGCGGCGGCGGCACCATCGGCAGCTCCTCGGCCGAGGTGACCTGGAACAACGACGGCATCCAGCAGACCCTCGGCGGCATGGTCAGCGGCGTGACCTCCTCTCGCACCACCGGCGTGCTCACCCTCGACGTGATCGGCGGCCTGGCCCAGCTGCAGGTGCAGCCGATGGTCCGCGACGGCAATGTCGTGGTGGAGACCAAGTCGGCGCAGCTGCTCGGCATCGGCCTGCCCACCGACCTGGTGCAGGGCATCGTCGAGACCTTCACCCAGAGCCTGCAGAGCTACCCGCTCGGCCTGCGGGCGCAGGAGGTGCGGGTCACCGACGACGGCGTCACCGTGCTGCTCGCGGGCGGCAAGACCACGCTCGAGTCCGCGCCCAACGGTCAGCAGGCCGAATTCACCTGCTGATGGCGTCAGCCGGGGAAACCGTCGAGCACCGCGGCGGACTTGGACAGCCCGAGCCGGGTGGCGCCCGCCGCGATCATCGCGGCCGCGTCCTCGGCGGTGCGGATACCGCCACTGGCCTTGACCCCGAGGCGGCCGCCGACGGTCTCGGCCATCAGCCGCACCGCGTGCACGCTGGCCCCGCCCGCCGGGTGGAAGCCGGTGGAGGTCTTCACGAAATCGGCGCCGCCCTCCTCGGCGGCCCGGCACGCGCCGACGATCGCCTCGTCGGTGAGCGCGGCCGATTCGATGATCACCTTGAGCACCGCGCCGCGATCGGTCGTCGCCTCGCGCACCGTGATGACGTCGGTGAGCACGGCGTTGAAGTCACCGGCCAGCGCGGCGCCCACGTCGATGACCATGTCGACCTCGGCCGCCCCCTGCTCGACCGCGAAACGCGCTTCAGCACCCTTGACGAGCGAATGGTGTTTGCCGGACGGGAAGCCGGCGACGGTCGCGACGACCAGCCCGGGAGCCCGCACCGGCAGCATCGAGGGCGACACGCAGATCGCGTACACGCCGAGCTTGCGCGCCTCGGCGATCAGCTCCTCGACCTGGGCCGGAGTGGCTTCGGGGGCGAGCAGGGTGTGATCGATCATCGCGGCCACGTCGGCCCGGGTCAGCGGTGTCGAGACGGTCATGGACTCGAGCATGACACACCGCAACACGGCGGCCGCCGCGCAGGCCGCCACGTAAACAGCGTTGCGCGGGTCTACCCAAATCCGGGAGACTTAAGCGTGGCGGTTTTCGACCGGCGCCGGCCGCCGAGGATACGGAGACGATTGTGCTGATCCGTCGAGAGACCCCTGCGGACGCCGCGGCCATCGCCGCCATCCACCGCGACGCCTTCACCCCCCACTACGCCGACGACCCGTCGATCACCGAACCACCCGAGGTGGCACTCGTCGACGCGCTGCGCACCGACGAATCGTGGATGCCGACGCTGTCACTGGTCGCCCTCGAATACGAGACGGTCGTCGGGCACCTGTGCCTTACCAGGGCCGGGATCGGCCCGTTCCCGGTGCTCGCGCTCGGCCCGCTCGGCGTCGATCCCGACCATCAGAAGACCGGGGTCGGTTCGGCACTGATGCACGCCGCGCTCGGCGCGGCCGACGCGCTCGACGAATCGGTGGTCGGCCTGGTCGGCAACCCCGACTACTACGCCCGCTTCGGATTCGTGCCCGGCGCTCGGCTCGGCATCGTGCCGGACGAGGCCGACTGGGCCGAGTTCTTCCAGGTGCGCCCGCTGACGGCCTACGACCCGGCCGTCACCGGCGAATTCCGTTACCCGGCACCGTTCTACGACCTCTGAGGACTACTCGAAGACGACCGTGCGGCGGCCGTGCACGAGCACCCGGCCCTCCAGGTGCCAGCGCAGGCCGCGGGCCAGCACGACCCGCTCGATATCGCGGCCCTGCCGCACCATGTCGCGCACGTCGTCGGCGTGGTCGACCCGGATGACGTCCTGCTCGATGATCGGCCCCGCGTCCAGCTCGGCCGTGACGTAGTGGCAGGTCGCGCCGATCAGCTTCACGCCGCGGGCATAGGCCTGGTGATACGGGCGCGCGCCGACGAACGACGGCAGGAAGCTGTGGTGGATGTTGATCGCCCGGCCCGCCCAGTGCTCGCACAGCTCGGCGGGCAGCACCTGCATGAAGCGGGCGAGCACGACGGCGTGCGGATCGTGCCCGTCGACGAGGTCGCGAACCTGCTCGAAGGCCGGGCCGCGCTCGGCCGGGTCCTTCGGGAACGGCACGTAGTGGAACTTCACGCCGTGCGCCTCGGTCATCCCGGCCAGGTCGGGGTGGTTGCCGATGACGGCCTCGATGGTGGCGGGCAGCTCGCCCGCGGCCGCGCGCCCGAGCAGGTCGTGCAGGCAGTGGCCGTCCTTGCTGACCAGCAGCACCGCCCGCCGCGGCGCCCCGGAGTCGTGCAGCTGCCAGTCGGTCTCCGGACCGAACTCGGCGGCCACCTCGGCGAAGCGGGCGCGCAGCTCGTCGATGCCGAACGGCACCGTCGCGGCCTTGACCGCCTGCCGGGTGAAGAACCAGCCGATGTCACCGTCGGAGTGGTAGCCGGCCTCCACGATCGAGCCGCCGAATTCGGCGATGAACGAGGAGATCCGGGCGATGATGCCCGGCCGGTCCGGGCAGCCCAGGGTCAGCACGAACCGGCGGTCATCCGAGGTCACAGGGGCAGAACTCATGCCTTCGCCTCGCTGGCGCTCGGCTTCGGCATTCGCTCCGCGCGCTGGCACATGATTCGCTCGCTGCGCTCACTCATGCGCCCATCCTCGCAGGCGCTCAGCTCACCGCGTACACAGGCTCACGCACGGCGGCCATGACCCCGGCCAGTTCGGCGTTGAAGAGGTCGTGCCGTTCGACGTTGCCGAGATGGCCGGTCGGCAGCACCTTGTGCCCGGCCAGCGTGCCCGCGCGGCGCAGCAGCGTGGCGATGCGCTCGGCGTGCAGCGGCGGGGTGAGGTCATCGCGGTCGCCTGCCAGCACGGTGGTGGGCACCGAGAGGTTGGCGGCCGCGTCGCCCAGGTCGAGTTCGGTGAGGACCAGGCCCCAGCGCGAGCGTGACAGCGACGGACAACCGCGGACCACCGAGAGCGCGTAGTCGAGCGTCTGGCGCGGGGTGTCGAGGGTCATCACCTGGCGGGCGAAGATCCAGCGCACCGGCCTGATCGGCGGGAACAGCACAGGGGTGCCGAGGATGACCTTGCCAAGCCAGTCCGGCGTCGGCAGATGCCTGCCGCCGAGCAGCCGCAGCGGCCGGTTGAGGCCGGGGACCATGGTGGAGACCTCGACGAGCGAGTGCGCGCCGGTGTTGGTGAGCACCACCGCGGCGGCCTGGTCGGCGACGCGCTCGGCGTAGCGGCCCGCCCAGGAGATGAGCGTCATGCCGCCCATGCTGTGGCCGACGAGCACGGCCCGCTGGCCGGGCAGCAGCACGGCGTCGAGGACGTCGGCCAGGTCGTCGGCGAGCAGGGTCTGGCTCGGCTTGGCGTAGCCGTTGGTGCTCTCACCGTGGCCGCGCTGGTCGTAGGCGACCACGCGGTACTCGCCGGCGAAGGCGTTGATCTGGGCGTTCCAGTACTCGATGGAGCAGGTCCAGCCGTGCACCAGCACCATGACCGGCGCGTCGACGGGCCCGTAGGCGTGCACCCGCAGCCGGGCGCCGTCGGCGGTGACCACGGGGATCACCTCGGCGGGCACGGTCGGCGGATCGAACGCCGCGATCCCGTGGGTTCGGGTCCGCAGATCGGCCCGGTGGGCCGCCAGGGTGGTCTTGACCACGAGGGACGCGGAATCGACCAGGTTCAGCAGAGCCGTCGGCAGCTTTGCACGCATCGGCACACTCCTTTGTGTTACTGCCAGATACAGTAACACCGCGTACCGCTAACCGCGAGGGATCGGCGCCGGGAATCCGGCGCGCGTCGTCACCAGCGCGGGCCGCGCTGCACCTCGTCGACCTTGGGGCGCACATCCGCGAGGTAGACACCCGTCGCGATGATCGCGATGAACGAGGTCAGCATGCCGAAGCCGGCGATGCCGAGCAGCAGGAAGACCAGCGCGCCCGCGAGGATCGCCAGCCAGATCGGCTTGGTCATCTTGTCGACCGCCGTGAAGGCGTCCGCGCGCTGCCGCACGGCGTGGATCAGCGCGAAGACCGTCGCGCCGAAGGCCGCCACCCACAGGGCCAGCAGGATCAGCGACGTCAGACCGTTCACCATGTTCACTCCCCCATCATACGAACAGCGGCCCCGCTCACCACTGGTGCGCGGGGCCGCTGTTCGCGGTAGAAGATCAGGCCTTCTTGGGGGCGGCCTTCTTCGCGGGGGCCTTCTTGGCCGGGGCCTTCTTGGCGGCGGGCGCCTTGGCGGCCGGAGCCGGGGCGGGCTCCTCGGTGCTCACGGCGACGACCTCGGCGTCGACGACAGCCGCGACCTCGTCGGCGACGGTCTCGGCCTCGGCCTTGCCACGGCCCAGCAGGTCGGTGACCTTGGCGAGGGCATCCTCGGCACGGGCGGAGGCGTCCTTGTACAGGCTCTCCACGCGGCCGATCTGCTCGTCGACGGCCTGGTTGGCGCGCAGCCGGTCGACGGTCTCCTCACCGCGGACGGCGAGGTCGGCGTAGATGTCGAGCGCCTGGCGGTAGTACTGCTCGGCCAGCTTGCGCAGCTCCTCCGGGGTGAACTTCTCGCGCAGGTCGGCGAGGTCCTCCGGCAGCTCCGACGGCAGGCCGGCGATGCGCTCGCGCAGGGTCTCGAACTGGGCCTGCACGTCGGCGGGCACGTTGGCGATGCGCTCACGGGCCTCGTCGACCCGGGCCTGGACGTCGGTGGCGCCGACGCGACCACGGACGTCGGCGACGACGTCGTTCACGGCGGTGTAGAGGGCGTCACCCGCGCCGACGGTGGCGAACAGCGGCTTGGTCACGGTAGCGGTCTTCTCGGTCATCAGTCTTCGTTCTCCTGGCGTGGCGGAGTGTCAGTTGTCGTGAACGAAACGTCGCTGTCCCGTTCGATCCCCCCTGAGCCGGTTTCTTCCCCGTTTTCCCGGCGAAACGACTCATAGATTTCCAGCAACACCTGTTTCTGCCGCTCGGTCACCGAAGTGTCCGCGAGCAGGGCGTCCCTGACCGGGCTGTGCGGACGCTGCTCGAGATATCCGGCCCGCACATACAACACCTCCGAGGACACCCGCAGCGCCTTGGCGATCTGCGCGAGTACTTCGGCGGAAGGGTTGCGCAATCCGCGTTCGATTTGGCTCAGGTACGGATTGCTCACCCCCGCCAGTGCGGCGAGCTGACGTAAGGACACCTGCGCTGCTTCACGCTGGGACCTGATGAACCCTCCGATGTCTTGTGCCGCGTGCGCTACACGTCCCTCGGGCTGGTCTGCCATCACTCACCTTCTGGCGGTTGTACGGTCAATACTAAATCAGGGTGCTAGCTATTGCAAGCACTTCTGTTAGCACAGGTTCGGCTAACGGTTCGGCTCAGTGGAACAACAACTGCGAGATCGTGTAGATGGCCAGGCCTGCCAGCGCGCCGACGACCGTTCCGTTGATCCTGATGAACTGCAGATCCCGGCCGACCTGCAGTTCGATCTTGCGGCTCGCCTCGTCGGCGTCCCAGCGCGCGACGGTGTCGGTCACCAGGGTCGTGATCTCGGCCGAGTAGTTACCGACCAGATAGCGGGCGCCGCGATCGATCCAGCCGTCCACCTTGCCGCGCATGGCCGGGTCGTCGCGCAAGCGTTCACCGAGCTGCTGCACATTCTCGGCCACCTTGCGGCGCAACGTGGAATCGGGGTCCTCGGCCGACTCCAGGATCAGCCGCTTGGCCGCGCGCCACGTCGCCTCGGCCATGCCGGTGATCTGCTCGCGGCCCATGATCTCGGCCTTGACCTTCTCCGCCTTGGCGATCATCGCGTCGTCGTGCTGCAGGTCGTCGGCGAAATCCTGGAGAAAGCGATCGGCGGCCTTGCGCAGTTCGTGGTCGGGATTCGAGCGCACCTTCCAGGTGAACTCGACCAGCTCCCGGTAGATCCGCTCGGACAGCAACGTGTTGACGAACTTCGGCGCCCACTGCGGCGCGTCCCGCAGCACGATCCGGTCGATCGTCTCCTGCGAACCCAGCGCCCACTGATGCGCGCGCTCGGCCAGCAGATCGATCAGCGGCAGCTGGCGATTGTCGGCGATCATCTCCGAGAGCACCCGGCCGATCGGCGGACCCCACAGCGGTTCGGCGATCCGCTTGACGATGGTGTTGTCGATGATCTGCTCGACGTCCTCGTCGCGCAGCACGCCGACCACCGCGGTCAGGATGGTCGCGCTCTCCTGCGCCACCCGCGCCGCGTGGCCGGGGTCGGCCATCCAGGTCCCGACGCGCAGCGAGATCTGCGCCGAGTCCAGGCGCGCCGACACCACGTCCGGCGCGAGGAAGTTGGTGCCGACGAAGGCGCCCAGGCTCGACCCGAGCTGGTCCTTCTTCTTGCGGATGATCGCGGTGTGCGGGATCGGCAGCCCCAGCGGGTGCTTGAACAGCGCGGTGACCGCGAACCAGTCGGCCAGCGCGCCGACCATGCCCGCTTCGGCGGCGGCCCGCACATAGCCGACCCACTCGCCACCGCCGCCGCGCGATTCGAGCCAGCGGCAGAACAGGTACACGACGCTGGCCACCACGAGGAACCCGGTGGCCAGCGCTTTCATCTTGAAGAGGTCACGTTTCTTGCCCGCCTCGTCGGTCATGACCGCGAAACCCGCTGGTCGCGCGGCGGGCTCGGTGCGCGGCGCGAGAACCGCCGTGTTGCCGGGAGCTTTCTCCATAGCCCCCATTCTGCTGTGCCCGTCGCGAGCGCGCCGCCGCGAACCCGCGTGGCGACCACAGAACCGCCCGGTTTGTCTTACGCGCGGGTAGACCAGCGGTGTGGTAAATGCCGCAACCTCGGCCAAACGAGCGCTACCCCACACCGGCGCGCCTAAGCTGTAGAACCAGAGACGCCACATCGATTAAGGGGGCTGTTCTGTCCACCGAAGACCTTGTCGAGATCGGCGAGCAGACCGGTCGCGCCACCGTACGCGGCGGCGGTCCTGTCGACGGCCGCAAACGGCGGTGGCGGCAGCACAAGATCGACCGGCGCGAAGAGCTGGTCGACGGCACGCTCAACGCCATCCGCGCGCGCGGCAGCCAGGCGGGCATGGACGAGATCGCCACCGAGATCGGCGTGTCCAAGACCGTCCTGTACCGCTATTTCGCCGACAAGAACGACCTCGTGCACGCCACCATGCAGCGGTTCATCGAGACCACGCTGCTGCCCCGCGTCTACGGCGCGATCAACCTCGACGCCGACGAGTACCAGCTGGTGCGCGCCGCGATGACCCAGTACGTCGGCACCGTCGACGACGACCCCGAGGTCTACCGGTTCATCATGAGCAACTCCGCGGGCGACAAGTCCTCGCTGGCGGAGTTCGAACGGCTCTTCGCCGAGGTGGTCGCGGCCGTGCTGGTGGATCGGGCCGGCGCCAAGGGCGTCCGCACCGACGGCGCGATGCTGTGGTCGTATGTGCTGGTCGGCGGCATCCAGCTGGCCACGCACTGGTGGACGACCACCGAGAAGGCGATGCCGCGCCAGGACGTCATCGACTACCTGACCATGATGGCGTGGTCGGTGATCGAGGGTGTCGCCAAGGCCGGCGGGTCGCCCGAATACTTCACCTCGCAGGACCACCAACTCCCCGAGAGCCCCGTTCAGCCCTCCTGACCGGGCGATCCGCGCGTTCGCCGGAGCCGGGCTCGACATCGCGGCTCGGTTCGTTACGCTGAACCGAGCGGGGCGCTGTGGCTTGCGTCACCGCGGGTGGTCGCGCGCGCTGTAGGGGCGGTGACCGCCCTGCGCGTCGGCACCAACGGAGGTACCTCGATGGCGAAAAACGTGCCGACATCCCGGCTTGCTCGCGGGACGAAGCTGGGGGCAGTAGCGGCGAGCTCGGTGATCCGCTCGAAGAAGACCAGGCTGTCCATGCGCGGGCGGTCCGAGGCCGTGCGCGCCCGGATGGCCGAGGAGTCGATGATCCGCACCACCGAGCAGGTGGTCATGGTGCTGGGCACCATGAAGGGCGTGGCCATGAAACTCGGCCAGATGATGTCGGTGCTCGATCTGGACCTGGTGCCGCCGGATCATCGCGACCGGTTCCAGCAGCGGCTGGCCGTCCTGCGCAACGCCGCCCCGACCGTCTCGTTCGAGGCGATGCGCGCGGTCGTCGAGGAGGACTTCGGCCGCCCGCTGACCGAGGTGTTCGCCGAATTCGACCCCGAGCCGATCGCGGCCGCCTCGATCGGCCAGGTGTACCGGGCCACCCTGCACGACGGCCGGGCCGTCGCGGTGAAGGTCCAGTACCCCGGCGTCGACGTCGCGGTGCGCGCCGATCTGAAGAACCTGACCATGTTCCGCCGGGTGCTGGCCTCGGCGATGCCGTGGATCACCCCGGCCGTGCTCGACGAGCTGAAGCTCAACATGGAGGCCGAACTCGACTACGTGGCCGAGGCCGTCACCCAGTCCGAGATCGCGCACCTGTACCGCGACCACCCGTTCATCGTCGTCCCCGACGCGGTGCGCGAGCTCACCACCACCCGCGTGCTGGTCAGCGAGTTCATCGAGGGCACCGGCTTCGAGGACATCCGGAATCTGCCCGCCGCCGAGCGCGATCGGGTCGGCGAGATCATCTACCGCTTCTACGTCGGCTCGCTGTTCACCTTCAACGAGTTCTGCGGCGACCCGCATCCGGGCAATGTGCTGCTGGCCCGCGACGGCCGGGTGGCCTTCCTCGACTTCGGGCTGTTCAACCGCATGGACCCCAAGCTCGTGCACTTCGAGATCCTGTGCCTGCGCGCCGCCGCCGAGGACCGCGCGGAAGACCTGCGGCAGTTGATGATCGACCGTGGCGTGATCGATTCGCCGGACGAGATCGGCGCCGAGGAGTGTCTCGAGTACGTGCTCGCCGCCTCCGAATGGTGCCTGGTCGACGAGGAACTGACCATCACCCCCGAGCTCGCCAGCGGGGCGTTCCTGCTGGCCGTCGACCCGAGGGCCAGCGAGTTCACCGGCATGAAGCAGCAGAACCTGCCGCCGGAGCACCTGTTCTCCCGCCGGGCCGACTTCCTCACCTTCGGCATGCTCGGCCAGCTCGACAGCACCAACAACTGGCACCTGATCGCCCGGGAATGGCTCTACGACGAGCCGCCGGTCACCGAACTCGGTCTGGCCCACCGCGATTGGCTCGCCACCCATCCGCCGAAACCGGCGAAGAAGCCGCGCGCCCGCAAGGCGAGCACTCGATGAAAGGCGCCCCTGTGCCGCAGTCCCGCGAATTCGACCTGATCCTGTTCGGCGCGACAGGTTTCGTCGGCAAACTCACCGCCGAATACCTGCTCACCGCCGCCCCCGCCGACGCCCGGATCGCGCTGGCGGGCCGCTCGGCCGACAAACTCGCCGCCGTGCGCGCCGACCTCGGCCCCGCCGCGGCCGGGTGGGAACTGGTTCTCGCCGATTCGAACGATCCGGCCTCGCTCGCCGCGATGGCCGAGCGGACCAAGGTCGTGGTGACCACGGTCGGTCCGTACCTGCGCTACGGGCTGCCGCTGCTGGGCGCGTGTGCCACCGCGGGCACCCACTACGCCGACCTCACCGGTGAGCCGCTGTTCATCCACGACGCCATCGAGCAGTTCGAGCAGGTCGCCGTGGACTCCGGCGCCAAGATCGTGAATTCCTGTGGCTACGACTCGATTCCGTCGGACCTGAGCGTCTACGAGCTCTACCGCGCCACCGTCGCCGACGACACCGGCGAACTGGAGGACACCACCCTGGTGGCCTACCTCAAGGGTGGGATGAGCGGCGGCACCATCGATTCCGGCCGCGCCATGATGGAGGACATCGCCGCCGATTCCGGCCGCGGCAAGATCCTGGCGCACCCGTACTCGCTGAGCCCCGATCGCTCGATGGAGCCCGACGTGGGCCGTCAGTCCGATCAGGCGCTGGCCCGCGCCGACAGCATCGATCCGAGCCTGGACGGCTGGGTCACCACGTTCATCATGGCCTCGCACAACACCAAGGTCGTGCGCCGCACCAACGGCCTGCTCGGCTGGGCCTACGGCAAGCAGTTCCGCTACCGCGAGGTGATGAACGCGGGCCGCTCGGCGGCGGCGCCGCTGGTAGCGGCGGGTATCGCGGGCGGCATCGTGGCGGGCATGGCCTCGGGCGCGGTGCTCTCGCGGGTCTCGTTCGGCCGCAAGCTGCTCGACCGGATCCTGCCCAAGCCGGGCACCGGCCCCAGCGAAAAGGCCCGCCTCAGTGGCTGGTTCACCATGAAGACCTTCGCCCGCACCAGCTCCGGCGCCAAGTACCAGGCCACCTTCTCCGGCACCGGTGACCCCGGCTACCAGGCCACCGCCGTGCTGCTCGGCCAGGCGGGCCTGAGCCTGGCCTTCGACGAACTCCCGCCGCGCGCCGGCATTCTCACCCCCGCCTCGGCCATGGGCGAAGCACTCACCGAACGGCTGCGCGGCGCCGGCATGACCATCGAGGTCGCGCGGCAGTGAACCTGGCCCGCAAGACCATGAACGCGCCCGCGCTGGCCGCGGTCTACGAGCACGCGTGGCGACCCACGCTGTTCTACCTCGCCAGCGGCCGCACCACCGGCAGCGATCGGCGCGAGGCCGTCGACACGCTGCGGCTCGGCGGCAGCAAGAAGGTGCTCGACCTCGCCTGCGGCCCCGGCAATTTCACCCGGTACCTGAGCGAGTTCCTGGCCGGTGACGGCTTCGTCACCGGCCTGGACTACTCCGAGCCGATGCTGACCAAGGCCGCCGCCGACAACGCCGGCCCCCGGGTCGGCTACGTCCGCGGTGACGCGCGGGTGCTGCCCTTCGCCGACGGAACCTTCGACGCCGTCTGCTGTTTCGGCGCCCTGTACCTGATCCCGGATCCGATCGCGGCCACCCGCGAGATGATCCGGGTGCTCGCGCCGGGCGGCCGGATCGCGATCACCACCAGCTACCGCGAGGACAACCTGTTCGGCCGGGCCAGCACCATGGCCGCGGGCCTGAGCGGGCTGCGGCTGTTCGACCGCGATACCTTCCCGCGCCTGTTCGCCGAGGCCGGATTGATCGAAATCGACCAGCGCGTGCACCGTTTCATGCAGTACGTCGACGCCACCCGGCCCGCCTGAGCCTGATCGGGGTTGCCCGGCGGTAGCCTTCGCCGCATGGACACGCTGAACTCGGTCGTCGTCGATGTCAACGACGTGTTCTGGAACTGGCTGCTGATCCCGCTGGTGATCGCGGCGGGGCTGTACTTCACCGTGCGCAGCGGTGTCGTGCAATTGCGGATGCTGCCGGAGATGCTGCGGGTGGTCGCCGAGAAGGGGCAGCCCGCCGCCGACGGCAAGAAGTCGGTGTCGGCGTTCGGCGCGTTCAGCATCTCGGCGGCGGCGCGGGTCGGCACCGGCAATATCGCCGGCGTCGCCACCGCGATCAGTGTCGGCGGACCGGGCGCGGTGTTCTGGATGTGGGCGATGGCGACGCTCGGCGCCGCGTCGGCCTTCGTCGAATCCACGCTCGCCCAGCTGTACAAGCGGCCGGAGCACGAGCCGGGCACCTTCCGTGGCGGGCCCGCCTACTACATGGAGTACGGGCTGCGGCGGCGCTGGCAGGGCCTGATCTTCGCGGTCATCATCACGGTGACCTTCGGTTTCGTGTTCAACGCGGTGCAGTCCAACACCATCGTGGCGACCACGCGGGCATCGCTGTCGGGCCTGGACGGTGACTGGTTCCCGCTCGCGGTCGGGCTCGCGCTGATCATCCTGCTCGGCGTGGTGATCTTCGGCGGGGTGCGCCGGATCAGCCACATCACCGAGGTGCTGGTGCCGATCATGGCGATCGTGTACCTGCTGCTCGGCATCGCGGTGGTGGTGCTGAACATCGACGATCTGCCGCGGGTGATCGCCGATATCGTCGGCGGCGCGTTCGGCCTGCGCGAGGTGGTCGGCGGCGGGATCGGCGCCGCCATCGCGCAGGGCATCCGGCGCGGCATGTTCTCCAACGAGGCGGGCCTGGGCTCCTCGCCGAACGCGGCGGCCGCCGCCGACGTCTCGCATCCGGTGAAGCAGGGGCTGGTGCAGTCGCTCGGCGTCTACTTCGACACCCTGCTGATCTGCTCGATCACCGCGTTCATCATCCTGACCAGCGATCCCGACCTGTCCGAGCGGCGCAGCGCCGACCTCACCCAGAGCGCCCTGCAGCACAGCCTCGGTACCTGGGCCGGACACGTGCTGACCGCCGTGGTGTTCCTGCTCGCGTTCAGCTCGATGATCGGCAATTTCTACTACGGCCGGGCCAATATCGAGTTCATCACCGACCGGCCGCAGGTGCTCACCGCGTTCCGGGTGGCCGTGCTGGTGGCCGTGTTCGGCGGCGCGCTCGGCTCGGTGAGCCTGATCTGGAACCTGGCCGACGTGTTCATGGGCGTGATGGCGCTGGTCAACCTGGCCGCCATCATCCCGCTCGGCGTCGTCGCGTTCCGGCTGCTGGCCGACTACCGCGCGCAGCGGGCGGCTGGCGCCGACCCGGTGTACACGCACCGGCCCGAGATCGCCGACCCGGCCGGTGTGGCCTGCTGGCAGGCAACGATTGCGTCGAGCTTGCCGGTCGATCGCGCGCAGTAGTGGTAGGCATGGGAAATGGCGAAACACTGGGCCGAACCCGTCACCACCGCGCTGCGGGCCGACGGCCAGCGGATCATCGACCTCGACACCTCGGCGACGCCGGGCTTCACCGGTGACAAGGCCCGCGGCAAGGAGCTGCTGACCGAGCGCGCCGCCGTGCTCTCGGACCTGCAGGAGAAGCTGTTCGCGCACGGCCGCACCGGCGGCAAGCACAGCGTGCTGCTGGTCCTGCAGGGCATGGACACCGCGGGCAAGGGCGGCATCGTGCGCCACGTGATCGGCTCGGTCGACCCGCAGGGCGTCGACCACGCGTCCTTCGGGGTGCCGACCGAGGAGGAGAAGCAGCACGACTTCCTCTGGCGCATCCGCAAGCGCCTGCCCGCGCACGGACAGATCGGCGTGTTCGACCGCTCGCACTACGAGGACGTGCTGGTCGTGCGCGTGCACGACCTGGTGCCGCAG
Source organism: Nocardia sp. NPDC051833 (assembly GCF_040681225.1). Classification (NCBI taxonomy): domain Bacteria; kingdom Bacillati; phylum Actinomycetota; class Actinomycetes; order Mycobacteriales; family Nocardiaceae; genus Nocardia; species Nocardia sp. NPDC051833. The sequence goes on from NZ_JBFAYK010000001.1 coordinate 2,074,958, forward strand.
TCCGAATGGGAACAGCGATACGGCCTGATCAACGCCTTCGAACACGAGGTCGCCGACGCCGGAACGACCATCGTGAAGGTGGCCATGTTCGTCTCGCTCGAGGAGCAGAAGCGCAGGCTGCGCGAGCGGCTGGAGCGCCCCGACAAGTACTGGAAGTTCAACCCCGCCGACATCACCGAGCGCGGCTACTGGCCCGAATATCAGAAGGCCTACCAGGCCGTGCTGGAGCGCACCAACACCGATTACGCACCGTGGTACGTGCTGCCCGCCGACCACAAGTGGTACGCGCGCCTCGCGGTGACCGAATTGCTGATCGACGCGCTCAACGGCCTGAAACTGGATTGGCCGCCCGCCGATTTCGATGTCGCCGAGCAGCTGCGCAGGCTCGACGAGTCCTGATCGGATCGTTGAAGAAACTCTCAGGTTCGGCCCGCATGATGTCCCCGGTGGGGAGACCACGAACGAAAGGCGTGTGACGACGGTGAGCACGGGCAAGCAGAATCCGCTGGCGGCGGCCGAAGCAGCCGACAGGAAGCGCAAGATCGCGATCCAGGTCGGCGTCGCCGCCGTCCTAGTGGCTCTGGTGGCGGCGATCGGCATCGGCATCGCCGTCAAGAAGTCCGACTCCGACAGCAGCACCACGTCGGCGGCCCAGCTGCCCGCGACCGGCGGTTCGGTGACCGACTCCGGCGCGGTGCGCATCGGCAACCCGGACGCCAAGGTGAAGGTTCGCGTCGTGGCCGACCTCCAGTGCCCGGCCTGCAAGCAGTTCGAGGCCGCCAACGGCGAGGCGCTGGCGCAGGCCGCGGCCGACGGCACCGCCGTGATCGACTACCAGATCATCTCGTTCCTCGATCGCGCGTCCACCACGCAGTACTCCTCGCGCGCGGCCAACGCCTCGTTCTGCGTGGCGAAGTCGGACGCGAGCAAATACCAGAACTGGCTGCAGACCATGTTCGCCAAGCAGCCCGCCGAGGGCACCGCCGGGCTGAGCAACGAGCAGCTGATCCAGATCGCGACCGAGGTGGGCTACACCGATCCCGCGGTGGCCACCTGCATCAACGACAAGCCGTACAACGACTACATCACCCAGGTCACCAAGGAGACCTTGAACAGCGGCGTGCAGTCGACGCCGTCGGTGTTCGTCAACGGGCAGCTCATCCAGTCCGACGCCCTCTTCACCGAGAACGGCATGGCGTCCGTGATCGCCGACGCGGCCAAGTGATCACCGCCCCCGCCCGCTCGGCGTGGCTGCTGCTGATCGCCGGGCTGGCGGGGTGGCTGGCCTCGTTCACACTGACCGTCGAACGCTTCAAGCTGTTCGTCGACCCGAACTACGTGACCTCGTGCAGCATCAATTCGGTGCTCTCGTGCGGGTCGATCATGAAGACCGACCAGGCCGCGGTCTTCGGTTTCCCCAACCCGCTATTCGGCATCGTCGGTTTCTCGGTGGTGGTGACCCTCGGCGTCCTCGCCGTCGTCGGCGTCGGCTTCCCCCGCTGGATCTGGGGCGGCCTCTGGCTCGGCACCGTCCTCGGCGTCGCCGCCATCTGCTGGCTCGTCTTCCAGAGCCTCTACCGCATCAACGCCCTGTGCCCGTACTGCATGGTCGTCTGGGTCGTCACCCCCCTCCTGTTCGCCGTCACCACCCAGGAAACCTGGGGCCGCTCCCGCGGCATCATGGCCATCCTCGCCGAATGGCGCTGGACCCTCGTCGTCGTCTTCTACGCCGTCGTCCTCCTCCTCGTCTTCCTGAAGTTCCAGGACTACTGGCTGAGCCTGGTCTAGTTCGGGGTGCCTTCGGCGAGGACTACGTCGATGGTGCGGGTGGTGCCGTCGGGGGCGGTGATGTCGAGGCGGATGCGGTCGGCGGGTTTGCGGGTGTTGATCGCGGAGCTGAGGGCTCGGGCGGTGGTGATGGGGCGGCCGTCCAGGGCGGTGATGATGTCACCGGTGGTGATGCCTGCGGCGCGGGCGGGTTGGCCGTAGAAGGCCCAGTTGACCTGGGCGCCCGCGGGTTTCGCGTCGACGACCTGGACGCCGAGGGTGGCGGTGGGGCCGATGTGGACGGTCTCGGTGGGGGTGCCGGAGCGGATCTGGGCGACCACTCGCATGGCCGTGTCGATCGGGACCGCGTAGCCGTTGGCCTGCTTCGGTGGCTCGCCGTCGGGGCGCTCGCCGGAGGCCGCGGTGATCACGCCGACGACCGCGCCCGAACTGTCGGCCAGCGCGCCGCCGGACTGCCCGCCGACGACGGGCGCGGCGATCTGCACCATGCCGCGCAGCGATTTGCGGGTCAGGTCGGCGGAGTTCATCGCGACGATGCTCGCGTCCAGGTCGGTGATCGGCCCGGTGACCGAGGTGGGTGCGCCGCCGTCGCCGCCCGCGTCGCCGATGGCCAGCACGTCCTGGCGGATCCGCAGCTCGGCCGACGACCCGAGCCGTGCGGTCGGCAGGCCGGACGCCCCGGTCAGCGACAACAGCGCGATATCGGCGGTCGAGTCGTACCCGAGCACGGTGGCCGCGTAGACCAGCCCGTTCCCGATATCGGTCACCGAGACCTCCTCGGCGCCTTTGATCACGTGATGGCTGGTCAGGATCTGCCCGTCGGGGGTGAGCACGATCCCCGAGCCTGCGGCGGCGGTCCCGAACAGCGTGGCGTCGACGGAGATATTCACCAGCACGGGCTGCACCTGGGCCGCGACCAGCGCCGGGTCCAGCGGAACCTGCGGCGGCGCCTGCACGACCGCGACATAGTCCTCCGCGTGCGGCTTCCACGGAAGTACCAGGTCACCGCGGTATCCCAGAAACGCGCACACGCCGATCAGCGCGACGACCAGCGTCGCGAACACCCGTCCGACAGCGTGCACGCGCCCGTCCTCTCTCGCGAGCCGACACTTCCATTGTGACCCGGATACACAGTCATCCGGTATCGATCCGGCCGCGCCTGTTGGCAAACGACGCATGCGGCGGTAGGCATGACTCCATGAGTACCGCAGCCGCCTACGCCATCCCCGCCCCCGACGGGTCCTTCGAGAAGGTCACGATCGAGCGCCGTGAACTCGGCCCCGACGACGTCCTGATCGACATCAAGTACGCGGGTATCTGCCATTCCGACATCCACACCGCCCGCGACGAGTGGGGCGGCAGCAAATACCCGTGCGTGCCCGGCCACGAGATCGCCGGCATCGTCGCGGCCACCGGCTCCGCCGTGCGCAAGTACAAGGTGGGCGACCGGGTCGGTGTCGGCTGCCTGGTGAACTCCTGCGGCAAGTGCGTGCCGTGTCTGGCCGGCGAGGAGCAGTACTGCACCAACGGCGCCACCTGGACCTACAACACCCCGGTCCCGGAGTCCGTGCAGCCCGGTGGGTACACGATGGGCGGTTACGCGACCCAGATCGTGGTCGGCGAGAGCTTCGTCGTCGCCATTCCCGAGGGCATCGGCCTCGACGTCGCCGCGCCGCTGCTGTGCGCGGGCATCACCCTGTACTCGCCGCTGCGGCACTGGAACGCCGGGCCGGGCAAGAAGGTCGCGATCATCGGCATGGGCGGGCTCGGGCACGTCGGGGTGAAGATCGCGGCGGCGCTCGGTGCCGAGGTGACGGTGCTGAGCCAGTCGCTGCGCAAGCGCGACGACGGCCTGCGGATGGGCGCGCACCACTACTACGCCACCAGCGACCGGGAGACCTTCCGCCAGCTGCGCGGCTCGTTCGACCTGATCATCAACACCGTCTCGGCGAATCTGCCGATCGACCATTACCTGCGCCTGCTCGCGCTCGACGGCACCCTGGTGATCCTGGGCCTGCCCGATCAGCCGATGAGCGTCACCGGTCGCAACCTGGCCGCGTTCCGCCGGTCGCTGGCCGGCTCGATGATCGGCGGTGTCGCGCAGACCCAGGAGATGCTGAACTTCTGCGCCGCGCACGGCATCGGCGCGGAGATCGAGCTGATCTCGGCCGACGAGATCGATTCCGCCTACGAGCGCGTCGTCGCGAGCGACGTGCAGTACCGCTTCGTCATCGATACCGCGACCATCTGAGCCCCGCGCGCCAGCGCGCGGAAATCGGCGCGTCCTCGGTACCGTGACGTGGTGGCCGACGACGAATCGACTTCTGGTCCCGCCGCACCGGCGACCGGCCCCGCGCTGCCCGCGTTCTGGACGGTCCGCACGCCGCCGCGCTGGCTGCCGCGGTCGCTGCTCTACGCCGCGCTCGCCGTCGCCGGGCTGATCGCGGCGTTCTGGATCCTCGGCAAACTGCAGGGCCTGCTGACCGTGCTGCTGGTCTCGCTGTTCCTGGCGTTCGCGATCGAACCCGCGGTGAATTGGCTTGCCGCCCGCGGTGTTCGGCGCGGCGCGGGCACCGGCGCGGTGTTCGGGGTGCTGCTGCTGGTGATCGTCGCGTTCGTGTGGACGCTGGGCGCGCTGCTGATCAGCCAGGTGACGATGCTGGTCGCCAACGCGCCCGGCTATGTGCAGGACGTGGTCGACTGGATCAACAAGACCTTCGACCAGGACCTCTCCGGCGACGACCTGACCAAGTACGCCTCGGAGTGGAGCTCGACGATCGAGGGCTACCTGGTCGGGCTGGCCGGAAACGTCTGGGGCATCGGCACCGTCGCGATCGGCGCGATCTTCCAGCTGCTCGGCGTCTTGCTGTTCACCTTCTACTTCGCCGCCGACGGCCCGCGCTTCCGCACCTGGGTGTGCTCGCTGCTGCCGCCCAGGCAGCAGAAGCACGTGCTGCGGGCGTGGGACATCGCGGTCGAGAAGACCGGTGGCTACATCTATTCGCGCGCGCTGCTGGCACTGTGTTCGGCGATCGCCCACTATGTCGCGCTGCGGGTGCTCGATGTGCCGTCGGCGTTCGCGCTCGCGCTGTGGGTCGGCGTGGTCTCGCAGTTCATCCCGACCGTGGGCACCTATCTGGCAGGCGCGCTGCCGGTGCTGGTCGCGCTGGTGCACGATCCGATCAGCGCGCTGTGGATCCTGCTGTTCATCGTCGGCTACCAGCAGTTCGAGAACTACGTGCTGCAGCCACGGATCACCGCGACCACCCTGGACATGCATCCGGCGGTGGCCTTCGGCGCGGTGATCGCGGGCGCGGCGCTGCTCGGGCCGACGGGCGCGCTGCTGGCCATCCCGGTGACCGCGACGATGCAGGGTTTCGCTGGCGCCTATGTGCGGCGCTACGAGGTCGCCGAGGACGCCGAGACCCCGGCGCCGCCGAAGAAGAAGCGCAAGTCCAAGCAGCCGGAGCCCACCGACCAGGCCGAGGAGTAGGCCGGTCATGGCGATCCTGCTGTCTCTGGTGTCGATGCTGTCGACGCTGTTCGGCGGCTTCGTCGCCATGCGGATCGGCGACCGCAGGCACCTGGTGCTCGGGCTGGCCGCGGGCGTCATGCTCGGGCTGGTCGCCTTCGACCTGATCCCGGAGGCGCTCGAACAGTCCGCGGGCGAGGTGTACGGCGTGCCGGTGGTGCTGATCGCGGCGGTGGCCGGATTCCTCAGCATCCACATCATCGAGCGCGCGGTCGCGATCCACACCGGCCACGAGAGTGAATTCGGCTCGCACCACCACGGATTCGAGTCGGTCGGGTTGCTCGCCGCGGCCGGCCTGATCTTCCACAGCACCCTGGACGGTTTCGGCATCGGGATCGGTTATCAGGCGGGCGCGACCGTCGGCCTGTCGGTCGCGATCGCGGTGATCTGCCACGACTTCGCCGACGGCTTCAACACGTTCACCATCCCGACGCTGTACGGCAACGCCCGCAAACGTGCCCTCACCCTGCTCGGGCTGGACGCCATCGCCCCGGTCGTCGGCGCGATTCTCGGCACCCTGATCCACGTGCCCGAGGAATGGATCGGCCTGTACCTCGGCTATTTCGCCGGTTTCCTGCTCTACCTGGCCACCGCCGACATCCTCCCCGAGGCGCACGCCGAGCATCCGTCCCGGCTGACCCTGCTGAGCACCGTCACCGGCGTCGCCGCGATGTTCGGTGTCGCCGCGATCAGTCACTGAACCAGGCGCACAACGGCTTCCACCGAGGAATCGACCAGGGCATCGTCGAGCGGCAGGTGACCGAACAGCGCGCGGAAGTAGATCGGCGCGGCCACCACGTCGAGGACGAAGTCGAGATCGATGTCCGGGTCGACCTCGCCGCGCGCCATGCCCGCGCGCAGGGCGGCCGCGGTGCTCGCCCGGCGCGGTTCGAAGACCGTCGCCAGGAAGTGCGCGCGCAGCTCGGGGTCGTTGGCGAGGTCGGCGACCAGCGCGGGCAGTACCCGATCGAGCGAGGTGTCGCGCAGCGCCGCGACCAGATCACGCAGGGCCACGGTGAGATCCGCGCGCAGGTCGCCGGTATCGGGGGTCGGACGCACCCCCAGCGCGTCGGCCACCACCGCGACCACCAGGTGCCGCTTCGACGGCCAGCGCCGGTAGATCGCGGGCCGGTGGATCCCCGACCTGGTCGCCACCTCGCCGATGGACAGGTCGGCGTAGCCGTTGTCGTCGAGCACCTCTCGGGTCGCGGCGAGTACCGCGGTGTCGATCCGATCCTCGCGCGCGCGGCCCGGCATCAGAACACCGGCCGCGGCACGAGCATGACGATCCAGCCGTCCGGATCGGGAAAGGCCATGCCGCCGTTGGCCGCCCAGTACGGGTTCTCGGCCGGAACCGGCTCGGCGCCGAACTCGCCGAGTCGGCGGACCGCGTCGAACATCGCGGACTCACCGTCGAAGTAGAGCACCAGCAGGTTCTCGGCGCTCGGTGCGGCGCCGGGGCTGCCGTCGACGTGGGTGGTGAATTCGAGGTGGTAGTCGGTGCCGGGCAGGCCGAGCATCACCCCGTCGTAGCCCGCGTGGTTCTCGAAGCGGTATAGCTCGCGCAGCCCCAGCCCGTCGACGTAGAAGCGCACCACCTCGTCGAGCCGGTCCGTCGGGCGGGCGATCCGGACCTGCGCGACGCGCAGGGAATCCGGCCAGGTCGTGGCGTCCATGCCAAAACAGTACAGTACGTACCGTATTGAAACCAGGGTTCAGGTCAGATCGTGCAGCAGCTCGGTGAGGGTGAGGCGGAGCTTGTCCATGCGGGAGCGGCTGTAGAGGGCGGTGTCGTATTCGAGCTGGAGGGTGAGGCGGCCCGCGATGGTGAAGACGGTGAGCTTCGGCGGCATGGCCGGGCCCATGGCGAAGACGTCGTCGCGCAGGAAGGCGAGGTCGTCGGGGAACGAATGTGGCCGCAGGCGGCCGATATTGGAGATGGCCAGGGTCGGCGGGGTCGCCAGCAGGGCGGCGGTGAACTCGTCGGCGACCCGCTGGACGGCGAGCGGAAAGCGGGCGGGTTCGCGACGATCCAGTCCGGCGCGCAAGCCGTCGTCGACCAGCCGGGCCAGTTCGAGCGGACCGGCGTCGTCCGCCGCGCGCACGAGCAGGCCCGAGCCCGAGGCGTAGTTGACCATGGTCTCCACCGGCACCGGCGGCCGCACCGCGCCGCGCACATCGGCCGCGTAACCGAAGAACAGCGGCAGCGGGCCCGGCTCCGCGAACCGGGTGCGGACGGCGGCCAAGGCCACGCCGCTGACCACACTGTTCACCGAAACCCCCTGCTCGCGAGCCACTGCCACGAGATGGGCGGTCGCCTCGGCGGTCAGCTCGATGCGCTGCATGGCGAATCGGCCCAGCGGGTCGGCGCCCGTGCCGTCGCCGTCGCGGGGCAGCATGCGCGGGGCGTCGCCGGGCCCCATCGTCGTCGCGCCCGCCCGCAGATCGTCCAGCCACGCCTCCGCGTCGGCCGCCGTCACCACCTCGGCCAATCGGGTGTCCATCGCGGCGGGCAGACGCTGGTCCGGGTCCGCCTGCGGCACAACACCTCCGGTCACATGCGCGGTGTAGTGGCGCCACAGCCGATCCAGCAGCGCGAATCCCGATCTGCCGTCGGAGATGCCGTGATGGACGACGAGCACGATCTGCTGCCGCACCCCGGCTCGCAGCAGATACGCGCGGAACAGCCCGTCGCGCCAGTCCTGCGGCGTGTTGAGCAGCGCGAGGTACTCGGGCTCGTCGCCATCGAGCACATCGAAGCGGGGACGGAAACCGTCGTCACGAACGAGCCGGCCGTCCGCCACCCGGCTGCGCAACAGCGGGTGCGCGGCGGCGAGTTCGTCGAGCACCCGGCGCAGGACCGCGAGGTCCAGCGTGCCGTAGACGGTGGTGCCGAGGAACAGCGGCATGCCCGCGGTGGGCACGGTGCCGAGCGTGGTGCCGGTGCCGAAGTAGGTGGATTCGAGGAAGGAAATCGGGCGCTGAGCGGTCATAACGCCAACATACAATCGTTTCAAACACTTGTCACTGACGTCTGTTTGAAACCGATGTCACAAACAGGCGTATGCCCACCTTGCTATCGTGCCCGGGTGGGAACCCGAGAAGATCTGCTCGACGCGGCCAAGCGCTGCCTCGCCGAACGCGGCTACGCCCGCACCACCGTGCGCGATATCGTCGCCGCCTCCGGCACCAACCTGGCGGCCATCAACTACCACTTCGGCACCCGCGACAAGCTGCTGCAACAGGCGATGCTGGAGTCCAGCGCCGCCGCGGTGCAGCACATCCTGGACTCACTGCCCGCCGACGACCCAGCCGACCCCACCGCCCGCCTCGAGGACTTCTGGCAGCGCCTGATCACCTCGTTCGGCGAAGACCGCGCACTCTGGCAGGCCAACGCCGAATGCCTCAACCAGGCCCTGCACTCCCCCGAACTGCGCGCCGAGCTCGCCACCGCGCAGGAACTGGCCCGCACCGGCCTGTCCCAGTCCTTCGGCGCCGACAGCGATATCGGCGCGGTCCTGCAGACGATGATCGGCGGCCTGCTCCTGCAATGGCTGATCGACCCCGACCACGCCCCGACCCCCACCCAGCTCACCGCGGGCGTACAGGCCCTGCCCCCCCGGACATGACACGGGCGCACCGAATTCCGGCGCACCCGTTCGGTATTCGTCCCATTCTGCGGCGGATCCGGACTCGGCGGCCAGTGCCCGCCTGCGGGCAGTAGATCGCCTGTACCTACCGCCATGTTCGTGGTACCACCCTCATCTATTGACCCACCTTGTCTGTTGCAGCCCCATCCTCGCCGCGTATAGGCTCGCTTCGATGGCGTGAGGTTGGGGGGACGCGTGGCGGGTGAGAGTGATACGCCTGGAACAGTTTTCGCGATGGTTCCAGCCGAGGTGAGCGATGCCGGTGTCTATATCCAGCAGGTCGCGGAGTCGCTGATCAACGGACTCAGCACGCTCGACCGCGAGGTATCGACCGTCCTGGACAACTGGAGCGGTGCGGCAGCGGAGGCATTCGAGGACGGCTGGACTGAGACCAAAAAGGGTGCCACAGACGTACTGAACGCCCTCACAACGATGGGCGAACTACTGGGCACCGCCAGCAAAACCATTGTTGGCCAAGATATCTCGAACTCAGATGCTTTGAGCTCGCTCAACCTACCGCAATTGAACATGTGATGGCCGACGACTCCCGCGACTTCACCTTCGACATCGATGAGTTGGACCAGCTGATCAGCCGCGCCAATGGATTCATCGGCTTCCTCACCGAAAGCCTCGACGCCATCAACGACCGAGTCGCCGCCATGCAGCAGAACTGGCAGGGGACCGCTGCGGAGGCTCAAGAGCAAGCCTACCGAGAATGGGCTACCGGGGCTGCAACGGTATTTGAAGGACTCACCCAGATGTACAACGCCACGGTCACCGCCCGTGACGCCTACAGTGCTGCAGCGGCAGCCAACCTGAGAATGAGCGGTGGCTGACTTCTATGGGGGCAATTTCGCCGCAGTCCTACGAAAGCGCGGCCACGGCGTGCTACGACTTATCGAAGAAATTCCAAACCGTCTACGCAACGCCGCAAACCGTACTCTTGGAAACAAATGCGATGGCCGGCGGCTACGAAGCGGTCAAGGCGTGGTCGAAATCCTACGACGACCGTGCTGCCGCGTTGACAATGGTTGCGACCAACTTCGCGCGAGCGCTGCAACACTACGGAGACATACTGACCGCGTCCAGTTACAACTGGAAGTCCGCAGAACACACAGCCAACCGCGACCCCAACAAAGGTGCCCCACCGTCAGCGCCAACCGGCATCCCGACCGAACTCCCCTACGGCGCGGGAACAGTAGTCGGTATCGCGTCATCAGGAGCCTACACCAACGGACTTCAGACAGACTGGACGGAGCTGCAGGACAAGGTCACAACCCTCGTCACCGGGGGCCAAGTTCCGGACGGAGATACCGACAAGCTCGCACGCGCAGCAACAATGTGGAAGACCTTCGCCAATTCAGACCCTCTTGAATATGGCGTGGCACGACTTCTAACCGTTTCCTCCGGACTGGAACAAGGCTTCGGCACCAAAGTCCCAGAAGACATCCCGAACCATACGGCCAATCTTCGCAAGCTCGCCGAGAAACTCCGCGAGATCCGCACCGCCTCCCAAGACATCGCCAACGCAGTTGAAGCCCACAACACAGCCTTGACGAAAATGCGTTCGGATATCAATACTCAGTTCGCGGCGGTGGTTACCGTCACCGCGATATCAATCGGGCGTTCGGCGGTAGACGTCAAAGAGCAACCAGCGAAGGAAAAGGCGCCGAGCAAGCAGCAGTCGCCCAACGAAAACAAAATCGAGATAGACATCGACTTCCTCAACGACGCCGCCTGGGCCATAGCCGGGCCCGCCAACACATTCCTCACCACCCTCAGCACCCTCAGCTTCTCCACGGCCGAGCTACTAAACGGCGACCTACTGACCATAGTCGGGTTGGAGATTGTGATAAACTCCCCCGATGACGGCACCCTCGGCGGGGATGACCCCGTCACACAGGACGCCGCAAGAAAAATTGCCGAACATGCGAATGGGCGCGCGCAACAAGGAGATGGGACACACTACGTCTCCGGCGTTTCAGCAACAGGGTTGGCCGAGTACGTGCGCAAAGTTCTCGATGGCGAAATAGCAACCGAGCAGAGATATCTCAGAAATGGCCGGACTGCATACTGGGATAACGAAAGGGGTGCGCTGATAATCGAGGACCCACCCGCCGGAACTGTATTCACGCCGACAGATGGCAAAGATGCATTCGATGATCTCAAATAGAAACAAGGATATCGATAAAATGCAATCCGGCTCCAATTTCACCATTGATGCACCGACCTTCGAGATCATCTACCAGCTCACAAAAGAGATTCCCAACTTCCGCAAACCTCTAATGTCCGAGCCAGGTTGGACATCTGAAATCGAGAAGTTTCTATTAGATGTCGTGCGCTCAGTACCCAGGGATCTCGATCCGACGTCACGGGTAAGAATCGCGATCGTCGAGGGCACCGGAACCTTCCCCGCACAGCCGCCCAGGCCGGACCTGCCACTGGCGGCAGGCGAGGAGGCGGTTCGAGACGTTCCCCGGCAGGTCAGTGCGCTGTGGCCACGCCTTCTCGATGTCGTATGGGCAAAATTGGGCCCGTTGGAAGCTCGCTACCGTACCGGCTACCGTGAACCAGAAATAGTCGGCGCTTTAGCGACCTTCACCGCAGGGATCAATTCGGCTTTGGAAAGCTGAACAAGTCGCACACAACGAACGGGCGCACCGGAAACCCGGTGCGCCCGTTGACAGTTCGCGGTTACTCCGCAGCCGCGGCGGATTCCCCTTCGGCGGCCAGGGTGCGGCGGCGCACGCGGCGGGCGGCGGCGACCATGTTGCGCAGCGAGGGCTCGAGCTGCCAGTAGTGGCGGGTCTTCAGGCCGCCGTCGGGGTTGGCCCAGAGCCGTTGCGGGGTCACCGCTTCGGCGGCCTGGGTGAGCAGTTCGTCGAGCTCGTCGATATCGGGGATGCGGGCCGAGCGGCTCTCGTAGACGCCAGGGCCGACGCCGTGGCTGAGGCCGTGGCCGGTCGCGGCGTCCTCGGTGAGGGCCTGCATCACCCATTCGATCGAGCGGGTGGCCACGATCGCGGTGACGTCGGCGTCGAGCTGCTCGATCGCGTCGACCACCTCGGTGCGGCCGGAGTAGCCGATGTGGGTGTGGATCTGGGTGTCGGCCCGCACGCCGGAGGTGGCCAGCTTGAAGGCGGCGACCGCCCAGCGCAGGTACTCCTCGCGGCCCTGCGGACGCGGCGGCAGCAGCTCGCGGATGGCGGGCTCGTCGACCTGGATGATCGCGATGCCCGCCTTCTCCAGGTCCACCACCTCGTCGCGGATGGCCAGGGCCACCTGGTCGGCCGTCTCGTAGAGCGGCTGGTCCTGGCGCACGAACGAGCGGGCCAGCATCGTCACCGGGCCGGTGACCATGCCCTTGACCGGCTTGTCGGTCAGCGACTGGGCGTAGGTGGTCCAGTCGACCGACATCGGCGCGGGCCGCGACACGTCGCCGTAGACGATCGGCGGGCGCACGCAGCGCGAGCCGTACACCTGCACCCAGCCGAAGCGGGTGGTGGCGAAGCCGTCGAGCTGCTCGGCGAAGAACTGGATCATGTCGTTGCGCTCGTGCTCACCGTGCACGAACACGTCGAGGCCGATGTCCTCCTGGAGCCGGATCGTCGCCTCGATCTCGGCCTCGACCTGCTTGCGGTAGTCCTGCTCGGACAGCCTGCCCTGGGCCACCTCGTGGCGGGCTTGGCGCAGCTTGCCGCTCTGCGGGAACGAGCCGAGCGTGGTCGCGGGCACCACCGGCAGGTTCAGCCGTTCCTGCTGGGCGGCGCGGCGCTCGATGTAGGGCTCGCGCTCGCGCATCTCCGGGGTCACCGCGTACACGCGCTGACGCACGGCGTGCTTCTGCTTGAAGTGCACCTCGGTCGGGCGCTTGCGCCAGTTGTCCGACGGGCCCTCGGTGAGCGCCTTGGCCAGCGAGACCACCTCGCCCACCTTCTGCTTGGCGAAGGCGAGCCGGTCGGCGACATTGCCGTCGATGTCGTACTCGGCGAGCACGTCGTAGGGCACGTGCAGCAGCGTCGTTCCGGTCGACACGACCAGGTCGGGGCAGACCTCGGCGATCGAGTTCAGGTAGTTCAACGTGACGAAACGATCGGCACGCCAGACATTGGTGCCGCCGATGACACCGGCGTACAGCCGCTTGCGCTTGATCCCCGGGATCGCGGCCAGCTCCTCCGGCGTCATCCGGTAGGACGCCAGGTCCAGGCCGATCGCCTCGACATTGCTCGCCGCCAGGATGCGCAGCGCCTCACCGAAATCGCCGTACTGGCCGGTGACCAGGATGCGCGGGCGCAGCGGGGCCTTGGCCAGCCGCTGGTAGGCCTTGTCGAAGGCGGCCAGCTCGGCGGCCGAACGCTCGCCGGTGAAGCAGGGTTCGTCGAGCTGCACGCAGGTCGAGCCGCGCTTGGCGAGGATCTCGAACAGTTCCTCGTAGAACGGCAGCAGCTTGTCGAGCAGGCTCAGCGAGTCGAACTCGGTCTCGCCCGGCACGTGACCGGCCTTCGACAGCAGCAGCAGCGACACCGGGCCGAGCACGACCGGGCGCAGCTCGATCCCGCGCGCGATCGCCCGGTCCCACTCGTCGAGCAGGGCCTCGGGGTGCAGCGAGAACGTGGTGTCGGCGTCGAGTTCGGGCTGGCGGTAGTGGTAGTTGGTGCCGAAGAAACGCACCAGCTCCAGCGGCGGCAGGTCCGGGTTGCCGCGGGCCATCAGGAAGTAGAAGTCCAGGGGGTGCATGCCCTCCTGGTGCTCCTTGAACCGCGACGGCACGGCGCCGAACAGCAGCGCGTTGTCCAGGATGTGGTCGTAGAAGGAGAAGGTGTTGCCGGGGACCTGGGTCAGCCCGGTCGCGGCCAGCTCGTTGAACTGGCGCTCCTGGATGTCACGGCCTACCGCGAGCAGTTCCTCGCGCTCCAGCGATCCGCGCCAGTACGCCTCGAGCGCACGCTTGAGCTCGCGGTGCGGACCGATCCTCGGGTATCCGAGAACGCTCGACCCGAATCCATCGGTGACGTTGACCATGACCGGGATACTCCCTTTCGATCACCTGCGCGGTCACCCGGACGCTCGCCGGTCCCCGCGCATTGCTGCGCTCGACATATCGCCGGGCCGCGCTGGCGCGTCCGGCTACAGCAGCTTAGGCCGCGAGCGCGACCCTTCGCTGTTCCCCCTGCAAACACCCCCGAAATGGCCGAAGGCCACCGTCATCGGGTCGTTGGTGATGACGGTGGCCTCCGGGGAGCAAACCCCTACTTGCCGTACTGGTAGAAGCCGGCGCCGGTCTTCTTGCCCAGCAGGCCCGCCTCGACCATCCGCATCAGCAGCGGCGGAGCCGAGTACAGCGGCTCCTTGAACTCGGCGTACATCGAGTCCGCGATCGACTTCACGGTGTCCAGGCCGACCAGGTCGGTCAGCGCCAGCGGGCCCATCGGGTGGGCACAGCCGAGCACCATGGCCTTGTCGACGTCTTCCTTGGTGGCGAAGCCCGACTCGACCATCCGGATGGCCGAGAGCAGGTACGGCACCAGCAGCGCGTTGACGACGAAGCCGGAGCGGTCGGCCGAGCGGACGACCTGCTTGCCCAGGATGTCGGCGGCGAACTGCTCGGCGCGCTTGGCGACCGGCTCGCTGGTCTTGAGGGTGGTGACCAGCTCGACCAGCGGCAGCACCGGCACCGGGTTGAAGAAGTGCAGGCCGACCACGCGCTCGGGGTTCGCCGTGGCGACCGCGATCTTCATGATCGGGATGGAGGAGGTGTTGGAGGCGAGCACGGCGTCGGGGTCGGTGACGACCTTGTCCAGCTCGCTGAAGATGGCCGTCTTGACCTCTTCGTTCTCGACAACGGCTTCCACGACCAGCTGACGGTCGGCGAAGTCGCCGAGATCGGAGGTGAAGCGCAGCCGCCAGGCCGCCTGCTCCCGCTCGCGCTCGGTGATCTTGCCGCTGCTCACGCCACGGTCCAGCGAGCGCAGGATCCGAGCGCGGCCCGCAGCGGCGAGTTCGCGACTGGTCTCGTAGACGAGGACGTCGACGTGCGCGCGTGCGCACACTTCCGCGATGCCCGCGCCCATTTGTCCGGCGCCGATGATGCCGACGCGCTGAATCTTCTCGCTGCTCACGTCCCGCTCCTGCTGTGTGTCTGGCTCTGGGGTGGCTGGGGTGGTCATGACGACCAAGTTATAGGGATGCCCTCCCACGCCGGGGCTGTTCGGCGTGGGAGGGCGTACACCCCTACCGAGGTAGAGGAATGGTGTTGCTAGTCAAAGCAACCCCGGCGGATCAGTGGAACTGACCCTCTTCGGTGGAGCCCTTCAGGGCAGCCGTCGAGGTGTTCGGGTCCACGGTGGTGGCGATGGTGTCGAAGTAGCCGGCACCGACCTCACGCTGGTGCTTCACGGCGGTGAAGCCACGCTCGGCGGCAGCCTTGAACTCGCGCTCCTGCAGGTCGACGAACGAGGTCATGCCGTCGCGGGCGTAGCCGTACGCCAGGTCGAACATGCCGTAGTTCAGCGAGTGGAAGCCGGCCAGGGTGATGAACTGGAACTTGAAGCCCATCGCGCCGAGCTCACGCTGGAACTTCGCGATGGTCGCGTCGTCCAGGTGCGCCTTCCAGTTGAACGAAGGCGAGCAGTTGTAGGCCAGCAGCTGGTCCGGGAACTCGCTGCGGACGGCCTCGGCGAACTTGCGCGCGACCTCGAGGTCCGGCACGCCGGTCTCCATCCAGATGAGGTCGGAGTACGGGGCGTAGGCCTTGGCACGCGCGATGCAGGGCTCGATGCCGTTCTTCACACCGAAGAAGCCCTCGGCGGTACGGGTGCCGTCCAGGAACTCACGGTCGCGCTCGTCCACGTCGGTGGTGAGCAGGGTGGCGGCCTCGGCGTCGGTGCGGGCGATGATCACCGACGGCACGCCGGCGACGTCGGCGGCCAGGCGCGCGGAGGTCAGGGTGCGGATGTGCTGCTGGGTGGGGATCAGCACCTTGCCACCGAGGTGGCCGCACTTCTTCTCCGACGCCAGCTGGTCCTCCCAGTGGACACCGGCGGCACCAGCGGCGATCATCGCCTTCTGCAGCTCGTAGGCGTTCAGCGCGCCACCGAAGCCGGCCTCGGCGTCGGCCACGATCGGGGCCAGCCAGTTGGCGACCGAGTTGTCACCCTCGACCTTGGAGATCTCGTCGGCGCGCAGCAGCGCGTTGTTGATGCGACGGACCACCGACGGGACCGAGTTCGCCGGGTACAGCGACTGGTCGGGGTAGGTGTGGCCGGACAGGTTCGCGTCACCGGCGACCTGCCAACCCGACAGGTAGATGGCCTTCAGGCCGGCGCGGACCTGCTGCACGGCCTGGTTACCGGTGAGGGCACCGAGGGAGTTGATGTAGTCCTCGTTGTTGACGAGGTCCCACAGGATCTCGGCACCACGACGGGCGAGGGTGTGCTCCTCGACGACGTTGCCCTGCAGGGCGACGACCTGCTCGGCGGTGTAGTTGCGGGTGATGCCCTTCCAACGGGGGTTGGTGTCCCAGTCGTTCTGGATCTCCGCAGCGGTCTTCGGGGTGCCGACAGTCGACATCTCTGACTCCACTTCCTCGGTGTGGTCGGTGCTCCTACGGTCCAGCCGTGAAACAACCGGCGGCTTAACGCTTTCGGTTGCGCGACTCGTACTGCTGAAGCAATTTGCAGGCTTGCTAGGACTAGCTAGGGCCTGAGGGGTGTACTTCCACACGATGGCACACCAGGAAATAGCCGTCTACCTGTTGCTTATGTGAATCTCAGCTAGGTTTGCCGCCGCGTTTGCTAACTTTGCGAAATTTGCGGGCTAATTGCAAGCACCCATCCTACCGACCGGTAGCGCTGACCAGGAGTTTTAGCATAACGCCCGTACTGTTAGCGCCGTCCGCCCGGGCACTGCCCGACACGCCCAACTCTCGCACCCTGTGACCTGTTTCACACACCACGCCGGGCAGGAATGGTGTGCGTGTCGTCACTGAATATCGCCCCACCCCGGAAGTAGGGGCAGCCGACGGCGTCCTGGACACTCGTCCGCGAAGACGAGAGGGTGACCCCATGAGGATTTCGAGGATCGCGGCGACGTCGAAGGTCGCGCTGGCGGTGGTCGCGGCGACGGCCGCGGTGAGTCTGGTGCCGACGGCGGCGGGCGCGCAGCCAGGACAGCGGGCCGGGAGTGTCGTCGGCGTCGAGACGCTGTCCGCCGCGGCGACGCTGCCCGGCGCGGCGCGGGCCGAGCGGCTGATCTACCGGTCGACGACGGCGGGCGACCAGCCGACCACCACCAGCGCGGCCGTGTACCTCCCGGCTGGCGCGGCGCCTGCGGGTGGGTGGCCGGTGATCGCGTGGGCGCACGGCACCGTCGGCCTCGGGGACGACTGCGCGTACAGCGTGGCCGGACCCGCCGCGGTCGAGCGCGACTGGGCCTACCTCGGCACCTGGCTGAACCAGGGGTACGCGGTCGTGGCGGCCGATTACGCGGGCCTGGGTGGTCCGGGAGCGCATCCGTACCTGAACGGCGTGGTGGAGGCGCACAACGTGGTCGACGCGGTGCACGCGGCCACCGCGCAGTACCCGGCGCTGTCGAACAAGTGGGCCGTGGTCGGCCAGTCCCAGGGCGGCGGCGCCGCGGTGTTCACCGCCCGCTACGCCACCGAGTTCGGCGGCCCCGCCCTCGACTATCGCGGCGCGGTCGGCACCGGCGTGCCCGCCTACATCGAGGACGTCATCCAGCTGCTCGGCCCCGGCATGCCGCCGATGGCGCTCAGCGCGCACCTGTCGGCGTACGTGCTCTACATCCTCAACGGCCTGCGCACCACGTTCCCGGAGCTCGGCATCGACGGCCTGCTCACCGAGTCCGGCCGCGCGTGGGTCGCGCGCGCCGAGACCGGCTGCATCGGCCCGCTCGGCGACGAACTCGCCGCCGCGAAGCCCAGCCTCGGCAGCCTGTTCGCCCGACCGATGTCATCGATCCCCGATGTACACGGCCTGCTCTCGCGCTACATGGGCCTGCCCGAGTCCGGCTACGACCGGCCCGTATTCCTCGGCCAGGGCCTGCGCGACACCGATGTCGTCACCCCCGAGACCCTGCGCTTCGCCGCGGTCCTCACCGCGAACCGGCAGCCGGTCACCGTCCGCACCTACCCCACCGACCACGACGGCACGGTCAACGCCTCCCTCGTCGACTCCCTCCCGTTCGTCCGCGCCCTCTTCGCCTGAGCACGAGCCCCGGCCCCACCGGTCAGGGCCGGGCCTAGGCCAGCACCGCGCGCACAACGGCGGCATACGCGGCCGGGTGGGTGAGGTTGCCATTGTGGCCGCCGGGGAATTCGACCAGCGGCGTGGCGCGCAGGTCGGCCAGTTCGCGTGCGCATTTGTGGTCGAACACGTGGTGGCCGGTGGTGCGCCCGGTCGCGGGCACGATGCGTACCGGTGAGTCCCGGAGCGCGGCGACGTCGACCCGGTCGGCTCGCACGGCGGTGAAGTCGTGCGCTAGGAAGTACTCGAAGTTGCGCGCGCGGTCGGCGTCGATCGGCGCCAACCGCACGCCCGGCTCGACTTCCTGGTTCGCCGGATCGATGCCGAGCGTGCGCACCATCGGCGCCAGTGCCGCTCGCCAGCCCTGCGCGCGGAAGACCTCCTGACATTCGGCCAGCTCCGCGAGGTGATGCGCGCGCTCGGTCGCGGCGAGCAGCCACGGACTCACCGGCTCGTGGGCGATCAGTGCGCTCAGCTGTCCCGGGTGGGTGACCGCCAGGTGCAGCCCGATCGACGCGCCCATGCTGCACCCGAGCATCGCCACCGGCGCGTCGGTGAGCGCGGCCAGCAGCCGGTGCGCGTCGTCGGCGTGGGTGGCGATCGATCCGCCCGGCGCGCCGTGGATCCGGCTGCGCGAGAGCCCGCGCCGGTCGTAGGTGATGACGGTGAAGTCCGCTTCCAGCTCCCGCACCAGCGCCTCGCTGCGCCGCGCGTCCCCCTCCCCGCTCTGCGAGATCAGCAGTGTCGGCCCGCGACCGCGCACCTCGTAGTACAGCTCGGCGTCCGGAACCAGCAGGGTGTCGGCGTGAATCATGCTCATGCCGTCCACCGTAATTCATCAAATTTGATTCATCAATAGTGATGCATCAACTGTGATGTACCTTGGCGGCATGGATGGAGTCGAACTGTTCCTGCTCGGCCGGACGCTGATGAAGATCGGCGAGGAGGCCCTGCCGACCGAGGGACTCGGCGGCGGGCACCGGCCGGTACTCGTCGTGACCAGCGATATCGTCGCCCATCCGGACAGCACCGTTGGCGAGATCGCGCGCCGCACCGGACTCCCGCAGAGCGCGGTGTCCACGGCCGTCGCCCGGCTCGAGGAAGCGGGCTCGATCACCACCGACACCGATCCGCGCGACCGCCGCCGCACCGTCATCCGCCCGGCCGCGCGAATCTCCGCCCGGGTCGCCCAGATCCGCGCCTCTACCATCGACGCCGCCGTCACCGCGGCGCTCCCCACCGACGACCCGGCCGCGACCGCCGAGGTGCTCAACGCCCTCGACATCCTTGCCCGGCACCTGCGCCCGAGAGCCGCCACAGCGCAATAGAAACGGCACGCCCCGAGTTCGCGACAAAAGACCGGCCGCGCCCCCGAATTCGAGAGCGCGGCCGGACTTCTCACACCATCGGCGGGTGGACCTTGCGCCAGTGTTCGGCGATATCGATCCGCCGGGCGACCCAGACCCCGTCATGCGCTTGCACGTGATCGAGGAACCGCTCCAGCGCCGCCGTCCGGGCGGGGCGGCCCGCCAGTCGGCAGTGCAATCCGATCGACAGCATCTTCGGACTGCCCTCGGCCCCTTCGCGATACAGCACATCGAACGCGTCGCGCAGATGCGCGAAGAACTCGTCGCCGTTGGCGAAGCCGGCCGGGGAGGCGTAGCGCATGTCGTTGGTGTCGAGGGTGTACGGGACGACCAGGTGGTTCTGGCCGCGCACCTCGGTCCAGTACGGCAGATCGTCGGCGTAGGAGTCGGAGTCGTAGACGAAACCGCCGTGCTCGACCACCAGTTCCCTGGTGCTCGGCGAATCGCGCCCGGTGTACCAGCCCAGCGGTGCCGCGCCGGTCAGCTCGGTGAGCACGCGCACCGCCTCGGCCATGTCGGCACGCTCGATATCGCGATCGATGAGCTGGTAGGACTTCCATTGCAGCCCGTGACAGGCGATCTCGTGGCCGAGCTCCCGAAAGGCCGCCACCGCTTCGGGATTGCGCTGCATGGCCCGCGCCACCGCGAAGACGGTGAGCGGCAGCCCGCGCCGCTCGAAGGCGCGCAGCACCCGCCACAGCCCGGCGCGGGAACCGTACTCGTAGAGCGATTCCATGCTCATGTGCCGGTTCGGGAACGCCTCGGCCGGGGTCATCTCGGAGAGGAACGTCTCCGAGTGCGGTGACCCGTCGAGGACGTTGTTCTCTCCGCCCTCTTCGTAATTCAGCACGAACTGCACGGCCACCCGCGCGCCGTCGGGCCACTGCGGGTCCGGCGGATTCGGCCCGTAGCCGACGAAGTCCCGGATATCACTCATGCGCCCAGCTCCCCGAAGAGCCGCAGCCGCGCGAGCCCGCCGTCGGGATAGATGTCGAGGCGCACCTCTTCCACCGAGGCGGCGGCCGGGGCGAGCGCGAAGCGGTGCCTGGTATCGGGCAGCAGGTCGGTGTGCGGCAGCAGTTCGACCTGGGTGCCGTCGTTGGTGAAGCCGGTGAGCGCGGCGGCACCGGGGCTGTTGCCGAGGAAGCAGGAGGTGTCGATCTCGGCGAGCCGGATCGCGCCGGGGCCCGCCAATCTGATGCGCACCCAGTCGTTTCCGTCGTCGCGGCGGCGGGCGGTTTCCCAGCCGTCGCCCATGACCCTGGCCAGGCCGGGGTAGAGCAGCTGATTCGGTGAGCTGTAGAAGCGGTTGGAGCAGTCCAGGACCAGCGCGCCGTTCTCCAGCGCGGCCAGGTCGAGCGGACCGAGGCCGAGCAGCGCCGGGTCCGGCCTGCCCTCACCGTGCACGCGCAGCCGGGCGACGCCGCCGTCCGGGTGCATGGTGAGTTTCACGTGGGTCCAGCGATTCTCGTCGACGACGGCGAAGGGGTTGCGGCTGTCGCCACCGACCTTGACCCGGTCGAGCAGGGTGACCCAGTCGGTGCGGGCGGCGATCTCCTCGGCGGGCGGATAGCCCTCGATCGCCAGTGCCGAGAGCGACACCTCGGGCGGGTAATTACCCTTGAACCAGGCGGTGTCGACCACGACGCCGCGGATCACGCCCGGCACGCCGAGCCGCACGATGGCGCTGTCGTCGCCGGGCCTGCCCCGGTGCCGCCGGGTCTCCCAGCCGTCGTAGACCTGCCCCTTGTGCCCGAACGTGGCGGGCTGGTACTCCGACGGACCCGGGTTGACCAGGTTCTCCTTCTCCGCGAAGAACTCGTCGTTCGCCCAGATCACCGAACCACCGAGCGATCGAACTGCCAGGTCGGGGAGCAGCGTGAAATCGTCGCCGCCGAGGTGTGTGGTCACCGTTGCCTCCTATGCCTCAGGTGCTGCGGGCTCTCGCCCGCCATGGGGGGTTGCTGCCTATGCGTATCGCCGCGCTCGAATCAGCCTCGTGCCGCGGCCGATTCGGTCGCGACATCGACCGAGCCGCATGGCATTGGCCTGCCGATGCCCAGGCACTCCCCGGTGTGTCATCGCGGGTCCGGTGCCGAGTAGGTGCGCGCGGCCAGCGCCTCGAGCACCGGGACGGTGAGTTCGGTGGCCCGCGTGGCGAGTTCGTCGGCGATGACCGCGCCGCAGCGCAGGCCGCGCAGCACGGTGGTGGCGAGCGCTTCGGCGGTGGCCGGCTCGTCGATCACCCCGCCGGAGCGCCGGTCCAGGTAGGCCTGCAAGCGCGGGACGGCGACGTCGGTGGCGGTGCGGAAGAAGTCGTAGGTGGCCAGCCAGCGGGTGACCAGGTGTCCGGGATGCATGTCCCAGCCCTGGTAGTAACCGCGCCGCAGGGCCCGCTCGACCAGGCGGTGGTGATTGCGGAAGGCGCCTTCGGGGTCGGCGTCCGGCACGATCTGGGTGGAGCCGTCGCAGATCCACACCCCGGTCTGGGCGGCCGCGACCTGCATCACGGCCTTGGCGTGGTCGGCCGCCGGATGATCGAGGGCCTGATCGGTGGCGGCGATGCCGCAGGCGGCGGTGTAGTCGTAGGTGCCGAAATGCAGCGCGCTGCACCGTCCGTCGGCGAGGGTGATCATCCGGGAGATCGGCGCGCTGCCGTCGGGCGCGATGATCGCCTGTGGGCTCTCGATCTGGAGTTCGAAGCGCAACGTCCGCTCGGGCAGCCCGTGCACCGCCTCGATCCCGGCGCACAGGTCGACGATCGCCGAGACCTGTTCGGCCGCCCTGATCTTCGGGACAGTGAGCACGAACCCGGGCGCCACCCCACCCGCCGCGTCGAGCACGAGTTCGAGGGTGCGCAGGGCCCGCCTGCGTTCGCCTGCGGCCAGGCCCTTGGTCCGGACGCCGAACGAGGTGGGAGCGCCGGGCCGACCGGCCCAGCTCGCCAGCGCCTTGCCCGCGGCGGTGGCGGCCGCGTCCTCCTCCGCGTCGGCGCGGAAGCCGTAGCCGTCCTCGAAGTCGATCCGCAGGTCCTGCACCGGCTGCTCGGTCAGCCTGCGGCGCACCGCCGACAGCGCGTCGGTGACATCGAGGCCGACGAGGAAATCGGCGTGCCGGTGCAGCAGTTCGAGCGCGGCAGCGCCCCACTCGGCCGGGGTGTCGGCGGTGGCGCGGTCGGCGCCCACGTAGGCGGTGTGCACCGGCTGGATCCGGTCGCCCGCGCCCGGGTAGCGCGTCCGCAGACCTGCGTCGACGGCGTCGAGGGTGGCGTCGATGCGGGCGCGGATATGTTCGGGTAGCTGGGAGTTCACCCGGCGGCTCCTTCCTTGATGATCCGCCACACTCGGTCGGCGGTCATCGGTAGTCGGTCCGGTCGGGCGCCGACGGCGTCGCGGATCGCGTTCGCCAGTGCGGGCGCGACCGGGTTGTAGGGGGACTCACTCATCGATTTGGCACCCAGCGGGCCCAACTCGTCACTGGTTTCGGCGAAATACACCTCGGTGCGGGGCAGATCGGCGAACTGCGGAATGTGATAGTGCCGCAGTGTCCGGGTGGTCACCACGCCCGCGTCGGTACGCATGTCCTCGTAGAGCGCGGTGCCCAGCGCCTGGGCGACGCCACCCTCCACCTGGCCGCGCAACTGCACCGGGTTGACCACCGTGCCCGCGTCCGCCACCTGGATCGATTGCAGAATCCGCACCTCACCGGTGCTCGGCCGGACCGCCACCCGGAACGCGTGCACATTGAAACTCACCGAGCGTGGCGTCCCCGCGTGCGTGCCGTGCGCGACCAGCTCGCCGTCGGGGAGCAGTTGTTCGGCGGTCATGAGGTCGGTGCCGCACCGCACTCCGCCCGCCTCCAGCACACAGTCGCGTTCCGGGTGCCCGCTGACCTTCGCGGCCCTGGCCAGCAGCATCGCGCGCAGCTCCAGGGCGGCCGCGTAGGCGGCCTTGCCCGCGACCATCGTGCCGGTGGACCCGAACGCGCCGGTGTCGTGCCCGACGACATCGGTGTCGGACTGCCGGATCCGGATCCGGTCGGCGGTGGTGGCCAGCGCGGTCGCGGCCAGCTGCGCGTGCACCGTGGTGGTGCCGTTGCCGAATTCGGCGGTGCCGACGCCGATCTCGTAGGTCCCGTCGGCCAGCAGGCGCGCGGTGGCGTCGGCGTGGTGGCCGCGCGGTGGCACGGTGGCGATCATCGCCACCGCCATGCCCTCGCCGATCCGCCACTCCGGCGCCGGCGCGGCGACGCCGTTGCCCCGGCGCAGGGCCCGCTGGGCGGTGTCGAGGCATTGGTCGAGGCCGTAGCTGCCGAAGGTCAGGTCGCCCTCGTCGACCTCGGCGCCGGTGAACCGGTCACCGGGCACGACCACATTGCGGCGGCGGAATTCGAAGGGGTCGATGCCGAGTTCGCGGGCGAGTTCGTCGATGGCCGACTCCACGCCGAAGATCACCTGGCCGAGCCCGTAGCCGCGGAACGCGCCGGAGGGAATGTTGTTGGTGTACACCGCCTGTGCGTCGACCCGCTTGTTCGGGCAGCGGTACACCGCCACGGATTCGCCGACGGCGTGGAACATCACGCCCGCGCTGTGATTGCCGTAGGCGCCCGCGTCGGTGAGCACGTCGACCGCGAGCGCAGTCAGCAGGCCCGCCGCGTCGGCGGCCGCGGTGACCGCCACCCGCATCGGATGACGGCAGGTGGCGGAGGTGAATTCGTCGGTTCTGGTGAACTCGTACTGCACGGGATGCCCGCTCCGCAGCACCGCAAGCGCGATCAGGTCCTCGGCCAGCATCTCCTGCTTGGCCCCGAATCCGCCGCCGACCCTGGCCGCGAACACCCGCACCTCGTCCCGGTCCAGCCCGAACACATGGCACAGTTCGTCGCGCACCAGGAACGGGACCTGGGTGCTCGTGCGGATGACCAGCCTGCCCGCGTCGTCCAGCCAGCCGATCCCGCCGTGCGTCTCCAGATGCACGTGCTGCACGCGCGGCGAATGCCACACCCCGCTGACCACTTTCGCGGCCCGCTCGATCCCCGCCTCGAAATCTCCGACCCCACCGTGGATCTCGGCCACCAGATTGCGTTCCGGGTCGGCGATGCGCGCCGACTCCGGTTTGTCGGCGTGGAGCTTCGGCGCGTCCGCGGCGAGTGCGGCCGCTGGCTCGAAAACAGCGGGGAGCACCTCGTAGTCGACCCGCAGTGCCCGTACTCCGGCGCGCGCGGCGTCGAGCGTCTCCCCCACCACCGCGGCCACCCGCTGGCCCGCGAACCGCACCGTGCGATCGAGGACGAAGGTGTCGTCGGGATCGTCCTCCCGCAGTTCGTGCCGGGCCGTCGAGAAGGCCGTGGTCGGCGCGTCCGCGTGCGTCAGCACCAGCCGGACACCTGGAACAGCCTGCGCCGCAGCGGTATCGATGGTGACGACGCGCGCGTGCGGATGCGGGCTGGCCAGCACCGCCAGGTGCCACGGCGCGGTCGGTGGCATCCGCTCGCCCGCCCCTGGCACCACATCGAGTGTGAACGCCTCGGCACCGCGCACGATCCGCGTGCCCGCCGGTGCCCGCACGCCGTCGCCCATCTGCCCCGGACCGTGCCTACCCCGCATTGCCGCCTCGACCGCCCCCACCGCGGAACCGCTGACCTCCGGGCCCTCCGCCGCCGACACGACGGTGACCTCGGCCTCCCCCAGCCCCGACCGCCCGGCGGACGCCGCGAGCGCGGAGCCAACACCCTGATCGCCAGGAGCCGGAGCGTGCACCGCCGACCTGCGGGGTTCGGGGGTGGACGTAGTTGTGCACAATGCTGCACAGGATCCCGTCAGCGCGTCGGCGATGGCGCGGTATCCCGTGCAGCGGCACAGGTTTCCCTTGAGCAACTCGGCCCGTTCGGCATCGATGACGGCGGAGTGATCGGCCGGTGCCGCGGAGTCGCCATCGCCGGTCCGACCGGCCGCCAGACCCGTCGCCGTCACCACCATTCCTGCAGTGCAGAAACCACACTGGAACCCAGCGTGCTCGACGAAGTTGCGCTGCACCGCGTTCGGTCCGTCGTCGTCGGCCAGCCCGGCGGCCGTGGTGACGCTGCGGCCGTCGGCGCGATGGGCCGGGATCAGGCAGGAATGCACGGCCGCGCCGTCGAGCAGGACCGAGCAGGCGCCGCAATCGCCGGAGTCGCACCCCTTCTTGACCGCGAGTTCGCCCTGGTCGCGCAGCAAGGTGCGCAGGCATTGCCCGGGCCGCGCGGTCGCCTCGACCGCGCGTCCGTCGATCTCCAGTCTCATGAACCACCTCCTGGTGCCGTGGTCAGCACGAGCCGGCCGCGCAGGCCGCCCTCGGCGAGCCGGGTGTGGGCGCGCGCCGCGTGTTCCAGCGGCAGCGTGTCGGCCACGCGCAACGTGAGGTCGTAGGCGGCGAGGGTGGCCAGGGCGGCACCGTCGGCGCTGATCCAGGTGTGGTGAACGCGGATGCCGCGCAACGGGATCGGGTCGGCGCCACCGACGACGGTGACGAAGGAGCCACGATTGCGCACGGCGGCCAGCGCCCTGGTGCTCAGGCCCGCGGTGTCCAGCACGGCGTCGACCCCGCCGGGCACCAGCGCGCGCACGGCCTCGGCCAGGTCGGCGACCTCGCGCGACACCACCCACTCGGCGCCCAGTGCCCGGACGAGATCGGCGTCGGCGGCGCCCACCTGCGCGACCACCCGCACCCCACGCCACCGCGCGGCGATCTCCACCGCGAACCCGCCGACCGCACCGGCCGCGCCGGTCACCAGCAGGGTGTCACCCTCGGTGAGGTCGAGCAGGTCCAGCGCCTGGAAGGCGGTGAGCCCGTTCAGCGGCAGGGTGGCCGCCTCGATCGCGGACCGTCCGGCGGGCGCGGGCGCCACGGCCGACGCGTCGAGCACCAGATAGTCGGCATAGCTGCCCAGCGACCGGTCGAGCAGATCCCGCAGCCCGATCACCCGCTGACCGGCGGCGAACCCGGCCACCCCGGCACCGATCGCGTCGATCTCGCCCGCCACGTCCCAGCCGATCCCGGTCACCGCGCGCGGCGCCATCAGCCCGGCCTCGACCAGGGCTCCCGTCCTGGTCACCGCGTCCACGGGATTCACCGCCGCCGCCGCTACCCGGATCCGGACCTGCCCCGGTCCCGGTGCGGGGACGGGAACGTCGACGAGTTCGAGTGCTTCCGGTCCGCCGAAACTGTGGACGACCACTGCGCGCATGATGCTGTCTCTCTCTTCCGTAGGTACTTGTCGAACCTAGGGAGAGCTACTCTCTATCGGGAAGTACGCACCGCGAAGTGCGTACCGCACGCGAGGGAGAGCGATGACCACACGCACCGCCGCCGAGCGCCGCGCCGAGGCGGGCGCGGCCTACAACGCCTACGTGGCCGAGTGCCCGGCCCGGCAGCTGCTGGACCGGATCGGCGACAAGTGGGTCAGCCTGGCGATCAACGCGCTGGCCGACGGCCCGCTGCGCTACAGCGAGATCAACCAGCGACTGGCCGGGGTGAGCCAGAAGATGCTCACCCAGACCCTGCGCAATCTCGAACGCGACGGCCTGCTCACCCGCACCGTGCTGCCCGAGGTGCCGGTCCGGGTGGACTACCGGCTGACCCCGCTCGGCCTGGAACTGCTGCCGGTCATGCGGACCATCAAGGGCTGGGCCGAGCAGCACATGGATCAGGTGCTGGTCGCCCGCGCCGCCTACGACGCGCGGTCCTGAGGTCACGCCGTCCCCCTGAGTTCGGCGGCCACCTCGGCGGCCAGCAGTCCGGTGACGTGCGCGCGCCAGTCCGGCGCGCCGTGTGGATCGTCGAACCACACCTCCGGTTCCAGCTCGGTCAGCGCGACCGCGAGATCGAATTCGGTGGGGACCGTGTCGAAGTCGAGCACCACCGGCCGCACGGTCGACGCGGTGACGGTGATCGCGCACCGCCCGTCGGCCTCGCGCCTGCCCATCACCACCGCGCCGGAGCGCCCGAGCGGGGCCAGCGCGATCTTGCGGAAGCTGGTGCGCGCCAGCAGACTCGCGGTCGGCACCAGGAAGGACCGCACGACCGCTCCGGCGGCGAGGATATTCTCCCCCGGCCCGGTCACGAAGTCGCGCAGTGGAATCCGCCGTTCGCCACCGCCACGCGGCCAGATGACGGCGGTCGCGTCCAGCGCCACCAGCGCGCCGAGGACCGCACCGGCGGGCAGCGACAGGCAGACGTTCCCGCCGACGGTCGCGGTGCGCCAGATCTTGTGCGAGGCGAGCAGCGCCCGGCAGGACTGCGCGAACAGCGCCGTCCCCGGCCACCCCGGTCGCAGCACGTCCGACCCCAGTTCCCGGCCGGGATGCGCGCCGGCGAATTCGGCCAGCGTGCAGGTCGCGGCGATCTCGAGCCCGTCGCAGCGCTCCAGCAGCGGCGCCCAGCCGAGCGTGGTGATGTCGACGAGCCGATCGAGCCGATCGTGCGGTTCGGAGAACAGGAAGGTGCCGCCCGCCAGCACCGCGCTACCGGCGCCGACCTGTGCCAGGTCGGCGCGGTCACGGGCGAGAACCACCTCTCGAACAGTGTCCAGATCCACGTTCACCTCGCTTACCTCACCGGCCACAGTAGGGGCCGGGAGTTGCCACGATGTTGCGCGAAACCCGCGCCGGATTGCGGCGCGGTTAACCCGGTGTACGTCATCCAGTGTGCGCCGAACTCGGCGTAATCGCAGTTCAGCGCACCGACCGGGGGAACGGCCAGATCTTCGGCCCGCCCGTTCGCGCTCACGCACCGGCCAGCAGCGTCGCCTGCGCCTGGGCGACATCGGCACCGACTGCCGCCTCGTCCACCGTGGTGACGACACCGTCGCGCACCACTTCACGCCCGTTCACCAGCAGCGCGGCCAGCGGCGGCGCCGACCCGAGGACCAGCGCGACGACCGGATCCTCGATCCCCGCGTGCGCGGGCGTGTCCAGCCGCCACAGCGCCAGATCGGCCAGCTTGCCCGGCTCGATCGACCCGATCTCCGCGGCCCGGCCGAGCACCCGTGCCCCGCCCATGGTCGCCAGTTCCAGCGCGGCGCGCACGGTCATCGCGCGCGGCCCGCCGACGGCCCGCGCGTACAGCAGCGCGTTGCGCGGTTCCTCGATCATCGAGCTCGACTCGTTGCTGGCCGCGCCGTCCACACCGAGACCGACCGGCACGCCGGCGGCCACCAGATCCGCGGTCCGCGCGATGCCTGCGCCGAGCCTGCCGTTGGAGGTCGGGCAGTGCGCGACGCCGGTCCCGGTGCGCGCCATCGCGGCGATCGCCGGATCGTCGAGGTGCACGGCGTGGGCGTACCAGACGTCGTCGCCGAGCCAGCCCAGCTGTTCCATGTACTGCGCCGGGGTGCACCCGAAGGTCGACTGACAGAAGTCCTGCTCGTCGATGGTCTCGGCCAGGTGCGTGTGTAGCCGCACCCCCGCAGACCTGGCCAGCGCCGCGGATTCCCGCATCAGGTCGGCGGTCACCGAGAACGGTGAGCACGGCGCGAGCGCGATCCGCACCATCGCGTCGGCGGACGGGTCGTGCCACCGCTCGATCGCCGCGCCGCTCGCCGCGAGGATGTCGTCGATCGATTCGACCACGTCGTCGGGCGGCAGCCCGCCCTTGCTCTGGCCCAGATCCATCGACCCGCGCGCCGGATGGAACCGCAGCCCGACCGCCGCGGCCGCGCCGATCTCGGCGACGAGCAGGTCACCGCCGCCGCGCGGGAAGACGTAGTGATGATCCGACGACGTGGTGCAGCCGCTGCGCGCCAGCGACACCAGCGCGCCGGTGGCGGCCACCCGCACCGACTTCTCGTCGATCCGCGACCACACCGGATACAGCGTGGTCAGCCACTCGAACAGGGTGTTGTCGGCGGCCAGCCCCCGGGTGATCCACTGGTACAGGTGGTGGTGGGTGTTGACCAGCCCCGGCGTGAGGACACACCCGCGTCCGTCGATCCGCGCCACCTCGGGCCCGAACTCCGGCGGCGCGCCCGCGCCGACCGCGTCGATCCGGTTGCCCCGCACCGTGACCCAGCCGTCGCGGTATTCGGTGCCCGCCGCGTCGACAGTCACCACCGCGCACCCGGCGATCAGCAGATCGGGCGCGCTCACGGCTGCCATGCGATCCCCTCCTCCGGTGCGTCCGCGCGCCGCAAGGTCGCGTGGATGGAGCCGTAGGGGCGGTCCGCCGCCCAGAACACCTCGCCGGAGTTCTCGATCCCGAAGCGGGCGAGGTCGTAGTCGAAGTGGTGCTTGTTCGGCGCCGACAACCGGATCTCGGCGAGCACCGGGAACCGTTCCAGCGCCGCTGTTCCCATCGCGTGCAGGGTCTGCTGGAGCGCCTTGGAATAGGTCGCCGCGAACAGTTCGAGCAGCGTGGCCCGGATACCGTCGTAGGTGTGGTCCCAGTCGAATCCGCTGGTCTCGGCGAAGCGCCACTGCACGCTCAGCGAGGTGGCCAGCACCCGGTCGTGGGTGGGTGCCAGGGTCGTGTACTCGTCGGTGAGGAAGTCCGCGAACTCCGACCCGGTGGACTTGAGCACCACCAGGTCCTTGATCCCGCCGATCACCCAGGTTCGCTGGTCGGCGCCCTTGCCCGCCACCGTCACCGCGGCGGTGCGCACCTCCGGCCCCTGCCGCACCCAGGTGTGGTCGTGTTCTTTCCCGTCGATCGATACCCGCTGCCACCCATAGGACTCCACATCGATCCGCGCACTCGACACGGGCTCCACGGTGTCGGTGAAATGCTTCGCCAGCGCGATCGCGTAGTCCTCGACGGTGTCGAGTCCCGGCTGCTTCGCGAAGACGAAGGCCATGTTCTTCTGGGTGTCGGTGGGCAGGACGTGACGCTGGTCACCGTCGGTGTAGGCCGCCGCGAAATCACCACGGAGGGTGGTCGAGACGTTCACATCGCGGATCTCGTGGCGCGCGTTCTCCTTGTAGAAGCGCACCACCCGGTTCTCGGCCTTGCCGTAGCGGTTGTCGACCAGCTCGATCGGACCACTCAGTGCCATCTGGTTGCTCAGCTCCCTCGGTAGGTGGAATAGGCGAACGGCGACAACAGCAGCGGCACATGCAGATGCGGCTGCTCACCCACCGTGAAAGCGACGCAGACCTCGGGATAGAAGGTCTCGACTCCCTGCGCCGCGAAATAGCTGCCGGTATCGAAGAACAGGCGGTAATCGCCCGGATTCAACCCGGCGGCAAGCTCTTTCACCCGGCCGTCGGCATCGGTCAGCGCCTCGGTGAGCCGCTGATCGCCGCGGGTCAGCCAGACGGCGACGCCCGCCGCGGGCACCCCGCGCACGGCGTCGAGCACGTGCGTGCTCAGCCCGGTCACGACGACGCCACCAGTCGGGCGAGCCGAAGCCGATTGATCTTTCCCAGTTCGGTGCGCATGACCTGCCTCTCGGTCGACGGATCGTTGTCCAGCCGCGCCCGCAGGACGGCGAGCAACTCCTCGCCGTCGCGCCCTGCCGCGCAGACCAGATAGATATGGCCGAACTTGGCCTCGTAGTCGCGGTTGCCCGCGGCCAGCGCGGCCTTGACCTCGGCGCCCGCGACGCCCGCCTGCTCGCGGGCCGAGGCCGCCGAGGTCGGGCGATCCCCGATCCGCGGGTGGCCGGCCAGCGCCGCGTCGAGCGAGGCGTCGTCGAGCGCGGCCGAGGCGGCATCGGCCGCCGTGAGCAGCGCGTCCGTGCTGGCGTAGGGCCGCGCGGCGGCGATCGCCCGCGCCCAGCCCGGTGCGGAGCAACAGGCGAGCAAGGCCGCTTCGGCGGCCGCGGCGGAGAGCGCGTTGAACTCCGCCAGGCCGATCGATTCGCTCGTCATCGATCCAGCATCTCCCCATCACCGACCGCGGGCCACCGATGTGCGGTCGGTCACGTCGGCGTGTCGTCGTCCTTGCGCTCCCCTGCTGTAATCGAGCGGCAACATTGCGCAATTACCTTCACCGTCATGCCCCCGATCGACCCTCCCGTGCCGTCGGCGTGCACGGGTGTCGTCCTCGCGGCGGGCGCCGGCACCCGCTACGGCAAACCCAAGGCACTCGCCGAAGACGGCGCCTGGCTGCGCGCGACGATCACCGCCCTGCGCGACGGCGGCTGCGCTCCGGTGATCGTTCTGCTCGGTGCCACCGGCCCCGATCCGGCCGCCGTGCACCTGCCGCCGGAGACCGAGTGGCGGTGGGTCGCGGACTGGGCCACCGGCCTCTCCGCGACCGTGCGCGCGGGCCTGCGCGCGGCCGCCGAGGCGGGCACCCGGTATGTGGCGTTCCTTCCCGTCGACACCCCCGATATCGGAGCCGATGTGGTCGCCCGGGTACTCGCCGCGGCCCGCGCGAGCGAGAGCGGACTGGCTCGTGGTGTGTTCTCCGACACACCTGGCCATCCCGCTGTGATCGAGAACAAGCACTGGGACGCCATTTCGGCGGAAGCCGTAGGTGATGCGGGAGCTGGTTCCTATTTGGGCGCCAGTCAGGATATGGTGTGCGTCACGTGCGACGACTTGGCGACAGGGAACGATCGCGATTTCCCGGTAGTCGGCGCACGGTGATCGGAGTTTTGAGATATGCGCGATATCGTCGATGACCTTCTGCGAGTGTGGCATTCGGGCCGTACCGGCGGCCTCGCCACCGTGGTCCGTACCATCGGCACGAACGCGCTGCCGATCGGGTCGGGAATGCTCGTCACCCCCAATGGCGGAGTCTTCGGATCCATTGCTTCCGGGCGCCTGGAGGAGACGGTCTACGAGGCGGCGCTGGAAGCCGCGCAGACCGGCATCCGGCAACTACGTCGCTACAGCCTGATCACCGGAATGGAATCGGGATCCGACGACGGCGAACTGGTCGATATCTTCATCGAGCCGTTCTCCTGCCGCGATTTCCCGGAATTCCCCGCTATCGCCGCCGATATCCAGGCCCATCGCCGGGTCACCGTGTTCACCGTGGTGTGGAACCAGGATCCCGATGTCATCGGTCAGCATCTGGTCACCGATCGCAAGCACGCCACCGAGCTCGTCGCCCTGCCCGAGTCGGACCTGTTCGTCGCCTCCTACTGCCCGCCGCCGCGCCTGATCATCTTCGGCGCCAACGCCTATGCCGCCACCCTGGCCGCCCAGGCCAGGATGATCGGCTACCGGGTCAGCATCTGCGACTCACGCCCCGAGTTCGCCGATCCCGCGTCGTTCCCCGGCGCCGAGGTCGTCGTGGACTGGCCGCACCGCTACCTCAACACCCTCTCGGCCGCGGGCGAGATCGACAGCAGCACCGGCATCGTGGTGCTGGCCAACGAGCCCCGCTTCGAGATCCCGCTGCTCACCGTCGCCTTACGACTACCCGAGCTGGGCTACCTCGCCGCGCTCGGCTCGCCCGCCGACCAGGCCCGTCGCCTCGACGACCTGCGCGCGGGCGGCTTCGACGAGCCCACCCTGGCCCGCCTGCACGTGCCCGCCGGCCTCGAATCGGGCCCGCGCACGCCGGCCGAGACCGCCGTGTTCGTCACCGCCGACTTCCTCGCCTCGCGCGCGGGCCTGCGCCTGGCGGCCCGCCGCGACTACGGGTCGGCGGCGGTCGGCCTGGCGATCTAGGACTACTTCAACCCGGGGTTCTCCGCGTAGACCTCGCGCAGGATCGACAGGTCGAACAGCTGCTCGGCCTTGATGTCGATCTTCGCCGTGCGCAGCGCGGCGATGTTCTGCTCGATCAGCGAGTCGGTCATCGACAGCAGACCGTCGGTCTTGGTCGAGGCCGAGACGACCAGGTCGTTCTGCGCGATGGCCTCCTTGGTCTGCTCGCCCAGCTCGAGCTTCTGGTCCTTGCCGTACACCTCGACGGCCAGCCGGGCCGACTCGGCGGGATCGGCGACCGCGTCGCGCCAGCCCTTGATCTCGGCGATCAGGAACGCCTTCAGCTTGTCGCGCTCGTTGTCGATGGTGTCCTGGGTGACCGTCAGCGTCTCGGCGACCAGCGGCAGGCCGAAATCGGCGAACAGGAAGTGGTCGTTGGCGAAGCCCTTGGCGGCCAGGGTGATCGGCTCGTTGGTCACGTAGCTGACCCAGCCGTCGACCTCGCCGTTGGCCAGCGGGGTCGGGTCGAACTGCGCGGGCACCACCGTCACCTCGCCCGGCTTGATGCCGTTGGCGGCCAGCAGGGCGCTGAAGATCAGCTGGTTGGTGTCCTGCACGCCGATCTTGCGGCCCTTCATGTCCGCGGGTGACTTGATCGGCTTGCCCGCCGAACTGACGATCGCGAACGGATTCTTCTGATAGGTCGCGCCGACGATCTTGGCGGGCAGTCCCTCCAGGATCGCGGGCGCGGTGGTCTGCGGCGCGGACAGCCCGATCCACACCTTCCCGGTGTCGAGTCCGGCCTCCACCGAGGTACTCGCCGCGCCACCCGCGATGAGGTCTACCGCACCGAATCCCGCATCCTTGAAATATCCCTTCGAATCGGCGAAATACTCACCCGCGAATTCGATGTTCTTCAGCCACGACAACTGCACCGCGACCTTGCCGTATTTCGAGCCGTCG
The DNA here is from genome assembly GCF_040681225.1 of Nocardia sp. NPDC051833. Taxonomy (NCBI): domain Bacteria; kingdom Bacillati; phylum Actinomycetota; class Actinomycetes; order Mycobacteriales; family Nocardiaceae; genus Nocardia; species Nocardia sp. NPDC051833. The sequence continues at coordinate 2,109,097 of NZ_JBFAYK010000001.1, forward strand.
GCGCTCGAACCGTTCGACGAACTCCCCGAACCGCTTCCGCACGCGGCCAGCAGTCCGGCCCCGCCGAGCGCGGCCCCGGTCAGCGCGGAATAGCGGAGAAAGGAACGACGGTCGATACTGTTCATGCGCCGAATGTAGTTTCGGTGCGTTTCGTTCTCTTTGCGTCTGCGTTCCGCCGCTATTCCTTCCCGATCAGGCCCGCCCGGCGCTCGGGCCGAACCGCGCGAGCACCAGATTCTCGACGACGCCGACGATCGCGTAGAGCAGCACCGACACCACCGTCACCACCACGATCGAGGCCCACAGCCGGTTGTACTGGAACATCGGAATGGCGCGCACCAGGCTGGCGCCCAAACCCGTTCCGCTGCCGAGCCATTCACCGAGCAATGCGCCGATCAGCGCGCCCGGCACCGAGACCCGGGCCGCGGCGAACACCGAGGGCAGCGCGGCGGGAACGGCGACCATCCGCAGCCGGGTCCACCGCGAGCCGCCGTAGGCGGTCACCAATTCCATGGCCTGCCTCGGCGCTTGGCTCAGCCCGGTCATGATCATCACCAGCGCCGGGAAGAACACCACGATCGCGGCCAGTACCGCGACACCCACCGTGCCGCGACCGAAGACCAGCACCACGATCGGGCTCAGCGCCACCAGCGGCACCGAGCGCAGCAGCATCGCCACCGGCATGAACGTCTGCCGCACAGCCGAATACAGCACGAACAGCGCGGCCACCCCCAGGGCGCCGAGCATGCCGACGGTGAAGCCGATCGCGGCGTCGCGCAGGGTGATCGCGAGGTCGTCGAGAATCGCCTGGCGGGCCGTTTCGGCACCCGGCGCGGTCACCAGGTAGCGCCAGATGTCCGACGGCGTCTTGCCGACCCGCGGCCCGATCTGCGGGAACGCCCGCAGGAACAGCGACCAGATGACCAGCAGCAGGATCAGCGAGGTCGCCAGCGGCAGCAGGAATCGCCCGATCCGGCGCAGCACGGTGGTCGTCATCGCCGCTCCTCCGTACTCGCCGTCCACGGCGTGATCAGTCGCGCGGCCACCGCGACGAGCAGATAGCCCAGCCCGGCCAGCGCGGCGGCGGCCAGCGCCATGCCCCAGGTGCGCGGCACGTTGTAGGCGGTCTGGGCGGCCGTCAGCGCGACGCCGATCCCGCTGTCGACACCGCCCAGGTATTCGCCGATGATCGCGCCGAGCACCGCTGACGGCGCGGCGATCTTCAAGGCGGCGAACGTATTCGGCAGCGCCGCGATCGCCCGCACCCGGTACAGCCGCTGCCAGCGACCGCCGCCGTAGGCGCGCACCAGATCCAGGCTCGCCGGGTCGGCCGAGCGCAGGCCGGTGACCGCGCCGACCATGGTGGTGAAGAAGCAGTACATGGCGGCCAGGAACACCGTCGGGGTGCGGCCGCCGAAGACCACCAGGATGATCGGGCCCAGCGCCACCAGTGGCGTGCAGTAGCTCAGGATGGCCAGCTGGGTGGCCAGCGGCTCGATCCGGGGGATCAGCATGATCAGGGCGGCGAGCCCGATCGCGAGCGCGTTGCCCCACAGGAAGCCCTGGAGCGCGCCCGCAGCCGTCACCCGGAAGTTCGGGCCGTACAGGCCCCAGCCGTCCGACCACATGGTCGACAGCACCCGCCAGGGCGTCGGCACCGTGCCACCGGCCACGCCAGCGGCCGCCAGCACCCACCACAGCGCGATCAGGGCGGCGACGCCCAACGCGCCCGCCATCCGGTGACCACGGAATCCCCCTCCGAGCCGCGCGCGAATCGCGCGCACCGGCGGCTGCCCGCCCGTTGCCGCCACCGGCGGCCCCGACCCCGCGAGTGCCTCACTCATGCCACACCTCCGCGGCCGAACAGCAGCTCGGACAGGTAATCGCAGAGCTTGTGGAATTCCGGGGTCCGCATCATCTCGGGCGTCCGGGGGCGCGGCAGGTCGATCTCGACCAATTCGAGCACCCGGCCGGGACGCGGGCTCATCACCGCGACCACATCGGAGAGGAATACCGCTTCCCCGATGCCGTGGGTGACCATCAGCGTGGTCGCGGGCTTCTCGGTCCAGATGCGCAGCAGTTCCAGGTTCAGCCGCTGCCTGGTCATGTCGTCGAGGGCGCCGAACGGTTCGTCGAGCAGCAGCACCGACGGCTGCACCACCAGTGCCCGCGCGATCGAAACCCGTTGGCGCATACCACCGGACAACTGCGCGGGCTTGGCCTTCTCGAAACCCTCCAGGCCGACCAGCGCGATCAGCTCGGCGATCCGCTCCGGTTCGGCGGGCAGCCCGGCGACCTGCAGCGGCAACCGGATGTTCGACTCGACGCTGCGCCAGGGCAGCAGCGCGGAATCCTGGAACGCGATCCCGAGCTGATGGCCGCCGCGCAGCCGCTCGGGCGTCAGCCCGTTGATCGTGGCGGTGCCCGCGGTGGGTTCGTCGAGACCGGCCAGAATTCGCAAAACGGTCGATTTGCCGCATCCGGACGGGCCGAGCAAGGAGAGGAATGCGCCGTTCGCGGTCCGCAGATCGACCGAGTCCAGCGCGCGCACGGTATCGCGACCCACCCGGAACGACTTGCTCAACCCGCTGATCTCGATCCCGGCCGACGCGCCGCCGGGGATTTCCTTACCCATGGCCGTCACCATAAGAGCGGCTGGTTGCGGCGGTATTTCCGATTCGCGGGCAGTATTGCGCGGTCGTTAACCGTGCTCGAGGTCACGGCGAATTGTGAACCAGTAACGATTCTGTCCCGCCGGAGGACATAGAGTGTCGGAGGATCTGACAGCCCCGCAGCCGTCGAGCGCGCATCGTTCGGCCAAGGGGGGAAGCACTGCGATGACGGAGCCGACACGGCCCGTGGACTGGAACCGACTGTTCGATGAAGCTCTCTGCTGTACGTACCGTGGCCGCCTTGCGCACCACCGCCGTAGCTCTGACCGCCGCGCTGTCGGTGGCCGTGATCGCGGGCGGCGGCGCCGCCTCGGCCGAACCCGAGAAGCCCTCTGCCGTGTCGTCGATCGTCAAGGACGGGCGCACCTGGCACCTGAAGGTGTACTCGGCGGCCATGAAGAAGGACATCACCGTCGACGTGCAGCGGCCGGTCGACGAGTCCAAGCCCGCCCCCAACCTCTACCTCCTCAACGGCCTCGACGCCGGTGAGGGCACCGCCAGCTGGGCCGCGCAGACCAACGCGCTCGGCTTCCTGGCCGACAAGCAGGTCAATGTCATCCAGCCGGTCGGCGGCCGCGGCAGCTACTACGCCGACTGGCAGAAGGAAGACGCCCGCCTCGGCCTGAACAAGTGGAACACCTTCTTCACCCAGGAGCTGCCGCCGCTGCTCGACAGCACCCTCAACTCGACCGGCCTCAACTCGCTGGCCGGCCTGTCCACCTCCGGCACCTCGGTGCTGCAGCTGGCCGAGGCCAAGCCGGGCCTGTTCAAGTCCGTCGCCGCCTACTCCGGCTGCGCGCAGATCGCCGACCCGATGGGCAGGCAGTTCGTCAAGTTCTCCGTGGAGACCTGGGCCGGTGGCGACACCGAGAACATGTACGGCCCGGACAACGACCCGGCCTGGGTCGCCAACGACCCGGTCCTCAACGCGGAGAAGCTGCGCGGCACCAACCTCTACATCTCCAGCGGTAGCGGCCTGCCGGTGATGGAGGACGTGCGCTACTACACCGAGGGCAACGGCCCGATGGGCGTGGTCAACCTCGGCCTCGGCGTCGCGATCGAAGCCGCGACCAACGCGTGCACGCAGAACCTGAAGACCAAGCTGGACTCGCTGGGCATCCCGGCCACCTACATGTTCAACCCGGTCGGCACCCACTACTGGCCGTACTGGGAGCAGGCGCTGCACGAGTCGTGGCCGATGCTGGCCCAGGGCATGGGTATCTGATTCTCCCGTAGAACCGAAAAGGGAGGCGTCCGATCGGGCGCCTCCCTTTTTCGTCTGCTCAGGTCGTTCGGATGCTCAGGTCGGCAGTGCCGAAGGCCGGACCGAGAGCCCGGACCGGATGAAATAGGCGATCTCGTCGCAGATCTCGTCGACCGAGATCGCGTCACCGGGAACGGTGGCGTGCACCATCTCCTGCGCCAGTGAATTCACCGCGCCGATCAACGCGAGCGTGAACAGGTGCACACTGCGCGATTCCGCTTCCCCGCGCGCGGCGGCCCGCTGGGCCTCCCTGGTGAGCAGGCCGGAGACCGATCGCCGCTGCGCGCGCCGCCACTCCTCCACCGCCGGGCTCACCCCGACCACCTCGACGTAGAAAACCCTGGCCGCGCGACGATCCCGGCAGGTCACGGCGAGAAAAGCCCGGAAGCTCTCCACCACGCGCACCACCAGCGGCTGTTCGCTGGCGCGTTCCAGCGCCTCGTCGACCCGGTGCAGCGCGGCGGTGTTGAGCCGGTCGACCAGGGCGATCAGCAACGCCTCGCGGCTGCCGATGTCCTCGTAGAAACTGCGGGTCGACACATTCGCCGTCGCGCACAGGCGCTCGATCGAGGTCGACGAATAACCCTGGGTACCGAATAGTTCCAGTGCGGCATCGGTCAACCGGTTTCGCCGCATGGCTACTCGCTGCTGGCGCGACAATCCACCGTAACTACGACCACTATCGGTTTCATCCACACGCCGAACCACCCGTGCATGCTAGCGCGCACCCGGCGGGCATCCGGGCGAATCGGAAATTGGTACTGCCACGAATTCCGCTGGCACAGCGGAATTGTCGCGCCGGTAACTCAGTCCTGTTCCGGCGCCGGTTCGCCCTCGTCCAGCGGTTCGGCCAACGGCCAGCCACCGGCGGCCAGATGCGAGGCCACGCGCGAGACGTCGTCCGGCGCGGGCTGCTGCTTGGCGAAATCGGCGATCGCCGCCGCGATCTCGGCCTCGCTGATCGATTCCCGGTTCGGATTGGCCTCGATCAGCTTCTCGCCGATGACGACCACCTCGTAGTCGGTGAGGTGCCGGTGCAGAACCGCGAACAGCGCGACATAGTCCGATTGCGGGATGCCCTGCGGATATCCGGCGCGCAGCCAGCCGAGCACCCGCGAGAGCAGATTGCGCCGAACGGCGGGCGTGGGAGTCGGATCTGTCATCGCGTCCTCGCTCATGCTGTTTCCTTTCCGCATGCTCGGGCGCCCTGCGTGGTCACGCGGGCTGCCTCCTCCGGGCGCTGACCGCTCATGCGGCCCCGAACAGATGGATGCCGAACTGATGGGCGATGAAGGCCTTGGCGGTGAACAGGATTCCGGTGATCACCACCATGACGATGACGACCACGCAGATCAGCGCACCGGCCAGCGCCGGGTAGTTGCGGCGGACGCGACCGTCGGCGTCGATCGTCTCCGCCTGGGCCCACCACCGCACGGCGAAGGCGAAGACCGCGGGCACGCCGGCGCCGAAGACCAGCGCGGCCAGCACCACTTCCCACAGTGAACTCAGATTCGTGATCACGGATTGCACGATCGCTCCTTTACCCGGCGTGGTGCTGTTCGACCGACGACGGCGTCGCCGCGGGCGGCACACCCTCGGGCCACTCGTTGACATTGTGGGTGCCGACCGGGTCGCGGCGCGACCGCAGATAGATGCCGAGCGCACCGCCGATCAGGATCGCGAACACCACCAGCACGCCGGGCAGGCCACCGATGAGGTGCGCGATGGCCCAGCAGATCGCGCCGACGATGCCCGCCATCGGCAGCGTCAGCAGCCAGGCGACGGCCATCCGGCCCATCACCCGCCAGCGCACCTCGGCGCCCTTGCCGATGCCGGTGCCGAGGATCGAGCCGGTCGCGGTCTGCGTGGTCGACAGCGGCAGGCCGAAGTGCGCCGAGGTGAGGATGATCGCCGCCGAGGTGGACTCGGCGGCCATTCCCTGCGGCGACTCGATCTCGACCAGGCCCTTGCCCAGGGTCCGGATGATCCGCCAGCCGCCGAGGTAGGTGCCGAGGGCGATCGCCACGGCACACGCCGCCATCACCCACAGCGGCATGTGGTCGTCCTTGTCGAGCGTGCCGTAGGCCACCAGCGCCAGGAAGATGATGCCCATCGTCTTCTGCGCGTCGTTGGTGCCGTGGGCTAGCGAGACCAGCGACGCCGACCCGATCTGGCCCCAGCGGAAGCCCTCGTTCGCCTTGTCCTCGTCGACGCCACGGGTGATCCGGTACACCAGGAAGGTGGCGATGGCCGCGACCAGCGCGGCGATCACCGGGGCCAGGATCGCGGGCAGCACGATCTTGATCAGCACACCCTCCGAGCCCGACGCCCAGATCACGCCGTTCCAGCCGAGCGCGGCGATCGTGGAGCCGATCAGGCCGCCGAACAGCGCGTGCGAGGAACTCGACGGCAGCCCGAGCAGCCAGGTCAGCAGGTTCCACAGGATGCCGCCGACCAGGCCGGCGAAGACGATGACGAGCAGGTCCTGCCCGCCCACGTCGTTCAGCTGCACGATGCCCTTGGCCACAGTCGCCGCCACCGATACCGACAGGAAGGCGCCGATCAGATTCAGCACGCCGGAGAGCGCCACCGCCACGCGCGGCTTCAGCGCCCCGGTGGCGATCGAGGTCGCCATGGCATTGGCCGTGTCGTGGAATCCGTTGGTGAAGTCGAATGCGAGAGCTGTGACGATGACGATCAACAGGACCATTAGTTCGGCGCTCACCCGAACAGTGTGTCGTATGCCGATACCGGATTGCCAAACTGTTGCAGGTAAGTCCCCGACGGGTCAGCTCACGACCCCCAGCGCGCGCACCGCGTCGATGGTGTCGGCCTGCTCGGGCTCCTTGTCCGGCCGGTAGCGCAGCACCCTGGCGAAGCGCAGGGCGACACCGCCCGGGTACCTGGTGCTGGCCTGGACACCGTCGAGCGCGATCTCGACGACGAGCCGAGGGCGCAGGAACACGGCGTGCCCGTCGGTGTGGGTCTGGTGCCGGGGGAACTCCGCGGTCTGCCAGCGCAGCAGCTCGTCGGTGAGGCCCTTGAACGTCTTGCCGACCATCACCGGCTCGCCCGTCTCCGGGTCGCGCGCGGCCAGGTGCAGGTTCGACAGGAACCCGGTGCGCCTGCCGTAGCCCCACTCCGCGCCGATCACCAGCAGGTCGAGGGTGTGCGCCGGTTTGATCTTCTGCCACGCCTTGCCGCGCCTGCCCGCCGCGTACGGCGCGTCCAGCGCCTTGACCATCACGCCCTCGTTGCCGACGGCCAGCGCGTCGTCGTAGTACTCGGCGGCCGCCTCGGCGTCGGGGGCGACCAGCGCCGGGATGACGTGCTCGCCCGCCACCCCGGCCAGCGCGGCGCGGCGGGCCCGCAGCGGTTCGTCGATCAGGTCGACGCCGTCGAGGTGCAGGCAGTCGAAGAAGTAGGGGTGCAGCAGCAGGTCCCTGGCGTCCTCGCCGACGGTCGCGAACCGGCTCATCGTCTCCTGGAACGGGCGCGGCCTGCCCGCGTCGGTCAGGGCGAGGGTCTCCCCGTCCAGGACCACGCTCGCGCAGTCGAGGCCGGCGACCAGCTCGACCAGCTCGGGCACGCTCGCGGTGATGTCGCGCAGCGTGCGGGTGAAGACCCACACGCGCTCGCCGTCGCGATGCACCTGGATCCGGGCGCCGTCGAGCTTGTGCTCGACGCTCACCTGTGGGCCGAGTTCGGCCAGTACCTCGTCCAGCGAGCCGCCCGGTGACGCGAGCATCGGCGCGACCGGCCTGCCGACCTCGAGCCGGAACGCGGTGAGCGCCGCCTCGCCGCCGGTGACCGCGGCGACGGCGGTCGCGGGCAGCTGACCGGACAGCATGTGCGCGCGCCGCACCACCTCGGCCGGGATGCCGGTGGCCCGCGCGAGCGCCTCGACGACGACCGCGGTGAGCGCGCCCTGGCGCAGTTCCCCGGTGAGCAGCCGGATCAGGAAGGACTGTTCGTCCTCGGTCGCGGCGGTGAACAGGGCCGTGAGCAGTTCCCGCCTGCGCAGCGTCGAGCCGGTGCCGCTGAGCCCGGTGAGTTCGGTGAAGACGCCGTCGACCTCGCCGACGGTCAACCGCGGCGCGGCGCTCGGTGGCGTCTCCAGGCCGGCCACCGTGCGCCACCCCGCGCCGATCCGGCCCTGCACCAGGTCACCGGAGAGCCAGGCGACGACGGTCCCGATCTCCGCCGGGCCGGCGGCGGCGAAGAGCTCGGCCAGCGCGGCGATCTTCGCCTTGCGCGACCTGGTCGCCCGCACGGCCGCCGAGGCCGCGACGACATCGCTGAACAGCACCCGACGACGGTAGCGCGACGGTGTGACACATCGCTCAGCCCACGCTGTTAAGAATCCATTGGCAAGGTTGCGAAACCGCCCATAAACTGGACATATGGCCAAGACCTATGTCGGTGCGCGGCTGCGCCAGCTGCGGACCGAGCGCGGGCTGAGCCAGGTCTCGCTGGCCCAGAAGCTGGAGATCTCGGCCAGCTATCTCAACCAGATCGAGCACGACGTGCGGCCGCTGACGGTGCCCGTGCTCAAGCGGATCAACGAGGTCTTCGGCGTCGATCCGGCCTTCTTCTCCGCCCACGACGACACCCGGCTCATCGCCGAGTTGCAGGAAGTCGTGATGGACGCCGAACTCGGCATCGAGGCCGACACCCAGGAGATCGCCGACATGGTCTCGGCGCATCCGAGCATGGCGCGCGCCCTGGTCGCCATGCACAACCGGTACCGCAACACCAGCGCCCAGCTGGCCGCCGCCACCGAGGACCGGTTCTCCGACGGTTCCGGCAGCGCCGCGATCAGCAAGCCGCACGAAGAAGTGCGCGACTACTTCTACCAGCGCCAGAACTACATCGACGAACTCGACACCGCGGCCGAGGACCTCACCACGCGCATCCGGTTCCACGGCGGCGAGGTGAGCACCGAGATCGTGCGGCTGCTGCGCGCGCACGGCGTGCGGATCGTCGAGCGGATCGACCTCGGCGAGGGCGTGCTGCACCACTACGACCCCGAGACCAAGCAGCTCGAGATCTCCCCGCACCTGTCCGGCGGACAGCGCACCTTCAAGCTCGCCGCCGAACTGGCCTATCTCGAGTGCGGGCCGCTGCTCGACAAGCTGGTCGAGGAGGGCAATTTCGCCTCCGAGGCCTCGCGCAAGCTGGCCATGCTCGGCCTGGCCAACTACTTCGCCGCGGCGACGGTGTTGCCCTACACCCACTTCCACGAGGTGGCCGAGGACTTCCGCTACGACATCGAGCGCCTGTCGGCCTTCTTCTCGCAGAGTTACGAGACCATCTGCCACCGGCTCTCGACGCTACAGCGGCCGAGCCTGCGCGGCGTGCCGTTCTCCTTCGTCCGCGTCGACCGCGCGGGCAACATGTCGAAACGCCAGTCCGCCACCGGTTTCCACTTCTCCGCCAGCGGCGGCACCTGCCCGCTCTGGAACGTCTACGAGACCTTCGCCTACCCCGGCAAGATCATGACCCAGATCGCCCAGATGCCCGACGGCCGCAAATACCTCTGGGTCGCGCGCACCGTCGAACGCCGCGCCACCCGCTACGGCCAGCCCAGTAAGACCTTCGCCATCGGCCTCGGCTGCGAACTCCGCCACGCGGGCCGCGTCGTCTACGCCGACGGCATCGACCTCGGCGAAGCCACCGCCACCCCGATCGGCGCGGGCTGCCGCGTCTGCGTCCGCTCCAACTGCCCCCAGCGCGCCTTCCCCCCACTCGGCAAAGCCCTCGACATCAGCGAACACCGCAGCTCGGTCTCCCCCTACCTGATCAAGTAGGTCAGAAGGCCTCCTCCGGGATGGACATGATGTCGTTGTCGAGGGTGGCGAGGATGTTTCTGGTGGCGGTGAGTTCGGGGAGGACGTTCTTGGCGAAGAAGCTCGCCGCGGCTACTTTGCCCTGGTAGAAGGGGCGGTCCTTGGGGGCGGTGTCGGCGGCGAGGGCCGCGGCGGCGATGTCGGCCTGGACGAGCAGGCGCCAGGCGATGAGCAGGTCGCCGACCGACATCAGGAAGCGGACCGAGCCGAGGCCGACCTTGTAGAGCTCGGTGGGGTCGGTCTGGCCCGCCATGGCGTAGCCGGTGAGGGTGGACGCCATCGCGCCGATGTCGGCCTGGGCGGTGCGCAGCAGGGCGCGCTCGGTGGCGAAGCGGCCGGTGTCGCTGTCGAGGTAGGCGGTGATCTGCGCGTTCACGTGCCCCAGCGCGGCGCCGCGATCGCGAATGATCTTGCGGAAGAAGAAGTCCTGGGCCTGGATCGCGGTGGTGCCCTCGTAGAGCGAGTCGATCTTGGCGTCGCGGATGTACTGCTCGATCGGATAGTCCTGCAGATAGCCGGAGCCACCGAAGGTCTGCAGTGATTCGGTGAGCAACTGATACGCCCGCTCCGAGCCGACGCCCTTGACGATCGGCAGCAGCAGGTCGTCCACCCGGTGCGCCAGCTCCGCGTCGGCGCCGGAGACGAGCTGTGCCACGTCCTCGTTCTGATGCGCGGCGGTATACAGATACACCGCGCGCAATCCTTCGGCGTACGCCTTCTGCATGGCCAGCGACCGCCGCACATCGGGGTGATGGGTGATGGTGACGCGCGGCGCCGCCTTGTCCGCCATCTGCGTCAGGTCCGCGCCCTGCACGCGGGTCTTGGCGTACTCCAGCGCGTTCAGGTACCCCGTGGACAACGTCCCGGACGACTTCACGCCGACGGTCATCCGCGCGTTCTCGATCACCTTGAACATCTGCGCGATGCCGTTGTGCACGTCGCCGACGAGCCAGCCCTTGGCGGGCACCGCGGTGCCACCGAAGGTGAGCTCACAGGTCGGCGAGGACTTGATCCCCATCTTGTGCTCGACCCCGGTCACGTACACGCCGTTGCGGTCACCGAGATCGAACGTCTCGGGATCGAAGAGGAACTTCGGCACGTAGAACAGCGACAACCCCTTGGTGCCGGGACCGGCGCCCTCCGGCCGGGCGAGCACCAGATGGAAGACGTTCTCCGCGATCTCACCCACGTCACCACCGGAGATGAACCGCTTCACGCCCTCGATGTGCCACGATCCGTCGGGCTGCGGCACGGCCTTGGTCCGGCCCGCGCCGACGTCGGACCCGGCGTCGGGCTCGGTGAGCACCATGGTGCCCTGCCAGCCGCGCTCGAATCCGCCCCGCGCCCAGCGCTTCTGCTCCTCGGTCCCGACCTCGTAGAGCACCGAGCCCATCAGCGGGCCCATGTTGAAGAAGCTGGCCGCCGGATTGGCGCAGATGACGAGCTCGTTGATCGCCCACATCAGTACGTTCGGGGCGGCGGTGCCGTCCATGCCCTCCGGCATGCCGAGACGGAACCATCCCGCCTCCTGCACCGCGGCCACCGTCTTGCGTAACGGTTCGGGCACGGAGATGTCGAAGGTGTCCGGATGGAAGACCACGGGGTGCCGGTCGGCGTCGGCGAACGAGTCCGCGATCGGCCCCTCGGCCAGCCGTTCGACCTCGGCGAGAATCTGGCGCACCGTCTCGGAATCCAGGTCGCCGTAGGCGCCGGTATCCAAGAGCTTGTCGAGGTTGAGCACCTCGAACAGGTTGAACTCGATGTCCCGAACGTTCGCCTTGTAGTGCCCCACGTGGCGCCTCCTCGACTGACCACACACGGCCCGAGTGCCGCGTGTTCCGGCTGTTCGACGTCGTACGAATTCGAAGCGTGCCGCACCGTGGCGTCCCTACGCAACCGTAGGCGCGCAGCCGCCCGCACCCGCCGCCGAGCAATTGTTCACATGGATGAAACAGACGAAACGGACACGTGACCGAGAGATATTCCGGTGCAACAAGTTCCCTCTACTGTTCCGCTCACGAATACAGCCGCTGTATACAACTCGGTGTACATCCAGTCACCGGGGCAGACCGCGGTGGTGTTCGTTGTGGCGCGTGTGGCGCCGCCGTTACACCTGATGAGGAGAACCGCCCCATGTATCGATCCCGTTTGGCCAAGGCACTCGCGGTGCCCGCCGCGGTGGCCGTCACCGGCCTGTTGCTCACCGGTTGCGGTGCCCGTGACGACGCGTCGTCCGGCTCGACCGCCGCCTCGTGCGTCGACACCACCAAGGACACCATCAAGGTCGGCTCGCTGCACTCGCTGTCCGGCACCATGGCCATTTCCGAAGTCACCGTGGCCAATTCGACCAAGCTGGCGATCGACCAGATCAACGCCGCGGGCGGTGTGCTCGGCAAGAAGATCGAGATCGTCCTCGAAGACGGCGCCTCCGACCCGAAGACCTTCGCCGAGAAGGCGGAGAAGCTGATCAGCTCCGACTGTGTCGCCGCGGTGTTCGGCGGCTGGACCTCGTCGAGCCGCAAGGCCATGAAGCCCAAGTTCGAGAGCCTGAACTCGCTGCTCTACTACCCCGTGCAGTACGAGGGCCTGGAAGACAGCAAGAACATCTTCTACACCGGCGCCACCACCAACCAGCAGATCATCCCCGCGCTGGACTACCTGAAGCAGAAGGGCATCAAGTCCCTCTACCTGGTCGGCTCGGACTACGTCTTCCCGCAGACCGCCAACCGCGAGATCAAGGCCTACGCCGCGGCCAACGGCATCGAGATCAAGGGCGAGGACTACACCCCGCTCGGCTCGACCGACTTCTCCACCATCGTCAACAAGGTCCGTAATGCCAAGGCGGGCGCGGTCTTCAACACTCTGAACGGTGACTCCAACGTCGCCTTCTTCCGCGAGTACACCAACGCGGGCCTGAAGGCCGCCGAGATGCCGGTGGTCTCGGTGTCGATCGCCGAGGAAGAGGTCGCCGGCATCGGCGCGCAGAACATCGCGGGCCAGCTGACCGCCTGGAACTACTACCAGACCGTCGACACCCCGGTGAACAAGAAGTTCGTCGCCGACTACAAGGCCGCCTTCGGCGCCGACAAGCCCACCTCGGACCCGATGGAAGCCGCCTACGCCTCGGTCTTCCTGTGGAAGAACACCGTCGAGAAGGCCAAGTCATTCGCCGTGGCCGACGTGCAGGCCGCCGCTGACGGCGTCAGCTTCGAAGCCCCCGAGGGCACCGTCACCATCGACGGCTCCAACCACCACATCACCAAGACCGCCCGGATCGGCGAGATCCGCCCGGACGGCCTGATCTACACGGTGTGGGACTCCGGCAAGGCGATCACCCCGGACCCGTACCTGAAGTCCTACGACTGGGCCAAGGGCCTCAAGTAAGTAGCCCGACAGGTGTGGGACGCGCCGTCCTCGGCGCGTCCCACACCGCCCCATTTCCAAGGAGTCCGCTGCAATGGACGTGCTGATCGGCCAGCTCTTCACGGGGTTGAGCCTGGGATCGATTCTTCTGCTCGCCGCCCTCGGTCTGTCGCTGACCTTCGGTCAGATGGGCGTCATCAACATGGCGCACGGCGAATTCATCATGGCCGGCTGTTACACCACCTACGTTGTGCAGCAGGTCTTCTCGTCGGCGGGCGTCTCGCTGGTCGTCTCGTTGTTCATGGGCTTCCTGATCGGCGGCCTGCTCGGCGCCGCCCTGGAAATGGGCCTGATCCGCTACATGTACGACCGTCCGCTGGACACGCTGCTGGTCACCTTCGGTGTCGGTCTCGTGCTGCAACAGGCCGCGCGTGACATCTTCGGCGCGCCCGCCAAGAACGTGCTGGTGCCCGAATGGCTCAGCGGCGGTATCACCATCGCGGGCGCGGTGGTGCCCAAGACCCGCATCTTCATCCTGGTGCTGGCGATCGTCGCGGTGACCGCGCTGGCCGCCGTGCTCAAGACCACCCCGATGGGTCGTCGCATCCGCGCCGTCGTGCAGAACCGCGGCCTGGCCGAAACATCGGGTATCTCTTCGCGATTCACCGACATCAGCACGTTCTTCATCGGGTCCGGCCTGGCCGGTGTCGCCGGTGTGGCGCTGACCCTGATCGGCTCGACCAGCCCGACCATCGGCCAGAGCTATCTGATCGACGCGTTCCTGGTTGTCGTCATCGGTGGCCTCGGCCAGATCAAGGGCACGGTGATCGCGGCGTTCGCGCTCGGCCTGCTCAACTCGTTCATCGAATACTCGACCACCGCGTCCATCGCGAAGGTCATCGTGTTCGTGCTGATCGTCATCTTCCTGCAGGTCCGCCCGCAGGGCCTGTTCACCGTGCGGACGAGGAGCCTGGCATGACCGCACTCACCGAACGCCTCCGGGCGTACCCCCGGCTGACCCCGCTCGCCGGCTTCGCCATCGCCGCCTTCCTCCTGTTCGCGGTGGCCCCGGCGGTCCTGAGCGACTTCCGCCTGAACCTGCTCGCCAAGTTCCTCTGCTTCGCCATCGTGGCGGCGGGCATCGGATTGGCCTGGGGCCGTGGCGGAATGCTCACCCTCGGCCAGGGCGTGTTCTTCGGCATCGGCGCCTACATCATGGCCATGCACATGCAGCTCGCCGACGCCGCTCGCCTCGGCAACGACGTCCCGGAGTTCATGGAGATCTCCGGCATCAGCGAACTGCCGGGGTTCTGGCAGCCGTTCACCTCGGCGCCGGTGGCCATCCTCGCCATCCTGGTGCTGCCCGCGCTGGTGGCCGCCGTGCTCGGCTACGGCGTGTTCAAGCGCCGGGTGCGTGGCGCGTACTTCGCCATCCTGAGCCAGGCGCTGGCCGCGGCACTGGCCATCCTGCTCACCGGTCAGCAGGCCATCGGCGGCTTCACCGGCCTGTCGGACTTCCGGTCCTTCTTCGGGTTCCGGCTCTCCGACCCGGCCAACCGACAGATGCTGTTCTTCATCGCCGCCGGCACGCTGCTGCTGGTCGTCGCGCTGATCCGCCAGCTCAACCGCAGCCGCTACGGCGAACTGCTGGTCGCGGTGCGCGACGCGGAGGAGCGGGTGCGCTTCCTCGGCTACGACCCGGCCAACATCAAGATCGTCGCCTACGTGGTGGCGGCGTTCCTGGCCGGTATCGCGGGTGCGCTGTTCACCCCGATCGTCGGCATCATCTCCCCCGCCGACATCGGTGTCGTCCCGTCCATCGCGTTCCTCATCGGGGTCGCGATCGGTGGCCGCACCACGCTGCTCGGCCCGGTCCTCGGCGCGATCGGCGTCGCCTGGGCGCAGACCTCGCTCTCGGAGTCGTTCCCGTCGGGCTGGACCTACCTGCAGGGCGTGCTGTTCATCGTGGTCGTCGGGTTCATCCCCGCCGGGCTCGCCGGGCTGTGGCCGCTGTTCAAGGGCTGGTGGCAGAGCCGGAAACCGGAACCCGCACCCGCACCGGCGCCGGCCGAACCCGCCGTCGTCACCGAGGAGAAGGTGGAAGCGCGATGACCACACACGAGCCCAAAGCGGGCGGCAACGCGGGCATGGACAGCGACTACCTCGAAATCCGTGGCCTCTCGGTGAGTTTCGACGGATTCAAGGCGGTCACCGATGTCGATCTGACGGTGCTGCAGGGCGACCTGCGGTTCCTGATCGGTCCCAACGGCGCGGGCAAGACCACGCTCATCGACGCCATCACCGGCCTGGTGCCCGCCACCGGCTCGGCCCAGAAGTCGGGCACCGAGCTGCTCGGCAAGAAGGTGCACCAGATCGCGCGGCTCGGCGTCGGCAGGACGTTCCAGACCGCGAGCGTGTTCGAGCAGCTCAGTGTGCTGCAGAACCTGGATATCGCGGCGGGTGCGGGCCGTTCGCCGCTGTCGCTGCTGCGGGCGCGCAAGTCGGTGCTGCCGAGCATCGAAGAGGCCCTGGAGACAACGGGTCTCACCGCGCTGCGGGACAAGCCCGCCGGGGTGCTGGCACACGGGCAGAAGCAGTGGCTCGAGATCGGCATGCTGCTGGTGCAGAACGCCTCGGTGCTGCTGCTCGACGAACCCGTCGCGGGCATGAGCGCCGAGGAGCGCGAGGAGACCGGAAACCTGTTGCGCCGCATCGGCGGTGACCGCGTGGTGGTCGTCGTCGAGCACGACATGGACTTCATGCGCTCCTTCGCCACCTCGGTCACCGTCCTCGCGGGCGGCAAGGTGCTCAGCGAGGGCAGTGTCGAAGAGGTGCAGGCCGATCCGAAGGTGCAGGAGGTCTACCTCGGCACCGCGGCACTGGCCGGGGACGCGACGAACAAGGAGTCGGCCGATGCTTGAACTACACGACATCCACTCGGGCTACGGGCGCACCGAGGTGATCCACGGCGTCAGCCTGACCGTTCCGGACGACAGCGTGGTCGCCATCATGGGCCACAACGGCGCGGGCAAGACGACGCTGCTGCGCACCGCGGTCGGCCTGCTGCCGACCAAGTCGGGCACGATCACCTTCGACGGCGACAAGATCACCAAGCTGTCCCCGTCGCAGCGGGTCAAGCGCGGCATCGCCTACGTGCCACAGGGGCAGCAGAGTTTTCCCCAGCTGACCACAGCCGAGAACCTGCAGGTGGTCGCCGACGGGCGCAAGCGCGGCAAGGCGCTGATCGAGGAATCGCTGGAACTGTTCCCCGCCCTGCGTGAGCTGCTGACCCGCAAGGCCGGGCTGCTCTCCGGCGGTCAGCGCCAGCAGCTGGCCATCGCCCGCGCCCTGATCACCGAGCCCAAGCTGCTCATCCTCGACGAGCCGACCGAGGGCATCCAGCCCTCGGTGGTGGCCGAGATCGAGCGCACCATCATCGATCTCACCCAGCGCGGTGGCCTCAGCGTGCTGCTGGTGGAGCAGCACATCGGCTTCGCGCTGCAGGCCGCGCAGCACTACTACGTGCTGCATTCGGGGCATCTCGGCTCGTCGGGCGAGGGCGGTGCCGGTGCGGAATCCGCGGTCCGCGCGGCGATGGCGATCTGACCGCAGGCCATGAACCGCAGGGGGCGGGTGTCTCTGGCCGAGCGCGTCTACCTGGCGCTGCGCGACGACCTCGCCACCGGGACCGTCCCGCCGACCGAACGACTACGCGCCGAACGGCTGGCCCAGCGGTACGGCGTCTCGCGCACTCCGGTGCGCGAGGCGCTGGCCCGGCTCCAGGCCGACGGGCTGATCCAGCGCCACCAGGACGGGCTCTATCTGTACCGGCCGCGCCTTGCCGAGCTGGACGAGCTCTACGAGCTACGAATAGTGCTGGAGGCCCGTGGTTTCCAGCGCATCGATGCCGCCGACTCGGTTCAGCCGCACAGTCCCGCCTCGCACGATCTGCCCGCCGTGCGCGCGGAACTGGAACGCTGGCGCGAGTACCGGGACACCCCACCGGAACCGGGGCCGGAGCTGGTGGCGGCCGACGAGCGATTCCACACCGAACTACTGCGGGCAGCGGGCAATTCGGCCCTCGCCGACGCGCTCACCGCGGTCTATGTGCGGGTGCGCCCGGTCCGCACCATGGACGTGCCGACCGCCGAGCGGGTCGCGGCGATGACGGCCGAGCACATCACCATCGCCGAACAGGTCCTGGCCGGCGCGGGCGAGGCGGCCCTGCACACCCTCACCGCGCACATCGATTCCTCCCGCGCGCATGTCCGGGTGCGCGCCGAGCAGGCGATCGCCTTCACCAAACTCGGTCGCGCCGTGCGGGATTGAGCGCTCAGCAGCCGTTCTGGAACGGCCAGCACTCGACCGGCCGCTGACTGGCCGGCGTCGAGGACGGCGCCCTGGTCGTGCTCTGCGAGGTGTCCGAGCTGGGGCGCGGCTGCGGCGAGTCCCGCAGCAGGGCCTGGCCGACCACCAGGAACACCACGAACACCCCGAGCACGGCCACGGCGAACAGGATCAGCCCGACCAGCTTCCCGCGCTCGGCAGGCTGGGCGGGCGGCGGCGGCTGGATCGGTTCGGTGAACCTGCGCGGCTGCGGCGGGAGCGGCGTCGGCGCGGGGCGGCTGCCCGCGAAACCGTCGGCGGCCAGCTCGGCGCGCGGCGGTGTCAGGGTGCCGACGCCCAGCGCGGTGCAGGTGGTGAGCACCCGGTCGATGGTCCAGGCCGGGGGCCCGGCGGAGAAGCCCTCGAGGTAGACCCGCAACTCGTGCGCGTCGACGGTATTGGCGACCAGCACGTCCAGCCCCGGTCGCAGCGCGGTGCGCGCCGGCCGTACGACCACGCCCCGGTACGGCACCATCACCACCGCGCCGCTGACATGCCTGCTGTCCTGCAGCGCCTGCTCGAGCGCGACGCGCACGGCGTGGATCCCGTGTTCGAGCCGGTCGGTGAGGCCGCCCGAGGGGTCGGCGTCCAGGTCGAGCGGGCTGTCGCTGATCGTCCACTCGCCCGCCGCCGAGACCGCGAGCAGGCCGCTCTGCCGTCGCCGGAAGCCCTTCACCTCGATGACCGTGATCCCCCGTGGCGTCACGACCACCGCGCCGAGCCTGCGATCGCCCACCCGGCAATCCACCAGCGCGAGCCCCGTGCTCGGATAGGCGCGCAGGCAATCCACGAACTCCCGCTCGGCGCCGGTGAGCTCCGCATCCGGCCTGATCCGAACCAGCATTCCGATGTTCCCCTACCAGTGCTGCGACCTCACACCGCCGCTGCGCGCTGCGGTACCCACCGATCATGACGCGCAACTGTTGCGAAAACCACTGGAAACCAAAGAAAACCGGCACGACTACCGCAGTCGCCGTCAGGATCCCGTACCGGCGAGTACGCTGCGAACCGGCCGGGCGAGCACGAGCAGACAGGTGGAGATGTGATGGATCCAGCGCCCCTACCACGGGTTTCCCCGGGACGGTTCGCCGAACTCGGACCGATCAACTGGGTTGTCTGGCAAGTGCTTTCCCGCGCGTCGGGCACCGACGACGCGCACCTGTTCAGCACGCTCGGGCGCACCGGCGGGCTGTTCCGCGGCTGGCTGCACTTTTCCGGCAAGCTCATGCCGGGCGGGCGGCTGCCGCGCGCCGAGGCGGAGCTGGTCATCCTGCGGGTCGCGCATCTGCGCGCCTGCGACTACGAGACCGACCATCATCGCCGTCTCGGCCGCAGGGCCGGGCTGACGGCCGTGGAGATCGACCGGGTCGCCGCCGGACCGGACGCGGAGGGCTGGACGCCACGGCAGCGGGCGCTGCTCACGGTCGTCGACCAGCTGGTGACCGGCCGCGATGTCGACGACGCCGCGTGGGCCGGGCTCGCCGCCCACTACGACGAGCGGCTGCTCATCGAGATCGTGCTGCTGATCAACCAGTACGAGGGTCTGGCCGCCACCATCACCACGCTGCGGATCGACCGCGACAGCTTCTGACCATGTGACGCAGGTCATACAGCGAAACCGGCGACCTCCTCGCCATCGTTAAAGGCGTACAACGTACGGAGTTCAACACCGAGGAGAACCCATGCAGATCACCGGCTCCGCCATCTCGCTCAATGTCGCCGACCCGCAGGCCTCGGCGACCTTCCTGATCGACCACCTCGGCTTCACCGAGCAGATGGCCGCCGACGGGTTCGTCTCGCTCCAGCGACCCGATGCCGGGATGAACGTCATCTACCTGCGCACCGGCCTGAGCACGTTCAAGCCGGCGCGCATCGCGGGCAGCGCGGGCGACGGCACGCTGGTGGTGTTCGTCGTCGACGACATCGACGCCGAATACGAGCGTCTGCGCACCGCGGGCGTCCCGATCGAGACGCCCATCGAGACCGAGGAGTGGGGCGAGCGCTACTTCCAGCTGACCGACCCGAACGGGATCGTCATCCAGCTGGTGCAGTGGGTGTGATCAGCGGCGCGCCACGCGCAGCGCGGCCACGATCATCGGGATCTGCAGCGGCAGCCGCGCCAGCACGCCTGCCTTGAACAGGCCGGGCGCCTTCGGGTTGCCCACCACGTCGACGGCCATCTGGATGTTCGCCGGGAAGACGCCGATGAACAGCGCCGCGGCCAGCCAGCCGCCGAGGCGACGGGTGCGCGGCACCGCGAGCGCCGTCGCCACGCCGAGCTCGGCGACCCCGGAACCGTAGGTGTAGGTCCGCGGGTTGCCGGGCAGCTGCGGCGGCACGATGCCGTCGAAGGGCTTCGGCGCGACGAAGTGCAGGACGCCCATCACGAACAGCAGCCCGCTCAGGTAGGAGTGCGTGCGTCGACGGGGAGTTTCGGTAGCCACACCCGAACTCTGCCACACGGCTCCCCGTCGGCCCACCCCCGGAAATCAGCCGAGGATGGCGCGGAACGCCTCGGCGGGCGGGGTCACCGGGCGGCCGAGGAGCTTGGCCAGATCACCCGTGCGGACCTCGAGCAGGCCGTCGGCGATGCCCGAGTCGGCGTCGGCCAGCGCCGCGGCCACCGGCGCGGGCAGGCCCGCCTGACCGAGGACGGCCGCGTAGTCGGCTTCGGCGAGATTCTCATAGCGCACCGGGGAGCCGGAGACCTCGGTGAGCACGGCGGCGATGTCGGCGCCGCTCAGGGCCTCGTCACCGCCGAGCTCGTAGACGCGGCCCTCGTGGCCGTCGGTGGTGAGCACGACCGCCGCCGCCTGCGCGTAGTCGGCGCGCGGAGCGCCGGAGACCTTGCCCGCACCCGAGGCGCCTGCCAGCACCCCGGTCTGCGTGGCATGCGCGGCGCCCGCCGCGTAGTTCTCCCAGTACCAGCTGTTGCGCAGCAGGACGGTCGGGATCGACGCGGTGGCGAGTACTTCCTCCGTGCCGCGGTGCTCCTGCGCGAGGATCATCCGGTTGCCGTCCGCGACGGGAATGCTGGTGTAGGCGAGCAGCCGGACACCGGCGCGCTCGGCGGCCCGGAGGACAGTGGTGTGCTGGGCGACCCTGGCACCGAATTCGTTGCCGGAGACCAGCAGCACCCGGTCGACGCCGGCCAGCGCGGCGTCGAGCGCGGCGGGGTCGTCGTAGCTCGCCTGCCGGACCTGCGCGCCACGTTCGGCCAGGTCGGCGACCTTGGCGGGATCGCGCACGATCGCCACCGGCTGTTCGCCCGCCGCCAGCAGGGCTTCCACGACGAGCCTGCCCAGCTGTCCACTCGCTCCGGTCACCGCGACAGTCATGATCTACCTCCAGGGTTGGTTCCGATTTTCTAGTACTAACTATTAGTAAGCACTATGCATTCCGCAAGCACTCTGGTCAAGAGCGGTACGATCGGCGGTATGAGCACGCAGCCCTCGTCGACCGACGACGATCAGGCGCTGGAAGCCGACGTCTTCGCGCGCAATTGCGAGTCGCGGCCGGTGCTGCAGAATGTCGCAGGCCGATGGGGCGTGCTGGCCCTGGTGGCGCTACGCGAAGGCCCCTACCGGTTCAGCGCGCTGCGCAGGCGGGTCGACGGCGTGAGCGAACGGATGCTGTCGCAGACCCTGCAGGGGCTCGAACGCGACGGGATGGTGCATCGCGAGGTACTCGAGGCCATCCCGCCCCGCGTGGAATACACGCTCACCGAGCTCGGCGCGCAGGTGGCCGAACGCCTGGAATCACTGATCGTGGTCCTGGAGACCAACATGGACACCGTCCGGGCGGCCCAGGCGAGCTATCACCGCTCCGCCGCTCCGCCCGGCTAGGCGGGCGCTCGCCGCAGCAGGTCGGACACGGTGGTGAAGTCGTAGCCGCGCGCCCGCAGGCCGGACACGATCTCCGGGAGCGCGGCGGCGGATTCGCGGCCGTGCATGACGTGCAGCAGCACGATCGAGCCGGGTTTCGTCTGCGCCAGGGTGTCGTCGACGATGGCGGCGCGGGTGGCGCCGCCCGCGGAATCGGGTTCGACATCCCAGGTGACCGTGGTGCGGTCGTGCTCGGCGAGATAGCTCGGCAGCGCCCAGAGCTTCTTGCCGTAGGGCGGGCGGAAGGTGATCGGGCCCTGGTAGCCGGTGCGGCGGATCTCGGCGTCGGTGCGCTCGATCTCCGCGCGCACCGTGTCACCGGAGATCAGCACCATGCGGCGGTGCGAGTACGAGTGGTTGCCGATCTCGTGGCCCGCCGCCGCGATCGCGACACCGTAGTCGGGCTGGGCGGCCAGATCGTCGCCGATCAGGTAGAAGGTCGCCGGGACCCGCAATTCGGCGAGCGTGCGCAGGATCTCGGGGGTGCGTTCGGTCGGCCCGTCGTCGAACGTCAGGGCGACCAGCTTCTCGTCGGTGTCGACGCGATCGACCAAGCGGCCGGTCAGCTGGTAGGTCCGCGAGTTCATGAGCACGTACAGCCCGGCGACGACCACCAGCAGCAGCGCGACCGCCGCGGCCCCACCGATCAACCACTTACGCACTGCTGTTCCGCCTCTCCGCGTATTCAGGCCAGACTAAAGCGCGGGGGGCGTGAGCGTCGGCGGGCGGCGGCGGTTCACCGGGTCGGGTCAGCCCGTGCCCGGTGAGTTACCCATGTTCGTTCGTTCGGGCGTTGCTCAGTCGATGACCTGGGTGATGTCGCCGGGGTTCAGGTAGTCGAAGAAGCGGTGGGCGCCGTCCTCGGTCATCCGCACACAACCGTGCGACTTCGAATTGACCGGGCCGACATGGAATGCCATGTCACCGTTGAAGAAGGTGGCCCAGCGCATCGGCGCGTTGTGCATCGTGCTCCAGTGGAATTCCCGCTTGAAGGAAATCCGGGTGACGGCGGGCGGAGTTTCGTATCCGGCCATCCCGTGCGAAATCGGCGTCGGGCCGAAGATCACCCGGCCGTTGTCGACCAGCCACGCCTCGTTCGTCGACAGCCGCATGCACGCCCTGGCCTCGACCACCGGGCACGGGGAGGCCGTCGGGAGGATGGCGGGAACGCCGGGAACGTCGGGGCCACCGGGGAAAAGCGGTTCGGCCATCGCGGGTGCCATGGTTCCGAATCCGGCCACCGCCACCAATGCCGCAGCACGAGCTACCCAACCGAGAATTCGCATACGAGTCCGTTACCTCTCTGTCCGCCTCCCCGCGACTCTTGCCGGTCGTCGACAAGTCGAAAATCAGGGCGCCGGGCTGGCGGTCACGAGGAAGTCAGCTTGCGGGCGTGCCCGGCGAGTTACCCATGTACTCACGAGATCAGGTGTAGCGACTGACAAGCGAACGAAGAACTACACGGATCATCGTGGACGGCCCCCCAATTCGCCAAATCAACGCCCGCAATATTGGCCGAAAAGAAATACACGGAATTCGTGTCGCCGACACGACCGAGGGGCGGTCGCCCGGCGACCGCCCCTCGTGTCCTCGAAAGATCAGAAGTTGATCATGTGGCCCGCGAGGCCGTGGATCGCTTCCTGCAACGCTTCGCTGAGCGTCGGGTGGGTGTGCACGTTGCGCGCGAGCTCGTTGACCGTGAGGTCCCACTTCTGGGCCAGGGTCAGCTCGGGCAGCAGCTCCGAGACGTCGGGGCCGATGAGGTGGCCGCCGATGAGCTCGCCGTGGGTCTTGTCGGCGATCAGCTTCACGAAGCCGGTCGGGTCGGCCAGACCGTGCGCCTTGCCGTTGGCGGTGAACGGGAAGGTCGCGACCTTCACGTCGTAGCCCTCGTCGCGGGCCTGCTCCTCGGTGAGACCGAAGCTGGCGACCTGCGGCTGGCAGAAGGTGGCGCGCGGCATCATCCGGTAGTCGCCCAGGGTCAGCGTCTCGGCACCGGCGATGGTCTCGGCGGCGACCACACCCTGCGCCTCGGCGACGTGCGCGAGCTGCAGCTTGGCGGTGACGTCACCGATCGCGTAGATGCCGGGCACATTGGTGCGCATGTACTCGTCGATCTCGATGGCGCCACGGTTGGTGAGGGCGACACCGGTGGTCTCCAGGCCGTAGCCATCGACGCGGGGCGCGAAGCCGACGGCCTGCAGCACCTTGTCGACGGTGACGGTCTCGACCGCGCCGGACTTGTTGTCCTTGATCTGGACGGTGACCTTGGAGCCGTCGTCGTCGATCGTCTGCACGGCGGCACCGGTGGTGATGGTGATGCCGAGCTTCTTGTACTGCTTGGTGATCTCCTTGGAGACGTCCTCGTCCTCGTTGGGCAGCGCGCGGTCGAGGAACTCCACGATCCGCACGTCCACGCCGTAGTTCTTCAGGACGTAGGCGAACTCCATGCCGATCGCGCCCGCGCCGACGATCAGGATCGAGCCCGGCAGGTCGCGGGTGAGGATCTGCTCCTCGTAGGTCACCACGTTGGCCGAGAGCTGGGTGCCCGGCAGCAGCTTGGTGGTGGTGCCGGTGGCGATGATGACGTTGTCGAACGTGATCGTCTCGACGCCGCCCTTGGTGAGGGCCACGTCCAGCGAGTTCGGGCCGGTGAAGGTACCGAGGCCGTCGAACTCGTCGATCTTGTTCTTCTTCATCAGGAAGTGCACGCCTTTGACGCGCCCGTCCGCCACCTTGCGGCTGCGGTCGAACGCCGCGCCGAAATCGAAGCTGACCTCACCGGAGATGCCGAAGGTCTTGGCTTCCTTGTGGAAGATATGGGCCAGTTCGGCGTTGCGCAGCAGTGCCTTGGACGGGATGCAGCCCACGTTCAGGCACACGCCACCCCAGTATTTCTGCTCGACAATCGCTGTTCGCAGGCCGAGTTGAGCGGCACGGATCGCGGCGACGTATCCGCCGGGACCAGCGCCGAGAACGACGACATCGTAGTGGGAAGTCACGACCCCGAGCCTAACTCTGTTCCGGGGAGTTCACCCACCCGTCCCCCACTTCGGTGAGGTGCGCGCGAGCGGGCGCTACGGGCCGCCGAGCACCTTGCGCAGAGTGACGGCCACGGCCTCGAGTTCGGCGGCGCTCACGTTGGCACCGAGCCGACGTTCGATGCCGGCCAGATAGTGCGGCGCGGCCTCCCGGAACCGCTGCCTGCCGAGGTCGGAGATGGCGACGAGCGCGGACCGGCCGTCGTCGGGGTTGGACTCGCGACGCAGCAGGCCGTTCGCCTCCAGTTCCGCGACGAGGCGGCTGACCCTGGTCCGGCTGAGGACGACCTTCTCGCCGAGGTCGCTCATCCGCATCGGTCCGGCCGCGTCGAGTTCCAGGAGGACGTCGTACCAGGTCAGCGGCAGTCCGGTGGCCCTGCGGAGTTCGGCGTCGAGCTCGGGGACGAAGGCCGCGTGCACCTGGAGCAGCGCGGCCCACGCGGCGACCGCGGCACGACGGGACGGCTGATCGGTGGGCACCGGACCAGCTTAGCCACTTGCGTGCGTGCGCACACAACTAGTAGCGTGTGCACGCACATAAATTTCCTCCGAACGACCGAGGTGGACCCATGACCGCACTCATCACCCGCGACGAACTGGCCGCGGAGATCGCGGCGAACACCGTGACCGTGCTCGACGCGCTGCCGCCGGACTACTACGCCAAGGCGCACCTGCCCGGCGCCCTCAACCTGGTCGAGGACGACGTCGCCGACCGCGCGCCCGACCTCCTCCCCGACCGCGACGCGGCGATCGTGACCTACTGCTCGAACGCGGCGTGCGGCAACAGCCAGGTCGTCGCGAGCAAGCTGGAGGCCCTCGGCTACACCAATGTCCGCAAGTACCGCGAGGGCATCCAGGACTGGTCCGAGGCGGGCCTGACGGTCGAAACGTCGGCCTGACCCCTCGGCGTTCGCCCGGTCACCGTGGCCGGGCGAACGCGCACCGGCCCCTTCGCGTCGGCACAGTAGGGTCGCAGAGGTGAGTGGTGTTGCGGCGGAGGGGATCGGTAGCCGCCTCGACGGCACGGTGTCCACCCACCTCCTCCGGCTGCTCCTGCGTGCCGCGCGGGCCGCGGGCGTCGCCGAGGACCAGCTGGCGCGCGTTCCCGGCACCGACGAGGTGATCCTGAGCGGCGAGCTCAACCGGATCCCGATGACCTCGCTGCTGCGCCTGTGGGAACTGATCGCGCAGGCGCGACCCGGCGCCGGGTCGGGGGCGGCGATCGCCGCCGCCGCCCCGCTCGGCTCCCTCAACACCTGGGACTACCTGGTGACCACCGGTGCGACACTGGCGGATTCGCTGCGCGCCGCCCAGCCGTATCACCGCCTGGTCACCGCGGCCACCGAGGGTTTCGACCTCACCGGCGACGGCGATCTCACCATCGGCTACCGGACCTCGGCGGGCGATCCGGCGGTGGCCGCGGTGGTCAACGAGTACGTCCTCGCCTACTACCTGCGCCGCGCGGGCGAAGCGCTCGGCCGACCGCTCGTGCCGACCCGGGTCAGCTTCGGCCACGCCGCACCGGCCGACCGCACCGGCCTGATCGCCGTATTCGGTACCGCCGACATCGAATTCGACGCGGAGTCGGACGCGATCACCTTCCACGCCGACGACGCCACCGCCCCGCTCGCGCGCGCCGACCCGATGCTGTCCGACCTGATGCGCAGCCACGCCGACCTGGTCCTGGCCTCCGCCCGCCCGATCGCGGGCCCACTCGACGCCTTCCGCATCGCCCTGGGCGCGGCCCTGGACGCGGGCGACCCGGCCCTGCCCCGGGTCGCGAAAAGCCTCGCCATGAGCCAGCGCACCCTGCAACGCCATCTCGCCGAGCACGGCACGTCCTGGCGCGACGAACTCGACCTGCTGCGCTACGAGCGCGCGCGAGCCCTGCTCGACCAGGGCCACAGCACCTCGACCGTCGCGCAGCGCCTGGCCTTCACCGACGACCGCGCCCTCCGCAAGGCCTTCCACCGCTGGACCGGCGCCTCGCCGACGACGAGCCGCTAGTCGGGATCGCCGGGCCGCAAGGTCTTTCCGATCTCGTCGGCGAGCAGGAAACTCGCCAGGCCGTGGCCGTGCTTCTCCCGGCGCACGAGCGAGATGATGTTCACGTCGAAGGCGTCGCGGACGTGCCGGAAGGCCAGCCGACCGTCCCGCAGTTCCTCGGCGACGTCGAATTCGCTGAGAAAGGCGATGGCCTCGCCGGACATCGCGAGCCGTTTCATCGTCTCGATCGAATTGGTGTGGAACGCGGGATGGATATCGAGACCGGCGTTGGCGAAGGCCTCGGCGACGATGCCGTGGATCACCATCGAGCGGTCGGCGAAGATCAGCGGAAACGGCGTGCACTGCGCGAGCGGAATCGTCTCCATCGGGGCCAGTGGATGCTGCGGCGAGACGACGACGCCCAGCCGCGTGTTCATCTGCCAGCAGACCTCGAGCTGCGACGACGGCGGGATGTTGAAGCCGAGGCCGAGGTCGGCCTCGCTGTTCTCGATCGCCTGCACGATGTCGAGGGTCGACATGGTGCGGATCGAGATCCGGATCTGCGGATGCCTGGCACGAAAGGTCGTGGCCGCGGTGGCGACGACGCTGCTGGCCAGGCCGGTCATGGTGGCGATCACGACCTCACCGCTGCCGAGGGCGCGCAGATCACGGATGTCGGCCACGGTCTCGCGATACTGCCGCAGCGTCTGCCGGATGTGCACGAGCAGCGCCTCCCCCGCCGGGGTCAGGCGCATGCCGCGCGGCAGCCGTTCGAACAGCGGCTGGTCGAGTTCGGCCTCCAGCAGCAGGATCTGCCGATTGATCGCCGAGGGTGCGACATGCAGCCGGGCACCGGCCGCGCGGATGGACCCGAGCCGCGCCACCTCGTCGATGTACTGCAGCAATCGTGAATGGAGCACCGCTCACCTCCCGGAATTAGTGTACGAAAATTTAGTACACCTCGTGCGAAAACGAATGCTTGTGGGCAACGGTACCGATCGCGTCCAATCGATACACGCACCCGACAGTGCGGGAATATCGAGGTGAGGACCGCTATGCCCCAGCAGAATTCGACGACCGACGCACCCTCGGCGACCGAGGTTTCCACCCAGGACGATCACGTCCGCAGTATCTTCGCCATCCTGGAAGGCGAGCAGGAAGCCGACCTGCTGCTGCGCAATCTGCACATTCTCGATGTGCACAGCGAAACCGTGTACCCCGGCACACTTCTCGTCCACGGCGGACGCATCATCGCGCTCAGCCCGGACGAATCGATCGTGCGTTTTCGCGAATCCTTCGACGGCGAGGGGCTGTACGCGATTCCCGGCCTGATCGACGCGCATCTGCACTTCGAATCCCAGCTCGCGCATCCGGCGGCTTTCGGGGAGGCGATCGTGCCGAGCGGCACGACGACGGTCTTCGGTGAGACCCTCGATTTCGCCAGCGCCGCAGGCGAGGAGGCCGTCGAGGCCGCACGGGCACTGTTCGCCGATCACGACAAACTCCCCTACCGCCTCTATGCCTTCGCTCCGGGAAAGAAGACCTCGCCCGAGGTGACCGAGGCGATGCTGGCGATGGATCCGGTGATCGGTCTCGGCGAACTGGCCCACCTGTCCTATATGACCGGCAATGCCGACGATTTCCGCAAATCCGCGCTCGGCCGCGCGAATGCCGGATTCGTGAACTGCCACTGGGGCGTCACGTCGCTGTCGGACATGCTGCTCAATTACATGCCGGCGATCGGCGTCGACAACAACCACGACGTGTGGAACGAAGCCGATATCGAGAAGAGCATCCGCTACGGCCTCAACACGCAGATCAAGTTCGGCGTCGGTAGTCCCGAGGTCATTCGAACGATGTTGCGCGCCATCGTGAAACGTCGCTGGCCCGCCGAGAACTTCCAGCTCTGCGCCGACAATATCTCCGTGGACCGGGTCCTGCGGCAAGGCCATATCGACTGGGTCGTCTCGCTGGCCGTGGAGATGGGGATGCCGCCGATCAAGGCGATCAAGATGGGCACGCTCTATGCCGCGCGCTCGTTCCACAAGGACCGTGATCTCGGCTCGCTGAGCCCGGGCCGATTCGCCGACATCGTGCTCACCGACAGCCTGTCCAAGATCAACCCGCGCTACGTCTTCAAGGGCGGCAAGCTGGTGGCCGCGGACCGGCGGCTGCTGGAGCCCGTCGGCATCGACTACTCGGTCCTGGCCAAGCGGCCCCGGCCCGGACTCGGCGACCTGCGGCCCGAATCGCTCGAGCTCACGCCGATCGAGATCTCGGCCGACGGCACCCTGGCGAAAGTGCTGCTCTTCGACGTCTACGGGCGCGGGCATCTCAAATTCGCGCAGGAGGTGTGGGTTCCGTATCGCGACGGCGCGGTCGTCCCCGAACACGACGGGGCGCGGCTCAACCGGATCTCGATCGTGCAGCGCTACGCCGACGGCCCGCGGCACATCGTGAACGGCCTGTTCCAGGGCGTGTCGATCGATCGCGGCGCGGTCTCCACGTTCTGGCCGGCGCCGTCGGCCTACTTCGTGGTGGTCGGCGCCGACAGCACCGAGATGTGCGACAACCTGCACCGGCTGGACGGTCTCGTCGGCGGCTGCGTCGTCACCGAGGACCGCGAGGTGAGGGCCATGCTGCCGCTGGACTTCTACGGGGTCATGGCCGATATGGACCTCGCCGAACTCGTCGAAGCGACCAGGTCGATCGACGACGCGCTGCTGAAGCTCGGCCATCACAACGAAGGTGAACCGGTCGTCAACAAGCTGCTGACGCTGTTCATCTCGCTCGACCGCTTCGGCTTCATGAAATAGCCTCGGCTACCAGAGCAAGGGATCCACCGCTATGCAGCACGACAACAACGCGGCAGTCATCGACAACGGAAACAAGGTGCGCCGCTGGATCACCTACGTCGCCGGCATCTACATCCTCACCCTCGGCCTCAGCCTGGCCATCAGGGCAGGGATCGGCATCTCCCCGCAGAGCAGCCTCACCCGCACGATGACGCTGGTGTTCACCCCGCTGAGCCAGGGCAACTACAACCTCATCCTCGAGATCATCATGCTCGGCCTGACCTTCCTGGTCAGACCGAAGGCCTTCAAGGCGAGCTACCTGCTCTCGATGATCCCGGCGCTGGTGCTGGCCCTCCTGCTCGATCTCAACCTGTGGCTCACCGATTGGATCCACCTCGAGCCGTACGTGGCCAACCTGGTCCTGCTGGTCTTCGCCGACGCGATGCTCGCCCTCGGCCTGTTCCTGATGATCCGCGCGAACCTCATCCTGATGCCGATCGACCTGTTCGTGAACACGATCCAGCAGAAGACCGGGCGCAAGTGGGGCAACATCAAGACCGTGTTCGATTGCACGCTGCTGGCGATCTCGGCGTTGATCGGCCTGGCTTTCCTCGGCGCACCGCATTTCATTCGCGAGGGCACGATCATCAACGCGATTCTCGTCGGACAGTACGTGAAGGGGTACTTCTTCCTGGTCGAGAAGTTCTCGGCGCGCAAGCGCCCGGCCGTGCCGGTGCCCGTCGCCGACTAGCCGACCCCGTCACCGCCCGGTCCTGTCGTGAACGGACCGGGCGGTGGCGTCCGCGGACCTGGGAGCGCGGGCACGGCCGCCATAACGTAGTCGGCACCGGAGAAAAACACCGGCTGACCTCGAAAGAAGGCTCGATCATGTCGAACTCGACCAGCGCCGCGCAGCCCACCACCACCCGGGAGATCCACCTGGCCGCCCGGCCGGACGGTGCTCCCGTCGCCACCGATTTCGCCTTGGTCGAGCGCCCGCTGCCCGAGCTCGCCGACGGCCAGATCCTGGTCCGCAACACCTGGATGTCGGTCGACCCGTACATGCGCGGCCGGATGGACGACAGGGAGTCCTACATCCCGCCGTTCGAACTCGGTGCGGCACTGGACGGTTCGGCCGTCGGTGAGGTGATCGCCTCGCGCTCGGCCGAGATCGCGGTGGGCGCCACGGTCTCGCACTTCGCGGGCTGGCGGGAGCACGCGGTCGTCGACGCGGCCACCGCGACGCCGATCGACCCGGAACTGGCCGCGCCGCAGCAGTTCCTGAGCGTGCTCGGCACGACCGGCCTGACCGCCTACGCCGCGCTCACCGATGTCGCCCCGGTGCGCCCCGGCGACACGGTGTTCGTCTCGGCCGCGGCGGGCGCGGTCGGCAGCGTCGCGGGGCAGCTCGCCAAGGCGCTCGGCGCGAAGCGGGTGATCGGCTCGGCGGGCGGGCCGGCGAAGACCAGGACGCTGCTCGACGAGTTCGGTTTCGACGCCGCCATCGACTACCGCGCGGGCGATCTCGCCGGGCAGCTCGCCGCGGCCGCGCCCGACGGCGTCGACGTCTACCTCGACAGCGTCGGCGGTGAGCACCTGAAGGTCGCCATCGAGGCGCTCAACCAGCACGGCCGGATCGCACTGGTCGGCGCGATCAGCGGCTACAACGGCGCGGGCGCCCAGCAGATCCCGGACCTCTACCTGGCCGCGACGAAGGAGGCGACCCTGCGCGGCATGCTGGTGACCAGCTACTTCCCGCTCTTCGGCGAGTACATCGGCAAGGCGGCGGGCTGGCTCGCCGACGGCACCCTGCGCACGACCGAGACCGTCTACGAGGGCCTCGACCAGGCCCCCGCCGCCTTCCTCGGCGTCCTCACCGGCGCCAACACCGGCAAGATGCTGGTGCGCCTGGGCTGAGCAACCCGCCCGGGGCACCGGCCTCGCGCGCATCGGCCCGCACCCGGCTCGGTGACTCGCCACCCCGCGAGGCACCGAGCCGACGCGAGATCACCCGAGGGCGTCAGTCGCGCCAGACCTGCCCCGCGACTCTGGCGAAGTTGCCGCCGAAGATGGCGGCGCGCTCCCCCGCGTGGAACCCCCGGTCGGCCAGCAGCTCGTCGAGACCGGGGGCACCGGATTCGCCGAGCAGGTCCTCCGGGGGAACCCATTGGAGCGGGCCCCATTTCGTGTACGACTCGGAGAAGGCGCCGGGGTTGGCGCGGATCTCGTCGTTGAACTCCTCGCCGTCGAAGGAGTAGTCCGAGCCGACGCCGATGTGGTCGAGCCCGACCAGGTCGACGCCGTAGCGGATGTGGTCGGCCATCGCGGCGAGGCGGGCGGCGTGGTCACCGGGGGCGTTGTGGCCCAGGAAGATTCCGACGCCGTTGATGCCGATCACGCCGCCGGTCTCGGCACAGGCCCGGGCCTGATCGTCGGTGATGTTGCGCGGATGTTCCCACAGGGTGGCGAAATTGGAGTGACTGTAGATCATCGGGACGGCGGTGTGGGTCGCGATGTCGAGGCCGGTGCGCCAGGAGCAGTGCGAGCCGTCGGCGAACATGCCGACCTCGTTCAGCTTGCGCACCAGGTCTTTTCCATAACCGGTGAGGCCGGTGTCGGCGGTGTCGAGGCAGCCGCAGCCCGCCGCGTTGGCATGGTTGTAGCTCGGCAGCAGCGAGCGCACGCCGAGCCGGTAGAACAGCTCGACATTGTCGAGGTCGCCGCCGAGCGGGCCGGAGTCCTCCAGGTCGAAGGCCAGCGCGATCGCGTCGTCGGCGCCGATATCGGCACGCCGCTCGACCAGCCGGAAGCGCGGATCGGCCGCCGCCTGGTCACGGAACCGGTGCACCAGTTCCAGCGAATCCGCGGTGGTCTGGGCCGAATACCCGACATTGACCGAGAGATGCGACCCGAGCGGATACCGGGCGAGTTCGCCGATGCGCGCCGTGTGATGCAACGGCAGACAGCAGTGCTGCTCCCACAGGAAGGGCGCCATATTCACCTCCGGTCGTTGTTCGTGACCTGCGATCCTACGTTTCGCAACACATCCGGAACCGGAGCGACGCTAACGCGATGTCTGATTAGTCCGATTAATCAGTACCTTCCTCCCACTGCCCGAAGGCGGTGCGACATGCGTCGCTTCCTCGTCCTGTTCACCACGCTCGCGGCCTGCGCGAGCCTGTGGACCCTCCCCGCTGCCGCCGCCCCGTCCTCCTGCGGCATCACCTGGGGCTCGCTCGACAAGTCCAGCGCGAACTACTCCACCGCGACCGTCGGCGCTGTCCGATCCGGCCGCCACGACTGCTTCGACCGGATCGTCATCGATCTGTCGGGCCCGCGGGCCGGCTACCGCGTCGGCTACGTCGACACCGTGACGATGGACGGCTCCGGCGCCACCGTCGCGTTGCGCGGCGGCGCGTACCTCCAGGTGATGGTGCAGGCCCCGGCCTACGACGGCGCGGGCAACAGCACCTACCACCCGGCCGACCGCACCGAACTCGTCGACGTGCGCGGCTACCCGACCTTCCGCCAGGCGTCCTGGGCCGGCTCGTTCGAAGGCCAGACCACCCTCGGCCTCGGTGTCCGCGCCCGGCTGCCGTTCCGGGTCACCACCCTCGACGGTCCGGCGCGCGTGGTGATCGACGTCGCCCACGCCTGGTGACGGCGCTCCAGCGGCCGGACGACCCCCGGGCGGTGAGCTGGCGGAGGATGCGATCCGCCACATCGGCAACAATGTGGGGATGAGCGGCGTTGAGCAGGACGTGACGGATCCCTATCTCTGGCTCGAGGATGTGACCGACGAGGCCGCGCTGGACTGGGCGCGGGCCCGCAACGAGGTCGTGGCGCGACGGTTCGCGGCGACGGAGCGCTTCACCGCGCTCGAGCAGCGCGTCCTCGCGATGCTCGACGACGACACCAAGATCGCCTACCCCGGTCGGCGCGGACCCTGGCTGTACAACTTCTGGCGCGACGCCGAGCACCAGCGTGGCCTGTGGCGCCGGACCACCTTCGAGTCCTACGCGACCGATGATCCCGAGTGGGACGTGCTGATCGATGTCGACGCGCTCGCCGAGGCCGATGGCGAGAACTGGGTCTGGTCGGGGGCCGCGGTCCTGCGGCCCAGCCAGGAGCGCGCCATCATCCACCTGTCCCGGGGCGGCGCCGACGCGACCGTCGAGCGTGAATTCGACCTGACGACAAGGGAATTCATCGCACCGGCGGACGGTGGGTTCTACCTGCCGGAGGCCAAGTCCCGGATCGGCTGGATCGACGCCGATACCGTCTATGTGGGAACCGATTTCGGACCCGGCTCGCTCACCGACTCCGGGTACCCGCGCATCGCCAAGCGCTGGCAGCGCGGCACCGAGTTGTCCGCGGCGGAGACGGTGTACGAGGGCAAGCCGGGCGATGTCTCGATCGGCGCGGGCTACGATCGCCACCCCGGCTACGAGCGACACTATCTGCACCGGTCGACGGACTTCTTCAACAGCGAGGTGTCCCTGCTCGACGACGGCGAGTGGCGGTTGATCGAAACACCGACCGACGCCGACGTCGACTGGTACCGCGACTGGCTCCTGGTGCGCCTGAAGACCGCCTGGACACCGGGCGCGATCACCTACCCGCCCGGCGCCCTGCTGGTCACCGACGTGAACGACTTCCTCGCCGGCGCACGCGAATTCGAGGTGCTGTTCACCCCGGACCCGCACACCTCACTCGAGACCTGGGGCTGGACCGAGAACCACCTGATTCTCACCACCCTGCACGATGTGCAGACCGGGCTGCGCGTGCTCACTCCCGGCCCCGACGGCTGGACCAGCGCCGAACTCGCCGACTCCCCCGCCATGTCCTCCACGTCGGTGAACAACCTCGACCCGCTCGAGGGCGGCGACGAATTCATGCTCACCACCACCGGTTTCACCACGCCGACAACACTGCTCAGCAGTGCCATCGGCGATCAGGCCACCGTACTCAAGCAGGCGCCCGGCTACTTCGACGCCACCGGCATCGAGACCGAGCAGTTCTTCGCGACCTCCGACGACGGAACGGCCGTGCCCTACTTCGTGATTCGTCACCGTGACCGTCGCGGCACGCCGAGCCCGACCATCATGAACGGCTACGGCGGCTTCGAGATCTCCAAGACCCCGCAGTATCTCGGCTCGGCGGGCATGGCCTGGCTGGAGCGCGGCGGCACCTATGTGATGACCAATATCCGCGGCGGCGGCGAATACGGCCCCGAATGGCACACCGCGGCGCTGAAAGAGCACCGGCACCGCGCCTTCGAGGATTTCGCCGCGGTCGCCCGCGATCTGGTGACCCGCGGCATCACCACCCCGGACCGGCTCGGTGCCATCGGCGGCAGCAACGGCGGCCTGCTGATGGGCGTGATGCTCACCCGCTACCCGGAGCTGTTCGGCGCGATCGTGTGCCAGGTGCCGCTGCTGGACATGCGGCGCTACCACCTGCTGCTGGCAGGCGCGTCCTGGGTGGCCGAGTACGGCGACCCGGACAAGCCCGAGGAATGGGCCTACATCAGCGAATACTCGCCCTACCAGAACACCGACACCGACCGGCAGTACCCGCCGATCCTGCTCGCCACCTCCACCCGCGACGACCGCGTGCACCCCGGGCACGCGCGAAAGATGGCGGCGCTGCTGGAATCCCAGGACCGGACCGTCTGGTACTACGAGAACGTCGAGGGTGGGCACGGCGGCGCGGCCGACAACAAGCAGTCGGCCTATCTGTCCGCGCTGGTCTACGAGTTCTTCACGCAGATGCTGATGGAGGGCAGGCGCTCGGCGTAGGCGCTAGCGATCGCGCAGCCACTTCTCGACGACGTCGACCGTGGAATCCGGATTGGTGATCCAGCCGTTGTGCCCCAGCGCTTCCGGCTGGAACCACCGGGTCACCGGCGCCGCGGGCAGTTTGCTCAGCAGGTGGTCGGCGGAGGTCTGCGGGGCCAGGTCGTCGCCGGCCACCGTGATCGACAGGACCGGGAACTTCAGCCGCGAGATCCGTTCCTCGTAGTCGATATCGGCGCCGACGGGCACGAAGCGCCCGGTCCGGGCCAGCCGCGCCCAGTCCGACATGAGCACCTTGGACTGCCTGCCGTAGGCACGGCGGCCGAACATGTCGCCCGGCCAGAAACCGGCGAGATTCGAGGCGACCGCCACCGCGGCCGTGCCGACCAGCACGCCGGGACCGAACACCCCGCGATAGCCGCGGAAGTACGGCGTGCCGGAGGCGACCAGGATCAGCCCGGCGATCCGGCCGCGCGCCCTGGCCGCGTACAGGACGGCGAGCTGCCCGCCCATGCTGTGCCCGAGCAGGTACGGCGTGCTCCCGGGGAACCGGTCGCGCACGGCCTGCAACATCGCCGGGAAGTCGACGGCGGCCAGTTCGTGGTAGCCGTAGGCGCTGTCGGCGTCCGGGCGGTGGGTGCTGTCACCGTTGCCGCGCAACTCGCCGATGGCCACGTCGAAGCCGCGCTGGGCCAGCCGGTCGCCGAAGTATTCGTAGAACTCTCCTGGCACGGCGAGGCCGGGCACGATGACGACGACCGGCCGCGGCGCGTCCGGGGTCACCGGATGTCGATGCGGGCCACGGGCCGGGATGAGCCGCACGGGCAGGGTGGTGCCGTCGGGCACCTGGATCGGGACGACCTCGACCCGGGGCATCAGGCCCCTACCGCACCGAGGATCACCCGGCTCAGCACTTGGATCACATCGTCGAGCGGCGGCCGTGGCTCGGAGCCGCTCCAGCCGTCGACGACGTAGTTGACCGCGCCGATGATCGCCAGCACGCGCAGCTCGTAGTCACCGGACGGGATCTCGCCGTGCATGGCGGCGTCCTCGGCGGCACTGGCCAGCAGCGAGCCCCATACCCGGCGCAGCTCCAGCCGGAACTTCTCCACCTTGGGACCCGCGCCGACCACCTCGACGAGCGCCACCCGCGCCTTGCGCGGATCGGCGCCGATCGCCTCGACGTAGGCGCGCACGGCGGCGTCGATCTGCTCGAGCACCGTCGCGTCGGTCTTCGCTTCGAGAGCAGTGGCGACCGCTTCGCGCGATTGCCGATCGATCTGCTCGTACAGTTCCAACAGCAGCGACTCGCGGCCGGTGAACTCCTCGTAGAACTGACGGGACGAGAGTCCCGCGTCCTTACAGATGGCACCGACCGAACTGTTGGCGTACCCGTCGCGCGCGAAGACCGTCAGGCCTGACTCCAGAAAACGCGCACGCCGCTGGCGTTGCCGGTCCTCTACGGGTTGCCCGGCATACATTCGTCCCGTATTCGCATCCTGTGACATTGTCGCTGACAATACCGAAGGGCCCGATCCCCTCGTCATGGATCGGGCCCTTCGGCCGCCCTTCCGGCTTACCGCGCGTTAGCCGAAAGTTGGCTACAGTCTGCTCAGTTGCCCGAGGCCTGCGCAGAACCGGTGCTGAGCGAGCTGGTGAGCAGGCCGAGCAGCAGGCTCAGGATGTTGCCGTCAGAGCTGTCATCGGTGATGTTGTAAAGCATGTGTCACTCCAAGTTGGTGCTTTGTGACTACGTTGTCACTGGCCATTTGCCGTCTCGGACGATACCGAGGCAAATGTGAACAGGGAGTGTTTTAGAGGAATTTCGTAGAACTTTTTTGTCACTTGGCACAAGCCCCAGGAACTTCCGGCTCGCCCATCGATCCGGACCGTCGCCCCGCCGCCGCGCATCGTCGGCGCGCTGGGACAACCAGAATGTGAAACGAGATTGTACCGACGCGCGGCAGTGGCAGCCGTCGAACCGCGAAGTACTCGCCATCGCCCGAATTCGGCAGCGCGGCCGCGACCTTCGCCGCTGCGCGGGTACGTGGCGGCCGAGGGGCTTGCCGAGGCCGGTCGGGCGAACCATCCTTACCGGATGAGCGAGAAGCCGCCGGAGGTCGAGACATTCGTCGGATCGGCGCGCGAGTACTGCGCGGTCGTCGAGGGGCTCGGCGGCGAATGGGAGCCGGCGGCACTGGCACGGGTGCTCGTGCCGGTGCTGGCCGGGCTCGTCGCCGCCGGGTGCGCGCTACCGCAGGTGGAACCGACCTCGACCGCGGTGCCGGATTTCATCAGCCGCGAGCGGTGGTTCGAGCGCTTCGAGCGGCTGGGCGAAGTCCTCGGCCGCACCGATCACTACTGGTCGAATCTCGACCTGACCTCCGAAGCTCCGGTGAGCGCGGGCTCGCTGGCCGACGACCTGACCGACATCTGGCGCGACCTGCGGCACGGTCTCGACGCGCTCGACACCGGATCGAATTGGCGTGACGTGGTATTCGAGTGGCGGCTGTCCTTCATCGCGCACTGGGGCAGGCACGCCGTCGACGCGCTGCGTCCGCTGCACGCCGCCCTGCGCGCCGACCTCCTCCGGAAATAGGGGCCGCCCCCTGGCATGCTCTCCCGCATGACCGCGAACGAGGACGACGACACCGACTACGTGCGGGTGGTGTTCCGGCTGCCGGAGGACCCCGCGGGCTGGCACGTGTTCAGCACGGAGCGGATGTGGGCGGTGCGGCTCGACGAGCGGCGGGTTCGGCTGGACAACATCCCTTTTCACGCGCGGGCCGTCGCGCTCGGCGACGTGGTCGCGGTCGAGGCGGACGACGAGGGTGTGCTGTGGGCCGGTGACGTGCTCGAGCCGTCGGGGAACTGCACGATCCGGGTCATCCCGGCCGAGGGGTGTCTGCGCGCCGAGGTCCGCCAAGCCGTGCTCGACGCCTTCGAACCGCTCGGCGTCGAGGGCGAGGGCAGCGGCACCGGCCTGGTCGCCCTGAACGTTCCCGCGCGCAGCGACCTCGAGGAAACCAAAGCCACCCTCGCCCAGGGCCACGCCGACGGCCTGTGGATCTACGACATCGGCGCCGCCACCGAGCAATGGCGCACCGCAACACCGGCACTCGCCGACCGCAACCCGAGCGACCCGCCCCCGGCGTCCTACGGCCTCGCCTTCCCCGCCGACCTCGCCGCCTTCGTCTACAACACCGTCGCCACCGGCGAACGCCCCGCCCTGGTCGTCGTCCGCGACCCCGACGGCGAATGGATCATCGGCGACGGCTCCGACGCTCCCCTCGCCGCCGACACCGCCACCGTTCTCCCCATCCAGCACGTCACCGACACCGACTCGTCCGTCCTCGAACTGGCCGCCCTCCCACCAGCCAAACTCGCCTGGCGCGACCACCCCACCGACCCCTGGACCATCGAGGACTTCACCTACACCGACGAGGACACCGACCACCCCGAGTAGCGGCGGACTCTCGTCGACCGGGCTCGAACCGGCGTCCACCCGGTCCGAGCCGGGCGCTCTACCACTGAGCTACGACGAGACCTCCGCCTGTGCTGTCGACCGGGCTCGAACCGGCGTCCGCCCGGTTAGGAGCCGGGTGCTCTACCGCTGAGCTACGACAGCTCCGCGATCGTGCCCCATCAGAGGTGCGAGTGTCCACCGGATTCCGCGGACAGTTCGGCGGCGTAGCCGGCCTTGACCGGCTTGCCGCTGAACGCGCCTGCGCTGCGAAGCAGCATGGCCCACAGCGGATCCGCGACTTCGACGCCGTGCACCAGCTCCGGTGTCGGGCGGAAGGTGCCGACCCGGCCCGGTGGTTTCGGTGCCGTCCAGCCACCACGCTCCGGATCGACCGCGGCGGCCGCGCAGGCCGCGCGGACGTCGGCCGCGGTGCAGGCGGCCCGGCCCGCGAGCACCTCCCACGGCAGTGGCAACGCCGCCCAGACCCGGGTATCCGGGTGCGGGCCGGATCCGGCCGCTTTGTGCCACGCCGCCAGGTCTCCCGCGATCAGCATCATCGCCTTGCCGGGACAGACGGTGTCCAGCAGACCGGTGGCGCCACTCGCCGCGAGGCAGGACAGCCAGGCGGCGCGGGCCGCGTTGTACGCACCGCACAGCAGATTCCAGGTCGAGGAGTCGTTGCCGCGGCGCACCACCATGCCCTGCCGGTCGAATTCGCTGGAATTCCAGACCTTTTCGAGCATCTCGGCCGTCGCGCGGAGCACGGCGGACCACCGGCCGACCAGCAGTCCCCGCTGTTCGTCGGTGAGGTGATCGAGCACCTCCGGCGTCGCGTAAGCCTGGGCGATCATCCACCAGTCGGTGTTGCCCTCCCGTCGGCAGCGCGCGAACAACAGCTCGGCGATCTCGTCGAACGGATTCTCCCGCCCGGAGAGAGTGAACTCCCGACGGAGCTTGCGCTTGGCCGTGTAGTAGGCGACGAAGCAGGCCGCGTTCGGGTCGGCCCGGAACCGGTCGAGCGTGAGTTCCGCGGCGAAACCGGCGCGCGCCCGCACCGCGAGCTGCCTCTTGCGCTGCTCGGCCGCCAGCTTCGCCGTCTTGGCGGTCAGCCTGGTCAGCGCCCGGAATCGGCGGTTGTACTGGCGCTTGGAGATATCGATGCCCGCGTCGACACGCTGCTGCCGGTTGAGCCGATCGGCCAGGAAGTCGGTGCGGCGCGGGTCGAATCCGATCTCGGCACCGATCGACTCGGCGAAGGCCAGGAGCGAGGCAGGGGTGTCGGCATCGACCTTCGCGGTGACATCGAAGAGCCTGCTGGTCGCCGCGATCTGGTGCGCGCCACCGACCGGACGCGCGAAATCCTCTGTCATGGAACTCAATCCGTCCCATCGCCGCGCCGCCCCCGCGACCCCGGCCAGCCGAGTGTGCTCATCGCTGCACAGATCCCGTTTCAGGCAGTACAACGCGAGCAGCGCCACACTCTCCGGCCGGTACCGCGCGTCCAACGACCGATGCAACTCGACCAGCGCCTCATCCCGCCCCATCGTCATGCGGTCGATCATCACAAGCCCCGGCGTCGCGCTGCAACGCCAATTCGGCGGGTAGGTGATCGACCATCGTTATGGTTGCAATGACCACTACCGTGGTGGCAGGATGGCCCGCACATGGAGCGGGATATGGATAGTGCTCGGGACAGCCTCGAAGGGTTGTCGGTGGGGGATGCGTTGGGGGCACAGTTCTTCGTGCCCGGTCGGTCGGTGGCCGACCTCCTGGGCGGGCGGGTGCCCGCTGGGCCGTGGGAGTGGACCGATGACACCGAGATGGCGTGTTCGGTGTTCACCGAGATCCGGGCGCGGGGGCGGATCGATCGGGACGCGCTGGCGGCCGTGTTCGCCGATCGGTGTGAACCGTATCGGGGGTACAGCGGCGGGACAGTCGCTGTGCTGCATCAGATTCGGGATGGTCGGCCGTGGTCGGAGGCCGCGGGGGCGCTGTTCGACGGGCGGGGGTCGTGGGGGAACGGTGCGGCGATGCGGGTGGGGCCGCTCGGGGCGTATTTCGCCGGTGACCTCGATCGGGCCGCGGCGGAAGCGGCGTCGGCGGCCGAGGTGACGCATCGACACCCCGAGACGATCGTGGGAGCGATGGTTGTCGCGGTGGCCGCGAGCTGGGCGGCGGCGAGTCGCGGAACGGACCGTGCGCCGGAAGAACTCCTGGCGGCGGTGGAGCCGTACCTGATTCCCGGGCGGACGGCGAGTGGGGTGCGGCGCGCCGGGGAACTGCTCGGGCGGTCGGTCGCCGAGGCCGCGTACGAGCTGGGCAACGGCGCGCAGGTGAGCGCACAGGACACGGTCCCGTTCACACTGTGGGCGGCGGCGAGTCACCTCGACGACTATCCGGCCGCGATCACCGCGTGCGTCGAGGCCGGTGGTGACGCGGATACCACCGCGGCGATCGTCGGCGGAATCGTGGCCGCGCGCACCGGGATCGGGGCGCCGGGCGGTGTGCCCGAGGACTGGCGGGCAGCCAGGGAAGCGCTGCCGGCCTGGGTGGGGTGAAGGCGCGGCGTGACGACGCCCGCACAGGCCGGGGGCGGCGGCGAAAAATCCGACCGGGGGCGGAGGGTTCGCGGGTCGACGATGCCTATGCTGTGCGTGACAGACCGTCACACCCATCCCGGAGGCACCGTTGCCGAACAATCTCGAAGCCAGCATCGACATCGCCGCAGCGCCGGAGAAAGTGTGGTCGATCCTGGCCGACCTGCGCCGCGTCTCCGAACTCAGCCCGACGACGCTCAAGATGATCGCCCTCGGCGGCGTCCGTGACGGCGCGTTCACCGTCAACGTCAACAAGGTCGGCTGGAAGATCTACCCGACCACCTCGCGCATCGTGTCCTTCGAGCCGAACAAGTCCTTCGCGTTCCGGATGAACGAGAACCGCACGGTGTGGCG
Source organism: Nocardia sp. NPDC051833 (assembly GCF_040681225.1). Lineage (NCBI taxonomy): Bacteria > Bacillati > Actinomycetota > Actinomycetes > Mycobacteriales > Nocardiaceae > Nocardia > Nocardia sp. NPDC051833. The sequence goes on from NZ_JBFAYK010000001.1 coordinate 2,150,552, forward strand.
CTACGACCTCGTGCCGACCGCCACCGGCACCCGGGTGGTGGAGACCCGCACCGTCGACGCCAAGGGCCTGCCCGGCTGGCTGCGCGGGACCATCAAGGTGGCGATGGGCGGCGAGCAGAAGTTCGAGGCCGACCTGGTCGCCGGGATGCGGGAGACGCTGAGCAAGGTCAAGGCCGCCGCGGAGCGCTGACCCGCACGACTCCCGAGAGCCCGCCGGATGATCCGGCGGGCTCTTCGTCGTTCGCGGGGTCAGAGGTCGGCGCGGATCTCGTCGAGCGCCTCCGCCGTGCGGGTGAGCAGGGCCGTGACCGCGGCCAGTTCCGCGGCGGTGAACCGCGCGGCGAGGTCGCGTTCCACCGCGACGGCGCGGACGTCGGCGGCCGCGGTCACCTCCCGGCCCGCTTCGGTCAGCCGGGTCTCCAGCACGTTCTTGTGCCATTCGTGCGGTGTCCGCTCGACCAGGCCGCGGTCCTGCAGGTTGGTCAGCACGGTGTTCATGGTCGGCGGCGTCACCCCGGCCAGCCGGGCCAGCGCCGCGGCGGAGATGCCGGGGTTCTCGGCCAGGTGCAGCAGGGCGCTGTACTGCGGAACGGTCAGCCCGGCCGGCTTCAGCGCGGCGGTCTTCGCCGCGATCAGGGACTGCTCGGCGCGCTTGATATACGTGCCGAGCCTCTCGGCGGCGGGCATGGACGTCATGGGTGCATGCTATCCGCCCATCATCTCGTAATGCCCTTGACGATCATTAGAACTCTAACTTACATTCCTGCCTATCATTTGATGTCTGGCATTACATCACTGAGAGGCTTCATCATGATCAGGACCAGCGCCACCCTCGCCCTGGCCGTCGCCTGCCTGTCCGTCACCGCGTGCGGCACCGCCGCCACACCCCGCCTGAGCACCGCCTACGAGCTGCCCGGCAGCGCCGTCTATCCCGAGGGCATCGCGGTGGACGCGCGCTCCGGCGACAGCTATGTGGGCTCGTTCGCCGACGGCGCCGTCTATCGGGCCGCCCCGGGCGCGACGCGAGCGGAGGTGTTCCTGCCCGCGGGCGCCGACGGCCGCAAGACCACCAACGGCCTGCGGGTCGACCGGAACGGCAGGCTGTGGGTGATCGATTCGAGCGTCGGCGTCGCCGTGTACGACACCGGGTCGCGCGCGCTGCTGGCCTCGTTCGCGGTGCCGGACAGCACGCCACGATTCGTCAACGATCTCGACTTCGGCGCCGACGGCACCGCCTATCTGACCGACAGCGTGCGCAATGTCGTCTACCGGGTGAGCCCGGACCGGGTATCGAAGGGCAGCGGGGACTTGGACATCGGTTACGACCTGAGCCCGGTACTCGGTCCGCGCGATCCGCAGGTCTACGAGCTGAACGGGATCGTCGCCGATCCGGCGGGCGGGTACCTGCTGGTCGTCGCGATGTCGGCGGGCGAGCTGTACCGGATCGATCCGACCGGCGCCGAGCCGATCCGCAAGGTCGCGCTGACCGGTGGCGACGTCCGCCACGGCGACGGCATGGAACTGCGCGACGGCACCCTGTGGGTGGTCCACAACACCGAGAACACCCTCAGCCGGTGGACCGTCGCCGACCACGGTGCCACCGCGACGCGAGTCGCCGAATTCCACGATCCCGCACTGGCTGTCCCCACCACGATGGCGCACGTCGGCGATCGGGCGCTGGTCGTGTCGTCACAGTTCGACAAGGGCGGACCGCTGGGCAGCGCCGGGACGCCGGGGACCTTCGTGGTGACGGCGGTCGACGGGTTCTGATCAGGTCTCGGCGACGAATTCCCGCAGTACCGCGACGAATTCGTCCGGCTGCTCGACCTGCGGGGAGTGCCCGGCGTGTTCGACCAGGTGGGTGCGCGCGCCCGCCGCGGCGTAGCGGTCCAGGGTGGCGGTGCTGTCGTAGAGGTGGTCGTGGCGGCCGTGGATCGCCAGGACCGGCAGGGCGAGGGCGGCGGCCCGAGCGTCGAGGGGACGCGCGGCGAGGTCGTCGCCCCGGGGACCGGCGGCGTAGGCCAGGCCGGCGGGCACGGCCGCGCGGAAGTCGCGCACCACCGCGTCGGCCAGGCCGGGCGCGGAGTCGTAGCGGAAGCGCGGCGCGAACGCGGTCCGGTTCGCCAGCCGAACCACCAGGGCCGGTGTCCAGCGCTGCGCCAGCCGGACCGTCCACGGGCGGACCACCCAGGTCGCCACCGCCGGGATCGCGGCGATGCGGTAGTCCGGCGCCTGGCCGACGACCACGGCCCTGGCCACCCGCGGGGACACCGCGGCGAGCTCGAGGGCGATCTCGGCGCCGAACGAATGCCCGACCACCGTGACCCGGTCGAGGTCCAGCTCGTCGAGGAGTTCGACGAGCGGCGCGGTCCGGACGGCGGCCGTGAAATCACCGGAGCCGGCGCCCTGATCGTGGACGTCGACGCGAATCACCCGGTACTCGCGCGCCAGCCGCTCGGCGACCGCCGCGAACCAGTCGACCGAGCCGGGGATGCCGTGCACGAACACGATCGCCGGGCCGGTCCGGGGGCCTTCGTCCAGAAACAGCACCTGTCCAGACTATCGAGACCGATCGGTTCGATCCCTGCCCCGTTCAGTCAGCGTGGCGCATCCTGCGCTCGGCACGGGCCATCATGCGCGGGACCAGCCTGCGGTGCCCGATGCCGACGATCGTGAAATACAGCCGCCCCAGCGGATTTCGATAGCGCACCAGCGTGGTGAGGGTGACCCGGCCGTCGACCACGCGCACCGAGGCGACGAAGTCGAGCATCGGCATGGCCTTGCCGGTCAGGTGTTCGGTGTCCGACACCGCCCGCTCGGGAAAGGCGTTGCGGCCGAAGATCGCCCGGGTCCAGGCCGCCGGATCAGTGGTGGCGCCGGGCGGCACGTCGACGGAGTAGGCATCGGCGTAGTCGGGGTCGGCGATGGCCGCCTCGGCCAGCGGCGCCGCGGTGACGATCGGCATGGGCAACCTCCATACTGTCCCGTATGGATTCGACCATACGGTAGCGTATGTGAATGCCGCAAGAGGAGAACGCGAAGTCGGCGGGGCGCAGGCTCACCGCCGACGACTGGGCACAGGCCGCGCTCGAAGCCCTCGGTGAGGGCGGCCTGGCCGCGGTCGCGGTCGAGCCGCTGGCGAAGCGCCTCGGCGCGACCAAGGGCAGCTTCTACTGGCACTTCAAGGACCGGGCCGCGCTGGTCGACGCCGTTCTCGCGCGGTGGGAGCTGCGCGGCACGCAGGACGTGATCGACGAGCTCGAGCAATTGCCCGGGCCCGCCGAACGATTGCAGCAGCTGTTCACCCATGTCATCGACTACGCCGCGCACGGCAGGGAAGACCTCGCGCTGCTGGCTTCGGTGGAACAGCCCGCCGTCGCCGCCGCGATGAGCCGGGTCGCCGAACGCCGGATCGCCTACGTCGCCGCGCAATTGCGGCTGCTCGGGGTGCCCGATCCGCAGGCGGCCACCCGCGCGGCGGTCGCCGTCAGCATCTATCACGGGTTCAATCAGCTGGCCAGGGTCGCGCCGGGGACGCTGCCCGCCACCGACGAACTGGTCGACGCCGTGCTGCTCCGGCTGCTCGATCCGGCGGCTCCGAATCAGTCGGATTGACAGCGCGTTCACCCCGCGTAGCAGCCGATTTCGGGATCGAGGCGACGATTGTCGATGCACCAGTGGCGGTATTCGGCCTCGTCGAATACGCTTCGCCGCGGATGAAAACGCCTCATGGAGGGACGAGTGATCACTCCGAACAGGGCGGAGGACGTAGCCGAAGCCCGGCATACCGTGCCGTTGACCCAGCTGATACACCTGATGGCGGAGTATCAGCACCTCGGCGCGCACCGTGACACCTTCCTCGCGACCCCGGCCGACGACACGTTCGTGCGCGGCTGCGGCATCGTCGCGGGGAGCATCGCCACCATCGGCGTCATCTGCACGGCCGTCGGCGCCTGGCAGGGTGGTGTCGCGCTGCTGACGATCGCCGCGGTCCCGGTGCTGCTGGCGTTTCGCCGCGGCATCCTCAACCGGCAGAACCGCGCCGCCCGCATCGACCTGTTCGACCACGGCGTCACCGTCTACCGCTCCGGCCAGCGCGTCGCCGGATTCCGCTGGGACAGCACCGAAGTCCGCCAGCAGATGATCCCGTTCCACGACACCATGCCGGTGTCGTACTACCTGGAGCTCAGTGGCCCCGGTGGCGTCGAGGCCACCGTCGACGAGGAGGGCTTCGCCCGCGCCCGCGAATGGGCCAGGGCCATCCAATCCGCCGTCACCGCAACCCAACTCCCCGCCGCCGTCGCCGCCATCGACAACGGCGACACCGTCGCCTTCGGCGAGCTCGCCCTCTCCCTCGACGCCCTCACCTACAACGGCGAGGCCTTCCCCTGGGAGAACATCCAGCTCATCGACGCCCGCAGCGGTCACATCCGCATCAAACTCGCCGGCATGTGGATCTCCCTGACCCCCGTCAGCACCATCCCCAACTTCTACATCTTCAACGAACTCGCCGAAAGACTGCGGTTGACCCCGGTGGGGTGAGGGCTTCACCGCACCACCGGATTACCGAGCCGGGCCCTTCTTCGCCAGGTCGATCAGAGCTGAGCAGCCTGCCCACAGCAGGACTGCGCCGATCGCGACCTTGACCCCGTCGATCACATTGTTGAAGAACTTCACGTCGGAGTAGTTCGCACCGGATTTCGACATCGAGCAGCCGTCGCCGGGGTTCATGTCCCCCACACCCCCGAGGCTAGCCGACCCGCCGGTGCGGAGCCTGCGCCGGACAGGCCGAAGGCCGGTTCACTCGGGGAGTGGACCGGCCTTCGGTGACTTGCGGGAACAAGTGATCCGGGGGGATCAGAAGTCCATGCCGCCCATGCCGCCGGTGGGGTCGCCCGCGGGGGCGGCCTTCTCCGGCTTGTCGGCGACGACGGCCTCGGTGGTGAGGAACAGGGCCGCGATGGAGGCCGCGTTCTGCAGGGCCGAACGGGTGACCTTGACCGGGTCGGCAACGCCGGCGGCCAGCAGGTTCTCGTAGACGCCGGAGTCGGCGTTCAGGCCCTCGCCCTCGGGGAGGTTGGAGACCTTCTCGGCGACGACGCCGGGCTCGAGGCCGGCGTTGAAGGCGATCTGCTTCAGCGGGGCCGACAGCGCGACACGCACGATGTTGACACCGGTGGCCTCGTCGGCCGACAGGCCGCTGAAGCCGTCCAGCGCGGGGGCGGCCTGGAGCAGGGCCACGCCACCACCGGCGACGATGCCCTCTTCGACGGCAGCCTTGGCGTTGCGCACGGCATCTTCGATGCGGTGCTTGCGCTCCTTGAGCTCGACCTCGGTGGCGGCACCGGCCTTGATCACCGCGACACCGCCGGCCAGCTTGGCCAGGCGCTCCTGCAGCTTCTCACGGTCGTAGTCCGAGTCCGAGTTCTCGATCTCGGTGCGGATCTGCGCCACGCGGCCCTTGATGGCCTCCGCGTCGCCCGCGCCCTCGACGATGGTGGTCTCGTCCTTGGTGACGACGACCTTGCGGGCCTGGCCCAGCAGCTCCAGACCGGCGGTCTCCAGGGAGAGGCCGACCTCTTCGCTGATGACCTCGCCACCGGTCAGGATGGCGATGTCGGCGAGCTGCGCCTTGCGACGGTCACCGAAGCCCGGGGCCTTGACGGCGACGGACTTGAAGGTGCCACGGATCTTGTTCACGACCAGGGTCGACAGGGCCTCGCCCTCGACGTCCTCGGCGATGATCAGCAGCGGCTTGCCGGCCTGGATGACCTTCTCCAGCAGCGGCAGCAGGTCCTTGACGGTCGAGATCTTCGACGACACCAGCAGGATGTACGGGTCCTCGAGGACCGCTTCCTGACGCTCGGGGTCGGTCACGAAGTAACCGGAGATGTAGCCCTTGTCGAAGCGCATGCCCTCGGTGAGCTCCAGCTGGAGACCGAAGGTGTTGCTCTCCTCGACGGTGATGACGCCTTCCTTGCCGACCTTGTCCATGGCCTCGGCGATGAGCTCACCGATGGACGCGTCGCCGGCCGAGATACCGGCGGTGGCAGCGATCTGCTCCTTGGTCTCGACCTCCTTGGCGGTGTCGAGCAGCTTGGCGGTGACGGCCTCGACGGCCTTCTCGATGCCGCGCTTCAGGCCCAGCGGGTTGGCGCCGGCCGCGACGTTGCGCAGGCCCTCACGCACGAGCGCCTGGGCGAGCACGGTGGCGGTGGTCGTACCGTCGCCGGCGACGTCATCCGTCTTCTTGGCGACTTCCTTGACCAGCTCGGCGCCGATCTTCTCGTACGGGTCCTCGAGGTCGATCTCCTTGGCGATGGACACACCATCGTTGGTGATCGTGGGGGCGCCCCACTTCTTCTCGAGCACGACGTTGCGACCCTTCGGGCCCAGCGTCACCTTGACAGCGTCGGCGAGGGCGTTCAGACCCCGCTCGAGACCGCGACGGGCCTCTTCGTCGTACGCAATTGTCTTGGCCATTGCGTTGAGATCCTCCACATGTCTATGGCTGACACACGAGACGACCACAGGTTGGATCGCCCCAAAGTACGCTGGCCAGGTGCGGTGCCCGCGACGGACGACCGAGGGTGTCGATGGATCCCGATCTCACCGTCCCGACCTGGCACTCAACAGACGTGAGTGCCAAAGCCATTTTTAGCACTCGGGTAGTGAGAGTGCAAGGTCGCGCCCGACGGGAGGACCGCGCCGGGCGCGTCCGCCGCCTCAGGACTCGTACTCCGCCGCGGCCAGGAACTGGTTCAGCAGCTCGACGAGCTCGGCTTCTACCACAGCCTTGTCCAGGCCGAGGCCGCTGAGCACGCCCGTGCCGTTCTCCTGCTCGAGCAGCGCGAGCAGGATGTGCTCGGTGCCGATGTAGTTGTGACCGAGGCGCAGCGCTTCGCGAAAGGTCAGCTCCAGCGCCTTCTTGGCGTCACCGTCGAACGGGATGAGCGCGGGGATGTCGTCGGTCGCGGGCGGCAGCGCGGCGAGGGCGGCCGCGCGGACCGCGTCCAAACTCACGCCCCTGGCCACGATCTCCTTGGCCGCCAGGCCCTCGGACTGATCGATCAACCCGAGAATGAGATGACCGAGGGTGATCTGGTTGTTGCCCGCGGACCTGGCCGATTCCTGGGAGCCGACCACGACCTGCCGCGCCCGGTCGGTGAACTTGGCGAACCCGGCCTGCGGGTCCATCGCCGCCGCGTCACCGGGCTGCTTGGGCACGAAGCGTTTCTGGGCGGCCTGCTTGCTGACGCCCATGCTGACGCCGATGTCGGTCCAGGAGGCGCCGGAGCGGCGGGCCTGGTCGACGAAGTGGCCGATGAGGTGGTCGGCCACCTCGCCGAGATGGCCGGCGGCCACCACGGCGTCGGAGAGCTGGTCGAGAACGTTGTCGGGACGGGCCTTCTTGATGCCGTCGATCAGGTCGTCGAGGCGAATGTTCGAAGTGCTCATGCGTCAACTCTAAGTTGACGATTCACTCTCGTCAACCATTGGTTGACGACATGTCGATGGCACCATGTCCGCATGGGGAGATTTCGGCGCACGGCCCGGTGGGCGCTGCGCATCGTGGGGATCGTCGTGACACTGGCCTGTGTGATCGGCCTCGGCCGGTTCCTGTGGCCGCAGCCGGGCATCGACGCGCAGCCCGGGTCGACCGAGCGGCAGCTGGCGTTCCTCCGGGACGCTCTCGACGACGGGGCGGATGTCGCCGCGCAGAGCCAATTTCCGGAGGGGCACTTCTTCCTGAACGCGCTCTACGGGCTGTCGTGGGTGCAGGCCGCGCGCACCGATCCGGGTCTGCGCGAGCAGGCGTTGCGCGAATCCCGCTGGGCACTGCGACGAGTGGAGTCGGCCGACGGGCGGGCGGTGTTCAGCCCGGCACTGCGGCCCGCGTACGGGGTGTTCTGGGCGGGGTGGACCAACTGGTTGCGCGGGGCGATCCTGTCGCTCGATGCCGGCGATCCCGCCGAGGTGCAGCGGTTCGCCGCGCACAGCGCGGAGATCGCGGCGGCGTTCGAGGCGTCGGAGACACCGTTCCTGCAGGCCTATCACGGGCAGGCGTGGCCGGTCGATTCCACCGTGGCGGTCGCGTCGCTGCGGTTGCACGACAGGCTGTTCGGCGAGCGATTCGGCGCGGTGACCACCCGGTGGCTCGCCGCGGCGCGGGCGCACCTCGACCCGGCCACCGGTCTGCTGCCGCACGACGTCACGCCGGACGGAACCCAGCTCGACGGTGCGCGGGCCACCTCGCAGACGGTGATCCTGCGGTTCCTGCCGGAACTCGACGCCGACTTCGCCCGGGACCAATACCGCCTGTTCCGCGACCAGTTCCTCACCTACCCTGGCGGATTCGGACCCGCGCTGCGCGAGTACCCGCGCGGCGTGGACAAGCCGGGCGATGTCGATTCGGGGCCGCTGGTCGCCGGGATCAGCCTGTCCGCCACGGTGGTCGGGCTCGGGGCCGCCCGGGTCAACGGCGACCACGAGCTGGCCGCCGCGCTCGGCGCCGAGGGCGAACTGCTGGGACTGCCGGTGGATCTGCCCGGCTCCAAGCGGTACGCCTTCGGGCTGGTGCCGATCGGGGACGCGTTCGTGGTGTGGTCGTCGACCGCTCGACCGCTCACCACGGAACCAGCCGCGGGCGAGCTGGATCTGCGCTGGTGGTGGCGGGTGCCGTGGCTGATCGTGCTCGGCGTGCTCGCTGTCGTCCCCTGGATCGGGTCACTCGTCGGAGCACTCAGGAGGAACCCTGCCCCACTCGGACGCTCGGGCGGCCGCGAAGGGACACCTCAGACCATCTCGTCGTAGTGGAACATCCCAGGCCGATCCCGTGACGAGAGCCCATCGGCATCCGAGCACGATCGGGGGCGGACAAACGGCTCCGCCCCCATTCGCTCAGCGCAGACCGGCCGCTCGGCCCGCGATGCGGACGATCCGCTCCTTGACCCAGGCACCGGCGCGCCCACGGACGACACGGTTCGCCGGGCTGTCGTCGGCGTCGAGGAACTGGATGACGGCATCGTGGCGGCCCAGGCTGATGCACTGCAACTGGTAGCGGAAGGTCATCGGTTTCGGCTCGGCGCCGCCCGCCCTGGCGACGATCGCCGTGGCGACGTAGGAGCCCGCGGGCAGGGCGGTCGCGCAGGCCATCCGGAGGGGGCGGTCGCCGGGGCCGTCGATCAGCGCGGCGTCGCCCGCGGCGTAGACGTCGGGGTGGGAGATCGAGCGCAGGGTCGCGTCGGTGCGGATGCGGCCCTGTTCGTCGACGGTGAGGCCCGCACGGCAGGCCAGGTCGGGCACGGTGAAACCGGCGGTCCAGACGACGGCCGCGGCGGAGAGCACGGTGCCGTCCACCAGGCGGACACCGTCGGGCAGCACCTCGCCGACCTTGACGCCGGACCGGATCTCGACGCCGAGTCCGGTCAGCGTGGTGCGGATGTGTTCGGCGGCCTTGGTCGACAGCCAGCCGCCCGGCTCCTCCGAGCCCAGCAGCGTGACCCGCGAATCCCGCTGCGACTCCGCCAGTTCGGCCGCCAGCTCGATGCCGGTCGAGCCGGCACCGACGACGATCACCGGACCGGCGGGCAGTGCACGCAGATCCTCGGGCGTGGCGACGGAGTGCGCGTATTCGGCGACGCCCGGCACGCTCGTGCGGTCGGCGGCACTGCCGAGGGCGTAGACGAGGGTGTCGTAGCCCATCGACCATTCACCGTCGAGCCACACCCGCTTCGCGTCCGGATCCAGGGCGGTGACCCGCGCCCGCACGAACTCGACGCCCTTGCGCTCCAGCAACTCCCGCAGGTCCCAGCGCCCGATCGACTGGCCGGCGGCCGCCTGGTGCAGCCGCACCCGTTCGACGAACTCCGCGCGCGTATCGACCACCGTGATCGTGGTGTCGCGTGCCTTGCGCGCCAAGCGGCGGGCCGCGCTGAGTCCCGCGTAGCCCGCGCCGAGGACGACGATTCGCTGCTGCTGCCCGGTCATGGTGTGGCTCCTCTCGACAATGCCGACACCCTCCAGACCGGACAGCCCGCGATTTCCTGACAGGTCGAGGACGTGATCCGGGTCACGCCTCGGCAGCGACCAGAAAGCCCAGCTTGTCGGGATTGACGACGATGCGGATCGCGTCGACCCGGCCGTCGGCGTCGAGCTCGAAGAGCATGACCGAGCTCGCGACGACCCCGTCCGCGCGCACCACCAGCGCGGGTTCGCCGTTGATCTCGTCGACCGAGAACGAGCTCGCCGGGGTGAGGAACTTGTTCAGGCCGACGAGGTAGCGCGCGACCGGATCGCCGCCGTGCACCGGGCGCCGGGCCGCGGTGATCTTGCCGCCGCCGTCGGCGGTGGAGACCACGTCGTCGGCGAGCAGCGCGCGCAGGGCGGTGAGGTCACCGGTCGAGGCGGCGAGCAGGAACCGGTCGATCAGCGTGCGGGCGTGCGCGGCGGGCACGGCGAAGCGCTGCTTGCCCGTGCGCACCCGCCCACTCGCGCGGTGCAGGATCTGCTGGGAGTTGGCCTCGGTGAGGTCGAGCATCGCGGCGATCTCGGCGTGCGGGTAGCCGAACGCCTCGCGCAGCACGAAGACCGCGCGCTCGATCGGGCTGAGCCGTTCCATCGCGGTGAGCAGGGCCAGCGAGATCGACTCGCGGGCCTCGACCGTCTCCAGTGGGCCGAGGGCGCCGCGACCGGTCGGGACGGGTTCGGGCAGCCACGGGCCGACGTAGGTCTCGCGGCGGGCGCGGGCGGAGACCAGCGCGGTGCGGCAGAGATTGACCGTGACGGTGGTCAGCCAGGCTTCGGTGTTGCCGATCTCGGCGCGGTCGGCGGCGGCCCAGCGCAGATACACCTCCTGCACCACGTCCTCGGCCTCACCGGCGGCGCCGAACATGCGATACGCGAGCGCGAACAATCGCGCCCGGTGCCCGAGGAACTCCTCGACCTCGTCGGAATCCACGCTTCCCCCTTCATCTCCGCCGCCATGGCGACGCACCCACCGATGCCGGATTCGGCGCGGTATCCCGCTCCCCGGATACCGCGCCGACAGCCGACAACCTCGCGGCCCGCGGGCCGCCGAAACTCAGTCCCGCGGACGACGCAACCGCAACCGGGCCGACCCGCGGATCGCCGGACGCCGGATCTGCGGGATCCGGCTCTGCGCGCGCCGCTGAGCCCGCCGCTCGGACGGCTTGTGCTGCCAGGTCTCCGGCCGCGCCGCGACCCAGCGCGCCGAGCGCCAGGCGAACGGGATGTGCGCCAGGTAGAGGCCGACCAGGATGAGCAGCAGCACGATCGGGTAGGTCACCAGCAGGGCGGCGGCCAGCGCCACCAGCACCAGCAGACCCGCGGCCGCCTGCGGGGCGACCGAGACCGACTTCATCGCCAGCGTCGGGATGGTGCTCACGCACAGCAGCGCGGCGAAGATCGTCCACGCGGCGACGAAGGCGAAGCCGTCCCACCAGCCGTCCCCGAACTGCACCTTCAGCGCGATCGGGACCAGGGCGATCAGCGCGCCCGCCGGCGCGGGCACGCCGACGAAGTACTCACGCGCCCAGTTCGGGCGGGAATCGTCGTCGAGCAGGGTGTTGAAGCGGGCCAGGCGCAGCACCAGGCTCACCGCGTACAGCAGGGCGACGATCCAGCCCGCGCTGTAGCCGTCGAGCAGGGTGACATAGAGGACCAGCGCGGGCGCCACACCGAAGGAGATCGCGTCGGAGAGCGAGTCCAGTTCGGCGCCCATCTTGCTGGTCGCGTCGAGCATCCTGGCCAGCCTGCCGTCGAGGGTGTCGAGCACGGCGGCGGCGCCGACCATGGCCAGCGCCACGTCCAGCTCGCCGTCGAGCCCGAACTTCACCGCGGACAGCCCGGCGCACAGCGCGAGGATGGTGACGACGCTCGGCAGCAACCGCACCGAGCGCGGGCGCTTGCGGCGGGCGGCCTGTTCGATCATCCCAGCACAGCCAGGACTGTTTCGGCCCCGATCGTGCGCTGGCCGGGGGCGACCAGCAATTCGGTGCCCACCGGGAAGTACGTGTCGACCCGCGAGCCGAACCGGATCAGGCCGTAGGTGTCGCCGATGGTGAGCACGTCGCCCGCGCGCGCGTCGCAGACGATGCGCCGCGCGAGCAGACCGGCGATCTGCACGACCACGACCTGCTTGCCGTCGGCGGTGTCGATCACCATGCTGTTGCGCTCGTTGGCGTCGCTGGCCTCGGGCAGGTCGGCCGAGAGGAACTTGCCCGGCTGATGCAGCACCTCGCGCACGGTCCCGGACACCGGGACGCGCTGCACGTGCACATCGAGGACCGACAGGAAGATGCTGACGCGCGGCAGCGGCTGATCGCCCAGGCCGAGCTCGGCGGGCGGCACCGCGGTGTCGACGAGAGCGACCTCACCGTCGGCGGGCGCGACGACGACGCCCACCCGGTTCGGCGGCACCCGGTGCGGATGCCGGAAGAACGCGGCGCAGGCGGCAGCGGCGGCGAGACCGGCCCGGCGCACCCATTTGTTCCGTCCGCCGACGACCGCGACCGCGAGCGGCGCCGCGACGAACGGCAGACCGGCGGGGTGTAGCGGAGGTACAGCGGCCCGCACCAGGTCGACGACATGGCCGACGCCGGTGGTTTCGGGCGTGCCGGGCGGAGTGGGGCGGCGTGCCACAGGCTCCCTCTTTCGTGGTGTGACGACAACGCAAGCGTTCACACCTTACGGGAACCCCGCCGCATCCACCCGTGGTCAGTGTGCCGCTTTACGCCCTGTGAACAGCTTCACCAGGAACAGCAGGACGCAGGCGCCCGCCAGACAGGTGAAGAAACTGAAGATCCAGCCCGCCCCCTCGACATCGACGCCGAAGAGACTGAGGACGAATCCGCCGAGCAGACCCCCGACGACGCCGACGACGATGTTGAGCAGGATGCCCTGCTGCGCGTCGGTCTTCATGAACTTGCTCGCAATCCAACCGGCGAGGCCGCCGATGATGATCCAACTGATTATCCCGAGTCCAAGCATGGTGTCCTCGTTCCCTCGATGGGTCGGCGAGCAATCGCCTTGTCTCCAAGGTATACCCCGGACCAGTTGTGACATAAGACACGAATCGGCCGAGCGAACGCGCTAATATGAGGAAGCCTCATGTCTGCCCGTTCACATGTTGTCCACGCGGGAGTCATGGGCGATGAGCGACGGATTTCGATGCTTCGGGTACACCCAGCGGTGCGACCGCAGGTTGACAGGTACATAGGAGACGCAACATGGCTGCTCGAATCGCCCAGACGACTGGGGCTGAGCACACCGCGATTCTCGGGTTGGGCGTCTACCGCCCGGCTCGGGTGGTCACGAACGACGAGGTCGCGGGGCCGATCGACTCGAGCGACGAGTGGATCCGCACCAGATCGGGGATCAAGACCCGGCGCTTCGCCTCGGCCGAGGAAACCATCCAGACCATGAGCGTCGCCGCCTCGCGCGACGCCCTGGCCGCGGCGGGCATGGCGGCCGACGAGGTCGACTGCGTCATCGTCGCGACGTCGACCCATCTGCTGCTCACCCCGGCCATCGGACCGCAGATCGCCACCGAACTCGGCATGACCGGCGCCGCCGCCTTCGACATCTCGGCGGGCTGCGCCGGGTTCTGTCACGCCCTGGCGCTGGCCTCGGATCTCGTGCGCGCGGGTACCTCGAAGAACGCGCTGGTGATCGGCGTGGAGAAGCTGACCGACACGGTCGACTTCACCGATCGCTCGACGGCGTTCCTGTTCGCCGACGGCGCGGGCGCGGTCGTCGTCGGCCCGGCCGAGGACCAGGGCATCGGCCCGACCGTCTGGGGTTCGGACGGCACCCAGCACCACGCCATCCGGCAGAACAAGGACTGGATGGAGTTCTTCGCCGAGATCGACGAGAAGGGCACCGACGCGGTGCGCCCCTACCTCGCGATGGAGGGCACCGCGGTGTTCCGCTGGGCGGCGCACTCACTGGAGAAGGTCTGCCGGGACGCGATCGACCGGGCCGGTCTCACCACCGAGGACCTGAACGCGATGATCCCGCACCAGGCCAACGGCCGGATCATCGAGATCATGGCCAGGGTGCTCCACCTGCCCGCGGACTGCGCGCTGGCCAACGACATCGAGGACTCCGGCAACACCTCGGCAGCGTCGATCCCGCTGGCCATGGAGGCGCTACTACGCAAGGGCGAGTCGAAGCCGGGCGACACCGCCCTGCTGATCGCCTTCGGCGCCGGACTGTCCTACGCCGCACAGGTTGTCACGCTGCCCGACTGGCGCTAGCCCGACCAGCAACTTCGCCCACCGCGACGGTGGTCTGCCCCCGCGCAGGCCACCGAGCGGTGGGCTCGCCGTGTCCACGCTGTCCCGCTTGCACCAACTCGGACATGCTGGCAAACTCTTCGCTAATCGCCGTTGCTGATCGACGATGCTCAGCTCCCAGCGTTCCCGTCGTCAACTCGAGGTGATCGGCCGTGAAAATGCGCTCCTTCCTGCCACGCAGGCACACCAACGACGTCCCGCTGCTGCCGACCATCGAGCCGGAGGACGGCTCCGCGCTGCGCGCCGCCCTCACCCGCCGCAAACGCGACGAACGCCTCGAACGCCTGCTCACCCCCAGCGAACTGGATCTGGTGCTGCACAACCAGCTCTGACCGCGCGCGACGGCGCGGCACCGCCGCGGAGGGGGATACTTCTCTGGTGAGCACTCCAGCGGTAACCAAACCGGCCATTCTGAGCGTCGACGACGATCCCGGGGTCTCCCGGGCGGTGGTGCGTGATCTGCGCCGCCGCTACGGCGCGGACTACCGGATCCTGCGGGCCGAGTCGGGACCGCAGGCGCTCGAGGCGCTGCGGGAGATGAAACTGCGCGGCCAGCCGGTCGCGGTGCTGATCGCCGACTACCGGATGCCGGGCATGGACGGCATCGAATTCCTGGAGCAGGCGATGGACCTGCATCCCTACGCGCGCCGCGTCCTGCTGACCGCCTACGCCGACACCAACGCCGCGATCGACGCGATCAACGTCATCGATCTGGACCACTACCTGCTCAAGCCGTGGGACCCGCCGGAGGAGAAGCTCTACCCGGTGCTCGACGGCCTGCTCGACGCCTGGCGCAGTGCCGAGCAGCGCCCGGTGCACGAGACGAAGGTGGTCGGCGATCGCTGGTCGCCGCGCTCTTCGCAGGTGCGGGAGTTCCTGGCGCGCAACCAGCTGCCGTATCGCTGGTACCCGGTCGACGAGCCGGAAGGCGCGCGGCTGCTCGAGGCGGCGGGCGCCGATCCGCTGGCCTGTCCGGTGGTGATCACCGCGGCGGGCACCGCCCTGATCCAGCCCAGCGACAGCGAACTCGCCGAGAACGTCGGCCTGACCGTGCAACCCAGCGGTGACTTCTACGACCTGATCGTGGTCGGTGGCGGCCCGGCCGGGCTCGGCGCCGCCGTCTACGGCGCGTCCGAGGGACTGCGCACGGTGCTGGTGGAACGCACCGCGACCGGCGGCCAGGCCGGGCAGAGTTCGCGGATCGAGAACTACCTGGGCTTTCCCGACGGCTTGTCCGGCGCGCAGCTGGCCGACCGGGCACGGCGGCAGGCCACCAAGTTCGGCGCGGAGATCATCACCACCCGCGATGTCGTCGGGCTCGAGGTCAACGGCTCGGCGCGCACGGTGCGCTTCGCCGACGGCGGCACGCTGTGCGCGCACACGGTGCTGATCGCGACCGGCGTCGACTACCGGCGTCATCCGGCCCCCGGCGTCGACGAATTCACCGGTCGCGGCGTGTACTACGGCTCGGCGATGACCGAGGCGGCCGAGTGCGCCGAGCAGGACGTCTACATCGTCGGCGGCGCCAACTCCGCCGGGCAGGCCGCGGTGTTCCTGTCGCGCAACGCCCGTCGCGTGCACATCGTGGTCCGCGGCGACGCGCTGGAGAAATCGATGTCGCACTACCTGATCCAGCAGATCGCGCAGATCCCGAACATCGTGGTGCACACCGAGACCGAGGTGGTCGGCGTCGACGGCGACGATCACCTGGAGCGGATCGTGCTGCGCGACAACCGCAACGGCACCGAGGACAAGGTCGAGGCGCAGCGGTTGTTCCTGTTCATCGGCGCCGCGCCGCAGACCGGCTGGCTCGACGGCGTCGTCACCCGCGACAACGCGGGCTACGTGGTGGCCGGACCCGACCTGATGGTCGACGGCGCCCGCCCGCCGGGCTGGGAACTGCCCCGGCCACCGCATCACCTGGAGACCAGCGTCCCCGGCGTCTTCGTGGCAGGCGACGTGCACGCCGAATCGGCCAAGCGGGTCGCCTCCGCGGTCGGCGAAGGCGCCATGGCGGTCATGCTCGTCCACCGGTATCTGGCATGAGAGGACAGCGCGAATGACCGACAGCATGCTGATCTGCGATCCGAACGAACTGCGCACCCTGTTCCTGTTCGAGAAGCTCGACGACGACCAGCTCGCGCAGCTGTGCGAGGCGGGCCGGATCGAGTACATCGACCCGGGCCCGGTCTACCGCGAGGGCGAGCCGGCGACCTGCTTCTACGTGCTGATCGACGGCGCGGTGCGGCTGACGAAGCTGTCCGGCGGCATCGAGATCGAGATCAACCGCACCGACCACCGCGGCGTGTACGCGGGCGCCTGGATGGCTTACCTCGGCGACAAGGTGAGCCAGGACTACGCGGGCTCGATGTACGTCGAGCGGCGCTCGCGGTTCCTGGTGCTGGCGGCCGCCGATTTCGCGCGGATGGTCAAGGACTGGTTCCCGATGGCGGTGCACCTGCTCGAGGGCGCGTTCTACGGCGGGCAGAAGTCCAGCCAGCGGATCGCCGAGCGGGAGCGGCTGCTCGCGCTCGGTTCGCTCTCGGCCGGGCTCACCCACGAGCTCAACAACCCGGCCGCCGCCGCGGTGCGGGCCACCGCGGGCCTGCGCGAACGCGTCGCGGGCATGCGGCACAAGCTCAAGATGATGGCCACCGGCAAGTTCCCGCCCGAGGCGCTGGTGCACCTGGTCGACCTGCAGGAACAGGCGGCCGAGCGGGTCGCCAAGGCCCCCGATCTGTCACCGCTGGAGGCCGCCGACCGGGAGGACGCGCTCGCCGACTGGTTCGACGACCACGGCATCGCCGACGGCTGGAACCTGGCGCCGACCTTCGTCCAGGCCGGCCTGGACATCGACTGGCTCGAGGGCGTGCACGCGACCCTGGAGGCGTGCCAGGCGCAGGTCTTCGAGGGCGCGATCCGCTGGCTGAACTACACCATCGAGACCGAGCTGCTGATGAACGAGATCGGCGACTCGACGGCCCGCATCTCCACCCTGGTCGGCGCGGCCAAGCAGTACTCGCAGATGGACCGCGCGCCCTACCAGGTGGTCGACCTGCACGAGCTGCTCGATTCCACGCTGGTGATGCTCAACCGCAAGCTCGGCGACGGCGTCCAGGTGGTCAAGGACTACGACCGCGCGCTGCCGCCGGTCCCCTGCTTCGCCGCCGAACTCAACCAGGTGTGGACCAACCTGATCGACAACGCGGTCTACGCGATGGGCGGCGCCGGCACCCTGACGGTGCGCACCTACAAGGAGAACGATTGCGCCGTCGTCGAGATCGGCGACACCGGGCCCGGCATCGCGCCCGAGGCCAAGGGCCGGATCTTCGAGCCGTTCTTCACCACCAAACCGGTCGGTGACGGCACCGGACTCGGCCTCGACATCTCGTTCCGGATCGTGGTCAACAAGCACAACGGCGACATCCGGGTCGAATCCGAACCGGGCGACACCCGTTTCATCGTCCGCCTGCCGCTCGATCCCCAGGCGGACAACGACAGCACCCCGTCGAACACAGGAGATCAGTGATGGCCGAAGAGTTCGAAGGTATCGATACCAGCGTCCCGCCGAGTGGCGCCGGTTGTCAGGAGTGCGACGCCGCGCGGGGCTGGTGGGTGCATCTGCGCCGCTGCGCCGAATGCGGGCACGTCGGCTGCTGTGACAGCTCGCCCAGCCAGCACGCGTCGAAGCACTTCGCCTCGACCGGGCATCCGTTCATGCAGAGCTACGAGCCCGGCGAGGACTGGTTCTACAACTTCACCACCAGCGAGATGTACAGCGGTGGTCCCGAACTCGCGGCGCCGACCAGTCACCCGATCGGCCAGTCCGTGCCTGGACCGGCCGACCGGGTGCCCGCGAACTGGCAGTCACTGGTCCACTGAGCAGCGCTACGGCGTGATCCCGGCGGCCTCGGCGACGGTCTTGTCGGCGTTGCCCGGCGCGAGGCAGACCAGCTTCGCGGTACCGAGTGCCACATTCGGGCTGCCCTCGAAGGGGCTGCCCGGGTTGGCCGCCAGGATCTGCTCGATCGCCTGCTTCTCACCGTCGGTGTCGAGTTCCTTGAACTGACCGCAGGTGATCTTCGCGCCGGTGGCGGCGGCGGTGGGTGCGGCGCTCGACGTCGTCGTCGCGCCCGCCTTGGTCGTGGTGGTGGCACTCGCGCTCGCGCTCGAGGTCGGTGTGCCCTTGCGCAGCCCGCTCGCGTCGGCGGTGTCGTCGGAACCGCATCCGGCCACCGTCAAGCACAACGCCCCAGCAGCCAGGACGACGAGGGAGATTCGATTCATCTGCAGCTTTCCCCGGTGGATCGCGGCGCCGGCACCTCCGGCGCGTCCGGTGCAGCGTACCGGCTGGTTGCGGTGGTTCGTCATGTCAGCCACTTTCGCCCCTCGACCTTGCGGTCTGCCAAAGGATCGCTCATCGCCGGAGCGAATTCGCCGGGACGCGGCAGAATGGCACAGTGGCTGAACTCTCGCTGACCGCCCGGCTCAACCCTTCGGCGGCCGATGCCCGGCGCGGGGTGGTGCGCCTGCACCCCGAGACGTTGACCGCGCTCGGCCTGCGCGAATGGGACGGCATCGGCCTGACCGGCGCCCGCAGGACGGCGGCGGTGGTGGCCAAGGCCCCGGCGGGCACCCCGCCCGGCGTGGCGCTGCTCGACGACGTGACGCTGTCGAATGTGGGGCTGCGGGAGAACGCCGCGGTGACGGTCGCGCCGGTGACGGTCTACGGCGCCAAGCAGATCTCGCTGAGCGGATCGGCGCACGCGACGGCCAGTATTCCGGCGGCCACGCTGCGCCAGGCCCTGCTCGGCAAGGTCGTGACGGTGGGCGACACGGTGTCGCTGCTGCCGCGCGATCTCGGCCCCGACATCAGCTCGGCGGCCGCCACCCAGGCGCTCTCGCGCGCCTTCGGCATCGCCTGGACCACCGAGCTGCTCACCGTCACCGCGATCGATCCGATGCCGGGACCGGTGAGCGTGCAACCCAATTCGGCCGTCGGCTGGGGCCGGGGCCCGGCCGCGATCATGCACGCGATGGAACGCGACGCCGATCCGGGCCAGAACGGCCTGCCCTCGGACGTGGTGTCGGTGAGTTCGGGCAGCGCGCCGATCCAGGTGGAGGAACTGGCCGGGGTGCAGGGGCAGGCGGCCAAGCTGTCGGAGTGGCTGAGCCTGGCCCTCGACGAGCCAGAGCTGCTGAAAACGCTGGGGGCACCGGCGCATCTGGGTGTGCTGGTCACCGGACCGGCCGGGGTCGGCAAGGCGACGCTGGCCAGGGCGGTGGCGGCGCCGCGCCGGGTGGTGGAGCTCGACGGGCCCAGTGTCGGCGCGATGGAGAGCGGCAGCAGGCTGCGCGAGGTCGCCGAGGCCGTCGGTGACGTCGCCTCGGGTCAGGGCGGCATCCTGCTGATCACCGATATCGACGCGCTGCTGCCCGCCGAAGCCGAGCCGGTCGCCACGCTCGTCCTCGATCAGCTGCGCGCCGCGATGCGCGCGCCGTGCGTCGCCCTGCTGGCCACCACCGCCCATCCGGCACAGGTGGATTCGCGCCTGCGCGCGCCGGATCTGTGCGATCGCGAACTCGCCCTGCCGCTGCCGACGGCGGTGGTCCGGCGCGCGCTGCTCGAACAGCTGCTGCGCAAGGTGCCCGCCGGCACGCTCGACCTGGATCTGATCGCCGCACGCACACCGGGTTTCGTCGTGGCCGACCTGGCCGCGCTGTGCCGGGAGGCCGCGGTGCGCGCGGCCGGGCGGGCCAGCCGGGAGCAGACCGAGCCCGAACTCGCGCAGGACGATCTGATCGGCGCGCTCGACGTCATCCGGCCGCTGTCGCGTTCGGGGACCGAGGAATTGGCGATCGGCTCGCTCGACCTCGACGACGTCGGCGACATGGTGGAGACCAAGCAGGCGCTCACCGAGGCGGTGCTGTGGCCGCTGCGGCATCCCGATTCCTTCGCCCGGCTCGGTATCGACCCGCCGCGCGGCGTATTGCTCTACGGTCCGCCCGGCTGCGGCAAGACCTTCCTGGTGCGGGCGCTGGCCGGGACCGGTCAGCTCAGCGTGCACGCGGTGAAAGGCGCCGAGCTGATGGACAAGTGGGTCGGCTCCTCCGAGCGGGCGGTGCGCGAGCTGTTCCAGCGCGCCCGCGATTCGGCGCCGTCGCTGATCTTCCTCGACGAGGTGGACGCGCTGGCGCCACGGCGCGGGCAGAGCAGCGACTCCGGGGTCTCCGATCGGGTGGTCGCCGCACTGCTCACCGAGCTCGACGGCGTGGAACCGCTGCGCGATGTGGTGGTCCTCGGCGCGACGAACCGGCCCGAGCTGATCGACCCCGCCCTGCTGCGGCCGGGACGGCTGGACCGGCTGGTGTTCGTGCCGCCGCCCGACGCCGCGGCCCGGCTCGACATCCTGCGCACCGCGGGTCGCTCGGTGCCGCTGGCGGCCGACGTCGATCTGGCCGCCCTGGCCGAGGACCTCGACGGCTATTCGGCTGCCGACTGCGCGGCCCTGCTGCGCGAGGCGGCGCTCTCGGCGCTGCGCCGCGATATGGCGGCCGCCGACGTCACCGCCGAGGACGTCGCGACCGCGCGGGCGAGCGTGCGGCCGTCGCTGGATCCCGAACAGGTCGAGTCGCTGCGCCGGTATGCCGAGAGCCGGGCCTGACCGATCCCGAATCGTCGACAACGTCGCAGCTAGACGGGCCTTTCGGCGAGTATCGTCGAACTGTGCCCACGTTCGGGGATGGTGTGGATGCGGTCACGGCGTTCGCAGGTGCCGCGATCGCGGGAATCGCGCTGTTCGTGCCGTTCACCTCCCGCTCCAGCACGGTGATCGACACCCCCTATCAGGTCGCCGGGTGGGCCAACAGCGTTCCCCGCGCGACCACCCTCGGACTCATCGTCGCCGTCGTCGTCGCCGCGCTGATCCGGCCCGGACTCGACTGGCTGGTCGCCGCCTGCGCCGCCGCGGCGCTGGGGTTCAACTACTTCGTCGGCCACACCATGGACTCGGCCGAGGTGCTCACCACCCAGAACTATGTGAACGCGCTGTTCGGCGGCGTGATCTTCGGCGCCCTGTGCCTGTGTTCGCTGCGCTTGCGCTGGGCCGCGGCCGGTTTCGCGCTCGGCTCTGTGGTGGTGTTCGTGTACGGCGAGGTGATCGCGCTGGTCACCGAGAACATGCTGACGACGACGGACCGGGCGGTGCACAGTCCGTCGGGGCTGATCATCGCCGCCGTCGTACTGCTCGCCGTGAACACCGTCCGGCACCGGCACACCATCAAGCCACCCGCCGGGCCGTCGGCCACCGCCGAGCTGCCGATGATCCCGATCGTGGCCGCGACGGTCCTGTCGCTGTCGCTGCTGCTGGCCACCGAATGGCTGCAGCGGGAGTTCGCCGAGGGACCTCAGGGGTTCTGGCGGATCGCGCTCGCGGTGACGGTCACGGTCGTCGCCGCGTTCGTCGCGGCCACCCTGCTGCCCGGCCGCGACGGTGCGGGGGTGCTGGTCGCCGTCAGCCTGGCGGCCGCGGGCGACTCGGTCATCGACGGCCCGAGCCTGGGCTGGAAGATCGTGCTCGTGCTCGGCGCGGCGGCGGCGGGCATCCTGGCCGGGCAGCGGTGGGCCTCGCCGTGGGCCGCGCTGTGTTTTGTCGCCGCCATCTGCGTGTTCGTCACGTTCTCCGCCCGCCTGCCGTGGACGTTCGCCTGGACGGCAGGCGCGCTGGCGCTGGCCGTGGTCGCCGGGTACGTGTTCGGCTCGATCCGGGTCGCCCACGGGCCCAGCGCCGTGCTCGGCCTCGGCGCGGTGTACCTGCCGTCGATCCTGTGGTCGATTCCCACCGGTCTGCGGAACTGGCCGACCGGCGCCGCCCCGGTGTCCGAAGCCACGGCGGGCCGGGTCGCGCTGGCCATCACGATCGGCGGCGCGGCCGCGCTGCTGGTGCTGTACCGGATCCGGTCGGACGAGCCGGCGCCCACCGCCACGCCCTAGCCGTACCGGCGATCCGATCGTGATATCCCAGGTGGGACGGCGTTCACCGGTATCGTCGAAGAGGTGCCCAAGATCCGGGATGGTCTGGACGCGGTGACGGCGTTCGCCGGGGCCGCGGCGGCGGGAATGTCGCTGTTCCTGCCGTTCACCTTCGGCGCCGAGTCGGTCGACTCGCCGTACCGGGTCACCAGCCTGATCAACAGCGTGCCGCGCGCGGCGGCGCTCGGGCTCATCGTCGCCGTCGTCGTGGCGGTGCTGGCCCGGCCGATCACCCGCCCCGGACTGGTCTGGCTGGCCGCCACCTGCGGGGCGCTGGCCCTGGCGATCAACTATTTCGTCGGCCGGACGATGACCTCGACCGACGTGCTCACCACACAGAACTACATCGATTCGCTCTGCGGCGGCGTGCTGTTCGGCGCGCTCGGCATCTGCGCGCTGCGCTTGCGCTGGCCCGCGGTCGGCTTCCTGCTCGGGGTCGTGACGGTGTTCGTCTACGGCGAGGTCGTCGCCGTGTTCAGCTCGAACACCTCGGCCACGGCAAGCAAGTCGGTGCACACCCCGGCCTGGCTGGTGATCGCCGCGGTCGTCCTGCTGACGCTGAACACCCTGCGGCACCGGCACGGCATGATGCCCGGTATCCCCCGCCTCGCCGCCGACCTGCCGATCACCCCGATCGTGGCCGCCACCGTGCTCGCGCTGACGCTGCTGGTCGCCACCGACTGGCTCGATCGCGAATTCGACGACCTGAACGGCAACACCTGGCAGATCACGCTGGCCGTGGTGGTCACCCTGGCCGCCGCCTTCGCCGCCGCCACCCTGCTGCCCGGCCGCGACGGCGCGGGCGTGCTGATCGCGGTCAGCCTGGGCGCCGCGGCCGACTCGCTGGCCGACGCGACGAGTCTCGGCTGGCATCTGCTGCTCGTCCTGCTCGTCGCCACCGCCGCCATCCTGGCCGGGCTGCGCTGGTCGAGCCCGTGGGCCGTGCTGCTCGGCGCGGCCGTGATCTGCCTGTTCGCCACCGTGGCCGAGCGGTTCCCGTGGGCGTTCGCGTGGACGGCGGGTTTGCTCGCGCTGACCGCCGTCGCGGGCTTCGCCGCCGGTTCGCTGCGGGTCGGCTACCTGCCCAGCGCCGTGCTCGGCCTCGGCGCGCTGTACCTGCCGTCGATCCTGTGGTCCATTCCCACCCGGCTGCGGCACTGGCCGACGGGCACGACCTCCGTCGACGAGAGCATTCCCGGCTGGGTCGCGCTGACCATCACGATCGGCGCCGCCGCCGGGCTGGCCGTGCTCTACCGAATCCGGCCCGCCGAAACGGAATCCGCGCCGCGGCGATAGCCGAGCACCCGGCGACATGGCCGACGCGACAGCGCCGGTGCCGCGAAACCCGGCACGATCGCCCGTAGGATCGGGGCGCACTACTCGACCGCCACCGAAAGACGGAGGAGGAGTTGCTCGCCGTTCTACTCGCCCACGCGCTGGCCGCACTGGTGGCCCCGCTGTGTGTACGAGTGCTGGGCCGCAACGCTTTCTACCTGCTCGCCCTGGTTCCGCTCGGCAGTCTGGGCTGGGTGCTCGCGCACTGGGGCACGACCGTGCGCACGCATGTGCAATGGGCGCCGCAGATTTCGATGGACATCGACCTGCGCTTCGATTCCCTCGCCGCGGTGATGTGCACGCTGGTGCTCGGCATCGGCGCGCTGATCCTGGCCTACTGCGGCCGCTACTTCGATCGCGACGAGGTCAGGCTCGGGGTCTTCGCCGCCGAGCTGATCGGTTTCGCCGGTGCCATGTTCGGCCTGGTCACCAGCGACAACATGCTGCTGCTCTACGTGTTCTGGGAAATCACGACCGTGCTGTCGTTCCTGCTGGTCGGCCACTACGCCGAGCGGGCGGTGAGCAGGCGGGCGGCGATCCAGGCGCTGCTGGTGACCGGTGCGGGCGGGCTGGCGATGCTGGTCGGGATCATCGTCCTCGGCAACCGCTACGGCAGTTTCCTGCTGTCGGATCTGCTCGCGACCGCGCCGCCCGGCGGGACGGCGGTCTCGGTCGGGATCGGGCTGGTACTCATCGGCGCGATCAGCAAATCGGCGATCGTCCCGCTGCACTTCTGGCTCCCCGGCGCGATGGCAGCGCCGACCCCCGTCAGCGCGTATCTGCACGCGGCCGCGATGGTGAAGGCGGGCATCTATCTGGTGGCCCGGCTCGCGCCCGCCTTCGCCCAGACCCCGCCCTGGCACGCGATGCTGCTGCCGCTCGGCCTCGTCTCCATCCTGCTGGCCGGCTGGCGGGCGATGCAGGTGTACGACCTCAAGCTGGTGCTGGCGTTCGGCACCGTCAGCCAGCTGGGCCTGCTGATGACGATGATGGCGATCGGCACGCCGGACGCGGCGCTGGCCGGGATCACCCTGCTGGTGGCGCACGCGCTGTTCAAGGCCTGCCTGTTCATGGTGGTCGGCATCATCGATCACGGCGCGGGCACGCGCGACCTGCGTGAGTTGTCCGGGCTCGGGCGGCGGGCGCCGTGGTTGTGCGCGACCGCCGTCGTCGCCGCGCTGAGCATGGCCGGCATCGCGCCGCTGCTGGGCTTCGTCGGCAAAGAGTCTGCGCTGACCTCGGTGTGGTCGGCGGAGGTGCTGACGACCCCGGTCAAGCTGGCCGAGCTGGCCGGCATCGCGATCGGCTCGGCGTTCACGGTGGCCTACAGCACCCGGTTCATCTGGGGTGCTTTCGGCAAGACCGCGGATCCGGCCCGCCCGATGTCCTGGCACGCCCCCGGTCCGCTGCTGCTCGCCCCGCCCGCGGTGCTCGCCGCAGCGGGCGTCGCCGGTGGTCTGGACACGACCGACGTCGACCGCTGGCTGAGTCCCTACGCCCAGACGCTGCCCGGCGAGCTCGACGCCCATCTCGCGCTCTGGCACGACCTCACCTGGCCGCTGGTGCTGACGCTGTTCATCATCGCCGCCGGTGTCGCGCTGTTCCTGATCCGGGGCCGGATCGACGAACCGGTCCATCCGCGCCTCGGCAACGCCGACCGCGCCTACGACGCCGCGCTGCGGGCGATGGACCGGCTCTCGCTGAAGATCACCGGCACCGTGCAGTCCGGCTCGCTGCCCGCCAGCCAGGCCACCATCCTCGGCACCCTGATCGTGCTGCCGACGGTGCTGCTGGCGCTGGGCACCCGGACCGGCGTGGAACTGCGGCTGTGGGATTCGCCGCTGCAAGCCGCGATCGGGGCGATCATGATCGCGATGGCGCTGGCCGCGACGGTGCTGCGCAACCGGTTGGCCAGCGTGCTCGTCGTCGGGGTCACCGGGTACGGCTGCGGCGTGATCTTCGCGCTGCACGGCGCGCCCGACCTGGCGCTGACCCAATTCCTGGTCGAGACGCTGACGCTGGTGATCTTCGTGCTGGTGCTGCGCGCGTTTCCCGCCGAGATCGCCGAGGACCAGGCGACCGCCTTCAAGGTCCGCCGGGCGCTGCTCGCGATCGGCGTCGGGATCACCGTCGCGGTGCTGGCCGCGTTCGCCACCGCCGCGCGGCGCGCCGAACCGATCTGGCAGGCCATCCCGGACGCCGCCTACCGGATCGGCGGCGGCAAGAACGCGGTGAACGTGCTGCTCGTCGACATCCGCGCCTGGGACACCCTGGGCGAGATCTCGGTGCTCGTCGTCGCCGCGACCGGCGTCGCCTCACTGGTGTTCCGCAGCAGGCGCTTCGGCAGCGCGCCCCGCGCGGCCGACGCGCCGAACTACGATCCCGACGCGGTGAGCTGGCTGCCCGCCGCCCGGCTGGTCGATCGGCGCTACCGCTCGATGGTCCTGCAGATCACCACCCGGCTGATCTTCCCCACCATCATGGTGCTGTCGGTGTACTTCTTCTTCTCCGGACACAACGCGCCCGGCGGCGGCTTCGCGGGCGGCCTGGTCGCCGGGCTCGCGCTGACCCTGCGCTACCTGGCGGGCGGACGCTACGAACTGGGCGAGGCGCTGCCGGTCGACGCCGGGCACCTACTCGGCGCCGGGCTCACCCTGGCCGCGGGCACCGCGACCGCCTCGCTGCTGCTCGGCGCGCCGCCGCTGTCGTCGGCGATCATCGAGGTGACGCTGCCGGTGCTCGGCCACATCAAGCTGGTCACCGCGATGTTCTTCGACCTCGGTGTCTACCTGGTCGTGGTCGGCCTGGTCCTCGACGTGCTGCGCAGCCTCGGCGCCCGCCTGGACAAGGAACTCGTATGAGCGCGAACCTGATTCTGCTGATCACCATCGGCGCGCTCACCGCGTGCGGGGTGTACCTGCTGCTCGAGCGGGTGGTCTCGAAGATGCTGCTCGGGATGATCCTGCTCGGCAACGCGGTGAACCTGCTGATCCTCACCATGGGCGGCCCCGACGGGCGGCCGCCCATCCTCGGCAGTTCCGACACCGCGCACCAGGGCATGGCCGATCCGCTGGCCCAGGCCATGGTCCTCACCGCCATCGTCATCACCATGGGGCTGGCCGCGTTCGTGCTCGCGCTGGCCTACCGCTCCTACATGCTGACCACCAGCGAGGACGTCGACAACGACCCCGAGGACGCGCAGATCGCCGCCCGGCGGGAACAGGAGGATCCCGAACAGTGACCCTGTCCCCGGATCTGCTCCCCGCCCTCGCCGCGCTGCCGGTGCTGGTCCCGCTGCTCGGCGCCGCGGCGACCCTGGTGTTCGGCCGCCGCCCGCGGCTCCAGGCGATGATCTCGCTGAGCGCGCTGACGTGCGTGCTGGTGATCAGCGCGCTGCTGCTGTACCTGGCCGATCGCGACGGCACCACCGCGGTCCAGGTGGGCGGCTGGCCGTCGCCGATCGGGATCACGCTGGTAGTGGACCGGCTCTCGGCGGCGATGCTGCTGGTGTCGGCGTTCGTGCTGCTGGTGGTGTCGATCTACGGTGCGGGGCAGAACATCTCCGACGGCGACGAGCACCAGCCCACCTCGATCTACCGGCCCACCTACCTGGTCCTGACCGCGGGGGTCTCGACCGCGTTCCTCGCCGGCGACCTGTTCAACCTGTTCGTCGGCTTCGAGGTCCTGCTGGTCGCCTCGTTCGTGCTGCTCACCGTCGGCGCGACCGAGGAGCGCATCCGCACCGGCATCGCCTATGTGATGGTGTCGATGGTGTCGTCGCTGATCTTCCTGATCGGCATCGGCATCACCTACGCCGCCACCGGAACCCTGAATCTGGCGCAGCTGGCCGTGCGCCTGGACGCCACCCCGAGCGGCGTGCGCACCGCCTGCTACGCGGTGCTGCTGGTGGCGTTCGGGATCAAGGCGGCGGTGTTCCCGCTGTCGAGCTGGCTGCCCGACTCCTACCCCACCGCGCCCGCGCCGGTGACCGCGGTCTTCGCCGGTCTGCTCACCAAGGTCGGGGTGTACGCGATCATCCGCACCCACACCCTGTGGTTCCCCGACGGCGCGTTCGACAACATCCTGCTGGTGTGCGGACTGGCGACGATGCTGGTGGGCATCCTCGGCGCGATCGCGCAGACCGATATCCGGCGACTGCTCTCGTTCACCCTGGTCAGCCACATCGGCTACATGGTCTTCGGCATCGGCCTCGCCACCACCGCGGGGCTGACCGGCGCGGTCTTCTACGTCGCCCACCACATCCTCGTGCAGACCGGGCTGTTCCTGGCCGTCGGTCTGATCGAACGCCAGGCGGGGTCGGTCTCGCTGCGCCGGATCGGCGGGCTGGCCACCGCGAGTCCGCTGCTCGGCGTGCTGTTCCTGGTCCCCGCGCTGAATCTCGGCGGCATTCCGCCGTTCTCGGGGTTCATCGGCAAGGTCGCGCTGCTGGAGGCGGGCGCGGCCGACGGCAGCGTGCTGGCCTGGGTGCTGGTCGCGGGCTCGGTGATCACCAGCCTGCTGACGCTGTACGCGGTGGCGCGGGTGTGGAGCAAGGCGTTCTGGCGGCCGCGCGAGGAGGCGCCGGAGGGTCATCTCACCGCGGCGAAACCGCCCACCCTGGTGGAGGATTCCACCGATGTGCACTACGAGGACCGCACCGACCCCGGCCGGATGCCCGCGCTGATGGTGCTGGCGACCGCGAGCCTGGTCACCGCAGGGCTGGCGCTGACGGTGCTGGCCGGACCGATTCTCGGCATCGCCGAACGGGCGGCCGCCGACCTGGACGACCCGGCGGTCTACATCGGTTCCGTGCTCGGATCGGAGCCGCGATGACGCTCGGGCGGCTGGTCAACCGCGACAACGTGCTGCGGATCGGGGTGCTCGCGTGGCTGACCGCGGTCTGGGTCGCGCTCTGGGGCGACCTGAGCGCGGCCAATGTCGTGGCGGGCTTCGTCGTCGCGCTGATCGTGGTCTTCGCGCTGCCGCTGCCCATGGTCCCGGTGACCGGCCGGTTCCATCCGCTGTCGTTCCTCGAATTGATCGTGGTCAGCGCCTATTACGCGCTCGAGTCGAGCGCGCAGGTGGCCTGGTTCGCGATCCGGCCCGCCGGTCCACCGGTCTCCGGTGTGCTGCGCGTGCACCTGGGGATCCAGTCCGACCTGGTCCTGGTGATGGCCACCGACCTGCTGAACCTGATTCCCGGCACCATGGTGCTCGAGCTGGACCGGCCGCGGTGCGTGGTCTACGTCCACGTGCTCGACGTGGGCAGCGAGAAATCGGTGCTGAAGTTCTACCGCACCACCCGGCGATTGGAGCATCTGCTGATCAACGCCTTCGAACGGCCGAGCGAACGCCGCAGGCTCGACCCCGGCCCGGAGGTGCGGTCATGACGGTCGTCGCCGTGCTCGCCGGCATCCTGCTGACCGCCGCCGCGGTGATCACCAGCTACCGGGTGCTGGCCGGGCCGAGCACCCTGGACCGGGTCGTCGGGATCGACTCGCTGATGGCCATCGCCGCGTCCGGGCTCGCGGTCTGGGCCGCCTACAGCAACGACACCACGGTGATACCGGCCATCGTGGCGCTGGCCCTGGTCGGCTTCCTCGGTTCGGCCGCGGTCTCGCGCTTCCGCGTCAGGGACGACCGATGACGGCGTGGGAGTGGGTCTCGGCCGTGCTCATCCTGACCGGCTGCGTGCTCGCGGTCACCGCCGCCATCGGCATCGTGCGCTTCCCCGACACCCTCACCCGCATGCACGCCGCGACCAAGCCGCAAGTGGTCGGGCTGGTGCTGGTGATGATCGGCACCGGCATCGACATCAGGGGCGACGTCAACGTCTGGATGCTGGTGCTGACCGGCCTGTTCACCATCATCACCGCGCCCGTCATCGCCCATCTCCTCGGCCGCACCGCCTACCGCGAACAGCGGCACCGCGACGGCCTGCTGCGGATCAACGAACTCGGCCGCGACGCCGACGACTAACCGGCCACCGGCGCGAGCTCCCGCCGCGGCGCCGCCGCGAACCAGGTCGCGTGGAACGCCGCGGCCACCGCCGCCAGCAGCCCGAGGACGACGGCGCCCGCGAGCACCGGGTATTCGGCCATCGGCACCGCGAGGTACCGGAACGACAGCAGCAGCCCGGCGAACACCACCGCGCCGAAGCCGACCATCCGCACCCGGAACGCGCCCCAGCCGCGTTCGGGCGCCCGCAGCGCCGACTCGACGGTCAGGCACAGCACCGCGCCAGCCACCAGGTCGACGCCGTAGTGGTACCCGAACCCGAGCGTGGCGGCCACGGTCGCGGCCAGCCAGAACGCGCCGCCCCAGCGCAGCCAGGCCGGCGCCCGCGACCCGTCGACATCGCGACGGGTGTGGATGAACAGCGACAGCGCCCAGGCGGTGTGCATCGACGGCATGCAGTTGCGCGGGGTGAACGCGTCGAACGGCAGCGCGGCCGGGTTGTGATCGATCGGCGGCAGCAGCGAGGGCCAGAAGTTGCCGACCTGGAAGCCGTGCCCGTCCGCGCCGAACGCGAACATCGGCCCGACGACCGGGAACAGCACGTAGAACAGCGGACCGACCAGCCCGAGCACCAGGAACGTGCGGACCAGGTAGTGCGTCGGCCACTCCCCCGTCGGGACGACCCGGCGCAACTGCCACACCGCGACCACGATGGCCGCCACCGGCAGCTCGATGTAGACCCAGTGCAGCACGCCGTACACCTCGGGCCCGAGCACCTCGAGCACCCGGCCGAGTACCCAGGACGGGTCACCGAGCGCGTGATCGGCGAGGACCAGGTATTCGTCGAGCACCGAGGGCCGCACCGCCGAGGTGACGTGCAGCCACACATCGCCCACCTTGGTCGCGAGCACCAGCAGCGCGCCCAGCGCCGCCGCCTTCAGCGCGTCGGTGCGTTCGCGCCCACGCCAGCGCACGGCCGCCACGATCACCAGGCCGGTCAGGACGATGGTCGGTCCGTTGCCGACGGTGAACGGCTTGCCGTCGAGCAGCCGCAGCGCGACGTAGATCGCGTCGATCCCGATCGCGGCGGCCACCGCGTACAGCCGCCTGCGCGCGTTCACCCCGACGAGGGCGAGCAGCAGACCGGCCCACGGCACCGACATCGATTTCGGCGTCCCGATGTAGTCGCGCGCCAGGCTCGCGAGCGGGCCGTCGAACCCGCTGACCCAGGCGGCGATCTGCAATCCGACCAGCAGCGCGAGCACCGCCGACACCGCGACGACGGCGAGGGTGCGTGGCTCACGCAGACGGCTCCGTTGGGTGGCACCCCCCGCATCGGTGCGCGGATGTTCGACAAGCATCCAGCCATCGTAAACGGCGGGTTAACGCCACCCCGCCGTGCAGCTGAACGCTACTGATCCAGCTCCCGCACCAGCGAATCCACGACGGCGACAAGATCACCCTGCGATTGCGCCGCGACTCGGCGTTGCCGCTGGTAGGAGGCACCGTGGCGGGGAATGTCGGCGACCGAGGCCAATTCGTCCGAGCAGCCCAAACGCTTGGCGGTCGGCTCGAGTTTGTTCAGCAGTTCCATCAGATCGTCTGTGACCAAACGCTCATTGCTGGCGTCGTCGACGATCACGATCGCGTCGAGCCCGTAGCGCGCGGCGCGCCATTTGTTCTCCTGCACGTGCCACGGCGGCAGCGTCGGCAGGTCCTCGCCCGCGTCCAGCCTGCGTTCCAGATCGACGACGAGGCAGTGGATCAGCGCGGCCACCGCGGCCAGTTCGGCCCGGCTGGACAGCCCGTCGCACACCCGGATCTCGATGGTGCCCCACTTGGGCGCGGGCCGGATGTCCCAGTGCATGCCGCCGAGCTGTTCGAACACACCGGTTTTGAGCTGGTCGTGCACGAAACCCTCGAACTGCGGCCAGTTCTCGAACTGGAACGGCAGCCCGGCGGTCGGCAGCTGCTGGAACATCAGCGCGCGGTTGCTGGCGTAGCCGGTGTCGTCGCCGGACCACATCGGCGAGGAGGCCGAGAG
The DNA here is from genome assembly GCF_040681225.1 of Nocardia sp. NPDC051833. Lineage (NCBI taxonomy): Bacteria > Bacillati > Actinomycetota > Actinomycetes > Mycobacteriales > Nocardiaceae > Nocardia > Nocardia sp. NPDC051833. Next base: position 2,182,239 of record NZ_JBFAYK010000001.1, read on the forward strand.
CGCGAGCAGATGCGGGTACGACAGCAGCAGCGAGTTCAGGATCGGAAAGACCTTGTCCCGGTGCGAGACTCCCACGTGCACGTGCACGCCCCAGATCAGCATCTGGCGGCCCCACCACTGGGTGCGCTCGATCAGCTCGTCGTAATGCGGTGAGCGGGTGAGCTGCTGGGCCGACCACTGCGCGAACGGATGGGTGCCCGCGCAGAACAGGTCGACGCCGAGCGGATCGGCCGCGCGGCGCACCGCGTCCATGGTGCCGCGCAGGTCCTCGACCGCGCCGCCGACCGTGTCGTGCACACCGGTCACCAATTCGACGGTGTTGCGCAGCAATTCCTTGGTCACCTGGGGCGTGCCGTCGTGGGCACGCCGGTCACCGACGGCGTCGAAGACCGCCGAGGCGGTGTTGGACAGATCGCGCGTCACCTTGTCGACGAGCGCGATCTCCCATTCGATGCCGATGGTGGGCCGGGGCGAACCTGGGAAGGGTACCGACTGGATTGCCCCGGCCATGTGCGTCTCGCTAACCGACCACGCCGCAGGCGACCCGGGAGCCCGCGTCACCGGTGGACAGCGTGGTCTCGTCGGGGCCGGTGCCACCCTCGCGGGTGTACCGGGACGGGATGTTGCCGAAGTTGTCGGCGCCGGAGTGCACGATCAGCGCCTTGCCCTTGATGTTGTCCAGGGTGACGGTGTCGGTGCGGGTGACCAGCTTGGCGGTGCCGTCGGCACCGACCTGCAGCGAGGTCAGGTCGCCGCTGGCCGGGTGCGCGTTGGCCGCGCCGACCTGCAGATGACCGCCGGCCGAGGTGAAGTCGCCCTCACAGGTGCCGTTCTGGTGGAAGTGCAGGCCGTGGAAACCCGGGGTGAGGCCCTGCGCCTCGACGGTGACCACCAGGTGGCTGCCCTCGGTGACGAAGGTCGCGGTGCCGACGCTCGCGCCGGAACCCGACTTGAGCTCGGTCTTCAGGCCGCCGGCCGCGGGCGCGCCGTGGTCGCCGCCGCCGTGGTTCGCGGTCGTCGGGGTGCCGTGGCCGCCGCCGTGCTCGGTACCGGAACCCGCGGGCGCGGGCGAGCTGGTCCACACCGGCGGCGTGGTTCCCTTGACGTCACTCGACTCCTGGCTGTTGGAGCAAGCGGCGAGCCCGAACGCGGCAACCGCCAGCACCGGGGTCACAATGCGCCAGGACGGGCGACGAGTTGTCGACGTGGCCATCAGGGAACTCCTTTACGAGTACCGAGTTTAACGAGTAAAGCTGGGTGGACAGGGGCTGTACCGCTCAAGATGATGCCACAGCGCACGTTCCCCACTCGGCACCGCGTGCCGAGCCTCGTTCAGCGACCGGTCAGTACGACGACCACGCCCGGCGAGGTGTCGCCGGTCTTCGGCGCGACGGTCCCGCCGATCTCCGCGGCGATCTCGGTGGCCGCGGCCTTGTCGCCCGCGCCGCCGCCGTAGAACACCGTGGTGGTGGTGAGGTTCTCGCCGCTGTAGTTGCCGGTGCTCACGTTGCTCCAGCCCGACGAGGTCAGCTCGCCCGCGGTGCGCGCGGCCAGGCCGGCGACCAGGCTGTTGTTCAGCACCCGCACGGGCACACTCTGGTCGACCGTGGCCGCGGGCGCGGTGCTCGGCGCCGCCGTGGTGGTCGGCGCGACCGTCGTCGTGGTGGTCTTGGCGGTGGTCGGGGCAGCGGCCGCGCTGGTGGTCGTCGCGACGGCCGTGGTGGCCGGCGCCTGCGCGACCACGCTCGACGTCGTCGTCTCGGTCGGCTCGGCCGAATCGGCGGAGTCGGCATCGGAGTTCGACAACGACATCGCACCCAGACCCGCGAAAACGATGGCCAGGGCGATCAACACCATCGCCAGCGCGCGCAGCGGCGGGCCGCCGGGGGTGGGATTCGGGTTGCTCACCCGCGCAACCCTAGTCGCAACCGGTGCTGTGTGGCCCTCATGTCAGACCTGGAAACCGAGTCGGCGTGCTGCGCGAGCCTTCTGCCTGCTGGCCCGCAGCCTGCGCAGGCGCTTGACCAGCATCGGGTCCGCCGCCAGCGCCTCGTCCTTGTCGACGACCGCGTTGAGCACCTGGTAGTACCTGGTGGCCGACATGGCGAACAGCTCGCGGATCGCGTCTTCCTTGGCGCCCGCGTACTTCCACCATTTGCGTTCGAAGTCGAGGATGTCGAGCTCACGGCGACTCAGCCCGCTGCCTTCGTCGGGGGCCGTGTCCTGTGTGGTTCCCGCCTCGATGTTGCGAGCCGCTGCGCCGTCCATCTTGCTCCCTCGCCGAGTATCACGAGATGAAAATGACGCTTGCACGTCGCGGATCATTCAACCACGCAGGAGCCGGATCCTCCGAGCGATGTCCCGGCGTGTTGACTACGGGCCAGTAGGGGTGTCGTACCCCACAGGGGCCGCCGCTCACCCACGCGCGCGACCGGCGATAATGGCGCTCATGGCAATTCTCCCGATCGTGATCGTCGGTGACCCCGTCCTCCACAACCCCACCGCACCGGTGACGGAGACGCCGGCCGAGCTGGCCGACCTGATCGCGGACATGTACGACACCCTGGAGGAGTCCAAGGGTGTCGGCCTGGCGGCCAACCAGGTCGGGGTCGGCAAGCGGCTGTTCGTCTACGACTGCCCCGACTTCGACGCCGCGGGCAAGCCGATCCGCCGCAAGGGCCTGGTGATCAACCCGGTGCTGGAGACCTCCGAGATCCCGGAGACCATGCCCGATCCCGACGACGACGAGGAAGGCTGCCTGTCCGTGCCGGGCGAGCAGTTCCCCACCGGTCGCGCCGACTGGGCCAGGGTCACCGGGACCGACGAGAAGGGCGAGCCGGTCGACATCGAGGGCACCGGCTTCTTCGCCAGGATGCTCCAGCACGAGGTGGGCCACCTCGACGGCTTCCTCTACGTCGACGTGCTGATCGGCCGCAACGCCCGCGCGGCGAAGAAGGCGATCAAGCGCAACGGCTGGGGCACACCGGGTCTGAGCTGGATCCCCGGCACGGTGCCCGACCCGTTCGGCCATGACGACTGAGATCCCCCTCGGCCGCCGCGTCGTCATGCGGTACCAGCTCCCCGAGGGCTATCCCCAGCCGCTCACCGATGTGATCGGCGAGCTGGTGTCGCTGAGTCCGCCGTCGGTGCGGACCGCCGAGGGCGAGCTGGTCTCGGTGGCGCCCGATCGGGTCGTCGCGCTGAAGGCCCTGGGGCCGAGGCCGATTCGCACCAAGGAGATCCGCTCGCTGGAGACCGCGGCGGCCGCCGCCTGGCCCGGCAGCGCGCATCTGTGGATCGACGGCTGGCTCGCGCGGGCGGGCGACGGTTACACCGGGCGCGCGAATTCCGCTGTGCCGCTGGGTGAGTCCGGCGTGCCCGCGGTGCTGTCGATCGACACCATGCACAAGATCGCGGACTGGTACACCGCCAACGGACTGCCGCTGCTGCTGCAACTGCCCGATCGGCTGGCCCCGGTGCCGCCGGGCTGGAACACCTGGAGCGAGACCGTGGTCCTCGGGCTCGACATCGCGAATTTCGTCCTGCCGCAGGGCCCGTCGATGGTCAAGATCACCGGCGCGCCGAGCGAGAGCTGGCTGCGCACGCACCGGTATCGCGGCGAGATCCCGCTCGATCCCGCCGTCCGGGAACCGGACGTCGCGGTGCTCACCTCGGTGATCGACGGCACGCTCGGGTTCGCCTCGCTCGGCCTGCCGGAGGCGCTGGCGATCGGCCGCGGCGCGGTCACCACCGCGCCGGACGGCAGACGCTGGGTCGGGCTGACCTGTGTCGCGGTGGCGACCGCGCACCGGCGCAACGGCCTGGCCTCGCTGCTGTGCGCCGAGCTGATCCGCTGGGGCGCCGAGCACGGCGCCACCCATGCCTACGTGCAGGTGGAGGTAGGCAACGCCACCGGACTCGCGCTCTACCGCGAGCTCGGCTTCCTGGAACACCACAGCTACCGCTACGCCGCGCCGCCGAGCGCGTCGTAGGAAAGGACCGCGACCCGTGCGTCTCGCCACCTGGAACGTCAACTCGATCCGCTCCCGCGTCGATCGGGTGACCGCCTTCCTCGACCGCCACGACATCGATGTCCTGGCGATCCAGGAGACCAAGTGCCGCGACGACCAGTTCCCCTACGAGCAGTTCGACCAGGCGGGCTACGAGGTCGCCCACGTCGGGCTGAACCAGTGGAACGGGGTCGCGATCGTGTCCAGGGTCGGGCTCACCGACGTCGAGACCGCGTTCTCCGGGCAGCCCGGTTTCGACAAGAACGCCGGTGACTCGCTGATCGAATCGCCGGTGGTTGAGGCCAGGACGATCGGCGCGACCTGCGGCGGGGTGCGGGTGTGGAGCCTGTACGTGCCCAACGGCCGCGCGCTCGACGATCCGCACTACGCGTACAAGCTCGACTGGCTGTCGACCCTGCGCGAGCGGGCGACCGACTGGCTGACCGAGGACCCGGCGGCGAAGATCGCGCTGGTCGGCGACTGGAACATCGCCCCCACCGACGACGACGTGTGGGCCCCGGAACTCTTCGAGGGCAAGACCCACACGTCCGCGCCCGAGCGGGCCGCGTTCCAGGGCATGCTCGACACCGGCTTCCGCGATGTCATGCGCCCGTTCGCGCCCGGCCCCGGCGTCTACACCTACTGGGACTACACCCAGCTGCGTTTCCCCCGCAAGGAGGGCATGCGCATCGACTTCATCCTGGCCTCCGCCGCCCTCGCCGACCAGGTGAAGGACGCCTCGGTCGACCGGGAGGAGCGCAAGGGCAAGGGCGCCAGCGACCACGCCCCGGTCATCGCGGAGTTCTCCGACTGACCCGTCTCGTGTCGCCCGAGCGGTACCGTGGATGACAGGATCATCCGACCTGCGACGTAGCGGGAGGTGTGCTTGTGGCGTTCTATCGGCAGCTCGGGTCTGTGCCACCGAAGCGGCATACACAGCATCGGGATGGGAGCGGCAACCTCTATTACGAGGAGCTGATGGGCGAGGAGGGCTTCTCCGGTGACTCCTCGCTGCTCTACCACCGTGGCCTGCCGCCCGCGATCGTCGACTCGACCGTGTGGCAGCTCCCCGATCAGTCGCTGACGCCGAATCACCCACTGCGCCACCGTCATCTGCGCCTGCCGGCGCTGTTCCCCGGCGACACCCCCGCCAGGACCGACCCGGTGACCGGCCGCAGGCTGCTGCTGGCCAATGCCGACGTGCGCATCTCGTACGTGGTCGCCAAGGGCGCGTCCCCGCTGTACCGCAATGCCATCGGCGACGAGCTGGTCTACGTGGAATCGGGTGCGGCCGCGGTCGAGAGCGTGTTCGGCGCGGTCCCGGTCCGGCAGGGCGATCAGCTGATCATGCCGCGCGCGACCACCCATCGCTGGCTGCCCACGGGCGAGGAACCGTTGCGCGCGTATGTGATCGAGGCGTCCAGCCACCTCACCCCGCCCAAGCGCTATCTCTCGAAATTCGGCCAGCTGCTGGAGAATTCGCCCTACTGCGAACGTGACCTGCACGGTCCCGCCGAACCACTGCTGGCCACCGGCACGGAGGTGGAGGTGCTGGTCAAGCACCGGCCGGGCGCGGAGGTGGTCGGCACCAGGATGATCTACGCGACGCACCCGTTCGATGTGGTCGGCTGGGACGGCTGCCTGTATCCGTACACCTTCAACATCGCCGACTTCGAACCGATCACCGGCCGGGTGCATCAGCCGCCGCCAGCGCATCAGGCGTTCGAGGGGATCAACTTCGTGGTCTGCAATTTCGTGCCGCGCAAGGTGGACTATCACCCGCTGTCGATTCCGGTGCCGTACTACCACTCCAATGTCGACTCCGACGAGATCATGTTCTATTGCGGCGGAAACTACGAGGCGCGCAGGGGTTCCGGGATCACCCAGGGTTCGGTGTCGGTGCACCCCGGCGGTTACGCGCACGGCCCGCAGCCCGGTGCCTACGAACGCAGTATCGGCGCCGAGTTCTTCGACGAACTGGCGGTGATGGTCGATACCTTCCGACCACTACAGCTCGGGGAGGGCGCGCTGGCCTGCGAGGACCCGGCCTACGCCTGGACCTGGTCGGGCCGCGGACCGGGGCTGCGATGAGCGGGCGGCTGCTGCGGGTGGAGGTGGCGCCGGACTCGCTGTTCGGGCCGGAGAACCTGCCCTACGGCGTCTTCGCGCCGCCAGGGGGCGGCTTCCGGGTCGGCGCCCGGCTGGGCGATACCGTGCTCGACCTCGTCGCGCTGCTCGGCGATCCGGTCTTCGCCCAGCCGTCCATGAACGCCTTCCTGGCCGCCGGGCCCGACCACTGGCGGACCGTGCGTGACCGGCTGCGGGAGCTGGCCGACACCGAGCTGCCGATCGAGGCGGTGCACCCGGTCAACGGCGTGGAGATGGCACTGCCGGTCCACATCGGCGACTACGTCGACTTCTACGCGAGCATCGACCACGCCACCAATCTCGGCAGGCTGTTCCGGCCGGACAGCGAACCGCTGCTGCCGAATTGGCGGCATCTGCCGGTGGGTTACCACGGCCGGGCCGGCACCGTCGTGGTGTCGGGGACGCCGATCATCCGGCCGCTCGGCCAGCGCCGCACCGATTCGGCCACAACGGATTTCGGGCCGTCGCGGCGGCTGGATATCGAGGCCGAGCTGGGCTTCGTGGTCGGCACCGGGTCACCGCTCGGTGTTCCGGTGCGCGTCGACGAATTCAGCGACCACGTCTTCGGCGTCGCCCTGGTCAACGACTGGTCGGCCCGTGACATCCAGGCTTGGGAGTACCAGCCACTCGGCCCGTTCCTCGGCAAGTCGTTCAGCACGTCGCTCTCGGCGTGGATCACCCCGCTCGCCGCGCTCGCCGATGCCCGCGTCCCGCTGCCGCCACAGGACCCGCCACCCCTGCCCTACCTGCGGGGCAGCGACGAGCACGGCCTCGACATCGACCTGGCCGTCAGCTGGAACGGCGAGGTGGTCGCGCACCCGCCCTATGCGCGGATGTACTGGTCACCGGCGCAGATGCTCGCCCATCTCACCGCCAACGGCGCCTCGATCCGGCCCGGTGACCTCTACGCCTCCGGCACGATCTCCGGACCGGAGACCGATCAGCGCGGGTCGTTCATCGAATTGTCCTGGGGCGGTGCGCAACCCATCGCCGTCGGCGACGAATCGCGGACCTTCCTCGCCGACGGTGACACCGTCACGATCACCGCAACCGCGCCGGGCACCGCGGGCCGCCGCATCGGCCTCGGCGAGGTCAGTGGACGAATCCTGCCCGCCCGCGATACGTGATCCAGGACGTCTTCGCCCTGTTGCGGCAGGCCCTGTTCGGCGGTTCGTCCACACCGTAGCGAGCAGCGGGCAGGTACTCGACAACCGCCCAGGGGCGGAGATGGTAGTGGTACAACCTCCACCTTGGGGTGGTATCGAGCATATTTCTTTGCGGGATACGGTGACTTCCGACGATCCCTAGCAGAGAGCTCGACGATGTTGACGAGAATCGCCCGCGCCGCCGTGGCCCGACCACGACTGGTCGTCGCGGTCGCCCTGTTGCTGATGATCCTGAGCGGCGCCATCGGCGCCACCGTGCACTCGCACATGAAGTCGGGCGGATTCGTCACCGATGATCTCGACTCGGTGCAGGCGAGCCAGTACCTGAGCGACCATTTCCCCGGCTCCGAGCCGAACTACGTGCTGCTGGTGACCGCCGAGGACGGCGCCGATTCGCCGGCCGCGCGCGCCGCCGCGGACACCGCGATCGCCCAGCTGCGCGGCCACTCCGACATCGTCAGCGGGGTGCAGTCGTACTGGACCTCGCGCCCCGATCTCCAGCAGGCGCTGCGCAGCAAGGACGGCAAGCGGGCGCTCATCCTGGCCAGCATCGAGGGCGACGACGCCCAGCTGCCGGACCGCGCGGGCAAGCTCAGCGAGGAACTCCGGGTCGACAGCGGGCCGGTGACGGTCGAAGCGGGCGGGCTCGCCGCCTCGTTCTCCGATATCAACACCCAGATCAGCAAGGACCTGGTGATCGCCGAGGCCGTCGCCATCCCGGTGACGGGCCTGCTGCTGGCCCTGGTGTTCGGCAGTGTCGTGGCCGCGGCGCTGCCCATCGCGATCGGTCTGTTCGCCATCGCGGCGGCGCTGGGCATCCTGCGCGTGCTGACCGCCGTCACCGACGTGTCGATCTTCGCGCTGAACATGACCACCGCGCTCGGACTGGCGCTGGCGATCGACTACAGCCTGTTCATCGTCAGCCGGTACCGCGAGGAGCTGACCGCGGGCGCCACCCCGGCCGCCGCGGTGCAGCGGGCGATCCAGACCGCGGGCCGCACGGTGGTCTACTCGGCGCTGGTCGTCGCGCTGTCGCTGTCGGCGCTGCTGGTGTTCCCGCAGTACTTCTTCAAGTCGTTCGCGTACGCGGGTATCGCGGTGGTCGCCGCCGCCACCGCCGCCGCGGTGATCGTGCTGCCCGCGCTGCTCATCCTGGTCGGTGACCGGATCGACGCGATCGACCTGCGCGCACCGCTGCGCAGGCTGTTCCGGCGGCCGCCGCGCGTGGACAAGCTGCCCCAGCAGACGTTCTGGTATCGCCTGGTCACCGCCGTGATGAAGCGGCCGCTGCCGATCGCGCTGGCGACCACCGCGTTCCTGCTGCTGCTCGGGTCGCCGTTCCTCGGCGTCCAGTTCGGCTACCCCGACGACCGGTCGCTGCCCACCGGCGTGGCCAGTCGCGAGGTCGGTGACGTGCTGCGCACCGAGTTCGACGCCGACATGGCCGCGAGCGCGACCATCGTGCTGCCGGAGTTCCGCGGCACCCCCGCCGAGCTGGACGGCTATGCCCTCGCCCTGTCCAAGGTGCCGGACGTGCCCGCCGTGCTCAGCAGCGCCGCCGTCTATCGCAACGGCTGGCGGGTGGCCTCGGGCGTGCCGGAGATGTCGGACCCGTCGGCGGGCGCGTACCTGTCGGTCGCGACCACGCTCGATCCCTATTCCGACGCGGGCCGGATCCAGCTCGACGCGATCCGGGCCGTCCCCGCACCGTCGGAGGCCCTGGTCACCGGTCCCGCCGCGCTCAATCAGGACTCCGTCACCGCGATCACCGGCAAGCTGCCGCTGGCCGGCGCGCTGATCGCGATCACCACCCTGGTGCTGCTGTTCCTGTTCACCGGCAGCGTGGTGCTCCCGGTGAAGGCGCTGGCGCTGAACATCCTGTCGCTGGCGGCGACGTTCGGCGCGATGGTGTGGATCTTCCAGGAGGGCAACCTGTCGGGGCTGCTCGGTTTCACCTCCACCGGCACGCTCAACCTGGCCATGCCGATCCTGATGTTCAGCCTGGCGTTCGGCGCCTCGATGGACTACGAGGTGTTCCTGCTGTCCCGGATCCGGGAGGAATGGCTGGCCGGGCCCAAGACGACCGAGGGCAATACCGAGGCCGTCGCCATGGGTGTGGCCCGCACCGGCCGCATCTTCACCGCCGCCGCGCTGCTCATGAGCATCGTGTTCCTCGGCGTGGCGACCTCCGGCGTGTCGATGATGAAGCTGTTCGGTCTGGGCTGCGCGCTGGCCGTGATCAGCGACGCCACCGTCATCCGCGGCCTGCTCGCGCCCGCCCTGATGCGGATGATGGGCACCTGGAACTGGTGGGCGCCCAAGCCGCTGGTGCGGCTGCACGACCGGTTCGGGCTGCACGAGGCCGACGAGCCCACCGTCGACAAGGTCGACCGGCCCGAGCCCACCCCGGTCTCGGTCTGAGCCGAGCGCGGCCCGCGCGGGACTTCCCGAGCGGGCCGCGCACCATGGCGGGTATCGTCGGCCCGGAAAATTTCACACACGCCAACGGGGGCTCGCACCAGCGGGCTGAGAGGACGGCTAGCCCATTTCTCGGGCGATCAGGGCCGTCGACCGTATGAACCTGACCGGGTAATGCCGGCGTAGGGAGGAATCACCATGGGCACAGCCACGTCTTCGACCGGGGCGGTCGACACCGTCACCACCGGACCGATCCAGGGCAGCGTCAAGCACTACCAGGAGGTCGACGGCCTGCGCATCCCGGTGCGCCGGATCAACCTCACCAACGGCGAGCACTTCGACGTCTTCGACACCTCCGGCCCGTACACCGACGACAACGCGGTGATCGACCTCGAGGCCGGACTGCCGAAGCTGCGCGACGAGTGGGCCGAGCCCGCCGTCGACGGCCCGCCGACCCAGCTCGCCTGGGCCCGCCAGGGCATCATCACCGCGGAGATGCGTTTCATCGCCGCCCGCGAGGGTGTCTCGCCGGAACTGGTGCGCGACGAGGTCGCCGCCGGTCGCGCGGTGATCCCGGCCAACCACAAGCACCCGGAGCTGGAGCCGACCATCATCGGCAAGAAGTTCCTGGTGAAGATCAACGCCAATATCGGCAACTCGGCGGTGACGTCGTCGATCGCCGAAGAGGTCGAGAAGATGGTGTGGGCCTCGCGCTGGGGCGCCGACACCATCATGGACCTGTCGACCGGCAAGAACATCCACGAGACCCGCGAGTGGATCCTGCGCAACTCCCCCGTCCCGATCGGCACCGTGCCGATCTACCAGGCGCTGGAGAAGGTGAACGGTGATCCCACCAAGCTCACCTGGGAGATGTACCGCGACACCGTGATCGAGCAGTGCGAGCAGGGCGTCGACTACATGACCGTGCACGCGGGTGTGCTGCTGCGCTACATCCCGCTGACCGCCAAGCGGGTCACCGGCATCGTCTCGCGCGGTGGTTCGATCATGGCCGCGTGGTGTCTGGCCCATCACCAGGAATCGTTCCTGTACACGCACTTCCGTGAGCTCTGCGAGATCCTCGCGAAGTACGACGTCACCTTCTCCCTCGGCGACGGTCTGCGTCCCGGCTCCATCGCCGACGCCAACGACGAGGCCCAGTTCGCCGAGCTGCGCACCCTCGGCGAGCTCACCAAGATCGCGAAATCCTATGGCGTGCAGGTGATGATCGAAGGCCCCGGCCACGTGCCGATGCACAAGATCGTCGAGAACGTGAAGCTCGAGGAAGAGCTGTGCGAAGAGGCGCCGTTCTACACCCTCGGCCCGCTGGCCACCGATATCGCGCCCGCCTACGACCACATCACCTCGGCCATCGGCGCCGCGATCATCGCCCAGGCGGGCACCGCGATGCTCTGCTACGTCACGCCCAAGGAGCATCTGGGCCTGCCCAACCGCGACGACGTCAAGGTCGGCGTGATCACCTACAAGATCGCCGCCCACGCCGCCGACCTCGCCAAGGGGCACCCGCACGCGCAGGACCGCGACAACGAATTGTCCAAGGCGCGTTTCGAATTCCGCTGGCACGACCAGTTCGCGCTCTCGCTGGACCCGGACACCGCCCGCGAATACCACGACGAGACGCTGCCCGCCGAGCCCGCCAAGACCGCGCACTTCTGCTCCATGTGCGGTCCGAAGTTCTGCTCCATGCGGATCTCCGCCGACGTGCGCGAGTACGCCGAGAAGCAGGGTCTGACCGACGTGGCCGCCATCGAGGCGGGCATGGCCGAGAAGTCGGCCGAGTTCGCCGACCAGGGCAACAAGGTCTACCTGCCCGTCGTCTGATTCCGAGGTCCCCGGGACCGGCACGGCTGCGCCGCGCCGGTCCCGGCCCTTTCCGGGGCTAGCATTGTTCCGGCACAGAGCACCTGTGCGCAGCCTTTTCTGCACCGACCGGAAAGGGATCACTCGCATGTGCACTTCGTTCACCGTCACCGCCGCGGACGGTTCGGTCACCGCCGGACGGACCATGGAATTCGCCTTCGACCTCGAATCGCGCTTGCTCGTCTTCCCCCGGGGCATGTCCTACCAGGCCAAGAGCCCCGACCCCGACGCTCCCGGCTATTCCTGGCGCGGCTCCTACGGCACCGTCGGCATGAATCTGCTGGACCGCGACTGCCTGCTCGACGGCGTGAACGAAGCCGGTCTGTATTTCGGCGCGCTGTACCTGCCGAACTTCACCGAATACCAAGCGGTGCCGGTCGGCCGCGAATCCGAGTCGATGTCGCAGATCCACGATGTCGGCAACTACCTGCTGTCCACCTGCGCGTCGGTGAGCGAGGCGGCGGCCGCCCTGGAACGGGTGCTGGTGTGGGGCCAGCCCGATCCCGGCACCGGGCAGCCCATCGAACTGCATTACACACTGCACGACGCGAGCGGCAATTCGCTGGTCGCCGAATACATCGACGGCGAACTCCGGTTGCACGACAATCCGCTGTCGGTCCTGACGAATTCGCCCCCGTTCGAATGGCACCTGCTCAACACCGGCAATTACGTCAATCTCTCCGCCGTCAATGTCCCCGACCTGCCGCTGTCGGGATACGACGTGAGCGCCCTCGGCCAGGGCAGCGGAATGCTCGGCCTCCCCGGCGATTTCACCCCGCCCTCCCGCTTCGTCCGCGCGGTCGCCCTCACCCAGGCCGCCGAACCGGCCCCCGACGCACCCGGCTCCGCCATCGTCGCCGCCCACATCCTGGACAGCTTCGACATCCCCAAGGGCTTCGTCCGCGCCGGCGACAGCGGCCCCGACTCGATCGAATACACGGAATGGTCGGTCATCGCCACCCTCGCCGCCGACCACCGCCGCTATCTCGTCCGCTTCTACGACAGCCCGGTCTGGTGCGCGGTCGACCTGGCCGAACTCGACTTCGACCAGGCCGGGGTCACCACCGTCGACACCGGAGCGGCCTGGTGCGTCGACATCACACCCTCGACCTGACCCGGGTCCGGGGCGTGAAGGCTCACCAGTCGTCGAGGTAGTAGAGGGTCAGGGAAACGGTGCCGTCGGGAAGCTCCCTGAGGCTGATGCTGGTTTCGTGGCGGTCCAGGGGCCAGCCTTCGATGGGGCACTCGCCCCACCAGTAGCCGTCGGTGGGGGTGGTTCCGCGGTTGTGTTCGAAGGCGCAGGAGCGGGTGTCGGTGAAGTGGCCGCGGAGGCGGTCGGTGATCTGGGCGGAGGTCGCGTCGGTGGCGCCGATGGCGAATTCGCGGGTGCAGCTGCTGTTCGACGAGAGGGAGGCGCAGTAGCCCGGCGCGGTCGAGCGCACGGAGAGTTCGGCGGGCAGCGGCTGGATCGCGTCGGCGGGCGGTATCCAGGACCAGCGGCCCATGAGGGTGAACATCGGGACGATGTACACCATCGCCAGCACCACCACGACGCAGCAGACATTGCTGATCACGTAGCTGATTCGCCGACGGGTCGCAGTGGCCGGTGCCTCGTCTTCCACCTCGTCCTCGACCGACGGACCCGCCACCAGCACGGCGATCGTCAGGCACACCAGGGCGGCCAGCATCGTGGCCTGTCCCTCGTAGAAGACCCACCGGCTGATCACCGCGTACTGCGCGAACGCGAGCGCGCCGAGCACCCCGAGCCCGATCAGCAGGCCCCGCCGGGTCGCGGCGATCAGCGGCCAGAGCACCAGCGGCAGGAAGAGCAGACTGAACCACACCACAAGGCGACCGTATTCGAGGGGCTCGGTGGTCCGCATGCGATAGCGGCGCGGCTACCCGCGCCCGGCGCGACCTGACGGGCAGGTGCCGTCCTATCGACTTTCGTAGGGGGTGACAGCGCCGTTCGGCGGATTCGCCGGGGTGGGCCGGATACCTAGGTTCGTGGCATGGGAAGCAGAGCGAGGGTGTTGGCGGTGGTCGCCGGGGCGGTCGTCGGGCTTGTCGTGCCAGCCGTAGCGGGGGCAGAGCCGGAACGGATCACTGTGTCCGCCACTGCTTTCGACGACTATCTCGCCAACTCGATGCGCGATACCGGACTGCCGGGACTGTCGGCGGTGATCACCCGGAACGGGGAGATCGTGCACGCGGCGGGCTACGGGCGGGCCTCCACCGGGGCGGCGATCACCGCGCGCACGCCGATGCGGATCGCCTCGCTGACCAAGGCGTTCACCGCGACGGCGGTGATGATGCTGGTCGAGGACGGAGCGATCGGGCTCGACCGGCCCGTGACCGAGCAGCTGCCCGGGTTCCGCACCGCCGACGCGCGCTCGGATCGGATCACGGTGCGGCAGTTGCTGAATCAGACCTCCGGGTTCGCCGATCGGACCGTCGACATCCGCGCGACGGAGTCCGCCGATTCGCTGGAGCACTACACCGCGACGCTGCGGACCGCCCGGCTCGCCGCCGAACCGGGCACCCGATGGGCGTACACGAACGTCAACTACAACCTCGCGGCGCGGCTGGTCGAGGTGGCGAGCGGGTCGAATTTCGGAGAGTTCCTGCGGCAGCAGATCTTCGACCCGCTCGGCATGCCGGACAGCGCCCTCGGCGACGACATCATCACTCCCACCGCCGGTTTCAACTCCCTGTTCGGCCACTGGACCGCCCGCGCCGAACTGCGGGGCTTCCTCGACGACAGCGGCAGCGGCGGGGTGGTCACCTCGGCGGCGGATATGGGCCGGTGGCTCATCGCCCAATCCGGCGACGGCCCACCGCTGGTCGGCGCCGACAGCCTGGCTCTGATGCACGCGCCGACCCCGGTGCGCGATTACGGCATGGGCTGGGGCCTCGACACCGAGCACGGCGCGCCGCTGCTGACCCACTCCGGCAATCTGTTCACCTACACCTCGGCGGCCGCGCTCGACCCGGCCACCGGCTACGGCTTCGCGGTCCTGGCCAACAGCGCCGCCCTCCACGACGACACCTATGCGATCCTCACCGGCCTGGTCGCGCTGGGCCGGGGCGAGCCGCCCGAACCGCTCGTCGACGCCAGGCTGCGCATCGAGGCCGCGCTCGCGGTGGTCATGGCGGGCGCGCTCGGACTGGGCGTCGCCGGCGTGGTCCGCTCCCGGCGCTGGGCCGAACGGCGTGGGGGCGGCCGGTGGTGGTGGATCGTGCTGCGCTGCGTGCCCGCCGCCCTGCCGATCGCGCTGTTCGCGAGCTGTCCCCAGGCGATGTCGGTGCTGTTGAACGGGCGGACCGTCACCTGGGCGCAACTCACCTATTTCCCCGCACCGCTCACCATAACCCTGCTGACCTGCGCGTTCGCCGGATCAGCGGTCCTGATCGCCCGGCTGTCGCGGCTGCGCTCACTAAGCTCGAGCCGATGAGGAATTACGCCGGACTCGCGCTGCTCGCGGGCGTGTGCGCGCTCAACGGGTTCTTCCTCGACGCGCTGCCCGCCTGGCGGCAGGCCGTGTTCGCCGGGCTCGCGGTCGCCGCGTACCTGTACGGCCGCCGGGTGCCGGTCGCGCGGGGCTGGCTGGTGCAGGCCGTGGTCGCGGCGCCCGGCCTCGGCTACTGCGCGGTGGACTTCTCGATCGGGCTCGGGGCGATCCTGAGCCAGACCGTGTTCGTCGTGCTGCCGTGGCTGGCCGGACGATTCCGGCGGCAGCAGGCCGCGCTGATCGTGGCGGGCCGGGACCGGGTGGCCCAGCTCGAGCAGGAACAAGCTCTGATCGCCGAGCGTGTCGCCCTGCGCGAGCGCGCCGCGATCGCCGCCGACATGCACGACTCGCTCGGGCACGACCTCGCCCTCATCGCCCTCCAAGCCGGGGCGCTCGAACTGTCCACCGATCTCACCGAGCCGAATCGGGCTGCCGCGCAACGCCTGCGGGCCGCGGCGGTGGCGGCGACCGATCGGCTGCGCGGCACCGTCGCGGTCTTGCGGGACGGCACCGCGCCGTCCGCACCCCACGACGAACCCGTCGTCGTCTTGGTGCAGCGCGCGATCGACGCGGGAATGGCGGTCGAGCTACATCTGCCGAACGACGGTGAACCGTTGCCGCCCTTGCTCGACCGCGCGATCTACCGGGTGGTCCAGGAATCCCTCACCAACTCGGCGCGCCACTCACCCGGTGCCCCGGTGACGGTCACCCTCGAACAGACATCGGCGCGAGCGACAGTCACCATCGCCAATCCCCTGCGCGACAACATCACCCGGCATCCATCGCGCGGCGGCGGTGGCTCGCCCGCACGACCCGACCGGAAGGACGCGGGCGACGGCAGCGGACTCGACGGCCTGCGTGCACGCGCGCGCCTCGCCGGTGGCACGATGACGGCGGGCGTCGAGGGTGCCATGTTCGTGGTGCGCGCTCGATTTCCCACGGCGACAACGTGATCCGGGTCCTGCTCGCCGACGACGAGGCGATGATCCGCGCCGGGATCCGCTCGATCCTCAGCACCGACCAGGGGATCGAGGTTGTCGCCGAGGCCGCCGACGGCCGAGAAGCCGTCGACCTGACCATCGCGCACCGACCCGATGTCGTGCTGATGGATGTGCGGATGCCGCGCATGGACGGACTCGCGGCCGCCGCGGCGATCCAGGCGGTGGCACCCGAGATCGCCGTCGTCGTCCTCACCACCTTCGACGAGGACGACTACGTGACGGCGGCGCTCGACGCGGGCGCGGCCGGTTTCCTGCTCAAAGCCGCCGATCCGCGCGAACTGCTGCTCGCCGTGCACGCGGTCGCCGACGGCGGCGCCTACCTGTCACCGCGTATCGCGAAGAAGGTGATCGCGCGCTGGGACGGTGGCGGTTTCGCGACCAAGACCGCGGCTCGGGCCCGGATCGCCGAACTCACCGACCGGGAGCGGGCGGTCCTGGCGGGCGTCGGCCGGGGGCTGGCCAACCAG
Source organism: Nocardia sp. NPDC051833 (assembly GCF_040681225.1). NCBI lineage: Bacteria > Bacillati > Actinomycetota > Actinomycetes > Mycobacteriales > Nocardiaceae > Nocardia > Nocardia sp. NPDC051833. The sequence goes on from NZ_JBFAYK010000001.1 coordinate 2,198,839, forward strand.
GACATCGCCGCCGAACTGTTCGTCGCGGAGTCCACGGTGAAGGCCCACGTCAGCGGCATCCTGCGCCGCCTCGGCCTGACCAACCGGGTCCAGGCCGCCATCCTCGCTCACGAGGCGGGGCTGACCGGGCACTGAGCGAGCCCAGGATTTCGGGGGCTTTCCCCGTGCGCCCCGGTCAGTAGGGTACTGACATGCAAGCTCGCACGAAACGCTTCGTCGCCGGCGCCGCCGCGGCCGCCGCCCTGTCCCTCGCCGCCCCGCTCGGCACCGCCCAGGCCGCGACCCCCGTCGCCGACTCCGGCTCCGCGTCCCTCGGCTGCACCTCGACGGACATCAATCCCTGCCCCATCCGCCCCCTCCTCGATCTCCTCACCGCCCTGACCACCGGCTCCGCCGGAGGCGGGCAGTAGCCTGCGGTAGCGTCGGCAATATGGCCGATGCGTTCTATCTTCCCGATCCCGCGGACCCGAACCGGTTCGAGTCGACCGAGCTCACCCGCGGCCCCTGGTCGCCGGACGCGCAGCACGCCGGCCCTCCGTCGGCGCTGCTCGGACATGTGATCGAGCGGTGCGAGCCGCGCGAGGGGTTCCAGGTGGGGCGGGTCGCGGTGGAGATCCTCGGGCCGGTGCCGCTCGCGCCGCTGACCGCGACCGCCGAGGTGGTGCGGTCGGGGCGGAGCGTGGAGCTCATCCAGGCGATGTTGTCGTCGGAGCGGGGGCCGGTGATGCAGGCCAACGCGTGGCGGCTCAAGCGCAGTGAGCCCGCGCTCGATCTGCCGGTCGAATTCCTGCCGAGCGGCACGCGTCCGCTGCCGACGGCGACCGAACCCGAGGTGTTCCCCTCCGATCAGGCGATCGGATTCCACACCGGCATCGAATACCGTTTCGCCGCAGGCTCTTTCGGGCGACCGGGGCCCGCGGTGTGCTGGATCCGGTTGAAGTACCCGATCGTCGCGGGCACCACACCGAGCCCGCTGGAGCGAACGCTGGCCGCGGCCGACTCGGGCAATGGGGTGAGTTCGGTGCTCGACTGGGCGAAGTACCTGTTCATCAACACCGACCTCACGGTCACCCTGCACCGGCAGCCGGTCGGCGAATGGGTGTGCCTGGACGCGGTGACCCATCCGCAGCCGCACGGCATCGGCCTCGCCGAATCGGCGTTGTTCGACGAGACCGGCCCGATCGGACGCAGCACGCAAACCCTGCTCATCGCGCCGCGCGGCTGATCAGCGCAGGGCGTCCAGGTTCACCAGGTCGTCGTTGCCGTGCTTGCGCAGTTCCGATTCCGCGGTGCTGGTGCGGCGGAACGGATCGCCCTGGCCGGTGGTGAGCAGGCCGCGCAGGCTCGTGGTGATGTAGGCGCCCCAGGCGTTGGAACACACCTCGTAGCATTCGCCCGCGGGCACCAGACCCCGATGGGTGAAACGGATTTCGGTGCCGTCGGCGCCTTCGGTGATATCGAAGACGACGTCGGTGTCCTCCCATTCGGTGGTGTCGGCGATGAACGCGAGGTGCGAGTCGGTCACGTGCCAGACCAGGCGTCGGCCGGGCACGGACTCGGTGGTGGTCATGGTGCAGCGGTGGATGCCGGGAACCTCGAACAGGTAGCTGTCGCCGACGGTGCCGGTGCTGCCCTCGATGGTCTCCGACCACCAGGACCAGACATCGTTGACGGCGGCGAAGGCCTCGTCGGGGGTCTTGTCGACGGTGATGGTGACGGTGAAATCGGTGTCGCTCATTGCTTTTCCTTTCGGCTCAGCCGTCCAGGTGACGGCGGAGCGCGTCCAGTGGGCCGTCCCAGTCGCGCGCCAGCGCGGCCAGGAACTGTTGGGCCACTCGCATGGGTGCGGAATCGAGGCGATAGCGCACGCGCCGCCGTTCGCCGGGTTCCGCGATCACCAGGCCCGCGTCTGCCAGCAGGGCGAGGTGTTTGGCGATCGCCTGCCGCGTGATCGGCAGGCGATCGGCGAGGTCGGTCACGGTCGACGGCCCGTCCGCGGCGAGGGCGGCCAGGACCGACCGCCTGCTCGGATCGGCCAGCGCGACGAAGACCCGTTCGGCGGTGGCCTCCAGCTCAGGCCGCATCGAGGTACTCGACGAGCTCGCCCAGCTCGCTCTTCCAGCCACCGGTGTTGCCCTCGAACGCCTCCTTGTACTGCGCGTCGGGCAGCTGAGCGAAGCCGGCCTCGATCACGGTCAGCCTGGTGCCCGCGCCGACCGGTTCGAGGGTGAACTCCACGTAGGTGCGCCGCGGGTCGTCATCGGGCAGGCCGTAGATCTGCCAGGTGTAGCCGAAGACGTTCGGCTCCTCGACCCGCTCGACCCGCATATTGGCCACGTGACCTTCCTTCCAGGTCATCTTGGCTTCCCCACCCGGGCGCAGGTCGATGGTGGCGGTGTTGCCGAACCAGCTCGCCAGCCCTTCGGCGGTGGTGAGCGCCGCCCACACCTTGGCGGGCGGATGGGCGAGCTCGACGGTTCGCACGATCTGATCAGGGAATCCCATGATGTTCTCCTCGTCAGTAGCAACCAGTTGGTTGCAACTCAGAGTATGGCAACCAACTGGTTGCGTCAATGGTCAGTGCCCGCCGGTGACCCGGAACCCCCGCGGGACCAGCCACACCGCGCCGACCGCGACCAGCGCGACGACCACCGCGGAGATGTACGAGGTCGTGGTGAGCGCGGTGTCGAACGCATGGCTCGCGGCGTCGACGAGCTGGGTGTGCGCGGGTTCGGGCAGCTCGGTGGCCACCTCGTAGGCGCCGCCGACCGAGCCGCTGGCCTGCTCCACCTTGTCGGCCGGGACCGGCGGGTTCGCCATGTGCTGACTGAAGATCCTGGCGTGCAGACTGCCGAGCAGCGCGACGCCGAAACCCACCCCGACCTCGTAGTTGGTCTCCTCGACCGCACCCGCCTGACCGGCCCGATCGGCGGGCACGGCGCCGACGAGGACGGCCGCCGCCGCGGTCACCGCCATGCCGTCACCGAGCCCGAACGAGACGAGCACCAGCGCGACCACCGGATAGGTCGTCGGCTCCGGGCTCACCGCCAGCAGCAGGAACCCCAGCGACACCGCGCCGAGGCCGACCCCGAGCACCGCGCGGACGCCGAACTTGTCCATGAGCATCGGCGTCAGCAGCGAGGCGGTGAGCAGCGTGAGGGCCGCGGGCAGCATCCGGATGCCGGCCTGCGACGGGCTGTAGCCGTGGACGTATTGCAGCCACAGCGAGACCAGGAACATGGCCGCGCCGATGGCCATCATGGCCAGCAGGGTCGCGACGGCGGCCGCGGTGAACGCGCCGTTGCGGAACAGGCGCACGTCCAGCAGCGGGTCGTCGGCGGTGAGCTGGCGGCGGACGAACCAGTACATCGCGCCGATGCCGACGAGCAGGATCACCCAGTCGACCGGCCCCGCTTCACCTTTCGCGAGATGCTTGATGCCCCAGGCCAGGCACACGATGCCGATCATCGACAGCGCCGCCGCGAACCAGTCGAGGCTGCCCGCCTGCGGCGCCCGGTATTCCGGCAGCACCCACAGTCCGACCACCACCGTCACCAGGACCACCGGCACATTCAGCCAGAACGCCGAGGACCAGCCGAAGTGCTCGACCAGGAAACCGCCGATGATCGGCCCGACCGTGGCGCCGACGCCGGCGACCGCGGCCCAGATCCCGATGGCCATCGTGCGCTCGCGCGGGTCGGTGAAGATATTGCGGATCAGCGACAGCGTCGATGGCATCACCATCGCGCCACCGATCCCGAGCAGCACCCGGCCGCCGATCAGCTGGGCCGCGCTGCCCGCGGTCGCCGCGACCACCGAGGCGATGCCGAAGAGCACGAAACCACTGATGAACAACAGCTTTCGGCCCACTCGGTCACCGAGCGCGCCCGTGGTGATGAGCAGGCCGCCGAGCACCAGGCCGTAGATGTCGATGATCCACAGCTGCTCGAGCGGACCCACCTGGAGATCGTCGATGAGCGAGGGCAGCGCGACATTGAGAATGGTGGCGTCCATCGCGACCAGCAACAGGCTGGCGCACAGCACCCCGAGCATCACCCACCGGATGGCACCGTAGGTCTTCGTCGTCTCGCTCACCATGCCGCCTCACCGCCGATTCCTGGTCGTGACCGGTTTCCGGATCCGTGGCGCTCGATCCGCTGCTCAACCTACCGAGTCGGCTCCGGTTCCGGCCGGAGCGAGCGCGGCGGCGCAGCGCACGCTCAGCGTTCGGGCAGCACCGCGTCGACGAGGGTGCGCGCGGCCCGGCCGGTGCGCTCCCGGTCGCCGGTGATCACCCGGTCCTGAATGATGCCGCGCAGTCCCGAGACGAGCAGGGTGGCGACCACCTCGGGATCGCCCGCCAGGCCGGACCGGCGCAGCGCGGCGGCGAGTTCGGCGACGAAGGTGGCGATGGCCGCGTTCGCGTAGTCCTGATACGGCGATTCCGGCGCGCACGCCGCGCCGAGCACCTGGAGCAGCACCCGCACGCTGTCGGCCTCGGCGCCGTCGGTGTTCAGGTCGAAGAAGCCGAGGAGCCGGGCGCGCAGCCGCGTCACCTCGGTGACGTCGGCGAAGACCGCGGCCAGGTCGGGGCGCTGCGTCGCCAGTGCCTGGACCAGCAGTTCCTCCTTGGTGTCGAAGTAGTAGATGAGCATGCGCGAGCTGGTGCCGAGCGCGGCCGCCAGCGGGCGCAGCGACAGCTCGGCCAGGCCGTGCGCGGCGATGTACGCCACGACGCCGGCCAGCAGGTCGGCGCGTTTGCGGTGGTCGAGGGGACGGGCCATGGGTTGACTGTAGCGACTGCTACAGGTATTCATGACGGCGTGACTGTACCGATCGCTTCAGAAACTCGGGTCGGCGTCGTGGTGACCGCGTACGCGGCGACCACCGCCCTCGCCGACACCATGGACGAGACCTGGTCGCGCCTGCTGCGCGGGGAGAGCGGAATCCGCGCGCTGGCACCGGAATTCCTCGCCGAGCACGACCTACCGGTCCGGATCGGCGGACCGCTGGTCACCGCGCCCGACGCCGAGCTCACCCGGATCGAACAGCGCAGGCACTCCTACGTCGAGCGGATGGCCTTGGTCCTCGGCCGACAGGTCTGGCAGGCGGCGGGCGCGCCGGAGGTCGACCCCGAGCGGCTGTCCGTGGCCATCGGCACCGGGCTCGGCGGCGGTGACGCGCTGATCGACGCCGTCGACGCGATGCGGGCGGGCGGCTACCGCAAGGTCTCGCCGCTGGCCGTCCCGATGGTGATGCCCAACGGCCCCGCGGCCACCGTGGGACTCGAGATCGGTGCGCAGGGCGGCGTTTTCGCGCCGGTCTCGGCCTGCTCGTCGGGGTCGGAGGCGATCGCGCACGCGTGGCGGCTGATCAGTACCGGCGAGGCCGACGTGGTGGTCACCGGTGGGGTCGAGGGCCATATCGACCCCGTTCCCATCGCGGGTTTCGCCATGATGCGGGCGATGAGCACCCGCAACGACGAGCCGGACCGCGCCTCGCGTCCGTTCGATCGCGACCGCGACGGCTTCGTCTTCGGCGAGGCGGGCGCGCTGCTCGTGCTCGAATCCGAACAGCACGCGCGAGCCCGTGGGGCGCGGATCCACGCCAGGGTGCTCGGCGCGGGCATCACCTCCGACGCCTTCCACATCGTGGCCTCGGATCCGGCCGGGGCCGGGGCGGCGCGCGCGATGCGCAAGGCGATTCGGACCGCGGGCCTGCGGGATTCCGACATCGATCACGTGAACGCGCACGCGACGTCGACCTCGGTCGGCGACGCCTCCGAAGCCACGGCCATCACCGCGGTCACCCCCGACGCCTCGGTGTACGCGCCGAAATCGGCGCTCGGTCATTCGATCGGCGCGGTGGGCGCGCTGGAGTCGGTGCTCACGGTCCTGAGCCTGCGCGAGCAGATCGTCCCGCCCACACTGAATTTCGACCACCCCGACCCGGCGGTCGAGCTCGACATCGTCGCGGGCACGGCCCGCCCGCAGCGCATCGACTACGCGCTCAACAACTCGTTCGGCTTCGGCGGGCACAACGTCGCCTTGGCGTTCGGAAAAGCGTAGCGGCGCGGTGGCGACTACGCCTTGTCGAATCTGGTGTCGACGAAGGACGCGAAGTCGACCTTGCCCGGGATGGCCTTGGCCGCGGTGAAGGCGTCGGCGATCTCCTGCTCGGACGCGATCACCTGGTCAGTGAGCTTGATCGGCTCCTTGATCGAGCGGGTCCAGGTGGTGCGGGACGCGTCGACGCTGATCTGGGTGAGTTCGGCGTACTTGGTCGACCAGGTGTCGAGATTGTCCGAGGACCACTTGGTGGCGGCGGCGTAGCGCTGGAAGAAGTCCGCGATCGCGGCCGACTTACCCGCGTCGGCCACGGCGTGCTTGCCCGCAGCCCAGAAGTTGTAGCCGTTGGCGGCCTGATCGGCGGTGGCGATCGGCTTGGCGCCGATCTCCTTCTCGGCGATCGCGGTGTAGGGATCCCAGGTGGCCCAGGCGTCGACGTCGCCGCGGGTCAGCGCGGTGTAGCCGTCGGCGGGCGCCAGGTAGACCGGCTCGATGTCGCCGAGCGACAGGCCCGCCTTCCGCAGCTGCAGCAGCAGATTGGCGTTGGCCGAGCTGCCCTTGTAGACGGCGACCTTCTTGCCCTTCAGCGCCGCGACGGAGCCGATCGAGGAGTCCTTGCCGACCAGGATCGCGTCGCCCTTGCCGGTTGCCGAGAGCGCGCCGACGATCTTGATATCGGCATCGGACGCCGCACCGAAGATCACCGGGGTATTGCCCGTCTGCGCGATGTCGATGCCACCGGCACTGGCCGCCTCGACCAGCGGCAAGCCCGCGGTGAAGGTGGAGAACTCGATCTTGTAGGGCAGGTTCTCCAGCTGACCGGAGGCCTTCAACAGCACTTCGATCGAAATCGCCTTCTGGTCACCGACTTTCAGTGTGACGGTGCTCAGGTCGACCGGGCCCGACGGCACGGCGTCGGTCGCCGCGTCGTCCCCGCAGGCGCTCAGCGAGAGCGCGGCGACGACGGCGAGGGCGAGCCCGGCCAGGCGGGACTTCGGAGTGCGTTTCACGGGAACAACTTTCGTGCGGGGGTGGAAATCTCAGTGGGTGACGCCGAGCAGGGCCAGCAGGCGCGTCGCGTACTCGGCGACCTCCGGCGCGGCCGCGGTGCGCGGTCGCGGCAGCTCGATGGCCACCTCGGCGGCGATGCGGCCCTCGTCGAGGACCAGGACGCGGTCGGCCAGGGTGATGGCCTCGAGCACATCGTGGGTCACCAGCAGCACACCGAACGCGTGCTGGGCGTGCAGGCCGAGCAGCAGCTCGTGCATGGTCAGGCGGGTGAGCGCGTCGAGGGCGCCGAAGGGCTCGTCGAGCAGCAGCAGGGTCGGCTCGGCCACCAGCGCGCGGGCCAGCGCCGCGCGCTGGGCCTCGCCGCCGGACAGGGTGAGCGGCCAGGCATCGGCGCGCCCGGCCAGGCCGACCTCGGCGAGCAGATCGCGCGCGGCCCGCTCGTCCGCGCGCCGGTTGCGCGGCTTCGGCCTGCCCAGCGCGACATTGCGGACCACCGGCTGCCATGGGATCAAGCGCGGTTCCTGGAACACGATCGTCGGCCTGCCCGCGCCGGAAACCGCACCGCGACCGGCGGTATCGAGCCCACCGAGGATGCGCAGCAGCGTGGACTTGCCCGAGCCGCTGCGCCCGACCAGCGCGACGATCTCACCCGCACCGATCTCGAGGTCGATCCCGTCCAGCACGGTCCGGTCACCGAATTTCTTGCCCAGACCGGCGATTCGGGTGGCGGGGGTACGGTCGGCGGCCTTGGCCGAGATGGGTGTGACTGCGGCGGCGGTCATGACGGGATCCTCGCGGTAGAGCGGCGGCGGGTGGCGGGCCTGCCGAGGGCCGAGACGGGGTGGGTCCGGCGATCGGCGCGGGGAGCGGGGGCGGACATCAGCGATGGACCGCCGGGCGCCAGCGCAGGGCGCGGCGTTCGAGCAGGCGCACGATGGAGTCGGTGGCCAGGCCGAGCAGGCTGTAGATCACCAGGCCGAACACCACGATGTCGGTGCGCAGGAATTCGCGGGCGTTGTTGACGACGAAGCCGAGACCCGCGCTGGCATTGATCTGTTCGGCGACGATCAGCGAGAGCCAGGCGATGCCGAGGCTCTGCCGCACGCCGACCAGGATCTGCGGCAGCGCGCCGGGCAGGATCAGCAACCGCAGCCGTTCGACCACGCCGAGTCGCAGGGCGCTGCCGAGCTCGAGCAGCTTGGGGTCGAGCTGGCGGATGCCGGCGAAGGTGTTGAGATACAGCGGGAAGAACACACCGAGGGCGATCAGGTAGACCTTCGGTTCCTCACCGATGCCGAACCAGATGATGAACAGCGGGATCAGGCCGAACAGCGGGATCGTGCGGATCATCTGCAACGGCGGATCGACCGCGTACTCACCGATCTTGCTCAGCCCGGCCAGCACGCCGAGGGCCAGCGCCAGCACCGCGCCGAGCACGAAGCCGTAGAGCGCGCGCTGGCCGGAGACCAGCAGCGCTTCCCCGAGCTGACCCGAGCGGAAGGTCTCCAGCCCCGCGTCGAAGACGACCGAGGGGGCGGGCAGCTTCTTGGCCGGAATCCAGCCGCTGGTGCTGCCGATCTGCCAGATCAGCAGCAGCACGACCGGCGAGAGCGCGCGCAGGAAGCCGGAGCGGCGGTACAGCGGGATCCGTCGCTCGTCGGTTTCGGTGGGGCTCGCCAACAGCATTCGTGCATGGTGCCCGGCCGCACGGGTCGCCCGACAGGGTTCGGATCAGCTCGAGGATTTCTCGGCCCGCGCCGAGATCTGCTGGACGGCCCAGCCGTTGCCGTCGGGATCGCTGAAGAAGACGAAGCCGACATTGTCGAGCGGATGCGGTGTCGGCCTCGGGTTCTGACCGAGCGACTGCACCTCGGTGACCTCGACCCCACGGGCCACCAATTCGGCGTGCGCCCGCTCGATGTCGGGCACCACCAGCTGGAGCCCCTTCAGCGAACCGGGCGGCATCTCGGGCACCGCGCCCTTGCCGATGACGATCGAGCAGCCCGAGCCCGGCGGGGTGAGCTGCACGATGCGCACGTCGTCGGAGATCACGGTGTCGTGGTCGACGACGAAGCCGAGCTGATTCGCGTAGAAGTCCTTGGCCCGGTCGATATCGGAGACCGGGACGATGACGACTTCCAGGGTCCAGTTCACGGAGTGCCTCCCGAGGAGTGGTTCGGTCACGCAGTGGTGCCGAGTCTGCCATCGGCACCGGCTCGACGCGGGCTGAACAGGCTGTTCACGGCCTGCGCTCCCAGCGCCAGGCGTATTCGCCCTCGGCGGGCGGCGGGCCGGGCAGGTCGCCCTCGGCCGTCATGCCGTCGAGCAGCAGGGCCAGCACCCGCTGGCGCAGCTGCGCGGTGCGCACCGGATCGGGCATGGTCACCGCGGCGCACGCCTCCAGCAACAGCCCGACGTCCTGCGGATCGAAATCGGCCCGCAACCGGCCACTCGCGTGTGCCCTGCGCACCAGCTCCGCGCCCGCCTCACCCGCGTGGATGACGTCGGGCAGCATCGAATCGTCGGGGGTGAAGGTGCCGGCGAGCTTCACCGTCAGCGAGTGCACGTCGGCCTCGACCACCCGTTCCAGGAAGCCGACGAAGCCGCGCCAGCCGTCCGGATCCGCCAGTGCCGCATCGGCTTCGGCGTTGAACCGGCGCAGCCCCTCGTGGCACAGCGTGCGCAGCAGCACCTCCTTGCTCGGATAGCGGCGGTAGAGGGCGCTGATGCCGACGCCAGCGCGGTCGGCGACGGCCGCGATCGGCGCGGTCGGATCGTCCAGGAAGACGGCGCGGGCGGCGTCGAGGATGAGTCCGTCGTTGCGCGCGGCCTGTGCCTTACGGCCGGACAGGCGGGGCTGAGCTGCGGTTTCGGTCTGGTTCGGCATGAATCCCAGAATACCACTTGAAACGGAATGATCCGTTCTGCTACGTTTGGAACAGAACGAAGCATTCCGTTTCGAAAACAAGGAGTCGACATGACCGCCACGGCCACCATCACCCCCTTCCGCATCGACGTGCCCCAGGCGAAGCTCGACGACCTCGCCGCCCGCCTGCGTGGCGCCCACTTCCCGGACGAGCTGCCCGGCGTCGGTGACGCCTACGGCGTCCCGGCCAACCGCGTCCGCGCCCTCGCCGAGTACTGGCTCGAGGAGTTCGACTGGCGCGCACTGGAATCCGAGCTGAATGCGTACCCGCAGTTCACCACCGAGATCGAGGGCGAGAACATCCACTTCCTGCACATCCGGTCCTCGCGGGCCGACGCGACGCCGGTGATCCTCACCCACGGCTGGCCGGGCTCGATCCTCGAGTACCTCGACGTGATCACCCCGCTCACCGAGCCGGAATCAGCCGCGGATCCGGCCTTCCACCTGGTCATCCCGTCGCTGCCGGGCTTCGGCTTCTCCGGCCCGACCCGCAGCACCGGCTGGAACCGCTACCGCACCGCCCGCGCCTGGGCCGAGCTGATGGCGCGCCTCGGCTACGAGCGCTACGGCGCCATCGGCAACGACGGCGGCTCGATGGTCTCCCCCGAGCTCGGCCGGATCGCGCCCGAGCAGGTGCTGGGCGTGCACGTCACCCAGCTGTACTCGTTCCCGTCCGGCGATCCGGCCGAGTTCGAGGGCCTCTCGGAGGCGGATATGGCCGCGCTGGCGCACCTGCAGTGGTTCCACGAGAACAAGATGGCCTTCAACACCCTGCACAGCCAGCAGCCGCAGACCCCGGCCTACGCCCTGGCGGATTCGCCGGTCGGGCTGCTCGGCTGGAACGCGCAGCTGTTCGGCGAGTCGATCGACGCGCGGTTCGTCGTCGCGAACATCGCCCTGTACTGGCTCACCGGCACCTCGGGCTCGTCGCTGCGGTTCTACTACGAGGACGCCCACGCCACCGAGCACCCGACCGAGCCGACCACGGTGCCGACCGGGCTGGCCATGTTCGCCGGTGACTTCCAGTCGATCCGCCGGTTCGCCGAGCGCGATCACAGCAATATCGTCAGCTGGAATTCCTACGACACCGCCGCCGCGACGGGCGGCGCGAACGACGCGGCCGGACACTACGCCGCGCACGAGGCGCCCGAGGTGCTGGTCGGCGACATCCGCCGATTCTTCGCCGGCCTCGCCTGATCCGGCTTCGGTGCCGCGGCCCACGCTCCCCTCATCGGTGCGTGGGTCGCGGCCCATTCGAATCATGCACCAGCGCAGTGTTATACGCGCACCAAAGAACGCAATCAGTGATGCTCGTGCAGGTCGCCCCAGGCCGGGAAGGGATCGGCGAAGCCGGCCCACCCGGCCGGACCAGCGGCGAACTCCGCGTCGGTGAGCAGCGCGGCGTCGAGGGCACGCCGGACCGCGGGCGCGTCCAGGCGCACGCCGATGAACACGATCTCCTGACCGGCGGGCACGTCCAGCGACGACCACCACGCGCCCGGCTCGAAGGTCAGGTTCGGACCGGCCTGCGACCAGATCGCGGCCAGCTCGGGGCGGCTGGCGATCCAGCAGAATCCCTTGCTGCGCAACATCCCCCGCAGCCCGGACAGCGCCTCGGCCAGCCGGTCCGGATGGAACGGGCGATCGACGGTGTAGGTGAGGCTGCTGATCCCGTATTCCTCGGTCTCGGGCGTGTGACCGCCGGCCAGCTCCTCGGCCCAGCCCTCGGCCTCGGCGGCCACCACCGGATCGTACCGGCCGGTGGCGAGCACCTCGTCCAGCTCGACCACGCCCTTCTCGGTGCGCAGGATGTGCGCCCTCGGGTTGAGCCTGCGGACGGTGGCCTCGACGGTGGCCGCCGCGTTCGCGCTCACCAGGTCGGTCTTGTTGATCAGCAGCACGTCGGCGAACTCCACCTGGTCCACCAGCAGATCCGCGATCGTGCGCGTATCGCCCTCGCCCGCTTCGAGTTCCCGCTCGGCCAGCGCCTGCCCCTTGACCAGCTCGGCCAGGAAGGTCGACGCGTCGACCACGGTCACCATGGTGTCGAGGCGGGCCAGCTCGCCGAGGCGGAAGCCGTCCTCGAACTCCCAGTCGAAGGTCGCGGCCACCGGCATCGGCTCGGAGATACCGGTGGACTCGATCACCAGCTGGTCGAACCGGCCGTCGCGGGCCAGCCGGGCGACGGCCTCGATCAGGTCCTCGCGCAGCGTGCAGCAGATGCAGCCGTTGGTGAGTTCGACCAGTTTCTCCTCGGTCCGGTCCAGATGACCCTGGCCCGCGACGAGCGCGGCGTCGATATTGACCTCGCTCATGTCGTTGACGATGACCGCGACCCGGCGGCCGTCCCGGTTGGCGAGGATGTGGTTGAGCAGCGTGGTCTTGCCCGCGCCGAGGAACCCGGACAGGACGGTGACGGGCAGGTGCGCGGTGGGAGCGGAGTTGGTCACGAGTTAATGATAATGGTTTTCATTTGCCGTTCGCGGGTGGGGTCTCCGAACGGCGCGCCCGGTCGTAGGGTTGGGGCGTGAAGATGTTGCCGCTGACCCCCGATGGCCAGACCCCTGTTCGCGCGCTCACCATCGCGGGTACCGACTCCGGCGGCGGCGCCGGTATCCAGGCCGACTCGCGGACGATGGCGCTGTGCGGCGTGCACGCGTGCGTGGCGGTGGCGGCGGTGACCGTGCAGAACACGGTGGGCGTCAGTGGATTTCACGAGATCCCGCCGCACATCGTGGCCGACCAGGTGCGGGTGGTCGTGCGCGATATCGGGATCGGCGCGGCCAAGACCGGCATGCTGGCCTCCACCGCGATCATCGAGGCCGTCGCCGAGGTGTGCCGTGAGGTCGGGATCGGGCGCGACGCGGCCGTGCCGCTGGTCGTCGACCCGGTCGCGGCGTCGATGCACGGCGACCCGCTGCTGCACGCCGAGGCGCTGGACGCGGTGCGCAACACCCTCATCCCGCTGGCCACGGTCGTCACCCCGAACCTCGACGAGGTCCGCCTGATCACCGGCATCGAAGTGGTCGACGACGCCACCGCCCGCAAAGCCGCCGAGGCGTTGCACGAGCTGGGCGCGCAGTGGGCGATCGTCAAGGGCGGGCACCTGCGCTCCTCGGAGTACAGCACCGACCTGCTCTACGACGGCGACACCTTCCGCGAGTTCACCGCGCCGCGCATCGCCACCGGCAACGATCACGGCGGCGGCGACACCCTGGCCGCGGCCATCGCCAGCGCGCTGGCCAACGGCTATCCGGTGCCCGACGCGGTCGCCTTCGCCAAGGAGTGGACCTACCGCTGCCTGGCCGCGTCCTACGATCTCGGCGCGGGCCACGGGCCGGTTTCGCCGCTGTGGCGGCTGCACACCGACGCCTAGCGTGGCGTCGCGAACTTGTCGGTGGGTGGGTTCATACTGAACCCATCGCACCCACCACCGGTTCCAACGACGCAGCCGGCGAGAACAACGGAGTTCGCCTCGGGCGCGAAGACTTTCAGCCGACGACGAACGCGTCGCGCAACGGCCGCGACGGATCGATCACGACTCCGTTGAACCGTGCGTGCGCCAGGGCCAGCGCCGAGATGCTCTCGGCCAGATAGTCGACGAATCGCTCCACCGGCATCGCCGAGACCTCGCGCTGATTCGCGCCGAGCCACCAGTCCGTGGCCGAGGCCACCGCGCCGAAAATCGAATAGTTCACCAATTCGATCCCCGCCACGTCGATCGATTCGGTCGGCAGCAGATCGGCGAAGAATTCCGCGGCGCGGCGTGCCGATTGCCTGGCCGCGACCAGCGCCCGTTCCGTTTCCTTGGCCTGCTGGCTGAAATGGCTGTGCAGCATGAACCGGAAGACGTTCGGATGCTCGGAGACGACGGCCACGTATTCGGCGGCCGCGCGCCGGACCAGGTCGGCGACGGAATCGTCGGTGAGATTCACCCCGCTGAGCACCCGCTCCCACAGCATGTCGCGGACCCGGTCGACGATCGCGTTGTAGAGATCGGTCTTGTCCTCGAAATGCCGGTAGAGCTTCGGTTTGGCCGCTCCCGCCTCCTTGGCGATATCGCCCATGCTCACATCGGGGCCGACCCGATCCAGCGCGCGGAACGCGGCATCGACGAATTCGATCCGGACCTGCACCCGGTGTTCGCGCCACCGTTCCGTCCTGGCGTCGACACGACGGACCGGCTCGTCTGCTTTCCGGTAACCGCGTGTCACGGTCAGCAGCTTATTGGCGTGGTCGGCCTGGGTGCTGCGCGGGGCGACATTTGCCGAACCGGCAACCTTTCTTGCGGAATTGTCGCGGGTGCCCGCACCATCGAATCGTCTACGCGTCCGCCGACCGACAGGAGCCCCGATGACCGAGACCGCGCCGACCCCCGAACAGTTCTGGGAGGACTTCTACCGCGAGCGGGACCAGATCTGGACCGGCAACGCCAACAAGACCCTGGTCAGCGAGGCCACCGAGCTGACGCCGGGCACCGCGCTCGACCTCGGGTGCGGCGAGGGCGGCGACGCGATCTGGCTGGCCGGGCAGGGCTGGGAGGTCACCGCGGTCGATGTCTCCGCGACGGCGCTGGAGCGGGGCGCGCGGCACGCGGCCGACGCGGGCGTTCGCGTCACCTGGGAACGCCACGACCTGCAGACGAGCTTCCCGGCGGGCACCTTCGACCTGGTCTCCGCACAGTTCCTGCACTCCCCGGTGGAGCGCCCCGACGAGCGCGCGACCATCCTGCGCCGGGCCGCGGCCGCCGTCGCACCGGGTGGCTCGCTGGTGATCGGCAGCCACGCGCACTGGCCGACCTGGGTCACCACCCCGCCGCACGACGTGTCCTTCCCGACCATCGAGCAGATGCTCGCCCAGCTCGACCTCGGCCCCGAGTGGCACGTGGCGACCGCGGGCCTGATCACCAGTCCGTCGAAGAGCCCCGACGGCGTCGAGGGTGAGCGCGCCGACAGTGTGTTGCGCGTGCGGCGCGGCTAGCCGACGGCCGCCTTGGGCAGCGCGTCGCCACCGCTTCGGCGGGACAGCAGATAGAGCACCCACATGACGATCGGCAGCAGGATGTCGGTCCACAGCGGGACGCCGATGTTGTACGGCTTCGTGTTGTCCTCGGCGATCCAGAAGTAGATGTGCCCGGCCGCGTCGCCCCAGTACTGAATGGTCAGGACGACGATCGTGCACAGCCAGAAGTGGCCGCGGAACCAGTAGGCCATGATGCCGACCACGCCGATGGCCAGATCGCCCATCGCGTTCTCCCATTGGAAGCCGCCGTCGCCCCGGGTGTAGCCGATCTGCTCGGCGACATTCGCGCCGTCGAAGATGTGCGCGGCGGCGCCGAGCACCGAGGCCACGCCGACGACGGCCACCATCCACCAGACCAGGTGGATATCGACCGCGCGGCGGCCGGGCTGACGCCGGCTCTGGACGAACGCGCCGACGAGGGCGACCAGCACCGCGATGATGGTAGGCATCGCAACGCCTCCGACTCGGTAGTCGAGCACTGTTCCAGCAGGTAGTCGAGCCTTTCCAGTGTAGCGGCCCGGATCCCCAGGAACCTCCCAGCTCTGTCCCAGCTCGGTGGCAGCGCCGCCGTCGAGGGTAGGTTCCATGACCCAGACCGAGGCCGAGCCACAGCCCACGCAGAGCCGCCGCGCGCCGGTGCTCGACGTGGTGATTCCCGTCTACAACGAAGAAACCGACCTGGGCGTGTGCGTGCGCAGGCTGCACGCCTACCTGCGGGACGGGTTCCCGTTCACCGCCCGGATCACGATCGCCGACAACGCCAGCACCGACGCCACCCTCGCGGTCGCGCGGCTGCTGGCCGCCGAGCTCGACGGCGTCGGGGTGCTGCACCTGGACGCCAAGGGCCGCGGCCGGGCGCTGCGGGCGGCGTGGGCGGGGTCGGACGCGACGGTGGTCGCGTACATGGACGTCGACCTGTCGACCGATCTGAACGCGCTGCTGCCGCTGGTCGCGCCACTGGTGTCCGGCCATTCCGACCTCGCGATCGGCACCCGGCTCGACGCGTCCTCGCGGGTGGTGCGCGGACCCAAGCGCGAGATCATCTCCCGCTGCTACAACCTGCTGCTGAAGACCACCCTGCGCGCACACTTCTCCGACGCGCAGTGCGGTTTCAAGGCCGTGCGCACCGATGTCGCCCGTGAGCTGCTGCCGCTGGTGCGCGACGGGGAGTGGTTCTTCGACACCGAGCTGCTGGTCCTGGCCGAGCGCGCCGGCCTGCGCATCCACGAGGTGCCCGTCGACTGGATCGACGATCCGGACAGCCGCGTCGACATCGTCGACACCGCCCGCAAGGACCTGCGCGGCATCTGGCGGCTGACCAGGGCGCTGGCCACCGGCGCGCTGCCGCTGGACGAGCTGCGCGCCGCCGTCGGCCGCGAACCGCTGGTGGCGGGCGTGCCGCTCGGGATGGTCGGGCAGCTGGTGCGGTTCGCGATCGTCGGTGTCCTGTCCACGCTCGCCTACGTGGTGCTGTATCTGCTGCTGCAACCCTTCTTCGGCGGGCAGGGCGCGAACCTGGTGGCGCTGTTGGTGACCGCGGTCGGCAATACCGCCGCCAACCGGGCATTCACCTTCGGGGTGCGGGGACGTGGTGACGCGATGACGCACCAGTTCCAGGGCCTGGCAATCTTCGTGTTCGGCCTGGCGATCACCAGCGGTTCGCTGTTCGCGCTGCACCGCTGGGCGCCCGAGGCACCCGTCGCGGTGGAACTCACGGTCCTGATCGCCGCCAACCTGCTCGCGACCCTCACCCGATTCGTCGGACTGCGCTGGGTATTCCGGAACGCGACCGGCGAGCCCGTCCCCGAGGCGGCGCGGCTCGTCACCGTGGAGGCGAAACGATGAGCACGACGCCGTCCCCGGTCGCCAACGCGTCGACCGCCCGTCGCTCGTCCCCGCACGCGATCACCGAACCCATCACCCGCATCGGTGATTTCGGGTCCGACGGCGCGGCCGTCGCCGCCGATCGCGCGGATTCGGCACCGCGCCCCGATACCTCGGAGGTTTCTCGATGACCGCCACGATCGCGTCACCGCGGACGGCGAGCACCGTGCCCGGCCCCGCGCCTCGACCCCGCTGGGAACTCCCGGCTTTGGCGGTTCTGCTGCTCGGCACCGCCGTTGCCTACCTCGTCAACCTCAGCGCCAACGGCTGGGCCAACGACTTCTATGCCGCTGCGGTGCAAGCGGGTTCGCGATCATGGGAGGCGTTC
This sequence comes from Nocardia sp. NPDC051833, assembly GCF_040681225.1. NCBI lineage: Bacteria > Bacillati > Actinomycetota > Actinomycetes > Mycobacteriales > Nocardiaceae > Nocardia > Nocardia sp. NPDC051833. The sequence goes on from NZ_JBFAYK010000001.1 coordinate 2,216,078, forward strand.
TTCTTCGGCTCCTCCGACGCCGCCAACTCGATCACCGTGGACAAACCACCCGCCTCGCTGTGGGTGATGGAACTGTCGGTGCGGCTGTTCGGGCTAAACAGCTGGAGCATGCTCGTCCCGCAGGTGCTGCTCGGCGTCGCGACGGTCGCGGTGTTGTGGGCGACGGTGCGCCGATCCTTCGGCCCCGCAGCGGGTCTGATCGCGGGCACGGTGCTCGCGGTGACACCCGTCGCGGTCCTGATGTTCCGGTTCAACAACCCCGACGCCCTGCTGGTCCTGCTGATGACCGCGGCGGCCTGGGCGATGACCCGCGCCGTCGCCGACGGGCGCTGGCGGTGGCTGCTGCTCACCGGCGGCCTGATCGGCTTCGGCTTCCTGGCCAAGCAATTGCAGGTGCTGCTCGTCGTGCCCGCGCTGGCGCTGACCTACCTGTTCGCGGGCCCGCCGCGGCTGGGCAAGCGGATCGCGCAGCTCTTCGCCGCGGGCGCCGCGATGGTGGCCGCCGCGGGCTGGTGGCTGCTGACGGTGGAGCTGTGGCCCGCCGACCAGCGACCGTGGATCGGTGGGTCGCACGAGAATTCGATCATCGAACTGACCCTCGGCTACAACGGGCTCGGCCGGTTGAACGGCAACGAACGCGGCAGCGTCGGCCCCGGCGGTGAACTGCCCGCCGGTGGCAACGGCATGTGGGGCAGCACCGGGATCACCCGGCTGTTCGAGCCCGCGCAGGGCGGTCAGATCGCCTGGCTGATCCCGGCCGCGCTGGTCGCCCTGGTCGCCGGACTGGTGCTGTGCGGGCGGGCGCCACGCACCGACCGGCGCCGGGCCGCGCTGATCCTGTGGGGCGGTTGGCTGCTCGTCACCGGCCTGGTGTTCAGCTACATGGCGGGCATCTTCCACCAGTACTACACGGTGGCCCTCGCACCCGCCGTCGCCGCGCTGGTCGGCATCGGCGCCGCGCAGCTGTGGGGTGCACGGGATCGGCTGTGGGTGCGTCTGACCTGCGCCCTCGCCATCGGCCTCAGCACCGCCACCGCATGGGTGCTGTTGTCGCGCAGCGCTTCCTTCCAGCCCTGGTTGCGCTGGACCATCCTGGCCCTCGGCGTCCTCGCGACCATCGCGGCGGCCTTCCCCTTGGCCCGCAGGCAAGCGCTGATCGCCGCCATCGCCGCCACCTTCGTCGGCCTCGCCGGGCCCGCCGCGTACTCCATCGACACCCTCGCCACCGCGCACTCCGGCGCGATCCCGTCGGCCGGGCCGAATGCCGGTGGGATGCACGGGTTCGGGGGTCGTGGTGGGCCTGGTATGCGGCCAGGGGGTGATGGACGGATGGGCGCGATGCCGGGGACCGACGGTGCGAATTCGTCAGGTGGTGGCGCCGCGCAGGGGGGTCAGCTGCCGGGTGGCGCGAACACTCAGGGCGGCTTGCCGCCGGGCGGCGCCAACACTCAGGGCGGTCTGCCGCCAGGCGGCGCCAACACTCAGGGCCGTCAGCTGCCGGACGGTGCCAACGCACAAGGCGGTCTGCCCTCGGGCGGCGCGAATACGGAGGGCGGCGGTATGCCGTCGGGTGGAGCTCCGGGTGGCGGTACGCAGTCGGACGGTGGTGCGGCCCAGCAGGGTGGTGCCGGTGACCAGATGATGGGTGGGCCCGGTGGGCTGCTCGGTGGCTCGCGTCCGAGCGAGCGGATCGTCAGCCTGCTCGAGCACAACGGCGAGGCCTACACCTGGGTCGCCGCGACGGTCGGTTCCAACAGCGCGGCCGGATACCAGCTGGCCACCGAACTACCGGTCATGCCGATCGGCGGCTTCAACGGCAGCGACCCCTCCCCCACCCTCGAACAGTTCAAAACCTATGTCGCCGAGGGTAAGATCCACTACTTCGTGGCGGGCGGCCGGGGTGGCCTCGGCGGAAACAGCGAGTCGACCAGCTCGGCCATCACCGCCTGGGTGACGGCGAACTACACCGCGACCACCGTGGACGGCGTGACGCTGTACGACCTCACCCAACCGAAGTAGCGGCAGGCCGAAAGCCCACAGCCGCAGGCACACTCGAGGCAGGGTCGGTCGGATCACAGCGATCCTGCCGACCCTGCCTGGATGCCGAGTCGACCCGCCCAGCCTCGGTACCGAGTCGTCGGACCAGGTTTCACCGGCCGCAGGCGAGTCGGCCCCTCCAGCGTCGCCCGGCAGAGATGCCGAGCCGACCGGCCGGGCTTCGCCGGTGCCGCCCGCAGCGGGGTCGGCGTCGAGGATCCGGCGCGGCCGAGAAACACGCCGCCCTGCGAGGCAAGTCGGCTCGCCCAGGTCACCGCCGGAACCGGCAACGGCTCAGCAGTCGGTCGCCGTGCGGTACTGCGCTTCACCCGGCGACGGAAGGCTCGCTCGCGGCGACCCATTCGGCGAAGGTCGGGCCCGCGAGGGTGGCGTGGGCGGTGGGCAGGAGGGCGCCGTTCTCGAACTGGTCGCGGTCGGGGTTGTCGTTGTCGGAGACCTCGATGACCTGGCGGGTGTCGCCGCGGGCGGCGAACAGGGCGGTGGCGGCGGTGGCCATCGTCTCCGGCTGGGGGCCTGCGATCTCGGGGAACGGGATGTCCTCGGCCGGAATCGGATTCGTCGCGAGGTCGACCAGTGCCTCGGCCACCGTGCGGGCGGCGACCAGCTGGGTGCGCATCGCGGGCAGGTAGGCGACCGCACCCTGGGTGCCCCACTGCGCCATCACCTCGACGAGTTCGTGGAACTGCGCGGCGCGCAGGATCTGCACGGGCACAGCACCCTTCAGCAGCTCCTGCTCGTGGGCGAGCTTGGCGGCGTTGTACCCGGCGAGGGAGCCATCGATGCCGATGATGGAGACCACGACGAGCCGCTCGACCCCGGCCCGCTCGCCCGCGGCGTGCAGGTTGCGGGCGGAGGCGGTGAAGAACTCCGTCGCCACCTGCTGGTCGGCCGACGGGGTGCTGGAGGCGTCGATCACGAGGTCGACGCCGGTCAGCGCCGCGTCGAGCCCGGCGCCGGTCTCGATGTCGACTCCGTTCGCGCGGGAGAACGCGACCACCTCGTGGCCGCGCTCGGTCAGCACGTCCACCACGTGCTTGCCCAGCCTGCCGGTCGCCCCCGCCACCGCGATCTTCTTCCGCTCACCCATGATCCGCTCCTTCTTCGCTTCTTTCGCGTTCACAGAGACGACGAAGCGGGGGCGGGGAGTGTGACATCGGGTCAGGACGTGCCGAGACTCCCGCGCGGCGCGATCCAACGATGGTTCAAATCGACGACAGCGGCGACCGTCTCGAAGTCGGCGTCGTAGTGGAAGAGCACGAGCCGATGCTCCACCGCCAGTACCGACGCGAGCAGGTCATGGATTCCGACGGCCCGATGACGACCGGACCGGGCGAGTTCACGCTGGATCGCGAAGGCGCTCTGCCAGTGTTCGTCATTGGTGTGCAGGTACTCGAACAGTGCGCGCCGGTCTGCTCGCACCTGCTCGTACTCGACCGGCGTGCGTGCGCTGTAGAGCACCTCGGCATCGATGGGTGCGCAGGTCGCGACGACACCCGCCTCGATCAGCGGAACGAGTTGGGCGGCGACTTCCGGGTGGCGCATCCGCGCCAGCGCGCTGGTATCGACGAGGTAGCGCGCCGTTATCGCCATACTTCGTCGCGCCGATCCTTGTCGGCCATCTCTTCCATTCCGCCGTTGATCAACCATTCGACATGGCGTGCGCGGGCAGCCGCCACCGTCGCCGAACGAAGCGCCGCCCGGACCGTGTCGGAGACGCCCGAGGTTCCGAGCGCGTCCTGCGCGGACTCGAGTAGCTCGTCGTCGATCTCGATCAGCCGCTTGGTCATGCCGCAATCCCTCGTTATATATTCCCCCATGCGAGGAATATATACTCACCTCTGACCAGCGTCAATGGCGAAATCCTGCGGCTCAGCGTGGCGGGTTCAGCGCCGAGTGCAAGGTCACCGCCCACTGGTCGACGATCAATTTCCGTCGCGCCGAGTCATCGGTGAGGACATCGGCCAGCCCGAGCCCACGGGCCAGGTCGAGGGTCGCCTGGACCAGGTGATGGTTGACCGGATCGGAGTCGTCGACACCGAGCGCTTCGACCGCACGCCGGTGCGCGATCCGGCCGAACCTGGCCTCGAGCGGGACGATGCGTTCGCGCAGCGCCGGGTCGGCGGCGGCGTGCGTCCACACCTGGAGGGCCGCCTTGAACAGCGGCGAGGTGTAGGACTCGACCAGCCCGGAGACGACGGCGCGGGTGCGGCCGACACCCTCGGCGACCTCGCTGATGGCGGCGGCCTCGGCGGCCGACTGATCCATCCTGGTGTCGAACATGTACTCGAGCGCGCCGGTGATCAGGTCTTCCCTGGTGGGAAAATGGTGCTGGGCGGCACCGCGCGACACCCCGGCCCGTTCGGCGACCACCGACACGGTGGCGGCTGCCCAGCCGGTCTCGGCCAGGCAGTCGATGGTCGCCTCGAGCAGCCGCTGCCGGGTGGCCCGGCTGCGGTCCTGCTTGGGTTCGTGGGGTGTCGCCATCGGACTATTGTGCCCAGCTGGGCGGGCGCTTCTGGAAGAAGGCGGTCATGCCCTCGATCACCTCGGGCGTGCCGAAGAAACCGGCCGATCGCTGCGCGAGCTCCTCGGCCTCGGCGTCGAAGCGCGCGAGCAGGGTCGAATTGACCAGCTTCTTGGACTCGGCCAGCCCCTGCGGCGAACCCTTGCGCAGCTCGCCACACAGGCGCTTCACCTCGGCGGCGGCATCGGCGGCCGCGATGGTGACCAGACCGATCTCCCGCGCGGTCGCGGCGTCGAACTTCTCGCCGGTCAGGAAGTAGCGGCTCGCCGAGCGCTGGTCCATGCGCGGCACCAGGGTGAGCGAGATCATGAACGGCGCCATGCCGATGCGTACCTCGGTGAGGGCGAAACTGCTGGCGGGCCCGGCCACGACGAGATCGCAGGCGCCGATGATGCCCATGCCGCCTGCCCGGACATTGCCCTCGATCTGGGCGACGACCGGTTTGGGCGAGGCGAGAATCCCGCGCAGCACGTCGATCATCACGCGGGTGCGCTGATCGGCCGCGGTCGCCGGATCGGCGGTGCTCGCCTCCTTCAGGTCGGCGCCCGCGCAGAACGTGTCGCCGGTGTGTGCCAGCACGATGCCGCGAACGGCGGGATCGGTGTTCGCCGCGTCCAGTCCGGCCAGCAGCTCGCGCACCAGCTTGGACGAGAGCGCGTTGCGGTTGTGCGGGGAATCGAAGGTCAGCGTGGCGAACCCGTCGACGACCTCGTAGCGGACGAACGGTGTTTCCGTCGCGTCACTCATCGGGACTCCTGTTCATCCGGAGGAACGGCGGCCGCCCACCCGGGCGGCCGCCGGAGGGCCTAGTACGAGCGTGGGAGACCGAGCGAGTGCTGGGCCACGAAGTTCAGGATCATCTCCCGGCTGACCGGCGCGATGCGCGAGATGCGCGCGGCCTGCAGCATGGCCGCGAGCCCGACCTCGCGGGTCAGACCCGAACCGCCGTGGGTCTGGATCGCCTGGTCGAGCGCCTTGATGCTGGCTTCCGCGGCCGCGTACTTAGCCATATTGGCGGCCTCGGCGGCGCCGAACTCGTCACCGGCGTCGTAGAGCACCGCGGCCTTCTGCATCATCAGCTTGGCCAGTTCCAGCTCGATCTTGACCTGGGCCAGCGGATGCGAAATGCCCTGGTGCGCACCGATCGCCGACTTCCAGACCGTGCGCTCCTTGGCATATTCCACCGCCCGGTCGATGGCGTAGCGGCCGAGGCCGACCGCCATGGCCGCGCCCATGATGCGCTCGGGATTCAGGCCGGCGAACAGCTGGGCGATGGCGGCGTCCTCGGACCCGACGAGGGCATCGGCGGGCAGGCGCACGTCGTCGAAGAACAGCGTGAACTGGTTGTCCGGCTCCACGATGTCCATCTCCTGGACGTTCTTCACCAGGCCGGGCGCGTCGACCGGCACGATGAACAGCGCGGGCTTGAGCTTGCCGGTCTTGTGGTCCTCGGTGCGCGAGACCACCAGGATGGCCTCGGCCTGATCGACACCGGAGATGAAGATCTTGCGGCCGTTGAGGATCCAGTCGCCGCCGTCACGCCGGGCGGTGGTGGTGATCTGGTGCGAGTTGGAGCCGGCATCGGGCTCGGTGATCGCGAAGACCATCTTCGACGAGCCGTCGGCCAGCTTGGTCAGCCACGTCTGCTTCTGCGCGTCGGTGCCGTACTTGGTGATGATGGTGCCGCAGATCGCCGGGGAGACGACCATCAGCAGCAGCCCGGCGCCCTGCGCCGCCAGTTCCTCCTGCACCAGCGCCAGCTCGTACATGCCCGCGCCACCGCCGCCGTACTCCTCGGGCAGGTTCACGCCGAGGAAGCCGAGCTTGCCCGCCTCGTCCCACAGCTCGGTGAGCGGCTCGTTCTTGCGCGAGAGCGGCAGCACGTAGTCGCGGTAGTTGTACTTCGACGCCAGCGCGGCGACCGCCGCGCGCAGCGCCTTCTGCTCTTCGGTTTCGTGGAAGCTCATGCCTGCTCCTGCTCCTGCTCTTCTTCCTCGACGACGGCGAGGACGGTTCCGACCTCGACCTGCTGGCCGACGGTCACGTTCAGTGCGCTGAGAACGCCGGTGGCCGGCGCGACGATCGTGTGCTCCATCTTCATGGCCTCCAGCCACAGGATGGGCTGACCCTGGGTGACCTGGTCGCCCTCGGCGGCGCCGAGGCGGATCACGCTGCCGGGCATGGGCGCGAGCAGCGAACCCGCCGCGACCTGCTCCGACGGGTCGGTGAAGCGGGGCAGCCTGCGCGCGGCGACCGGGCCGAGCGGCGAGTCGACCGCGACGAGGTCGCCGTAGCGGGCGATCTCGAACTGGCGGCGCACCGGACCACGCTCGCCCGGCACCGCCAGCACCACGCGCTCGGGCGTCAGCGAGATCAGCGCGAGGCCGTCGTGGCCGTCGACCTCGATGTCACCGGCCCTGGTGAACCGGTACCGCACCTCGTGCGTGCCGCTGGTACGGCTCTCGTAGGACTTGCGCTGCGGCTGCGAGGCCAGGTTGCGCCAGCCGCTCGGAGCGAGCTTGGCGAACCGGTTCGTGGTGTGCGCCAGCGCCGCGTCGGCGAGGGCGGCGGCCACGATCGACAGCGCTTCGTCGGCGTCCGACACCAGCGGCGCGGACAGCGCGGCCAGGTCGTGGGTCGCGAAGAACGCGGTGTCGGTGTCACCGGCCAGGAACGCGGGATGCCGCAGCACCCGCACGAGCAGGTCGCGGTTGGTCACCAGGCCGTGGATCTTGGCCCGCTGCAATGCCGTGGCCAGCAGATGCGCCGCCTCGGCCCGGGTTTCGGCGTAGGAGATGACCTTGGCCAGCATCGGGTCGTAGTGCACACCGACGAGCGAGCCGTCGACGACACCGGTGTCGAGCCGCACGCCCGCCTGCTCGAGGACGGTGAACTCGCCTGCGGTGAACGGGATCTCGATCCTGTGCACCGGACCGCTCTGCGGCTGCCAGTCGTGCGCGGGGTCCTCGGCGTAGAGCCGGACCTCGATCGAGTGGCCGCGCTGGGCGGGCTGGGTCGCCGGCAGCGGCAGGCCCGAGGCCACCTGCAACTGCAGGCGGACCAGGTCCAGGCCGGTGGTCTGCTCGGTGACCGGATGTTCCACCTGGAGACGGGTGTTCATCTCCAGGAAGAAGAAGTCGCCCTTCTCGTCGGCGAGGAACTCCACGGTGCCCGCGCCCTCGTAGCCGATCGCCTCGGCGGCCAGGCGAGCCGCCTCGAACAGCCGATCGCGCATGCCGTCGATCTTCTCGACCAGCGGCGAGGGCGCCTCCTCGACGACCTTCTGGTGCCGACGCTGGATCGAGCACTCGCGCTCGCCCACCGCCCAGGTCGTGCCGAAAGTATCGGACATGACCTGGACTTCGATGTGGCGGCCGGTCTCGAGGTAGCGCTCGCAGAACACGGTCGGATCGCCGAAGGCCGACTCCGCCTCGCGCCGCGCGGCGGCGATCTGATCGTTCAGCTCGCCCAGCTCACGCACCACGCGCATGCCGCGACCACCACCACCGGCGGACGCCTTGATCAGCACCGGCAGGTGCGCCTCGGTGACCTCGGCGGGATCGAGCTCGGCGAGGACGGGGACACCGGCGGCGTCCATCATCTTCTTCGACTCGACCTTGGAGCCCATCTGCTCGATCGCCGCGACCGGCGGACCGATCCACACCAGGCCCGCGTCCAGCACCGAGCGCGCGAATTCGGCGTTCTCGGAGAGGAATCCGTAGCCGGGGTGGATGGCGTCGGCCCCGGCCGAGAGCGCGGCCTCGATGATCAGCTCGCCGCGCAGGTAGGTCTCGGCGGGGGTGTTGCCGGGCAGCCGGATGGCCGCGTCGGCCTCGGCCACATGCGGGGCCGCGGCGTCGGCGTCGGAGTACACCGCGGTGGTGCCGATACCCATCCGACGGCAGGTGGCGAACACGCGGCGCGCGATCTCACCACGATTGGCAACAAGAACATTCGTAATCGCCATGTCGCGCCTCACATTCGGAAGACGCCGAAGCCCTCGGCGCCCTGGATCGGGGCTGTGTGAATGGCCGACAGGGCCATCCCCAGCACGGTGCGGGTATCGCGGGGGTCGATGATGCCGTCGTCGAAGAGCCTGCCCGACAGGAACATCGGCATGGCCTCGGCCTCGATCTGCGCCTCGACCATGGCGGCCAGCCCGGCGGCGGCCTCCTCGTCGAACGGCAGGCCCTTGGCCTCGGCCGCGCCGCGCTGCACGATGGTGAGCACGCCGCCCAGCTGCGCGCCGCCCATCACGGCCGACTTCGCGCTCGGCCAGGCGAACAGGAAGCGCGGGTTGAACGCGCGTCCGCACATGCCGTAGTGACCGGCGCCGTAGGACGCGCCGACCAGCAGCGAGATGTGCGGCACCGTCGAGTTGGCGACCGCGTTGATCATCATCGCGCCGTGCTTGATGATGCCGCCGTGCTCGTAGTCCTTGCCGACCATGTAGCCGGTGGTGTTGTGCAGGAACAGCAGTGGCGTGTTCTTCTTGTTCGCCAGCTGGATGAACTGGGTGGCCTTCTGCGATTCCTCGGAGAACAGCACGCCGCGGGCGTTGGCCAGGATGCCGATCGGGTAGCCGTTGATCTCGGCCCAGCCGGTGACCAGGCTGGAACCGTAGAGCGGCTTGAACTCGTCGAAGTCCGAACCGTCGACGACGCGGGCGATCACCTCGCGCGGATCGAACGGGATCTTCAGATCCGAGGGCACGATGCCGAGCAGTTCCTCGGGATCGTAGAGCGGCGAGATGACCTCGGCGCGCGGCTCGGGGCCCTGCTTCTTCCAGTTCAGCCTGCGCACGATGTTGCGGCCGATCCGGATCGCGTCCTGCTCGTCGGCGGCCATGTAGTCGGCCAGACCCGAGGTGCGGGCGTGCATCTCGGCGCCGCCGAGGGTCTCGTCGTCGGAGTCCTCACCGGTGGCCATCTTCACCAGCGGCGGCCCGGCCAGGAAGACCTTCGCGCCCTCCTTGACCATCACCACGTAGTCGGACATGCCGGGGATGTAGGCGCCACCGGCGGTCGAGTTGCCGAATACCAGCGAGATGGTGGGAATGCCCGCGGCGGAGGCCTGGGTGAGGTCGCGGAACATCGCGCCACCCGGGATGAAGACCTCCTTCTGCGTCGGCAGATCCGCGCCGCCGGACTCGACCAGCGAGATCACCGGCAGGCGGTTCTGCTTGACGATCTCGTTGATGCGCAAGGTCTTACGCAGGGTCCACGGGTTGGAGGTGCCACCGCGCACGGTCGGATCGGGCGCGACGATCATGCACTCGACGCCCTCGACGATGCCGATCCCGGCGATCGTGGACGCGCCGACATGGAAGTCGCTGCCCCAGGCCGCGAGCGGGCACAGTTCGAGGAACGGCGAGTCCTCGTCGAGCAGCAGCTCGATGCGCTCACGGGCGGTGAGCTTGCCGCGCTTGTGATGCCGGGCCACCTTGTCGGGGCCGCCACCGGCGATCGCCTTGGCGAACTCGGCCTCGACCTCGGTGAGCTTGGTGGCCATCGCCTCGGCGGCGGCGGTGTACTCCGGCGACGCGGTGTCGACGGCGGAACGGAAGGTCGTCACGACTGGTACCCCAATACTTTCGACGCCAGCATGGTCAGGATCTCGTTGGTGCCACCGCCGATGCCGATGATGCGCACATCGCGGTAGATGCGCTCCACCTCGGACTCGCGCATGTAGCCCATGCCGCCGTGCAGCTGGACCGCCTGGTTGGCGACCCATTCCGCGGCCTCGACGGCATTGTTCTTGGCGAAGCAGACCTGGGCGATCTGGTTCGTGTCCCCGGCGACGAAGCGCTCGACCAGGGCCCGGGTGTAGGTGCGCGACACGTCGACCCGCTGGGCCATCTCGGTCAGCGTCATCTGCACCTTCTGGCGGCTGATCAGCGGGCGGCCGAAGGTCTCCCGGTCCCGGCACCACTGCACCGTGAGGTCGAGGGCGCGCTGGGCCAGCGAGTACGCCTGCACCGCGAGGCCGACCCGCTCGCTGACGAACGCGTTGGCGATCTGCGCGAAGCCGGTGTTCTCGCCGCCGACCAGGTTCGCCGCTGGCACCCGCACGTCGACGTAGGAGAGCTCGGCGGTGTCCGAGCACAGCCAGCCCATCTTCTCCAGCTTGCGGCTGACGGTGAAGCCGGGCGTCTCGGTGGGCACGATGATCAGCGAGACGCCCGCCGCGCCGGCGCCGCCGGTGCGGACCGCGGTGACCACGAAGTCGGCCCGCGTGCCCGAGGTGATGTAGGTCTTGGCGCCGTTGATGATGAAGTCGTCGCCGTCGCGCACCGCCGTGGTGGTCAGGTGGCCGACGTCGGAGCCACCGCCGGGTTCGGTGATGGCCAGCGAGCCGATCAGATCACCGCGCAGCGTCGGCACGGCCCACTTCTCGATCTGCTCCTGGTTCCCGGAAGCGATGATGTGCGGCAACGCGATTCCACAGGTGAACAGCGAGGCCCACAGCCCGCCGGAGGCACCGGCGAGATGGATCTCCTCGCCGACGATCATCGAGTCGATGATGCTGCCGCCCTCGCCACCCGCCGATTCCGGGTGCTCGATGCCGAGCAGGCCGAGTTCACCGGCCTTCTTGTGCAGTTCGCGGGGCAGTGCGCCGTCGCGTTCCCAGGTGTCGAGGTCGGGCAGGATCTCCCGCTCGACGAAACCGCGCACCGTGGCGCGCAGTTCCCTACGTTCCGGTGTGTCCCAAACAGATGTCATGCGAACAGCTCCGTCGGCATATCGATGTGGCGGGAGCGCAGCCATTCGCCGAGCCCCTTGGCCTGCGGGTCGAACCGTGCCTGGTAGGCGACGCCCTTGCCGAGCAGACCGGAAATGATGAAGTTGACGGCCCGCAGGTTGGGCAGCACGTGCCGGGTGACGGTCAGCGTGGCCGTCTCGGGCAGCAGTTCCTGGAGCTTGCCGACCGTGAGCGTGTGCACCAGCCAGCGCCACTGCTCGTCGGTGCGGACCCAGACGCCGATATTGGCGTCGCCGCCCTTGTCGCCGCTGCGGGCCAGGGCGATGGTGCCGAGCGGGACGCGAGCGGTCTCCGACGGCGGCAGGTCGGCGGGCAACTCGGGCTCGGCGACCGGTTCCAGCACCGCGGTTTCCGCGGCGGGCTCGATCGCGACGCGGGTGCCGTCGGCCAGCACCGCGGTGTGCGGCACCTCGTGCGCGTCGACGAAGCCCGGCGTGAACACGCCGTAGGGCGAGCCGTTGCCCGGCAGGGTGGTGAAGGTCGCGCCCGGGTAGCTGGCCAGCGCCAATTCCACGGCGACATTGGAGAATCCGCGGCCCACCTTGTTCGGGTCGGGGTCGCGCACCACGCAGCGCAGCAGCGCGCTGGCCTGTTCCTCGGTGTCGGCGTCGGGACGGTCGAGCCGGGCCAGCGTCCAGGTCAGCTCGGCGGGCTTGGCGGGCAGCCAGGCTTCCAGCTGGCGTTGCGCCAGCGCGGCCTTGGCCTCGATCTCCAGGCCGGTGAGGATGAACTCCATCTCGTTGCGGAAGCCGCCGAGGGTGTTCAGCGAGACCTTGAGCTGCGGCGGCGGCGCCTCCCCGGTGACACCACTGATCAGCACCCGGTCCTTGCCGTCCTGGCTCAGCTCGATGCTGTCGAGGCGGGTGGTGACGTCGGGGCCCGCGTAGCGCACGCTCTGGATCTCGTACATGAGCTGGGCTTCGACGGTGTCGACGGTGACCGCGCCGCCGGTGCCGTCGTGCTTGGTGATGACGCTCGACCCGTCGCGGCGGATCTCGGCGATCGGGAAACCGGGGCGGCCGAGGTCACCGAGCTCGGTGAAGAACGCGAAGTTGCCGCCGGTGGCCTGGGTGCTGCACTCGATCACGTGACCGGCGACCACGGCACCGGCGAGGGCGTCGTAGTCGGTGCGGCCCCAGCCGAAGTGGGCCGCGGCGGGACCGACGATGACGGAGGCGTCGGTCACCCGGCCGGTCACGACGATGTCGGCGCCGGAGTTCAGGCACTCGACGATGCCCCACGCGCCGAGGTAGGCGTTGGCGGTCAGCGGCTGTCCGAGGCCGAGGTCGGCGGCGCGGCCGATCAGGTCGTCGCCCTCGACGTGCGCGATCTTGGCGTCCAGGCCCAGGTCGGCGGCGACCTTGCGCAGCCGCTCGGCCAGCCCGGCCGGGTTGAGGCCGCCCGCGTTGGTGACGATCTGGACGTTGCGCTCCAGCGCGAGGGCCAGGCAGTCCTCGATCTGCTTCACGAACGTCTTGGCGTAGCCGAGGCTGGGGTCCTTCATCCGGTCGCGGCCCAGGATGAGCATGGTGAGCTCGGCGAGGTAGTCGCCGGTCAGCACGTCGAGGTCGCCGCCCTCCAGCATCTCGCGCATCGCGCTGAGCCGGTCGCCGTAGAACCCGGAGCAATTTCCGATCCGGATCAGGTCCGGGTCCGCCGAGAGTGCACTCATGAACCCCAGGATCACATCGGTTCAGAAAAAAAGCAAGCATGCGTGCTTGTTAATTGCGGGCAATCCACCAGGCAAGATGGAAGCCATGTCATCGGTCCTCCTCTTCGCCCTGGCCGGCTTCCTGCTCGGCGGCGCCTACACGACCTGGAAGAACAACCGCGCGATGTCGATCGCCCTGATCGCCGCCGCCGTCCTCGCCGCCATCGGCGCGGCCCTCTGGCTGCAGTAGCGTCACCAAGCATTTCGAAAGCGGCGGGCAAGCCCACCGCGATTAGCTTTCGCCGTCCTGTTGTCCGGCCGGTCGGCCGCCTCGCGTCGGGGGAAGCATCCATGTTCGATTGGTACGTCGGTCTGCTCGCGTTCAGTGGTATCGCGATGATCGTGATGGCGAACGTCAAGGGCGGGCAGAGTGAGTTCGCGCAGGTCCTCAACGCCGTGTTCGGTATCGGGTTCCTCGGCTACGCGGGCTACCTGGCGTTCGTCTTCGACGGCGGCAGCTACCTGATCTTCTTCCAGGCTTTCATCCTGCCGGTGCTGCTGCTGATCAACTTCGTGAAGTCGACGAACTGGACGGCGCTGACCACCAGGCCGACGCCCACCCAGCAGGCCTGGCGCGCGTACCAGCGCGAACAGCAGCGTGGCTGAGGTCAGCTCGGGGCGGTGAGTTTGAAGATGCGGACGTCCTCGGGGACGCCGTTGAGGGGGGCCGCCCAGAAGTTGCGTTTGTAGGGCTTGACGGTGGCGCCCAGTTCGTCGAGGGTTTCCGGGCGCAGGGCGGCGAGGGTGGTGCTGGACAGCATCGTGTTGCCGTTGCCGCCCGCTTCCATCATGCGGGCGGCGATGTTGACGTCGACGCCGAGCCAGTCGCCGCCGATCTCGCGGGGGGAACCGGTGTGCAGGCCGACCCGCATGCGGGGCTTGTAGCCCTCCACCTCGACCGCGGCCAGATTGCGGCGGGCGGCGACGGCGGCGCGGACCGCGCGATCGGGGGACGAGAAGACCGCCATCAGGCCGTCGCCCATGCGCTTGACCACCTGACCGCCCCGCTCGGCGATCGGCGGCTCGATGGCCTTGGCGACCTTGCGCAGCAGTTCCAGGGTGCGCTCGTCGCCCGCGGACAGCGACCAGCTGGAGAACGCGACCAGGTCGGTGAACACGATGGTCACCTCCTCGGTACCGCGACCGCGGCCGATCCGCTCGAGCGCGGCCTGCCACACCTGGAGCGCGCCGAAACCGATCTCCCTGGCCGCGCTGGGAGTGCCACCCACGATCTTGTCCGCGGCACGGGCGACCGCGCGAGCGCCACCGGGACCGGAGACCGAGAGCGGATCGCCGAACGCCGGGTCACCGGGGAGCTGCTGACGAGCCTTGCGCACCGCACCGATCACATCGGCACGCCGATTGGCCGCCTGCAATTTCGAGGAGAACTGGACGCGCCGCCGACCGGACCGGGCATCGTCGGCGTCCGACGTCTCGGACCGCGCATTTTCGGTGGGCTCCAACGGGATAACCACCTCCGCGGCAGCGTCACGCCGCCGCGGATCAACCCCGCCAGAAGGCGTTTCACTCACGCCCAGATCGTACCTGTTCCGTCCCGCTGCTCTTCCAGACAAAAAGAAGCCCTCGGCGTCCGGGCAGCGGACGCCGAGGGCGGTCCCGGGCATCTGCGAGGGCAGCCCGGGACGTCTGTCAGGCGTCTCGGCGGTTGATCATCACCAAGGCACCGGCGAACACGATCGCCACGAACACAGCGAAGTAGATCAGACTGCCCCACACGCCCCAGTGCCAGTTACCCGAAACGTCCTCGACGGTCAGGAATCGGTTGGCGTTCTGGAACGGCAAGAACGGCTTGACGGTACGGCCGAAGCTGCCGAACGCGCCGAGCAGACCCTCCAGCAGCAGCGACCACAGCACGATCAGCGAGATCGCGGCGGCGGACTGGCGCACCAGCACGCCGACGCCGATGGCGAGCACCACGCACAGGAAGGCGTAGATCGGGATGCCGTAGATGGCGCGCCAGTTGCCGTCGAGCACCAGTTCCGGCGCGTCGTCGCCGACGAACAGCTTGGCCACCACGAAGGCGATCAGCGCGAGCACGCCGGTCAGCACCGCCGCGTACCCACCGACCAGGCCTGTCTTGGACAGCACCACCTTCGTGCGGTTCGGCACCGCGAGGAAGCTGGCGCGGATGACGCCGAACCGGTATTCACTGGTGACCGTCAGCGCGGCCATGATCATCAGCACCATCACGCCGAAGCCGGAGACACCGGAGACCACCACGCTCGGGGTGAGCAGCGTCGGCACGTCCCCCGGCTGGGTGTTCTCGGCCTTGGTGACGAGCGCGATCAGCACGGCGAGACCGATGCCGAGGAGCACGACGATCGCCGAGCACCACCAGGGCGACCGGGTCGAGGTGAGCTTGATTCGTTCCGCAGCGAGCACGCCCATCAGAGCGCACCTCCCATCACCTGGTCGAGGCCGGCGCCGTGGTACTCCACGGCGCCGCCGGTCATCCGCATGAACGCCTCCTCGAGCGACGCCTGCTGCGGCGCCAGCTCGTAGAGCGTGACGTTGTTGGTGCCCGCCACCTTGCCGACCTCGTCGCTGGTCACCCCGGCGACGATCAGCGCGGCGTCGCCCTCTTCCCGCACGGTCATGCCGTGCGAGGTGAGCAGGCTGCGCAGCTGATCCAGCTGCGGGCTGCGGACCCGGACCGACTGCTCGGAAGCGCGGTCGATGAAGTCCTTGGTGGTGGTGTCGGCGATGAGCTGACCCCGGCCGATGACGATCAGGTGCTCGGCGGTCTGGGCCATCTCCGAGAGCAGGTGGCTCGACACCAGCACGGTGCGGCCCTCGGCGGCCAGGCGCTGCATGAAGCGGCGGATCCAGAGGATGCCCTCGGGGTCGAGGCCGTTGACCGGCTCGTCGAACAGCAGCACCTTGGGGTCGCCGAGCAGCGCGCCCGCCAGGCCGAGCCGCTGGGACATACCCAGCGAGAAGCCGCCGGCGTTCTTGCCCGCCACCTCGGACAGGCCGACCAGCCGCAGCACCTCCTCGACCCGCGACTTGGGGAGGTCGTTGGAGGCGGCCAGCCACTCCAGGTGCGCGCGCGCCGATCGGTTCGGATGCACCCACTTGGCATCCAGCAGCGCGCCGACCTGGGTCAGCGGACGCTCCAGATCCTCGTAGCGCTTGCCGTCGATCAGCGCGGTGCCCGAGGTCGGCCGGTCCAGGCCGAGGATCATCCGCATGGTCGTCGATTTACCGGCACCGTTGGGTCCGAGGAACCCCGTCACCTGTCCGGGATGGACGGTGAACGAGAGGTCCTGCACCGCGACGGTCTGGCCGAATTGCTTCGTCAGGCCCTTCAGCTCGATCATGCGCCCCAGCTTGCCGCACGAAGATGGCGAGCGCGTCGCCGTGAGGTCGCGAGTCGGGTCATCCTCGAGGATGACCCGACCCCGAGACGGGGACTACCGGGCTGGGGAGGAAGCCTGAGCCCAGAAGCGCTTGGGGATGCGGCCCGCCTCGCGGGCCAGGTAGCCGGCGCGGACGGCGGCGGCCATGGCCGAGGCCATCAGTTCCGGGTCGCGTGCCCTGGTGACGGCGGTCGCCAGGAGGACGGCCGAGCAGCCCAGTTCCATGGCGAGGGCGGCGTCGCTGGCGGTGCCGATGCCCGCGTCGAGGATGACCGGCACGCCGGCGGCGGCCACGATCATCTCGATGTTGTGCGGGTTGCCGATGCCGAGGCCGGTGCCGATGGGGGCACCGAGGGGCATCACCGCGGCGCAGCCTGCGTCTTCGAGGCGGCGGGCAAGCACCGGGTCGTCGTTGGTGTAGGGCAGGACGACGAAACCGGCGTCGACCAGCTGTTCGGCGGCGTCGAGCAGCTCGAACGGGTCGGGCAGCAGGGTGCGCTCGTCGGCGACGACCTCGAGCTTGACCCAGTTCGTCTCCAGCGCCTCACGTGCCAGCTGCGCGGTGAGCACGGCCTCGGCGGCGGTGCGGCAGCCCGCGGTATTGGGCAGCAGGGTGATGTCGAGGCGTTTCAGCAGGTCGAGCACGCCGGTGCCGCCCGCGGCGTCGACCCGGCGCATGGCGACGGTGGTGAGCTCGGTGCCGGAGGCGATCAGCGCCTCCTCGAGGACGGCCAGGTTCTCGGCGCCGCCGGTGCCCATGATCAGGCGCGAGCCGAACTCCTTGTCCGCGATCCGCAGCGGTGCCGGCTCAGCCACCCTGCACCGCCGTCAGCACCTCGATGGTCCAGCCACGGCCGACCGGCTCGTCCCAGCGCGACTTCGGGAACACCGCGCCGTCGACCGCGAGGGCAACGCCCTGACACGGCAGTTCGAGCCTGGTCAGCAATTCGCGGATGCTGAGCGGCTCGGCGAACTCGTGGTCGACACCGTTGACGGTGACGCCGATCGGGATGGTCGAGGTCATCGAACTCCTCCTGGGGACAGCCGCAGCGCCGGAAAGCGTTGCGGTGATGCGATCTCCGCGATGGCGGACGACTCGGCGTCGAGCAGTCCGGGGACGAGGGTCGCGGTGAGCGCGAGGGTGAGCATGCCGTTGCGGCCGTGGCCGGTGGCGGCGACGACCCGGTCGTCGAGCGCGCCGAGCAAGGGCAGGTTGTCGGGGGTGCCCGGCCGCGAGCCCGCGTTCGCCTCGGCCAGTTCGTATTCCGCGATGCCGGGCAGGATCGCCTCGGCGTCGGCGATCAGATCACGGACCCCGCCGACGGTCACCGCGGTGTCGAACCCGGCCTCGTATTGGGTCGCGCCGACGACGATCCCGTCCGCGCGCGGCACCAGATAGACCTGCCTGCCGTGCACCCTGGCCCGGATCACCCGGCTCGGCGCCGGTTGCACACCCGGCCGGTGCCGCAGGCGCAGGATCTCGCCCTTGACCGGGCGCACCGGCAGCCCGGGCCACAGCTCGGCGGAGTGCGCGCCCGCCGCGAGCACGACCCGGTCGTGCGGCAGGTCGGCGAGCGCGGTGACGACTTCGGTCCGGATCCGCACCCCGGCGCCCGCGCAGGCGGCGCGCAGGGCGGTCAGCACCCGGCGATTGTCGACGGCGGGTTCGGTGGTGGCCAGCAGCCCGGCGCGCACGGTGCGGGCCAGCGCCGGTTCGAGCGCCCGCACCCCGGCCCGGTCGAGGACGCGCAGGTCGTGACCGAATCCGGCGAGCCAGTCGGCGACGGTGCGCAGGTCGGCGGCATCGGCGCCGTCGAGGGCGACGGTGAGCGTCTCGTCGGCGACGAACACCGACTCACCGGTGATCGCGCGCAGCCGCTCGGCGAAGGCGGGCCAGGCGGCCAGCGCGGCGGCGCCGAAGGCCAGCACCCGGTCCTCCCCCGGCCAGCCCTCCGACAGCGGCGCGAGCATGCCGCCCGCCACGAACGACGCGCCGGAGCCGGGCGCCGGATCGAAGACGGTGACGGTCCAGCCCGCCTCGGCGGCCTGCCATGCGACAGCGAGTCCGACGGCGCCGCCGCCAACGACCGCCAGAGTCCGCATCACGTTCCACCTGTCTTTTTCCGCCTACCGAACGCCTCGGCGTTCGCGTCTCCACGGTAGCGCGACTACCGTCGACACTGTGCAGCCCTCCCATCCGAATCGTTCCGTCCCGCCCAGGGAGCGCCTGTCGAACGCGCTGCTGTATCTGTGCACCGACGCGCGCCGGGAGAAGGGCGATCTGGCCCGTTTCGTCGATGCCGCGCTAGCCGGTGGCGTCGACATCGTCCAGCTCCGCGACAAGGGGTCGCCCGGTGAGGCCGAGTTCGGCCCGCTGGAGGCCAAGGCCGAGCTCGGCGCGCTCGCCGAGATCAAGGCCGCGACCCGCAGGCACGGCGCGCTGCTCGCGGTGAACGATCGCGCCGATATCGCGCTGGCCGCAGGCGCCGACGTCCTGCATCTCGGACAGGGCGATCTCCCGCCCGCCTACGCCCGCCGCATCCTCGGCCCCGACGTCGTCATCGGCCGGTCGAGCCACAGTCGCGCCCAGGCGGGCCTGGCGGCCATCGACGGCCATCTCGACTACTTCTGCACCGGCCCGATCTGGACGACCCCGACCAAGCCGGGCCGCCAGGCGGCGGGCATCGACCTGGTGCGCTCCACCGCCGACGGGCACCCGACGATGCCGTGGTTCGCGATCGGCGGCATCGACACCGAACGCCTGCCCGAGGTGCTCGCCGCCGGTGCGCGCCGGATCGTCGTGGTCCGCGCGATCACCGCGGCCGCCGATCCCGAAGCCGCGGCGCGCGAGCTCAAGCAGGCGCTGGTCGCCGCGTCGGGATAACGAATTCAGGTCAGCAGCGCGGTGAGCGCCTCGGCCAGTTCGTCGGTCGGCTCCGGGCCGATGGTCACCTCGTCGCCGGGTCCGTCGGCCTGCGCGTGCAACCAGAAGAACCCGCGATCGGCGAGTTCGACGGTCCGGGGCAGGTCGACGACGGGCTCGGCGGCGAACCGCAGACGCAGCGGCACCGCGCGCAGCTCCACCCACGCCGCGGCGAAACCCGGGTGCAGCGGGAGGTCGTCGACCTCGTCCTCGGCCACCCAGACCAGCTCGGAGCTCTCCTTGTTGGCGACGGTGGGCAGCGGGAACTCGGCGTCGGCCAGCACCGTGGTGTAGGTCCAGCCGCTCGGCGCGGTCATCGTCAGCCGTTCGGCGCGCACGCGCAGCGCGTCGGCGGTGATGCCCGCTTCCTCCCAGGCCTCCCGGACCGCGGCGTGTTCGGCGCTCTCGTGGGAATCGCGCGCGCCGCCCGGGATCGCCCAGGTACCGCCCTGATGACTCCACGGCGCCCGGTGCTGTAGCAGCACCGCCGACCCACCCCGGGGCAGCGGCGCGCGCAGCAACAAACCCGCCGCGCCGTACTTGCCCCAGTGCCGAACTCCGCCCGGACTGTTCGACCAGCCGTCTCCGTCACCGCGCATCCAATACTCTTTCCTCCGTAGCAGCCGAGCAGCAACCGCTTCGGGGGTGTCTGAGGGGCTGCGCCACCGGTAGGACCACAATAAACTC
This sequence comes from Nocardia sp. NPDC051833, assembly GCF_040681225.1. NCBI lineage: Bacteria > Bacillati > Actinomycetota > Actinomycetes > Mycobacteriales > Nocardiaceae > Nocardia > Nocardia sp. NPDC051833. The sequence continues at coordinate 2,236,123 of NZ_JBFAYK010000001.1, forward strand.
CGCACCACGAGGGGTGCGCGGACAGCACGGGGAGGTGAACGATGGTCGAACCCGGGAATCGCGATGCCTCGACCGAGGTCGCGGCCGTTCGTTCCGGCCCGTCGTCGCAGGCCACGCAGGGTGCGCAGGGCTCGGTGGCGGCCGCGGCCGAGCCGGTGACGGGCCGCCGCGCCGCGTTGCGGAAACCGGCGATCGTCGTCGACCGGCCGCCCGCGCCGGATGTGAAGGCGCTGCGTGCGCAGTTCCACCCCGCCCGGATGCGCGGCTTCGTGCAGTCCTCACCGGGCCGGCTGGTGGCTGCCGGCCTGGTGCTGATGGTGCTCTGCGTCACGGCCGGCGCGGTGACTTCGACGACCGTCAGCGACCGCCAGCAAGCTCTCGGCGTCCTGCTCGACGACACCGAACCCGACGCCCACTCGGCCAATCACCTCTACACCTCGCTCTCCATCGCCGACGCCGCGGCGGGCACCGCGTTCATCGCGGGCGGGCTGGAGCCGAAGGCCGTGCGCGACCGCTACACCCAGGCCATCGGCGAGGCCGCCGCCGAACTGGTGACCCAGGCCGGGCACATCTCCGTCGAGGAGGCCGCCGACCCGTCGGGCACCGATCGCAAACTCCGCACCGGCATCGCGACCGGGCTGCCGGTCTACACCGGCCTGATCGAGACCGCGCGCGCCAACAACCGCAACGGCTACCCGGTCGGCGCCGCCTACCTCAGCGAGGCGTCGCACCAGATGCAGACGACGCTGCTGCCGATGGCCGAGGAGCTGGAGAACCACCGGCTCGACGCGGTCACCGCCGCCCAGCACCGGCACGTGCTGCCGCCGTGGCCCGCGATCGTCCTGCTGATGGCGACCCTCGGCGCCCTGCTCTGGGTCCAGGTGGAGCTGGCCAAGCGCTCGCGCCGGGTGTTCAACATGGGTCTGCTGATCGGCACCGGCGCGCTCGCGCTGACGCTGGTGTGGACGGTGGCCGCCGGCTCGGTGTCGGCGGTGTCGATGATGCGCTGCCGCGACCAGGGCGCGGTGCCCGCCGCCCGGCTGGCCGAGAGCCGCATCCTGGTGCAGCAGGCCAGGTCGGCGGAGATGGTCAAGCTGGTCCGCCGCGACGCCACCGGCGACTACGACCGCATCTTCGACACCAACACCACCCGGCTCACCGAACTGCTCGCCGGCTACCCCCAGGACGCGCCGGCGCGCACCGAGGTCGCCGACGCCCGCGCCGCGCTCGCGCGCTGGCAGTCCGCGCATCAACGGATGAACGACACTCTCGCGCGCGGCGATTTCACCGGCGCCGCCGCGGTCGCCACCGGACCGAGCGCCGCGGACGCGGCCGCCCAGGTCGACGCGATCGACCGCGCCCTGGACAAGGCCGCCGCGGCGACCAGGGACACCTTGCGCGACAAGGTCTCCCAGGCCATCGACGTGCTGGCCTTCCTCGCCCCCGGCGCGTTCGTCCTCGGCATCGTCGCGGCGGTCTGCGTCGCGCTCGGGCTCTGGCCCCGGCTGCGGGAGTACCGGTGAGCCGCGGGCGGATCGCCGCGGCGCTGCTGCTCACGGCGGCGGCGCTGCTCGGCGGCTGCGCCGACAGCACCCCGGCACCGGACGACAACAGCGTCTACTCCGAACCGCCCCTGCCCGCCAAGGCGATCCCGATCGGCACCGACACCCCGGTGCCCGCCCGCGGCGGCGAGCAGTGCGGCGACCCGACGGCCAGCCTGCGCCCCAGCACCTCGCGCGGCCCGACGATCGACGCCATCCGCGCCCGCGGCAGGCTGATCGTCGGCCTCGACGCCGGCAGCAACCTGTTCAGCTTCCGCGACCCGCTGACCGGCCGGATCGTCGGCTTCGACGCCGACATCGCCCGCGAGATCGCGCGTGACCTGCTCGGCAACCCCGATCTGATCGAATACCGCAGCCTCGCTTCGGAAGAGCGCGAACGGGCGCTGCAGGACCACACCGTCGACCTGATCGCCAAGACGATGACGATCACCTGCGAGCGCCGCCAGCGGGTGGCGTTCTCCACCGTGTACCTGCGCGCCGACCAGCGCGTGCTCGCGGTGAAGAACTCCGGCATCAACAGCCTGGCCGACCTGGCGGGCAAGCGGGTGTGCGTGGTGCGCGGCACCACCTCGCTCGACCACATCCGCCGCGATCAGCCCGCCGCCACCATCCTGACGGTGCCGACCTGGGCGGACTGCCTGGTGGTGCTGCAACAGCGCCAGGTCGACGCGGTGAGCACCGACGACGCGATCCTGGCCGGCCTGGCCGCGCAGGACCCCTACACCGAGGTCGTCGGCGAGAGCATCAGCGCCGAGCCCTACGGCATCGGCATCCCGAAGGGCGACGACGACCTGGTCCGCTTCGTCAACGCCACCCTGGAGCGCATCCGCAACGACGGCACCTGGACGCGCATCCACCGCCGCTGGCTCGCCTCCCTCGGCGAGACGCCGAGCCCGCCCGCTCCGACGTACCAGGACTGATCGACGATGACCACACCGACGAACGGTGAACCGGCGCAAGAGGATCCGGCGCGGCAGGAACCGACCCAGCTGACCCACCGGCCCGAAGGCGAGCTGCCCGGCGGCTGGACGCTGCCGCCCGCGCCGGCCGACGACGAGACCATGCCGCTGCCGATCCAGGCGCCGCACGCGCCCACCGAGATCGCCGTCAGGCCCGCCGCACCGGACCAGCCGGCGGCCACCCAGCGCGCGGACGCCACCCAGCGCGCCGGCGCCGCGCACGCGGTGACCGAACCGCCCGGCACCCAGGCCACCCCGCCCCGATCCGGTTCCGGCGACGCCGCCTGGCCCTCCGGCGCGCAGACCGGGCCGAGCACGTCCAGGTCCGGGCGCAGTGTGCGCACCGCCAGGTCGCGCCCCACCCGCAGGCTCGGCGCCGGCCTGGTGCCGATCCCCACCGTCACCCCGGCCGACCCGCGCGAGGCGGTGCTGGCCGATCCGGTGGTCTCGGAGGGCAGGCGGTTCTGCTGGCGCTGCGGCGACCCGGTCGGCCGCTCGACCGCGACGCACGCCGGGACCTCGGCCGGGCAGTGCGCCACCTGCGGCGCCGCCTACGATTTCCGGCCGTCGCTGCACGAGGGCGACATGGTCGCCGGGCAGTACGAGATCCAGGGCTGTATCGCCCACGGTGGGCTCGGCTGGATCTACCTGGCCATCGACCGCAATGTCAGCGACCGGTGGGTGGTGCTCAAGGGCCTGCTGCACGCCGGTGACGCCGAGGCGCAGGCCGTCGCGGTGGCCGAGCGCCAGTTCCTGGCCGAGGTGGCGCATCCGAGCATCGTCAAGATCCACAACTTCGTCGAGCACACCGCGGCCGACGGATCGAGCACCGGCTACATCGTCATGGAGTACGTCGGCGGGCACTCGCTGCGCGACATCCTCGACGCCAAGCCCGTCGGCGAGCGGATGCCGCTGGCCGAGGCCATCGCCTACGTGCTGGAGATCCTGCCCGCGCTGGACCACCTGCACTCGATCGGCCTGACCTACAACGACCTCAAGCCCGACAACGTGATGATCACCGAGGACCAGGTGAAGCTGATCGACCTTGGCGCGGTCGCCACCATCGAGGCCTACGGAAATCTCTACGGCACCAAGGGCTTCCAGGCGCCCGAGATCGCCAGGACCGGTCCGACCCCGGCCTCCGACGTGCACACGGTCGGCCGGACCCTGGCCGCGCTCACTCTGGCGCTGCCCACCGAGCACGGCCGCTACCTGGACGGCATCCCCGACCCCGCCGACGAGCCGCTGCTGGCCCGCTACGAGTTCTTCCACCGGTTCCTGCTCACCGCCACCGACCCCGATCCGGCCCGGCGGTTTCCGTCGGCGCGGGCGATGTCGGCCCAGCTGGCGGGGGTGCTGCGGGAGATCCTCGCCTACGACACCGGCGCCGAGCATCCTCAGCTGTCCACCGTGTTCAGTCCCCAGCGCACCAGCTTCGGCACCGAGGAACTGATCAGCCAGACCGACTCCTACCTCGACGGCGTCGGCCGCTCGCCGCTGCTCGACTCCGGTGATGTGGTGGCCGCGCTGCCGATTCCGCTGATCGACCCGGCCGATCCGTCGGCTCCGCTGCTGGCCGCGACCGCGAACCTGGACCCTGAGCGGGTGCTGGAGGCCCTGCACGAGGCCCGCGAACGCGCCGAGGCCGACCCGGACAACGCGCCGGAGACCCTGGCGGGCGAACTGGTCTTCGCCGAGGCGCGGGCCCGCCTCGAACTCGGCGAATCGGCCGCGGTACTGCACCTGCTCGACCGTGTCTCCGGCGAATCCGATTGGCGCGCCGACTGGTTCACCGGTCAGGCGCACCTGCTCGAACTCGACTACGAGGCCGCCTTCGCCGCCTTCGAGGCAGTGCTGCGGGTGCTGCCCGGCGAGATCGCGCCCAAGCTGGCCCTGGCCGCCACCGCGGAACTGATTCTGCAGCACTGGGATTCCGACGCGCCCGAACAGTGGCGAGCCTTCGCCGAGCGCTACTACGACACCGTGTGGCGCACCGACCGCGCCGTCGTGAGCGCCGCCTTCGGCCTGGCCAGGCAGCTGGCGGTGGCGGGCCGGGTCGGCGAGGCGGTGCACGCCCTCGACGACGTCCCCGCGGCCTCGCGGCACTTCACCACGGCCCAGACCACCGCGATCCTGTTGCTGCTCACCAGCGCTCCCGTCGACCGGCTCGACGAGCAGGTGCTGCGCCTGGCCGCCTCGCGCGCCCAGTCCATCCCGCCCGGCGAACACCGATCCACCCTCATGCGCACCCTGGTGCAGGGCACGGCACTGGCCTGGCTACAGGCCGGGAACACCCCGAAGCGCAAGGACGCCAAGCTGTTCGGCCGCCCCTTCGACGAACGCGATCTGCGCGACGGCACCGAGACCGGCCTGCGCGCGCTGGCCCGCAACGCGCCCGATCGCGTGCACCGCTACGCCCTGGTCGACCTGGCCAACTCGCTGCGCGCGAAGTCCTGGTTCTAGGCGGACCCGCCGACCAGCGCGTGCGCGGCCCTGGCGATGGCAAGTTCCTCGTTGGTCGGCACCACCAGCACGTGCACCGGCGCGAACTCCGGCGAGATGTGCCGGACGCCGTGGGTTCTGGTCGCGTTGCGGACCGGGTCGACCTCGATGCCGAGGTTCGCCAGGCCGGCGAGGGCGTCCGCGCGCACCGACGCGCTGTTCTCCCCCACACCCGCGGTGAAGACGATGGCGTCGACGCCGCCGAGTTCCACCAGGTAGGCGCCGAGGTAGCGGCGCAGGCGGTGGATGTAGACGTCGTAGGCCAGTTTCGCGGCGACGTCGCCGTTGTCGATGAGCTGCTGTAGCTCGCGGAAGTCGTTCACCCCGGACAGGCCCTTGATGCCGGAGTTGCGGTTGAGCAGCTGCTCGACCGCGGGCAGATCCAGCCCGGCGACATTCATCAGGTGCGGCATGATCCCGGGGTCGAGATCACCGGGCCTGGTGCCCATCACCAGGCCCTCCAGCGGGGTCATACCCATGGTGGTGTCGATCGCGACGCCCCCGGCCACAGCCGAGGCCGACGCCCCGTTACCGAGGTGGAAGACGATCTGGTTCAGCTCCTCGACCGGCCTGCCCAGGTATTCGGCGGCCTTCGCCGACACGTACTGGTGCGAGGTGCCGTGGAAGCCGTACTTGCGGACACCGTGCGCGGCAGCCAGTTTCGCGTCGATCGCGTAGGTCTTGGCCGCCTCCGGCAGGGTGTGGAAGAAGGCGGTGTCGAACACCGCGACCTCCGGGATGCCGGGCAGCAGTTCCCTGGTCGACTCGATGCCGACCACATTGGCCGGGTTGTGCAGCGGCGCGAGGACCGACAGCTCGTCGATGGTGCGCAGCACCTCGTCGGTGATCAGCGTCGGCTGCCAGAACACCTCGCCGCCGTGCACCACCCGGTGCCCGACCGCGCCGATGCCGATCGTGGCCAGGTCGATGCCGGTCTCCTGGAACATCTCGAACGCCCGGCGCAGACCGGCCCGGTGATCGGCGATGACGCCCTCGTGCACCAGCTTGCGGTCACCGCACTCGTGCACGATCCGGCCGCCGTGCGACTCACCGATCTTCTCGACCAGCCCGGAGGCCAGCACTTCGGCCGAGCCCGCGTGCAGCAGTTGGTATTTGATCGAGGAGGAGCCGCAGTTCAGCACCAATACCAGGTCGCTCACGCGTCTTCTCCCTGCGCCTGGATGGCGGTGATCGCCACGGTGTTCACGATGTCGGCGACGAGCGCGCCGCGCGAGAGGTCGTTGACCGGCTTGCGCAGACCCTGCAGCACAGGGCCGATCGCGACCGCGCCCGCGCTGCGCTGCACGGCCTTGTAGGTGTTGTTACCGGTATTGAGGTCGGGGAAGACGAAAACCGTTGCCCGCCCGGCCACCTCGGAATCGGGGAGCTTGGTGCTGGCCACCGTCGGCTCGATCGCCGCGTCGTACTGGATCGGACCCTCCACCGGCAGTTCCGGTGCGCGTTCCCGCACGAGCTCGGTGGCGACCCGGACCTTGTCGACATCGGCGCCGGACCCCGAGGACCCGGTCGAGTACGACAGCATCGCCACCCGCGGGTCGATTCCGAACCGGGCCGCGGTGCCCGCCGAGGAGATCGCGATATCGGAGAGCTGTTCCGAGGTCGGATCGGGCACCACGGCGCAGTCACCGTAGGCGAGAACGCGATCGGCCAGGCACATCAGGAACACACTCGACACGGTGGCCACGCCGGGCACCGTCTTGATGATCTCGAAGGACGGCCGGATGGTGTGCGCGGTGGTGTGCGCGGCGCCGGAGACCATGCCGTCGGCGATCCCCTTGTAGACCATCATTGTGCCGAAATACGAGATGTCGGCCATGGTTTCGCGGGCGCGCTCGAGCGTCATGCCCTTGTGCTTGCGCAATTCGGTGTATTCAGCGGCGAATTCGTCGAGGTAGCCGGAGGTACGCGGGTCGAGCACCTGCGCGGCGGCGATGTCGACGCCGAGTTCGGCGGCGCGGGCGCGCACCGCGGTCTCGTCGCCGAGGATGGTGAGGTCGGCGATCTTGCGCTGCAGGACCCGGCCCGCGGCGCGCAGGATGCGGTCGTCGTCGCCCTCGGGCAGCACGATCCGCTTGCGATCGGCCCTGGCCCGCTCGATCAGCCGGTATTCGAACATCTGCGGGGTGACCACGTTCGACGGCGGTACCTGGATGCGCCGCAACAGTTCCGGCGCGTCGACGCGCTCTTCCATCAGCGCCAGCGCCGTGTCCACCTTGAGCGGGCTGCCCGCCCACATCCGGCCGCGGGTGCGGTGCACCGCGCTGGCGGTGTCGTAGGTGCCGAGTTCGGTGGTGAGGATCGGCAGTTTGGGGTGCAGGCCCTCCATCAGGCGCGCGATGGCCGGATGCGGGCGGATGCCGCCGTTCATGATGACCCCGGCCAGCGACGGAAAGCCCGCCGCCTCATGGGCGTTCACCACGCTGAGCAGAACATCGGAGCGGTCGCCCGGGGCGATCACGACCACTCCGTCGGATAGTCGTTCCAGGATGTGCTCGGCGGTCATGCCGCCGACCATGATCCGCAGCGCCTCGCGCTGGAGCAGTTCCGGGTCGCCACTGTAGATCTCGCCGTCGATGGCGCCGCACAGCTCGCCCATGGTCGGCGCCATCAGCAGCGGCACCTCCGGCAGCGTCCAGGACGGCACCTCGAAACCGGCCAGGGCGCTGCCGATCTCGTCGATCTCGTCCGGCGCGCAGCGGTTGGCGACGACGGCGACCAGCTGGGCGTGCTCGGCGGCCAGCTCGGTCGAACACAATTCGACCAGCTGCTTGACCTCGGCGGGCGTGCGGTCGGCGCCGCGCACCACCAGCAACACCGGCGCGCCCAGGTTCACCGCGATGCGGGCGTTGTAGCGCAGCTCGCTCGGGCTGGCGACATCGGTGTAGTCGCTGCCGACGATCACCACCGCGTCGCAGGCCTTGGCGACGTCGTGGAACCGCATCACGATCTCGCTGATCGCGGCGTCGGGGTCGCGGTGCACGTCCTCGTAGGTGACGCCGATGGCCTGCTCGTAGCCGATATCGGCGGTGCTGTGCTCGAGCAGCAGCTCGAGGATGTAGTCGGGCTCGGCGGTCGAGCGGGTGATCGGGCGGAACACCCCGACGCGCGCGGCGGTCGCGCACACCATCTGGAGCACGCCGAGCGCCACGGTGGATTTTCCGGTGTCACCCTCGGGTGAAGCGATGTACACGGTGGACGTGGCATGTTCGACCATGGTCGCGAGCTTAGTTAATCGATGGCGATTCGGGGGTTCGGTGTGGCGCGATCGGCCGCGTTATAGTCCGGCCCATGACATCGCAGTTCCCGGATCGGCAGTGGGGTTCGCGCACCAATCTCCTGTCCCGCGCCGCCAATCGTTTCGCCGCGACGAAGCCGGGTTCCTGGCTGATCCGCACCGTGACCCCGCTGGATCGGGCCCTGCTCGAGCGGACCGACGCCAAGTACACCGTGCTCGGCCCGATCGGCGCCCCGGTGATCCTGCTGACCACCACCGGCCGCAAGTCCGGTGCGCAGCGCACCCAGCCGCTGCTCTACGTGCACGACGGCGACACCCTCTACGTGGTCGGCTCCAACTTCGGCCAGGAGCACCACCCGGCCTGGACGGGGAACCTGCTGGCGAACCCGGCGGCCACCGTAGCCATCGCGGGCGAGCGCATCCCCGTCGTCGCCACCCCGGTCCCCGACGCGGAAAAGGAAGCCCTCTTCGCCCGCTTCATCGAGATCACCGGCGCCTACGCCGCCTACCGCGACCGAACCACCCGCAACCTGCGCATGTTCGCCCTGCGCCGGGCATAGCCCGAGCCGCCGCGGCGTTCTTGCCTTGACGCCGACGGCAAGGTCTACCTTGACGGCCACGGTCATCGAGGAGGTCGCATGCTGATCGGCGAACTGGCGGAACGCACCGGTTCCAGCGCTCGCGCGCTGCGCTACTACGAGCAGCACGGGCTGGTCGAACCGCGCCGCGACAGCAACGGCTACCGGATCTACGACGAGGTCGAACTGCGCGTCGTCCACAAGATCCACGCGCTGCGCACCGTCGGCTTCGAACTGGCCGACATGCACCCGTTCGTCGCCTGCCTGCGGGCCGGCGACGGCTCGGGCGACGGCTGCCCCGATTCCGTCGAGGAGTTGCGCCGCAAACTCGACGAGGTCGACGCGGCCACCCGGCGCCTCGCGACCATCCGTGGGCAGCTGGCCGCCCAGCTCGCCGACGCTCTCGCCGCCGAGCCGGGCGAGCCCGCCTGCGGCCTCCACCGATCGGTCGTCCGGTGAAGTTCGCGATCAGCTACAACACCCCGCTCTACGGCACCGACCCCGATCGGCTCGTCGCCTTCGCCCAGCACGCCGAACGGTGCGGGTTCGACGGGCTCTACCTGCCCGACCACATCGCGCTGCATCCCGGCGCGACCGTCGGCGCGATCGAACTGGATCCGACGCTGGCGTTCGTCGACCCGCTCGACACGCTGAGTTTCGTCGCCGCGTCGACGAGCCGACTGCTGCTCGGCACCGGCGTGCTGCTGCTGCCGTACCGGCATCCGGTGGTGCTGGCCAAACGGCTGGCCACCATCGACCAGCTCTCGCGCGGCCGGATGCGTCTGCTCACCGTCGGGCTCGGCGCGCTGCCCGCCGAGGCGGCGGCCGTCGGGGTGGACTATCGCAGTCGCGGCAGGCGGGCCGACGAGGCTATCCAGGTATTGCGGGCGCTGTGGTCCGGCGGCGGCGACGGCGCCGAATTCCACGGCGAGTTCTTCGATTTCGCCGAGCTGACCAGCTATCCCAAGCCCTACGGCACCGCCCGGCTGCCGATCCACGTCGGCGGTTCCAGCCGGGCCGCCGCGCGCCGGGCGGGACTGCACGGCGACGGCTGGTTCCCCGGCGGCATGCTCGCCCCGCTGGAGCGGGATGAGCAATGGAAGCTGGTGCGCGACACCGCGATCGAAGCCGGGCGCGACCCGGCGGCGCTCGACTACACCCGCTGGGGCTCGATCGACATGCCGCCCGAACGCGTGGAAGGCCTTGCCTCCCAGGGTGTCACGCGGATCGTCGTCGGTGCGACGGCGAGCGAACCCGCCCGGCAGTTCGACGAGATGTCGGAACTGGCCGAGCGGTTCGCGCTCGCGGTCAGCCCAGGGCGCGCAGGCGCGGGGCCAGGTCGCGCTTGAAGAGGTCGAGGAAGCGCAGCTGGTCGTGGCCGGGGGCGTGGAAGACCAGGTGGTTGAGGCCCGCGTCCAGGTAGGGCTTGATCTGGGCGACGGCCTCGTCGGGATCGCTGGCCACGATCCAGCGCTTGGCGACCTGCTCGATCGGCAGCGCGTCGGCGGCGGCCTCCATCTCGATCGGGTCGGTGATGTCGTGCTTCTGCTCGGCGCTCAGCGACAGCGGGGCCCAGAAGCGCGTGTTCTGCAGCGCCAGTTCGGGATCGGTGTCGTAGGAGATCTTGATCTCGATCATCTTGTCGATACCGGCGAGGTCGCGCTCGGCCTTGGCCGCGCCCTCGGCGACGGCGGGCAGCAGCTTCTCGGTGTAGAGGTCCATGCCCTTGCCCGAGGTGCAGATGAAACCGTCGCCCGCGCGACCGGCGTAGCGGGCCACGACCGGGCCGCCCGCGGCGATGTAGACGGGGATGCCGCCCTTGGGCACGTCGTAGATGGAGGCGCCGACGGTGTGGTAGTACTCGCCGTCGAAATCGGTGCGCTCGCCGGTCCACAGCGCGCGCATCAGCGACACCGATTCACGCAGGCGGGCGAACCGCTCCTTGAAATCGGGCCATTCGCCCTTGTAGCCGGTGGCGATCTCGTTGAGCGCCTCACCGGTGCCGACACCGAGCATGACCCGGCCCGGGTACAGGCAGCCGAAGGTGGCGAAGGCCTGGGCGATCACCGCCGGGTTGTAGCGGAAGGTGGGGGTGAGCACGGAGGTGCCGAGCATGATGCGCTCGGTGCGCTCACCGGTAGCGGCCAGCCAGGCCAGCGAGAACGGCGCGTGCCCGCCGTTGTGCCGCCACGGCTGGAAGTGATCACTGACGGTCGCGCTGTCGAGACCGTGTTCCTCGGCGGCCACCGCCAGCTCGACGAGCTCACGCGGCCCGAACTGCTCTGCCGATGCCTTGTATCCGAGCTTGAGATCAACCATCTCAGCCACTCCTGTCGTTCGCTTCGTCGCGGCCCCTGCCGCATCGACACTAACCAACACCGCCGCCGACTTCTCCGGTAGCGGTGGCTCGCACCGCCGCCGGTTTTAGCGGATGATTAGCTGGTGACCGCCAAGGATGAGCAGATCTTGTCGTACCTGACCGACATGGACGGCGTGCTGGTGCACGAGGATCAACTGATCCCGGGCGCCGACGAATTCCTCGCCGAGCTGCGCGACAACGAGATCCCGTTCCTTGTCCTCACCAACAACTCGATCCGCACCCCGCGCGATCTGCAGGCCCGGCTGCGCCAGACCGGCCTGGACATCCCCGAGGAATCCATCTGGACCTCGGCGCTGGCCACCGCCACCTTCCTCGACGATCAGCGACCCAACGGCACCGCGTACGTGGTCGGCGAGTCCGGCCTGACCACCGCGCTGCACGAGATCGGCTACGTCCTCACCGATGTCGATCCCGACTATGTGGTCCTCGGCGAGACCCGCACCTATTCGTTCGAGGCGATCACCACCGCGATCCGGCTGATCGATCGCGGCGCCCGCTTCATCGCCACCAACCCCGACGCGACCGGCCCGTCCCGCGACGGCGTGCTGCCAGCCACCGGCTCGGTCGCCGCGCTGATCACCCATGCCACCGGCAAGGACCCCTACTACGTCGGCAAGCCGAACCCGCTGATGATGCGCTCGGCCCTGCGCCGGATCGGCGCCCACTCGCAGACCACGGTGATGATCGGCGACCGCATGGACACCGACGTCATCTCCGGCCTGGAAGCCGGCCTGCGCACGATCCTGGTCACCTCCGGCATCTCCACCAAGACCTCGGTCGAGAAGTACCCCTTCCGCCCCACCCTGGTCGTCGACTCGGTCGCCGACCTGATCGGCCGCACCCGCACCCCCTTCCGGGAGTAGCTGGATGTGAGCTGCCTCACAGCGGAATAGGTTCCCACCCTCGCTGGTTATAGTTGCCATGGCAACCAAAGCGAGTCGAGGAGGGCCCGTGCAGTTCGGAATCTTCACCGTGGGCGATGTGACCACCGATCCCACGAACGGCCGCACTCCCACCGAGGCCGAGCGGATCAAGGCGATGGTCGCGATCGCGCAGAAGGCCGAGGAGGTGGGGCTCGACGTGTTCGCGATGGGCGAGCACCACAACCCGCCCTTCGTGCCGTCCTCGCCGACCACCATGCTCGGCTACATCGCGGGCCGCACCGACAAGATCACGCTGTCCACCTCCACCACGCTGATCACCACGAACGACCCGGTCAAGATCGCCGAGGACTTCGCGATGCTGCAGCACCTGGCCGACGGCCGGGTCGACCTGATGCTCGGCCGCGGCAACACCGGCCCGGTCTACCCCTGGTTCGGCAAGGACATCCGCGACGGCATCCCGCTGGCCATCGAGAACTACCACCTGCTGCACCGGCTCTGGCGCGAGGACGTCGTCGACTGGGAGGGCAAGTTCCGCACCCCGCTGCAGTCGTTCACCTCCACCCCGCGCCCGCTCGACGACGTCCCGCCGTTCGTCTGGCACGGCTCCATCCGCAGCCCGGAGATCGCCGAGCAGGCCGCCTACTACGGTGACGGCTTCTTCGCCAACCACATCTTCTGGCCCACCGACCACTTCCAGCGGCTGATCGAGCTGTACCGGCGCCGCTACGAGCACTACGGCCACGGCAGCGCCGACCAGGCCATCGTCGGCCTCGGCGGGCAGGTGTTCCTGCGCAAGAACTCCCAGGACGCGATCCGGGAATTCCGCCCGTACTTCGACAACGCGCCCGTCTACGGACACGGCCCGTCGCTGGAGGAGTTCACCGAGCAGACTCCGCTCACCGTCGGCAGCCCGGAGCAGGTCATCGAGAAGACGCTCACCTTCCGCGAGCACTTCGGCGACTACCAGCGCCAGCTGTTCCTGGTCGACCACGCCGGCCTGCCGCTGAAGACGGTGCTCGAGCAGCTCGACCTGCTCGGCGAGGAAGTGATTCCGGTGCTGCGCAAGGAATTCGCCGCCGGACGTCCCGCACACGTCCCCGACGCGCCGACCCACGAATCACTGCTCGCCGCCAAGACGTCCACGGAGGTGACCGCATGACGACCCGTATCGCGGTGGTGTCGGCCGGGCTCTCGCAGCCCTCGTCGACCCGGCTGCTGGCCGACCGGCTGGCCACCGCCACCGCCCGCGAGCTGCGCGCCGCCGGGGGCGAGGTCGAACTCGACTTCGTCGACCTGCGCGATCACGCCCGCGACCTGGCCGACAACCTGATCACCGGCTTCCCGGCCCCGTCGCTGCGGTCGGCGATCGATCAGGTCGTCACCGCCGACGGCCTGATCGCGGTGACCCCGATCTTCAGTGCCTCCTACAGCGGTCTGTTCAAGACCTTCTTCGATGTGCTGGAACCGGATTCGCTCGCGGGCAAGCCGGTGCTGGCCGGGGCCACCGGCGGGACCGAACGGCACTCGCTCGCTCTCGAACACGCGGTGCGTCCGCTGTTCGCCTACCTGCGCTCGATCGTCGTACCCACCGCCGTGTACGCCGCGTCGACGGACTGGGGCGCCAACGGCGCCGACCAGTCGCTCAACAACAGGATCGACCGCGCCGCGGCCGAATTCGCCACCCAGATCCTCGGCAGGCCCGCCACCGGACCCGCCGACCCGTACGACGAGCCGACCCCGTTCGCGGATCTGCTCGCCGCCAACCTTCCGCGCTAGAACCCAACCCCCACAAGGAGTTCCCATGACCACCGCCATCGCCAACGGCCTCACCGCGGGCACCTGGGCCATCGACCCCACCCACTCGACCGTCGGCTTCTCGGTCCGCCACCTGATGGTGAGCAAGGTCCGCGGCCGCTTCACCGACTTCGACGGCGCCCTCGTCATCGGCGCGGACGGCTCCGCCTCGGCCACCGCCGAGATCCGTGTCGACTCCCTCACCACCGACAACGCCCAGCGCGACGGCCACCTGCGCACCGCCGACTTCTTCCACGCCGAGCAGTTCCCGGTGATGACCTTCAAGTCCACCGGATTCCGCGGCGAGGGCAGCGATTTCGTCGTCGACGGCGAGTTCACCGTCCGCGGCAACACCAAGCCGGTCTCCCTCGAGGTCGAGTTCCTCGGCGTCAACGCGGGCATGGGCAACGGCCCGGTCGCCGGCTTCGAAGCCAAGACCGTCGTCTCCCGCCGCGACTTCGGCCTCGACATCGACATGCCGCTCCCCGACGGCGGCGCGGTCATCGGCGACAAGATCACCCTCACCCTCGAGATCGAGGTCGGCCTCCAGAGCTGACCCCGGCCCCACCTCCCGACGCCCCCGTCACCACAGTGGTGACGGGGGCGCCGTGCTGCCACCGACCCGGCGATAGGCTGTCTCGCGGCTTCCGCGGACCGATGACATTCGGCTAGAGGGCGCCGTCGTTTCGATCCTCGGCCGTGATCGCGTCGACCGCGACGGACAGTCGGGTCAGTGCGGCGACGATCGAGGCGAACTCCGCCGGGCCGAGTTCCTCGGCGAGACGGTGGGAGAGTTTCGCGTGCTGCGGGTTGATGCGCTGCACCGCCGCGCGGCCCGATTCCGTCGCCGCGACGAGCTTGGCCCGCTTGTGCGCCGGGTTGGGGCGGTACTCGCACAGGCCCTTGTCGACGAGCAGGTCGGCGATGCGCTGCACGCTCTGGCGGGTGATGCCCATCGCGCGGGCGATGCCCGCGACCGGGAGCGGTTCGGCGAGCACGGCGCCGAGCACCTGCCACCACGCGGCGGTCAGGCCGGCGGGGGCGGCCAATTCCTCGGCGATGGCGAGGAATTGGCCGTTGAGCTTGAACGAGGTGATCGCCGCCGTGGAGAAGAGTTCCTGGTCGCGGGCTGTCACGCGTGTGCGGCTTCGTATTCGGCGAGCACGGCGTACGCCGCCGGGTCGCGGTGCGCGAACAGCTGGTACCACGCCTCGATGACGTGCGGCTCGGACACCTCGAGCCGGGTGAAGACCTCCCTGGCGAACTCGAACGGCGACATGCCGTCGGCGGTGATCACGTCCCGGTCGGTGACGGCCGGTGCGTCGACATAGTGCTCGGCGCCCGAGTATCCGCTGTAGACAAGGTATTCGGCGGCATTGGAGGTGTGCGCGCGGTCGTCGAGCAGGCCCGCCTTGGCCAGGCCGAAGGTGGCGCCGCAAATGCCCGCGACCGGCACGCCCGCGGCGACGAACTCGCGCGCCTTGTCCGCGAACGGCACCAGCTCCTCACCCTCCCAGAGATCGGCGCCGGGCAGGATCAGCATCGCGCTGTCGGCCGGATCGAGATCGGCCAGCGCGAGGTCGGGCGTGACCCGCAGGCGGCCCATCGTGGTGATCGGCTCGGTGGTCAACCCGACCGTCGTCACCTGGAAAGTACCCGGCTCGCGATGCCAGCTGCCGTTGGCGAGCTGCGCGGTGGCGGCACCCACCTCCCAGTCGGCGAGGGTGTTGTACACGGCCATGTGAACTGTTCGCATCGTCATGACAGTATCCTGTCATATTTGACAGCTTGCTGTCAATAAGAAAATTGAAACCCACCGAAAGGCCGTCCGCCGTACGCTGACGTCACTCGGTGCGAGACAAGGAGACTCAGCGCGATGACCGACCCGGTACACGGCCTGACGGGCACCCTCACGTCACCGATCCGGGCCGCGGGCGCGCTGGGCGAGGTACTCGTGGCGATCCGCGGGGGAACCGAGACCTACCTCGCGCGGGCCGACGAGCCGCTCGCGGCCGGCGCCACCGTACTGATCGTCGCGGTGCATCCCGGCCGGCTGGTCGACGTCGTCGCCTGGATTCCGCTCACCAAGGAGGACTGAACATGCTGGGTTATCACGTTCCCGATCCCGACGAGGCGATGCTGGTCAGCGGCGCCAAGACCAAGGACAACGCCCCCTTCAAGGTGGTCATCGGCCGCGGCGCCTGGGTGGTGCCGCTGTTCCGCAAGGTCCGCTACCTCTCGCTGGCCATGTTCGAATCCGAGATCAGGGAACGCTGCGTCACCAAACAGGCCATCCAGCTCGACGTGCGCGCGGTGATCGCCTTCAAGGTCGCCAACGACACCTCCTCGATCGTCAACGCGGCCCAGCGCTTCCTGTCCGAGCAGGAGCAGGAGATGTCGGTGCTCACCGGCCGCATCTTCTCCGGCCACCTGCGCTCCATCGTCGGCTCGATGACGGTCGAGGAGATCATCCGCGAGCGCCAGAAGCTGGCCGACGAGGTCCTGCTCGCCTCGAAGGTGGAGATGGGCAATATCGGCCTGTGGGTCGACTCGTTCCAGATCCAGTCGATCGACGACGGGAACCTCGGCTACATCAACGCCCTGGCCGCACCGCACAACGCGGCCGTGCAGCGCGACGCCCAGATCGCCCAGGCCCAGGCCGCCCAGCGCGCCGCCGAGGCCGAGCAGGAGTCGCTGCGCCGCCGGGCCGAGTACGAGCGGGAGACCTCGATCCTCAAGGCGCAGTACCAGCGCGACATCGACAAGGCCAATGCCGAAGCGGCCCAGGCGGGTCCGCTCGCCGATGCCATCGCCCGGCAGGAGGTCCTCACCGCCCAGGCCGAGCAGGCCCGCAAGAACGCCGAACTGCGGGAACAGGAACTGCAGGCCGAAGTCGTGAAACCCGCACTGGCCGAGGCGGAACGCGTCCGCATCCTCGCCGAGGCCGAGGCCGACCGCACCCGCATCCAGGCCGAGGCCGCCGCCTCCAACAACCGGATCGCCCTGGACCAGTTGCTCATCGAGCAGTTGCCCGAGATCGTCAAGCAGGCCTCCAACGGCCTCGCCAACGCGAATCTCACCGTCCTCAACGGCCCCGACGGCGTCGGCGAACTGGTCAACGGCATGGTCGGCCAGGGGCTGACCGTCTTCAACTCCCTGCAGAAGGCGCTGTCGAACGGCGATACCGACAACGCCTGATCCCGGCATCCGGCCGGGCGCCATTAACGGCGCCCGGCCGGATGTCGATTCTCTGGCACGAACGCCGGATCGACGCAAGGAATGACTGATGGGATTGTGGATCGGCAGCCCCGAGCTGGACGCCTCCGAGAAGGTGATCTGGCAGCAACTCGCCAATCGAACGCAGGGCGGCAGGGCCGTCGGCGGACGTCTCTACCTGACCGGAGCCCGCCTGCTCTTCGTGCCCAACCACTTGGACGCGCTCACCGGCGGCAAGCGCTGGGAGGTGGCACTGAGCCAGGTGCGCGCCGTCGGCAGGCAGAGCCCGGACGGCGGCCTGTTCAGCGGCGGCCTGCGCACCCGCCTGCTCATCGAGACCGATACCGGCACCGAGCTTTTCGTCATCGGCCAGGTCGACGAGGTGATCGGGATCCTCGAAACGGCGGTCCCCCTGTAGCGCCGCCGGATCAGCCCCGCCAGTTCGACGGAGCCTGCTGGAACCCCGGCCGCGGCGTATCGAAGGTCGCGATCACCTCGCGCACGACCCGCACCGCGGCCCCAGGGCCGACCTCGGGCCATCGCTCGATCGCCTCGAACTTCACCGCCGAGCCGCTGTAGACGATCAGCTCGTCGGTCCGGGCGGGGTAGAAGCCGTAACCGATGCCGTCGGTGGTCTCGTAGTACTCGTGCCGCGTCGAGTAGGCCGAGTCGATCCGACCCGGTTCGGGCAGCGACACGATGCCGTCGGCGACCGCGCGATCGAGAATCTTCCCCATGACCCCGGTGAGCCCGATGGCCGTGGCGTAACCGACCTCGGCCGACCACGGGCCCCGATGCTCCTCACGCAGTGGCAGCTCGGCGGCGGGCCCGGTGAAAGTCCGGCCCGCCCACGCCACGATCGCGTCGTCGATCGGGAAAGTCCAGGTGCGCTCGTCGAAGAGCTCTTTCGCCCGCTGCCGACGGCGATCGTTCTCGGCGTAGTAGGCCTGACGTTCTTCCGCGTCCATCACCCGAAACTAGCAGCGCGCCAGCACATCCGGCGGTCGATGACCGTCGATGGGCTGGCGCGCAGCGGGTTTCAGCTCAGGGCGTGGTCGAGGTCGCCGAGGAGGTCCTCGATGTCCTCCAGGCCGACCGAGATGCGGACCACGCCGTCGGACAGGCCGATCGACGCGCGGCCCTCGGGGCCCATCGCGCGGTGGGTGGTGGTGGCGGGGTGGGTGATCAGGGTCTTCGCGTCGCCGAGGTTGTTGGAGATGTCGATGATGCGCAGGCGGTTCAGGACCTCGAAGGCGCGCTTCTTGCCGTCGTCGCCTGCCAGCTCGAAGGTGACGACGGTGCCGCCGCCGGACATCTGCGCGGTGGCGAGGGCGTGCTGCGGATGCGATTCCAGGAAGGGGTATTTCACCCAGTTCACGGACTTGTTCGTCTCCAGGAACTGAGCGACCTTCAGCGCGGATTCGGTGGACTGGCGCACGCGCAGCGGCATGGTCTCCAGGCCCTTGAGCAGGGTCCAGGCGTTGAACGGGCTCAGTGCGGGGCCGGTGTGGCGCATCAGGTTCTTCACCGGGCCGTCGATGTAGTCCTGGGCGCCGAGGATCGCGCCGCCGAGCACGCGGCCCTGGCCGTCGATGTGCTTGGTGCCGGAGTAGACCACCACGTCGGCGCCGAGTTCGAAGCCGCGCTGCAGCAGCGGGGTGGCGAAGACGTTGTCCAGCACCACCTTCGCGCCCGCGGCGTGCGCGAGCTCGGTGACCTTGCGGACGTCCACCAGGGTCTGCATCGGGTTGGCCGGGGTCTCGAAGAACACGGCCTGGGTGGGCACCGAGAGCGCCTGTTCCCACTGCTCGAGGTCGTCACCGTCGACGAAGACGGTCTCCACGCCCCAGCGCGGCAGGATCTCGTTGCACACCACGAAGCAGGAGCCGAACAGGCTGCGGGCGGCGACGAGGCGGTCGCCCGCCTTCAGCAGCGCGCCCAGCGCCGTGAACACCGCGGACATGCCGGACGCGGTCGCGAACGCGGCCTCGGCGCCGTCGAGCAGCCGGATGCGCTCCTCGAACATAGCCACCGTCGGGTTGCCGTAGCGGGAGTAGACGAAGTGCTCGACCTCGCCGGTGAACGACGCCTCGGCGGCCTCGGCGCTCTCGTAGACGAAGCCCGAGGTCAGGTAGAGCGCCTCGGAGGTCTCCTCGAAGCCGGAGCGGCGCAGACCGCCGCGGACGCCGAGGGTGGCCGGGCCGACGCCCTCGGGCAGTGGCTTGTCGAACGAACCACCGGTGATCATGCGTTTCTCCTTATGCCTGACGCCACGGCAGGCCGACCGCGCGCCAGCCGACGCTGCCGCGCTGCCCGAACGCGTCGGGGCCGCCCTCGAAACCGTCCAGCACGTTGTAGGACGGGGTGATGCCCGCCGCGGTCGCCACCGTCGCCGCTCCGATGGAGCGCTGACCGGAGCGACACAGGAACACCACGGGCGCGTCGTCCGGCCGCCCGGCCAGCGCCTGCTCGAGCTGCGCGCCGAAGTTCGGATTGCGGGTCCCGGTGCCGTCGACCCACTCGATGAAGTGGGCCGGACGCTCGATCGAGCTGGTGTCGGGGATGCCGATCTGTGCCCACTCGCCTTCGGTGCGCACGTCGACCAGCACCGCGTCGGGGTGCTCGGTCAGGATCTCCCACGCCTTCTCAGGGGTGATGTCGCCGGCGTAAGTCATGTCGAACCTCCTGCGTGAATCCGCTCTTGCCGTGCCGGTTCTCCGGGCACACGGCCAGGTCGTCACCCGGAGCACCCCACCGCGGAGGAGGGTTGCCGACCAGCGAGCCGGGGCTTGGCGCTGGTACTCATGACCTTGCGATCTGAGATTGCCCCGGCGGAGGTCACCGTGTCAAACAGTTCTACGGGGTGCAGACCAGCCAGTTGCCATCCACCCTGGTCAGGTTCCAGGTGCTGGTGGACGCCGTGTCGCCGATCCGCACGGTGGCGTCGATCTTGGCCCGGTCGCCGTTCACCGTCGCCTTGTCGAAACCCTTCTTGTCGATCGTCACTTCCGATTTCGGGCCACCGAGCCGTTCCGACAGGCCCGACTTCTCCTCGTCGAAGCCGGGGCAGGCGACACCGGGCGGCGGACGCAGCTCACTGCGCGAGCGCGCGTCGATATAGTTGGTGACGGCGGCCGCGAGCCGGTCGGCCTCTGTGACATTTTTCTCAGCGGGCGAGAGCAGCCCGCCGAGCACGATGCCGACGAGCACGATCACCGCGATCACCGCGGCCGCGACGAACGGGACGATGGAACGCTTGTCGGTCTGATCCACCACGATGGGCTGGTCTTCCGAGCCTGTCTGCTCCTCGTTCATGCTGTAATCCTGACAGACCAGGTGCGGGCAACCACACCGCACGCCGGGTGGCCACAACGCCGCAGATAGAATCGCCAGAATGCGGTGTGCCGCCGATCTCGAAGGCGGCTGCCAGCAGCCGGATCGTCAACTTAGCCTAAGCTAAATTGACGCCGTCAACAGTTCTCGACCAAAGGGTGCGCGTAGAAAATGACCGAACAGAGTGCAGCGACCCGCCCGCTCCGCATTGCGATCGTGGGCGCAGGACCGGCCGGTATCTACGCCGCCGACGCATTGATGAAGTCCGATGCCGATGTCAGCATCGACCTCTACGAGCGCATGCCCGCGCCCTTCGGCCTGATCCGCTACGGCGTCGCGCCCGACCACCCGCGCATCAAGGGCATCATCACCGCCCTGCACAAGGTCCTCGACAAGGACCAGGTGCGCCTGCTCGGCAACATCGACTACGGCACCGACATCACCCTCGACGACCTGCGTCAGTTCTACGACGCGGTCATCTTCTCCACCGGCGCCAACGCCGACCGCGCCCTGCCCATCCCGGGTATCGACCTCGACGGTTCCTACGGTGCCGCGGACTTCGTGTCCTGGTACGACGGGCACCCCGACGTGCCGCGTTCGTGGCCGCTCGAGGCGGAGAAGGTGGCCGTGCTCGGTGTCGGCAACGTCGCCCTCGACGTCGCCCGTGTGCTGGCCAAGACCGGTGACGAACTGCTGCCGACCGAGATCCCGCCGAACGTCTACAAGGGCCTGAAGGCCAACAAGGCCGTCGAGGTCCACGTCTTCGGCCGTCGCGGTCCCGCCCAGGCCAAGTTCACCCCGCTCGAGCTGCGCGAACTCGACCACTCGCCGACGATCGAGGTCATCGTCGACCCCGAGGACATCGACTACGACGAGGGCTCCGAAGCCGCGCGCCGCAACTCCAAGCAGGTCGACATGGTCGCCAACACCCTCGAGCAGTGGGCGATCCGCGATCAGGGCAACCGCCCGCACAAGCTGTTCCTGCACTTCTTCGAGTCCCCGGCCGAGGTCATCGGCGAGGACGGCAAGGTCGTCGGTCTGAAGACCGAGCGCACCCAGCTCGACGGCACCGGCAACGTCAAGGGCACCGGCGAGTTCAAGCAGTGGGACGTGCAGGCCATCTACCGCGCCGTCGGCTACCTGTCGCAGAACATCACCCAGCTGCCGTTCGACGACCAGGCGGGCACCGTGCCGAACGAGGCCGGTCGCGTGATCTCCGACGAGACCGCCGAGGGCGACGCCCGCTTCATGCCCGCCACCTACGTGACCGGCTGGATCAAGCGCGGCCCGGTCGGCCTCATCGGCCACACCAAGGGCGACGCCAACGAGACCATCGCCTGCCTGCTCGACGACGCCAAGGACTTCGCCCCGGCGCCGCAGCCCGAGCTGGACGCGGTCACCACGTTCCTCGAGAGCAAGGGCATCCCGTTCACCACCTGGGCGGGCTGGTACCGCCTCGACGCCCACGAGCGCGCCCTCGGCGAGCCCGAAGGCCGTGAGCGCGTCAAGGTCGTGGAGCGCGAGGACATGCTGCGCGCCTCCGAGCCGAACAAGGTCTAGCCACGGACGTCGGGCCCGAACTGTTCCATTCCGCCGAACTCGAGGCATTCTGTACAAGTGTTCGATGCCCACGTCCACATCATCGATCCGCGGTTCCCGCTGATCGAGAACGAAGGCTATCTGCCCGACCCCTACACCATCGCGGACTACCGAAAGCGGATGGAGCACTTCCATGTTCGCGGTGGTGCGGTGGTCAGCGCGTCGTTCCAGGGTTCCGACCAGTCCTATCTGAAGGCCGCGCTGGCGGCCCTCGGTGAGGACTGGGTCGGGGTCACCCGGCTGGATCTGGACGCCACCGACGACGAGATCATCGAGCTGGATCGCGCCGGCGTGCGCGCGCTCCGGTTCAATCTCAAGCGCGCCGCCGCCGACATCACCGAGATGACGTTGCAGGCGCTGCGCGCGCACGAGCTGGCCGGCTGGCACGTGGAGCTCTACATCGACGGCCAGATGCTGGCCTCACTGCAACCGGTGATCTCGAAACTGCCCGCGCTGTCCATCGACCACCTCGGCATGTCCGAGGAGGGCCTGCCCTACCTGCTGGATCTGGTCGATCGCGGCGCCAGGGTGAAGGCCACCGGTTTCGGCCGGGTCGACATGGACGTCGCCGAGACGCTGCGCCGCATCTACGCGGTCAACCCCGGTGCGCTGATGTTCGGCAGCGACCTGCCCGGCACCAGGGCGGGCAGGCCGTTCGCCGACGCCGATGTCGAACTGATCTGGCAGGTGGTCGGCGCCGACCTGCACTCGGTGCTCGAGGACAACGCCAGGGAGTTCTACCGGCTGCCGATCGCGGACCGGTCCACGGCCGATCCGCTGCCGACGACGCCCATCCCGCGCACCGACAATCCGACCGTGCCGATCCCCCGCGACGAACTGCCCGGCGCGGGCGAGCACACCCGCCCGCTGCCGGTCATCGAATAACTCAGGCCAGCATCGCGCCGGTGAACCAGACACCGGCGGCGATCAGCGCGCCGAAGAGCTCGACCAGCATCGACAGGCCGACACCCTTGAGCGCGTGCAGCGTCGCGGGCCAGGCCAGCTCGTTGGTCTTCAACCGGTACAGCTCGGCCAGGTACACGCCGAGCACGAAGCCGATGAACAGCCCGACGATCGGGATGACGAAGAAGCCGACGACGCCGAGGACCGCGCCGAACAGCAGCGCCTTGTTCGACACCCCCGCCTCGCGCATCCGCCTGCCCGGCCAGGTGTACTTGACGACGCCGGAGATGACCAGCGCGACCGAGGCGATCGCGAGCACCGTCCACGCGGTGCTGCCACCGGTCATGAAGGCCCACACCGCGATTGCCGCGAAGATCAGAATGACGCCGGGCAGAATCGGTACGATCACACCGATCAGGCCGACCAGAATGACAAGGCCTACAATGACCTCACCCCACACGCTCACTACCGGGTTCCTCCCATTGTGGCGCAGAGTCGCGCCACCGGAATTCTGACCCATGCCCTACCCGGCTCGCCATCCCGACGCTATTGTCAATGTGTCAATACCGTTCGACGATGAACAGAGGTCAGGTGTGAGCGAGCCTTGGCGAGCGAACCAGAAGCACAGCGCGCGATCGCGCACGACGGAACCGAGCGCCAGCGAGGTGCAGTCGTGAGCGAGTCCGCCGCCAAGCAGGGACCCCTCGCGGGTATCAAGGTCATCGAGCTGGCCGGCATCGGGCCCGGTCCCCACGCCGCGCTACTGCTGGCCGATCTCGGCGCCGATGTGGTTCGCGTGCAGCGTCCCGGCATGATGCCCGGATACATGGAGCGACCGCAGTGGCGCGGCCGGACCATCGTCGAGGCGAACCTGAAGGATCCGGCCGACGTCGCCAAGATCCTCGACCTGGTCGAGCGGGCCGATGTGCTGCTGGAGGGCTTCCGCCCCGGCGTCACCGAGCGCATGGGCCTCGGCCCCGACGACGCGCTGGCCCGCAACCCGCGCCTGGTCTACGGCCGGATGACCGGCTGGGGCCAGTACGGTCCGCTCGCCGATCGCGCAGGCCACGACATCAACTACATCTCGCTGACCGGTGTGCTCAACGCCATCGGCCGCAAGGGTGAGCGGCCGGTGCCGCCGCTGAACATGGTCGGCGACTTCGGTGGCGGCTCGATGTTCCTGGTGTTCGGTGTGCTGGCCGCGCTGGTCGAGCGGCAGAGCTCCGGGCAGGGCCAGGTCATCGACGCCGCGATGGTCGATGGCGCGCTTGCCCTTTCGCACATGATGTGGGGCATGCGCGGGGTCGGCCTGTGGTCCGACGAGCGCGGCACCAACCTGCTCGACACCGGCATGGCGTTCTACGACACCTACGAGACCTCCGACGGCAAGTACATGGCCGTCGGCGCGATCGAGCCGCAGTTCTACGCCCAGCTGCTGGCCGGGCTGGAGATCGACGCGGAGGGTCTGCCGATGCAGCTCGACCCGAACGGGCAGGACCAGCTGCGCAAGCTGTTCGCGGACAAGTTCAAGACCAAGACCCGCGACGAGTGGGCCGCGATCTTCGACGGTACCGACGCCTGCACCACCCCCGTGCTCACCTTCACCGAGGCCACCGAGAATCCGCACATCGCGGCCCGTACCGGCCTGATCGAGATCGAGGGCGTGGTCCAGCACGCGCCCGCGCCGCGGTTCTCCCGCACCCCCGGC
Source organism: Nocardia sp. NPDC051833 (assembly GCF_040681225.1). NCBI lineage: Bacteria > Bacillati > Actinomycetota > Actinomycetes > Mycobacteriales > Nocardiaceae > Nocardia > Nocardia sp. NPDC051833. Next base: position 2,260,797 of record NZ_JBFAYK010000001.1, read on the forward strand.
GGCGTGCCGACCCCGCCGCCGTCGGAGACGACACCGATCGAATCGGTCTGGGCTGACTGATTCTCCGGCCTGTCGTCGGTAGTCTCAGCGACTATCGACGACAGGCCACGGATCCGAACCGGCCACCGGCCACCGAAGGTGCTCACCGCGCTGATCGCGGTCACCACCTTCGGCGCCGCGCTGCTCGCCTTCGCGGTGGCCGAGGCCCTGCTCGACGATCGCCACGCGCAGCTCGCCGAATCCCGTTGCCGCAGCGACCTGCCGGTCCCGATCACGGTCAGCCTGCTCAACGGGCTCGCGGCCGGGCTGCTGGCGGCCACCACCATCGCGCTGGTGTGCCTGCTGATGCTGCTGTTCCGCTATCCGTCCGCGCGTGGCGTCGCCGTGCCGCTCACCACCGTGGCCATCGTGATCTCGACGCTGTTCATGCTCGGCGCCGGGTACGAGACCGTGCGGCCGCACCCGGCCACCTACCACTCGTGCGGATTCGGCTGACTCAGTAGCAGGTCAGCGGCTGGAGCGGATCGGCGGCGCGCGGGGTCAGCGCGTCGTAGGCGGCGGCGATGGACTTCACGGCCAGGCGCAGCTCGGCCTCCGGGTGGGTGAAGGGCAGGCGCAGGAACCGCTCGAACGCGCCCTGGACGCCGAAACGCGGTCCGGCGGCGAGCAATACACCGTGATTGGGCGCGGTGGCGGCCAGTGCCGTCGACACCGGGCTCGGCAGCTGCGCCCACACCGACATGCCGCCCGCGCCGGGCGTGATGTGCCAGCCGGGGAGATCCTCGGCGACGGCGTCGAGCAGGGCGGCGCGCTGGGCACGCAGCTGCTCGCGACGGCGCGCCAGGATCGGTTCGGCGTGCTCGAGCAGGTGCACGGTGGCCAGCTGGTCCATCACCGGCGTGCCGAGGTCGACAGTGGCGCGGATGCCGAGCAGCTTGGTGATCAGCGCCTGGTTGGTGCGGATCCAGCCGACCCGCAGGCCACCCCAGAACGACTTCGACGCCGAGCCGATGGTGATGATCTCCGGGCCCTTGGCGAACGCGGCGACCGGCGGCGGCATGGTGTCGCCGGACAGGTTCAGCTCGCTCATCGACTCGTCGACGACGATGGTCATCCTGGTGTCGCGGGCGATGGCCGCCAGTTCGGCGCGGCCGTCGGCGTCGAGCAGCAGGCCGGTGGGGTTGTTGAAGTCGGGGACCAGGTAGGCCAGCGTCGCCGCGGTCTGCCTGGCGGTGCTGCGCAGCCCGTCGAGATCCCAACCGGCGTGCGGTGATTCGGGCCGCAGCGGCACCGGGATCGGGCGGGCGCCGACATCGCGGATGGCCTCGATGGCATTCGGGTAGCTGGGGTGCTCGATCAGCACGCGCGCGGCGGGCGAGGTGAGGACGTTGAGCAGCAGCCGCAGGCCGTGCTGGGCGCCGAGGGTCACCAGGATCTGGTCGGGTTCGGTGGGCAGGCCACGGGCGGTGTAGCGGCGGGCCAGCGCCTCGCGCAGCGCCAGCACCCCGACCGGGTCCATGCCGTGCGTACCGAGGTAGGCCGGAATGCCTTGTAGTGCGGCGGAATACGCGTCGTGCAGCTCCGGCGGCGCCGACATCGCCGCGTAGGTCATGTCGATGGTCGGCAGCTCGGGCTGCGCCATCAGGGCCATGATGCCGCGGGTCGGCTTGGAACCGTCGTGCTGGATGGCCGGCGGCAGCGCCACCGTGCTGCGCGAACCCTGACGGCTGATCAGGTAGCCGTGCTCGCGCAGCAGCGAGTAGGTGGAGGTGATCGTCGTGCGGCTGACGCCGAGGGTGGCGGCCAGGTCCCGCTCGCTGGGCAGCGCGACGCCGAGCGGGGCGCGGCCGTCGTGGATCAGCAGCCGGATGGCCTCGGCCAGGGCCAGATAGGCGGGCCGGTGCGGACGGCGCTCCGGGGAATCGCCGTCGGTTTCGGGGTCACGCCACCGGCCGAGGTCGCGGGCCAGGCCGGACGCGCCGATCACTCTTGTCGCCATGGAGTCCAGTATTCCGTAAGTGGATATTTCTAGGCAAGGCCAGTCGGAGGATTCTTACGTCATGACCACTTTTCTCGCCCTCGCCGTCGCCACCGCCTTCGGATACGCGGTCTACCACTTCTCCCCGAAACAGGGCGAGCTGCCGTTCTGGCCGTTCCAGTCCTCGCCGCACGACCGCGCCTTCGGCACCTATGATGACCAGCGACTCTTCCGCGACCTCGATGCCGTGCGGGTGCACGACGACGAGCCGCCGACCGAAGCGCCGAAGGCCACCGAAACCAGTCCAGTCCAGTTGCCGGAAACTGGCCTTCTCAAGGCCGGTGAGCGCGGGCCACTCGCCGCGTGACCGGGGGCGGACCCGAATCTGTCACCGGGTCGGCGCACACTGTGCTCATGAGTTCCGGAACCCGGACCGAACCGGTTGCCGCGGCACTGTTCGACACCGCGATCGGCCTGTGCGCCATCGCCTGGCACGGCGACACCGTCGTGCGGTTCCAGCTGCCCGAGGCGAGCGAGGAGGAGACGCTCGCCCGGATCACCAGGCCACTGGCGGGCGCGCCGGCCGTCGAGGACGAGCCAGGACCCGTGATCACCGCCGCGATCACGGGCATCCGCGCGCACCTAGCGGGCACGCTGGACGCCCTGCGCTGGATCGACGTCGACCTGCGCGGCGTGCCCGAGTTCTACCGGGGCGTCTACGCCGTCACCCGCGACATCGACCCCGGCCACACCCTCAGCTACGGCGACATCGCCACCCGCCTCGGCGCTCCCGGCTCGGCCCAGGCCGTCGGACAGGCACTGGGCCGCAACCCCATTCCGCTCATCATCCCGTGTCACCGCGTGCTCGCCGCCGACCACGCGCTGCACGGCTTCTCCGCACCCGGCGGCATCGGCACCAAGGCCCGGCTGCTGGAGATCGAGCGCACCCCCGGCTTCGGCGAGCCGATGCTGTTCTGACCCGGCCCGACCGATGAGTTCCCGGTCGCCGGGCCGTCCTCATGGCGGGTGACGCAGCACGCGCACCTCGGGAAACCCGTGCCGACCTGCGATGGACGCGATCGCGTACCGTCGAGTCCGGTGGTCACACGGCCCGAATGCGAGAGGAACCACGATGCAGACTGTGACGTCGGCCGACGGCACCACGATTGCCTACGACCGGGTCGGGGACGGAACGGCGGGCACCGTCATCCTGATCGGCGGGGCGTTCAGCTACCGCGAGTACACGACCATGGTCGAGCTCGCGCAGACCCTGGCGACCGATTTCGGTCTGACGGTGCTCAACTACGACCGGCGCGGGCGCGGTGACAGCGCCGACTCCCCCGGCGTGTACGACGTGGCCAACGAGATCGCCGACATCGCCGCGCTGGTCGAGGCCGCGGGCGGGCAGGCGGCGCTGTTCGGCTGGTCCTCGGGCGCCGCGCTGGCACTGCTCGCCGCGCGTGAGGTGGCGGGGGTGACCGCGGTGGTCGCGTTCGAGCCGCCGTTCGTCGTCGACCCGAAAGACCATGTGCCGCCGAAGAATCTGGCCGACAAGCTGCATCCGATGATCGCCGCGGACAAGCGCAACAAGACGGTGCGGTACTACATGACCAAGGCGATGGGCATGCCGTGGCTGATGGTGTCCGCGATGCGGCTGACCCCGTTCTGGAAAAACCTTGCCGCGACCTCGAATTCGACGGCCCACGACTGGGCGGTGATGCGGCCGTACATGCTCGGCAAGTCGCTCGATCCCGCCGACTGGAGCGAGGTGAAGGTCCCGGTCCTCGTCCTCGCCGGCGACCGCACCTCCCCGATGCTCACCCGGGGCGCCAAGGCCGCGGCCGCGGCCCTGCCCGACGCGACCTTCGCCGAACTCCCTGGCGTGAGCCACAACCCGAAGATCTCCATCCTGGCCCCCGCCATCGGCGATTTCCTCACCGCCACCCCCTGAACGGACCTGCCGATCAGGGTGGCGGTGGGTGATCGCGGTAGAACTGGCAGGGCTCGCCGGTGAGGTAGCCGTCCATGCAGGCGAAGTAGGTCTGGACGCAGGCATTGCTGGTGCAGCCCGCCGTGTACAGCATGCCCCGGATGCGCTCGTTGCGCTGTTGCGACGGCGCGAGGGTCTGCGCGGGCGGGAGCACCGAGCTCACCGGCGCCGGGCTGGGTGGCGGCGTTGTCTCGCTGGGCGACGAGCAGCCGGACACGACAGCGAGCGTCAGCAGCGCTGACAAGGCCAGACCCGCGCGCACCGTCATCCGTCACCTCCGTCCGAAACCCGACTCGACGGTACTACCGCCGGGTCCGGCCTGCCCAGGGCGGCGCGGTGGAGACCGACCGTGCGCGACGAAACTGGGCTCGTCCGCACCGTGGATCGCCGCGACCGGCACATCGACCTCGTCGAAACCGCGGGCAGGCCCGGCCGGACGCGTGAAGTCGCCTCCTGGCCGCTGCCGACTACCTCACAGGCGGCCTGAAGCACCGCGGCGGGGAGGCGAGCGCCGCCCGATTCAGTGTCTAGAGCGTGGCGCCGTAACCGCTGCCGAGCACACCGCCCGCGACCGCACCGGCAGCCGCGGCGGGGATTCCGAGCGCCGCGGCGCCGACGGCCGCGCCTGCGGCGGCACCGATCGCGGCGCCCGCCCCTGTGGTCGCCGCCGCGATCGGCCACGCAGCGGCGAAGCCGCCGGCGATAGCGGGGAGCGCGCCGGCGCCGGCGGTGGGAATGGCGGCCGCACCGGCGAGGATCGCGGTCGCGCCCGCGGTGCCCGCGGCACCGACCGCGAAGCCGACACCGGCACCGATTCCGGCGCCGATCAAGCCACCGCCCACAGCGCCGACGGCGGCGGCGGGGACACCAACGAGGGCCGCACCGGCCAGCGCGCCACCGACCGTCGCGGCGGCGATCTTGTCGGAGCGGCTGGGGTTGATGCCGATGGAGCGGCCCTGGGTCGCGATGGCGGCCTCGACGTCGGCGGCGGTTGTGTTCACGCCGTCGAGGACCTCGCCGGGAACCTCGTCGGGGACGGGGCTGGTGAAGTCGCCGACGCGCAGGGTGCGCGGGGGCGGGGCGATGGGCGCCACGGGCTCGACCGGCTCGGGGAGATGCAGTTCCTCGATGACGATCGGCGGCGGCGGGGCGGTGTACTCGGGCACCGGACGCGATTCCGGGCGCTCGGGGGCGAGGCGCTCCAGGGTGTCGGGAACGTCGAAGTTCGCGAGATCGGAACGGCCGTCGTCGGCGGGCGCCGGCGTGTTCACGCCGGGCTGTTCCGGGTTGATCCCCGGCTGCGGCACCGCGATCGCGATACCGGCGCAGGCGACGGCCAGCGCCATCGGCAGCACGCCGACGAGCGGGCGAGCGACCCGCCGCGCCGTCGAAGAGTTCACATCATCGGACCGACGGATCACGCCGAACACCCACTCACACACTCGACACAGTGCGGCACGTCCCCGCGTACCGCGCAGCGACGATAGCGGTAGCCGAGCGGATGCTGTCAAATCGATAGCGAGTCGACATCACTCGCGCGTGTCACCACTGAGCTGCGACGACGACCCACCCAGCCCCGGAACCCCGACCTCGAGGAGGGGTCGCCGCGCAGCGGCGGTCGCGGCCGTCCCGTCGATCGGGCGCCGTTGCGCAAGCGACGAAGGAGCAAGCAACGGTGCCTGATCGACGGGACAGGAGGGGCCGCGACTCGAGCGCGCCAGCGCTCAGATCAACCCAGCACGTCGTGGCGCACGATCGTCTGATCGCGGCCGGGGCCGACGCCGATGCACGAGATCCGCGCGCCCGAAAGCTCTTCCAGCCGCAGCACATACGCCTGCGCGTTGGCGGGCAGCTCCTCGAAGGTGCGGGCGTGCGAGATGTCCTCCCACCAGCCGGGCATCTCCTCGTAGATCGGCTTGGCGTGGTGGAACTCGGTCTGGGTGGTCGGCATCTGCTCGACCCGCTCACCGTCGATCTCGTAGGCGACGCAGATCGGCACGGTGTCCAGACCCGACAGCACGTCGAGCTTGGTGAGGAAGTAGTCGGTGATGCCGTTGACGCGCGTGGCGTAGCGGCTGATCACCGCGTCGAACCAGCCGCAGCGACGGGCGCGGCCGGTGGTGACACCCACCTCGCCGCCCTGCTTGGCCAGGAACTCGCCGAAGTTGTCGAACAGCTCGGTCGGGAACGGGCCGGAGCCGACGCGGGTGGTGTAGCACTTGAGGATGCCGAGCACCGTGTCGATCTTGTTCGGGCCGATGCCGGAACCGACCGCCGCGCCGCCCGAGGTCGGGTTGGACGAGGTGACGAACGGGTAGGTGCCGTGGTCGACGTCGAGCAGGGTGCCCTGCGAGCCTTCCAGCAGGATGGTGTCGCCGCGCTCGAGCGCCAGGTTCAGCTCGAGGCGGGTGTCGGCGATGCGGTGCTTGAACGACTCCGCCTGGCCGAGCACCTCGTCGACCACCTGCTGCGGGTCCAGCGCGCGGCGGTTGTAGATCTTCACCAGCACCTGGTTCTTGAATTCCAGTGCGGCCTCGACCTTCTGGGTGAGGATCTTCTCGTCCAGCACGTCGGCGACGCGGACGCCGACGCGGGCGACCTTGTCCTGGTAGCAGGGGCCGATGCCACGGCCGGTGGTGCCGATCTTGCGGCTGCCGAGGAAGCGCTCGGCGACCTTATCGATGGCCACGTGGTACGGCATGATCAGGTGCGCGTCGGCCGAGAGCAGCAGGCCGGAGGTGTCCACCCCACGCTCTTCGAGACCGGCCAGCTCTTCGAGCAGCACGCCGGGATCGACCACGACACCGTTGCCGATGACGTTCTGCACACCGGGGGTGAGGATGCCGGACGGGATCAGGTGCAGCGCGAACTTGTCGCCGTTGGGGAGCACGACCGTGTGGCCTGCGTTGTTGCCGCCCTGGTAACGAACGACCCACTGCAACCGCTCACCGAGCAGGTCGGTAGCTTTGCCCTTACCCTCGTCGCCCCATTGGGCGCCGATGAGGACGATTGCCGGCATTTCGCGTCTCCTACAGATCGACAGCAGCACACGGTGTACTGCAGCTACCTGCCGATTGAGGCGGTGGCCGGAGACACAGTCTAGTCGACGCCTGATCAGGGCCCTCCGACCTGCCCTGTCCGAGCACGCCGACCCCCGGCCGCTCCGGGTGCCACGATCGGTTACGGTTACTTGCCGGCAGGGGGTTTGGCCGTGTTCGAGGGCGACACACCGTCGACCCGACCGAGGAGGGTGTACCGCAGTTTGAGTACCCACGTTCTCCGATGTGGTGACATGCCGGTCCCGATCGCGCTGGCCTCGCAGCCGACCACGCAGACCGAGCCGGTGCCCGATACCGCCGTGATCGATGAGCTGCTGCCGGTGCTGGCCGCCGACAGCCTGCCGCGCCTGATCGTGCTCGGCTCCGACGCCGCCCTGGCCGCCGTGCTCACCCATCTGATGCGCACCGAACGCCTGCATGTCGAGGTCGGGTTCGTCCCGGTCGAGACGACCTACGCCTCGCGGGTCTATCAGACCGCGACCGGCAACGCCGCCGCGAAGATCGCGCTGGAGGGCCGGGCCATCGAGACCCCGCTGATCCGCGACGACACCGGCACCGTGCTCGTCGGCCGGGCCAGTATCACCGGCATCGATGGCGCCAAGCTCGAGGGCGAGGCCTACGTCGACGACACGCTGCTGTTCACCGGCATCGTGACGACGATGCTGATCTCACCGACGATGACGATGCCCGGTGTCCGCGCCAGGGTCCGCAAGGGCTTCCGCAAGCGCACCTGGGTGTCGGGTCGCGCCGCGCAGCTCGGCACGCCGGGCGCGATCGTCACCCGCGACGGGATCACCACCGAACGCAAGGTGCCCCGCTCGACCTTCTACCGCTTCGAACAACCCTGGCTCCTGGTGCGATGACCTCTTCCTTCCCCACCGGCAGGCAGACCGGCCACAGCGCCGTCCGCCCGAGCCCGGTCTTCCTGCTCATCGTGCTGATCACCGTGCTCGGTGGCGCGCTCGCCTGGGACGCCGACATCGAGTCGGTGCGCGCGAAGGTCGGCGTGTTCGTGCTCGTGGTGTTCGGCTGGATCATCAGCCTGTGCCTGCACGAATTCGCGCACGCCTATGTCGCGTGGCGCGCGGGTGATCATGAAGTGGAAGTGCGGGGATATCTCACCCTGAATCCGCTGAAATACAGCCACCCGGTGCTCTCGATCGGATTGCCGCTGATTTTCATCGCGCTCGGCGGTATCGGATTGCCCGGCGGCGCGGTGTATGTGGACACGACCCGATTCCGCTCGGGGGTGCAGCGGCTGGTCAGCGCGGTCGGTCCGGCGTCCAATCTGCTGTGCGCGGTGGTGCTGCTCGTGGTGATCCGCGCGTTCGGGACGATGCAGGAGCACGCCGGGTTCTGGTGTGGGCTCAGTTTCCTGGCGTTCTTGCAGATCACCGCGTTTCTGCTGAACATCCTGCCGGTGCCGGGCCTGGACGGGTTCGGGATCATCGAGCCCTCGCTGAGCTACGAGACCCGGCGGTCGCTCGACCAGATCAAGCCCTACGGAATGCTCGTTCTCTTCGCTGTCATCTTCTTCACACCATTGAGCCGGGTGTTTTTCGACGCTGTTTACGCTTTGTTCGAACTTTCCGGGGTACCTGACGGGTGGGCTGCCTACGGTAGCCACATGACCCGCTTCTGGCGTTGATAGCCTGTCGCCGGTCAACCTCGACTCTGGAACGGAAACGCGTATGGGCACCACCGAATCGCCCGTCATCCTCTCTGTCGTCATCCCGGTACTCGACGAAGCCTCGGTCATCGCCGCCTGCCTGGAGCGGCTGGTCGGTCAGGACGCCATCGACGAGATCGTCGTCGTCGACAACGGCAGCACCGACCGCACCAGGGAGATCGTCGCCGAGCTAGCCGCCCGACATCCGAAGATCGAGCTGATCGAGGAGCCGAATCCCGGCGTCGCGCACGCCCGCAACACCGGCTTCGACAAGGCGCGCGGCGACTACCTCGGCCGTATCGACGCCGACACCATGGTCGCGCCCGACTGGGGCGCCACCGTGCGCGCGCACCTCGACGCGCATCCGGACACCGTCGCAGTGACCGGCATCAGCACCTACCACGACTCCCCGATCGGCTTCTTCCTCGCCGCCGCGATCGGTGGCCAGCAGCGCCTCGGCCTGATCAAGCACCAGCCCGTCGGCAATGTGCACGGCGCCAATATGGCGATCCGGCGGACCGCGTGGGAGCAGGTGCACGCGGACACCACCACCCGTCGCGACCTGCACGAAGACCTCGACCTCGCGCTCTGCCTGACCAAGGCGAAGCTGCGCATCGACCAGCTGCCGCGGCTGCGCGCGGAGATCTCGGCGCGCCGCCGCCAGACCCCGCCGAGCGTCTGGTGGAAGTACCAGCTGCGTGGCCTGGAGACCATCGCCAACCAGGGTTACAACGTGGTGGGCTTCCACCGCGCCGTGATCACCGGCGCCTGGGTGATGCACACCTCGCAGTGGCCGATCTACCGGGTGTGGGACTTCGACCGCAAGCGGTTCACGCTGCGTCCCGGCCGCCCCAGGGTCTCCCCCGTCGGCGACTGATCCCTCACTCTTCGGGCGTCACATACGGATTGGGCACGGTGGGCGGGAGCAGCGCCATCGCCGAGATGCGCTGCATCCCGCACACGACCATCAGATCCACCACGATCGACCGGATCTGCGCGAACACCACGTGCGCCGAAAGACCGGCCCCGACAACGAGTTCGGGTCTGGCCTTCTTGGCGACGCTGCGCAGCGCGCGGGTGGCCTCGGCCTGATCGGGCTGCTCGCCCGGATCGGCCAGCATCATCCTGCGGACCACATCGGTGGCGTTGCCGAGCTGGTCGACCAGGTCGATCAGGCGGGGGTCGAGCACCTCGTCGTCGCGGACGAGGGTGAGGGAACGGCGTAGCAGCACCCGGGTATTGCGGACGGCGTTGTCGAGCGGGTCGGCCGCCGAATGGATGCGGGCCAGGCGCTTGCGGGAGTTCCAGTACAGCGGCGAGATCCGGCTGACCTCGCGACCGCCCTCCAGCGCCGAGCGCAGGGCGTCGATCTGCTTCTGGGTGGCGCGCACCGCGGTCAGCGACTCGTGCACCTTGTCCGAGTCCTGCTCGAGCAGGCCGTCGGCGCAGGTGATCATCGATTTGCTCATCACCGACAGCACGTCGGCCGCGTGCTCGCGGGCCCGGCGCACCGGATGCAGCGGGATCAGCCCGACCATGAGCACGCCGACCAGCCCGCCGACCAGGGCGTCGATCATCCGGCTCGGGCCCGCGCCCGGCGATTGGCTCAGCGTCGAGACCAGCACCGCCGACCCCGCGGCCTGGATGGTGATGATCGAGCCGCCGTCGAGGAACACCGAGCACGCCATCGCGGCGGCGACCACCAGGCCCACCTGCCAGACCCCGGTGCCGACCTGGGCGATGAACAGGTCACCGATGCCGATGCCGACGGCGACCCCGACCACCAGCTCCACCGAGCGCCGGATCCGGGCGCCGAAGGAGATGCCGATCGAGACGACCGCGGCGGTGGGCGCGAAGAACGGGTCGGGATGCCCGATGACGTTGTGCGCGATGAACCACGCCAGCGCGGCGCCGAGCGAGCACTGGATGATCGGGATGGTCGACAGACGCAGACGCACCGCCGACGCCTTCAGGCGATCGACGGTGCTGTCCTTGGCGGCGGCGACGACCGGAGTCGCCGCGGCGACGACGGAATGGGGATCGCTCACCTACGGCTCGGATCCGGTCGCCGGCTCAATCCAGGCCGAGTTCGGCCGCCGCGTGCGGATCGCAGTCCTCGAGCAGGTCCAGGCAGCGGGCGTATTCCTCGGTCTCGCCGATGAGCTTGGCCGCCCTGGCCAGCGCGCCGACGCTGCGCAGGAAACCCTGGTTCGGCTCGTGATTCCACGGGACCGGGCCGAAACCCTTCCAGCCGTTGCGGCGCAGCAGGTCGAGGCCGCGGTGGTAGCCGGTGCGGGCGAAGGCGTAGGCGGCGACGGTGTCGTGGGTGACCTCGTCGCCCGCGCGCTCGAGCGAGGCCTCGGCCAGCTGTGCCCAGGCGATCGAGGCGGCCGGATGATCGGCGGCGACCTTCACCGGGTCGGCGCCAGCCGCGATGGCGTCCTCGGCGTCGATCAATTCGGGAAGGAGGACCGGCTGCGGTCCGAGCAGGTCACCGAAGGAGGTCATGGGTTCATTGTGCACCGCGGCCCGTCACGACGTCGCCCGGCCCGCCGCGAGGCGATCGGCGAACCCCTCGGCGCGACGCGCACTAGGCTGAGGCGCGAGTGGAACGTTCGAGCCTGAGCGAGGGGTACTAGGTGTCCGACCCGACCGACGAGAACAACGCGGCAGCCGAATCTGCCGAGCCCGGCGCGACCGCCCAGCGCGGCGCCGATTCGTCGAGCACCGCGCCGTCGACCGGCGCGCCCAAGTCGACCCCCGAAGCGGTCACCGAACCGGGCAGGCCGACCGTTTCCCCAGGTACCACGGAGACCGTGGTCATCCGGCGCGGTGATCTGCCGGGTGCGGCCGGGCAGGGTTCGAGCCCGTCCGGACGGGCTGCCGACTCGGCCGGTCCTTCGGGCGGATCGGGCACCGCGCCGGGCAGTTCCTCGGGACCCGGCAACGCGACCGGTGGCCGACGCCCCGATGACCAGTCGACCGAGCGACATACGAACGCGCCCGGCGGACGCCAGTCGTCGGAACGACCCGCGAACGGCCCCGGCGGCCACCAGCCGTCCGCGCCCGGCGGCCAGCGGCCGGGCAACCCACCGGCCGGACAGCAGCCGCCGGGACGTCCCGGTGGCCCGCGCCCGCAGGCAGAACCCGCCGCACCTCCGCCACGCCGAGCCCAGCCGGTCCGTTCCTCGAACCCGGCTGCCGGACAGCGTCCTTCCGGCCCCGGCAGTCCGGGCAACCAGCCCGGCGGCCCCCGACCCCAGGGCGGACCCGGTGTGCCGCCGGGCCGTCCGATCGATGGTCCCGGTGGTCGTCCGGCATCCGGTCCGGGCAACACCCCGGGCGGCCCCGGTCCCCAAGGTGCGTCTGGTGCCCAAGGTCGGCCTGCGGCCCAGGGCGGCCCAGGCGCGCTTGGCGGCCAGAATGGGCCCGGCGCGCAGGGTGGACCCGGCGCTACCTTCGGTCGATCCGGCAATGCGCCTGGTGGACAACAGCATTCGGGCCAGGGTGGGCCTCGGGTGGCGGGCGGCCCTGGCACGCCGCCGCACGCGGGACGTCCCGGTGCGGGCCCCGGCGGGCAACAACCTTCCGTGCCCGGCGCGCGGCAGGGTTTCGGTCCGGGCAACGCACCCGGGCAGCCCTCCGCTCGCCCCGGCGGACAGCCGGGTTCCAGCCCGGGCGATGATGGCCGGCGCCCCGCAGGTCCCGGGTCCGAGCGCCCTTCGGACGCGCGCGGACCACAGGCCGCCGGTCCCGGTAGCGGGCCTGGCTCGCAGCGAACCTCGGGTCCGGGCGCACCGCAGGTGGGTCGCGCGCCGGGCGCACCGGCCGGTGGTCGACCCGGCAATGCGCCTGGCGGACAGCCCGTTTCGGGTCCGGGCAACAGTGGCGGCGTCTCGGCGGGGGCCTCGCCGCTGGCTGGTCTCTCGCAGGGCCTGCCCGGTGGGGATCGCGCGGACCAGAGCGGTGCGGACCCGGCGGAACGCGGCAACGAGCGCCCCGCCGACCTCGCCGGACCGGACGCACCCACCACCGCGATGTCGATCCCGGGCCGGAAACCGGCCACCAAGGCCGAATCCACCGACGACCGCACGGTCAAGGTCACGAGCGCACAGTCCAAAGCGGCCCAGGCCGACATCTCGACCGCCGAGATGAACCAGGCCGACCGCCCGTCGAAGCCGGACGCGAAGCCCGGCAAGGCAACTGCCGCGGCAGCAGGCGTCGCGGTCGGCGCGACCCTCGCCGGAGCCGCCGCCGTGGGCGCACGCGATTCCGACACGGACCAGGCAGCAGACGCGGCCACCAGCACCCCTGAAGACTCAGCGCAGGCGGACCGTAGCGCCGGTGCGAGTGATGCGACTCGAAGTGGTGAGTCCCCGGCTACCGACACCACGACGGATGCCGATGCCGCAGCAGCAGGCGGCTCACCGACCAGCACAGGCGCCGCGGGCTCAGATGCCGCAGGCGCTGGCACAGCAGCCGCTGGCGCAGGCGCGGGCGGGCCAGGCGCAGCGGGCGCAGGCGCAGGCGCAGGCGCAGGCGCAGGCAACGCTGGCGCGGCAAGCGCAGGCGCAGGCGCAGGCAACGCTGGCGCGGCAAGCGCAGGCGCAGGCGCAGGTGGCGCAGGCGCGGGCACAGCAGGCGACGCTGGCGCGGCAGGCGCAGGCGCAGGTGGCGCAGGCGCGGGCGGGCCAGGTGCGGCAGGCGCAGGTGGCGCGGCAGGCGCTGGCGCGGCATCGAGCGCAGGTGCCAACGCGGCTGGCTCACCGACCGGGGCGGGCGGTGCGGCGGCTGGATCGAAATCCGGTGACGGAGGTGCTGATTCGGCAGCGACCGGCTCCGCGGGGGCTGGAGACAGCGCTGCGGCGCGTGCGGACTCTGCGGCAGCCGCGGGGGCTACCGCCCAGGCGGGTGGTTCCGCGAGCGGTGGCTCGGCCGGCGCCGCGGGCGTGCAGGCAGACGGCACCGGGGCCGACGGATCGGCGGCAGCTGGTCCGGTGGCAGGCGGGGCTGGGGCGAACGCCGCCGGTCCACGCGGTGCCGAGGCCGCGCACGCGGATGCCGACGCGCCCACGATCTCCGGAGTTGTCGCCGGCGAGGGTGTTTCGCGGTCTCGGGATGTCGACGCGACCGAGAAGTTCCAGACCGCAGCGGGTTCCGGCGACAAGCGCACGCCGCAGGGAGCGGGTACCGAGCAGGGAGGCCGACCCGGCGCGGACGCGGGTAATCGGCCGGGCGCTGCCGCTGCGGCGGCGGGGGCGGCGGGCGCTGCCTCGTTGCGCAAGGGCGGGGGTGAGCCGCCCGCGTCGGAGGATCAGACGATCGCGATGCGAGTGGTGAATCCGGCGGACGCGCCGACCACCGCCATGCCGGTGCAGCGGCCGCAGGGCACGGATCGGGTGGTGCCGCCGTCGGGTGGCAGGCCGATGACGCCGCCGCCGAACACGCCGCGTGGGCCCGCGGGGCCGCGGCAGGCCGGGCATCAGGGACCCGCCGGGCCGCACGGGCCGGGGGTCGAGGAGACCCAGCCGTCGCCGCCGCGTGCGCCGATCGCCCCGCCCAAGCCGGCCTCGGCGCCGTCGCCCGCCGACATCCAGCCGACGCGCCCCGCGCAGCAGCTGGCCGAGGGCAAGCGTCAGGTCGCCCCGCCGGAGGCACCGCGCCCGGTCGCGCCGCCGCAGCGGATCGAAGCTCCGCAGGAGCCCGCGGCCGACAAGCCGGCCCGCTCGAAGCGCTGGCTGCTGGCTGCGGCAGGCGCCGCGGTGCTGGTCATCGCCCTGATCGTGACCGTGGTGACGCTGATGACCGGCGGGGACAACTCGCCGGAGGGCCAGGTCCGCACCGCGATCGGCGCCTACGCCGACGCGCTGGGCTCCGGCGACCTGGACGACCTGCGGTCGAGCACGTGCGGCCAGCTGCACGACTTCTACCAGGGCATCACCGCCGACCAGTTCAAGGGCGTGCATCAGCTCTCGACCGAGCGCGGTTCCATCCCGGTCGTCGCCAGCGTGGATGCGGTGCGCATCACAGGCGACACCGCGCTGGCCGAGGCGACCGTGTACACCTCGGCCGATCCGGCGAAGCGGACCGCGCGGACCTTCGACCTGCAGCGCACCGACGGTAGCTGGAAGGTCTGCGACCCCGCGGGCACCCCGTAGCAGCGGTGTCGACCCGTCGTAGCGGCAGTTCATGGCCGCTATGACGGGTCACACATAACTGGTCATCCGCTTGGGTACTCGAGTAACATTTTCCGGATCATGAGCAGGGAACAGACAGTGTCGCAGCCGGGCACCGAAGCTGTGGTCCCGGATGCGGCGCTGGTCGGCCAGCGCTTCGGTTTCCGCGATCACTACGAGGTCGGCCGCGAGAAGATCCGGGAATTCGCCAGGGCCGTGCAGAACACGCACCCCGCCCACCACCAGGAAGTCGACGCGCGCAAGCTCGGGTACGACGGCGTCATCGCGCCGCCGACCTTCGCCTCGGTGATCGGGATGAGCGCCACCAGGGCGCTGCTCGACAGCGTGCTGACCGAGTACGACCTCTCCCAGGTACTGCAGACCGACCAGGTCTTCGAGATCTACCGGCCCATGCTGGCCGGCGACCGGATCCGCACCGAGATCGAGATCGAGTCGATCCGCCAGTTCGGCGACAACGACTTCGTCAACGTCGGCTTCAAGCTGATCAACTCCGACGACGAGATCGCCGTGCAGGGCACCACCACCATCGTGGCCCGCCGCGGTGTCGAGGTGGACCCGAACATCGTCGAGGCCGTCGAGAACATCAGCATGCACGCCCGCCCGGCGGCCATCGCCGGCGTCGACACCGACGACATCCTGATCCGCCGCACCGGGCCCGCACCCGCCGCCCCGGAACGTGAATTCGCGCCGGTCAACACCGTCCCCGAGTTCGGCTCGGTGGCCAAGGGCGACGAACTGCCCGCCGGTATCGCCAAGGTGACCCGCGGCGACCTGGCCAACTACGCGGGCGTCTCCGGCGATCCGAACCCGATCCACTTCAGCGATCGCGCGGCCGAACTGGCCGGCCTGCCGACCGTGGTCGCCCACGGCCTGCTCACCATGGGCCTGGCCGCCCAGTACCTGAGCGACTGGCTCGGCGATCCGACCGCCATCGCGAAGCTGGCCGTGCGCTTCTCCGGTTTCGTGCCGGTGCCGCCGGCCGCCGCGGGCGTCATCGAGTTCTCCGGCAAGGTGAAGTCGGTCGACCCGGAGCGGCGCGGCGCCACCATCCTGCTGAGCGGAATCTCCGAGGGCCGCAAGCTCTTCGGCCGCGCGGTCGCCGAAGTCCGCCTCACATAACCGCCTCCCCGCGATTTCTGGCCAGGCTCAGGCGGGTGTCTTCTCGGGCCGGCGTCCGACGGTCCGTGCGGTGATCAGTCAGCCCGTTCCCGGCGAGTTACCCATGTGCTTGCGAAATACGTGGGTAATTCGCCGGAGCTTCATGCGACGGCGATGAAGGTGAGGATCGTGGCGCCGATGCGGATGAGGTCGCCGTCGGCGAGCAGGGCGCCGCTGTCGATCGGCACCTCGTTCACGTAGACGCCGTTGGCCGAATGCAGGTCCTTGATCAGCAGGCCGGCGCGGCTCGGCATGATGTGGGCGTGGTAGCGGCTGGCCTTCGGGTCGTCGAGGACCAGCTCGTTGTCGGTCATCCGGCCGATCCGTAGGCCGCCGTGCGGAATCGGGATGGTGCGGCCGTCGGCGAAGCGCAGGTTGCCGTTGCGGATCGAGCGCGGCACCTCGGTGACCGTCTCGGTCATGGCGGCCGCGAGCTGCTCGGATCGCTTGGCCTCCACCACATTCAGCGGTTCCTGCCGCAGCACCCGCTGTTCCAGGTCGATCAGCGCGGCGCCGGGGTCGATGCCGAGTTCCTCGGCCAGCACGGCACGCACCCGGCGGCACGCCTCCAGCGCGTCGGCCTGGCGCCCGGACAGGTAGAGCGCGGTGATCAGCTGACCCCACAGCGGCTCGCGCAGCGGGTGCTCGTTGGTCATCGAGACCAGCTCGCCGATCACCGAAGACGCTCGGCCGCAAGCGATCTCGGCGTCGACGCGGGCGGAGACGGCCAGCAGCCGCTCCTCGTCCATCGCCGTGGCGAAACCGTCGGCGAACTGCAGCCCGGCCAGGTCGGCCAGCGCGCGGCCGGACCATTCCCGCAGCGCGGCACCGAACAGATTGGCCGCGCCGGGATGATCGCCCACCTCGAGGCAGCGGCTCCCGGCCTCGCGCGCGTTCTCGAAGCGGCCGAGATCGCACGCGGTGTCCGGGATCTCGAGCCGGTAGCCCGCGCCCTCGGTGCGCAGGACCTGAGCCGAGTCGATGCCCGCGTTGCGCAGGGCCTTGCGGATGTTCGAGACGAACACCTGCAGGCTGGCGGCGTAGGAGTCCGGCGGATCCTCGTTCCAGACCATCTCGGCCAGCACGGCAGAAGACACCGCGCGCCGTCGATTGACGGTGAGCGCGGCTAGCAGAGCGCGCGGCTTGGGCCCGCCGACCGCCACCGGCTCACCGCCGACCAGCAGTCGAACGGGCCCGAGCACACGGACATCAAGACTCATGAGCTCGGGCCCCGTTTGATTGTCGCGAAAGGCCGATCAGGAACCGCTGACGGAGCGTCCGGCCGACTTCAGGTCGTTGCAGGCCTCGACGACGCGCGCGGCCATCGAGGTCTCGGCCTTCTTCAGGTAGCTGCGCGGGTCGTAGACCTTCTTGTTGCCGACCTCACCGTCGATCTTCAGCACACCGTCGTAGTTGGCGAACATGTGGCCGGCCACCGGGCGGGTGAAGGCGTACTGGGTGTCGGTGTCGACGTTCATCTTCACGACGCCGTAGCGCAGCGAGTCCTCGATCTCGGACTTCAGCGAGCCCGAACCACCGTGGAAGACGAAGTCGAACGGCTGCGAGCCCTCGGGCAGCGCCAGCTTGGCGGCCGCGACGCGCTGGCCCTCGGCCAGCACCTCGGGCTTGAGCACCACGTTGCCCGGCTTGTACACGCCGTGCACGTTGCCGAAGGTGGCGGCCAGCAGGTACTTGCCGTTCTCCCCGGCGCCGAGCGCGTCGATGGTCTTCTCGAAGTCCTCGGGCGAGGTGTAGAGCTTGTCGTTGATCTCGGCCTCGACGCCGTCTTCCTCGCCACCGACGACGCCGATCTCGACCTCGAGGATGATGTTGGCGGACTTCGAGAGCTTCAGCAGCTCCTTGGCGATCTCGAGGTTCTCGTCGATCGGGATGGCCGAGCCGTCCCACATGTGCGACTGGAACAGCGGGTTCAGGCCGTTGTTCACCCGCTCCTGCGAGATGGCCAGCAGCGGACGCACGTAGGTGTCCAGCTTGTCCTTGGGGCAGTGGTCGGTGTGCAGCGCGATGGTCACGTCGTACCTGGCCGCCACCACGTGCGCGAACTCGGCCAGCGCCACCGCGCCGGTGACCATGTCCTTCACGCCGAGACCGGAGCCGAACTCGGCGCCACCGGTCGAGAACTGGATGATCCCGTCGCTGCCCGCGTCCGCGAAGCCCTTGATGGCGGCGTTGATCGTCTCCGACGAAGTGCAGTTGATAGCCGGGAATGCGAACGAGTGCGCCTTGGCCCGGCCGAGCATC
This sequence comes from Nocardia sp. NPDC051833, assembly GCF_040681225.1. Lineage (NCBI taxonomy): Bacteria > Bacillati > Actinomycetota > Actinomycetes > Mycobacteriales > Nocardiaceae > Nocardia > Nocardia sp. NPDC051833. The sequence continues at coordinate 2,279,110 of NZ_JBFAYK010000001.1, forward strand.
TCGGCGTAGACCTCCGGAGTCGCGATAGGCACAGCAGTGACCTCCGTGTGTGGGGAGCGAAAAACCAATTCTGTCAGGCGTCAGCCTACTGTGGGCCACTCATGTCACAGATTCGCCCGGTACTGTGGGGGCCGTGACTTTGCTGGCGGTATCCGATGCGGTGACGAACAACCTTGCGTTGACCCAGTTGCTGGACCCGATGTATCTGCTCCAGGAGACCTGGCTCAAGAACGCGGTCCTACCCGCCATCCTGGCGATCGTCTTCATCGAGACCGGTCTGCTGTTCCCGTTGCTGCCCGGTGACTCGCTGCTGTTCACCGGCGGCATGCTCGCCGCGCAGCCGAACCCGCCGGTCTCCATCTGGGTGCTCGTGCCGCTGGTGATCCTCGTCGCGTTCGCCGGTGACCAGTGCGCCTACTGGATCGGCCGACGGATCGGTCCGGCGATCTTCCGCAAGGAGGACAGCCGCTTCTTCAAGAAGCAGTACATCACCGAGACGCACGAGTTCTTCGAGAAGCACGGCCCCAAGACCATCATCCTGGCCAGGTTCGTGCCGATCGTGCGCACGTTCATGCCGGTGCTGGCCGGGGTGTCCAAGATGGACTACCGCAAGTACGTGGCGTTCGACATCGTCGGCGCGGTGCTCTGGGGTGGCGGCGTCACGGTGCTCGGCTACTTCCTCGGCAACGTGCCCTTCATCCGCGACCACATCGAGGGCATCTTCCTGCTGATCGTGTTCGTCTCGATCCTGCCCGCGATCATCACCGTCGGTAAGAAGGTGCTCGACAAGCGTCGCGGTACCGAGCCCACCGAGGACGCGCCCGCCGCCGAGCTGGCCGCTTCGGCGAACGAGATCCGCTGAGCAAGTGACCGCAGTACCGTCGACCCTGGCTCTGGGCAGCTTCGATCCACTGATCTCGGCAGGCCCCGCCGTGGTCTGGACGGTTGTACTCGTCTTCGTCTTCCTCGAATGCGCCTTCATCATCGGGCTGTTCCTGCCCGGTGACTCGATGCTGATCACCGCCGGCATCGTGATGGCCTCGCACGCCAACGGCGAAGCCCAGGTCTGGGCCTTGTCGCTGGGCACCATGGTGGCCGCGATCGCGGGTAACCAGGTGGGCTATGTCGTTGGCCAGCGCACCGGGCATCACCTGGTCGCGCGCAAGAACGGCCGCTATATCAACACCAGGAATCTGGCCAAGGTCACCGCGCTGCTGGAGAAACACGGCTTCCTCGCCGTGCTGGTGGCGCGCTGGATTCCCTGGGTGCGCACGCTGTGCCCGATGGTGGCTGGCGCGGCCGGGATGGACCATCGCCGCTACACCGTCGCCAGTACTCTCGGGGCGATCATCTGGGCCCCGGTGCTGCTGCTGATCGGCTACTACGCGGGCGAGTTCCTCGAGCAGGTGCCGTGGCTGATGCCCGCGGTGATCGGCACGATGATCGTCGGCCTGATCATCGGCACGATCCTCGGCCTGCGCCACTACCGCCAGGAGATGGCCAAGCCGGCCGAGGACTTCGATGTCGAGCGGGCGCCCAGCGTCGTCGGCGAGGCCGAACGCTGACGCTCACAGCCCGGCGGCGGTGACCTGGTAGGCGGCTTCCATCAGCATCCAGCCGGACAGCTGCACCGACAGGTCGCGTTCCGGCACGACCGAGGCCGTCACGGAGCCGCCCGCCGTGAACTTGCCCGCACCGGCCGTGCCGCCGGGTAAGCGGGCGGGCTTGCTCCAGTCGTGGCCGAACAGCGGTTCGCCCTCGACCTCGAGCCGGTTGGCCCAGGCCGCGGTGGCGGACGCCTTCACGATGGCCGCCGCGGTCCGCCGATCGGTCTCCTGCTGCTTGCCCTCGCCGGGCAGCATCAGCGCGACGACCGCCAGGTAGCGGGCCAGGATGCCGTTGAACAGGCCGCCGTCGCCACCGCCGCCACCGGAGATCACCAGGCGGGTGGTCATGTGCTCCTCGACGGCGGCCAGCAGGCGGCCGACCCGCGCGATGTGCCGCTCGTCGTCGTCGATGTGCACGGCCAGCTCGGTCTCCAGACCGAGCACGACGCCCTGGCAGTAGCTGAACACCGGCCGCTCGATCTCGCCGGACGGCAGGTGGATGCCGTCGAGGATCAGACCGGACTCGGGATCGCGCAGGGTGGCGTCGATCCAGTCGGCCATCTCCTGCGCGCGCTCGACCCGGCCCAGCCGCAGCAGCGCGATGCCCGCCGGGCCGTTGGCTGGCGCGTTGAAGAAGTCCGAGCGGACCCGCCACGGGATGCCGCCGCCGGTGTCCGGGTCCCAGGCGCCGTAGAGCTGCTGTTCGAGCGCGGCCAGGCCGCGCCGGGCCTCGGTCAGGTCCTGGGTGCGCTCGGCGCGTTCCAGCGCGATCGCGAGCCAGGCCATGTCGTCGTAGTAGCGGTTGGTCCAGCCGGTGATGTTGCGCATGCGGATGGCGCGGGCGATCGCGCCGATCCGCCTGCGCCGGGCGGGGGTGGGCACCCGGTTGGCGGCGTCGACCGCGATGTCGAGCAGGTGCGCCTGCCACCAGTAGTGCCAGCCGGCGAAGGCGCGTTCGCGCCGGGTGGCCGGCCAGCCGACGACACCCAATTCCGTTCCGGGACAACCCCACAGCATGCGCAGGTGCCGCGAGATGATCGCGGACTCGGCCATGTCGGCACGCTCGGACCACAGCGCCGGTGTCGGCACGGATCCGGCGCGATCAGTGGGCTGTGGGCGCCGGCCGCTGCGCGAGGTCATAGCACCATGGTGCCAGTTGCTGCCCGGTTTCCGCGCCCGTTCTGTTACCGATTCGAGGCTGATTCGATCACAACCGGGCCGATACACACATGGACACGGTCAGGAACCGACCGCTACCAGGCCAGCGAGAGGTCGGCGTGTTGCCTGATCCAGGCGTGCATGGCGATCCCGGCGGCGACGCCGGCGTTGATGCTGCGCGTTGAACCGAACTGGGCGATCGAGACCGTCAGCGCCGCAGCATCTTTCGCGTCGTCGCTGACGCCGGGCCCTTCCTGGCCGAACAGCAGCAGGCAGTCGCGGGGCAGTCGCGCGGTCTCCAGCGGGACGGCGCCGGGCACATTGTCGACCGCGACGACGGTCAAACCCCGCCCCGCGGCGAATCCGCGCAGCTCGGCCAGGTCGCTGTGGTGCACCAGGTGCTGGTAGCGGTCGGTGACCATGGCGCCGCGCCGGTTCCACCGCCGCCTGCCGACGATGTGCACCGCGGCCGCGGCGAAGGCGTTGGCGGTGCGGACCACCGTGCCGATATTGGCGTCGTGCCCGAAGTTCTCGATGGCCACGTGGAAGGGGAAGCGGCGCGCGTCGATGTCGGCGACGATCGCCTCACGAGTCCAGTACCGGTAGGCGTCGACGACATTGCGCCGGTCACCCTCGGCCAGCAGCACCGGGTCGTAGCGTTCGTCGGTGGGCGCCGGGGTGCCGTACTCCTGCTCCCACGGCCCGAGCCCGTGCGGATGCTCGCCCCATTCGGTCGGACCCGCGACCTCGACCTCGGGCGATGGCACTGACTCGTTCACCCGGAGAATGCTAGGTGGACCTCGGCTAGGCCGTTGATTCGGCTGCCCCCACGAGGACGAACACCACCACACTCGCCACCGTGACGAGCAGCCCCACCACGAGCACCGCGGTGCCGACGATCCCCATGATGTAGCCGGCGTACGCCTGCGAACGGCCACCGACCCGGCCCTGCGACGCGTCGATCTCCGCGAGCACGGAGCGGCCCTTCGCCCAGGCGAACGGCGCGAGGATGCCGCACAGCGCGAGTCCGAGGATGCCGAGGATCAGCGCCGTGGTCGCCTGCGGATGATCCGGCGGCGGCCCGTAGCCGGGATATCCCTGCGGCGGGGGCTGAGTGCTCATGCGCGAATCGTAATCCCGGACGCCCCGAAGCGGGCGGTGACGCGACCTATCCTGGAGGCGTAGGGCTCACGGGTGGTTGTCGGTATGGAGCACACGCGCATTGTTCAGGCGCTGACCTGCGTCGTCGCGATGTATCTGGTCGCGCTCGCGGTCTGGCTCGGCTGGCTCGCCCCGCGTACGCCGCCGGGCACGATGCCCTACCAGGTCCTCATCATGGTCGGGTTGTTCGGTTCCTGCGCCGGTATCGCGATGGCGATCGCGTCCATGCCGACCAGGGCCGACCGCAAGCTGCGCAGGCACGGGCTGGAGGGCTGGGCGCGCATCGACGGCATGCGCCCGCTGGCGCGCACCGATCATTCCAGTGAGCTCACCGAATTCGACGTCGAGCTGACCGTGCCGGGGTCGGCCACCTATCACGGGAAGATCGTGGTCGACGTGATGCCGGTCGACAAATCCCGGATGACGATCGGCCAGACCATCCCGATCCGCGTCGACCCGCTGAACAGGAACCGCATCATGCTTGTGCTGTAGCCCCCGGCGTCGGCAGGCCGACGATCGGTTTGCCGCGGCGCAGGGTGCGTTGCCAGCGCTGGAAGTCGAAGACGGCGGGTTCGGTGCTGTCGATGAAGGCGCGGATCAGTTTCACGAAACGGTCCGGGTCGTAGTGGTGCGGGAAATGTCCAGCGCCGTCGAAGATCTCGAGCATCGAGCCGGGGAACGCGCGGTGGGCGCGTTCGGCGTGGCCGGAGGGGATGACGGTGTCGCGGGTGCCGCCGATGATGAGCGTCGGCAGGTGCGCGGCCAGGTAGCCGCGGTCGAGCATGGTGATGGACTGTCCGTGCCGGTCGGCGGCGGCGCGAATGGTGCGCAGGAACGCGTTGCGCGCGCCGGTGTCGGACAGCTGGCCGTAGAGGCGAAGCACGTAGTCGACGTCCGGGCCGAGACCGAGGCCACCGAGCCCGTTGACCACCGGGATCGCCGCGCGCACGACGGTGCGCACCGGCCAGCTGGTCACCGCCATCAGTCCGGGACCGGCGCCGGGCAGCGTGGCCAGCCGGAACGCCGGATGCACCCCCGCGCCCATCCCCGCCGGGCAGACCAGCGCCAGCCGCTCCACCTTCTCCGGGAACTGGTAGGCGAACTGCATCGCGACGCCGCCGCCGAGCGAATGCCCGACCACGGTCACCCGCTCGAAGCCGAGCACGCTGAGCAGGTCACGCATGCCGTTCGCGTAGGCGGCGACGGCGTAGTCGGCCCGGGGCTTGTCCGATTCCCCGTGGCCGAGCAGGTCGGGCGCGAGCACGGTGAAGTGCTCGGCGAGCGCGTCGAACACCGGCGCCCAGGTCCCCGAGCTGTCGGAGATGCCGTGGATGAGCAACAGCGGCGGCCCCGACCCCGCCATCCGGAACGCGCGGCGATAGCCGTGCACCTCGATGAACTGCACTTCCCCGGTCATCTTCGAAGCGTGCGCGGCCGGTGTTGCCGCCCGAGGACGCCCAGGTAAGCGCTGTGTGACAGGGAGTATCAGGCACCGCGCCGAGGCGTGCCCACCTCCGGGTCGGTGAGGAGATACTGCGCGGCCGCATAGGTGGCCAGGATGACGCCTTCGCTGATCCGGCGGGTCCGGTCGTCACGCGCGAACAGGCGGCGCAGCACGATCAGGCCGTCCGACACCGTGAACAACAGCGCGCCGACGCCCAGCCTGCTGCGCGGGTCACCGTTCGGGATGTTCAGTCCGGCGACATTGCGCGCCCCGGGCGCCAGGGCCGGATCGGACGCCAGCGTCGCGGCGGTGCCGAGCGTGGCGCCGTAGGCGGTCAGCGGCACCGCGAGCACCGGGGCCTTGGCCCGCAGCAACCCGGCCGCACCCGCCCACGCCGCCAGCCGGGGCGCGGCGATCGCGGCACGCGGCCTGGCACCGCGCCGCCACCACAGCATCGAGTAGCCGGTCTGCATGACGGCGAACGAGGACGCGCCCGCGATCAGGCGCTTGTCGTCATCGGGGTCGATCAGCAGCACGTCACCGACGGTGGCCGCGGCCAGCGAGCCGAGCAGGATGCGGCGTTCGGCCGGATCCAGCTCGACCCCGCTGGTGACGGTGTCGGCCGCCAGCAGTGGCATGAGCAGTGGCTTGGTCAGCCATTGCAGCCGTTCGCGACCGGTGACGGCACCGAAGACGGTGACCGCCGCCGCCGCGAGATATCCGGCTCGCAGCGGTCGCACGTCAGAAGCTCGTTTCCTTCGGCGCGGGCGGCAGCGTGACGACCTGGCCCGCGTAGCTCAGTCCGGCGCCGAACCCGAGCAGCAGTGCCAGCTGCCCACCCTTCGCCTTGCCGGTGACCAGCATCTCCTCCATCGCCAGCGGGATCGAGGCGGCCGAGGTGTTGCCGGTGTGCTCGATGTCGTTGGCCATCGGGATGCCGTCGGCCAGGCCGAGGTTCTTCTTCATCAGCTCGTTGATCCGCGCGTTGGCCTGGTGCGGGATGAACACCTCGATGTCTTCCTTGGCCACGCCGGAGGCGTCCAGCGCCGCCGACAGCGCGCGCGGCAGCGTCACCGCGGCCCAGCGGAAGACCTTGGGGCCCTCCATGTGCAGCGACATCCGGCCGATCGGCTCGACCGCGGGGTCGGTGCCCTGCATGGCCTGGGCCTTGTTCATGTACGCGAGGAAGTCGACGTCCTGGGCGATGGCCTCGGCGTTCTCGCCGTCGCTGCCCCAGACCGTCGGCGAGATGCCGTTCTCCTCGGCCGGCCCGACGACCACGGCGCCCGCGCCGTCACCGAAGATCATCGCGGTGCCGCGGTCGGTCGGATCGAGGCCGACGGTCATCGTCTCGGCGCCGATCACCAGCACGTATTCGACCGAACCGGCCCGGATCAGGTCGGCGGCGACGCCGAGGCCGTACCCGAAGCCGCCGCAACCGGAAGTCAGGTCGAAGGCCGCGACGCCGTTGAGACCGAGGTCGGAGGCCACCGAGGGCGCGCCGTGCGGGGTGAGCTTGAGCCAGCTCGAGGTGCACAGCAGCACCGCGCCGATCTTGTCGCGCTCGATCGGGGTGTTCTTCAGGGCGCGATCACCCGCGGCGACGGCGATCGACCGGATGGTCTCGTCGCCGCTGATCCAGCGGCGGTTGTGGATACCGGTGCGCTCGAAGATCCACTCGGGCGTCGAGTCGAGCTGTTCGCACACTTCAGCATTGCTGACGATGCGCTGCGGTCGGTACGCACCGATCCCGAGCATCGCAACGTTGTCACGACTCTTGTTAACTGCAATGCTCACCACAGGTGACTCACACGTCCTTCAGACTTACCGGACGACCACATCGTCATCCAGGTTTGGCGTTGTTCAGGCTAACCCAGAGCAAGGTCATCGAGACCGAGGATGGACCGATACTCCAGTCCCTCCGCGGCGATGACCTGGTCAGCACCGGTTTCCCGGTCGACGACGGTGGCGACGCCGACCACGATCGCGCCCGCGTCGCGCAGCGCGCGAACCGCGGTCAGCGGCGAGTTGCCGGTGGTGGTGGTGTCCTCGACGACCAGCACCCGTTTGCCGACGATGTCGGGGCCCTCGATCTGGCGCTGCATACCGTGCGCCTTGGCGGCCTTGCGGACGACGAACGCGTCGATCGGACGACCCGGCGCGTGCATGACCGCCATCGCGACCGGATCGGCGCCCATGGTGAGTCCACCGACGGCGTCGAAGTCCCAGTCGGCGACCAGCTCGCGCAGCAGCGAACCGATCAGCGGGGCGGCCTGGTGGTGCAGCGTCGCGCGGCGCAGGTCGACGTAGTAGTCGGCCTCCTTGCCCGAGGACAGCGTCACCTTGCCGTGCACGACCGCGAGCTCGCGCACGAGCGCGGCCAGCTGGTCGCGATCCGCCTCGGTGAGCGCCTGACGTGCCTGGTCGATCATCGTTTGCGTGTCCTTTCGGTCATGAGCCGGGCCGGTGATAACGCTACGCGCTGCTTCTCGGCCCAGCGCTCATGCCCTAGGTCCGTCCGCGCGCGTTGAAGAGTCCGCGATTGAGGCGGGTCACCAGGGTGCGCGGGACGAACCCCGCCACCGCGGTGAGCACCTTGTACTGCACACCGGGCACGCTGATCACCTTGCCGGAATCCAGATCCTGCAGGCACCCGTCGACGACCTGGTCGACGTCGAGCCACAGGCGCTTCGGCAGCGAACCCATCTCGATGCCTGCGCGCTCGTGGAACTCGGTGTGCACGAACCCGGGGCACAGCGCCTGGACGCGGACACCGGTGCCCGCCAATCCACCCGCCAACCCCTCCGAGAAGGATACGACGTAGGCCTTGGAGGCCGAGTAGGTCGACCCCCGGCCGGGGATCAGGCCGGCCACACTCGCCACGTTCACGATCGACCCGCTCGCCGCGGCGATCATCGCGGGCAGCGCGGCCCTGCTCAGCTGGAGCACCGAGGTGACGTTGACGTCGAGCTGGGCCTGCAACTCGGCGGGCTCGAGCGTCCAGAACTCGCCCGAATGCGCGAAACCCGCGTTGTTGACCAGGAATTCGAGGCCCTGGGCGGCGCGCTCGGCGACCCTGGCGCGGTCCTCGTCGTCGGCGAGGTCGGCGACGAGTACCTCGGCGGAGGTCGCGTAGCGGCGGCCGAGCTCGTCGGCGAGCGCGCGCAACCGCTCCTCGTTCCTGGCGACGAGCACCAGGTCGTAGCCGAGGCTGGCGAGGCGGTGGGCGAATCCCTGCCCGATCCCGGACGTCGGTCCGGTGATCATGGCGACGGGACGGTGCACGCCGGGTAGTCGCACGGGACTATCGGTCATCGCTGGTCGATTCCACTGGTCACTTCGGTACCGGACCCTGATACGGGCGGAACCCCGGATGGAACGGCCCGCCGGGCTGTCCCGATTCGGCGTCGTCGCCCTGCGGCAGCGGCGGTTCCACGCGCGGCCGCGGTTCGGGGACGACGGCCAGCGACGGGCGCTTGGGCGGCTCGCCGAGGGGACGGCGGCCGGGCGCGGGCTGATCCTCGAAATCGGGATCGTCGAGGTCGGGGTCGTAGTCGTCGGCGGTGTAGGCGGGCCTGCCCGCCGGGCGACGGCCGTACTCGTAGTCGTCGGGCGCGGCGGCGGCCTGCGGCGCGGCGCCGCGCGAGCCGTAGCCCGGCTCGTCGCGATAGCGATCGGCGTCGTCGTCGAGGTCGTCGTCCGGGCCGGGGAACCGGGCGCGGCCGTGGTCGGAGTAGTCCTCGGCGACCGGGCGGCCTGCCGCGAACTCGCTCGGCGACCGCTCGTCGTCGAAGTCGTCGTCCTCGTCGTAGGCCGGTCGCGGGGGCGCGGTCAGCGGCTGGTCGGCGTTGCTGCGCGGACGGGTGAATTCGCTCGGTTCGGCGACCGGCGGCAGCACGTGCAGCAGGCCGGACAGGCGCAGCACCGCGTCGATCGCGGTCTCCCAGTCCTTGGCGCCGCTGCCGACGGGCAGCATGCCGAGGGTCCAGTTGCCCTCGCTCCACAGCATCTGCACGGTGTCGGTGAGCGACTCGATGAAGCCGACCATCCGCTGGTCGACCGCGTGCCTGGCGATCTCGGGATCGGTCGCGAAGACGACGCGGTCACCGATCGCGCCGAGCAGCTCCAGATCGTGGTCCTTCGGCGGCGACGCGGTCTTGAGCCGCATGTCGACGTCGATCTCGGAGCCGATCTGCCTGCGCACCGCCACCAGGGTCGCCGCGTCCTCCAGGTCGAACAGCACGAACTTCTCGCCCTTGCGGATGCCGGAGACCACGTCGACCGCGGAGAGGTAGCCGAGCTTGGCCAGTGCGCCACGACGCCACGTCGAGGCGAGCGCCGGCTCGACCGAGACGTAGGTATAGCCCTGGGACTTCGCCCAGACCTGGCGGGCGTGCCCGGTCCGCTGTCGCTGGACCCGATCGAAATACAGCAGTACGACCGCACCCACGAGTGCGATCGCCGCTAACCCGAACCACATAGCCGTCATCGTCGCCTAGCCTATCCAGCCGTCGCCGTGATCGCCCGGCAGTGCCGGGCTTTCGACGCGCGGGTCGCTCATCGGGGGCCGCTTGGTAACGCCGTACTGATGATGATCTTGGCGTGGATCGACCCGTCTGGGTTCTTGTCGCCCTGCACCATAACCATGTCGCCGACGGGCAGCTCGCTCGCCTTCGTGCTGGTCAGCGAGATCACCTGGGTGGCATCGTCGATCAGCACCCGGACCGTCGATCCGCCGAGGGTGCTCATGGTGATCTCGGTGCCGGTGTTGGCGGTGATGCTGCCCATCGTGGCGCCGAGATCGTCGCCACCGCCGAGGCCGGGCAGCCCGGGCAGGCCGCTCGCGCTGGGCGGCACGACGGGAGTGGTCTGCCGGTTGGTCGGCGGCACCAGCACCTGGCTGGTCGTCGCCCCCGATGCGGTGTTGTCGTCATCGGACTTGTTGCCGCTCAGCACCAGGCCGGCGAGCACGCCGCCGACCGCGATCAGCGCGAGCACGCCGAGGCCGAGCGCGATCCACAGGCCGGTGTGCCGCTTCGGCGGTTCGCCCTGGTCACCGTCCTGTGGACGGGGCGGATAGCCCGGTGGCGGGGCGCCGGGGTAGCTCTGGCCGTAGCCGGGGGGCGGCTGGTGCGGTGGTGGTTGCGCTGCGGGATAACCACTTTCGTAGGCGCCCCACTGCGCGTCGTGCGGAGGTAGTGCCTGCGTCGGGTTCGACGGCTGCCCCCACTCGTCGAAGCCACCGCCGCCGTACGGCTTGGTCGAATCCATGCCCGGCGAACCCAACCGTTCGGTCGGCGAATCCTCCGGGCGTTGCCCCCACGGATCGTTCGGGTTCGTCATGAGCTCCAGCGTAGGTCAGCGCGGTGCGTTGGGAGGTCCCTACGCACCGCGCTGTGGATTATTCACGAGCTGTGGACAGCCTCCCGGCCGACGACCAGCTTGTCGGCGGCGTCGTCCACGCTCACCCGCACCGTGTCGCCGTCGACGACCGCGCCGGAGAGCAGTTCCTTGGCCAGGCTGTCGCCGATGGCCTGCTGGATCAGCCTGCGCAACGGTCGCGCGCCGTAGGCCGGGTCGTAGCCGCGCACCGCCAGCCACTGCTTGGCCTCGTCGGTGACATCGAGGGTCAGCCGCCGCTGCGAGAGCCGCTTCTGCAACTGCCGCAGATTGATGTCGACGATCGACTCCAGCTGCTTCGCGTCGAGCGCGTGGAACATCACGACGTCGTCGAGCCGGTTGAGGAACTCCGGCTTGAACGCCCGCCGCACCGCCTCCATCACGTGCTCCCGATCGCCGCCCGCACCCAGGTTGGAGGTGAGGATGAGGATCGTGTTGCGGAAGTCGACCGTGCGGCCCTGGCTGTCGGTCAGCCTGCCCTCGTCGAGGACCTGCAGCAGGATGTCGAAGACATCGGGATGGGCCTTCTCGATCTCGTCGAACAGCACCACCGAGTACGGCCGCCTGCGCACCGCCTCGGTGAGCTGGCCGCCCTGGTCGTAGCCGACGTAGCCGGGCGGGGCACCGACCAGGCGAGCCACCGAGTGCTTCTCGCTGTACTCGCTCATATCGATGCGGACCATGGCGCGTTCGTCGGCGAACAGGAAGTCGGCCAGCGACTTCGCCAGCTCGGTCTTGCCGACGCCGGTCGGCCCGACGAACAGGAACGACCCGGTCGGGCGGTTGGGATCGGCGACCCCGGCCCGTGCCCGGCGCACCGCGTCGGACACCGCCTGGACGGCTTCCTCCTGCCCGACGACGCGCCCGGCGACCTCGGTCTCCATCCGCAGCAGCTTGGCGGTCTCGCCCTCGAGCATCCGGCCGACCGGCACGCCCGTCCACGACGACACCACATCGGCGATGTCGTCGGGGGTGACCTCCTCGTTCAGCATCACGTCGCCGTCCGGCGCCGCGCCGCTGACCTGCTCGGCCGTGGCGAGCTCCTTCTCCAGCGCGGGAATCCGGCCGTAGCGCAGCTCGGCGGCCTTGCCCAGGTCACCGTCGCGCTCGGCCCGCTCGGACTCCCCGCGCAGCGCCTCGAGCTGCTCCTTGAGCCCGCGCACCGAGTCGATCGCGTTCTTCTCGTTCTGCCAGCGCGTGGTGAGCTGGCTGAGCTTCTCGCGGTCGTCGGCGAGTTCGGAGCGCAGCTTCTCCAGCCGCTGCTTGGAGCCCTCGTCGGTCTCCTTCTCCAGCGCGACCTCCTCGATCTCGAGGCGGCGCACGGCCCGCTCCACCTCGTCGATCTCGACCGGGCGGGAGTCGATCTCCATGCGCAGCCGCGAGGCCGACTCGTCGATCAGGTCGATCGCCTTGTCGGGCAGGAACCGGGAGGTGATGTAGCGGTCCGACAGCGTCGCGGCCGCCACCAGCGCGGAATCGGTGATCCGCACGCCGTGGTGCACCTCGTAGCGCTCCTTGATGCCGCGCAGGATGCCGATGGTGTCGGCCACCGACGGCTCACCGACCATGACCTGCTGGAACCGGCGCTCGAGCGCCGCGTCCTTCTCGATGTACTTGCGGTACTCGTCGAGCGTGGTCGCGCCGACCAGGCGCAGTTCGCCGCGCGCGAGCAGCGGCTTGATCATGTTGCCCGCGTCCATCGCGGAGTCGCCGGTGCCGCCCGCGCCGACGATGGTGTGCAGCTCGTCGATGAAGGTGATGATCTCGCCCGCGCTGTTCTTGATGTCGTCGAGCACGGCCTTGAGCCGCTCCTCGAACTCACCGCGATACTTCGCGCCCGCGACCATCGCGCCCAGGTCGAGCGAGACGACCTTCTTGTTGCGCAACGACTCCGGGACGTCGCCCTCGATGATCCGGCGCGCCAGACCCTCCACGATGGCGGTCTTGCCGACGCCCGGCTCACCGATGAGCACCGGGTTGTTCTTGGTGCGCCGCGAGAGCACCTGCACCACGCGGCGGATCTCGGTGTCGCGCCCGATCACCGGGTCGAGCTTGCCGGCGCGGGCGGCCTCGGTGAGGTCGGTGGAGTACTTCTCCAGGGCCTGGTAGCTGGCCTCCGGGTCGGGATTGGTGACCCGCGCGCTCCCGCGCACCGTGGTGAAGGCATCGCGCAGCGCCTCGGGGCTCGCGCCGTGCCTGCGCAGCAGCTTGGCCACCTCGGAGTCGCCGTCGGCGAGGCCGACCAGCAGGTTCTCGGTCGAGACGTACTCGTCGCCGAGTTCGGTGGCCAGTCGCTGCGCGGCGGCCAGGGCGGCCAGCGCCTCGCGGCCGAGCTGCGGTGTGGTGGTCGCGCCGGTCGCGCGCGGCAGCCGGTCGACGATGTCGCCCGCTTCGCGCTCGACGGTCGCCGGGTCGACACCGATGGCCTTCAGCAGCGGGGCGGCGATGCCATCGGTCTGATCCAGCAACGCCACCAGCAAGTGCGCCGGACGGATCTCCGGGTTGCCTGCCGCCGAAGCGGCCTGAAGGGCGGCGGTCAGCGCCGCCTGTGTCTTGGTGGTGGGATTGAACGAGTCCACAGATCTCCTCCGGGGTAGGTCAGGTATCGACTGGTTCAACGCTCACAAAGTTGAGTCTGTTCCACTCAACTTCAACTTTTTCCGGCGGACACCGAATCGGTGTTCACGCTACGCCGCGACACCACCGAAGACGATCAATCACCGCACGTCGCAAGGCTGTCCGCCTAGGATTGCCGTGCCCGGACCACCCGAGAAGAGGAGCCGACCGATGCGCGCGATCGTGGTTCAGAAGTTCGGTGCCACTCCCGAACTCGCCGATATGCCGGTGCCGGAGCCCGGGCGCGGAGAGGTGCAGGTCGCGCTGGACGCCGCCGGCGTCAACCCGTTCGACCTGAAGATGGCCGACGGCATCCTCGAGGGCAAGATGCCCACCGACTTCCCGATGATCCTCGGCGTCGACGGCGCCGGCACGATCTCGGCGGTCGGCGCAGGCGTGCGCTCGTTCGCGGTCGGCGACCGGGTGGTCGGCAAGTTCCTCACCGCCCCCGCCGGGCACGGCAGCTGGGCGCAGTACGCGACCCTGCCCGAGGACGCCACGCTGGTGCCCATCCCCGACGGCGTCACCTCGGTCGCGGCCGCCGCGCTCCCCGTCGCGGGCGTCACCGCCCAGGACCTCGTCGACACCGCGCAGATCCGGCCCGGCCAGACGGTGCTGATCGTCGGCGCGACCGGCGGCGTCGGCTCCTTCCTGGTCCAGCTCGCCAATATCGCGGGCGCGCACGTCATCGCCACCGCCCGCGGCGACGCCACCGACCAGGTCGCCCGCCTCGGCGCCGCGGAAACCATCGACTACACCCAGATCCGCCCCGCCGACCCCAACCTGGTCGACCCCGACCCCGCCACGAAACGCGACTCCAGCATCACCGGCGCCGTCCGCTTCACCCACCCCGACGGCATCGACGTCCTCTTCGACCTGGTCAGCAGCCCCGCCGACTTCGCCACCCACGCCACCCTCGTCCGCCGCGGCGGCCGCGCCTACTCCACCACCTGGGCCGCCGACGAGAACGCCCTGCGCGAACACGACATCACCGGCGGCAACTTCGAATCCAAGGGCCGCGGACCGGAACTCAGCCGCCTGCTCGCCCGCGTCGCCTCGGGCGACGTGGTCGTCCCCGTCGAAGCGACCGTCCCCCTGGAAGCCGCCCCCGCCGTCCTCGGCGCAGGCCGCGCCCGCGGAAAAACCGTCCTGGCCATCTGATCGGTGGTCAGTGGGGGCGGTAGGTGCCGGTGCGGGCCTTGGTGGCGGTGGTGGTGAGGATCGAGGCGAGGGTGGTGTGGAGGCGGGTGGGGGTGGTGGGCTTGGCGATGAAGGTGGATTCGCCGTAGAAGACGTAGCGGCCGTCGTTGGTGAGGTCGTGGAGCTGGAAGTCGTCGCGGCCTTCGGTGTGGCGGTTGTCGACGCTGGCGTGGGCGTAGACGCCGATGTGGGTGAGGGTGTCGGTGGGTTTGGCGAGGAAGGTTTCGAGTTGTTCGCGCGGGGTGGGGTTCCAGCGGTCGCGGACGTGCGGGCGGGGAGCCGCGAGTTCGGCTGCGGTGACTTTGATTTCGCGGCCGGTGCCGGGGCCGACCTTGGGGAGGGTGGACAGCACGGCGGCGGCCAGGTCGTCGGGGGCCATCAGGTGCAGGGCGATGTCGCCCGGGTCGGATTCCTCACCGGGCGCCTGAACGGCCAAGGCGGCGTAGGTGTCCCGGGTTCCGCCGTGCGCGCGGATCGTTCGCGTGCTGCCGCACGCGCCCGCCACCTCGACGCGCGCGTGCGGCGCCAGCAACGCGGCCATGGCGGCGTCGAGGTCGCTGTCGAACTCGGCCATCATGTTCTCGGCGGCCTTGCCGCGCAGCCGGAGGATCTCCGCCCGGGATTCGACGCCGACGTAGCGGTGGTGCAGCGGGTACGGCAGGACGTCGCGGCCCGCCGCTTCCCACAGGGTGCGGAAGTCTAGAGCGGTGAGATGCCAGGTACGCACGGGAGATCTACTCTGTTCCATCAGGTTTCGCGATTCAGTCGGCGCCGATGACGGGCGGCACCAGCTTGGGCAGGTTGTCCAGACCGGTGAGTTCGTCACCGTGTTCCTGGGTGACCAGGTAGTCGGGAATGCCCCTGGTGGATTCGTCGTCCTTGCCACCACCCCTGGCGCCAGGGGCGCCCATGCCCGGCATGCCGGCCCGGCCCGCGGCACCGCTGCCCGCGCCCGCCGCCCGCGCGCCCGCTGTCGTGGTGCCCGCGGCCGCGCCGCCACCGGGGACCGCGCTGCCCGGCGCGGGCGAGCCCGGCGAGCCGGAGCCGGGAGTTCCCGCGCCGCCGGGTGATCCGGACGGTGAACCGGATCCGGGTGTGGTTCCGCTCGGCGTCGTGGATGCCGGCGTGGTCGCGCCGGGGTCGGTCGACTGGGGTGCGGTCGACTCGTCGTCGGTCGTCGTGTCGTCGCCCGCGGTCGTGTCGTCGGTGGTGGTGTCGTCGTCGGCCGGGGTGGTCGACGCCGGAGTCGTGGCCGCGGGGTCGGTCGCCGGTTGCCCGGTGCCCGGGGTGGTCGAATTCGGGTTGTTCGAGTTCGGCCTGGTCGACCCGCCGGTGTCATCGGGATCCCCGCCGCCGTTCTCGACGGTCTTCGGAATGGGTATGACCGGAACCTTAGTATCGGATTCGATAATCACCGGGGCGTAGACCGATGTCAGGACGCGAACCGCCTCGACCCGCGCATTCTCCTGTGCGACATCATCATTGCGCCAGGCGCGGCCGGTGAAGAGGCCACCGAAATTGTCCAGACCGCTGCGATGTTCGGGCTCGAACGGAACCAGCCGTTTCGTCGGTTCGAGGCCGGTGCGCAGTTCGTCCAGCTTGCTCCTGGTGAGCGCGGCGGCGGTGGTGACCTTCTTGCCCGTGGCGTCGTAGGCCGCGACGGTCTGCGCCGCCGCGGTCGCTGCCGCGCCGGACCAGACATCGGGTGCCATGCCCCGGGTGATCTGCTTGCGGAACTCGTCGAGCGAGGTGCTGTTGCGGGTGGAGATCTCGTTCCACGCGCTGATCAGATCGTTGACGGCGTCGAGGTCGATCTTGTCCACCTTCGCCCGCAGCTGGGCGACGGGGCCCTGGAAGTCGTCGGTCTTCGTCACCATCGCGGGACGGAATTCACCGTCGAACCCGAGTTCGGCGGCCCGCTGCCGGTTGGTCGTGCGCTGGTCGTTGTACCGGTCCTGGATGTCCGCGATGTCGGAGGCGTCGAGTTCGCCGTCGTCGCCGAACGGGGACATGACGAAGTTGCGGAGGCCGCCGAAGAGGTCGAGTCCGGCGATATTGGGCTGCATCTACTTCACCTGCTCGG
Organism: Nocardia sp. NPDC051833; assembly: GCF_040681225.1. Lineage (NCBI taxonomy): Bacteria > Bacillati > Actinomycetota > Actinomycetes > Mycobacteriales > Nocardiaceae > Nocardia > Nocardia sp. NPDC051833. The sequence goes on from NZ_JBFAYK010000001.1 coordinate 2,295,779, forward strand.
TGGTGTAGTCGAGGGCGTTGGCGTTTTCGATGTCCTGGCCGGTGAGGTGTTTGAAGGAGAGGGAGAAGACTTCGCGCAGTTGTTTGACGGCTTCGATGTCTTTCATGATGACGGCGTCGACGGAATTGTCGTCGCCGGTAGCCTGCCGGAGGAACTGCTTCTCCAGCTGCCTGGCCATGTCGAAGTCGCCGAAGCCGCTGACGGCCTGCGCTCGAATAGCCACGGCGCGTAGCGAATCCAGATCGGTGAGCCGCTTATCGCACGCCTTGTACATGTGGTACGCGGCCGCTTCGTCGTTCAGATAGACCTCGCCCGCGCGCGCCTTTCCGAGCAGATCCGAATACGGGGATTCAGCCATGTCCGCCCCCTCATCTCGGGAAGGTCGGAACGAGGGTCTCCCCCACGCGCGCCAAGGACACGCACGGATCCGTCAGCCCGTCCAGACTCGCGCGATTCAGGACCTGCAACTGCACGACGCCTTGCGAGACCGGGAACACGACGTTGCAGTCGAGCTTCTTCGACGCGCCTTCGACGCGGAACTCTTCCCCGGTTCGCCCGGCGATCGTGACGGTGCGGAAGTCGACATTGCCGGGCTTGGACTTGAACTGATCCACAGCCTTATTCGTGGCGTAGACGGTGACGGCGAACGTCGGCCCGTCCCATCCACAGATCTCCCACCCCGACTGCGAAACCCCGGCAACCCCCTTCTCCTCCGAGGCCGGATCCACCCCCGCTGCTGTCAGCGCGTCATCCGAGATCTCCGTACACGGGTTCCACAGCGTCGGCTTCGCCGTCGTGGTCGCCCCCTTCGACGAACTCTCCCCCGAGTCGCACGCGGCCAGCCCGACCACCGCAAGGCCCGCCACGATCAATGCTGTACCTGCGCGTTTCAATCCCCGCCCCTTCTCGCCGTCCACTGCTCTGACCTGGGAGATTAGCATGGGAAAGAGTGGTTGAGCCCGGCCGCGTAGGTTGGTCGACCATGAGTGGACTTCGACTTTCGGCGCCGTTCGACGGGCGCGATCCCGGGGGGCAAACCGGTGGTGAATCGGCCCGGGCTCGACCCGCTGATCCGCGATCGGGTGCTGGCCTATCTCGCGCACGCGCCGGTGGTTTTGAGCGCACGCGGCTATGACGCCGACGACTTCGACGCGCGGGTTCGGGATGTACCGTCGAACTTCCACACCGACGGGGTGTTCGTGTGGCCGGGGGCGGTTCCGCATTACCTGCGCAAGTACGGGGTGCCGCCGGAGCCCGCGTTGGTCCAGCACATCGTCGGCAAGAAATTCGAGATCGGGGAGGTCGGGGAGGACGCGCGGCAGGCGGCGGTGCGATTGGTCACCGGCTGACCCGGCGGCGGACCAGATCGCTGACGTCGCGGCCGGTGAGGAGCAGGAGCAGGTCGAGGGTGGTGCCGCGGAGCTCGGGTCCGGAGCCGACGGTCCAGGGCGAATCCTCGGCGACGAGGGTGACCTCGGCGAGGCGGCGCTCGGCCCAGAACGGCCAGCCCATGGTCCAGACCCGTTGGGCCGCAACGGCCGCCGCGGCGGGATCGACGGTGATGGTGCGACCGAGGGGCCGGGCGATGTCCTGGGCGTGCACGATGACGTCGTAGTGGATGTTGCGGTAGTTGGTGACGACGGGCAGGCGGCGGGAGTCGGCGACGGCCGACAGGTCGGCGGCGAGGTCGGGGGTGGCGTCGGCGTGGTGGACGGCGATGTCGTGATTGAGGCGGTGGAAGCTGCCGCGGGCGCGGGCCGCCTCGCGGAGCATGCCGAGGGGGCCGGGCGGTTGCGGAGCCAGCGCCACGTGGGCGGCGACGTCGCGGATGCGCCAGCCGTCGCAGAGCGAGGGGCTGTCCAGCTCGGCGGGAGTGAGGGTGGTGAGCAGGTCGACGATGGCGCGGCGCTGCTCGGCGATGATCCGCCAGTGTTGATCGACATCCACGGTCGGCCTCCAATTCGTCAGCCTTTCTGACTAATATAGTCAGTGAAGCTGACCGGATCAAGGAGCGGGATGACCGACGACGACGCACTCAACCTCGGGGTTCTGCTCTTCGTTCCCTATCGGGAGATGGAGCGGCGGGTGCTCGTCGCGCTGACCGAGAACGGATTCGCGGATCTGACGCAGGCGCAGGCGCGACTGGTCGCGCGGATCGGGCCGGAGGGGTCGCGGCTGACCGACCTCGCCGCGCAAGCGCAGGTCACCAAGCAGACCGCGGGGGTACTGGTGGATCAGCTCGTACGGGCGGGCTATCTGGCACGTGAGCCCGACCCGAGCGACGGCCGCGCCAGGCTGCTGCGGCTGGCGGAGAAGGGGCAGCAGGCAGTCGAGGTGGCGAATCGCGCGGCAGTCGAGGTGCAGGCAGAATGGGTCGCGCACCTGGGGCCGAGGCGTGCCGCCACCCTGCGAAAGTCCCTCGTCGCACTGCGGGAGATCACGGACTCGTACCGTTAGATCCAATGCCCGAGTCGGCCCCGATCCAGCAGGCCGACAGAGTGCCGAATCGGGCCGTCAGTAGTCGAGGCGCTCGGCGCCGAAAGCCGCTTCGATCTCCGCACGCTCCTCGGACGCTTCACCGACGTCAGTGAAGCGCGCGAGACGCGCTTTCAACTCAGCCGTGCCGATGTCGCGCTGTGGGCGGATCGGGCCTTGCTCAGCAGGGGTGAACAGCCTGGTCACATCGCCAATCATCGCAAGTGATGCGCTGTGTTGCTGGAGGTCGTGCGGGCCGCACGTGGATCGAGGTTCGGGCCCGAGCAAGATCACCGACCCATATCGATCACGGCGACAGCGTGCCAACCCGCGATCGACGGCTTACGATCCGTCCGGCGAATGGGACGGTGACGAGCATCCCTGCACCCAGCGGCATGTTTCGGGGGATACTTGAGGAGGTGCCCGTCGCGAGGCGGGGCCACATCGCAGCAATTTCAGGGAAAGGGAGCTTGACGACGTGGATGCGCGTTCGCTTGCGCTGGTCCGCGCCGATTTCCGCGGGGTGTCGGAGACGCCCGGTGGTGCAGAGCGGCTGATCAGCGCTTTCTACGGTCACCTGTTCGCGCAGAACCCGGCGTTACGGGAGCTGTTCCCCCCCGCCATGGACATGATGCCCAAGCGTCTGGCCACGGCGCTGCAGTATGTCCTGGACAATCTGGAGGACTTCGAGCGCGCGCAGAAGTTCCTCGAGCAACTGGCCCGCGACCACCGCAAATACGGGGTCGAGGCGGACCACTACGACATGGCGGGCCGGGCGCTGCTGTCGGCCCTGCGTTCCTTCCACGGCAACCGGTGGACCAAGGAACTGCACGAGGGCTGGAGCGATATCACCATCCTCGTCTCGGCCTCGATGGCGATCGGCGCCAACGAGGACAAGTCGCAGCCGTTCTGGGGCGCGACGGTGGTCGGGCATCGCAAGGTGCTCGACGATCTGGCCATCGTGCGACTACAGGCCGACGGGCCGATTCCGTTCAAGGCCGGTCAGTACGTGCCGGTGCAGGTGCCGCAGCGGCCGAACATGTGGCGCTACTTCTCCCCCGCCATCCCCGCCAACCCGTACGGCGAGATCGAGTTCCACGTGCGCCGGATCAGCGGCGGCTGGGTGAGTCCCGCGATCGTCAACGACACCAAAGTCGGCGATCGGTGGAAGATCGCCGGTCCGCTCGGCGGCCTGCACGTCGACCGGGAATCCGGGCGCGACGTGCTGTTCATCGGCTCCGGCACCGGGATCGCGCCGCTGCGCGCGCAGCTGATCGAGATGAGTCAGCGCGGGATCAATCCGCGCGTGCACTTCTTCGTCGGCGGCCGCTTCCCCGGCGACCTCTACGACGTCGACAACATGTGGCAGCTCTCCCAGTCCAACCCCTGGCTGACCGTGGTGCCGGTGTGCGAGGAACGCGACGATCCGTGGTGGTATCCGCAGCGTCCCGCGTCGACGCCGACCGGCATGTACCGTCGCCTGGTCGGTAATCTGGGTGCGGTGGTGACCAGCTTCGGCGCGTGGGCCGACCGGCAGATCCAGCTCGCCGGCTCGCCCCGGATGATCGCCGACACCCGCCGCGCCCTGATCCGGGCCGGCACGCCGCCGCAGATCATCGCCGCCGACCCGGTCGGCTGAGAACCCGTCCCGCACCACCCGTTTCGCGAAAGAGACCGATGAGCGAGATTCCCGCCCCGGCCTGGACGGCGACTGTCGTCGGCCACCACCGTCTGCGCAACGACATCGCCGTGATCCGGCTGATCGGCGACTTCGTGCCGTTCGCGGCGGGCGGTTCGGTCGAGGTGGAGGTGCCCCAGCATCCCGGCGTGCGGCGCAGGCTCTCCCCCGCGCTGCCGCCCTCGCTGGACGGCAAGCTGGAATTCCACGTGCGCACGGTGCCCGGCGGCTGGTGCTCGAGTTCGATCGTCGCCGACACCAAGCCCGGCGATCAGTGGCGGATCAACGCACCCTACGGCGTCTTCCACGTCGAGCCCGAGACCACCGAGGTGGTGATGATCGCGGGCGGGACCGGTCTGGCGCCGATGCGCGCCCAGATCCTGGAGCTGGCCCGGCGGGAGAATCCGCCGCGCACGTACCTGTTCTACGGTGGCCGCTCCCCGCGCGACCTCTACGCCTCGGACATGCTGTTCCTGCTGTCCGGTGAATTGCCCTGGCTGACGGTGATTCCCGTGGTCGAGAGCCCCGACGATCCGTCGATCCGCGACGAATGGCACGAGCACTCCCGCGTCGACATCGGCTTCGCCCCTGCCGAGATGCTGCACGGCACGCTCGCCGACGTGGCCGCCGCGCACGGCCCGTTCGGTCAGCAGCAGGTCCTGGTCTGCGGCTCCCCCGCCATGGTCCGCACCACGGTCGACCGGCTGATCGAATCCGGCACTCCCCCGGCGAACATCACCGCCGAGGGGGCCTAGAACAGGGGGTCGTGGCGGATCGACTTGGCCTGGGTGCCCGCGGCCATCAGGCGGAACTTGGTGGTCTGGACCATGGAGGGCGAGCCGACGATCTGGACGTCGCGGTCGGCCCAGGGGCCGTAGCTGGCGACGACCTTGCCGATCTGGCCGGTCATCCGGGGCTCGAGGCCGGGGAGTTCGGCCTGGGGTTCGCCGGAATCGTAGAACCACCAGGGGTTCTCGTCGCTCTCGCTGACCGGGGTGACGGTGAGCCACTTGTTGGCGATGGCCAGCTGGCTCAGGACCTGCAGGTCGTAGAGGTCGCAGGGGTGGTGGCCGCCGACGAACAGGTGGACCTTCGGGTTCACCCGGCGCTGGGCCATCGCCATGATCTGCGCGCGCAGCGGCGCGATGCCGGTGCCGCAGCCGACCATCAGCATCTTGCGCTTGGTGTTGCGGGGCACGCCGAGCCCGCCGAGCGGCGATCCGAGCAGCCACTGGTCGCCGACGGTGGTGTGCGAGACCATGGCCGGGCTCACCCAGCCGCCGAGCACGCTGCGCACGTGGAACTCGATCTCACCGTTGGCGTTCGCCGGGTTGGCCGGGGAGAGATAGCGCCACATCCGGGGCCGCGCGGGCACCTGGACGCTGAGGTACTGGCCCGCCGCGTACTGCATCGGCTGATCGAGCTGGACCCGGATGACCGCGAGATTGCGCAGCACCTCCCGGCGTTCGACCACGGTCGCGCTCCAGGCGGCGGGCGTCGTCTCCTTGTCGGCGGCGCTGATCATCGCGCCGCTGATGGTGGCCAGACCCTCGTCCCAGGCGCTGGCGACCTCGTCGGTCCACATCTCGGTGCCGGCGAACTGGCGCATGGCCGACTTCAGCGAGTTGGCGACCGCGACGTAGTGCGCGGGTTGCACGCCGTACTTGCGGTGATCGCGCCCGAGCTGGGCCAGGAAGGGAAGCAGCTTGTCCGGCTCTTCCAGCCGGTCGAGCGCGTAGGAGATCGCCTTGACGAGCCGGTCACGCTGGGAGTCCATGGCGGCCGGGAAGTAGTCGCGGACGCCGGGATAGTCCGTGAACAGGATCGAGTAGAACGACCTGGCTAGCTTCTCGGGCCCACCGTCTTCCGCAGCAACCGCCTTGAACGTAGTTCGGATCAAAGCGACAGTCCGCGAATCCATATGTGTCACAACCTCGTTTCGCCATCGAACGCTAGCCGCGCCGGCGAGTGACGGGCTGGGAGGACACTCGTCAGCAGCCGATGCGAGAAGTCTAGGCGAGGTTTGCCAGCTTCGTAATCGTACTCTTAAACATCACGAGTGTAATTCTCTAAAAACCATACGGTACTCATCAGTATCACCTGAAAACATACCTCAAGATCGTTAAAGACGGGTGAACGCTACCTCACACTTTGCTGATCTTGCCCGCAAAAGCATCAATCCCGCACCGATGTGCCTGGTAGAGCGACCCTTCCGCTACGAATCCGCAGCCTCGAAATCCGACGCGCCGTGCCGCGACACGCGGGAAGGGTGGGTCGGAGCGCCGGGTTTCTCCTGCGGAAACAGGCTCCGATTGGTCCGAATTCAGCGTCCTTCCAGCAAACTTCCGTGATGGTTCCGAGATATATCCCCACCTCACAGCGTTGCACCGGGTGACAGCCGGAGCAAGATCACGAATAAAGAGGTTGCTGGAGAATCACCAGCCGATCGCCGGGGATTGACCGAGCCCTCGGCCCGCGACCGCGGGAGCGGATCGCGAACCGGGGGCCCGGTCGAAACGTGGAACTCAGCGCCGGTGCCGTGGCTGCCAGACCACGAGCGCGGTGCTGCGCTGGGGCGGTGACAGGTCGGGCCGGTAGCCCGCCCGCAACTGCTCCAGCTCGGCGCTCATCTCCTCGACGCGCTGTTGCAGCGCCTCCACCTGATTGGTGAGCTCGATGATGCGCTTGATGCCGGCGAGGTTGACGCCCTCGTCCTGCGACAGCCGCTGCACTTCGCGCAGCAGCTCGACGTCGCGGGCCGAGTACCGGCGTCCGCCACCCGAAGTGCGTTGGGGGGTGACCAAACCCAGCCGGTCGTACGTGCGCAGCGTCTGCGCGTGCATACCCGCCAGCTGAGCCGCCACCGAGATCATGAAGAACTCGGCACGCGAGGTCCCACCCGACGCGGACTTCGGATTATCCGACATCAAGCACCCGCCCATCCTGCACGCGGATCGAAGCCACCGGCCCGCTCGGCCTCCTGATAGCGCTTGAGCGCATCGGTGGCGTCGGAGTCCAGGTTCTGCGGAACCGCGACCTTCACCGTGACCAGCAGGTCACCGGCGCCGCCCGCCGCGCCGCGCTTGGGCACACCACGACCGCGTACCCGCAGGATACGCCCGTCGGCGGTACCCGGCGGCACCTTCACGCCGACCCGGCCGTCCAGCGTCGGCACGGAAACAGTTGTCCCCAGCACCAATTCGCTGTAGCTCACCGGGAGCACCAGGGTGAGGTCGTCGCCCTGACGGCCGAACACCTTGTCCTGGCTGACGTGCACGGTCACGTAGAGATCGCCCGAGGGCGCCCCACGCAGGCCCGCTTCGCCCTGCCCGGCCAGCCGGATCTTCTGCCCGTCACTGACCCCCGGCGGGATCCGCACCGTGATGGTGCGGGTCCGGTTCTGGATGCCGGTGCCCGAGCAGTCGGTGCAGGGGTCGTCGATGATCGACCCGGTGCCGCGGCAGTCGTCACAGGGCTCGCTGAAACCGAACGCGCCCTGATTGCGGCTGACCACACCGGAACCGTTGCAGTGCGGACACACTCGCGGGCTGGTGCCCGGCTTGGCGCCGCTGCCGTGACACGTGGTGCACGGCGACGGGCTGGTCATCCGCAGCGGAACGGTGACGCCTTGGGCCGCCTCGCGGAAGCCCAGCGTCGTCTCGGTCTCCACATCGGAGCCACGGCGCGGGCGGCTCGCGCCACGCGCGCCGCCCCGGTTGAACAGCCCGCCCAGCAGATCGCCGAGCCCACCGTCGCCCGCACCGGCGCCGCCGGCCTGGCCGAAGATGTCACCGATGTTGAAGTCCTGCGAGAAGCCGCCGCCTGCGCCGGGGGTGAACCCGCCGCCGCCGTAGCCGCGCCCACCGCCGCCCGCGAACAGGCGACGCGTCTCGTCGTACTCCTTGCGCTTGGCCGGATCCGACAGCACGGCGTTGGCCTCGCTGACCGCCTTGAACCGCTCCTCGGCCTTGGTGTCACCCGGGTTGGAGTCCGGGTGCAGGTCGCGGGCGAGCTTGCGGTAGGCCTTCTTGATCTCGTCCTGCGAGGCGCCGGAGGAGACACCCAGCTCCTTGTAGAAGTCCTTCTCGATCCACTCCCGTTGGCTCACCGGGCATCTCCTCCTCTCGAGTTGTTATTGAGTGTCGCCGTCGGCATCCGAATCCGATGCCCCCACGGCCTCGGCATCGGTTACCCCGACCAGCGCGTGCCGAAGCACCCGGTCGCCGAACCGATAGCCCTTGCGCATGACCAGGCCGATCACCGGATCCGCGCCCGAACCCTCGTGCTGCACGGCCTCGTGCAGCGTGGGGTCGAACGGGTCACCGACGCCACCGAATTCGACGAGACCCTGCTTGGTCAGCGCGGTCTCCAGCTTGTCGGCGACGGCCTTGAGCGGGCCGGTCTCCAGGTCGCCGTGCGCCCTGGCCCGGTCCAGATCGTCGAGCACACCGAGCAACTCGGTCACCACGGCGGCCTTGGCCGCGTCGATGTTGGCCTGACGATCCCGCTCCACCCGGCGGCGGTAGTTCGCGTATTCCGCGGTCAACCGCTGCAGGTCGGCGGTGCGCTCGGCCAGCTCGTCGCTGACCGGCGCTTCGGCCTCGCCGTCGGTGGACGGCTCCGCCGCCGCGTCGGCGGCGGAGTCGGCATCGATGACGATGTCTTCGATCAGCTCCTGCTCGGAGTTGGCCTCGGTCACTTCTTCTCCGTGTCGACCGGCTCGTCCACGACCTCGGCGTCGACGACGCCGTCGTCATCGGCGGGGCCCGCGCCGTTGCCCTCGGCGGCGGCGTCGGCGGCCTGCGACTCGTAGAGCGCCTGGCCAAGGGCCTGCGACTCGGTCGCCAGCTTCTCCACCGCGGTCTTCACGGCCGCGATGTCGGTGCCGGCCAGGGCGGTGTTCGCCTCGGCGATGGCCTCTTCCACCTTGGACTTGATGTCGGCCGGGACCTTGTCCTCGTTGTCCTTGATGAACTTCTCGGTCTGGTGCACCAGCGACTCGGCCTGGTTGCGGGTCTCGGCCTCCTCGCGGCGGGCCTTGTCCTCGGCGGCGTGCGCCTCGGCGTCCTTGACCATCCGGTCGATCTCTTCCTTGGACAGGCCGGAGCCGTCCTGGATCTTGATCTTGTTTTCCTTACCGGTGCCCTTGTCCTTGGCGGTCACGTGCACGATGCCGTTGGCGTCGATGTCGAAGGTGACCTCGATCTGCGGCACGCCACGCGGGGCCGGGGGCAGGCCGGTCAGCTCGAAGGAGCCGAGCAGCTTGTTGTGCGAGGCGATCTCGCGCTCGCCCTGGAAGACCTGGATCTGGACGGACGGCTGGTTGTCGTCGGCCGTGGTGAAGGTCTCCGAGCGCTTGGTCGGGATGGTGGTGTTGCGCTCGATGAGCTTGGTCATCACGCCACCCTTGGTCTCGATGCCCAGCGACAGCGGGGTGACATCGAGCAGCAGGACGTCCTTGACCTCACCCTTGAGCACACCGGCCTGCAGGGCGGCGCCGACGGCGACGACCTCGTCCGGGTTCACGCCCTTGTTCGGCTCACGGCCACCGGTCAGTTCCTTGACCAGGTCGGAGACGGCGGGCATCCGGGTGGACCCACCGACGAGCACGACGTGGTCGATGTCGGCCACGTTGATGCCGGCGTCCTTGATCACCGACTGGAACGGCGCGCGGGTGCGGTCCAGCAGATCGGAGGTGATCTTCTGGAACTCGGCGCGGGTCAGCTGCTCGTCGAGGAACAGCGGGTTCTTGTCCGCGTCGACGGTGATGTAGGGCAGGTTGATCGAGGTCGACTGGCTCGACGACAGCTCGATCTTGGCCTTCTCGGCGGCCTCGCGCAGGCGCTGCATGGCCATCTTGTCCTTGGTCAGGTCGATGCCCGAGGACGCCTTGAACTTGTCGACCAGCCAGGACACGACGCGCTCGTCCCAGTCGTCGCCACCGAGGTGGTTGTCACCGGAGGTCGCGCGGACCTCGACGACGCCCTCGCCGATCTCCAGCAGCGAGACGTCGAAGGTGCCGCCACCGAGGTCGAAGACCAGGATGGTCTGCTCTTTGTCGCCCTTGTCCAGGCCGTACGCGAGCGCGGCCGCGGTGGGCTCGTTGACGATGCGCAGCACGTTCAGGCCGGCGATCTGGCCGGCTTCCTTGGTGGCCTGACGCTGGGCGTCCTCGAAGTAGGCCGGGACGGTGATGACCGCGTCGGTGATCTCCTCACCGAGGTACGCCTCGGCGTCGCGCTTCAGCTTCATCAGCGTGCGCGCGGAGATTTCCTGCGGGGTGTACTTCTTGTCGTCGATCTCGACGTTCCAGTCGGTGCCGATGTGGCGCTTGACCGAGCGGATGGTGCGGTCGACGTTGGTGACGGCCTGGTTCTTGGCAGGCTGACCGACGAGAACCTCACCGTTCTTCGCGAAAGCGACGATCGACGGGGTGGTGCGCGAGCCTTCCGAATTCGCGACGACGACCGGCTCGCCGCCTTCGAGAACGGAGACGACAGAGTTCGTGGTCCCGAGGTCGATTCCGACCGCACGAGCCATAGTGATTCCTCCTGTTTGACGAACTTGGGGGTAACAGTCTCAGTAACACTGAGTGTGGTGGGCTCAATCCTGCCCTCGAGATCCATCCCGAGTCAACCCAGACTTGAGTGACACACGCTCAATGTTGTCGATCTGCACAACCAGCAGCTGCGGCGATTCATTCCCGCCGCCCGAAAAAACTTCCCGACCCCGGGCCATTCTTGCGCCGACCTCGCTCAACCGCAGCACCCGACACCACATCGTGACCGGCTGGAGACCTCCGTCAGCGAGTGAGGCCGGGGTGGATGCCGGGACGCAGGCCGTTGCCCGCGGCGGTGCGCTGGAGGAGGTCGAGGAAGGCGGCCCGCTCCGCGGGGGCGAGAGGGGCGAGGAGTTCGGTGTCGAGGGATTCGACGACGGCTTCGGCCCGCGCCAGGAGGGCGTGGGCGGCGGGCAGGAGGTAGACGGCGTGGGCGCGGCGGTCGGTGGGGTGCCGACGGCGTTCGACCAGGCCGCGGGCCTCGAGATCGTCGACCAGGGTGACCATCACGTTGCGGTGGATGTCGAGCGCCTCGCCGAGTTCCTGCTGGGTGCGGCCGTCGTGCTGACCGAGCAGCTTCAGCATGCCGAAATGCCGGGGCTTGATATCGAGCGGGGCGAGCAGGTCGGCGAACCGGTACGCGGTATGGAAGCCCAGCTGACCGACGAGGAAGGCGGCGTGGGCGGACAGCGGGGCGGCGGCATCGGTCACACAGCGAGGATACCCAATCCATGCACGAGTAGTGATTGCACTCTTGTGTGATTATCACTTGAGGTGCATAGTTTGAGAGGTCTCCACCACCGACCAGAAGAGAGACCTCCCGTGACTTCCCCAACCACCACAGCGGACCCGCGCCGCTGGATCGCGTTCGCGGTGGTGCTCGCCGCCGGGTTCATGGACCTGCTCGACGTGACCATCGTCAATGTGGCGGTGCCGAGCATCCAGAGCGATCTGCGGGCCGAGTACTCGCAGATCGAATGGATCATCGCCGCCTACGTCCTCGCCTTCGCCGCCGTCCTCATCACCGGCGGACGGCTCGGCGACATCTACGGCCGCAAACGCGTCTTCCTGCTCGGCATGGCCGGTTTCACCCTTGCCTCGGCGGCGTGCGGACTCGCCATCGACCCGGATGTGCTGATCGCGGCCCGATTCGCGCAGGGCGCGATGGGCGGGCTGATGGTGCCGCAGATCCTCGCGATCATCCAGACCACCTTTCCGAAGGAGGAGCGGGCCAAGGCGATCGCCGTCTACAGCGGCGTCGGCGGCTCGGCCTCGGCCGTCGGGCTCGCCCTCGGCGGCATCCTGGTGCAGGCCGATCTGTTCGGCCTCGGCTGGCGGACGATCTTCCTGGTGAACATTCCCGTCGGCATCGCCGCGTTCGTCGCGGCCTGGTTCGTGATGTCGGATTCGAAGTCGCCCGCCGCGCCCAGGCTGGATCCGGTGGGCATGGTGCTGGCCATGGCCGCGGTGCTGCTGCTGGTGTTCCCGCTGGCCGAGGGTCGCAGGCTCGGCTGGCCCGCGTGGACCTTCGCGATGATGGCGGCCGCCGCCGGCGTGTTCGTGGCCTTCCTCTTCTATGAGCGCTCGCTGACGCGGGCCGGGCGCTCGCCACTGGTCGATCTCGGACTGTTCCGGTCCCGGCCCTTCGCCGTCGGCCTCGGCTCGTGGCTGCTGTTCTGGATCGGCATGGGCGGGTTCTTCCTGGTGTGGACGCTGTTCATGCAGGCCGGGCTCGGCTGGACACCGATGCGCGCCGGACTCACCGCCGTGTTCTTCGCGGTGGGGGCCGGAGTTGGCGCCGGAGTCTCGGTGGGCGTGCTGGCCGCGCGGTTCGGGCGCCGGGTGCTGATCATCGGCGCGCTGATCAACGCGGCCGGGTTCGGGATCTACGGCGCGATGGCCGTGCGCTACGGCAGCGAGTTCGCCTCGTGGCAGATGGTGTTGCCGCTGATCGTCACCGGCGCGGGCTTCGGCATGGTGGTCGCCCCGACGATCGACCTGCTGCTCGGCCAGGTGCCGCTGCGCGAGGCGGGCTCGGCGTCCGGACTGCTCAACACCGGGCAGCAGCTGGGGACCGCGCTCGGTGTCGCGCTCGTCGGGGTGCTGTTCTTCACTGTGCTCGACCATGATTCGGACCGGGGCGTAGCGGCGGTGACGCCGCAGATCCGCGCGGAGCTGGCCGCCGACGGCGTGCCGGTGTCGGTGCAGGATCAGATCGTCGCCGGGTTCGGGGCGTGCGTGGGCGACCGCTCGGCCCAGGCCGATCCGACCGTGGTGCCGGACAGCTGCCTGCCACCGACGAATTCTCCTGGTGGCGAGGAGGTCTCGCGGCTGCTCGCCGACGCCGGGGCCGAGGCCAACGCGGTGAACTTCGCCGAGACCTTCCGGTACACGCTGTATTACGGCATGGGCATCCTGCTGCTGGTCTGCCTCGGATTCTTCGCGCTACCGAAGGAGGCCAAACTGGAACAGCGCCCACTCGACCCCGAACCGGAAATCGTCACGGTATGAAACCCAGGGTGGGCGTGCGGGACAGCGCGCCCACCCGCTCCCGATCGGAGGAAGCACATGTACACCGTGGATCTGCTGATCGTCGGCCGCAGCCGTCGCGTCGTCGACACCGCCACCGCCTACCTCGCCACCGTCGACATCCACGCCATCGGCGCGACCGAGGACGACGAAGCCCTCGCCATCCTCGACCGGGAGCGGGTCCGGATGTTCGTCATGGGCGGCGGTGTGGAAACGGAATCCCGAAAGACACTGACAGCCAGGGCCGAGGAACGCGGGACGGCGATCATCGCCGCGAAGCGCGCCGGACGAGAGGTCGAACAGTACCTCGCCGAGGAAGTCGTCCCCCTACTCCGGGGCCAAGCTCACCGTTGACCGATATACAAGTTTTTATATACTTGGTTCGGTGAAGCGAATCGAGTTCGTTGGCACAGCGCTCGACGACCTGCGCGAGTTCCCGCTCGATGCACGACGCGGGTGCGGCTACCAACTCGATCGCGTCCAACGCGGCCTCGAACCGACGGACTGGCGGCCCATGCGGTCCGTCGGCCTCGGGGTATGCGAGATTCGGGTTCGCGAGGATTCCGGCGCCTACCGCGTCATCTACCTCGCGAGACTCGCTGACCGCATCCTTGTGTTGCACTGCTTTCAGAAGAAGACTCAGAAGACAGCGGCTTCTGATCTGGCCCTGGCGACGAAGCGGTACGCACAGGCCGATGGTGCGAGCAGGAAGGGAGAACGCTGATGGCGAACGAGACGTTCGACAGCGTGTGGGATGCGATCGAGGACACCCCACAGGAGGCCGAGAACATGCGGCTGCGGTCACGACTGATGAGCGCGTTGACCGAACATATCGAGGGGTCGGGCTGGACACAGGTCGTCGCGGCCGAACGACTCGGCGTGACCCAGCCGCGAGTCTCCGACCTGACCCGGGGAAAGATCGACCTGTTCAGCCTGGACGCACTGGTGAACATGGTCGTGGCCGCCGGGATGCACATCGAACTGAGCGTGCACGCTGCCTGAGGCAAGTGCCCCGGGGATTGGGGGCAGGGCGTGGGTGGGTTGGTGGGTTAGTTTCGGGGGATGTGGAAGCGTGGGATCTGTGGGTTGCTGGTGAGTGGTGCGGTGGTTTTCGGGGGCGCCGGGGTGGCGTCGGCGGAGACCGGGGTGGTGGCCGATGACGGGTGCACGTTCTCGTCGGTGGGTGGGTCGTGCAGTGACCCGGGGCCGGTGGGGCACGCGTTGATCGCGGTCAGGGAGTTCGCCAAGAGCCTCGGTTACGGGACCGGGAGTTCCTCGGGGACCGCGTACTTCATCTGACCGGGCGGGAGAGTTCGGCCAGGATTCCTTCGGCGCTGCGGGCCGCCGCGCGGCAGGCGGTGGCGGTGGCCTGATCGGCCAGCGGGTGCGCGGCCCTGGTGCGCCAGGTGCGCACCGCGCTGAAGGCGGTGGCGCGGACGGTTTCCAGGTCCACGTCGGCCGGGAGGCCGAGTCGCAGGTGGGCCGCCACGCCGGCGCCGCCGAGGATACGATGCAGGTCGGCGAGAACCGGTGCGGGCAGCGGGAGTTCGTCGGTGCGCAGGCGGCCGAGCAGACGCAGTTCGGTGAAACCGTGCACGTCGGCGAGCCGGGCCCGCACCCGGGGGCGGAGCTGGTCGGCCTCGGTGCCGGAGTAGGCGACGAGGATCCGGTCCAGGGTGCTCAGCGCCGAATGCGCCTTCAATTCCTCGGCGCGCTGGCCGAACTGGACCTCGAGCACCGAGCGCAGTTCATCGATACCGCTGCGCGCGGCCAATTCCGCGGCCAGCGAGGCGGAATCCCGCACACCGAGGCGAATCAGCATGGTGGCCATGCGGATACCGAACAGGCCGAAGCGATCCGCCAGCTGCGCCCGCAGTTCCGGCGCCACCGGCAGCGCGATATCGGCGCGGGCGAACCGGTCCGCCGAGAGCAGGGCGACACCGAGATCCTCCGCGGGGACCGTAGCCAGCGCCTCGAACGCGGCGAACTCCGGCTGCCGCAGGGTGGACGCGGCGAACGCGAGCAGCCCAGCCACCGGAATCACCGCCTGGCACAACCCGGTTCGCTCCAGCTCACCCGCGAAGCGGGCCGCCACATCGCGCGCGGAATGCAACGCGTCGATGCGGCCCGCGCCGATCTCGTCGGCGCGCGACACCACGCCGATCACCCCGAGCGGTCCGGCGCCACCGGCACCGGCGCCGATCTGTTCGAGGAACTGCACGTCGGTGGCGTCGAGGCGGCGCAGCAGGTAGACCACGGCGTCCGCGCCGGGCGCCGTGATCGCCGACCCGCGCGGGTCGGTCCCGGCGGCGGCGGGTGTGAGCAGCCGCGCGGTGCGCAGCGACACCTCACGCGACAGCGACGAGGTGCCGGGGGTGTCGATGATCGTGGTCTGCGCCAGCGCGGCCGACGGCCAGCCGACCTCGAGATGATCGACCTCGCGGGGGCGCCCGCCCTCCCAGTTCAGGGCGTTCAGGTCGAAGGTGAGGCCGTGCGCGCCGCTGCCGCGGCGCACGATCACATTGGCGCGGGCGCCGTCGGCCGCGTGCGCGGTGACGGTGGGGGTGGCGCCGTCGCGGTACCAGGTGACCACGCGGGTGCATTCCGTGGCGTCGGTCGGGGCGACGGCCTGCCCGACCAGCGCGTTCAGCAGCGTCGACTTGCCCGCCTTGATCGAACCGGCCAGGGCGACGCGCAGCGGCTCCCGCAGGCGGTACTCGCACTCGGCGAGCAGGGCGCGCGCGTACTCGTCCCGGCCGAGCATCCGCGCCGCCGCGCCGACCAGCTCGTGCGCCTCGGCCAGAATCCTGGGTGCGGCCTGCGGTGCGGCGGTGTCGAAACGGTGGGTCACCCAGATACCGTACCGTCGGCCCGTCCCAGCTCGGCTTGCATGGAATCCGCGTAGCGGCGCAACTCCGCGACGGCGGTCAGCTGGCGTTCGAGCACGACGGTGCGCTCGGCTCGGTGCGTCGCGGCCATCGTCGCCGCGTCCTGCGCGGCCCGCAGCGAGGCATCGATCGAGCGCAGGGTGCGCTCGGCAACCCCGGCGAAGTGATCGCGCAGGGCACGGTGGATGCGGTGCAGGCGGTCCTTGGTGTCCTTGCTCGCCTGGAACGCCACGTCGTCGAGGAAGCGGCGCACCTCCGCGTTGCCCTCGATCCGGCGGCGGGCCAGGCGCGCGGTCTTGTCGTCGCGATAGGCCTTGCCGCCCACGATCAGGCCGGCGCCGAGAGAGATCGGGTTCAGCATCGCCAGACCGGCGAAGGTGGTGGCCAGGCCGACCATCAGGACGCCGCCGTAGGAACCACGCATGCCGACCAGCACCTTGCTGGCGAAACCGATGTCCGGTTCGAGGTCGGCCAGGGAACCCGAGCCCGCCAGATTGCGCTCGTCGTCCATGCCGGTGTGGACATCGGGCAGGTCGACGGCGCCGACCTCGGCGAAGTGACCGGCGATGCGTTCGGCGAGCAGTTCGGCCCGGCGATGGGTGAGCAGCAGGTTGTCGCCCAGCGCGGTGTCGACGGCGCCGGTGAGCCACTCGGCGATCGCGCCCCAGTGCCTGCCGGGGTCGTGGTCGTCGATCCACTCCTGAC
Source organism: Nocardia sp. NPDC051833 (assembly GCF_040681225.1). Classification (NCBI taxonomy): domain Bacteria; kingdom Bacillati; phylum Actinomycetota; class Actinomycetes; order Mycobacteriales; family Nocardiaceae; genus Nocardia; species Nocardia sp. NPDC051833. The sequence goes on from NZ_JBFAYK010000001.1 coordinate 2,312,613, forward strand.
CGGTGCGGGCGACGCCGCGCAGGCGCTCGCGCAGGTCGTGGTCGACGTCGCCGACGAGGTCGGTGATGCCGTCGGTCAGCGTCTGCTGCCAGCTCGCGGTGCGGCGCTGGAGATCCTCGGCGGCCGCGCGCGCCGCCTGGAGCTCGGTGACGGCGGCCGAGCCGAGTGCGGGATCACGCAGCGCGACCAGCTCGCTGCCGAGCGCGAGTGCCAGATGTTCGGCCGCCGAAGACAATTCGCGGGCGACCGCCTGACGGGTGGCGACCTGATCGCGGGCGACCACCCGGTCGCGCAGGAAGCCGAAGAGCGCGCCGAAGCCGGACTCCGCGCCGAGCTGCGCGTCCTGCAGGCGCAGCGCGTGCGCGCGCAGCAACGCCGACACCGGGATCAGCGAGACGTCGGTTTCCGCGCGGGTCAGGTGCGCGCGATCGGCCTCGAGCACCTGGTGCCAGTGCGGATACAGGTCGGTCTTGGTGAGCAGCACCGCGACCGTGGGGCACAATTCGCGGATCTGCCGGAGGAAAGTGAGCTCGGGGGCGGTGAGCTCGGTGGAGGCGTCCGACAGCACCAGCACCGCGTCGGCGGCCGCCGCGATGCCGAGAACACCTGCGGCGCTCGCATTTCCGTGACCACCGACGCCCGGGGTGTCGATGAGTACGACGCCGTCGGCCAGCAGCTGGTTCGGCAGTTCGGCCTCGATCCGCACCACCTGCTTGCCCTGGGCCAGCCGGCTGCGCGGATCGACGACGCCGATCTCGTCGAACGGGATCTCCACCCGCGACTCGTCGACGCCCGGCGCGGTGAGGACCAGGAACGCGCGCTGCTGCTCGCCGTAGGCCAGTTGCAGCGGGAGGACGGTGGTGGTGTCGTCACCGACCCGGCACACGTCCAGCCCGAGCAGCGCGTTCACGAACCGGCTCTTGCCCTGGCCGAGCTGGCCGGTGACGACGATCCGGTGCCGCGGATCGCGCACCCGGACCGCGACCTTCTCCAGGCGCCCGACCAGGTCGTCACGACCAGCGGCGCGGGCCGCTGCGACGGTGTCGGTCAACACCGTCGTCAGCGGCACCGCGTTCGGTGCGAGAGTCCCCATCGCAGCGCCCGTTTCGCTCAGTGGAACAGTCCGTCGGTGTGGGTGTCCACACCGGTCTCGGCGACAGTACTCGACTCGCCGAACAGCGACGCGTCGCCTCCACCGAGGGCCGAACCGTGCAGGCCGGAGCCGAACGCACTGGACACATCGACCGAGGACCAGGTGTCGGCCGCGGTCGTCACCGCCCCCTGCGCGGTGCCGCCGAGCGCGCCCGACGTGTCGGTGTGCGATGTTCCGGTGAGGTCGCCGGTCACGGCGGTGCTGCCCTGGGTCGCCCCGCTCACCGTGCCGCCGAGCTGCGCGCCGGTGCCCGCCGCGCCGGACAGGCCCGCCTGCGTGCTGCCCGCGACCGAGCCGGACAGGCCGGTGCTCGCGTCCACCGCGCCGCCGAGGCCGGACTGGGCACCGCTGGCCACCGAACCCGTCAGGCCCGTGCCCGCGTCCACCGCGCCACCGAGGCCGGACTGCGCACCGCCGGCCACCGAACCCGTCAGGCCCGTGCCCGCGTCCACGAAGCCGCCGAGACCGGCCTGCGCGCCACCGGCGGCCGAACCCGCAAGGCCGACACCGGTTTCCGCCAGACCCGACAGGCCGGACTGGGCGCCACCGGCCACCGAGCCCGTCAGGGCCGTGCCCGCGTCGACCGCGCCGCCGAGACCGGCCTGCGCGCCGCCAGCGGCCGAACCCGCAAGGCCGACACCGGTTTCCGCGAGGCCCGACAGGCCTGTCTGGGCGCCGCCGGCCAGGCCGAGGCCGGAATCCACGGCGCCGCCGAAGCCGGCCTGGGCGCCGGTGGTCAGGTCGGTGCCGAGGGTCGCGGCGGTGTCGAAGCCGGCGCCGGTCGTGGCGGACAGGCCCGTTTCCAGACCGGAGGAGACCTCGCCGCCGCCGGTGAGCAGTCCGTCGAGCCCGAAGCCGCCGCCCGCGCCGCCGGTCAGGCCACCGATCAGGCCGGTTCCGGCCGACGCGGCACCGCCCAGCCCGGTCTCCAGACCGGTCCCGAATTCCGCACCGGCGCCGACGGCGCCGTCGAGACCGGTGATCGCGGTGGTGGTCGCCGCCGCGCCGAGGCTGCCCGCGGCCTGCGCACCGGCCGAGGCTGCCGCACCCAGCCCGCCCGCCGCGGTGGTCGCGCCGCTCACGCCGGCGTTCAGCCCGCCGCCGAGCTGCGCGCCCGCCTCCGCGCCGAGACCGGCGGCGCCGTCCACCAGGCCGTCGACGCCGGCGGTGAAGTCACCACCGGCACCGACGGCCCCGGTCAGAGCCGTGTCCAGCCCGGTGCCGAGCGCACCACCGGCACCGGCCGCACCGGTCAGCGCACCGTCGAGTCCGGCACCCGCCGCACCCGTCAGCGCACCGCCCACACCGGCGCCCACATCCACAGCTCCGCCCAGCCCCGCCGCGAGATCGGTGCCCGCGCCGACCGCCCCGGTCAGCGCACCACCGACCCCGGCGTCGACCGCACCGCCCAGCCCCGTCTCGAGACCGGCACCCGCACCCAGCGCACCCTCGAGACCGGCGCCCACCGACCCGCCCACACCGGCGGCGACATCGGCTCCGGCGCCCACCGCACCGTCGAGACCGGCACCGACGGCACCGCTCAACGCACCGCCCGCACCGGCGGCGAGGTCAGCACCCGCGTCGACTGCGCCACCGAGACCAGCACCGACCGCGCCGCCCAGCCCGGTCTCGAGACCAGCGCCCGCACCCAGCGCTCCCTCCAGGCCCGCACCTACGGCACCGCCCACACCGGCGGCAGCATCGGTTCCGGCGCCCACCGCACCACCGAGACCGGCACCGAGCGCACCGTTCAGCGCACCGCCCGCACCGGCACCGAGGTCAGCGCCAGCATCGACGGCACCGCCGAGACCTGCACCGAGCGTGCCGCCGAGCCCACCGCCGACGGCGCCGTCCAGCGCACCACCGAGTCCGGCACCGGCACCCAGCGCACCTTCGAGGCCCGCACCGACCGAACCGTTCAGGCCAGTCGCGAGATCGGCGCCCGCACCCAGCGCCCCGTCGAGACCCGCACCCGCGCCCAGGGCACCTTCGAGACCGACGCCTACCGCACCGTTGAGGCCGGTCGCGAGATCAGCGCCCGTACCGAGTGCGCCATCCAGACCGGCGGCAAGATCAGCACCCGCGCCCACAGCACCGTTCACAGCGCCGTCGAGACCGGCACCCGCGTCGATCGCACCGTTCAGCGCGCCGCCCGCACCGGCAGCGAGGTCAGCACCGGCGCCGAGTGCGCCGTCGAGACCCGCACCCGCACCCAGGGCACCCTCGAGGCCCGCACCGACCGCACCGTCCAACCCGGTCGCGAGATCAGCACCCGCACCCAGCGCTCCATCGAGACCCGCGCCCAAGGCACCCTCGAGGCCCGCACCGACCGCACCGTTCAGGCCGGTCGCGAGCTCCGCTCCCGCACCGAGTGCGCCATCGAGACCCGCGCCCACACCGGCCGCACCGTTCACGGCGCCACCGAGACCAGCGGCAAGATCAGCACCCGCGCCCACAGCGCCATTCAGCGCACCGTCCAGACCCGCACCGGCACCAGCCGCGCCATTCAACGCGCCGCCAAGACCGGCCGCAAGATCAGCACCCGCGCCCACAGCGCCATTCAGCGCACCGTCCAGACCCGCACCGGCACCAGCCGCGCCATTCAACGCGCCGCCAAGACCCGCGGCGAGATCAGCGCCCGCGCCTACCGCACCGCCCAGACCAGCGCCGGCCCCGATCGCGCCGTTCAGCGCGCCGTCGAGACCGGCAGCGAGATCAGCGCCCGCACCGACAGCGCCGTTCAGCGCACCGCCGAGGCCCGCACCGGCACCAGCAGCACCGTTCAGCGCGCCACCCAGACCGGCTGCGAGGTCGGCGCCCGCGCCTACTGCGCCGTTCAGGGCACCGTCCAGACCCGCGCCGGCCCCGATCGCGCCGTTCAGCGCGCCGCCGAGACCGGCCGCGAGGTCGGCGCCCGCGTCCACCGCGCCGTCGAGACCGGCGCCGATCGCGCCGCTCAGGCCCGCGCCGGCGCCGATCGCGCCGTTCAGGGCACCACCGAGACCGGCGGCGATGTCGGCGCCCGCGCCTACTGCACCGTTCAAGCCTGCGCCGATCGCGCCGTTGAGGCCCGCGCCCGCACCGATCGCGCCGTTCAGGGCACCGCCTAGGCCGGCGGCGAGGTCGGCGCCCGCGCCTACGGCGGCGTCGAGGCCGATGCCGGTGCCGAAGGCGGCGGCGATGTCGGTGGCCAGTTCGCCGCCGACGTTCACGCCTGCGCCGATGTCGGTGTCGATGTCGACGTTCGCGCCGGTGACGGCCGACAGGGCGGCTTCCAGGCCCGCGCCGACCTGGGCCGCGGCGCCCGCGACGGCCGAGGCGGCCGCGCCCAGGCCGACGTCGAGGCCGATGCCGAGCTGGGCGTCGGTGGCGGTCGCCGCTGTCACGGCGGCGGCCGCGGTGGCCGTCGAGGCGAGGGCGGCGGTCGTGCCGGCCGCGGCGCCGGCCGCGACGATCGCCTGCAACTGGGAGCCGCCGCTGACCAGCGCGGATTCCGCCACCATCGGGGCGACGGCGGAAATATCCTCGGGCGTCACGTCGAGCCCGGCCACAGTCAGGGCCTGGCACGGGTTCGCGCAGTAGCTCGCGGCGGCCTGGGGGTCGCGCAGCAGGTTGAGGATGAATTCCAGAATCGCATTCGGTGTCATCGAGATCAGCTCCTCCAGATCATGGGCGATCCGTTGTCGTCGGAATGTCTTTCACGCTAGGTCCGCGAGCCGTTACAGGTAACGGGGCGAATACCTAGTTCACGAGGGGCGTCCCCCATTAGGGGCGCACCGCCGATTAGGGGAATTTCCCCGTACTTCCCCCGGCACAGGTAACAGCTGTCCCCTAGCAACCGACAGTTCGAGTGGGACGCCGACCACCCCGGCGATCTCGCTGTACTCACCTTTTCCGGTCCGCCGGAAGTCCTGCGAACGGGGTTGTCCAATGACAGAGCGGCTGGCGCTCGGCATTACCGTCGGGGCCGCGAATTCGGTCGCCGCGGCCACGACGGCCGACGGGTCCGGAACCACCGTTCGCGCGCACCACAGTGCCCTGCTGCTCGGCGCCGACGGCTCGACCGGCTTCGCCGACGCCGCCCAGCACGGGCGCGGCGTGGTGGTCGACGACTACCTGTCCCGCGTCGGCGACCCGGTAGACCTGCTGGCAGAGGACGGTTCCAGCCACGACGCGGCCGATCTGGTCGCCGCCGCGACCCACGCGCTGGTCACCGAGCTGGCGGGCCGGGCGAGCACCGAGGCGACCATCGTGGCCTGCTACCCGGCGTGGTGGTCGGAACCGACCGTCGAGACGACGCGAGCGGCGCTCACCCGCGCGGGCCTGCCCGAGGTGACGCTGGTGCCAGAGCCGATGGCCGCGGTGCGCCGCTACGAGATGGAGAACGGTCTGCTCGACGACGGCGCGCTGGCCGTCTACGACCTGGGCGCGAGCGGCCTCACGGTCACGGTGTTACGCACCGGCGACCAGGCGGGCATGCTCGGCGCACCCCTGCACAGCACGGCGATTGCCGGTACGGAATTCGATCTGCTGACGATGCGCTATGTTCTGGCTAACGCGCTGGACGGTCAGGATATCGATCCATTCGACCCCGTTGTCGAGGCGGAATTATCGGCCTTGCGAGCCCGCTGCAGAAATGCGAAAGAAGAGCTCTCCAGAATTACCGCGACGGTGATCCCGGTGGGTCTGCTCGGGGCCGCGCACACCGCACAGGTCCGGCTGACCCGCGGTGAACTCGAAGACCTGCTGCGCCCGACCCTGTTCGATTCGATGAACCTGCTGCACGACGCGGTGCGCCGCGCCGGACTCGCCATGGGCGATATCAGCCGGGTGCTGCTCACCGGCGGTGGCGGGGCGATCCCGCTGGTCGCCGAGCTGATCTCGACCGAGTTCGGGCTGCCGGTCGCCGCCTGCGCCGACCCCGCGTCCTGCACCGCGCACGGCGCGGCCGAAATCGCCCTGGACGTGGCCGCGGTCTCCGTGCCCACCGAGGCCATTCCCGCCGCCGTCGTGGCGCTGCCCGCGGTGGCGGCCCCGGTCGTCGACGACATCGCGCTCCCGGCGGACGAACCCGCCCCCACCAAGATGTTCACCGCCAAACGGGCGGCGATCATCGCGGCGGCCGCGGTGACGATGGCCGCGCTGGCCACCGGCACCCTCGCGCTCGGCGGGGTCACCACCCCGTCCACGCCGAGCGGGCCCGTCGCGACGACGAGCGGGGCGCCCGTGCCCGGTGCCACCGCCGCCACCAGCACGGGTGGCGCGTCCGGTGCGGTCAACGGCACCGACTCGACCGTCGCCGACCCGACCCGTCCCGGCGCACCGAGCACCGCGACGCCGCCGGGCCAGACTCAGGCGGGCACCACGCAGCCGGGGACGCCGGGCAGCTCTCCCGCGGCCGCGGGCAGCCCGGCACCGGCAGGCACGCAGGCGGGCGACAGCCCGGCACCGGCCCCCGCGGCCGGACAGCCCGCTCCGGCCCCCCAGCAGCCCGCCGAACAGGCCCCTGCCCCGGCACCGGCTCCAGCGCCCGCTCCGGCCCCAGCGCCCGCCCCCGCCCCGGCCCCGGCACCGGCACCGGCGCCCGCCCCGGCACCCACCAGACCGACGATCCCGCCCATCAAGGTGAACCCCGGCGACCTGCTCGACGGCGTTGGCGGCGCGGTCGACGAAACCCTCGAGACGGGCACCCAGCTGCCGGGCCAGATCCTCGGAGGAAATGGTGGCTGACATCGCCCTCGACTCCCTGCCCAGCGCGCGCACCGTCATCCGCGAACTCGATACCGCCGACAAGCAGCCGGTGCTGCTGATGATCCGCGGCCGGGCCGGAACCGGAAAGTCCGTGCTGCTCAACGCGGTTCGCTCACATCTGCGCGATCGCGGCATCCCGATGACCGACTCGGTGCACGACGACGCGACCGACCGGGCCGTGCTGATCGCCGACAACGTGCACCGATACAGCGCCGTCGACCTGCGAAACCTCTGCGCGGCCATCGAATCCGGCCGCCGCTCGGTGGTGCTGGCCACCCAGCCGCGCCCGCACGATCCCCGACTACGCGCCCTGTCCGACATCGTCTCCCGGCACGGCCGCACGGTGGAGCTGCGCGCGCTCGGCAGCGCCGACACCGCGTCGTTCGCCAGGGAACTCGGGGTGGCGGTGTCGCAGCCGCTCGCGCTGCGCATCCATCAGCTCACCGCGGGCATTCCCGGCGGCGTCGTCGCGGCGCTGGCCGCCGCTCGCACCGCCCCGCTGGAAACCTGCGTGACCGCCGTCGACGAGGCGATCACCGCGTGGACCCGATCGATGCTCGACGCGGCCGAACCCGAGCTGCTCGACACGCTCGTGATCGCCGCCACCGGAACGGGTTTGGACGCCACCGAACTCACCGAGGTGCTCGGCGTCGACACCGCCACCGCCCACGATCTGATCGACCGCGCGCGAGCGGGCGCGCTGGTCACCGACGCCGATCTGCTGCTCACCCCCGCCGTCGGCCCGCTGCGCATCCTGCTCGGCGACCGCCGCTATGTCGAGGTGCAGCGGCGCCTGCTCGCCGCGCGACTCGACGCGGGCCTGCTGCGTGACTGCACGGCGCTGATCCTGGCCGAGTCGGGCGTGGTCGACTCGCGCCTGGCCGAATTCCTGTGCCGCACAGCGGAGAAATCGGGACAGCCCGCGCGCTACTACGCGGCCGCGGCCGCCGCGGGTACCCCGGTCGAGTCGATCGCGCTGCGCTGGGCCGAGGCCGCCGCGCGCGCGGGCGACGCCGACACCGCGCTGCGGCTGGCCCAGCCACTGCTCACCGCGGACGGCATCGCCGCCACCGATCTCGTTGCCGCCGTGCGCATCTGCGCGGCCGTGCTCACCCGTCGTGGTCTGGTGAGCCGCGCGGCCGGGTTGTACACCTGGCTCGGACCCGATCGGGTGGGCGCCGACTGGGCGCCCGCCGCGATGGTGCTCACCCTGGCCGGGGAGACCGCGGGCGCGACCCGGATGGCCGCCGCGGCCCAGCTGTGGCCACCGACCGAGGCCGACGCGGGCGCGCGGCTCATCGCCGGTGCCCTGCACGAATCCCTCGACCCGCACGGAACCGGAACGGCCGCCGCGATTTCCGCGCTGATCCAGGCGGGCAACACCGACACCGACGACCGTTACCTCCCCTGCTCGGCCGTCTCGATCGCCACCCTGCTGTGCCTGGGCACCGGCGAACCCCGCCGCGCGGGTGACGCGCTTCGCCGCGCCGCCGGCCGGGGCGCGGGTACTCAGCTGCCCGTGCTCACCGCCTGGGCCGCGCTGCTCGGCGGCGACGAGCAACGCGCCGCGAACACCCTCGCCGAGGTCGACATCGCCGCGCTCGAACCGCGCGATCAGCTGCTCGCGCACGCGCTGGCCGTCGGCCTGGCCCGGCGCGGCGGCGACCACGCGGCGCTGACCCGCGCGTGGCAGGCCGCCAGCCCGCTGTTCGACGAACTGGAAGCCGACCTGCTGAGCCTGCTGCCGATCGGCGAACTGTGGCTGGCGGGCCTCCGGTTGCGCGATGTGCGCCGGATCGAACCGCTCGTCGACGCGGCTCGCGGATTGCTGCGCAAACTGGGCCGCGCGCCCGCCTGGACCAACCTGTTCCACTGGTACGGCGTCCAGGCCGCGCTCGCCGACGAATCGCCCAGCGACCTGCTCCCGCACGCCCACGCGCTCAAGACCGCCGCGGCGGCGGGCGACCAGCAGGCCGCCGCGCTGGCCGACGCGGGCCGCACCTGGGTGCTCGTGCTGCGCGGTCAGGTCGTGGCCGCCGAGGTGCAGGCCGCGGTGTCGGCGCTGGCCGAGTTCGGTCTCACCTGGGACGCCGCCCGCCTGGCCAGCGAGGCCGCGCTCGCCGTCGGCGACTCCGCCACCGCGACCACCCTGCTCAAACTGGCCCGCTCGGTGCGCGTGCGGGCGCAGCCGGTGGAACAGCCACTGCCCGCGGCCCAGCCGCTGCCGCAGGGCACGGAGCAGCCCGCCCCGCGCCCGCCCGACACGGCCGCGCTCAGCGATCGCGAGCGGGAGGTTGCCGAGTTGGTGCTGCTCGGTCTGACCTATCGGGAGATCGGCGCGCGGCTGTACATTTCCGCCAAGACCGTGGAGCATCACGTCGCGCGAATCCGACGCCGGATAGGCGCGCGCTCACGATCCGAATTATTGTCAATGCTCCGCGCCATGGGACACGGTTCACTGCTGGTGTAACACGACGCGGCCTGTCGTCGTCGCCCGAAGCGAGGTAAACCGGATGGCCACTGGGGTCGGCCTGCGCATCGCCGATGACGAGTGCATCGCGGCGGTGGTCACCGAGGACGGCACGGTGCGGCTCGTCGAACGCGACGCACTGCTGCACATGTCCGACGAGGGCGACGCCGCGCTCGGCGGACCGGCGCCCACCGGGCACGCGCACTCGATCGCCGGTTTCGTGCGCGCGATCGGCGACCCGGCGGGCATCGATGTCGACGGCGGCGAGGCCTACCGCGCCGAGGACCTGCTGGCGACCGCGATGTTCTGCCTGATCGACCTCACCACCGAGCACCTCAGCGGCCCGGCCGAGTTCTACGCGACGCATCCGGCGCAGTGGACGCCCGAGGTGGTGCGCGGCGTGCGCGAGGCGCTGGACTATCTGGGCCTGAAGTCGGTGGCGCTGCTGGGCGAGGACGAACTGCCCCCGCCCGCCGACGGCATCGATCCCGGCCGCTCGTTCGCGACGTCGGCCGCCGAGGCCGCGCTGGTCGCGGTGCTGGCGACGCCGGCGGGCGCGACGCCGCCCGATCCGATCGTCACCGAGAACTCCCTCGTCGTCACCGACGTGATCCCCGCGCTCGCCAGGCCGGCGGCGACCGCGCAGGCCTATTCGGCGGCGATGCCGGTGACGGCGCAGCCGACGAAGGCGCTGGCCACCCCGACCTCGGCGCTGCCGGTCGTCGCGGTGGAACCGCCGGAACCCCAGCGCAGCCGGACGCCGCTGCTGATCGCCGCCGCCGCGCTGATCGGGCTGCTGCTCGGCGGCGTCGCGGTCTCGGTGATGCTGCGCGGTAGCGACACCACCCCGCCGCCACCGATCTCCGACGCCCGCCCCGATTCGCTGACGGTGACCCCGACACCCGCGCCCGCGCTGCCCCCGCCGCCGCCGGTCGTCGAACCGAGCACGCGCGCGCCGGTCGTCACCACGACGCCCGAGCCCGAGCCGGAGCCGTCGACCAGCACCGAAGCGCCGCCGACGACCACGCCGGAACCGACGACCACCGACCCGTCGACCCCGCCCGGCCGCAGCACGACCCGCCCGCTGCTGCCGTTCCAGACGTACCCGCCGGGGTATCTCCCCTCGCCCATGCGGATTCCCGGATACAACTGATCCGGTGCGGGGGTACGGTAACCGCGCCCTCCGCGCGCCCGTGCCCTAGAGTGATGCGCTGATCGACATCACAGCCGCCGGCGGTGGTCTCGATCACTCGTGCCGACGAAGGGATTTCATGCGCAAGTTGGTGGCGCGTCGCGCCGCAGTCAAGGCAGCCTCCGCCGGTTTCGCCGCGACTGTTCTCCTGGCACCTCTGTTCGGCCCCGGCGTCGCGACCGCGGAACCTTCGGCGCCCCTTCAGCTTTCGGCCGACGCCTTACCGGCCGAGCTGGTGACGGCACTCTCGCGCGACCTCGGGATGACCCCGACCGAATACCTCGACCGCGCCGCCCGCGCGCAGCAGCTGCGCGACTACGCCAGCGACTTCCGTGCCGAGAACCCCGACACCTTCGCCGGCGCCTGGATGACGCCGGAGGGCAAGGCCGTCATCGCCGTGACCAACGCCGAGGCGGGCAAGATCGCCGCGGCCGACGGCTACCAGACCCACCTCGCCCCGATCTCGGCCGGCGGCCTCGAGGGCGCGCTTGTGCAGCTGGCCCAGTGGATCGCGAGCCTGCCGCGCGAGATCTCGGCGCCGATCAGCTCGATCGCCATCGACGCGCTCAACAGCCAGCTGGTGCTCAACATCGCCAACACCGGCCCCGGCCACCTGCTCAACCTGCCGACCCTGATCGCCACCATCAAGGTCGTGCTCTCCCCCGGCGGCGGCGGTCCGGTCGAGTACAAGCCGATGGGCGGCGACACCTACATCACCGCGACCAAGGACCTGCACGACACGACGCTGCGCGGCGTCGACGTCTGCTCGTTCGGCTTCAACAGCACCGATGCCGCGGGCAACGCGCTCAACATCTCGGCGGGCCACTGCAACCCGAACGTGGACAACGGCGGCACCGCGCCGGTCTACGTGCCGAACGTGCGCGACATCCCGAACAGCCCCGAGGTCGGCTCGTTCGCCAAGGCCGTGCTCGGCGGACCCGCCGCGCTGGACTACTCGGTGATCAAGCTGAACGAGCGCGCGGTCAACGCGGGCATGGACCAGCCGCGGGTGCGCGGCGCGAACGGGACGTCGCTGTACATCACCGGCACCGCCGAACCGGTCACCGGCGCCCCGGTCTGCAAGACCGGCCAGTCCTCCACCTTCACCTGCGGTTTCGTCTCCGCCGACCATGTGGAGACCCAGCTGTTCACAGCCGAGGGCGTCAGCAAGACGATCCGCGGCTTCGCCAGCAGCGCCTGCACGCTCGGCGGCGACAGCGGCGGCGCGATCGTCACCGGCACGCTGGCGCTCGGCATCACCAGCGGCTCCAACGCCGCCGAGGCGCCCAACTGCACCGAGGCCAACACCCAGCTGGCCCCGTACGGCGGCACCGCCTCGCTCGGCGTGCCGATCCGGCCGATCCTGGCCGATATCGAGGCCACCTCCGGTGGGGGTCTCGGTAGTGGAATCGCAGTGCGTACCAAGCCGAACGCAGGCTGACCTCACAACAAATCGCCGGACCGGACCGGGTGAGCGAAATCTCTTGCCCGGTCCGAGTAGGCATAACCCGCTCCAGCCCATATAGTTCGATCATGCTCCTGCCACGTATGGGTCGCACCCCGTCCGCGCGAAGCTCGAGAAGAGCTCGGAAGTCCGTGATCGCCGCTTCGGCGGCGATTCTGCTGTTCGGCCCCACCATGGCAGTCGCCGACGCGCAGCCCGCGCCCGCTGCCGACCTGCCCGCGCAGCTGATCGAGGCGGTCACCCGGGATCTGAAGATCTCCCCCGACGAGTACCTGCGCCGCGCCGATGTCGCGCAGCAGGTCGCCGCGTTCTCCACCACCGCGCAGCGCCAGTTCCCGCAGGCCTTCGCCGGCGCGTGGCTCAACGACGCCGGTAACGCCGTCGTCGCGCTCGCGCAGGGCCCCGGCGCCGACCAGGCCCGCGAGGCCGCCCAGTCGGCCGGTTTCGAGGTCCGCAACGTCGCCAAGAGCGAGTCCGCGCTGCGTGGCGAGAAGACCGCGTTCGAGAACTGGCTGGCCGCCGCGCCGCCGGAGGTCGCCAACCTGGTCCGTGGCGTCGTCATCGACACCGTGAACAACGCCATCGCGGTGCGCGTGGAGCAGGCCGGCCTGCCGCTGCCGAGCTTCATCGACCCGTCCCGTGTCGTCGTCACCGCGCCGCCGGTGGCGGGCGAGCGCGTCGACCTGTCGGCCACCCCGGTCGCCGGCGACGGCAACGGCGCCCTGGCCGGCGGCGACGGCTTCGCCTCGGTGATCGGCCGCAGCTCGCTGCGCTGCTCGCTCGGCTTCAACGGCACCGACCGCGCGGGCAACGTCATCAACATCTCGGCGGGCCACTGCAACCCCGACATCGGCTCGGCGGGCACCGGCAACGCCGCGGCCGTCTACGAGCTCAACGGTGATCGCGCGGGCGCCCAGCTGGGCACCTTCCAGAAGTCGGTGCTCGGCGAGCAGGACTACTCGATCATCCGGATCAACGACAACGCTCGCGCGCGCTTCGAGAACAACCTGGTCCGCGTGCCGGGCAACGCCCCGATCGCGGTCGACGGCGTGGCCACCCCGGTCGTCGGCGCCCCGGTCTGCAAGTCGGGTTCGCGCACCGGCTTCAGCTGCGGCATCATCAACGGCGTCGACCAGACCGTTCAGGTCGGCGACCGTCAGCTCACCCAGAGCTTCTCGGCCAACATCTGCGCCCTGCCCGGCGATTCGGGTGGCGCGATCGTGACCGGTCGCCTCGCCCTCGGCATCTCCAGCGCGTCGTCGGTCGCCGACTACCCGATCTGCGAGATCCCGAACATCATCGGCGCGATCACCGGTGACGTCCCGCAGCTGTTCGCGCAGCCGCTGAGCGTCGTCCTCTCGGACAATCCGGGCCTGGCGGTCCGCACCAACTGATCGCGGGTCACACCGCAGGCACAGAGCAGCCTGAAAAGGCCGGTAGCAGTGCGCTACCGGCCTTTTCGGTGTCCAGGGCATGCTTGGGGTCATGTGTCTGGTTCTGCTCGCCTGGCGAGCGCACCCCGAGTACCGGCTGATCGTGGCCGCCAACCGGGACGAGTTCTACACCCGCGCGACCGAGTCGCTGCGCTACTGGCCGGAGGAGCCCGGGCTGCTGGCCGGGCGTGATCTGGGCGCGATCGCGGTGGGCACCTGGCTCGGCCTGCGCACCGACGCGGCCCGCTTCGCCGCGGTCACCAATGTCCGCGATCCCCGGGACACTCCGGCGCGCCCGCGTTCCCGTGGGGCGCTGTTGATGGACTACCTGCGCGGCGCGGACCGCCCGCCCGAGTATCTGGCCGAGGTGGCCGGGGCCGCACCCGACGCCTACGTGGGCTACAACCTCCTGGTCAGCGATCTGCGCAGCCTGTGGTGGCAGTCGAACCGCAGCGGCGTCGGCCCCACCGAGCTGGCGCCGGGGCTGCACGGGCTGTCCAACGCGGCGCACGTGGCGACCGTGCCCGGATCCGTCCACAGCGATCCCCAGGCCCGCCCGGCGGTGCTCGGTGTCGGCGCCCCGCCGCTGTGGCCGAAGGTCGACAGCGGCCTGACCGGCCTGCGCGACATCGTGGCCACCGCACCGGATTCCGTCGACGACTACTTCACCCTGCTCGCCGACCGCACCGAGGCGCCCGACGACCGCCTGCCGCACACCGGCATCCCCCTGGAATTCGAGCGGTCCGTCTCAGCGCGCTTCGTCGCCCACGATCTGCACGGCACCCGCGCGAGCACCGTGCTGCTGATTCGCGAGGACGGTCGCTACGCCATGGCCGAGCGCACGTTCGGCCGCCACGGGGTCACCGGCGGTGCGGAATCGGTGTCCGGGGAGCTGGTCCTGGACTGAGAAACGCGGAAGGCCCCGCTCCGGATCGGAGCGGGGCCTTCGCGGTACGGCGGTGGATCAGTTGGCCGGAGCGGCTTCCGGCGCGGGGGCGGCGACAGCCTTCGGCTTCTCGGCCCACACGGTGGTGCCCTCGGGCGCCTGCATCACGCTGAGCAGCTCGACGCCAGCGGCCAGCATGGTCGGGCCGCCGATGGCGATCATGCCCAGGATGCCACCGACAGCGGCACCCAGCGGCAGGCCGGCGAGGCAGCCGACACCGAACAGCGGCAGACCGAAGACGCAGCCGACGAGGGCGCCGATGGCGGTGCCGACGAAGGTGCCGATGGCAGTACCGATGCTGAACTTGCTGGCGAAGTCGTTGATCGCCTTCTGGTTCTCCTGCGCGGAGGCGATCGGCGAGGCCTTGAGGACCGGCTTCACGCCGACCGGCTCGGTGCCCACCTGCAGACCCTCGGGCTTCTCCGGGGTCAGCTCGAGGACGGTGCTGTCCTTGGTGACGGCGGACTTGGTCGGGATCTCGGTGCCGTTGACGGTGAAGTCGATCGGCAGCGACACGACCGTGGCACCGGTGGTGTCCTTGATCTCGGCGACCTTGGTCTTCGGCGCTTCGGGGGTCTCGCCGTCCTGCTCGACGATCGCGAAGGTGCCGTTCTGCAGGGTGGCGACGATGGTCTTGTCGACCAGCTTCACCGAGTACTTGATGTCCTGAGCCGCGGGAACGGGCTCAGCGTGCGCGGTCCCCAGCGACACGGTCATGGCGCCGATAACCAGTGCGGCAGCCGCAGTGGTCCTACGGAAGTTCATTAAGGTTCCAATCCATCAGGTGTGGTGCGGCGTGCGATCCGCGACACGCGAGACTCGTCAAGCAGGGACACACCGTGAGGTGTCCCTTACTTCTCCCCGAGCAGTGTGAAGACCGGCACAGCAGACAGAACAGCTGGAGCCTAATGGACCGAATCCGCTGAGGCCAGAAGGAATCTCGACAGCCGGAGTAAGCCTGTCCTTAGCTTCGTCGCAGATCACGCACGGTTTACGGTGTTCACCAGCAGCCCTAGGAACCTTTCGGCAAACATTTATGTGACATTGCTCACAGGCAAAACCTAGGTCAAGCCGCAGTAAACAAGGTCAGAGCGCAAATGCCGATCCTACGGTGGACACCGGTAGTTACTGGCCGGTAACTTAGCGCCGGTTACGATACGAGCCAACCGGGTGAGTCCGTCTCACCCAAGACCCTCGTGTTGCCTCTAAAGAAAGGTCGCGACATGAATGCCCTGACAATCACGTTGGGCACGATTGGAGCACTGCTCAGCCTGTTGTGTTGGGCGTCGTTCCTCAGCGGCGCGTGGAAGATCGGCAAGGCCGTGACGATCGGCCAGTCCGCGCCGGATCGGTGGCGACCGTTCTTCCCGCGATTCAAGACCATGATCGTGGAGTTCATCGCGCACACGCGGATGAACAAGTTCCGCACCGTCGGCTGGGCGCACTGGCTGGTCATGATCGGCTTCCTCGCCGGTGCGCAGTTCTGGTTCATGGCCTACGGGCAGACCTTCGATCCCACCTGGTCGTGGCCGTTCATCGGCGAGACCTGGTGGTTCCATCTCGGTGACGAGATCCTCGGCGTCGGCACCGTCGTCGGCATCGCGACACTGATGATCATCCGCCAGCTGAACCACCCGCGCCTGCCCGCGCGCCTGTCGCGCTTCAGCGGCTCGAAGTTCGGCCCGGCGTACTTCGTCGAGTGGGTCGTGCTCACCGAAGGCATCGGCATGGTGCTGGTGAAGGCCGGTGTGCTGTCGCTGACCGGGCACTCCACCTGGACCGACCCGATCACCGGGCAGATCGCCAAGATCATCCCGGCCAACGTCACGCTGATCTCGATCTTCGCGTTCGTCAAGCTGATGTCCGGCATGGTCTGGCTGTTCGTGGTCGGCCGCAACATCACCTGGGGCGTGGCCTGGCACCGGTTCTCGGCCTTCCCGAACATCTACTTCAAGCGTGAGGCCGACGGCGGCGTCGCCCTGGGCGCGGCCAAGCCGATGATCTCCAACGGCAAGGTCCTGGACATGGAGAACGTCGACCCCGATGTCGACAACCTCGGTGTCGGCCGCATGGAGGACTTCTCCTGGAAGGGCTGGCTGGACTTCAGC
Organism: Nocardia sp. NPDC051833; assembly: GCF_040681225.1. Lineage (NCBI taxonomy): Bacteria > Bacillati > Actinomycetota > Actinomycetes > Mycobacteriales > Nocardiaceae > Nocardia > Nocardia sp. NPDC051833. The sequence continues at coordinate 2,329,131 of NZ_JBFAYK010000001.1, forward strand.
ACCTGCACCGAGTGCGGTCGCTGCCAGTCGCAGTGCCCCGCCTGGAACACCGGCAAGCCGCTCTCGCCCAAGCTGCTGATCATGTCGCTGCGCGACCACGGCTACGCCGCCGCGCCGTACCTGCTGGCCGGTGGCCGCAAGGATCCCGGCGGCGACGAGATCGGTCTGGTCGACGCCGACGGCAAGCCGGACGATGCGAAGCTGGCCAAGATCCCCGAGGCCGCGCGCCTCGAGGCCGAGCGCCCGCTGATCGGCGGCGAGGACGTCAACGGCGTCATCGATCCCGAGGTCCTGTGGAGCTGCACCAGCTGTGGCGCCTGTGTCGAGCAGTGCCCGGTGGACATCGAGCACGTCGACCACATCATCGACATGCGCCGCTACCAGGTGCTGATCGAGTCGGAGTTCCCGTCCGAGCTCGCCGGTCTGTTCAAGAACCTGGAGAACAAGGGCAACCCGTGGGGCCAGAACTCCAAGGACCGCCTCAACTGGATCAAGGAAGTCGACTTCGACATCCCGGTCTTCGGCAAGGACGCCGACAGCTTCGACGGCTACGAGTACCTGTTCTGGGTCGGCTGCGCCGGCGCCTACGAGGACCGCGCCAAGAAGACCACCAAGGCGGTCGCCGAGCTGCTCGCCACCGCGGGCACCAAGTTCATGGTGCTCGGTGCCGAGGAGACCTGCACCGGTGACTCGGCGCGCCGCGCGGGCAACGAGTTCCTCTTCCAGCAGCTGGCCATGCAGAACATCGAGGTCATCAACTCGGTGTTCGAGGGTGTCGAGCAGTCGAAGAAGAAGATCGTCGTCACCTGTGCGCACTGCTTCAACGCGCTCAACAACGAGTACCCGCAGGTCGGTGGTACCTACGAGGTCGTCCACCACACCCAGCTGCTGAACCGCCTGGTGCGGCAGAAGAAGCTGGTGCCGGTGGCCTCGGTGTCGCAGAACATCACCTACCACGACCCCTGCTACCTGGGTCGGCACAACAAGATCTACAACGCGCCGCGTGAGCTCATGGCGGCCTCGGGTTCGACCCTGGTCGAGATGCCGCGCCACGGCGAGCGGTCCATGTGCTGTGGTGCCGGCGGCGCCCGGATGTGGATGGAAGAGCAGCTCGGCAAGCGCATCAACGTCGACCGCGTGGACGAGGCACTGTCCACCAACCCGACCAAGATCGCGACCGGCTGCCCGTTCTGCCGCGTCATGCTCACCGACGGTGTCACCGCGCGTCAGGAGCAGGGTCAGGGCGAGGGCGTCGAGGTCGTCGACGTCGCGCAGCTGATGCTCGACTCGATCACCCGGGTCGACGCCGCCGAGCTGTCGGCGAACCTGCTCGTCGTCCAGGAGCCGAAGGCCGAACCGGAGCCCGAGCCCGAGCCGGAACCCGCGCCGGTCGCCGAGGTGGCCGAGGACGCCGCCCCGAAGGCCGCGCCGGCCGGTGGTGGCCTCGGCATGAAGGGCGCCGCCAAGGCGCCCGGTGGCGGACTGGGCATGAAGGGTGCCGCGAAGGCGCCCGGTGGCGGACTCGGCATGAAGGGTGCCGCCAAGGCGCCGGGTGCGCAGGCACCCGCCGCCGAAGCCGCGCCCGCCGAAGCCGCACCCGCCAAGGGTCTGGGCATGAAGGGTGCCGCGAAGGCGCCCGGCGGACTCGGCATGAAGGGCGGTGCGAAGGCGCCGGGTGCGAAGGCAGCCGACGCGGCGCCCGCCGCCGAGACCGCGGCCCCCGCGGCCCCGGTCAAGGGTCTCGGCATGAAGGGTGGCGCCAAGGCGCCCGGTGGCGGACTCGGCATGAAGGGTGGCGCGAAGGCCCCCGGCGCGAAGGCTCCGGCCGCTCCCGCCGAGGCCGCGGCGCCCGCCGAAGCCGCACCCGCACCGACCGCCCCGCCGGTCAAGGGTCTCGGCATGAAGGGCGGTGCCAAGGCTCCGGGTGCGAAGGCTCCCGGCGCGAAGGCCCCCGCCGCCGCGGCTCCGGCAGCAGCAGCGGCCCCGGCCGCCGAAGCTCCCGCCGCGGAGCCGGTCTCGGCCCCCACCGAGACCAAGCCGACGGTCGCCGCCAAGGGCCTGGCCATGAAGTCCGGCTTCAAGCGCCCCGGCCCGAAGGCCCCCGGCGCCGCAGCCCCGGCCACCCCGGCCCCGGCTGAGCCGACGGCCCCGGCCGAGCCGACGGCCACCGCCGAGCCCGAAGCCACGGCGGAACCGGCCACCCCGGCCGAGCCCACCAACGGCAACGGCACCCCGCCGGTGGCCCCGCCGACCGCCAAGCCCGGCGGCCTCGGCTTCAAGTCCGGCGCGAAGGCCCCCGGCCGCAAGAACTGACAACTGAACACAGCGAGAGGCGCGGATTCTTCGGAGTCCGCGCCTCTTCGCTTCTCGGGTGGACCCCGATCCCGCGGACCGGTTCGTGCATCAGCACCATGGTCGCGCTCCCCCGGGAAATCGTTCCGAGGGTAGAGGTGGTGGCCGACAGGTCGACCTAGGGTGAGCGAATGGTCGATGAACGAGTCGCGGTCTGGCTGCGCGCGCAGACGGCGCACGCGGACGCGGTCATCGTGATCGCGCTGATCACAGTGTGTTTCCTGGCCGGAGCGCTGGTCGACGCCGGGGCGGACTACTTCGCCTTCTCGGTGGCCCTGCTGATTCCGCTGACCTGGCGGCGGAGATGGCCGGAGTGGTCGGCCGCTGTCGTCGCGGTGGTGGCGCTCGTCCAGTGGGCGACGGTCCAGGCCACGACCGGCGCGTTGCCCGCCGATATCGCCGTGCCGCTCGCGGTCTACACCCTCGCGGCCTATGCCGATCGGTGGGCGAGCCGCGCGGGTCTCGTGGTGGGGTTGGCCGGGGCGGCGCTGGGCGGCTGGAGTTGGCCGCAGCTTCCGATGCCGGTGTCGGCGCATGTGCTCGTCGGGGTGTCCTTGGCGGGCGCGGTCGTCGCGGCATGGCTCGGCGGCGCCTGGCAGCGTGCCCGTCGCGGCGAGTTCGAGGCGCTGGCTCGGCAGACCGCGCTGCTCGAGCGCGAGCAGGAACAGCGGACCCGGATGGCGGTGCTGTCCGAGCGGAACCGGATCGCCCGCGATATCCACGACATCCTCGCGCATTCGCTGGCCGTGATCGTCGCGCAGTCCGACGGTGGTCGCTACGCGGCGCCGGCCGAGCCGCGGCGCGCGGTCGAGGCGCTGACCGCCATCGGTGACCAGGGCCGCGCCGCCCTCGCCGAAACCCGCCGCGCCATCGGCATCCTCCGCGAGGACGACCGCGACGAGCCCGATCCCGCCCCGGCACCGGGGATCTCGGACTTGCCCCGCCTGGCCGGCGACCTGAGCGACGCGGGCCTGCCGGTGGATCTGACCGTCGACCTGGCCGGGGAGCCGCTCGACACCGGTGTGAGCCTGGTCGTCTACCGCCTCGTCCAGGAAGGTCTGACCAATATCGTCAAGCACGCCGGAGCCGGTGCGCGCGCGGAGGTTTCGGTGCGCGTCGACGATGCCTGCTTGCAGGTCAGTGTCCGGGACGACGGGCATGCCGAGGGTAGGTCCGCCAGTGCCGGATACGGCCTCGTCGGCATGCGCGAGCGCGTCGCCGCCTACGGCGGCAGCATGGAGTTGCGCCGCCGCTCCGACAGCGCCGGGCATCTCCTCCAGGCCCGCATTCCCCTGGCGGTCCACCGATGATCGGGGTGCTCCTGGTCGAGGACCAGGCACTGGTGCGGGCCGGGTTCCGCATGGTGGTCGATTCCCAGCCAGACCTGCGGGTACTCGGCGAGGCTGCCGATGGCGCCGCCGCCCTCGCCGCGGCCGAGCGGCTTGCTCCGGATGTGGTCGTCATGGATGTCCGGATGCCGGGCATGGACGGCATCGAGGCCACCCGTCGGCTGACGGCCGCGCGTAATCCACCCAAAGTGCTGGTCCTCACGACCTACGACCTCGACGATTACGCGGTCGCCGCCGTGCGCGCGGGCGCGAGCGGATTCCTGCTGAAAGAGGCTCCGGCGGAGGTCTTCCTGTCCGCGGTGCGCAGCGTGCACGGCGGTGACGCGGTGCTCGCCGCGTCCACCACCCGGCGCCTGCTCGATCGGCTCGCCCCGCCGATCGATCCGGCGGCGCGACAGCTGGTGGCCGCCCTCACCGGCCGCGAGCGCGACGTACTCACCGAAATGGCCAGGGGATCGTCCAACGCCGAGATCGCGGTGGCGCTCGACATCGGCGCTGGCACCGTGAAAACCCATGTGCGCCATATCCTCACGAAGCTGTCGGCGCGAGACCGGGTGCGGGCGGTCATCATCGCGCACGAAGCCGGACTCGCCCGCGGGCCGCGGTAGCCCGTCACTCCCGTCGGCACAGGATGTCGGCCGCGGGCAGGACGCCGTCGAGCAGATACCGCTCGACGGCGGTGTCGACGCAGCGCGAGGGCTCGAACAGGTACACGCCGTGCCGGAACACGCCGGTCATCGTCACCGAGCGCGAACCGGACAAAGCCTCGCGCAGTGCCCGCTGCCCGGCGATCGGTGCGACCGGATCCCCCTCGGCGCCGACGAGCAGTGCCGGGGCCGAGGTATCGATCTCGGTGGCGGGTTCGGCCGGGCGCGTCGGCCACACCGCGCACGGGGTGAGGTGACGGGCCAGGGCGCCGAACAGTGGTTCGGCGGCGCGATGCTCCTCGATGTCGACGTAGTGGGCTTCGACATCCCTGGCGGCTCGATCCGCGCATTGATTGGCGACTGTCGCGCTGAAACCGAATTCGGGGATCACCTCGGTCTCGGCGTAGACGGCGAGCTTGGCGACCGAACTCGGCGGCAGGTCGACGACCAGACCGCGCGACGCGTCGGACAGCGCGCGCACGAGCGCGCCGAATTCGGTGTACGACTCGTCGGTGTCGTCGACGGTCAGCAGCAGGCCGGGAACCATGTCCGCCGTGAGCGTGATCCCGGCGACCATCGGAGGACGCTCGGCGATGCGGGCGGCCAGGGCGTCCACTTCGGCGAGCACCGCCTGCTGTGTCGTACCGAGGCCGAGTTCCGGGTCGTGGTCGGCGGCCCAGCGGGCCCAGTCCGCCAGCGCGGCCGCGGTGGCCGGTGCCGTGGCGCGGGTGAGATCGGGGCCGGGCGCCCGCGGGTCGAGGGCGCTGTCGAGCACCATCCGGTCGACATTGTCACCGAACATCTGCAGGTAGACGGCGCCGAGATAGCTGCCCCACGACCAGCCGAGATACGACAGCCGTTGCTGGCCGAGCAGTGTCCGCAGCAGATCGAGGTCGCGCGCCACGGCGCGGGTCGAGGCGTGCGGCAGCAGTTCCCGATGCGGTGCGCACCGCTGCGCCAGATCCCGCGCCACGTCGACGGTGCGGTCGAACCCGGCGCGGTCGGTCGGCGCGCCCTGTGCGATGGCGAGATACTCGCCCGTCGGCCAGCCACACTCGAGCGGACTGCTCGCACCGAAGAATCGCGGGTCCAGCGCGACCAGGTCGTAGCGCTGCGCCAGTTCCGGCGCGGCCGGATAGCCACCCTCATGGCCCTCGACCAGCATCGACACCCCCTCGCGTGACGGGCCGGGTCCGCCGGTCTCCACGACCAGGGTCCCGAGCCGCCGGGCGGGATCGCTCGCGGGACGCAGCGCGACCGCGATCGTGACCGTCGGCCCGAACGGACGCGCGTAATCCACCGGCGCCTGGAACTCCCCACACCGCGCGCCCACCGCGGCCAGCCCGCGCCCCACCGCGTCCTCCGGCGAGGTGTCGCAGTCGTGCCATTCGATCCGCTGGTTTCCGATCCGATCCGGCAGCGTTCCGTGCGACGGTGCCACCTGCTCGGGTGCCGCACAACCGATCACCGCTGCCGCGGCACACCCCGTCGCGACCGCGGCCGCGCTCCGTCCACTGGTGAAGATTCCCATGGTCGAACGGTATTTCCGCCCCGCCGTCGCCCGCGTCTACCGGCTGAGTGACTTTGTCGGCCGCGCGTTCCACCGCCGGGAAGAGGCCACCTCAGCAGTCGGCGAACCAGGCCTTGACGTACCCCGCCGACTGATAGGCGTAGTCCCAGGCCCAGCGGGCTGGGGAGAGATGGGGTTTCGGGTCGACGAAGAGGAGTTCGCCCGGCCAGCAGCCGCCGAGGATGTAGCGGGCTCGGGAGATGTGCGGGGTGAAGGTGACGACGATAACGCGGGACCAGCCGGCGCCGAGGCGGGCCAGTTCGCGGCCTTCGCCGAGGGTGGTGCGAGGGCTGGGGTCGAAGCAGATGACCTCGAAGCTGTAGCCGCCGTGGCAGATCCGGTTCACCATCGGGCTGTGTTCATAGGGGTTGGAGACGAGGACGCGGGGTGCGTAGCCCTCGGCCGCCAGTCGCAAGCCGAGCTGTTCGCGACCATCGTGCGCGCCGCCGAGGACCAGGATCGCGTCGGCGGGCAGCGGCGCGTCGACGCGCGGGCGCACATACACCGGCCACAGCGCGGCCACCGCGACGATCACCGCGAGCAGCAGCGCACCGAGGACGACAACGGACCGGCGCACCGGCCCGATGCTAGCGACGCGCCACCACCCCACCCCACCGACACGTCCACACCCGCGGACACCCTGCACACCCACGATCCGAACCTTGCACCCCAACAGCACCCATCGCCGCAGGTAGCAGCCCCGCGAAAGCCACCGACCAGCCGATGTCTCCCCCTGTACACCAGATGTTGCGCCCGCTCTTGCCTCGCTGACGCGGCGTAGCCACGCGCGCGGCTTACCAACAGAACTATGCGATGCACAGTCTTCGGAACGGGGTACCTGGGGGCCACGCATGCCGCGTGTATGGCCGAGCTGGGGCACGATGTGGTCGGGGTGGATGTGGATCCCGGCAAGGTGGCCAAACTGGCCGACGGTGTGGTGCCGTTCTACGAACCCGGTCTGGACGAGGTGCTCCAGCGCAACCTCGCCGCGGGCCGCCTGCGGTTCACCACCGACTACGAGGACGCCGCGGCCCACGCCGACGTGCACTTCCTCGGTGTCGGCACACCGCAGAAGAAGGGCGAGTACGGCGCCGACCTGAAATACGTGCACGCCGTGGTCGACACGCTGGCGCCGATGCTGGAGCGCCCGGCGATGATCGTCGGCAAGTCCACCGTGCCGGTCGGCACCGCCGCGGCCCTGGGGGAACGAGCCCGCGCGGCCGCGAACGTCGACGTCGAGGTGGCCTGGAACCCGGAGTTCCTGCGCGAGGGCTTCGCCGTGCAGGACACCCTGCGCCCGGATCGCCTGGTCCTCGGCATCGACCACGCCCGGGAACGATCGACCTGGGTCGAGGAGCAGATCCGCGAGATCTACGCCGAGCTGATCGCCGCCGAGATCCCCTTCCTGCTCACCGATCTGGCCACCGCCGAACTGGTGAAGGTCTCGGCGAACGCCTTCCTGGCGACCAAGATCTCGTTCATCAACGCGGTCTCGGAGGTCTGCGAGGCGACCGGCGCCGATGTGACGATGCTGGCCGACGCGCTCGGCTACGACGCCCGCATCGGCCGCCGATTCCTCAACGCCGGACTCGGTTTCGGCGGTGGCTGCCTGCCCAAGGACATCCGCGCGTTCATGGCCCGCTCCGGTGAGCTGGGCGCCGACCACGCGGTCGCGTTCCTGCGCGAGGTCGACAACATCAACATGCGCCGCCGCACCAAGGTGGTCGACATGGCCGCGCGGGCCTGCGGCGGCTCGCTGCTCGGCGCGAACGTGGCGGTCCTCGGCGCCGCGTTCAAGCCGGAGTCCGACGACGTGCGCGATTCGCCCGCGCTCAACGTCGCCGGGATGATCCAGCTGCACGGCGCGGTCGTCACCGTGTACGACCCGAAGGCGGTGGAGAATTCGCGCCGGGTGTTCCCGACGCTGAACTACGCCACCTCGGTCGCCGAGGCCTGCGATCGCGCCGACGTGGTCCTCGTCCTGACCGAATGGAACGAGTTCACGGCCTTGACCCCGGCCGATCTGGATCCGGTGGTGCGGACCCGGTCGATCATCGACGGCCGCAATTGCCTGGACCGTACTGCCTGGCGGGACGCCGGGTGGGTGTACGCCGGACTCGGTACCCCGTAGAGTGGCGATCCAAGCGGGGGCTGCCGGGCATCGTCCCGAGTGTGCAGGCTCCGCATGTCGTGCAGTAGGGAACGAGATGGGCAGCTGATGAGCGCGGTATTGGGAGTATCGGTGGGCGCCGGCACGGTGCGCCTCGCGCGCCCGCAACACGGTGGTCCCCACGGATTCGTCCCGCCGTATTCCTTCGAGCTGCACACCATTTCGATGCCCGAGCATCAGGCCGAGGAATCGGCCGCCGACACGATCGCCGCGACGCTGGCCGCCGCGCCCGAGGTCGCGGCCACCACGGTCACCTTCCGCAGTGAACCGCAGGCCAGGGCGATCCGGGCCGCGATGGCCAGGCGGCAGCTCACCAACTATCAGCTGGTTCCCGAAGCGGTTGCCGCCGTGCACTTCGCGCACGCGACCACCGATATGCGCGAGGTGTCCACGCTGGCGGTCTACGACCTGGGCAGTTCGGGTCTGACGGTGAGCGTCGTCAACGCCCGCACCAGCGACGTCTACCAGTGCGAGCGGATCAGCGACATCAGCGGCGACTACCTGGATTCGCTGATCCGGGAGCAGCAGATCGCCTCGGGCCGGATCGCGCATCCGGCCGACCCAGTGGGCCTGGCCGAGCTGGACGCGCTGTGCCGGGCCGCCAAGGAGCAGCTGTCGAGCACCAATGCCGTCGCGCTGCCCAGCGAGCAGGGCCTGGTGCTGCTCACCCAGGAGAACTTCGAAGCGCTGATGATGCTGGCGATCGAGTCGTCGGCGCGGATGACCCGCGATGTGATCATCCGCGCGCAGCATCCGGTGCAGGCGATCATGGTGATCGGCGGCGGCGCGCGGATTCCGCTGATCGCCCGGGTGCTGGAACGCACGATCGGGGTGCCGGTGATCGTGCCCGCCGAGCCGGAGACCGCGCTGGCCCGTGGCGCCGCGCTGCTCGCGCGGCCCGCGCAGGTCCAGCAGGCGCCCGCGAGCCCGGCTCCCGCCCCGATGACCGAGAGCGACGACGCGACACCGGCCTGGCTGACCGCGCCCGCGCGCCGCCGTCGGCCGCTGAGCGCGCTGACCAGCCGCAACGGCAACAATCGCCGCGAACTGAACGCCGCAGTGCTGACGGTGAGCTCACTCGTGGTGGTCGCCGCGATCGGCCTCGGGCTCGGTTACGGCCCCGAGGTGCTCGAGCGCGGCAATTCCAGCGACGGCTCCCAGGCGGTGCCCGAGTCGACCGCGCCCCGGCCGACGCTGGCCGGCCCGTCCTCGGCGGCCGCCCCGACCACCGACGCGGTGCACGCGACGGTGGCCGCGCCGCCGGTGACCCGACAGGACTCGCAGCCGACCACCTCGACCCCGCCGCCGCAGGGCCCCAACACCATCACCGTGGTGCCGGGGCTGCCGCCGATCATCGTCCCGACGATCCCGCCGGTGGTGTTGCCCGGCTTCCCGCCGGCGGGTCAGTAGCGCTCAGTTCCTGGCGTGCCGGGCCCGCTGCGGCGGCGCGGCGACCTGCTTGGCGCCGAACGGCCGGGCCAGCAGTACCGCGATCAGGGTCGTCAGCGGCACCGACAGCGCCAGTGCGATGCCACCGACCGCCGACCGCGCGATCTCGATGGCGACGGCGTCGCCGGTGAGCACGTCGTTGATGGACCGTCCGGCGACGCTGAACAGCAGCAGCAGCGGCAGCGCGCCACCGGCGTAGGCGAGCACCAGGGTGTAGACGGTGCTGGCGATGTGGTCGCGCCCGACCCGCATGGCCGCGGTGAAGATCTCCCCGCGGGACGCGCCTTCGTCGAGCGCGGCGAGCTCGAACGCCGCCGAAGCCTGGGTGATGGTGACGTCGTTGAGCACACCGAGCGAACCGATGATGAAGCCGGCCAGCAGCAACCCGGTGATGCTGACGTGCTGGATGTAGGTGGCCACGTTGGTGTTCTGCTCTTCGGACAGCCCGGTGAGATTGGTGATCTCGAGCGCCACCCAGGACAGCAGCGCCGCGACGAGCATCGAGGCGAGCGTGCCGAGCAGCGCGGAACTGGTGCGCAGGTTCACCCCGTGGGCGAGATAGAGCACCACGTAGAGGATCAGCGCGCCCGACACCAGCGCCACCGGGATCGCGGGCTTGCCGTCGAGCAGCGCGGGCAGCAGGAACATGACGACGACCGCGAACGCGAACACGAGCCCGAGCAGCGCCCGGAACCCGCGCCACCGCGCGACCACGCAGATGACGATCACGAACGCGAGCACGATCACCAGCAGCGGCAGCCCGCGCGAGTAGTCGTCGAAGTCGTAGATGGTCGTGCCGCTGGGGTCGGCCGCGCGCACGATCCGGATGTCGTCGCCCGCCCGCAGGTCGGGCTGGCCCGGTCCCGGCGCGATTTCGAACAGCGTCTTCTTGCCCTCGTCCGGCCCGGAGCGGATGTCGACCACGCTGCGCTGACAGGTGTAGGAGGCGGCCCGCGGCTCGACCGGCTGCCCGGTGAACACCCGCCCGTTCGACGGACTCCCGCACGGCCCGATGTCCTGCAGCACCACGGTCCCGGCCTCGGTCTGCACCGCCCCACCCGACACGGTCTGCATCGGCAACGGAATCTCGACATGCTGCGCGCTCGGCCACAGCATCGCGGTCGCCACCAGCACCACCACCCCGATCACCGCGAGCAGCCCCACAACGACCTTCGCCGCCGTATCCCCGATAGCGATGGGCCCCGAATGATCGTGATGGTGATGGTGGTGATGATCGCTCACCGCCAAAGCTTAAAGGATGTCGTTTTCAAGAACGACCCGACGCAACCCCGCCATCACGCGAGAACATGGGTAACTCACCGGGAACGGGCTAACGAAACCCACCCACCAACCGTCGGCCGCCAACGCAAACTCCCCGGGACTCGGTCTGGCCTGAATCCCGGGGAGGCGGTACTGCGCTGTGGGGGCGGCGGAGAGCAGGGGGATGTCTCCGCCGCCCGCAGGCAGGCGCCCAGGGGGGTAGGCGCGCTTACCTGAGGCTCTCGATTGTCCAGGGGGGGTAGACAACCGGGCCGGGCGCCGAAGCGCCGAGGACTACTGTACACAAAACTTGGACTTTTGCACTAGTAGCTCTTCAAAATCTCCGAGATTCCGAACTCGGAGTCTGTTTTGGTCTATCTATACAGATGACCAGGTTGCCCAGGCCCCTGAAACTCACTGGTCACAGCCCCGTGCGGTGAGGACTCACTGACGGTAACTGGCGAGGAAGTTGCCGAACCGCTCGATCGCCACCGCCAGATCCCGCGCCCAGGGCAGGGTCACGATCCGCAGGTGGTCGGTGTCGGGCCAGTTGAACCCGGTGCCCTGCACCATCAGGATCTTCTCTTGCAACAACAGATCGAGCACAAGCTTCCCGTCGTCGTGGATCTCGTGCACATTCGGATCCAGTCGTGGGAAGGCGTACAGCGCGCCCCGCGGCTTCACGCAGGACACCCCGGGGATCATGTTGAGCCGCTCCCACGCCACGTCGCGCTGCTCGAGCAACCGCCCGCCGGGCAGGATCAGGTCCTCGATGCTCTGATGGCCGCCGAGCGCCACCTGGATCGCGTGCTGGGCGGGCACGTTCGGGCACAGCCGCGAGGAGGCCAGCAGATCGATGCCCTCGAGGAAACCGGCCGCGTGCTCCTTGGGTCCGGTGATGGCCAGCCAGCCGGAGCGGTACCCCGCCACCCGGTACGCCTTGGACAGGCCGTTGAACGTCAGGCACAGCAGGTCGGGCGCCAGCGAGGCCAGCGAGATGTGCTTGGCGTCGTCGTAGAGGATCTTGTCGTAGATCTCGTCGGCCAGCAGCAGCAGGCGATGCTTGCGCGCCAGGTCGACGATCTGCTGCAACACCTCCGCCGAGTACACCGCACCCGTCGGGTTGTTCGGGTTGATCACCAGCAGGGCCTTGGTCTTGTCGGTGATCTTCGATTCGATATCGGCGATATCGGGCTGCCAGCCGTTGGCCTCGTCGCACAGGTAGTGCACCGGGGTGCCGCCGGCCAGGCTGGTCATGGCCGTCCACAGCGGGTAGTCGGGCGCCGGGATCAGCACCTCGTCGCCGTTGTCGAGCAGCGCCTGCATGGTGACGGTGATCAGCTCGGAGACGCCGTTGCCCAGGTAGACGTCGTCGACGTCGAGCTCGGGGAAGCCGGGCACCAGCTCGTACCTGGTGACGATCGCGCGCCGCGCCGACAGGATGCCCTTGGACTCGGAGTACCCCTGCGCGTACGGCAGCGCCGCGATCATGTCGCGCATGATCACGTCGGGCGCCTCGAACCCGAACGGGGCGGGATTGCCGATGTTCAGCTTGAGGATGCGGTGCCCCTCGGCCTCCAACCGCGCCGCGTGTGCGTGTACCGGCCCACGGATCTCGTAGACCACGTCCTGCAGCTTCTTCGACTGCTCGAGAACGCGCGGCGGTACATGCGGCGATTGAGGACTCACCCGACCAATGGTGCCATCCGCCGCAAACCGGTTTCCGGCGCACCGCCCCTCATCTGCCTGGTGGCAGGCCCGCGGCGCCGGTGGCGCCGCAGAATTCCTCGATCCGCTCATCGAGCTGGCGGGCTTCGAGCGCGTCGCGATAGGCGGGCGCGGCGATCCGGCGCCGCACCCCGGTCAACCGCTCGCCGAGCTGGGCGATGCGGCGGTCCTCGGGCAAGCCCAGGACCGGGCGCAGGGCGTCGGCGGCGCCGTCGATGCTGCCGTTGATGAGGTGGGCCGCGGCGTTGTCGACCCGGGCCAGTGACTCGGCGCCGTAGGAGCGCTGCAGGGCGGGACCGCTGGAGTACAGGGTGATGGCCCGTTCGGTGGCGGCCAGCGCCTGCTCGGCGCGGCCGAGCTGGATGCAGGTGGCGCCCGCGTAGTAGGCGGCCTTCGGCGCGCCGAAGCCGAACACGCCGCCGATCTCGTCGTGCAGTTCGTCACGGCGGTCGCTGACCACCGTCTCGGCGGCACGCAGGCACCGGTCGGTCTCGGCGTCGCTGCCCAGCCGCGCCCACACCCTGGCCTCGATATTGAGCAGCCGGACCCGGGCCAGGCCCTGCCCGGCGAATTCCTGGCCGCTGCGCGCCAATTGGACCGCGTTGCGCGGCCGGTCCGACCAGTTCTCGATCAGCGCGTGCATGCCGCGGGTCCACGCGCGTAAGCCGTTGTGCCCGCTGAGTTCGGCGTATGCCCAAGCGGCCCTGATCTGTTCGCCCGCGGCGTCGAGGTACCCCAGGTCGGTGCTGGCGTTGGCCATCAGCCCCGACAGGGTGCCCGCGAGCAGGTAGAGGTGACTGGTGTCGCCGGGCTTCTGCTGCCCGTCGAGTAGTCGGTACACCCGGCGCCGCACCCGCAGCATCTCGACCATCATCGGCGCGGGCGCGGCGTGCACGTACTCGTTGGCGATGCGCCGGACGTCGGCGTCGAGTTGTGCCAGCGTCGTCGCGCCCACATTGGTGCTCTCCGCCGCGGCCGCGTGTTCGCTCGCCTCGTGCGCAGCCGCCATGATCAACTCCCTCTCCGACATCACCTCGGACACAGCGCCTTTGATCGCACCGGCGTCGACGAAAGCGAGCAGGTCGGCGTCGGCGCCGGTGGGCGCCAAAAGAGTAGAGAAACGTGCGCGGACGACGTCGTCGGACCGAGCCAGCGACGTGTCGAGCGCGGCTTGATTCACCGGCCGCGGACGCACCCGCGCGCCACCGGCCTCCCATTTCGAGACCAGGCGTTCGTGCACGCCGAGATGAGCCGCGAACTCCCGGATGCTCATTCGTTTGGCATCGCGAAGAGCTCTGGCCTCCCTGCCTGTCCACTCCCCGACCACGGCGTCACCTCATCCGACGGACTACTGCCTCCAGAGTACGAGTGCGACAGTGAGACACACCACATCTTCGCGGAATCGGTTGCCTGAGGCAGTGAAAGGGCGGTGCGGGGCAGTGGTCGCGCGCACGCGTAGCAGCGATCCTGGAAAGGTGGAAGCCAGAACTGTCGATGACTGGGTGTCTTGCTACCAGCGCGAATTCGGGCTACCCGTTCGCGAGCGCGGTGGCTTCGTGATGCTGCCGATCACCGATCGGCTCTGCGTGGTGCATCTGCCGACCACGCGGGCCGAGTCGGTGCTCGCGACCTTACGGGAGCAACGCCGGGCCGGTCCGGTGCTGGCCAGGCAGATCCGCTGGAGCCTGCTCACCGAACCCGACGCCCGGCCACCGGCCGAGGTGATCACCGAGCTGGCGGGTCTCGATATCGATATCCCCGGCGTCGGCAGCGCGGTCATGCTGCCGACCAGCCTGGGCCGCTGGAGCCGCGAGGGCTGTCACTGGGTGCGTCCGCCGAGCCGCGAGGACGTGCTGCCGCCGCTGTCGCTGGTGCTGCACCTGGCGCTGGCGGTGACCCCTCAGCGGGTCTCGACGGCGCTGAGCGAGGCGGGCGGCAACGGGAAGTTGAGGTACGACCGCGACGGCGTCGGCCCGCGCTGCCCCTGATACTTCGAGCCCGCCGCGGCGCTGCCGTACGGGTGCTCGGCCGGGCTGCTCAGCCGGATCAGGCACAGCTGCCCGATCTTCATCCCCGGCCACAGCGTGATGGGCAGGTTCGCCACGTTCGACAGCTCCAGGGTGATGTGCCCGCTGAACCCCGGGTCGATGAACCCCGCCGTCGAGTGGGTGAGCAGCCCGAGCCTGCCCAGGCTCGACTTGCCCTCCAGCCGCCCGGCCAGGTCGTCGGGCAGCGAGCACACCTCGAGGGTGGACCCGAGCACGAACTCGCCAGGGTGCAGCACGAACGGCTCACCCGGCTTGGGCTCGACCAGGCTGGTCAGCTCGTCCTGCTGCATGGCCGGATCGATGTGGGTGTAGCGACTGTTGTCGAACACCCGGAACAACCCGTCCAGGCGCACGTCGATGCTCGACGGCTGCACCATCGAATCCAGCATCGGTTCGACACCGAGACGCCCAGCGGCGATCTCGGCCCGGATGTCACGATCGGAGAGCAGCACGCGCCCAGTGTAAGCAGCCTGATGCCGCAGGTAGACCGCCCCCACCCCCGGAGCGCACGGGCACCCGCGTCGGTGGCCTCGGCGAATCGATGTCACCGGCGAGACCACCGACAGCGGAATGCCGGGCGTTACTGCGTCGGCTGGACGATGCCGCCGGGGCCGGTGGGCGGGGACTTCACGGTCGGGTTGACGATGCCGCCCGGTCCCGACGGCGGCGGCGCCACCGTGGTCGGGTTCACGATTCCACCGGGGCCGGTCGGCGGTGGCGCATCGGTGGTCGGGTTCACGATCCCGCCCGGCCCGGTCGGCGGGTTCGGCGCGGTGGTGTCGTCCGGCGTTGTCTCCCCGCCATCCGGCCCGGCCCCGTGATTCGGGTTGGTGCAGATCGTGCCCTCACACGGCACCCAGGTGCCGTCGCCGTTCGGATTGGGCATCATGCCCGGCCCCGGCGTCTGCTGCCCCGAGCCGCTCTCGGCCGTGGTGGTCGTCGGCTTCGCGCTGGTGGTCGACGTGGTCTTGCTGGTGGTGCCGGTATCGGACCCGGAATCATCCGAGCATCCCGCCCCGAGCACACCCAGCGCCGCGATCACCGCAACGAACAGAACCCGCTTCATACAGTCAGCCTTTCGTCGACCCGGCCCACCCGACCCGACACCGAGCCGAAACCTCGAACCGGAGAACCTGTTCCGCCGCACCACACGGCAGAACCGGGCCCCGCACGCAACGCTGACCAACTGTGCGGACCCGTCGACGCACTGTAGAACGCCACCCCACCGAAACGGCCCGGTTTCACCCGCCCGTTCGTCAACACCGGTCGACGCCGACCCGGCCGAATCAAAGAGTTGACCGGCACACGAGCCGGTCTGATAGAGTCGCGAACGCGTTCGATGAACGCACGCCGATGTAGTTCAATGGTAGAACTTCTGCTTCCCAAGCAGACAGCGCGGGTTCGATTCCCGTCATCGGCTCCAGCACGAAAGCCCCCAGGTCACCCGGGGGCTTTCGTCGTTTCCGCGCTATTGACCCTTCAGGGCTCGGTCGGCGCGGCTGACCAACGCCGCGGTGGTGAAGGTGCCGATGGTGAGGGCGACCATCAGGATCTTCGCGGGCCATGGCCCTTCGATGACGGCGCCGACGGTTCCCATCAGGACGAGGCCACTAGCGGTGACCAGCATCGTCATTGCCCTGGTGGTTCCGTTGATCTCGCCACGCAGAATCCGCCGCGACGCCGTGAGCAGGCTGAGGGCGAGAATCCCGGGCAGCAGCGCGACCACGCAAACGACGATCAGGTACTGGCGATCGACCAGGCCGGCCACCACGAGTCCGGCGGAGCAGGCCGCGAGCACGCTACCCAGCGCGATCCCGGCGGAACCGGCGAGGCGGGTCGATCGCCGAACCGCGGGCTGGTTCGCGTAGGGCGACGGCACGCCCGCCCGCATCGCATCGATCTGAGACATACGAAAACCCCCGTGTGACAGTTGAAATGGCGGGTGAGAACGGCTTTCCGCAGCTCGTGCCGACTGTCCGAATCCCCCCGCCCGAAGGCTACCGTCCACGATCACCCGCGAACAACCGATACCGAACACATTGTCCGAGCGTTCGAGGCAGCACCGCCATCGACGAAGGCCCCGATCGTCGGATCAGGGGCCTTCGTCGTCGAATCAGCCCGCGTGCAGCGTGCGGAACTTGCTGCCGTGGAACACGAGTGGATCGAGGTCCTCGCGGGCGGCGACGCGGTTGACGCGCAGGATGACGACGAGATGGTCGCCCGCGGGGACGTGGGTTTCCGGGACGCCTTCGATCCAGGCGGTGGCGCCGTCGATGAAGACGGCTTCGCCGGTGCCGCGGTGCAGGGCGGTCTCGCGGAAGCGGTCGCCGTTGCGGGCGCCGAGGGCCTTGGCGGCCGCCTGCTGGTCGGTGCCGAGCAGGCTGAGGCCCAGGTGGCCCGCGCCGGCCAGTTTCGGCCAGGTCGACGAGGAGTTCTGCACGCAGAACGAGACCAGCGGTGGGTCGAGGGAGACCGGAACGAAGGTGCTCACGGCCAGGCCGTGCGGTGTGCCGTCGATCTCCGCGCACACCGCGACGACCCCGCTGGGGAAGTTCGCGAAGGCGCGGCGCAGGCCGGTGCCGTCGGCAGGAAAGTCCAAGAGCTCACGCATGATTCGTCGCCTCCACCGGCTGTCCGAGCAATGCCGTGACGACGGGCGCCCAGCGTTGGGCATACGCCTCGATGACGCCGTCCTCGGCGAAACCACGATCGGCGAGATAGAGCCCCGGCAGCGCCGCGGTCCCGCCGATCTCCACCAGCACCGGCTTGAGCAGCAGGTCGGGCGCGAGCGCGTGGGCCGGCCCGGCGCCGAGCATCACCGGCACGGTGACCACGCCCGCCAGCCCGGTGCCGCCGTCGAACTGTTCGAGGAACAGTTTCAGCAGCCCGGTGTAGGTGGCCTTGAAGGTCGGGCTGGCGAAGACCACCAGCTCCGAGGCGGCGACGGCGCGCGCGGCCGCGGTGACCTCGGGGTCGCCCCAGCCGAGCAGGCCGGGGCCGAGGGTCACGAGATCGATCACCTCGGGTTCGGCGCCGGGGCGCAGCGCCCGCGCGACCCGCACGGCCGCGTCCAAGGTGCGAGACGCCGGCTTCGGATTGCCGACGACGACGGTCACTGTCACTGGATGTACCTCACTCTGTCTTTCGTCCGTGCTCAGATGACGCCGTGCAGCGGCGGCGGCCGATCGTGCAGCACCGCCCGGCCGATGTGCTGGTACTTCCAGCGCACCGGGTCGTGCAGGGTGTGGGTGCGCGCGTTGCGCCAGAAGTGGTCGAGCCGATGCCCGGCCGCGGCGCTGCGCGTGCCACCCACTTCGAATATCGCCGCCGACGCCTCGTTCGCAGCGCGATCGGCGAGGACCTTGGCGGTCGCGACCGCGATCGACGCTCCCGCCGCGTCGTCGGGGTGCTCGCCCGCGTCGGCACGCCCGCCCGCATCGGCCTGCCCGGCCGGGGGACGAGCCGTGTGCCCGGCCGCCGAGGTTCCGCGGATCGCCACGTCGACCGCCGCACCCGCGACGACGAGCGAGGCTTCCGCTGCCGCCACCGACACGGCCAGCTCCCCGAACCGTTGCACGACCAGCGGATCGTCGGCGGCCCGCGCGACCTCGGCTTCGAACCACGGCCTGCTCTGCGTGCGCACGAACTCGGCGGCGGCTTCCAGCGCGCCCCGCGCGATGCCCGCATCGATCGCGGCATGCAGCAGTTGGGCGAACGCGCCGTAGCCGGTTGGCGCATGCACCGCG
Source organism: Nocardia sp. NPDC051833 (assembly GCF_040681225.1). Taxonomy (NCBI): domain Bacteria; kingdom Bacillati; phylum Actinomycetota; class Actinomycetes; order Mycobacteriales; family Nocardiaceae; genus Nocardia; species Nocardia sp. NPDC051833. The sequence goes on from NZ_JBFAYK010000001.1 coordinate 2,347,450, forward strand.
GCAGCGCGGGCCACCAGCTGGTCGGCCCCGACAGTCACTGCGTCGAACTCGACGGTCCCGCTGCCGGTCGTCCGCTGGCCCAGCGCGTCCCAGTCGTCGACGATGCGCACGCCCGGTTCCAGCGCGGCGACGAAGGCCACGTACTCCCCCGGCTCCAGACACGAAACACCCTGCGGGTCATCGAGTCTGGTCAGCACCGCGAGCACATCGGCGAACAGCGACCCGGTGCAGTAGTACTTGGTGCCGTCGACGACGAACCGCCCGTCGACCGGACGCACCGTCGTGGCGATGTCGGCGACGGTGGCCCCGCCCCGTTCGGACTGCGCGTTGGCGATGCGCGCGCCGGCGAGCACCCGCCCGAAGTACTCCCGCTGCTGCGCGGGAGTTCCCGCCAGCCGCAACAGGTTCAGATACACGAAGTGACTGTGCGGCACCTGCGCGATATTCGGATCGGCGCTCGCCAGGATGCGGAACACCTCGGCGACCACGCTCGGCGGCAGGTCGGCGCCGCCGAAGGCCGCGGGCACCGTGATCGCCAGCAGCCCACTGGCCGAGAGCTGATCCAGTTCCTCGTGCGGCAGCCTGCGCGTGTGATCCCGCTCGGCCGCGCCGCGCGCGAAGTCGGCGGCGAGTTCGGCGGCGATCGCCAATGCCTGTGCGGCCGTGGTGATCCGCTCGGCGGTCACCACGGTCATCAGCGTCCCGCCGCGACCGGGGTTGCGGCGGCCTCCAGCTCACGCACCAGCGGCAGCACCTTGGCGCCGAAGTACTCGATCTCCTCCTGGAAGTGCAGGAATCCGGCCAGGATGAGGTCGACACCGAGCGCCCGGTACGCCACGATCCGCTCCGCGATCTGCTCGGGCGTGCCGATCAGCCCGGTGCGGAAACCGTCGTTGTACTGGACCAGGTCCTCGAAGGTGGAGTCGGCCCACATGCCCTTGCGATCGGCGGTCGAGGCCCCGGCCTGCCGCACGGCGTCGCGGAACCCCTGCACCGCAGGCTTGTTCGCCTTCTCGACGATCTCGCGCAGGGTATCGCGGGCTTCGCGCTCGGTGTCGCGGGCGATGATGAAGCCATTGAGCCCGAACTTCACCTCGCGGTCGTTGTCCCTGGCGACGGCGCGCAGATCGTCCAATTGCTCGGTGACACCGTCGAAATCCTTGCCGTTGGAGAAGTACCAGTCGGCGTAGCGGCCGCCGTTGCGGCGCGCGGCGGTGGAGTTACCACCCTGGAACAGTTCGGGATTCGGCCGCTCGGGTGTGTTGAGCGGCTTGGGCTTGAGGGTGAAGTCGCGGATGCGGTAGAAGTCGCCGCCGTAGTTCACCGCGTCCTCGGTCCAGATCTTGCGGATCACCTCGAGGAATTCGGCACTGCGCCGGTACCTTTCGTCGTGCTCCAGCCACGGCTCGCCCAGCGCCTGGAACTCACCGGCGAACCAGCCGGACACGACGTTGATCGCGAACCGCCCACCGGAGAGGTGGTCGGCCGTCGCGCCGAACTTGGCCAGCACGGCCGGATGCCACAGCCCAGGATGGACCGCGGCGATCACCTTCAGCCGCTCGGTCGCCCCGAGCAGCGCGAGGCTGAACGAGGTCGACTCGTGCTGGTACTCCGCGCCGTAGGACGCGGTGTAGCGGACCTGGGAGAGCGCGTAGTCGAAACCGTTGCGCTCGGCGGTCTGCGCGAGCTTCTTGTTGTATTCGAAGTCCCAGCCGGTGCGCTGCTCGATCTCGCTGGTCACCAGACCCCCGCTGACGTTGGGGACCCAGTAGGCGAACGAGACCTGGTCGGCGATTCTCTCCGTTGTCATGGCGGCTCCTTCTCGTCGGCGTTTCCAGTGCAACACCGGTGTGGGAGCCCGACGAGGGTTTGAATCGCCGCGATCGATACGGCCCGCGGCTCAGCGGCCCAGGTGCACGCAGTTCTCCGCGATCTTGGACTGCGCGGCGCCCACCTTGGCGGCGTCGTCCTGGCCGAGCAGCTTGGCCGGATCACCGGACTGCGCGTTGGACACCATCACCCGCAGCCCGTCCTGCGACATGCCCGAATCCAGGAAGACCTGTGCCGCGCAGTCGGCCAGCTCGGGATTGGTCAGCCCCTTGTCCTGCAACGACTTCGACAGCTCCGCCTGGGTGACCGCGGGCGCCTCGTCGCCGCCGCCACAAGCAGATAGCACCGGCACGGCGAGCAGCGCCGCGGCGAGCAAACAGATCCGCACTCTCGAGTCCTCTCGATCGGCGCGCATCGGCCGATGCGCAGCCGTGGAGGATCATGCCGCACCGCCGCCGCGAGGGCCACACCGTCCTGCCCACGCAGAACTGACTCGCGAGTAAGGTAGCCCCATGGGAGACCACATCACCGTGCGCTTCGACAGCGATCGCGCATATATCGCCTTGAACCGGCCGGGCAAACACAACGGACTGACGCTGGAAATGCTCCGCGATCTCGTCGCCGCGGCCCGAAAAGTGGCCGAGCACAAAGAGACCCGGGTCGTCATTGTCAGCGGTAACGGTCCCAGTTTCAGTAGCGGACTCGATATCGCGGCGGCCACCCGCGATCCGCTGGCTATCGTCCGGGAATTTCTCCCGCGACCGTGGCGCGGAACGAATACTTTTCAGGAAGCCTGCTGGGCCTGGCGCCGCCTCGACGTGCCGGTGATCGCCGTGGTGCACGGGCGCTGCTACGGCGGCGGCCTCCAGCTCGCGCTGGCCGCCGACTTCCGGATCGCCGCGCCGACGGCGGAGTTCTCGGTGATGGAGGCCGCCCACGGCCTGATTCCGGACATGTCGGGCGTCGCCACGTTGTCGCAGCTCATCGGCATAGACCAGGCCATGCTGCTGACCATGACCGCCGACCCGATCGACGCCGCCCACGCCGCCCGGATCGGCCTCGTCACCGAGGTCGCCGACGACCCGCAGGCCGCGGCCGCCGCCCTCGCCGACCGGATCACGGCCCGCGATCCGCGCGCCGTCGCCGCCGCCAAGCGCCTGTTCGACCGATCCTGGCAGCGGAATTCCCGCGCGACCTTCGCCGCCGAACGCGCGGCCCAGGTGCCATTGCTCCTGCGTAAGGCCCTGAATCGTAGCTAGTGACAGGCAACTGATCATTTGTTCATGCCGAGCCACGATCCGATGTACCACACCTCACACCGATCGGCTGTTAGCATCGCTGCGATTCGCCCAATAGTCGAAATGTGGTCCCCGACACAGGTGAACCTGAAGCGGGCTCGAATTTCGGCGTGACCCGGAGGCTCCGACAACCGTGAAGAAGACCGGTTCCATCCTGCTTGCCGCGTTCGCCGGAGCCACGGCCATGCTGGTGAGCGGGGCGACGCCCGCCGTCGCGAATCCCAACGCGATCAACCCGATCCCGGTGCTCAACGGAACCAACGGCCTGCCCGCCCTACACGGGCGCACGCAGGCCGTCTTCCAGGTCACCGGCATGGCGAGCCCGAACAACACCCAGAACTACAACGTCCTTGGCACCGACCTCGGGATCATGTGGGACAACGGCCGCGGCGAGATGCTGACCGCCTTCGGCGACACCGCGGGCATCGGCTTCCCCAACCTGCTGGCGGGCAGCACCTGGGCGTGGCGCTCGAACATCCTGGTCCGCAGCCACACCAAGGACCCCGCGGGCGGCGTGTTCTTCGACAGCGTGGTGCGCGATGTGGTCGGCCAGGCGCGCGACCTCATCCCCAGCCCGAAGATCCCGTTCCTGGAGATCAGCCGCATCCCGACCGCGGGCATCTCGGCCAACGGTGTGCAGTACATGTCGCTGATGTCGGTGAAGACCTGGGACGCCCCCGGCGAGTGGACCACCAGCTTCTCCGGCCTGGCCGCCTCCGCCGACAACGGCGAGACCTGGGCCGACCTCGGGCACACCCGGCGCCCCGACGAGGGCGGCAACACCAACTTCCAGATGAACGCCTTCCTCAAGGACGGCGGCTTCGTCTACGAGTACGGCACCCGTTCGGGCCGCAACAACGACGCCTTCATCGCCCGGGTGCCGGAGGCTCAGATCGAGAACCTCGGCGCGTACGAGTACTGGGACGGCGGCGGCTGGAAGCTCAACGACGTGAACGCGGCCGCGCCGATCATGGGCGGCGTCGGCGAGCTGTCGGTGATGTACAACGAGTACCTCGGCCAGTTCGTCTCGCTGACCACCGACCCGTTCAACTCCGTGGTGATGCGCCGCGCGTCGTCGCCGGAGGGCCCGTGGAGCGCCCCGGAAGTCCTGATCGACGCCCGCGAACTCCCCACCGCCTACGCCCCGTCGATCTTCCCGTACCAAACGGGCCGCGACCTCTACTTCATGACGACCATCCACACCCAGTACAACGTCGTCCTGATGCGCACCCGGCTGTAGCGCCGCCCCATAGACTGGCGGTATGGACGCGGCGGAATGGGATGCCAGGTATGCCCATAGCGAATTGATCTGGGGCGCACCGCCGAACAGCACGGTGGTCGAGTACGTCTACGGCCTCGACCGCCGGATCCAGCTGCTGCCCGACGAACCGGGCGGCACCCCGCCCGCGCTGCCCCGCGCGCTGGACCTGGCCTGTGGCGAGGGCCGCCACGCCCTGTGGCTGGCCACGCACGGCTGGCAGATCGACGCCGTCGACTTCTCCCAGGTGGGGATCGACAAGGGCCGCACTGTCGCGGCCCGGCTGTCCCGCTCGGTCCGCTCGCGGGTGAACTGGCACTGCGCCGACATCACCGGGCTGGCCGACGCGGGCATCACCGGGCCGTACGAGCTGATCCTGATGGTCTTCGTGCACCTGCCCGCCGACCAGCGCGGCGCGTTGCTGCGCGAACTCGCGGGCATGCTCTCCCCCGGCGGAGTCCTGCTGGTGCTCGGTCACGACACCAGGAACCTGACCGACGGCTACGGCGGCCCGCAGGACCCGGCCATCCTGTTCACGCCCGACGACATCCGCGCCGAGCTGGGCGCCGCGGGCGAGCACCTCACCATCCGCATCGCCGACGCGGTACTACGGCCCACCGAGGGCCCCGACGCCATCGACGCGCTGGTCCTGGCCGAACGGGACCTGCCGGAATCAGGCGAACCGACCGCGTAGCTGCTCGGCGAAGCCGCGCGCCGAGGTCAGATCGTCGGGGCTGGGGCGGCCCTTGTTGAGCCCGCCGACCAGCGCCAGCGGACCCATCGTGTCGAGTCCGCGACAGGCGAACCCGCCCACCACCTCGAAGCCCTTCTCGGTCAGCTGGTCACCGAGATTACGCAGGTAGGGCCGGAATTTAGGCTCGGGCAAGCCGCTGGTGGCGAAGACGAACGCCTCGCGCCCCTGCCCGGCGGGCAGCGCGTCGACGAACTCGCGCAGGCGCGCGTCCAGGGCCATCCAGTACACCCCCGACCCGAATCCGACGAGGTCGTAACCGGCGAGTTCGGCCGCGGTGATCTCCGACGGGTCGACCACCCGCGCGTCGAGCACCGACCCGATGGTGTCGGCGACCTTCCTGGTGTTGCCGTGCGACTTGGACGTGCAGACGATGAGCGCCTTCATGCCGTGCCCCCTGCCTCGATCGAAGCGTGCTTGCGCGGCCAGCCTAGCGCCAGCGGGCGAACCAGGGTTCGACTGTCGCGGCGATCACGTCGAACCCGGTGCGGAACGAATGTGCCTGCTTGGGGATCACTTTCACCTCGGCGGCATCGGCGGGATCGGGCACGCCGAACGGGTCGCTGCCGCCGTTGATCACCACGACCTCGATGTCCCCCGGCGCGAGCAACTCCGCCCGCCTGCTCTTGTCCGGCTTCCCGGGCGGATGCAACGGGAACGACAGCGCGATCACCCCGCGCGCGCCGACCGCCACGGCGGTGCGACACGCCACGCGCGCGCCGTTGCTGCGACCCCCCTGAACAATCGGCACCCCGGCAAACCCGGCCCGCAGCGCGGCCACGATCTCGAGCCACGCCTCGTCCTGCTTGTCCGCCGACCCCGGCGCCCGGCGCCCGGCAACCCGGTACGGCTGCACCACCCTGGCCACCGCGCCACCGGCTTCGATCGCCGAATCACGTACTGCCAGAATGTCTTTCGCATCGACGCCACCACCGGCGCCGTGCGTGATCACCAGCAGGAAAACCGGGTCGGCGACCTCGTCGAGCTCGATCTCGGCGGGTCCGGCACTCGTCTCGATGCGCACACCTCACGGTAGCCCCGCCGTCGCGGCGAGCAACGTTTCGGCGCCCGTGCGTGTTTTTCACGTCACATTGCCCCCAGCCCCTTTGCCGAGACGATTACTCACCGGTAATATGGTCTATAAGTTACCCGCGAGTAGCATGCGGAAAACCGGCACGCTACCCGGTGGACGTCACACGGGCGGGAACGGCGCACAACCGACCGCACCAGAACTCAACGGAGAGTGAGTACTCACATGGGCCACTACAAGGCAAACGTTCGCGACCTCGAGTTCAACCTCTTCGAGGTCCTCGGCATCGACAAGCTGCTCGACGCGGGCACCTTCGGTGACCTGGACACCGACACCGTCAAGGAGATGCTCTCCGAGGTCCGTCGCCTGGCCGAGGGCCCGCTGGCCGAGTCGTTCGCCGACGCGGACCGCAACCCGCCCACCTTCGACCCGAACACCCACACGGTCACCCTGCCCGAGTCCTTCAAGAAGTCCTACAAGGCGCTCGAGGACGGCGAGTGGGCCAAGGTCGGCGTCGTCGAGGAGCTCGGCGGCCTGAACGCTCCCTCCGCCATCACCTGGGCGCTGTCCGAGATGGTGCTCGGCGCCAACCCGCCGATCCAGATGTACGCCGCGGGCGCCGGCTTCGCCCAGGTGTTCTTCAACAACGGCACCGAGGAGCAGAAGGGCTGGGCGGCCAAGATCGCCGAGCGCAACTGGGGTGCCACCATGGTGCTGACCGAGCCCGACGCGGGCTCCGACGTCGGCGCAGGCCGCACCAAGGCGGTCAAGCAGGAAGACGGCTCGTGGCACATCGAGGGCGTCAAGCGCTTCATCACCTCGGGTGACTCCGACGACCTGTTCGAGAACATCATGCACCTGGTGCTGGCTCGCCCCGAGGGCGCCGGCCCGGGCACCAAGGGCCTGTCGCTGTTCTACGTCCCGAAGGTCCACTTCGACTTCGAGACCGAGACCTACGGTGACCGCAACGGCGTGTTCGTCACCAACGTCGAGCACAAGATGGGCATCAAGGCCTCGGCCACCTGTGAGGTCACCTTCGGCGGCCACGGCGTGCCCGCCAAGGGCTGGCTGGTCGGCGAGGTGCACAACGGCATCGCGCAGATGTTCGACGTCATCGAGAACGCCCGCATGATGGTCGGCACCAAGGCCATCGCGACCCTGTCGACCGGTTACCTGAACGCGCTGGAGTACGCCAAGACCCGCGTCCAGGGTGCCGACCTGACCCAGATGACCGACAAGGCCGCGCCCCGCGTGACCATCACCCACCACCCGGACGTGCGTCGTTCGCTGGCCACCCAGAAGGCGTACGCCGAGGGCCTGCGCGCGATCTACCTCTACACCGCCGCGCACCAGAACCCGGAAATCGCCGAGGCCGTCTCCGGTGCGGACAAGGACGTCGCGTTCCGCGTGAACGACCTGCTGCTCCCGATCGTCAAGGGTGTCGGCTCCGAGCGCGCGTACCAGTACCTGACCGACTCGCTGCAGACCTTCGGTGGCTCCGGCTTCCTGCAGGACTACCCGATCGAGCAGTACATCCGCGACGCGAAGATCGACTCGCTCTACGAGGGCACCACCGCGATCCAGGCGCAGGACTTCTTCTTCCGCAAGATCGCCCGCGACCGCGGTGTGGCCCTGGCCCACGTGGCCGGCCAGATCCAGAAGTTCATCGACGCCGAGGGCGCCAACGAGCGCATCAAGGGTGAGCGCAAGCTGCTCGCCACCGCGCTCGAGGACGTCCAGACCATGGCCGCCACCCTGACCGGCCACCTGATGGGCGCCCAGGAGCAGCCGACCGAGCTGTACAAGGTCGGCCTGGGTTCGGTCCGCTTCCTGATGGCGGTCGGCGACCTGTTCATCGGCTGGCAGCTGCTGCAGCAGGCCGAGATCGCCCTCGCGGCCCTGGACAACGGCGCCACCGGCTCCGACGTCGCCTTCTACACCGGCAAGGTCGCCTCGGCGCAGTTCTTCGCCCGCAACGTCCTGCCGGAGCTGACCGCGACCCGCGCGATCCTGGCCAACCTGGACAACGACATCATGGAACTGGACGAGGCCGCGTTCTGAGGTTGACGGTCTGACCGATTCCTGAACGGCCCGGAGTCTTCCGACTCCGGGCCGTTCGTCGTTTCCTGACTATCCGGCGAACCAGCCCGAGGGGCCGACTTCGGTGCCCATGCGGGGGACGTACTGGTCGAAGTAGACGCGGGCGATGAGTTCGCGGCGGCTGCGGACGCCCGCCTTCTCGAAGATCGACTTGAGGTGGTCCTGGACGGTGTAGGCCGAGACGTGCAGGGCCGCGGCGATCTCCTTGGTCTCCACGCCCTGGAGGACGAAGCGGGTGACGTCGTGTTCGCGCGGGGTCAGGCCGAAGGCGGCGACGACCAGGGTGACGATCTCCGGCGGGCGCGCCTCCTCGATGGTGACGACGACATCCCCGACGGCGCCGTCGCGCCCGGCCAGCGGCGACGCGTGCAGCACCAGCCACACCCCGGACGGGGTCCGCACCCGCGCCCTCGGCATCGCGGCGCCGGGCGTCCCCAACATCCGCCGCGCCGCGCTGACCAGCGAGATCACCAGGCTCAACGGGTCACCGCTGTGCACCGACGACCGTAATTGCGCGAAGCGCTCCTCGGCGCCGAGGCTGATCTGGGACACCTCGTCGTTCGCGTCGACGATGACGACGGCCGGACCCGCGGTCTCGGCGCCCAGCTCCGGCGCGTCGGCGAGCCGCGTCAGCACGCCCGCGCGCACGCCACGGGCGAACGCGCCGGACAGCGAGGCGAGGTAGTCGACCTCGTCGTCGACGAAGGCCGGGTCGTCGGTGCCGCGGAACATCGCCAGGCACCCCCACGCGCCCGAAGCGTCCCGGAACACCAGTCGCGCTTCGTCGGCGAAGCCGTAGAGCGGGCGCATCAGCCGCGACATCCGCTCGCAGCGGTCGATGTCGTCGCCGAGGACCGCGTGCATGCCGATCGCGCGCCGGTCGGAGACCGCGAGCGAACGGAACGATGTCGCGTCCTCGGTGCCGTACTCGATGAGGCCGAAGAGCCGGTCGTGCTCGTTCGCCGACACCAGCGACCCGTACTTGCGCGCGCTGGTGAGCATCATCGTCGCGGGATCGTGGGTGCCGACGCACGCGGCCACCGCCGGTACCGCCCGGCGCACCGCGTCGGTCGCCTCGACGAGGAATTCGTCGAGGTCGAGACCGGCACGCGAGAGCACATCCAGATCACTCCGCACGCGCTCGGGGAGAAGCCGGCTGCGCATGTCCTCAGTATGCGCCGCAGACCATAGGCCGCCATATCCCAGAAGGCTGGGATATCCGATTCCCCACGCGGCTGGGATGGCCCCGACCAGGTCGAACGCGCGAATCTGGAGCGCGTGACCATCACCATCGAGACGAACTCGGTCGACGAGTCGGGCCGCCTCGTGCACGCCGAGGACGCCGCCGCACAGCTGTGCCTGGCGTTCGAGCGGCTCGAGTCGGCGCTGGCCGCGCACGGGCTCGGTGCGTCATCGATCGTGCGTCTGCGGGTCAGCGCCCGCGCTCCCGCCGACGCCGCCGATCTCGCCGACCTCGTCATGGAATGGCTCGACGGCGCCCTGGTGCCCGTCGACCTCGTCGATGTCGCGCACCTCGCGCTACCCGGCACGCTCGTCGAGCTCAGCGCGCTCGTGATCCCCACTCCCTCCGATCCGAAGGACCGACCATGAACCCGACCACGACCGCCCTGCGCGACCTCGTGCTCCTGCCCGGCGACCCCGGCTACGACGCGGCCTGCGCGCCGTGGAACCTCGCCGTCCGGCAGCGCCCCGCCGCCGTCGCGGTGCCGCGCACGGTCGACGAGGTCGTCGAGATCGTCCGGGCCGCCACCGCGCTCGGCCTGCGGATCGCGCCGCAGAGCACCGGACACGGGGCCGCCGCCCTCGCCGATCTCCAGGACGTGCTGCTGCTCCGGCTGCACGAACTGACCGGCGTCACCGTCGATCCGGTCGCCCGTCGCGCGCGTGTCACCGGCGGCACGCTCTGGCGCGATGTGCTCGCGGCGACGGCACCGCACGGACTCACCGCCCTGCACGGCAGCGCCGGTGATGTCGCGGTGGCCGGGTACCTGCTCGGCGGCGGCCTGTCGTTCTACGGCCGCGAACACGGTCTGGCCAGCTCGGCTGTGCGCGCGATCGACATCGTCACCGCCGACGGATCACTGGTGCGAGCGACCGCCGAGGAGCACCCCGACCTGTTCTGGGCCGTGCGCGGTGGCGGTGGCGGTTTCGGCGTCGTGGTGGCGATCGAACTCGATCTGCTCCCGCTCGCCGACGTCTTCGCGGGCATGCTGCTGTGGGATATCGAACGCGCGCCCGAGGTGCTGTCCGCGTGGCGGGACTGGACCGCCGCGGTCCCCGAATCGGTCACCACCTCGGTGCGGCTCATGCGGTTTCCCCCGCTGCCCGAGCTGCCGCCGTTCCTGTCCGGACGTGCCCTGGTGGTGATCGACGGCGCCGTGCTCGAAGCCGACGACCGCGCCGCCGAACTGCTCGCCCCGCTGCGCGCGCTGGCCCCCGAACTCGACACCTTCGCCCGCATCCCGGCCGCCGCCCTGCTCGACGTGCACATGGACCCGCCCGGCCCGACCCCCGCGGTCAGCGATCACGCACTGCTCACCCACCTCCCGCAGGCAGCCGTCGAGGCCCTGCTCACGGTGGCGGGCCCTGGCGTGCAGACCCCGCTGATGTTCGCCGAACTCCGTCACCTCGGCGGCGCGCTCGCCCGCCCCCAGGACGCCGCGCTGACCCACCTGGCCGGCGCGTACGCCCTGTTCGCGGTGTCGCCCGCGCCGACCCCGGAACTCGCCGCGCTCGGCGAGACCGTCACCACCGGCGTCGTCGCGGCGCTGCGGCCCTGGGCGGCGCCGACGTCGTTCCTGAACTTCGCCGACCGCCCGATCGACCCGGCCACCGCCTTCGGTACGACCGAATGGCAACGGCTCCAGCACATCCGCGACACCTACGATCCGGCTCGGGTCTGGGTCGCCGCGCACGCCGTCGACGCGTAGCCGAGCTCACGCCGGTGCCGCGCGGACGAGGGGTTCGCGCGGCATCACTCGTGACCTGTTTTCCTGATCTCTCCCTCCGAACCCGGCGTACCCTGGGAATTGCCGTCGGTCGGGGTGAGGCTCGGGGGTCGTGATGGGTGAAAGTACCGCGCTCAGTGTGTATTTGCGGGAACGCCGGATGGCGGCGGGCCTCGCGCGAACCGAGCTGGCCGCGCGGGCGCAGATGGCGCCGCTGCTGATCAGCCAGATCGAGTCGGGCGCGCTTGTCCCGAATTCCCCTATGCTCCAGCGCCTTTTCGATTCCCTCGATGTGCCGCTGTGGTATCGCAAGCACATCCTCGTGCTCGGCCTGCCCGCCCTGGATTCCGGCACCCCACCCGCCGCGCCGACGGCGGAGGACCTGACGGACCTGGCCAGCCTCACGCATCCGGCGTGCTTCCAGCGCTTCCCCACCATGGACGTGCTCGCCGCGAACGCCGAATACCAGCGCCTGTTCCCCGGACTCGGCGCCGGGGTGAACGCGCTCGAATGGATGTTCCTCGACCCGACGGCCAAGAAGGTGTTCATCGATTGGACCACCGAGGCCCAGCTGCTGGTGCACGCGTTCCGCATGCTCGCCCCGCTGGCGCCGACCCAGCGGGTCACCGCGATCACCGAATCCTGCGGTCAGTCCCCCGACTGGGACCCGATCTGGACCAGCGACGTGCGCCCCCAGGACATCGCCCGCCGTCACCTGCGCATCCGGGAACGCAGCACCGGCATCGAACGCCGCCTGCTGCTGCGGATCTACGACCCGGCCTTCCCGTCCCGCCCGTGGTGGCTCTACCGCCTGATCCCCGCCAGGTAGATCACGGAAAACGGCGCCCGTCGCATCCGACGGGCGCCGTGAAATCCCAGGTAGCTCAGGCTGCCGAACCGCTGGCGAACGCGAGCAGGATGGGCAGGATCTGGACCAGGCTGTCGAACATTTTTTCTCCTTCTAGACGAATACTGAGTTCCTATCACGGCAGAATTACGCGAAACATAATTCAAATGAACGTGAGGAGAACTCGTCGTCACAGGGCGAGCGGTCACGCTGTGCGATAGCGGTCAGCCGAGGCGGAACCTGTTCCGGTATTCGGTCGGGGTCGTGTCGAGGCGGCGCCGGAAGGCCCGGGTCAGGGTGTCGACGGTATTGAAACCGCAGGTGGTGGCGACCCGCGCGAGGGTGTCGTCGGTCGTCTCCAGCCGGTGCCGCGCCACCTCCACCCGCGCCGATTCGAGATAGGCGGCGGGCGTCATGCCGAGTTCGGTGCGGAAGATCCGGGTGAGCTGACGCTCGCTCACATGCGCCTGGTCGGCCAGATCGGTGACGGTGAGCTGAGTACCGATATTTCCGGAGATGTAGTGCCGGAGATCGTCGATGCGGCGCGTGGTCGACACCGGCTCCAGCGACACACTGAATTGACTCTGCCCACTCGGCCTTTTCAGATACATCACCAATTGCCGCGCCACCCGCAACGCCAGCTCGTCGCCGAAATCGTCGGCCACCAGCGCCAGCGTCAGATCGAGGCAGGCGGTGAGTCCCGCTCCGGTCCAGATGTTCTCGTCGCGGATGTAGATCGGATCGGCGTCCACCTCGATCGCGGGATGCTCGGCCGCGAGTTGCTGCGCGGTCGACCAGTGCGTGGTCGCGCGCCTGCCGTCGAGCAGCCCGGCGGCCGCGAGAATATGCGCGCCGACACACACCGAAGCGACCCGCCGCGCGTCCTTCGCCAGCACCGTCACCGCGTCGACGACCCCGGGATCCACCAGTGCCCGCACCCGGCGGCTGCTGTCGGTCTCCACCGCGCCCGGCACGACCACCGTGTCGATCCGCCGCGCCGCGACCTCGGCGAAGGTCACGTCGGGCAGCACCCGCACCCCCGCCGACGTGGTCACCGGCGCCATCGTCTCGGCGGCCAGCACCACCTGATATCCGGTCGGCTCGTCCATCTCCCGCTGCAACAGCGAGAACACCTCCGGCGGCCCGGTGACATCGAGCAGGTCGACGCGATCGAACAGCACGATCACCACGAGCCGATCAGCCACCCCACACCTCCATGTCCGAATCTGCAGGTTACATGACATTGCCGACATTCCCGCCGCTCCCTAGCGTGGAACGCATCCCCGATAGAAAGGCTTTCCGATGGCTTCGACCACCCTCCGCCAGCTCAACGGTTTCGACGAGACCCCGGCCGCCCTGGCCGACTCCACCCTGATCCTGATCGACTACCAGAACACCTACACCCAGGGCGTCATGGAGCTGACCGAGTGGAAGCCCGCCCTCGACGCCGCCGCCGAATTGCTCACCAGGGCACGCGAATCCGGTGCGACGGTCATCCACGTCATCAACGACGGCGGCGCGGGCACCCCCTACGACATCACCGCCGAGATCGGCCGCATCCACGACGCGGTCGCCCCGACCGAAGACGAGCAGGTCGTCGTCAAGACCGTCCCCAACGCCTTCGTCGGCACCGACCTGGGCGACCTCGTCGACACGGCGGGCCACGACACCGTCGTCATCGCCGGCTTCATGACCCACATGTGCGTCACCTTCACCACCGAGGGCGCCTTCCTCCGTGGCAACAAGCCCACCGTGGTCGCCGACGCCTGCGCCACCCGCCCCCTCGCCGACGTCACCGCGAGCCAGCTCCACGACAGCGCCCTCGCCACCCTCGCCGACCTCTACGCCGTGGTGGTGCCGACCGGCGCCGCGCTGCGCTGACCAGCCCTGGACGAACGACTCCCGCCCGGACCACGGCGGGAGTCGTTCGCCGGTTCAGGCGATCGGCGCCGGGATCGGCCGGGTTCGCGCGTCCATCCTGGCCATCACCCGATGACCGAGACGCAGGAAGGGTTGCTCGATCTTGTGGAAGGTCAGCGTGGCCAGGCCGATCGCGACGACCATCCACGTGCTCCAGGTGAGCCAGGCCGCATTGCCGCCGAAGATCGACTCCGGCCACTTGGGCACGGCATTGTTCACCAGGCCGTGCACCAGATACAGCGAGAAACTGATCCGTCCGAGGAACAGCAGCGGCCGGGGGAAGGAATACCGGCGCAGCAGCAGCATCACCGCGAACAGCAGATAGGCGACCACGATCGTGAAGGCCGGACCTACCAACCCACCCCATTCCGCGGTACCGGCGGAATCCGAGACGGGCTGCTGAACGAATCGCGGTGCGAGCAACAGACCCGCGGCGATCCCGAACACTCCCCAGCCGACCCAGGCCGAGATCTCGCCGGCTGTCATCCGATAGAGCACCGTGCCGACGAACATCGTCGCGAAGATCGCCGCGGAATACCCGGACGCCCCAGGCTGATTGAGCACCAGCGGGACAGCGAGCACCGCGATCAACACCGCCACGCCCGCCGAATTACCCCGAGCGGCCGCCCGGTACCCGAAGAAGACCGCGACAACCACCGTCACCGCCGCGACCATCAGTCGAGTGGCGAGGTTCGCGTCGGGCCCGCCGACCAACGCGGTCGGCAGGAACAAGGCCGCCAAGGGAATCGCACCGATCGCCAGGCTGGCCACCGGCACCGATCGCCGGTTGAGCCCGCCGAGGAACAACAGCGACACGAACGCGTAGAAGGCCAGCTCGTACGAGAGCGTCCACGCGACGATGAGAATCTCCGAATAGTGCCCGGCGAGAAACAGATGCGCCATCGTGGCATTCGTCGCGAGATTCCACACCGGGTCGACCATGAAGCCCGGCGGCCCGCCGTACATGCCCACGTAGTGCAGCACCACCGCCGCGATCAGGAACACCCAGAACAGCGGGAACAGCCGGAAGAACCGACCCACCCAGAACGCCCCGAGCGACCGTCCGCGCTCCAGCGACGCCGGGATGATGTACCCGCTGACGATGAAGAACGCGAAGACCCCGAATACGCCGAAATTGAAGTACTGGCCGACGAATCGGGCGTACGACGGCCACAGCGGGTCCGTGAAATGCTCGATCACCACCGCCAGCGCCGCGATCCCGCGCAGCGCGTCCAGAAACTCGAACCGACCACCGCGGGTACGTCCTCGCTGTTCGACCGCGTCGGCCGAATCAGCGTCCCCCTCGACAGATTTCATAACTCCCCACCACTGGACAATCGAATCGGATCACACACACAACGTCACCCCACCGCGATCACCCAGCTCTGCTGACTACCGACCGCCTGGCCGATCTCGCCGACGAGCAGCCCGGCGGGCGCGTCGACATTCTTTCTCGTCACCACGACACGAGCACCCGTCGCCAATTCGTCGGGAGTGCAAACGAACGCGGCGGTGACCAACAGTTCCATCATCGGGGCATCGTCGGCGCAGACCCGCACGCCCTCGCGAGCCCCGGCCAAGACGAGCGGAACGACCTCGGCCCACGCCTCGTGCGGTCGGCGCTCCAGAACGATCGGCCGACCATCCGCGGCCGCCGCCATCGCGTCCAGAGCGGCCGGAATGCCGATCATTTCGTGTCGCCGATTCGCCAGCGAGTTCGTCAGCCCACTCACCACGAGCCCGACGACGAGCAAGCCGGCGACGGCGTATTTCAGCCATCCGAGCCGCTGGGTGAGGCCGATCAGGGCAAGCATGATCATGAAAAGCGGGATCGCGTAGGAGAAGTACCCGATGTACGCCTCCTCGATCTGATCGATGCCGATCATCGCGTAGACCGTCATCAGCGCCGCGGCCGCCGCGCAGAATGCCACACCACTCGCCAGGAACTTCTCGCCGCGCGCCAGCCGCGCGACGAGCGCGAACAGCACGACGAAGACGATCAGGCCGACGATGCGGTTCGGCCCCCAGAACTGCACGGTGTAGGCCAACGCCGTCCACGGCAGATGGATCCCGTGCCCACCCCCGTACCCGACGTACTTCGGGAATTCCCCGGGGAAATTCACGATCGTATTGAGCAGGATCGGCGCCGCGAATATCGCCGCGACCCCACCGAACCGCCACCAATCCCGCTCGGCGACCGCCAGTTTCCCGCGCCACGCGAGGTACAGCGGCGCCCCACCGAGCAATGGCACGAAGAACAGGAACTCCGCGTGCCCGTGGATCAGCAAGCCGCCCGCGAGCGCGACGATCCACAGGTGTTCGGTCCGCCGGGCCACCACCGAGGACACGGCCACCAGAAACACCAGGAACGGCGCGAAATACACATAGGGGAACCAGAGACCACTGAGCAGCTCGCGATACACGGTGAGGAACACCAAGCTCGCCCCACCGAGCCCCGCGACCAGCGTCCACGACGGATACCAGGCGTAGACAATCCACAATGCCAGCGCTACCAGCGCGGCATTGAGCAGCAGAATGGCGACCGCTTGCCCGTTCCACGGTGACGGCACCCACCGCAGCACATCGTAGAAAAGCCACTCCCCGAACGCCTGCACGTAGATGAACCCGGGCCCGGGATGATGGAATCCGACCCGGGAATAGTTCCCGACCAGCAGCTCGAAATCCTTCGCGGCGAGCACCTGGATCGAAACGGTCGCCGCGTCACCCTCCTCGAACACCACCCGGGTGAACAGGTCCCGGCTGCTCACCAACAGTGCCGTGGCATAGGCGATCCAGGCGGTGAGGAAAACCCACAGGGAACCGAACCAACCACGCCCGGAGGGTAATTCTCCGGTGGTCGAGGAGCGCACCGCGTCCTGTTCCACGGTGAGCGACTGCGGTGCCGACATGGCACTCCCCCCATCGAATCAATCATCCGGCGCACACCGACCGAACACGGGTGCGCCCGACCGCACAGTAGGGCCTGTCACCCGTGCGCACAAACGGACCGAAGCAGAGGGTGTACCGCATCGACCGAGCAAGAATCGAAGGCCACGCACCGCCGGTACGTGGCCTTCTCGTCGATGACGACTACGCGCCGGCGCCCGTGCCCGGGTCGGTGCCGCCGCCGGTGCCGGGGTCGGTCGGGTCGGGGGTTTCGGCGGAGCCGGTGGTGAGGGCCTTCAGGATGGCGGCGAGGCTCTCGGCGGAGCCGGTCTCGGGCTCGGCGATCGGGGTGACGCGGGCGGCGGGCGTGGTTTCGGTGCCCGGGTCGGTGGGGTCGGTCGGGTCCGTGGCGCCGGCGGAACCGGTGGTCAGCGCCTCGAGCACGGCGGCGAGGCTATCGGCGGAACCGGTGCTGGGCTCGTCGGCGGCGGTGGCGATGCCGGTGCCGAACATGGCCATTCCGGCCGCGAGGACGAGACCGAAACCGAGCGTGCGGATCTTCTTCATGAAGTGAAACCCCTTGTGATGAATGGTGATTGTCGACCTCCCTGCCGACTGGAAGTTTCTAACACGTGTGTCAGTCGGCACCACAGCCCCGAGTTTTCGGGACATTCGCCTGTCGGATGCTGAAAGATTGCCAACGCCAGTCATTCTGCGGATCGACACCATGCGATCCCTCAGATCAATTCATCGGTGCGCAGGCCTCGCGGACGGAGTGATCGGCCTCGAATGTCACGTAAGCACTGATCAATCGATCGAGGCGCGGGGCTACTCGCGAGGAAACAACAAGGCGAGGCCATGAAGGCCTGGCGTACCAGCGGTGAACTCATCTGATTTCCCCGCTATCACTCGGTTTACACCATGATAGATATCACTTCTCGAACCGGTAACGGTTGGCGATCTCAATACGATTGCGCGCTGCCATCATTGGACATCGAGATCGAGCGGCCGATTCCATACCGGCAGGGAATGTGCTGCCACGCCACCTGTTTTCTGCGTGATGTCTGCGATGTAGCCAGATTCCACCCAGGGGAATGCTGTGCGAAAACACAGCCGCGCAGGCCTCACCCGTCCCCATGTCAAAGTGACGAATCAGGGCAGTGGAGCACGAATCCAGCTCTCTACCCGCTGAATACAGATCGGGCGGCCCGGAGAGTTCCGGACCGCCCGATGTCGCCTGCCGCTACGACGGGCAGTTGACCGTGTATTCCCACTGCGTGCTGTCGGGGCCGCTGACCCGGACGGTCACCGTGGTCGCGGTGCCGCCGGGGAGGGAGACGACGGCGGAGCCGGTGCCCTGGTTCAGGTTGTCGCCGACGTAACCGGTGTCGAGCACCTGACCACCTTCGTAGAAGACCTGGATCCGGTCGGGGATGTTGAGGGTTTCGTAGGACAGGACGAAGGACGTCGGGCCCGCCACGCCGAGCTGGTGCGTGGTGGTGGTGACGCCCGCGCCGCCGGACTTGGTCGAGCGATTGCAGGGCTGCACGCTTTCCGACGAACCACCCGAGCTGCCACCGAGGATGCCGCTACCGGTGTCGAGTAGGTCGCCGAGAATGCCACTGCCGGTGTCGATCACACCACTGCCGGTCGAGCCGCTGCCGGTGTCGGCGCCGGCCAGGCCGGGCACCACCATCAGCGACCAGGCCGCCGTCGTCATCGCGATAGCCATCGTCTTCTTCACAACGCTTCCTCCACACCACTTCGAGCCAACGGATCATCAGGTGAAATGCGCTGGGCGGCCGCAGGATCGCCGCCCGATCGGGGAGTCGAACATCCCAGGTTTGCCAGCCCCGCAGACTGGGCACAGCAGTTCTAACACGCGTTTCCGGGCACGGGAACGCACCGGAATCGGGGCAGCGGACTGTTCGGATGCCGGAGGGTAACCGGAATTTCCGGCCCGGAATATTGGCATCATGGCAACACCGGATCGCCCGCCCAGCAGGCGTCAGGCAATTTCTTAGCTCGGAGAAGAAAGCACCGGTCGGTAGACCAAGTGGCCGGGAAAAGCGAAGTGCCGCAACTGATCAGCGAACGCGATTCGCGAAAATGAGTAATCTCACAGCGAATTCGCGTAACGGCGGATTCGCGGCCACCGATCGGGCCGCCGAAAACGGAACGGGCCGCACCTCCGGAAAGGGGGTGCGGCCCGTGGGGTACCGAGGTCAGCGCAGGGTTGCGGTGAGGTGGGGGTAGCCCTTCTTGGGGTTCAGCATGGAGAGGTCCCAGCCGGAACCGACCTGCTCGGCGTAGATGTTGACCGAGGCGGGCAGGAAGACCGGCTTGCCGAATTTGACCGTGTAGGTGGTCTTCTCGGGGATGCGGCCCTCGACGGTGCCGAGGATGTTCGCGGCCGACCACATGCCGTGGGCGATGGTCTTCGGGAAGCCCATGGCCTTGGCGCCCAGTCCGGAGACGTGGATCGGGTTGTGGTCGCCCGAGGCGGCGGCGTAGCGGTTGATCATCTTCTGATCGACGCGCTGCACGCGCAGCGGCGGCGGGGGGACCTCGTCGGCGGGCGGCGCCGACTTCGGGCCGCCCGACAGGGAGGTGCGCTGCTGGTGCAGGAAGGTGGTGACCTGCCGCCAGACCAGCTCCCGGCCGACGCGGATCTCGGTGATCGCGTCGACCAGCAGACCCTTCGGGTGCTCGCGCAGGTTCTCGATGTGCGCCGTGAAATCGAGCGGCTCGGCGACCGAGATCTCCCTGGTGCGCTCGATGACGTTCTCGAAATGCACCGCGCCGACCGCGCTGAACGGGAAGTCCCGCGCGACGACCAGCTGCATCGCCAGCGGGAACGCCAGGATGAACGGGTAGGTCAGCGGCAGGGTGTCGCTGAAGCGCAGGCCCGTCGCGTGGCAGTACGCCGCCAGATGGTCCGGGTCGACCTGGAAACCGTCCAAGACGACGCGGCGGTCGGGCAGGGTGGGCTTGCGACCCGACAGCGGGGCGGGCAGCGGGACGGCGCCCAGCGCCGCCTTCGCGTACAGCCCGCCGTTCTTCGGAACCTCGGAGAGGGTGATCGTCTGGGTCATCAGGCGCCGATCAGGCTCTGACCGCAGACGCGAACCACGTTGCCGCTCACCGCGTTCGACGCCGGGCTGGCGAAGAAGGCGATGGTCTCGGCGACGTCGACGGTCTGGCCACCCTGCAGCAGCGAGCTCATCAGGCGACCGGCCTCGCGGGTGCCGACCGGGATCGCGGCGGTCATCGCGGTCTCGATGAAGCCGGGGGCCACCGCGTTGATGGTGATGCCCTTCTCCGCCAGCAGCGGGGCCTCGGCGTCGACCATGCCGATGACGCCGGCCTTGGAGGCGCCGTAGTTGGTCTGGCCGCGGTTGCCCGCGATGCCGGCGATGGAGGACACGTCGATCACGCGGCCGCCCTCCTTGAGCACACCCTTGGCCACCAGGCCGGAGGTGATGCGATGCGGGGCAGCGAGATTGACGTTGATGACCGAGTTCCAGCGGCCCTCGTCCATGTTCGCGAGCAGCTTGTCGCGGGTGATGCCCGCGTTGTGCACGACGATGTCGATGCCGCCGAACCGCTCGGTGGCGAACTCGGCGAGGCGCTCGGCGGCGTCGGGGGCGGTGACGTCCAGGGCAAGGGCGGTGGCGCCGACCTTGTTCGCGGTCTCGGACAGGGCCTCGCCGGCGGCGGGGATGTCGGCGACGATGACGGTGGCGCCGTCACGGGCGAAGACCTCGGCGATGGTGGCGCCGATGCCGCGGGCGGCACCGGTCACGACGGCGACCTTGCCGGCCAGCGGCTTGTCCCAGCTGGCCGGGGCGACGGAATCGGCCTTGCCGACCCGGATGACCTGGCCGTCGACGAAGGCCGACTTGCCCGACAGCAGGAAGCGCAGGGTGGACTCGAGGCCGGTCGCGGCCGCGCCCGCCTCGGGGTGCACGTAGACGAGCTGGCCGGTGGCGCCGCGCAGCAGCTCCTTGGCGACCGAGCGGGTGAAGCCCTCGAGCGCGCGCTGGGCGATCTGCTCGTCGACCGAGCCGACGAGTTCCGGCGTGGTGCCGATGACGACGACACGCCCCGAAGGTGCGAGGTTGCGCATCGCGGGCTGGAAGAATTCGAACAGCTGCGAGAGCTTGTCGATGGAATCGATGCCGGTGGCGTCGAACACCAGGGCGCCGTACTTGGTGCCCGAGTCGAGCGAATCCGCGACGGTGTAATCCGCGAGCAGCGCGCGGATCGGCTCGGCGAGGCGGCCCTTGCCGCCAAGCAGGACCGGGCCGGGGAGCGCGGGCTCGCCGGCCTTGTAGCGGCGCAGCTCCGCCGGCTGGGGCAGGCCCAGCTTGCTCGCCAGGAACGCGCCGGGGGCGGAGTGGATGAAGGATCCGTAGAGGTTGGGTGCACCCTTGCTCTTGGCTGCCACTGTTCCTACCTTCTCTGTGCTCGACGTGTTGTATGACCGTGCTCGCCCAGTGTCCCCCGTGTGAATCACATTTGCGGGTACGGTGTCGACAACGAACTTACTCCAGAGTAAGTTTAATGTAAACCGATACGCCCGGCGTACCCGGAACCGACGAGACCATGGAGAACTCGAGTGACAAGCAAAGCCCGCTCGGCGAAGACCCCGGCCAAGACCGCGAAGACCCAGCGCCCGGTCGCGATCGTTGGCGGTAACCGAATCCCGTTCGCTCGCTCCGACAAGGCCTACGCGAAGGCCTCCAACCAGGACATGTTCACCGCCACCCTGGACGGACTGGTCAGCCGGTTCGGTCTGCAGGGCGAGCGGCTCGGCATGGTCGTCGGCGGCGCTGTGCTCAAGAAGGTCGGCGAGCACAGCCTGATCCGCGAGAGCGTGCTCGGCTCCAAGCTCTCGCCGTACACCCCGGCCCACGACCTGCAGCTCGCCTGTGGCACCGGCCTGCAGTCGATCGTCACCGTGGGTGACGCTATCGCGCTCGGCCGGATCGAGTCGGGCATCGGCGGCGGCGCCGACACCACCTCCGACGCGCCGATCGGCGTCAGCGAGGACATGCGCGAGTGGATGCTCACCGCCAACCGCGCCAAGACCAACAAGGACCGGGTCAAGCTGGTCGGCCAGCTGCGGCCCTCGATGCTGGGCATCGAGATCCCGCGCAACGCCGAGCCGCGCACCGGGCTGTCGATGGGTGAGCACGCCGCCATCACCGCCAAGGAGTTCGGCATCGCCCGCGAGGCGCAGGACGAGCTGGCCTACCTCTCGCACAAGAACATGGCCGCCGCCTACGACCGTGGCTTCTTCGACGACCTGATCACCCCGTTCCTCGGCCTGACCCGCGACGACAACCTGCGTCCCGGCTCGACCGTGGAGAAGCTGGCCACCCTCAAGCCGGTGTTCGGCACCAAGCTGGGCGACGCCACCATGACCGCGGGCAACTCCACCCCGCTCACCGACGGCGCGTCGGCGGTGCTGCTGTCGAGCGAGGAGTGGGCCGCGCAGCGCAACCTGCCGGTGCTCGCGCACCTGGTGGACTCCGAGGTCGCCTCGGTGGACTACATCCACGGCCCCGACGGCCTGCTGATGGCGCCCACCTACGCGGTGCCGCGCCTGCTGGCCCGCAACGGCCTGACCCTGCAGGACTTCGACTACTACGAGATCCACGAGGCCTTCGCCTCCGTGGTGCTCTCCACGCTGGCCGCGTGGGAGTCCGACGCCTACTGCAAGGAGCGCCTGGGCCTGGACGGCGCGCTCGGCTCGATCGACCGCAGCAAGCTCAACGTCAACGGCTCCTCGCTCGCCGCGGGCCACCCGTTCGCCGCCACCGGCGGCCGCATCGTCGCCTCCACCGCGAAGATGCTGGCGGAGAAGGGCTCCGGCCGCGCGCTGATCTCGATCTGCGCCGCGGGCGGCCAGGGCGTCGTGGCGATCATCGAGCGCTAGTCACGCGCTGAGACGACGACGGCGGGTGGTTTCCAGGATCGGAAACCACCCGCCGTTTCACGTTGTCAGCGGCACATCGGGTTGGGGTGGGGCTGGGTGGAGCCCCAGGGGCCGCAGACGAGGAGCTTGAGGAGGCCGAGGGGGAGGTCGATGGCGGCGGAACCGGTGCCCGCGGAACCGGATTCGGCGATCACCGCCGGGGCGGCGGGGGCCGCGACGGCCGGGGAGGCGCCGGCGGCGATGCCGGCGATGGCTGCGGTGGCGACCAGGATGCGGACCATACGACGTTGCATGACAAGCCTTTCGAGAACAAATGATCTGAGCTAACAACATCATCGTTGGGGTCAATGTGCTTGTTATCCAGAACTTTTCGGGGCTTGACGCCGCGATACTCGACCGATCGTTCTAGTTGGCGCCGATGGCGGCGGCGATCATCGGCCAGGAGTTGTGCAGGTCCTGTTCCCAGTACTTCCAGGTGTGCGTGCCCGCGGCCCGGAACTCGGTCTGGGCGGGGATGTTCAGCTCCTGGAGCCGGGCCGCCAGGCGCTGGGTGCAGACGTTGGCCGCGGCCTCGATGGCGCCGCCGAGCAGGATCTGGTCGGTCATGCCGATGACCTTGCCGGGATTCGCGCCGGCCGGGAGGGTCTCGGCGACACCGGGCAGGCCGGTGGCGCTGGAGAGGTAGATGGCCTTGCCGCGCAGGCGTTCCGCGTTCAGGTACGGGTCGTTGGCGCGCCAGGCCGGGTCGTCGGCCTCGCCCCACATATTGGCGGGGTCGGCGCCTGCGCGGGCGAAGACGATGTCGACGTAGGCCCGGCCCATCGGGTCGGCGACCGACGCGCACCCGCTGTAGGCGCCGACGGCGCGGTAGCGGTCGGGGGCCGCGATGGCCAGGTTCAGCACCGCGGTGGCCGACATCGACAGTCCGGCGATGGCGTTGACGCCACTGGCGTGCAGCGTGTCGTCGATGATCGGCGGCAGTTCCTCGGTCAGGAAGGTCTGCCACTTGTTGCGGCCGAGCTTGGGATCGTCGCGCTGCCAGTCGGTGTAGTAGGAGAACTTGCCCGCGGCGGGGGTGATCACGTTGACGTTCTTGTCGGCGAAGAACTGCACGATATCGGTCTGGTTGTACCAGTTCGCCTTGTCCTCACCGCCGCCCGCGCCGTTGAGCAGATACAGCGTCGGCCGCGGGACCGAGGTGTCGGCCGCGGTGATGACCTGCAGCGGGATCACCCGGTCCATCGCCGCCGAGTACACGTGCAGCACCTGCTGCCGCTGCCCGGGCCGCTCGATGTGGTCGAGCCGGGAACCGTCGGCGCCCGCGGTGCCGATCGAGGCGACCGAGAGCAGCACCAGCGCCATGGCCGACACCGCGACCGCGCGGGAACGGGAGAACACGAACATCAATCCTCACTACAGATGGGGCGGCCCGAGGACCCAGAGCGCCGGGACGGCAGCGCGAGACCGTCCCGGCGACCAGGTGCTACGCGATCAGCTACCGATCAGATTGCGCAGCACGTCGGAGATGACGTCGCTGAGCGAGCCGGTGGAGCTCAGCTGGCCGTCGGAGGAGCCGAGGCCGTTGTCGCCCAGGCTGCCGATCACGGTCTCGCCCGCGTTCGCGCCGCGCGCGGTGAAGCAGGCGGTCAGACCCGGCATCTCGTTGCTGACACCCACGGTGCCCGCGACGCCGACGCCACCGCTGGTGATCTGCTGACCGGCCTTCACGCTGTCCGGCACCGGGTAGGTGATGGTCAGGGTGACCGGGTTGCCGGAGTTGACGAACCAGCCGGTGCTGGTGACCTTCCAGCCACCGGCGTTCGGCTCGGGGGTGACGTCCTCGGTCACCTGGCCGCCGATCGCGTGGTAGGCGGTGATGGTGGTCTTGGTCGGCGCCCCGAAGCCGACCGGCGGGAAGTCGGTGATGGTGTTGACGTAGGGATTGCCGATCCCCGTGGTGCCGACGACCACCTTGTAGGTCACCGAGGTGCCGACACCGATCTGCTCGGCGCTGGCCGTCTTGTCGTAGACGTGCGTGATGCCGACGGTGCTGGCATCGCGCTTCTCGGCGTGGCTGGTGACCGAGCAGGAGCCAGCCGCGACGGCGGTGCCGGAACCGAGAGCGACACCGACACCGGCGACGACCAGAGCGGTGGTGGCGACGCCCGCGGTGATACGCGAAGTCCGGATCATGATTTTCCTCCAAGCCCCGGCGAAGTCGGCCGGGACGAATTCCTCATCGAGTGGTCTATCCCCCTCTGACCAGAAGGTATCCGCTGGACTGGACGGTTGTCCTGGAAAATCAGAACGTGTTCTCATCTTTGTGGAAGATTACCGTTTCACTCTCGAGGAGGGGTCACCGGGGGTAGCATCCGAGGTTTTTCGGCATCGGCGAATCCGTCCGAAAAGCGCACACCGACCCTCCGCCGGGGCAGCGAAGGGCTGGCAAACGTCGTCAATACCCCTGGACGGACTACTTCCCCGGGAGCTCGTTGTGGCCGCCGAACGCCTTGCGCATCGCCGAGAGCATCTTGTCGGCGTAGAGGGCCTCACCCCGCGAGGAGAAGCGCTGGAACAGGGCCGCCGACAGCACCGGGACCGGCACCGCGGTGTCGATGGCGGCGTCGATCGTCCAGCGGCCCTCGCCGGAGTCCGAGACGCGACCGCTGTACCCGTCCAGGTTCGGGTCGGCGTACAGGGCGCTGGCGGTGAGGTCGAGCAGCCAGGACGCGACGACCGAGCCCCGGCGCCACACCTCGGTGATGTCCGGGATATCCAGGTCGTACCGGTAGTACTCGGGGTGCTCCAGTGGGGTCTCCTCCGCCGAGTGCTCGCCGTCGCCCTGCGTGGCGCCCACGTTGGCGTGCTGGAGGATGTTCAGGCCCTCGGCGTAGGCGGCCATCGCGCCGTACTCGATGCCGTTGTGGACCATCTTCACGAAGTGGCCCGCCCCGGCCGGGCCGCAGTGCAGCCAACCCTGTTCGGCCGGGGTCGGCGCGCCGGTGCGGCCGGGCGTGCGCGGCGCGGCCTCGACGCCGGGCGCGATGGACTCGAACAGCGGCTGGAGGTAGCTCACCTGCTCCGCCTCGCCGCCGATCATCAGGCAGAAGCCGCGCTCCAGGCCGAACACGCCACCCGAGGTGCCGACGTCGAGGTAGTGGATGCCCTTGGGCGCCAACGCCTTCGCGCGCGCGATGTCCTCGTGGTAGCGGCTGTTACCGCCGTCGATGATGATGTCGCCCGGTTCGAGCAGCTCGGCCAGATTGTCGATCGCGGCGCCGGTCGCGCCCGCGGGGATCATCACCCAGACGACGCGCGGGGCGTCGAGCATGGCGACGAATTCCTTCAGGTCGGTGCTGCCGTCGAAGCTGTCGCCGAGCTCGGCCTTCAGCTCGTCGATGTGACCCTGATGGCGTTCGTGACCGACGGCGGTGTTCCCGTCGCGCACGATGCGACGCACGATATTGGCACCCATCCGGCCGAGGCCGATCATTCCCAGCTGCATCAGTTCTCCCTCGTTGCGCGCTACCTGGTGTCGAGTCTCACGTGCGATTGTCCCGCGCGAGGGCCCGGATCGGCGCGGTGGCGCCGCCGGAGGCCGCCGAAACTGCCCGGAAAAACGGCTGTAACGCCCCGGAACGGGCCGCGATAAACAGATCGGCTCCGTGTAGTTGCCAGACCCCCGACCCGGCAACTACGCGGAGCCTTCCTGCTGTCCATCCACTGTTGCCAGGGTGCCGAGGACGACGAACACCGTTACCCTTGGCCGAGGCCCCGCAAACATCTGGGGCCGGGCGCACCTGATCCAGGACGACGCCATAACACCCAACGGAAGGACCTCCGTGCCCAGCGAGTCGAATGTCGGCGGACCGGCCGACCGACCAAGGGGCGAGGTCGGACTACGCAAGCTGCTCGAAGCAAATCGCACTTTCGATGCCGACGTCACCGCCGCCCTGCCCACCCAGCCCCTCGCCACCGTGACCCGTGACCGCTGGTCGCCTGCGCCCGCCCCGGCGGCCCCGCAGCCGCCGACCGGCTCCGGCACCCCGCAACTGGCCAAGCGGATCGGTATCGCCGTCGGCGCCGTGTTCGCCGTCGGCGCCGCCGCCTACCTGGCCGACCTGGCCCTGAGCAACGGCGAGGTGCCGCGCGGCACCGTCGTCGCCGGGGTCGACATCGGCGGCATGGACGAGTCCGAGGCGAACGCGCTCCTGCACGCCGAGCTCGGCCCCAAGGCCGAGCGACCGCTGCCGGTCCGGATCGGCGACGTGCAGGCCAGCATGGTGCCCGCCACGGCCGGCCTGCAGGTGGACTGGGACGGCACCTGGGACGCCGTCGGCGACCAGCCGCTCAACCCGGTGAGCAGGCTGATCTCCCTGTTCGGCACCCGTGACGTCGCGGTGGTCAGCACCGTCGACGCGGCGGCGCTGGATCAGCAGGTGGCCGGTTTCCAGGCCCACGACAACCCGACCGTCGAGGGCACGGTGCGGTTCGTCAACGGCAAGCCGGTCGCGATCGCGCCGGTGCCCGGCCGGGTGCTCGACACCGCGGCCGCGCGCACCACGATCACCGAGCGCTGGGCGTCGAGCAGCGAACTGGACCTGCCCGTGGTGGCCGCGCCCGTCGCGGTGCGCACCGAGGCCGTGCAGGCCGCCCTGCGCGATATCGCCACGCCGGCGATCTCCGCGCCGATCACGGTGAGCAGCAAGGACATTCGCGCCACGCTCACGCCGGAGCAGATCGCCGGGGTGCTCGGCTTCGTGCCCGACGGGAACGGCGGCCTGGCGCCGAAGATCGACAACGACGCCGCGATCGCCCTGCTCGCACCGCAATTGGCGGCCTCCGAGGTGGAGCCCAAGGACGCCACCTTCACCGTCGGCGCGGGCAAGCCGACCGTGGTGCCCGCCGTGGTGGGCAACAAGGTCGACTGGCCCAAGACGCTGGAGAAGCTGCCCGCCCTGCTCACCGCCACCGGCAACCGCACCACCGAGGCGGTGTACCAGCGGATCGAGCCCAAGCTCACCACCGACGCCGCCAACGCACTCGGCATCACCGAGATGGTCGGCCAGTTCACCACCGGCGGCTTCAGCGGCCCGTCCGGCGTGAACATCCGCACCGTCGCCGCCAAGGTCGACGGCGCGGTGGTGAAGCCGGGAGATACCTTCTCGCTCAACGAGTTCACCGGTCCGCGCACCGCCGCGGAGGGCTACGTCGAGTCCGGCATCATCGACAAGGGCAGGCCGAGCACGGCGGTCGGCGGCGGCATCAGCCAGTTCGCCACCACGCTGTACAACGCGGCCTACTTCGCCGGCATGGAGGACGCGGGCCACACCGAGCACAGCTACTACATCTCGCGGTACCCGGCGGCGCGCGAGGCCACCGTGTTCGACGGCGCGATCGACCTGGCGTTCCGCAACACCACCGCGACCGGCGTCTACATCCAGGCGGTCGCGACGGGCTCGGACATCACCGTGCGCCTGTGGGGGACCAAGACCGTCGACGTGGAGTCGATCACCGGCGAGAAGTCGAAGCCGACCGAGCCGCAGGAGATCACCCTGCCCAAGGGCAAGGACTGCATCGCCTCCGAGGGCGCGCCCGGGTTCACCATCTCCGACACCCGGGTGATCACCGATCGCAAGACCGGCGCCCAGGTCTCCCGGCACACCCGGACCGTGAAGTACGACCCGATCCCGATCGTGAAGTGCGAGTAAGGGTTTCCTAGCAGTTGCAGTCGCAGCTGCAGCAGTCGCCGCACCCACAGTCCTCACCGCAGCAGTTGCCGCAGCAGTCACCGCAATCGCAGCATTCGCCGCAGTCGCAGCGCTTGGCCCAGGCGTCCTTCTGCTCTCCGGTGCAGGGACTGGTGTGGTCGACGCAGCACGCGACGCCCGTGCAGTAGACGCCCAGGATCAGCCCGCCCGCCTTCAGCGGACCGGGCCTCCTGGTCGGCCGCTGCCCGGGCGGGGTCGGGAACTGGTACGGCGAATGCTGCTGCGCGACAGGCGATGTGCGGCAGACATGGCCGACGGCCAGTCCCAGGCCCTGTCCCAGGCGGCGCAGCAGTGCGGACAGCGGGTCGAGCAGCGCCCAGCGGACGGTGGGCAGCTGGTCGAGCTCCGCCTCGGCGGCGGCCGCGCGGATGCGGGATTCGCTCTCGCGCAGCAGATCATAGGCGCGCGGCATGTCGGTTCCGGTGGCCGCCAAGGGGTTGAAGCGGCCGCGCAGGCGGTCGCGTTCGAGGTCTTCGATGGCGTCGGCGAGGTGGGCGATGCGGCCGACGTGGCGACCGATCTCCTGCAGGGCCGCAACGTTTTCCGGGCGGCCTGCCAGGGTGGCGGTGTGGCCGAAGAGGGTGGCGGCACAGAGCTGGGTCGGGCCGGTCAGCTCGTCGAGGGTGATCGGCGTGGTACTCGAGTCGTCGGTGCGAGCCATGGTCGGCCCATGCGGCTTCGCGGGCGACGACGCGGCGCCGACCCACCCCGCCGCCTGCCGAACGGCGACCGCCGCTTCGGTGACGCGGCCGGGGCCGTTTGCCGCGGCGAGCGCCTCCAACGCAGGCTGACTGTCGATAGCCGTGAACAACGGGCCGACGTCGAGGCCGATCCGGTCGGCCTGCGCCTGGGCGGCCGCCGACCAGATCCCGGCGACCCGCCCCATCGGACGGCGAGCGAGCCGACCAGCGTCGCCGTCGTCGACGTGGTCGCGAATCTTGGCCGCGCCCAACAGCAGTGAGGCCGTGGCGGCCAGCTGTACACCGGGCGCGTCGGCCGCGACCACCGAGGCCCGGCGCATCCCACGCAGCGGGCACGGCCCGGCGGTGGTGCGGGCGTCGGCGTCACCGGACTGAGCCTCGGTGAGCACACTCAGCACGATGGCGTCGGTGTTGGTCGCCGCGCGCGCCAGCTGTCCGTGCCCGTCGCGCAGGCCGAGGCACAGCCCGCACATGTGCGCCTGCCACTGCCCCGGATCGATGCCGTATTTCGCCGCGCCGTGCGCACACGGCTTCAACACACCGAACACTGCCACCCCGTCTGTCGTGGAACTCCCGGGCGCCCGCGCCGCGGCCCCGCCCGGTCCGACGATGGCCGCGCCTCAGCGCCCGCTGTCGAGCACGATGGCAGGTCGGACGAGCGCGAGCAACCGGTGGCGGGCTATTCCGCCTTCTTGCGACCGGCCAGGCCGCGCCAGGCCAGATCGTCGAGCAGGTCGACGGCCTCGGCCACCTCGATCCGGCCACTGGCGACCCGGTCGGCGATCGCCTCGCCCGCCCCGATCACCGCGGCCGCGACGACCTCGAAATTGGTGCCGGGATCGGCGTTCTTGGCACTGGACTCGAGCAGTTTGGCGGTGAGCTCGATGACGCGCTCGCGCGCGTTGTCGATCTCGGACGCGAAAGCTTGCTGACCGATTGCCTGCCGATAGAGCACCTGCCACGACTGCCGGTTGCGGTCGACGAAGTCGAGGAAGCCCTCCAGCGCCGTGCGCACCTGCTCGTGCGGGGTGAGTTGCGGGTTGCCCGCGGGCGCGACGGCCTCGATGAAGCGCAGGCCCTCGCGCTGGATGCAGGCCCGGAACAACTCGTCCTTGGAGCCGTAATACAGGTAGAGCATGGGCTTGGAGATTTTCGCCTCGGCGGCGATGGCATCCATCGAGGTGTCGTGGAAGCCCTTGCGTGCGAACACCTCGACGGCGGCGTCGAGCATCTGTTGCTCACGAACCGCCCGGGGAAGTCGCTTCGTTCCGCCCGCCATCCACTCTCCTACCGCAGGGTGAACCCCTATATTACTCCAAGGTAAGTTCGCCCGTGCCCATTTGCCGCACAGTCGCCGGACCGCCTCAGCAGCCCAGCTGTACGCCCTTGTAGCGCGCCATCCGCAACACGGAGGCGTCGACCCGGTCGGCGGGCAGTTTGCCACTCGCCACCGACTGTTCCAAACGGTCGAGCACCTGGGGCACCGCGTCGGTACTGATCCACAGGGCATTGTCGGCGCCGGCGACCAGCGCCGCCTCCACCGCGTCGGAGATCGACATGCGGGCGGTGATGGCCGCCATGCCGCCGAGATCGTCGGTGAAGATCGGGCCGTTGTACGGCGGCGCGCCGTAGCCGGTGCCCTCGCGCAGCAGCGACATCACGGCCGGGCTGATGCTGGCCGGGACGTCGGGCTCGGTCAGGCCGGGCACGTCGAGGTGGCCGACCATCACGGCCGCGCCGGAGTTCACCAGATTGCGGAACGGGACCAGGTCCTTGTTCTGCAGCTCCGACAGCGGCGGCGTCCGGACCGCGCCGGTGTGCGAGTCGCCCGAGCCGGAGCCGTGGCCGGGGAAGTGCTTCATGACGGCGCCGAGGCCGACCTCGTTGGAGGCGCGGATGTAGGCGCCCGCGTACTCGGTGACGACCTGCGGGTCGTCGCTGTAGGAGCGGTCGCCGATGACGCTGTCGGCGGGCTGGCTGCTCACGTCGACATCGGGGGCGAAGTCGACGGTGACGCCGAGGTCCTTGAGCGCCTTCGACCTGGTCAGCGTGTTCTGGTAGTGCTGCTCCGGCGTCTGGGTCTGCGCGATCTCCCTGGCCGAGGGCGCGACGCCGATGAGGTTCTTGGCGCGTGAGACCCGCCCGCCCTCCTCGTCGATGGTGACCATCAGCGGCGCCTTGGCCAGCGCCTTCACCGCGTCCAGCTGGGTGTTGTTCAGCAGGCCGGGATCGGTCCAGCTGCCGATGAAGATGCCACCGACCTGCTCGGTGCTCACCACGTTCGTGGCGTCGGCCGAGCCGGTGATGCCGACGGTCAGCAGCTGCGCGAGTTTCTCGCGCTGGGTGAGTTTCGCGAGATAGTCGGCGCCGCAGGCGGATTGCGCGGGCGTGCCGGTCACCGGCGAGGTCGGGTCACCCCCTTGCGCGGCGGAGGGGACGCCGGTGCCGCTCGCCGTCGGTGTCGTCTCGGTCGACGATCCTCCCGAACAGGCGGTGGCGACGGCGGCTAGGACTGCGAACACGACCACAGGCGATTTCCGCATGCGCTCCACGGTAGTCCCGGCCGGGCCCGACCCGCGGCACCGGATCCGATTGGACCCGGTCGGGCGGGGGTAATCTGACTGCACAAGACGCTGTACCAGCGCAGGAGGTCGTCATGGCTTGCGATCGGATGCTCATCGCCTACGACGGTTCCGAACACGCCAAGCGGGCCATCGAGTACGCGGGCCGCTTCCTCACCGCCGAGCGCGCCATCCTGCTCACCGCCTGGGAACCGATGGTGCGCCAGGCCGCCCGCATCTCCGGGCTGGCCGGGGTGATGCAACCGGACTGGGTGCCCGACGAGGAGATCGAGGACATCGCCTACACCGATGCCCGCAAGATCAACGCCGAGGGCGTGCACCTGGCCGAACTGGCGGGCATCCACGCCGAACCGCGCACCGCCGAGTGCACCACGACCATCTGGAACGCGATCGTGGACTGCGCCGACGAGCTCGACGTCGACATCATCGTCGCGGGCACCCGCGGCGCCACCGGACTGCGCGCGCTGCTGCACAGCAGCGTGGCCGAGGCGGTGCTCAAGCACGGCCACCGGCCCGTCCTGCTGGTGCCGCCGGAGCACTGAGAGTTCGATCGCTCCCCCGTTCCCGGCCACGGTCGGCGCGGCTATGGTCGAACCACCATGAACCGATTCCTGCTGGCCCGCCCCGACGGGGTGCTGCGCGCGGCGGGGGTGCGCGCCGGCTACCCCGACCCGCGGCAAGCGGTCGACACGCTGCGCCGGTGGACGGCGCCCGGCAGCGGGACCGGTCCGCGGCTGATCGTCGGCGCGCTGCCGTTCGACCCGGAGGAGCCCGCGGCGCTGTGGCAGCCGGAGACCGCGCTGCACACGGCCGGACCGTGGCGGCCCGCCGCACTGCCCGCGCTGCCCGCGGTCCGGGTCGTCGCCGAGCTGCCCACCGCCGCCGAGCACGTGGCGCGGGTGACGAAGCTGGTCGAACAGCTCGGCGATCCCGGCACCGAGCTGCGCAAGGTGGTCGCGGCGCGGACCCTGCTGATCGAGGCCGACGCGCCGCTGGAACCGGAGGTCGTCGCCGGTCAGCTGCTGACCCGGCATCCCAACGCCAATGTGTATGCGGTGGACCTGACGGCGGCCGGGCGACCGGGCGAGACGCTGCTCGGTGCGACGCCGGAGGTGCTCGTCGCGCGGCACGGCACCCGCGTCAGCCTGCATCCGCTGGCGGGCACGCTGCCCCGGCTCGCCGATCCGGACGCCGACGCTGCGCAGGCCAGGGAACTGCTGTCCAGCGCCAAGAACCACGACGAGCACGGGTACGTGATCGAGTGGATCCGGCAGCAGCTCACCCCGGTCTGCCAGGAACTGCACATCCCCGACGCGCCCGAACTGCTGAGCACCGAACAGGTCTGGCATCTGGCCACCCCGATCCACGGCGTGCTGCGCGACCCGTCGACCACCGCGCTCGACCTGGCGCTGCTGCTGCATCCGACACCCGCCGTCAACGGGACGCCGTTCGCCGCCGCGCTGGCCGCGATCACCGCCGACGAACCGCGCCGCGGCTTCTACGGCGGCGCGGTCGGCTGGTGCGCCGACGACGGCGACGGCGAATGGGTCGTCGCGATCCGCGGCGCCGAGCTCGCGGCCGACGGGCGCACGCTGCGCGCGAGCGCGGGCGGCGGGATCGTGGCGGCGTCGGATCCGGCGGCCGAGCTCGCCGAGACCACCGCCAAATTCCGGACACTGCTCGGCGCGCTGCATTGCGACGTGCCCGATCACTGACCTGGCGGCCGACACCTGCTAGGTTGGCCGAGGTACTACCCCGACGTCGAGCGTATTGGAGTGCGCGATGAAGTTTGCTGTTCCGGCTGTTGCCAGCGCGGTCGGCGGCGCCCTGCTGAGCGCAATCGCCGTCTTCGCGATCACGGCCGCGGTGCAGCAGAACTCGGCGCCTTCGATCGACCGCAGCGGTGACAAGGATTCCTCGCTGCTCAACGCTCCTGAATACGGCAGCCGCTGAGTCCGACGCCCGCGCGTCACGCCCCCCAGCGGGGCACCCGGACACGGCTCCACTGGGTTGGCGCTGGTTCGTCGGCACGGTCGTAGCCGCCTTCGTCCTGACGTTCGCGCAGGCGCCAGGGCTCACCGTCGCGGACACCAAGTACGACCTCGCTCAGAACCCGCTCGGATTCCTCGCACGGGCATCGCACCTGTGGAGCAGTCAGGCTCCGATGGGCCAGGTGCAGAACCAGGCCTACGGCTACTTCTTCCCGCACGGCACCTTCTTCTCCGCCGGTCATCTGCTGCAGCTGCCCGCGTGGGTGACCCAGCGCGTCTGGTGGGCGCTGCTGCTGCTCGCCGGGTTCTGGGGCATCGTCAAGCTGTGCGAGACGCTGGGGATCGGCGCGCGCGGGTCGCGGGTGATCGCCGGTATCGCGTTCGCGTTGTCGCCGCGGGTGCTCACCACGCTCGGCTCGATCTCCTCGGAGACGCTGCCGATGATGCTGGCGCCGTGGGTGCTGCTGGCACCGGCCGCCCTCGGGGTCGCGGTACGGAACCGGCGGGATGCGGGCGGGCCCGGTGCGGCAGCGACCAAGGGGAACAGGCGTGGCGGTGTGCTCTCACCCGCCGGTAGCGCGCTCGCACTGGCTCTGATGGGCTCGGTGAACGCCGTCGCGACCGTGGCCGCGTTCCTGCCCGCCGCGCTCTGGTGGGCCTCCTACCGGCCGAATCGGCGCTGGTGGCGGTTCACGGCCGCGTGGGTTCCGCTGCTGGTGCTGGCGACCTTCTGGTGGGTGGTGCCGCTGCTGCTGCTCGGCAAGGTGAGCCCGCCGTTCCTCGACTACATCGAGTCCTCGGGGGTGACGACGCAGTGGGCCTCGCTGGCCGAGGTGCTGCGCGGCACCGACAGCTGGACCCCGTTCGTCTCGCCGGAGCGGATCGCGGGCGCGGTGCTGGTCACCCAGCCCGCCGCGGTGCTCGCGACCGGGCTGCTGGCGGCGGCGGGCATGGCCGGGCTGGCGCGGTCGTCCATGCCGTACCGGGGGCGGTTCACGCTGATCCTGCTGGTCGGACTGGCCGGTATCTGCGCGGGCTACGTCGGTGCGCTCGGCGGTCCGTTCTCCGAATCGGTGCGGGTGTTCCTCGACTCCGGCGGCGCGCCGCTGCGCAATGTGCACAAGCTGGAACCGCTGATCCGGCTGCCGCTGGTGGTCGGCCTCGCCCACCTGCTCGGCCGGGTGCCGCTGCCCGCCTCGGTGCCGCTGCGCGAGTGGCGCAACACCTTCGCCCATCCGGAGCGGGACCGGATCGTCGCCGTCGCCGCGCTGATCCTGGCCGCGCTCACGCTGGCCACCTCGCTGGCCTGGACCGGCAAGCTCGCGCCGCGCGGCGCCTACGACCGGGTGCCCGCGTACTGGACCGACACCGCCGAGTGGCTGGCCGACAACGCCGCCGACACCCGCGCGCTGGTCGTGCCGGGCGCGCCGTTCGGCAGCCAGATCTGGGGCCTGACCCGCGACGAACCGCTGCAAGCCCTGGCCGAGACGCCCTGGGCCGTGCGCGACTCGGTGCCGCTGAATCCGCCGGGCACCATCCGCGCGATGGACTCGGTGCAGCGGCTCATCGCCGACGGCAGGCCGTCGACCGGGCTGGCCGCCACCCTCGCCGATCAGGGCATCGGAGTCCTGGTGTTGCGCAACGACCTCGACCCCGAGACCTCCCGCTCGACCCGGCCGATGCTGGCGCACCGGGCGATCGAGGGCTCGCCGGGGCTGACGAAGGTGGCCGAATTCGGCGACCTGATCGGGCCGCGCGCGGCCGACGCGGGTCTGGTCGTCGACAACGACCTCCAGCCCGCCTACCCGGCGATCGAGATCTATCGGGTCGACGTGCCCTCGCCGGGCACCCCGGTGTCGGTGCGCGGCGGGACCGGCGCGCCGCCGGGATTCCCGGGCGCGTACACCGTGCCGCTGGACGCCGTGCCCGTCGTCCAGGGTGGTCCCGAGGTGCTCGAGCGCATTCGCCGCGACACCGGAAACCACACGGCCCCGGTGCTGCTCACCGCCGACGCCGCGCGCGCCGGGCTGCCGCCGAAGCCGGTCCTGCTGACCGACACCCCGATGGATCGCGAGTCCGATTTCGGCCGGGTCGACAACCACAACTCCGCCGTCCGCGCCGCCGACGACGCCCGCCGCACGCACAACCTGGTGCCCGACTATCCGGTCGAGGGCACTCCGCTCGTCCAGGGCGAATGGTCCGGCGCGAAGGTGACCGCGTCCAGTTCCGCCGCCGACGCCACCCAGATCGGCGGCGCCGCGCCCGGCAGCTCGACCGCCGCCGCCGTCGACGGCGACCCGAGCACCGCCTGGATCAGCAACGGCGCCGAACCCGCGCTCGGCCAGTGGCTCCGGCTCGACCTGGACCAGCCGATCACCGTCGGCTCGCTGCGGTTCACCACCACCGCCGCCGCGCTCGGCGACCCGGTGAAGTGGGTGGAGGTCCGTACCTCCCGCGGCACCGTCTCGGCGCGGATCACCGAACCCGGTGCGCCGGCGACGGTTCCGCTGCCCGCGGGCGAGACGGACTGGGTGATGATCACCGCAGCGCGCACCGAAACCGGTACCAGCGGTGGCCAGTTCGGGATCAGCGAACTCACCCTCGACGACTACAGCGTGCGCGACGCCCCGGTGCGGGTCGACATCCGGCACCGGGTCGTGCTGCCCGACGTCGCGCCGGGCACCACCGTCACCGGCTGGGACCTCGGCCAGGAATTCCCCGGCCGCAGTGCCTGTTTCGACGGGCCCGACCGGGTGCATTGCAGCAAGGGACTCGGCCTGCCCGCCGAGGAGCCCGGTGTCTTCGGGCGCACGCTGGCCGTGCCCGAACCACTCACCGCCACCACCGACCTGACCGTGCGCACCCGGCCGGGCCCGGCGCTCGAGGCCCTGCTCACCGACCACACCCGACCGGTGGCGCGCGGCAAGGCCGACGTCGGCGACCTGCGCGGTGCGGCCTTCGCCGCCACCGACGGCGATCCGAAGACCACCTGGACCGCGCCCGAGGCCACCGTCCGCGGGCTCGCCGGGGCCAAACCCACCCTGGTGCTGGAGCTTCCGGAACCCGCCGAGGTCACCGGGCTCGACATCACCACCGCGCTCGGCGGGCTCCCCGCGACCGCCACCGCCGTCATGGTCAACCTCGGCAACGGTCCGCAGGTGCGCGAACTGCCCGAGCGCGAACACGGCGAACCCGCGCGGATCTCGCTGTACCCCACCGTCACCGATCGCGTCGAGATCAGCATCCAGAGCTGGAACGAGGTGCTCGACCGCACCGCGCTCGGCTTCGTGCTCACCCAGCCGACCGGCCTCGCCGAGGTGGAGGTGCTCGGCCCCGAGTATCCGGCGCACGCGGCAGGCGACCGGCTGGTCACCATCGGCTGCGAAGACGGTCCGGTGATCGCGATCGGCGGTCGCACCGTGCACACGACGATCACCGCCACCGCCGACGAACTCCGTTCCGGCGCACCGGTGTCCGCGCGGGCCTGCGCGCAGGACGCGGCCGATCTCGAGCTGCTCCCCGGCCATCCCGATCTCACCGTCGCGCCGACCGAGCTGTTCACCGTCGACCGGTTGCGGCTCGTGCGCACCGATCCGATCGCGCCCGCGCCCGCCGATCCGGGCACCCAGCTGCTCGTTCTGCCGCTGAGCACCAATGTGGGCTGGCAGGCGCACACCGCCGACGGGCGCGCGCTGTCACCGGTGGTCGTCGACGGGTGGCAGCAGGCGTGGCTCGTCCCGGCGGGCACGACCGGGGAGATCACCGTGTCGTTCCCGGCCGACCGCTGGTACCGGCTCGCCATCTTCGGTGGGCTGCTGCTGCTGATTCCGCTGGTACTGCTGGCGATTCCGCGGCGGCGGGAGGTGCCCGACGCCGGGCCGGCGCCGGTGACCTGGGGTGTGCGCTGGGCCGCCGCGGCCGGGCTGACCGGCGTGGTGACCGTGGTGTCGGGGCCAGTAGGCGCGGCGCTCACGCTGCTCGCGCTGGCCGGTAGCCGGTTCCGCCCCGCGCTGACCGCGCGGACGCTGCCGTGGGTGGCCGGGCTCGGGACGCTGATCTCGGCGGGCGCGCTGTCCACCGGAACGTGGCGTTCGGGCAGCCCCTATATGGGCGGGTCGCTGTGGGCGCAGGCACCCGCGGTCATCGCCGTGATCGCGGTCGGTGTCGCGGCGCTGCCACGTCGTCGGCGTTAGCGCGACGCGGCGACCGCCTCGGCCCGCGCGGCGCGGCGGGCGGCCGCGGCCTTGTCCCAGCGCCGGGCCAGCCGCCGCGCCGGGTCCTCGATCAGCGCGAAGCTCGCGGCGGCCAGCGGCAGGGTCAGCGCGGTGGTGAGCACGAGGACGTAGCCGAAGTTGCCGTTGAACGGCAGCAGGCCGAACACCGGGAACACCATGGTGAGCACCACCAGGTGCCACAGGAAGATGCCGTAGGACCAGCGGCCCAGCGTGGCGGCGGTCGGCGACTCCAGCCAGCGGTGCGGCGCGGCGTCACCGGGACGCAACACCAGCGGGGCGAGCAGGCCGAACCCGATGATCGTGCCGAGCACCATCTTCATCGCGTACTGCCACGGCTCCGCCCGCTCCAAGCCGGCCGGGCCGCCGAACTCGGTGGCCGAGAGCAGGAAGGCGGCCAGCGCGATCGCCCACATCAGCGGTTGACTGGCGAACGGCGCGCGCCACCAGGCCTCGGGCCGCACCTGGTAGATCAGCTCGGCGAGCAGCATGCCCGCCGCGAACCACGGCAGATAGCCGGGCAGCCAGTTGTCGGCGTGGATGGCGTCCGGGGTCGGGACGGGCCACAGATTCCAGGTCAGCGTGACCGCCATCAGCGCGCAGATCACCGGGACACGCCAGCGCGCTGCAGCGCCGCGCAGCCGCACGATCGCGAAGGCCAGCAGCGGCAGCACCAGGTAGAACGCCACCTCCACCGACAGGCTCCACATCTGGGTGAGCCCCTCGGTCAGGGTGAGCGGCACGAACACCTGCAGCAGGAACAGGTTCGACACCCACACCCGGAGGTTCGCCGACTGCGCCGCGCCGGGCAGCAGCACCAGCACGAACACCACCACCGCCCAGTACGCGGGGACGATGCGCATGAGGCGATGCAGCAGATAGCGGATCGTGCCGGGGGCGGTGCCGAGCCCGCGCGCTGCGGCCGCGTGCGGGCGCCACAGCAGATAGCCCGACAGCGCGAAGAACACCGCGACCGCCATGTCGAAGCGCTCCAGGATCGGGCCGATGACCGCGATCCCGCTCGCGCCGGTCTGGAACGCGACGTGGGTCAACAGCACACCGAGTGCCGCCATTCCGCGCATCCCCTCGAGGGCGGGATTGAAGGCGCGGGGCGGTGAAACGGGGGCGGTAGCGGTCGTCATCACGCTCCAGTCTGCCGTGTCGGCGATTTACCGGGCGCAGCACGGCACACTGCGCGGTCGGGCTGTTAGTGTCGGGGCTCACGAGGGCTAGGTGCAATACCAGACCACCGGAGGATCCGGTGTTCGAACGACGAGGAGAGTTTGCATGGCACTGAGTGCCGGTACCAGAAGGACGGTCGCCTGCGTGCTCGTGGGTCTGGGCGCGGCATTACTCGTCGCCGCGCTGATGATCCCCACCTACACCGTGAGCAAGGTGGCCAAGACTCCGCTCGACCTCGAGATCACCACGATCGCCGAGAACCAGAAGGGCGAGGACAGTCTCGTCCTCGACTCCAAGTCGCTGACCACCGGCGACGGGCCCGCCGTCGTGAACAAGGACGTGCCGCTGGTCTCGCAGCGCTTCGTCACCGTCGAGGAGCCCTCCGACGCCGACGAGATGACGCTGCAGGCAGGCCAGACGCTGCGCCGCACCGACGTGCAGGGCGACACCGGTCTGCTCACCGCCACCATCGACCGGGTCACCATCGACCGCGTGACCGGCATGCCGGTCGACACCGAGCCCAACGGCTCGATCGCGGTCACCGTCAACAAGGACGGCAGCGTCATGGAGCCGGTGCAGCACACCGGCCTCGGCTACCGCTTCCCGATCGGCACCGAGAAGAAGACCTACCCGTACTTCGACATCAACGTGCGCAAGGCCTTCGACGCGAACTTCATCGAAGAGACCGAGATCAACAGCACGAAGGTCTACCACTTCCAGATGACCGCGCCGGTCACCAGCACCTGGGACGTCGTGCAGTCGCCGACCAACCGGCTGACCCTGCCCGCGTCGAAGTGGGGCGTCACCGACGTGCCCGCCGATCAGCCGGTCACCATGACCCGCTACTACACCAATGTGCGTGACCTGTGGGTCGAGCCGCAGACCGGCACCGTCATCAAGGGCGGCGAGTCGATCCACCTGTTCTACGCCCGCTCGGCCGACAAGCCCGAGGTGACCGCGCTCAAGTCGCACATCGTGTTCGACGAGAACACCATCGAGTCGCAGATCGCGATCGCCAAGGAGAACACCGACAAGCTGTCGCTGTTCGGCCGCGTCGTGCCGATCGTGTTCGGCATCCTCGGCGTGATCGCCCTGCTCGCCGGCCTGTTCCTCGGCCTGCGCGGCGGCGGGAGCACCCCGCAGCACGCCAGCCCCCGCGGCGCCCGTCCGACCCCGGCCCCCACCGCCGCCCCGGACGACACCTCGAGCTGGGACGCCGACGACGCGCCGACCACCCAGTTCAACCGGGGTGACTACGACGCGCCGACAGAGCAGATCGATATCAACAAGCGTCCTTGAGTTCCCGCGCACGGCCCCGGTCATCACGACCGGGGCCGTTGTCGATTCCGAGCCTCGCTCACGTCGTTGTCCACAGATGATGTGGATGCCTGTGGAACCACGCGACTTTCGTTCCCGGGCTACCCGGAGCCCGCACCGGTGCGCCGCGATCGGGAGCGATGCGGGCCGAGGCCTGGGGCTGCCGCGATGCCAGACTACGAGTTTGTGGCGACGGCGGGGCCGGGCCTCGGCGACACACAGCCGTGCCGATGACGCGGCAGGCCGGGCGAACAACGCTGCCGGACTACGAGTCCCTGCCTGTGGCGGCGGTGGGGCCGGGGCTCCGCTACGAGGCGGGGCTGATGACTCGGCAGGCCCGGGCCAAAACGCTGCCGGGCTACGAGACGCTGCCTGTCGAGACGGTGGGGGCGGGGTTGTGGATAGTCGCGCGGGCGGCGGTGCGCAGGACGACGACGGCGACGATCAGGGTGGTGACGGCGGCGACCGAGACGGCGGTGGTGATCAGGGCGCCGATGGTGCGGGCGAAGGTGAGCATGAGGGTCACCTCGAGGACCAGGCCGATCCAGGTGACGGCGGCCAGGGCGGTGCGTTCGACGGCGATCGCGGACAGCAAGGCGCCCTGGAGGACGGCCAGGATCGCGCCGTGCAGCGCGAACAACCACAGCATGCCCTGGATCGGCGCGTAGTCCTGCCCGGCGAACAGCGGGGCGAGCGGGGCGGCCAGCGCGGCACCGAGCACCGCGACCACGCCGATGATCGACAGCACCGACAGCGCGTCACGGATCGCGCGGGCCGAGTGCGTTGGCTGGGCCATGCGCGGATACAGCACGACGCCGACGGCCTGGGGCAGCCAGAACGCGATCTTCGTCGCGATGGTGCCCAGCGAGTAGCGGCTCGCGTCGACATCGTCGAGCACGATCCGCACAACGATCAGGTCCGCCGAGGACAGCGCCATCAGCGCCGCCTGCACCTGCACGGCCCGCAGCACCGGCAGCACCCCGATCGTCCGGCCGTCCGGGCACGGCGTCTGCTCGCGCGCGGTCGATCGGGCGATGCGGCCTGCGATGATCGCCGCGCAGACGATGCCCGCCGCGCCCGCCCACAGCGCACCCGCCGCACCGCCGCCGAGGGCGAGGGCGACCAGTGCGGGCGCGACGCGTGCCGTTCCGGCCATCGCGAGCACGGCGGCCAAGGCACGGAAGTGGTTGCCGCCTTGCAGAATTCCCTGTTCGCCGGAGAGCACGACCAGGGCGGGTGCCGCACCGAGCGCGGCGGCGGCCGCCCACACCCCGACGTGCAGCAGCCCGGCGACCACCGGCACCAGGACCACCGCGACCGCGGCGACCAGCGCGGCACACCGCCACTGCATCGCCCGCACCGCGCGCAGATCCGCCCCGCGGACCACCTCGCGCGCCACCACGTTCTGCATGGCCAGCGCGGGCACGGCGCACAGCAGCTGCACGGCGAGCAGGCTCGCGAACTCGCTGTACCCGGCGACGCCGAGCCAGCGGCCTGCGAGCAGTTGCAGCAGGTACCCGGCGACGTTGGCGGTCATCGCGCCTGCCGTCACCCAGGTCAGGTCAGCAACGACAGGGGGGCGACGGACCGAGGACACGCCTCATCGTCGCACCTCCGCGCCCTTCGTATCACCAGTACCCCGAAAATGTGAGTCCGACCGGACTCACCTTGGTGCCGCCAGCCCGCCGGGCCCGTGGCCGATCGACGGAACGTAAGGTGCACTGGCGTGACGGGAGACAGGCGGGCGAGGGCCGCGGTGGCCGGATATTGCGCGCTGCTCGCGCTGATCATCCTCGGACCGCTGGCCGGCTCGGGCTACCTGCTGCTCCGCGACGCCGTCAGCACCCCGCGCTCCTATCTCACCGATTCCGCGCTCGGCCTCGGCGCCGCCGCGCCTCGCGCTGTCCCCCAGGACGCGCTGCTCGCCGTGCTCTCCCCGCTGATCGACGGTGGTCTGCTGGTCAAGGCGATCCTGATCGTCGCCCTGTGGGCCGCCGGCTACGGCGCCGCGGTCCTCGCCCGCGAATTCCTCACCGCGTCCACCCCCGCCCAACTCGTCGCCGCCACCATCGCCCTCTGGAACCCCTACGTCGCCGAACGCCTGCTCCAGGGCCACTGGAGCCTGCTCACCGGCTACGCCGCCCTCCCCTGGATCGCCCTGGCCGCCGCCCGCGTCCGACAAGCGACGCAGCCCCGCAGCCAGGTGTTCTCGGGCAGGAGTGCGACGAACGGCATCCAAGCCGACGGGGCATCCTCCGGCAGGAACGCAGTACACGGCACCACGGCCGACGGCAACACGTCCTCCACGAGGAACGCGGCGATCGGGGCCTGGGCTGCGCTGACGGCGGGTTTCGCGGCGGCCGGGCTGACGCCGACGGGGTCACTGCTGGCCGCGATCATCGGGCTCGCGCTGGTCGGGCGGCGGGCTTTCCTGCCCGCCACGGTCCTGTGGGTCCTCACGTGCGCGCCCTGGCTGACCGCGACGGCGCTCGGCTCCGGCGCCGAACCATCGGATCCGGCGGGCGTGTCGGCGTTCGCGGCCAGGGCCGAGCCGTGGCTCGGCACCCTGGGCAGCCTGGCCGGGCTGGGCGGGATCTGGAACAGCGAGGCGGTGCCCGCCACCCGGACGACACCATTGGCGCTGGTCGGCACCGTGTTACTGCTCGGCATCGTCGCGCTGGGCGTGCGCTCCGTGTGGGCGCTGGGCCGCAACGGCCGGGCACTGCTGGTCATTGCGGCAGTGGCGATCGTGCTGCCCGCACTCGGTGCGACCGGCCCCGGTCTCGCGGTCGGCGAGTGGCTGGTGGTGCATGTCCCCGGCGCCGGCCTTTTGCGCGACACGCAGAAGTACGTCGCGCTGGCGATGCCCGCCTACGCACTGTGCGCGGCAGCCGCGTGCGGAACCGCCCTCCGCTGGGCCCGCCGGACAGCATCAGCACAACCGGGTCCAACGACAAGCCAGGACTTCCAGCACGCCGGTCCGGCGGACTCGTCCCTCGCCGGACCGACGAACTCCGTCGAAGCCGATCCGACGGAGTCGACCCACGCCGAGCCCACCGGCTCGATCGACGCCGGTCCGGCGGATGCCAGCCGGGCTGCACCGTCACACTCCATCCACGCCGATCCAGCGGACGCGAGCCAGGCTGCACTGACACACTCCATCCACGCCGACTCAGCGGACGCGAGCCGGGCTGCACTGACACACTCCATCCACGCCGACTCAGCGGACGCCAGCCAGGCTGCGCTGACAGGCCCGGTCGATGCTGCACCGGCGGCCTCGGACAACGCCGCTCCCGGGAACACGGACAACGCCGCACCGACAGCAGCCACCGCACGAACCGAACGCGGAACCGCCACTGTGGCCGCTCTTTTCATCGCCCTGCTGATCCTCCCGCTGGCCGATCTGGCCTGGGGTGTCGGCGGCGAGATGCGGCCGGCGCACTACCCGGCGGGGTGGGCGCAGGTTGTCGAGCGCATGGACGCGCCCGGCGATGTGGCCGTTCTCCCGACCGGCATGTTCCGCCGATTCCCCTACAGCGGAACCGCTCCCGTGCTCGATCCGGCGCCGCGCATCCTGCCGAACGACGTGCTGCAAACCGGTGAGCTGCGGGTCCGGGGCTACGCCGTCAACGGTGAGGGCAACCGGGCGCGCCGGGTCGAAGACGCGCTGCTCAGGGGCGCGAGCCCGGCCGAGATCGCGGCACTCGGGGTCGGCTGGATCGTCGTGGAGCGCACCACTCCCGGCCCGCTCGGCGACTCCGGGAAGACCCTCGCCGCAGCGGAACTGGCGTATCAGGACGCGGATCTGGCCCTGTACCGGCTGGCGGACCACGCCCCCACCGACATCGCCACGCCGGCGCAACGGTGGATTTCCGCGGCGGCGCACCTGCTGTGGGCGACGCTGCTGATCGGCGGACTGCTCACCGCCGCACTGCTTCCGCGCTTCAGTCCCGCGCGGGCGGGGCGACCAAACCGGTGACGAACGCGCCACGGGCGGCGGCGGACAGCACCTCGTAGACCCCGGAACCGGTCTGCTCCCAGGAGAATTCCCGCGCGCGGGCTCGCGCCTTCTCGCCCATCATGAGCCGGGTCTCCGGATCGGCCAGCAGGTCGGCGGCCGCCTCGGCCAATGCGGGGGCGTCGTCAACGAGCAGTCCGGTGACGCCGTCGACGATGGAGTCGGTGAGGCCGCGCGAGCTGCGGTAGCCGATGGTCGGCACGCCGTGCTGGGCCGCCTCGATGACGGCCAGGCCCCAGCCTTCCTTGCGCGACGGCATTACATGCACCCACGCGGTCGACAGGATCTCGTGCTTGCGCTGTTCGTCGACGTGGCCGTGGAAGGTGACGGCGTCGGCGATGC
This sequence comes from Nocardia sp. NPDC051833, assembly GCF_040681225.1. Lineage (NCBI taxonomy): Bacteria > Bacillati > Actinomycetota > Actinomycetes > Mycobacteriales > Nocardiaceae > Nocardia > Nocardia sp. NPDC051833. Next base: position 2,392,419 of record NZ_JBFAYK010000001.1, read on the forward strand.
CGAGCTCGTCGGCGCAGGCGCGCAGGTTCGGCGCCCACCAGCCGTCGCCGATCACGTCGAGGTGCACATCGGGGAAGCGCCCACGCAGGGCGGCGACGGCGGTCAGCGCGTCTTCGATCTGCTTGTGCGGAACCAGGCGCGACAGCACGGCGATGCGCGGATGGGTGGCGCGGGTGCCGTCGGCGCCGGGGACGACCTCGGCGGGCACCGGCTCGGCCCCGTTGCGCACGACGGCGATGCGCTCGCGGTCGACGCCGAGCACCGCCAGTTCCTCGGCCGAGGGCAGCGAGACGGTCAGGTACTGGTTGTCGCGGTGCACGCGCGGCGAGAGCCGCGACTCGATCCACCAGCCGATCCGCCCGACCAGCTTGCCGGCGACCGGCCACTGCTCCCGGTGGCCGTGGTGCACCAGCACCACCGAGGGCACCCCGGTGGCGGCGGCGAAGAAGGGGATGCCGTTCTGGGTGTCGATCACGACGTCGGGGCGCACTCCGCGCAGCGGCCCGATCCCAAGCCGACCTGCGACGATGGCGGCCAGCGCCCGGGGATAGACGGTGAAGCGACCGCCCGCGCGGCTGATGTCGATGCCGTCGATCCGCTCGCGGCGCGCCGCGCCCGGGTAACCGGCCGTGCGCAGGGTGACCTTGATCCCGCGGGCGGCCAGCTGGGCGCCGACCTGCTCCAGGTACCGCTCGCTGCCGCCGCCCTGCGGGTGCCCCGTGTCACGCCAGCACAGCAGGAGGACTTCACGCACGGTCGGGGCTCGCAATCGGTTCGGTCGAGGACAAAGGTCGGCACCCACCCTAGCGGGTGTGGTCTGCGCGACACATCTGTATCGGCACGTCCGTCCCGCTGTGTCCCGCCGGACCACGCGATCGGCCCCGGTGACGCTGCCCATAAACTCTGGCCGTGCCGACCGCATCCCTGCCGAGAACCGAGCAGCCCGTCCAGCGCCGCGACCAGTCCAGGTTCGCGCGCCGCGCGACGCTGCGCCGCTCCCTGCGGCTGCTCACCAGCTTCCGGTTCGAGCAGTCCGACCCGGCCAGGTTCTACGGCGGCATCGCCACCGACAGCGCCGACCTGATCGGCGACTTCTACGCCGACATCACCGGTCGCGACCTCACCGGCACCGTCGTCCTCGACGTGGGCGGCGGCCCCGGGTACTTCGCCGACGAGTTCACCGCGGCGGGGGCGCGCTACGTGTCGGTCGAGCCCGATCCGTCCGAGATGCACGCCGCGGGCCTGCGGGTCTCCGGGTCGGTCCGCGGATCGGGCATGGCACTGCCGTTCCGCGACGACGCCTTCGACGTCTGCTTCTCCTCGAACGTGGCCGAGCATGTGCCGCACCCGTGGGTGATGGCGGAGGAGATGGTGCGCGTGACCAAGCCCGGCGGCCTCATCGTGTACTCCTACACGGTGTGGCACGGGCCGTTCGGTGGTCACGAGACCGGCCTCTGGCACTACCTCGGTGGCGAGTACGCGGCCCGCCGGTACCGCCGTAAGCACGGCAGGGAACCGAAGAACAGGTTCGGCAGGTCACTGTTCGCGGTGACCGCCGCCGACGGTTTGCGCTGGGCGGCAACGACTTCAGCCGACGTCCGGACGGTCTTCCCCCGGTACCACCCGCGCTGGGCGTGGTGGCTGGTTCGAGTTCCGGTGATCCGCGAGCTACTGGTGAGCAACCTGGTGGTCGTGGCCACCAAGGGCGATCAGGCCAGCCAGCTCAATCGACGCGACCGGCGGACCGGCTCGGGTAGCGCGGCCACCCACGGCGACTCCTGAATCGCCAGGCCCACCGTCTCCAACGTGGTCAGGCCGACCTGATCAGCCAGCGCCCCGACCATCGCGACCGCCTCAGCGGCCTGAATGGCGGCAGTTGCCTGCTCGATCGTGAGCGTCCGGCCGGGCAGGAATGACACAACCCATCCCCCGCTGCCTACACTCTTCGCTTGATGGTCGGTCTGGTCGCTGGTCATCAACGATCGGCCGATCACTTGCACAGCCATGAGTCGGTCTCCCCAATTCGCTGTAAAGGTCTGATGAATCGAGCGAGCTGATCAGTAGCTAAAGCATCCCCTTTTCAACAACAGAACGCAATAGTGCGTTTACCCGAAAAGCGAACCGACAGGTTGGAATTCGCCCTGTTCACAGTCGTTGCGGCACAGCGAATTAGAACGTGTTGCAGACAACCCGGCCACAAAACTGTAACGTGTTCTTATGCACTACGACAGTCTGTTCATCGGCGGGAAGTGGACCACCCCTGCCGGTAGTGACCGCATTTCCGTGGTCTCACCCGCAACGGAGGAGACCGTCGGCAGCGTGCCCGCGGTGACGAAGGCCGATGTGGACGCCGCGGTCGCCGCGGCCCGCGACGCCTTCGACAGCGGACCGTGGCCATCCACACCGCCACTGGAACGAGCAGAGGTGCTCACCAAGGCGGCCCGACTGATCGAGCAGCGTTCGCCCGAGTTGCTCGCCGCGCTCACCGCGGAGATGGGCGCGCCTTCGTTAGCCGCCTTGACGCTCAACCAGCTTCCGGCCGTCGCCGCGCTGGACGCCTGGGCGGCGCTGGCGAAGACGTTCCAGTGGAACGACACTCGCACCGGCCTGTTCGGAACCTCGCGCGTCTCACGGGAACCGCGCGGCGTCGTCGCGGCGATCACCGCCTGGAACGTCCCACTGTTCCTGGCCGCCAACAAGCTCGGCCCCGCCCTGCTGGCCGGCTGCACCGTGGTGCTCAAGCCCTCGCCGCTGACCCCGCTGACGGCCAACATCCTCGCCGACATCTTCACCGAGGCCGGTCTGCCGGACGGCGTGCTCTCGGTCCTGCCCGCCGACGCCGCGGAGAGCGAGTACCTCGCGAGCCACCCCGGCGTCGACAAGGTGACCTTCACCGGCAGCACCGCGGTCGGCCGCAAGCTGGCCGCGATCGCGGGCGAGCAGCTCAAGACGGTCTCGCTGGAGCTCGGCGGCAAGTCGGCCGCCATCGTGCTCGAGGACGTCGACCTCGCCGCCAGCATCCCCGTGCTCGCGTTCTCCGGGTTGATGAACAGCGGACAGGGCTGCGTCGCCCAGACCCGCATCCTCGCCCCGCGCAGCCGCTACGACGAGATCGTCGACGCGCTGGTCGCGCACGTCAAGACCATGCAGGCGGGCGACCCGACCGACCCGGCCACCCAACTCGGCCCGCTGATCAGCGAGAAGCAGCGCGAGCGGGTGGAAGGCTACATCGCCAAGGGCAAGGAAGAGGGCGCGCGCCTGGTCCTCGGCGGCGGCAGGCCGGCCGGCGTCGAGCGCGGCTGGTTCGTCGAGCCGACGATCTTCGCCGACGTCGACAACGCGAGCACCATCGCCCAGGAGGAGATCTTCGGTCCGGTGCTCTCGGTGATCCCGTACGAGACCGAGGAGGAGGCGATCGCCATCGCGAACGACTCCGACTACGGCCTCGCCGGTTCGGTGTGGACCACCGACATCGACCACGGCCTCGAGGTCGCGGCGAAGGTGCGCACCGGCACCTACGCCATCAACTGGTACGCCTTCGACCCCACCGCGCCCTTCGGTGGGTACAAGAACTCGGGCATCGGCCGCGAGAACGGCCCGGAGGGCCTGGACGCGTTCTGCGAGCAGAAGTCCGTGCTGATGCCGATGGGCTGGACGGCGGAGTAGTAGTTCAGTTCTCCGGCATCTGCACCCGCAGTACCGGCTGTCCGGCCACTTGACCGCGGGGTGGCAGGTCGACCACGTCGACCCGCCACCCCGGCGGCAGTGCGCTCTGCAAACGTCCCGCCACGCGTTGCAGCGGGGTACTCGAGTAGGTGTCGGACCCGTATCCGGTCACCACATCGGTCATGCGTCAACCACCTCTCAGCGTCGATCTCATCGGGACCGCATCGGCGGTGCTGGAGTCTCGAAAGGGAGTTAGCTCGGATGGTGCGACGTGCGGAGGAGCCTGACCAGGAATATAAGTCACGACTCCCACCCAACGGCAGCGACCCTCTGACATCGACAGATGTACCCAGAATCGAGTCGGGGAAATCGTCCACGCCGGAATCTGTCCGGAAACTCATAGTTCGCTTGTCCAGTTCATCACCGCCCGCCGCCCCGAAAACCGCGGCGAAATCGGGATTCTGACGGAACCGTGTCAGTGCCGCAGCGAGCGCCGATAGGCCGAGGGCGTGAGCCCGGTGGCGACGCGCAGATGATCACGCAACGCCGTCACACTGCCGAACCCGGCGCGCTGCGCAACCGCCTCCACCGGAAGGTCGGTGCGCTCAAGTAGTTCCCGCGCGCGGCCGAGCCGTTGCGCGTCGAGCCAGGCGCCCGGGGTGGCACCGACCTCCGCCTTGAAGCGGCGGATGAACGTGCGCTCACTCATCAACGCGTGCGCGGCCATGGCCGAGACATCGCGGGCGGCTTCGGGATTCGCGGCCGCCCAGGTCAGCGTGGCGGCCAGGCCGCCGTGCGGATCGGGGCCGCCCATCGGCTTCGGGATGTACTGCGCCTGGCCGCCCTCGCGATGCGGCGGCACCACATTCCAGCGGGCGAGGTCGGCGGCCGCCGCCGCACCGAGTTCCCGGCGCACCAGGTGCAGGCACAGATCCAGGCCGGCCGACAGGCCCGCCGAGGTGAGGATGTCGCCGTCGTCGACGTAGAGGGCCGTCGGGTCGAGTTTCACCGCCGGATAGAGCTCGGCGAACTGATCGCAGTAGCCCCAGTGGGTGGTGGCCGGGCGGTCGTCGAGCAGCCCGGCCTGGGCGAGCACGAAGGCGCCGATGCAGATGCTGGCGATGGTCGTACCGCGATCGGCCGCCGCGCGCAGGGCGTCGAGCACGGGTTCCGGCGTCGGCAGCGTCGGCAGGCCGATGCCGGGGACGACGATCAGATCGGCCTCGGCCAGGAGTTCCAGGCCGTGTTCCACCCGCAGGTCGAAGCCGTTCGGCGTCCACACCGGACCGGGCCTGACCCCGCAGGTGCGCATCGCGAAGCCCACCGGTTCGCCGGTGACGCCGGGTCCGTGCCGGAACGTCTGCACCGCGCAGGCCAGGTCGAACGTCATCACCCCGTCCAGTGCCAGCGCGGCGACCTCGATCATCTCTCCAGTTTGGCACGCATCCACGCATTGCTGGCATTTCCGCCACTTCACCGGCCGGATCCACTCCGCGACACTCGACGGACATCGCGAAACACGCGTCGGAGGAGACCGATCATGCTCACCGTGACACCCGCCCTCGACTGGGAGTGGGCCACCAGCACCGGCGGGAATCTGACCGCCGCCCAGCGCCGGGCGCTCACCGTGCGCCTGCTGCGCACCGTGCCCGCGATGGTGCCGGGCCGCGTGCGGCAGGCACTCGGCAGGCGCGGCTCGGGGCGGCTGGCACTGGCCGAACTGCGGCTACCGGACACCGCGCTCGCTCGCGCCGCCGAAGCCGAAGCGCGCGAACGGCTTTCGGACACGATGCTGGCGCACTCGTACCGCACCTACTTCTTCGCCCGCGCCCTCGCCGAGCTCGACGGCGTCGACCACGACGACGAGATCGGCTACGTGGCCAGCCTGCTGCACGACCTGGAACTCGAACAGCCGACGCCGGGCCGGTGTTTCGCCGTGGTCGGCGGCGAGACGGCGAACGCGTTCGCGGTCCGGCACGGCGCGCCCGCCGAGCGCGCGGCGGCGATCGGCGCCGCGATCGCCGCCCACCTCAACCCGGACGCGGCCGAGAACCTGGCCGATCCCGGCGGTTTCGTCTCCGCGGGCGCCTCGGTCGACGTCCTGGGCCGACGGCTGGCCGATCTCGACGCGGGCTTCGTCGACGACCTGCTCGTCCGCCACCCGCGCCAGGACTTCAAGCGACACCTCGTCGCCTGCTTCACCGCCGAGGCCGCCGCCGTCCCCGACGGCCGCATCCACTGGCTCACCGGCGCCGGCTTCCTGCCGATGATCAAGCTGGCGCCCTTCGCCGAATAGACGAAACCGCCCGTACCGCATGCGGTACGGGCGGTTCGCTGTTGCGGGGCGGATCAGCCCAGGCGCTCCTTGAGGGCCTCGAACTCGTCACGCACGCCCGAGGGCAGCTTGTCGCCGACGAACTGGAACCACTCCTCGATCGACGGGATCTCGTTGCGCCACTCCTCGACGTTCACCGCGAGCGCCTCGTCGACGTCGCCGACGACCACGTCGAGGCCTTCCAGGTCGAGGTCGGAAGCCGACGGGACGTTGCCGACCGCGGTCGCCTCGGCGCCCGAACGGCCCTCGATGCGGCCGACGATCCACTCCAGCACGCGGGAGTTCTCACCGAATCCGGGCCACAGGAAGCGGCCGTCGCCACCACGGCGGAACCAGTTGACGTAGAAGATCTTCGGCAGCTTGTTCGCGTCGGCGTTCTTGCCGAGGTTGATCCAGTGGTTGAGGTAGTCGCCCACGTGGTAGCCGAGGAACGGCAGCATCGCCATCGGGTCGCGGCGGACGGTGCCGACCTTGCCCTCGGCGGCGGCGGTCTGCTCCGAGCCCATGGTGGCGCCCATGAACACGCCGTGCTCCCAGCCGAACGACTCGGTCACCAGCGGGACGGTGGTCTTGCGGCGACCGCCGAACAGGATCGCCGAGATCGGCACACCCTGCGGGTCGTCCCACTCGGGGGCCAGGATCGGGCACTGCGACATCGGGGTGCAGTAGCGCGAGTTCGGGTGCGCGGCCAGGGTCTCCGACTCGCGGAGGTTCCAGTCGTTGCCCTTCCAGTCGATCAGGTGATCGGGCTCGCCCTCGAGGCCCTCCCACCACACATCGTTGTCGTCGGTCAGGGCGACGTTGGTGTAGACGGTGTTGCCCGCCTCGATGGTGGCCATCGCGTTGGGGTTGGAGCTGCGGTTGGTGCCCGGCGCGACGCCGAAGAAGCCGAACTCCGGGTTCACGGCGTAGAGCCGGCCGTCCTCGCCGAAGCGCATCCAGGCGATGTCGTCGCCCAGGGTCTCCGCGCGCCAGCCCGGAATGGTCGGCTGGATCATCGCGAGGTTGGTCTTGCCACAGGCGCTCGGGAACGCGGCGGCGACGTAGTAGTTCTTGTTCTCCGGCGAGATCAGCTTGAGGATCAGCATGTGCTCGGCCAGCCAGCCCTCGTCGTGGGCCATCGCCGAGGCGATGCGCAGCGAGTAGCACTTCTTGCCGAGCAGGGCGTTGCCGCCGTAGCCGGAACCGAAGGACCAGATCTCACGGTCCTCGGGGAAGTGGGTGATGTACTTGGTGTCGCTGCACGGCCACGGCACGTCGGCCTCGCCCTCGGCGAGCGGGGCGCCCACCGAGTGCAGCGCCTTCACGAACGGCTTGTCGGCGCCCAGCTTGTCCAGCGCGGCCTGGCCCATGCGGGTCATCACGCGCATCGACACGACGACGTACTCCGAGTCGGTGATCTCCACGCCCAGCTTGGGGTCCTCGGCACCGAGCGGGCCCATGCAGAACGGCACCACGTACATGGTGCGGCCCTTCATCGAGTCGCGGTACAGCTCGGTCATGGTGGCGCGCATCTCGGCGGGGTCGACCCAGTTGTTGGTCGGACCGGCGTCGGCCTCGGTCTTGGAGCAGATGTAGGTGCGCGACTCGACGCGGGCGACGTCGGACGGGTCCGACAGCGCCAGGAACGAGTTCGGCTTCTTCTTCTCGTCGAGCTTCTTGAAGGTGCCCGCCTCGACCAGCTGGGTGGTCAGGCGATCCCATTCCGCGTCGGAGCCGTCGGCCCAGACCACGCGATCCGGCTGAGTGAGCTCTGCGACTTCCTGTACCCAGGCGAGCAGTTCACTGTGCTCGGTCGGCGCCGTGCCGTCGGATCCACGAAGACCAGGAATGGTCGCTGAGGTCATGAAAACTCTCCTGAGATGGGCGGTTCTTCGATGCGAAGTCCATCGATCGCCACCGGGCGGGAAGGCGTCCGCAGCGAACCAACCACCGCACAACCCCAAATGGACGGCGTACAGCGACGTCCATGGACGGAGGCCGCGCATCGACTGGCACGGAGCGGACGCCCAGGTTCCTGGTTAAAGGTTAACGCGATATGACGATCGATATTGAATCGGGTTGGGAATCCGGTTCACTGTTAACTACCCACAGGTCGATCACCCAATCACGGCCTCGGCGCGATCCAGCGCGGCGAGGTCTCGCTCGCACGCCGCCAGCTGCGCCGGGCGCTCGGCGACGAGGCGTCGCGCGAGGGTGTCCAGCTCGCCGACCCGGCGGTCGACCGCGACCGCGCGCGCCGTCGATTCGCGGATGACGTGCTCGGCCAATTCTGCCTCGACATCCACCAGAACCGCGGCGACACGCTGCTCGAGCTGGGCTTTCACATTCACCAGCGCCTCGGCCACCCACTGCGAGAGGTGATTGCGCTCGGCCAGCTGACCCCGCGCGCGCACCACCCAGTAGGCCGCGCCGGCGCCGAGCAGCAGCGTCACCGGGACGCTCGCGGCGTCCAGCGCGGGCACCAGCGACAGCGGCGCGACGACCAGTCGACCGAGGCCGACGCCAGCCGACGCGCCGAGCGCGATCATGAGGTGATCTTCGACACCACGGTGTCTCGGCTCGGGATCGGGGCCGACCTGCGGGGCCGGATCGTGCCTGCGTGCCGCGGGCGGGGCGGTGCCCACCCGGCGGGCAGTCTCGATCACCCTGGCGTCGATCGCGGTGTCGACCGCCACCGACAGCTCGGCCACGGCGTGCCGCAACCGCTGCGGGTAGGCGCGCAGCTCGGCGCGGTCGCAGCGGTCGAGCTCGGTGCGCGAGCGGGTGTGCAGGGCGCGCACCAGGGCGCCGACCTCGGTGGTCAGGTCGACGCGGGCCAGCTGGACCTGGCTGCGCACCGCGGACAGCCCGGTCTGGCGGCCGCCGTCCCGCTCCGCCAGCAGCGCCACCCGTTCCTCGCGCAGCCGGGTCGACTCGGCGCCCGCCCGCAGCGCGGTGACCTGCTCGGTGATCCTGGCCCTGGTGTCGGCGAACACCCTGATCAGCACGACCGAACGACGCACGGTGCCGTCGGTGGGCCGGTGCGCGGTCGCCGCGGCCAGCGCGGCGTGCAGACCGGCCAGGCCGGAGCGGTCGAGCAGGGCGGAGTCGTCGGCGGCGCGGGCCGCGGCGGACAGGCGGGCCGAGACCGGCAGCACGGGCAGGTCGGTGATGCCGCGAGCCGCCAGCAGGGCGAGGCTGCGTTCACGGGTCGCCTGCCAGTCCTGATAGGCGTGGAAGCCGTTCATGGCGAGCACGATCCGCTCGCCCGCGGCGCGCAGGCGGTCGATCACGGCGAGCATGTCGGCGCCGAGCACGCTGCCCGCGTCGAAGACGATCAGGGCGGCGACGGGATCGGCCGACGCGGTGACGGCGGCCGGGTCGGTGAGGTCGACGCGCGGTTCGAACCGGGCCAGTTCGGTCCGCAGCAGGGTGGTGTTGGCGTCGTCGACCGCGTAGAAGGCGACGGTGGACCCGGCGCCCGCCTGCGCCATCGCCCGCAGCAGCGCGGCGCCCTGCGGGTTCCAGCGCTCGACGACGGCGGCGAGCTCGTCGGACAGCGGCTCGTCCGGTTGCTCAGAGCCCGGCACTCGTCATCCGTTCCCAGGCGCGCACATAGCCGTTGTGTACGCGCAGGGCGGCGCGGCGGGCGGCGGGCGGCATGTCGCTGGAGACCACGGCCCGCCAGCGGGTGGCGCGGGCGAGCGCCTCGTCGGCGTCGGCGGGCGCGGGCGAGGGGTAGCCGGCGGCCAGGTGGGCGACCTGCGGGCAGGCCAGTCCCGCGCACAGTCCGGCCCACAGCGCGTCGTCGCCGACGAGGTACTGCTCGATCAGCTCGCGGGCGCGGCCGCCGTCGGCGGGCACGGCGCGCGCGGCGAGCCGGACCAGTTCGTCGAGCAGTTCGCCGCCGCGCACCGCCTCCACCTGCTCGTAGCGGCGGTGCACGAGCCGGTGCAGCGGGTCGACGCCGCCGGCCGAGTGCAGGATCTGGATCAGCGCGGCCGAGGTCAGGTCGGGGTCGGCGCGCAGCGCGGTGAGCGCGCAGTCGACGCCGTAGAGGTCCCAGTTGGCGATCAGCCGCCTGCGCGCGTCCTGGTCGGAGCCGGTGCCGATGAACAGGTCGGCCGACAGCACCGACGGCACATCGGGGCCGACCGCGAGCCTGCGCAGGTCGGACAGGTCGGCGGCGTCCACCGCGCCCGCCCTGGTCCGCGCGGCCAGCGAGGCGACGACGGGCACGATCGGCAGCCCCAGCTCGCGGGCCGACCGCTCGGCGGCCGCCACCGCGTCACCCCAGCGCGCCCCGACCGCGTCGGCCTTGTTCAGCACCACGACCCCGCGACCCGCCGGCACCGTGGCGAGCACGCGGTGATCGGCGGCCTGCGGCGCACCGGCGAGGACATAGATGACGAGGTCGCCGTCGAGCACCGGGTCCGGCTGATCGGGCTGATCGACCGGCGCGGTCTCCTCCGCCGACAGCAACGCCAGCGCCCGCAGCACGGTGGTCCGCCCGCTCAGCGCCCGCCCCGCGACCTGGATGTGCAGCGGTCGGCGGCGCCGGGCGACCGCCGCGGCCAGCCGCTCGGCGATCGCCGGATCGGTCCCCCGCCCGGCCCCGATGGCCCCGATCAGCTGGTCGAGCTGGTCGGATGCCCGTGACTGTGCGGATTCGGTGGCTGTCGACATTCTGCACACCCCCTTTTCGGAGGGCATTCTGTCAGATCCGGGTGGCGGTGGCCGTCGCGAACCGTCGGCCGACCTGGGGCAACACCGCCGCTACACCGCACGGATCGCCGGTGCGCGGTCCGGACCAGCGCACGCGCCTGCGACGTAGCTCGGCGCATGCTGGACAATGGACGGCGTGAACGACGCCGCCAACCACCCTGTCGAGTCGGCGCCGGGGCAGCCGTCCACCGGCTCGACCCATCCCAAGCTGTCCGAGATACCGCACGAGGCGGGCCGCCGCTCGACCACGGGCTCCCGGCTCTACCCCCGCGTCACGAGCTTCCGCTCGCGGCGCGGCGCGCTGACGCCGAATCAGCAGGTCTCCTGGGAGCGCACCTGGCCGGTGATCGGCCGCGACGTCGCCAACGAGCCGCTCGACGCCGACACCTGGTTCGGCCGCAGCGCGCCGCTGGTCATCGAGATCGGCTGTGGCACCGGCACCGCGACGGCCGCGATGGCCCAGGCCGAGCCGCACCTGAACCTGATCGGCATCGAGGTGTACCAGCCGGGTCTGGCCCAGCTGGTCTGCCAGATCGAGCGCGAGGAGATCGGTAACATCCGGCTGCTGCGCGGCGACGCCGTCGACGTGCTGGAGAACATGGTTGCCCCGGAGTCGCTGACCGGCGTCCGGGTGTTCTTCCCCGACCCGTGGCCCAAGGCGCGCCACCACAAGCGCAGGCTGCTGCAGGCGCCGACCTTCGCGCTGATCGCCAGCAGGCTGAAGCCGGGCGGCGTGCTGCACGTCGCCACCGACCATGCCGATTACGCCGAGCACATCCTGGAAGTAGGCTCGGCGGAACCGCTGCTCACCGGCCTGAACGACACCACCGGCGGCGACAGCGCCGCCAACCGCGTCACCGCGCCGATCGGTTTCGAACGGCCCGTCACCAAGTTCGAGGGCAAAGGCCTGCGTGCCGGTAGCGCCATCAACGAGTTCATATGGGGGAAGATCGACAGATGAGCGTGAGTGAGATCGCCACCGAGATGCCGGAAATCGCCCAGGGAGCAGCCGGCAGCGAGGCGTTGAGCAGTTCCGGCTCCGATGTCCGACGCGTCCTGCTCGTCTGGGACGCGCCGAACCTCGACATGGGACTCGGCGCCATCCTCGGTGGTCGTCCCACCGCCGCCTATCGCCCCCGTTTCGACGCGCTCGGCCGCTGGCTGCTCGCGCGCACGGCCGAGCTGTCGGTCGGCGCGAAGGGCCGCGTCGAACCCGAGGCGACCGTCTTCACCAATATCGCCCCCGGCACCGCCGATGTGGTCCGGCCGTGGGTCGAGGCGTTACGCAACGTCGGTTTCGCGGTCTTCGCCAAGCCCAAGATCGACGAGGACTCCGACGTCGACGCCGACATGCTGGCGCATATCGCGATGCGCGAGCGCGACGGCGGTCTGGCGGCCATCATGGTGGCCTCGGCCGACGGTCAGGCCTTCCGCGAACCACTGGAAGCCATCGCCGCCAAGGGAATCCCCGCTCAGGTTCTCGGTTTCCGTGAGCACGCGAGTTGGGCGGTGACTTCCGATACTCTCGAGTTCGTCGACCTCGAGGACATCCCGGGAGTATTCCGGGAGCCGCTACCGCGGGTGAGCCTCGATTCGCTGCCCGACGAGGGTGCCTGGCTGCAGCCGTTCCGGCCGCTGTCGGCACTACTCACGTCTCGCCCTGGTCAAGGAGTCGCTTAAGTGTTCACCCGCTGGGGCGATCTGGTCTATCGGTTCCGTTTCGCCGTCATCGTGGTCGTCGGTGGGGCGATGTTGGCGCTGGGTGCCTACGGCATGGGCCTCGGCCCTCGCCTGTCGCAGAGCGGCTGGTTCGATCCGGGCTCGGAGTCGGTGCAGGGCGCGCAGATCGCCGACGGCTCGTTCGGGCGCGACCACAACGCCGACGTGATCGTCATGTACAACGCCCCAGAGGGCAAAACGATCGATGACCCCGAGTTCGCGCAGAAGGTCGTCGGCAGTCTGACCACGATCCTCGCCGAACATCCGGATCAGATCAGCAAGATCAACGGCACCTACTGGAAGGTGGGCGACGCGCCCGCCGTGCCGTCGGCATTCGGGTCCAAGGACAAGAAGCACGGCTTCGCCGCCATCGCCCTCGTCGGCGACAACGACACGGTCATCATGGCCAATTACCGTGCCGTGCAAGATGTCTTCGCCATTCCCGGCGTCGATGTCGAAGTCTCGGGCCTGCAGCCCATCGCGGTCACTCTGACCGACACCATGGATCACGACGTCAAGCGGATGGAAGTGCTGGCCCTCCCCGCGGTGGCGATCCTGCTGTTCTTCATCTTCGGCGGCATCGTCGCCGCCGCGTTGCCGCTGATCATCGGTGGTTTGACGGTTCTCGGCGCCACCGGCGTCGTCATGGCGTTGACCAACTTCGTCGAAGTCAACTTCTTCGTCACCGCTGTCGTCTCGATGATCGGTCTCGGCCTCGCGATCGACTACGGCCTGTTCATCGTCAGCCGCTTCCGCGAAGAACTGGCAGAGGGCTACACCACGCCTGCCGCCGTCCGGCGATCGGTGATGACCGCTGGACGAACAGTGGTGTTCTCCGCGACGATGATCGTCGCCAGCGTCGGCGGCATCCTGATCTTCCCGCAGGGATTCCTGCGCTCGGTCGCCTACGGCACCATCGCCGCCGTCTCGCTGGCGGCGCTGACCGCCGTCACGATCCTGCCCGCGATGCTGGGCATTCTCGGCCCGCGCGTCGACATGCTGGGACTCAAGTGGTTCCGCAAGACCAGGACCGCCGAGGAAGTCGAGAACGGTTTCTGGGGCAACCTCACCCGCTGGGTGATGCGGCACCCGCTCAAGATCGCGATCCCCGTGACGGTCGGCCTGTTGTTGCTGATCATCCCGGTCAAGAATCTGGCATTCGGCGGGATCAATGAGAAGTACCTGCCGCCGGACAATGAGACCAGGGCCGCGCTCGAGCACTTCTACCAAGTCTTCCCGCAGAAGAAGACCGACCCGATCCAGCTGGTCTTCGTCTCCGACAACACGGTGGCGATCGGCAAGGTCTGGAAGGAGGCCAACCAGGCTCCCGGGCTGGTCGGCCCGTTCGAAGTACCGACCAAGTCGCCGACCAATCCCGAGGTGTTCCGCACCTCGGCGACCCTGGTCGATCCCACCGGCGGTGCCGAACCGACCATCGACTACCTGCGCTCGATCGAGGTTCCCGACGGCGTCACCATGTACGTCACCGGTCAGCCCACGCTCATGGCCGACAGTATCGACACGCTGCTCGAGCTGATGCCGTGGATGATCCTGATCGTCCTGTTCACCACCTTCGTGCTGATGTTCCTGACGTTCGGCTCGCTGGTGCTGCCGATCAAGGCCGCGCTGATGAGCGCGCTCGGACTCGGCTCGACCCTGGGCATCCTCACCTGGATATTCGTCGACGGCAACGGTTCCGGGATCCTCAACTTCACACCACAGCCGATCAGCGCCCCGGTGCTGATGCTGATCATCGCGATCATCTACGGCCTGTCGACCGACTACGAGGTCTTCCTGCTCTCCCGCATGGTGGAGGCACGCGCGCAAGGCGCGTCGACCACCGAGGCCGTGCGGATCGGCACCGCCCAGACCGGCCGCATCATCACCGCCGCCGCGCTGATCCTGCTGGTGGTGACCGGCGCCTTCGCGTTCTCCGACATGGTGATGATGCAGTACATCGCCTACGGCATGATCGCGGCGCTGTTCATCGACGCGACCGTGCTGCGCATGCTGCTGGTGCCCGCGATCATGAAGCTGCTCGGCGACGACTGCTGGTGGGCGCCGAAGTGGATGAAGCGGATCCAGGAGAAGATCGGGCTCGGCGAGCCCATTCTCGACGACGAGCGGCCGCAGAAGGGCGCCGTGGTCGACCTGGTGAAGACCACGCCGATCACCGATCCGCCGACCATGCAGATGACGGTGGTCCCCGACAGCAAGCTGGCCAAGACCCCGCGCCGCCCGCGCACGGTCGCCGAGATCGAGGCCGAGGCGCCGACCGCGCACCTGGACAAGATCACCGAGCACACCGACCCCGCCGAGCCGGCGCGGCCGCGGCCGCCGATGTCGCCCGATCCCACACGTCCGCGCGCGCCGATGCTGTCGGGCGAGCCGACCCGGGTGCTCCCGGTGGTCAAGCCGGGCGCCGAACCGCCGAAGCCCGAACCGGATTCGGCCCAGAAGGCGCCGGAGGCCACGCCGCCGTCGATGTTCACCACCGGTGAGCCGACGCAGATCCTGCCGGTCGTCAAGCCCGGTGCCGAACCGCCGAAGCCCGAACCGGGCCCCGATCGTCCGGGCCGGGACGCGCCGCGCGGCGAGGTGGGTTTCCGTGCGCCGGAGGCGAATTCCGCCGCGCCCGCGACGCCCGGCGATTCCGGGGTGATCGGTGGCGACAGCACCGGACCCGCGATCGACGGCGTCATCGGTGGACGCGATCTGCCTGCCTTCGCTCCCGCCCCGGCACCCGATCGTGGTCGGGGTGCCGTCCCCGGTCCGGCTCCCGCTTCCGGCTCGGCTCCGGCACCTGGCTCGGGTCCGGCCGCTGGCTCGGCTCCGGCCCATGGCTCGGCTCCGGGCGCTGGCTCGGCTCCGGCTCCCGGCTCGGCTCCGGCTCCCGGCTCGGCTCCGGCCCACGGCTCGGCTCCCGCACCTGGCTCGGCTCCGGCCGCTGGCTCGGCTCCGGCTCCTGGCTCGGCTCCGGCCCACGGCTCGGCTCCGGCACCTGGCTCGGCGCCTGCTCGTGGTCAGGGTGGCGCTCCCGGTCCGGCCGCCGCCCGTGGTCAGGGTGCCGTTTCTGGTCCGGCTCCCGCTTCCGGCTCGACTCCGGCCCACGGCCCGACTCCGGCCCACGGCTCGACTCCTGCCCCGGCCGCTGGCTCGACTTCCACCACCCCGGGCGCGGCGCCGAGCCGCGATACCCCGCCGCCGCGCGGATCGGCGCGGGTGCAGCCGCCGAGCGGCTACAGCCCGTCCGCACCCCGGGTGTCGACCCCGGGTGAGGCACCCGGATTCGGCGCGCCCGCAGAGGATTCCGACGCGCGGCCGAGCATCGTGCCGCCCGCCCGGCCGAGCATCGTCAACCCGCAGCCGCGTGGTGTGGTGCCGCCGCCCGCGCCGAGCATCGTGAACACGCCGCCGCCCGGTGTCGTGCCGCCGCCGGCGCCGGGCATCGTCACCCCGCCGCCGAGCATCGTGTCGCCGACGCCGCGACCGGTCGAACCGCCCGCGGGCGGGACGTTCAGCGGATTCACCCCGCTGACCGGCTTCGAGCCGACGCCTCGCGAGGAGGCGGCGGAACCGGAGCCGCGCAGCACGGCGTCGGCGAGCGACGATCTGTCGGTGACGCCGGGCGCGCACCGCGCCGAGTCGCCCGCGAACGACATCGCGCGGCCCGAGCAGGACGACGAGCCGCGGGGTGTCTTCGGCACCTCGGTTCCCGTCGAACCGCAGCAGCCGACCTCGCCGTGGAACGGCAGCCCGGCCGCGCCGAGCGGATTCACCGCCCCCGACTCGGACAGCGGACCCCGGTTCGCCCCGGTCACGCCGTCGCCGGAGCAGGACTCGGCGCGACCGGAGGTGCGCCCGCAGGTGGCCCCGCCCGGTTTCACCGCCGTCCCGTCCGGCGAGGTGACCCCGGCGACCGAGCCGATGCCGCAGACCGAAACCGCCGAACCGCCGTCGAACCCGAGCCGGTGGCAGGCCCCGGACGGCTTCACCGCCGTGCCCGCGCCGACGGCCGCCGCGCCCGAAGCGCCGGCCACGCCGGAGCCCGCCGCGGACGACAGTGCCACCAGCGCACCGGATCTCGACGAGCCACAGGCGGACAGCCGCAACGAGATCGAGAACTGGATGGCCCAGCTGCGTTCCTCCCGGCGCGGCACCGCCGCCGCCGAGGAGGGTCGGCACAGCGGCAACGAAGGGCGCACGGTCAGCGTGAACGAGCTGCTGCGCCGTCGCGAGGACGACTCGAACTGAGCCGAGCCGCGCTCGAACGCGAGGAAACCCACGGCGATCTTTCGCCGTGGGTTTCCTCGTTCAACGCTCGATCGAGCCGTAGACCGGCCGACGGGGTGGCCTCAGACGTTCAGATCGGCTGAGTCCCTTCCGGTTTCGCGCTGCCTTTCGGTCGCCGATAGAGATCCGAGAATGGTCTTCACCTCACGGAATCAGGGAGCGCGCTCGCGCCGGCACCTCCCGCACCGCCCGACCCCGGTGGCGAAAACGTACCGCCCGCTAGCTGTTCGGGCGGGTGGGCGCCGCGTCGGCGAAAGCACGCGCGTAGCGAGTTCCGGTGAGCAGCAGGAGCATTCCGACCACCAGGAAGGCGGCCACACGGACCAGACCGGACAGTGTCGACAGGTCGAACAGGAACAGCTTGGCCAGTGCGGCGGCGGCGACCAGCAGGCCCGAGACCAGGCAGACCTTGGCGACGGCGGGCGAGCGGGACAGCCTGCGCAGGCCGTAGAACAGCGCGGCCGTGGCCGCGGCCATCCACACGATGGTGGCGATGCTGTGGCCGAGGATGAAACCGTCCGGCCCGCCGAGGGATACGCCCAGCGAGACCGACGCGACCAGCACGTAGTAGAGCCCGGCGACACTCACCGCGATCCACACCCCGGTGACGAGCGCCTGCTCACCCCAGCCCCGCACCCGGGGCACCGTCCACGCCACCATGGCCGCGACGCCGAGCCCGAGGACGGCGGCACCGGCGGTCGCGAGGTCGAGGCGCTGGTCGGCGAGGCGGTGCAGCGCCAGGGTTTCCGGCGTGGCCATCGCCAACAGCACCAGTCCACCGAGTGCGGCGAAGGCGATGCCGAGGCCCGCGCTGACCCGCGTCCGGCTCGTCGCCGCGACCGCGAGGAAGGCCAGGGCCACCGTCGCGAGCGCGATCGGCAGCAGCCGCGGCTCACCGCCGGTCCCGGTGACGCAGGTCAGCAGCAGGGCGACGGCGCCGGTGAGCGCGGCGACCAGCGCGGTGTGCCGGGGAATCCCGAGGCGCTCGGCGAGCCCGGCGACCAGCGTCGTCGCCGCCAGGCCGAGCAGGATCGCGGCCTGCGCGCCGGTGATCGCCGCGGTTACCGGGCGGTCGAACAGCAGTGCGGCGGCGAAGACGGGCAGCGCGGTGAGCGCGATCGTGACGCTCGCGGTGATGTCGCCGGAGCGGCGCCGGACCACCAGCAGCGCGCCGATCAGCCCCACCACCGCGCAGGCGACCGCCGCTGCCAGCAGCCCGCCGCGCTCCTCGACGACCTCGTCACCGGCGATGGCGGCCGACAGCCCGCTCAGCGCGATCATGCTCAGCGCGGCCAGCGCCACCGGCAGGGTCCGCGCCACGTGCAGCACCGGCCACTCCCGGCGCATCTGCACCGGCACCCCCGCCGCCTGCAACACCACCAGGAACCCCAGCAGCAGGAGCTCGGTCGTCAACACGGGCGACAGCACCGCCGCGCCAAGCACCACCCCCACCGCCAGCGGTTGCGACTGCCACCGCATCGCGATCCCGACCCCCGCCGACGCGACCCCCAGCGCCACCGCGAGCCCGATCCCCGGCGCCACCCAGTGGTAGTACCCGGTCACCGCGACCACATCCAGGTAGGCACCGGCAATACCGGTGGCCACCAACGCGATTCCGCCGACCCGCCCACCGGGCCGCCCGAACACTCGCCACCCGGCCGCGACCAACCCGACCGAAAGCGCTCCCCCGGCAACAACTCTCGCTACCGGCCCGAAGAACCCGGCCTGCGCCGCCAGCACCAGCAACATCAGCACACCGATGAGCGTCACCCCGACACCCGCCACGGCCAGCGCCCGCGAAATCACCCCTTCCCGCTGCCACCACGGCGTCCGCGGCTCCCGCACCACCGGCGCCGCCCATGCCCCACCGGGCCGCCCCGCCCCATACCCCGACGCCCGGTTCCAGCCCCCGTACGACGGCGGAACATGCTGCGCCCCAGCCATTTGCCGCCCCTGCCCATACCCCGGCGCCCACGGCGAATGCCCCACCCCAGCACCACCGGACACCCCACCGACGAACTGCCCGCCCGGGCCGAACCCACCCACCGGCCCGGCAACTCCGGCGGGGGCACCGGTCGACGCGGCCGCAGGGGAAACTCCCGGAACCGATCCAGCTCCAGCGCTTGTGGGAGCACCCCACGGCGGAACCGCCGCCGGTGCATCACGAACCGCGCTGTCAGCGACCACACGATCGCCAGCCTCCGCGGCAACCGCCCTTCCTGGCGTATCGCCCGGTATCGCCACATCTCCGGCAACGCCTTCGCCCGAGTCGGACGCACCACCGTCCGTCGCACGGGTAGGCGAGGTGGTGATGCCGGTAGCAGCCGGAGCCCCGGATGCCGCATCGAGCATCGGCCCAGCCGGGATCGGATCGGGCGAAGGCGCATGCGGAGTCACTGTTGGGCCCGGATCGGGCGACACCGAACGAGGAGTTGGCGCCGGTGCCGCCACGAACCCGGGGTACACCGCGGTCCCCCGACCCGGCGCGGGCGCACCCGCGATCTCCCCCTGCAACTGTGCGCGCAGCACCTCCAGGTCACCGCCGAGCTGCCCCATCCGGGCACCCAGCGTGGTGAACTCGCCCGAGAGGCGGGCGACGAGCGCGGGATCGATCGAAGTACTCATGTCCTCATCGTCGGCGCGCGGGCGGCGCGGGACATGAGTAGAAACCCCTGCCGGGGTGCCAGTTCCTACCCGAAAACGGTCAGGAGCCGAGGAAACGGCGCCACTGGACCATGAGCGGGTACTTCGCGGTGACCGAGCCGAAGCGGACACGACCGTGCACGACCAGGTGCAGCGGGCCGATCGGTGGACCGGTGCGGACCTTGTTGGTGACGCCGGAGCCGATGAGTTCCAGGCCGTTGAGGTCGACGGTGGCGGCCGCGGGGACCAGCAGGGTGAGCCCGCTGAGGTAGTCGTCGACCTTGATCTCGACGATCTGGGTCTGCATGACCGCCTCGGTGAAGTCCAGGGTGACGCCCGAGAGCAGGTTGTTCAGGTGCAGGACCGGCGGCACCTGCCAGGGTCCGCGGCGGTGCACACCGGAGAGGCGGCTGCGGATCAGGCCCGGGATCGAACCGCCGGGCGGGACCGGGCGCGGCCGCGGCATCGCGGCGGGCTGCGGCGCGCCCGCCACCCGCATGCCGGGCAGGTCGACGAGCACGGCGTTGAGTTCACCGCGGGTCTTCGCGGCGAGCGCGGTGTCCATGCGTTCGGTGAACTCGCCGAGCGAGAGCATGCCGAGGCCGACGGCGCGTTGCAGCAACTGGCCGACGTGCTCGCGTTCGGCGTCGGAGACGCGCAGGTCCCGGTCGCCGACGGGGCCGGCCGTCGTGGCGCCGGGTACGAAGAGGGATTCGGGACCGCCCATGTCATCGAGGGTAGCGACGGCGGCACCCCCGGCACATCAGGGCAAACCCCTATTCGAGTCCCTGTTCGATGGCGTACCGGGTGAGTTCGACCCGGTTGGCGAGCTGGAGTTTCCGCAGCGTCGCCTGCACATGGTTCTCCACGGTGCGATGGGAGAGATTGAGCCGCGAGGCGATCTGCTTGGCGGACAGACCCTTGGCGACCATCCGCAGCACCTCGGTCTCCCGCTCGGTCAGCGAAGGGCGATGCGGTTCGTCGGCGGCGGGCGGCGCGGTCGCCATCCGGCGATACTCGCCGAGCACGAGGCCGGCGAGGCCGGGCGTGAACACCGGCTGCCCGGCGGCGGTGGCCCGCACCGCGTCGATCAGCTCGGCGGCCGACGCGCTCTTGACCAGATAACCGCTGGCCCCGGCCTTGATCGCGTCGAGCACGTCGTCGCGTTCGGCCGACGCCGAGAGCACGAGCACCCGGCTGTGCGGGGAGACCCGCAGCACCTCGGCGGTGGCGGCGGCGCCGTTGCCGTCGGTGAGCTGCATGTCCATCAGCACCACGTCGGGCTGGACCGCGGCCGCGCGGCGGGTGGCGGTGCCGACCCCGTCGGCGGTCGCGGGGACGGCGAATCCGGCCTCGGTGAGGTCGCGGGAGACGCCCTCGCGCCACATCGGGTGGTCGTCGACCACCATCACCGTGATCGCCTGGTCCGTCATCGCGGCTCCTTCGCTCAGCGCGCCGGGTGGCGCGGAATCCGGAATTCCCATTCGGTGCCGAAGTCCTCGCCCTCGGTCAGCAGTTCGGCGGTGCCGCCCAGCGCCTCGACCCGGCCGACGATGGAGCGGGAAACCCCCATCCGCCCTTCGGCTTCGGCCGCGGCGAGCCGCCCCGCCGGGATGCCGATCCCGTCGTCGCGCACGCTCACCACCAGCATGTCACCGGTGTCCTCCAGCAGCACATAGGCTTTCGCGTCCGGCCCCGCGTGCAGGTCGACGTTCGACAGCGCGGTGGCCACGGCGGCGGCGATCTCCTGCGCGGCGGTCCTGGCGATCAGCACCGGGTCACCCGGTGTCGCCACCGAGACCTCCGGCGTGGCCCGTGCGGTGAGCATCGGCCGCAGATCCACCTCGGCCGCACCGGAATCCGGCTGTTCGGCCTGTTCGGACAGCAGGACCCGCAGCGCCACCTCCTGCTCCCCGGCGCGCTGCGCGAGTTCGGTCGCCGGTCCGCCGATCTCGGTGCCGCGGCGCTTGATGAAGGCCAGCACTTGCAGCACGCCGTCGTGCACTTCGCGGGCCAGCCGCTCCCGTTCCTGCGCGGCGGCGGTGATCCGCAGCGCCCGCTCGAGCTGTCCCTGGGCGCGGCGCGCGGTATTGGCCGCCAGGCCGAGCGCGAGGCCGACCGAGACGAGCACCGGCGCGGTCGCGTCGCCCCACACGTCCTGTCCCCACTGCTCACGCACCGTCACCACCACCGCCGACATCCCGAGCCCGGCGAGCACCCCGGCGACCGGGCCGCGCAGGATCGCCATCGAGATCACCGAGTTGGCGATCCACAGCGTGGTCGGCAGCGTCTGATGACCGTGGTACCAGTCGTAATCGGCGACCAACCGGGTGGAGGCGATCAGCAGGATCGTCACGACCTGGTCGCCGAAGACCACCCAGCCCCGGATCCGGCCGGTCGCGGTGGGGAAATACCACTGCGACAGCAGCAGCGCGGACGTGCCCGACCAGATCGCCATCAGCGCGATCAGCACCCAGCTCAGCCGCGGGTGCTCGTAGTAGGACACCGACGCGATCTGCTGGCCGATCGCGTACAGCAGCGTGACCAGCCGGAACGCCTGGGCGGCCCGCCACAGGGGCGCGGTCGCCGCGTCGGCCGAGCTCAGCTCAGCTGTGTGCGTCCGCATCGCCGGGCTCCGCCTCGGTCTTGTTCTCTTCCTTGCGCAGCGTGCGCGCGATGTCGAACCGGCCCGGCTCCGGTTTGTCCGGCTCGGCGGCGAACATTCTTCGGTCGTCGCCGACGAGTTCGCCGTAGACCTCCTCCGGACTGTCGGCGAGCAGATAGCGGATCGCGGTATTGCCGACGGCGATCAACGGCACGGCCAGCAGCGCGCCCGCGATCCCGCCGACCACCAAACCGGCGGTGATCGCCAGGACGACGGCCAGCGGATGGATGCTCACCGCCCGGCCGAGCAGCAGTGGTTGCAGCACATGACCCTCGAGCTGCATCACCGCGATGATGATGCCGAGCACGATCAGCGCCGTCACCGGCCCCTTGGTGACCAGCGCGATGAACACCGCGACGAACCCGGCGAAGAACGCGCCGATGATCGGGATGAACGCGCTGATGAACACCAGCGAGGCCAGCGGCAGCGCCAGCGGGACGTGCAGGATCGCCAACCCGGCGCCGATGCCGATCGCGTCCACCGCGGCCACGACGACGGTGGCGCGCACGAACCCGACCAGCGTGCCGAAGCCCAGCTCACCGGCGGTGCGGACCTTCTCCCGGTGCGCGGTGGGGATGATCCGGGTGACGAAGTGCCAGATCTGGTCGCCGCCGTAGAGGAAGAAGATGAGGATGAACAGGATCAGGAACGCGCCGGTGAGGATGTGCCCGATCGCGGTGGCGGTGGTCAGCGCGCCGCTGGTCAGGCTCTCGCGGTTGTCCTGGATGGTGCGCACGATGGTGTCGCCCGCGCTGCGGATCTGCTGATCGCTCAGGTGCGGCGGGCCGTTGATCAGCCAGTCCTGCACCTTGTGCACGCTGTTGGTGACCTCGTTGGACAGCCCGGGCACACCGTCGACGAACTGCTCGACGACGAAGGTCAAGATCCCGGCGAGCAGGCCGATCGACCCGACCAGCGCGACGAACACGCCGAGCGAACGCGGAATCCCGACCCGCTGCATCCAGTCGACCAGCGGCGCGAGCAGCGCGGCCGCGAGCAGCGCGATCGCCAGCGGAATCACCACGGTGGCGAACTTCTGCACCAGCATCCCCACCGCGAGCAGGGCGGCGAAGATGATCAACAGCCGCCAGCTCCAGGCGGCGGCTTTGCGGACCAGGGGATGGACTGCCTCGGCGTCCGCGCGCCACGGCACGGACGTGGGCCCGGAATCTACCTTCTGGTCGGTCACCCGAGAGAGCCTATCGGTCCGAACGCTAGATTGGTGGTCGTGTCGGCGCCCCTGGAAGCGGTCAAACAGACCATGCGAACGCGCTGGCCGCTGTATCTGACCTCGGTACTGCTGGCCAATGCCTTCGGCGCGGTCCTGGTGTGGGCCTTCATCCAATACGGCCTGCCCGTCCCCGAGGGCGATCCCGGTGGCGTGCGCCAGACCGGCTTCCTCGCGCCGGTGCTGGTCTTCGGCTCCGCCGCCGTGCTGAGCATCGCCGGTGCCGCGCTGATGCTGCGGCCGGTGATGCGCTGGCAGATGCGCGGCGGCCCGCCCAGCAGGCAGGAACAGATGGCGGCGCTGCACGTGCCGCTGCGCCAGTCGATCCTGCACCTGGTGCTGTGGATCATCGGCGGCGGCATCCTCGCGGCGCTGATCATCGTCGAGTCGCCCGAGCTGGCGGGCGCGGTGATCGTCACCGAGTGTATGGCCGCCACCATCGTGTTCGGCTTCACCTACATGCTCGGCGAACGCATTCTGCGCCCGGTGGCCGCCGAGGCGCTGACCGAGGGCACCTTCGACCACACCCTCACCCCCGGCGTCGGCACCAGGATGGCGATGACCTGGGGCATGGGCACCTTCGCGCCGACCATCGCGATCGTGCTGCTGTGCGTCACCCAGATCTCCTCCGATGTGAAGTTCTCGGCGAAGTCGCTGGCCATCTCGATCCTGCTGCTGTGCGGCGTGGTGATCATGCAGGCGCTGGCGCTGTCGATGCTCACCGGCTCCTCCATCTCCGACCCGGTGCGCCAACTGTCCCAAGCCATCAACAGGGTGCAGGGCGGCGCGCGCGACGTGCAGGTGGAGGTCTACGACGGCAGTGAGATCGGCCTGCTCCAGGTCGGTTTCAACCGGATGATGGAAGAGGCGGCCAAGCGGCGCAAGCTCCAGGAGCTGTTCGGTCAGCACGTCGGTGAGGACGTGGCCCAGCGCGCCCTGGACTACGGCACCGAACTGGGCGGTGAGACCAGGTTCGTCGCCGTGCTGTTCGTCGACATGGTCGGGTCGACCGCCGCCGCGGCGGAGCGTCCGCCGACCGAGGTCGTCAGCCTGCTCAACGAGTTCTTCCGGGTGGTGGTCGACGTGATCGACCGCCACCACGGTTTCGTCAACAAGTTCGTCGGTGACGCGGCGCTGGCCATCTTCGGCGCGCCGCTGGACCGTCCCGACGCGCCGAGTGCCGCGCTGGCCGCCGCCCGCGACCTGCGCGAGGCACTGCGCGAGGTGACCAGCCTCGACGTCGGCATCGGCGTCTCGGCGGGCCTCGCGGTCGCCGGAAACATCGGCGCCGCGAATCGTTTCGAATACACCGTGATCGGCGACCCCGTCAACGAGGCGTCGCGGCTCACCGAATTGGCCAAAGATCAACCCGGCCGCGTTCTCGCTTCGGGCAGCGCGCTCTACTTCGCCGACGAAAGCGAGCAAGACCATTGGGAAACCGGCGACGAGGTGCAACTGCGTGGCAGACGCAGGAAAACCCGCCTGGCCTGGCCGAAACCGCCGAGCGCCGCACCCGGAGCGGACGAGGAAGAACAGCTCCGTTCGTTAGGCTGAGACCGTGACGGCCGACGGCGACCTAGCAGGCGATCCCGCCTCGCCTCCGGCCGAGCGCCGCCGCCGGTTCCGGTGGGTGAAATGGGTGCTCGGCGCGGTGCTGCTCGCGCTGCTCATCGGCGAAGGCGTCTACCTGTGGCCGCGCCTGCACGAATCGTGGCGCACGCTGACCGAGATCCACTGGGGCTGGCTCGTGCTGTGCATCGTGTTGCAGGCGATGTCGATGAGCGGATTCGGCCGGGTGCAGAAGCAGCTGCTGCACGCGGGCGGGGTGGACGTCAGCCAGGGCAAGTCGGTGTCGGTGGTCTACGGCGCCACCGCCATGTCGGTGACCCTGCCCGCCGGGCAGGTCTTCTCCACGGCGTTCACCTACCGCCAGACCCGGCGCTGGGGCGCGAGCCCGATCGTGGCGTCCTGGCAGCTGGTGTTCTCCGGCGTCGTCGCCGCGGCCGGGCTGGCGCTGCTCGGCATCGGCGGTGCGGCGCTGGTCGGCAATCAGATCGGTCCGAAGCTCATCGGGTCGGTGGTGATCCTGGCCGTGGTGCTGATCGCGGGCAACTACCTCGCCCGGCATCCCGGCACGCTGGAGGCGATGCTGCGCCGGGTGCTCGCGCTGGTGAACCGGCTGCGCAAGAAGCCCGCCGGTCACGGCATCGCCAAGCTGGGCGAGATCCGGCGCCAGCTCGAATCGGTGGACCTGGGCAAGAAGGACGCCGCGCTGGTCGGGCTCTGGGCGCTGGTGCACCGGTTCGCCGACGTGGCCTGTCTCGGCGCGGCCTGTTACGCCGTCGGCGCCGATCCCAAGTTGTCCGGCCTGCTCATCGCGTTCACCGCGGGCAAGGCCGTCGGTTCCATCCCGTTCGCGCCGGGCGGCATCGTCTACGTCGACGCGACCCTGATCTACGGTCTCACCGCGGGCGCCGGCCTGCCCGCGTCACAGGCGGTGGCCGCGGCGTTCGTCTACCGGCTGGTCAGCTTCATCCTGGTCGCCATCGTCGGCTGGATCGTGTTCGCGTTCCTGTTCCGCACCCCGCAGGCCGACGACGAGGAATACGAGGAAGAGTTCAAGCAGCAGCGCCGGATCTGAGCTCAGCGCAGGGCGCTCAGCGCGGCTCGCCAGCCCAGCAGGAACAGGGCCAGCACACAGCTCGCGACGATGATGAAGCTCACCGCCACGCCCTGACCGCTGACCGCGCGCAGCACCATCCCGCCGACCAGGGTGCCGAGCCAGATCAGGATGCCGCTGGGCCACAGCACCGTCGCGTCGAAGCGGGTGCCGCGGGCGACGAGCACCGCCAGCGCCCAGCCGATCAGCAAGCCGATTCCGAAGGGCCACACCGTTTTCACGAGACCGGCGATGACCGCTTCGTCGTGACTGCGCCTGCCGATCGCGCAGAAAACGATCACCAACAGGGCATCAGCGGCGAACGGCGCGAATCTCCTCACGCAAGCAGCCTAACGGTTCGTGATCTTCATCGAGCCCGCGCCGAGCCCCACTGATCAGTGCACACTCTGCACGTGCAGCCGCGCTCACGGCTCCGGCGACGCCAGCGATTTCAGCAGGACGGCCGCCAGCCGCGAGGTCGCGTCGCCGCTGTCGGCGTCGGCGATGTGCACCGCGAACACCAGGTCGCCCATGGTGGCCAGCAGCCAGCCGTCGGGGCCGCCGGTCGCCGCGAAGGCGGTGACATCCCGGAAACCACGCAGCGCAGCGGTTTCCGGCTTGCCGATGCCCTCCATCATCAGGCCGCGCAGCCGGTCGACCGCGGGCTGGGTGAGCGCGGGCACCGGCGTGTCGGTGGTGCTCGGCTTGCCGTTCTCGATCATCGGAGGCACCACCGAACCGCGCGAGATTGCGGCCGCGGCGATCGCCATGCCGAAGGGGCTGACCAGCACCGCGTCCGATCCGGCGCCCTGCCGGACCTGCTCGGTGCTGCGGCCGGGGGCGCTGATCCGCCCGGTCACCTCGTCGAGCCCGTGCACCTTGAAGTCGACGCCGACACCGAGCGCGGTGGCCGCCTCCGCGGCCTCCTGCACCGAGACATCCTGCGGCGCTTTGTTCTTCGCGGCCGCGGCGACGGTGCGGAACAGTTCCATGGTGCCGCCGGCCGGGTACAGCCCGGTGAACGCGATCGGGCCCTTCTCGGTGGCGTAGCTGTTCTGCGCGACGGCCACCACCGCGCCGGTCGACGGCTGGATCGCGACCACCGAGGCCGGCGTGCCGACGCTGACCACCGCGTCCTCGGCCGCGCGCTGCAGGCGCTGATCCATGGTCGCGGAGATGTCGGGCCCGGCCGGGCCCTGGTAACCGGCGACCTGGTTGACGAACCGGCCGTCGGCCTCGAAGATCTGCACACCCCAGCCGGAGGTGGTCTCCTGGCTGTCCTTCCACACCTCGCGCAGCGCGTCCAGCATCGGCGACCAGGTGCGGCGATCGGCGGAGATCAGTTTTGGCTGCTTCTCCATCACCACGCCGGGCACCCGCGCCATCCGCGGTTCCAGGATGGCGAAATCGCCCTCGCGCAGGTTCACCGCGACGACCGGCTGCCCCTGCGACGCGGCCAGCTGCTGCATCAGCGACGGCCCGGTGATCAGCGGCGCGACCGGTTCGATCGCGTCGGCGAGCGCGTTCGTCGACCCCACCAGGTCGCCGGTGCGGCTCGGATCGATCTTGATGACATTGATCGTCTGCTCGGTCATCAACAGCTCACCGGGCAGATCGACCACGCGCGGCGGCGGCTTGGCGGTGGTCCGCACCAGCTTCACGGTGCGATTGTTGGCCAGCTGCGGCATCACGACGGCCGGGTCCCAGGAGATCCGCCAGCCGATCGCGAGCTTGCGGACGGTGCCCTGCAGTGTGTAGGTCCAGTCCTTGTGCTCGCCGAAGTTCCAGGCGACCTCCATGCTGAAGATCGCCGACTGCCGGTCGAGGTCGATGACCTGGCTCGGCTCGTAGTCGACCTTGCCGGTCGCCAGACCCTCGAACATTTGCTTCATGGTTGCCGAAGCGGCGGCGGGGTACGAGGTCAGGTCGGCGGCTTTGGTGTAATCCTGCGCGTCCAGCAGATCGGTGAACCGCTGGACAACCGACTCCGACTCACTCGGCTTCCCACCCACTCCGCACGAGCACAGCGCGATGGCGAGGGTCGCAACCCCCGCGATCGCCATTGCGCCCCGTGCGCGAAAGCGGCGGGATCCCCACACATCCATATCGCCCACTCTTCACTCTTGCCACTCCGGTAACAAATCCACCGTACCGGAAGTTGACCCGTCTCCGATGCCCCGGTAACACGGGACGCTACCCGACCTCAGCACCTAGATTGTGCCCGAAATCTCGCCCCGATGAGGGTCTGATTTCGAACCTCGCCCTGCCAGTGGCAACATCTGGCGCGCTAACCGTACCGACCGGCGCGCCGAGTTGTGCGGATCTCGCATTGTCCGGCGATTCAACGTCGGGGTACCCAGCCCGGCCGGCGCTCAACCCGACGCCCCCGACCCGGACCGACCGGGAACACTCGCGTTCACGCAGAGCATAAACCGCTACGCATATATCGGCGTAATCTTGTAATCATCGCAACGTGCGCAATAGAGATAGCAGGTGATTTCCATGCGGAACGCCCATCGCGAACGCGGATTCGGCCGACCCGGCGGTTGGCAGCAAGCGGACCTGCCCGACCCGGCCGACGCCGCCGACTGGTTCGCCGGACGATTGCCCGACGACTGGTTCACCGGCCCGCCCGAGATCGAGATCGACCGTGACGAGATCGTGGTCGTCGGCGAACTGCCGGTGCCACAGCCCAAGTCGGCCGACGCCGACGCGCCGCCGGTCTCGGCGGCCACGAAAGAGGGAGCGCTGGCCCGCTTTCGCGAGTCCACCCGCCCGGCCAGGATGCGGATCGCCGACGAGGCCCAGCGCCGCTACGGGCGCAGCGTCGCCTGGGGCGTGAAGGTAGACGGCGAGCGAATCCTGTTCACCCACCTCGCCGTTCCGGTGATGACGCGGCTGCGCCAGCCCGAGCGCCAGGTCCTCGACACCCTGATCGACGCAGGCGTGGCCCGTTCCCGCGCCGACGCGCTGGCCTGGACGGTGAAACTGGCGGGCAAGCACGCGGAGTCCTGGCTCGCCGAACTCCGCGAGGCCATGCGCAAGGTCGACGACCTGCGCTCGGAGGGCCCGACCGGCCTGTGAATTAAGGTGGCCTGCATGGCAGACACCGTGCAGGCCACCGGCCCGATCCTCGTGCTCAACGGGCCGAACCTGAACATGCTCGGCACCCGCCAGCCCGAGATCTACGGTGCCGACACCCTCGACGACGTCATCGCCCTGTGCGAACGGACGGCCGCCCGGTTCGGGCGCGAGGTCGTGACGTTCCAGTCCAATCACGAAGGCGCGCTGATCGACCGGATCCAGCAGGCCCGCGGCGAGGTGTCCGCCATCGTGATCAACCCCGGCGGCCTGACCCACACCTCGGTCGCGCTGCGCGACGCCCTGGTGATTCCCGAGGTGCCGATCGTCGAGGTGCACATCAGCAATGTGCACGCCCGCGAGGAATTCCGGCACCACTCGTTCGTTTCCCCGATCGCCACCGCGGTCATCGCGGGCCTCGGCATCCAGGGCTACGCCGCGGCCATCGAGTTCTTGAGCAAAGACTAGGCCAGCCGGAAGACCGGGAATCCCGGTGCGATAGCGGCGAGTTCGGCATCGGTCGCGTTCTTGTCGACGCCCTCGAAGAACTTGCCGACCTCCCAGCCCCACTTCTCCAGGTAGAGGCGCAGCAGCGGGACCTTGTCGGCATCGGCGATCTCGGTGGCCGTGAAGGATTCGACCTTGCGGCCCAGCCGCAGTTCACCGTCGCCGGCGACGCGCAGGTTGCGCACCCACTGGGTGTGCCCGCGCGGGGCGACCAGGTAGCGCGCGCCGTCGGCGGCGGTCATCACGTTGACCATGGTGGTGCGCCATTCGCCGCTCTTGCGACCGCGCACGGCCAGCAGCCGCGAGCCCATGACGCTGATCCCCAGCTTGGGCAGCAGGTTGGCGATCTTGTTCATGATCGGGTCGAAGCCGGTGGGGCCGAGGTAGCGGGTCGCGTTGTCCATCTTGATCACTCCTGAACTGTGAGCACTGCTCTCTGTTGAATACAAGCATGCGCGCTCGGCGTCAGCATGTCAAGAGCAGTGCTCTCATTTTCCGAAACACCCGATTCGGCCGAAGTATTGCCGCGATGAAATGTAGTACGTATGCTACATCTCATCGAAGGTTGATGACTGGGAGGACTCATGACTTCGAGTAACAGCGTCGTGCTCGACGTGCGACAACTTCGGATGCGCTACGACGACACCGACGTCCTGCACGATGTGACATTTCAGGCCGCGCGCGGCGAAGTACTCGTCATGCTCGGGCCCAACGGCGCGGGCAAGACCACCACGATCGAGATCCTCGAGGGGTTTCGCAGGAGGTCGGCCGGCCGGGTCGACGTGCTGGGGACCGATCCCGAACACGGTGACGAACAGTGGCGCGCACGCATCGGCGTCGTGCTGCAGTCCTGGCGTGATCACGCGAAATGGCGTGTGCGCGAACTACTTCAGCATCTCGGCTCGTACTACGTGCCCTATGCCACCGCGCGCACCCCACGGCCGTGGGACATCGATGAGCTCATCGAGCTGGTCGGCCTGACCGAGCACGCGAACGCCAAGATCTCCACCCTCTCCGGCGGTCAGCGCCGCAGGCTGGACGTGGCGATCGGCATCGTCGGCAAGCCCGACCTGCTGTTCATGGACGAGCCGACGGCGGGCTTCGATCCGGCCGCGCGCCGCGACTTCCACGATCTGGTGCACCGGCTGGCCGATCTGGAGGACACCACGGTGCTGCTCACCACGCACGACCTGGACGAGGCGGAGAAACTGGCCGACCGGCTGCTGATCCTGGCCGGCGGCCGGATCATCGCCGACGGCTCGCCCGACGAGCTGTCGCGCTCGGTCGCGGGCGAGGCCCAGGTGAGCTGGACCGTGGACGGTCAGCGATTCGTGCACACCACCACCGAGTCGACCAAGTACGTGCACGAGCTGTTCAAACAGCACGGCGAGGCCATCGGCGACCTCGAAGTCCGCCGGGCCTCCCTGGAGGACACCTACATGGCCCTGGTCCGCCGCGCCGAATCCGGCGACGCGGGCGCACCGGTGCACACACTCGCGGAGGTCACCCGATGAACGTCACCGCCATTCGCGCCGGTCTCGCCCGCGGCGGGATCGAATTGCGCCAGCTCTACACCAACGCCCCCGATCTGATCGGGCAGTTCCTCACCCCCGCCCTCTCGCTCGCGGTGCTGTTCCTGCTGCGGAACAAGATGTACGGCGAGAGCGGGCTGTCGGTCGCCGAGCTGGCCGTGCCCGGTCTGCTCGGCGCCATCATCGCGTTCAACGGCCTGTACGCGATCCTCAATGTGCTCGTCCTCGACCGCGAGGACGGCACGCTGCTGCGGGCCAAGGCCGTGCCCAAGGGCCTCAACGGCTACTTCGTCGGCAGGATCACGGCGGGCGCGGGCGCGGTGCTCGCGCAGGTCGTTATCGTGCTCGGTGTGGGCATGGTGATCATCGGCGGTTCCTCGCTGACCGACGCGGGCGCGATCGCGACCTTCGCCGGGATACTGGCGCTCGGTCTGCTGGCCGTGCTGCCCTTGGGCACGATCCTGGGCAGCCTGCTCGACAGCCGCTCGTCGTTCCTGCTGACGATTCCGCTGATGGGCCTGGTCGCCATCTCCGGCATCTTCTATCCGATCACCGCGCTGCCCGGCTGGCTGCAAGCCGTCGGACAGGTGTTCCCGATGTACTGGCTCGGCCTCGGCATGCGCTCGGCGCTGCTGCCCGCCGACGCCGTCGCCGTCGAACTCGGCCAGTCCTGGCGGCACCTGGAAACCGTTGCGGTGCTCGGCCTCTGGGCGGCGGCCGGGTTGCTGATCGCGCCGGTCGTCCTGCGCCGGATGGCGGCGCGCGAATCCGGCTCGGCCATGGCAGCGCGCAGGGACAAGGCGATGCAGCGTGCCTTCTGAGGTCATCTACAACCGCATCGCGATGCTGCGCGCCGAGCGCGGCATCTCGCGGCGGGACCTAGCCGAGGCGCTGGGTGTGCACTACCAGACCGTCGGCTACCTCGAGCGGGGCGAATACAGCCCCAGCCTGCATCTCGCCCTGCGGATCGCGGCCTATTTCGAGGTGGCGGTCGAGGTGGTGTTCGCCACCGAACCGTTCCCCCGGCTCGGCGCCGAGACCGCCTGACCACCCGAACCGTCCGGTGCCCGCGGGCCCGGACGGTTCCGGCGTGTCCGGCTCAGGCCGCGCCGCGGATCAGCTCGAAGGTCGACACCGGCTTGCCCGCCGCCTCGCTGGCCTCGACCGCCCTGCGCCAGTACGACTGGGCCAGGTGCGAGAAGCCCGCGTCGACCCCGACCTCCTCGCTGGCGTCGATGATGTGCTGCGCACCGGCCACCATCATCTTCAGCGAGGCCAGATCGGCCCAGCCACCGTTCTGGTTGGCCGCCGAGAACTCCTCCATGAAGTACGGGTAGGCCTGGCTGGACCGGATCGCGAACGGCACGAACTGCGCGATGTCGTGACCGGACTTCGCGATCACCGCGGTCGCCTGGTCGAAGGCCAGCAACCAGGGGTGGAAGGTGATCAGCAGCGCCTGGTAGAAGACCTGCGCGAGGCCGTCGTCGGCGCCCAGGTACTCCTGCGGGCTGAGCGGGCGAAGCAGCTCGGCGTGCGCGTCGAACACCTCCCGCGGACCGCTGTAGAAG
Organism: Nocardia sp. NPDC051833; assembly: GCF_040681225.1. Taxonomy (NCBI): domain Bacteria; kingdom Bacillati; phylum Actinomycetota; class Actinomycetes; order Mycobacteriales; family Nocardiaceae; genus Nocardia; species Nocardia sp. NPDC051833. The sequence continues at coordinate 2,425,022 of NZ_JBFAYK010000001.1, forward strand.
ATGTAGGACGCGGGGTGCTCGATATTGTCGCCCGCCGACATCACCCCGCCGGAGAGGAACTGCGCGCCCCGCTCGCGCACCCAGGCCGCGCCGGCCCTCGCCTTCTCCGGCGAGTCCGAGGACAGGTTGGCGATCACCTTGCCCGCCAGGGCTTCCGGCGCCTGCCCGAGCACGTCGTACATGGCGGCGTAGTGGGTCAGGCTCAGGACCGACACCTCGTTGGCGGCCAGCGCCTCGGCGACGGTGGCGGCGCGCTTCGCACCGAGCGCGACCATCGCGTCGACCTTGTCGGTGCTGCGGTTCCACACGGTGACCTCGACACCGGCCGCCAGGAAGGCGCGGACCATGGCCTGGCCCATCGGGCCGAGGCCCAGGACGGAGACGGAGCGGGTGGACTGTTCGGACATCTGATGCCCCTTCGGTTCTCGATGGTTCGATGGTTCGGCGCCGGAATCCATGGTGGTCGGCGCGGGTATCGTCGGGAAGACCGAACGTCGGGGTGTGGTTGCTTACCCCGAGGTCCGAAATACGGTCGGAAGGGGTGCACCAACGATGAACAGTGACGCAGATCACGATGTGTGCGGCATGAGCCTGGCGATCGACGTCGTCGGCGGCAAGTGGAAGCTGCACCTGATGTGGGTGCTCGGCGCGGGCCCGCAGCGGTTCGGGCAGATCCGGCGGATGCTCGACGGGGTGAGCGAGAAGGTGCTCACCGAGAACCTGCGCCAGCTGGAAGCCGCGGGCGTGGTGCACCGGGAGATCTACCCGGAGATCCCGCCGCGCGTCGAGTACTCGCTGACCACCCTGGGCGACACCCTGCGGCTCGCGCTGGAACCGCTGGAGGCCTGGGGCGACACCCACCGCGCCGCGCTGGCGGCGAACACCCGCCCGAGCGCGCCCGTCGCCACCGCGGTCGGGCTGTAGCGGGTCTCACCAGTGGTCGAGCGCGATCCGTTCGCCGACGCGTTCGAGCAGCGCGGCCGCGTTCGCGATCGATCGCGCCGGGTTCGGTTCCAGGTCGGCCAGGGCGTAGCAGCCGGCGAACCCGGCGGCCCGGATCTCCCCGGGCGAGAGCATCGTCCGGCCCACCGCGGCGACCACCGGCACCCCGGCCGCCTTGGCCGCGGCGGCCACCCCGACCGGCGCCTTGCCGTGCATGCTCTGGTGGTCCAGCGACCCCTCACCGGTGACCACCAGGTTCGCCCCGGCCACCAGCGCCGGGAATTCCAGCAGCTCGAGCAGCACATCGATGCCGGGGCGGACCTGCGCGCCGAGCACGGCCAGCGCGCCGAACCCGGTACCGCCCGCCGCGCCGGCGCCGCCGATCTCGGCATAGCCGGTGCCGAGGACGGCGGCCCAATTCGTCAGCGCCGCTTCGAGATTCACCATCCGGCAGGCGTCGGCTCCCTTCTGCGGCGCGTAGACCGCCACCGCGCCCGCCGGCCCGAGCAGCGGGTTGTCCACATCACAGGCCAGCGTGAACCGCGCCTTCGCGATGGCCGGATGCAGCGCGGCGCGATCGACCGACACCACCCGGCTCAGCAGCGCGACGACATCGAATCCGGCCGCGTCACCACGCAATTCGCGACCGTCACGGTCGAGCAGGCGCAGGCCGAGCGCTTGCAGGAACCCCGCGCCGCCGTCGGTGGACGCGCTGCCGCCGAGCCCGAGGACGATCTCGCGGGCGCCGTGGTCGAGCGCGTGCGCGACCACCACCCCGAGCCCGAAGGTGTTGGCCCGGATCGGCTCCAACCGGCCACCGGGGAGTTTGACCAGGCCGACCGCCGCGGCCAGCTCGACCACCGCGGTGTCGCCGTGCACGGCGTAGACCGCGGTCGACGGCTCCCCGGTCGGGCCGGGTGCCGGGACGACGACGCGTTGCCAGCCCGCGGCGGCGAACGCGTCGACCATGCCGTCGCCGCCGTCGGCGACCGGCACACAGCGCACGTCGACGGACGGCGCGGCCCGGCGGATCCCGGCCGCCAGCGCGATGGCGACTTCGGGCGCGGTGAGAGAACCCTTGAACTTGTCGGGAGCGAGCACCACACGTGCGGTCATCCCGACATTGTCCGGGCTCGGACCGAAACCCGCCATACACAGACCCCGCCGTCGAATGTCGCGGACCGGGGTAGTTTCGACGCATGGCGACCGAGGTCCGCAACAACGCCGCGCTCGAGCGGTTCGAACTCACCGCCGACGGGGTACCCGCCGGCTATATCGAGTACCAGGACACCGGGGCCGAACGCGCCCTCGTGCACACCGAGATCCATCCCCGCTTCGAGGGCCAGGGCCTGGCCAACGTGCTCACCCAGGCCGCGCTGGACGCCAGCCGCGCCGAGGGGTTCGGCGTGCTGCCGCTGTGCCCGGTGGTCCTGCATTTCGTCAAGACCCATCCGGCCTACATCTCGCTGGTGCCGCAGCGGGCGCGGGAACTGTTCGGGCTGCCTCAGTAGCTCGCGACGGCGGCGTCGACCGCCAGTTGCAGTTCGTCCTTGACCGTGCGGGCGATGTCGGCGGGCCGCTGCGGGAGTTCCAGCACCGGATCCCGGAAGTAGAACCGGGCGGAGACGACCTCAGCGGCGGTCGGCTCGACCTTCGGGTCGGGCCGCGGCCCGTAACTCATCGCCAGGGCGACCAGCGCGGGCGGCGCGTCCAGCTTGGCCGCGCGGAACGCGATATGACCGATCCCGCTGCCGACGGACTGCACCGTCGCCGGGTCGACGTCGTTGCAGGTGCCCTCGGGGAAGATCGCCAGGTGATCACCGGCGGCCAGGCGCTGCGCGCAGACGTCCATCATGCGCTGCCCCGCGGCGTTGACGGCCCTGATGCCGTGGTCCTTGCCACGGAACACCGGGATGCCGCCCATCATGTCGACCTTGCGGCGCTGCTCGGGATCGACGAACAGTTCGTCCTTGGCCAGCACCCGCATCCGGCCGATCCGGCGGCGCAGCGGTGAGCGCCACGCCGTCGCGGCGACGGTGTACGGATCGCTGGTGGAGAGGTGATTGATCGCGAAGATCACCGGGCGACCACCGCGCACCAGCGCCTTCAGCCGCTGCTCGGCGCCCTCGGCGAAGGCCACCCGCGGGCGGAACCGCCGGGCCAGCACGGCATAGGACGCCAGCGCCTGCCAGCGATTCTGCTGATGTCGCTGGTAGTAGTCGTACACGGCGTCACTGTTTTCGAGAAGGACCTCGGGCGAGTGCATGCCGCGACCCTACCGGGCGGGCCCGCAGCCGGTCGGACCAGAAAATTTCCGGTGCGTGGCGGTCCGCGGGGAGCGCGCGACACCGGTCCAATGCGATGATGACTCGGTGGCACGCGGAGACGACCCGGACGAGCGACGGACTCGCGACGGGCACGGCGACGACCGGCGGCACGGGCAACCGGCGGTGGGCGTCCGCGCGGGCAACCTGCTGGTGTCGGCGATCGACCTGGTAGAACCGACTTTCCGGCGGACCGTGGTGTACGTCATCGAGCACAACGACGCGGGCAGCCTCGGCGTGGTGCTGAACCGGCCGAGCGAGACCCCGGTCGCCGATGTCCTGCCCGCCTGGGCCGAGCTGGCCGCCCAGCCCACCGACCTCTACATCGGCGGGCCGGTCAAACGCGACGCGGCCCTGTGCCTGGGCACCCTGCGCACCGGCGCCGACATCTCCGAGGTGCGCGGCCTGCGCCGGGTCGACGGCCGGGTGGTGCTGGTCGACCTGGACGCCGATCCGGCCGAGATCGGCCCGCTGGTCGAGGGCATCCGGATCTTCGCCGGGTACGCGGGCTGGTCGATGGGCCAGCTCGACGGCGAACTCGACAACGACGACTGGATCGTGGTCTCGGCGCTGCCGTCGGATCCGCTGGCCACCGACCGGCACGATCTGTGGGCGAGCGTGCTGCGCCGCCAGCCGCTGCCGCTGTCCTTGCTCGCGACGCACCCGATTGAACTCGAACGCAACTGATCCCGTTACTCCTTCGACAGATCAGGAGTGACACCATGAATATCGACGAGCAGTGATCCGGACCGCCGATGGACGACGGTCGCGACGAACTGATGCGCGCGCTCTACGCCGAGCACGCTCCCGCACTGTGGCGCTTCACCCTGGGCCTGGTGCGCGATCCCGGCCGGGCCGAGGACATCGTGCAGGAGACGCTGCTGCGGGCCTGGCAGCGGCCCGCGGTGCTGGAGCAGACCGAGACCTCACCGCGCGCGTGGCTGTTCACCGTGGCCCGTAATCTAGCCGTCGACGAACACCGCAGCGCGCGAGCTCGCCGGGAGTTCGGCACCGACACACCGCCCGAACAGGTGAGTCCCGACCAGTCCGACCGGGCGCTGGACGGCTGGCTCGTCGCCGACGCGCTCAGCACGCTGAGCCAGGATCATCGCGAGGTGATCGTGCGGGCCTACTACCGCGGTCTGGGCATGCAGCAGATCGCCGATGAGCTGGGCATTCCGCCGGGCACGGTGAAGTCGCGGCTGCACTACGGCATGCGCGCCATGCGCTTGGCCTTACAGGAGATGGGGGTGACGAACCGATGACCGATCTCTTCGACGAGTACAGCACCTGGGACGCCGCCTACGTCCTCGGCTCCCTGGGCGCCGACGAGCGCCGCGAGTACGAGACGCACCTGCACGACTGCCCGCACTGCACCGAGGCGGTCGCCGACCTGGCGGGCATGCCGGGCATGCTCGCGCTGGTCGATCGCGACACCGCGCTGTCGATGATCGAAGCCACCGACCCCACCGCCGCCCCGGCCCCCGACCTGCTCCCCTCGCTGGCCGCCGCGGCCGAGAAGCGGCGGCGGCGTAATCGCTGGATCGGGATCGGCAGCGCGGTCGCGGCCGCCGCGGCCGCCGTGGCGATCGCCATCCCGGTGACGGTCACCGTCGCGCGCTCGGACACCCCGGCCGAACAGGTCGTCGCCGCCCAGCAGATGCGGGCGGTGGAGCAGACACCGGTCAGCGCCGAGGTGAAGCTGGTGCGCGACGGCGACCGCACCCGCCTGGTGATGACCTGCCGCTACGCGCCGAGCAGCTACGGCTCCGGCTACAGCTGGACCTACGGCCTGGTCGTCACCGCGGGTGAGCAGCGCTTCGAACTCGACCAGTGGCCCGCGGGCCCCGGGACCGAGCTCACCGTCGACCGCACCATCGACGCGCCCCCCGAGTCGATCAGCAAGGTCGAGATCACCTCGATCAACTCGGGCCGCACGATCCTGGAGGCCCAGATCTGAGCACACGCGAAAGCCCCGGAGGGAATCCCTCCGGGGCCTTGCGGCGTGAACTCAGCTCTGCTTGCTGAAGATGGACTTCGACCACAGGTAGCCGCCGCCGGCGATCACGGCGCACCAGCCCAGCGAGACCCAGCCGTTGACGCCGATCTCGGTGCCCATCAGCAGCCCGCGCAGGGTCTCGGTGATGGGGGTGAAGGGCTGGTACTCGGCGAACTGGCGCAGGCCGACCGGCATGGTGTCGGTGGCGACAAGGCCGCTGCCGAGGAACGGCATCATCACGATGGGAAACGGTGCGTTGCTGGCGCTTTCGGGGTTGGGCGAGAGCAGGCCGAGCGCGATGGCGAGCCAGGTGAAGGCGAAGGTCACCAGGGTGAGCAGGCCGAAGGCGGCCACCCATTCGACCAGGTTCGCGTTGGGCCGGAAGCCGATCAGCAGCGCGACGCCGGTCATCACGGCCATGCCGCCCAGCGCCTGGATGAGCGCGCCGAACACGTGCCCGGTGAGCATCGAGGACTGCGAGATCGCCATCACCCGAAAGCGATTCACGATGCCCTTGCTCTTGTCGGTGGCGATCGAGACGGCCACCGACACCGTCATGTACGCGGGCAGCAACAGCAGCATGCCCGGCGCCAGGTAGTCGATGTACTCGCCGCCGGAGGACTTCTCCAGCGCCCCGCCGAAGACGTAGTTGAACACCAGCAGCAGCACGGTCGGCATGATCAGGATGCCGAAGACCATGCTCGGGTAGCGCTTGGCGTGGATGATGTTGCGCCGCAACATGGTCATGGTGTCGGCGAAGGCGTGCTTGTTCGCCACGGTGGTGGTGCTCATGCGAGGGACTCCTGCTCGATGGTGGCGCGGCCGGTAAGGGTGAGGAAGACGTCGTCGAGGTTCGGGGTGTGCACGGAGATGCCGCCCGCTTCGATGTTCTCGGCATCGAGCAGGTCGAGGACCGCGCGCAGCGAGCGGACGCCGCCGTCGCTGGGGACGGCGAGGGTGAGTCCGTCGCCCGCGTCGAGCACCCGCGCGGAGGGGCCGAGCGCGTACTGCGCGGCGGCCAGGGCCCGCTGATCGGCGAAATCGATGCGGATGTGCCCGCCGGGGATCAGCCGCTTCAGTTCGGCCGCGGTGCCCTCGGCGACGATGCGGCCCTGGTCGAGCACCGCGATGCGGTCGGCCAGCTGATCGGCTTCCTCGAGGTACTGGGTGGTGAGGAAGACGGTGACGCCGAGATCGTCGACCAGGCCGCGGATGATGTCCCAGATGGCGCGGCGACTGCGCGGGTCGAGGCCGGTGGTCGGCTCATCGAGGAAGATCACCCGCGGATTGCCGACCAGCGTCATGGCCAGGTCGAGCCTGCGGGTCATGCCGCCGGAGTAGGTGCTGGCCGGCTTGTCGGCGGCCTCGACCAGGTCGAAGCGCTCCAGCAGCTCGGTGGCCAGGCTGCGGGTGTCGCGCCGGGGCAGGTGGTTGAGATCGCCCATCATGTGCAGGTTCTCGCGGCCGGTGAGCAGTTCGTCGACGGCGGCGAACTGCCCGGTGACGCCGATCAGCTCGCGGACGCCGTCGCGTTCGGTCACCACATCGTGGCCGCCGACGGCGATCTCGCCGCCGTCGGCGCGGATGAGCGTGGTGAGGATCTGCACCGTGGTGGTCTTGCCCGCGCCGTTGGGGCCGAGCAGGGAGAAGATCGTGCCCTCGGCGACGGTGAGGTCGATGCCGTCGAGGACCGTGTGCTCGCCGTAGGCCTTGCGCAGGCCCCGAGCCGTGATGGCCGAGTTGACCATGGTCGTCCCTTTCCAGAGAATTTCATTCATTACTGCGAATAAGTGCATGAGTTATCGACACAGCCCCTAGGGGCTGCGGTTGCTGGTGTGGTGTGTGGTTGTGTCCGGCAGGGCGGGAACTAGATGTCGAGTTCCTCGATCTGCGGGTGGGACTGGATGTCCTCGACCTTGCGGTAGAGCTTGTCGGGGATGCGGCCCTTCAGGTCGCCTACCGCGTCGACGACCTCGTACTCGTAGTCGCCCCAGTCCCAGGGCCGGTCGCCGATGCCGAACATCCGGCGCCAGTACTTCCAGTCCTTCATGTCACCGGCGGCCTCGCCGGTCGGGTAGTCCTTCCACAGCGCCGTGTGCGTGTGCAGCACCAGCTTGCCCTTGCGACTGCGGTAGACCTGCTGGTGCAGCACCCGCTCGTCCCCGACATCGCGCCATTCGCCGAGCAGCGTGCCCTGGAAGCGCACCTGCCGCACGCCGTCGCGACCCACCTGCAAGACGATCTCGTCGAAGCCGGCCTGGCGGCCTTCCTCCAGGTCGATGAACCGGCGCAGCGCGGCGACCACCGCGCCGGAGATGTTGCCGCCGACGAGCTCCTGCGCCCGCTGGAACAGGGGCAGATCATCGTCGGCTACGTAGATCGTCTTGTTGGGCATGCACTCACTATACGTAGATGTATACGTACACACAAGGGGTGGATCTCACCCACCCTCTGAACCGGGGTCGAAGCCACGCCGTATTCCTCGTGTACGCGACGTTCCGTCCGCCGGTACCCGCTGGTCAGACCGGGTGCCGACCGATGGACGCAGCACGCGAGGAAAAGGAGGGCCGATGCCGGACAGAGTGGTCGACTACCTCGTCGACGCGGTATCCGGACTGGGGGTCACGCATCTCTTCGGCGTCGACGGCGCCAATATCGAAGACCTGTACGACGCGATCTTCGACGCGGGCGGGCGCCCGGCGGGCATCGTCGCCAAGCACGAGTTCTCGGCGGCCACCATGGCCGACGGATACGCGCGCAGCACCGGCGGTCTCGGCGTCGTGGTCGCGACCTCCGGCGGCGGGGCGATGAACCTGGTCGCCGGGCTCGCCGAGTCCTTCGCGTCCCGAGTCCCCGTGCTCGCGCTGATCGGCCAGCCGCCGACCGCGCTGGAAGGCCATGGGGCGTTTCAGGATTCGAGCGGACTGGCCGGGTCGATCGACGCCACCGCGTTGTTCTCGGCAGTGAGCCGATACTGCGCGCGCGTCACCGACCCGGCCGAGCTGCCCGACCGGTTCGCCGCGGCCGTCGCGGCCGCCGAGGGTGGCGGGCCCGCCGTGCTGCTGATCCCCAAAGATGTCCAGCAGCAGTCGATGCCGGACCCGGTGCCGCGACCGAGCCGGGTCGAGGCCGCCGCGGCGCCGATGCTCGACGCCCTCGTCGACGAGCTGGCCGACGCTCGGCGCACCGGCAAGATCGTCATCATCGCGGGCGATCAGGTCGCCCGCGACGACGCCCGCGCCGAACTGGCCGAGCTGGTCACCGCGCTCGACGCCTCGATCGGCCTCGCGCCCGACGCCAAGGATGTCTACCCGAATACCGGTCCGGGCTACCGCGGCGTCGCGGGCAGCATGGGGCACGCCGAACTCGCCGAAGCGCTGGCGACGGCGAGCGCGTGCCTGCTGATCGGCACGCGGCTGCCCGTCACCGCCGCCGCGGGCCTGGACGCGGCACTCACCGACGTCACCGTCCTCAGCATCGGCGCGCTGCCGCCCTACCCGGCCGCGCACCACACCACGACCACCGACCTCGCCACGACCATCGGCGACCTGCTGACCCGCGTCGACGGCACCCCCACCCACACCGATCCCCCGGCCGACCCGACCCCGATGACGGTGCCCGACGCCGCGGGACCCGGTCTGCGCTACCGCACCGTCGTCGAAGCCGTCCAGCGCGAATTGCCCACCGGCGCCGATATTTTCGCCGACGCCGGTAACACCGGGGCCAGCGTGGTGCATTACCTGAGGGTGCCCGAGGGTGGACGGTTCGTCGTCGCCCTCGGGATGGGCGGCATGGGCTACGCGTTCGGCGCGGGCATCGGCTCCGCCTTCGCCCGGCACGACGCCGCCGACGGCCCGCATCGCACGATCGTGATCGCCGGCGACGGTTCCTTCTACATGCACGGCATGGAACTGCACACCGCCGTGGAGCACGACCTGCCGATCACCTTCGTGGTGTTCAACAACAACGCGCACGCCATGTGCGTCACCCGCGAACAGCTCTACTACCGGGATCGCTACAGCTTCAACCGATTCCACCCCGCACATCTGGGAGCGGGCATCGCCGCCATGTTCCCCGGGCTGCCCGCCCGCACCGTCGACGAACCCGGTGACCTCACCGCCGCCCTGCGCGACAGTTTCACCGCCACCGGCCCCTCGTTCCTCGAAATCCTCTGCGACCCCGACGAAATACCGCCCTTCCTGCCCTTCCTGTCGACTATCGACGCCTCGAGGAGTACCCCGTGACAACCAGCGCCCTGCCCGCACTCAGCGATATCCCCGACGAGGTGATCCCCGGCGTCCTGCGCATCGAGAATTCCGATCGGGAGGCGACGACCCCGATCATCATGGACATGCTCCGGTCGGTGTATCCGCACGACCAGATCTACGGCGACTTCTGCCCCGTGCAGACCTATATCGCCGCACCGCCGCGCGAGGTCTTCGAATACCTCGCCGACACCCGCTCGCTGGAGGAATGGACCTACAGCCTGCGCGGATTCACCGAGACCGACGAACCGGGACTGTGGCTGTCCTACGACCGGCTCGGCGACGCGACCAAGTGTTTCACCAGGACCGTCGCCCACGCCGACGCCATGACCGTGGACTACCACTGCGCCTGGGACCAGTCCGCGCACCTGTGGATGATCTACCTGATGCGGGTCGTCGACGCCCAGGTGGTCTTCAACAAGCCGGGGTCGGTGGTGCTGTGGATCAACTGCAAGCACCCCTTCTACGACGAGAACGGTTATCCGGAGACCGCGCCGCCCAAACGGCCGGTGTGGGTCGGTGATTTCTGGGAGATGTTCTCCGCGGGCCACCAATTGGAGCTGGACAACCTCAAAGCCATCTGTGAATACCGCGCGGCTCACGGGCTGCCGATCAAGCCGGAGTGGATGCAGTGAACATGCCTCATGTGAGTCTGGTCGACGTCGCGAGTTATCTGCCCGGCGACCCGGTCCCGACCGAATACTTCACCCAGTTCTCCCGTTCGGAGCGGATGGCCAAGAACGTGATGTTCCGGTCGCCGACCGGCCGTCATCACATCACCCGCGACGAAACCGCCGTCGATATGGCCGAAAAGGCCTTCGCCCCGCTGCGGGAACGCCACGGCGACGAGCTGGTGGCCGAGATCGACATCATCATCACCCACACCCAGCTGCCCGACAATCCGGTGCTCGGCGCGGGCCCCGAGCTGGCCCGGCGCCTCGGCGCGACGCCGTCGCACGTCCTGGACGTGCACAACGGTGGCTGCGCGGCGTTCGTGCACATGATGGCGCTGGCCCGGATGATCATGGCCACCAGCGACGCCAAGACCGCGCTGATCGTCGCCGCGCAGAACTGCGCGGGTCCGGTGTTCACCCAGCCCGACATCCGCAAGCTCGCGCAGGCGCCGGTGCCCGGCGACGGCTGCGGCATCGGGCTGCTGCGCAAGGACGATTCGGCGCCGATCCTCGACATCGAATGCCGCACCTATCCCGAGTTCGCCGGTGACATGGACTTCTCCACCAACGGTCCGCGCAAGTACTGGGAGCCGGGCGAGGGTCAGGGCTGCGTGAGCTTCACCGAATCGAAGATCACCAAGGTGTTCGCGCGCGGGAACCGGCTCGTGCCCGAGGTGGCGCTGGCGGTGTGCGATCACATCGGGGTGAAGGGCCGCGACATCGACACCTTCGTCACCAATCAGCCGAATCGGCTGTTCCTGCGCAATTGGCACGACGCGCTGGAGCTGCCCGCCGAACGTCATCCCGACACCTTCGACCAGTGCGGAAACCTGTTCGCCGCGGGCATTCCGGTGACCCTGGATATCGAGAACCGGGCGGGCCGACTGCGCAACGGCTCGGTGGTGCTGCTGTCGGCGTTCGCGCACGCCGGTGATTTCGCCGGCGCGGCCGCCGTGCGCTGGGGCGCGGCGCGATGACCACCCGCCTCGCGGAACCGACGATCCCCTCCCGCCGGTTCCGTACCTCGGCCACGCCGATGCTGTTCGACCTCTCGCTCAGCGAGAACCCGTTCCCACCATTGCCTTCGGTGGTGACGGCGGTGAACGACACGCTCGCCCAGGCGAATCGGTATCCGGAGTTCCTGCCCGAACAGCTGCCCCGGATCATCGCCGAGCGCCTCGGCGTTCGGCCCGAACAGGTGGTGGTCGGCGCCGGTGCCACCGGGGTCGCCCAGCAGGTGATGCGGGCACTGTCCGGCGGTGAACTCGTCACCAGCACACCCACTTTCGACGGGTACCAGATGCTGGCGGACATGACCGGGATGACGCTGGTCCCGGTGCCGCTCGACACCGCGGGCGAACAGGATCTGACCGCGCTGCGCCGCGTCGTGAACCGGCGCACCGCGCTGGTGGTGCTGTGCAGGCCGCACAACCCGACCGGAACGGTGCTCGACGCGGGCGCGGTGCGCTCGTTCCTGTCCGCGCTCCCCCGCCGGGTACCGGTGCTGCTGGACGAGGCCTACGTCGAATTCCTCGACCCCGCCGACCGCCTCGACCTGCACGCCCTGCTGAATCGCTACCCGAATCTGCTGGTCCTGCGGACCTTTTCGAAGGCGTACGGACTGGCGGGTCTGCGGATCGGCTACTGCGTCGGCCGGGGCGAGCTGATCGATCGGATTCGCCGTCAGCAGCTCCCCTTCGGCATCGGCACCGCCGCCGTGGCCGCGGTCCGCGCCGCCTACGCCGCCGACGACGAGCTGCACGACCGCATCCAGCGGATCAATCAGGAGCGCGACGCTCTCCGAACGGTGTTGCACACCTGCGGCATCGATGCCTATCGCAGCCACGCCAACTTCCTGTATCTCCCCGGGCCCGGCGTGGCCACCGCATTGCGGAGGGCGGGCATCAAGGCCAAGTCCTATCCGGACGGCAGCGCCCGGATCGCGGTCGGCGATCCCCTGGCGGGCCGGGCCGTGCACGCGGCCCTGATCGGCCTGCGCACAACGGTCGGCCGATAGGCGGATGACCTGGTGGCACCCCCTTCGCCACCAGGTCATCCACCGCCGAAGTCAGCTACCCCCACCGCAACTGCTCGAACTTCCCCCACCGCAGCTGCTGGAGCTACCGCTGCTGCAACTGCTCCAGCTGCTCGACCCCGAGTCGCTGCCACCGGACCAACTGCTCGACCCGGAGTCGGTCCAGCCGCTACCACTGGACCAGCTACCGCCTGCCCGCTGTCGCGTCCGGTTGCGCACCTGCCGGTTCCGCCGCTGCTGGGGCGATTCGGTCGCCGCCCGGACGATCGCCACGATGATCAGCACCGGCACCATCACGAACATCGCGATTCCGATGATGACGATGACGCCCGCGAAGACGGTCACGATCAACTCGCTCATGGATCCACCCCTTTCGGCCTGGTGTGTCGATACCGAAGGTAGGACCACCCCCTTGTAATCCCCTTTCGACCGACCTGCACCCCCGGCCGACGAGTCGGCAGGCTCAGCCGCCGCCCCCACCACCGCCGCCACAGCCGCCACCGCCGCCGCCGCAGCCACTTCCACCGCCGCCACAGCCGCCGCTACTGCCACCACCACCATCGCCGCCGGTGGTGTCCCCGAGATCGCTGCCGTTGCTGCCTCCGCCGCCTCCCTGGCTCACGCCACCGACAGTGGCCGTCCCACGAGTGCGCCCGGCGGACTCACCCGCCCGCCACCCGGCAGCGCGCTGTCCGGCCCCCGAGGCCAACCCGAACATCGAGCCCTCGCGACGGACATCGCGGATACCGCCGACCAGAATCACCCCGGCGATGGCGAACAGCGGAAGACCGGCCATGAGTGATTTCCCGACCACCGTCGCACCGATCACGGCCAGCAACAACGCGGAGACGAAGAACATATCGAACCCCCCAATGAGTTCTGATCCAGTTGTACCCCGGGGTGATTCCCCCGAAACGGCGGCAGTCTCAGCCGCCGCCCCCGCAACCGCCGCCACCACATCCGCCGCCGCCGTCCCCGCCGTCGAAGAAACCCGCGAACCAGGCGCCGCCGGCGGCCTGACCGGAGCGGCGCCGCTTGCGCTTACGGGACTTCGTCGGGCGGAAGGCGATACGGAAGATTCCGTAGCAGGCCAGTGCCAGGGCGACGGCGAACATGGCGAGAGCGGCGATCACCGAGGTGCCGCTCACCACCGTCGTGCTGAGGGCGACGACGAACGCCGCGACGATGTACCGCATGACACGGCCTCAGCCCTCGCTGCCGGGATCGGCAGCCACGAACATTTCCATGAGATCCCCCCGGATCGATCAATCGCTACCGCCACCGCAGCCACCCGACGACGCACCGTCGTCGTGACCGCTGTCCTCGTCACGCAACTTGCGCAGAGTGCGCGACGCGCTGGTCAGCCCGTCGGCGCTCGCGCCCCACACCCAGCGCGCGGGTTGGCCACGCCGGGCGACCCGGCGCGGACGGTGGCGCACACCCACGATCACCAGCAGGACGGCGGCGACGCCGAGCAGCGCGATACCGGCGACCGGTACGAAGCCGAGCGCGATCGCGCCGACGAGAACGAGCAGCACCGCCGCACCGAGCACCATGGCAGACCCTCCGACCGCGCGCGGTCAGCTACCGCCGCCGCACCCGCCACCACCACAGCCGCCGCCACCGCCACCGTCGCCATGGCCCGAGTCACCACCACCACCGGCGATCCAGAAGCCACCCGCGCCCGCCGCCCCGGACCCAGCGCCCCAGCCCCGCCCCGCCGTGGAACCACCACGCGAAGCACGCACCCAGCCGACGACGAGCAGCACCACCGCGAGCACGAGCAGCCCGATGCCGATGCTCGCCGAGACGATGGTGGTGACGAGGCCGATCAAGGCCAACAGCAGAGCGGAAAAGATCAACCGCATGATTCCCCCCGGAAATCGAGTCCTGCCTCCGTTGTACCGGAGGAGCCGCAGTACGGCCACCGGCGCTGCCTGGCGTCACACTCCGCTGGGAAGCTGCGGCACCAGCTCTTCAGCCAAGGCCATCAACGGTTTACACGGCTCGCCCGCTGGGTCGCCGCTCGCACCGAGCGCCAGTATGCCGCCTGCAATCTCGACGTCGAGTCGACAGAAGCGCCGCTCGAGTGGGAGGGCAAGGATTCTGGCGCGACGCTGAGCGACCTCGATCGGAGCGAACGAATGCGGAGACTCGCGACCGAGCTCATCCAACGGCGCATTACTTACCTGCACCGTGAGATCAACGGTCGGACCTGAGTAGGAACACCCGATGGCGGCATAGCTCTCCACCGGAGATGTCAATCCTTTCGAATCTTTGGTTAGCCCGTGCCCGACCAGAAAGCTCTCCGGCATCTGCCGACAAGGATTGAAGATATTATCGAACATGTACTGCGTCGAAGTAGTGTCCTTCGGCGCCGCCGTTTCTCCTCCGCATCCACTGACCGTCAAACATGCCAGAGCCACGGCGCCCACGGCCCGCACAATTCCAACCATTGCTACTCAGCCGGCTTTCCGGTGACATAGTAGGTCATGTCACCAGGCTTTTGCACAAGCCCTGTAACCGTATGGAAGGAGTGTTCGTTGGAGTAGGACTCGGTGAACGCCAGTAGGTTCCGCTCGTCGAGAAAGCTGTTCAAATTCCTTTGTGCCGGTGTAGCGATGAGCGGAGCAACATCTATCGACTGACCATCGGACCCGATGTATTCAGCGGGCAGCTGACCGTTCGAGTGCAGTGTCGTGAAGAGCTGCTGGATAATCTTCTCTTTCGCCTGGGCAGATGATTCACTCGCCTCGGGGTAAGCCGAGTATTCTCTCTCCGGCTCGGGGTTGAACTTCTCCATCGCGGCATTGTAGCCTTCATCTTTGGCCACTTCGAGAACCTGATTTCCGATCACACTGATCGGCGTGGTGCCGGGAAGTTCGATATTATCCAGCGTCAAAGATTTGACGATGTCGCCGACCTGTTGACGTGTCTCATAGGTCTCGAGCTTAGCCTGATAAGTATCAGCATCCGTCTTTTCGGTCTGATAGGTCAACGCATTCAGTGATGCATTGGTGATTCGCGCGTCGAGACTTCCCAAGTCGGGTGCGTTAATGCTCAACCATCGTTGCGGATCACCGCCACCTTCGGTCACGGCACCGTTCAACATGTCGGCTTCATAAGTCTGCCGAGCGAACTCGAGGCTGAACCGCCCACCCTCCGACTGACTCCCAAGGAAGAGTAGGCGATCGGCATCCAGCTTGGAGAAAGTGACGTTGGCTTGCTCTCCCGGAGTGAGTGGATCATCGTATATCGCGGTCTTTGCTGCGTCCGGGCTGACAAATGTCTCCATGTTCGTGGCAAGCACATGCGAAAGGCCGTCCGCCAGTTTGGGATTCGTATTGAACGCGTTGGCGTTCTGTTCGAAAACGGTGCCGCCGTCACCGGACTTCAGTTTCGAGTTGCCCGTATCATCCGTTTCGGTCGGCGCGAACACATCGGGCAGCTCCGACAGCGCCTGCTTGGCAAGCAAACCTTCCTGCCCCGGCTTCTCCGTCCCGTCCGCAATCCAGTCATACAGACCAGCGGCCGTCTGACCATCATCCTCCCACTCGTGCTGGAAGATCGTGGAGGTGAACTTGTCCGGGTCGTAGTCCTTCGGGTTGAACGACTGATCGGTGGCACCGAAAGACAGGTCGCCCGGGATTTCCTGGCCGGTATTGAAGTCCTTGCCAGTGAGCAGGGCGTAGCTGGCCTCGTTGCTCCGGGTGCTCGATTCCAGGAACTGACGGCTCGCGTTCTCGACCTGATCCAGCTCGCCTTCCTTGAAGCCGGGCGGGTAGCCGTTCCAGTCGTCCTCGCTGTCGGCGACGAATGCAGCGAGGCTGGCACTCTGCCTACCGAGCTCGATGCCCATGGTCTGACCCGGTTCGTAGCCTGGGTTGGCCTGGGTGAGCAGTTCGGCCAGCGCGGCCTGCTGCATCATCTGATCCTTGACCGGCAGCTGCCCGTCGATGGCGAGGTTGTCGCGGTCCTCGTAGCGGCCGGAGATGAGTTCGCGCATGCCGGTCGGCAGGTCGGCGTAGGAGCCGCGCTGGTTGCCCGAGCCGATCTTTTCGTTCGATACGACCATCAGCGAATTGGCGAGATTGTCACGCTTGATCGCGGCGACCGGATCACCGGCCTGCTCGCGCTCGAGCAGGCGCTGGTTCAATGCGAGGACCCCGTCCTTGCCCGCCTCCTGGTACAACGCTTTGTAGTAGTCCTGCACAGCCGCCGGAACGGTGCTGACCTCCTCGCCGTTGGCGAGACGGCGCAGTTCCTCCGCGCTGAGCACGTGCTCCGGCATATTGGACGCGATCTCGTCGATCGCCGCCGTGTCACCGGTGCGGGCCGCATCGGCGAGCGCCTTTCCGTCCTGCTTGCCGAATCGCGCCGCCTGGTTGTCGGCGTCGGCGACGTCGAGACTGGAACCGAGCAGGTCACCGCCTGATCTGATCTCCAACGCCTGGTCACCGATCGCCTTGGCCAGTGCCTCCACTGCGTCTCGGAACGGGTTGTAGGCCCCCGTGATGGCGTCCTGGTGGGTGCGAACGACTTCGGCGTCCACGCCCTCCTTCTCCAAGACCTTCCAGCTCGCATCGACTTCGAGCGGGACGGCGGTCGCATCATTGAGCTTGACCAGCAGTGTGTCGCGGAAGCCGGAGACCGAGCTGATGCCGGAGTTGAGGACGTCGACGAGCTCATCGATCTCGTAGGCGAGCTTCTGACCCTGGGTATGGTCCTGGCCGACCCGATCGTAGGCGGCGTTGTAGGCCAGCCCCTGCCACGACTGCCCGAGGTTCTCGAAATGCTTTTTGGTGGAATCGAATTCGGTCATCAGCTTCGCCCTGGACTCGGCGAGCTTGCCGGTCCAGGTGGTCAGCTCACCTAGATTCCAGCGCCGTACCTCGTCGGGGCTAGGCATCGCGCACATCCATCTCGCGCAGCATCTGGGAGAACTGCTCGTCGGTGGTCTGCAGGTTGGTCGCGGCATTGCGCGACTTGGTAGCGACCTCGCGCAGGCGCTCGGCGGCGCGCAGATACGCGCCCTCGACGAACTCCGCGGCCAGCTCTACCGCGCGTGGGACGTCACAGCCTGGGATCGCCCCGGACAGCGCGCCGACGGAGGTTCGCACGTCGATGTTGTCGATGGAGTCCCCGCTGGTGGTCAGCGTGTCGGCCATGGCACGGATCTGATCGATATCGGCTTGAATCAATTGCTCCCCCTCATCCGGCAATCGCAGGCAGGGCCCAGTATGCGCGATGTCCGAAATGCCCGCCTTGTCAGGGCGGTGAGTGGGATCAGCTGGCGGGGGCGCAGGTGTCGCGGAGGGAGCAGCCGCCGCAGGAGGAGCCGCAGCCGCCGACGGGGGCGGGCGGGAGGAGGGGTTCGACGGCTCGGGCCGCGGCGTTGGCGCCTGCGCCCAGGGTGAAGATGGCGATCACGGCGACCACGACGGCCACGCCGAGGGCCGGGAGACCGCCCGCGACCAGGGCCACCAGGCCGCCGGCGAACAGCAGGGCGCCTGCGCCGACGGAGGTCGGGGCGGCGATGCGGTTGGCGATGCGGAAATTGTCGTCGCTGTGCAGGGCGGCCTCGGTGGTGACACCGAGGAAGCGGTTGCGGGGCAGTTTGCCGATCAGTCCGAGCACGCCGGTCACGATGGCGACCGCGGCCAGCGCGAACAGCAGGAGAGCGACGACGACCATTCCTGCAGGCTAGCGCACCACCGTCGGGGCCGGATCGAGCGCTCCCCGCCGAGGTGACCGCCCACACACCGCAGTGCCCGTGGGAAATCACCTGGCATCGACGTTCTACCCTGTTAGACGATGTTTACCGGGGATCGGCGAGAACAAGAAGGCAGGACCGTGCAGGACACTCGTGCAACCGAGAGTGACGTACCTCAGCACCGGTACAACGCCGAGCTGGCTGGGCGGATCGAGCGGCGCTGGCAGCAGAACTGGACCGAGCGCGGCACCTTCCACGCGCCCAACCCGGTCGGCCCGCTCGCCGGCGCGACGCCCGCGGACAAGCTGTTCATCCAGGACATGTTCCCGTTCCCCTCGGGCGCGGGCCTGCACGTCGGCCACCCGCTGGGCTACATCGCCACCGATGTGTTCGGCCGCTACCACCGCATGCACGGCCGCAACGTGCTGCACGCGCTGGGCTACGACGCCTTCGGCCTGCCCGCCGAGCAGTACGCGGTGCAGACCGGCGCGCACCCCCGGGTGACCACCGAGTCCAACATCGCCACCATGCAGCGACAGCTGGACCGGCTGGGCCTGGGCCACGACCCGCGGCGGTCCTTCGCCACCACCGACCCCGAGTACTACCGGTGGACGCAGTGGATCTTCCTGCGCATCTACAACGCCTGGTACGACCAGGAGGCCGGTAAGGCCCGCCCGATCGCCGAGCTGGAACAGCAGTTCGCCACCGGTGCCCGCCCCGTGCCCGATGGCGGCGACTGGAACGCGCTGTCGGCCGCCGAGCGCGGCGCGCTGCTGGACTCGTATCGCCTGGTGTACCAGTCGGATTCGATCGTCAACTGGTGCCCCGGCCTCGGCACCGTGCTGTCCAACGAAGAGGTCACCGCCGACGGCCGTAGCGAGCGCGGCAACTTCCCGGTGTTCCGTAAGCGCATGTGGCAGTGGATGATGCGAATCACCTCCTATGCCGATCGCCTGGTCGACGACCTGGACACGCTGGACTGGCCGGACAACGTGAAGTCCATGCAGCGCAACTGGATCGGCCGCTCGCGCGGCGCGCAGGTGCGCTTCGACGCGCCCGACGGCGAGCAGATCGAGGTCTTCACCACCCGCCCCGACACGCTGTTCGGCGCGACCTACGTGGTGCTGGCCCCCGAGCACGAGCTGGTCGACAAGCTGACCGCCGCCGCGTGGCCGGACAGCACCGTCGCCGCCTGGACCAACGGCGGCGCGGCGAACCCGGTGGAAGCCGTCGCGGCGTACCGCAAGTCGATCGCGGCCAAGACGGATCTGGAGCGCCAGGAGAACAAGGAGAAGACCGGCGTCTTCCTCGGCTCCTACGCGACCAACCCGGCCAACGGCAAGCAGGTGCCGATCTTCATCGCCGACTACGTGCTGAGCGGCTACGGCACCGGCGCGATCATGGCCGTGCCCGGCCACGACCACCGCGACTGGGACTTCGCCACCGCGCTGGAACTGCCGATCATCGAGGTGATCGACGGCGGTGACGTCACCGAGGCCGCGCACGCGGGCGAGGGCAAACTGATCAACTCCGGCTTCCTCGACGGCCTCGAGGTCGACGAGGCCAAGGCGACCATGATCGGGCACCTGGAGGCCGAGGGCCACGGCACCGGCACCGTCCAGTACAAGCTGCGCGACTGGCTGTTCGCCCGACAGCGCTACTGGGGCGAGCCGTTCCCGATCGTCTACGACGCCGACGGTGTCGCGCACGCGCTGCCGGAATCCATGCTGCCCGTGGAACTCCCGGAGATGGCGGACTTCGCGCCGGTCACCTTCGACCCCGACGACGCGAACTCCGAGCCGTCCCCGCCGCTGGCCAAGGCCACCGACTGGGTCACCGTGGAACTGGACCTGGGCGACGGGCCCAAGCGGTACCGCCGCGACACCAACGTCATGCCCAACTGGGCCGGTAGCTCCTGGTACCAGCTGCGCTACGCCGACCCGACCAACGCCGAGACGTTCTGCGCCGAGGAGAACGAGAAGTACTGGCTGGGCCCGCGCACGGCCGAGCACGGCGCGAACGATCCGGGCGGTGTCGACCTGTACGTCGGCGGCGTGGAGCACGCGGTGCTGCACCTGCTGTACGCGCGGTTCTGGCAGAAGGTGCTGTTCGACCTGGGTGACGTCTCCGGCAGCGAGCCCTACCGCCGCCTGTACAACCAGGGCTACGTGCAGGGCTACGCCTACACCGACGAGCGCGGCGCGTACGTGCCCGCCGCCGAGGTCGTCGAGCGCGACGCCAAGTTCTTCTGGACCGGCGCCGACGGCGTCGAGATCGAGGTGAACCAGGAGTACGGCAAGATCGGCAAGTCGCTGAAGAACGCCATCTCCCCCGACGAGATGTGCGATCTGTACGGCGCCGATACCTTCCGCTTCTACGAGATGTCGATGGGTCCGCTGGACACCTCGCGGCCGTGGGCGACCAAGGACGTCGTCGGCGCGCACCGCTTCCTGCAGCGGGTGTGGCGTCTGGCGATCGACGAGGAGACCGGCGCGGTGAAGGCCACCGACGCGGCCCCCTCGGACGAGACCCTGCGCCTGGTGCACCGCACCATCGCCGGCGTCGACGAGGATCTGGCCGCGCTGCGCGACAACACCGCGGGCGCCAAGCTGATCGAGCTGACCAACCACCTCACCAAGAACTACCCCGACGGCGCCCCGCGCGCGGCCGTGGAGCCCCTGGTGCTGATGCTGGCTCCGCTCGCCCCGCACATCGCCGAGGAGCTGTGGGAACGCCTGGGGCACACCACTTCCCTGGCCCACGGCCCCTTCCCGATCGCCGATCCCGCGCTGCTGGTCGCCGATTCGGTGGAGTACCCGATCCAGGTGAAGGGCAAGGTGCGCAGCCGGATCCAGGTGCCCGCCGACGCCGACCCGGCCACCATCGAGGCCGCCGCGCTGGCCGACGAGAAGGTCGTCGCGCTGCTCGAGGGTCAGGCGCCGCGCAAGGTGATCGTGGTGCCGGGCAAGATGGTCAACATCGTCCCGTAGTCGTGAACGACGAAGCGCCCCGGTTCTTTTCGGACCGGGGCGCTTTCGCGTGGATCAGGCCTGGACCTGGAGGACGTCGTCGAGCGTCACCAGCGCGAGGTTGCGCTCCTTGATGATGTCGACCAGCTGGCCGTAGCAGCGGGTCACCGGTGGGAAGTTCGCGTGACCGATGACGATCGACTGCGCCGCGAAGTATTTCTGCGCGCACTCGATCAGGTACTCCTCGGTGATCAGGCCCGAGTCCGACAGCGAGCCGTACCACATGGCGGGCACGGTGTAGCCGAGGTCGGCGGCGATCTTGTCCACGGTGGCGTTGTGATAGCCGAACGGCGGCCGGTAGAACGGGGTGCCGTCGACACCGAAGTTGTTGCGCAGGAAGGTCTTCGTGCGACCGAGCTGGTCGGCCACGGCGCTCTCGCCGATCTTGGTGAGCGCGGCGTGGTCCCAGGTGTGGTTGCCGAGCTGGATCTGGCCCGACTCGACCAGCGGGCGCAGCGCGGCGCGGTGGATCGTCCAGGACTCGTAGTAGCCGGTGACGAAGAAGGTGAAGCGGGCGCCGGTGTCCTTGGCCCACTGCACGTAGGCGCCGACCACCTCGGGGCTGGCGCCGTCGTCGACCGTGAGCGCCATGCTGGAGCCGGGACCGGGCAGCGCGGTGATGGTCTTGGCCGGGATGATCGACTTCGGCCCGCCGGGTGGCGGCAGGAGCTGCGGCTTGGCCGGAGCGGGCGGCACGGACGGCGGAGCGGGGATCTCGCCGGCCGAGCCCGCGTCGACGGCCTCGCCCTCGGCGGTCGCACAGCCGGTCAGCGCCACCGCGCCACCGGCGGCGAGCAACGCCAGCATTCGACGTCTGTCCACTTTCGACAACCCCTACTCGAAACAGGTGCACCGCGGAACGCCGGGCACGACTCACAAACAGCGGGACCGTACCCACCGAATCCGGCGAACAGCTGAACCGGCGGGCACTCGCGGGCGAACGGCGGCGGACCCCCGGCCGCATCGTTCACACGAGAAGCGAGGCTACCGAATCAGCCGCTTCCGCGCCGGGTCGGGCGCAGGCTGATCGCAAACACCGCCGTCACCGCAGGAGGGGCATCAGTCCTGGTCAGCGTGGTCGCAGCACGATTTCGGTGGGGTGCCCGTCGACAGGGGTGGCGATCGCGGTGCGGACCGCGCGCGCGACCGTCTCGGCGGTGAGGAATTCCTCGGGGCGGTACTCGCGGCCCTCGTCGGCGACGATCGCGCGCTGCATATCGGTGTCGATCCGGCCGGGGAAGATCGAGGTCACCCGCAGGGCGGGCTCTTCCAGGCGCAACGCGTCGGCGAAGGCGCGCAGGCCGAACTTGCTGGCCGCGTAGGAACCCCAGCCGGGATTGGCGCGCAGGCCCGCACCCGAATTGATCAGCACCACATGGCCGTTCGCGGCGCGCAGGGCGGGCAGCAGCAGCCGCGTCAGCTCGGCGACCGCGATCAGGTTCACCTCGAGCGTGGTGCGCCACTGCTCGACCGAGGACTCGGCGACGGTGCCGAGGTCGGCGATGCCGGCGTTGTGCACCAGCACGTCGAGCCGCTCGATACGCTCGGCCGCCGCGGCGACCGCCGGATAGTCGGTCAGCGGTACGGGCCAGCCGGTGGCGGTGGGCAGTTCGGCCAGGATCGGGGCGAGCGAGCCGGCCGAGCTCGCTCCGAGCAGCAGCTCGTGGGTCGGCGCGAGATCACGGGCGATCGCCGCGCCGAGGCCACGGCTCGCGCCGGTGATGAGGGCGGTCGGGGCGGGTGTACTGGTCACCGTCATGCGTCCCACGCTAACCGGCCGCGCCGGGCGCTCGGCCGCCCGAACACCGCACCAACGCCGCCGATCCACCGCCTTCCCGCCGCGCCCGGCGGCATTCCGCATTCCTGGCGAACCCGGCGAATCGACCGCCCGCGCTCGACGCCACCGCCGTTTCGGCGCAGATCAGCCGCCGACGCTAGTACCGTCGAACCATGACTGATCCCCGGTACAACTACGGACCAGCGAACCCGCAGTATCCCCAGGGGCAGGAGCAGCCGCCCGAGCCGAAGATCAATATCGGCAAACTGTGGGCAGGCGGCATCGGCACCGCCGTGGTCGCCGCGCTGCTGGCCGTCGTCGCGATCATGCTGGTGCGCGGAGTTCTCGGCATCGCGATCCTCGCGCCCGAGGGCGCCGGCGCCTACGGCACGGTGTCCACCACGTCCTACGCGGTGGCCGCGGCGGGCGCGGCGCTGCTGGCGACGGCCCTGCTGATGGTGCTGCTGCTGGCCATGCCGAGCCCGCTGACCTTCTTCACCTGGATCTGCCTGCTCGTCACCGCCGTCGCGGTGATCCTGCCGTTCACCCTGGTCGCCGATATGGATGCCAAGATCGCGACCGCGGCGATCAATCTCGTCCTCGGCCTGTGTATCACCACGATGCTCGATTCGGTCGGCTCGGCGGCGCAGAACGACCCGCGTCAAGTGGGGTACTGACCGTCACAGCCGTGCCGGGATGCCATCCGGCCTGGCCGGTCGCAGAATAGACAGATGACAGACCCAGGGTTCACCCCCACGCAGCTCGCGGCCCGCGCCGCCTATCTCCTGCGCGGCAACGACCTGGGCACGATGACCAGCGCCGCGCCCCGCCTCTACCCGCACATGTGGAGCTGGGACGCGGCGTTCGTCGCGGTGGGGCTGGCCCCGCTGAGCGTGGAACGCGCCGTCGTCGAACTCGACACGCTGCTGTCGGCGCAGTGGAAGAACGGGATGATCCCGCACATCGTCTTCGCCAACGGCGTCGACGGTTATTTCCCCGGACCGGCCCGCTGGGAATGTCGCAGGCTGGCCGCCAACGCGCCGGACGGGCCGGATACCTCCGGCATCACCCAGCCGCCAGTGCACGCCATCGCGGTGCAGCGCATCCTCGATCATTCCCGCAGGCACGGCCGCTCGACCAGGGCCGTCGCCGAGGAGTTCCTGAACCGCCGCTGGCCGGATCTGGTGCGCTGGCACCGCTGGCTCGCGCACGCCCGCGACCCCAAGGAGACCGGGCGCGTCACGCTGTACCACGGCTGGGAGTCCGGGATGGACAACTCCCCGCGCTGGGACCGCGCCTACGCCAATGTGGTCCCCGGCGACGATCTGCCGCCGTACCGACGCGCCGACACCGCCATCATCTCCGACCCCACCCAGCGCCCGAGCGACCGCGAATACGACCGCTACCTGTGGCTGGTCGAGCAGATGCGGCGGGCGAACTACGACGACTACCAGCTCACCTCGGTGATGAGCTTCGCCGTCGAGGACGTGTTCGTCTCGGCGATCTTCGCGCTGGCCTGCGAGGTGCTGGCCGACATCGGCGAGGAGTACAAGCAGCCGCACGCCGACGTCCGCGAGCTGCACGGCTGGGCCGACCGATTCCGCACCGGCGTCGTGGCCACCACCGACGAACGGACCGGCGCCGCACGCGATTACGACGTGCGGCTGCAACGCTGGATCGGCACCGAGACGCTGGCGATGTTCGCGCCGCTGCTCTCGGGTGGGCTGCCGAGGTCCGCCGAGCGCGCCCTGCTCAACACGTTCGAAGGCCCGCGCTTCTGCGGCCACCCGGACCTGCGCTACGCGCTGCCGCCGTCGACCTCCCCGGTGTCCAAGGACTTCCGCCCGCGCGAGTACTGGCGCGGCCCGGTCTGGCCGGTGATGAGCTGGCTGTTCTCCTGGGCGTTCGCCCGCCGCGGCTGGGCCGAACGCGCCTACATGCTGCGCGCGGAGGGACTGCGCCAGGCCAGCGACGGCAGCTTCGCCGAGTACTACGAACCGTTCACCGGCGCGCCGCTGGGCAGCATGCAGCAATCCTGGACCGCCGCTTCGGTTCTCGACTGGCTCGGCTGACTCAGTACTCCCCGCCGACGGCCTGCGGTTCGACGGTGATGCCGAGCTCGCGGGCCAGGGTCGCGGCCAGCGATTCCAGGTCGCCGCCCTGGATGGTGGCCCCGCGCAGGGCGGTCAGGCCGTAGACGCCGGTGAGGTCGCACTCCTCGAACCGCAGGTTCTGCTGCGGCCTGGCGTCGCTGAACCTGGCGCCGGTGAGGTTGCAGCGCTCGAAGCGGACATGGCGGAACTCGGTGCGCTGGAAATCGGCCTGGCGCAGGTCGCAGTCGCGGAAGACGACGGTCCGCAAGCGGGATTCGGCGAAGGAGGCCAGGTCGGCGCGGCTCGAATCGATGAGCACGTCGCGCAGCACACCCGCCGTCCAGGACAGGCCGGTGAGCCTGCCGCCCGCGATCTCGGTCTCGAACATCGAGGAGTCGTCGGCCTGCACATTGGCGAGATCGCAGACGCGCAGGGCGGATTCGCTGATGGTGGCCTGGCGCAGGGTGCTCGGGAAACGGACGCTGTCGAACAGGCAGCCCTCGGCGGTGAAGCCGTAGACGTGGACCTCGGCGAAGTCGGCGCCGCGATACTCCACGTCGGCCGAGGTGCGATCGTCGGCCGGGTCGTCGGCCGGGGTCGCCTGCCGCAGTCCGCCCGGGGTCGCCACCGCCGGCTCGAACCGCACCTCACGCTTGCGCGCCATCGCCCATCACTCCCGTCGTCGGATGTCGGCACCAAGATACGGGCACCCACCGACCGGTCCGGGCGGTCCAGACCGCTGACCGGGTGCTCTGCCAACTATTCGACAACACCTCATCAGTAACACTGGCCCCACCCGCATCAATGACCTACGGTCGAGGGCCATGGACACCAAGCGCTGGAGTTCGACGGTTCGCCGCAGTTGCACCGCGCTCTCGCTGGTCGCGCTGGCCGGGTTCGTGCCCGTGACCGCGCAGGCCGGGCCGAGCGGTCCCGATGTGTCGTCCTGGCAGCATGTGGACGGCCGGATGATCGACTGGCACGCGGTCCGCGCGGCCGGACACCAATTCGCCATGGTCAAGGCCACCGAGGGACTGCACTACGTCAATCCGTACTTCGTGCCGGACAGCCTGCTCATGCGCACGGCGGGCGTGGCCCGCGGCACCTACCATTTCGCCAGGCCGGAGCTGCCGCCCGAACCGCAGGCCGCGCTGTACGCGGCGACGGTCCTCGGCCAGAACGGCCCGCTCGACCTGCCGCCGGTGCTGGACCTGGAGACCTCGGGCGGCCTGCCACCGGACGCCCTGATCGACTGGACTCAGCGCTACCTGAACACGGTCCAGGCCCTCACCGGCCGAGCCCCGATCATCTACACGTACCCGAACTTCTGGAAGACGGCGATGGCCGACACCAGCCTGTTCACCCGCTACCCCCTCTGGATCGCCGACTACCGCGGCGAGGCCGAACCAGAAGTCCCCGGCAACTGGCCCACCTGGACCTTCTGGCAGACCACCGACCGCGGCAGCATCCCCGGCATCGGCGGCGCCACCGACCTCAACCTCTACAACACCACCCAGGGCGACTTCGCCCGCTTCGCCAACATGCCCAGCTTCGGCAGCAGCTGACTCGATCAGACGTCGACTCGTTTGAAGGTGGCGTCGGCGGCGAGCTTGGGCGCCTTGTCGTCGACGAAGACGTGGAAGTTGCGGTGCCGGATGAAGCGGCCGGGGAAGTTGACCGATTCGTACGAGCGCCAACCCTGTTCCGGGTCACCGGAGAGTCCGTTGCGCCTGCGGAACGAGGAGTCGTTGCGGAACAGCTGGGACCCGTCGTCCGCGGTGAGCACGATGCGGAAGTCGCTGTGGCGCAGGAACTTGTCGGGAAAGTTCTTCGACCGGAAGCGGACGATCGAGAATCCGTCCCCATCCTTGCGCAGGAACTCCTCCTCCCAGGCGAAGTCGTCGGCGAAGCCGGGCGAGTTCAGCTCCATCAGCTCGCCTTCGAAGTTCTGATGACGGACGAAGAATTTCGGAAAGTTGAACGACTGCAGCCGAATCGCCATGGCCGAATCCTTTCGATGGAAGTGCGACGAATGCGGGATTCAGTGTCGGCGGCGAGTGCGGTCGGGGCGCGAGTAGGCGGCTACTCGAAACCAGCGCCCGGAGATGACGAAACCGCTACTCGCCCAGTCGAGTAGCGGTTTCATCAGCGGGACGGGATTCGGCTAGACGCCGATGCGGCCGCCGTTCTTCTTCCACACGACCGCCACGGCCGGGCGGGGCTGGGCGGCGCCGCCGTCGGGCCAGTGCGACTGCGGGTTGTCGGGGGTGGCGTCGTCGGCCTCGCCCGGGTGCTGGACCGAGACGATGACGCGCTGCTCGGTGACGATCGGGCCGCAGGTCTCGGCGCCCTTGGGGACGGTGAGGAACTGCTTGGTCTCACCGCGATTGGGGCCGTCGAGGATCACCGAGAACAGGCCGTCGTTGGTCTTGAGGGCGTTGCCGTCGGTGGAGATCCACAGGTTGCCGTAGGGATCGAAGGCCAGGTTGTCCGGGCAGGAGATCGGGCTGACCTTGGTCTTGTCGAAGCCGGCGAAGTAGGTGTCGGCGGCGGCCGGGTCACCGCAGACCAGCAGCAGCGACCAGGTGAAGTCGGTGCCGGTGTGGTTGTCGGTGAGCTCGAGGACCTGGCCGTTCTTGTTCAGCTTGCGCGGGTTGGCCTCGTCGACGCCGGCCACCTTCTCGTCCTTGGCGCGGTTGTCGTTGTTGGTCAGCGCCACGTAGACCTTGCCGGTGAACGGGTTGGCCTCGAAGTCCTCGGGGCGGTCCATCTTGGTGGCGCCGACCTTGTCGGCGGCCAGGCGGGTGAACACCGCGACCTCGGCGGCGGACATGCCGTCGACGTGCGACTTGCCCTTGCCGTCGGCGCCGGTCTCCAGCAGTGGAATCCACTGGCCCTTGCCGGTGAAGCCCTTGTCGGAGGGGACGGTGCCGCTGCCGTCGATCTTGTCCGGGTGGTCGCCGGTGAGCTTGGCGACGTAGAGGGTGCCCGCGTCGAGGATGGTCAGGTTGTGCCGCATGGCCGAGGCGCCGGTGCCGGACTGGATCTTGCGCGAGGACACGAACTTGTACATGTAGTCGAACTTCTCGTCGTCGCCGGTGTAGGAGACGACGTCACCTTTGTCGGTGACGTAGATCGACGCGCCCTCGTGCTTGAGCCGCCCCATCGCCGAGTGCTTGATCGGCGTCGAGGAGGCGTCCCACGGATTCACCTCGACGACGTAACCGAAGCGGTTGGCCTCGTTGGGTTCCTGACTCAGGTCGAACCGCTTGTCGGTGCGCTCCCACTGGTTGGGGGTGCCGCCCTTGGGGAAGCCGTAGCGCTTGACCCGGCCCTGCGGATCGGAAGCCTTGTCGCCGTTGGCGAAGTAGCCGTTGAAGTTCTCCTCGCCGGACAGCACGGTGCCCCACGGGGTCACGCCGCCCGCGCAGTTGGCGAAGGTGCCGAGCACCTTCGTGCCCGCAGGGTCGGCGCCGGTGACGGTGAACGCGCTGCCCGCGGCGGGGCCGGTCAGCGTGAACTCGGAGTCGGCGGTGATGCGGCGGTTGTACTTGCCGAAGACCGGGGTCAGCTTGCCGGTGCCGGGCTCGCCCTTGACCTCGACGACGGCCATGCCGTGCGCGGCCTTGGTGATCGCGATCTGCTCGTCGGTCGGGTTGGCCTTGTCGTAGCCGCGGAACATCATCGGGCCGGTGGTGTACTCGTGGTTGACCACGAGCAGGTAGCTGTTGGCCTGGCCCTCGATCGGCAGCAGCGCGGCGAAGTCGTTGTTGTAGCCGAACTGCTTGGCCTGCGCGGCCGCGGTCTGCTTGTCGAAGTCGAACGCGGGGGCGTCGGCGAAGAGCGGGTCGCCCCAGCGGAGCACCACCTGCTGCTCGTAGCCGTCCGGGATGACCAGCGCGTCTTCCTTGTTCGGCGCGACGGCGGTGAACGCCGTTCCGGTGCCGGGGGTTCCGGCCGGGGTGGGCGCCGGGGTGACGGCGGCCTCGGAGGCGTCGTCGCCACAGGCGGCGAGCGCGCCCGCCGCACCGAGGGCGAGCACGGCGGCGGCGCCGCCCTTGATCAGGCCGCGACGGTTCAGGCCACTGACGATGTCACCGAAGTAGGCGCCCTCGGACGTGTTCGGCGGCTCGTGGAAGCAAGCGTTGCCACACTTGTATTCACAGGTCAGGGCGGCGCGTGCCGACTGGCCGTCGTGCTTGACGAACAGGGCGAGCGGTTTCGGACTCACGGTGACTCCTGAGTAGGTCGGACTTCGCCGCACGGTAGGCAGTCCAGGCGAGCCAGCGGGAACGCGAAGATGAACACACGACCAAAACTCGGCGAGTGCTGTCCTCGCCGAGTTCGGGTGGGTTCGATTGTCATCAGGCGTTGACCGGCAGGGAGATCACCACCTCCTGCTCGTTGCCGGGCAGGTAGTGCACCTGCAGGATCCGGCCGACCTGCACGTGGCCGATGGCCGTCGGCGGCAGGAACTTCTCGGCGCTGGTCTGGAAGGTGCTGCCGTCCGGCCGGGTGACCACCAGACCCAGGATGATCTCGGTGTAGCCGCCACGGATCCGGCCGGGGACGTCGAGGCTGCGGACCACCGCCTGAGCGGCCAGGCCGCGCTCGGCGATGTCGAGCTTGCCGCGGGTGGTGATGCCCTTGCGGATGAGCGATTCGTTCATCGCCCGCTGCGCGGCGCCCGCGTCGCCGGAGCGGTCCACCTCGACCTTGTCGGTGCGGCCCGGCAGATACCGGACCGGCAGCACGACGCCGGGCTGCAGCAGCGCCAGCTCGGTGAGCGGCACGATCATCTTGGCGTGCGAGTCGAAGACCTTCCCGTCGGCGCCTTCCACGCGGAATTCGATCCGCACCTGCGGCTGATCGTTGACCGAGACCCCGGTCTGGCGGAACGCGGTGATGGTGCCGATGCCCACCTCACCGTGCCGGAACTCGCCGCTGTTGCGGCCGGTGAAGGCCTCCATGATGCCGTCGCCGGTGAAGGCGAAGACCATCGGCACGATGGTCAGGGCGATGATCGGCAGCGCCATCTGCGGGCCGACCCAGCCGAGCATGCCGCCGGTGAACTCGTCGGGGGTGTAGGTGAGGCCGTAGTAGAGGTAGTAGCCGATGGACAGGACACCGAAGGCGACCGCGGCCGCGCGGAGCTTGGATTTCATGATTCCTCCTCGTGAAGTGGTGCGACCGGGTCGCGAACGGATCAGGCGATGGTGGTGCAGGCGAAGGTGATGTCGAACTTCGCGGTGGTCGGGCCGGCCAGCGGGTTGGTCATGTCGGCGCTGACGCCCTCGCCGGTGATGCGGAAGGTGTTGCCGTCCTTGGCGAGCTTCGCCGAGCCGCCGGGCTGGCCGTTGCCGTAGCCGACCGCGTAGGGCAGGCCGTTCGAGCCGCCCTGGGTGCCGCCGATGGCCACCGCCTGGACCGCGTCGCCCTCGACCGTGGCGCTGACCGACAGGTTGCCGTAGGTGGCGTTGGCCAGGTCGGTCAGCGACAGCGCCAGCACGCCGCCCTGCTTGGCGCAGATGGTGTCGAACTTGGCGGTGAATTCCTTGCCGTCGACGCTGGCGGTGGACTTGCCCGCGGCCGGGGCCGGGGCGGCCGAGCCGGTGCTCGACGGGGTGGAGCTGGTGCCGGAGTCGCTGCAACCGGTGACGAACAGCGCGGTGGCGGCGGCGGAGGCGGCGAGGGCCGCGATCAGCTTGGTGTTCATGGTGTTTCCGTTCTCTCGGTCGATCGGGCCGGTTGTCGTTGACCCGTTGAGAGAAAGGTAGAAATCCTCGCCGACCTACCGATCCCAACTTTTCCGGGCGCCACCCGCCGGAAATGTCGTTAACCTGGTCGAATGCGAAGACCCCGCGCCCTGGTGCTCGACGAGGTGTGGCGCGGGCTCGACGGTGTCGACGCCCTGAGTGGGCCCCAGGGCGGCCCGCTGCGCCGCACCGTGAAGCTGATCCTCGATCCGCTGGTCATCCGGCCGGTGCAGCATCCGCTGTGCGCCGGGACTGTGCTCTCGGCCGACGGCGCCACCCTGCTGACCTCGCTGGTCCTGGCCCGATCCGACGTGCTGCGGGCCTGCGCGGACTGGTTCACCGTGCTCAAGCAGGTGCGCCGGGCACTGCGGATCACCGAGGGCAACGCCCAGGACCTGTACTTCCAGCGCTGCTTCGAACTCGCGACCGTGCACGGCCCGCCGGGCCCGGACGCGCGGGCGCGGGCCGAGGCGATGCTGCGCGAGGTGCACGAGAGCACCGGCGGGCGGACCACGGCGGCCTTGAAAGACCATGTGACCGACCCGAATCGGCTGGTAGAGCTCACCGCGCTGGTCGAAGTCGCCTGGAACCGGCGGCCGCTGTCGGATTTCGGGGTGCGCGATCTGGCACCGGCGCTGACCGAACTGCTCGAGGCCAGCACCCTGGCCCGCGACGGTGATCCCGCCGACGCGGGCCCACTGCTCGACGAGCTGATCGAGGACCAGGCGGGCACCCATCGCGGCATCGCGCTGTGGCGGGCGCATCCGGCGCACGGCGCCGACGACCTCGGACTGACCGTGCACACCTGTCCCCAGCGTCCCGACCTGGGCGCGTCGGCGTCGACCGCGAATCTCGGACTGCCGTTCGACCGGACGATCTACGAGCGGGTCTTCACGGTGCTCCAGGGCAGCGTCGACCGCACCGATCTGCCGGACATCCCGGAACTGGTGACCACGGAGATCTCGCGCGGCTGCTCCCCCTGGGCACTGCTGGACGAATCACTGCGGCTCGCGGCGGCGGTGGGTTGCGAACTGGCGCTGGGCCTCTCGCCGATCGGCACCGCCGACGGGGCGAACCCGAACCTCGCGGCGGCCACGGACCAAGGCGATCCCGCGACTTCGCGCGCGCACGACATCGTGAACAAGCGGTGGCGGCGGGAAGCGTACGTGCTGCAAGCGCGTCGGTACGCAGTGCACGGACCCGGCGCGACCGGCCCGCTGGCCACCGTGGCCGCCGAGCTGCGCACCCCGTGGCGACCGTATCTGCGCAGGTTGTGGGTCCGGCTGCACGGCCGCGACGTGCGGGAGATGCCGGTCTACGAACCCGGTGAGCTGTGGGATCTGCTCGACGGCGTCGCCCGGTCGGTGATCCTCGACCATCGCGCCCGGGTGAAACAGGCGCTGACCATCCTGGGTCAGCCCGTGGCGGAAGCGAGGGCGAGCTGATGACCGCGATCCACGTCGCACGCGCGGCGGAGCTCGTGACGCTGCTGCCGCCGGGCGCTCCGACGGTGCTCGATGCCGCGCCCGCGCTGGATGTCCTCGTGCTCGAGGTGGCGGGCGGCCACCTGACCTGGAGCCTGCTCGCCGGGCCCGACCTGCCCGCCGCCGTGCTGGACGATCCGGACGCCGCCCAGGACTGGCTGTGGGCGGTCTACGGCGAGGAGGTCGCGCTCGCTGTCGCCGACGCACACGAACGCCCCGCCGTCGTCGACCCGGCGCTCGCTACGAGCGTGCCCACGGCCGCGTCGCTCCGGCCGGACCTCGCCGCCGCGCTGCGGCGACTCGCCTACGCGCACTGGGCCTCTCGATGGTGGCCCGCGTCGACCGTCGACGGCATCCCCGCGCTCGACCCGGCGCTGCTGGCCGCCGATATCGACGAACTCACCGAGGCGTGCGATATGGCCCTCGACATCGAGCCGCCGACACCACTCGACCGCCCGGCCGGATTCGGAGTGCTCGACCGTCTGTCAGCATCGGATTACGCCGACGCCGGGCCGCGACCGGAGTCCGCCCGCGCGGACGATTACGCGCTCGCCGCCGGCGGCACCGGCAGCACCGGCGGCCTCGTGTTCGCGCGCGGCAGCGGTGAATGCGACTGGCGCCGGTGTCCGCCCGGCATCGTCGACGCGGGTGGCGGCGCGGTGTCCTGGCAGGTTGTGCGGGCGGAGGGCGTGTCGACGGTGCGGGTCAGCGTGGTCGCCGCGCCCGGTGGCCCGCCCGAGGTGCCCGCGCATCTGCGCCCGCATGCCCTCGTCACGGCCGGTGCCGAGGTCGCGGAGGTGGCGTTGCGGCACCAGGGCGACGCCTGGATCGGCACGGCGCGAGTCGGCGAGTTCGTCGGCAGCGAACTGGCCGTCGACGTCTTCGTTCCCGGTGTCGGACCGGCTGGCCCGCACCCGGACGAGACGCCTGCGCGCGGACTGATACGGGATTTCGCCCGGCAGCGACTGGCCGGATCGTCGACCGGCGAACCCCTGCTGGGCGCTGAGTCCGCTGCCGCCGCAGATGATTCGGATTTCTGATGCTCGCGCAGCGCACCGCCGATCATCCGTCGAGCCGCCGCGTCGCCCTGCTCGGCGCGGCGCGGCGCGCCCTGCCCTCGTCGGCCGGTGACGCGCAGACTGTCCGCCGAGGTCGAGCGGCGGCAACGACAGCTGAACTCGACGACCGTCCCCGATCGAGGCGAGGGAGCAGATGGCAGCCGTAGGGAAGACCTCCGACAAGGACGACGCCCAGCTCACCGAGGGATACGCGGCGTATCAGCGTGGCGATCTGGTCGGCGCGCTGGCGATCTTCGAGCGGGTCGCCGATGGCGCGGCGCCCCGGCTGCGCAGTGCGGCGCTGATCAATGCCGCGAGCATGGCCGACGAGATCGGCGAGCATCGACGCTCGGTCGAGCTGTTCCGGACCGCGCTGGCCGTGCTGCCGGAGGACGCGGCGCACCAGCGACCCGCCGCCCTGGTCAACCTCTCGCAGGCGCTCCAGCACCTCGGTGAACTCGACGCCGCGCAGCAGGCGCTGGAAGAAGCGCGCGAACTGCTCACCGGCACCACCGACCAGGGCATGGTCCGGGTGGCCTGTCTGCTCTCGCTGACCGCGGTGGCGCTGCATCGTCAGCAGTGGGCGCACGCCGCCGAGCTGGCCAACGAATCACTCGGCGTCACCGAGCGTTTCGCGCCCGAACTGGCGGGTCATCCGCTGATGAACCTGGCCGTGAGCTCGTTCGAGACCGGCAGGCACGAGATGGCCTTCGACTTCGCCCGCCAGGCGATGACCGCCTTCGCCGCCACCGGCGATCCGGCGGCGGTCGCGGAGGCGTCGCAGAACCTGGCGATCATGCTGGTCCGGGCGGGCCGCTACGACGAAGCCGAGGAGCCGCTGCGGTCCAGCCAGGCGTTCTTCGAAGGCGCCGAGCTGGGGCACTGGTCCGGAATCGGCTACAAGACACTGGGTTTCCTCGCCGAGGGCCGCGGTGACTACGACGCAGCGCGGGCCGGTTACCTGCGCGCGCTGGAGCGTTTCGACAGCACCGGCGCGGTCATCGACGCCGCCGACGTCCGCTTGCGGCTGGCCACCACGCTGTTCGCTCTCGGCGACCCGGCAGGCTGCGAGGAACTG
Source organism: Nocardia sp. NPDC051833 (assembly GCF_040681225.1). NCBI lineage: Bacteria > Bacillati > Actinomycetota > Actinomycetes > Mycobacteriales > Nocardiaceae > Nocardia > Nocardia sp. NPDC051833. The sequence continues at coordinate 2,459,249 of NZ_JBFAYK010000001.1, forward strand.
CTGGCCGCGGCCTTCGCCGAGTACTCGGCGCACGCCCTCGGCCTGCACTGCGCCCAGCTCGACTACTGGCACGCGGAACTGCTGCACACCGCGATAGAGCATGCCGCGCAACCGGATCCGGCCCTGGTCACGCGGGGCGTCGGACTCGCGGTGCCCGCCGCGCTGGCCATCGACGCGGTGCGCCACACCCTGCCCAACGGCAACCAGCGGGAGCACTGGCATCGCGCGGTCGCCGAACCGGCCATGCGGCTCGCCTTCCGCTTCGCCGTGCTGTCCGGGGACGGGCAGCTGGTCAGCGATCTGATCGATACCCAGTGCGCGGGAACCGGTCTCGACCCGGCCGCGTTCGACGACGCGCTCACGCCGACGCTCGGTTTCGAGCTGCTCGACGCACCCGACGAGGAGACCGTCGCCGCCCCCGCGCTCCAGCTCGGCACCGCGCTCGCCGAGGTCGCCGCGGCCGCGGGCATTCCCGTCGCGCCCCCGCCGAGACTGTCCGATCACGGTCGAATCGTGCTGTCGGACTTCATCTCCTATGCCGAGCGGCGGTACGCGCGACCGGTGCGCGACGACCGGGTGATCGCGCTATGAGCGCCCCCACCGCCCTGATCAGGATGGCCGACGCGGGCGATGTCTACGTGTCGTGGCGCTGGCACGACGACACCGCCGCGCGCGGCGTCGGGATCCTGCCCAGAGATCAGGTCCGCGAGGTGCTGGAACTGCTGGCCGACGCGGTCCCCGATCCCGGGCGGCCCGACGAGCTGCGACGGGTGATGACCGAGGGCGCGCTGGCCGACCCCGACGCGGAAAAGGAACTGGCCCAAGCTCTTTCCCGGGCCCTGCTGCCGTATGGGCTCGCCGTGCAGCTCTACGAGCTGTCCCAGCGCGGCATCCGGCCGCACCTGCGGATCCAGCCGTCCCCGCGCCTCGCGCAGGTGCCGTGGGAGATCATCGCGCCCGATCCCGAGCTCCGGCTGCTCGATATCGCCGATGTCAGTCTGCTCGCACCCGCCTCGGTGGTGCACGCGCCGGAGCGGGTCGTGCACCACTGGGCCGACACCGCCGAGCTACCGGTCGTCGCGGTGCTCGATCCACGGGTACCCGGCTACCGGGCCGATTCCGAACTGGGCTCCGTCCTCGGCAGGCCGAGCGCGGAAACCCTTGTCGCCCAGCATTTCGGCCGCTACGACGGCAGGCTCCTGCCGCACGTCGGTGATCCCGTCGACCTGTTCCGCCGCACCGATACCGACCGCGAATGGCTGTCGGCGGTGCTGCGGGCAGGCGCGAGCCGACTCGTCTACGTCGGCCACGTCACCGCGCCGCCGCCGGAGTCCGGGGAGAGCGAGCACGCCGAACTCCACCTGAGCTGCACCGCCGAGGCCCGCGGCCTGGCGACCCCGACCCGCACCCATCGCCCGCTCTCGGCCAAGGACCTGCTGCTCGGCACGCACACCATCGACCCCGTGCCGACGGCCGGTCGCGAACTGTGGCCGATGCCGAGCCGGGTCGCCCTCATCGCCTGCGAAAGCGGTGGTGACCTGCGCTTCACCGAGGCGCTCGGGCTCACCACCGCCGCGCTGTCGGCCGGGGCGGAGCTGGTCACCGCGACCCGCTGGCCGCTCCCCACCGACCACGCCTTCCACACCCTCACCAGCGCGACGGGCCATCCCCTGCAGGCCGCCATCTGCGCCGTTGACACCGCCCACGATTCGTCCACACCCATCCCCACGCTGCTGACCTGGCAGCGCGCACAGCTGGCCGCGTGGCGTGCCGACCCGGCCCCCGAGAATGCCCCGCTGCTGTGGTCGGCCTTCGCCACCGTGACGGACTGAGCGCCTACTCGGGCAGGCCGAGCCCCACGGCGAGCACCGGCCACGACCGGTGGAACGCGTCGCGCCAGTAGCCCCACGAGTGGGTACCGGTGGCCTGGCGGTCGAAGGTGGCCGGAATGCCCAGATCACCGAGCTTGGCCTCGAGGTTACGGGTGCACCAGTTGACCGCGGCCTCGATGACCCCGCCGACGATGAGCTGGTTCGCCAGGCCGACCGGCGTCGGGTTCATCATGTACGGGTCGTCGATACTGTCGTGCGGGCCGGGCAGACCGGACGCGTCGGAGACGAACAGCCTTGTCCCGCGCAGCTTCTCGGCGTGCAGGACCGGATCGTTGGCGGCCCAGGCCGGGTCGTCGTCGGCGCCGTACATATTGCGCACGTCGCCGCCGCCGTAGGTCTCCACCACCAGCTTGGTGAACTGCTGACCGATCGGATCGGCGATCTGCGCGCACCCGCTGTACCCGGCGACGGACTGGTAGAAGCCCGGCCTGGCCTCCGCGAGCTGGAGCACTGCGGTGGCGGTCATCGAGTTGGCGGCGATGGCGTTGACGCCGTTGGTCCCCAGGGCTCGGTCGACCAGCGGCGGCAGCTCGTCGAGCAGGAAGGTGCGCCACTTGTTGCGGCCCAGCGTCGGATCGTCGCGCTGCCAGTCGGTGTAGTACGCCCAGGCGCCACCGATCGGCATCACCACATTGACGTCCTTGGTGGCGAGGAAATCGCCGACGTCGGTGTTCTGCCACCAGGTCGCCCGGTCCTCGCCGCCGCCCGCGCCGTTGAGCAGGTAGAGCACCGGTCGCGGCTGCGAGGCGTCCTTCGGGCGCTGCACCTTGATCGTGATTGCCTTGTTCATCGCGGCGGAGAAGACCAGCATGCTCAGATCGCGCTCGCCGATCCGGCTGGAGACGATGTGCGAGCCGTCCGCGGTGGTCGGCGTCGCGAGCAGCTTCTTCGACTCGACGATCGGGTCGCCGCCGCCCTCGGCCAGGCCGGTGCCGACGCCGAGGACGGCGGCGCAGACCGCCAGCACGCTCGCGGCGGTCCCCAAAGCCAGTGCGCGCCTGATTGTTCTGACCATCCGCCGAGCTCTCCCCAGAAAAACATGAATCGGCAGACATTCAGCTGACCGCCAGGACACCGAACAGTATCCGGCGGAGGATCGGCCGTCGAGCCGACAGTATTACGGGCGCGCGAGCGCGCTCAGCGGATCAGTGGTCGTCGTAGTGACCGTTGTGCGCCGCGTGCCGGTGGCCGTCGTGGATGTAGTCGACATGGTCGCCGTGCGGGACCGCGACATGCCCGCAGCCGGGGCCGTGCACGTGGTCGTGGGCGGAGTGCTCGACGTGTGCGGCGGTCTCGCACTCGTCGAAGTGGCCTTCGTGTTCGCGATGCAGGTGGCCGTCGTGGACGTAGTCGACGTGGTCACCGTGCGGGACCGCGACGTGCCCGCAGGTGGGGCCGTGGACGTGGGTGTGTTCTGGATGCTCGACATGTGCCGTTGTCATCGGTGCTCTCCCTGTACTCGTACCGGTCGATTCACACTGGAACACCTCTGACATTAACAGTTGCGCATTCGTTGCTGTAATCGCGTTCGAGCTGGTCAGAGGACCTGATCGAGGAAGCGGCGCAGGCGCGGGGTCTCCGCGTTGTCGAAGACGGCGTCGGGGGTGCCGGTCTCTACGACGACGCCCCGATCCATGAACACGACACTGTCGGAGACGCTGCGGGCGAAGCCCATCTCGTGCGTCACCACGATCATCGACATGCCGCCCGCGGCGAGGTCGGCCATCAGCGCGAGCACCCCCTTCACCAGCTCCGGGTCCAGCGCCGAGGTGGCCTCGTCGAAGAACATGAGCTCCGGCTTCATCGCCAGCGCGCGGGCGATGGCGACGCGCTGCTGCTGACCACCCGACAGCGACGCGGGCCGGGCGTCGGCCTTGTCCGCCAGCCCGACGATCTCGAGCTGTTCCAGCGCCAGCGCCCGCGCCTGCTCGGCGGAGAGCCCGCGCAGCTTGCGCGGGCCGAGCGCGATGTTGTCGGCGACCGTCTTGTGCGGGAACAGGTTGAAGTGCTGGAACACCATGCCGATGCGCTGGCGCAGCTTGTCGGGATCGTCGCGCAGCACCGACTTGCCGTCGAGCAGCACGTCGCCGGAATCGGGTTCGTGCAGGCGGTTGAGCACCCGCAGCAGGGTCGACTTGCCCGAGCCGGACGGGCCGATGACGGTCGTCGCGTGGCCCGCCTCGACGTGGATGTCGACCCCGCGCAGGATGTGGTTGTTGCCCAGCGTCAGATTGAGGCCGGTACCGGTCAAGGAGGCACTCATGCGCCACGTCCTTCCGTGATGACAGCCTGCTCGATCGGGTCGGCGGGCGTCGGTCTGCCGGTGCGCATCCGCCCGTCGATGTAGTTCACCAGGTGGGTGAGCGGGATGGTCAGCACGAGATACATCAGACCGGCCGCGACCAGCGGGGACAGGTTGCCGGTCTGGGCGTTGAGGTCGCGGCCGACGGCGAACAGCTCACGCTGGGAGGCGAGCAGGCCGAGGAAGTAGATCAGCGACGAGTCCTTGATCAGCGCGATGAACTGGTTCATCAGCGCGGGCAGCACCCGCCGCACGCCCTGCGGGATCACCACCAGCGTCATCGCCTGCCGGTAGCCGAAGCCGATGGCACGGGCGGCCTCTAGCTGTCCCGGCTCCACCGATTGGATGCCGGAGCGGAAGATCTCGCCGATATAGGCGGCCGCGAGCAGCGCCAGCGCGATCGCGCCGAGCCAATACGGGTTGCCGCCGGTGATGCCGCGGACGACGGGCCCGATGCCGAGGCCGATCAGCAGGATGATCACGACGGCGGGCAGGCCGCGGAAGATGTCGGTGTAGACGCGGGCTGGCCAGCGCAACCAGCGGGTGCGCGAGATGCCCATCACCGCCAGGATCATGCCGAGCACCGTGCCGAGCACGCCCGAGACCAGCGCCAGGATCAGCGTGTTCGGCAGGCCGGTCTTGATCAGGTCGGGAAAAGCCTTGCGGTACAGGGACCAGTCGAAGAACGTGTCCTTCAGCTGCTCGAGGGTGGACTTCTGCTGCACCTGCTCGGTCTGCCCCGGCTCCTGCTCCGCGGCGATGGCGGCGAAGTCCGGAAGTTGCGGGGCCGGCGCGGCTTTGGAGCCGGGCTTCCAGCCGGGCGGCAGTTCGCGCGGCACCCAGTCCTCGTAGAGGCGGGCGTAGGTGCCGTCGGCGATCACCGCGTCGAGCCCGGAGTTCAGCGCGTCGATGAGCGGCTGGTTGGTCTTGGCGACGGCGTAGCCGACGAAGTTGTCCAGGCTGAAGGTGTTCTCCGAGACCACGATTCCGTCGCCGGGCTCGATCGCGCCCTCGGCCTGCGCCGACGGGGCGACCCAGGCGTCGACCTGGCCGGACTTCAGATTCGCGTAGGCGGTGTTGTAGTCGGGGAACTTCACCGGGTCCAGCTTCAGCTGGTTCACCACGAACTCGTCCTGCACGGTGCCCTGCACGACCGCGATCCTGGTGCCGCTGTTCAGATCGCCGAAGCCCTTGATGGCACTGCCCTGCGGCACGACCAGCGAGAAGTAGCCGAAGTCGTAGCCGTTGGTGAAACCGACCAGCTCCCGCCTGGCGTCGGTGGTGGTGATGTTGGACGAGCCGACGTCGAAGCGCTTGCCCGAGACCTGCGCGAGCAGACCGGCGAACTCGGTGCCGGCGAACTCGACCCGCAGCCCGAGCTTCGCGCCGATCGCCTTCAGCAGTTCGTTGTCGAATCCGGTGAAGGTGCCCTGGCTGTTCACGCAGATGCTCGGCGGCGCGTCCGACAGGGTGCCGACGCTGAGCGTCCCGGGATTCAGCAGGCCGAGCTTGCCGGTGTCGATCGACTCGACCGACGCGGTGGTCGCGGTGGTGTAGCGATCGGTGCCCGCCGTCGCCGAGGAGGCGAGGTTGGTCGGCGCAGCCGTGGCCGCGCTCGCGCCGGGCGGGGAACACAGATCACGCGTCGCCGTGTCACCGCCGTCGCCGCAGCCGGTCGCCGCCACGCCGACGAGCAGTAACAACGCGGCTATCCGCGCCCGGGTTCGCACAGCACGCACACCTGCCATGGCGATAAACCCTAGCCGCAACCTTGCACGGCGAGGGTTACGCGCACCCCGCGTCGGGACGGATCAGCAGGTCAGGCGAGGCCTTCCAGGAGTTCGGGGTTCACATCGTCGCGCCATTCGATGGCCTTGCGCACGGTGCTGAGGTCGTAGTCGGGGCCGGAGACGCCGACGGTGAACAGCGTGACACCGGCGGCGTGCAACGCGTCAGCTTGCTCGCGGCCCTGCCACTGCACCGACCGCTCGATCCGGTCCGCGTCGGCGCCGATGTCGGCGGCGTGCTCGGCGAGGACCTTGTTCTTGTGCGCCAGCGTCGCCACATCGACGAAGGAATGCCAGATGTCGGCGTACTCGGCGACCAGCCGCAGCGTCTTGCGCTCGCCGCCACCGCCGATCAGGATCGGGATGTCGCGGACCGGCGCCGGATTCAGCTTCTTCAGCCGGGCGTCGATGCGGGCGAGGCTGTCCTTCAACAGGTTCAGCCGGGTGCCCGGGGTGCCGAAGTCGTAGCCGTACTCGTCGTAGTCGCGCTGGAACCAGCCCGCGCCGATCCCGAGGATCAGCCTGCCGCCGCTGATCTGGTCGACCGTGCGGGCCATGTCCGCGAGCAGATCGGGATTGCGGTACCCGCCACCGGTGACCAGCGCGCCGAGTTCGACCCGCTCGGTCTGCTCGGCCCACGCGCCGAGCATGGTCCAGCATTCGAAATGCGCGCCGGCGGGATCACCGGTCAGCGGGAAGAAATGGTCCCAGTTGAAGACGATGTCCACGCCCGCGTCCTCCGCGCGCAGCACCGCGTCGCGGATGAGCGCGTACTCGGGCGCATGCTGCGGCTGAAGCTGGACTCCGATACGGACCGGACGACTCATACCGTGCTCCTCGGCACTCGGGTGGGCTCCGTGCCCGAGGCTACCCGGAAATACCGAGCCGGTCCGGGTGGGCCGCTACGATCCCTGCGACCCTGTACTCGGATCGTCCGGCACGTTCCTGCCGGGATGGGATGTTGAACCACGCATGGCTACTGTCACCTTCGACCGCGCCACCAGGCTCTACGCCGGTGCGACCACGCCGGCCGTCGACGCACTCGACCTGGAGATCGCCGACGGCGAATTCCTGGTCCTCGTCGGCCCGTCCGGCTGCGGCAAGTCCACCTCGCTGCGGATGCTGGCCGGCCTCGAGGAGGTCAACGGCGGCCGCATCCTGATCGGCGACAACGACGTCACCAACGCCGAACCCAAGGATCGCGACATCGCGATGGTGTTCCAGAACTACGCGCTCTACCCGCACATGTCGGTCGCGGAGAACATGGGCTTCGCGCTGAAGCTGGCCAAGGTGTCCAAGGCCGAGCGCGACGAGCGGGTGCTGGCCGCGGCCAAGCTGCTCGACCTCGAGCAGTACCTGGACCGCAAGCCCAAGGCGCTGTCCGGTGGTCAGCGTCAGCGGGTGGCGATGGGCCGCGCGATCGTGCGCCAGCCGCAGGTCTTCCTGATGGACGAGCCGCTGTCGAACCTCGACGCCAAGCTGCGCGTGCAGACCCGCACCCAGATCGCCCAGTTGCAGCGCAGGCTGGGCACCACCACCGTCTACGTCACCCACGACCAGGTCGAGGCGATGACGATGGGTGACCGCGTCGCCGTGCTCAAGGACGGCCTGCTGCAGCAGTGCGCGTCGCCGCGCGACCTGTACCGCGATCCGGCGAACATGTTCGTCGCCGGGTTCATGGGCTCGCCCGCGATGAACCTGTTCACACTGCCCGTCGCCGACGGCGCGGTCACCATCGGCGGCTACCCGGTGCGGGTGCCGCGCGCGGTGGCCGACGCGGGCGAGGGCGAGGTCGTGCTCGGCATCCGGCCCGAGCACCTCGAGGTGGGCAACGGCGGGCTGCGGATGGAGGTCGACGTGGTCGAGGAGCTCGGCTCCGACGCCTACGTCTACGGTCGCGCGGTCTCCGACGGGACCAGCGGGCAGACCGGGGAAACCATTGTCGCGCGGGTGGATTGGCGCAAGCCGCCGGCCAAGGGCGAGCTGCTCCAGCTGGTCGCCGATCCCGAGCACGTGTACTTCTTCAGCGCGACGGACGGTCGTCGCCTGCGCTGAGCTGGACCGGGCGGGCGGCTGCCGCCGCTCGCCCGTCACACCCGATTCAGCTCTGCGCGTAGTCGCTCGGCGGGTGCCCTCACCTGGACCTATGCTGTTCGGGCCCGGTGCTCGCCGGGCTACTCGACAGACGAGGTAGCGGACATGCGCGTAGCAGTACTCGGGACAGGGCAGGTCGGCCGTCGGCTGGCGAGCAAGCTGGTCGAGGTCGGGCACACGGTGACGATGGGATCGCGCACGGCCGACAATGCCGACGCCACCGCCTGGGCGGCCGAAACAGGCGGCGCCCACGGCACTTTCGCCGACGCGGCTGCCGATGCCGATGTGATCGTCAACGCCACCTCCGGCACCGTCTCGCTGGCCGCGCTCACCGCGGCGGGGGCGGACAACCTGCGCGGCAAGGTCGTGGTCGACGTGTCCAACCCGCTCGACTTCTCCCAGGGCTTCCCGCCGAAACTCGTTGTGCCCGAAGCGGGCAGCGTCGCCGAGTCGCTCCAGGCCGCCTTCCCCGACGCCTTCGTGGTGAAGACGCTCAACACCACCAACAACCAGGTGATGGTCGACCCGGGCCGGATCCCCGGCAAGCACAGCATCTTCCTCAGCGGTGACGACGCCGCCGCCAAGAAGACGGTCACCGAACTGCTGCTCGCGTTCGGCTGGGCACCGGATCAGCTCATCGATCTGGGCCCGCTGCACACCGCGCGCAGCACCGAGCCCATGGTGCTGCTCTGGGTGAGCCTGTTCCAGGCCCTCGGCACCGAGGACGTGAATATCGGCGTCTTCACCGCCTGACCGAACGGCGGCGACCGCCGTCAGGGCGTGGCGTCCCTGTTCTTCTTACGCTCGGCGTCGCGGTAGCGGAGGTAGTCGGGGTTGACGCGGACGGCCAGTTGTTCGAGGGGGACCTCGGTGCCGTCCGCGCTGCGGAGTTCGGCGCGGACGGGTTCGCCCGTGGTGACGTCGACGCGATGCAGGGGTGCCGGGCCCGGCTGGAGGTAGGTGTCGCCCCACTGCCACAGGGCGACGACCGCCGGGAGCAGGTCGCGGCCCATGGGGGTGAGCACGTACTCGTTGCGGGTGCGCTTGCCTTCTTCCTGGTAGGGGCGCTTTTCCAGGAGCCCGGCCGCGGTGAGTTTGCGCAGCTGGCTCGCGGCGGCGGCGTCGGTGATGCCGACGCGGCGGGCGAAACCGTCGAAGCGGGTGGTGCCGTAGTAGGCCTCGCGCAGGATGAGCACCGCCGAGCGGGTGCCGATCAGGTCCATGGCCCGCGCGATCGAACAGCCCTCGGTACCCCACTTGCTCAGATCGGCCAGTGGCCCTTCCATCACGGCTGCCATGACCGACATCATACCCATCTCTGACTTGAGGAGATGATAGTTAGGGCCTACTCTGGCTATTGTTGGATAGAGCCAGCATTGGCTCACCGTCGAAAGAGGACTCCCATGCGAGACGCGGTCATCGTCGAAGCGGTACGCACCCCCATCGGGCGGGGCAAGCCGAACGGCGCACTCCACGACGTCCGTCCCGTCGACCTGCTCGCGCACAGCCTGCGCGCGGTGGTCGACCGCAGCGGCATCGACCCGGCCCTGATCGACGACGTCATCGGTGGCATCGTCACCCAGGTCGGGGAACAGGGTTCGAACATGACCCGGCGGGCCGCCCTCGCCGCCGGTTATCCCGAATCGGTGGCGGCCACCACCGTCGACCGGCAGTGCGGCAGCAGTCAGCAGGCCATCCACTTCGCCGCCCAGGGTGTGATCGCGGGCGCGTACGACATCGTCGTGGCGGCAGGCGTGGAGTCCATGGGTCGGGTTCCCATGGGCGCCAATCTGATCGGGGCCACCGACCTGTCCGGTGTCGCGTTCGCCGAGCGCTACCCGGACGGGCTGGTGCCCCAGGGGATCAGCGCCGAACTGATCGCCGCCAAGTGGGGGCTGACCCGCACCCAGCTCGACGAGTTCGCGCTCGGCAGCCACGAGAAGGCCGCCCGCGCGACCAAGGATGGACTCTTCGCCGCCGAGCTGGCGCCGCTGCACGGGCTCGACACCGACGAGGGCATCCGGGTGGGCTCCACCCTGGAGACCCTCGGCAAGCTGAAGCCCGCCTACTACGACCCGGCCATGGCGGCGCGCTTCCCGCAGATCGGCTGGGAGATCACGGCGGCCTCGGCCAGCCAGGTCAGCGACGGCAGCGCCGCGGTGCTGATCATGTCCGGCGAACGCGCCGCCGAGCTGGGCCTGCGCCCACTGGCCCGGCTGCACAGCTTCGCGGTCGCCGGCGACGATCCGCTGCTCATGCTCACCGCCGTCATCCCCGCCACCGAGAAGGTGCTGCGCCGGTCCGGCCTGACCCTCGACGACATCGACCTGATCGAGATCAACGAGGCCTTCTCCCCGGTCGTCCTGGCCTGGGCCCAGGAAACCGGCGCCGACCTCGGCAAGGTGAACGTCAACGGCGGCGCCATCGCCCTCGGCCACCCCCTCGGCGCCTCCGGCGCCCGCCTCACCACCACCCTCGTCCACGCCCTGCACCAGCGCGGCGCCCGCTTCGGCCTCCAGACGATGTGCGAAGCAGGCGGCCTCGCCAACGCCACCATCATCGAACGCCTCTGAACCCCCGCCCGTGTCGGCGCGCCCGACGCCGACACGGGCACGCGCGGGACTACCCGGGTTCTACGATCGGGGCGTGGGCGCCGAGATGTTCGTTTATGCGATTCCGCTGCGTACGCGGTTTCGGGGGATCACCGTGCGGGAGGGGATGTTGATTCGGGGGGAGTTGGGGTGGGGGGAGTTCTGTCCGTTTCCGGAGTATGGGGATCGGGAGGCGGTGGGGTGGTTGGCTACCGCGGTCGAGCAGGCGACGGTGGGGTGGCCCGCGCCGGTGCGGGAGCGGGTGCCGGTGAATTGCACGGTGCCCGCCGTCGATGGGGAGCGGGCCGGGCGGATCGTGCGGGAGTCCGGGTGTGCGACAGCGAAAGTGAAGGTCGCTGATCATCCCGGGTCGCTGGCGGAGGATATGGCGCGGGTCGCCGCCGTGCGGGAGGCGATCGGGCCCGATGGGGCGATTCGGGTGGACGCCAACGCGGTGTGGGATGTGGATACCGCGGTGCGGCACATCGGTGAGATCGACCGGGCCGCCGGTGGATTGGAGTACGTCGAGCAGCCGTGCCGGACGGTCGAGGAATTGGCCGAGGTGCGGCGGCGGGTGGCGGTGCCGATCGCGGCGGACGAGTCGATCCGGCGGGCCGAGGATCCGCTGCGCGTCGCGGTGGCCGGGGCCGCCGATGTCGCCGTGCTGAAGTGCACTCCGCTGGGCGGCGTTCGGCGGGCGCTGGCCGTCGCCGACGCGGCGGGACTGCCGACGGTGGTGTCGTCGGCCCTGGAGACGAGCGTCGGGCTGGCCGCCCAGATCGCCCTTGCGGGTGCCCTGCCGCAGCTCGAGTTCGCCTGCGGGTTGGGGACCCTCGCCCTGTTCGAGGGCGACCTCGTGGCCGATTCGCTCCGGCCGGTGAACGGCTGGCTGACCGTCCCGACCACCGCACCGGAACCCGACCCGGCCCTGCTCGACAAGTACCGACACCCCGACCCGGACCGCACGGCCTGGTGGCTGGACCGGTACGCACGCGTCAGCGCGCTGCTCGACGCGCCCGAAGCCGAGTAGTCGACTACCCGCGACCCGCCCGCGCGACGGCGGCAGGCTCGGAGCGTGATCACCCTGCACGCGGCACCGTGGAGGCGAGCGGTGGACGACGACGATCGAGGGACCGAGCTGCGCGCCCGGCTGTGGAACGACCCGGCGCCCGGCCGGGAGCCCGACGACCGCGCCTATGACAGCGCCGTGCTCGAGCAATACCGACTCTACGTGGAGATGGCCGACCGCGTGAGCGCGCGGCGCGGGCTGGCGAACTCGTTCTTCCTGACGCTCAATACCGGCATCTTCACGCTGGTCACCGTGTTCGGGAAGTCACCGCCCCCGGATACCGCGCGGTGGCTGGTGATCCCGTTGATCGCGGTGCTCGGGCAGTGTTTCGCCTGGTTCTACCTGGTGCGCAGCTACCGCTTGCTGAACGGCGCGAAGTTTCAGGTGGTGGGGGCGCTGGAGGAACGGTTGCCCGCGTCGCCGTTCTGGAAGGGCGAGTGGTGGGCGCTCGGGGAGGGGCGGGATCGGGCGCGGTATTGGCCGCTGTCGCATATCGAGCAGTGGGTGCCGGTGCTGTTCGGGGTGGCGTACGTCTCGGGGTTCCTCGCCGTCGTCTTCCACTGAATGGTTGTGCACAACTTAATTGTGGGCTACATTATTGACATGACCGATGGACTCACCCTCGACGAGCAGCTCTGCTTCCCGCTGTACGCCGCTTCGCGGGCGATGACGGCGGTCTACCGGCCGAAGCTGGAACGGCTCGGGCTCACCTATCCGCAGTATCTGGTGATGCTCGCGCTCTGGGAGCGCGACGGGCGCAGCGTCGGCGAGCTCGGCAAGACGCTCGAACTGGACTCGGGAACGCTGTCTCCGCTGCTCAAGCGACTGGAGGCGACCGGGTTCGTCGAGCGCCGGCGAGCGGCCGACGACGAACGTCGCGTCGACATCGTGCTCACCGAACACGGCCGGAACCTGCGCGCCGAGGCGTGCCGGATCCCGGTCGAGATGGCCCAGATCGCGGGACTGTCCACCGACGAGGTCACCGCACTGCGCGGACTACTCCGCAAACTCACCGACACCCTCACAGAGAAATGAGAGCTCCCATGCAGGTCCTCTACACCGCCGAAGCCCTGGCCAGCGGCGAAGGCCGCTCCGGCACCGCGCGCAGCACCGACGGCAAGCTCGACGTCGTGCTCGCGCCGCCGAAGGAGATGGGCGGCGACGGCGCGGGCACCAACCCCGAGCAGCTGTTCGCGGCCGGTTACGCCGCGTGCTTCCACTCGGCGCTGCGGCTGGTCGGCAAGAAGGCCGGCGCGAACGTCGCCGATTCCGCGGTCGGCGCGCAGGTGTCGATCGGCCCGAACGACAACGGTGGTTTCGGGCTGGCCGTGACGCTCGAGATCACGCTGCCGCACCTGTCCCGCGAGGAAGCGCAGGCGCTGGCCGAGCAGGCCCACCAGGTCTGCCCGTACTCCAACGCCACTCGCGGCAATGTCGAGGTCGACCTGCGGGTCGCCGAGGACTGATCCGCTCCCCGAATCCCGCCGGTGCCAGACGACCGGCGGGATTCGCCGTGTTCACGGCCCGACGCCACCGCACGCACACTCCCCACCCGCATCTGCGCTCATGTGGGTCGGCGGCAGTCGCGCAGCAGGCGATTATCGACGCGCCGCGGGGTATGCGCGCATCGACGACAGCGGATCGGGCAACGGTCGGATCGATCTCAGCCGAAGCGAACCCCGCAGCCCGCGAACGTCGCACGGATCAACAGGGCCGCTTCGGGTCCGATGACGCCGTCCACCAATTCGACGTAGCGCGTGCAGAATTCGGGGCCGTGTGGCGCCTCGCCCGGCTGGGGCGCGAGATGGTGGGCGAGTTCATGCAGCACTACCAATTCGCGCAATGCCCACGCGGTCGCGCCGGTATGGAGCGGGACCGCCAGCACCGAGTCGGCGGGTTCGTAGTGGGCGGCCGACGCACCGGACCGCGCGCGGACCCGTACCGGCACCGCCGCCCTGTCCCACTGCGCGCGTACCCAATTCAGCGTCAGCACCTTGTCCGCGTAGGACTGCACCGACTCGACCGAGGCGAAGCGGCGCTCGACCGGCAGCGTGAGCTGCGACCCGTAGACCTCGACCGTGCGGTGCCCGAACTCCTGCGCGCGATCGAACACACCCCGGACAAGCTGCTCGGCGTCGTAGACCTTGGCCCGCTGGGCATCCCGGCGACGGCCGGGATCAGGCGATGCCACCGCGCCCGTTCCGGACGTTCGGACCGATCGCGGCGACGCTGCCCCGTCCCGGCGAACGACCGAGCAGGTGCGCTCTCATCGGCCGAGTTTCGCCCGGGCGGCGGGCAGTTCGGGTGCGGTGCCCAATCTCGCCGAGCGCCCGGCCCGATCACCGGCGCGGCGAGCGGCGGCCGAATGTCCGGTGGATGTCTGCGGCCCCCGCCAGGTGCCCCGCGCCTCCGAGGTGGCGGTGTAGAAGTCGGTGAGGGCTACTTCTTTGTCGCGCAGGGCCAGCGCGGTGCCGGTCGACGCGGCCGGGGCCTGCTCGGCGACGACCTCGGCCTTCACCTCGGCCAGGCGGGCGCCGACGCGGGCGGCGAAGGCCATCTGGAAGTTCAGCCGCGCGGTGACCCCGGCCACCGGCGCCTCCACCTTGCGGCGGACGGTGCGCCCGAAGCGCTTCTCGGCGACGATCTTGATCACCGTCGCCTCCCGGTACGCGCCGGACTTGATGTAGTGATCGGACGCGCGCACCATCTGGATCAGCAGGCTCGCGTACAGCGCCTCACAGGTGTCGATATCGGCCGCGAAACCGTAGGCGTAGACCTGCGCGGAGCTGCGGGCGACATCACAGCGCACATCGTTGGCGGCGGCGATCGCGACGAACAGCTGGACGTAGGTGCGCAGCCCTTTTCGCCCCGGTTCACCGATCGGGATGATCCGCTGCACCGGCGTGGACCTGCGCTCGCGGTCGGCGACGTGCGAACGCGCCACCGCCAGGTCGATCGAGGATTTCGTGGCCAGCCGCTGGGCCGCGGCCAGGAACGCCTCGGCCTCGTGTTCGTTGTCGGTGGCCTCGGCCTTGCGCAGCAAACCCCCGATGCGCGAGAGCATCCGGTCGGGCGTCGACGGCGATGGACTGGTCACCCCGTCGAGGGTAGGGCACCGCAGGCGACTGTGATCCGTTCGCGAACTGACCGGAAAGTATGTGATTGGACAGGACGATCGGACGTGGCATCCACCCACCATGTATGTTGACCCGTGCACCGCACGGGTGTGCTGCTGCTCACGTCTCGACCCTGGAGTGTCTGCGATGGCCTTGAAGTTTGTCCCCAGAGCGACGATGGCTGCTGCCTCGATTGCGTTGCTTACCGCATCGTTCGCCAGTGCCTGCTCGAGTGACAACGGCGGCAACGCGCTCGACCAGAACCTGACCGGCCGCGGCCCGATCACCTACGTCGAGGGTAAGGACACCACCGAGACCGGTGTGGTCAAGCAGCTCATCGACCGCTGGAACGCCGCCCACCCGAACGAGCAGGTGACGTTCAAGGAGCAGTCGGCCGACGCGAACCAGCAGCACGACGACCTCGCCGAGCACTTCCGCGCCAAGCAGGACGGCTACGACGTCGTCGCCCTCGATGTCCCGTGGACCGCGGAATTCGCCGCGAAGGGCTGGATCCAGCCGCTCAAGGACACCTTCGCCATCGACACCGCGCCACTGCTCGCGCCGACCGTCGCCAGCGCCACCTACAACGGCACCCTGTACGCGGCCCCGCGCAACACCAACGGCGGCCTGCTGTACTACCGCAAGGACCTGGTGCCCAACGCGCCGCGGACCTGGAGCGAGATGCTCGGCCAGTGCCAGGTGGCCCGCGACAACAACATCGGCTGCTACGCCGGTCAGCTCGCCCCCTACGAGGGCCTGACCGTGAACACCTCCGAGGTCATCAACGCCTTCGGCGGCAGCTTCGTCGGCGCCGACGGCAAGACCCCCACCGTGAACAGCCCGGAGTCGAAGGCGGGCCTGAAGGTCCTCGTCGACGCCTACAAGAGCGGTGACATCCCCAAGGAAGCCATCACCTTCAAGGAGGGCGAGAGCGCCAGCGCGTTCGAGTCCGGCAAGCTGCTGTTCCTGCGCAACTGGCCGTACCTGTACGCCCAGGCCAACGCCGACACCTCCTCGGTGAAGGACAAGTTCGGCGTGGCCCCGCTGCCGGGCAACACCGGCGTCGGCGCGTCCACCCTCGGTGGCTACAACGCCGCGATCAGCGCGTTCTCCAAGAACAAGGCCACCGCGGCCGATTTCGTGCGCTACCTGATCAGCGAAGAGGCGCAGCAGATCATCGCCTCGGGCGCGCTGCCTTCCGTGCGCGCCTCGCTCTATGACGACCCGGCCCTGATCGCGAAGATGCCGTACCTGCCCGCGCTGAAGGAATCCATCGCCAGCGCCGTGCCGCGCCCGGTCACCCCGTTCTATCCCGCGGTGTCGAAGGCCATCCAGGACAACGCCTATGCTGCCCTGAACGGCACGAAGTCCGTCGACGACGCTGTCGCCGGCATGCAAAAGGGCATCGAGACCGCCGGTTCGTAGCGGAGCGCGCAGCGGACCCGACCAGACCGTAGGAGAGTAGAAACGGTGTCGGATCCTTCGGGAGCCAAGCAGCGCGGGCTAGCGCTGGAACTGCGACAATCCGGCAAGGCGTGGCTGTTCGTCACACCCGTGCTCGTCGCGCTGGCCGTGGTCATCGGGTATCCGGTGGTCCAGGCGGTCATCATGTCCTTCCAGAAGGACTCCGGGATCGACCCGGCCACCGGCATGTTCGTCGAGGGCGGCGGCGCCGGGCTGAGCAACTACACGCACTGGCTGCTGCAGCAGTGCAACACGCTCAGCGGCACCGTCGCCTGCCCGACCGGCACGCTCGGCTCCCAGTTCTGGTCGGCGGTCGGGGTCACCCTGTTCTTCACGGTGGTGACCGTGACGCTGGAAGTGGTGCTCGGCCTCGGCATGGCCGTGGTGATGGGCAAGACCTTCCGCGGCCGGGCCCTGCTGCGCGCCGCCGTGCTGATCCCGTGGGCCATCCCCACCGCCGTCACCGCGCGGCTGTGGGAGTTCATGTTCCAGTACGACGGCGTGGTGAACCGGGTGCTCGGCACCCACATCCTGTGGACCTCCGACGTCTGGGCCGCACGGTTCGCGGTCATCATCGCCGACGTGTGGAAGACGACCCCGTTCATGGCGCTGCTGATTCTGGCCGGCCTGCAGGTCATTCCGGCCGACGTGTACGAGGCCGCCAAGGTCGACGGCGCGTCGGCGTGGCAGCGGTTCGTGCACATCACGCTGCCGCTGCTCAAACCCGCGCTGCTGGTCGCGGTGCTGTTCCGCACCATGGACGCGCTGCGCATGTACGACCTGCCCGCGATCATGACGCTGGGCAACCCCGCGACGAACACCCTGTCGATCCTGGTGGTCGAGCAGGTGCGCCAAGGTCCCAACAGCGCCGCCGCGCTCTCGACGATCACCTTCCTGCTCGTCTTCGCTATCGCGTTCGTGCTGGTGAAGGTGCTGGGCGCCAACGCCGTTCGCACGCAGGAAGAACAGCGGAAGGCGAACTGATGAGCATCTCGATGACGAAAGAGGCGCCCGTCGAGCGCGCGGAAGCGCCCGTGCAGCCGGTGTCGTTGCGCAAGCGGATCGGCACCGTGCGGATGTACCTCGGTGTGCTGATCGTGCTGGTGTGGGGTCTCGGCCCGTTCTACTGGATGACGGTCGTCGCGTTCCGCGATCAGGCCTACACCTTCGACAGCACCCCGTGGCCGACCCACGTGACGCTGGACAACTTCCGCAACGCCTTCGACACCAGTCGCGGCAACAACTTCGGGCAGGCGCTGCTCAACAGCGTGATCATCGGCGCCGCGACCACCGCGGTGGCGCTGCTGCTCGGCGTGCTGGCCGCGTACGCGCTGGCCCGGATGGCGTTCGCGGGCAAGTACCTGGTCTCCGGGCTGATCCTGTCGGCCTCGATGTTCCCGGCCGTCGTGCTGGTGACGCCGCTGTTCCAGCTGTTCACGGATCTGGGCTGGATCGGCCACTACCAGGCGATGATCATCCCGAACATCTCCTTCGTGCTGCCGATGACGGTGTATATCCTGGCCTCGTTCTTCGCCGAGCTGCCCTGGGAGCTCGAGGAAGCCGCGCGGATCGACGGCGCCACCAAGTTCCAGGCGTTCCGGCTGATCATGCTGCCGCTGGCGGCGCCGGCGGTGTTCACCACCGCGATCCTGGCGTTCATCGCCTCGATCAACGAGTACCTGCTGGCCCGGCTGCTGTCGGGCGAGAAGACCCGGCCGGTGACGGTGGCCATCGCCCAGTTCTCCGGCAACGATCCGCTGGTGCAGCCGTACGCGGCGATCATGGCGGCGGGCGTGATCGTCACGGTGCCGCTGGTGATCATGGTGCTGGTGTTCCAGCGCCGGATCATCTCCGGTCTGACCGCCGGTGGTGTGAAGAGCTGATCGTGCGGGGCGGCGCGTTCGCCGCCCCCACGCGCTCCTCCCGGGTTCCACGACACCCGGCGGGTAGAGTCTTCCTGTCCGATGGCACGTCGGTACAGGTGGGTTCTTCCCCTCGCTCCGGAAGGAGATGGTCGTGGCCTCCGAGGGCGGGCGCAGGCGTTCCGGATCGGACGCGCCGTATACCTCGATCGCCGGTTTCAAGGACCCGCTCGGCCGGGACCAGCCACCGCGCAAGGGCTCGGCGCGCCGCGCCCAGGCCGCCCGGCTGGCCGCCGACGGTGACGGCGAGGAACCCCGCGCCCCACGCACCAGGGGCCAGAAGATCCGGCGGTTGCTCCTGGCGCTGTTCGTGATCTTCGTCTGTGTGCCCGCGCTGCTGTTCTTCGCGATCTACTGGAGCTCGGAGATCCCCGAGCCCGCCGAGGTCGCGGTCGAGCAGCCGGCCACCGTGCTGGCCGCCGACGGCACCACCGTGCTGACGAAATTCATTCCGCCGCGCGGCAATCGGATCCCGATCCCGCTCACCGACGTGCCGATGCCGGTGCGCGATGCCGTGCTCGCCGCCGAGGACCGCAATTTCTACACCAACCCCGGCTACTCGACGAGCGGGTTCCTGCGCGCGGCCCGCGACAATCTGCTCGGCCACGACAACGCGGGCGGCGGGTCCACGATCACCCAGCAGTACGTGAAGAACGCCTTCCTTACCTCCGAGCGCACCGTCACCCGCAAGATGCGCGAGCTGATCATCGCGGCGAAGATGTCGCGGCAGTGGAGCAAGGACGAGATCCTCGCCGCCTACCTGAACACCATCTACTACGGGCGCGGGGCGTACGGCATCGCCGCGGCGGCGAAGGCCTACTTCGACAAGCCGGTGCCCGACCTGACCCTGGCCGAGGGCGCCGTGCTCGCCGCGGTGATCCGCTCGCCCTCGGTGCTCGACCCGGAGACCCACCTCGACCAGCTGAAGGTGCGCTGGCAGTACGTGCTCGACGGCATGGTGGAGATGAAGGTGCTCGCGCCGGGCGAGCGCGACGCGACCGTGTTCCCGGCGATCATCCCGCTGCCCGACCTCCCGGCCGAGCCGGTGCCGCTCGGGCCGGAGGGCCACATCCGCACCCAGGTGTTGCGGGAGCTGCGCGCCGCCGGCCTGACCGACGCCGACATCAACACCGGCGCCTTGCAGATCACCACCACCATCGACCCGGTGGCCCAGGCGGGCGCGGTCGACACCGTGCGCCAGCGGCTGGAGTGGCAGCCACCGGAGCTGCGCGCCGCCGTCGTCTCGATCGACCCGCGCAGTGGGGCCGTGCGCGCCTACTACGGCGGTGAGGCGGGCACCGGCTTCGACTTCGCGCAGGCGCCGTTGCAGACCGGGTCGTCGTTCAAGGTGTTCGCGCTCGTCGCCGCGCAGCGCCAGGGCATCCCGCCGACCAGGGCGATCGACAGCTCCCCCGTCGTCGACCGCGGCACCACCATCACCAACGCCGACGGCGACTCCTGCGGCCGCTGCACGCTCACCGAGGCGCTCAAGCGCTCGCTGAACACCAGCTTCTACCGGCTCACGATGACGATGGCCGACGGCCCGCGCTCGATCGCCGAGGCCGCCCATCTGGCGGGCATTCCCGAGCACATCCCCGGCCTCGACGTCGAAACCCTCACCGAGGCAGGCGAAGCGCCGCTGAACGGGATCGTGCTCGGGCAGTATCTGGTGCGCCCCGTGGACATGGCCTCGGCGTACGCGACGCTGGCCGCGTCGGGCGTCTATCACCAGCCGTACTTCGTGCAGCGCGTCGTCACCGGTGACGGCCGGGTGCTGATCGATCGTGGCCCGCCGGAAACCAGGGTGGGCAAACAACTTCCGGAACCGGAGCAGCGGATCACGGCGGGTATCGCCGACACCACCACCCAGGCGATGACCCCGATCGCCAACTACTCCAACGGGCACGGGCTGGCCGAGGGCAGACCGTCGGCGGCCAAGACCGGCACCACCCAGCTGGGCGAGACCAAGGACAACAAGGACGCCTGGATGATCGGCTACACGCCGTCGCTGTCGACGGCGGTGTGGGTGGGCACCGAACAGCCGCAGCCGTTGCGCGGCGGGCGCGGTGGCGCGATCTGGGGATCCGGCCTGCCGTCCGACATCTGGAAGCAGGTGATGGACACCGCGCTGGCGGGCTCACCGGTCGAGCAGTTCCCCACCCCGGCGATGACCGGTGGCGGCGGGCTGATCCCGGGACCGGCGCCCGCACCGGCGCCCGGCGGCAGCAACCCCTACGACATCCTCAACCCGCCGACGAACGCACCGCGCAGCCCGGCACCGGATCTCATCACCCCGCCGTCGACGACGCCACGCAACCCCGCGCCGGAGCTCGGCCCCGCGCCGTCGACCACACCGCGCAACCCGGCACCGGTGATCATCATCCCGCCCGCGCCACGCCCGGCCACGCCCGGCGAATTGTTCCCCGGACTCGGTGGTGACGGCGGTCGATAGATCACGGATTGGCCACCCGGACCACACACCCCGGCGGACATGGCAACATCGTTGGCCAGAGCGCGAACCAGCCCGACCAGTCGGCACCGCCGGTTTGCCGCGACGCGACAGCGCGTCGAACGATCCCGGCGCCAAACCTGTCATATCGATGCGGGAAGATATGCGCTCGAGCGACGACGAGACTAGACATAGGGGCTACGCAGGTGGATTTCAATGTCGTTGACCGTCCCGAGACGCTGATCGCGGGCACGGTGCTCCGCAGTCCGGCGCTCGCCGTGGAGGGGCCACGCCGCGCCAAGGTGGTGGAGGCGTGGCAGCACCTGCTGGCGAGACCGCAGTTACCGGGACCGATCGCGACGGGGTACGTCGATTTCGCGGCGGAGATCAATTCCTACCTGACCCACATCGTCGGCTACGAGTGCAAGACCCTCGCCGATCTCCAGGTCGGTGACGTGCTCGCCCGCATCCCGGCGGGCCGCTACGCCCGTTTCGTCGCCACCGGCGACAACCGCGGCGACACCATCGTCGCGCTGTGGCGCCAGATCTGGGACGCCGAGGCCGCCGGTGAATTCGAGCGCGCCTACGCGGGCGACTACGAGCAGTATCCGGACGAGCGCACGGTCGAGATCTACGTCTCGCTGACCGCGGAGCAGGGGGGCGAATAGCCATGGCTGTCGATTTCGAGATCGTCACCCTCGAGGACGGGCTGATCGCGGGACTCACCGTGCCGCTGGCCGGTCGCGAGGTGACCGCGCGCGACCTGGACCTGGTGAACTTCACCTGGGACCGGTACCTATCCAGGGAGAAGACGGTGCCGCGCGCCGCGGCCTACATCGGCCAGAACGACCACGCGGTCGCCGTGCTCGGCTACGAGGTCGCCGAGCTCGACGACATCGACGAAGGCGACGTGCTGACCCGCATCCCCGCGGGCCGCTACGCGAAGTTCGTCGTCTCCGACAAGCCCTACGACCTGCTGCGCACCGCGTGGGCCCAGGTCATCAAGGCGGAGAACGCGGGCACCATCACCCGCTCGCACACCGCCGAACTGGAGCGCTACACCGGCCCGACGAGCGTCGAGGTCTACGTCTCGCTCGACTGAGCGGGCACCACGAACACAAAGGCCGGGCCACACGGAATTCCGTGTGGCCCGGCCTTGTCGGTGCGCCCGAACTACTCGGCGCCGATGATGAACGCCTCGAGCTGGGTGCGCGCGACGTCGTCGGCGATCTGCTCCGGCGGCGACTTCATCAGGTAGGCCGAGGCCGGGATGACCGGTCCACCGATGCCGCGGTCCTTGGCGATCTTGGCGGCGCGCACGGCGTCGATGATGATGCCGGCCGAGTTCGGCGAGTCCCACACCTCGAGCTTGTACTCCAGGTTCAGCGGCACGTCACCGAAGGCGCGACCCTCGAGGCGGACGTAGGCCCACTTGCGGTCGTCGAGCCACTCCACGTAGTCCGAGGGACCGATGTGGACGTTGCGGTCGTGCACCTTGCCCGAGAGCGGGCCGTTGAGGTTGGAGGTGACGGCCTGGGTCTTGGAGACCTTCTTCGACTCCAGCCGCTCACGCTCGAGCATGTTCTTGAAGTCCATGTTGCCGCCGACGTTGAGCTGGTAGGTGCGGTCGAGCACCACGCCGCGGTCCTCGAACAGCTTGGCCATCACGCGGTGGGTGATGGTCGCGCCGACCTGGGACTTGATGTCGTCGCCGACGATCGGGACACCGGCGTCGATGAACTTCTGCGCCCACTCCGGGTCGGAGGCGATGAAGACCGGCAGCGCGTTGACGAAGGCGACGCCCGCGTCGATGGCGCACTGGGCGTAGAACTTGTCGGCCTCTTCCGAGCCGACGGGCAGGTAGGAGACCAGGACGTCGACCTCGGCGTCCTTCAGAGCCTTGACCACGTCGACCGCGGGAGCCTCGGACTCCTCGATGGTCAGCGCGTAGTACTTGCCGATGCCGTCGAGGGTCGGGCCACGCTGGACGTTCACGCCGGTGGGCGGCACGTCGGAGATCTTGATCGTGTTGTTCTCGCTGGCGAAGATCGCCTCGGCCAGGTCGAACCCGACCTTCTTGGCGTCGACGTCGAACGCGGCGACGAACTTCACGTCCTTGACGTGATAGGGACCGAACTTGACGTGCATGAGGCCGGGAACGGTGGCGTTCTCGTCGGCATCCTTGTAGTACTGCACGCCCTGCACCAGCGACGATGCGCAGTTGCCCACACCGACGATCGCGACGCGAACCTCGCCGGACCCAACCTTGTTGACATCACTCATGGCCGCTCTTTCCCTCTTTCTGTGGTGCCGCCTTCGTCGATTGCTCCGCCGCAATCAACTCGTTGAGCCAGCGCACTTCGCGCTCGCTTGATTCCAATCCGAGCTGGTGGAGCTGGCGGGTGTAGCGATCCAGCGAGCCGCTGGCCTTCTTGATCGCTTCCCGCAGTCCCTCTCGGCGCTCCTCGACCTGGCGTCGCCTGCCCTCCAGGATCCGCATCCTCGCCTCGGCGGGGGTGCGGCTGAAGAAGGCCAGGTGAACGCCGAAGCCGTCATCGGTGTAGTTCTGCGGACCGGTGTCGGCGAGGAGTTCGTTGAAACGTTCCCGCCCGACCGGCGTCAGCCGGTAGACGCGGCGCGCACGGCGCGCGGTCGCGCCCTCCGGAATCTCCTCGGCGATCAACCCGTCGGTCTGCATCCTGCGCAGCGTCGGGTAGAGCGAACCGTAGGAGAAGGCCCGGAACGCTCCGAGCAGGCCCGTCAGCCGCTTGCGCAGCTCGTAACCGTGCATGGGCGCGTCCAGGAGAAGGCCGAGAATCGCCAATTCGAGCACTGCCGACCTCACTCCCTGACTATGTCGGCCTGACAGACCGAGCGGACCTAACCGATGGATGCGACTACCAACTATATCGGAGCGATATAACAAGACATAGGGCAATGACGCACATCACTGCGTCATCGCTGGTGAGAGGGCCTGGTCAGGGGCTAGGGGGTGGACACGAGGACGGTCTCACCATCGAAGCGGACCTTCATATATCCGCTCTGGTTGAGCTCGTTCTTCACATAGATGTTGATCTCGGGCTCGGCGTACTTACCACCGCCGGGTGGATACTCGACCGACACGTGCACGACGGAGCCACCGGGCACCCGGGTGGACTGCGGTGCGCCGGACATCAGCCGGGCGTAGCGGGCCAGATCGATCGCGGCAAGGTCGAACGACTTCGTGTCGGGCTGTCGGTCACTTTGTGATCCGAACGGTTCGAAGTCACCGCGGTAGATCAAATCGTCCTCTTTGCCCGGCTTTCCGGCGGCCCGTTCGACAATCGCGTAGTCCGGGTACAGCGTGAGATCGTCGGCCACGGTGCTGCCGTATTCGGCACGGTAGGCGGCGATGAAGTGCGCGAATCCGTTGCCGGTGGTGAGGTCGGGCAGCGGGTCGCCGAAAACGGCGTCGCCCGTGGCGCGGACGACCAGGCCTGCGCCCGCGCCGAGCAGCGCGGCCAGGACGACCGCGCCGGCCGGGATCCACCAGCGCCGGGGTGCGCGCGGGACGCCGCGGGCGACGGGGCGCTGCGCCAGGTTGCCCGGGATCTGCAGGTCGTCGACGAGGCGATCGAGGGCGCCGAAGGTCTCGGCCCGCATGGCGGTCGCGGTGCGCTTGTCGTGTTCGGTGGCGGTCAGCTGACCGTCGGCCAGGGCGGCGTCGAGCAGGGCGCACACGTCGGCGCGGTCGGCGTCGCGGGCGCGCAGGTTCTTCGCCGGGGACGGGGTCTTCATCGCTCGGTCATCCTTTGTACGGGTAGGTCTTCAGCACTTCGCCCGACAGCGCGAGGACGAAATGCCCCGACTGGGCGACCTCGTTGCGCACGAAGATCGTGATCCCCGGCCGCCCCACCCAGCTGTCGTTCGCGATCCGGAAGTGGGTGACCGCGCCGTTGGGCACCTGGACGGTGGCGGCCGCGTTCGTCAGCGCGGCCCCGAGGGCCTCCGCGTTCACCTGCGCGAGATCGATGTCGATCTTCTCGCGCTGACGGGTGCTGATCTGCGCGTTCGACCGGCCGAAGCCACCACGGTAGGTCCAGTCGGCGGTCCAGTCGGCATTGCCGGACTCGCGCCGGACGGCCGAGGCGTGCTCGTCGTGCAGGACGGCCTCGTCGACGAGGGTGTCGCCGAACTTCACCCGGTAGTCGTCGCGGAACTGGACGAAACCGATGAGCGTGGTCAGCCGCGGTGTGGGGATCACCAGGGGTGGCGCGGCGTTGTAGTTGATCGCGTCGGCCGCGACCACGGCGGGTGGCGGGTCCTCACCGCGCACCGTCCAGACGAAGCAGCCGATTCCGACCACCGCGACCGCCGCGATGGTGGCGATCCGGAAGGTGTTGCGCGCCTTCGGCTTCACCGGTGCCACCGGCCGCTGCTGCAATTCGGCAACCAGGGTGGACAGATCACCGAGAGTGCGCGCTTCCGAGGCCAGTTCGGTGAACGCGGTGTGCTCGTCGGCGTCGAGCTGGCCGTCGGCGCGCGCCGCGTCCAGCGCCGCGGTCGTGCGGGCCCGGTCGGCGTCGCGGGCCCTGGTCCGCGCCGGGTACTCGCCGGAGTGTCTGCGGCCGAAACGCTTCCGCTCGATCGCGGCCTGACCGCCGAAAACCGCAGGTGACTGCAGGTCCGCGGTCAGTCTTTCCAGCTCGCCCAGGGTCCGCGCCGTCCCGGCGCGAGCCGTGCGGTCGTGGTACTCGTCGGCACCCAGCTGGCCCTCGGCATAGGCCGCGTCAAGCACGGTCGACACCTGCGCGCGATCGATATCACGCGCCCTCGTCACGGAATCGGCGGCGCTGCGCGCCCGCCCGGAATCAGCCATCGTTCTGGCTCGCCTCACCTGCGTAAATACCCGGGCCGACCCCGGTATCGGGAGTTTACGACGAGAGCGCGGATGCAGCGGTGCCACCGGCACCGCAAATCAATCCCGGCTACTCTGGTGATCGTGCGAATTCAGCGGCAGGTAGTCGACTATGCGCTCCGGCGCAGGTCGCTGCTCGCTGACGTCTACGCGGGCCGGGTCGGTGTCGCCGAGGTGTGCGACGCGAATCCGTACCTGCTCCGGGCCGCCAAGTTCCACGGCCGGGGTAGCGAGGTGACCTGCCCGATCTGCCGGAAAGAGCAGCTGACCTTGGTGTCGTGGGTGTACGGGGACGGACTCGGCCAGGCGGCCGGCTCCGCGCGGACGCCCGAGGAGCTGATCCGGATGGCAGAGTCGAGCGAGGAGTTCTCGGTGCATGTCGTCGAGGTGTGCCGCTCGTGCAGCTGGAACCACCTGGTGCAGTCGTATGTGCTCGGTTCGGCGCCCGCGCCGGCCCGGCGCCGGACGAGTTCGCGAGCGGGGCGGCGTTCTGCGGCCGAGTGACGGGGCTGCCGAGCACCGCTCGAGGCGCCACAGTTCGGGGTGCAAGGTATCCGCGCCGGTTCTCCGGCGCGGATGTCGTGTGCCGGTTGAACCTTACGAGTTATGGAGATCTGGTCAGTGAGTTCGCCCTACGAGTCCTCCCCCTTCGGCGATGATCCGCACGGCGGCCGTCCGGCTCGGGGTTCACAGCCGGGTCTCCCTCCCCAGCCGGGTAACCGGCAGGGCCCGCCGCCGCGTCGCCCGATGCCGCCCGCCGGGCCGGGCCCCCAGAACGGACGCGGTCCCGCGCCCGGTGGCCGTGGTCCGCAGGGCGGACCGCCGCCGAACCGGCAGGCACCGCCGCCGGGCGGCATGCCGCCGCGTCGTCCCGGGCCGCCGCAGCAGCGCCCCGGTGGCCCGCAGGGCGGACCGAACCAGGGCGGACCGAACCAGGGCAGGCCGCCGCAGGGCAGGCCCGCGCAGCCGGGTCGCCCCGCCGGGCCGCCCGCGGCCGGCGCCACCCAGAAGCTTCCGCGTCCCGGACACGACGAGTCGACCACGCGGGCGAGTCATCCCGACGGCGGCAGGCCCGTCCGTGACGACCTGAACCGGGGCCCCCGAACGGGTGCCTCGGCCGCGACCGCGCGCCCCGGCGCCGGTCGCCGTCCCGGTGGGCCGAACACCGGCGAACGCCGCGCCACCGGTGCAGGCGGCACCCCACCGCCGAGTGGGCCACGCAACCGCCGCGATGGTGGCGGGGGCGACGACGGCTCCGGTAAGGGTGGTTCGGTGAGGAAAATGCCGTGGCGGGCCATTCGCCGGACCATGTACGTGCTGATGGCGCTCGCCATCGTCGTACCGAGCGCGGTGTTCCTCGTCGCCTACACCACGGTTTCGGTACCCAAGCCGGGCGATCTGGAAACCAACCAGGTCGCGATGATCTACGCCAACGACGGTTCCACCGAGATCAGCAAGGTGGTCCCGCCGCAGGGCAACCGCACCGAGGTCTCGATCGATCAGATCCCGCCGCACGTGCGCAATGCCGTGATCGCGGCCGAGGACCGCGACTTCTACACCAACCCGGGCTTCTCGGTGTCGGGCTTCGCCCGCGCCGCCCGCGACAACATCCTCGGTAAGGAAAGCGCCGGTGGTGGCTCCACCATCACCCAGCAGTACGTGAAGAACGCGCTGGTCGGTGACGAGCGGTCGATGACCCGAAAGATGCACGAGCTGGTCATCTCGGCCAAGATGGCCCGCCAGTGGAGCAAGGAAGACATCCTCGCCGCCTACCTGAACACCATCTACTTCGGTCGTGGCGCGTACGGCATCGACGCGGCGGCCAAGTCCTACTTCGGCAAGCCGGTGCAGGAGCTGACCGTGGCCGAGGGCGCGGTGCTGGCCGCGACCATCCAGCTGCCCTCGCTGCTCGACCCGGAGAAGAACCCCGAGGGCGCCAAGACCCGCTGGAACTACGTGCTCGACGGCATGGTCAGCGGCAACAACCTGAACGCGACCGAGCGGGCCTCGATGCAGTACCCGCAGGTGGTCACGCTGGCCTCGCTCAACGAAGGCGACCAGGACGAGGGTCCGGGCGGCCTGGTGAAGAACCAGGTGCTCAAGGAGCTGTCCGCGGCGGGCATCAGCGAGCAGCAGCTCAACACCGAGGGCCTGCAGATCACCACCACGATCGACCCCAAGGCGCAGGCGGCCGCGGTCAACGCCGCGCAGTCCAAGCTGCAGGGCGAGCCGGAGAACCTGCGGACCGCGGTGGTCTCGGTCGACCCGCGCACCGGCGCGGTGCGCGCCTACTACGGCGGTGAGGACGGCCAGGGCTTCGACTTCGCCAACGCCGGCCTGCCGACGGGCTCCTCGTTCAAGGTGATCGGCCTGGCCGCGAACCTCGAGCTGGGCATCCCGCTCTCGCAGCTGTACGACAGCTCGCCGATCACCGTCAACGGCATCCAGATCGGCAATGTCGAGGGCGAGTCCTGTGGCATGTGCACCATCGCCGAGGCGCTCAAGCGGTCGCTGAACACCAGCTTCTACCGCATGCAGCTGGACATGCAGAACGGCCCGCAGAAGGTCGCCGACATGGGTCACAAGCTCGGCATCCCCGAGGAGCTGCCCGGTATCGGCAAGACCCTGACCGAGCCCAACGGCGCAGGCCCGAACAACGGCATCATCCTCGGCCAGTACCAGTCGCGGCCGCTGGACATGGCGTCGGCCTACGCCACGCTGGCGGCCTCGGGCATGTACCACGCTCCGCACTTCGTGCAGCGGGTCGTGACCGCCGACGGTCAGGTGCTGCTCGATCGCGGCGAGCCCGCCGGTGAGCAGCGGGTGAGCGCGGCGGTGGCCGACAACGTCACCGCGGCGATGAAGCCGATCGCGGCGTACTCGCGCAACCACAACCTGGCGGGTGGCCGCGAGTCGGCCTCCAAGACCGGTACCCACCAGCTCGGCGACACCGGCAACAACCGCGACGCCTGGATGGTCGGGTACACCCCGTCGCTGTCGACCGCGGTCTGGGTCGGCACCGAGCAGGGCGATCCGCTGCGCAACTACGGCGGCGGCAGTATCTACGGTTCCGGTCTGCCCTCCGACATCTGGAAGGCGACGATGGACGGCGCGCTGTCCGGCACGTCGAACGAGTCGTTCCCCAAGCCCGCCCCGATCAAGGGCCAGGCGGGCGTGCCGGAATGGTCGGCGCCCTACACCGCCCCGTCGACCACCGCGCCCACGCTCGCCCCGCCGGTGATCGTGCCCTCGCAGGTCGAGATCCTGCCCGGCATCCGGATCCCGGTGCCCGGCGTGCAGCAGCCCGCCGGTCAGCAGCCCTCGCAGCAGACCCCGGAGACGACCACCGGCCCGCTGCCGGGTCAGCCGACCGCGCCCGCGGACGGCTCCCCGCCGACCAACGGCAACAGCAACGGGAACAGCAACAGCACCAGGCCGGGCGCTGGCGCGAACGGCACCGAGGGCGGCGGAGGCACCACGCCGACCAGATCCCGGTAGCCTCGGATGTCGTGACCGATCAGCAACTCGCGGACCAGCCGGCGTCGAGTGGTACCCGGCCGGGCCGCGAGGTGCAGTACGTCGCGCCCGCCCAGCTGGCCCCCGACCTGCGCTCGATCGATGCCCGAGACCGGCCCAGCCGCAACGATTCGCTGACCGCGCAGCTGTCGACTGTGATCGGCGGCCCGGTCGGCGATCACGCGCTGATCGGCCGGGTGCGGTTCTGGACGCCGCTGCGGGTGATGTTCGCCTTCACCGTGGTGTTCCTCGCCCTCGGCTGGACGGCGAAGGCGGGCTGCATCCAGCAGACCTCCGACGGCGCGGGCGGGCTGATGCTCGACTGGAACAACGGCCGCCAGTACGTGGCCATGTGCTACTCGGACACGGTGCCGCTCTACGGCGCCGAACGGCTCAACGAGGGCGCGTTCCCGTACAAGAAGTCCTGGACCGAGTCCACCCCCGACGGCGGCACCGAGACCAGATACATGGAGTATCCGGTGCTTTCGGGCCTGTACCAGTACGTGGCGATGCAGCTCGGCAATGTCTGGGACCACCTGCCGCTGCCGGGCGCGCTGTCGGTGGTGGTGTATTTCAACGTCGTCGCGCTCGGGCTGTCGGTGGGCTGGCTGATCACCGTGTGGGCGTCGTCGCGACTAGCCGGGCGGCGGGTCTGGGACGCGGCGCTGATCGCGGTGTCGCCGTTGGTGATCGTGCACGCGTTCACCAACTTCGACGCGCTGGCAACGGCTTTCGCGGCCACCGGCCTGCTGGCCTGGGCGCGGCGCAAGCCGGTCCTGGCCGGCGTGCTGCTCGGTCTCGGCGGCGCCGCGAAACTGTATCCGCTGCTCCTGCTCGGCCCGATCCTGGTGCTGTGCCTGCGCGCCGACCCGATGCAGCGCCAGCCCGCCGCCCGCGCGGGTCTGCGCCTGCGCGACGTCGACGGCATCGACAGCGCCCGCACCTGGATCAGGGAGACCCCGGCCAGGACCCATCTGTTCGCGCTGCGCCCGGTCGGCGCGGCCGTGCTGGCCATCCTCGCCGCGGCCGGGACCTGGATCGCGGTGAACCTGCCGATCGCCGTGCTGTACCCGGACGGCTGGCGGGAGTTCTTCCGGCTCAACACCACCCGGCACGCCGACCCGGACTCGATCTACAACGTGATCACCTCGTTCACCGGCTGGGGCGGGTTCGACGGTGAGCTCGCGCACGGCGAACCGCCGACGGTGCTCAACAGCGTCTCGCTGCTGCTGTTCCTGCTCGCCTGCGCGGGCATCGCCTATCTGGCGCTCACGGCGGCCCGCCGGCCGCGCGTGGCCCAGCTGTGCTTCCTGGTCGTCGCCGCCTTCCTGCTGACGAACAAGGTGTGGAGCCCGCAGTACTCGCTGTGGCTGGTCCCGCTGGCCGTGCTCGCGCTGCCGCATCGGCGAATCCTGCTGGCCTGGATGACGATCGACGCGCTCGTCTGGGTACCCCGGATGTACTACTACCTCGGCGAGGACGCCAAGGGCCTGCCCGAGCAGTGGTTCACCGGCACCGTGGTGCTGCGCGATCTCGCCGTCCTCGGCCTGTGCGCGCTGGTCGTGCACGAGATCCTGCGCCCGCAGGACGACCTGGTGCGCCGCGACTTCGTCGACGATCCGGCGGGCGGCGTGCTGGACCGTGCCCCCGACCCGCTGCTGCCGTGGCTGCCGGAGTTCCTGCGCCCCCGGCAGGCGTGCACCAGCTCGCGGCCCGCCGCGATGGTCGAGTGACCGGCTACATCCGCAGGTAACGCGCCTGGAGTTCGGGTTCGGCCGGGAGCATGTCCAGGTCGAGTTCCCAGGCGTTGCCGGTCCACGGATCGAACAGCGGGGTACCCGGCACCGTGGGCAGGTGCCTGCACGATTGCGAGAGCAGCGTGAGCGGCCCGTCCCCGAAGTCGCCGGAACCGCTGCCGACGATCACCAGCGACAGCCCGATCAGGTCGCCACGCACCATCAGCTGGCCGAGGCGCACCACGTCGGCGGCCTGGTAGCCGTGCGGGAAGTCGGCCGCGACGAGAATCCGGTGCTCGGCGGGCGGCACGGCTTGGCCACTGTTGTAAGCGATCTCGGCGAGCTCGGCCGCGTGCGCGAGTTCACCGAGGCGCGCGGGGATGTCGGCGTGATCGCCGATCACCGGTCCGGCGAGCAGCGGCGCGAGCGGCGCGGCGAGGCCGCGCAGACCGCCGGTGAGGTCGATCAGGTCGACCCGGGTCGGCTTGTCCGGCTGCGCCGCGACGAGCCGGGCCACCAGGGCGCCGACCACGCGGGACGCGGCGGCGCTGGATTCGGTGTCGACCCACAGCGGCCGATTCAGCGGCACCGGAACGCAATACGGCACGCGCAGCGCGCCGCGATCGAGGGCGTACAGCTCGCCGAGCCGGATGCCGTCGCTGCGTACGGCTTTCGTGGTCCAGGCCGGGGCCAGCCAGGACGCCAGCGCGGCGGGCATCACCGCGTCGGCCTCGGCGATCTCGCGACCGAGCTGGTCGCTGTCGCGCCGATGGTTCCCGTCGGCGACCCCGACCAGCTCGTCGTGACGGCGCTGCGCGGCGGTGCGCGCGGCGTCGGCGGCCGGGGTGTTGCGGGTGGCCGGGTTCGACACCGCGTCGGACAGTTCCTGATCCAGCCGGTTCGCGGCGTAGTCGCGAGCGGAGAGCAGGGCGGCCGCCGAGCGGGCCGCGTCCTCGAAGATCATCCACATCCGCTGCAGGCCGTGGTCGACCTCCAGCGGCACCCCGGGCGAGGCGGGGGCGGCGGGCCGCTCCACCGTCTCGGTCGGCGCGGTCGCGCGCGGGGTCACCGGGGCGGGCACGCCGTGCGCGGGCAGCAGCTGCGCCGCCCCGCCGTCGTACCCCTGACCCAGTGCGCGCAGCTTCCAGCCGCCACCGCGCCGATACACCTCGAGGCAGATCAGCGCGCTCTCCCCCGCGGTCGGCGCGACCACGAATTCGGCGGTGGGCGAACCGTTCTCGGTGAGCGTCGCGGTGACGCCGCCGAGCACGTGCCCGGCCGTGACATAGAGCAGCACGGCGTTCGCGTCCGACCTGACCTGCGTCAGCGCGAGTTCCACCGCGCCACCGGTGAAGGTGACGCCGGGAGCCGATGGCCGCGACGCGCACACGTGATCGTGCTCGTCGCGCACCCGCAGGTTCTCGTCCACCACCAGCGCGCCGAGTTCGACGGTGCCGGTGGTCTGCGCGGTGAAGCGCACGGTGTCGGCGGAGAGTGCGGTGTTCTGCCCCGCCTTCAGGTGAATCACGTCGTCATGCCTGCTCTGTGTCGTACGGCCTTAGTCTTTGCCGAGGAACCGGCCGAGCTGCGGCACGGCCTCGCCGGGATGCTTGGCCTGGAAGCCCTCACCCAGCGCTTGCATCTTCCAGTCGGCGCCGACCCGGTACACCTTGGCCATCGCCATCGCCGTGAACGGCATGCCGCCCGCGAGGGTGTAGCGAGCGAGCTCGCCGTTGTTGGCGCCGTCGATCAAGCGGCAGAACGCGTTCTGCACCTGCTCGAAGGTGTGCCCCTTGTACGAGGTGACGATGAACAGCAGCGTGGAGATGTGGGCGGGAATCCTGGTGAGGTCGACCAGGATCATCTCGTCGTCGCCCTCGCCCTCACCGGTCAGGTTGTCACCCTGGTGGCGCACCGAGCCGTCCTTGGACGACAGCTGGCCGTAGTAGGCGACGTCGACGAGGTTGTTGTCGGCGAACAGGCAGACCGAGGCGTCGAGGTCGATGTCGACGGTGCGGTTGCCGAACATGCCGCGGGTGCGCACCGGGTCCCAGCCGAGGCCCATCTTGACGAAGGTGAGCGCGGCGCCGCCCTCCTTGCGGAGCGTGACGCGCTGCCCCTTCTGCAGGCTGACCGGGCGATCCTTGCTCAGGCTGACCTCACCGGCCGGCTGCTGCGGCGGCGCGGCCTGCGCGGGCGGCGGGTAGCCGGGGCCGGGACCGGGCGGCGGCGGGTACCCCGCGCCGGGCGGCTGCTGCGCCGGACCGGGCGGCGGCGGGTAGCCACCACCGGGCGGCGCGTAGGCGGGGGCCTGCTGCGGCGGGTAGCTCGGCGCGGCCTGCGCCGGGTAGGCGGGCGGCGGCGGAGCCTGCTGCGGCGGCGGGGCCTGCTGCGGCGCGGCGGCGGGCGCGGGCGAATCGTCCACCTGCACACCGTGATCGGTGACCAGCGCGGCGAAGCCACCGGCGTAGCCCTGGCCGACCGCACGGACCTTCCAGCTGCCTTGACGGCGGTACAGCTCCAGCGCGATCACGATCGACTCGGCGGCGAGCCCGTCGATCCGGTACTCGAACAGCTGGTTACCGGCGGCGTCGGAGACGATCGCGGTGGGCGGGGCGAACCGGCCGAAGTTGCTGTTCGCGTCGTCGAGGGTGATGACCGCGCGGATCTGGTCGATGTCGGCGGGCACCGCGGGCAGCGAAACCGCAAGGGAGGCCGCCTGACCCGCCGGTCCGGGGCGCAGGTCGACACCGGGCCCGCTCGGCTGGTTGTAGAAGACGAAGTCGGCATCCGTGCGGACCTTGCCCTGCTCGGTCACGAGCAGCGCGGACAGATCGGCCGGTGCCGTGAGCTGGAGCGAGATCACCACGTCACTGACGGCCAGTGGACCGTTCTGGCCCTTGGCGAGTGTTGCAGACAAGTTCGACCCTTCGCTTGTCGGTGCGGTCGTCTGCCACTCTACGAGAAAGCGGCGACGAGCGTCCGCGCTCCGCAGCCACGGCGCGTGCCCGATCGATCGGTTAGGGTGTCCACGCAGTACGTATCGGGCATTCCACCCGCCTGTTCAGAGGGGACCCCAGGGCCGTCATGGCGCAGCTGTTCGAACAATCGAAGAAGGTGATCGAGGCCCACCTCGCGGGGACCAGTATCCGCGCGATCTCCGGCTCGATGGTCGCCTACGAAGGCAATGTGCAGTTCAAATCGGCCGGGTTCGGCGGCGGCGAGGGCGTGCTGTCCGGCCTCAAGCGCCGCGCCACCGGCGAGAAGCTGTCGCTGATGGAATGCACCGGCAACGGCCGCGTCTTCTTCGCGGTGAACGGCCAGAACGTCACCGTGGTCGACCTGAACAACGACACACTGCAGGTCGAGTCGCAGCAGTTGCTCGCCTTCGCGGGCAATCTGCGCACCGACGTGCGCTTCGCCGGCGTCGGCGGGATGTCGGCGGGCAGCGGCCTGTTCACCACCACCGTCAGCGGGCAGGGCCAGGTGGCGCTGCTGTCGGCGGGCGGCCCGCTCATCCATCTCGAGGTCTCGCCGCAGTACCCGCTGATCGTGGACCCGGACGCGTTCGTCGCGGCCCGCGGCAACCTCAACCAGTCCTTCGTCACCGATGTCTCCTGGCGCACCATGGTCGGCCAGGACGCGGGCGAGGCCTTCTCACTGCGGTGGGACGGCCAGGGTGTCGTGCTGATCCAGCCGGCGGAACGGTAGGCAACGGCGATGTTCGAGAAGATCAACGGCAAGGTCGTCAAGGTCGACGTCGGCCAGGCGGGCGGCGTCGTCGCCCGGACCGGCGCGATGCTGTTCTACCAGGGCCAGGTCGCGTTCGCGCCGCACCAGATCCCCGGCGCCGGTCCCGGCATGGGCGGCGGCGGCCTGATGCGGATGGCGGGCGCGATGATGGCGGGCGAGCACGAGCGCACCATGCTCGCGCGCGGAAACGGCACCGTCCATTACGGATTCGCCGGGCTCGAGGTGCACGTGGTGCAGATGCAGCAGGGCGCGGTGCTGCGGGTCGAGGCGTCGCGCCTGCTGGCCAACACCGCGGGGCTGCAGTCCTCGGTGGTCTCGGTGGCCAGTTCCGGTGGTGGCGGCGGTGGCGGTGGCGGCGGCCTGATGGGCGCGCTGCGTGGCGCGGCGGCGGGTGTCGTGACCGGTCAGGGCATGTTCACCACCCAGCTCAGCGGCCAGGGCGCCGCGGTGCTGCTCGCGCACGGCGGGTTCCTGGAACTGCAAGTGGGCGGGCCGAATCCGGTGATCGTCGACCCGCAGGCCTTCGTCGCGGCATACGGCAATGTGCAGACCGAGCTGAAGTCGGCGATGAGCTGGCGCGACGCGGTCGGCCGTGGCGCGGGCGAGGCGATGCAATTGCATTGCCACGGACAGGGTGTCGTATTCGTGCAGGCCTCCGAAGAGAAGTTGTGAGCCGATGAGCCAGATCCATTCCCCGATGACTCTCGGTGCCAGCGACAACATTCCGGGCAACAGCTACGCCTACTGCATCGACCTGACCGGCCCGTGGTTCATGCGCAAGGGCGCGATGATCGCCTACTACGGTCAGATCCAGTTCCAGATGCTCACCCACGGCCTGCAGGGCAACCTGATGCACATGGTGAGCAGCCAGTTCTCCGCGCCACTGTTCGCCGGTGACTACGTAGTGGCCGAGGGCCACGGCAAGCTGATCATCGGCGACCGCGGCTACGACATCAATTCCTACGACCTCGAGGACGGCAACCTCACCATCCGGGGCGCCAACCTGCTCGCCTTCGAGCCGGGTCTGGCACTCAAGCAGTCGATCGTGCCCGGGTTCCTCACCCTGATCGGCACCGGCAAGTTCCTGGCCTCCTCCAACGGCCCGGTGATGTTCGCCGAGCCGCCGCTGCGGGTCGACCCCGAGGCGCTGGTCGGCTGGGCCGACTGCCCCTCCCCCAGCCACCACTTCGACCAGGGCTGGATCGGCAGCTTCCTGGCGGCGGGCGCGGCCAGGATGGGCGCGAACTCGGGCGAGGAGCGCCAGTTCGACTTCACCGGAGCCGGCACCGTGCTGATCCAGTCGTCGGAGAAGGTGATGAGCGACCAGGCCCTGGTCCGGACGATCGAGGGCCAGCTCCAGAGCGGCATCACCGTCGGCGGATTGCAGCGCATCCAGGGCGTGATCGCCCAGCAGCTGCAGGGCCAGCAGCAGCACTACTGAGTCCACCCCCGCAATTCTGAAACGAGAACGCGCCAAAACCTGACGGCGGGTCCCACCCGGCCGCTACGGTGGGCACCGCCGAGAGAACGGGTCGGCACGAGCTCGATCAGAGGAGTGGGCGCAGTGCAGCGTCGCAGCATCCGACGGATCGTGGCGGCGGCACTGTGCGCCGTCACCGCGTCGATCATCACCGGCATCCCGGCGACGGCGGCGCCAGCCACCGCACCCGGCGTCGACATCGACGCGGTGACCGCGCCCAACGGTTCCTTCATCGAGAAGATGGAGGTCACCGACGCCCGGCACCTGCGCCTGTACGTGCACTCCGCGGCGATGGACAAGACCTTCCCGGTCGACATCCAGCGCCCGGCCGACACCTCCGCCCCCAAGCCCGCGCTGTACCTGCTCAACGGCGCGGGCGGCGGCGTCGACCGCGCCTCCTGGCAGCTGCGCACCGACGCGCTGAGCTTCCTGGCCGACAAGGACGTCAACGTCGTCCAGATCATCGGCGGCGCGTGGACGTTCTACACCGACTGGATCAACCCCGATCCGGTGCTCGGCGTGAACAAGTGGCAGACCTACATCGCCGAGGAACTGCCCCCGCTGATCGACGCGGCTCTGGGCACCAACGGCGTCAACGCCATCGCGGGCCTGTCGATGTCGGGCATTCCGGTGCTGAACCTGGCGATCGCCAAGCCCGGCCTGTTCCGCAGCGCCGCGGTGTACAGCGGGCTCACCCAGGTCAGCGATCCCGCGGGCCAGCAGGCGGTGAAACTGACCGTCGAGCTGTACGGCGGCGGCGACGCCGAGAACATGTGGGGCCCGGTCGGCGGACCGCTGTGGGTGGCCAACGACCCGCTGGTGAACGCCGAGAAGCTGCGCGGCACTCATCTTTTCGTCTCCACCGGCACCGGCATCCCCGGCATCCACGATCAGCCGGGCGGTCCGTTCCGGATGGAGAAGCCCGCCGACACCCCCAAGACGGTCGCGCTCGGCGCGCTGATCGAGGGCGCGATCTTCGTGTCCTCGCACAACCTGCAGTCGCGGCTGGATCAGCTGGGCATCCCCGGCACTTTCGTCTACCGCGACACCGGCACCCACTCGTGGGGCTACTGGCAGGACGATCTCAAGACCTCTTGGCCGGTGCTGGCGAAGGGCCTGTTCCCCGAGTCCTAGCGTCGACGAGACCCGGGTGCCGCTGCGGCACCCGGGTTTTCGCGTCTCAGACCGGGTCGGCGGCCAGCGCCGCGCGTTCGAGTGCGGCGTGGAACCACTCCAGGATCTCCACCCCGGCGAGAATTCCCGCGGTCGTGGTCACCGTGAGGTTCGACGCCGTGAAGTCCAGCTCCTCCAGCTCGCCGTGCCGTGGCCGGATCGCGGCGTCGGCCGCGGCCAGCATCGGCGCGTCCAGCGCACCGTCGCCCGCGGTGAACAGCGTCGCGCCCGTGCTCAACGCACCGGCGTCGGTCAGCCTGCGACGAACCTCGGCGACGGCCAGACTCTTGCAGACCGCGTCCGGCATCGTGTAGATCTTGCGGCCCTGCTGCGAGGCCGACCAGCCGCGCGCGCGGCACCAGGCGTCCCATTCGGCGAGGAAGCCGGTGGGCACCGCCTCGGGACGAACCACCAGGTAGCAGAACAGCCCGTCGGCCTCCCGGTACTTGGTGACCCAGGAATCGTCGATGCGGGAACGCCATTCGGCGCCGATCTCGGCGAGGGTGGCACCGGACGCGCGCACCTTGTCGTCGATCCCGGCGCGCCAGGTCGGGTCGGGCAGGCCGTCGACCAGGATGTTGCCGCCGTTGCTGGTGATGGCGTAGCGCCACGGCGCGCCCGGCAGGTCGATCCGCTGGAACTGCTCGATCGTGCGGGTCGTCGTCGGGATCACCGGGGCGCGGGCGGCCAGTTCGGACAGCAGGGTCACGGCGGTGGTGGTCATGTACGACAGCGGTTCGCCCTCGTAGTACTCCACACACAGCTTCGCCACCGCGTCGGCGCCGCCGAACCCGTTGCGCGAGTAGATCATCGTGCGATCGAGGTCGGTGGCGAACAACGCGTCGGAGGTCACTGATCCAGCTCCTTGATCAGGCCCATGCAGCTGTAGGCCAGGTCGGGGACCACCTCCACCGGGACATTGCGCGCGGCCGCGAGCAGGCGGATGTGGGCGTGCTCGGGAGCATCCGCTTCGCGAACCAGCACCCGCCACGGTACCCGGCGCAGCAGCACGCGGGTCGTCTCGCCGACCCCCGGCTTCACGAAATTCACTGTCGCGACACCATATTCGGCCCGTACCCGCTCCACCGATGCCCAGCCCGACCAGTCGGGGGTGCGGTCGGAGGCCTGGATCGCGGCGACCGCGGCGGGCACCTGATCGCGCACGGCGCCGAAGGCGGCCGTCACCGCGTCGAGCAGCTGGTTCGAGACATCGACGTCGGCGAGTTCGCGATAGAACTTCGCGCCGTGGAACTCGCCGGGGCCGATCAGGGTGTCGTTGAGAACGGTGCGCGAGACCAGGCCGGACACCGTGGAATTCAGGCACGCGGAGGCGATCAGGAAATCGTCGCGGGTGCCGTAGGTGCGCACCGAGTTGCCCGGATCGGCGAGCACGACCAGCTCGTCGTCGAACCGGGCGCCGCCGGCGGCGTGATAGGCGTCGAGCGCCTCGGTGAGCTCCTTGGTGATGGCGCCCTTGCCGGTCCAGCCGTCGACGAACACGATCGAGGCCGGATCATGGTGCCGGGCCAGGTAATCCAGCGCCACCGCGTCGATGCCGCGATCACGCACGATCGACACCGCGTAGTGCGGCACGGTCAGGCTCGGCCTGCCGACGCCACTGGCCAGCCACCGCCGCATGAGCACACCGACCGGCGTACCCGCCCTGGCCAGCGACACCAGCACGATGTCCTCGCCGCGCTCGGCGACGACCAGCTCGGCCACCGTCGCCACCGCGAGCGCCAGCCGCTCCGCACTCTCGGCCAGCACCCGGTCGAACAGCTCCCGGTACTCGGCGTCGGGCTGGTATTCGACGGGCAGCGATTCCGCGTAGTGGGCGACACCCGCCTGGATCCGCCGTTCGCGCTCGGCGACATCGGCTTCCAGGTCGGCGCCGGAGAGATCCTTGATCAGCCACGACACCTCGTCGGCGGCGTAGGAGCCGAAGTCGGGGCCGTGCAGCGGTACGGGGAGCGCATCCTGCTCTGATCCGGCGGCGCCCTCGATCGCACCCGCGCCCACTGCCACGGCAGCTGGGTTCACCGCGTCCGGGCGCGCACTCGGCGCGCCCGTGGTGGCGGTCGGCGTCAGCGCGCCGACCGCCGAACCAGCGCTACCGTCCTCCGCGGATGACGCCCTGACCGTGTGCAGCGTTCGCGGGTCCGCGCCGGGAAGCACCGCGATCAGCACGTCCGCGCCCGACGCGGTGAGCACGTCGACCAAGCCGTCGGGGGCGACGAGTTGCTCGGTGTCGGCGGGCGGATCGATGACGACCAGCAGCACCGGCGCCGCGTCGCTGTCTCGCCACTGCGCGTTGTACAGGTAGCGCTGTGCGGTCGCGTCCGGCTCGGGCGCGTGGAACCGGAAGCCGCGACGCAGCGGGTAACCGGGCTCGTCGAGCACGTAGGCCGGTGAGCGCGTTGTGGTTTGGAAACGGGTGGGGACGCCGCCCTCCGCCAGCTCGGCGGCCAGCCGCAGCGGCAGGTACATGAGCTCCTCGTGGCCGAGCACGATCACCGGGCGACCGGCGAACTCGGCGTCGAGGCGCGCCAGCACCTGCCCGGTGGCGGCCTTCAGCGCGACGTCGAACGCGGCGACATCGGAGTTCAGGATGCCGTGCCGCCCACCTTCGGGAACATCGGCGGGCCAGGACAATTCGATCCGGCCCGACGAACCACGCTGGGCAGCGCGCGGATTGAGCTCCGGTTCCGGCAGCGCGGTGACGGTCTCGATCAGGCTGTCGGGCAGTTCGGTGCGGCCCGCCGCCAGGCACACGGTGTCGATGCGGGCGCCGAGTTCGGCGGCGAACGCCTCGAACTTGACGCGGTCGTCGGCGGTGCGCATGTCGACCAGCGAGGCGAGCACGTAGTGCGAGCGCGGCGCGAACGCGTGCAGGGCGCGCACCGCGTCGATGGCGGTGTCGCCGGTGGAGATCTCGTCGTCGACCAGCACCAGCGGCAGGTCGTTGACGAAGATGTCGGCGGGCGCGGGCTGGAGCAGGTGCGAGGTGGCGTGCGAATGCCCCTCCTCGAACCCGGTCAGCGTGGTCGCCCGCTCGACCTCGCGGCGGGTGGAGTGCAGGTAGCAGCCCGCGCCGATCCGCGCCGCCACGCAGTGGCCGAGACCCGTCGCGGTCTCGGCGAAGCCGAGCACGACGGGTTCGCGGTCGCCGAGCACCGCGCGCACGAGGTCACCGAGCCGGTTGCCCGCGCCGATCACCACGCGCGGGTCGGTGGGCAGATGCTTGCCGAGCACGGTCGACACCAGCAGGTGCGCCCGGCGCGGATTGCGGCGCAGGCCCGGCTGGACCAGCGCGGCGATCGAGAGCTCGCCCGGCAGCGCGTCCTCGGCCGCCGACGCGGCGAACGACTCGCCGTGCCGCAGTTCGATGCCCAGATTCGCGGTCGCCCACGGTGTTTCGAGATCGAGGCCGAACGTGCTCATTCGGCGATCATCGCTGTCAGCAAATCCACGAAGGACACTCCCTTGTTCGCGACCCCGAACGCGCGAGCCCGGACCAGGGTCTGGCGGGCCCAACTGCGGTGCGGGCGCATCTCGTTCATCTTGTTGCGGTACTCCGAGGCCGCGACGCCGCCGACGTCGGCCTCCATGATGTGCAGCGCGTCGGCGTACTCCTCGTGCGTCACCACCGACAGCGCGTGCACCGCCGCCACGTGCGACGGGTGGATCACCGTCTTGCCCTGGATGCCGTTGGCGCGGTCCAGGGTGATCTCGCGCAGCAGGCCGTCGAGATCGCGGCTGACCAGGTACTGCCGGAACGGCACCGCGTCGGACTCCTCGAACGGCGCGGTCCGCAGCAGCGGCCGGAACATCCGCTCGTGATCGGCGAAGTACTCCCACACCGGTCCGGTGATGATGAAACCGGTGCCGTCGGCGCGGCCCAGGTAGTTCACGATGTCGGCGATCACGTCGGCGACCACGCGCACGTCGTAGATCGTGAGATCGCGGTCGCGGCGGATGCCGAAGGTCGAGCACATGTCGGTGGCGCCGATGCGCACCGCGAGCAGCTGGTCACGGTGTTCGGCGAGCAGCTCGGCGATCCGCGAGAGCTGCTCGTCGCGGGTCTGGCGATGCACCAGGTTCGCCGATTCGAGCACCGGCATGCCGTAGATCGGGCGGTCCAGTGTGCGCCGGGCGTCGTCGAGGGCGGCCAGGTAGGCGGGCCCGGTGACGGCGTCGAACTTGGGGAAGACGAACCCGGTGAGCACCTCGGCGCCCGGCCCGAGCGCGCCGACCAGCTCGGTGACGGTCTGCGGATCACGCACCCGGACGAACAGCATCGGGTTCGGTTCCTCGCTGCGCGCGAGCAGATCCAGCGTCGCCACCGCGTGCTGCTTGGCGGCCTCCACCTGGTGGTCGGCGACGGCGTCCTCGAGGTCGATCACCATCGAGCAGACGCCGCGCGCCGCCCGTCTGCTGATCGTGGCGGCCAGATCGGGGCGGGTGGCGGGCACATACAGCGTCGCGCCGAGCGCGGTCGCCAGTAATTCCCGGTCGTCGGTGCCGACGATCGGCTCCGGTTCGACCAGGAAGAGTTCGCGGGACCTGGGCCCGCACAACTGCCGGAAGTGGCGCAGCGGAACCTGCTTACGCAGGCAAATCTCCGGCGCGACGGCGTACCCCGCGGTCATTCCCCCCACCTCATTTTCCGGGCCATCTCATGTCTGTGTTCCTACGTGCTGTCGGTTCGTGCGGTTTTTCTCATGCGGTCGACCACGCCGGCGATGAACGCCGCGACGGTATCCAGTTCGGACACGTACGCCCAATAGTCTGGATGACGACCCGTCAGTCCGGAAATGATGCGGTCGAGACGTTCGGCCTGCGCGTCGAGGACCGAGCCCCACTCGCCGACCAGTCCACGGTCGACCGCGAGCATCTGCGCGTCCCGCAGCCGGAATCGTACGGTGCGGGCGTGCGCATCGGGGTCGGCACGCACCTCGCGCAACAGTTCGAGGCGCCGGGTGACGGCGTCGACCAACTGCTCGGCCTCGGCGAGATGCTGGCGCGCGGTGGCGGTCAATTCAAGGGCGGTCTCCGGGTCGTGATCGGCAGCCGCGACACGCGCGCCCACCAGCGCCGTGTCCGCGGCGTCGATGCCGCGCCGGCTTTCCCGCTCATTGTTGGTCAAGTCCGCCGAACTCGCAGCGTTGAACTCCCGCAGCAGGGCCGAGTAGGCCGGGCCGAGCGCGTCTGCCCGGTTGCGGACGGCGGCCAGCCTGGTCGTCACCGAGGCGATCGCGTTCGCCGCGGCCGACGCGCGAGAAGGGGCTTGCGCCAACGCATCCGACAGCTCCGCCGTCGCCTGCTGCACGTCCGCCGCGACCGTGCGCGCGGCCGCCACCGCCGCCAGCGGATCGGTCGTGGACGCTGTGATCAGAGCCTCATTCAGTCGCCTTACACCGGCCTCGATCGAGGGGTACGACGCGTAGCCGGACGACGCCGCCGACGCGAGCGCGCGCTCGGCCTCACCGCGCACCTGCGCCAGCAGCTGAGGCACCGCCGAGCGCACCCGGGCCGCCTCGGCCAGCTCCGCGCTGCGGGCGTGATAGAACTCGTCGACCCCGCGCGCGGCCTCGTTGAGCTGGCGGACCAGCGCGTCGGCCCTGGCCGGGCCGTCGGCGACCGGCGTCCCGGCGGCCTCGGCGGCGTCGAGTTCGTCGGTGAAGCTCAGGTACGCGCCCGCCGCGGCGTAGCACCGCGCGCGCACCGGGTCCCAGAGCGCGCCGACCCGGCGGTCCGGGAAGACCTGATCGCTGGCCACCACACCCGCCTCCGCCGCCGTCTGCCGTCGATCCATGTCGAGGAAGGCGGCCGACGCCGCGGCGCGCGCCCCACTGATCCACTCATGGTCCGCCCCCGATCTGAACCAGCCGCGTCTGCGAGGTGTCACCGGCACATCCCCTTTCCGAACCGCGCGGCGACCCGCCCACGCACTGCCCCGATGGTAGGAGATTCCCCGCGTTCACCAGGGCTCCAGCTCGTTCCTACGCAAGATCCGCGAAACCTATTACTGTCGTAGCCGTACCCGGCGATTCGGACATGCTGGGAAACGACACACCGGACTAACCGAAGGGATTCCC
Organism: Nocardia sp. NPDC051833; assembly: GCF_040681225.1. Taxonomy (NCBI): domain Bacteria; kingdom Bacillati; phylum Actinomycetota; class Actinomycetes; order Mycobacteriales; family Nocardiaceae; genus Nocardia; species Nocardia sp. NPDC051833. The sequence goes on from NZ_JBFAYK010000001.1 coordinate 2,502,588, forward strand.
GCATGGGTGTCAGTCTGTCCAAGGGCGGCAATGTCTCGCTGACCAAAGAGGCCCCGAACCTGACCGCGGTCGCGGTCGGCCTCGGCTGGGACGTGCGCACCACCACCGGCACCGACTTCGACCTCGACGCCAGCGCGATCGCGACCGGCGCCGACAAGAAGGTCGTCTCCGACAAGCACTTCGTGTTCTTCAACAACCTGAAGTCCCCCGAGGGTGCCATCGAGCACGCCGGCGACAACACCACCGGTGAGGGCGAGGGCGACGACGAGGTCATCAACGTCGACCTGGCCAACACCCCGCCGACCATCGAGAGCATCTTCTTCCCCGTCTCGATCTACGACGCGGAGACCCGCTCGCAGTCGTTCGGCCAGGTGCGCAACGCCTACATCCGCGTCGTCGACCGGGCCAACGGCAACGAGCTCGCCCGCTACGACCTGTCCGAGGACGCCTCCACCGAGACCGCTATGGTCTTCGGCGAGCTGTACCGCAACGGCGCCGAATGGAAGTTCCGCGCCATCGGACAGGGCTACGCCTCCGGCCTGGCCGGTATCGCCCGCGACTACGGCGTCAACGTCTAGTCATCGTCGCGAACAGGGGGCTCGTCTGAAGGGCCCCCTGTCCGTGTGACACAGAAAGGTCCCTCCGCGTGATTACGCGCATCTTCGGTATGTCGGTCGTCATCACGGTCCTCTCGCTGGTCGTCGCCTTCCTCTACGGTGGCCCGACCGCGCTGGCACTGTGTGCGATCCTCGGTATTCTCGAGGTCTCGCTGTCGTTCGACAACGCCGTCATCAACGCCACCGTCCTGGAACGGATGAGCGAGTTCTGGCAGCGGATCTTCCTGACCGTCGGCGTCATCATCGCCGTGTTCGGCATGCGACTGGTGTTCCCGCTGGCCATCGTGTGGATCACCGCCGGGCTCGGTCCGATCGAGGCGTTCGATCTGGCCCTCAACCCGCCGCCGGACGACGCCGCCTACTTCCCCGACGGCAGCCCCAGTTACGAAACCCTGCTGACCGACGCGCACCCGCAGATCGCGGCGTTCGGCGGCATGTTCCTCGCGCTGCTGTTCCTGAACTTCATCTTCGAAGAGCGTGAGATCACCTGGCTGAGCTGGCTGGAGCGCCCGCTGGCCAAGGCGGGCAAGCTCGACATGCTCTCGGTGGTCGTCGCGGGCACCGGCCTGATCCTGACCGCCGAGTTCCTGGCCAAGGACGAGGATCGCTCGACCGTGCTGGTCGCCGGCCTGCTCGGCATGATCGTCTACATCGCGGTCGACGGCCTCGGCTCGATGTTCCACACCGAGGACCTGGAGAGCTCCGGCCCGTCGACCCTGGTCAAGGCCACGGGCAAGGCCGCGTTCTTCATGTTCCTCTACCTCGAGGTCCTCGACGCGTCGTTCTCCTTCGACGGCGTGATCGGCGCGTTCGCCATCACCTCCGACCCGATCATCATCGCGCTCGGCCTCGGCTTCATCGGCGCCATGTTCGTCCGGTCGATCACGGTGTACCTGGTCCGCCAGGGCACCCTGTCGGAGTACGTGTACCTCGAGCACGGCGCCCACTGGGCGATCGGCGCGCTGGCCGCGATCCTGCTCGTCTCCATCGGCATCCACGTCGACGAGCTCATCACCGGCCTGATCGGTGTCGCCTTCATCGGCGCCGCGTTCATCTCGTCCATCATGCGCAACCGCAAGAACGAGCCCGACGCGATCGACGAGTCGAAGGAAACCGCCCCGGTCAGCTGATCGAGCAGCGGCAGTACCGAAGCGACAGCGGCGGCGGATCCCGGATCGGGACCGCCGCCGCTGTCGTCGGCTCAGGCGACCGGTTGCAGTTCGCGTGCGGCGGTGGCGGTTTCGACGGGCGCCGCGGTGCGGCGGCCGCGCAACGCCGCGCGCAGGAACAGGAAGAACAGGGCGATGAGCAGGGCGGTGCGGAGCCAGACGCCGAACTGGACGATGCCCTCCATCAGGTCGACGCCCTCGCCCTCGCCGAGCGCGGCGAAGTAGCGGAAGACGCCGATGCCGACCGCCGCGTCGGCGACGAGGTAGGCCGCGACCAGCGACCACGGGACCTCGAGCAGGACCAGGAACGGAATTATCCACAGGGTGTACTGGGGTGAGTGGACCTTGTGGAAAAGCATGAATCCGCACAGCATCGCGCCACTCACGCCGACCCACGGGAACGGCGAGGTGGGTGTCCAGCGGCGCAGGCCGAGCCACATCGCCAGCCCGAACGACGCCAGGATCAGCGCCGGTGAGGCGATGGCGACCATGTCGTGCCAGGTGGTGGTGGTCTCGGCGTCGCGGCCGAAGATCAGCGGGTGGCCCCAGTACCAGATCGAATTGGTGGTGATGTCGGCCTGGCGCAGCTGCTGGAAGGTGATCGAGGCGCGCCACCCGTCGACCCCGGCCACCATGAACGGCAGATTCACCGCCGCCACCGTGCCCATCGCCGCCAGCAGCGTCTGCGCGGCGCCCGCCACATCGAGCTCACGCAGCCTGCGCGGGCCGCGCGGCGCGCCCTCGGTGAGCACGTACATCGCCAGCGGGAGCACGAAGATGCCCGGATAGAGCTTGAGGCAGAAGCCCAGCGCGAGCAGCACCGCGGCGATGATCCCGCGGGTGCGCACCGACAGGCCGGTCAGCATGGTCATCACATAGACCGCGGCGACCGCCGTGCACACCACCGGCAGTTCCCAGTTGTGGAAGGCGTAGAGCACCAGCGGCGGCCCGATCGCCCACAGCAGCGCGGCCGGGCCTGCCAGCCGGGCCAGCATCCAGGCCGTGAGCAGGGCGAACGGGGTGAGCAGCAGCGCCGAGTGCCAGAGGAAGTCGGCGTCGTTGGCGACCCCGATCGCACCGGCCCACATGAGCACGCCGCTGAGCACCGGGTACTCCACCGCGCCGCCGGTGAGCGCGCCGTCCTCGGTGATCCCGCCGTCCACGTACGGGAAGACGTGGTTGTCGATCTCGCGGCCGAGCCAGAGGAACTGGATATCCGAGTAGCAGACATCCGAATCCTTGCGGACATCGAATATCAGGCTGCGACCGGATTCATCGATCGCACCGCCCGCGCACCGCGCCTTGTTGGCATAGGCCAGCGCGAGGGTGAGCCCGCACAGCAGCACGACGACAAATGTCAGCGCCGTGGCCCGCGCCGCGCCGCGTGCTGCGCGCTGCTGCGAGTCGGCGGCTGTGGTCATGGCGACCACAGTATGCGGCGACACGCCGATCACCCGTGCGTACCCGCGGCGAAGATCGATTTCGCTGCTCAGGGCCCGCTCATGTAGCCTTACCGGGTTGCTGACGCAACGAACCCTCCTGCCATGGAAAGTCCATGGCCGTTTCCTAGTCCACAGGAGGTGATTGGTCCGTGCGTCATTATGAAGTGATGGTCATCCTCGACCCCAGCCTGGACGAGCGCATCGTCGGGCAGTCCCTGGATAACCTGCTCAACGTCGTCAAGACCGAGGGCGGCAAGGTCGACAAGGTCGACATCTGGGGCCGTCGTCGGCTCGCCTACGAGATCGCCAAGCAGGCCGAGGGCATCTACGCGGTCGTCGAACTGACCGCGACCCCGGCCACCGTGAGCGAACTCGATCGCCAGCTGGGCCTGAACGAGACGGTGCTGCGCACCAAGGTTCTGCGCAACGACAAGTAGTCCGCAGAGCAAACTCTCGTTTTCGTCGGTGCCTGTCTTTAGGCTCTAGCGCGACAGCGAGACGCGGACTGCACCCCGAGCAGGAGGAACCCCCATGGCAGGCGACACGGTCATCACCGTCATCGGAAACTTGACGGCAGACCCTGAGCTTCGTTTCACGCCCGCGGGCGCAGCGGTGGCGAATTTCACCGTCGCTTCGACTCCCCGCGTGTTCGATCGCAATTCGAACGAATGGAAAGACGGCGAGGCCCTGTTCCTGCGCTGCAACATCTGGCGTGAAGCAGCGGAGAACGTCGCCGAGAGCCTGACCCGAGGCGCTCGCGTGATCGTGAGCGGACGGCTCAAGCAGCGCTCCTACGAAACCCGCGAGGGTGAGAAGCGCACGGTCGTCGAACTCGAGGTCGACGAGGTCGGCCCCTCGCTGCGCTACGCGACTGCCAAGGTCTCCAAGGCCGGTCGCGGCGGCGGAGGCGGTGGCTTCGGTGGCGGTTCCGGCAATGCCGGTGGTGGTGCAAGCGCAGGCGGCTACAACGCCAACAACGGCGGCGGACAGTCGGGCGGCGGAAACGCCGGCAACGACGATCCGTGGGGTAGCGCGCCCGCGGCCGGCTCCTTCGGGGGCGGCGGCCGCATGGATGACGAACCGCCGTTCTGAGGAACGGCACTCATAGTACGGAGAGAAGACCATGCCTAAAGCGCCCGCGCGCGAAAAGGTGCTGAAGAAGAAGGCTTGCACTTTCTGCAAGGAGAGCAAGTCCGGAATCGTCAATATCGATTACAAGGACACCACGCTGCTGCGTAAGTACGTCAGCGATCGCGGCAAGATCCGCGCCCGCCGCGTCACCGGCAACTGCGTCCAGCACCAGCGTGATATCGCTGTCGCCGTCAAGAACTCGCGTGAGGTGGCCCTGCTGCCTTACGTGTCGACCGCTCGCTGAGAAAGGGAGTCAGACAGATGAAGCTCATCCTCACCGCTGATGTCGACAACCTCGGTGCCCCGGGCGATCTCGTCGAGGTCAAGGACGGCTACGGCCGCAACTACCTGCTGCCCCGCGGCCTGGCCATCGTGGCCACCCGTGGCGCCCAGAAGCAGGTCGAGGGCATCCGCCGGGCGCAGGACGCCCGCAAGGTGCGCGACCTCGATCACGCCAACGAGCTGAAGCAGGCCATCGAGGGCCTCGAAGCGGTCTCGCTGGCCGTGAAGACCGCCGACAGCGGCAAGCTGTTCGGTTCGGTCACCACCGCCGATGTCGCCGCCGCCATCAAGGCCGCCGGTGGCCCCGTGGTGGACAAGCGCAGCATCGAGCTGCCGAAGTCGCACATCAAGGCGACCGGCAAGCACGGCATCGTGGTGCACCTGCACCCCGATGTGGCTGCCAAGTTCAACCTCGAGGTTGCCGCGAACTGAGTTCGCTGAGAACCACCCCCGTGTTCGACACGGGGGTGGTTTCTCGTTGCCATTTCACGGCCGATTTCGCGATAACTGACCGATAGCCGAAGATCGCTCCCGTGCAGGTCACCGGAGGCGGCCGACGGTCGGCAATCCGCTGACCTCCCGTTATTCGACCTGTGGATGGTTGCGGAAACCGACCGGCAGATTTGTGACTCCAGTCATAGCCTGCACCATCGCTGTTTACCCAACACGCCCGGCCGTTCACCTTGACCGACACGCCGGAACTTCTTTCATCCACAGGTGGAGAGTTGGGTAAAACGGGGCCTAGCAGGGCGTTCCACCGCACTGACCTGGGTTTTCCCCACGTTTTCCACAGGAGCTGCACAACACTGGGTGAACTACCCCCAAGTTATCCACAGTTGTGTGCACATATCGGGTTGGCGGCGCCCGGAAACGTCGCTTAGGTTCGTCGCATCGCCCTGCGCGCGGCCCCGGGAATCACGCAGGCAACCGATTGCTGACATCCGTGTCGGTGCCCGGGAGTACAACGAGTTCATCGATGTGAAACCCCCGGTTCTGCGGGCAGAGAGGACGGTCGATTCTGGTGACTACCACCGGTGACCGCGCGCATACGGACTTCCCGCCCGAGCCCCCCGGCGAGGACTTCGGCCGCCAGCCCCCGCACGACATGGCCGCGGAGCAGTCCGTCCTCGGCGGCATGCTGCTGAGCAAGGACGCCATCGCCGACGTGGTCGAGGTGCTGCGCCCCGGCGACTTCTACCGCCCCGCCCACCAGGCCGTCTACGACACCATCCTCGACCTGTACGGCCGCGGCGAACCCGCCGACCCCGTCACCGTCGCGGCCGGTCTCGACCGCCGCGGCGAGCTCAAGCGCATCGGCGGCCCGCCGTACCTGGTCACCCTGACCCAGACCGTGCCCACCGCGGCCAATGCCGGCTACTACGCCGAGATCGTCGCCGAGAAGGCCATCCTGCGCCGCCTCGTCGAAGCGGGCACCCGCATCGTCCAGTTCGGCTACGCCGGCGCCGACGGCCAGGACGTCGCCGAGGTCGTCGACCGCGCCCAGGCCGAGATCTACGAGGTCACCGAGCGCCGCACCACCGAGGACTTCACCCCACTGGAAGAACTCCTCCAGCCCACCATGGACGAGATCGACTCCATCGCCTCCCGCGGCGGCATCTCCCTCGGCGTCCCCACCGGCTTCACCGAACTCGACGAACTCACCAACGGCCTCCACGCGGGCCAGATGATCATCGTCGCGGCCCGCCCCGGTGTCGGTAAGGCGCTGGCGCTGGACACCCCGCTGCCGACGCCGACCGGGTGGACGACGATGGGCGAGGTCCGCGTCGGTGACGAACTGCTCGACGCCGACGGTCACCCCACGCGGGTGGTCGCGGCTACCGAGGTCATGACCGACCGGCCCTGCTACGAAGTCGAATTCTCCGACGGGACAGTGCTCGTCGCCGACGAGCAGCACCAGTGGCTCACCGACACCCGGGAATCCCGGCGTTCCGCGCAGGAAGCGGCAGCGGGCCGACCGCGGCGCCATCCGGTCGCCCCCGGGGTTCGCACCACCGCCGACATCGCGAACACGCTGCGCTGCACGACCGCGGACCGGCGACTCAACCACTCGGTCACCAACACCCGGCCGCTACAGCTGCCGACGAGGGACCTGCTGGTCCCGCCGTACACCCTCGGCGCCTGGCTCGGCGACGGCACCTCCGCGGCCGCGCAGCTCACCTGCTTCGACCCGGAGATCGTCGCGCGGATCGAGGGCGAAGGCATCGTCACGACGCCCTCGCCGTCCGCGCCCGGCCGCTACCAGCTGACGCTGCCCGCCCCCGAACCGGTGCGGTCGCGTACCTGCGTCGTATGCGGTGACGAGTTCGTACCGTTCACCAGTGAGGTCCGCACCTGCGGCCGTTCCTGCGGTGGGAAAGCGCGATTCGTTTCCGAGCCCGTCCCGGCACCGACCTGCGCCGAGTGCGGGGGTCCGTCGATCGGCCTGCGGCTGTGCCAGGCATGCCGGAACTCGGTGGGCAGTGTGCAGGCGCGGCTGCGCACCCTCTCGGTACTGGGCGACAAGCACATCCCGGTCGAATACCTGCGCGCTTCGGAAGTGCAGCGCCGGGCGCTGCTGGCCGGGCTGCTCGACACCGACGGGACCGTCACGCACGGCGGGTCCGTGCAGTTCGCCGTCACCGACGAACGTCTGTTCCGCGATGTCGAGGAACTCGTCGTCAGCCTCGGTTACCGGTGCGGGGTCACCACCAGGCGGGTCCGCGGCCGGTCCGAACAGTCTTCGACCTGCTACACGCTCACCTTCGCCACCGACGACGAGGTCTTCGGCCTGTACCGCAAGGCGCTGCTGCACAAGGAGCGTCGCGCCTCACACAGCACCGCCCGGTCGGATGCGCGGTACATCGTCGATGTCCGCCGCATCGAATCCGTCCCGGTGCGCTGCGTCGAGGTCGACAACGCCGATCACCTGTATCTGGCAGGCCGCTCGATGGTGCCGACCCACAACTCCACGCTCGGTATGGATTTCATGCGGAGTTGCTCGATCAAGCATGGGATGGCGAGTGTCATCTTCTCGCTCGAGATGAGCCGGACCGAGATCGTCATGCGTCTGTTGTCGGCGGAGGCGAAGATCAAGCTCGGTGATATGCGGTCGGGGCGGATGAGTGACGACGACTGGACCAAGCTGGCTCGGCGGATGAGCGAGATCAGTGAGGCGCCGTTGTTCGTCGACGATTCGCCGAACCTGACCATGATGGAGATCCGGGCCAAGGCGCGACGGCTCAAGCAGCGGCACGATCTGAAACTCGTGGTGGTGGACTACCTCCAGCTGATGAGTTCGGGCAAGAAGGTCGAATCGCGACAGCAGGAAGTCTCGGAGTTCTCGCGACACCTCAAGCTGCTGGCCAAGGAACTCGAAGTTCCGGTGATCGCGATCTCGCAGCTGAACCGTGGTCCGGAGCAGCGAACCGACAAGCGCCCCATGGTGTCCGACCTCCGCGAGTCCGGCTCGCTCGAGCAGGACGCCGACATGGTCATCCTGCTGCACCGCCCCGACGCCTTCGAACGCGACGACCCCCGCGGTGGCGAGGCCGACCTCATCGTCGGCAAGCACCGTAACGGCCCCACCGCCACCATCACCGTCGCCCACCAGCTGCATTTGAGCCGTTTCGTGGACATGGCAAGGGGCTGACGCGGTGCCGCTCGCGGCAAAAGTTGGGACCGACGCGCAACATGTAGGGATGTTGGGACGCGAACCTGCGGTTCTGCAGGTCGATTACAGACGAGCGCAGATTCCAGGCGATGCCGCATGAGCCGGACGAAACTGGCCACCGCCTGCGTCGCAGCGATGGCAATCGCCGGTGCGGCCACTGGGTGTTCGAGCGACGAGCCGACGCCGGCCCCCACCTCGAAGACACCTGGCCCGATCGCGGTGCAGGTGCCATCACTGGTCACTCGCGTGAACCCGGGCAGGGAGCCAGTCACCTTCGACGCCTGCACGTCCTTCGATGACGACGCTGTCGTCCGTGCCGGATTCAATCCCCGCACCCGAGAGCGCGCCGACTTCATCGCCGACACCTACTCGGTGTTCGGGTGCAAGTTCAAGGACGTCCAGAACGGCCGACCTGCCAGGATCCTCACCATCGACATGAGCAACGTTCCACTCCACGAGCAGCCATACTTCGAGTCCGCGGTCGATCGCTTCACGATCGACGGCCGGGAAGCGATATCTATGAGCTGTCCGGTTCCATGAAATCCGGCTCGTGTTTCCTCGCCATGTCGAGCGATCGTGGTTCGGCCGGCGTCCACGTCGAAGCACCACCCGTCTTCCAAACAGGTGATCCGTGCGCCGAGATCAAGAAGATCGCAACGATTTACGCGGACGAGCTGCCAGGCTGACGATCTCGACACTGCACATCGGCTACATCAGATGTCGCCGTCATCCACCCCGTCGAGCACGGAAGTGCGCGCGAAATTCACTGCCGGGGGCTGACGCGGGCCGCGTTGGCTAGCGTGCCCGGTATGGAATCCGCTCCGGGGGTGCACGAGGTCTGTGATCGGTTCGTCGAGGAGTACGCGGCTGCCGATCCGGTGCAGGCGACGTTGTTCGGGACCGCCGGGTTTGAGGGTCGGCTGACCGACTATTCGCCTGTGGGCATCGTCTTCGGGCCGAGGTCGCCCGGAAGGCGCTGGGCAGCATGGCTGCGATCGAACCCGGCTCCGGCAGTGAGCGAGTCGCCAAGGCGGTGTTCTGTGAACGCCTGCGAACAGAACTCGAGGTGCAGGATGCCGGGCTGCGGGCTGCTTCGCTCAATGTGATCGCCAGTCCGGTGCAGGACATCCGGATGGTGTTCGATCTGATGGCCACCGAGTCGGCGGCGGACTGGGTGGTGATCGCCGCGCGGATGGGGCACGTGCCCGACGCTCTTCTCGGGGTGCGGGCTTCGCTGGTGGCGGCGGCCGAGGACGGCCGGGTCTCCGCGCGGCGGCAGCTCGACAAGACCGCCGAGCAGGCCGAGACGTGGGCGGGCCGCCGCGGCGAAGTCGGCTTCTTCACCGGCTTGATCGCAGCAGCTCGCGAAGTGGCGGGTGCGCCGCTGGACGAGCTGGAACGGTCTGCGCGGGCGGCCGATTCGGCCTACGGCGAGTTCGCCGAGTTCTTGCGGAACGAGCTGGCACCGCGTGCGCCCGCCGCGGACGCGGTGGGTGAGCGGACCTATCGGCTGTGGTCACGGTATTTCACCGGCGCCGATATCGATCCGCGGGACGCCTATGACTGGGGATGGCGCGAGTTCTCCAGGATCGAAGCCGAGATGCGCACCGTCGCCGCTCGGATCGCGCCGGGGAAGACCCCGGCCGAAACCGCGGCGGTGCTCGATGCCGACCCGAAGTACGCGGTGCACGGTGCGGCCGAGTTCGAAGCATGGTTGCAGCGCACCGCCGACGCGGCGCTGACGGCATTGCGCGGCACTCATTTCGACATTCCCGCGGCTGCGGGACCGCTGGAGTGCAAGATCGCGCCGCCGGGCGGGGGCGTCGGCGCCTACTATCTCGGGCCGAGCGAGGATCTGCGGCGGCCGGGACGCATGTGGTGGTCGGTGGAGGAGGGCAAGGAGCGGTTCAGCACCTGGCGGGAGGTCAGCGTCGTCTATCACGAGGGGGTGCCGGGGCATCATCTGCACGCGATCACCGTGCTCACGGCGGACGGGCTGAACAGGTATCAGCGCATGTTGTCGTTCGTCGACGGACACGGCGAGGGGTGGGCGCTCTACGCCGAGCGGCTCATGCGCGAACTCGGCTATCTGAGCGATGCCGGTGACCTGTTCGGGATGCTGACCGAACAATTGCTCCGTGCCGCACGGGTGATCGTGGATATCGGCATGCATCTGGAGTTGACGATTCCCGCGGGCACCGGCTTCCACGAGGGCGAACGGTGGACTCCCGAGCTCGGTCTGGAGTTCCTGTTGACCCGCGCCCTGACCGAACCGGCCAGGGCACGTTTCGAGATCGACCGCTATCTGGGCTGGCCGGGGCAGGCGCCCGCGTACAAATTGGGTGAGCGCGGATGGCTCGCCGCCCGCGAGGAGGCGCGGAGCCGTGCCGGGGAATCGTTCTCGCTGAAGGAATTCCACACCCGCGCGTTACGCATGGGCGGCATGGGGATGGATACGTTGCGCGCGCAGCTCGCCGCGAGCGAAGGCTGACGATCACCGGCCAGGCAGTCCGATCGCTACGATCACGTGGGAGGATCGGCCGGTTGCCGGTGACGGAAATCAGGGTGGGGATGAAAACGCTGTTCAGCCCGGTCGTGCCGGTGTATTGGATCGTGTCGGCGCTGGCCGCCGCGCTGTACTTCTCCGGCGTGCTCCGGGTCGCGATGATGCTCGCGCGGTGGGCGGACGAGTCCGTCGCGGTGGTGTTCGGGTTCCTGGGTGGGATGCTGTTCGCGCTGCTCACCTGGCCGCTGGTCCTCGCGATCGTCTGGCAGGCGCGGCGGGCGTATTTGCGCAGGACGGCCGCTTCGGTGATCGCGACGGTGACCGATTCCGGTCACCGGGTGACGCGCGCCAACAACAATCCGTTCGCCACTCATCGCGTGCATATCGAGGCGACGTTCACCCACCCGGAAACAGGGGCCGAACACCGGCTGCGAAAGCGATTCGCGTTGAACGAGTTCCGGCGCTCGACGGCGAAAGAGATGGTGCGGGACTACGCCGTCGGTGCTGAGATACCGGTGCTGGTGCGCGGGCGCGTCGCCGTATTCGATGTGCCGCAGCGGCCGCAGTGGGTCGACCTCTGGTGATTCCGCACTGGGCGCTCACCCGTTCGCGCGGCGGGCCAATTCGGCCCGCATTTGCAGGAATCGGAACAGGCCCGGCCTGCCGATGACGGCCTCGTAGCGATCGACGACCTCGTCCACGAAAGCGGGGACGTCGGCGGCCGGGAGGCGGGCGGTCCAGTCCGCGAAACCGACGGTGCACCAGCGGGTGAAGGCGTCGCGGGAGCCGAAGTCCCATTCCCGGTCGGTGACGGATCGCGCGGTGACTTCGAGGTCGGCGTTCGCCGCGATCGCGGGGAGCGCGTCGGGGTCGATGTGCACGTAGGGGCGCGGGAAATCGGTGAAGGCCGCCGACCACCGCGCGTCGGCGGTGACGGCCATCGCGACGGACTCGACGCTCGGGCGTCGGCCGGCGCAGACGTACTGCACCAGGACCCGTCCGCCGGGGGCGAGCGCGGCGGCGATGTGACGGTAGGCGGTCTCCTGGTCGACCACCCAGTGCAGGGCGTTGAACGAGACGACGAGATCGAATTCGTGGTCGAAGGCCATGGTCGTGACGTCGCCGACCTGGAAATCGACGTTCGTGAGCTGGTCGTCGGCGGTGCGGGCGACCTCGATCATCCGTGGCGACGGGTCGACGCCGAGCACGGAACCTTCGGGGACCCGGGTCGCGATCAGGCGCGACACGTAGCCGTCGCCGCACCCGACGTCGAGCACGCGCTCGGCACCCGCGACCGTGACCGACTCGACCGCCGCCGTCGCCATCGTCCGCTGGAGCGCGCTGATGTGGGCGTAGCCGGCGCCGTCCCAGTCGGCCATCGGCTACGACCCGCCCTGCGCGGGCGCGTCCTGCTTGACCGGCGGGGCGTCGTCGGGCGCGAGGTACGCGCCGATCTTGCGGAACAGCGCGTCACCGCCGTTGGCGTAGCCGCCGGTGGCGCTGAACGCCTCGGGCAGGAAGGTGACGGCGACCGCGATCGCGATCTTCTCCGACGGCAGGTAGGCGTTGACCGCGGCGCCGCCGTAGAACAGCGGGTTCTGGAAGGACCAGTCACCGGTGAGCCAGAGGCCGAGGCCGTAGGTCTGGAAATCGTCGAGCGGGCGGCAGTTGACGCAGCCGGGAACCGCCGTGGTCTTGCCGCGCAGGTCGGTGGTCGTCATCGCCCGGTAGGACTCGTCGGAGAGCAGTTCGCCGCTGCCGATGGCGACGGCGCTGCGTTCGAGGTCGTGGATATCGCTGGTCTGGATGGCGCCGTGGCTGATCGTCCACGACGGATTCCAGTAGGTCGACTCCTCGTAGAAGGGGACATCGGCGGGCAACGAGAAGTACTCGCGGCGCTCCGAGGTGAACGTGTGCAGGACCGGCTCGGGGATATAGGGGGTCAGATTCGGCACGGTGTTCTTCAGGTCGAGCGGGCCGAGCACCTTCTCCTGCAACGCATCCGCGAGCGACTTGCCGGTGACCTTCTCCAGCGCCAATCCGAGCAGGACGTAGTTGGTGTGCGCGTAGGCCCAGTTGGTTCCTGGTTCGAACCACAGGGGGTCGTCGATCGCGAGCGCGAGCTGGTCCTGGGTGGTCCACGCCTTGTACGGATCCGCGTAGGCGATCTCGGCGAATTTCTCGTTTCCGAGCACGAAATCGTGATAGCCCGAGGTCATCTGGGCCAGCTGTCGCAGATTCACGCGGTCGGCGTTGGGAATGTCGGGCAAGTATTTCGAGAGTTTGTCGTCGAGGCTCAGTTTTCCCTCGTCGGCCAGGATCAGCAGGAGCGTCGACACATAGGAGATCGCCACGGCGCCGTTGCGGAAATGCATGTCGGTGGTGGCGGGCACGCCGGTCATCGACTCGCCCCTGGCCGCGGTGACGATCTCCTTGCCGTCGATCGTCACGCGGACGATCACCGACTTGAGGTGCGCTTGCGCCATGTAGTCGTCGACGATCTTCATGATGGCATCGGCTCTGGCCGGGTCATCGCTGGAGAATGTCGGGCGGGCGGTCGCGGTCGAATCCGGCGCGGTGTCGTTCGACGAACACGCGGCCAGCAGACCCAGCGTGCAGACGAACACCAGAACATTCCGAGAAACCGACATTGGTCACCTTCCTGGGTACCTGGAAAATCCGCTTGTTCTGGTGTCCTCCGAAATGTGGTGCGAGCGAACAGCCAATTCTATGGCGACCGCGGCGCCGCGGCGAGACCCCGCGCGGCGCGGTGTCAGCGGGCGCGTCAGCCGGGTGTCAGGGCGGTGTCAGGGCGGCTCGCGACAGTAGTCGCAATCAACGAGCACGAACCGAGAGGGTGATCCCCAATGACCGCACGACACACGAACTCCACCGCCTGGACCGGCATGGTGGCCGTCGACGATACGGAGCTGGCCGTCACCGATACCGGCGGCGACGGGATCGCGGTGCTGTACCTGAACGGGCAGTTCGCCACCCAAGGCTACTGGCGCAAGACCATCGCCGAACTGGGACCGGGGTTCCGGCACATCACCTTCGACGAGCGGGCGCGTGGCAAGAAGTCGAAGCTGTCCGCCGACTACTCCTTCGAGGCCGCCGTGCGTGATGTCGACGCGGTGCTGGCGGCCAGGGGCGTGGAGCGGGCGCTGGTGGTCGGCTGGTCCTACGGCGCCGTCGTCGGCGCGCACTGGGCCGAGCGGAACCCGGAGCGGGCCATCGGCGCGGTGCTGGTCGACGGCGCCTTCCCGTACGACTGGCTCGACGACGCCATGGAGGAGCGGATCCGGACGCTGTTCAAGCGGCTGAGCTGGTTCATGCCGCTGATGCGCCCGACCGGCCTGGCCCCGCGGATGACGGCGGCGCAGCAGGCCGAGAGCAATATCGAGCTGGGCAAGCTGTCGCGGACCAGCGAGCTGGGTCCGGTGCTGGACGCGATCACCGTGCCGGTGCGCTACGTGGTGGCCTCGGGCACCTCGTTCGGCAGCAAGCGCGACGAGCAGGAGAAGATCCGCAGCGGACTCGACGCGGCGACCACCCGCAATCCGAACATCCGGATCGGCGCGAAGGTGCCGAGCAATCACGGTGCCATCCTGCGCAAGGACTTCCGGGCCATCGCGGACTCGGTGCGCGAGGTCGCGGAACTGGACGGGTGACAAGGACGGGATGCGGTGATCTAGTCACAGGTATGACCGCACTACTGCACCAACGGTTCGGCGAGCTCCGCGACACCCTGCCGCACCTGCGACTCGGCACCGGACCGACCCCGTTGCGCCCGCTGCCCGAACTCGCCGTCGGCCGAGCCCAGCTGTGGCTCGCGGACGACGGCGAGTTCGGCGAGGGCGGGTGGGGCGGGAACAAGATCCGCAAGCTCGAATGGCTGCTGCCCGATGCCCGCAGGCGGGGGCGTCGCACGATCCTCACCGTCGGCGGGCTCGGGACGAACTGGGGCTTGGCGACCGCGCTGTACGCCAGGGAGCACGGACTGCGTACCGCACTCGCGCTGGTCGATCAGCCCATCGACGACCATGTGCGCGCCCAGCTGGCGCGGCTCGAACGCAGCGGGGCCACCCTGCATTTCACCCACACCAAGGCGCGCACGATCGCCGCGGTGCCGTACCTGCTGGCACGGCACTCGTCGGGTGGCAAGCCGCCGTACCTGCTGCCCGCGGGTGGGTCGTCGACGGTCGGGGTGCTCGGCTATGTCGAGGCGGCGCTGGAACTCGCCGATCAGGTGGCCGCGGGGGTGGTGCCGGAGCCGACGCACATCGTCACCGCGATCGGTTCGGGCGGGACGGCCGCCGGGCTGCTGCTCGGACTCGAGCTGGCGGGGCTGTCGACGCGGGTGGTCGGCGTGGTCGTCAACGATCAGCTCCGGCTCGACGCGAAGACCCTGCTGCGCTCGGCCCGGCGGACCGCGGCGCTGCTGCGGGCGCGCGGTGCGCGGCTGCCGGAGCTGACGCTGTCCGCCGACCGCTTGATCCTCGTCGAGGACCAGCTCGGCGCCGGCTACGGCCACCCCACCGCGCAGGGCGCGCGGGCCGAGGCGCTGGCCGCCGAGGCCGGCTTGCACCTCGAACCCGTCTACACCGCGAAGGCGATGGCCGCGACGCTCGCGCTCGATGCCGACGGCGCGCTCGGGGACGGCGTCGTGGTGTTCCTCAATACCAACGGACCTCGCTGAGACGCCTAAGTGAACGGCTCCTACCAGCACGAAGTCCGGGAGCCGGGCCGGATGCCCCTGGAATCAGGGGCAACTGATTCCTGTTCGCGGCAGTAACGATCTTCCGAGGTGGGACGACAAAGGTCGTGACAAACGGCCCGTCGGGGGGCCTGCCCACCTGTAGGTCATTCGAACGGGATCACACCATGAATCTGCGCGAGTTCCTTGCGAAACATCGCATCGCTTCGGCTGTCGCCGCACCGGCGGCGCTGGGTGTCGCGGCCATCGTCGCCGCGTCGTTCGCGGTGACGTCGCAGCCCGAGTCCCCCTCCTACCAGCTGACCACCTCGGTGACCGAGTGCCGCGAGATGGTGACCATCTCGGTGGCGGGCCGCAACGACACCCCCGTCGAGGGGACGACGGCGATGCTGCTCGACGCGAACGGCAACCCGCTGCCCGCGGCGCTGTCGGGCGATCACAGCAGTGTGTGGGTCGACCCGGTGGTCAACGCCCCGCGCGACGACCTCGCCGAGGGCCAGTACGCGGCCATCTACATCGCCTACCCGGCGGACATGCGGACCTACGAGGACGCGGTCAACCAGGGCGTGGCCAACACCCAGCAGGTGATGCGCGAGATCTCCGCCGCCTGCCCGGACACCAAGTTCTCCATCGTCGGCTACAGCGAGGGCGCCGACGTGGTGCGCCGCGTCGCCGAGGGCATCGGCAACGACAACCCCGCCGACGGCTACTCGGTGGTCGACCCCGACGACGTGCTCGGCGTGGTGATGTTCGCCGACGCCGGTCGCAAGGCCGGGGAAGGCCCGTTCATCGGCGCCGAGGACCCCTTCGCCAACCCGGACGGCTTCGACCAGAAGTACCAGAACGGGACCAAGCCGGTCTCGGGTCAGGGCGTGACCACCGGCGGCGGCTTCGGCGCGCTGAACGGCAAGATCGCCTCGTTCTGCTCCGAGGGCGACCTCACCTGCGCGGCGCCGGAGAACATCTCGCTGCTCCAGCTGGCCGCCAATGTCGGACGGCAGATCAACGTCGACGACCTGCAGCGCGACGGCCTGACCCCGGCCACCGGCCAGGACATGGCCTTCACCCTCGGCCGGATCGCGATGGCCGCCTTCTCCGACATCGCCGCCAACCCGAACTGGATGGCCAGCGACGAGACCTTCCTCGACGTGCTGCTGAAGGTGTCGGACCCGGACTACAAGCCGGGTGAGACGAAGGCACCGGCCAAGGCCGACACCATCGCGGCCGAGCAGGTCTCGCCGCTGGCGTACCTGCCGCAGAAGGTGTTCAACGAGATCGTCGGGCTGATCGTGACGAACCAGAACACCATCCCGGTGGCGATGAGCGACCCGTACCAGCTGACGCTCGGCCCGAACGGCACCGGTCATCACTTCGACTACTGGCGTGATTCCGACGCCGCCAACGGCAAGCCGATGACCTCGGCCGAGTACGCCGCGGCGTGGCTGACCCACCTGGCCAAGCAGGCGCAGGCGGGCGAGACGGTGAACACCAAGTCGGCGCCGACCGATGCCGACGTGACCGCCGCGCTGGCCGCGCCGACCAAGCCGGCCACGACCACCACCGCGGCGGCGGCGAGTACCACCACGTCGAAGTCGGCGACCAGCACCGCCAAGACGACGACGCCGACCACCACCTCGTCGACCGGAACGACGACCGCGCCGAGCACCACGACGCCGTCGACCACCGCGCCGTCCACCACGACGCAGGCTCCGGAACCGGTGACCAACCAGGCCGAGGCCCCCGCGCCGAAGGCCACCACCACCACGGCGCCCGCGCCGACCACGACGGTGGCACCGACCACGACCGTCGCGCCGACGAGCACCACGACCACCACGGCGCCGGCGAACTGATCTGACCGGACGATCCCCGGTGGGCAGCGTTTTCGTTGCCCACCGGGGATTTTCGTGTCAGGAGGTGGGTTCGGCGACCGGTTCGGGGAGCGCGTCGCGCACCCGCGCGGTCCGCCGGGTGCCGATGATCGATCCGATGACGACCAGCGGGAATCCGATCGCCATGCCGATCGTCAGCGGTTCGCCCAGCGCCGCGACGCCGAGCACGATGGCGACGGCCGGATTGATGTAGGTGATGACGGTGGCGCGCGCAGGACCGACCTCGGCGATGAGCGCGAAGAAGACGAGAAACGCGGTGGCCGTGCAGATCACGGCCAGGCCGAGAATCGACCAGGCGGCGTCGGCGGGGATGTGGGCGGGCCAGGACGCGGCCGTGAACGGGGTGTAGACGAGGGCGGCGAGCAGCAGCGACGCGGTGACGACGCCGAGCGCGGGCAGGTCGGCGAGGGTGCGGTCGTAGATGATCGGGCCGATCGCGTAGCCGACCGTGGTCACCGCGACAGCGGTCAGCGCCATCGGGTCGGTCAGGTCGAGGTCGAGGCCGACCAGCGCGGCGACGCCGGCGAAGCCGATGAGCAGGCCGACGGTGCGGCGGCCGTCGAAGCGGTCGTGGCCGAGCAGGGTCACGATGACGATCGCGATCAGCGGCACCGCCGCGACGAGCAGGCCGACGGTGGAGCTGTGCAGAGTCTTCTCGGCGTAACCGAGCAGCACCCACGGGCCGACGATCTCGATCGCGGTGTAGGCCAGCAGCATTCGCCAGCGGGCGAGCACGCCACGGAAGGCGTTGGTGTACAGGGCGATCGGCAGCAGGAGCAGGCCGCCGATCGCGGTGCGCCCGAAGGCGACGACCACCGGGTCGATGCTCTCGACCGCGATCCGGATCATCGCGTAGGGCACGCCCCAGATCACGCCGAGCGCCAGGAACAGCACCCATCCGCGCTTACTCACCGATCACCACCGTTTCGTTCCGCGGCGAGGTCCACACTCGCCCGGGTCATCCTATGATTTGGCACGGTGGTCGGCCGAGTGGCCGGAGTGACATATTTCGTCAACATCCGGCCACCGCGACTAGACCGCGACGGGCTCCCGGACCGCGGGTGCCTTGGCGCGCGGGCCGCGGGTGGCCGCGATCAGGACGACCAGCCCGGTGGCGGCGAACCCGGCGCCGACCCACAGCGGCGAGACCCAGCCGAAGCCCGCGCCGATCGCCAGCCCCGACAGCCAGACGCCGAGGAAGTTGCCGACATTGAACGCGGCGATGTTCGCCGAGGACGCGAGCGTCGGCGCGGCGGCCGCGTGGTCGAGCACGCGCATCTGCAGGCCGGGCGTCGCGCCGAAGCCGAAGAAGCCCATGGCGGGCAGCAGCAGGAGCGCGGCGAGCTTGTGGTCGGCCAGCAGCGCGAAGGCGACCAGCGCGAGGCCGAGGGCCAGGGTGAGCGCGAGCAGGGTGCGGGTCAGCGCGCGGTCGGCCCAGCGGCCGCCGAACAGATTGCCGAAGAACAAGCCGACACCGAAGAGCACCAGCAGCCACGGGACGACACCGTCGGAGAACCCGGTGACCCGGGTGAGCAGCGGCTCGATGTACATGAACGCGCCGAACATGCCGCCGAAGACGAGCACGGTCATCGCCAGCGAGTACCAGACCTGACCGTTGCGGAACACCGCCAGCTCGGCCCGCAGATCCGGCCGCGCGCTCGCCGCGGGCGCGTCCGGGACCAGCGCGGTGATGCCGGCCAGCGCGACCAGCCCGACGACGGTGATCACCGCGAAGGTGGCCCGCCAGCCCCACTGCTGACCGATGAACGTGCCGAGCGGAACGCCGAGCACATTGGCGATGGTGAGCCCGCCGAACATGATCGAGATGGCGCCGGCCTTCTTCGCGGGCGCCACCAGCGAGGCCGCCAGCACCGCGCCGATACCGAAGAACGCGCCGTGCGCGAGCGCGGCGAGCACCCGTCCGCCGAGCAGCGCCGCGTAGCCGGGCGCCAGCGCCGAGGCGGCGTTGCCGACCGTGAACAGCACCATGAGCAGCTGCAATGCCCGCTTGGGCTGCCACCGGTTGACCACCGGGGTGAGCGCGAGCGCACCGACGACGACCGCCAGCGCGTAGCCGGAGATGAGATAGCCGGCGGTCGGCACGGAGACGCCCATGTCGTCGGCCACCGCCGAGAGCAGACCGGCGATGACGAACTCGGTGAGTCCGATGCCGAAGCCCCCGAGCGCGAGGGCGATGAGACCTAGTGGCATGTGAGCGCTTCCTTCCGTTCTACGCCGATATCACGCGTATGCAACTAACTCTAGGCGACGATAGTTGCACACGCGCTCTATTGCAACCGCCAGCTATACTCGGCCCATGGGTATTGCGGATGACGCCGTCGAGGTGCGGGCGACCGGCTGGCGCACCCTGGCCGCACTGCACGGGCACATCGAGAGCGCGCTGGAGCGCGAACTGGTGCGCGAGCACGAGCTGTCGGTCGTCGAATACACGGTCCTCGACGCGCTGGCCCGCCAGGACGGCTGGCACATGCGCATCTCGCAGTTGGCCCGCGCGGCGGCGCTGTCGGCCAGCGCGACCACCCGGCTGGTGAACCGGCTGGAGGATCGCGGCTTCCTGGTCCGGGTGCTGTGCGCGGACGACCGGCGCGGCATCTACACCGAGCTCACCGAAACCGGAAGGGCCGCCTACGAAAAGGCCCGCCCGACGCACGATCGGGTACTGGAACAAGCACTTTCGGACGCCGAGCAGATCCCCGAACTGGCGCCGCTCGTCGGCTTCCTGCACCGGGTTCCGGCACCCCGCTGACCGCGACACTCCGTACGACATCGCCAGGCAACGCGCCGATCATGGTGACTGTGCGGTGCCTCGGTGCAATGATCGGCGGGTGACTCAGTGGCTCCCACTCCTCGGTTCGCTCGTCGTCGCCGCCGCAGTTCTGGTCGGTGTCATCGCCAACAACCGCACCCACCGCGAGGGCATCGCGGCGGCCGACGAGCGCGGCAGGCAGGCACTCGACGCCGCGCAGCGCAATGTCGAGCTGTCGAACATGGTGGGTGACCAGCGCGATCACGAGGCGTGGCGCCGGGAGGCGGTGCTCGCCGCGGTCGCCGCCATCCTCGAGACCTCGGCCTCGGTGCGCGCCGATCTGACCAGCTGCGGGGAGTGGGACCTCGTCACTGCGGAGGAGATCGACGGCGTCGGCGCCCAGATCCACAAGGTGATCTGGGACCGCCCGACCGCCATGCTGACCCGGCTGCGAGTCGTGGCGCACCGCCGGATCCCGAACAAGTGCGAAGACCTGCTGCGCACCCTGACCGCCGCCCAGCACATCACCATGCAGCGGCTGAAGCTGCACATCGATGTGGAGGCCACGGTCGAGGAGCTGGAGGAGATGGCCTCGCTGTGGCAGAAGGCCATGCGGCACGCGGCCGAGCAGGAGCGGGCGCTGGTGGAGACGACCAGGGTCGAGCTCGGCATCGACATCGCCACCACGAAAGGCCCTGCGGTCGCGCCCGTTCCGGCCCCCGAGCCGCAGGTGGCCGAGCCGGTCGCCGAGCCCGTCGCGGAGACCGTCGCCGATGCGGCCGCCGAGCCGGTCGCCGAAACCTCCGTCGAGGAAGCGCCTTTCGAGCAGCCGGTCGAGGAGCACACCGCCGTGCTGCGCCTGGCCGACGCCGTCGAGCCCCCGGCCGAAGCCCGCCAGGCCGAGCCCGCGAAGGTCTGACCCGAACCCGGAAACACCGCCTGATCTGCGCGACCGTCCAGTTCGCTGGGTGGAGCGCACAACCGTGTCGGACGTGCGGCGGTGTCGCCGTTCACCTGACGCCGGCGGGATGGGGCAGGTAACTTGGGAGGCGGCACGTGATGCGTCACAGTGCCGACCCGACAGCGTGGTCGATCGTCTACAGACTTGCACCGAACCACTCTCGTCAGGGGGCGATCTGTTATGGAGTTCATCGCGCCGTTGGATGCGCTGTTCCTGCTCGCGGAATCCCGTGAGCACCCGATGCATGTGGGCTCACTGCAATTGTTCGAGCCGCCCGAGGACGCGGGGCCGGACTATCTGCGCGAGTTCCGCGAAATCTTGCTCGCCGACAAGACCTTTCGGCCGACCTTCCGCAAGCGCCCCGCCACCTGGCTCGGCGCACCGCAGCTGGCCTGGACCCAGGACGACGACGTCGACCTGGACTTCCACCTCCAGCGCAGCGCACTCCCAGCGCCGGGCCGGATCGAGCAGCTGCTCGACCACGCCTCGACCCTGCACAGCGCCCTGCTCGACCGACACCGCCCGATGTGGGAGATGCATTTCGTCGAGGGCCTGGCCGACGGCCGGTTCGCGCTCTACTCGAAGATGCACCACTCGCTGATCGACGGCGTCTCCGCGCAGCGATTACTGCGGCGCACGCTCACCACCGACCCCGTCGCGACCGAGATCAAGACGCCGTGGAACCTGCCGCGCAAGCAGCGGCCCGACGCGCCGCGCGAGCAGCGCTCCCGGCTGGGCGGACTGCTCGGCGGCCTCGGCTCGGCGGGTTCCTCGACCGCGGCGCTGATGAAGGCGACCCGCACCGGCCTGCTCCAGCAGCAGCTGACGCTGCCGTTCGAGGCGCCGCGCACGCTGTTCAACGTGCCGATCGGCGGCGCCCGCAAATGCGTGGTGCGCACCTGGTCGATGGACCGGGTGAAGCAGGTGAAGAAGGCGACCGGCACCACCGTCAACGATGTGGTGCTGGCGATGTCGGCCGGCGCGCTGCGCGCCTACCTGCTCGAGCGCGACGCCCTGCCGGACAAGCCGATGATCGCGATGGTGCCGATGTCGCTGCGCGACGAGGACGACACCGACACCCAGGGCGTGAAGATCGCGGCGCTGCTGTGCAATCTCGGCACCGATGTCGCCGATCCGCTGGAGCGGCTGCGAGTGGTGAGCGAGTCGACGCGGCGCAACAAGGAGGTCTACCGCTCGCTGACGCCCGCCCAGACACTCGCGGTCGCCGGGGTGATGCTGAGCCCGATGGCGGCGATGCTGCTGCCCGGCTTCGCCTCGATGGCGACGCCGCCGTTCAATATCGTCATCTCGAATGTGCCGGGCGCGCGTGAGCCGCTGTATTGGAACGGCGCGCGGCTGGACGCGAGTTATCCGCTGTCCATCCCGCTGGACGGCCAGGCCGTGAACATCACCCTCACCTCGAATGGCGACAATCTCGATTTCGGTTTGGTCGGCTGCCGCCGCACCCTGCCCGACCTGCATCGACTGCTCGATCACCTGGAGGATTCGCTGACCGAGCTGGAGGCCGCGGCGGCCTGAAAATTGGCCCTTATCGAGCAAAATAGAACGTGTTACAGTTCGGTATGCGTACCGAATTCTGCGAACAGCTCGGCATCGAGTTCCCCATCTTCGCCTTCACGCACTGCCGCGATGTCGTGGCAGCGGTGAGCAACGCGGGCGGACTCGGCGTGCTCGGCGCCGTCGGCTTCACCGCCGAACAGCTCGAAGTGGAGCTGGCCTGGCTCGACGAGCACGTCAACGGCATCTACGGCGTCGACCTGGTGATCCCGTCGAAGTACGAGGGCAAGGGCGTGGAAGGCCTGACCCCCGAACAGCTGGAAAAGCAGCTGGCGCAGATGGTTCCGCAGGGCCATCGCGACTTCGCGCAGAAGATCCTGGCCGACCACGGCGTGCCCGCGCTGCCCGACGGTGAGCACCACAACGAGCTGCTCGGCTGGACCGCGACCACCGCGGGCCCGCAGGTGGACGTGATCCTGAACCACCCGAAGGCGAAGCTGGTCGCGAACGCGCTCGGCACCCCGCCCGAGGATGTCGTCAAGCGCATCCAGGACTCCGGCCGGGTGATCGGCGCGCTCTGTGGTTCGGTCAAGCACGCGATGAACCACAAGGCGGCCGGGCTGGACTTCGTGGTCTGCCAGGGCACCGAGGGCGGCGGCCACTGCGGCGAGGTGTCCTCGCTGGTGCTGTGGCCGCAGGTGATCGAGGCGATCGGCGACACCCCGGTGCTGGCCGCCGGCGGTATCGGCAACGGCGCGCAGGTCGCGGCGGCGCTGGCGATGGGCGCGGCGGGCGCGTGGACCGGCTCGCTGTGGCTGACCGTCGAGGAGGCCAATGTGCCGCCCGCGCAGATGGACACCTACCTCGAGGCCACCAGCCACGACACCATCCGCTCGCGCTCCTGGACCGGCAAGCCCTGCCGCATGCTGCGCAACGACTGGACCGACGCGTGGGAGGACACCGAGAACCCCGACCCGCTGCCCATGCCGCTGCAGATGATGGTCGCCCTCGACGGCGTGAAGCGCGGCCACCGCTACCCCGAAGCGGCCAAGGATGTGAACTTCAACCCGGTCGGCCAGGTCGTCGGCATGATGAACAAGGTCGAGCGCAGCGCCGACGTGGTCAACCGGCTGGTCGAGGAGTACGTCACCGCCTACGACCGGCTGACCAAGCTCAACGGCTGAGCACCGGGGCTCGGGTAACCTTTCAGCTACCGGCTACCCGGCCCCGAAGAACACGACCCCGCACGCCCCGACCTCGCGGAGGGGCAGGCCGACGCAGTCGGCCGTCGCGGCCGTCCCGCCGGTCAGGCGCCATTGCCTGACCGGCGGGACACCAGGGGCCGCGACTCGAGCGCGTCGGCGCTCCGAAACACTGCGGCGGTGACATGGCTTCGGACGGCAAGAGTTCTTCCTGGACGGCGACGCGGCGCAGGGTCGCCCGCGCCATCGCCAGGGTCAGGGCCGACTACGCGGCGGGCGCGCCGTCACCACCGCATCCGGCCGAGCCACCGGTGCCCGCCGATCTGCTGATTCTGCTGTGCCGCATCGGCGTCGCGCTCGTCGGCGCGAGCGAGACCTCGGCGCGGGTGCAGGAGATCCTCGACAAGCTGTCCAGGCGCTACGGCACCGACAACATCCACTTCATGGTGCTGCCCACCGCGGTGTTCGTGCGGGTGCGCACCGCGGAGGGGTCCGCGATCGACATGCTCGACGCCTCGGTCGGCACCCTGCCGCTGGACCAGATCGCCGGGCTCTACCGGCTCATCGATCACATCGAGGCGGACGCGCCGCCGCCGCGGGACGCGGCGAGGGAACTCGACGCGATCCTGTCGGCGAAACCGGGCAGCCCGCCGTGGCTGATCCTGCTCGGCCAGGTGGTGCTGACCGTCGGACTCGGGATGATGCTCAATCCGGCGGCCAGGGCGCTGGTCGGATACGTGGTGCTCGGGCTGGTCGTCGGCGCGCTGACCCAGCTCGCCGACAAGGTCCGGCTGCTGTCACTGGCCCTGCCGGTGATCGCGGCGGCGCTGGTCGCGGTGCTGGCGTTCGGCTTCCCCGGCACGCTCTCGGGTGGGCAGCCCACCCAGTTGGTGATTCCGGCGATCGCCACGCTGCTGCCCGGCGCGATGCTCACCAACGGCACCATCGAGCTGGCGACCGGGTCGATGGTCGCGGGCGCGAGCCGGGTGGTCTACGGCATCAACATGCTGTTCCTGCTGGCCTTCGGGCTCTACGTGGGCATCAGCGTGCTCGGACCGCTGTCGAATCCGACGGTCAGCCAGGCCCAGCTGGGCTGGTGGGCGCCACTGATCGGGGTGCTGCTGATCGGCTTCGGGCACTCGTGGCGCTCGAGCGCGCCGCAGAACTCGGTGGGCTGGTTGCTGCTCGTCCTCTATGTCACCTACCTCGCCCAGTTCGTCGGCAAGACGCTGTCGGGGCCGCTCACGGGCGCCTTCCTCGGCGGCCTGATGGCGGTGCCCGCCGCCTACCTGATCCAGGGGCGCAAGCACGCGCCGCCGCGGCAGGTGGCGTTCCTGCCCGCGTTCTGGATGCTGGTACCCGGCGGCATCAGCCTGACGGGGGTGTCCGAGGTCGTCATGCACACCACCGGCACCACGGCCGCGAGTGGACTCGAGGTGGTGGTGTCCGCGCTTCTGTCGGTGATGTCGATCGCGCTCGGCGTGATGGTCGGCTCGGGTCTGTCCGCGACGCGCACCCCGAATGTGGGCCCGATCATCGATTCGATGCTGCCGCAGGGCAGGCACCTGCCCTGGCAGCATCAGGCCGAGGCCGCCGAGCGTTCCGACCCAGACAGCTGAGGCAATTCGGTCAGGCGGTGGCGGCCGTGGCGTCGGCCGGTGTCGCGCCGACGAGTTCGTCGAACCGGGCGATGACCTTCTCGTGGTAGAGCGCGAACAGGTCCTCGAACAGGGCCAGTTGCGCCTCGGTCGGGTCCGAGTCGGCGTCCCACACCGCGAGCAGCGCGCGCCAGACGAGCACGTGCAGATCGGCGGCGACGGCGAAGTAGGCGGCGACCGCCTCGGGCACCTCGACGACCATGTCGGCGACCGAGTTCAGCACGGCGCGTTGCATGCTCATCCCGAGCACGCCGAGCACCTTGCGCACCAGCGCGATCTCGGCGGTGATGATCCGGACGTGATCGGGCACGCTCTGCCGGGCCATCGCCTCGAGCTCGTCGACGGCCGCGGCCAGCTCGGCGGAGTCGAGGACCTTCTCGGCGGCGGTGTAGCCGAGCAACGCCTCGAGCACGATGCCGCGCTCCACCTCGACGATGTCGGTGAACATCTCCGCGGCGACGGCGGGCGCGGTGACGGAGAACCGGAACAGATGCCGGTAGACATCCATGCCGCCCTCCTCCCGGACGTCGCGGATGGTGAAGCCCTTGCCGCGGCGGGCCTCGACGAAGCCGTAGGACTCGAGCCGGCCCAGGGTGAGTTGCGCGGTGGCCCGGTTCATCCCGAACTCGTCGGCGACCTGGCGGACCGACGGCATCAGATCGCCGGGCCGGTACTCACCGGTCGCGACCCGGCGCGCCAATTCGTCGGCGACGTCGGCGACCACCGTCCGGGATCCCATCGAAACAACACCTCTCGGTCATCATCCGGCTACGTCCCAGACAGTTTATGCGCTCGAACCGCACCCCGCACGTACCAGCGGCGGCTGTGGGGCGGTTCACGTACGACGGCCGATCGTCGATTGGAACCGACCGTACGGCCTGATCGGCAAGCCACCGGCAACACCAGGAATAACCGATCGCACGCGAGCGCACCGGGCAAAACATCAGGCGCCACGGCCCCGCGTGGATCAGACAGCATTGCGCGCCACCATGATTGAATACGCCAGCAACTGGGGAGTTAAACATCTACTGGAGGTTGGCGTGAAAACCACTCGGCTCGCGACCACCGCCGCCGCCGGACTCGTCGTGCTCGCGGGCCTGTCCGGTTGTAGCGACAACAACGACGACCACGCCGCGCCCGCGACGAGCACGACGATGACGACGACCGCACCCACCACCACCCACGCGGACCCCACCGGCACCTCGATCGCGCCGCCGCCATCACCGAGCCCGACACCGTCGCCCGCCCCGGAACCGCCCCCGGTCACCACCACCAGCGATGTCGCGCCCACGCCGGCGCCACTGCCCGTGGACGTGGACTGCGGCCCGGTCACCGACGCGGGCGGGCACAGCCGCACCGTCATCGCGGTCGGCAACGCGGCGGGCCGTCCCGGCTGCACCGTGGCGATCAACGTGGCCACCAGCTACGTCACCACGATCAGCCCGTCGGATTCGGTCGTCGTCGACGGCTGGCAGTGCAACGCCCAGCCCGACGCCGCCACCCCGTCGGTGTGCACCAAGGACGGCCTGGTGATCGCCCTGCGCGCGGATTGATCGCTCAGATCATCTGCTTCTCGCCCATCCAGCGCATGATCGGCCAGCCGAGGGCGACGGGAATCCAGCAGGTCAGCACGCGGTAGAGCAGCACGGCGGGCACCGCGATCTCGGCGGGAACGCCGAAGGCGGCCAGACCACCGATCAACGCCGCCTCGACCGCGCCGACGCCACCCGGTGTCGGCGCGGCCGAGGCCAGTGTGCCACCGATCATGGTGACGATGGTGACCGCGACGAAATCGGTTCCGCCGCCGAAGGCCTCGACGCTGACCCACAGCGCCAGCGCCTGTCCGAGGGTGATCGCGCCGCAGCCGCCGACGATCATCGAGAACCGGACGGGATTGCGGGCCAGGTCGACGAGCTCGCCGAGGACCTCCTTGAGCTGCGGGCGCACCGACTGATTCACCCAGCGGCGCAGCGTCGGCACGAACATGAACGCGCCGATCAGGCCGACCCCGACGCCGGCGGCCAGGTACAGCACGGTCGCGTCCGGCACGATGTGCGCGAGGTTGGTCGACGTGCCCGCCACCACGCTGAAGATGACGAGCAGCACGAGATGGGTGATGACCTGCACCGATTGCTGTAGCGCCACCGCGGCGGTCGCCCGCATGGTCGTCATCCCGGCCTGCTGCAGGAACCGCACGCTCAGCGCCAGCCCACCGACGCCCGCGGGCGTCGTGGTCGCGACGAAGGTGTTGGCCAGCTGTTCCAGGAACAGGTCGCGGAACCGCACGACCCAGTCCGCGCAGGCGCCGAGCGCCACGGCCGCGCCGACATAGGTGAGCGCCGAGATCACCAGGCCGAGCAGCGCCCACCACCAGTTCAGCGTGCGCAGCTGGCTGAAGAAGGTCGGCACCTGGCTGAAGAACGGATACGCCACGTAGACCAGGGCGACCAGCAGCACCAGCTGGATGATCTGGTTGCGGGTGAAGCGGGTGAGCTGTTCGGGGCGGATCCGGTCGTGACCGGTCTGCTCGCGGATCTCCTCGCGCGCGGTCGCCATGACCTTGGTCCACTGCGGCACCGACTTGCGGATGCCGGTCGGCATGGCCGATTTGGTGAGGCGCCGGGCCGCGGTGATCACCGTGGCCTCGCCGAGCACCTCGATCGCCGCCGACACCGCCTCGTGCTTGCCGTAGAGCGAGGTCGTCGCGACCAGCAGCTGGGCGATGTCGGTCTGGCGCTGCGCGTCGGCCGCGCCGAACTCGGCGAAGGCGAAACCGCCGAACAGGGTGTCGCCCTGGTGGACTCGCACATTGTCGGGTTGCAGATCACCGAGGCTGATCTGGTTCTCGTGCAGGCGCAGCAGCGAACGCCACACCCCGGGCAGCACCTGCGCGGACAGCTTCCGGATCGGGGTGCCGTGCGGGACGGTGTGCGCGTACAGCATCCAGCCACGGTCCAGGCCGGCGACGGCGACCTGGTGACAGTCGGCCATGCCGAGGTCACCGATGGCGATGCCCATCAGCGCCCGGTGCTCCACCGCCCGATGCATCGAACCGTGCAGCGGCGCGGTCTCGCTGGAACGGAAGGTGATCCAGCGCCACAGCTGTCTGATCGCGCCGAAGCTGCGCTGATCGCGGCCGTACATCTCGACGACGATCTCGGACTCCGGCCCGTCGACCTCGGTCCCCAGCAGCAGCGGACCGCGCCCGGCGGGCCGGTCGACCCGGAAAGCCCGCACGGTATAGCCGCGCCGGGCCAGCACCCGCACCGCCGCTTCCAGCGGCACCTCCAGCGCCGGGGTGCCGACCAGCCAGACGATCACCGCGCCGACCAGCCAGCCGACCACCAGGCCGAGCATGGCCCGCGCGGGCACCACCGAGCTGACGACCAGGTGGATGGGCGCGAACATCAACAGCAGGAACCACATCCACCGTCGCGGCCGCGGCGGCAACCACGGACTGGAGACGGTGAGCATGGCCGCGAGCATCGCGATCCAACGCGGGTCGTCGAGGAACTGCGAGAGGAAGGTGTCGAAGCGATCCGGCACCGGCATATGCCATTTCGGCGTGGAGATCCCGGATCCGGTGATCGAGAGCGCGAGGACCGCGAACATCCCGGCCGCGGCGTAGCCGGCCAGCAGCTTCCACTGCCTGCGCAACACCAGTTCGATCAGGATCGCGAACGGCAGCGCGAGGATGAGCATGCCGTAGACCAGGTACACCAGGGTGGACTGATCCGGGCTGAGGAAGTCGACGATTCTGGACACCGAACGTTCCAGCGCCAACCACTCCGGCCGGGTGATCAGCGAGCCCGCGATCACCACACCGACCCCGAGCGCGGCCAGCACGACCCGGATGATGTCGCTGGTACGTCGGATCAGCGGCTGCAGGAGACTTCCCGTGACCGGGATCTCCCGACCGTCGACTCGCATGAGCCGCACGATACACACCGACACGCCGTCGACCCGCCGTGACATCGGCCCAATTCCCGGTCACGGTACACCGGGTGAAGCCCGTCACAGACCGTCACATCGCCGGTGCCCGATTCGTCCAGGAAGCAGGGAAACACTCACTCCGCCGGAAGGAACTCCCATGCAGGTTCTGCTCGCAGGCGCCACGGGCGCCATCGGTCGTCCGCTGATCCGCGCGCTGACCGCGAACGGGCACCAGGTCTCGGCCATCGTGCGCAGTCCCGGCGCCCATCCGCTGGTGCGCGAACTCGGCGCCGAGCCGGTCACCGCCGACGTGCTCGATCGCGACGGGCTGCTGCGCGCGCTCGACGGGACCGCGGCCGACGCCGTGATCCACGAGGCGACCGCGCTGCGCGATGCCAAGGTGCAGCGCCGGATTCCCGCCGACGACCCGACCGGTCTGCTGCGCACCGCCGGCACGGCCAATCTGCTCGCCGCGGCCGAGCTGGTCGGCGCGGGTCGCTTCGTCACCCAGTCGCTGATCCTCGGCTACGGCTACCTCGATCACGGTGACCGGCCGCTGACCGAGAGCGATCCGTTCGGGGTGTGCACCGGCGGCGTCGCCGACGAGGTGGTGCGCGCGACCGTCGCGGGCGAACAGCAGGTGCTCGAGACTCCGGGCGTGGACGGCATCGCGTTGCGGTACGGGCTGTTCTACGGACCCGGCGCGTTCAGCGACCTGTTCGCCGACATGATGCGCAAGCGCACGCCGGTCGGGCCGCTCGGGTCCGGCGGCGTCAACAGCTGGATCCACGTCGAGGACGCGGCCGCCGCGACCGTCGCCGCGCTCGAACGCGGCACCCCCGGCCGGGCCTACAACCTGGCCGACGACACCCCGATCACCTGGCGCGAATTCCTCACCGAGGTCGCCAGCAGCCACGGCACGCCCCGCCCGATCCGGCTGCCCGCGTGGCTGATCCGGCTGGCCGTGCCCTATATCGGGGCACTGATGACGGAGACGTCGATGCGGATCTCGAGCGCGCTGGCCCACGAGGAACTGGGCTGGCGGCCGCGCTACCCGAGCGTGGCCGCTGGATTGGCCGCACGCTGAGGTTCAGCGCGGCGCGCGGGCGGTGACGGCGGCGCGATCGTGGCCGGGGATCAGCTCGATGTCCGCGGGCAGCGCGTGCAGGCGGTGCAGGGTCTCGAAGGCGGCGTCGCGATCGTCGTCGAGCAGGTCGCCCGGCAGCGGGGCCTTCTCCCGCAGCAGCTCGACCTGCAGGGTGCTCCACACCGCGTCGCCCGCCAGCAGCACCCGCGACCCGTCGTCGACGGCGAGCAGCACCCCGATGCTGCCCGGCGTGTGCCCGGCCAGGTCGACCAGCACGACCGAGCCGTCACCGAACAGGTCGTGGCTGCGGGTGAAGGTGAGCACCGGCGGTCCGTCGAGGTCGTAGAGGTCGAAGACGCGACCGCGCAGCGGACCCCTGGCGACCCCGAGCGGGGCCTGCGATCCGCCCATCGCCCACTGGTATTCGACGCCGGGCACCCGGATCGGGACCCAGCCGGGCAGCTCGTAGAGCCCGGCGACGTGGTCCCAGTGCAGGTGCGTCGGCAGCACGAAATCGATGTCGGCGCCGGTCAGCTCGTGCGCGGCGAGCACCTCGCTCAGGCCGCGGACCGGCTGATCGGGCGCGACCAGCAGCGGGACGGGGAACGGCAGCTCGGGCAGCACCCGCTCGTGCACGCCCGCGCAGATCGCCGGATCGACCAGGAAGGTGGCCGACGGGTGCCGCACCAGGAAGGTCGACATGGTCAGCGGCGTCGACCGCAGCGTCCGCGCGCCCTCGGCGACGATCGCTGTGGGCGCGGACATCTCGGCCTGGACGAGCGCGGTGAGGGCGACGGTCGCGCGCGCCTTCGGCAGCGGCGCCGACTCGAGCGCGGCCAGGAACGCGTGGTCGGCGGCACGCGGCCACAGCAGCCGCGGCACCGTCGCGACGACAGCGACACAGCAGGCGAGAAGCGTCGATAACATCGTCCTGCGCTCACCCATAGTTGCCACCGTAGGCGATCGCCCACAACCCGACCACCGCGTACTTTTCGGGGCCCGGCGCCCGGATACCGATCGCGCAAACAAACGACAACATCCAGCGACTCTCCCGCTAACCGGACACCAGCGGCGGATGATGATTCGATGGCAGACCAAATCATCCAGGTGCAGTGGAAGGCCACCCCGGAGGAACACGACTACCCGGCCGCCGCCGACTATCTCGAGCTGCTCGGCGACGCGACGGTGGTCGAGGCGATCGTCGCCGATCTCCGCAGCGCGCCGGTGGTCGTGAAGAAGGCGAAGGACATTCTGCGCGCCTCCCAGCTCGAGGCCCTGACCCCGGACAACCCGCACGTGCGCAAGGACCTGCTCAAGATCAACGAGGGCAAGAAGCTCTCGCCGATCCTGCTGGTCCGCGGTGACTGCCGCAAGAACGTGCCGATGCTGATCGCCGACGGGTACCACCGGGTCTGCGCGCTCTACTTCGCCGACGAGAACGCCGAGATCCCCGCCAAGATCGCCGCGATGCCGTGACCTTCGCGACCCTGGCGCTGATCGTCGCGCTCGGGGTGATCGGGCCACTGCTCGCGCTGCCGAAGCGGCTGCATCTGCCGGTCATCCTGGGCGAACTGCTGGCCGGGATCATTTTCGGTACGACGGGTTTGCAGATCCTGGACGCGAGCGATCCGATCTTCATGTTCCTGGCCGACATGGGCTTCGCGCTGGTGATGTTCGCGGCGGGCACGCACGTCCCGGTGCGCGACCCCGCTGTGCGCGGCGCGCTCGGCGCGGGCGTGGTGCGGGCGGTGCTGGTCGGCGTCGTCGCCGCCGTCGCGGGCTGGGCCGTGGCACAGGCCTTCGGCATCGGCCACGCCGCGATCTACGCGGTGCTGATGGCGTCGTCCTCGGCGGCGATGGCGTTGCCGATCATCGACTCGCTGAAGCTGAGCGGGCCGCCGGTCCTCGCCCTCACCGCGCAGGTCGCCATCGCCGACACCGCCTGCATCGTCGCGTTGCCGCTGGTGATCGATCCGGACAACGCGCTGCGGGCCGCGATCGGCGCGGTGGTCGTCGCCGCCTGCGCCGGCGTGATGTTCCTGATCCTGCGGTATCTGGAGAAGACCGGCGCGCGGCGGCAGGTGCACGAGGTGTCGGAGGAGCGCAAGTTCACCCTCGAACTGCGGGTGAGCCTGGTGCTGGTCTTCCTGCTGTGCGGCGTGGCCAGCACGATGCACGTCTCGATCATGCTCGGCGGCTTCGCGGCCGGACTGGCGGTGGCGGGGATCGGCGAGCCGCGGCGAGTGGCCAAGCAGGTGTTCGCGATCAGCGACGGGCTGCTGGCGCCGCTGTTCTTCGTCTGGCTCGGGGCGCGGCTGGATCTGCGCGAGCTGGGCGAGCATCCGGAGTTGATCCTGCTCGGCCTCGTGCTCGGCGTCGGCGCGGTCGTGGTGCATTGGGCTGCGCGCCCGCTCGGTCAGCCGCTGGCCTACGGCACGTTGGCGGCGGCGCAGATCGGGGTGCCGGTCGCCGCGGTGACGGTGGGTAGTCAGCTGGGCGTGCTGGTGCCCGGCGAAGGGTCGGCGATCATGCTGGCCACCCTGTGCACGATCGGTCTCGCGACGATCGCGGCGAGCAGACTGGCGGCGAAGGCACCGCGTAGCGCTGAGTCAGAGTCGCGCTAGTCGGTACGGCCCATCAGTCGATCCGTTTCGCGGCGTTCGCGTTTCGTCGGCCTGCCCGCGCCGCGATCGCGCTGCGGGATCGAGGCGAGGACTTCCTTCGGCGGTGGCGGCGGGCTGCGGTCGATCATGCACTGCGCGGCGATCGGTGGTCCGACGCGCTTGTGGATGATGCGCTCGACCACCACGATGCGTTCGAGTCCGGCGTGCCGGATCCGCACCTCGTCGCCGAGCTTCACCTGCTGGGCGGGCTTGACGGTGACGCCGTTGATCCGCACGTGTCCGGCGCGGCAGGCTTCCGCCGCGGCCGAGCGCGTTTTGAACAATCGAACCGCCCAGGTCCAGGAGTCCACACGGGCCTGGGTGGTGGAACGTTGTTCTGCGGGGGTCACCCCTTAGACGATACGGCGAGCCGTGACGACGTCGTCGGCGCTGAGGTGGGTGTAGGACACCGGGGTGCCCGACTGCACCGCGTTCAGCAGCTGACCGTTGCCCGCGTAGATGCCGACGTGGCCGCCACCGTTGGTGATGACGATGTCACCGGCCTGCAGGTTGTCGAAGGACACCGGCGCGCCGACGTGCGACTGTTCGAAGCTGGTGCGCGGCAGTTCGATACCGGCCTGGCGGTACGCCCACTGCACGAGGCCGGAGCAGTCGAAGCTCGACGGGCCTGCGGCACCCCAGCTGTAGACCGCGCCGAGCTTGGTCCGCGCGGCGTCGAGCGCGACGTTGCCCGCCGACTGCTGCTGCTGGAAGGGGTTGTCGAAGGTGACGCTCGGCAGCTGCGGGGCGGCCTGGCCCTGCGGCGCGACCATCGCCTGAAGCTGCTTCTCCACCTGCTGCGCGGGCTGCTCGAGCTCCGGCGGCAGATCGAAGTTACCGAGGCCGGGAATGTTGATCGTGGCGGCCTGCGAGATCGCGGGCATCGCACCGGTCGTGGCGGCCACCGCACCCATGACGAGGGCACCCTTGACGGAATTCGGCAGACGAGAATCCCGCTGCAAGCTGTGTTTACCCACCGAGACGAGTCTCCCTCTTGCTGCTCCACCACCGGTCGTCGGAATCGCTTGGCGACGACAACTATTCGGCGGTGACTCAATGGCGCCGTTTCTCTGACGAAGCGACAGACTCCACTAAGTCACGAGAAGATTACGGCCTGTGATGGAAGCTGTCCAGCGAAGCACGCAAGTTGTTTTCCCGCATCCGCGAAAGCCCTGAACAAGAGCCTTCTCCCCGGCGTGTCGCCACGGGTCACGAGTCGTTACACCCGCGCGCCGATCGTTATCAGCGGTGTCCGTCGCGGCGGCCGAGCGCCCGTTCCAGCTCGGCGACGCGGGTGCGCGCGTCCGCTAGATCGACCTCCAGCCTGCCGACGGCGATCAGCAGCGGACCCAGCGCCATGGCCGACATCGTCTGCAGATCGTCGGCACCCGGCTCGGAGACGGCGGCGCGCAGGAACACCCGGATCGACTCGGTCAGGTGCGCGTCCGGTGGCAGCCGCAGCGCGTCGAGGTAGGCGGCCGTCGACGTCACCATCGGCTCACCGTGCGCGTTCCGCTGGGGTTCCTCGGCCATGCCGCTCCGTTCGCTGTCGACTCGATGTCTCCGGTTCGCTAGCAGTATCTAGGACACAGCCCAGAGTTACCGAGATTCCCCTGCCGATCCGCGCTACGGTTGTCCGGCATGGACCCCGTGCGCAATCCCTACGCTCCCGGCGCCGGCCAACGTCCACCCGAATTGGCCGGGCGCGATAAGCAACTCGCCGCCTTCGACATCGTGCTCGAGCGGGTGGCCAGGGGCAGGCCGGAGCGCAGCGTGATGCTCACCGGACTGCGCGGTGTCGGAAAGACCGTGCTGCTCAACCAGCTTCGTTCGGCGGCGATCTCGCGCGGCTGGGGCACCGGCAAGATCGAGGCGCGGCCGGACCAGGATCTGCGCAGGCCGCTGTCCTCGGCGCTGCACATGGCGGTGCGCGCGATCGCGATGGCGCATCGCAATCCCGAACACGTCGACGACTTCCTCGGCATCCTCAAGGCCTTCGCCCTGCGCGCCACCGCCGACAAGGGCATGCGCGAACGCTGGCAGCCCGGCATCGACGTGCCGGCGGTGACCGGCCGCGCCGATTCGGGCGATATCGAGATCGACCTGATCGAGCTGTTCAAGGAGGCGGCGGCGCTGGCCGCCGACATCGGCGTCGGGATCGGCATCTTCATCGACGAGATGCAGGATCTCGGCCCGGCCGATGTGTCGGCGATCTGCGGCGCCTGCCACGAGCTGAGCCAGGACGGCGCGCCGCTGATCGTCGTCGGCGCAGGGCTGCCGCATCTGCCCGCCGTGCTGTCGGCCTCCAAGAGCTATTCGGAGCGACTGTTCAGTTATCACCGCATCGACCGGCTCGACCGGCAGGCAGCCGACCTCGCGCTGATCGCCCCGGCCGAGCGCGAAGAGGTGAAGTTCACCGAGGACGCGCTCGACTCGCTCTACCAGAAGGCCGACGGCTACCCGTATTTCGTGCAGGCCTACGGCAAGGCGGCCTGGGACCAGGCACCGGACAGCCCGATCACCGCCGAGGACGTCGAGGTGGCCGCGCCCGCCGCGGAGGAGGAACTGGCGGTCGGGTTCTTCGGCTCCCGGTACGAACGCGCGACGCCCGCCGAGCGCGAGTACATGCGCGCGATGGCCGACCTGGCCGGCGACGACGGCCCGGTCGCCACCTCGGCGGTCGCCGCCGAGCTCGGCCGCAAGCCCGCCTCGGTCTCCCCCGCGCGCGACGGCCTGATCAAGAAGGGCCTGATCTACTCGGCCGAGCGCGGCACGATCGGGTTCACGGTCCCGCACTTCGGCCGGTATCTCCGGAGCGTATAGCTCTCTGCCGCTTTCTAGCAGTTTCGGCAGAAAGTCGAAGAGAACCCTGTCGACGATGATCTACGGATTTCTAGTCTGAGGACTAGAGACACGAAGAATCTCCTGCATAACGGCGAGAGGTCGCCCGGATTCGGTTGCGCATCGGCTGGATAACGCCAGGATTGGCGGGCTAACGGGCCGGAAATCAGAGTCGAAACACTCAGTACGCGGCCTACCTCCCCGGCGGGCCGCGGCCAGCGCTCCAGAACCGCGGGAGGCCGCTATGTCGAAGTCGTTCGCCACCACCGATCTCGTCGGCCGGCGCGCCACCGTCGTCACCGACGACGGTGTGCCGATCGCGGTCCGCACCTTCGGAGCCGCCGACGCCGCGCTGACCGTCGTCTTCGTCCACGGCCACTGCCTGCACACCGAGTCCTGGGCGTTCCTGCGCGAGCACCTGCTCCGGCACTGGGACGCCGAGACCAGGATGGTCTTCTACGACCACCGCGGCCACGGCGAATCCGGCCACGCCGACCACGCGACCTACACCATCGATCAGCTGGCCACCGACCTCGACGCGGTGCTGCGGGCGGTCGCGCCGACCGGACCGGTGGTGCTGGTCGGGCACTCGATGGGCGCGATGGTGCTGCTGGCCTACGCCCGGCTGTTCCCCGCGGCGATCGGCACCAGGGTCGCCGGGATCGGGCTGATCGCGGGCGCGGCGGGCGGGATCACCGAGGTCGGCCTCGGTCGGCTGCTCAACCGGCACGCCGTGGCCTCGCTCCAGCACGCGGTGCTGCGCGCGCCCCGGGTGATGCAGGCCTCGAAGCGCTTCTCGCGCTGGATCTTCGGGCCACTGATCCGCGAGGCGGCCACCGGGACGCGCCGGGTGAATCCCCGGGTCGCCGCGGTCGCGACCGCGATCCTGAACGAGACACCGCTGCTGACGATGTCGGGATTCCTCAGCTCGCTGCTGACCTTCGACGAGGCGCGCACCCTGGCCCGGCTGGGCGACCTGCCCGCGCTGGTACTGGCAGGCTCGGCCGATCTGATGGTGCCGTTCACCCACTCGGTGGTGCTTGCCTCGCAACTGGCGGGCGCCGAGCTGGTGCGGATCGAGGGGGCGGGACACAGCGTCATCCTCGAGCGCGCCGAGGAGGTCGCCGGGTCGATCGCGGCGCTCGTCGAACGTGCCGCGGCGGGGGTCCGCAAACACTACGCGGTCGCGGGCTGAGACCCGGAGTTACCGGACGGCAATCGCGCGATCCGGGCCAACTTCGGGCGCAAACCGAAAAGCTCGGTTATTGTGGTGGAGATCACGTTGTGTGGTGAGTCACACGGCTCGGTGCAGTGCGGCCCGGGAGTTCACGGGCATGCCAGGTGATCCGACGAGTCGGTATGCCCGCCATATACACAGGAGGTAACGATGACACGCAGCGATATCGCGGAACTGCGCTACGCGGTCGGTCAACTCCGGCAATCGATCGGCGCACTGCGCTCCAACTACGGCGACGCGGCCACCGTGCGCCGGCTGGAGAACGACCTGGAGCGGCTCGTCATCGATGCCGAGGAGTTCGAGCAGGCGCCACCGCCGGAGCTCGCCGTCCCACGCAGGTCCGAACCGATCTACGTACCGGACAGCAAGTCCGACGAGGCCGCCTGGATGGGCGCTCAGGACGAGGGCCTGGGTTTCCACTCCCGGCCGAGAACCAAGTAAATAGTCAGACCTGTTCACCGGCGCGGCGGTCCTGCCACCCAGGGTCGCCGCGCCGACCCCTGTCAGGCGCGATGCCTGCCGAACCGGCGCCCCGGACGGACCCCGTGGAACCTGGCACCGCGCGGGGTCTCGGTCGGCTCGTCGGAGTCGGCCGATTCGAACAGCGCCGCGATGCCATGGTCGTGGCCGAGCGCGATCGCCTCCAGGCCGTAGCGGCCGCCGGTGCGGCCCAGCTCGTGCAGCATCGTCGTCATGATCCGCAGGCCGGTGGCGCCGACCGGGTGCCCGAGGGCGATATCGGAGCCGTTCACATTCAGCCGGTCGTGCGGGTCGATCTCCCATTCGGTGGCCAGGGCGAGCACCTCCACCGCGTAGCCCTCGTTGATCTCGAGCAGGTCGACCTCGTCGAGCGAGCAGCCGGTGCGGGCCAGCAGCTTCGCCACCGCGGGCGCCGCGCCGAGCGCCGGGCCCTCGCTGTCGCAGCCCGCGGCGGCCCAGCCCGCCAGGAACGCCATCGGGATCAGGCCGAGGTCGGCCAACCGGTCCTCGGCGACGACCAGGCAGGCCGACGCGCCGAGCCGGTGCGTACTCATATTGCCCACAGTGACGACACCGTCGGCGAGCAGCGGCCGCAGCCCCGCCAGCGTGTGCGTCGACAGGTCGTCGCGCACGCCCTCGTCCCGGCGGATCTGATGCTCGAGCGACCCCGCGGCGACGCCGACCGGCACCACCTCGGCGCCGAACGCGCCCTGCCGCCAGGCCCGCGCCGCTTTCCGATGACTCGCCACGGCGAACTCGTCGGCGGCATTGCGGTCGATGCCGTAGTAGTGCGCCAGCCGTTCGGCGTTGTGCAGACCCTCCCGGCCGCCGGGCAGCCCGGCCCGCGCGGGCGCGCACTCGACGCCACCGGCCACCACCACATCGGCCGCGCCGGTCTGCACCATCATCGCCGCGGTGATCACCGCCTGTAAGCCGCTGCCACCGTGCCGGTCGGTGAGGAAACCGGGCACCGCGAACGGCAGCCCGGCACCGCGCGCGGCCAGCGCGCCGATCGCGGGCACGTCGGAGAGACCGCCGTCGACACAGGCCATCGCGACGTCCTCGATGCGTAGCGGGTCGATCCCCGAACGCTCGATCACGGCCGAGAGGACCGTGGTCGCCAACCACTCGGCGGGCATCCCGGACAGCGCACCGCCCTCCACGCCACTCGGCGTGCGGACGGGCGCCACGATCGCGGCTCTTCTCATCGTCACAGGGCACCACAGGTTTGTTGCACGGGCGTGACCGGCAGTCACGGGAGTTATTGCTGTGACAGAGATCACCGGAGGGTGAAACGGTCGGTTGAGTGAGACCCGGCTCGAGCGGCGAGAACACAGGCGTATGGTGCTCCACATCACAATCCATCGCGGTGGGGAATGATCAACCGCCGCACGGCCTAGATCAGCGAGGCATCCACCGTGAGTGCCGCACCGACCACCAGCCCGTCGTCCGGGACGGGCGTGTTCAGCAAGACGAGGGCCCGCATCGCCGCGCGGACCCTGCGCACCGACCGCTGGTGGCTGCCACCATTGCTCACCGCGATCGGGCTCGGCGCCTTCATCGTCTACGCGACGATCAGATCCTTTGTGCGCACGGCCTATTGGGTGCCGCAGTACCACTATCTGACGCCGTTCTACTCCCCCTGCCTGAGCGACTCCTGCGTCCCCGGCTCGAGCCACTTCGGCACCCCGTTCGGCGAGCTGCCGATGTGGATCCCGCTCGGCTTCGTGGTGCTGCCGTTCCTGCTCGGCTTCCGGCTGACCTGCTACTACTACCGCAAGGCCTACTACCGGTCGGTGTGGTTCTCCCCGCCCGCCTGCGCCGTCGCCGAACCGCACGCGCGCTACACCGGTGAGTCTCGGCTGCCGCTGATCATCCAGAACTCGCACCGCTACTTCTTCTATGTGGCGCTGGTGGTCTCGCTGATCAACACCTACGACGCGATCACCGCGTTCCACGGGGAGACCGGTGGCTTCGGCTTCGGCCTCGGCAACATCGTGCTGCTGGTCAACGTGATCCTGCTGTGGGCCTACACGCTGTCGTGCCACTCGTGCAGGCACATCGCGGGCGGCAGGCTCAAGCACTTCTCCGCCCATCCGGTGCGGTACTGGTTCTGGACCCAGGTCTCCAAGCTCAACACCCGCCACATGGCGCTGGCCTGGACCACCCTCGGCACCCTCGTGCTCACCGACTTCTACGTGATGCTGGTTGCCAGCCAGACCATTTCGGACCTGCGGTTCGTCAACTGAATCGCGTCGACTCCAGGAGCTAGTTCGAATGTCAGATGTGGAACGGCACGACTACGACGTCGTGGTGATCGGGGCGGGCGGCGCCGGGCTGCGCGCGGTGATAGAGGCCCGCGAACAAGGGCTCTCGGTCGCGGTGGTGTGCAAGTCGCTGTTCGGCAAGGCGCACACCGTGATGGCCGAGGGCGGCTGCGCGGCCTCGATGGGCAATGCCAACGAGAAGGACAGCTGGCAGACCCATTTCAAGGACACCATGCGCGGTGGCAAGTTCCTCAACAACTGGCGGATGGCCGAACTGCACGCGCAGGAGGCCCCCGACCGGGTGTGGGAGCTGGAAACCTATGGCGCGCTGTTCGATCGGACGCCGGACGGCCGGATCAGCCAGCGCAACTTCGGCGGTCACACCTACCCCCGGCTGGCCCACGTCGGCGACCGCACCGGCCTGGAACTCATCCGCACCATGCAGCAGAAGATCGTCTCGCTGCAGCAGGAGGACTTCGCGGCCACCGGTGACTACGAGGCCAGGATCAAGGTCTTCGCCGAGTGCACCATCACCGAGCTGCTCACCGACGGCGGCCGGATCGCGGGCGCCTTCGGCTACTGGCGCGAGTCCGGCGGCTTCGTCCTGTTCACCGCGCCCGCGATCGTGCTGGCCACCGGCGGTATCGGCAAGTCCTACAAGGTGACCTCGAACTCCTGGGAGTACACCGGCGACGGCCACGCGCTGGCGCTGCGCTCGGGCGCGACGCTGATCAACATGGAGTTCCTGCAGTTCCATCCGACCGGCATGGTCTGGCCGCCGAGTGTGAAGGGCATCCTCGTCACCGAGGGTGTGCGCGGCGACGGCGGCGTCCTGAAGAACTCCGACGGCAAGCGCTTCATGTTCGACTACATCCCGCCGGTGTTCAAGGGCCAGTACGCCGAGACCGAGGCCGAGGCCGATCAGTGGTTGCGCGACAACGACTCCGCGCGCCGCACCCCCGACCTGCTCCCCCGCGACGAGGTCGCCAGGGCGATCAACGAGGAGGTCAAGGCGGGACGCGGCACCGAGCACGGCGGCGTGTACCTCGACATCGCCTCCCGGATGTCCGCCGACGAGATCGTCCGCAGGCTGCCGTCGATGCACCACCAGTTCAAGGAACTGGCCGATGTCGACATCACCGCCGAGCCGATGGAAGTCGGCCCGACCTGCCACTACGTGATGGGCGGCATCGAGGTCGACCCCGACACCGGCGCCGCGGTGGTGCCCGGATTGTTCGCCGCCGGTGAGTGTTCCGGCGGCATGCACGGCTCGAACCGGCTCGGCGGCAACTCGCTGTCGGATCTGCTGGTGTTCGGCCGCCGGGCCGGACTCGGCGCGTCAGCCTACGTCCAGCAGCTCACCGACCGGCCCGCACCCGCCGAGACCGATATCGAGGCGGCGGCGAAAACCGCTCTCGCGCCGTTCGATCCGCCCGCCTCGGGCACGGGCGAGAACCCCTACACCCTGCACAGCGAGTTGCAACAGACGATGAACGACCTGGTCGGCATCATCCGCAAGGAACACGAGGTGCGCGAGGCGATCGAGAAGCTGGCGCAGCTGCGGGCCAGGTACGCCCAGGTGACCGTCGAGGGCAAACGGCCGTTCAACCCCGGCTGGCATCTGGCGCTCGACCTCGCCAACATGCTGCTGGTCAGCGAATGCGTCGCGGAGGCAGCGCTTTTGCGCACCGAGAGCCGCGGCGGCCACACCCGTGACGACCACCCCGGCATGAACCCGGACTGGCGCAACAAGCTGCTGGTCTGCGCGGTCGACCCGGCCACGCGGGATCGGCAGGTCCCGGCGGTCACCGTCACCCCGGCCGATCAGACACCGATGCGCGATGACCTGCTCGCCCTGTTCGAGCTGAGTGAACTCGAGAAGTACTACACCGAGCAGGAATTGGCCGAACATCCGGCGGCCGGCTCGACCGAAGGAAAGGCGTAGCGATGGGGTACGACGCCCGGTTCCGGGTCTGGCGCGGTGATCTCGACGGCGGTGGCCTGGAGGACTACACGGTGCTGGTGAACGAGGGCGAGGTGGTGCTCGACATCATCCATCGCCTGCAGGCCACCCAGGCACCCGACCTCGCGGTCCGCTGGAATTGCAAAGCGGGCAAATGCGGTTCGTGCTCGGCGGAGGTGAACGGCAGGCCGCGGTTGCTGTGCATGACGCGGATGTCGACTTTCACCCAGGACGAGGTGATCACGGTGACGCCGATGCGCACCTTCCCGATCATCAAGGATCTCGTCACCGACGTCTCGTTCAACTACGAGAAGGCCAGGGAAATCCCGTCTTTCACGCCACCGGCGGATCTGAAGCCCGGCGATTACCGGATGAAACAGGTCGATGTGGAGCGCTCGCAGGAGTTCCGCAAGTGCATCGAGTGTTTCCTGTGCCAGAACACCTGTCACGTGGTCCGCGATCACGAGGACAACAAACCGGCCTTCGCGGGCCCGCGCTATCTGATGCGCATCACCGAACTGGAGATGCACCCACTCGACACCGCCGATCGCCGTGAAATGGCACAGGAGGAAGCGGGTCTGAGCTATTGCAATATCACCAAATGCTGCACCGAGGTGTGCCCGGAACACATCAAGATCACCGACAACGCGCTCATTCCGTTGAAAGAGCGCGTTGTCGATCGCAAATACGACCCGATTGTCTGGCTCGGCAACAAACTGTTCCGCCGGTAGGCGGCGACGCCGCGGGGTACGTGCTCTGCGTACCCCGCGCGTCACTGTCTACAGCACGGCGACAGTCCCCATCGCGACCAGTCCGACCAGTAATCCGATGAACAGCGCCGAGAGAAACGAGCCGGTGAGCACATAGATCCCGATCGCCGACACCGCGAACAGCAGTATGACGATCAGGCGCTCGACCCCGTCCTCAGGCGCCAGCCTCCGGTACCGGGGCGGCATTTTCTTCAACCCTCGGTCCATATACCTGGGCTACCCGCCGTGTCTTGATCCAAACGTGATCAAGGGCGATCGAACTCGCCGTCGTGCACGCCCGCGGTGAACGCGGTCCACTCGCTCGGGGTGAAGATCAGCACCGGACCGTCGGGATTCTTGCCGTCGCGCAGCGCCACGTACCCGTCGGGCAGCATGGCGACCTCGACGCTGCTGCCCTCCCCCGCCGTCCCGGCGCGCAGCCAGGTCGCGCCGGTGGTGTCGATGGTGCGCTTGCTGTTCACCGCGCGCCCAGAGCGCAGGCGAACGCGCCGTTGTCGATGCCCTGGGTGAAGGCGTCCCAGCTCGGGCCGTCGAAGACCAGCGCGGGTCCCGCCGGGTTCTTGCTGTCGCGCACGCCGACGCGTCCGCCGAACAGGAACGCCACTTCGACGCAGTCCTTGCCGGCGCCGCTGCGCGTGCTCTTGAACCAGTGTGCGTCGACGAGATCGAAACTCATGCCACATACTCCTTCGCGACCTGCCGCAGCAGGTGTCTACTCGGTTGAATATCCAGCGCATGACGCTGGAGGCACTCGTGAGCCCGGTCGTACCTTCTGACATCCGCGCGTCGTTCCAGGTAGAGATCGCCGGTGAAGCCTTCGGCGTACACCACCGGTGGTTCGACCGGTTGCCCCTTGCTGTCGGTGCCGAACTCGAGAACCGTGAAAGGTCCGGTGGAGACTCCGAGTGGAACACCGGCGGCAAACGGCAGGATACGCAGTGTCACATTGCTTCGGGTGCTCGCGTCGGCAAGATGTCGCAACTGCGCAGCCATCACCTTTGCATCACCGACGATGCGATG
Organism: Nocardia sp. NPDC051833; assembly: GCF_040681225.1. Taxonomy (NCBI): domain Bacteria; kingdom Bacillati; phylum Actinomycetota; class Actinomycetes; order Mycobacteriales; family Nocardiaceae; genus Nocardia; species Nocardia sp. NPDC051833. The sequence goes on from NZ_JBFAYK010000001.1 coordinate 2,546,378, forward strand.
CAATACCGATTCGTGCAGAACCACATCGATCTCGGCGGGCGAATGCTTGCGGGTGATCAATGCCTGCCGTTGCAGCCGTAACGCGACCCGGCGATCGAGCTCGTCGACCGAATCCTTGGGATAGCCCAGTTGATTCAGCGCACGCGCGTAGTCGGCCGTCTGGAGCAGACCGAGGACCAATTCGGACTGATAAGCCCGCAGCCGATGCGCCGAGGCCTCCAAACCCACATAGACATCGAAGTTTTCGGGAATCAGATCGCCGTAGGCGTGCCACCAGCTCTTGACGGCCGCCTGCTGCGCGAGGCCGGTCAGGCCCTCGGCGAGATCGTCCGGGATGCCGTAGATCCGGCACAGCTCGTGGATGTCGATCGTCCGGATCCGGTCGGCCTGGCCCTTTTCCAGGCGCTGCAACGTACTGGCGCCCCATTCCATCAACTTGGCGGCCTCGGCGATGGTCAGACCCGCCTGGGTCCGCCAGTCGCGCAGATAGCGGCCGAGCTGACGGCGCGGCAGCGTCGAGGAGACTCCTGCCGCCGGTCCACCCGCTCCGGTCGATGCGTTCGCTGCCACAGCCCCACTCCTTCTGTGCTCGCAACCCGCCACAGCCCACAGCCCCGCCTATGGCGGTGGATTTCGTCCACTATGGGGAATCCTGCACTCCCCGTTGGATGCCGTGCTGGGAATTCGCCGCTAAATATCGGGATCGGCGCGTACCGGCCGTTAGCCGAACGGTTGCGTGCTCTCCTGGAGACATGCAATTGAGCGATGTGAACATGCATATTGCCGCTGCACTACTCGGTTGCGGCACCGATCCGGGCCCGATGGACGCCGAACAAGCCCATGCCGCAATGCAATTGCACCTCGACTGCACGGTCGACGAGTGCCGGGTCCGCCGCAGGGCGCGCACCACCCTCGTCGACGCCGGGCACTGCGTGCTCGACCAGCGCGCGATCCGCTAGCGGTGCCGGTGGTCGGTGATCGGGGTGCGCGGCCCGAACTTCGGTTTGTGCGCCTGCCCGCTCAGCGCGAGCAGTCGCACCGCGCGGTAGCGATGCGGCCGTAGCGGTTCCAGGTACTCGATCATCGCGTCGTCGTCGATCGGCTCGCCGAGCAGGCTCCAGCCGACCGTGGCGGCGAGGTGGTAGTCCCCGACCGAGAGCGCGTCGGCGTCGCCGAAGGCGCGCTGCGCGGTCTCGGCAACCGTCCAGACACCGATGCCGGGCAGGCTGCGCAGCCGTCGCGCGGCCTCGGCGGGCGACAGCTCCGCGGTGCGTTCGATCGAGTCGGCCACCCTGGCCGCGCGCACGATGGTCTGCGCTCGCTGCGGGCCGACATTGGCCCGGTGGTACTTCCACGACGGGATGCGCCGCCAGGTCTCGGCGTCGGGGGCGACCATCAGCCCCGCCGGCGCGGGCCCCGGCGCCGCGGTGCCGAACTCGCGGACCAGGCTGCGCCAGGCCGCGAACGAGGACTTGGTGTGCACCTTCTGTTCGAGGATCGCGGGCACCAGCGATTCGAACACCAGCCCGGTCCGCAGCATCCGCAGGCCGGGCACCACGCGATGGGCTTCGACCAGCTTGGGATGCTCGGGCGCGAAGTCGGCCAGGTCTTCCTCGAGGCACAGCATGCGGTCCAGCCCGGCCAGGAACTCCGCCGCGCCGGGGCCCCAGGCGCGCGCGTGCGCGCCGTCGCGGCCGTCCTGGACGAGCCGATAGGTGACCACCCCGGTCGGCATCCGGGAGGCGTGCCAGTGCGCGCCCGCAGCGTCGACGTGGTGGCACGGATCGCCGCCACCGCGCCGCAGCGGCACGACGGTGAGCCCGACGTCGAATGGTCGGCTCGACCGGACGGTCCTGGACAGCCCGGCCGTCGTCAGGCCGGGGTCGAGGGTCTGATCGCGCACCAGACCATTGTGCGCGACTGCTATCGCGACGATGCCCATTCGTAATATTCGCCACGTTCACTGCGATGTAGGGCTTGTTGGCAAACAGCCGGCATCCCACAGATGCAGGAGGTACCCCGATGATCACGAACGCACTCAACTGGCTGCTGGCGGCGTGGGGCAGCGGATCGGCGGGCAGCTCGGGGTACCACATCGCGCCAGGCACCTTGCCCGGCGGTAGCTGAGGGTCGCCGGTCAGCCGCCGAGCAGGAACGTCGCCAGGGGCACTCCCCGGACGTTCGCCAGCTGCTCCGCCTGTGTTCGGCAGGAGAAGCCGTCCGCCAGGAACGTCGTCCCGTCAGGGGCGGCGCGCAGGGCTGGGAGCAGGGCACTCTCGGCGACCGCGACCGACACCTCGTAGTGCCCCTGCTGCATGCCGAAGTTGCCGGCCAGCCCGCAGCACCCGGCCAGCTCCTCGACGCTGACGTCCATCGCGGCCAGCAGCTCGCGCTCCGCCGCGAAGCCGCCGACGGCGTGCTGATGACAATGCGGCTGCACCACGACCCGCTCCCCGGTACGCCGTGGCGGCCGCCATCCGGGATGGTCGACCAAGACCTCCGCCAATGTCCGCACCGCGGCCGCGACCCGCGCCGCACGCGGATCGTCGGCCAGGAGCTCCGGCAGGTCGGCGCGGAGCGCGGCAGTGCAGGACGGTTCGAGCCCGACGACCAGTCCGCCCGCGGCCACGTGTTCGGCGAGCGCGTCCACCGTCTTGCGCAGCCGGGCGCGGGCGCCGTCGAGCTGTCCGGTGGTTATCCACGTCAGTCCACAGCAGACCCGGGCCGTGGGGATCCGCACCCGGTAGCCCAGCCCTTCGAGCAATACCGTCGCGGCGATCGCGTTCGCCGGATCGAAGGTGTCGGTGAACGAATCCACCCACAGCATCACCGTGCGATCGCGCACCGGCGAGAACTCGGTCGCAGCGTGCCCGATGTCGGCGGATCCGGCGGCAGCAGGCCCGGCAGCGACGAGCTCGGTGGTCGCGGACGGCGGTGCGTCGCCGGGGATGCGCGAGTTCGGCAGTAGGTGGTGGTGGCGGGTGCGGAACAGGGCCGTGGTGGCGAGGTCGGTGCGGTGGTTGCCGCCCATCTCCTGCCAGATGCGGCGGAACGGGGTCGGTGCGAGGGCGGGTGCCCCGCGGCGGGGATCGATGCCCGCCAGGCGCATGGCGGTTCGCCGGAGCAGGGGGCGGGCGGCGAGCCTGTTGGACAGACGTGGAAAGCGCTGGGCGACAGCCAACCAGCGGGGGAGCCGGCCGAGGATGTAGTGGTCGATGGGGCGGAGGCGGCCGCGGTAGCGGCGGTACAGGGTTTCGGACTTGTAGGTGGCCATGTCGACACCCGCCGGGCAGTCAGATCCACAGGCCTTGCAGGACAGGCACAGATCGAGCGATTCCTCGACCGCCGGTGCGCGCCAGTCGAGTTCGCCGCGCACGACCTCCTGGAGCACGCGAGCGCGGCCGCGAGTGCTGTCCTTCTCGTCCGAGGTCGCCAGATAGGACGGGCACATGAAGCCGCCCGAGGCGCGAGTGTCGGCGCGGCACTTGCCGATTCCCACACACCTGTGCACAGCTGTGGAGAGATCGCCGGCGTCGTCGGCCAACGCGAAACCGCCCGTCGACGTCAGCGGCCTGAGCCCGGCCACGCGCAGGTCGGTGTCCACCGGTGCCGGGGCGACGAGAACACCGGGGTTGAGCACGTCGTCGGGATCGAACAGCGCCTTGAAACCGGCGAAGGCGGCACGGGCGGCGGGGGAGTACATCACCGCGAGGAGTTCGGATCTGGCACGTCCGTCGCCGTGTTCGCCCGAGAGCGATCCACCGTGGCGCACCACGAGTTCGGCGGCGTCGAACAGGAAGGACCGGAAGCGCTGTGGCGCGTCGGCGATCGGGAAGTCGAGGCGGACGTGGATGCAGCCGTCGCCGATATGGCCGTACAGCAGCCCGTCGACCTCGTATTCCGCGGTGAGCGAGGCGAATTCGCGCAGATAGTCCCCGAGCTGGGCGGGCGGAACGGCGGCGTCCTCCCAGCCGGGCCAGGCCGGTCGGCCGTCCGGCGTGCGCCCCGCCAGACCGGCACCGTCGGCACGGATGCGCCAGAGTGCCGCCGCCACCGCTGGATCGGTGACGATGCGATGGTCGTCGGCGTTCGCCTCCCGGCACAGCCGCTCGGCCAGCGCGAACGCTTCCCCCGCGCTCGCCCCCGCCGTCTCGACGAACAGCCACCCGCGCCCGCGTGGCAACTCGGGCACGGTGCCGCGATGGGCGCGGACCCGGTCGACCAGACCGGCATCGATGCCTTCCACCGCGATCGGCCCGCAGCCGGTGACGGCGGCGACATCGTCTGCCGCCGTGGCGATATCGGGATAGCCGAGCACCGTCAGCACGGTGGCGGCGGGCAGCGGGGTGAGGTCGATCTCGGCATCGAGCAGTAGTCCACAGGTGCCCTCGGTGCCGACGAGTGCCTTCGCGATCGACGAACCGCGTTCCGGTAGCAGGTGTTCAAGTCCGTAGCCGGACGCCTGCCGATCGAATCGGCCCAGCTCGGTGCGCAGCACGGCGAGATTGGTCGTGGTGAACCCGGCCAGGCCGGGGACGACGCCTAGATCGTTGCCGAGCACCCGCTCGACGCCCGTCCCGTCGACGACGCGCAGCGACCGCACCCGATCGGAGGTGCGCCCCCAGGCCAGTGCGTGCGGTCCACACGCGTTGTTGCCGATCATCCCGCCCAGCGTGCAGCGGTCCTGGGTGGACGGGTCGGGCCCGAACCGCAGCCCGTCGGGCCGCAGTCGTCGTTGCAGGTCGGACAGCACGACCCCCGGCTGTACCAGGGCCGTGCGCGCCTCGGGATCGACCGCGAGCACGGCCCGCATATGCCTGCTGAAGTCGAGCACGATCCCGCGACCCACGGCATTGCCCGCCACCGAGGTGCCCGCCCCACGGGCGGTCACCGGCAGCCCGTGCTCGCGGGCGAAGACAACGGTCGCGACGACGTCGGCGTCGTGGCGGGGGAACACCACCAGCGTCGGCCGGACCCGGTAGTTGGAGGCGTCGGAGGCGTACTCGGCCCGGCGGCGGACCGACGCGTCGACCGCGCCGTCGACCCGGCCGCGCAGGGCATCGGCCAGCAGCTCCGCACTCCGGTCGTCGTCCACCCGACCAGCCTAATCAGCACCGGCGCACGGCTGAGCGAAGCCGGAGGGACGCCCTGTCCGGCCCACTTTCGCTGTCGGCGGAACGGGCGGCCCCAGGAAAGTATTTGCGATCAACCTTTGTTGAGGTTTTAGTGTCGGTGGGCAGGAGTTCGATGGGCGGGGAGCGAAGAGGAGTACGGCAGTGAGTATCGAATCGGTGGCCTACAGCCAGATGTACCGGCGGATGAACGCGCCCGAGGAGGAGCGGCCGTTCAGCCTGTCCACCGCGCGGCGCATTCTGCGTTTCGCCGAGGCGCACTGGCGCCGGATCTCGGCGTTCCTGCTGCTCAGCATCGTGGCCGCGGTGCTCGGCGTGGCGACGCCGGTGCTCGCCGGTCGCGTCGTCAACGACATCGTCGGCGGCTCGGCGCCGCGCACGGTGGTCCTGCTCGCCCTCGTCATCGCGGGCCTGGCGGTGCTCGACGCCGGGCTCGGCATCGTCATCCGGTGGCTGTCCGCCCGGATCGGCGAGGGCCTGATCCTGGACCTGCGCACCGCCGTGTTCGACCACGTGCAGAAGATGCCGGTCGCGTTCTTCACCCGCACCAGGACCGGCGCGCTGGTGAGCAGGCTCAACAGCGATGTGATCGGCGCGCAGCGCGCGTTCAGCGACACCCTGTCGGGCGTGGTCACCAACCTGGTCACGCTGGCGCTGACGCTGGCGGTCATGCTCAGCATCTCCTGGCAGATCACCCTGCTCGCGCTCGTGCTGCTGCCCGTGTTCGTGATCCCGGCGCGCCGGGCCGGTAACCGCCTGGCCGCCATGCAGCGCGAGGCCGCCCAGCTCAACGCGGCCATGAGCACCCAGATGACCGAGCGTTTCTCCGCGCCGGGCGCCACCCTGGTGAAGCTGTTCGGCAGGCCGAAGCAGGAGTCCACGGAGTTCGCCGTGCGCGCCACCCGGGTCCGCGACATCGGCGTGCGCACCGCCATGCTGCAGACCACCTTCGTCACCTCGCTCACCCTGGTCTCCGCGCTGGCCTTGGCCCTGGTCTACGGCCTCGGCGGCTGGTACGCGCTGCGGGGCAGCCTCGACGCCGGTTCGGTCGTCGCCCTGTCGCTGCTGCTGACCCGCCTCTACACCCCGCTCACCGCGCTGGCCAGCGCGCGCTTGGAGATCATGTCGGCGCTGGTGAGCTTCGAGCGCGTCTTCGAGGTGCTGGACCTGAAGCCGCTGATCGAGGACGCGCCCGGCGCGGCCCCGGTCGCGGACGGTCCGGTCGCGGTGGAGCTGGACGGGGTGAACTTCGGCTACCCCTCGGCCGACAAGGTGTCGCTGGCCTCACTGGAGGACGTGGCGACCCTGGACACCAGGGGCGGGGTCGAGGTGCTGCACGAGGTGTCGCTGCGCGCCGAGCCCGGTCAGCTGATCGCCCTGGTCGGCTCCTCGGGCGCGGGCAAATCGACCATCGCCCAGCTGGTTTCGCGCCTCTACGACGTCGACTCCGGCGCGGTCCGGCTCAACGGCACCGACGTGCGGGAGCTGACCACCGAGTCGATCCAGCGCACGGTCGGCCTGGTCACCCAGGACGGCCACCTGTTCCACGACACGATCCGCGCCAACCTGCTGCTGGCGCGGCCGGAGGCCACCGAGGACGAACTGTGGGACGCGCTGCGCCGGGCCCGCCTCGGCGAGCTGGTCGACTCGCTCACCGACGGCCTCGACACCGTCGTCGGCGAGCGCGGCTACCGGCTCTCCGGCGGTGAACGGCAGCGCCTGACCATCGCGCGGCTGCTGCTCAAGCAGCCCCGCGTGGTGATCCTCGACGAGGCCACCGCCTCGCTGGACTCCACCTCCGAAGCGGCGGTGCAGGAAGCGCTCACCGAGGCGCTGCAGGGCCGGACCGCCCTGGTGATCGCGCACCGGCTCTCCACGATCCGCTCCGCCGACCAGATCGTGGTGCTCGAGCAGGGCCGGATCGTCGAGCGCGGGACGCACGCCGACCTGCTCAACGCCGACGGCCGCTACGCCGAGCTCTACCGGACCCAGTTCGCCGAGGACCCGGTCGCCGTCACCACCGCGGCCTGACCAGCGCGCACGCCGGCCCCGCCCTCAGGCGGGGTCGGCGTGCCGCAGCGCGGTGACGATGGCCAGCGTCGGTGTCCGGCCCGCCTCGGTGTGGCTGAGCATCGCGTACTCGGCCAGCCGCTCGTCACCGGAGGAGATCGCCTCGATGAGATGGCGATGCTCGTCGCGCTGCTCCTCGGTGTCGCGGTCGGCGGTGAGGAAGAACAGCCAGGCCATCCGGGCCAGGATGGTGCGCATCAGCTGGGTGAGCAGACTGTTGCCGGACAGTTCGACGATCGCGCCGTGCAGTTTCGCGTTGGTCTCGGCGATCCGCAGCGGATCACGAGAGTCGGTGGCCACCTGGGCTTCTCGCAGCGCGGCCCGCAGCGGGGCGCTGTCGTGCCCCTGCCGGATGCGGGCGGCCGCGAGCCGGGCGCCGAGCGGTTCCAGCCCGATCCGCACGTCGAACAGTTCCTCGACGGCCGCGCGATCCCAGGAGCGGACGACCGCGCTGCGCCGGGGCAGCGCGCTGACGATGCCGTCGAATTCGAGCAGCGCCAGCGCCTCACGCACCGGCAGCCGCGAGGTGCCGAGCATGGCGGCGACGCGGGCCTCCGGTAACTTCTCGCCTTCCCGGTATACCCCGGTGATGATGTTGCGCCGAAGTTCGTCGTAGATCCGCCGGGTCTGGGAGGTGTCGTCGACGGCTTCCGCCGGGCGACGTTGGTCTCGGGCCACGGAGTTAGTCTACGAATATATCTTTGGTCGACTGTTATTTCGTCTGGTCACGCACCGGCGCACGCCATTCCGCCGCCGTATCCGCGTGCGGGCAATGACTGAAAAACACCTACTGACCACGAAATATATATCTTTTCGACCAGCCCCATCATTCACCGGACCGAAACGTGCGGAACACGAGCGGGATACACCCGAATCCAATTCTGTATACCGATTCATCATCGGCCACAGAGAGGATGCGAGTTGGCCGTCTATCTCCTCCGCCGCTTCGCGCAGGCGGTGATCACCGTTTTCGCCGTCATCTCGCTGGCGTTCCTGCTCGGCAGGCTGACCGGAAGTCCCGCCGCGTCGCTGCTGCCCGAGACCGCGAGCGAGGCCGACATCGCGGCGCTGAACCACGAACTCGGCTTCGACAAGCCACCGCTGACCCAGTTCCTCGACTACCTCACCGGCATCCTGACCGGCGATTTCGGCGACTCCTACCAGCAGACCGGTACTTCGTCGATGTCGCTGGTCCTGCAGCGCCTGCCCGCGTCCCTGCAATTGGGTGTCGCCGGCTTCGCGATCGGCCTTGCGCTGGCCTTCGCCGTAGTGCTCGCCGTTCATCTCAGTGGTCGCTGGTCGCTGCGCGGGGTCGCGCTCGGGATCGGCGCGGCCCGGCTCGCGGTGCCGGACTTCCTGTTCGGATTGCTGCTGGTCCTGGTGTTCTCGGTGACGCTGGGCTGGTTGCCGTCGCTGGCGGGTGCCGATCCGCTGGCGATCGTCATGCCCGCGGTGACCATCGCGACGGCGCAGTTCGTCGTCTACTCGCGGCTGCTGGACAACTCCCTGGTGTCGGAGAGCGCGCAGGACTACGTGCGCACCGCCTACGCGCGCGGCGAGCGCCGGTCGTCGGTGCTGCTGTGCGATGTGCTGCCCAACGCGCTGCTGCCGGTGCTCACCATCTCGGGAATCACGTTGGGCACCTTGCTCGGTGGTTTGGTCATCGTCGAAAACGTCTTCGCCTGGCCGGGTTTGGGTCAGTTGATGCTCGACGCGGTGTTCAACCGGGACTTCCCGGTGGTCCAGTCCGGGCTGGTGGTGATCGCGACGATCTTCGTGCTCGTCAATTTCGGCATCGACGTCCTCTACGGCGTCATCGATCCGAGGGCGAGGGTCCGGTGAGCCGTCCCCGTCACTTCGCCACACTCGCCGGCGGCACGATGATCCTGGCCGTCGTCCTGTTCTCCCTGCTCTATCCGCTGTTCCCCGGCTACGACCCGTACGCGCAGCAACTCGCGTCGGCGTTCGTGCGGCCGTTCACCGACGGGCACTACCCGCTCGGCACCGATTCGCTCGGCCGCGATCTGGCGAGCAGGCTGGCGCTGGCCGGGCGGATCACGCTCGGGCTGGTCCTGGTGATCGTGGTGGTCAACGCGCTGATCGGGATGGCGATCGGCACGGTGTCGGGCTACTTCCGCGGCGTCACCGACAACGTGCTGATGGGCATCGCCGACGTGCAGCTCGCGGTGCCGATGACGCTGGTGATCATGGCCGTGTCGGCCATTCGCGGCCCGAGTACCGCGCTGATGGCCACGATCCTCGGCGTCACCTTCTGGGTCGGCTACGCCAGGGTGGCGCGGTCGGTGGCGCTCGGGCTGTCCGGCCGGGACTTCGTGATCGCGCCCAAGCTGCTCGGCGCGCGGTCGGGCTGGGTGATGCGCAAGCACGTCCTCGGGCATGTCACCGCGCCGGTGCTGATCCTGGCCACCGCCGACCTCGGGAACGTGCTGATCATGATCTCGTCGTTCGACTATCTCGGCCTCGGCGTGCAGCCGCCGACGCCGAGCTGGGGCCTGATGATCACCGACGGGCAGAAGTACCTGCGCCAGGCCCCGTATCTGACGATCGTGCCCGCCGTCGCCCTGCTGCTCGTGATCGGCGGAACCCTGCTGGCCAGCAGGCGATTCACCGACGAGGGGCAGGGGCTGCGCCGGGTCAGGCGGGCTCCGCGCGGCCGTCGCGGCGCTCTCGTGAAGGAGGTTGCGGCATGAGCGCGCTGTTGGAGATCACCGATCTCACCGTGGGCTACACGACGGCCACGGGGGAGCGGGTCGTGCTCGTCGATTCGGTGAGCCTGGCCCTGGCCGAGGGCGAAGTGCTGTGTCTCGTCGGCGAATCCGGGTCCGGCAAGTCGGTGACCATGCTCGCCGTGCTCGGCCTGCTGCCAGCACCGCTGGAGATCTTCGCCGGCAGTGTGCGTTTCCGCGGCGCCGAGCTCGTCGGCGCCGACGACGAGACGCTGCGGCGGCTGCGCGGCGCCGAGCTCGGCATGGTCTTCCAGGACCCGATGACCACGCTCAATCCGGTCCGCCGGGTCGGCACCCAGATCGGTCGCGCGCTCGCGGTCCACCAGCGGCTCGACGCCACGACGCGCAAGCGGCGGGTCGTCGAACTGCTCGCCGCCGTCGGCATTCCGCAGCCGGCCGAGCGGGCGAAGGCCTACCCGCACCAGTGGTCGGGTGGCATGCGCCAGCGCGCGGTGATCGCCATGGCCATGGCCAACGATCCGGCGGTGCTCATCGCCGACGAGCCGACGACCGCCCTCGATGTGACCATCCAGGCCCAGCTCATGGAGGTGCTGGCGCAGGCCCGTGCCCGCAGCGGCGCGGCGATGGTGCTGATCACCCACGATCTCGGGCTGGTCGCCCAGTACGCCGATCGGGTGGCGATCATGTACGCGGGCCGGGTCGTCGAGTCCGGCACCGTCTGGCAGATCTTCGACGACGCCACCCACCCGTACACCCGCGGACTCCAACGCAGTCTGCTCGGGCAGTCCGGCAGCGCGCGTGCCTATGCCATTCCCGGCTCGCCGCCGTCGCCGACGCGACGTCCGGCCGGATGCGGCTTCGCCCCACGCTGCGAGTTCGCCGGGAAGACCGGCGAATGCGACACCACGGCACCGGTTCTCGTGCCGCTGGCCACCGGCCGCGCGGTGGCCTGTCCGCCTGCGGTCGAGTCCGTATCGATCGAACAGGACCTCTCCGCATGACGACGATCGACGAGCCCGAGGACGTGATCCGCGTCGACGGGCTGGAGGTGAGCTTCACCAGCAGGCGCGGGCTCCTCGGCAAGCGCAGGCTCCGCGCCCTCGACGGCGTGAGTTTCGCGGTGCGCCGCGGCGAGACCTTCGGCCTGGTCGGCGAATCCGGGGGCGGCAAGTCGACGCTGGTCCGCACGCTCTTCGGCATCAACACCCCGAGCGCGGGCTCGATCCGCGTCCTCGGCCACGACCTGGCGACCCTGCGCCCGCAGGCCAGGCGCGCGCTGCGCAACCGGGTGCAGCTGGTGTTCCAGGACCCGTACTCCTCCCTCGATCCCCGGATGACCGCGCACGACATCGTCGCCGAGCCGCTGCGGATCGCGGGCGGGTACCGCGAGGAGCGCGTGGTGGAACTGCTCGACCAGGTGGGCTTGGGCCGGGACGCGCTGGCGCGCAAGCCCGCCGAGTTCTCCGGCGGGCAGCGGCAGCGGCTCGGCATCGCCAGGGCGCTCGCCCCGGGACCGGAGGTGCTCGTCCTCGACGAACCCGTCTCCGCGCTGGACGCCTCGGTGCAGGCCCAGGTGATCAATCTGCTGCAGGACCTGCAGGAACAGCTCGGCCTGTCGTATCTGTTCATAGCCCACGATCTTTCGGTGGTGCGCCACCTGTCCGATCGGATCGCGGTGATGCACCTGGGCAAGCTCGTCGAGATCGGCCCGACCGAAGACGTGTTCACCGGCCCGGGGCACCCGTACACGCGGGCCCTGATCGCCTCGGCCCCCGTGCCCGACCCGCACCGGCGCCGCCGCGACACCGCGACGCTGGTGCGCGGCGAACTCCCCGATGCCGCAAACCCACCGAGCGGCTGCACCTTCCGCACCCGCTGCCCCCTGGCGACGCCCGAATGCGCCTCGCACGTACCGGAACTCGAACCACAGGGCCGCACCGACCATGTCGTGGCCTGCCTGCGCCCGCTGGCACGCCCGTCGAAAGGAAACCGATGAAACCGATCACCCGCGGTATGGCGACGGGGCTCGCCGTCCTCGCGTTCACCACCTTCACCCTCAGCGCCTGCGCACCGGCGGGCACCGATACCGCGTCGGCGAAGACGCTGGTCGTCGGCGCGGTGACCGAACCGACGGACGTCCCCGATCCGATCAGCGACGGCTCGCTGGCCGGCTACAACTACTACTTCGCGACCTTCGACCAGCTCGCCCGGTTCGACAGCGAAGGGGTGATCGGGCCGAAGCTGGCGACCGCGTGGGAGCACAACGCCGACTTCACCCAGTGGACGTTCACGATCCGCGACGACGTGAAGTTCCACAACGGTGAACCACTGAAAGCCTCCGACGTCGCGTTCACCTACAACAAGATCAAGGCCACCCCGACCGGCGATCCGGCCACCTACATGGAGATGTTCACCTCCGCCGCCGTCGGTCCCGGCAACACCGTGGTGTTCAGTCTCAATGCCCCGTTCTCCGCGTGGCCGACGATCACCACCGGCGTCTCGATCGTGCCCGAATCCGTCTACACCGCACTGGGTTCGGCCGGGTTCGCGGCCGCGCCGGTCGGTTCCGGGCCGTTCGTCTTCGATCACTACACGCGCGGCGTCGAATACGCCGTCAAGCGCAATCCGGACTACTGGGGCGAGAAGGCGGCGCTCGAGGCGGTCACCTTCAAGACGGTGGCCGACGCCGACGCCCGGCTCAACGGCGTGCAGTCCGGCAGCCTCGACATCGCGCTGATCGCGCCGAATCAGGTGTCGGCCGTCGACGGTGCCAAGAGCGTGCACATCGAGTCGCGGGTCTCCAACGGCGTCACCTTCCTCGGCATGAACGCCACGGCGGGTCCGCTGGCCGACCAGCGGGTCCGCGAGGCGATCGCGCTGTCGATCGATCGCGAGGGCATCGTGAAGACCCTGCTGGCGGGCCGCGCGACGGTCGACAACCAGCTGGTCGCCGAGAACGTCGGCGGGTTCGACCCGAAATACCCTGCGCCGGTGCGGGATACCGCCAAGGCCAAGCAGCTGCTGGCGGCGGCGGGATACCACGGCGCGCCGATCCCGTTCCAGTACGCGACGAACGGGCGCATCCCGCTGAGTTCGGAGATCGCGCAGGCGATCCAGGCCAACCTGGCCGAGGTCGGCATCACCATCACCCTGCAGGGCACCGATCAGAGCAGCCTGTCGCAGATGATCTACACCAAGAAGTCCGCCACCGGGATCTATCTCAACACCTACGCGCCGTCCACCATGGACGGTGACGCGCCCATCGCCTCGATGTTCGGCGGGCAGTGGAACGACTACGCGATGCTGCCGGAGACCCAGGCGCTGGTCGCCAAGACCCGGACCGTCGCCGGGCAGGCCAGAATCGACGTGTACCGCGAGCTGTTCACCCTCAACGACACGAAGGCGCTGCTGATCGGCCTGTACACACCCGACGCCAGCTATGCCGTCGATCCCGCGCTGCGGTGGAAGCCGAGGGCGGACGGGATGATCACCGTCGACGCCGCGACCTTCGGAAAGGACTGAGTCCATGGGAGATTCGCTGCTGCTCACCGACGTGCGCCCGTGGGGCGGCGACCCGGTGGACGTGCTCGTCGAGGACGGGGTGGTCGCCGCGGTGGCCGCCACCGGAACGACGACGACAGCGGCGGAGCGGGTCGACGGCGCGGGCAGGCTCGTCCTGCCCGCCCTGTCCGACGTGCATCTGCACCTGGATTCCAGTCGCCTCGGTCTGCCGTTCCGCGCGCAGACCGGGGCACCGGGCCGCTGGGGCCGGATCATGAACGACCGGGAGCATTGGCGAACGGCCGAGCGCTCGGTGACCGATCGGGCCTCGTTCACCCTCGCCGTCGCGGTCGCCAACGGCGCCACCAGGATTCGCAGTCACGCGCAGGTCGACGCCGACACCGGGCTCGCGAAGCTCGAGGGCGAGCTCGCGGCGCGGGAACGCTACGCCGCGGTCTGCGATGTGGAGATCGTGGCGTTCCCGCAGGTCGGCATTCTGCTCGAACCCGGTGTCGTCGACCTCATGGACGCGGCGCTGTCGGCCGGGGCCGACCTGGTCGGCGGGATGGACCCGTGCGAACTCGACCGCGATCCGGTGCGTCATCTCGACGCGGTGTTCGGGCTGGCCGAGAAGCATCAGGCCGGGATCGATATCCATCTGCACGAGGCAGGCGAGCTCGGGCTGTTCACGTTGTCGCTGATCAGCGAGCGGGTGCGGGCACTCGGGATGACCGGGCGGGTGACCGTCTCGCACGCGCGGTGTCTGGCGAGCGGCCTGCCCGGGGTGCCCGCGGCGATCGAGCGGCTGGCGGAGTTCGACATCGCCCTCACGCACGCGGCGGGCGCGCAGGGCTGGGCGCTGCCGCTGCTCGAGCTGGCCGCCGCCGGGGTGCGGGTCGGTGTCGGGATGGACGGACAGCGGGACTATTGGTCGCCGTACGGCAACGGCGACATGCTCGACCGCGCGTGGCAACTCGCGTTCGTCAACGGGTACGGCTCGGACCAGCATGTGGAACACGCGCTGGCCGTGGCGACCTGGGGCGGGGCGAGCGTGCTCGATCGAAGTCTGCGTCCACTCGATCTGCGCGACCCGCATCCCGGTTTCGCCGTCGGTGATCCGGCGGAGTTCTTCCTGGTCGACGCGGTGAGCCCGACCGCGGCCGTGATGGACCGGCCCGCCGCGCGGACCGTCATCCACCGGGGCGCCGTGGTCACGGTCGATACCGCGATCGAGGGTTTCGAGATCCCCGGCCGTTTCGGCGGAGCAGGGAGCTGACGATGCGACGCAATATCCGGGCACGGCATGTGCTGGCCTATTCGCCCGAAACCACCGATGCTGCCGACGGGCAACCGGACGCCCGGTCGGCGGGCGGGCGCAGGTCGCGCATCTGTGCCGCAGCGGCGGAAGCGGATTCGGCTGCCGGCTCGGCGGACGGGCACGTGCTGCTGACCGATGCCGAAGTAGTGGTGGAGGATTCGCGCATCGTGGCCGTCGGCCCGCGCGGGGCGGCGTCGGCCGACGAGGTGATCGAGCTCGGGAACGCACTGTTGCTGCCCGGTCTCATCGATCTCGACGCGCTCGCCGATATCGACCACACGATTCTGGATTCGTGGCAGTCGCGTGAGCTGGGCCTCGGCCTGCAATGGTCACGTGACTACGCAACGCATCGACGGCGGGCCGTGTTCGATGCCGAGGAGCGGGCGTTCATCCGCGAGTACAGCTTCGTCCAATTGTTGCTGCACGGAGTCACGACGGCGATGCCCATCGCCTCGGAGGTGCACAGCGACTGGGCCGAGACCTTCGACGATGCCGTCGCGATGGCGGAGGCGGCGCAGCGGCTCGGCCTGCGGGTGTACCTGGGGCCCGCGTATCGCTCCGGGGTCAATGTCGTTGACGCGGACGGCACCCGCTCCATCTACTGGAACGAGCGACTCGGCCGCGACGGATTCGACGGTGCGGCACGTTTTCTCGACTGGGCGGCCGAGCGCGGATCCGATCTCGTGCACGGCACGCTGCTCCCGTGCCGGATCGAGTCGCTGACCGAGGAGCTGATGCGGCGCACAGCCGAACTCGCGTCGGCGACCGGCGTCCTGGTCCGCCTGCACGCGCTCCAAGGGTTGCTCGAGCGCGAGTTCATCGTGGAGCGTTTCGCCGCACCACCGCTGGATGTGCTGGCGCTGACCGGTCTGCTCGGGCCGAATCTGCTTATCCCGCACGGTATCTACCTGGACGCACACCCCCGGGTCGACGCGGATACCGACGACGATCTGGCCACGCTGGCCGCGTCGGGAGCCGCGATCGTGCACTGTCCGCTCACCTCGGCCCGGCACGCGGCGGCCCTGGACACCTTCGACCGGTACCGCGCGGCGGGCGTGCGGATCGCCCTCGGCACCGATTCGTTCCCGCCGGATCTGGTGCGCGGCATCGACATCGGCGTCACCATCGCCAAACTGCTCACCCACCGGCTCGACGGCGCGACCTACGCCGACTACCTGACCGCGGCCACCCTCGGCGGCGCGGACGCGCTCCGGCGCCCCGACCTGGGCAGGCTCGCGGTCGGGGCGACCGCCGACCTGGTCGCCTTCCGGCTCGACGATCCGCGCGACGGCGTGCTCGACGATCCGATCCGCACCCTGTGCATGAACAGCACCGGGCGCGCGGCGGACTTCGCCATGGTGGCCGGGCGGATCACCCTGCGAGACGGGGTGATTCCCGGTATCGATCTGACGGCGATGACCCGCCGCGCGCAGGTCCTGTTCGATCGGATGCGCGAGGCGTACTCCGAGCGCGACTACCTGCGCAGACCCGCCGACGAGCTGTTCCCCGCGTCGTTCCCGGCGAAGTAGGCCGCGCGGCGGGCACCGATCAGAACTCGCCCGCGACGCCGATCACCGAGCGACCGGAGTGGGTGCCGTCCTTGATCGACTGCAGCACCGCGCCGACCTCGGTGATCGGGGCGAACGACTCGATCGTCGAGAGATGCTGTGGCCGCAGTTCCTTGCCGAGCGCGGTCCACAGCGCGCGCCGCTTCTCGATGGGCAGGAAGACCGAGTCGATGCCGAGCAGGCTGACCCCGCGCAGGATGAACGGCAGCACGGTGGCGGGCAGTTCGGCGCCACCGGTGAGGCCGCTGGCCGCGACGGCGCCGCCGTAGCCGATGGAGCTCAGGACGTGCGCCAGCGAAGCACCGCCGACGCTGTCCACCGCCGAGGCCCACTGCGCCTTGTTGAGCGGGCGCGGCTTGGCGTCCGGGTCGAGCGGGAGGCGGCCGATGACCTCGTTGGCGCCGAGCTCGGCGAGCAGGTCGCCCGCGTCGGTCTTGCCGGTGGAGGCGATGATCTCGAAGCCGAGGCCGGACAGGATGTCGATGGCGACGGTGCCGACACCGCCGGTCGCGCCGGTGACCAGGACCGCGCCGTCGTCGGGGGTCAGGCCGTTGTCGAGCAGGGCCTGCACGCTCATCGCCGCGGTGAAGCCCGCGGTGCCGATGGTGGCGGCGTCGCGGGTGTCCAGGCCGTCCAGGCGCACCACCCACTCGGCGGGCACGCGCGCGTACTCGGCGAAGCCACCGTTGCGGGAGACGCCGATCTCGTAGCCGTGCGCGATCACCTGGTCGCCCGGGGCGAAATCGTCGGACTCGGACGCGACCACCTCGCCGGTGAGGTCGATGCCGGGCACGATCGGATAGTTGCGCACCACGCCGCCGCGCGGGGTGATCGCCAGCAGATCCTTGTAGTTGGCGCTCGAGTAATGGACCTTGATCGTCACCTCGCCTTCGCCGAGGAAATCCTCCCCGACCTGCTCACGAGCGAGCACGATCCCACCGTCGGATTCACGGGCCACCATCGCGGAGTAATCCATGGGTTCGAGCATACGATCAACGGTCCGGCTCGGGCGGCAGGAGTTCGAGGCGAACGCCCAGCAGGCGGACGGGGCGGTCGAGGTCGAAGCGGTCGATGATGGCCAGGGCCGTGTGGACGATGGTGGCGATGTCGGAGGTCGGCTGGGGGAGTTTCTGCTGCTTGCTGCGGGTGTAGAAGGTCTTGGTGCGGACGGTGACCGCGACGCGGGTGCTGATGCGGTGGTGCTCGATCATCTCCTCGGCGACCTCGGTGGCCAGGCGGGCCACTTCGCGGCGGATCTCGTCGGGGTCGGTGAGATCGTGCGGGAAGGTCTCGGACTTGCTGCGGCCCACCGGGATGCGCGGGGTGGTCGAGAGCTCGGTGTCGCCCTTGCCGTGTCCGAGGACCCACAGGTAGGGGCCGGTGTTCGGGCCGAACTCGGCGGCCAGGCGCTGCCGGTCGGCGGTCATCAGGTCGGCGACGGTGACGATGCCGAGGTCGGCCATGCGCTTGGCGATCCGGGCGCCGACGCCCCACAGCGCGTCGGTGGGGCGGTGGCCCATCAGCTCGGCCCAGTTCGCGGCGGTCAGCTGGAACACCCCGGCCGCGGCGCCAGGATCGTGCTCGGGCTCGGCGGAGGTCTTGCCGGTCGACTTGGCGAACCCGGTGGCCAGTTTCGCGGTGAGCTTGTTGTCGCCGATGCCGACCGAGCAGGTCAGGCCGAGCGCGGTGATCGCGCGCCGGATCTCGGCGGCCAAGCGCCACGGATCGTCGTCGGTGGCGACGAAGGCCTCGTCCATGCCCCAGATCTCGACGGCGCCGGCGACCCGGCCCAGGGTCGCCATGATCTCGTCGGAGGCGACCTCGTAGGCGGCCATGTCGACCGGCAGGAAGACACCCTCCGGACACTTGCGCTGCGCCATCTTCAACGGCATGCCCGCGCGCACGCCGAAGGCCCTGGCCGGATAGGACGCGCAGGTGACGACCTTGCGCGGCTGCGCGGGATCGCCCTCGCCACCGACGATGACCGGCTGTCCGCGCAGCTCAGGACGACGCCGGAATTCCACCGCCGCCTGGAACTGGTCGAGATCGACATGCAGCAGCCACTGGGGCACGGTTGAAGTATTACCGCACGGTACCGACAAAACGGCGCAACCTTCGCACCCGGCGGTGCGGCACTGGCGTACTCGTCACTCACCTTCGGATGGCAATATCCGTAGCGCGCCAACCGATGTCACGACCGAGCTCGAAGAACGGAACACCCGATGCCGACCGAAGCCACCACCCTCGACCTCGACCTGGCCCGCCAGGTACTCGCCGCGCAACCGTTCGCCCGACTCGTCGGCACCGAACTCACGGAATTCGGGGACGGCGCGGCCACACTGGTGATCGAGATCCAGCCCGAGCACGGGCAGCAGTTCGGTTTCGTGCACGGTGGCGTGCTGGCCTACGCGGCCGACAACGCGCTCACCTTCGCCGCGGGCACCGTCCTCGGACCCAACGTGCTGACCGGCGGCTTCACCATCACCTACCTGCGCCCCGCCCTGGGCGAACGGCTGCGGGTGCACGCCACCGTGCTCGGCGCCACCCGTCGCCAGGCGGTCACCCACTGCGACGTCTACGCCGAGACCGAGGGCGAGGAGCCGATCCTGTGCGCGGTCGCGCAGGGCACGACGCGGCGGGTCGAGAAGGACCTCGAGCGGGTCGCCGAGGCGGGCGCCGACGAGGACACCGAGTTCGACGACGAGGACGGGTTCGACGAGGACGACCAGGACAGCTACGACACCGACCAGCTCGCAATCGTCACCGCGGTGCCCGAGGAAGCGCCCGCGCTGCCGCCCACGGTCAGCCGATAGCGATTCCGGACAGCGAACGGGCCGTGCACACGATGGTGTGCACGGCCCGTTCGGTTCGGTGGGTCAGGCGCTGACGGCGAAGCTGCCGTCGGCGGCCGGCTCGGCGACCGGCTCGATGGCGTAGGCCAGGATGTCGGCCACGTCGGCGACGGGACGGACGTCCAGGGCGGCCAGCACCTCGGCCGGGACCTCGTCGAGGTCCGGTTCGTTGCGGGCCGGGATGAAGACGGTCTTCAGTCCGGCGCGCTGGGCGGCGAGCAGCTTCTGCTTCACGCCGCCGATCGGCAGCACGCGGCCGTTCAGCGTGACCTCGCCGGTCATGCCGACATCACCGCGCACCTGACGGCCCAGCGCCAGCGACACCAGGGCGGTCACCATGGTGACACCCGCCGACGGTCCGTCCTTGGGCACCGCACCCGCCGGGAAGTGGATGTGGATGTTGCGGTCGAGGACCTTCGGCTCGATGCCGATCTCCGCCAGGTGCGAGCGCACGTAGGTCAGCGCGATCTGCGCCGATTCCTTCATGACATCGCCCAGCTGACCGGTCAGGGTCAGGGCGCGCTCGCCCTCGGCGGCGTTGGCCTCGATGTAGAGCACATCGCCACCGGCGCCGGTGACCGCCAGACCCGTCGCCACGCCGGGGACGGCGGTGCGTTCCACCGAGTCCGGGGTGAAGCGGGGACGGCCGAGGTAGTCGGTCAGGTTGTCGACGTCGACCACGAGATTCGTCGGCCGACCGGCAGGCTGTGGGCCGGACTCGATGTCGATGACGTTGTCGTAGCCGAGCCCGGGGTCGTACCCGAGCACGGCGCCCGCGCCGAGCGAGCCGTTGTCGACCAGCGTCTGCTCGTCCTGGCGGCCGGCGTCGCCCGCCACCAGGCGGGTCGCCGCCTTGCGCAAGGCTTTCGCCACCAGTCGCTCCATCTGGCGCACGCCCGCCTCGCGGGTGTAGTTCGCCGCGATCTCGCGCAGCGCCGCGTCGGTGATCGAGACCTCCTCGGCGGTCAGCGCGTTGCGTTCCAGCTGCCGGGGCACCAGGAAGTCGCGGGCGATGGCCACCTTGTCGGCCTCGGTGTAGCCGTCGACGGTGATGAGCTCCATCCGGTCCAGCAGCGGGCCGGGGATGGTGTCCATGACGTTGGCCGTCGCGATGAACAGCACGTTCGACAGGTCGAGGTCCAGGTCCAGGTAGTGATCGCGGAAGGTGTGGTTCTGCGCGGGGTCGAGGACCTCGAGCAGCGCCGCCGCCGGGTCACCGCGGAAGTCGGAGCCGACCTTGTCGATCTCGTCCAGCAGCACGACGGGATTCATCGACCCCGCCTCCTTCACCGCGCGCACGATCCGGCCGGGCAGCGCGCCCACGTAGGTGCGCCGATGGCCCCGGATCTCGGCCTCGTCGCGCACGCCACCGAGGGCGACGCGAACGAACTTGCGGCCCAGCGCCTTCGCGACCGACTCACCCAGCGAGGTCTTGCCGACACCGGGCGGACCGACCAGCACGAGCACCGCGCCCGAGCCACGTCCACCGACGACCTCGAGGCCGCGGGCGGCCCGGCGCGAACGCACCGCCAGGTACTCGACCATGCGGTCCTTCACCTCGTCCAGGCCGTGGTGATCGGCGTCGAGCACGGCGCGGGCGGCCGAGACATCGGTGCTGTCCTCGGTCTTCACCGTCCACGGCAGGTCGAGCACGGTGTCGAGCCAGGTGCGGATCCAGCCCGATTCCGGGCTCTGGTCGCTGGCCCGCTCCAGCCTGCCGACCTCGCGCAGCGCCTCGGCGCGCACGTTCTCGGGCAGGTCGGCGTTCTCCACGCGGGCGCGGTAGTCGTCGGCGCCGTCGGGTTCGTCCTCGCCGAGTTCCTTGCGGATGGCGTTGAGCTGCTGGCG
Organism: Nocardia sp. NPDC051833; assembly: GCF_040681225.1. Classification (NCBI taxonomy): domain Bacteria; kingdom Bacillati; phylum Actinomycetota; class Actinomycetes; order Mycobacteriales; family Nocardiaceae; genus Nocardia; species Nocardia sp. NPDC051833. Next base: position 2,567,375 of record NZ_JBFAYK010000001.1, read on the forward strand.
CAACAGGAACTCGCGCTGGCTCTTCTCCATGCCCTCGCGGACGTCCTCGGAGATCTTGTCGGTGACCTCGACCTCGGCGATGTGCTCGGTGATCCACTCGATCTGCTTGGTCAGCCGGGTGACGACATCCGGGGTCTCGAGCAGTTCCCGTTTCTGCTCGTTGGACAGGTACGGCGCGTAGCCCGCCGTGTCGGCGATGGCGTCGGGGTTGTCGAGCTGGTTGACGATGTCGATGATCTGCCACGCCTCCCGACGCTGCAGCACCGCGACGACCAGCTTCTTGTATTCGGCGGCCAGCTCGGTGGTCCGCTCGTCGGGCGCCACCTCCTCGACCGGTTCGGCCTCCACCCACAGGGCGGCGCCGGGCCCGGTCACACCGTGCCCGATCCGCGCCCTGCGCTCGGCCTTCAATACGGCGGCGGGAGCGCCACCGCGCATGCGTCCGACCTGCTCGATCGAAGCGACGACGCCGTAGGAGGCGTACCCCTCGTCCAGCCGGGGCGCGACGAGCACGGCGCCGGTCTTCCCGGCCTGCGCGGCGTCGATGGCGGCCTGCGCGGATTCGTCCAATTCGATGGGCACGACCATGCCCGGCAGCACGATCGGATCGGTCAGGAACAGCACCGGCAGGTTCTGAGCTGTAGTCATGTCGACCCTTCCAAAGTTGAGCTTTGCTGACTCAACCCAGTCGGGTACCTGTTTGTTCCGGCCCGTGCCCCGGTTCACTGACGGCGAACATTCGACCGTCCCGACCAGGGCTTGTCCGGACTCCGCCCGGTGTGACAGCATCAGCGCCATGACTGATCGAATCGAGTCCCCCCGCGCCTGATGCGCGACGTGACCGGGACGGAATTGCCCGGATCGCCGATCTCCCTGTTCGACCACGCGATGCGTTTGCATCGAGAATCACCCGATGCGCCGCTGGAGCGGAGCGGAGATCCCTACCCGGATGAGTCGTGGCACGGGCGCGGGGACACACCACCCCGGCCGAAAGATCGACGGACCTTAGGTCTCGACCTCGCGGCCCTGCTCGACGCGCATTTCGCCGATCCCGCCAGCACGCCCGCCGACCTGGCCGACGCGTGTCATCGGGTGCACGTCCCGATGTTCCGGACCGAGCATGTGGTCGCCGCGGCCCGGCGGGTGGAGATCGAGCGGGCCCGCCAGACCGGCCGATGGCTCATCCGGCGGGGCACCGATCGCTGTGCGGTGACGATTGGACTGGCACTGCTCGAAACCGCGCCGGAGGACGGCGACATCCCGCTGTTGCAGACGATCGGGCTGCTGTCGGAGGGTTTCGGTCCGCTCGTGGTGGACACGATGGAGCGTTGCCGGGGCGCATTGTCCGGTCTGCTGTGGCTCGGTGACCGGGTCGATGGTTGGGGCCGCGTCACTGTCGTCAAAAAACTTTGCGCCGCATACGGTGTGCCCGCCCGGGATTGGCTGTTGCGGCGATCGTGCAACGGGGAGTACCACAACCAGTACTTCGCGGCTGAGGTCGCGATTGCGGCCGACCTCGCCGGCGCGATCACCGGCGACGACCCCGATCTCGACCTCGTCCACCACACCGGTGTTCTGTTGTCCGCGATGACCGACTGCGCGGGAACAGGTCTCACGCTCGACGAGTATCCGGCGGCGCCGAACGTCCTGTCGGCGCACTCGAAACACGCGGCACGCCTGACACCGACAACCCATCGCTACGGGAATCTGGCGAACCTCGCCGACTACCTCCGGCGGCCGTCGACACGGGAGTGGCGGGGCCGGGAGCAGGCGATCGACCGGTACCTCACCTTGCTGAACCAGCCGGAATGGGAAGCGACCGCGCGAACCGGCTTGGCGCGGGGCGATTTCCGGGTGCTGTGGCTGCGGCAGGCGGTCGGCGCGCGGCTCGACCTCGCACCCTTCACGTCATGACGGCGCCGGTTTCGCTGTTCGACCACGCGATGCGCCTGCATCGCGAGTCGCCGAACGCGCCGCTGCCGCAAGAGGGGTATCCCTTTCCCGACGATCCGTGGCACGGATTCGGCGCCACCCCTTCGCGTTCCGGGCATTGGAGAGCCGAGGGCATGGCGCTGGCCGCGCTGCTCGACGCGCATTTCGGTGACCCGGCACGGTCACCAGCCGACCTGGCCGCGGACTGCCACAGCGTGCACGTCCCGCCGTATCGGAACGAGCACGTGGTGGCCGCGGCGCTGCGGGTCGACGCCGAGCGGGTGCGGGCGACCGGGCGCTGGCTGGTGCGCCGGGGAACGGACCGGTGCGCGGTGTGGATCGGGCTCGCCCTGCTCGGCACCGTGCCCGACGACGCCGACATTCCGCTGTTGCAGACGATCGGGTTGCTGTCGGATGCCTTCTCGCGGTTGGCCGTCGACGCGTTGGCGCGGTGCCGGGACGGGACCGCCGCGCTGCTGTGGCTCGGCCCACGAGTCGACGAGTGGGGGCGGGAGATCGTGGTCGAGAAGCTGTGCGAGCACCGAGGTTCGACCGTCCGGGACTGGTTGTTGCGCAATTCGTGCCGGGGCAATTATCTCGACGGGTATGTCGCCGGGAAGGTCGCGATCGCGGCCGACCTCGCCACCGCGATCACCACCGACGACCCCGATCTCGACCTCGTCCACCACACCACCGTGCTGCTGTCGGCGATGACCTACTGCGCGGGAGCGGGTCTCACGCTCGACGAGTATCCGGCGGCGGCGCGGGTGCTCGACGCGCACTCGAGACAGGTCGCGCGCTTGGAGCCGTCGACCGATCGCTACCGGTACGTGGGCACCCTGGCCGACTACGTGCGGCGCGCGGAGCCTGCCGGGTGGGAGCGGATGAGCGAGCGCTATCTGGACCTGCTGAACCGGCCGGACTGGGCCGCGTACGCGCCGTGAAAACAACGCCGTCAAACAACGAAGCCTCCCCGGAGTGATCCGGGGAGGCCGCGTTGTGCAGGGGAACCGAGCTAGAGGTTCGTGGTACGGATCTGTTCGGTGGGCGGGTCGTAGGTGCGACGACCGGTGGAGCCACCCGAGCTCAGGACGCCGAGGACGGCGCCGGCGATGAGCAGGATCGCGCCCAGGATGCCCAGGATGATCGGCAGGGTCTTGCCGAACAGGTCGAGCTTGTCGAGGCTCTCCTGGGTGACGGCCATCTGCGCCTCGATGGTGTCCTCTTCGAAGACGAGGTGCGCCTTCAGCGCGGTGACGTCGACCTGGTTGGCGCTGCGGCCGTAGAACAGGTGCAGCTGCTCGCCGCCCTTGATGACCGCGCCGGTCCGCGGCTCCACCCACACCTCGCGGACGTTGGTGTAGAAGCGGAGCATGGTCACCTCGCCGTCGCCCTCGAGGCCCCACTTGGCCGCGGGCAGGGTCAGCTTGCTGGTCGCGGTCGGCGCGACGTCGTGCAGGCTGGTGACCGGGATGGACTGCCGGAACAGGTAGACCGGCATCCCGTTGATCTCCGTCTCCTCGACGAAATCGATCGGGAAGGTGGCGCGGGCGTTCAGGTCGAAGTACGGGTACGACTTCTTCTCGGTGCCGATCGGGAACCGGTACTGCAGGCCCTGGCGGTTGGTGGGATCGGCCACCGACGCACCGGACTTGTCGACGTTGACCGCGATCGAACCGTTGGGCGAGGTCGACACCGGCTCGCCGGTGAAGCGGTCGATGGTCACCCGGTCGACCTTCGCGTCGAGCACGCCGGCGTCGCCGTCGCGGTCGTCGCGGCGCAGGGTCTGGCCGGCCTGGACGGTCATCTCGTCGGCGCCGGACGGCTCCTGGACCGTGAGGAAGCGCTGCGAGGAGACGGGGACGTTGTCCACCTTGGCCGCGCCGTCGGGCGAGACCAGGGACTTCGAGTCGAGCACCATGCTGGGTTCACCCGGCACGCTCTTGGCGATCGTGGTGACCTCGAGGTCCAGCGGGGTCTTGGCGACCTTGTCCACGGTGTAGGTGGGGATCATGACAGCGGCGGCGAGCAGCAGCGCGCCGAGTCCGACGAGAATGCAGGCGATGAGCCTGCGCCCGTTGCTCATCGGCTGCCGTACTGCACGTTGCCCAGCACCGAGGAGCCGGGATCAGCGGTGGTCTCGGGAGCGGGGATCGAATTCTGTTGCGCGCCCGCGGTGATGCCGAGCACGGCAATCACCCCGAGGATCGCGCCGGCCAGGCCACTGACCAGGCCGGGGACGGCAAACTTCATTGAACGAAACTCCAATACGTGGCGTCGGCTCAGGCGACGGAGAAGAACCCGAGGGTCGGGGCGAACGAGCAGGTCCGGTCACCGTCGGCGGTGGTCGTGGTGAGCGAACCGGTGATCACCGCGGCGACCCGCCCCGCGCCGGTGTCGGCGATGGCGGACAGGGTGGCGGGCCCGTCCGGGTTGATCCCGGCCGCGGTGGTGAGCGGCTGGGTGCCCGTCCGCCGGTTGTCCAGGTTGATCCACTGCACCGTCATCGGCGGGTTCTGCACGACGGTCGGCGTCTTGGTACCCAGCGCGGTGAAGACGAAACCGGTCTGGCCCGCGGCGGGCCCTGGCGGCGGCAGCTCGGCCGGGCCGGGTACGGCCAGCGCGGTGCCGACGGAATCGGAGGTCGGGCCGATGCAGCCCTTACCGATGGTCGGGTAGAGGAACTGGGCGATCCGCGGGCCGTCGGACGGCGGGAGCTCGGGGCCGCCACCGCCGCTGCCGTCGAGGAAGGTGATGACCTTCTCGAGGGTCGCCTTGACCTGCGCGGGGATGCCGGGCGTCGCCAGCAGCACGCGGGCCTGAGCCAGGATCGCGGCCTGCGCGCCATCGGCGATGGGGGCGGGCGCGGAGATGGCGCTTACGATCGACGGTGCCAGCGCGGCCAGCGTCTCGGAGGGAACGTTCTCCGCGATCGCCGGGACGCTCGGCTGAGCCGCAGGCCGCGGGGCAGCCATGGTCGACGCCGGTGCGGCGAGTGAGGCACTCACCGCTAGTACGAGAGCGGACAATGCGGTCCGCGAGCCTCGGGTGCGCAGCACTGGTCAGCCGTCCTTCTTTGTGGGGATTGGTTGAAGCAGCCCGGAAATGTAAGTGTGATCCCGGGTTTCAGATACATTGGAGAGGTGACTACAGCGGACAGACGGTATGGGGGTCGTACAGTCGTCGCGCGTAAAGCCGAACGGCGCCAGCGGTTCCTGGAAGCAGCGACGCGAATCTTCGCCGAACGCGGGTACCCGACGTGCTCGCTCGCCGAGGTGTGCGCGGCGGCGGGCCTGTCCAAGCGGCAGTTCTACGAGGAGTTCGAGACCCGCGAGGACGTGCTCATCGCCGCCTACGACCGCATCCAGGACGACGCCGCGGCCGCGGTCGTCCAGGCGGTGGTCGCGCACACCGAACCGGAACCCGCGCTGCGGGCCGGCCTGGGGGCGTATCTGGAATCGCTCGGCTCCGACCCGTACCGCGCGCAGGTGGCGCTGATCGAGGTCGTCGGAGTCAGCGATCGGATGGAGAACCATCGCCGCACGCGCAGGCATGCCTGGTCGGCGCTGATCGAGACGGCGCTGGCGGCCAAGGGGGTGCGGCTGCGCGGCGACGCGGAGCTCACCACCGGCCTGCTCACCGGCGCGGTCAACGGCGTGGCCCACGAATGGCTGCTGCGCGAGTCGCGGCCACCGGTCGGCGAACTGGTCGACCTGCTGACCGCCGCCGCGCTCACGCTGGTCGACTGGGGCTGATTTCGGCGCAACCGTCGGGAGGGTGGCAACATCGCGCACTTGCCGCTCGCTCAACACACTCCCTCTCCGGACATTGTGAGACCGGACGGCTTCACAGTGTGGGACGAGAGTCTGGCATAGTAGTGACCCAGATAGCAACGGCTGGAAAGTTGAGATCGGTATCACCAGGGGTGATGTATTGGTCGAAGGTCCAGACAAGCTCGTGGTGGTAGTGAACCACCACCGGCCGCACACGGTGTCCGGTTCGCCGTTTCGCTCCCGTTTCGAACTGGTCGGCAAACGACCGGCAATCGCCATCGCGGGTGTCAGGACTTCCGCAGGAACCCGGTGATGGTGCCACCGAGCAACCCTGGCGTGCGGTAGGTGAGGGTGCCGTTCGCGCCCATGGTGACCGTCGAGGTCGCGCCGTCGTCCATACAGCCACTAGCGCTCTTGCCGGTGAGTTTCGCCCGGAGGACGAGGCCGTCGGTGGTGGCCTCGACCAGGGTTTCCGAGCGCTCGCAGCGCTCGCCGGAGAGCACGCCGGTATTCGACGCGGTGGCCACCTTCTGCCCGACCTTGCCGTCGTCGATGGTGAGGGTGATGTCGAACTGCACAGGCCCGTCGACAGCCCGCCCCTGCCAGCTCCCCACGAACGCGGCGGGGACGGTCGACACCGGCGCCCCGGTGGCGGGCGGGAGCTCGGAGCCTTGGTTGCTGGTGGAGATCGACGTCGAGTTCGCCGCGCTATTGCCGTCCGATCGGTCGCGCAGCTGGACGCCGATCAGGAACGCGCCCCCGGCGACCGCCAGCGCCACGACCACCGCCGCGGCCACCAGTGCGTTGCGCCCGCGGCGCGCGGGCGGGCGCAACGCCTGCCCGGGCGCGGGAGTACCGCCGGTGATGTCACCGGCGGGCCGACGGACCGTCGCGTACCCGGCCTGCGTCGGCCCACCGCCGGCAAAGGACGTGTGCCCGCCGAAGTTCGCAGCCGTGCCGGACAGCGGTGTCTGCCCGTTGAACCCCGACCCGGACCCTGGCAGCTGGGTTTGGCCGCCGAAGCCCGCAGTCATGCCAGGCGACGACGCCGGGCCAGCGACGCCCGCAGCCATCCCGGGCGACCACGCCGGTCCGCCGAAGCCCGCAGCGGCACCTGGCAGCGGTGTCTGCCCACCGGAGCCCGCGGTGCCGGGGAAGGATGCCTGGCCGCCGGTGTTCGACCATGTCGGGGGGAGCGCTGCGCCGGGTCCGACAGGTGGGTCGGCCGGGCCGGAGTCGAGGTCGAGCAGGGTGACCGCGCGCCTGCTGACGTCCTCGAGCACGGCGGGCGGGAGCCAGCCCGTGCGCTCGGGCAGGCCGATGGCGGTGAGCTCGGCGAGGACCTGCTGCGGGGTGGGGCGGACGGCGGGGTCCTTGGCGACGCAGGCGGCGACCAGCGGACGCAGGCGCGCGGGCACGCCCTCGAGGCGCGGTTCCTCGTAGACGATCCGAAACAGCATCTGCACGATCTCGGCGGTGCCGAACGGGCCGTGGCCGGAGGCGGCGAAGGTCAGCACGCCGCCGAGCGCGAACACATCGCACCCGGGGCCGAGCGGTTCGCCGGTGACCTGCTCCGGGCACATGAAACCCGGTGAGCCGATGACCTTTCCGGTGGTGGTGAGCGCGGTGTCCTCGACGGCGCGCGCGATCCCGAAGTCGACCACCTTGGGCCCGTCGACGGCCAGCAGCACATTCGACGGCTTCAGATCGCGATGCACGATGCCGACGCCGTGAATGGCCACCAGCGCCTCGGCCAGCCCGTGCCCGAGCGCGAGCAACGACGGTTCGGTGAAGGGCCCGAACCGCGACACCGCGTCCGAGAGCGCGAGTCCGGCGACGTAACCGGTGGCCAGCCACGGCGGATCGGCGTCGACATCGGCGTCCAGGACCGGCGCGGTGCAGGCACCGCCGACCCGCCGCGCGGCTGCCACCTCCCGGCGGAACCTGGCCCGGAATTCGGGGTCGCCCAGCAGATCCGGCCGGATCACCTTCACCGCGACCGTGCGGCCGCCCGCGTTGCGGCCCAGGTATACCTTGCCCATGCCGCCGGCGCCGAGGACGCCGAGCAGCCGGTACGCCCCGATCTGGCGTGGATCGTCGCTGCCGAGCGGTTGCATCGCGTGGAGTCCTTCGAATCAGCCGAGTCTGGAGCGGGTTTCGGTCAGCAGGTTGGTGAGCAGGCCGTAGGCGGGATGGGTGTCGTCGAGTTCGGCGACGGCACCGGCGAGGACCTTCTCGGCCTCGGCGGTCCGGTCGAGGTCGAGCAGGATCCTGGCCTGGTCGTAGTCGGCCCGCACCGCCCGATCGATGACGTCGATCGCGCGGAACCCGGCGGCGGCGGCTTCGGCGCGCGGGAGGGCGTCGGGGAAACGATAGGCGGCGTGCAGGATTCGGGCGGCATTGTGGTCGAGCCTGGCCCGGTGCCAGCACAGCAGATCGGCGTCCGGGCCGGTGGCGGCGAGCGCCGCCAGCGCCGCGTCGGCGACCTCGACGGCCGCGACCGCGCCCGCCGAATCACCGGACCAGTGCAGGGACAGCGCGGCGCTGTAGCGGCAGTAGGCGACCCGGATCGGATCGTCGACCCGCGCCGCCACCTCGGCGGCGAGGCGGTAGCGTTCGGCGGCCTCGGCGTCGCGGTCGAGCGCGTCGAGCAGGTCGGCGGTCTCGGCCAGGACATACGCCTCGTCACCGAGATCCTCGACGGACCGGTCTAATTCGATGATCGCGTCGTACACGGCGAGCGCCTGATCGGGCTCGCCGAGCGAGCGGTGCAGACCGGCCAGCAGGTAGCGGCAGCCACGGGCCGCGCCGCCCGCGCCCGCGCCGTCGAGCGCGGTGATCGCCGCTTCCGCCTGCTCGGCGGCATCGAGCAGCTGCCCGGTGGCCCGGTAGGCGATGGCCAGATCCCATTGCGCGTACGGCAGCTGGGGCAGCCCGGCGGGTGCGCCGATCGCGATGGCGGTGAGCAGCTCGCCGACGGCCTCGGCGGGACGCTCGAGGAGCAGCAGGAGATCGCCGCGACGGGCGAACAGGGCCGTCCGGAAACCGACGCGCGTGTCCGCGTCGAGCAGCGGCAGTGCCTCGTCGGTCGCGGCCAGCGCGGCGGCGAAATCACCGGCGGCCCGGTGGATTCCGGCCAGGTAGTACAGCGTGGTCGCGGCCCGGAACGGCAGATTCGCCCGGCGGTAGGCCGAGATCGCCGTCCGTGCCGCGACATCGGCGTCGTCGATCCGGGAGTTGTTCTCGGACAGGAAGAGCCGCTGCTTGGCGGCATCACCGATCAGCTCGTCGTCACCCGAGGCGGCGGCCTCGGCGTCGGCCCGGTCGAGCAGTTCGGGGAGTTCGGCGGCGGCATCGTCGGGCAGCAGGCCACGGTCGTACAGGTCGAGCAGACCGCCGGACAGCCGCAGCACGGCGTTGCCCCGGACCGCTGGATCGGCCGACGCGCCCAGGTGCGCGAGCGACGCGCGCAGCAGCGGTGTCGCTTCGGCGGGATCACCGTGTCTGCACAGGTGCACGCCGAGCCTGCCGAGACCGATCTGGCGGTATTCCTCGTCGCCGGCGGCGGTGTAGTGCTCGATCGCACGGCGCAGCAGGGATTCGGTCGCGAGACAGTCGTCGCCACGGGCGGACTCGCGCGCGAGCACGGCCGCGCGCCTGCCCGCCAGCAGCGGATCGGTGGGCTCGGCGGCCTCGGTCAGGCGCTGGATCAACGCCGTCACCTCGGTGGTGGCATCGCGCTGGAGGCCCGATTCGGCCCGTTCGATCAGCTCGGCGGTGGTCAGCGCGGGGAGTTCGATCGGGGCGGGCGCCTGCTCGACCGGCACCCGGTGCACCGCGGCGGCCGACAGCGGCAGCTGGTCGACGATCGGCGTGCTCGCCAGCACCGTGCGCACCAGCTCGGTCTGGTGGGTGGTGCCGTTGCGCCGGTCGAATCGCGCCGCGATCGCCAAGGCCTCGGCGGCCAGTTCCGCGTGCAGGGCGCGCGCGGTCGATTCGGCCGCGGGGCGGTCGAGATGCGCGGGCCGCCGGACGACGGTGTCGCCGTGGCCCGCGTCCTCGACGGTGCGCAGCAGCAGCGCGGCCGCGGCGGCGAAGTCCATGGCGGCGGACGGATTCGGCGACCGGTCGAGCCAGCCGAGATGCCGGTCGAGCAGTTCCAGGCCGCGGGCCTGGTTGCCGGACAGCGCGCAGAACTCGAGATGCGTGGCGATGGCGCTCACGTCCTGGGGTTTGGTGCGCAGCACCCGGTACGACCTGCGGTGCGCGTCGCGCGCGGCGTCGAGCTGGCCGGTGCGCAGGTAGGGCAGCAGCAGGGCGGTGAGGATCAGCTGGGGTTGCTCGTCGCAGTTCAGCTCGCCACGCAGGACCGGGGCGGCCAGTTCGACCGCCTCCGCGTCCCGACCCCGGCTCGCCAACCAGGTGACCTTGCCGGTCGGGTCGCATCCGGCGCAGTCGGAGTTCTCGTCGCGCGGTGTGGTGCACCATCTTTCGTACCAGCTCTCGGCCTCGGTCAGGTCGCCGAGATGCTTGGCCACGTAGTGCCGGTAGGCGTACACCGCCTGCGGACTCTGGCCCTCCACCCGGTAGCGCTGCTCCATCTGGTCGAGCGCGGCCAGTGCCCGATCCTTGGGCACCTCGGGGAAATTCGTCATCGCGCGCACCGCGAACTTGAAATCCCAGCGCAGCGATCCCGCCACCCAGTCGTCGTAGGCGCCGGGTTCCCGGTCGTAGTCGGCCAGGCAGCGGGCGAACGGGACGAACAGCTTGGCCGGGCTCATGCCCTGCGCGTAGGCGGCGATCAACCGCATCCGGGTGTTGAAGGCGATGTCGGTGTGCCCGCCCGCTTCGGCGTGTCGCAGGACCTGTTCCAGCAGTGCGTCTTTGGCGTCACCGTAGGGCATGTGACCGGCCTGGGCGAGCAGCCGCCACAGGTCGTCGGCGGACTCGGACATCAGAGCTCTCCCTGCGGATCGTGCACTGCCCAGTCGAGCAGCCCGACGAACGACTTGTTCAGCAGCGCGGTGTCGACCGGCCGCATCGGATGCTGGCCCTGGAGCAGCGCCTGGCTGTAGAGCGCCTCGACCGCCATGGTCACCAAGCGGGTGTCGGCGAGCCCGGCGATGCGGCGCACCAGCGGATTACGGTGATTGAGCACCAGCTGCGGCCGGTCGCCGTCCTGACCGGAATCGAAGGCGCCGAGCACATCGGCCCACAGCTCGTCGGCGACCTGGCGGGTGGCCCGCAGTTCGGCGCGATGCTGGGTGTCGCGGTCGAGCAGGTACAGCGCCGACAGCGACGGCGGATCGAACGTGCGCAGCGCGACCTCGCAGTCGAGCCGGTCGAGCACGCGCTGGGCGGTCGTGAGGAATGGCCGCAGCGCGAGTTCGGTGGCCGGGTCGACCAGGTCGAAGTGGGTCGCCAGGGCGGCGGTGTCCAGACGGGTCACCTGGATCTCGGGATCGAGCGCGGGCAGGCGCTCCAGGATCTCGGTGATGTAGGTGTAGCCGCCGTTCACCAGGCCGAGGCCCTGCGCGGCCGCCACCGCGCCGAGCTGGCGGAACTCCTCCACCGACGGCGTGTAGCGCATGCCACCGAACCGGCGGCGGAACTCCGCGAGCGGGATCTGCCCGGCATTGGTCTCCACCGGCAGCCAGCGGTCGACCAGCCGGAGCATGTCGTCGTCGTGCAGGGCCAGCGCCTTCACGCCCAGGTCGTGCACGCGCAGGAAGCGGGCGAGCGCGGCCGGGTCGGCGGTGGACAGCTCCACCAGCCAGTCCCTGATCTGCCCGCCGAGCGACTCCCTGGTGGATTCGAGCAGGTCGTCCTCGTACAGCGCCTCCCGGCTCGCGGTCGGCCGCAGCTCGGTGGTGTCGACGACGCAGCGCACGAAGAACGCCCAGTCGGGCAGCAGCCCGCTGACGCTCTCCGCCAGCAGCATCCGCTTGAGATACACCCGGTGCCCCGCCTTGGCCGCCGGGTTGACCGGCTGCGGGAGCACGAACGCCACCCCGGTGACACCGGATTCGGCACAGCTGAGATCGAAGGTGGCGAACGGCGTGAAGCCGAAGGTGTCCTCGGCGTAGGCGGCGAGCGCGGCCTTGCGGTCGTCGGGAGTGGGGTGGTTCGCCCGCCACGGCACCTCGGGCTCGGTGACCGAGCGCCCGTCGACGGTGACCTCGAACGGCAGCAGGCTGCCGAACAGGGCGGCCAGCTCGGTGACGGTGGCGCCGGTGAGCCACTGCTCGGCGCCGCGCCGGGGCGTCAGGATCACCGTGGTGCCCGGTTCCTCGCGTTCCCGCGAGGCGGGCTCGACCCGGTAGCGGCCGTCGGCGAAGCCGGTCCAGCGCACCGTCGGCCCGCCGCGCGCGGAGCGGGTGAGCACGGTGACCTCGTCGGCCACCAGGAAGCACGAGAGCAGGCCGATGCCGAACTGGCCGAGGAACTCGTGCCTGGCGAAGCCGAGATCGTCGCGTTTGCCGCTGCGGCCGATGGTGGCCAGGAAGGTGTGCACCTCGGCCTCGGTGAGCCCGATGCCGGTGTCGTGGATCCTGATGCTGCCGTCGCCGGTCCGGTCGGCGGTCTCGATCCGCACGCTGAGCTGCGCCGACGGGTCGAGCGTCCGGCGCGCGGTGCTCGCGTCGACGGCGTTCTGCATCAGCTCGCGCACGTACACCCGCGGACTGCCGTACAGGTGGTGACTGAGCAGGTCGACCACACCACGCAAATCGACCTGGAATACCTGTTCCACCACCGGTCCCCTCCGAGCACGAGCACTACTTGCCCGGCCACTGTAACCGCAACTTCGCACCGCGCACCGACCACGATGTCAGGGGCGTGACCTGCGTCAGCGGCGGTCGCGAGCGAGTTCGGTGCGGTTGGTGACACCCAGTTTGGCGAGGATGTTGCGGACGTGGGTTTCCACGGTGCGCTCGGAAAGAACCAAACGCGTGGCGATTTCGCGATTCGTCAGGCCCGCCGCCGCGAGATCGCGGACTTCCCGCTCGCGCGGCGTCAGGGGATCGGCGGACCGGGTGGCGGCGGCGATCCTGGTCAGCAGGGCGTCGGCGGTGGCCAGGCGGTACGGCATGCCGAGCCTGCGGAATCCGGCGGCCGCCCGCTCCGCTTCGGCGCGCGCGGCGGTGAAGTCGGCGCGGGCGAGCTGGGTGCGGGCCAGGCCGAGATGGCCCAGCGCGACGAAGGGCCGCGCGCCGATCCTGGCGTCCATCGCCAGACCGCGCCGGTACAGCTCGACGGCGGCGTCCAGGTGCCCGGCCACGCGGGCGTTGTCGGCGCGGACCCGGGCCAGCGAGCTGACGCAGATCAGCGCGCCGGTGCCGTCGGCGGAGTAGTACCGTTCCTGGCCCGCCAGGGCGCGGTAGACGCGGTCGGCGGTCTCGGCGTCGTCGAGGAGTTCGGCCACCAGGCCGACGCAGAACACGGTGCCCGCCCAGCGCGCGCCGACCTCGAGGGTGTCGGGAAGCTCGCGGAACGGCGCGAACAGGGCCGTGGCCTCGTCGACGTCACCGGCGAGCGCGTGCATCAGCGGTGCGAAGAGCTGGGCGATCGGAATCTTCGGGGCGAAGGACAGCGACTCGACCGCGGCGGTCAGCTCGGCGCGGTCGATGTGGCCGACGATCACCGCGTACATCCCACGGAACGCGTGATGCAGCCCGGCCAGCGAGAAGTCACCGATGGCCAGCGCCAGTTCATAGGCGGCGCTGTCGAATTCGAGGGCGGCGGCGAGCTCGCCGACGAGGACCGCGCGGGTGGCGCGCAGGCGCAGCAGGTGCCACCGGGCGATCGGCAGCCGACGGCGTTCGACCAGCAGCGCGATGTGGTCGAGGGCGCTGTCGAAGGCGGTGAGGTCGCCGCGTTGCAGGCTCGCGTCGGCGGTCCACACGTGTCCCCAGAGCTGGGCGAGCGGCTGTTCGGCGTCGACCGCGATCTCGATCGCCCTGGCGGCCAGGGTGGTTCGCTCGTCGAGGTAGTCGGGCGCGGCCAGGGACAGGTGGCGGGCGTGGATGGCGTCGAGCGCGACATCGGGGTCGGTGGAGTGGGCGGCGGCGCGCATGGCCTGCTCGGACAGCGTCCTGGCCGCCGCGCCCGCGCCGCGATCGGCGGCCGACAGGGCGTGCCTGGCCAGGATCCGGGCGATCAGGTCGTCGTGGGTGCCGGGTTCGAGCTGCCGTAAGGCGCTGGCGCACAGCTGGTCCAGCTGCGTCATCACCGTGGGCGTGGTGACGCCGTGCACCACGAGCGCGGCCTCGGCGAGCAGGTCGGGGCGGGCGGCCCGCTCGGCGACGGCGGCGGCCTGGACGCAGTGCTCGAGGCTGTCGGCGATCCGGCCCGCGGCGAACTCGTCGCCGGCGAGGTCGAGGAGCAGCTCGGCGCGGTCGGCCTCGGCGGCGGTGGCGCCCGCCGCGTCGATCGCCCACTGCCCGAACCGGATCGCCTCCGGGTAGGCCGCGGCGGCCCGTGCCGAGTGGGCCGCGCGCCGCGACCAGCGCAGGCCCGCCGGTGATTCGGCGCCTGCCGCCGCCTCGCGCCACTGCGTCGCGATCGCCCCGGCGACGACGGCGTCGGGGCCGCCACGCGCGGTCAGCGCTTCCGCCGCCACGCGGTGCAGGGCGGACCGGCGCGAGGGTGTCAGGTCGGCGTACACCGCGTCCCTGATCAGGGCGTGGGTGAAACCGGTCGTGCCGTCGTCGAAACGGCGGACGATGCCCGCCGCGGTCGCGGCGTCGATGGCCGCCGGCACCCGCGGGCACACCTGTGCCAGCAGGTCGGCGTCGATGCGTTCACCGAATACGGCGGCGGCACTGAGCACGTCGACGGTGTCCGGCGCGAGCCGGTCGAGCTGCGACAGCACCAAACGGCGCACCGCGGGTACGGACAGCACGTCGCCGTTGTCGGACTCGGCGGCACCGGATTCCAGGACGAGCCGGACCAGCAGCGGATTGCCGTCGGTGCGATCGCGCACCCGCGCGGCGAGGTCGGCGGACAGACCGCGCTGTTCGAGCCAGTAGCGCACCTCCGGCTCGGAAAGCCCCGGTACCGACAGTGATCGGGTATTCGGCAGCCGCAGCCACTCGGACTGGTGCCCGAGCAGGGTCGCCCCCGCCGGTTCGCGCGCCGTGCCGACGATGAGCAGCTCGGCGCGCGCCGTCTCGCCGGCGACGTGGGTGAGCAGCGCCAGCGAGGTCGGGTCGGCCCAGTGCAGATCCTCGAGCACGAGCAGCAGGCCGGTGCCCGCGGCCGCCGCGGTGAGCACGTCGACGACCTCGGTGCACATCCGGAAGCGCTGCGCGGCCGCACCGCCACCGGGTTCGCTGACCGTATCGAGGGCGGCGGCGAGTTCGGGCAGGTCGCGGGCGGCCCGGCGCCACGGCCACAGCGGCGGCATCCCGGCGTCGTCGAGCGCGTTGCCGCGCGCCACGCGCAGCCCCGACTCCGCGGCCAGCTCGACGGCGCGTTCCGCCAGCCACGACTTGCCGATCCCGGCCGCACCACCGACCAGCACGAACCGGCCTGCCCCCGAGGCGGCGGACAGCACCGCCGCGCGCAGCCGCGCGATCTCCTGATGCCGTCCGACGGCCGGAGTCTGCATCGCACAAGTATCGCGCCTACGGCGAAGTTCAGTACTGCGGATACGTACCGGCACTGATCCGGACGCGCCCGCGCGCGGCGATTCTTGAATCACCGAATTCCCCAGGTCAGGAGCTGAAAATCATGTACGCACACCTTGTCTGGTTCGACCGGCCGCGCACGGCGGGCGAACTGGCGGCCGCCGACTTCGCCGCCGCGAACCGCATCCGGCCCGCCCTGGCCACCGTGCCGGGCCTGCTCGAGTACTACGAACTGCGCCGCGCCGACGGCTCCGGCGTGGTGATCGGCATCGGCGAGTCCGAGGAAGCGCTGCACGCGGTGCGCGCGGCCATCCTCGCCACCGAGCTGCTGCCGGACGAGGACCCGGCGCTGCTGCCCGGGCCCGACCGGGTGGAGATCTACCCGGTGCTGCGGCACCACGACACCGCCGCCATCTACGCCGCGGGGGCGACGTCATGAACTGGATCATGCTGGGCGAGCGCGAGCGCACGGACTGGGTCGCCGCGCCGCGACGGTGCACCGCGCGGTTCCGGGTCGGCCACTTCGGGCGGCGGACCGTGCACGGGACGATGCCGGTGCTGGCCGGCCGGCTGACGGTCGGTCCCGCCGGGCAGCCCGAGACGGTCAGCGGGGTCGTCGACCTCGCCGCGGTCGACACCGGCAACGCCCGGCGCGATCGCGATCTGCGCAAGCCGGGGCTGCTGGATCTGGACCGGCACCCGCGGATGAACTTCGTCGCCGACGACATCACGGGCACCGACGGGGAGTGGCGCGTGGCGGGCGTGGCCACCGTCCGCGGCCGGGACATCCCGCTGGTCTTCACCGTCACCCGATTCGACCTGACCGCCGACACCGTGGCCGTCAGCGCGGAAGCCGTGCTCGACCGCAGGGCGATCGGGGTGAAAGCACCGGAATTCCTGATCGGGCGCTGGGTGACGATCGAGGTTCACGTGGTGCTGCGGCCGGGGTAGATACCGCCCTCCGCCGTTGACACCCCGTCGCGACCGGTCAGAATGTGATTGCCTTATCCTCACGTTCTTCACGTTCTTCGCGCGTCAGCACTAGGGGGCTCCACGATGACCACACTGGCCTCCGGACTCTTCATCGATTGGGAAGAGCTGACGGGGCAGTCGAAATTCGTGGTCGAACTGGTGAGCTTTCCGATCTTCTGCGCGGTGGCGGGCTGGCTCACCAACTGGACCGGCGTGCTCATGCTGTTCTGGCCGCTGCATTTCAAGGGCTTCCGGGTACCGATGCTGCACGTCCTGTATCCGTATCTGCCACGCCGGGTCCAGGTGCTGCCGACCTTCTCCGGTGACGGGCGCCAGCTCGGTTTCCAGGGCTTCATCCCCGCCCGCTCCGAGAAGATGGCGAGTATCTGCGTCGACAAGGCGCTGATGCGCATCGGCAGCCCGCGCGATTTCATCCATGAACTCGATCTGGACGGCATCGGCGACTATCTCGCCGAACGGGCCCGCGACCAGGTGCGGCCGATCGTCGACGAGATCATGTACCGGGAGAATCCCGATCTGTGGCGCTCGCTGCCACGACCGGTGAAGCAGGCCGTCTACCAGCGGGTCGACCGGCAGCTGCCCGCGCTGGGCAGGCGCGCGTTCGCGAGCCTCGGCGACAACATCGACCAGCTGCTCGACGTCAAGAACTTCGTGATCAGGTACCTGGAGAAGAACCCGACCATTCTCAAGGACCTCACCACCACCATCGCCGCGCCGGAACTGAAGTTCATGGTGCGGATCGGCCTGCTCGGCGCGCCGTTCGGCCTGGTGCTGGCGCTGTACCTGCACGTGCACTCGCAGATCCCGTTCTGGGGGCTGGTGCCCGCGTGGGTGATCGTGCTGCTGGCCTCGGCCGCGATCGGCGTCATCGTGAACGTCATCGCGATCAAGATGGTGTTCGAGCCGGGCGACCCGCAGCCGCGCTACAAGTACCTGTGGCGCCAGGCCCTGCTGGCCAAGCGGCAGCCGCAGGCGGCGACCGACCTCGCGCACATCCTGGCCTACCAGGTGCTGACCGTGGAGAACCTGTCCAACGAGCTGCTCGATGGGCCGAACGGCGACAAGACCAAGCAGTTGATCGAGCGGGTCGTCGCCGAGGAGATCCAGCACCAGCTCGGCCCGACCGCGTTCATGGTGCGCGCGGCGATCGGGCGGAAAGGGTACGACAACCTCGCCATCTCGGGCGCGGGCGCCGGCATGAGCCTCGCGCCGGAAATGGTCGACGACGAGAAGTTCGTGCTGGAGCAGGCGAAGAAGATCGACGAGTTCGCCGATCGCAAGCTGCAGAAACTCACGCCGGGCGAGTTCATGGAGATGTTCTATGCCGCGGTGGAGCAGGACGCGTGGCTGCTGTACCTGCACGGTGGTGCGCTGGGCGTCGTAGTCGGCGCGGTCCACCTCCTCATCTTCGGCTGGTAGCGGCAAATAACAAGCACGCGTGCTTGCATTTTTCTCGGGCCGCTGAGATTCTGGTGGCGAGGCGCACCTGTACCGGGTCGCGCCACGATCGGCAAGGGAACAGATGGCTGACCTCGCAGCGCTCCTCGACGACTTCGCCGCCGAATGCGCGGATCTGGAAAACCTGGTCGCACCGCTGACCTCCGCGCAGTGGCAGACCACCACCCCCTCGCCCGGCTGGGACATCACCACCCAGATCGCCCACCTGACCTGGACCGACGAAGTCTCCAAGCTGGCCGCCACCGACGGTGACACCTTCGCGAAGCTGCTGGCCGAGGCAGCGCCCAAGATGTTCACCTTCGTCGACGAGGCCGCCGAAGAGGTCGCGCAGACCCCGCCCGCCGAGTTGCTCGTGCGCTGGCGCTCGGGCCGCGCGGCCCTGATCGCCGCGCTGGCCGCCGTGCCCGCGGGCACCAAGCTGCCCTGGTTCGGCCCGCCGATGAGCCCGGCGTCGATGATCTCCGCGCGGATCATGGAGACCTGGGCGCACGGCCAGGACGTCGCCGACGCGCTCGGCGTCGAGCGCACGCCCACCGCCCGGCTGCGCACCGTCGCCCACATCAGCGTCCGCACCCGCAACTACGCCTACACGGTGCACGGGGAATCCGGTCCCGCCGAGGAATTCCGGGTGGAGCTGACCGCGCCCGACGGCAGCCTGTGGACCTGGGGTCCCGAGGACGCGAAACAGCGCGTCACCGGTCCGGCCGTCGACTTCTGCCTGGTCGCGACCCAGCGCAGGCACCGCGAGGACACCGCCCTGGTCACCGAGGGCCCCGACGCCGAACACTGGCTCGGCATCGCCCAGGCCTTCGCCGGTCCGCCCGGCGCGGGCCGCGAAGCAGGCCAGTTCGCCTGACCACACGTTTCGAACAGGCGAGCGTCAGTCTCTGAGCGCCATTCGTGCCGACTGCCCCGGACTTCGTTGGCCGGGGGTTGACCTCCGTGGCAGTCGTGAACGACGCTCGCCTGCTTCGGAGGGGTACCCCGCGGCGCGGTGTGAGAAACAACCGCGACCCCCGGGCACGGCGCTGACCCGCACTGATAGGTCGGTTGTCCAGATGTGGTCCTGATCTCACCGGCGCCGGTGCTAACAACAGCTAGCACCGGCGTACCGTGGAAATCAGCGCGTGGCTTTCAACGATGCGGGCCCCGTTCCCTCGGGTTCACCCACAGGTACAGGAAGGACCGCATCGTGACCGCTCACCGACCCGCTCAGATCGCGCGTCTGTCCGCCACCGTCATCGCCGGCGCCGCCAGCCTCTGCCTCACCGTCGCCGCGGGCGCCTACATCGTCAACCACATGCCCGAACTCGCGCCGCCGCGCGCCGACGACACCGCGGCCCCCGCCGTGCCGCCGGGCTCGGGCCACCACCGCCCCGCCTTCGCCGAGGACTCCGCGCCGCGCGCGACCAGCGATCTCGTCGAGCTCGCGATGTCGACCGAGCGCACGGTGCCCGCCGTGACCAGGACCCCGGTGACCGCACAGCAGTCGGGTGTCGGCGCGACCCCCGACAGCTCGGCGCTGGCCGGACGGCTCAAGATCGGCACCACCTACGTCGGGGCGCAGGTCGCGCCCGCGCGTACCGACACCATCGCCTTCACGGTGGACACCAACCTGGTGACGATCGCGTCGAAATACCTGGGCCTCACCGCCGACCCCGCCGGGGTGACCGCGCTGCGGACCGAACTCGACACCCGCCGCGGTGAACTGGTCTTCGTGCTCTCCGATCCCGGCCTCGGCAGCCACACGCTGCGCGTGGAACGGGTGCAGAAGCCGGGCACCGAGCCGGCGCCGGTCGAGTCGGCGCAGGCCGGCGACGAGACCGCCGCACCGACCACACCTGCCGACGAGGCGCCGACTACCGTCGGCGTGTGAGTTCTGGCGGCACCGGGCGCGGTGCGTACGACTTCTGCGTGCTCGGCGGCGGCATCGTCGGCGTGGCGACCGCGCATCGGCTGCTGACCACCCACCCCGGCGCGAGTCTGGTGCTGGTGGACAAGGAGTCGAGCCTCGGCGCCCATCAGACCGGGCACAACAGCGGCGTCATCCACTCCGGAATCTATTACCCACCCGACAGTTTGAAGGCCCGGCTGTGCCGCGCCGGCGCGCGGTGGACCAAGGAGTTCGCCGCCGCCAACGACATTCCGTTCGAGGTCTGCGGAAAGCTGCTGGTGGCCACCGATTCCGCCGAGCACGCGCGGATGCTCGACCTCTACGAGCGCTCCGTCGCCAACGGCGTCGAGGTGGAAGCGATCGACGCGGCCGAGCTGGTGCGCCGCGAGCCGAGGATCACCGGCGTCGGCGCGCTGTTCGTGCCAGCCACCGGCATCATCGACTACGCGAAGGTGACGGCCGCGCTCGCCGATCAGGTGGTGGCCATGGGCGGGCGGATCGCGCTCGACACCGTCGTCGAGGCGATCAGCGAAACCGATTCCGCCGTCACGATTTCCGGCCCGGCCGCGACGTTCACCGCGCGCACGCTGGTGGTCTGCGCCGGCTTGCAGGCCGACCGGATGGCGCGGATGGCGGGTATCCGCACCGACTTCCGCATCGTCCCGTTCCGCGGCGAGTACTACCGGCTGCCCGCCGAGCGCGCCGAGCTGGTGCGCACGCTGATCTACCCGGTGCCCGATCCCGCGCTGCCGTTCCTCGGCGTCCACCTCAGCCCGACCATCGACGGGGAGCTGACCGTCGGGCCGAACGCGGTGCTCGGGCTGGCCAGGGAGGGCTATCCCAAGGGCAGCGTGAACGTGCGGGACGCGGTCGACGTGCTGCGCTTCCCCGGCGTGCACCGGGTCGCCCGCACGCACCTGCGGACCGGGGCGCGCGAGCTGCGCAATTCGGTGTTCAAGCGGGGCTACCTCGCCGAATGCCGTCGCTACTGCCCGGAACTCACGACCGCGGATCTGCTGCCGCATCGCGCGGGCATCCGCGCGCAGGCCGTGCTGCGCGACGGCACCCTGGTACACGACTTCCTGATCGAGCGGACCCCGCGCTCGATCCACGTGCTCAACGCGCCCTCACCTGCGGCGACGTCGGCGATGCCGATCGCGGAGTACCTCGTCGACCAGCTCTGAGCGGCAATCCGGCAAATAAAGAGGATATTTGTAGTAATTTTGAGCCCATCCGTGATCAGGGAGGGCCGATGGGCCACATCAGGTATGCGTGTGACGTCGGCGCACCCGTCGACGCCGCCTTCGCCTACGCCGCGAACTTCCGCTTCGTCCCGGACTGGATGTCGGGTGTCACCGGCATCGAGCCGGACGGCGAACCCGACCAGGGCCTCGGCGCCGCCTTCGTGCTGAAAGTCCGGCTGTTCGGGGTGATTCCGCTGCGCTCGACCTGCGAGATCACCGAATATCGGCGCAACGCGGTGATCGGGTATACCCTGCGTGGGCGGGTATACGGAACCGTGACACTACGGTTCGATCCGCTCGGCTACGAACGGTCGGTGCTGACCTCCGAAGCCGACTATCCACCACCACGCGGTGTGTTCGGCCGCCTGTGCCACGGCCTCGTCGACGCGGTCGCGAGATCGGCACTGCGCCGGACGGAGTCGCGGTTGCGAAGGGAGATAGAGGCATTCCACGGTACCGATCTTGTCGGCCGCATCGCCTAGGGTGGCGGTCATGATCATCGTGAGCACCGACGGGTCCTGCCTGCGCAATCCCGGTGGTGCCATCGGCTGGGCCTGGGTGAACCACCAGGGCCCGGCGGACAGCGGGGGAGCGGCGACCGGCACCAACCAGATCGCCGAGCTCCGCGCCGTACTGGAAGCCATCCTCGCCCACCCCGGCGCCGAGCCGATGCTCATCGAGAGCGATTCGCTCTACGCCATCAAATGCGCCTCCGAGTGGATCACCGGCTGGCGGCGCAACGGCTGGCGCACCTCCACCGGTGGCGCGGTGAAGAACGTCGAGATCATCAAGCAGATCGATCGGGCCATCACGACCCGCGAGGGCCCGGTGCGTTTCCGCTGGGTCCGCGGGCACGTCGGTAACTATTTCAACGAACAGGCCGACACTCTGGCAGGCGCGGCCGCCCGCGAGGCCGCCGCCCGCCCGGCGCAAGTCGCCGAACCCACCAGACCGCGGACCACGGGGAAGCCGGTCGAGCCGGCGGCGCCGTCCGGGACACTCACCCTGTTCTGAGGCGCCGACGCGACCGGAGTTGGTCCGCACGAAAACGCCTCCGGCGGCAGAGTCGCTCTGCCGCCGGAGGCGTTCGGGATTACTCGTCGATCAGTTGCCCGGCGTCGGCGCGGGCGCCTGCGGGGTCGGCACGGTCTGGCCGGGGGCGCCGCCGCCGGGGACCTGGCTGCCGTTCTTGAGCAGCGGCGAGTCCAGCTTGCTGACCAGCCACTTGCCGTCGTCGGACTTCTCGAGGGTCATCTCGATGGCGAACATCATCCGGTCCGGTTCGGTCTGGGTGAAGTTGGTCCGGTACTGGGTCATGGTGACCATGGCCTTGACGTCCTCGGTGCTGCCCGAGATGTAGGCGCACTGCACGTCCTCGCCGCGGGACTTCACCTGGGCCTGGACCATCGCGCCCTTGAGCGCCTCGCTGGCGTCGCTGAATTCCTTCAGGTAGTCGCCGGTGGCCCCCGCCTTCATCGAGGCGATGTAGCCGTCGAGGTCCTTGGAGTAGTCGTAGTTGGCGAGGATGTTGCCGTAGTCGCAGGCCGCCTTCGTCGACTCCGCGATGGCGTCGAGCTTGTCGCCCTTGTCGCTGCTCTGCAGGAAGAACACCACGGCCGCGGTGGCCGCACCGAGAGCGACCACACCGGCCACACCGGCGGCGATCCAACCCGTCGAGCTCGATTTCCCGGCCGACGCGGGCGCCGGCGCCTGCGCTTCGGGCACGGTCGCCGCCTTCACCGTGGGGGCGTCCGTTTCGGGGGTGGCCGCGGCGCCCTTGACGGTCGCGTCGGCCTTGGCCAGATCGGGCTTATCCGCCGCGGCAGCTTCCTTCTTGCTCTCGGCGTCGTCGCTGGTCATCGAATCAATCCTGCTCTTTCCCGGCACACATATCGCACCGATATCCTTCGTGGGCCCGTGAGCCGGGCCACACGCTCTCCCCAGCGAGTATGCCCGGTCCGGTCCGCGAGGGACCGGGCCGGGCATCAACTCAGTTCACCGGGATGGGTGTCCGCTCGTTGGGATCGACACCGGGGGGCATCTGCGCGCCGTTGTTGGGCACGTTCGGACGCGGCGCGTTGGCCGACCCGCGGATCTGCTGATCGGCGGGCGGGTTCACGCAGTAGTTCCACTTCGGGATCGACCCGTCCTGGACTTCCTCGTTGCGGCGGTACTCGGTGGCGTAGTAGCACGTCGGCCGCGGCCAGATGTCGATGACGGTGTGGAACTCGCCGTCGTGGGCGGGCACCGCGATCGACTCCAGACCCAGCGCCAGCGACGGGAACAGCAGTCGCAGCGCGGGCTGACGCAGCTGCGCCGCCCTGGTGATGGCGACGAAGTTGGCCGCCAGACCGGTGATCGGGTCGGCCGTCTTGTCCAGCACCGCGCCGAGCGCCTCGAACTGCGCCGGCGCGTTGTCCAGCACGCTCTGCAGCTCGGCGTTGGCGTTGTTGAACTGGGTCAGCAGCGCGCCCGAGTTGCTGGTCAGGGTCTGCAGATCCGGCTGCGCGTGCGAGGTGGTCTCGGCGATCACCCGCAGGTTCGCGATGAGGTTCACCGTCTGCGGCAGCAGGTTGTCCAGACCCGCCACCACCAGGCTGACGCCGTTGATCAGGCCACGCAGCTGATCCGGGCCCGCGCCGAGCGCGGTGTCGAGCTCGGACAGGATCGTCTTGAACTGCTGCGGGTTGACCTGGGCGATCAGCGCGCTGGTGTCGTCGAGCACCGCCCACACCGGGGTGGGGGTCTTGATCTGCTCGGGGTTGTACTTGATCACCGCGCCGTCGCCGAGGAACGGGCCGACATCACTCTTCGGACGGAAGTCGATGTACTGCTCGCCCGCCGCCGACAGGGCCGCCACCTGGATCATGGTGTCGACCGGGATCTTGTAACTCTTGTCGATCTGCGCCTTGGCGGCGATCGACTGCCCCTGGTCGATCAGCTCGACCGAGGTGACCTTGCCGATCCGGTGCCCGCGCAGGGTCACGTCGTTGCCCGGCTGCAGACCACCCGACCGGTCCAGGTTGACCGTCACCGCGTACTCCGAGCGCAGCGGGTTCACCCGCATGACGTTGACCAGCAGGTAGGTGGCACCGACGATCAGCACCACGACCAGTGCGGCGTTGGCCAGCAGGATCTTGTTACCGAAGAACTTCTTCGCCTTGCTCATCGGTGGCCTCCCACTCGGCCCTGAACGATCTGCAGCACCTGGATGAAGGTGCCGACGAAGTCGTTCACGTCCTTCAGATCGGGGAACTTGCTGTTGGCCGGATCGGTGAGCAACCCGATGTCGAGGTTGGTCAGCGTCGCGTACGGCGCCAGCGACTTGCCCTGGAACGTGGCGTTCGCGCCGGGCCGGATCGCGTGCAGCTGATCCAGCACGTACCCGAAGTTGTCGCCGGAGGCCGCCAGCGCGGTCATCAGGTTGTCCAGGTTGGTGAGCAGCTCGGAGAGCTGATCGCCGGTGGTGTTGGAGTAGTCGCCGAGCGCGGCGCTGGCCGTGGCCACCTTGGTGAGCAGGTCACCGATCGCCTTGTTGTTCTCGGCGATGGCGCCGATGGCCTGCGGCAGGGTGTCGGCCACCTGACCCAGCTGGGTCTTGTTGTTCTCGATGGTGTTGGCGAGGGTGTTGAACTCGGTCAGCACCGTGTCGACCTTGGCGCTGTTGTTGTTCAATTCGCCGATGACACCGGTCATCTCGGTGATCAGGTGCGACAGGTTGCCGCCCTGCCCGTTGAGGATCGAGCCGAGTTCGGTGCCGAGCCGGCTGAGGCTGGCCACGCCGCCGCCGTTGAACAGCATCGACACCGAGATCAGCAGCTCTTCCACGGTGGCGCCCGCGGAGGTGTACTCGCGGGTGAGCGTGGCGCCGTCCTGCAGCGGCGCGCCCGTGGGAGCGCCGTTCTTCGGCTTGGACAGCGCGATGAAGACGTCACCGAGCGGAGTCGCCTGACGCAGCTCGGCCGTGCTGCCCTGGGGCAGCACGATGTCCTTGCTGATCTGCATGTCGACCTTGGCCTGGAAGTTCTTGGTGGAGATGCCGGAGACCACCCCGACATCGGAACCACCGATCTTCACCTTCGCCTGATCGGGCAGGTTCAGCGCGTTGTCGAACTCCGCGTGGATCGTGTAGGTGTCGCCTTCGGCGCCCGGCTTGGGCAGCGGCAGATCCTCCACGGTGAATCCACACCCGGAGGTGATCGCCACGGTGGCCGTCGCGGCCGCGGCGACCAGCGCGCGGCGGGCTTTCATCGTCATACGTAGGGTCATTTCGTCAGTCCGAGCAGTGCGGCGGTGAGCCCGTAGTCGGGGCCGAAGTCCTGCATGTTCCCGGAGCGGCAGCCGTCGGACTTCATCTGGATCCGCTCACAGAAGACGCTGATCATCTCGCCGGAGAGGGCGGTACCGATCAGGCCGTGCAGGCGGACGAAGCGGCCTTCCTTGTTCATCGCGCCGTCGATGTTCTGCATCAGCAGCGGCACGATGTCGACGATCTCGACCATCGCGCCCGAGTTGGCGCGCAGCTGGTTGGTGACGTTGGTCAGACCGGTCAGCGAGGTCTCCAGCTCGTCGGCGTGCTCGCCGAACATCGTGGAGGTGTTGGCCAGGAACGCGTTCAGCTGATCCAGCGTGGCTTGCAGGCCGGGGGCCTGTTCGGCCAGCAGGCCCGACATGGCGGTGACCCGGTTGCTGAAGTCGCGCACCGACTGGTCGTTGTCGGCCAGCATCGTCGTCAGCTCGTTGAGCTTGATGATGATGTTGGAGATGGCGTCCTTGTTGTCGACACCGATCTTCAGCGCGCTCGACAGGGCGTCGAGGGTTTCGCGGATCTTCTGGCCGTTGCCGTTGAGCACCGGGTAGAGCACCCGGCCCGAGAGCGGGCCGAGTCCTTCCTGGCCCTCTTCCGGCTTGAGCGAGGCGGAGAACTGGTCGATGGTCTTGATCATCGTGTCCAGCTCGACCGGGGTCCTGGTGCGCGCCTTGGGCAGGTGCTCACCGGACTTCATCGACTCACCACCGGTGAAGGGCGGGGTGATCTCGATGTGGCGGTCGGTCACGATCGAGGGGGAGATGATCGCCGCGATCGCTTCCTTGGGGATCTTCACGCCGCCGTCGATGGTCATGTGGACCTCGACGTAGGTGCCCTTGGGGATGATCTTGTCGACCTTGCCGACCGCCAGGCCCAGGACCATGACGTCGTTGCCCTCGTACATGCCTGCGATGTTCTCGAAGTCGGCCGTGATCTTGGTCGACATGCCGAGCGCGTCGTTCACCTGATTGGGCAGCAGCGAGCAGCTGCCCAGGGTCAAGGCGGTGGCGCCGATCATGAGCGATCGGGCCAGCGTCTTGCCGCCGCGGAATCTCGAGGTCAGTTTCATCCTGCGCACCCCTGAATCACCTGAACGAAGCACAGCCAGTTGTCGGGGAACAGCCACGGCAGCGAGACGTCGCCGTAGTTGCCGTTGCCGAGCGCGTTGTTGAAGTAGCGCGCGGTCGGCTGCCCGATCTGCAGCAGCCGGTCGAGGTTGTCCTTGTTCTTCTGCAGACCCTCGGCCATGGTGTTGAGCTGACCGATGGTGCCGCCGAACTGGTTACCGTTCTCGGCGCCGATCTCCTCCAGCTGACGGGTCAGCGTGGCGATGTTGTCGAGCAGCTGCCGCAGCAGGTTCTGCCGCTCCATCACCCGGTTGGCGATGGCCTCGCCCTGGGTGATGACCAGCAGGATCGAGTTGCGGTTGTCGGCCAGCAGCTGGGTGACCCGGTTGAGGTCCTTCAGCAGGCTGTCGACCTCGCTCTTGCGCCGGTCGACGACCTTGGCCAGAGCGCCGACACTGTCGATCGCCTGGGCGACGAGCTGCGGCGAGTCACCGAGCTGGCTGTTGATCGTGTTGAGCGAGGCGGCCAGCTTCTTGGTGTCGAGTTCCTCGAACTTGGGCGTACCGACCTGCACGACATCGGCGATGTTGTACGGCACGTCGGTGTTGGAGCGCGGGATGGTCTTGTTCTTCAGACCCGACCCGTCGCCCGGCTGCAGGTCGACGTAGCGCGCGCCGAGCAGCGTGGCCATCTTGATCGCGGCGTGCGCGTCGGGGCCGAACTTCAGCGACTTGTCGACATCGAGGGTGATCACCACGTGATCGCCCTCGATCTTGGCGCCGGTGACCGTGCCGACCTGCACACCCGAGACCGCGACCTTGTCGCCGGTCTTGATGCCGGCGGCCTGCACGAACTCCGCTTCGATCGACTGCCTGCCGATCCCGATGAACTGGTAGACCGTCGAGCCGACCAGCAGCAGCACGATGACCAGCGAGCCGATCACACCGAGCCAGAAGTTGCGGTTGCCCAGGAAGGTCTTCTTGAGCTTGCTCATCTGCAGACCTCCGAGTGGGAGGTGCCACCGATCTGGCTGAACAGACCGCGCGGGAAGAGCACCCCGTAGAGCGAGACGTCGAGACTGCACAGGTAGGCGTTGGCGTGCGTGCCCTCGGAGGTCATCCGGCCCAGGTCGGCGAGCATCGACGGCATGTCGATCGCGGCCTGGTCGAGCTTGGCGCCGTTGGCCAGCAGCAGGTTCAGCGCCGCGGTGGTCGAGTTCTGCGCCGCCGACAGCTTCGGCTGGATCTTGCCGACCATGCCGACCAGCGAGGTCGTCGCGTCGGCCAGGGTGGCCGTGGACGCCTGCAGCGACTGACCCTGTTCGTAGAGCCCGCCGATCAGCGCCCGGGTCTGGGTCACCAGGGTCTCCAATTCATCCCCTCGCTTGGCCAACCCGGCCATCACGCCGGACAGGTTGGTGATCACGTCGGAGAGAATCGCGTCCCGACGCTGGAAATCCGTGGCCAGCTGCGCGGCCTGGACGATGAAGGACGACAGCGAGACACCGTCACCCTGCAGCGCCTGGATCAGCGTCTCCGACATGGCGTTGACCTCGGCCGGCTCCAGCGCCTGGAACAGCGGCTGGAAACCGTTGAGCAGCGCGGAGATGTCGAACGAGGGCTCGGTGCGGTCGATCGGGATGACCGAACCGCTCTTCAGCTCCTGCGGGCTCGGCGCCGAGCCCGGGGTCAGCGCGACGTAGCGCTGGCCGATCAGGTTCTGGTAGCGGACAAGGGCTTTGGTGTCGTCGAAGACCGTCTGGTCGCTCTGCACGATGAACGACACCTTGGCGTCGTTCTTGCCGTCGAGCTCGATCTTCTCGACCTTGCCGACGCGCACGCCCGCCATGCGGACGTCGTCGCCGGGGCGCAGGCCCAGGACATCGGTGAAGATCGCGGTGTACTTGCGGGTGTCTCCGTCGACCGTGCGGGCGAGCGTATTCCACACGACCACGATGACCAGCATGGAAACGATCGCGAAGATACTGAACCCGATCAGTGGCTTGCGGATGCTCATGCGCCACCCCCGTTTTCGGACACTTGCAGGGTTCCGCCCTTCAGAATCGGACCGAGCAGCAGGAATTCGGATGCCGTCGGCTTACGCCCCAGCAGTTGAGTCATCGCCGCTTCGCCCTGGTAGGAGATCGGCTTGGCGGCCGGGGCCACCGCCGGCTGCGGTGCGTCGGCCGGGGCAGCGGGACCGGCGGCGGGCGCGGGGGCGCCGCCACCGAGCAGACCCGGCAGGCCCGGGATCTGGATCGAGGGCACCAGGCCCTCGAGCGGCGTACCGGCGAACGGCTTGACCTCGGTGCCGTTGGCGGTCTGCATCGGCGCGAGGCCCGGCGTGGTGAGGCCAGGGATGGCGGGCATGCCGGGGATCGCGACCAGCGGCGGCAGGCCGGCGGCCGACGCCAGCGCCTTCGGGCGCACGCTCTCCGGCATCGGCGGGAGGCTGACCTCGGCGGGCGCGGTGAAGCAGCTCGGGCCGAGCAGCTCGCCGTAGCGTGGGCAGTTCGCGACGGTGTTCGGCTTGTACGGGGTGAAGGTGATGCCCGCGTTCCAGACCATCTGCTTGGACGGACCACCGTGCATGGTGGTGTTCAGCGCCGCCAGCGACGGACCGAAGACCTCGAAGGTCTTGGTGATCGAGCTCGGATCGGCGGCCAGCGCGCCCAGGGTCGCGTTCATCCCGACGGTGACTTCCTTGCCGACATCGGGGTTGGTCGCGAACAGGTCGTTCACCTGGTCGGTGGTGGCGCTCGCACCGGCCAGCAGCGCGATCAGCTGATCCCGCTTGGTGGCGATGGTGTTGGCGGTCTGCACCGAGCTGCCGAGCACGTCGAGCAGTTCGGGCGCCGACTGGTTGAGCGCGTGCGCCGAGGCCGCGAAGTTGTCGAGCATGCCGCCCAGGTTCGGGCCGGCGTCGGCGACGGTGGTGAGCCAGTGGTCGAGGCGCTGGATGGTGGAGCCGGGGACCCGGCCGCTGCCGTCGAGCGCCTGGGTCAGGGTGCCGAGCACCCGGCCCAGCTGCACCGGGTCGACCTCGTTGAGGATGTCGCGCACCGTGGTGAGCGTGTCCTGCAGCGCGATCGTGCCCTGGCTGGTGTCCTCGGGGATCTGCGAACCCTCGTGCAGGTACTGATCGGACGCGCCGTTGAAGACCAGCTCGACCGAGGTGACGGCGAACAGGTTGCTCGGCACGACGCGAGCGGTGACGTTGGACGGGATGTCGCCGGCGAACTCGGGCTTGAGCTCGATGTTCACCTTCTGGGTTGCGCCCTTGTCGGTGATCTCGACGTCCTTGACGGCGCCGACGAGCACGCCGCGGAACTTCACATCGGCGTCCGAGGGGAGGCCGTCACCGGTGGTCGTCAGGTTGGCGGCCACGTTGACCTTGGGCACGAAGTAGCCCTGGTACCTCGCCATCAGGAACCCGAGGATCACCGCGAAGACGATGACGCCACAGGTACCGGCGATGTACAGCTGTTTCATCGTGGGACCGCGCCCACTGGGATCGATGATCATCGCGCGCCTACCCCGAGATCCGGATTCCGGGGTTGACGCCCCAGATCGCCAAAGTCATGAACAGGTCGGCGAACACGACCAGGATGATGCACATCTTGATCGCGCGGCCGGCCGCGACGCCGACGCCCTCGGGACCACCCGAGGCGAAGAAGCCGTAGTAGCACTGGATGAACGTCGTGATCATGACGAACACGACCGCCTTGAGCAGCGAGTACAGCACGTCGGTCGGTACCAGGAATTGGTAGAAGTAGTGCGAGTAGGTACCGGCCGCGGTGCCACCTATCAGCTGGACCGTGATCGAGCAGGACACGTAGGCCATCACCAGGCCGATGCAGTACAGCGGCACGATCGCGATGACCGCGGCCATCATCCGGGTGCTGACCAGGTAGGGCAGCGGCCGGATGGCGATCGAGTCGAGCGCGTCGATCTCCTCGGAGATGCGCATGGCGCCGAGCTGGGCGGTGAATCGACAGCCCGCCTGTGCCGCGAACGCCAGCGCCGCCAGCAGCGGGCCGAGCTCGCGGGTGGTGGCGAAGGCCGAGATGGCACCGGTGATCGGGCTCAGGCCGAGTAGGTTCAGCGAGGTGTGACCCTGGATGGCGACCGTCATGCCGCCGAAGGCGCTGATGATCAGGATGACGCCGATGGTGCCACCACCGACGACGATGTTGCCGTTACCCCAGGTGACGTCGGAGAGCAGCCGCCAGACTTCCTTCGGGTACTGCTTGAAGGCCAGCGGAATCGAGCCGACGGAACGCAGGAAGAAGAAGACCTGGTGACCGAGCCGCGCGAGCAGATCGATGGGCGCCTTGCCGACCGCCTTGAGCTGGCGCAGCGGCCGCAGCAGCGGGGGTACATACGTTGATGACATGGCTCAGACCACCTGTGGGGGGAAGACTGCGGCGTAGATCTGGGTGATCGCCACGTTGACACCGAGCAGCATCACCATGGAGCTGACCACCGCCGAGTTCACCGCGTTGGCGACGCCACCCGGGCCGCCGCGGGCGTTCAGGCCGGAGTCGCAGGCGATGATCGCGGCGATGATGCCGAAGATCACCGACTTGAGCAGCGCCACCGCGAGGTCGCGGGTGACCGCGAACGAGGCGAAGGTGCTCATGTAGGAGCCGGGGGTACCCGCCTGGGCGAAGATGTTGAACATGTAGCCGGTGATGAAGCCGACGAAGACGACGAAGCCGCAGAGCAGGAAGCTGACGATCATCGCGGCGCCGAGCCGGGGGGCGACCAGCCTGCGCAGCGGATCGACGCCCATCACCTTCATGGCGTCGATCTCTTCACGGATGGTGCGCGAGCCGAGGTCGGCGCAGACCGCCGAGCCGACCGCGCCGGCGATCATGATCGAGGTGACCAGTGGCGCGCCCTGCTGGATGATGCCGAGGCCGTTCGCCGCGCCGATGAACGAGGTCGCGCCGACCTGACCGGCGACCGCGCCGACCTGGATGGAGACGATCACCGCGATCGGGATGGCCACGAGCAGGGTAGGCGCAGCGGCCACGTTGGCCATGAACGCGCATTGCCGGACGAACTCGTCGAAGGGGAAGCGGCGACGGAAGATCGCGACGATCAACTCCGTGATCGCTTCGAAACCCATCGTGATCTGTCGACCGAAGGTCTCGAGTGACTTCTTCGGATGGTCGTCCCAAAGGCCCTTGGTCCGGTCGACAGCTTCGCTGACTCGTGAACGGGCGGGTGGACTCTCGGTCGACTGCACTGCTTTTACCCCTCTCGACGCCAGGTCATCAACACCCCGACGACTTGTTTGCTTGACGCACCTTACTACGGAGTAGCGCAGAACACACCACCGACATGTGAGCGCTGTCATAGACAGAGGTCACTGTCCAGAACAGCTATGAGTCCTGCCATGTCGGACCATACAGCCCACAATTGTGGCGGTATCGGCGATTGCGTCGGATGTCGTTTTCCCCCTGGATTCCCAGCACTGGCGGCTGCGCCGAATAAATATTGCGGAAAACTGTCATTCATAACGAACCCCCCGACCGAATACTCCGGTAGATCACAGACCGATGGCATAACTGGACAATTGATCATTCCATTGATAGATATCAGCTATCGCCAAGAAGTGCGGCGTGGGCGGGGCGCGCCCGGGACGGAATACAGGCACGATAGGCAGAGCGAATTGATATCGTGCGGGCTTCCGACGTCTGGAGGGACATGTTCACCACACTCGCCAAGGTGGCCAACGCCGCCTTCGCCGTCGCCCTCGGTGCAGCACTGCTCGGCACCGGCGCGGGCGCTTCGCAGGCTCAACCCGGCCCACCGGTGATCGGCGGCGGCTCCGGAATCGTCATCGACAGCATGTTCGAGTGCACCGTCACCACGGTCGGCTACGACGGTGCGGGCAGACTCGTCGGACTGACCGCCGGCCACTGCGGCGACGCGGGCGCGAGCGTCACCGCCGAGGTGGACCGTGGCTATGGCGAGATCGGCCGGTTCGCCTACAGCAACTCCGAACTCGACTACGCGATCATCGAGTTCACGCCGGGGCGGATCATCCCGGTCAACCGGATCGGCAACGTCACCATCACCGGCATCGGCGGGCCCGCCCAGTTCCCGACGATCGTCTGCAAGGAAGGCCGGACCACCGGCAACACCTGCGGCATCACCTGGGGTGACGTCTTCCAGACCAACACCGAGACCTGGGCCCAGATGTGTGTGATCGAAGGCGATTCCGGTGCGCCGGTGGTCGTCGGCTCGACCCTGGTCGGCATGGTGAACGCCTACCTGGCCGTGGCCTGCTTCGGTCCCGAGGTCGGCACGAACATGAGCGCGATCATGAACGACGTCAATGGCCGCGGCGGCGTCGGCGCGGGATTCCATCCCATCTAGCCCGCCTGTTCGGATCGCCGGAAGCACTGCGGGTCGCGTGGATTCACCTCCACGCGGCCCGCTTCATTTCTGTCCGAGGGGCGCCAGCGCCGGACCGTCGGCGCCCGCGCAGTGCGGCAGGCAATCGACCCGGTCGGGTTCCGGCGCGCGACGCGGGACCCGCAGCAGCACTCCCGCCACGACCGCCCCGACCAGCAGCAGCGCCGCGCACCAGCGCATCGCGGTGTCGAAGCCGGCGGCGAAGGCGACCGGATCGTCGAAAGCGCCGGCCAGGCCCGCCAGCCCGGGCAGCGCGGCGACGGCCAGCAGCTGCGCGGTCCTGGCGACGGCGTTGTTGACCCCGGAGGCGATGCCCGCGTCGGCGGTCGGCACCGCGGCCAGCACCGCGCCGGTCAGCGGCGCGACCATGATCGAGAGCCCGAGCCCGAAGATCAGCACGCCGGGCAGGACATCGGTGAGATAGTTCGCGTCGGCCCCGACCCGTTGCAGGGCGAAGACCCCGCCCGCGGCCAGCAGCGGACCCGCGGTCATCGGGATCCGTGGTCCGTGCCGTTGCGCCCAGCGCCCGGCCGGGGCCGACAGCACCAGCATGAGCACCGTCACCGGCAGACTCGCCGCGCCCGAGGCCATCGGCGAATATCCGGAGACCAGTTGCAGCTGCAGGACCAGCAGGAAGAAGACGCCGCCCAGCGCGGCGTAGACGAAGAACGTCACCAGATTCGCGACGGTGAACACGCGTGAGCCGAACAGCGAGGGCGGGACCAGCGGATTCGGGCTGCGCAGCTCGACGACGACGAACAGCGCCAGCGCGACCAGCCCCACCCCGATCAGCACCGGAAGCGCCTCGATCAGCCCGAGCGTGAGCGCCCCGAGCGCGATGGCGACGATCACCGCGCCCGGCACGTCGATCCGCGACGGCGCGTCCGGATCCCGGCTCTCCGGCACGAACCGGATCGCCACCACCGCCACGACCAGCGCCAGCGGCACATTGAGCAGGAAGATCGCGCGCCAGCCGACCAGATCGATGAGCCCGCCGCCGAGCAGCGGCCCGAACGCGCCCGCCACGCCGCCGAAACCGGACCACAGGCCGATCGCGCTGCCCTGATCCTCGTGATCGATCGACGCCGAGATCAGCGCGAGGCTGCCCGGGGTGAGCAGCGCGCCCGCCAGGCCCTGCAGCAATCGGGCCACGACCAGCAGCTCGATATTCATCGCGACCGCGCACAGCAGCGAGGTGACCGCGAATCCGGCCACCCCCCAGACGAACACGCGCTTGCGGCCGAGCCGGTCGCCCAGCGACCCGCCGAGCAGGATGAACGAGGCCAGGGTGAGCGTGTAGCCGTTGACCGTCCACTGCAGACCCGCGACATCGGTGTGCAGCGACTCGCCGATGCGCGGCAGCGCGACCGCGACCACGGTGGCGTCCAGCGACGCCATCGAGGAGCCCAGGATGGTGGCGAGCAGGATCCACCGCCCCGTGGCCGAATTCAGCCGAACCGTCTGGGTCGGGGGCACCTCACCAAACTAGCGCCTCGCGCCGGTCTTTCGCCGGGCTACAGGCTCTGGACGCAGACCACGACTTTGCGCTCGGGGTACTTGAAGCCCGAATCGGCGATATCGGGGCAGTCGTCGACGCTGTCGGTGCCGGTCTTGATCGTGATGACCTTGACCGCCTCGGACCCGGACTCGGTGCACTCGATGCGCTTGGGCTCGTCGCCGCCGACATCCATGCAGCCGCCGACGACCCAGTCGATATCCAGGCACAGCGCGCCGGTCTCGATGCCGTTGAGGGTCTCGGCGTAGAAGTTGTCGCGGTCGCTGACGCAGCCGGTGCTGTTCTTGGCCTTGCCGATGACCTTGTAGTTCGACGACCGGCTGCCGCACGACGCCTTGGCGATGGTGGCGTCGTTGACGGTGCCACCGAGCGCGACGCAATCGCCGACATTGGCCTGGAAGTCGGTGTTGCCGCCCCGGGTCGAGGTCTGCGCGGGTTTGCTCGTGGTCGGCTTGCCCGAGGGTTTGGTGGTGGGGCCGGCGCTGCTGGTCGCCGGGACGACATCGATCGCGGGCTGCGCGTGGCCGTCGATGGTGCCACCGCATCCACTCGCGACGAAGGCGGTCACCGTGATGGCGACCGCGCCGACGAGCCGGCCGATGGACAGGTCTGCAAACACCTACTGTGAATACACCACCGGAGCCACCGGCGTCGACTCCATCCCGATGGTCGGGGTGCTGGGTTACCCTTGGGATTCCGGCCCCCCGGCCGTACCTGCATCAGGAGGTGAACCCGATGGTGGCAGCAACGGCGGGAGATTTCGGCCCCCTGACCCGGCCCGGCGGCACGCCGATCGCGGCGCCGCGCCAAATGCTGGTCGATCCCCGGTTCATCCGGCTGGCCGACCATTTCTTCGGACTCTTCCCGCAGCCCAGCCGTGGCGGCGGCGCGCTGGCCATCTATCTGGACGGCAGGCCGGTCGTCGACATCTGGGCGGGCTGGGCGGCCAAGGATCAGCGCTGGAACGGCGAGAACGTCGCGCTCACCTTCTCCACCGGCAAGGGCGTCGCGGCCACGGTCGTGCACCGGCTGGCCGAGCGCGGCCTGATCGACTACGAGGCGCCGGTCGCGCGGTACTGGCCGGAGTTCGCCGCGCACGGCAAGCACGACATCACCGTGCGCGACGTGCTCTCGCACCGCGCCGGCCTGCACCGCGTGCGCGGGCTGGTGCCGGGCCGCGAGGGCATCCTCGACTACGACAAGGTGGTCACCGCGCTCGCGGAGAGCCCGGCCGACCCGCGCCGCATCCGCACCTCGGGCTATCACGCGATCACCTTCGGCTGGCTGGTCGCCGAGATCGTGCAGCGGGTGACCGGCGACCCGTTCACCACGGTGCTGGAGCGAGAAGTGGCGCAGCCGTTGGGAACCGACGAATTCTGGTTCCAGGTGCCCGCCGCGCAGCGGTACCGGATCGCCAAGATCTTCCCGCACCTGGCACCGCCGGGGATCCGGTGGAACACCGCGTCCTCGGTGCTGTCGTGGGTGCGGCCCGCGCGCGGACTGGCCGAGGCGGGCATGCCGGAGAGCTTCGACGAACTGGTCCGCGACCCCCGGGTGCACGACGCGGTGATGCCGGGCTGGAACGGCGTCTTCTCGGCCAGGGCGCTGGCCAGGCTGTACGGCGCCCTCGCCAACGGCGGTGTGGTGTACGCCGGCGACGCCGAGCACCGGCCCGCGCGTGGCGATGCGCCGGTGCGGTTCCTGCGTCCCGAAACGATCGAGGCCGCGAACGTGACCCAGCAGACCGACAGCCGCGACTACGTCCTCGGCCTGCCGCTGCGCTTCACCCTCGGCTATCACCGGCCGGTGCTGATGACCAAGCAGCAACCGCGACAGGCGTTCGGCCACTACGGAATCGGCGGTTCCGGCGCCTACGCCGACCCGGACCTGCGGATGTCGATCGCGTTCGTCACCAACCGGCTCGGCAACTCCTTCACCGCGCTCGGTGACGCGCGGCTGGCGAAGCTGTCGGCGATCGCCCAGGGCACGGTGCGCCGCCTGCGCGCCGAGCAGACCTAGGTGCCGGTTCGAACCGGCCGCGGGCGCGCGCCGTAGTAACGGGCATGACAGCGCTGAGCCCGGCACCCGCGACCCCACGCTGGTCGGTGCTGCACGGCGTGGCGGCGGGCCGCGATTTCGAGGGCTACCTGCGACGACGCGCGGCACACAGCGATCCGTTCGCGGTCGGCTTCCCCGGCTTCCCGCCGGTGCTGTTCACCGGAACGGCCGACGGCGCGCGCGAACTGTTCCGCGCGCCCGCCGCGCTGCTGACCCCGCCGCGGCCCAATCCGATCGAACCGATGGTCGGCGCCGCCTCGCTGATCCTCAGCTCCGGCGCGCGGCATCGCACCGATCGCGCGCTGCTGGCGCCCGCCCTGCACGGTCCGCGAGTGCGCGCGCTGGCCGGAGTGATCCGGGACGCGACGCTGCGCGAGATCGAGCACGGTTGCGGCACAGCGGGTTCCTGGCAGGTGGGCAGCCGGATCGACGCGCTCGACGCGGCACGGTCCATCACACTGCGGGTCATCCTGGCGGCCGTGTACGGACCCGAGGTCGATCGTGCGCCCGAATATGCCGGTGCCGTCACCGATTTCCTCGCCGCCTTCACCACGCCGCTGCTCGTCGCTCCCGTATTGCGCCGTGGCGTAGCCGGATTCGGGCCGTGGGAGCGTTTCGTCGCCGCTCGCGCCCGACTCGACCGGGTGATCCTGACCGATATCGCCCACCGTCGCCGCACCGGCCCCGGCTCGGGTGACCTGCTCGATCTGCTCCTGGCCACCCGCTACGACGACGGCAGCGCCCTCACCGACACCGAACTGTGCGAGCAGCTGCGGACGCTGCTCGTGGCCGGTCACGAGACGACGGCCACCACCCTGACCTGGGCGCTCTACCACCTGCACCGCGAGCCGGGTCTGCTCGACCGGCTCACCGCCGAACTGGCGACGGCCGGCGACGACCCCGCCGACCTCGCCGCGCTGCCGCTGCTCGGCGCGGTCTGTCAGGAGACGTTGCGCCTGCATCCGGCGGTTCCCATCGTGCTGCGCACGCTGACCGGACCGCTGCGCTGGCGCGGGGTCGACGTGGCGGCCGGACAGACGATCGGCCTCGCCGTCGGCGTCCTGCACAGCGACCCGTCGACGTGGCCCGCGCCCCGCCTGTTCCACCCCGACCGTTTCCTCGACCGCAAGTTCTCGCCGTTCGAGTACGCCCCGTTCGGCGGCGGACATCGCCGCTGCATCGGCGCCACGCTGGCCGAATACGAGCTCCGCATCGTGCTGGCAACCCTGTTGACCACGGTCGGCTTGGCCCTTGACCCCGCGCTGGCCCTGGGCGCCCGCCCCCGGACCGTGCCCCGGAATCTGGCCACCGCGCCGGATCGGCCGATCCGGTTCACCCGTGAACGGTAGTGAACCAGCTCATATCCCGTCACAGCGATGCCTCCTGCCTCGTCCAAGGTGTGTCCACCGCAATCGACGAGGAGTCGAGTCATGCAGTACAGCACCGTTTTCCCCCGGATCGCACTGGTCGTCGCGGTCCTGTTCGGCACCATCGGCGTGGTCGCCGGGCCCGCGGCCGCCGCGCCGGAGGCACGGTTTCCGGGCGGGCTCGCGTCGAACTACGTGGAGACCGACCTGGCGACGTTCCACTACGTCCGCGCGGGGTCGGGGACCCCGGTCGTCCTGATCGCCGGCGGCGGCCTGTGGGGCTACTCCTGGCGCGACGTGCTGCCCGCGCTGGCGGCCGAGCACACCGTCTACGCGGTGGATCTGCCCAGCCAGGGCTACACCGAACCGCGCCGCGCCGACTTCGCCTACGACCTGCCCGCGATGTCGGCGGCGATCGCGAGTTTCCTCGACGCCGTCGGCCTCGCCCGTACCGCGCTGGTCGGGCATTCGTGGGGTGGCGCCTGGAGCATGTACTTCGCCCAGGAGCACCCGGACCGGGTGGCGCGGCTGGTCCTGCTCGACGCACCGGGACTGAATGCCGAGAAGGCACCGGTCACGCCGCTGTTCACCACTCCGCTGCTCGGTGAGCTCGCCACCGAGCTCACCACGCGGTCGTTCTACGCCGAGAACATCCGCGCCACCTTCGCCCATCCACAGCTGGTCACCGACGAGATCGTCGACGCGTACTACCTCCCGTTCGCGCGACCGGCGAGCCGGGCCGGGTTCCTCGCGCTGTGGCGCAATCTCGACTACCGCGTCACCGATGCCGGGCTGCACCGGATCACCGCACCGACCCTGGTGCTGTGGGGTGGCGCCGACACCTGGCTCCCCGCCACCCAGGCCGGCGCGCTCGCCGCGCGGATCCCGGACGCGACCGCGCACGTCCTGCCCAGCTGCGGGCACGCCCTGCACGAGGATTGCCCGGCGCAAGCCGTGCCGCCGCTGAGCGACTTCCTCCGGTAGCGGCCCGCGATTCTCATATCAAAATCAAAATCGGGCGAAATTAGATTTTGAGACAGCGGTACACGGTCGCCCTGGATACTCCGAATCTGGTGGCGATCTCCGGCACCGCCAGCCCGTCCGCGTGCAGGGCCTTCGCCTGCTCGACGAGGTCGGCGGAGAGCTTGGCGGGGCGGCCACCGTTCCGGCCGCGGGCGGGTCCGCGCGGCCGGTCGGCGGCGGGCCCGCCCAGCAGCGCACGGGCACCGTCGAGGATCAGCGGACGCAGCGTCTCCGCGGGCAGATCACGGAACAGCAGGACCGGATCGGCGAGTCCCGCGACCGCCTGCGACGCGCGGACCCGCTCCTCGATATCGGCCGACGGCCCCGCGACCAGCTCGTTGGCCAGCGCGATGGCGGTCCGGAACCGATCGGCGATCGGCGCCTGGACCAGCAGGGTCATGTCCTTGACGAGCATGGTCAGGGTGTGGCGGTGGCGCAGATGCACGTCCACGTAGCCCTCGATGGCCCGCCACCGCACGCGCTCGGGGTCGCCACAGGTCTCGGCCGCGGCCAGCACCGCTTCCAGTTCGTCCAGCAGCGGCACCGTCAGCTGCCGCAGGATCGCGTCCTTGGCGTCGAAGTGGTAGTAGAGCGCGGCCTTGGTGATCCCGACCTCGTCGGCGATGGCCTGCATGGAGGTGGCCCGGTAGCCGCGCGCCGAGAACAGCTCGCCCGCCGCGTCCAGAATTCGCTGCGATGTCGTCAAAGTTACTTACCTATGGTCAGTAGACGGGGTAGATTGCCAACCACGGGTCAGTCTATTGCCACGGGGATGGTCACCATGGGAACCGAAATATCGTTCGACGTCGACGGCACCCGGTGCGCGGGTCGCCTGTATCCGCCCGCCGGCACGGACCGGGTTGCCTGCGTGGTGCTGTGCCACGGCTTCAGCGGCACCATGGACCGGCTGTTCGACTACGCCGAACGCTTCGCCGCCGCGGGGTTCGCGGCGCTGGTCTTCGACTATCGCGGTTTCGGCGCCAGTGCGGGCGAGCCGCGCCAGGTCCCCACCATCGACGGCCAGCTCGACGACCTGCGCGGCGCCGTCGCCTTCGCCCGCGCACACGCCCGCGTCGACCCCGATCGCGTTGCACTGTGGGGTAATTCGCTCGGCGGCGCGCACGCGGTGACGGTGGCCGCCGGTGATCCACGGATCGCGGCGGTGGTCGCCCAGATCCCGTTCAACGGATTCCCGAAGAAGGTCGAGGGCAGGTCCACCGCCGAGAGCCTGCGGCTCCTCGCGGCGATCGTCCGCGATGCCCTGCACGGCGCGCTCGGCCTGCGGCCGTACTACATCCCGATGGTCGGCGCGCCCGGCACGGTCGCCGTCACCACGACCGACGAGGCCGAACAGCACATCCGCACGCTCACCGGCGGCGAGGACACGCTGTGGCGAAACAGCATCGCGCCCAGAGCCCTGCTGACGATGCTGACCCGCTATCGCCCGGCCGAGTCCGCGGCGCTCGTGCGCTGCCGCCTGCTGGTCTGCGCCGCCGCCGACGACCGGGAGACCCCACCGGAAACCAGCCGCGCGCTGGCCGACCGCGCGCCCCTGGGTGAGCTTCGGGTCTACCCGGGCACCCATTTCAGCTTCTACACCGACCCGATGCTCCGCGACCGCGTCGTCGGCGAGCAGATCGAGTTCCTCCGTTCCGCGGTCACGCACCCCACCCGGAACTCCGGGGTGTGAGCGCCGATCGACGCGAGCCAGTTCACAAGTGACCAGTGATTTCGATCACTCGGGGTTTGAGGCTCACAACCTTGTGTTTCACCGGTCGCCGACATCACCGTCGCCGACTCGCCGCCGTGAGCGCGGCGTTTGACGAAAGCCGGTGTATAACAGCGCGTTATGTGACCTGGGACACAGAGTTGCCGGTCCGTTATCGCCGGGAAACGCGGCTGGCACGTTGTCACCCCGGGCGGGTAGGAATGGACGGTCAGGGTCGGGGCGTCGTTACCCCGTGGAGACCCGTTGCGGACTCCGCGTCAATCACGAAGATCTCGCGCCGCCGCAGGCGGAACGAGAGATGGAATGGACGAGAAACCTATGCACTACGAGGCAAATATGCGGCAATCGCGCTGGCTGCGCCGGGGCCTGCTGCTGTCGGCGGCAGTCGCGGCGGCGGGCGCTTTGATCGTCATGCCCGCGCAGGCCCAGCCGACCCTCCCGGGCTCCGGTTCCAGCCAGCCAGCGGTGAACGAGCCGGCGCCGCAGGCGCCGTTCGCCCCGCCGAACATCAACATCGCCGACGGCGAGACTGTCGGCGTCGCGCAGCCGATCATCATCAGCTTCAAGGAGCCGGTCGGCGACCGCGCCGCCGCCGAGAAGGCCATCAAGGTCACCTCGAGCCAGGC
This sequence comes from Nocardia sp. NPDC051833, assembly GCF_040681225.1. Taxonomy (NCBI): domain Bacteria; kingdom Bacillati; phylum Actinomycetota; class Actinomycetes; order Mycobacteriales; family Nocardiaceae; genus Nocardia; species Nocardia sp. NPDC051833. Next base: position 2,608,421 of record NZ_JBFAYK010000001.1, read on the forward strand.
CGCGCCCGGCCACTTCTACTGGACCGGCGACAAGCAGGTGCGCTGGAAGCCGAACGAGTTCTGGCCGGCCAACACCGACGTCACCGTCGTGGCAGGCGGCACCACCAGCTCGTTCCGCATCGGTGACGCCTTCATCGCCAGCGTCGACGACAACACCAAGATGATCACCGTGACGGTGAACGGTGAGGTCGTCAAGGAGATGCCGACCTCGCTGGGCAAGAAGGGCTACGAGACCCCGAACGGCACCTACATCGTGGGCGAGCGGTTCGAGAAGATGACCATGGACTCGTCGACCTACGGCGTGCCGGTCACCGACCCCGAGGGCTACAAGCTCGAGGTGGAGTACGCGACCCGCATCTCCAACAGCGGCATCTTCGTGCACGCCGCGCCGTGGTCGGTCGGCCAGCAGGGCTACTCCAACGCCAGTCACGGCTGCCTGAACGTGAGCACCGAGAACGCCAAGTGGTTCCTGGAGAACTCGCGCCGGGGCGACGCCGTCGTCGTCACCAACACCCAGGGCGGCACCCTGAGTTCCGGTGACGGACTGGGCGACTGGAACTGATTCGCTGAACAAAAGCCGAACAATACGATCAATCGCGGTCGTGTTGTTCGGCTTTTTGCTGTACTCGCCCTTGTGCGCCCGATGTTCAGAGCTACGGCGGCCAGGGTTAACCGGCAGTTCGCCATGCGCCGTAAAACTGCCGCGGTGCGAAGCAGTCCAGAGCGGGTCCTCCCCGCACCACGAGGCCGCGGGCTGAAAAGCCGCCCGTGGCAGGACTATGCGCTGTTCCTGGTCCTGGTCGTGCCGAACCTGGTGCTGCTGACGCTGTTCGTTTACCGGCCGCTGGCCGACAACATCCGGCTGTCGTTCACCGACTGGAACATCGCGGATCCTGTTGCCACTCCGATCGGTTTCGACAACTACGTCGAGTGGTGGGGGCGCGAGGACTCCTGGAAGGTCGTCTCCAACACGGTGATCTTCACCGTCGCCGCGGTCGTCGTGAGTATGGCGCTGGGGCTGGCGCTGGCCCTGTTACTCGACCGAAAACTGTTCGGACGCAATGTTGTTCGCTCGGCGATTTTCGCACCGTTCGTGATCTCGGGCGCGGCGATCGGCGTGGCTTTCCAATTCATCTTCGATCCGAGTTTCGGTCTGGTACAGGATGTTCTGCACCGCGTCGGCGTCGACCGTGTTCCGGATTTCTATCAGGACCCGCACTGGGCCCTGTTCATGGTGACGATCACTTACATCTGGAAGAACCTCGGCTATACCTTCGTCATCTATCTGGCCGCCCTGCAGGGCGTGCGCGCGGAGTTGATGGAAGCCGCCGAAATGGATGGCGCGAGCCGCTGGACGACTTTCACCAAAGTGCTTATGCCCCAGCTCCGTCCGACGACTTTCTTCCTTTCGATCACCGTTCTGCTCAACTCGCTGCAAGTCTTCGACATCATCAATGTGATGACCCGTGGCGGGCCACTCGGTAACGGCACGACGACCATGGTCTTCCAGGTGTACGAGGAGTCGTTCCGCAATTTCCGGGCCGGCTACGGCGCCACCGTCGCGACCATCATGTTCGTGGTGCTGCTGGTGGTCACGCTGATCCAGGTGCGCGTGATGGATCGAGGCGAACGGTGAAACACGTAGGACCGCAGACACTCTCGTACCGACGCCGCGAACGCGCCGTCACCGTGCTCGGCTACGCCGCGATGGTGTGCGTGCTGATCCTGGTCGGCGTTCCGCTGTTCTGGATCCTGATCACCTCGTTGAAGGACCGCGCCGACATCTACACCCAGCCCGCGGTGTACTGGCCGCACAGCTGGCACCCGGAGAACTACGGCGAGGCCACCACGACGGTGCCGTTCTGGACCTTCCTGCGCAACTCGCTGATCGTCACCGGTGTGGTGTCGGCGGTGAAGTTCGCGCTCGGCGTGTTCAGCGCGTACGGCCTGGTGTTCCTGCGCTTTCCCGGTAAGAACATCGTGTTCCTGGTGATCATCGCGGCGCTCATGGTGCCCAACCAGATCACCGTCATCTCCAACTACGCGCTGATCGCGCAACTGGGCTGGCGCAACACCTTCCAGGGCATCATCATCCCGCTCTGCGGCGTCGCCTTCGGCACCTTCCTGATGCGCAACCACTTCCTGTCGCTGCCCGGTGAGGTCATCGAGGCGGCCCGGATGGACGGCGCGAACTGGTGGCGGCTGCTGACCAGGGTGGTGCTGCCGATGTCGGGACCGACCATGGTGGCGTTCGCGGTGGTCACGCTGGTCAACGAGTGGAACGAATACCTCTGGCCGTTCCTGATGGCCGACTCCGCCGAGGTCGCCACGCTGCCGGTGGGGCTGACCCTGCTGCAGAACACCGAGAACCCGTCGGTCACCAACTGGGGGCCGGTGATGGCGGGCACCGTGTTGACGATGCTGCCGATCCTCATCGTGTTCCTCGCCCTGCAACGTCACATGATCAAAGGCCTCACCTCCGGTGCGGTCAAGGGTTGATTCTCGAACAGGAGATCCACGTGTCCAGTCAACGATTCCCGGCGCTGAGCCGCCGCGGCTTCCTCGGCCTCACCGGCGCGGCTGCCGCGGGTCTGGCGCTCACCGCCTGCGCGGGCACCGGCGGCGGATCCGGTGACGGCGGCGACGCCAAGACCATCACCTTCTGGTCCAACCACCCCGGCACCTCCAAGGAGCTGGAGCTGGAACTGATCAACCGGTTCCAGGCCAAGTACCCGGAGCTGACGGTCAACCTGGTCGACGCGGGCAAGAACTACGAGGAGGTGGCGCAGAAGTTCAACGCCGCGCTCACCGGTGGTGACCTGCCCGACGTGGTCGTGCTCTCCGACGTCTGGTGGTTCAACTACGCGCTGACCAAGGCGATCGAGCCGCTGGACAGCCACTTCGGCGCCGCGGGCGTGCAGCTGAGCGACTACGTCGACTCGCTCGCCGCCGACTACCTGTTCGACGGCAAGCACTACGCGCTGCCGTACGCCCGCTCGACGCCGCTGTTCTACTACAACAAGGACGTGTGGGCGAAGGCCGGCCTGCCCGACCGCGGCCCGAACTCCTGGCAGGAGTTCGACGAGTGGGGCCCCAAGCTCCAGTCGGTCGTCGGCGCCGACAAGTTCGCGCACGCCTGGGGCGACGCCAAGAACTACCTCGGCTGGACCTTCCAGGGCCCGAACTGGACCTTCGGCGGCGCGTACTCCGATCAGTGGAAGCTGAAGTTCACCGACCCGGGCTCCATCGCCGCGGCCACCTACCTGCGTGACTCGATCAATGTGAAGAAGTACGCCGCGATCCGCCCGCAGATCGCCGTCGACTTCGGCACCGGCGTCGCCGCCTCGACGATCGCCTCCACCGGTGACCTCAAGGGCATCAAGAAGAACGCCGACGGCAAGTTCGAGTTCGGTACCGCCTTCCTGCCGCACCCGAACGGTCCCGGCGTCACCACCGGTGGTGCCGGCCTGGCGATTCCGTCGCGGATCTCGGACGCGCGCAAGGCCAACGCCCTGAAGTTCATCGAGTTCATCACCAACGCGGCCAACACCGCGTACTTCACCCAGAACACCGGGTACATGCCGGTGCGCAAGTCGGCGGTGACCGACCCGTCCGAGGTGGACTTCCTGGCGAAGAACCCGAACTCGAAGGTCGCCATCGACCAGCTCTCGGTGGCCAAGTCACAGGACTACGCCCGCGTGTTCGTGCCCGGCGCCGACCAGATCATCGGCACCGGCTACGAGCAGATCGGCCTGCAGAACGCCGATCCCGCGACCGTTCTCGCGAAGGTCGCCGCCGACGTGCAGGCGATCATCGACCGGCAGATCACGCCCAAGCTGCCGAAGTAGTCACCCCCGCGGGCCGGTGGTCGTGGCGACCACCGGCCCGCCTCGTTCGCAGGAGAATTCGCCATGGCGACAGTGCAGTTCGACGGTGTCACGCACCGCTATCCCGGCGCCGACACCCCCGCGGTCGACGCACTCGATCTCGACATCGCCGACGGCGAGTTCCTCGTGCTGGTCGGACCGTCGGGCTGCGGCAAGTCGACCAGCCTGCGCATGCTGGCCGGCCTGGAATCGGTCGAGGAGGGGACCATCCGGATCGGCGACCGCGATGTCACCGGGCTGCCGCCGCGCGCCCGCGACGTGGCGATGGTGTTCCAGAGCTACGCGCTGTACCCGAACATGACCGTCGCCGAGAACATGGGCTTCGCCCTGCGCAACGCGGGAATGAACAAGGCCGACACCCTCGTTCGGGTCAAGGAGGCCGCGGCCATGCTCGAGCTGGAGGCACTGCTCGACCGCAAGCCGGCCAAGCTGTCCGGTGGTCAGCGGCAGCGCGTCGCCATGGGCCGCGCGATCGTGCGCCGCCCGCAGGTGTTCTGCATGGACGAGCCGCTGTCCAACCTCGACGCCAAGCTGCGGGTGAGCACCCGCTCCCAGATCGCCGCGCTGCAACAGCGACTCGGCACCACCACGGTCTACGTCACCCACGACCAGGTCGAGGCGATGACCATGGGCCACCGCGTCGCGGTCCTGCGCGACGGCACCCTCCAGCAGATCGCCTCGCCCCGGCAGCTCTACGACGACCCGGTGAACACCTTCGTCGCGGGGTTCATCGGCTCGCCGGGCATGAACCTGCTCGAAGCGCCGGTCGTCGACGGCGCCGCCGTCCTCGACGGACTGCGAATCCCGGTGCCGCGCGGTGTGTCCGGTGCCCGGGTGATCCTCGGCATCCGGCCCGAGTCCTGGGCGGTCACCACCGATCCCGAGGGCATCACCGTCGTCGCCGAACTGCTCGAGGAACTCGGCGCCGAATCCTTCGTCTACACCCACGGCGCCGGCACCGACTGGTCCACCCGCTCCGGCAAGATCGTCGTGCGCGTCGACCGCCGCTTCCAGACCGCTCTCGGCGAAACCCTGCACCTGCGCCCGAAACTCGACGAGGTGTTCTTCTTCGACGCGGCGACCGAGATCCGGGTGCGCTGAGGTCGACCGCGCTACGACAGACCTGCCGTGGTGCGGCGGCCGATCGCCGCGTCGAGGGCGCCGAGTTCGGCGAAGACGTCGGTGGCGGCCCAGACGCGGTTGCGTTTGGAGTCGGAGACGACCTCGAGGATGCCGGCGTCGACGAGTCGTTCGATGGCGCGGTAGGTGGCCGAATCGGTGGTCGCGGTGAGTTTGTTCGCGACCGCGATCGTCAGGATCGGGTGCTCGAGCAGGTTCGCGAGCAGGGCCTCGTCGGCGGAGCCGCCGCGCGGGCGGGCGCGGTCGCGCCAGCGCTGGGGGAGCGCGGCCAGGGCGCGGGCGGAGTCGATGGCGGCCTCGCTGGCGTACACCGCCGCGAGCGCCAGGTACACGACGAACTCGTCGGCGGCACCGCCCCGGTAGGCATCCAGCTGCGCGAAGTAGCGCGAGGAGTCGGCGAGCATGACCGAGGAGAAGGGCACCGTCACCCGATCGGTCAGCCCGCGCCTGCGCAGAATCGCGCTCACCAGCGCGCGGCCGATCCGGCCGTTGCCGCTGACGAACGGGTGGATCGAGACGAACTGCGCGTGCGCGATCGCGGCCTGCACGAGGATCGGCAGGTCACCGCGCGCGACGAAGGCGAGCAGATCGGCCACCAAGTCGGGCACCAGTTCCGGAGGCGGGGGGACATACAGCGCGTGCAGCGGGGTGTAGTCGCTGCCGCCGATCCAGGTCTGCGCCGTGCGGAAGCGGCCCGCCTTCTCCCACTCCGGGGCGATCAGCACGCGGTGGGCGCTGAGCAGGTGCGCCTCGGTGATCCGGCCGGTGGCGCCCGCGTCGACCAGGCCGGCCAGGCTGCGCACCGCACTCACCTGTGCCTCCGCCTCGGGCCGGGTCGCCGCGCCACCGAAGGCTTTGCCGAATGCTCGCCAGCCGGCGTCGACGTGCTCGATCCGCGACGACGCGACCGCCTCGGCGCGCAGCAGGAATTCGCGCAGCGACGCCGAATACTGGCCCTGACCCGCCTCGAGATGGGTCACCGCGATCAGCGCGGCCTCACTGGCCGATGTCGTTCGCCTGGAATCGAAGTCGAGATCGGCGATGCGCGGCGGGATGGACACCGCCACCGACTCGGGCGCGGGGCCGGCTCGCGATCCGTCGCGCGCCGTCCAGGGACGCTGCTCGACATGATGAGCAGGCCAATTCATGAGCTATTACTGTACTTTCACTATCCGGAACGCGACTACTTCAGTGGCTATCCGCGTTTGCGGTTGCCGACGCCACCAATGAGCTGGCTACTCGCTGTTGGCATGTCAAGGCTGGATGGGCGTCGTACGGGCTCGGGCGACCGCCTCGGCGATGCCGCCGCGGAAGGGGAGGCCGTGACCGGGCAGGACCAGCTCGGCCGGGACGGACTCGAGGGTGGTGAGCGCAGCCAGCGTGGCGGGGGTGGAGTGGTTGAAGAAGCTCGGAAGTAGCTGTGGTCCTACCGCTTTCGAGGTCGGATGCGCGGTGACGAGGGTGTCGCCGGTCGCGATGGCACCCGCCGCGGGGAGGTGGAAGGCCGAGTGGCCCGAGGTGTGCCCGGGACAGGCGATCGGGACCGGGTTGCCCGGAAAGTCCAGCGCCCCCTCGGTGGGGAAGGGCTGGATGTGCGCGACGGTGTTCTTGCGCAAGCCACCCGCGGCGGTGATCCGCGCGGCCCACCCGATCGTGGCGCGATCGTTGAGCCGCTTGATCACATCCAGCGGAGTGGCCGACTCATGACACTCTCCCCGCGCGTGCCGCACCTCGACGGCACTGGTGTACGCGGGAATCCCGTACCGCCGGTGCAGATGATTCAGCGCCCCGACATGATCGAGATGAGCGTGCGTGAGCAGCACCGCCACGATGTCCTCCGGCCGATGCCCGAGCTCCCGCACCACCCGCTCGATCACCCCGGCATCCCCCAGCCAGCCGGCATCGATCAGCGTGAGGTCCCGCCCGTCCCGCAGCAGCACCATATTCACATCGGTGCCCCGAATGGTGAACACCTCGTCACCAACTTGCTGGTAGCGCACTATATCTCCGTCATCTCGGCTCCGCGATCAGACTATCCGGCCACCCACCAGCGCACCGAGATCGACGGTCAGCGGGAACGGTGTGGTCACCGCGACCGACCCCGTCGCCCGCGGGGTGATCCGGTATTCGCCGTCGTCCAGGGTGTACACGGTCAGCCCCACCGCGGCGGGGTCGAGGATATCGATGACCCAGTAGTGACCGATCGCGTTCGCCGCGTACTCACCCGCCTTGATGGCGTAGTCGCGCACCGCCGACTCCCCGGAGGTCGCGATCTCGATCGCCACCACGATCTGGTCGGCACGGACTCGCTGCTGCTCACCCACCTCGACACTCGCGACGACCACATCCGGAACCCGACGGGGCGAGCGCCCGATCAGTTCGGCCTCCAGCTCGGCGAACGCTTCCAGCCCCGCGGGCAGCTGACTGTCGAGCTGGCCGAGCAGACGCTTGATGGCGCGGCTGTGCGGAGCCGCCGGACGCGCGTTCACGAGCAGGAAACCATCCTCGATCTCGTAGCGATGAGTCGTATCGATCGGCAGCGCGTCGAACTCCGCGGCCGTGATCGGCCGCCCGCCCGCTGTCGACGCCGTCTCCACCATCGTCTTCACCTCGTCTCCTCAGCCGCGATGCGTCGAGAGCCCCATCATCGCACCTGGTGGGCGGACCGGGCCGCTACCAGATCGTCACGCGTTCGGCGGGGGACAGGTAGAGGGTGTCGGTGGGGGTGACGTCGAAGGCTTCGTAGAAGCTGTCGATGTTGCGGACGACGGCGTTGCAGCGGAACTCCGGTGGGGAGTGGGGGTCGACGGCGAGGCGGCGGATGGCTTCCTCGGGGCGGGCCTTGGTGCGCCAGACCTGGGCCCAGCCGTAGAAGACGCGCTGCAGGCCGGTGAGGCCGTCGATAACCGGCGGTTCGGTGCCGTCGAGGGAGATCTTGTAGGCGGCCAGGGCGATCGACAGGCCGCCGAGGTCGCCGATGTTCTCGCCGATGGTGAACTCGCCGTTGACCTTGTGCTCGTCGGCCAGGTCGGCCGGGGAGAGCACGCTGTACTGGTCGATCAGCGCCTTGGTGCGCTTGCCGAACTCGGCGCGGTCGGCGTCGGTCCACCAGTCCTTCATGTTGCCGTCGCCGTCGTACTTGGCGCCCTGATCGTCGAAACCGTGGCCGATCTCGTGGCCGATCACCGCGCCGATACCGCCGTAGTTGGCGGCGTCGTCGGCGTTCATGTCGAAGAACGGCGGCTGCAGGATCGCGGCCGGGAAGACGATCTCGTTCATGCCGGGGTTGTAGTAGGCGTTGACCGTCTGCGGGGTCATGAACCACTCGCCACGGTCCACCTCACCGCCCAGTTTGCCCAGATCACGGTCGTGATCGGCGGCATAGCCGCGACGATAGTTGCCGACCAGGTCGGCCGGGTCGACCTCGACCGCGGAGTAGTCGCGCCAGGCATCGGGGTAGCCGATCTTGGGGGTGAACTTCTCCAGCTTGGTGAGCGCGGCGGCGCGGGTGTCCTGGCCCATCCACTCCAGGTCGGTGATGTTGCGGCGGTAGGCCTCCTGCAGGTTGGCCACCAGCTCGACCATCCGCGCCTTGGCCTGCGGCGGGAAGTGCTCGGCCACATACAGTTTGCCGACGGCCTCGCCCAGCAGCTCCTGCACCAGCGAGACACCGCGCTTCCAGCGCTCGCGGTTCTCCTGCGCGCCGGTGAGGGTGCGGCCGTAGAAGTCGAAGTTCTCCGCGACGATCTCGTCGGTCAGGTAGGGCGCCCTGGCGCGCAGCACCTGCGCGACGGCCCAGTCCCGCCAATCCGCCTGCGGCACTGCGGCCCACGCCTGCGCGAAGGCCCGCACGTAGTCGGGCTGACGCACCACGAGCTCGGCGAACAGCTCGGTCCCGCTCCGGCCGAGACCGGACGCGACGGCGTCCACCCAGGCGGCCCAGTCGAATTCGGGATTCGCGGCGGCCAGCTCGGCGAGAGTGGTGAGGTTGTAGCTCTTCTCGGCATCGCGACGGCGCACCACGTCCCAGTGGCCCGCGGCCAGGGTGCGCTCCAGCTCGAACACGCGGCGGGCCGCGTCGGCCGGCTCGGCGGGGACCAGGCCGGCCAGCGCCGGATCGGCGGCCGCGACGGTGAACATCTTCGCGAGATGGGCCTGGTAGGCATCGCGGATCTCGGCGAATTCGTCGGAGCGGTAGTACGACTCGTCCGGCAGGCCGATACCCGACTGGGTGGCGTGCACCAGGTAGCGGGTGGAGTCCTTGTCGTCGGTGTCGACGTAGTAGCCGAGCGCGCCGCGCACACCGGTGCGCTGCAAGCGGCCGAGCAGCGCGGCGAACGCGCTCGGTCCGTCGACCTCGGCGATCTCGCGCAGTTCGGCGGCGATCGGCGAGAGACCAGCCGCGGTCACGGCGTCGGTGTCCATGAAGCTGGAGTACAGGTCACCGATCTTGCGGGCGTCGGCGTCGTCGGACGCGTTCGCCGCGCTGTCCTGGATGATCGCCTGCACGTCGAGCTCGGCCTGGTCGTACAACGTCCGGAAGGCGCCGTCCACCGCGCGGTCGGCCGGGATCTCGTACCCGGCCAGCCACTGCCCGTTGACGTGCGCGAACAGGTCGTCCTGGACCCGCACCTCCTGGTCGCGGAAGGACAGATCGATACCGGAGGGACTGATCGGATCGGAAGTCACGCGCTCCAGTATGCCGACAACCGCCGACGCGTGCGGCGGCCTCGGACGAGGCTGGGCCGCGGACCGGCGCCTGCTTCAGGCGCAGACGAACTCGTCGTCGCGGACACCGGCCACGAAGGCCTCCCATTCACCGGCGGTGAAACGGAGCAGGACGTCGTCGTGGCGGAGGGTGGCCGAGCCGTCGGGGGCGACCCGGGCGACCAGGTCGGGGTGGCGGCGGGTGCTGAGCAGGCAGTGCAGGAACGCGGTCCACAGGGCGGTCTCGACGGTGATGATCGGCTCGTCGAGGCCGGCGTTGTTCGGGTCGCGACGGAATTTGCTGTCGCGTATCTGGACGATGTCGCCGTCGAATCGGACCTCGACACACTGGTTACCGTTGTTGGAGCGTGACGAAGTGAACCAGCCGTGATCGGCCGGGCGGCGACGAGCGGTGGTGGACATACCCCGAATCTTACACGCTGGCATAGTCCCTGATCAGGGCGAGAGATTCGGCGCGGGAAAGGGATTGCTCCCTGGCGCGCACGTAGGCGAAGCCTAGATCGCGCACCTGCTCGGCATCGTCGACCGGGCCACCGAAGACGGCGCTCTCGGCCCACGCGAAGGTAGGTAGCTGATCGCTTGCGAAGTCGATCAGATGGAAGCTGGAACCACCGAGCACCGCCCCTTCGGGAGCGCTGAACGGGATCACGCGCACATCGACGGTGTCCAGTTCACGCATCAGCTCCACCAGGTGCCGCAACTGCCCCCGCAGCACCTCGGCGCCGCCGGTCTGCTGACGCAGCGTCGCCTCGCCGAGGACCGCGGTGAGTTCGAGCGGCTCCGGCCCGCGCAGCCGCTGCTGGCGGCGCAACCGGATCGCGACCAACTGGTCCACCTGGACCGGCCGGATCATCACATCGGCGCTGATCAGGGCACAGGCGTAGGCCTCGGTCTGTAACAGGCCGGGCACGAGCAGGCTGTCGTAGCTGCGGATGCTCTGCGCGCCCGCCTCCATGCCGTAGAGGCGTTGCAGTTCGGGACCGATCAGCGCCGAGGCCGTGGTCCACCAGCCGCGCTGCTTGCTGGTCTCGAGCAGCGCGAGCAGTTCGGCGCGCTCGTCGGCGGTGACATCGAGGACGTCGAGGACCGGTTCGATGGTGGTCCGGGTGAGGACCCGCCTGCCCTTCTCCACATGCGACCAGTTGGCCGGGGTGAAACCGACGCGACGGGCGAACCCGGCCGAGTCGAAGCCGCGCTGTTCACGCAGTTCGCGCAGGCGCAGCACCAGTTCCCAGCGCGCGGCGGTCGGCGAAACGGGGGACATGTCCGAATATGCTACGCCGACAGACACGCCAGCTACTGACTATTGTCAGCGTGGTTGTGCGGGATTACGCTGTGTAGAACGGCAATTTTCCCTTAGGTCCTGCCGTTATGAAAAAGTTTCCCGCTCCACCCGTTCGTGATGAAACGCTCCCATCCAGTCGAGCGAATCCACAGCTACATCGAGTCAGCGTCGACAGAGACGAGGTCGTGATGAGCACGTCGCGCACAGATGACAAAGGCGGGTATACCGCGGCCGAGGAGTACTCGGCCACCCAGGATGCGCTGGCGCGCTGCCGTCACTACCGCAAGCACAACGGGCTCTACGGTGTGGTCGACTCGACGCTGGGCCGGATCATGCTGGAGATCGGCGCGGTCGGGGCGGTGGTCATGCCGTCGACGCTGGGGGAGCGGGTGCGCGGACTGCTGATCGGCCGCGGACAACGCTGCGGGCCGATCATTGCCCATCCCCGCTCCGGCCGCTGGACCTTCCTGACCGGCCCCACCGACAATTCCTATCTGGACACCGTGCTGTTCGCCGACCTGTTCCGGGTGTGCGCCTCGGTGGCCTTACCCGGCAGCGAGATCGTGCTGCCCTCGCCGGCCGACGAACGCAGCGGCTACCGCACCTGGATGCAGGAACCCGACGGCGACTACCGGCCCGATTTCGCGCAGATCGTCGCCGCCACCCGCACGAACGCCAGGTCGGCGGCGCTGCTGCGAGAGCCCGGCTCGGCCTGAGTCCTACTGCCCGCCCAGGCGCGCGTGCATCTCCCAGATCAGGACCTCGGCGTCGCCGTGCGGTCGCACCAGCTGCCCGCCGGAACGGGTCAGCCGCACCGCGTCACCCTGCGCCAGCGTGCCGACGCCTTCCAGCTCGACCTCGCCGCGCGCCACGAAGACATGCAGGTAGGGGGCATCGGGCAGGGTGACCCCCGGACTGTCCGCCGAGAGCCGCGCGACGTGCATGGCCGCGTGCGAGGAATTGATCGCGATGGCGGTGCGATCGCGGTAGCGGGGTAACCCGGAGGCGACCGTCACCAAGCCGCCGCCCGCGAGCTCGTCGTCGATCTCGAGCTGCTGATAGCCCGGATCGACCCCTGGCTCGTCGGGCACCACCCACATCTGGACGAAATGCACCGGTTCGTCGTGCTCGGGCAGCGCGCCGTCGAGGCGCCACGAGTCGTTCTTCTCCGAGTGCAGGATCCCCGTGCCGGCGCTCATCCGCTGGGCCAGGCCCGGGTAGATGATGCCGTTGTGGCCCAGCGAATCCTGGTGCACCAGGCTGCCGCCGAGCACCCAGGTGACGATCTCCATGTCCCGGTGCGGATGGGTGTCGAAGCCCTCCCCGGGCAGCACCACGTCCTCGTTGTTCACCAGCAGCAGCCCGTGATGGGTGTTGTCGGGGTCGTAATGCTCGCCGAAGGAGAACGAGTGTTTGGAATCGAGCCATGAGATCCGGGTCTTCATCCGGTCACCACCGCGGTGCAGTTCGATCCGCGGTGTCGTCGATGTGGACATACGTTCCTCCTGCTCGCACCCGTACCGCCGCCTCAATTCTGGCACCACTATTCTCACGAGGTGTCGACTCATCGCCTTGACGGCTCGAATCCGGCGGATGAGTCACCGGCCTCGCTGCGACATCTGCTGCGCGAGAGCCGCGGTGTCTTCCGGCGGAATCCGCAGATGCCGCGCCTGGCGCTGCTGCGGCTCGCGGCCCAATTCGGTGACGGGATGTTCCAGGCCGCGCTCTCGGGCGCGATCCTGTTCAACCCCGAGCGCGAGACCGATCCGCTGGCGATCGCCGCCGGTTTCGCGGTGCTGCTGCTGCCGTACTCGCTGCTCGGGCCCTACGCGGGCGCGCTGCTCGACCGCTGGGACCGGCGCAATGTCCTGCTGACCGCCAGCATCGCGCGGGCGGTGCTGATCGGGCTGGCCGCGATCGGGCTGTTCGCCGGGATCGGCGAGACACCGCTGCTGCTGCTCGCGCTGGCGACCGTCGGGATCAGCCGATTCGTGCTGGCCGGGGTGTCGGCGGCGCTGCCACGGGTGCTCGAACAACGCTGGCTGGTGCCGATGAACTCGGTGCTCGCGACGGTCGCCTCGGTCTGTGCCGGGGTCGGCGCCGCCGCGTCGGTGGCGGTGATCGCGTTGCTCGGCGCGGGCGACTCCGCGTCGGCGGTCGCGGTGGCGCTGAGCGGGATCGGTTCGGTCGTCGGCGCGGTGCTCGCGGCGGGCTTCCGGCGCGGTGTGCTCGGGCCCGAGAGTGGTTCGGCCAGTTCGGAGAGCACGGTGCACGCGATCGCCACCGGTCTGCGCACCGGCGCGGCCGCGGTCTGGCACGCGACGCAGGTGACGACGGCGATGATCGGCATCGGCGCGCACCGCATCGTGTTCGGCATGAACACCCTGATCATGGTGCTGGTCCTGCGCCAGCCCGCGGGCAACGACGAGATGAGCGGCGGACTGGTCGGATTCGGCGTCGCGATCGGCTTCGCGGCGGCGGGCATGCTGCTGGCCGCGATCCTCGCGCCGGTGCTGATCCCACGGCTGGGCAGGCCGCGCACGGTGCTGCTCGGCCTGGTGACCGCGGTCGTCGTGCAGTTGACGCTGGTCACCCCGATCGCGCTGGCGACCGGCGCGGCCGTCGACAACGCGCACCGCCTGCTGCTGGCCGGCGCCTTCGGGCTCGGCCTTGCCGGTCAGACGATCAAGCTGACCGGCGACGCGAGCATGCAGATCGACATCGACGACGATCAGCGCGGCCAGGTATTCGCCCTGCAGGACACCGTCTTCAACATCACCTTCGTGCTCGCGATCGCGGTGACCGCGCTGGTGATCCCGGCCGACGGCCGCTCGATCGGCGTGGTGCTCGCTGGCGCGGCCGTCTACGCCCTCGGGATCCTGGCGATCGCGCTCAATTCTCGTCGAGCCAGGGCGGCCGGCTGAGCGCGGCCGGTTCCTGGGCCAGCACCGCGCGGTGGTCGACCGCGAACAGCGGGATGTCCGGCAGCGGGTCCGCCGCGGGCGCGGCGGGCACCGCGTTCACCACCGTGTCCGCGCGCTCGACCCACGGCAGTGGTTCCTGCTCGGCGCTCTCGGGCGCGCCGGTGACCTGATGCGACCAGGTGCCGTCGCGGGCCGGGTCGGTGAAGAAGTTGTCGAGGACGCCGTCGTCGTCCAGGTCGAGGGCGGCGACGTCGGCGACGCCGTCGCGATCGGAGTCCCACAGGGCGTCGTCGGTGCTGGTGTCACCGTCGAAGTCGAGCCATAGCGCGTCGGCGAAGCCGGTTTCGGCCAGGGCCAGCTCGGCCTGCCCCGACCAGTGGTGCACGATGCCGTCGCCGGTTCCGAAGACGTACTCGATGTCGTTCACATAGGGATTGGACGCGCCGGGACCCGGATCGGTTCCGGTAAATTCAGAACTACATCGGTGGTATTTGTTTGTTCGTTCGGATACCCATTCGAGGGAGCACATGCGCACAACGCTGGTACCGCACGGTTCGACCGCACTCGGCGCCTTGCTGGCCGTCGTGCTCGCAGCCCCCGCGCTCGCGACTCCCTTCCCCTGGGCACCGCCACCCGTGAATATCTGCGGCGAAACGGGATTCGACCCGCTCAACCGGCTGCCCGACCCCGCCGCGCCACCACCGCCGATCATCGCGCCCAGCATCGACATCCCGGTCATCGTGCCGGAGCTGACGCCGGTGCCGCTGCCCGATCCGCCGCACGACAACACCCGCGTCGCGCAGGCGCCGCTGCCGTCGGACCCGTGCCGCAACCCGTGCCCTGAGGTCAGGGACACGCCCGAACCCGACGACGGGATCGACGAGTCCGGCGACGCGTCAACGGGTTCGGGGTCTGGGTCGGGCTCCGGGTCGGCGATCTCGTTGCCGCGCATCCGGATCAAGCCCGAGATCGAGCCCATCCCGATCCCGGTGCCGGGTGGTGAGGGCGAGCCCGCACAGGAACCGCCCGCACCCGTCGTGCGACCGGTCGAACCGGGACCGGCGCAGCCCGCAGTCGCGGCACCGATGGTGGAATCGGTGCGCCTGGTCGAGCAGGTGACCGGGCACGGGTCGAACAACCGGACCGACATGCGCTGGCAGGTCGACGGCACCGACCTCGGCCTGTTCTGGGAGACCGAACCGGGCAGGGTGGCCATGGTGTTCGGCGATACCTTCGGCGAGGGCTGGACCTATGGCGGCGCGGGCGCCGACAGCGCCGACTGGCGTTCCAATGTGCTCGCCTACAGCACCGACCGGAACCTCGACGACGGCCTGGTCATCGATTCGATGGTGCAGGACAGCCCCTGTCACGCCGCCGAACTGCTCGGCAGCCGCAAGATCAGGAACTGGGAGACCACCACCATCCCCACCTCGGGGTTCGCCATCGGCAAGCGCCAGTTCCTGAGCTACATGTCGGTCAACCACTGGTCGCGGGTGCCGGGCATGTGGCTGACGAACTACGGCGGCCTGGCGTATTCCGACGACGGCGGGCAGACCTGGACCAAGGATCAGCACGCACGCTGGGAGAACATGTTCGGCGTCGGCCGGTTCCAGGTGGCCGCGATGGTGCCGCACGGCGACTACGTCTACATGTTCGGCACGCCCAACGGGCGGATCGGCGTGATCGGCCTGGCCAGGGTGCGCAAGGACGACGTCCTCAACAAGACGGCCTATCAGTACTGGGTGGACGGCAATTGGGCGCCCGCCGCGGAGAATTCGGCGACACCGCTGGTGATGGGCATGGCCAGCGAACTGTCGGTGCGGTTCGACGCGGAGAGCGGGCAGTGGCAGATGGTCTACCTGGACCCGGCCGCGAACCAGATCGTGCTGCGCACCGCGGCGCACCCGCAGGGGCGGTGGACCTCGACGGTGCCGCTGGTCTCCACCGCGGACTATCCCAAGGCCTACGGCGGGTTCATCCATCCCTGGTCGACCGCGCGTGACCTGTACTTCACGATGTCGGCGTGGGACAGCTACAACGTGTACCTGATGCACGCCCGGCTGAATCCGCCGCGCTGATCAGCGCGCGGGCACGAACCGTAGTCGCTCGCCGGGTCTGGCCTGGGCCACCCGGTCCACATCCGCGTCGAGCACCACGGCGATGACCGGGTACCCACCGGTGATCGGGTGATCGGCGAGGAAGACGACCGGCTGACCACTCGGCGGCACCTGGACCGAGCCGAGCGCGACGCCCTCCGCGGGTAACTCGCGGGTGATCGAGCGGACCAGCGGCGGGCCGTCGGCGCGATCCAGGCGCGCGCCGATGCGATCGGTATCGGTGGAGACCACCCACGAACCGTGGAACAGCTCACCGGGATCGGCGAACCAGTCCGCGCGCGGGCCGGGCAGCGCCCGCACGGTCAGGACCTCGGGCGGCACCGGCACGGGCGCGAACTCGACGGTCGGCAGGGTGCGCGGGGGCGGGCCGATCGGGAGCTGCGTGCCGACCCGCAGCGGCTCGGGGCCGATGCCGGACATGGTGTCGCGGCTGCGCGACCCGAGCACCTTGGGCACGTCGATGCCGCCGCGCACGGCCACATAGCTGCGCAGGCCGGACAGGGCCAGACCGAGCCGCAGCACCTGGCCCTCCGCCAGTTCGAGCACGCTGGCATGCCCGACCGGCGTGCCGTCGACGGTCGCCGGGGCGACGGCGCCGGTGACCGCGACGGTGAGATGGACGTCGGCGCGCAGGGCCAGGCCGCCGAGCAGCACCTCGATGGCGGCCAGATCCTCCGGATTGCCGACCAGTCGGTTCGCCAGGCGCAGCGAGGCCCGGTCGGCCGCCCCCGCCTGACCCACCCCCGAGTCGAACCAGCCGGGTCGCCCCAGGTCCTGGACCGTCGCGAGCGGCCCCACCCGCTCGATGAAGATCAGCATGCGATCACTCCCCGATTCGCTGTCGAGGCGGCGCATCGTTGAGCAGCCCTGGTAGTTATTCCGCGGTCGCCGTGTCGACGAACCGTACCGCCGTCCCCGCCCGCACCAGCGCGGGCGGATCGCGGTCCACCACCCACATCCGCAGATCGGTACTGCCGATCAACTGCCATCCGCCCGGCGTGCCCCGCGGATACACCGCCGAGTAGCCGCCCGCCAAGGCGACGGCGCCGGGTGGGATCGCGGTGCGGGCCTGGGCCCGGCGTGGCACCGACAGCCTGCCGTCGGGCGAGGTCAGGTAGCCGAAGCCGGGCGCGAAACCGACGAACGCGCACCGCCAGACGGTCCCGGTGTGCGCCGCGATCACCTCGGGCACCGACAGCCCGAGCAGATCGGCGACCTCGGGCAGATCGGCGCCGTCGTAGCGCACCGGAATGTCCACCACATCGTCGGGAATCGCGCTGTCCGGCACTGTTCCACGGGAAACATCGGGCGAATCCGGCTGCGGCGGTTCCTGATCCAGCCGGTCGAGCAGGGCGACCAGCTCGCGCCGCACCTGGACGCCGTAGCTCACCGAATGCATCGTCACCAGCACGGTTTCCGCGGCGGGCAGCACGTCCTGGACACCCGCGATGGCGTGTACGCGCAGGGCCGAGGCGAGGCGCTGCACCGGGCGTGGGTCGTCGAGGGTGATGAGCATCGCACGATCGCCCGCGGGGCGGATGCGCGCGTTCCAGTCGCCAGCCGAGTCCCTCGTTGCCTCGTCCATCCTGCCTCCCACCCTCAGCCGAACGGCTCCACCGGTATTCCGGCGTCGTCGAGCGCCCGTCGAATCCGGCGGGCCATCTCCACGGCGGCGGGGGAATCGCCGTGCACGCACACACTCGCCACGGACACGGCGACCGTACCGGGACCGTCTACGGTACGCGCGGTCCCCGACAGCGCAAGAGAAACCGCCTGCGCCACGGCATCATCGGGCGGCAGCACCGCGCCGGCAACTCCGCGCGGCGCCAGCGTGCCCGTCGCGGTGTAGGCGCGATCGGCGAAGCCCTCACCGACGAACCGCACGCTGACCCGGTCGGCTGCCCGTTCCAGCTCGGTGCCCGCCGGGCCGAGCAGGGCCAGCCCGGCGTCGGCCTCGGCCACCGCCGCCAGCACCGCGTCGGCGAGCAACCGGTCCCGGGCCGCCGCGTGATACAGCGCGCCGTGCGGCTTGACGTAGCGCACCCGGTCACCGGCCGCGCGGGCGAAGGCCGCCAGCGCGCCGATCTGGTACAGGACCTCGTCGCGCAGGTCGGCCGGGGCGATCGCGATGTCACGGCGGCCGAAGCCGGCCAGGTCGCGATAACCGACGTGCGCGCCGATCCGCACGCCCTTGGCGACCGCGAGTTCGCAGGTCCGCCGCATGATCGACGGGTCGCCCGCGTGGAAACCGCAGGCGATGTTGGCGCTGGTGACGATGTCGAGCATCGCGGCGTCGTCGCCCATCCGCCAGGGGCCGAAGCCCTCGCCCAGGTCACTGTTCAGGTCCAGCGGCATGTGCTGCCCTCCGGTCTCCGCGTGTCACTCCCAGGTGGGTGCTTCGGACGGCGTCCGCACCCCGGTGATTCGAGCATGAACGACTCCGTTCCGGCGATCGTCACCGGGGCGAAGTTTCCGCACCGCCCCATTGTGACGCCGCCCCAACACGCCGCGGACCATGGCCGCCGCGCCCGCGGCCAAGTACGCTCGGACCATCATGGCCACGTATTTCGATCCGAAGTCCTGGTCACTGTCGGGCGCTGTCGACATCGGCAAACGCCTCCTCGACCCGTCATGGATCGATCAGTGGCTCGGCTTCACCACCTCCTGGGCCGACCCCGTCGCCGACCTGGGCTCGGGCACCGTGACCGCGCTCATGCCCGACGTGCTGATGACCGTGCTCAGCGAGGGCATCCTCAGCCGATTCGGCGGCCAGGAAGTCAGCGCCACCCTGCTCGGGCACGACCTCACCGCCACCCTCGACGTGTTCAAGGTGCGCAGGCGCGGCGCCCATTTCCAGAGCAAGACGGTGCTGTCGAACCTGGTCTGGGACTCGCATCCGTTCGACACCGTCACCGTCATCGCGCACGGCGTCCGGCTGATTCCCGGTGTGCCGACCAAGATCCGGGTCCAGCAGCTCGACATCGAGGGCACCATCGACCTCGCCGCCCTGGTCGAGTGGGTGGACGCGCAGAACCTCGACTGGCGGGTGCACCTGGACGAACGCGCCCGCATCGTCGCCACCCACCGCACCCGCAAGATGCGCGCCCTGGTCGACGCGCAGGTCTACGACAACCTGCTCACCATCGACATCCGCAAGGCCAGCTGGCACGGCATCCGGCTGCCGAAGCGCGCGGTGCCCGCGCCGGCGCTGCTGCTCGACGACCTGCCCAACCGGGCGAGCATCTCCTACGCGCACCGGCGCGGCGACAAGGTGCGCTTCCGGATCGAACTGCCCGAGACCACCGGTTCGTTCGACCTGGCGCAGATCCGCGCCGCCATCGTCGCCGGGACGACGCTGATCGTCTTCTGATCAGGCGTTCTCGGCGGCCCACCACTCGAGCAGCGCGGCCTCGGCTTCCTCGCGGGTCATCGGGCCCCGGTCCAGCCGCAGGTCCTTGAGGTATTTCCACGCCTTGCCGACCTGCGGGCCCGGCGGCAGGCCGAGCAGCTCCATGATCGAGTTGCCGTCCAGATCGGGCCGCACCCGCGCCAGATCCTCCTGCTCCCTGAGCGTGGCGATGCGCTCCTCCAGCTCGTCGTAGGTGGCGCGCAGGGCCGCGGCGCGGCGCTTGTTGCGGGTGGTGCAGTCGGCGCGGACCAGCTTGTGCAGGCGCTCGAGCAGGTCGTCGGCGTCGGTGACGTAGCGGCGCACGGCCGAGTCGGTCCACTGTCCCTTGCCGTACCCGTGGAAGCGCAGGTGCAGGAACACCAGGCGCGCAACCTCTTCGGTGAACGCCTTCGGATACTTCAAGGCGCGCATGCGCTTGCGCACCATCTTCGCGCCGACCACCTCGTGGTGGTGGAAGCTCACGCCGCCGCCGGGCTCGTTGCGCTTGGTGTCGGGCTTGCCGATGTCGTGCAGCAGCGCGGCCCAGCGCAGCACCAGGTCGGGATCGCCCTCCTCCTGGTCGATCGCCTGCGAGAGCACGGTCAGCGAGTGCTGGTAGACGTCCTTGTGCTGGTGATGCTCGTCGATCTCGAGCTTCATCGCGGGCACCTCGGGCAGCACCCGCTGCGCCAGGCCGGTGTCGCACATGAGGTTGATGCCGTCGATCGGGTGCGCGGCGCCGATCAGCTTGTCGAGCTCGGTGCGCACCCGTTCCGCGGTGATCCGGTCGATCTGCTCGGCCATCTCCACGATCGCGGCGCGCACCCGCGGCGCCACGTCGAAGCCGAGCTGGGCGACGAAACGCGCGGCGCGCAGCATCCGCAGCGGATCGTCGTCGAACGAATCCTGCGGCGCGGCAGGAGTATCGAGCACGCCCTCGAGCAGGGCGTCGAGACCGCCGAGCGGATCGACGAATTCGAGCGAGCCGTCGGCGGCGATCTTCACCGCCATCGCGTTGACCGTGAAATCGCGGCGGACCAGGTCGCCCTCGAGCGAGTCACCGAAGGTGACCTCGGGATTGCGCGAGACCCGGTCGTAGGTGTCGGCGCGGAAGGTGGTGATCTCGAGCTGCTGATCGTCCTTGGCCGCGCTCACCGTGCCGAAGGCCAGACCGCCGGTATCCCACAGATGATCGGCCCAGCCGCGCATCAGCTCCTGGACGACCTCGGGCCTGGCGTCGGTGGTGAAGTCCAGATCGTTGCCGAGCCGCCCGAGCACCGCGTCCCGGACCGAGCCGCCCACCAGATAGAGGGAGTGCCCGCGCTCGGCGAACATCTCGCCCAGCGGCGTCAGCACATCCGATAGCTGTCCCAGTGTCACCGCCGCCGCGGCCAGCAGCCGCGCGCGCCGATCGGCCACAGCATCAGGGACAACGTTGGGGGAAACCACGAAAAGCCAGCCTACTGGGCTCGTCCGCCTCCCCGTCATTCAGCGGGCCGTTCAGGAGCTCGACCGTTGGCAGTCGGGCTTACGTCGAGTGAGCAGCGACTGGGAGGCGGTTGGGGAGTTACCCATGTCCTTGCGTGATCGGTGGGCTGCGGAAAGGCGTCCGGTACTCCAGGCAGAACGACACCTATAAGCTGGCTGGGTGTCTCCTCCGGCCGATCGCGCGAACAGTCGACGCCGCCAGCCGCGGCGGCGCGGTTCGGCGAGCAATGCCGGCAAGCCACGGATGCGCACGGTGCGCGAGACCTCCGCGGGTGGCCTGGTCGTCGACGGGCTCGACGGCCCGCGTGAGCAGCGCTCCGCCGCGCTGATCGGGCGTACCGATCGCCGGGGCAGGCTGCTGTGGTCGCTGCCCAAAGGGCATATCGAAGCGGGCGAGACCTCCGAGCAGACCGCCATCCGCGAGGTCGCCGAGGAGACCGGGATCAACGGTGAAGTGGTCGCCGAACTGGGCAGTATCGATTATTGGTTCGTGACCGAGGGCAGACGGGTACACAAGACCGTGCACCATTTCCTGCTGCGCTCGCTCGGCGGTGAACTGTCCGACGCCGACGTGGAAGTCACCCAGGTTGCGTGGGTTCCGTTGAGCGAGTTGGATTCCCGATTGGCCTACGCCGACGAACGCCGGCTGGCCGAAGTGGCGAATCGAATGATCGACCGGATGGAGACCGGCAAGCGATGACGGGTGGACTGTTCCGGCTGATCACGGCGGTCCTGACCATCTTGGGTTCGGTGACGCTTCTGCCTTCGGTCGCGCACGCGCAGCCGAACGGGTCGGGCACGAGCACACCGAAGTTCCTCAAGCTGACGCTGGACGCCGTCGCGCCGGGCACGGTCACGACGAGCAGCGATCCGATGCTGACGGTGTCGGGCACGGTCACCAATATCGGCGACCGCGTGGTCGACGACGTGAGCGTGCGAATCCAGCGGGCCGCGCCGGTGCAGTCCCCGAGCGGGCTGCGCAGTTCGCTGCGGCTCGATCAGGTGAACTACGAGGTCACCGGGCCGTTCCAGGATGTCGCCGAGCGGTTGAGTCCCGGTCAGCGCAAGCAGTTCTCGGTGCGCATCGCGTTGCGCGCCGGCGGTGAGGGCGCCTCGCTGGGGCTGACCGATCCCGGGGTGTATCCGCTGCTGCTCAATGTCAACGGGGAACCCGCCTACGGCACCCAGGCCCGGCTCGACGACGCCCGCTTCCTGCTGCCCGTGCTCGGCCTGCCCGGCGCGGGCGGCGACGCCACCGGCGCGGCGAGCGAGCCGGTGCCACCGCCCGCGGACGCGTCGCCGGTGGCCACCACGCTGATCTGGCCGCTGGCCGACCGGCCGCGCATGGTCGCGGGCAAACCGGGCTCGGTCAACGGGCAGCCGGAGCTGCTCGACGACGAGCTGGCCGTCTCCGTCGGCAAGGGCGGACGGCTCGAGCAGCTGGTCTCGGCGCTGGAATCGGTCGCGCCCGGTCCCGGCCGGGAGCGCGGCGTCGCCGGCTCGGTGTGCATCGCCATCGACCCGGACCTGGTCTCCACCGTGCAGACGATGACGCACGGCTACCGCGTACTGGCCAGTCCGTCCGATCCGGGCGGCGCAACCAGGGAGGGCACCGGCGCGGCGAGCGCGCAGGCCTGGCTCGACCGGTTGCGCGCGCTGGCCGGGTCGATGTGCACGGTGGCCTTGCCGTTCGCGCAGGTCGACGTGTCGGCGCTGGCCGCCGTCGACGACCCCGGCCTGTCCGCGCGCGCGCTCACCGCGCCCGCCGACGTGGTCGACGCGATCCTGGGCACCCGTTCGCTGCGCGGGGTCAGCCTGCCCGACTCCGGCAGCATCGACGACCCGGCCGGGCAGCTGCTGCGCGGCCACGGCTACGGGACGGCGGTGCTGGCGAGCACGGCGGTCTCGTCCGACGGCGCGGCGAGCGCTACCGAGAACGCGCTGACCTCGGCGCCGGTGACGTTGGAGCCGGGTGTAGTCGTCGGCGGCGAGCAGGCGGCGCCGGATGTCGTGCGGGTGCCGACGGTGAGCGTGGAACCGCCCGCCGGCGCGCCTGCGGGCACCGATCCCGCGCTGCGCGTCACCACCTTCGACATCTGGTCGGCGACCGCGCTGGCCGCCGTCGGCTCGAATCCGCCGACGCCGTCGTTCACCCCGTCGAAGGTGCGCTTCGACGTCACCAACGACTCCCGCGCCGCCCGGTTGCAGGACGCGCTCGGCGCGATCGCGTGGTCGGCGCTGAACCCGTCGCCGGAGCGGCCGCGCTCGCAGCTGCTGATGCCGCCGCAGCAGTGGGGCGCCAACCGGGAAGAGGGCATCGCGCTGCTCAAGCAGGTCGAACTGCTGACCCGCAACAATCTCGCCAGCCCGCGCGGATTCGCCGAGCTGGTCGCCCAGGCGCCCGATCCGCACCCCTACACGCTGGAGTATCTGCCGCGCGCGGCCCAGGACGCGGCGCCGGAGCGGTTCGTGCCGCCGGTCCACGCCCAGGGCGCCCGGATCACCGAGCTGATGCGCGCGCTGGTCGAGCTGCCGGAATCCGAGCTCACCCCGCACGCCTTCCTGACCCCGGCCCGCGAGGACCTGCTGCGCGCGCTCAGCCTGTCCGATCGCAGGGCCGACGACGACACACTGGCCGATCTGCACGCCCAGCGCCGCATCGATCAGGTCACCAAGGAACTCGACACCATGTTCTCCTCGGTGTCGGTGCTGCCGCCGGGTGGGGTGTACACGCTGGCGTCGGAGCAGAGCCCGTTGCTGCTGGTCGCCCGCAACGAACTGCCGGTCGCCATCCGGGTGCAGTTCCGGATCGAGGCGCCGGCCGAGACGAACATCACCGATATCGGCGAACAGCTGCTTCCGCCATCGGGTACCCGGTCGTTCCAGATTCCGACCGAGGTGAGCGACAGCCGTAAGCTGGTGATTCCGATCTCCCTTACCACGCCGGACGGTGTAGCGCTAGGGGAGCCGACGTCGGTCTCGGTACGCTCGAACGCCTACGGGCAGGCCTTGGCCATAATTACGGCATGTGCCGGAATATTGCTGTTGCTGTTGGCCGGGCGCCGGCTCCTGCGCCGGTTCCGCGGGCAGCCCGATCCCGCCGACGAGGGGTTCGAACGGCAGTGAACGCCCGCGCCTGAGACGCGGGCGGGGGAACATGGCAGACAAGGACGAGAGTGGCACGGGTGAGCGAAACGCTCACCGGACCGGCGGGATTCGCGGGTTGCGCCGGGTACAGGAGGCATGATGGGCGACGATGATTCCGCTCATCGGCACGACAACGACGATCGCCGCGACGGACCGGAACGCCCGGCCCCGGTCGCGCCGTGGGAGCGTGGCATGACGGGCGGGGAGCACGAGGGGAACGTCGCCGCGCCGCGTCCCGGGGCGCCGGAAGGACGGCCGTATCGGCCCGCCGACCCCGGCTTCGAACCGCGTCAGCCCGGATATCGTCCCGCCGACCAGCCGCCGCCCGGATTTCGGCCCGTGCCCACCGATCGGGCGGGCGACCCGTCGCGCGCGGCCTACGGCGATCAGCCGGACGGTCCGTCCGGCGAGGGTGTACCCCGGGTTCAGCTGCCCGGACAGCCCGGTGAGTTCCCGCAGCAGCGGCCCGGACCGGGCGGTCGTCCGGGTGGTCCGCCGCAGCGCCCCGGGCCGCCCGCGGGTCGGTCGGGTGAGTTCCCGCAACAGCAGCGACCCGGTCAGCCGCTGCGTCCGGCGGCCGGGCAGTCGGGGGAGTTCCCGCTGCAACAACGGCCGGGTCAGGCGCCGCGCCCCGGGCGCTCTGGAGATTTCCCGCCCGCGCACCCCGGTGCCGACGAGTTCCGGGGACAGCGACCGCTACCCGGCTCGGGTGGTTTGCCGGCTGAGCCCCGCGCGGGCCACCCCGGCGCTCGCGCCGACGAGTTCCGGCCGCAGCGCCCCGGACCGAGTTCGGGAGAGTTCCCGCAGCAGCGCCCCGGTCAACCGCCGCGTCCCGTAGGGGGTCAGTCGGGCGAGTTCCCCCGGCAGCAGCGACCAGGCCAGGCCGCGCGCCCGGGAGCCGGTGCCGATGAGTTCCCGCCACAGCGACCTGGCCAGGGCTCGCGCCCACAGGCGGGTGCCGACGAGTTCCCCCAGCAACGACCCGGCAGGGCTCCGCGCCCCGTAGCCGGTCCCGGCGGACAGTCGGGCGAGTTCCCCCAGCAGCAGCGACCCGGCCAGGCCCCGCGCCCGGAAGCTGGTGCCGACGAGTTCTCGCCACAGCGACTCGGCCAGGGTTCGCGCCCAGCGGCCGGCGCCGACCAGTTCCCGCAGCAGCGTCCGGGCCAACCGCCGCGGCCCGTAGCCGGACCCGGCGGTCAGTCGGGCGAGTTCCCCCGGCAGCAGCGGCCGGGCCAGGCTCCGCGGCCCGAGGCTGGTGCTGATGAGTTCCCGCAGCAGCGACCCGGCCAGGGTTCGCGCCCGGGGGCTGGTGCCGACGACTTCTCCGTGCAGCAACGACCAGGTCGTCCGCAGCGCCCCGGTGAACTCCCGGCTGAGCCGCGTTCGGGTCGCCCTGGCGTGCGATCCGACGACCTCCGGCCGCAGCGGCCCGGGCAGGGGCCGGGCTCGGGAGAGTTCCCGCAGCAGCGGCCCGTGCCGCACGGGTCGGCGTCCGGGGCGATTCCGCGCCAGGCACGTCCCGATCTCGACGCGGGCGCACGTCCCCAGCGGCCGCAGGAGGGTTCGGTGCCGCCCGGTTCGGGTGGGCGCCCTGGTGTTCCGCGCGGGTCGCAGTCCGGGGCGATTCCGCGGCAGGGCAGGCCCGAACAGCCGGGCGGAGACGCCGGGCGACGCAACGCACCGCAGCGCCCCTCCTATCCGGGCATGCCGGGCACCCCGGTCGGCGCGCAGGCCGACGCCGATCGCCGTGGTCGGCGCACGGCCGTCGTCGACGACGCGTCCGCCGCCAAGACCCAGCGGATCGCACGCCCCGCGCGGGTGTCGACCGAGAAGCAGGCGACCCCGCAGAGCGCCAACGCGAAACTGCTCAAGGACTCCGGCTCGATCGCCATCGCGACGCTGGTCAGCCGCGTCACCGGCTTCGCCAAGCAACTGTTGCTGCTGACCGTGCTCGGCCCGGCCATCGCCAGTGCGTTCATCTCGGCGAACCTGATCCCGAACATGGTCGCCGAGCTGGTCCTCGGCGCCGTGCTGACCGCCATCGTCGTGCCGACCCTGGTCCGCGCCGAACACGAGGACGCCGACAACGGCGCCGCGTTCGTCCGCAGACTGGTCACCGCCGCCTTCGCGGTGCTGTTCGCCGCGACCGTGCTGACACTGGCCGCGACCCCGATCCTGGCCAGCCACGTGCTGGTGGCCAGCGACGGCAAGGTGAACACCCACCTCACCACCGCGCTGACCTACCTGCTGGCGCCGGCGATCCTCTTCTACGGCATGTCCGCCCTGTTCACCGCGATCCTCAACACGCGCCAAGCGTTCAAACCGGGCGCGTGGGCGCCGGTGCTCAACAATGTCGTCGTGCTGGCCGTGCTGGCCGTCTACGCGTTGACCCCCGGCGAGATCACCCTCGATCCGGTGCGGATGAGCGACCCGAAACTGTTGGTCCTCGGCATCGGCATCACGGTCGGTGTGGCCACCCAGGCACTGAGCCTGCTGCCCGCGATCCGCAGGCACGGCATCAATCTGCGGCCGCTGTGGGGTGTCGACGCGCGCCTCAAGCAGTTCGGCAAGATGGGCGCGGCGATCATCCTGTACGTGCTGATCAGCCAGATCGGCCTGGTCGTCGCGAACAACATCGCGTCCTCGGCCGACGAGGCCGGTCCCGCGATCTTCGCCAACGCGTGGGCATTGCTCCAGCTGCCGTACGGCGTGCTCGGCGTCACCCTGCTCACCGCGATCATGCCGAGGCTCAGCCGCAACGCCGCCGCCGACGACACCCCCGCCGTGGTCGACGACCTGTCCGTGGCCACCCGCCTCACGATGATCGCGCTGATCCCGGTGGTCACCTTCCTGACCCTCGCGGGTCCGGAGATCGGCCAGGCGCTCTACGGCTACGCCCGCTTCTCCGGCGACGCCGAACGCCTCGGCAGCGCGGTGAGCTGGTCGGCGTTCTCGCTGATCCCGTACTCCCTGGTGCTGATCCATCTGCGCGTGTTCTACGCGCGCGAGCAGGCGTGGACGCCCACCTGGATCATCCTCGGCATCACCACGATCAAGATCCTGTTCTCGGCGCTGGCCCCGGTGCTGGCCCGCGACAGCGACGACGTGGTGATCATCCTCGGCGTCGCGACCGGCCTCGGTTTCACCGCGGGCGCGATCATCGGCGGCCTGCTGTTGCACCGCAGCCTCGGTGACCTGCGGATGGCCAATGTCGGCCGCACGGTGACCCGGGTGCTGCTCGCGTCCGTGGCCGGTGGCGCCGTGATGCTGATCGTCGACACGGTGACCGGCCTGGACCGGGTCTCCGGCGGCGCCGGCTCGCTGCTGCGCGTCGTCATCGACTCGGTGGTCATGTTCTCGGTCGCCTTCGGCCTCATGCGCCTGGCCGGCATCCCCGAGGTCGTGGCGATCACCGTGGCCGTCTCGCGCAAGCTGGGCATCACCCCGCCCGCGCCGGATCTCGGCCTGGACGAGACCCCCGCCGAGGACATCTACGCGACCACGATCCTGCGCAGGCCCGACACCTACGCGTTCCCGTCGTATGGGCCGTCGATGGACACCCAGACGATGGTGCTACCGGTGATCCGGCCCGGCGCTGTTGACATCACCGGTCAGGCACAGTTCCCGTACGCTGTTCGGCATACCGACATGGGTGGCGATGACGCCAGCACGCGGAAGATTCCGCGAGATCAGGCCGAAGGAGGACCGAGGGTGAGCGATGACGCGGTGGGCGGCGTCCCGGCCGCTGATTCTGCGGCGCGCGCAGCAGGAGGAATGTCCACCGATGTCGATCCTGCCGCGTCCGGCGCGACAGGATCCGAGCAGGCCGACACGCCCGACGAGGCCGAATCGCCGCATAACAGCTCGGCAGAGGACCGGGGACCGGCGGACGACGCGCGCGCGATGCCGCCGCACGATCCGACGCACGACACCGGCATGTTGCCGATCCCGCCGCAGGTCCCGCCTGCCGCGGCGGCGAACCGCGCCCAGCGTGGCCCCAAGCTGATCCCCGGCGCGTCCGTCGCCGGCGGCCGCTACCGTCTGCTCGCCGGTCACGGCGGCGCGCGTGGCCTGAAGTTCTGGCAGGCGCTCGACATCAAGCTCGACCGCGAGGTGGCGCTGACCTTCGTCGACGCCGACCAGAAGTCGGGGGAGAACTCCGGGCACGACGGCCCGCAGGCGATCCTGTCGCGCACGCTGCGCCTCGGCCGGATCAACTCGCCCGGCCTGGCCAGGGTCCTGGACGTGGTCCGCGGCAGCTCCGGCGGCATCGTCGTGGCCGAGTGGACGCCCGGTCGCTCGCTGCGCGAGATGGCCGAGACGGTGCCGTCGCCGATCGGCGCGGCCAGGGCCATCAGGGCACTCGCCTCGGCGGCCGAACTGGCCCATCGTGGCGGCGGCTCGCTGTCGATCGATCATCCGGACCGGATCCGGATCAGCGCCTCCGGTGACGCCGTCCTGGCGTTCCCGGGCACCCTCGGCGATTCCGACGCCCAGGGCGACGTGCGTGGCCTCGGTGCCATGCTCTACGCCCTGATCACCGCGCGCTGGCCCATCCGGGTCGGCGGCGTCACCGGGACCGCGGCCACCATCGGCGGCCTGCACCTGGCCGACTTCGGCCCCGACGGCACCCCCGTCGAACCGCGGCAGATCCGGCCGGAGGTCCCGTTCGAGATCTCGGCCGTCGCGGTCCGTTCGCTGGAGTCGAACAAGGGCGTGCGCACCGCGGCGACGGTGCAGCACGTGCTCGAGCAGGCCTCGGTCGTCGACCAGAAGACCGATTTCATCCCGGTCCTGCGGCTGGGTCAGCGGGCGGTCGCGGGCGGACCCGATTCGCTCGCCGACCCGGAACTGCTCGCCGCCGAGCGGGAACGCTCGCAGCGGATGATGTGGATCATGGTCGGCCTCGGCGTCCTCGCGGCGCTGGTCGTCGGCATTCTCATCTGGTGGATGGTCAGCATCTTCGCGCCCGGCGCGTCGGACAAGCCGCTGGACGAGCAGATCAACATCGGACTCACGTCGAGTGTCGCGCCGCCGAGCGCGGCCCCGCCCGCCGGGCAGACCCCGGCCGCGCCGCCGACCAGCGTGCCGGTGCCCGTCACCGGTGCCGCGGTGTTCTCCCCGGAGGGCACCCCGGACGGCGCGGCGTCGGCGGGCGCGGTGCTCGACCAGAACCCGGCGACGGTCTGGCGCACCGACCAGTACTTCCAGCAGTTCCCCGCCCTCAAGAAGGGCGTGGGCCTGCTGGCCACCCTGCCGACGTCGGCCAAGCTCACCAACGTCTCGATCACCTCGCCCAGCGCGGGCAGCACCGTCGAGATCCGCACCTCGCCGACCGAGACCCCCACGCTCGACCAGACCCAGCTGATCGGCTCGGCCAAGCTGGTCGACGGGGTCACCGACATCGCCGTGCAGACCGACCAGGCCGCTCGTTTCGTGCTCGTATGGATCACCGGACTCGCGAATTCGGGCGGTCAGTTCCAGACCGCGATCGCCGACGTCCGTTTCGACGCCGCGCCCTAGTCGGCGCCGAACTCCGCCCACCGCTATCGACGCAGGTGGCCGCCGTCTTCTGCGCGTAGATCGGTCGTTCATCGAACTGCGGTCCGGTTGGTGCGCAATTGTTATCGACGATATGATCGGGCCGCGCTCTCCGCAGGGAGCTACCCAGGATTTGTCGACGTCGATCCTGGACGCCGCAGTAGTCAGGTGATGGATCGGCCTCGTTCGCCGACGTGAAGTCGCCGAATGAGCGCTGTCCAAGGGGTCAGGTGTCGCCGGAAGTCAACGAGCAGGTACGCGGGGGGAGAACGCGGCAGGTCGCCGCACACCGCGATCGCTCGTTCGTGCTCGAGAACGGCAGCGACAAGGAACTGCTGGCCGCCCATGTCCGGGGTGAGCCGCACGCCTTCGCCGAGCTGCTGCGCAGGCACAAGGACCATCTGTGGCAGACCGCGCTGCGCACCTCCTACAGCCGCGAGGACGCCGCCGATTCGCTCCAGGACGCGCTGCTGTCCGCGCATCGCACCGCGAGCTCGTTCCGGGCCGAGGCCGAGGTACGCAGCTGGCTGCACGCCATCGTCGTCAACGCCTGTCTGGACCGGATCCGCCGGAACAAGACCCGCCGCGCGATCTCCATCACACCCGAGACCATGCCCGAGGCGATCGAGCCGCGCGACGAGTTCGCCGAGTACGAACTGTCGACCGTCGTCGGCGAGGCGCTGTTCACACTGCCGGAGGATCAGCGGCTCGCCCTGGTCATGGTCGAAATGGAAGGCCGCAGCGTGGCCGAAACCGCCGCCGCACTCGGCGTGGCGGAGGGCACTATCAAGAGCCGATGCTCCCGAGCGCGCGTACGTTTGCAAGAACGTTTGGAATTTTTCCGGGATCCGGGGAACCGGATCTAGCCCGGATGCGTCATTAACAGTGACGAACAAGTCAGCGATGTAAATCCTGCGATCCGATATCGACAGAACAGGGGAGGTGCGAGGGTGTCTCGATCCGTGCCGCAGCCTCCGTTCCCGTCGGAACTGCTGGCCGATCTGCATGGCGACAACCTCGCGGCCGAACTGCGCGAGCAACTCCTGCCACAGGTCAGCGCCGACCCAGACGCGCTGCACTACCTGAACCAGCTCGACGAGGTGAACACGCACCTCCGCGCACTCGGCGCCGACGACCGGATCATGCACCGCATGCCCGACGACATCGCCGACCGTATGTTCCGATTCGTCGCCGATCTGGACGCCGACACGGGCGACGGACCGACAGACCGCTTGACAACAATCTCCCCGCCGGACGGACCGACCGATCGGCTGACGACCATCCCGCAGGCCCAGCCGGACGGCCCCACCGACCGGCTGTCGACGATGTCGATCCCGCTGCCCCCACCGCGGCCACCCGTCGACGCGCCGGTCTCGCTGGCGCGGTACCGATCCCGGCGCCGCGCGGGCTGGCTCGCCGCGGCGGCCGCCTCCGTCGCCGTCATCGCGGGTGTCGGCGCGGTCGTCACCACGATCGACACCACCGACGGCACCCCGACCGCAGCACCGTTCACCGAACCGGACACCGCGGGTGACGAGCTCACCACCGCCGCGGCGCTCAGCGCGCTCGGCAAGCGCGAGGTGACCGGCCCGCTGGCCGACGAGGCGGCGCTGGCCCGCTGTGTCCAGGCCAACGGCGTCGACCGCACGGTGCTCGGTGCGTCGAGCATCACCTTCCGCGGTACCGACGCGGTGCTCGTGCTCGTCATCGGGCCCAAGCCGCCGACCATCACCGCGCTGGTCGTCGGCGCGGGCTGCACCACCGGGGCGCCCGAACAGCTAGCCCTGCGCGATATCGGCTGACACGGTGCTTCCCGGGCAGTCCCGCAACCCCGGGAACAACACCGTTTAGGCTGTTGTTGACCGACACGTCCCCAGCTTGTCTTTTCGGAAGGGCCCCATGAGCACGCCAGTTCGCGACCTGATCATCGTCGGCTCAGGACCCGCCGGTTACACGGCAGCCGTCTACGCCGCCCGCGCGGAACTGCAGCCGCTGGTCTTCGAAGGCACCCAGTTCGGTGGCGCCCTGATGACCACCACCGAGGTCGAGAACTTCCCCGGCTTCCGCGAGGGCATCATGGGCCCCGACCTGATGGAGCAGATGCGTGAGCAGGCCAAGCGTTTCGGCGCCGACCTGCGCACCGAGGACGTCGACGCGATCGACCTGTCCGGCCCCATCAAGAAGGTGACCGTCGGCGACGAGACCTTCGAGGCCTACGCCATCATCCTCGCGATGGGCTCGGCCGCCCGCTACCTGAACGTGCCGGGCGAGCAGGACCTGCTCGGCCGCGGCGTGAGCGCCTGCGCCACCTGCGACGGCTTCTTCTTCAAGGGCCAGGACATCGTGGTGGTCGGCGGCGGCGACTCGGCCATGGAGGAAGCGACCTTCCTCACCAAGTTCGCGGCCAGCGTCACCGTGGTGCACCGCCGCGAGGAGTTCCGCGCCTCGCGGATCATGCTCGAGCGCGCGAAGGCCAACGAGAAGATCAAGTTCCGGCTCAACGCCGAAGTGGTGAAGGTCAACGGCGAGACGAGCGTCACCAGCCTGACCCTGCGCGACACCCGCACTGGCGAGGAGTCCGAGCTCGCCGCGACCGGCCTGTTCGTCGCCATCGGCCACGACCCGCGCAGCGAACTGGTCAAGGGCCAGGTCGCGCTCGACGGCGAGGGCTACGTGCAGGTCACCGAGCCGGGTACCGCCACCGACGTGGCAGGCGTGTTCGCCGCGGGCGACCTGGTCGACCACACCTACCGCCAGGCGATCACCGCCGCGGGCACCGGCTGCCGCGCCGCTATCGACGCCGAGCGCTGGCTCGCCGAGCAGGGTGACATCACCGCCAACACCCTCGAGAACGCCGACGGTCCGGCAGCGGTGTCCACCAACTGATTTCGAGCACTTCGAGTTCCACCCCAGCAAGGAGTACAGCCATGGCCGAGAGCGCCAACACCATCACCGTCACCGACCAGTCCTTCGCCGATGACGTTCTGCTCAGCGAGAAGCCGGTGCTGGTCGACTTCTGGGCCGACTGGTGCGGTCCGTGCAAGATGGTCGCCCCCGTGCTGGAGGAGATCGCCGGCACCCACGCCGACAAGCTGACCATCGCCAAGCTCGACACCGAGGCCAACCCCGGCGCGGCGCGCGATTACCAGATCCTGTCCCTCCCGACGATGATCCTGTTCCAGGGCGGCAAGCCGGTGAAGCAGATCGTCGGCGCCAAGGGCAAGGCGGCACTGCTGCGCGAACTCGACGGTCTCATCTGACCAGCGGTCTGATAAAGCACCTCCTACCGGCCGACGCGCCGTAGGATGCCTGGACCCGGGATTCCCGTAATACGGCCCGGGTCTGAGACAATCGAGGCGACGCTCCGGCCGAAGGAAAGGGCTCTCAAGCATGCACCGACTTCGTCACGGCGATTCAGGACCAGCCGTAGCAGAGGTTCGGAGCACCCTCGCAAGCCTGGGCTTCCTGCATCCCCAGCACGGCGATTACTGGAAGGACACCGACGCGGAGTTCGACCGGCCGCTGGACTCGGCGGTGCGCGCGTTCCAGCAGCAACGCGGTCTGCTCGTCGACGGTGTGGTCGGTCCGGCCACCTACCGCGCGCTGAAGGAAGCCTCCTACCGCCTGGGTGCCCGCACACTGATCTACCAGCTGTCCGCGCCGCTCTACGGTGACGATGTCGCGACCCTGCAGCGCAAGCTGCAGGACCTCGGCTTCTACGTGCACCGGGTCGACGGCTACTTCGGCCCGCACACCCACGACGGTCTCAGCGCCTTCCAGCGCGAGATCGGCCTGTCCGCCGACGGCATCTGCGGTCCCGACACGCTGCGCTCGCTGGATCTGCTCGGCGCGCGCGTCACCGGCGGCAACCCGCATCGCATCGCCGAGGAAGAGGTCGTGCACCGGGCGGGTCCGCAGCTCACCGGCAAGCGCATCGTCATCGATCCCGGGTTCGGCGGCGCCGACAAGGGTTTCGCGGTGCCGACCGAGTTCGGTGACGTCTTCGAGTCGGAGATCCTCTGGGATCTGGCCTCACGGCTCGAGGGCCGGATGGCCGCCACCGGCATGGAGACGTTCCTGTCCCGGCCGTGGGGCGCCAACCCCACCGATGTCGAACGGGCCGATACGTCCAACGCCTTCGACGCCGACCTGATGATCTCGCTGCGCTGCGCCACCAGCGACAACCCGTCCGCGAAGGGTGTGGCCGGGTTCTACTTCGGCAACTCGCACGGCTCCGTCTCGATGATCGGCCAGGTGCTGGCCGGCTTCATCCAGCGCGAGGTCGTCGCCCGCACCTCGGTGCAGGACTGCCGGACCCATCAGCGCACCTGGGACCTGCTGCGGCTCACCAAGATGCCGACCGTGCAGGTCGACCTCGGCTACCTCACCAACGAGTACGACGCCTCAGTGCTCACCAACCCGCGCATGCGTGACGTGATCGCCGAAGCCATCCTCATCTCGGTGAAGCGGCTGTACCTGCTCGGCCAGGACGACCAGCCCACCGGCACCTACACCTTCGCCGAGCTGCTCGCCGAAGAGCTGGCCGCCGCGGACGCGGGCAACGTGCCCGCCCCGCGCGTCTGACAGACCCCCGAAACGACCAACGGCCCTGCGGTTTCCGCAGGGCCGTTGTCGTCTGTCCGCCTCAGTGCGCGCCGACGCGGGTGGGCGGCACCATCGACGCCGCCGCGAGAAGCTGGTCCAGGGCGCGCTCGACGTCTTCCTTCCAGCCGTGGTCGGAGTCGAGCTCCAGCCGCAGGCGGGGGAAACGATGATGCGGGGCCACCACTTCGAAACCGACGTCGGCCAGGAAATCGGCGTCGATCATGCAGGTTTCGGGGGTGCACTGGGTCGCCGCCGCCGGATCGCGCAGCGGTGCCGCGATCCGTTCCATCAGCCGCATGGACGAGCCGAGGCCACGGTCGGCCAGCGAACTGGTCGAGGGCCCGTTGCGAATGCCGAACGCCTCGATCGCGCGCACGCCACGACGCACCAGATCGGCCACCACGCCCTGAATCAGCCGGTGGGCTACATCGGCCTCCTCATAGGGGAATTCGGCCTGCAGCGTGGTCAGCAGGACCGCGTCCGGGCTCACGGGGGAGGTGGGGAACAGGGTCGACCGGGGGACCGCACTCGGGGGCGAGTACAGCGCGCAGCCGGCGATGTTGTTGTCGACATGCGCCAGCTGACCGCACGAGCCCCACTCGAGCATCACGGTCGAGAGCCAGGCCTCCTTCTCGAAGACCGGATCGCTGAAAGCATGGGAGTCGGCAGCGACGGCTGGATCGAGCTCCCAGAACACACACCGCCGGGTGTGCGCCGGGAGCTGATCGAGTCGATCGAGGGTCAATGCCGTGACGCTGGTCGACACCGCTCTGCTCAGCCTCCAGCTGTCCGATTCATCCACGCTCACGCCACATCACTATCCACAGTAATGCCGCCTCTTTCAATTATGTAGAAAGAATGGGAGTGCCCCGTCACAGTGACGTTTCAGGGCCGGATTGCTCCATCAGCGCCACAATGCGCTCGAGGTCTTCGACGGAACCGAACTCGACAACGATCTTGCCTTTACGCTTTCCGAGGCTGACCGTGACCCGGGTGTCGTAGGAGCCCGACAGCCGTTCGGCCACTTCTTGCAGACCCGGCATGTGGATCGGCTTACGCTTCGGCGCCGGGGGAGCGACCTCCGAAGGGTTGCGGTTCGCCAGCGTCACCGCTTCCTCGGTGGCCCGGACCGACAATCCCTCGGCGACGATCCGCGCCGCCAACACTTCCTGCGCGTCGGCTCCGGCATCCAAGCCGAGCAGCGCCCTGGCATGTCCGGCCGAGAGCACCCCGGCCGCCACCCGACGCTGCACGGGGATCGGCAGCTTCAGCAGTCGGATCATATTCGTCACCACCGGCCGCGAACGGCCGATTCGCGAGGCCAATTCCTCGTGGGTGACATCGAATTCCTCGAGCAGCTGCTGATAGGCGGCCGCCTCTTCGAGCGGGTTCAGCTGCACGCGGTGGATGTTCTCCAGCAGCGCGTCGCGCAGCATCGAACCGTCGGCGGTGTCGCGGATGATCGCCGGGATCGTCGCGAGGCCGGCTTCCTGGCACGCGCGCCACCGGCGCTCGCCCATGACCAACTGGAACTTGTCGACGCCCGGCTCGACCCGCCGCACCACGATCGGCTGCATCAGGCCGAACTCGCGGATGGAGTGCACCAGCTCCGCCAGCGCCTCCTCCTCGAAGACCTGACGCGGCTGCTTGGGGTTCGGCTCGATCTGCTCGGCGGGCACCTCGCGGTAGACCGCGCCGCCGGGGGAGACGAGCTCTTCCTCCTCCGGTTCCGGTTCGGCATCCGGGACGCGATGCAGGAACGCCTCGGCCGGCTGCGGGCCGATCGGATTGATCCCGATCACGCTCGCCGCGGCACTACTGAGACCCGGCGCCGTCGCCGCCGGACCCGTCGGGATCAGTGCGGCCAAGCCGCGCCCGAGACCGCCCTTTTTCGCCTGACTCATCGGCTACCGATCCCTTCCTCGTTCCAACACACCACTACGACGCGTCCTGGCGCAGTTGGGCGCGGGCGGCGAGCTCGCGCCCCGCGTCCAGGTAGCTCATCGCACCGCGGGAGCCTGGATCATAATCGAGCACGGTCATTCCGTAGCCCGGCGCCTCCGAGACCTTCACGCTGCGCGGGATCATCGACTTGAGGACGACGTCGCCGAAGTGGTTGCGCACTTCCTCGGCCACCTGGTCGGCCAGCTTGGTGCGACCGTCGTACATCGTCAGCAGCACGGTCGAGACGTGGAGTT
Organism: Nocardia sp. NPDC051833; assembly: GCF_040681225.1. Classification (NCBI taxonomy): domain Bacteria; kingdom Bacillati; phylum Actinomycetota; class Actinomycetes; order Mycobacteriales; family Nocardiaceae; genus Nocardia; species Nocardia sp. NPDC051833. The sequence goes on from NZ_JBFAYK010000001.1 coordinate 2,644,869, forward strand.
CCGGGTTGAGGTGCGCCTGCACCAGCCCGATATTGCGGAGCAGCTGACCGACGCCCTCCAGTGCGTAGTACTCGCACTGAATCGGGATCAGCACTTCCTTGGCCGCGACGAGCGCGTTCACCGTGAGCAGGCCGAGGGAGGGCGGGCAGTCGATCAGGACGTAGTCGATGTCGTATCCGGCGAGGGCCGCCTCGTGGATGGCGGTCTTCAACCGCCCCTCGCGCGCGACCATCGAGACGAGTTCGATCTCGGCGCCGGCGAGGTCGATCGTCGCCGGGATGCACAGCAGCCGCTCGCCATGCGGGCTCTGCTGAATCGCGTCCTTGACCGACACCTCGCCGATGAGCAGTTCGTAGCTCGACGGCACCCCGGAGTGATGCGCGACGCCCAGCGCCGTACTCGCATTGCCCTGCGGATCGAGATCGACGACGAGAACCGTCATGCCCTGGTGCGCTAGCGCCGCAGCGAGATTGACCGTCGTCGTGGTCTTACCCACGCCGCCCTTCTGGTTCGCGATGGTGATGATCCGTTGCTCGCGGGGTTTCGGCACAGTGACCTTTCCTGGATGCAGAATCTGGCTGGCGCGTTGCGCTTCCGCCGCGATCGGGGTCTCGGCCGGGGAGATGTGCCCGAAAGGAGTGTTCCCGAACGTCTCCGCGTCGAAGTTGCTGGAATCCAGCATCCCCGGGACCCGCGACGCTGTTTCCCGTGAAACATTCGCCGGACCGCTCGACATAGACAGCTCCTAACCCGAGAAACTTCAGATCACGTTCTCCCGACCGAGCGTCGGCGCCGTGTCATCACAAACAAGATCGGCGGCGTCCGGCCACTGCCACGGTGGCTCCCGGCGCGCACGCCCGACTGTGAACAGCTTGCCAGCACTGCGACAGATAGGAAAGCTGAATCGCGGCACGCCGAGAAGGACACACCCAAGTTCGCGCAAATCGGTTTTCGAATCGATGTTTCACGGGAAACACAGGGGAGTGGTGGGCCGAAATCGGATGCCCGATCAGCCCTTCCAGCCCACCGCGCGACCTTGGGCGCGCCCGTCCGAACCGTCCGCGCGGTGATCACTCGCCGGGTACATGTCCGCGGCGAGGCACCGACTTTCGCGGCTCCCGCAGCACTGCCTTTCCCACTCCCGTGGCGGCGGGATTCCCCGCTTCCGCGGCACTGCCTTTCCCCGCTCCCGTGGCGGCGGGATTCCCCGCTCCCGAGTCAGCGGCGTGGCACGACACCTGGCCGGTGTGCCAGCGCCTCACCGCAGCCCCTCGGCGCTAACTGCGGTGAGTCACTTACTACCCCCGGCGCAGAGAGATCGGCACGATAGCGCCGGCGGTTGCGGCTGGCCTCGCGGCACCTGACCGAACCGCATCGCAGCGCGAGATCACGCGGGGCGACCTCGTCACGTACCACGTCGAGACGCCCGAATGTCCGGCCACCGCACTGGAACCGACGACGGTCCCCGCCGCCGAGCTTTCGACCCGCATCCACGCCGAGCCCCGTGGGCAAGCTCGGCGACGCTCTGCGCAGCGCTGGCGTACGCGTCCGAAATCCGTCGACGCCACCGGACAACCAGAACAGGCCAAGTCCTGAAACCTCGACGCGATCTTCCGAATACCGACCGCCAACGGTCCGTCCAACCGAAGGATCCGTCCGCCTTCAGACAGGCCAGGCACGGTGATCACCCTCGCAGACCGAACCGACACCGTCACCGGCTCGCGGATCCGACCACCACGGCGAGACTCATTGCGCGACGGCCGTGCTCGATGATCCCAGCCACGTCCTCGGAACCGACCGCCGGATGTCACCACGAGACGTCCTCGACCGCCTCGTCCGCCACCAAGCGGAAGCCCGTTCAGCGACGGCAGGCACATGCCTCCTCCCGGCCCAGGTCCCGTGCACTCTCCTTGCCACCACAGCGGCACTGCTCGACGGCGGAGTGGCGAACCAGCCGTCCATGCCGCAGTGGCGAACCAGCCGTTCGCACCGAAGTGGCGAGCCAGCCACCCACGCCAGAGCGCCGAGTCCGTCGCCGCCGCGAAACGGCGAGGCACCCGTTCACGCCGGAGCGGCAAGTCAGCCGGCCACACCAGAGCGCCGAGCCACCCGGCCCACGCCGGAGCGGCGAGCCAGCCACCCACGCCGGAACGCCGAGCCAGCCGCCGCGGCGAAACGGCGAGCCACCCGTTCACGCCGGAGCGGCAAGTCAGCCGGCCACGCCGGAACGCCGAGCCAGCCGCCGCGGCGAAGTGGCGAACCACCCGTTCGCGGCTGAGCGGCAGTCAGCCGTCCACGCCAGAGCGGCGAGCCAGCCGCCCGCGCCAGAGCGGCGAGCCGCGCGCCGTCACCACCTGACTGGTCGACCGGCTGACCGCACTGCTGGGGACTGCGCCCACCTACTGCTCGACTCCTCGATCAACCACAGTCCGCGTGGCCGACCGCGAGTCGTGCGGTCCGCCGGCGACGATCGTCCACCGCGACTTCCAGGGGTCGACCATTACCCGGCGGCGGGGGAGTAGATCACCGTCCTCGACCTTGCCGACGCGCATCATCATCACCCCGCGATCGACGGACTCCGCCTCATGAACTTCCCCTCGGTCGATCTCGCCCGTCGCTCCCGGACCGCACGGATCGGCTCGCCGCCCTCGGCTTCGCGACATGCTTCACGGGCACCCCGCGATCGACGGGCTCCGTCCCGCGATCTCGCAGTCGGCCGATCGCGCCCTCCGCTCCGGAGACGGGAAGATCGATGCGTGGCAGCACCCGACCGCTAGGCCGAGAAGCGATTCGCCGTCAGATCCCGGGCAGCGATTGCCCCGCGCCCCGCCGAGCCGAGCCGTCCGTGCCGCCGCACCATTGCCACCGCCGGAGGATTGCCACTGCCGAGCTGTCCGTGCCACCGAGCTACGCCGCCCTGAAGCTGAGCCGTCCGTGCCACCGAGCTACGCCGCTCTGGCGCCGAGCCACCCGCGCTGCCGCACAACTGCCACCGCCGAGCCGTTCGCGCCGCCGAGCGATGCTCACCCGTACCAAGAATTCCCGAGCGGGATCGAGTCGCGTGAGCGGATTGATCGCTGAGACGATCTGACCAAAGCATCCGCTGGGTGATTGCTCGAGTCGACCGGCGAGAATCAGGCGCCGCCGTGTTCCACGTGAAACAGTTCAGCAGGGGCGGTTTGCGGCACGCCGCCGCAACCATCGAATTTCGACCCGATCCGACCCTAGGCAACGACCCTCAGCCGATTTCGTCACGTTACGAAACGTGAATCAGCGCTTCCGCGACTTCTTCTCCGCACCCGCGACTTTTCGCCCACCCCGACGGGTCGGGCGCTCGGCGCGGGGGAGCAGTTCGGCACTGATCACCAGAGTCGGCACCTCCACGATCCCGGCGCCGCATCCGACCACCCGGAGATCGGTGGCGCCGTCGCGGATCAGTTCGGCACCGTCACGCTCGAGTTCCTCGGCAGCGCTCGTGCCCTTGAGTGCGAGCATCCGACCGTGGTCGCGAAGGAGGGGGAGGGACCAGTGCGCGAGCTTCGCGAGCGGCGCGACCGCGCGCGAGGTGACGACATCCGCGCCGCCGGCCTCCTTGATGACGCCGGACTGCTCGGCGCGCCCACGAACCACGGTGACATTCTTGAGCCCGACCTCCTCCGTGAACTCACCCAGAAACACGGTGCGCCGAAGCAGCGGCTCGACGAGGGTGATGCGGAGGTCCGGCCGGGCGATGGCCAAGGGGATGCCGGGGAGTCCGGCGCCGCTGCCGACATCGACGACGGACGCGCCCTCTTCGATCAGCTCGCCGACCACGGCGCAGTTGAGGATGTGGCGCTCCCAGAGGCGGGGGACTTCGCGCGGGCCGATGAGGCCGCGCTCCACGCCGGCGGTGGCCAGCGCCGCGCAGTAGCGGCGGGCGAGGTCCAGGCGGTCGCCGAACACCCGCGCGGCAGCGGCGGGCGGTTCCAGCTCGGCGGACAGCGCACCCAGTTCGAGTTCCACGTGAAACATCCTTCCGAGTGGTGGTCGATCGCAATAGGGCATGAATAAGGCCCCCGGTCCGAGACCGGAGGCCCTATCACACCAAACGTGGTCGCGGCGGAATCAGCCTACTCGGGCACTACCACCACATGACGATTCGGCTCGACACCTTCGCTCTCGCTCGCCACGCCGTCGATATCGGCGACGGCGTCGTGGACGATCTTGCGCTCGAACGGGGTCATCGCCGACAGCGCCTCGGGCTTGCCCGACTCGAGCACCCGCTTCGCCGCGGCGACGCCGAGCTCGCTCAGATCGGTGCGACGCTGCGCGCGCCAGCCGGCCACATCGAGCATCAGGCGGCTGCGAACACCGGTCGCCTGCTGCACCGCCAGGCGGGTCAGCTCCTGCAGCGCGTCGAGAACTTCGCCGTTGCGTCCGACGAGCTTGGTCAGATCGCGGCCGCCATCAATGCTCACGACGGCGCGGTCACCCTCGACATCGAGGTCGATATCGCCGTCGAAGTCGAGCACATCCAGCAGCTGCTCGAGGTAGTCGCCCGCGATCTCGCCCTCTTCGATCAACGCTTCTTCGGCGTCGTTCACGACGTCAACAGTCGTCGCCACAGTGGCGTCCCCTCCGTCGGTCTCGGTCTCAACAGTCATTGGATTCCTCTATCCGATCGCCACTCAGCGCTTACGCTTCTGGTTCGCGCGGCCGCGGTTACCCGGCCGCTTCTGGCCGCCCGGCCTGCGCTGGCCGCCACCCTGCTTGGCGGTCTGCTTGGCGGTGCCGTTGGTCGAGGCGGTGCCGTTGGTCGACGACTCGTCGGTCGCGGCGTCCTGCGGTCGCTTGCGGACGTCGACCGGCTTGGCGCCGGGCTTCGGTGCGTTCTGCGCCCGCTGCTCCAGCTTCTTCGCCTTCTTCTCTTCCTCTTCCTTCTCCATGCGGCCGAACACCAGGTGCTGCTGACCGTAGGTCCAGATGTTGTTCGCCACCCAGTAGATCAGGATGCCGATCATCAGGAAGGGGCCACCGACGAGCACGCCGAGCGGGAAGACCCACAGCGACAGCTTGTTCATGATGGCGGCCTGCGGGTTCGCGGCGGCTTCCGGCGTCTGACGCTCGACGGAGGCGCGGGCGTTGAAGTGCGTCGCCAGACCGGCGATCACCATCAGCGGGATCGCGACGAGGGCGATGGTGAGCTTGGTCGGGGTGCCGCCCCACTCGGCGAAGGCTTCCAGCTCGCTCTGCGGCATCGTGATGAACGACGCGATCGGCGCACCGAAGATGCGGGCGCTCAGGAACGACTGGACGTCGGCCGCGGAGAAGATGTAGTTCGGGGTGTGCGCGTTGTCGTACGCGGACATCCCCAGCTGACCGAAGCCGTGGCCGGTGCGGTTGAACGAACGGAGCACGTGGAAGAGACCGAGGAACACGGGTACCTGCACGAGCACCGGCAGACAGCCCATCAGGGGGTTGAAGCCGTGTTCCTTCTGCAGTTTCTGCATCTCCCGCGCCATGGTCTCGCGGTCGTTCTTGTACTTCTTCTGCAGCTCCTTGATCTGGGGCTGCAGCTCCTGCATCTGCTTGGTGGTGCGCACCTGCTTCACGAACGGCTTGTAGAGCACGAGCCGTAGCGTGAAGACCAGGAAGACGATGGCGAGGCTCCAGGCGAGCCCGCTGTCGGCTCCGAACACGAAGCCGAAGGCTTTGTGCCAGAACCACAGAATCGCGGATACCGGCCAATAGATGATGTCGAGCACGGCTCTAGGTACTCCCGTCGTTCGTATCGCCGATCAGCGCGGGCGATGACTTTGTGCAGGCATTCGACCCGCGCTCTGGCACGGGATCCCACCCTCCAGGGTGCCAGGGCGCGCATTTCGCGAGGCGCACGACCGTCAGTGCCGATCCGACGAACAGCCCGCGCGTGCGCAGGGCGGTCACCGCGTATTCACTGCAGGTGGGAGTGAACCGGCAGATCGGCATCCGGGTGGGGGAGACATAGGTCCGGTACAGCTCGATCAGGAAGATCAGCGTGTTCGCGGGTAGCCGGGTGAGGGTCCTCATCGCCGCTCACCGGCCGGGGTGCGACCGAGCGCGGGCTCCGGTGCACTACGCAAACCGAGCTTGCGTAGTCCGGTGCGCAGCTGGCGCAGCAACTCGGCGGAGTCGGCGGTGGCCGCACCGGGCAGCGCCCGGATCACGACATCGGTACCGGCCGGCAGTTCGTCGACGATCTGGGCGCACATATGACGCAGGCGGCGGGCCACCCGGTGGCGAACCACCGCGTTACCCACCGCCTTGCTCACAATCAGCCCGAACCGCGGACCGCCTACCCGGATCAGGGAATCGACGTCGGCGACATCGTCGTACGTGTGCGTGAACGCGTGTACGACGAGATCTCGCCTCCCGATTCGCTGACCGCGGCGCACCGTGCGGGAGAATTCGGCACGGTGGTGCAACCGATACGGCTCAGGCAACACCCGAGCGTCCGACTACGCGCGATCAGGCAGTCAGTTCGGCACGGCCCTTACGGCGACGCGCCGAAACGATGGCGCGACCCGCACGGGTGCGCATCCGGAGGCGGAAGCCGTGCACGCGCGCCCGACGACGGTTGTTCGGCTGGAACGTCCGCTTGCCCTTGGCCACGGTCAACACTCCTCGAGTTGGTGGGCACCGTTCGGCGCCCGAAGTCTGTTCAATGATTCGGATGTCTGCGCAGCGGACCGCGGTCTACACGCAGAAAGCCTTGGCGATCGACGTGCAGCACACAGCCGCCACCGCGCCAAGGGGTGACTGTACGAGGGTACTGATACCGCTACGCAGGGTCAAACTCGGCCCCCAAAGCACGTGCGCCAGGCACAATGTCCAGATTACCGGACCCCGGCGCGGCACCTCGTGCTGGGCCGACCTGGGGCGACACGCCCGGGGAGCACTGACGCATCGGCCGACTTTTCGTGAGTTCGTCCACACCTCTGGCCTTCTGCGGCGGCTACCGCTAACCTCTGTAGCCGGGGGATTGCTGAAGAACCGCAGGTCCAGCCCCATTCACTGCCACACGCTGGCAGATTCCCTCTATCCCCAGGTTTGTCCACATCTGTGGATAATTGTGTGGAAAGACGGCCGGAGTGGCATATTCGTAGGGCCGACGGTGCCCGCGCCGCAGTCCGGATTCTGGGACCGCACGGCGTTCGAACCGGCTTCGGTTGTACGCAGGATCACTGGATTCCACCTGTTCACAGGTGGTTACCTGCGTGCGCCCGGCCGTGGGCCCCAACAAACCGGTCCGGGGAGGACGCTGTATGGACGACGAGCAGAATGTGCTGGCCACAGTATGGCCAGAGGTGGTTGCCGAGCTCACCACCGGCTCGGCCGACGGCGCCATCCCCGCGGTCAGTCGCGCGCAGCAGGCCTGGCTGAAGCTGGTCAAACCGCTCACCGTCGCCCAGGGCTTCGCGTTGCTGTCGGTTCCGTCCTCGCTGGCGCAGGAGGCGATCGAGCGCGATCTGCGCGAGCCGATCCTGCGCTCGCTGGGTCGCCGGCTCGGTCCGCAGGTCGAGGGATTGGGTGTGCGCATCGCCGCGCCGAGCCCGGCCGCGGGGGAGCGGGCGGGCAGCTCGCCCCGGCACGCCAGGATGACCAGCCGACCGGAGCGCCCGCGCGAGCAGGTGCGCCCGCCGACCGGCTACCCCGGCCCCGATTTCAGTGTTCCCGACTACGCCGCGCGCGGTGAGTACGGCCGCCCCCGCTACGGCGCGGGCGAGTACCCCGCGGGCAACGGTGAGTACGGCGGCGACTATCCGGGTGGCCAGGAGTATCCGCCCACCGGGGAGTACGGCAGCGGCTACGGCGGCCGCGAGTACCCCGCGCAGCCGGGTGAGTACGGCGGCGAGCGGCCCGACTACGCCGGTCATCGCGAGTACCAGGCCGAGCCGGAGTACCGGCAGCCCGAACCGGAGTACTCCGCGCAGCCGGACTACCAGCAGCAGCCCGAGTACCCGCAGCAAGCGGACTACGCGCCGACGCCGGAATACGGCCAGGCCCCGGAGTTCCAGCCCGAGCGCCCCGAGTTCCCCGGCACCGATTTCGAACCGACCGCGGTCTATCGGGTGCCCGACTTCGCCAACGGCGAGTTCGGCGGACGCGGGGAGTTCCCCGGCGGCCGCCCCGAACAGCGGCAGACCGAGTCCGCGCCACCCGCCCGGCGGGAGCAGTCCGGTCCGACCCGGCGTGAGCACATCCCGCCGGGCCAGGAATCGCTGTTCACCCCGGACCCGCCGCCGCAGCGCGCGCCGAGCCGGAGCCGTGGTCCGCAGCCGGAGGAGCCGATCGCCGCGCGGGCCGAGGAAGCCCCCGCCGAGGTCGCGCCGGAACCGCTTCGCCCGGGGACGCCCGGTGCCGAGCCCGCTGACGACGAGCCGGTGGTCGACGCCCGCAACAACTGGCCGACGTACTTCAACAAGTCGCCCGAGGCCCCGCCGCAGGCGTCGTCCTCGGCGAGCCTGAACGCCAAGTACACGTTCGAGACGTTCGTCATCGGCGCGTCCAACCGGTTCGCGCACGCCGCCGCGGTCGCCATCGCGGAAGCGCCGGCGCGGGCCTACAACCCGCTGTTCGTCTGGGGTGCTTCGGGTCTGGGCAAGACGCATCTGCTGCACGCGGCCGGGCACTACGCGCAGCGGCTGTTCCCCGGCATGCGGGTGAAGTACGTCTCCACCGAGGAGTTCACCAACGACTTCATCAACAGCCTGCGCGACGACCGCAAGGTCGCGTTCAAGCGGCGCTACCGCGAGACCGACATCCTGCTGGTCGACGACATCCAGTTCATCGAGGGCAAGGAAGGCATCCAGGAGGAGTTCTTCCACACCTTCAACACCCTGCACAACGCGAACAAGCAGATCGTCGTCTCCTCCGACCGCCCGCCCAAGCAGCTGGCGACGCTGGAGGAGCGGCTGCGGACCCGCTTCGAATGGGGCCTGATCACCGACGTGCAGCCGCCCGAACTGGAGACCCGCATCGCGATCCTCCGCAAGAAGGCGCGGATGGACCGGCTCGATGTGCCGCACGACGTGCTCGAGCTGATCGCCAGCCGGGTGGAGCGCAACATCCGTGAGCTCGAGGGCGCGCTGATCCGGGTGACGGCCTTCGCCTCGCTCAACGGCCAGCCGCTGGATCTCTCGCTGGCCGAGGTCGTGCTGCGCGATCTCATGCCCGACACCGCGGCGCTGGAGATCAACGCGGCGACGATCATGGCCGTCACCGCCGAGTACTTCAACACCACGCTGGAGGAACTGACCGGGCCCGGCAAGGCCAGGCCGCTCGCGCAGGCCCGCCAGATCGCGATGTACCTGTGCCGCGAGCTCACCGATCTGTCGCTGCCCAAGATCGGGCAGGCGTTCGGTCGCGACCACACGACGGTGATGTACGCGGAGAAGAAAGTGCGTAAGGAGATGACCGAGCGCCGCCGCGTCTACGACCAGGTGCAAGAACTCACAGCCCGGATCAAACAGCGCTCGCGCTGATTTCATCCACACCCTCGAACACCGCCCTGACCTGGGGCGGTGTTCTTTTTTGCCCTGTGGATTCCTCGAGGAATCCCTGTGGAGTCCTCGAGGAATCCTCGAGTAGTGCACCGGTTGGCGCACAGGGGCTGGGGAGCGAGCTGGGGGTGTTCACTCACAGGAAGTTGTCCACATCGTCCACAGCCGGATTCACTCACACCTCCACGGTCACTCCGACCTGCGACGTCGGCGGATCGGGCCTGTGGATTCCTCGAGGAATCCGTGTGGAGTCCTCGAGGAATCCACCTGGTTGCCACCACCCTGCCCCCGCGTGTGAACAACAGGGTGAATCCGGTGGAACAACTCGAGGACTACTCGAGGATGGAAATGGGACAACTTCGGGAGTCCACAGACGCCCCCGGTTCATCCTCGAGACACCCCACGGCCATCCCCATCCCGACGTGCGCTCTGACCTGCGGATTCGGTCGAAGTCCACAGATTCCACAGTGCCTACTACTACTTCAGTTCTCTTTCTTGAAGAGATCTCTTCAAAACAGGGTGTGTGGAAAGTCGGTCGGGGAGGCTCAGCTCGGTCGGTGCTCCACTCACAAGCGGCAAGGAGGAGAGGGGACGGGTAGGGAGGGCTCGATCGGCTGGGAGGGTCGATGCGGACTTCCCGCGATGCCCGGGTACCGTTTGGTTGTCGGCTTGTTGTGCGAGACTCAGTGCGCGGCCGACGCAGCACCTCAACTCCGCTGAACACCCCGCACACGGATTCGAAACTCGGAGAGGACAAATCGGGCGATGGAGCTTGCGAGCATGAAGTTTCGGGTCGCCCGAGAGGATTTCGCCGAGTCGGTGGCCTGGGTGGCGCGCAGCCTGCCCTCCCGTCCTCCCGTGCCTGTTCTGGGCGGTGTGCTGCTGGTCGCCGACGAGAACGGGCTGACCGTCTCCGGCTTCGACTACGAGGTCTCCGCGCAGATGCGGGTGGCCGCCGAGGTCGCCGGTCCCGGTCAGGTGCTGGTCTCGGGCCGGCTGCTCGCCGACATCACCAAGGCGCTGTCCAACAAGCCGGTCGATGTCTCCGTCGACGGCACGCGCGTGCTCATCGCCTGCGGTAGTGCCAAGTTCTCCCTGCCGACCATGCCGGTCGAGGACTATCCCCAGCTGCCCGAGGTACCGCAGCAGACCGGTGAGCTCGGTGTGGACGTGTTCGCCGAGGCGGTCGGCCAGGTCGCCGTCGCCGCGGGCCGCGACGACACGCTCCCCATGCTCACCGGCATCCGGGTCGAGATCGAGGGCAACGACGTGGTGCTGGCCGCCACCGACCGCTTCCGCCTGGCCGTGCGCCACCTGCAGTGGCAGCCCACCCGCCCCGACATCGAGACCGCCGTGCTCATCCCGGCGCGCACGCTGTCCGAGGCCGCCAAGACCCTCGGCGCCACCGACGCGCCCGTGCAGCTCTCGCTGGGCACCGGCGGCGGGGCCGACGGCCTGCTCGGCATCGTCAACGCGGGCAGGCGCACCACCACCCGCCTGCTCGACGCGGAATTCCCCAAGTTCCGCCAGTTGCTCCCCAAGGAGCACACCTCCATCGCCACGCTGCCCGTCGCGGCGCTGTCCGAGGCGATCAAGCGCGTCGCCCTGGTGGCCGAGCGCGGTGCCCAGGTGCGGCTGGAGTTCTCCACCGACGGCGTACTGCTGTCGGCGGGTGGGGACGACGCGGGCCGCGCCGAGGAATGGCTGGAGGCCGACTTCCGCGGTGAGCCGCTGACCATCGCCTTCAACCCCGGCTACCTGACCGAAGGTCTGTCGGCGCTGCACGCGGACCGGGTGACCTTCGGTTTCACCACCCCGAGCCGTCCCGCCGTGCTGCTGCCCGCCTCCGACGAGGAGCCCAAGGTGCTCGAGTCCGGTGCGTTCGCGGCGCTGGAGAGCCAGTACATCTACCTGCTGATGCCGGTCCGGCTGCCCGGCTGAGCCGGCCCGCCCGCGTAACCCGGCATGTTCATTCGTGCGCTGTCGGTCCGTGATTTCCGGTCGTGGGAACACGCCGAGCTCGAGTTGTCCCCAGGGCGCACGGTGCTGCTGGGGGCGAACGGCAACGGTAAGACCAATCTGCTCGAGGCGATCGGCTATCTCGCGACGCTGGGCTCGCATCGGGTCTCCGCCGACGCCCCCCTGATCCGGATGGGGGCAACGCAGGCGCGGATCGGGGCGACCGTGGTCAATACCGGCCGCGAACTGCGCGTCGATGTGGAGCTCAAGCAGGGCAGCGCCAACCGTGCCCAGATCAACCGGTCACCGGTGCGCCGGTCCAGGGAGATCCTCGGGATCCTGCAGACCGTGCTGTTCGCGCCGGAGGACCTGTCGCTGGTGCGCGGTGACCCGGGGGAGCGCAGACGGTTCCTCGACGAGTTGTGCACAGCCCGCCTGCCTCGGCTGGCCGGTGTGCGCGCGGACTACGACAAGGTGCTGCGCCAGCGCTCGGCCCTGTTGAAAACCGCTGGGCGCCATGTGCGTTCCCGCGCCGACCTGAGCACCCTCGACGTGTGGGACGGGCATCTGGCCGAACACGCGTCGGTGCTGCTGGCCCAGCGATTGCGCCTGGTCCACGACCTGTATCCGTATCTGGCGCAGGCCTATCGGTCGATCGCGCCCGAATCACGCCCCGCGGCAATCGCTTACCGATCGGGTTACCTGCCGCCCGAATTGCTCGACCCCGCCAGGGAGCCGGGGGCCGACGATGTGGCCCAGCTGCACGAGATCGTGCTGCGCGAGCTCGCCGCCGCAAGGACCCGTGAGCTCGAACGCGGTGTGTGCCTGGTCGGCCCGCATCGCGACGACCTGGACCTGCTGCTCGGCAGCGCGCCGGCCAAGGGCTTCGCCAGTCACGGCGAGTCCTGGTCGTTCGCGCTGGCGCTGCGGCTGGCCTCGTTCGAACTGCTGCGCGGCGCGGGCACCGAGCCGGTGCTGCTGCTCGACGACGTGTTCGCCGAACTGGATCGGCGCAGGCGGACCGCGCTGGCCGAGGTGGCCGCGGGGGCGGAGCAGGTGCTCATCACCGCCGCGGTGGCCGAGGACGTGCCGTCCGAGCTGGCCGCCGAACCACTGCGGGTGCAAACGACCGGCGAAGCCGACCGGCGCACCTCGCGGATCGTCACCGAGGTGGCCGAACAATCCGAAGATATGCACAGATAGCGATAGTTATCAACAGCATCCTGTGGAAAACCGGCAACATGCTGGACATATGCCGGATCGTCCCGGGCGTGCTGTCGGCGCCGCGGCGTAGACTCGGTCCGCACTCGGCCAGCATCGACACCGGAAGGCGGAACCGAGGTGAGCGAAGAGCCCGAACCGGAGCTGCGCGGGATCGACCTGGCCCGGCGCGCGCTGGAGGAGGCCAGGGCCGCGGCCAAGGCCAGCGGCAAGTCGGTCGGCCAGGGCCGGGCGTCCCCGGTCCGCAAGCTGCGCGCGGGCGGCCGCAGGCGCACCGGCTGGTCCGGCGCCGGCCCCGATCCGCGTGATCCCCAGCTGTTGTCGGCGCTGACCGGCTCGATCGCGAAGAGTCGTGGCTGGTCGGGCAAGGTGGCCGAGGGCATGGTCTTCGGTCGCTGGCCGAGCGTGGTCGGTGAGGACATCGCCGCGCACGCCACCCCGGTGACGTTGGAGGGCGGTGTGCTGAAGATCGCCGCCGAGTCCACCGCGTGGGCCACCCAGCTGCGCATGCTGCAGGGCCAGATCCTGGCCAAGATCAATGCCGCCGTCGGCCAGGGCGTGGTCACCTCGTTGCGGATCACCGGTCCCGCGGCGCCGAGCTGGCGCAAGGGCGAGCGGCACATCAAAGGTCGCGGCCCGCGCGACACCTACGGATAGCCGAGCGGTGACCGGGGTGAGTTGCCTTGCGGCGGCGCCGCTCCCAGGCCCGGAGTTTTGTACATGTGGACAAAACCTGTGGATAACTCCGGACGGCCGCGAAGCCGGGCGATCGCGTTTCACGTGGAACCGCCGAACGCAAGTCTCACGCCAGTTCTGCCGGGCGGAAATCTCCGGGAGGCGGAATCTTGTCACCGTAGACCGATTTCTTGCATTCACGGCGGCGTCAGGGGTGTCGTAGGTGCACTGTAAGTTGGGCTTACCAGTAGGATGGTGACGTAACCAGCGGCGAACCCTCGACGCGTGCTGTGCAGTCCGCGTGCTGCCCGATCGCTGCGACAGGGATCAGCAAGTAAGGAGAGCTACCGAGAAGTGGCTGCCAACGACTCCAACGCATCGGGCAACAAGCAGGGCTACGGTGCCTCCTCCATCACAGTCCTCGAAGGCCTCGAAGCGGTGCGCAAGCGCCCTGGCATGTACATCGGTTCCACCGGTGAGCGCGGCCTCCACCACCTCATCTGGGAGGTTGTGGACAACTCGGTCGACGAGGCGATGGCCGGCTACGCGACCCGGGTCGACGTGACCCTGCTGGAGGACGGCGGCGTCGAGGTCATCGACGACGGCCGCGGCATCCCCACCGCCATGCACGCGCAGGGCATTCCGACCGTCGAGGTCGTCATGACGCAGCTACACGCGGGCGGCAAGTTCGACTCCGACTCCTACGCCGTCTCCGGTGGTCTGCACGGCGTCGGCATCTCGGTCGTCAACGCGCTGTCCAGCAAGCTGGAAGCCGAGATCGACACCGACGGCTACCACTGGGCGCAGACCTACAAGGACGCGAAGCCGGGCAAGCTGATCCAGGGCGAACCGACCAAGCGCACCGGTACGACGATCCGCTTCTGGGCCGACCCGGAGATCTTCGAGACCACCACCTACAACTTCGAGACGGTCGCGCGCCGCCTGCAGGAGATGGCCTTCCTGAACAAGGGCCTGACCATCACCCTGACCGATCAGCGGGTCAGCGAGTCCGATGTCATCGACGAGGTCGTCAGCGATACCGCCGAGGCGCCCAAGCACGCCGAGGAAGGCGCCGACAAGCCGGTCGAGCACAAGGTCAAGACCCGGACCTACCACTACCCGGGCGGCCTGGTGGACTTCGTCCGCCACATCAACCGCACCAAGCAGGCCATCCACAACTCCGTCGTCGGCTTCACCGGCAAGGGCACCGGCCACGAGCTCGAGGTCGCGATGCAGTGGAACTCGGGCTACTCCGAGTCGGTCCACACCTTCGCCAACACGATCAACACCCACGAGGGCGGCACCCACGAAGAGGGCTTCCGCGCGGCGCTGACCACGGTGGTCAACAAGTACGCCAAGGAGAAGAAGCTCCTCAAGGAGAAGGACGGCAACCTCACCGGTGACGACATCCGCGAGGGCCTGGCCGCCATCGTGAGTGTCAAGGTCGGTGAGCCGCAGTTCGAGGGCCAGACCAAGACCAAGCTCGGCAACACCGAGGTCAAGTCGTTCGTGCAGCGTGCCTGCAACGAGCACCTGACGCACTGGTTCGAGGCCAACCCGGCCGACGCGAAGACCATCGTGCAGAAGGCGGTGTCCTCGGCGCAGGCCCGCGTGGCCGCGCGCAAGGCGCGTGAGCTGGTGCGCCGCAAGTCCGCCACCGACCTGGGCGGCCTGCCCGGCAAGCTGGCCGACTGCCGCTCCAAGGATCCGAGCAAGTGCGAGATCTACATCGTCGAGGGTGACTCCGCCGGTGGCTCGGCCAAGTCCGGCCGCGACTCGATGTACCAGGCGATCCTGCCGCTGCGCGGCAAGATCATCAACGTCGAGAAGGCCCGCATCGACCGCGTCCTCAAGAACAACGAGGTCCAGTCGATCATCACCGCGTTCGGCACCGGCATCCACGACGAGTTCGACATCGCGAAGCTGCGCTACAACAAGATCATCCTGATGGCCGACGCCGACGTCGACGGCCAGCACATCGCGACCCTGCTGCTCACGCTGCTGTTCCGGTTCATGCGCCCGCTGGTCGAGCACGGTCACGTGTTCCTGGCCCAGCCGCCGCTGTACAAGCTCAAGTGGATGCGCACCGAGCCGGAGTTCGCCTACTCCGACCGCGAGCGCGACGCGCTGCTCGAGGCCGGTCTGGCCGCGGGCAAGAAGATCAACAAGGACGACGGCGTCCAGCGCTACAAGGGTCTGGGCGAGATGAACGCCAAGGAGCTGTGGGAAACCACGATGGATCCGTCGGTGCGGGTGCTTCGTCAGGTGACGCTCGACGACGCGGCCGCGGCCGACGAGCTGTTCTCCGTGCTCATGGGCGAAGACGTGGAGGCACGTCGCAGCTTCATCACCCGCAATGCCAAGGACGTCCGCTTCCTGGACGTGTAACCGGTGCTGCGCCGTAAGCGCGCGCCCGTGAAGCATGTCAGGCCCTCGAAGGAGATTTGATGACTGAGACCACGCTGCCGCCCTCCGGTGGTGCGGGCGACCGGATCGAACCGGTCGACATCCAGACCGAAATGCAGAGCAGCTACATCGATTACGCGATGAGCGTGATCGTCGGCCGCGCGCTGCCCGATGTGCGCGACGGCCTCAAGCCGGTGCACCGGCGCGTGCTCTACGCGATGTACGACAACGGCTACCGGCCCGATCGCGGTTACGTGAAGTCGGCGCGTCCGGTCGCCGAGACCATGGGTAACTACCACCCGCACGGCGACTCGTCGATCTACGACACCCTC
This sequence comes from Nocardia sp. NPDC051833, assembly GCF_040681225.1. NCBI lineage: Bacteria > Bacillati > Actinomycetota > Actinomycetes > Mycobacteriales > Nocardiaceae > Nocardia > Nocardia sp. NPDC051833. The sequence continues at coordinate 2,660,983 of NZ_JBFAYK010000001.1, forward strand.
GTGCGCATGGCCCAGCCCTGGTCGCTGCGGTACCCGCTGGTCGACGGTCAGGGCAACTTCGGTTCCCGCGGCAACGACGGCGCGGCCGCCATGCGATACACCGAGTGCCGCCTGACGCCGCTCGCGATGGAGATGCTGCGCGACATCGACAGCGAGACCGTCGATTTCGTCCCCAACTACGACGGTCGCTCGCAGGAGCCGACCGTGCTGCCCGCCCGCGTGCCCGCGCTGCTGATGAACGGCAGCAACGGCATCGCGGTCGGCATGGCGACCAACATCCCGCCGCACAACCTCAACGAGCTGGCCGAGGCCATCTACTGGGCGCTGGAGAACCACGACGCCGACGAGGAGACCACCCTCGCCGCGTGCATGGAGCGGGTCAAGGGCCCGGACTTCCCGACGCACGGCCTGATCGTCGGCAGCCAGGGCATCCACGACGCCTACACCACCGGCCGCGGTTCGATCCGCATGCGCGGTGTGGTGGAGATCGAGGAGGGCAGCCGCGGGCAGACCCAGATCGTCATTACCGAGTTGCCGTACCAGGTGAACACCGACAACTTCATCAACTCGATCGCCGAGCAGGTCAAGGACGGCAAGATCGCGGGTATCTCCGATATCCACGACGAGTCCTCCGACCGGGTCGGCATGCGCATCGTGGTGACGGTCAAGCGCGACGCGGTCGCCAAGGTCGTGCTGAACAACCTGTACAAGCACACCCAGCTGCAGACCAGCTTCGGCGCGAACATGCTCTCGATCGTCGACGGCGTGCCGCGCACACTGCGGCTGGACCAGATGATCCGGCACTACACCGCGCATCAGCTCGAGGTCATCGTCCGGCGCACCCGCTACCTGCTGCGCAAGGCCGAGGAGCGGGCCCACATCCTGCGCGGCCTGGTCAAGGCGCTCGACCTGCTCGACGAGGTCATCGCGCTGATCCGCCGCTCGGCCAACACCGACACCGCGCGCACCGGCCTGATGCAGCTGCTCGAGATCGACGACATCCAGGCCACCGCGATCCTGGACATGCAGCTGCGCCGCCTGTCCGCCCTGGAGCGGCAGCGGATCATCGACGATCTGGCCAAGATCGAGCTCGAGATCGCCGACTACAAGGACATCCTGGAGAAGCCGGAGCGGCAGCGCGCGATCGTGCGCGATGAGCTGGCCGAGATCGTCGAGAAGTACGGCGACGATCGCCGGACCAGGATCATCGCCAACGACGGTGACGTCGCCGACGAGGATCTGATCGCCCGCGAGGACGTGGTCGTCACGATCACCGAGACCGGCTACGCCAAGCGCACCAAGACCGACCTGTACCGCTCGCAGAAGCGCGGCGGCAAGGGTGTGCAGGGCGCCGGCCTCAAGCAGGACGACATCGTCAAGCACTTCTTCGTGTCGTCCACCCACGACTGGCTGCTGTTCTTCACCAACAAGGGCCGGGTCTACCGGGCCAAGGCCTACGAGCTGCCCGAGGCCAACCGGACCGCGCGTGGTCAGCACGTGGCGAACCTGCTGGCCTTCCAGCCGGACGAGAAGATCGCCCAGATCATCCAGCTCAAGACCTACGAGGACGCGCCGTACCTGGTGCTGGCGACCCGCGCGGGCCTGGTGAAGAAGTCCAAGCTCACCGATTTCGACTCCAACCGGTCCGGCGGCATCGTCGCGGTGAACCTGCGCGACGACGACGAGCTGGTCGGCGCCGTGCTGTGCTCGGCCGACGACGACCTGCTGCTGGTCTCGGCGCACGGCCAGTCGATCCGGTTCTCCGCCACCGACGAGGCGCTGCGTCCGATGGGCCGCGCCACCTCCGGTGTGCAGGGCATGCGTTTCAACGCCGACGACGAATTGCTCTCGCTCAATGTGGTCCGCGAGGAGACCTACCTTTTGGTGGCGACCGCGGGTGGGTATGCGAAACGTACGGCGATCGAGGAGTACACCGCGCAGGGTCGTGGCGGAAAAGGCGTATTGACAATTCAGTACGACCCGAAACGTGGCAGCCTGGTCGGTGCGCTCATCGTCGACGACGAGGACGAGTTGTACGCGATCACTTCCAGTGGTGGCGTCATCCGCACCGCAGCCAAGCAAGTTCGGAAAGCTGGACGCCAGACCAAGGGCGTGCGATTGATGAACCTCGCGGATGGCGATACCTTGCTAGCGATCGCGCGCAACGCCGACGAGCCCGATCCCGATCAGCTCACCGGCGACGCGGCTTCGGAGCAATAACCCAAACAGCGGCGGCAACGAACGGATCTGAGGATTCCATTGACCACACCGAATCAGTCGAACGACGATCGGAACCAGACCAACGGCGTCACCGAGCGGATTGCCTCGTCTCCGATCCAGCCGCGGCCGATCCCACGCCAGGGCGGTCCGGCCGAAGGTGCGGCAGCGCCGGAATCCGGTGCCGCCGGGGGCGAATCGTTCGACCAGTCGACCGTGCGGATGGGGAACGAACCCACCCCGCCCGCCGGCAACGGGAAGGGCAAGTCGCCCTACCAGGACGGGTGGGCTCAGCTGCCGCAGCGCGAGCCGCAGTCGAACCTGTACCGGCCCGGTGAGGCGCCGAGCCAGGGGCGTCCGTCGTCCCCGAGCGCGGCGCCCGCCTCGACCGGTGGCCTGAAGGGCAGCGGCGCGTCCAATGCCCGCACCACCGCCGACCTGGCGGCCAAGGCGGCCCGCAAGGAAGCGGCGATGGTGAAGTCCGTCGGCATCGACGGGCCGACCCGCAGCATCGCCCGCCCCGAGCTGGTCAAGGACATGCCGGACCTGTCCGAGGTACGGCATCCGACGCCGGACGGTCACGTCGCGCCCGCGGCGCCGCCCGGTCTGCCGATGGCGCACATCCCGCCGCAGCCGGGGCCGAGCGCCCGGGCCGCGGCGGCGTCCGTCGGCGCGGTCTCGCCCGCCGTTCCGGTGGCCATCGCGGCCGCCGCGTCGGGTGAGCCGCTACGCGCGACGGTGCAGATCCGCCGGATCGATCCGTGGTCGACGCTGAAGATCACCCTGGTGATCAGCGTGGCGCTGTTCTTCGTGTGGATGCTGGCGGTCGGCCTGCTCTACATCGTGCTGGCCGGCATGGGCGTGTGGGACAACCTGGACAACTCGCTGGGCGAGATGCTGAACCAGGAGGGCAGCTCGTCGAGCCTGATCGATGCGGGCACGGTCTTCGGCTACGCGGGCGTCATCGGCCTGATCAACGTGGTGCTGTTCACCGCGCTGGCGACGGTCGGTGTCTTCATCTACAACCAGTGCTGCGATCTGGTCGGCGGCATCCAGGTGACCCTGGCTGATCCGGACTAGAACAGGCTCTGTCACGACGGCCGGTCAGCCCCATGAAAAGGGGCCTGACCGGCCGTTTTGGTTATCCCCGGCCGGGTAGGGTAACCTCGTTCCTCGTTGCGGTTCACTGCTCCGGCAGGGGGTCGAAACGAGTTCGGGCCTATAGCTCAGGCGGTTAGAGCGCTTCGCTGATAACGAAGAGGTCGGAGGTTCAAGTCCTCCTAGGCCCACTCCCGAACATCACAGTAGGGTGGGAATCATGAAGATTGTCCTCACGGTCGGTGTTGTGATCGCGGTTCTCATCGGTATCACCAAATTCCGCAAGCGCGATGACGCTGACCTCTGGCACGAGGTCACCACCCGCTGATTCGGGTTGCCAACTGGTTTCACCAAGCCAGCCAGGGGCCTTAGCTCAATTGGCAGAGCACTGCCTTTGCAAGGCAGGGGTTAGGGGTTCGATTCCCCTAGGCTCCACTTCTGTGAATTCCTCGGTTTTCGATTTTCTGCTCAGCGCGGCTCCGGTCGAGTCGGTGCCGACCGATATCGCCGCGATCGCGGCTCAGCATCGCGCCCGCGGCGCGGGCTTCCCCCGTTCGATCGACCGCGCCGTTGTCGCCGGATTCGACAGTGCCGGAACAGGTACCGCGTTTCTCGGCGGATATCAGGAAGCACTCGGCGCGCTGGTGCCCACGCTCGACGCCACCGGCTTGACCTCCATGTGCGCGACCGAGGCGAACGGGGCCAAGCCGTCGCAGCTGACGACCACGGTGACCGCCGACGGCGCCGTCACCGGCACCAAGTCCTTCGCCACCCTCGGCGAATTCGCCACCCGCTTCCTCGTGATCGCCAGGGCGGGCGAGCAGGCCGACGGTCGCGCCGCGTTGCGGGCGGTGCTGGTGCCCGCCGGTCCCGGCGTGGTGGTGACGCCGCTGCCCGCGCTGCCGTTCGCCCCGGAGATTCCGCACGCCACCGTCACTTTCGACGCCGCGCCCGGTGCACTGCTGCCCGGCGACGGCTACGCCGATTTCCTCAAGCCGTTCCGCACCGTCGAAGACCTGCATGTGGTCGCCGCTGTGCTCGGACAGCTCGTTCGGGTATCCCGGCAAGCCCACTGGCCCGCCGAGGCCGTAGAACAGCTGCTGGCCCTGTTTGCGGCGGTGCGTGGTGTGAGTACCGAGGATCCGGGCTCGGTGGGTGTGCACATCGCGCTGGGCGGGGTCTTCGAGCGGCTGACGCGCCTTCGCGCCGAGCTCGCGCCGCTCTGGGATCGGGTGGACCCGGAGATCAGGAGCCGCTGGGAGCGCGACGAGCCGTTGCTCGGGGTGGCGGGCAAGGTCAGGGCGCTGCGGCTGGCGACGGCCTGGCGCGCGGTGGCCGAGGACTGAGCGTCAGCGGGTGAACTTCCCGAGGCCGTTCTCGTCGAAGTAGTCGAGGGTGAGCGTCCCGTTGTCGAAGATCGCCGACGAGACGCTGCCGGGCGGTGCGTTCTCGCCGCTCGGCGCGAAGGCGAAGGTGTCGCCGTCCCAGTGCCGCAGCGGGTATCGCACCTGCGCCGGACCCATCGTCAGGACCAGGCCGCCGTCGGCCTCGGAGATCGTCGCCGGACCCCAGTACTCGTTGGCGTAGCTGCCCACGTAGGTCGGCAGCGGCTGGGCGGGCGCGGGATTCGCGGGCGGGGTCTTGCCGACGAGGTCGCCGACGGGATCGTTGATCGGGGCGATCGCGGCCTGGTAGATGGACCGCCAGTCCTCGCGGATCTCGCCGAACTGGACGAGGTCGCCGAACTCGGCGGTCAGCGCCTCCGGCACGCCGATCGGCGCGGCGTTGGTGAGTGCCACGATCGCGACGTCGGCGGACGGGATCGCCAGGAAGTTGGTGGCGGCGCCGAGCGCGAACGCCCCGGAGTGGCTGTAGGCGGTGCGGCCGGCGGAACTGGTCGAGGAGTTGAATCCGAAGCCGTAGAAGCCGGCTCGCGACTGGGGCGCCGAGGCGGGGGAGGAGATCACCTGCGGGGTGATCGCGGGCAGCAGCGCGTCCTCGGGGGCGATGGTCGTCCCGTTCGCGGTGCCGTGGCCGAGCATCATCGCCAGCCAGCGCGCCATGTCGTTCACCGAGGAGCTGACCCCGCCCGCGGGGGACTGCGGGTCGGGATCGCGGACGAACTTCGCGACCCATTGGCCGTCGACGTTCACGTGGGTGACCGCACGGTTCGGCCTGGCCTCGTAGTCGGCGAAGCGGGAACTGGTGGACGACATGCCGAGGGGGCCGTACACGGTGTCGGCGCAGAGCCGGTCCCACGGCACGCCCGCCGCGGCGGCGACCGCCTCGGCGCCTGCGGTCAGCCCGAAGTTGGTGTAGTGGTAGGTGATCCGGAACGGATCGAGGGGTTCGAGCCGGAGCTTGTCCAGGATCGCGGCCTGGTCGTAGCCGAGGTCCTCGAGCCGGTCGCCCGCGTGGTCGGGCAGGCCGCTGCGGTGCGCGAACAGATCACCGATGGTGAGCTGGGCGGTGGTGGCCGGATCGGCCAGCGCGAACGAGGGCAGCTTCGAGACCACCGGCGTCGTCCATTCGACCGTGCCCTTGCCGACCTGGTGGGCGACAACGGAGGCCGACACCGATTTCGACACCGAGGCCAGCTGGAAGACGGTGTCGGCGTCGATCTTGTCCTGGCCGCCCGCCTGCTTCACGCCGAAGCCCTTGGCATAGACGGTCTTCCCGCCGTGCACGACGGCGACGGCCATGCCGGGGATGTGGCTGCTGTCCATCAGCGAGGTGGCCAGGTCGTCGAGTTTCGCGACGGCCTTGTCGACCGCGTCGTCGGGGAGCGCGACGGCGGCGACCTGATTCGGGGGGAGCTGTTCGGTGCTGGTCGCGGTGGTGTTCTCGTCATCGGCGGCACTGCTGCAACCGACCACGACAGCCATCGACACGACGAGCGCGGTGATCGCACCTTTGCCGGGCACCATCCGCTGACGATAGACCCGGTTGCGGGGTGATCGCGGGAACGTGGCTGGACTGTGACGGTTTCGCGGACCGGGGGTACTCACCGGTAGCCGGAGCTGCGCCTTGCCGGAAAATGGGGAGCGGGCCTCGGCGAAGGGGGGGAGTTAGCCGAGGCCCGCGTAGGGTCGGCCCGGGGGGGAGGGGCCGACGTGAACGATCCTACGCGATGCGAGCCGAATTCGTGTACGCGCAACGAACCAGTTTCCGAGATTTTTCGGCGTTCTGGGCCTGGACCGTGCGCGGCGGCGGGTGTAGTGAACGGCGAATCTGTGGGTAGGTCACCCGACGGTTGTCTTACTTCGGTCGGAATGTGCTGGTGCACAACGAATTACGCGAAAAATTCGCTGAACATGTTCTTGTTGGTCCGCGATCGATGCCCCGGAGACCAGGGGCTTGTGATCCGGGAGACCGCAGGAAATTCGGTCCGATTCGCCGCGTGTCGCCGTAAATCGGCATGTCGAACAAGTCTGTACATCGGGCTGGCGGCCACCCGGAAAATGGGGGTGCGACTTGTCGGTGGGTCCCGCAATACTGGGGCAACAGCGTTGAACTACGACTTCAGGAGAATCATGCCCGACGCAATCGTCGCCGAGGGTCTGGTCAAACGGTACGGGCAGCTCACCGCCCTGGACGGGCTCGATCTGTCCGTTCCGGAAGGTACCGTCACCGCACTTCTCGGCCCCAACGGCGCGGGAAAGACCACGACTGTCCGCGTTCTCACCACCTTGCTGATCCCCGACGAGGGCCGTGCCACGGTCGCCGGGATCGACGTACTCAACAATCCACAGGCCCTGCGCTCCCGGATCGGCACCTCCGGGCAGTACGCGGCGGTCGACGAATACCTCACCGGCTTCGAGAACCTCGAGATGGTCGGCAGGCTCTACCACCTGGGCGTGCAGCGCAGTAAGGAACGCGCGCGCGAACTGCTCGAGCGCTTCCGGCTCACCGACGCGGCCGACCGCCCCGTGAAGGGCTACTCCGGCGGCATGCGCAGGCGCCTCGACCTCGCCGGCGCGCTGGTGGCGAATCCGCCGGTGCTGTTCCTGGACGAACCGACGACCGGGCTCGACCCGCGGGCCCGGCTCGACCTGTGGGATGTCATCGAGGAACTCGTCGCGGGCGGCACCACCTTGCTGCTCACCACCCAGTACATGGAGGAGGCCGACCGGCTGGCCGACTCGATCGCCGTCATCGACCACGGCCGGGTCATCGCCCGCGGCACCGCGGACGAGCTCAAGGCGCTCGTCGGCGGCGACCGGATCGAGCTCACCGTCGCCTCGCCCGACCAGCTGGCCCCGGCGCAGCAGGTGCTCGCCGGGCTGGCCGACGGCGAAATCCATCTCGAACCCGGTCTGCGCCGGATCACCGTCCCCGTGGCCGACGGGTCCCAGGACCTGGTCACCGCGATCGGCCGGCTCACCGAGCACAAGGTGCAGATCAACGATGTCGCGCTGCGACGGCCCTCGCTCGACGACGTCTTCCTCACCCTCACCGGGCACGAGGCGGAGGAACTCGTCAACGGCGACGCGGGGAAACAGACCGTCGGCGCCGAGGAAGGACACAACCGATGAGCATCACGCTCGACAAGGCCGAGGTGCAGGGCCCCACCTTCGGTGAACGGCTCTCGATGGTGGTCAGCGACAGCATGACCATCGCCAAGCGCAATGTCATCAAGATCAAGCGCGTGCCCGACGTGCTCATCTTCACGACGCTGTCGCCGATCATGTTCGTGCTGCTGTTCGCCTATGTCTTCGGCTCGGCGATCCAGATCGAGGGCGTGGAGGGCGGCTATCGCGAATTCCTGATCGCGGGCATCTTCGCGCAGACCGTCGTCTTCGGTGCCACGTTCACCGGCGCCGGTCTGGCCGAGGACATGCAGAAGGGCATCATCGACCGGTTCCGCTCGCTGCCGATGGCGCCGTCCGCGGTGCTGGTCGGCCGGACGATCAGCGACGTGGTGATCAATATCGTGAGCTTGGTCGTCATGTCGCTGACCGGCCTGGTCGTCGGCTGGCGGATCCGCGGGTCGTTCCTCGACGCGGTCCTGGCCTACGTGCTGATGCTGCTGTTCGCCTACGCGCTGTCCTGGATGATGGCGGTCGTCGGGCTGCTCGTGCGCGCGCCGGAGGTGTTCAACAACGCCAGCTTCATGGTGATCTTCCCGCTGACGTTCCTGTCGAACGCGTTCGTGCCGCTGGACGGCATGCCCGGCCCGCTGAAGGTGTTCGCCGAATGGAACCCGGTCTCGGCGCTGACCCAGGCCGTGCGCGACCTGTTCGGCAACACCAACCCGCTGGCCCCGCCGTCGGACGCCTGGCCGATGCAGAACCCGGTGATCACGACGCTGATCTGGATCGTCGTGATCCTGGTCGTCTTCGTGCCGCTGGCTCAGGTGCAGTACAAGAAGTCCGTGAGCCGCTGACGGTTCAGTGCGCGCCGGTCTCCGCTCCGGGGGCCGGCGCGGCGCCGTTGCGGGAGTAGCCGAGGCGCGGCGGCTCGGCGGCGGGCTCGGGAAGTTGCGGTCGCTTGCTGCGGGCGAGGAGGGCCAGGGCCGCCGCCCCGGCGATCCCGATGGAAGCGATGATCGGGTTACGAAGCTTCATGCGACCACTGTGGCACAGCTTCCCGGCTTCCCGCCGCCCCCGTGGCACCATAACTGCCGTGACCTCACCCAACCAGACGGCCGTGGCGACTCTGCACACCAACCACGGCGATATCAAGATCGCGCTCTTCGGCAACCACGCGCCCAAGACGGTGCGCAACTTCGTCGGTCTCGCCGACGGCAGCGCGCCCTACACCACCGAGAACGCCGGTGGCACGGACGCGGGCCCGTTCTACGACGGCGCGATCTTCCACCGGGTGATCCCGGGGTTCATGATCCAGGGTGGCGATCCGACCGGCACCGGTCGCGGTGGGCCCGGCTACGAGTTCGGTGACGAGTTCCATCCCGAGTTGCGCTTCAACCGCGGGTATCTGCTGGCGATGGCCAACGGGGGACCGGCGACCAATGGTTCGCAGTTCTTCATCACGGTCGGCGCGCAGCCGCATCTCAATCGCAAGCACACGATCTTCGGCGAGGTGGTCGATCCCGATTCGCGCAAGGTCGTCGACGCGATCGCGTCGGTGAAGACCGATCGCAACGATCGCCCGGCCGAGCCGGTCGTCATCTCCTCGGTGACCATCGCCTGACAGCTGTGCACAAAAGAACTCCCCGCCGCGCCGGAGCGCGACGGGGAGTTCGTTGCTTCACGTGAAACGTCGCGGTCAGTCGCTGACCGAGGCGAAGCCGTTGACGACGAGGGCGTCGTAGACGTCGTGGGGATTGGTGCCCAGATCCCAGCGGCCGAAGATCAGCAGCCGCTCCGAGCCCTCGTGCTGGACGTCGATCTCGAGCATCGCCGATTTCCGGCCGAGACGCCGGTAGGAGACCATCCGGATCCGATCGATCCGGTCCAACGGGTAGGTCTTGGGGCCGGTCAGCGTGCCGACGATCAGGCGCGGCGCCGGACCACCGACCATGGTCAGCCGGGGGCGCTGCCGGACACCGAGCGCCGCCATGGCCAGGACCGCGACCGCGGCCAGGCCGACGAGCAGCCTGCTCGGTCCGTCCTTGGCCAGCACCGCGGCGACGACCAGGATCAGGCCGCCGCCGGACACGGCGAGCAGACCGGCGGTGGGAGTTGTCCACGACGTGCTGCCGGCGGAATCCACAGCGTTCACGCGGCTTCGTCCCCCGTTGCTCCTCGAGTTGTCCACAGCTTCATCCACAGGTGTGCATGAATAACACCGGTGTAATCCGGTGCGCCGCGCTCGGTCAGCGCCATCGCATGGTCATGATCAGGCCGATGACCATCAGGCCGAACCCGATCAGGAAGTTCCAGGCGTTGAGATCGTTCATCCAGCCGATGTGCTCGGCGGCCAGGTAGTACACCAGCAGCCACACGAGCCCGGCCAGCATGAAGCCAAGCATGATCGCGACGTACCAAGCCGGCGACGGGCCCGCCTTGACCTTCACCGGGGTGCGGCTGGCAGGGCTCGGGGTGTAGTCGGCCTTCTTACGGACCTTGGACTTGGGCATGACGTCCTCGAATTCGGGATACAGGTAACTCCTAGGCTATCCCACCAGGTAATGGATGCGACGACCTACGGGGTCGCCACGTACCCTCGACGCATGCGTGTATTGGTCGTCGACAACTACGACAGCTTCGTGTTCAACCTGGTGCAGTACCTCGGCCAGCTTGGTGCCGAGGCCGTGGTCTGGCGCAACGACGACCAGCGCCTGGCCGACCTGGACACCCTGCTCACCCGGGGCGACACGGGCGGCACCTTCGATGGCGTGCTCGTCAGCCCCGGCCCCGGCAGCCCCGACCGCGCCGGCGCCAGCATTCCGCTGGTCCACGCGGCCGCCAAGCACCGCATGCCGTTGCTCGGCGTGTGCCTCGGGCACCAGGCGATCGGCGAGGCGTTCGGCGGAACGGTCGACCGCGCGCCCGAGCTGCTGCACGGCAAGACCAGCGAGGTCTTCCACATCGGCGCGGGCGTGCTGGCTGGGCTGCCCGACCCGTTCACCGCCACCAGGTACCACTCGCTGACCGTGCTCCCGGAGACCATGCCGGACGAGCTGGAGGTCGTCGGGCACACCGAGAGCGGCATCGTGATGGCCATGCGTCACCGCACCCTGCCCATCCACGGCGTGCAGTTCCACCCCGAGTCGGTGCTCACCCAGGGCGGCCACCGGATGCTGGCCAACTGGCTCGAGGTGTGCGGGCAGCGCCCCGCCGAGGCCCTGGTCTCGGCGCTCGAAGCGGAAGTCGCCGCGCTGGCGATCTCGTAACGCGATGGCACTGGGGAGCGACACCGCGCGGCCGTACGTGCTGCTGTCGGTGGCCGCGAGTCTGGACGGCTACATCGACGACGCGAGCGCGCAGCGGCTGCTGCTGTCCAACAGCGCCGACTTCGACCGGGTCGACCAGATCCGCGCCGAATCCGACGCCATCCTGATCGGCGCGCGGACGCTACGGACCGACAACCCCAGGCTGCTGGTCAACAGCGCGGTGCGCCGGGCCGACCGGGTGACGGCGGGCAAACCCGCATACCCGGTGAAGATCACCGTCACCGCGTCCGGCGAGCTCGATCCCGAACTGCGGTTCTGGCACACCGGCGGCGACAAGCTCGTCTACACCACCGACACCGGCGCGGCCCGGCTCGGCGACCGGCTCGCCGGGCTGGCCGATGTCGTCGCGCTCGGCCGGGAACTCGCGCTGTCCGCCCTCCTCGACGACCTGGGCGCGCGCGGGATCGGCCGGTTGATGGTCGAGGGCGGCACCGGGATGCACACCGGCTTCCTCGCGGCCGATCTGGCCGACGAGATCCGGCTCGCGATCGCCCCGATCCTGGTCGGCGACCCGGCCGCCCCGCGCTTCGTCGGCCCGGCCCAGTTCCCCGGCGGTGCACAGCGACGGCTCCGGCTGGCGGGTGTGGAACAACTTGGGGATGTCGCTGTGCTGAAGTACCTGGTCAGCCCCAGCGGCACGCCGCTGCACTAACCGGCCCTGTGGTTGAAATCATGTTCGCGACCTGGGGAATTTCCGCTGTCCACAGCTTGTCCGGCGAATCACTGCACACCTGAACATGACCGAATCCACATCGTGCGACAGTTGTGGATAACTCCCGACCGGCAGGGGAATCCGATGACCGCAGGCAGTGCCGAGAGCACCGACCACCGATTCATGCACAGGGCGATCGAACTCGCCAGGAACTGCCCACCCAGCCCGACGGCCTATTCGGTGGGCGCGGTGATCGTCGCCGACGGTGTGGAGATCTCGACCGGCTATTCCAGGGAGACCGACGAGAAGGTGCACGCCGAGGAGTCGGCGCTGAACAAGCTCGACCCGGACGACCCGCGACTGACCAGGGCGACGATCTACAGCACGCTCGAACCGTGCTCGACCCGCGCCACCGCGAGCAGGTCGCCGTGCACCGACCGCATCCTGGCCGCCGGCATCCCGACCGTCGTCATCGCCTGGCGTGAGCCGAGCCTGTTCGTCGCCGCGTGCGAGGGTGTGGACAAACTCCGCAGGCACGGCGTGCGTGTGGTGGAGCTGACCGACCTGGCCGCCGAGGCCATGTCGATGAACTCCCATCTCGATCTGAGCTGAGGCTCAGGGCCGCCCGTAGATGGCGGTCACGAACTCGCCGAGCTGATTGTCGTCGAGGTGCCGGGCCAGATCGGCCTCGCTGATCATGCCGACCAGTCGCTTGTTGTCGATCACCGGCATCCGCTTGACCCGATGGCCTTCCATCTGGTCGAGCACGTCCTCCACGTCGGCGTCCGCGCTGACCCACCGCGGGGTCGACTCGCACAGCTCGGCCGCGGTCGTGGTTTCGGGGGACAGGCCGAGCGCGATGCACTTCACGACGATGTCGCGATCGGTGATGATGCCGCACATGCGCTCGTCGTCGTCGGCGACGACGAGCGATCCGACACCGAGATCGGCCATCGCCGTCGCCGCGGTCGCCACGGTGTCACCGCGGGTGATCCACTGCGCGCCGGGCTTCATGATGTCCCTGGCCGTGGTCATAGGGGCTACCTCCTCGTTCAGCGGTGCTGGGTGGGATGAAGCAGCCTCATTCTGCGCCCGCCGCGTCGCGGCAGGTGGGTTCTCCACGCAATCGAGACCTCGCGATCTCAGCGCGGTAGCGGCGAAGCACCCACCTGCAGCACGACGTTGCCGGTGATGGTCACCGAGGAACCCGCGGCCGGACTCTGACCGACGATCTTGCCGGAGGCGCTGCCGTCCAGCGTGATCACCGTGGTCTGGCTGAGCTGACCGGTCCAGCCGAGCGCGCGCAGCTGTTCCTGCGCCTGCGTCGGGGTGAGTCCGGTCAGGTCGGGGACGGTGATCCGGTCACCGGCCGAGACCTGCACGGTGATGGTCGAGCCCTTCTCGGCGTTGCTGCCGCCGGTCGGGTTGGTGGAGAGCACCTGTCCCTTCGGCGCGCTCGACTTCACTTCCTGGATCTCGACCTTGAAACCGGCGCTGTCGACCAGGTTCGGCTGGGCGATCGAGATGTCCTGGCCGACCACGGTCGGCACCCGGACCTGCTCGGGGCCCGAGCCGATGGTGACCACGATCGGCTGGTCGATGTCGACCCGGACGCCCGCGCTCGGTTCCTGCGCGATCACCTTGTCGGTCTCGGCGGTGCTCGACGCCTTGCGCGGCGGGTTCGGGCTCAGGGTCAGCCCGATCGAATTCAGCTTCTGCTCGGCCTCGGCCTGGGTCAGCCCGGACAGCCGCGGCACCTGCACCTGGGTGGGTCCGGTCGACACCTGCATGGTGACGGTGCTGCCCTCGTCGATCCGCGAACCGCCGAGCGGCTGGGTCGCGATGACATTGCCGACGGCGACCTTGCCGTCCGCCTTCTGCTGGGTGGCGACGTGGAACCCGGCCTGCTGCAACGCGGTCTGGGCCTGCTGCGACGACTGACCCGACACATCGGGGACAGCCACCTGGTCGGCCTTGCTGCCCGGTCCGACCAGCACCCAGAACAATCCGAAGGCCACCGCGAGCGCGGCGGCGACGCCGAGCGCGATCAGTCCGGTGCGGTTGCGGCCCTCGGCGGGCGGCGCGATCGCGGCCTGCTCGGAGGTGTCGTCGCGGCGGTCACGGAACGACCGCGGGGCGGGCTCGTCCTCGTAATCCATGATGGTGGTGCGATCTTCGTCGTTCATCACCATCGGCGCGCTCGGCTTCTGCCCGCCGAGCACCCGGATCAGGTCGGCGCGCATCTCCGCGGCCGTCTGGTACCGGTTGGCCGGGTTCTTGGCCATCGCCTTGAGGATCACCGAGTCGAGTTCGCGCGGCACGCCGGGATTCACCGACGACGGCAGCGGCGGATCCTCCTTGACGTGCTGGTACGCGACCGCGACCGGCGAGTCACCGGTGAACGGCGGCTGCCCGGTGAGGATCTCGAACAGCACGCAGCCGACCGAGTACACGTCCGAGCGGGCGTCGACGGTCTCGCCGCGCGCCTGCTCCGGCGAGAGGTACTGCGCGGTGCCGATCACCGCGGCGGTCTGGGTCATCGGGTTGGAGCTGTCGGCGATCGCGCGCGCGATGCCGAAGTCCATCACCTTCACCGCGCCCGCGCGGTTGATCATGATGTTGGCGGGCTTCATGTCGCGGTGCACGATGCCGGCCTTGTGGCTGAAATCGAGCGCGGCGCACACGTCGGCCACGACTTCCATCGCCTTGCGCGGCGCCAGCGGACCCTTGCCGCGGACGATGTCGCGCAGGGTGTCGCCCTCGACGTACTCCATGACGATGTAGGGCAGCGGGCCGCCGTCGACGGTGGCCTCGCCGGTGTCGTACACCGCGACGATGGCCGGGTGATTCAGCGCGGCCGCGTTCTGCGCTTCCCGCTTGAACCGCAGGTAGAACGTGGGATCGCGGGCCAGATCGGCCCGCAGCACCTTGATCGCGACGTCACGCGAGAGACGCACGTCGCGAGCCTTGTGCACCTCCGACATGCCGCCGAACCCGATGATCTCGCCCAGCTCGTACCGCGAGGAGAGATTCTTCGGGGTCGTCATGGCTGTCCTTGTGGCGGAGTGTTGTCGACGGTGATGTTCGGGCCGAGGGCGTTCGGGGCGTCCGGGAACGGCAGGTCGAGCGTGGGCAGGCGGGGCCTGCCGTTGACCGTCGTCGTCCCGCCTGCCGGCGTGGTGGTGGTGGTCGGCTTGGTGGTCTTGGTCGTCGTCGGCGGCTTGGTGGTCGTCGTCGGCGGCTGCGTCGTGGTGGTCGGCGGCTCCGTCGTTGTCGTCGGCGCCTCGGTGGTGGTCGTCGGGCGCGGCGCCTCCGTCGTCGTCGGCGGGGCCTCGGTGGGCGGCACGATCGGCGGCGGGAACGACTTGGTGGTCACCGGCGGGGGCAGCGGTTTGGTCGTCTGCGTCGTGGTGGTCGTGGTGCCGGAGTCGCGATTCGGCTCACCGCCGAACAGCACCCAGAGCACGACGCCGCCGAGCAGCAGCGCGCCGACGCCCAGGGCGATCAGCCACTTCTGGTTGTTCTTGGCATTGCTGCTGCCTGCGATCGCCGCGGGCGCGGCGGCCTGCGTCGCCGGGCCGGTGTAGCCGCCACCCGGGGTGATCGGCTGCGGGGCCTGGTTGCCGAAGCGCATGGTCGCGCCGTCGTACTCGGCGCCGGCGGCCGCCGGGATCACCATGGTCGGGCCGGGCGGCAGCACCCTGGTCGCGCCGGTCATCGGGGGCGCGGCACCGGCGGGCGGCGGCGGCATGTGTCCCGCGCGCACCGCGGCGACGGCATCGGCGAACTCGCCACCGCTGCTGTAGCGCTGGGTCGGGTCCTTGGCCATCGTGATGGCGATCAGCTCGTGCACGTTCGCGGGCAGATCGGCGGGCATCGGCGGCGGCGCGTCGCGGACGTGCTTCATCGCGACGGTGATGGCGCCGTCACCGGTGAACGGGCGCACGCCGGCGAGGGCCTCGTAGCCGACGATGCCGAGCGAGTAGACGTCGCTGGCCGCGGTGGCGTCCTCGCCGACGGCCTGCTCGGGCGCGATGTACTGGGCGGTGCCCATCACCATGCCGGTCTTGGTCACCGGCGAGGCGTCGACCGCCTTGGCGATGCCGAAGTCGGTGATCTTCACCTGGCCGGTGGGCGTGACCAGGATGTTGCCCGGCTTCACGTCGCGGTGCACCACGCCCGCGGCGTGCGCCACCTCGAGCGCGCGACCGGTCTGCTCGAGCATGTCCAGGCCCTGGACGACCGAGAGCCTGCCCATCCGGTTCAGCACCGCGTTGAGCGGTTCGCCCTGCACGAGCTCCATCACCAGGTACGCGGTCTCGCCACCGGAGGGGTCGGTGGTCTCGCCGTAGTCGTAGATGCCGGCGATGCCCGGGTGGTTCAGCTGGGCAGTGGTGCGCGCCTCGGTCCGGAACCGCTGACGGAAGGTCGGGTCGGCGGAGAACTCGGTCTTGAGGACCTTGACCGCCACCCGGCGGTCGAGCCGGGTGTCCATCGCTTCCCACACCTGACCCATGCCGCCCGTGGCGATGAGCCGTTGCAGGCGGTAGCGGTCGGCGATCATGGCGCCGTTGTTCAGCATCGGGGCCCCCGTGTTGTCACTCGCACACTCATTTCGTTCAGCCCCCTGCCAGACCCGCGTCCAGCACCGACCTGGCGATCGGTGCCGCCACCGAGCCGCCGGTGGCCTGGAGCGCCCGGTCGCCGCCGTTCTCGACGATCACCGCGATGGCGATCTTCGGGTTCTGGGCGGGCGCGAAGGCCATATACCAGGCGTGTGGCGGGGTGTTACGGGGATTGCTGCCGTGTTCGGCCGTTCCGGTCTTGGACGCGATCTGGTACGGCGACCGGCCACCGCCCGCGGTATTGGCCTCCGAGGCGACCATCAGATTCGTCAGGGTCGACGCTACCTGGGGACTCACCGCTTGTCCGACCGAGACGGGCTTGGTCTTGCTGAGCTCCGACAGGTCCGGCGCCTGGGTCTGATCGACCAGGTACGGCTGCATCCTGGTGCCGCCGTTGGCGATCGTCGCCGCGACCACCGCGATGTCGAGCGGGGTCACCGCGACATCGCGCTGACCGATGCTGGACTGCCCGAGCGCCGCGTTGTCCGGGATCGGGCCGACGGTCGACTCCGCCACCGGGATCGGCACCCCGCGATGCGGGCCGATGCCGAACGCGGCGGCCTCGTCCTTGAGCGCGCTCGCGCCGACCTTCACGCCGAGCTCGACGAACGCGGTGTTGCAGGAGCGGCGGAACGCGTCGTAGAGGCTCGCGGTCGGCCCGTCACCACAGGTGCTGCCGCCGTAGTTCTCCAGCGTGGTGCTGGTGCCGGGCAGGGTGATGTTGGGCGCCGCGGTGAACTGGTCGTCGGGACCGGCGACGCCGTTGGACAGCGCGGCCGCGGTGACGATGGTCTTGAAGGTCGAGCCCGGCGGGTAGGTCTGCGAGACGGCGCGATTGAGCATCGGCTGGCTCGGATCGGTGCTGAGCCGCTCCCACGCAGCCCGGCCCGCGGCGCCGTCGTGGCCCGACAGCTCGTTGGGGTCGTAGCTGGGGGTCGAGACCATCGTGAGGATCTTGCCGGTGCTCGGCTCGATCGCGACCACCGCGCCGGTGTAGCCCTTCGAGGTCATCTGGTCGTAGGCGACCTGCTGCATCATCGGGTTGAGCGTGGTGAGCACATTGCCGCCGCGCGGATCGCGCCCGGCGAACATGTCGACGAGCCTGCGGCCGAACAGGCTCGAGTCGTTGCCCGACAGCAGCGGGTCCTCGGCCAGTTCGAGTCCGGTCTTGCCGTACTGCATCGAGTAGAAGCCGGTGACCGGCGCGTACGCGGGCGGGGTGCTCGGGTACTGGCGCAGGTACTTGTACCGGTCGTCGGTGGCGACCGAGCTCGCGAGCACGGTGCCGCCCGCGGAGATCTGCCCGCGCTGGCGCGAGTACTCGTCGAGCAGCACGCGCGAGTTGCGCGGATCGCTGCGCAGATCGTCGGCCTTGACCACCTGGAGGTAGGTGGCGTTCACGAGCAGCGCGACCACCATCACCATCACGGCGACGGCGACGCGACGTAGTGGAGTGTTCATTCGCTCGCCCTGCCTTCCGACCTGCGGAACATCTCGGTCGGCGCCTCGGCGATCGGCGCCGGGCCGCGCTTGCGCACCGGTGCGGGCGCGCGGGCGGCATCGGAGATCTTGATCAGCAGCCCGAGCAACGCGTAGTTCGCCAGCAGCGACGAACCGCCGTAGGAGATGAACGGCGTGGTCAGGCCGGTCAGCGGGATCAGCTTGGTGACACCGCCGACGACGACGAAGATCTGGATCGCGATCGTGAACGAGAGCCCGGCCGCGAGCAGCTTGCCGAAGCTGTCGCGCACGGCCAGCGCGGTCCGCAGCCCGCGCACGATGAAGATCAGGAACAGCATCAGCACCGCGGTGAGCCCGATCAGGCCGAGCTCCTCACCGATCGTGGTGACGATGAAGTCGGTCTTGGCGAAGGGCACCTGGTTGGGGCGGCCGCTGCCGAGCCCGGTGCCGGCCAGCCCGCCGGTCGCGAAACCGAACAGCGACTGCGAGATCTGGTAGCCGGTGTTGTGGTAGTCGTCGAACGGGTGCAGCCAGGTGTCGACGCGCACCCGCACGTGCCCGAAGAGCTGGTAGGCGAAGACGAAGCCGAGCACGAGCAGGCCGCCGCCGATGATCAGCCAGCCCACCCGCTCGGTGGCGATGTAGATCATCACCAGCACGGTGCCGAAGATGAGCAGCGAGGTGCCCAGGTCCTTCTCCAGGACGAGCACGCCGATGCAGACGATCCAGACGATCAGGACCGGGCCCATATCGCGCGGGCGCGGGAACTCCATGCCGAGGAAGTGCTTGCCCGCCGCGGTGAACAGATCGCGCTTGGCCACCAGGATGCCGGCGAAGAACACGATCAGCAGGATCTTCGCGAATTCGCCCGGCTGCACGCTGAATCCGGGCAGCCGGATCCAGATCTTGGCGCCGTTGACTTCGGAGAACCGGCTGGGCAGCAGTGCCGGAATCGCCAGCGCGAGCAGGCCGACCAGGCCTAGGGTGTAGGTGTAGCGCGCGAGCGTGCGGTAGTCCCGCAAGACGATGAGCAGGGTGATGAACACCACGATGCCCAGGCCGGTCCACATGATCTGCTGGTTGGCATCGGGGGAGGGAATGGGGCTCGAGTCGTACGCGGCCTTCTGCGCGTCCGCGAGGTCGAGCCGGTGGATCAGCACCAGCCCCAAACCGTTGAGCAGCGCCACGATCGGTAGCAGCAGTGGGTCGGCGAACGGCGCGAACCGCCGCACGGCCAGATGCGCGATGCCGAACAGCGCGAGAAAGGCCAGTCCGTACTTGGCGATGTCCCAGGTGATCGACTGTTCCTGGCTCGCCTCGACGATGAACAACGACACCGTCGTGATCCCCGCCGCCCCCGCCAGCAGCAGCAACTCCTGGTTGCGTCGCGTCGACGGGGGTGGTGCTGGCGCGAATCCGCCAGGGGGGCTGGGGAAAGCCCCAGCCGACGGCGGTGCCGGAGCGGACATCAGTCCGTCACCCGGCAGTTCTCCCCTGAGATCTGCGGAGTTGTCGGGGGCACGGTCGTGGTGGTCGGGGCAGGCGTGGTGGTGGTCGGCGCCGCGGGCTGATCGGGGCCGGGCGTCGGTGCGCCACCGGGGGTCACCGGCGGCTGCTCGGTGGGCAGCACGCCGGGCTGGGGCACCGATTCCTTCTTCGGGCAGGGCGGCAGCAGTTCCTTCTGCAGCAGCTTCATGCTGTCGCGCGCCTTGTCCAGCGAATCCGGCGGCAGGCCCTTCTGGACCTGATCGCGGCCGGTCTGCTTGAGATCGCTGACCATCAGCTTCTTGCAGCCGGCCGGCGCGGACTCGCCGGCCTCGACCAGCGTCAGCTCGCCCTTGCTGTTGACGCAGCCGGTGAGCTCCACATCGTGGATCGAGTAGCCGAGGATCGAACCGGGCAGGCCGCGCATCACGACCACCTGATCGTTGTCGGCGCCCACGTAGTAGTTGCTGCGAATCATCTTGTAGCCGACCACGAGTCCGACGGCGACCGCGGCGATCAGCGCCAGCGAGAGCAGCAGCCAGCGCAGCTTGTGCGACTTCGGCTCCGGCGGCGGGGGCGCGGCGGCGGCCCGGCGCGGCTGGGCGCGCGGCGGGCGCATCGCGGCGGCCCGGCCCGCGGCGGTGTTCGGCGGCGGGGTGTCTTCCTCCTCCTCGGTGGAGGCGGCGCCCGCGACGATCGGGTGGCTCTGGCCGTAGTCGAGGTCGATCACGTCGGCCACGACGACGGTGACGTTGTCGGGACCACCACTGCGCAACGCCAATTCGATGAGCCGGTCGGCGCACTCGTCGGTATTGCCTTCGCGCATGGTGTTGCCGATGGTCTCGTCGCTCACCACGTCCGAAAGTCCGTCGGAGCACAGCAGATACCGGTCACCGGCGCGGGCTTCGCGCATGATCAGCGTCGGCTCGATCTCGTTGCCGGTGAGGGCGCGCATGATCAGCGAACGCTGCGGGTGGGTGTGCGCCTGCTCGGCGGTGATCCGGCCCTCGTCGACCAGCGACTGCACGAACGTGTCGTCGCGGGTGATCTGGGCGAGTTCCCCCTCGCGCAACAGGTACGCGCGCGAGTCGCCGATGTGCACCATGCCGAGCTTGCCGCCCGCGAACAGGATGGCGGTGAGCGTGGTGCCCATGCCGTCGAGTTCGGGTTCGGCCTCGACGTGGTCGGCGATGGCCGCGTTGCCGGAACGCGTTGCGCGATCGAGCTTGCCGAGGATGTCCTGGCCCGGCTCGTCGTCGTCTAGATGCGCCAGCGCGGCGATCATCAACTGGGAGGCGACTTCACCGGCGGCGTGGCCACCCATGCCGTCGGCGAGGGCCAGCAGGCGTGCGCCCGCGTAGACCGAATCCTCGTTGTTGCCCCGGACGAGTCCGCGGTCGCTTCGCGCTGTGTAGCGCAGAACAAGTGTCACGATCGCAGCTCGATCACAGTTTTGCCGACCCGGACAGGAGTACCGAGCGGAACACGGACGGCGGTGGTGACTTTCGCGCGGTCGAGATAAGTGCCGTTGGTGGAGCCGAGGTCCTCCACGTACCAGTCGTCACCACGCTGAGAGAGTCGCGCGTGCCTGGTCGAGGCGTAGTCGTCGGTGAGTACCAGCGTCGAATCGTCGGCACGGCCGATGAGGACCGGCTGCGTGCCGAGCGTGATTCGAGTGCCGGCGAGTGAACCATGAGTCACCACTAGATACTTGGCGCCCTTCTGGCCTCGGCTGAAGGAAGGCAGCCCGATGGACCCGCGCGCACCGCGTGCGGGTCTCGGCTGAATCCGGATGCCGGATGCCGCGTAGATATCGCTGCGCAAGGTCCGCAGAACGGCCCAGACGAACAACCAGAGCAGCAGCAGGAACCCCGCGCGGGTCAATTGCAGGATCAATCCCTGCACGGCGTTCCACCTCCTGTTCGCCCGGGTACGTCGGTACGGCAGGTGCGGGGCGAACCACCCCCACCAGCGTGCTGGCTTGCGGGCCCCGAGGTCGGGGCCGTGCGTGTGATGGCAGCATCATAGGGCCGACGGCGTCGACTCGTGACCTGCACCGCGCAGCTTACGGGATCAGACGATCCGGATCAGGATCTCCGAATGTCCGGCCCGGATGACGTCGCCGTCGGCGAGCTGCCAATCCTGTACGGGCGAGCCGTTGACCAGGGTTCCGTTGGTGGAACCCAGATCCGAGAGCATCGCGGTCTGTCCGTCCCAGCGCACCTCGATGTGGCGGCGCGACACACCGGTGTCGGGCAGCCGGAAGTGCGCGTCCTGGCCGCGGCCGATGATGTTGCTGCCCTCGCGGAGCTGGTACGTGCGGCCGCTGCCGTCGTCGAGCTGGAGGGTGGCCGAGTAGCTGGACTGCGCGGCGCCGTAACCGGCACCGGCGGCGGGTGCCTGGCCATAGCCCTGCGGCTGGGCGCCGTAGCCACCCTGCTGGCCGTAGCCCTGCTGCTCTTCCTGGCCGTAGCCGCCCTGCTGGCCGTAACCCTGCTGCGGCTCGGCGTAGCCCTGCTGGCCGTAACCCTGGTCGGCGTAACCGTTCTGGCCGTAGCCGCCCTGCTGGTCGTAACCGGGCTCGGCGTACCCCTGCTGGCCGTACCCACCCTGCTGGCCGTAGCCGCCTTGCTGGTCGTAGCCCTGCTGGCCGTAGCCGCCCTGCTGGTCGTAACCGGGCTCGGCGTAGCCCTGCTGCCCGTACCCGCCCTGCTGGCTGTAGGCCTGCTGGCCGTACCCGCCCTGCTGGTCGTAGCCCTGCTCGCCGTATCCGGGCTGGGCGCCGTAGCCGCCCTGCTGGCCGTAGCCACCCTGACCGCCCGCGTTGTCGTACCCGTTCTGGTACTCGCCACCCTGCTGGCCGTACGCGGCGTCGCCGTAGCCCGGCTGGGCGCCGTAGCCGCCCTGCTGGCCGTACTCGTCGGGGTAGGCACCGCCGGGAGCCGCACCTCGGCCGGCGGGCGGCGGCGCGTACCCGCGATTGCGTGGATCGGACTCCGCGGGCTCTCGGCTCGGCTCGTAGCCTGAGTTGTGCGTCATGGGGCCAGCTCCTGGTTGCGGGTGTGCGGGTCGTTGTGGCGGTTCGGGGCGAGGTGGGGCGGTCCCGCGACCGGCGTCGGGGTCGACGCGGCCGCTCGCTCTGAACATTCCGGTGTGCAGCGTAGGTGATGCCTCGAACGCCACGTGTACTTCGCCGTAGGTCTGCCAGCCCTGCTCGCGGATGTAATCCTGCAGATGTTTGGCGAACGCCTTGGTCGTGAGGTCGTGATCGGCGTCGAGTTTTCCGTGATCGGATTCGTTGATCGTGATCACGTAACTGTTCGGCGCGAGCTTGTGCCCACCGCCCAGATCCTGGATCTGATCTGCGGCTTCGCGCTGCAGCGCGGCCTCCACCTCCTGGGGAACGACGCTGCCGCCGAACGCCCTCGCGAACACATCACCGACGGCGCCCTGCAGGCGACGCTCGAATCTCGACACGATGCCCATCACAGCCCTCCCTTCGGTGCGCGTGTCCGACCAGGTCGACACGCTGGTTACGGCGTGTCCGGACCCGACCACGTTCCTTGCATGATATCCACGATCCTCCAACCCTGTAACTCCCGGCGAACCGCCCCGGTTCCCGAGCCGAATCCGCTCGCATCGCCGCAGGTCAGAGGGTCGATTTTATTTTCAGCGGCGAGGCATGTTAGATTTTTCCAGTCGCTCGGGCGAGTGGCGGAATGGCAGACGCGCTGGCTTCAGGTGCCAGTGTCCGTAAGGACGTGGGGGTTCAAGTCCCCCTTCGCCCACCAGACTAGAGGCTCGATCCATCCGGATCGGGCCTCAAGTCGTTTTTCCGGGGAATTCGTCAGCGGCGGACGAGGCGGAGGAGGGCTTCGCGCAGGGGTGGGGACGGGGTGGTGGTGGCCAGTTCCTGGAGGGCGGTTTCGGCGATGGCGGCGACCAGGAGGGTGGCGATGGGGGTGGGGTCGTCCCAGCCCATGGCGGTGAGGTCGGCGGTGACGAGGGCGGCGGCGGTGGCGTTGCGGGTGGCGACCTCGGGGGCCAGGCCGGCGTCGGTGCGGGCCTGGACGAGCAGGCCCTTGGTGGCCGGGTCGGCCAGGCAGCCGTCGAGGTAGGCGGTGATGCCCTCGGTGAGGCGGGGCTCGCCGGGTGGGAGGTCGGCGATGGCGGTGGTGACCAGGTCGTCGAGGTGGTCGTGGAAGGCGCGGTGCAGGGCGACGAAGTAGGCCTCGCGGCTGGGCCAGTGCTGATAGAAACTGCCCTTGGCCATGTTCGCCCTGGCGGCGATCGCGTTGACCGACAGTTTGGTCAGGTCCTCGGTGGACAGCAGGCTGCGGCCCGCCGCCAGCAGCGCGCGGCGTCCCGGCTCGGCCGATCTCATGATTCCACTCCAGCACAGGCGGTCAGGAAGTCCCGCACCGTGTCGAGGAAGAGAGCGGGCGCCTCGGCGAACGGTTCGTGCCGGGTGGCGAGCACCGACACCGCGGCGTGCGGCAGGGCGACAGCGACGCCGCGGCGGTTCAGCAGCCACGGATTCGTCGGATCGTTGCGCCCCCACACCACCTGCACCGGTACACCGGCCAGCAATGGCCCCGTCGAGGGCAGATCGAAGCGCGGATCGTCGAAACTGCGCCAGAGACTGCGATATACGGCCAGCCGCACCGGATCTCCGGGCACAGCCACTGCCCGATCGAAGATGGCCCGCACCCCGCCGCGGTCGAGCGGACCCAGATACATCCGCGCGTTCGGCACGACATACCGGCCCGCCACCGCGCGGCTCGCGACGAGATGGAAGTAGCCCCTGGTGACGAAGTTCAGCGGCGCGAACCCGGCCGGTTGCACGAGTACGAGCCCGCGTACGAGGTCCGGCGCGCGCTCGGCCAGCCGCACCGCGGCGTATCCGCCCGCGCTGTTGCCGATGACCGTGAGCGCGCCGAAGCCGCGCGCGGACAGCGCCGTGGCGACCAGCACGCTCACCTCGGCCAGCGCGTCGATGGTGATGAGCTCCGGGTCCCGCACGGTCGACGCGCCCGAGCCGGGCCAGTCGACGGCCGCGATCGCCCAGTCGGGTGCCAGCGCGGGCACGATCTCGTCGAAGTCGCGGTGATCGCCCGGATTCGCGTGCAGCAGGAGCAATCCCGGCGCCGCCCCGGCCGACCGGCCGCGCAGATGCACCGCGATGTCGCCGAACGGAGTGGGAACGGTCAGTGTCTCGGCAGGCCCCATGAACCGACGGTAGCTATGACCGACCGGTCGGTCAAGGCTTCGGACGGCCGCGATCGCCGTTCGCCATGCGGCGGGGAATCAGCCCTTGCGGGCGATCAGCAGATGATGCGGAATCGGTGGGTTCGGCAGCGTCCGCTGCTCGACCGTCAGGCCGGCGCCGGACAGCGCCGCGACCACCTCGGCGACGGGCCGCAGGGTGAATCCATAAGGCGTGAACGGCATCTTGGCCATCGCGTCGGGATCGCCGATGCCGACCACCGCCGCGCCGCCCGGTCGCAGGACGCGGGCCAGCTCGGCACAGGCGGCGGGCAGATCGTCGAGGAAATAGAGGGTATTGACGGTGATCGCGGCGTCCAGGCTCGCGTCGGGCAGCGGCAGCGCGGCGAGGGTGCCCTCGGCGAGGACGAGCCTGGGGTCCGCGGCGGAGCGGGCGCGGGCGAGCATGTCCGCCGAGGGCTCGATGCCGTGCACCACACCGTCGGGGCCAACCCGGTCGAGCAGCAGCGTCAGCCCGACACCGCCGCCGAAGCCGATATCGGCGACCGTCGCGCCCCGGTCCGCGCCCGTCGCGGCGACCGCCTCGGCGATGGCGCGCCGGTTTCCCCGATTGAGAACGAAAGCGACGCCCTTGCCGAGCATTCCGTGCGGATTACCGAGCTGATCGGCGATGGTCGTGAGCAGGCGATCCTTGACCCCGGGCATGCGGCTCATCGTAGGCGTGAGCGCTGACATCTTCCGCGCGCTTGTTCGAGCCACCGCGGGACCCCGACCGTGTTCCGCTCGATCCGGCGCCCACGGCGGCGCTGCTCCATGGCATGGCACCGAGGTCGTCCGGATCGGGTTGACCACCGCCGACGGCCCTGGTGAGGCGAAGATCACACTGCCCTGAGCGGGCGGTATCCGGGGGTGTTCGTCGGCTGATTTCGGGGTGTTCCGCGCCCGGTTCGCAACCGGTCATTTGTCCAAATTACGGCCTCGTGACAGGTGCTACCGCTCGATTGCTAGGTGCTGATCTTGTTTGCAGCCCTGTAAACAAACTTGGAGTCTCTTTTAATGCGATTCGCGTCAGGCAATCGAAATTCTGTTGCCGTATCCGCAGGTGATCGGCTATGCGGGCGGGTTCGCATGATCATCGGCAACCGCCGGGAATATTCACTCGGTGCGGTGGCATCGGGTGGGTGACTCGTTGTCGAAGGTTTGCCGCAGGTGAATTCTCAGTGTGCGTTGGGGTCGCTGTGAGGTGGCGCCGGAAGTTAGCTGAGACTGTGAAAATCGGTGCCTTCACAGATGTTTGCTGGTTCGCAATCAGTACGCCCGACCTGCGCGTTGGGGGTTGCATGGGCATAACGATTGTGTACAGTTGACGGTAACGCTGGCCGCAGCTCGAGCCCGACTCGCTGCGGCCAGCGGAACTCAAATGGGGGAGTTCGACACCATCTCGTAACCTCGCGTAGCTGCCGATTGTCCGGCGCCGTTTCGGCGGGGTGTGCTCAGAGTTGCCTGCCGTTCAAATGCACGTGCAGATGCGAGTTCAGGCCCGGTCCAGCGACTTTGCGGTCGGTGCCAGCCAGCGATCGGCGGGGTCGGGCAGGGCGGCGGGCGTCGCGGCCGCGGCGTCCTGCTCGTCGGCCACCCGGCGCCCGATCCCGAACACGTAGAACAGGAACGCCGCCTCGGCCGCGAACCCGAAGGCGATCCGCACCGGCGCGGGCAGCGGACTCGGGGTCACGAAGCCTTCCAGCAGGCCGCACACCAGCAGGACCGCCACCAGGCCGAGCGCGACCGTCGCGGTCACCTTGCCCTGCCTCGCCATCGCGGCCGCGCGGCTGCGGCGGCCGGGGTCGACCAGCGTCCAGCCCAGCTTCAACCCCACGCCGCCCGCGATGAACAGCGCCGTCAGCTCCAGCGTGCCGTGCGGGAGGATGAAGCCGAAGAACGATTCGAGGCGGCCCGCGTCGGACATCAATCCACCGGTTATCCCCAGATTCAGCGCGTTCATGAACAGGGCGTACACAGCGGGCAGGATCAGCACGCCGGTGAACAACGCGATCGCCGACACCAGCGAGTTGTGGGTCCACACCTGGGCGGCGAAGGCGTCGTTGGGGTGCTCGGTGTAGTAGGTCTCGAACGTTCCCCCAGGTCCGGTGACGATATCGATATCGCCCTCGGGTATCCCCAGGGCCTTGCGGGCCGCCGCGGAGTTGTCCACAAGCACCGCGATCACCGCGGCGACGGCGAGGAAGATCGCGGTCACCCCCACCCACCACGGCCACGCGCGATACACAGCCGCGGGAAAGTGCCGGGTGAAGAACCGGCCGACCTCGCGCCACGGCTGCGACCGGGCCGCCAGCACCCGCCCCCTGGCCCGCGCGAGCAGCGCGCTGAGCCCGGCGACCAGGTCGGGATCGGCCGGCCTGCCCTGGATCTTCGCAAGCTGTTGCGAAGCCGCCCGGTACAACCGGACGAGTTCGTCGGCCTCCGCGCCGGACAGCTTGCGCTGGCGGACCAGCTGATCCAGCCGATGCCACGACCGTTGATGCGCCCAGCTGTAGGCATCGGTGTCCATATCGGGAATGCTAGCCACATGGCGGAATTCACCACCGGCGAAGCGGTCGCGCTCGAGCTCCCGATCGCGCGCATCCCCAGCCGTGCGGGCGCTTTCCTGCTCGACCTGGTCATCCAGCTCACCCTCGCGTTCGTGCTCGCCTACGGCGGGGTGATGGTGCTGATCGCGGCCGACGCCGACTCGGCCTGGTACGACGTCACCTTCGTGGTCACCCTCGTGACGGTGCTGATGGTCTACCCGGTGTGCAGCGAGACGATCTCGCGCGGGCGCTCCATCGGCAAGCTGGCGTTCGGCCTGCGTGTGGTGCGCGCCGACGCCGGGCCGATCGATTTCCGGCACGCGCTGACCCGCGGGCTGGCCGGGGCGATCGTGGATTTCTGGATGCTCGGCGCGTTCGGCGCGGTCGCGGTGATCTGCTCACTGTGCTCGCGCGACGCCAGGCGGGTGGGCGACGTGCTCGCCGGGACGGTGGTTGTGCACACCCGCCAGAACCTGCCGATGCCCGCGCTCGCCGTGGCGCCGCCGTGGCTGAGCGGCTGGGCGGCGCAACTCGACCCGAGCGGCCTGTCCGACGAGCTGGCCGGTGCGGTCCGCCAGTATCTGACCAGGTTGCGCACGCTCACCCCGGCCGCGCAGCACCACCTGGGCACCCAGCTGGTGACGGCGGTCTGCGCCGCCGTGCGGCGCCCGGTGCCGACGGGATACCCGCCGTACCACGTCCTCGGCGCGGTTCTGGCTCGGCGACAGCAGGTTTCGCGCGGCTGAGCAGTGCCCTGTGCACAACGTGTTGGTCGATCGGTGGATGACCTGTGAGTACCGGTGGACAACTCGGTTGTCCACAACTCACAGGGAGCCGGACTGCTTCAGCTCCAGGTACTCGTCGGCGAGCGCTTCCGGCAGCTGATCGGGCGCGGCGGCGACCACCGCGACCCCGCGCCTGCGCAGCGATTCCTGCACGAGCGCCCGCTCGGCCAGCACGGTTTCGGCGGCCGCCGCCGTGTAGACCGCGTCCGCGGTGGAGCGGTCACGGGCGGCCGCGGCGATGTCCGGGTCGGTGACCGAGACGATCAGGACCCGGTGCCGCTTGGTGAGGGTGGGCAACGCGGGCAGCAGGTGCTCGGTGACCGTCGGACCGTCCAGGCTGGTGAACCACACGATGAGCGCCCGCCTGCGGACCCGGGCGATCACCGTCCGCACCAGGCCGGTGGTGTCGGTATCCACAAGCCGCGGTGTCACTCCGGCGAGGGTGTGCATAAGTTTCAGCGGCAGCTGATGCCCGCCCGCGCCGGTCACCTCGGCCCGCACCGTCCGGTCGTAGGCGAGCAGGTCGACGGTGTCGCCCGCGGCCGCGGCCAGCCCACCGAGCAGCAGTGCGGCCTCGATCGAGGAATCCAGGCGCGTGCCGTCGCCGACGCGGCCCGCACTGGCCCGGCCGGTGTCGAGCACCATCAGCACGTGCCGATTGCGTTCGGGCCGCCAGGTGCGCACGAGAACGTCGGCGGCGCGGGCGGTGGCGCGCCAGTCGATGCTGCGCACATCGTCGCCGGCCACGTACTCGCGGAAGGAGTCGAACTCGGTGCCCTGCCCGCGGGTGTTCGCGACATTGCGGCCTTCGAGATGGTGCAGCCGCTTCACCTTCGACCGCAGCAGCCGCTCGCTGCGGAACGGCGGCAGCGCGCGCACCCTGGCCGGTACCTCGACGCGCGACTGCCTGCCCGCCAGCACGAGCGGACCGAGCAGCCGCACCGTGACGGGACCGGCCACCCGATCACCGCGATAGGTGGGGGTGAGCCCGGTGCGCAGCCGGATGCGGGTGCGCGGCGCGAGGTCGAGCCGGTGGGTGCGGTACTCGGCCCGCGCGCTGTCGGGCCAGGCGTCCCACAGCATCCCGCGCACGGTGGCCGTGCCGGTATTGGTGACGACGAGTTCCACCTCGGTGGCCCGGCCGAGCCGCACCACCGTCAGCGGATCGCGGGTGAGGGTGAGCGTGTCGGCCCGCGCGGTGAGGGCGATGTCGAACACGGCGAGCGCGAGCAGCGCCGCGCTCGCGCCGACCACGCCGACCCATGACGGGATCAGGAACATCACCAGCGCGCCCGCGATCGCCGCGAGCAGCGCGAACCGGCCTGTGACGACCACGCCGCTACACCGGAACCGGCACCGAGACCAGCAACGACGAGAGCACGCCCTCGGTGCTCACCCCGTCCAGCTCGGCCTCGGGCCGCAACTGCAGCCGGTGCCGCAGCACCGCGACCGCCACGGTCTTCACGTCGTCGGGCGTCACGTAGCCGCGGCCGTTCAGCCAGGCCAGTGCCCGCGCCGCCGCCAGCAGCGCGGTCGCGCCACGGGTGGAGGCGCCGTGCGCGACGGCGGGGGAGCTGCGCGTGGCGCGGCACAGGTCGACGATGTAGGCCAGCACCTCGGGACTCACCGTCACCTGCGCGATCGCGGCGCGCGCGGCCGCGATGTGCTCGGGACCGGCCACCGGACGCAGCCCCGCGGCGCCGAGATCACGCGGATCGAAGCCGCTCGCGTGCCGCTGCAGGATGCGGAACTCGTCGTCGCGATCGGGCAGCCGGATGTCGACCTTGAACAGGAACCGGTCGAGCTGCGCCTCGGGCAGCGGGTAGGTGCCCTCCTGCTCGATCGGGTTCTGGGTCGCGACGACGACGAACGGATCCGGCAGCGGCCGCGGCTGACCGTCCACCGAGACCTGGCGCTCCTCCATCGATTCCAGCAGCGAGGACTGCGTCTTCGGCGGGGTGCGGTTGATCTCGTCGGCCAGCAGCAGGTTGGTGAACACCGGGCCCTGCCGGAAGGTGAACTCGGCCGAATGCGGGTCGTAGATCTGCGAACCGGTGACATCGCCCGGCATCAGATCGGGCGTGAACTGCACCCGGGCGTGGTCGAGCGCCAGCGAGGTGGCCAGCGCCCGCACGAGCAGCGTCTTCGCCACGCCCGGCACGCCTTCCAGCAGCACGTGGCCACGGCACAGCAGCGCGAGCACCAGGTACAGCACGGCCTGGTCGTTGCCGACCACGGCCTTGCCGATCTCGGTGCGCAGGGCGGCCAGCGCCGCACCGGCCTCGGCCGCGCTCGGCGATTTCTGCAGAACAGTGTTGTCGGTCATCGGTTGTCCGGCGCGGATACCCGCTCGTCGAGGCCGGGAGGTAGCGCCATCCCCCTTTCTTCACATACGTGCACAGTATTGTGTGAGCAATGGCGAAGGTGGTGAAGCGGGCGTACAAGTTCCGCTGTTACCCTTCGCCCGAGCAGGCCGCGGAGTTGTCGCGCACGTTCGGATGCGTTCGTCTGGTGTGGAACAAGGCACTCGATGCCCGGCAGCGGCGCTATGCCACGGAGTCGAAGTCCACGACGTACGTGCAGGCTTCCGCCGAGTTGACCGGGTGGAAGAAATCCGCGGATCTCGCGTTCCTCAACGAGGTGTCGTCGGTGCCGTTGCAGCAGACGTTGCGGCATCAGCAGGCCGCCTTCGCGGCGTTCTTCGCCAAGCGGGCCCGTTACCCTCGCCTCAAGTCGCGTAAGCGCTCGCGAGCGTCGGCTGAGTACACCCGGTCCGGGTTCCGGTGGCGCGATGGGCGACTCACGCTGGCGAAGATGACCGAGCCACTCGACATTCGCTGGTCGCGGCCGCTGCCCGAGGCTGCGGTGCCGTCGACGGTGACGGTGTCCCGTGACAGTGCCGACCGGTGGTTCGTGTCGATCCTCGTCGAGGAAACGATCGCCCCGCTGCCGTCCACGCCGAACACGATCGGTGTGGACGTCGGCCTCAGCTCGCTGGCCGCGCTGTCGACCGGGGAGAAGATCGCCAATCCGCGCTACGAGCGCGTCGACCGACGCAAGCTGGCCAAGGCGCAACGTGACTTGGCCCGAAAAGTGCTGGGGTCGAGCAATCGGGAGAAGGCTCGGCGGAAGGTGGCCCGCATCCACGCGCGGATCTCCGACCGGCGTACCGATTTTCTGCACAAACTGTCCACGAGGCTGATTCGCGAGAACCAAGCGGTCGCCATCGAGGACTTGACGGTACGCAACATGGTCGCCAACCACACGCTCGCCCGTGCGATCTCGGATGCGAGCTGGCGGCAATTGCGCACCATGCTCGAGTACAAGGCCGACTGGTACGGCCGCGAGGTGCTGGTGGTGGATCGCTGGTATCCGTCGACCCGGGTGTGTTCGCACTGCGGTGCGCTGGGCGACAACCTGTCGCTGAACGTTCGGGCGTGGACGTGCCGCCGTTGCGGTGTGGTCCATGACCGGGATGTGAACGCGGCTCGAAACATCCTCGCTGCCGGGCTGGCAGAGAGGTGAAACGCCTGTGGAGTCGGTGTAAGTCCGCAAGGGAGTTCTCCTTTCCGGCAGCTGATGGTGAAGCAGGAATGCTCGTCTGTCAGGACGGGGAGATGTCAACCGAGCTCCGTCTCGATCCATTCGAGGTGTGCGGCAACGTAATACAGGGTTGTCTCGTCCGGTACCGGGCCGAATAAGACGGTGCCGATCTGCTGGGCGGGCGCGCCGAGGCGGGCCGCCGCTGCGCCGACGAGCTGGTCGTCGGTCAGGTCACGGGCGCCGAGGCGGGGGCGGATCCGGCGCAGCGTCGCGGTGCGCAAGGTCCCGGCCACGTGCTCGACGTCGCCGGAGCGACGGTACAGGCCTGCCTGGCCCGCGAGCAGTTCGTTCGCGGCGACCTCGACCGGGCGCGGTTCGCCGACGAGCGCGCCGCGCCTGCGTCCGCGCCACCACAGCAGCACGCCGAAGGCGATCAGCAACTGCAAGCCGCCGAAGGCCAGCCAGGCGGGCAGGCTGGTGAAGATCGAGTCCTTGCCCGCGCCGAAGTCGGGGTCGTAGTCCGGATCATCGGGCGGATCGGGTGGTTCCGGCAGGTCGGGGATCTCGGGTGGCGGCGGCGCGTCGGGCGCGCCGCACGATTGCAGCGTCGCGTACAGCAGTAGGCCCAGCGCCAGCACGGCGGCGACCGTCGCCCAGAACTTGGGACTGCGCAGCAGCGCGGGCAGCGGCGGCAGCTGCCTGCGGCGCTTGGGCGCGCGCTCGACGACCTCGACTTCGACCGGTTCGGCGACCGGCGGGGGCGCGGACCGGGAGTACCGGTCGGCGTATTCGAGCCTGCGGTACTCGTCCTCGGTGGCGGCGCGGCCGCCGTAGACGACCTCGTCGAAACTGCGCGCCGCCGGGTGCAATTCGGTGGACTGTTCCAGCGGGAGCGCGGTGGTCGCGTCGTCGGCGGTCTCCTGCGCGGTGCGCGAGCGGCGGACCGGCAGGGTGCCGCCCTGTTCGAGGGCGCGCAGGACGGCGCGGAAGCGTTCCCGCAGCGCGCTGTCGTAGTCACGGCGATGCGCGGCCTGCTCGGCGGCGGCGCGATGCTCGGCGGCGGCACCGAGACGTGGCGGCGCCGGCGCGCCGTGCGGTGGTGGCACGAGCGGCGGGGTGCCCTGGTCGGGCCCGGGAAAGGGATTGCCGGTCACCGGGTCTCACCCGGAATCCGAATGTCCATGCCCTCGCGAGCGCACCGCCGGTCGATGTAGCAGACGGCCCGGCTGGTCGCCTCGACGATCTCGCCGACCGTCACCACCAGCAGCAGACCGCCGACCAGCAGCGTGATGAAGGCCCAGCGATGCGTGCCGGAGAAGTCGGACAGATAGAACGGCACACCGAACGCGGGCACCGCGAGGACGGCGAAGATGACCCGCTGGGTGAGCCACAGGCCCGCCACCGTCCAATCCGCGCCCTGCACCAGCTCCTTCGACCGGGCGACCGCCGCGCCGAATCCGGCGTGCTCGCCGACGATCACCGGCTCGGTGACGAACCGCCGCGCCCGCACCTGCGACAACCAGAGCAGCGCCAGCGGGTAGGTGATGATCAGCAGACTGCCGACGAGTAGCACGCCGATGCCGGTGAGCGAGAACATGATCTGCGCGAGCACCAGCGGACCGGCCCGCCGCGCGGCCGCCCGCACCCCGGCGAGCGCGCCGTAGCGCACCCCGCCGAAATCGGCGAGCGCGATCGCGACCGTCGCGCCGCGCAACACCAGGCGCGACAGCCAGATGAACGCCGCCGAACCGAGGATCGCGGCCCACGCCGTGCCCGCGTCGGAGCCGTCGGTCAGATGCGAGACCAGGCCGGTCACCCCGAGCACGCCGAGCACGGCCAGCACGAGCACGCTCCCGCCGAGCGCCGCCAGCGCCCGGATATGGGCCTGGATCAGGGCGAACGGCTCGTCGAGCAGTTCGCGGAAACGCAGGGGCCGGATCGGTACCGTCGGCGGAGAGGGCGGCGTCGGCGCGGACGCCGGTGCCGGATCGATTCCCGCCCCGACGGCGCCGACCGCTTCGACGGCGGGACGCACGTCGGCGAGTCTAGCTGTGTTTTTGGAGCGCTGGCGCGCTCGAGTCGCGGCCCCTCCTGTCCCGGGGGGGGCGGGCCCCGGGGGGGGGGGAGGTAGGGGTCGCCCCCGCCCCCGGTCGGGCGGGAGGGCCCC